>OZ245333.1:0-2951284 GCA_965226195.1 Oligoflexales bacterium
GCAAGGTCAACAAAAAGTCGGGGATTTTGGTTATCAACTTGCCGTCGATACAGCACGATTCTAGGATATATATAGGACACGGAGAAGACGGAGAACAAAGAATTTATGGAAATGTGCAGTTTTGGCAAGCCTTTAAGAACAACCACCCCTACCTGCCAGAGAGAATCCTCGACAACTTAGCACATGGGGCGAAAATATCTGTCACCAACTGGGATCTGATAGAAGGCAACGCAGAAGTTTTGTCGCATCTCATTGACATAACCTACAGAGATCGCAGCTCCTGTGACTACTATCTCAGCAAACCGATGATGAGACGGAACACCTAACCATGGCAAAGACAAGGCTTTGAAAGCATTCTCTTCTAGCCCCCTCTTCTTTGAGGGGGTATCCTATTCGCTCAACAGTTCCTGCGATGCGATACCTGATTCACAGTGTTTGACAGGCGGGGGATGCCTGCACGAGGTAGCAGGAACCGTACAGCTTTGGGACATCTGCCTACCGAAACGCTCCCCGTTAGGGCAAGCAAAACAACTAGGGTGGGTGTATCTGCCTACAACGATGGAGTTTCTTCAGAGGGGCTGATTTTGTTTGATGAAAAATTCGATAAGTATTACGATGGGTGTGCAGGAGGTTAGGGTATGCCTGATCAGTTGGAAAGAGACAAAAATATAAGCTTTTTCAGGGAAAGCCTCGACGGTTGGTTGGCTGACATAGCCTACAGGCGCAAATATGTAGTCATAGCGGATCAGGAGGTCAAGGCGGTGCATGATAGTTTTCCCGATGCATTGGCCTTTGCTGCCGCTAATCTGGTCAGAGGAGAGTTCATTATCCAACAGGTCATCGGCGAAGATGAACGGGTTGGTTTTCTCGTATTGGCTTCTTGAGTGGGTTATTTCCGAACCACATCGCTGGAACAAACAGTTGTCAAGACCCGTACAGGTGAGAAGCAGGTTCAGTGGCAATTTTCACCCTTGGGCTTGGAGGATGCCGGCCTCAATGTTCCCATTGTGGTGAGGCAGTCGGCGATTCTTGCTCCTGCACACGACAAGCCACCACGATCAATGCTAGTCATGGGACACTTAGATACAGGAGCATCAAAGACCTCGATTGATCTAGCTCTAGCTAAGGCACTAGGGCTAGATAGCGTGGGAATGGGGAGCAGCAACTCAGCATCGGGTAAGTTCACGTCACCTGACTTTGCTGTAGACTTGAGTTTCGCTGGAACAACGTTGCAAAGCGTGCAAAACCTAAACGTGCGCTCATGTAATCTGATGTTCAATTTGGCAGAACGCCAGAAGAATCCTGACAATCAAAAGAACATAGGCATCCTCATTGGAAGAGACGTAATGTCTCGATGGCACATAACTTGGGACGGGCGTTCATCTACTGTCGTTATTTCCGACTAGGCACTAGTGTTCCAAGCGGGACATTAATTTTTCTACTAGCGTCTCTCCCTGATCACATTTCCTACACCAGTAACCACGAACTGCAGCCTCCTTGTTTACTGACGCACTTCTCGAACTAGTAAAGAGGGTTGCCGCAGCCAGCCATGATGCCCCGTCCTGCGCCTCTCCACATAAACACCTTCTCTTTCGAGAATCTTAATAACCATGTAGTTGTGCCAGCCCTTTCCCTGTCGCTTGGTGGGAATCTTCATTGCATCTAGGAATCTGGCGATGGCATTCGTGCTGATTCCTTCGCTATACATCTTTTTAATGGCAGCGATGGCTCTCAACTCCCCCTTATGGTCTACAGTCTTGCTGCCAACCTTCCGTTTTCCATAGGTACGGCTGTGATCTTTGTAATACTTGGATGGCTCTCTCAAAGAAATTTCGTACTTTAAGAGTAGGTTTCTCCCGACTTCCGCACGTTTTTCGCTTAAGGCATTGATATTATAGGGATCGACTCCTCTGTTGAGGCACTACGATTGCACAAGTTTTGGTCAGTTATTTAGAGCTTGAAAGGTTTAGAGGAGCAACGCAGACCGACGAGGCGGTAGAGGTTCTTGGCTACGGGGGACGCAGACATAGGGACACCATACAGCTCACCGCTCTTGATATGGCGTAACAATGAAAATCCCGCATCAGCACTGAAGCCACTCGTGCCGCCGGGGTACTTGTTACACGCCAACAAAAGCATAAGCACTATGTAACGCATGTTCACTACTGCCCCAAATAGAAAATCTACGCTCCTCCTATCGGCGATTTTTAGAAATAATAAATAAAAATTCTAATCTTCCCATATCTTGAGGCAAAAATTGCCGTCGGAATCGCTGACACAGCTAACATGCTGCTGTTGATCAGGATCGATGCTCAATGCCGCGGGAGTTGTGCCCGCTTGGATGTTTTCCCACAACTGCACGCTGCCACGACTGACTCGCACATGATAGTGCGGGTCATGGCGAAAATAGACATCGTCCAGTTGGGCAAGATCGCCCAGATAAGGCAAGGCTTGCAGCTCTGGGCGTTGTCGTAAGAAAGCGGCAAAATTTTCGCCATAGTTGTCGATATTGCTGACTCTCGATGGCTGCTGATAAATAAATTCTCTCGCCAAAAATTTAAAGTTGTCGGGTTGCAAAACTTTTTCCACCGTCGGGTAACGGCGTTGCAGGGCCGCCAACAATCCGAACACCCAGTTGTGGCGATAAACTTTTAAGTTGGTCGCAGTTGTGGTGGTAAAGATAGGCAACGCGTGCTGCTCATTGCGCTGTAGCACTGCTGCACCGAACACGTCGAGTGTTTCCTTAAGCATTTGGTTTTCCTTCCTACCTCCATAGTTTTAGCGAAGAGGAGGCCAGTCTGTCAAACAGAGATATTCTCCCGAAGGTTGTGGGTGGGGGAGCTGCTGGCTTTGTCGCATAACTGCACTTGTCATTTTTTTATCAATTATTATAGCTGGTTAATATAAAAATAATTAAAAATTTTTGATCCAACTTTTTATAAAAAGTTGGTGGGGGTTCGGGGGTGAAGCCCCAGCGCTCTTGTCTTGAATTATCTGCCTAACTATCTTCCTTTCTTCCCTCAAACGGGGGATTTTAAGGGGGCTACCCCTTAACTAACTAAAAGTTTTTGGTCGAGCTTTTTACAAAAAGCTCCTTTTAGCAGTGGCACTGATCTATATGGCAATGCCTTTACGCGCCACAACTCCATGTCTTGACGTATTTTTCATACAATGTTATAGTAATTTGTTGATTAATTGTATAACTAGCTGTTATTATTTATTTTATTTGAAATTTTAGCGATGCCACGTAATTTATTTATAGCTGTAATTTTAAGCACTTGCCTGCAACTCACAGCACTGGCAAGGACACCGCGGGTGGTGTCGCTGCAAAAGTTACCGCAAGCTGGAGAGTTGCAGCAGTTTTACAGTTCCCTGCACAAGCTATTGGGCAAGCAGTCGTTACGGAACAAGGCGAAAAAGTATGGTATCAATCTCAAGCCTCTGCAAGAATTTCTCAATGGCACGAAACTCCCCGATAAAATACACGATGAATCAAACGTATTTAGGAAAGAATACGCCGCGATACTTGGTGACAAAGTAGATATTGCCGACCTGCTCAAGTATAGCGAGTTGCAAGCACTAGCTGAGGGAGCTAGTTCAAGTGACACACAGGCGAATGACTACATAGGACTTGTAGACAGCGCCATCAAAGACCTGCCAGTAAAGGCTAAGCTCTATCTGTTCACCATAAAGCTAACCCTTGCGGGTGGCACAGAGGTGACCTTGATAAAGCCGGGCATGAGTGTGCCGCGTAACATCAAAAGTAGGGTGACGACACAAATTAACTCGCTGAACAAAATAGCATTTGATCCTAGTGGAGTAACATTTAATATTCGTGACCAAAGTTTAGATATTGTGAAAAGTTTAAAAGTTGTGAAGATGGAGGTAAAACAAGTTAATTTGGTAGATGGCAGGCAAAAGTATTTAGACCTCAACTATGGTGTAGCTGACACAGATGTTCACCGTCAGCTGGTTGCAAACGACTACCAGATGGTGCATGGCATCCCTAACATAGACGGGGGAGAAAGGAAGGAGGTGTTTAGCAAAGTCAACAAGAATGGAGAGTATGAGGACAGCAATCATGCTGATGATGTTGTCACAGCACTCGCAGCAGTACATAAGAAGAACTATCTTGAGCGGCAAGCAAAGATAAATGGGTTAAACGACAGCGGTATCTCGTTGTCCTTACCGACCAAGCAGCAAGTAGAATTCATCTTTGCTGTTATAGAGTTCAGGGCCAAGGCTTTCGAGACTGAGCGGGCGAGGTTAGCTAAAATGTTATTTGAGATAAAGTGGTATGAGCACAAAACTAGCGATATGGATGTTGCTCAAGAACTACGTAGCAAGTTTGATGATAAGTTTAATAATTATACTGATGATGAAGTCAAGGTGAAGATCGAGCACCTGAGCGAAGAGGTGTTTGTGCTGCGCAGAATTATCACCGCAATTCAGAAGAAGGGGGAAACGCCCCAAGTTGTAGGACGCAGGCTTGGCTTGAGTCAATACGGTTATACGAGTCATCTGCGGAAGGGGCTTGGCACGGAAGCTCTGGTGGAGATGGGTATTACCATCAATAATGAGTATCCTGAACATGAGCATCAAACTTTGCATGCACTATTCGGCGACTTGCTGGATTTGAGAGATGAGGCCAAAGAGATCAAAGAGGCAGTGCAGTTGCTGCAGAAGGGCATCAACAAAGCTGGAGACTGGCAGGCATTGCAGTCAGCTATGCGAACAGGTGGAGAAATATCAGCAGCGAGATTCCTTAACAATTTAGCACTTGCTGCTACAGATGGAGCGGCAGCAAAACAGATTGAAGCAACAGAAAAGCGCATGGCTGAAGTTGTGTTGCTCTACAGAATTATCTCCGCAATTCAGAAGAAGGGGGAGTGGGCTACAACTGTAGCCAGCAAACTTGGCTTGGCTTGGGGCTACACTTATACGAGTCATCTGCAGGAGGGACAAGTGTTTGATTTACAGGTGCTGCAAGGAAAGATTAAGAAAATTAAAGAGACACACAATGATGCAGAACTGCACAACAACCTCAATGACAGCATAAAGCGATTGGAGAAAGTATATGATCCGGTGCAACAATTCCAACTAACATTCCTTAACATAATAAAGCCAGAGAAATCGAGTATAAGTGAAGCTGCTGCTAATAGAGCAATGCAGTTGCTGCAGAAGGGCATCAACAAAGCTGGAGGATGGCAGGCATTGCAGTTAGCTATGCGAACAGGTGATCCAAATTCAGCAGGGCATTTCCTTAACAATTTAGCGAGTGCTGCCTTGAGGGGAGAAGCAACAGAAAATCGCATTGCTGAAGTTGTGCTGCTCTACAGAATCATCTCCACAATTCAGGCAGTGGAAGGGGTAGATGTTTCAGTTGTAGGCCGCAGACTTGGCTTGGGTAGTAAGGACTACAGTTATACGAGTCATCTGAATAAGGAGTTTGACACAGTAGCACTGGTGGTGATGGGTTTTATTATCGATAATGAGTATCCTAAGTATCAAGATTTAGGTGCGCTATTCGGCGACTTGCTTGATTTGAGGGGTGAGAGAAAAGAAGTCAACGCAGCGATGCAATTGCTGCGAGGTGGCATCGAGTCTGCGGGAGGCTGGCTGGCATTGCTGTCAGCTCGAACAGGTGATGCTGCAAATGCAACAGCGCAATTCCGTAACAATTTAGCACGTGCTGCCTTGAAGGTAGAGACAGAAAAGCGAGATATTCTAGAAAAGCGCATGGCTGAAGTTGTGCTGCTCTACAGAATTATCACCGCAATTCAGAAGAAGGGGGAAAAATCTGAAGCCGTAGCCAGAAAACTTGGCTTGGGTAGGGCTTACAGTTATGTGAGTCATCTGCAGGAGGGACAAGTGTTTGATCTTGATAAGTTACAAAAGAAGATCTACGCATTGAAAGACGAGTATAAGAACAACGCGACCATTACGAACAGTATAAAACTACTGCGGCAGCTGCGCGAACCTAAGCAGCTGGAGTTGCCGTTCTCACCTTAAGCATTGATCTCTCGCTGCATGCGCTTGATGTCATTGAGCAGCGTTTGCCATGGGGGAAGATTGTTGTCGCGCTCATAAATAAGCAACGTCGCGGGAGCAAGCTTTGCCTTGCAACCGTGCAACAATTGCAAAACCTGCGGAGGCACATCAGCCCCGTGCGTGTCGATGTGCAAGGTGTTGTCTAGCTCTGCACCGGCAAGATGCACCTGTGCCACCTGTGCCCAGTCGAGCGCAGCGAGAAAATCCTGTGTGGGGTGGCCGAGATTCTGCTCGTTAACCCATAAGTTATTGAGGTCAAGTAGCAAACGTGCTCCTGTCTTTTGCATAACCGCATTGATAAACTCAACCTCTGTCATATCGCTGCTGTTAAATTCAACATAATAAGAAAGATTTTCCAGCACTAAACTTTCTTGCAAAAAATCCTGCATATAAGCAACCCTTGCCTGCACATTTCGCAAGCTCTCAGCGTTGAACGGAAAAGGTAACAGATCGTGAAAACATATACCGTTATGCCGCTCAATACTGAAATGATCAGAGATGTGTCGTGGTGCAAATTTTTTGCGCAGCTCAGCGATTTTTTTCAAATAATCCGTGTCGATAGGATCAACCCCACCGATATTCATACCAAGACAGTGCAGCGTCAGCTCGTAATCAGCTCGAAGTTTTTCTAATTTTTGGTGATGCGCACCGGGCGTGAAAAAATTCTCCGCGATAACTTCTAAACAAGATAAAGGTGGGCGTGTTTCTAACAACGCGTCTATGTATTCCAGCCGTAAGTTTAAACCAAGTAGAAAAGGCGTTTGTATGCGAGAGGGCGTTGTTTGTATGCGAGGAGGCGTTCCCCCTCCTCGCGCTCCTCCCCCTGCTTGTTTCGGTGCTTTTGAATCGGAGTCTGTTAGCAACACACACCTCCTACGTGGAGCTAGCAAGCACTATACCCATACTCCAAAACCAAACCCCGTATCAAGTTTCGTTAGCTTTCAGAAGTTGTTGATGAGCGTGGCATACCAGACGTTTGCCAAACAACACAACTGATGTGCGCGTTATAGATAGGGGCGAGGCAGTCGTGATGAAGAGTGCCACCCTAAACAGCCACGGTGCGAAAACTGTAATCAATCTACAATTCTCAATGAGATCAGTGACCTACATATAGTAGAAACAGGTTAGGAGACCCCGCCAACTAGGCCCGCTTCTTCGCTCCGCTAGTCCCACTAGGCTCTTTGCCGCTTTCTAGCTCCAGCTTGCTAACTTTGCTACGACTGAGCTTTGTTATGCGACAGATGGCCTCGATGTCCATGCCATCCTCAAGCATGCGCAGCGCAATATCCTCACACTTCTTTTGCTCTCCCTCTTCCAACCAGCCTTCGCGGCCAATCTTGAGCCTTTTCATAAGTCTGTCCCTCAACTTGTTGATAGCCTCCACCTCGATCTCTTCTAGCACAGTCAAGCTGAAATCGCTATTGAATTTGGAAAAACAGTCAGTTGCTCGCTCCAGCAACCGCAACCTCTCGTCTATCTCCAATATCAAGCTACTGCGAAAAAATTTAGCCACCTTCTCATGGGTCAAGTCCCTGATGCAGTGCAACGCCAACATGTAAGGGTGGCTCTTGGGGAACATTCTGATGATCTCCTCCTGACTATAGTCAGGCAGATGCAGCAGCAAATAGCCAAAATCTAGGGCTATGTCACTGCCAACCGCATCAGCACTCTCGGCAAACTTGCTACGAAACCGCCGCGGCAAACGCCAGCTTCCCTTGGCGTTAGAAATTACGATGACAATAACCTTAGCCGCTAGATGTGTTTCTAGCAATGCCTGATAAGCCAGCAACTGCCCGAAAAGTCCCTTGTCCTGCGAACTTTTGTGCTCAATCAAGAAGATAACCCGCTGTCCGTCTTTGGTCATCACCACAATCACCGCATCGGCACGGCGTTCGTTGCCTTCGGCATCGGTGAACACCGTCGCCTCAAACTTCAACGTCCTGAGATCAAGATTAGCCAACTGCTCAGGGGGCAACAAGAAGGTCAGCAATTCTATGCTAAGCACCCGATTATTGGTAATGATCGCCACAAACAGGGCGTTGTGTATTGCTCGTTTTGTCATACATTAACCAATCTAGTGATAAGTGAATTGTAGCACACCCGTGACACTCTGAGGTCGGCTTATTTCCCCACGCCCTAGCTCTGCGGCATATCTTACCAAGCATATGGTCTTGACCCATTTCACTTCGTCTGTGGAGATGCTCTTAGCCGCTTCCTACTCCACCCGACTCGCCCACTCTGATTGATACATCTTATATTGTGTGTTTTAAAAATAACGGCAGGCATGCCATCACCTTCATTCAGCTAACAAAAAGCGGTAAGCATCGACACAGTCATCTAAGCAAGCAGATGAAAAAAAAACAAAATGCACTAGCAGATGAAAAAAAATCTACCCGTGTAATTCCGCTCGCAGCGAAAATTCTTTGCTGTTCGACAAACACTCGATGTGTCCGTGTTGCGAATTACGGCGAAAAAGTAAACCACTATGTCCCGACAACTCACGCGCATGCATGATTTTAGTTTTACCTTCCGCCTGTAGCGTTACCTTCGCACCCGCGGTAATGTATAAGCCCGCCTCGACAGTGCAGTTGTCGCCTAATGCGATGCCAATGCCGGCATTGGCACCGATCAAACAATTGCGCCCGACTGAAATAAGTGTTTCGTTGCCACCCGATAATGTGCCCATCGTGCTTGCACCGCCACCAAGATCGCTGCCTGCTTCGAGCACTACCCCTTGAGAAATACGACCCTCAACCATGTTGGGGCCGACCGTGCCTGCATTAAAATTAATAAACCCCGCCGGCATGATAGTAGTGCCTTCACCGAGATACGCACCAAGCCGCACCCTCGCCGTATCTGCAATGCGCACTCCCGCCGGCACAACATAGTCGAGCAGCGGTGGAAATTTATCGAGCGCAAAAATATGCAAAGGTTGCCGCGTGAGACGTGCCTTGTGCAGACGTGTAGTGATTTCTTGCCCATCGATTGCACCTTCGTTAGTCCACGCGATAGTCGGCAAAATTTTAAAAATTCCCTGCAAGCTGATAGCATTAGGTTTTACCAGCCGCTGCGATAGCAGATGCAATTTCAAGTAAGTCTCGGCAACGCTCGTCAAAGGACAATCACGCTTAATAACAGTCAGCGCCACGCGGCGGTTGTTAGCTTGCAACGCATCGCTAGCAGCAAGCTCGCGCAACAAAGGCAGAGCAGAGCCAAGACCACGTACTTCTGCCTGTGTCAGCAGACGACTGGTATTGTCTTGTTCTAGCTCGGTAGTGGAAAAAAAATCCCGCAACATATCCGCTTCAGGCTGCAACTGCGGTGCAGGATAATAGGCCTCAATACACTCGCCGCGACGGTTAAGGGTTGCCAAGCCCAATCCGAAGGCGAAAAAATTTTTGTCCGCCACTTTATTTCTCCTCAAAACGCAATAGATGGTGATGCTTACGGCCGCGTCGCAAGACTACATAGCCACCTGCCAGCAGTTGCTCTGCCTTGATACATAGCTGTGTGTCCGTAACCCGCACATCGTTGACATATATGCCCCCACCCGCGATATCACGCCGCGCCTGTCCGCGTGAAGCACACATATTCGTAGTGGTCAATACATCGAGCAAGGCAACACCTTGCGCTAATTCAGCACGAGGGCACACACTTTGCGGTGCATCGGCGAAACGTGTGCGCAGTGCTTCTGCATCAAGCTCTGTCAATGCTGCGGTCTGTGTAGCAAAAAACGCCGCACTGGTTTTCTGCACCTGTGCCAATTGCTCAGCCCCATGTAACAACTCCGTCAGAGTTGCGGCGAGATACTGTTGTGCATGGCGTTGCTCAGGCCGACTCTCTGTATGCTCGACCAGTTCAGCATGCTCGGCAGGAGTAATAAAGGTCAGCTGTTTTGCTAAGATCAAAGCCTCAGCATCGCTAACCCGCATAAAAAACTGATAAAAATCATAAGGCGAAGTGCGTTTGGCATCGAGCCAGACATTGCCCTTTTCGGTTTTGCCGAACTTGCTGCCGTCATTTTTTGTCAACAGCGGCAAGGTCATGCCATAGGCAATGCCTTTGCCCTGCTCGCCATCACGTTGCGTCAGACGACGAATTAAATCCACCCCAGAGGCAATGTTACCCCACTGATCCGAGCCACCGACTTGCAACACACAATCATGCTGGCGATGGAGCTGATAAAAATCCCACGACTGTAGCAGCGCGTAGGAAAATTCGGTGTAAGAAATACCCTGCTCGCGGGTTGTCAACCTGGCCTTGACCGATTCTCGTGCCATCATACTGTTGACGGAAAAATGTTTGCCGACATCACGCAAGAAGGCAATGTATTCGATTCCCATAAACCACTGCATGTTGTTGACGATCAGCGGCAAGTTGTTCTTACTGTCGAGTAGTCTCGTAATCAGCGCACCGATGGCCTTAGCGTTATGCTCCAGCTCCGCGACACTGAGCAAGGTGCGTTCCTCACTCTTGCCACTGGGATCGCCGATCATGCCAGTGGCATCGCCGAGCAAGGCAATGATACGATGGCCGCGCTGCTGCAAACGTTTCAACGTCATCAGAGGCAAGAGACTGCCAATATGCAGACTGTCAGCAGTTGGATCGAAACCACAATACAAGGTAACGGGTTGGCGTTCGAGCAGCTCAAATAACTGCGGATCGGTAACCTGATTGATCAGATCACGCCAAGCAAAATCTGCCTTGATAGTTGTGGTGTCTGTGCTCATTAGCGCAGCGGCTCAAGGAGAACCACAGTTGCTTGTCCCGGCAGGCGTGACTGCTTGCATTCGACTTGCTCACAAACCCTGTTGAGCAAATCCTGCACACGGTCTTGGCTGTCCCGCTCCCGCCCCTTAAGTCTGACCATGACTTTGACCTTGTTGCCTTTATCAAGAAAACGCTGGATGGCACTGATCTTGGTGTGCATGTCGTGATCGGATATATTGAGCTTGAACTGCATTTCTTTTTGCAAGTTGGTTGCGACTTTCTTTTGGCGGGATTTTTTCTGTTCGTATTGGATTTTTTTGAAATCCTGAATACGCACCACTGGTGGGGTAGACTTGTCGCTGACCACCACCAAATCAAGGCCAGCCTCCTCTGCCTTCTCAAACGCATGCTCGATGGGCACAATCTCGTTGCTCTTGCCCAACACCAGCCTTACCTGATGGTGGCTCCGAGCCGCTCCACGGGTTAAGATTTCCAACACATCTCCTCAAAAGTTTTAGATAATAAACCTCACCCCGCCAAGATCCGATAGACTGTGGGGGAAACGATCGCCCGGCGTGCCGAGAAACATATAGTTGGGTGGAATCCCGTATTCCTCAGCCAGCTCCGCAATTAAACCAGGGCCGAACTTGCCCTTACGCACTACGAGAGAAATTTCAACATCTGGATAAATTTCGTCGAGCAACTCCAAGTCCGAGGCCAAGCGTGGCGGTGGCTCGATCGTGCCGTCGAGAATGTGAATGACGGTGATTTTTTTGGCTATCTCGTTCTCCTGCACATACAGCATCGCCCGGTTGAGGCTAGCAACATCATCACCTTTCGTAAAGAAAATCAAGCCCATCGACTTCAGCGACTCAATACGAGCTTGCACTTTGTGGCGAATTTTCATGTGGGATAATTCAAAACTCCGCATCATTTCATCGACGACAAACAGAAAAAATTGCATAATATGCTGACGATGCAATGTTATCAGCACAACGCTCGCAGTGGGAACAAAATAATAGAGAAAATACCTAACATTTTCGGGACTGACATACATATTGCCCGCTAGACCTAACAACACTGCAAACAGTGCCATGAACACTGCTGGCCACGAGGCACGTGTCTTGCGTGGCAAACGAGCACGCCGCACCTTGAGCAGCATGTTGCCGAACACGAACACCGCCATCACCGACAAAAACGAAATGGTGTAAACACCTGCCAATGCCTTTGTGCTCCCGCCTGTGATAAACACGATCGAGATGCAGAGTAGTAGAAACAAGATAATTATGCGGTGATTGGTGCCGCGGGCATTGGTAACCAGCAAACTCTGTGGCAAACAGCGATCGAGGGTCATGCGAGTCACCAACCCCGTCACACCGACAAAACTTGCCAACACCGCACCCGACAGCACTAGTGCGGCATCAATGGCAATCAACAACGCCGGCCACGAGCCCCCGATTTTGCTGGCAACATCGACCAACAACGACTCCTTCGTTGCACCGAGCAGCTCTGGCATCGTCAACACACCTAGTGCAACTGCAGCGATCAAGGGATTGAAAACCGTCACTGCAATCCACATATTGCGCAAAGTTTTGGGAAATACACCGGGCTTCTGCTCCTCGATAAAGTTAGCCGAGCTTTCAAACCCAGAAACACCCAACATAGCAACCGAAAAACCGAGAAACAAAGCTTCCCATGGCGGGCGTGCGTCAGGAATTTGCCAGAAATTTACCGATGCGATTTGTGGATTCATAACGACAAAATAAATTCCCCCGACACACAACAAAGTCAAGGCGGTAAGATGCAGCACGAAGATAGCTGCTGCCACCTTAGCCGACTCGCCAATTCCGATGATGGTTAGCACAGCAAACAACACCAATACGCCAATAGTAACGGGAATGATTTCAAATTTAGGGAACACGGCATGCACATACTCGACGCTTATTTTAGCACTGATAACCGCAGTGGCGATATACGACAGCACCGTCAGGCAAGCCGCAAACGAGGCTTTGGTCTTGGTGGTTGTGTTTAGCAGACAGTTGTAAGCTCCCCCATTCAACGGCAAAGCCTCACCCACCTCCGCATAGATGGAACGATAGAGGTAGAGCACCGCGGCTACCATCAACAGCACAACAGGTGTGTAAGCCCCAGCATAGGCCGCGGCAATGGCCGAGACGTAAAGACAGCTGGAAGTGATGTCGTTGCCGCAGATAGCAGTTGCCTCAAACGTTCCTAGCTGCACGCGCGGGCGATGCAAGGCATGATGGCCGGGCTGACGGCGATGCGGACTGAAAGCTGTCGCGGGCTGATCGCGCCGCTGAAAGGTAAGTCCACGTTCTTCAGACGATCGCTCGGCAAGGGTAAAGCGCGGCTGTCGTCTCTTATCTGCCAATGGAAGACCTCATGCTCATGCGTGCAGTAACTGTGCAGCAAGCGTGGCCAGCTTGCTTCTTTCCCCACGTGTCAAGGTGACGTGGGCTGCGAGTGGTGTGTTTTTGAACCGTTCAATGACAGAAGTCAAGCCGTTGGTTTCGGCATCGAGCCATGGGTTGTCTATCTGCGCGGGGTCGCCGCTTAGCACAATCTTCGTGCCTTCGCCCGCACGGGTGATGATTGTCTTGATTTCGTGTGGCGAAAGATTCTGTGCTTCATCAACGACGAAGAACTGCCGCGGGATAGAACGCCCCCTAATATAAGTAATCGGCTCGACTGCCAGCAGACCTTGCTCGATTAATTCCTGATATCCGCTGGTCTTTTTTTGGTTACGGGCTGTGCGTGCCTTGCCTCCGTCGGCATAGTGCCCCGTACCCATCAGAAATTCGAGATTGTCGTAGATGGGCTGCATCCAAGGGTTGAGCTTCTCGTCGAGATCACCGGGCAAAAAACCGAGATCACGCCCCAACGGAAAGACAGGACGAGCAACCAGCATCTTGCGGTAAACATCCTCATCAGTGGTCTTGGCCAGCCCCGCGGCGATGGCCAACAAGGTCTTGCCTGTGCCTGCCGCACCGCTCAAGGTAACCAGCTTGATGTTGTCATCGAGCAAAGCCTCCAATGCACAGGACTGCTCGATGTTGCGAGGATAAATGCCCCACACCCCGCTCTGCCGCGGCATAACCATCTCAACCTGCTGCGACTGGGAGCGAAAGATACCAGAGGCTGCTTGTTTTTGCTGCTCATCGAGCAAAATGACGAATTCGTTGGGGAAAAATTGTCTGTCATCGAGCTGTAAACGATGCTTATCGTAGAAACTATTAATCAGCTGCGGCGACGCGTTAATAGTAGTGATGCCACTGAACAAGTCCGAGCGATCAACCCGCCCTGCGACTAGCTCCTGCCCCTCGATGCCGAAAGCATTGGCCTTGACGCGCAGATTGGAGTCGTTGCTGACGATGATCACCCGTGCCTCGCCGTTTTTTTCAGTCTGTAAGGCTAGTGAGGTGGCGAGAATGTGGTTGGCAACGTTGAGTTCTAGCTGACGCGGTAAACGCTCGCTCTGCCGACCAAGATTGACATAAAGATGAGCGGAATCACTCCTGTCAGGGAAGATGGCTATGCCATCCGATAAAACCCCGCGATTGCACAGGCTATCGAGAAGACGTGATACCTGACGGGCACTGCGAGCAATCTCGCTCTGCTCCTTCTTGAAGTGATCGATTTGCTCGATGACGGCGATGGGAATGACCACATCGTTGTCAGAGAACTTGAAAATGCACCGCGGATCGTTGAGCAGAACGTTGGTGTCGAGAACGAAGATTTTCTTCAAGCAGACCTACTCAGCACACACATGCCAGATACCTGAATTTTATCCTGAAAAACGTCGCGACGCAACCACCGAACGATGCCAGCAGCAGCATATGCTTGTAGCAATGCTTCTGTCAACTTCCAGCTGTCAATCGAGCCAGTTCGTCGCTCCAAAGTGCGGTGAGAAAAGTTTCCCAGTGAACGAGGGTAAATGAGATACGAAATACTCAATGCTACCTTTTAAGTGCCCCCCACGAAGTTGTCATTTTATCCGTCGCATCAACTGCAAGTGTGCCGTTGAGCAGCTGGGTCAATTCATCTGGCAGTGGCACGGCATAGTCGAAGCCGTCTTTATACGTGCTCATGTAAAAAGCAAGCAAGTCAGGAGCATCGCTATCGCTAAATAGTGGCGAACCTGACACTGCAGGTGTGCGGGGCATGCTGCAGGCATGCAACAGCACAGGGTGATTGGCATACTCGACCACCGCTCCCGCATGGCAAAAGCGATAGCGGAGCGGGTAGGAAAAGAAATGTAGCACATCGTTAGCAAGATCGACACGGTAGGATAGCATTTGCAAATCACTGTCCGGCGCAACGTTGCTTGCTACCGTGAGTGGCTCGTAATCAGACATGTCCAGTCCGTGTATTTTCAACAGCGTGATATCGAAATAGGGCACAGTGGCACGGCTGGGAAAGTAAGCAATCTCCTCGATATCAATGTTCTCTTGCACCAAACCATCATGACCTACCAGTGAAGTCAGTGCACGTCTGAATATTGGCTTAGTGCCAAACAAGATATGATTGCGCAAACCGACGAACAGTGGTTTGCCGTCGGAGTCATCGCCGACATAGCTGATATGCGCAACCCGCCAGAGTTCAAACAAGTCAACTACGAGGTAAAACACCGCGCGTTGATGTGCGGATGGTTTGGCGCGCAATTTCTGCCAGACATCTTCTTCCTCCCCATCTTCGGCCGCGAATACAACCGCACCCCGCCTGCTGCTCACACCCTCAGGCATTGGCAACGTACTGGCGAAAAAAATTAATCCCGCGGCTGTCGCCGTTGCCAGATGTTGTGCTATCCTTTGCGGCAACTTTAGGCTCGTGCCAGCATGCTTGGCCACCTTGCCCACACCAGCACTGACTGTGCATGGATACGCACAGAGTGCAATAATTAAGCCAGCCATCGCCACCAAACGCATAACTCCCTCCTGTTCTGCGCTGACGTTAAAAGTTGGAACTTTAGATGCGGCGAGGCTATGTCTTGTTTTGCAAAAAAACAATTATTTTTTTTAAGAAATATAAAATTAAGGTGCAGTGGTCGGCATTTTAACTAGATTGCAGAAGTTACGGTAGACTTGCAAGCGTGCCTCGTCTTGGCTGAGGTTGCGGATGGTGGCAAGGTGTTCGATGGTTAAAGCAACGTTTTGGGGTTCGTTGCGCTCACCACGCACGGGGGCAAGCCACGGGGCATCGGTCTCGGTCAAAATACGGTCGAGCGGGAGGGTGGCAAGCATACGTTGAAAGCCTTGGCTGACACGCGAGTTAGCTGGTATGGAAAAATAATAGCCCTGTTCTTCAGCGAGGCGTTGCGCCAGTTTTACTTTGCCACAGAAGCAGTGCAAGTTGACACGAGATACACCGTGATGGACGAGCATTTCCGCCACCCGGCGTTCACGTTTGCGGCTATGCACGATGACAGGCAGATCGTGTTGCATGGCAATCTCGCACAGCTGCAGAAAGACTTGCTCCTGTGCGGCGAAAGTTTCCTCACCCACCAGATGCCCATCGAGGCCGCATTCGCCGATGGCCAGCAGCTTGCCTTGTGCGGCTTGTGTGGCGATAAAGGCTATCTCGTCTGCCACAGAGAATGGCTCGCAGTCAAACTCAGCGGGCAACATGTCAACGACGGCTTCGGTGGGATAAATGCCGAGTGCAGGCTGCACAACCTCGTATTGCTGCGCCATGGCTAGAATGGTGCGGTTGGAACGTGGCTCAAGACCGTTGACAACGATGTGACTCAAGCCGCGGGCAACTGCGTTGGCAATCACCGTGTCAAGGTCGGCGGCGAAGCGTTCGTGCGTCAGATGTGTGTGAATATCGATGTAGGACATTGGCATTCCTCACAAAGCAAAGCAGCAGCGGCAACACCAACATTATTAAAGCATACGGCGAGGCGGCGGGCGAGGATATTGTGCTACAGACACCTTTGCGACGCTTATAGCTTCTCTTTGATCCTCCACCGCTCTCACCGCTTGTCTTTTCGATGATAGTCGATGCGGTTTCCCCATTGCTGCATGCAACCCCGACGGAGATAAAATTTTGTAAGCCGCGTCCAAGTGCAGCGTTGAGAATAGCTGGACAGTTACGTCCGCCAAAGAGGTCGCGGTCTGCCATCAGCAAGGAGTCGATAAAGTCACGCAACTGGGTCTGGGGGGTAAAGTGATGCACAGCGTTGAAGGCAATCTTGTTCACGTCGTCAGCAGCAAGACCAAACTCGGTGCGCAGATCCCATAGCATAGCAGACAGAACTTGCCCTTCAATGTGGACACCATAGCCCTTTAGATCATGCCAGCTGTAGCTGTGATTGGCGTAGCGCATGCACTGTCCCTCCAGCTGGCATGCCGCTGAACCGGGCGGGCAGGTGCTTTCCGCCAGACAAGGGTTGCCTGTTCTTGCGAAAGTGAAGTAGTCGGCTAACCCTTCATGAATAGCCCCCGCTTGGCCACCAGTGGCAGGCAGATACTGGAAGATGACGTGATGCCCAAATTCATGGGCGATAACATCACCGTCCAGTGCAAGGTTTTGCAGATTGCGCCCGTCACCGTCGCCGACAAGGATGTGTGGTTCTGATAGTGTGCCGTCTTCCTGTCTCGTCGGAGGGGCGTAGAAAGCGTTGTTGGGGTTCTTGTGTTGACGCACTGGGTCGTAATTAGCGTGCACCATGAGGATAACACGATCGTTGCCATACCAGCTGAAGCCTAGCTTCTCAAACCACTGCAACATTAAATTTGCATGCGCAAAAGCACTGACCTGTGCCATCTTTTCATCCGTATCGGGATAGTCGAAGATGTTGCTCGGTTCTGACAGCCGCCAAGTACTTTCGCCATCTTCCCTGATAGCTGCGGTGTCGAAGTATCTGTTAATCAGATGACCCTGCTGTTCGATCTCGATGAGAAACCTTTCTTTACTTCCGCTACGCACCGAGTTTTCTCGATAGACATGGAATTCTCCCTGCAAATCATAAAACTGCCGCTGCACACCCAGCACCTCGTTGCCATCCGTGCGCACCCGATACGGCAACGCACCAACCCGCACGTTGAAGTCATAGACGGGCACATAGCCACGCATCGTCGCCAGCAAGCAACGCGTCACTGCATCGATACGTAACACCTGTGTTGCAAACACCTCCTCGACCAACTCGGTGGCTAGTTCACGTGCAGGCCACACAAATGCGCCACCATCCCACACCGTCGTTGGATAACGCCCGCGCTGGTAGACACCGCCATAGTGCAGACGCGTCAATGCAATGCGCAAGTCGCAAACATCGTGCCCCTGCAAGCGATAGCGGTAATCAACCCGCTGCTCGTCACGCCACTGCGCAACAATTTCTAGTGCATAATCAAGCCCCTGCTCGCGCAACAACAGCTCGCCATACCCTTTCAGATCGAGCAGACTATGCTCATAAAGTTCCCAGCGCGGCAGCAAGCTGTCTCTCTGATACGGGTGTAAGGCAAGCACGGCATGGACAGCATCGAGTTCCTCAACCCACAACCAAGGCATATCACTGCGCACGAACGCCGTCAGCCGACTCGACAGTGTCAAGCATAAAATCAAGCAAATTAGAAATTTTATCTTCATTACCGCAAAATTTTCTGTTACATACTACCAGTTGCTTTATCGGCAGTTTACAATGTTATATTTATTTGATTGTGGTGTTTTTTAAATTTTATACTTTAATTTCAGCTAGTTAGAAAAGCTGCAAAAATCAATGGCAATTTTTCCACAGGGCATGTGAATAACTTTGCCTTTTGTCCGAATGGTCTCTGTGATGGCAACATCTTTAGCGGACAGCTCAAAAGATGGGCAATACCCTTGTGTTTCCTGTAGGATATTTTTCCTGTGCGTGGCTGGGTGTAGCTGGAGCGAGCAAGCGGTGAAAAGTCTACAACGCAGCTGTAATCATTGCAGATTACAGCATAAGTATTAGAAGGGGAAGAATATCAATAGGCCTTAGATCGCTATAATGAAGCCAAGACTGACAGCTTGGGTGATGGTGTTGCGTGGCCAAGGACGGCGAAAGCCGTAGGAAAGTGAAACCTTGTTGTTGACTAGTGTCAAGCCGGCGGAAACTTCGCCGCCCTTACCGGCGAGTGATTGCCCGTAAGCCGCTAGAACACGCACGACATCGTAGACCCGCACCGAGCAGGAAGCGATGGCAAGGCGTTCGGGTGTGCTCTGCCCTTGCTCGAACAGGGCAACTCGTTCTCGCTCGCGGTAATCGAGATGCACCGCGATATCACCCCGCGGCGTGACAAGCCATGCCGCACCTGCACGGATGACGCGGGGGGCGAAGTCTCTGACCTTGCGGTTGGCGAGGTTGTTGATGGCCGCACCGATGCGCAGTGTTGAGGTGAGGGCAATTGCTGCACCGAGACCTACGGTAATGCCAGTGTGCTTGTCATGTGCAGTCGAGTTGTAGCGATGTGTCGGCGAAGTCAGGGCGGGCAAACCATGCACCGCGTCGTTAAACTTAAACCCCTCGACATATTGCCCACTGATACCCAGTGCTATTCTGCCCAGCATGCCAGACAGGGCAACGTTGCCGCGTCGCTCGATGGGTGAGTCAAGCTCGGTATGCAGAAACCCGTGCCCATCGAATTTTTCGTGAAAGCCCGTGTAAAGCACACCTGCAGCAATCTTGGCTGTCTTGCCATCGACGACACCCACCTGATAGAAACCGCGACCTGTTGCAGGCCAGCTGTAGCCGAGCGAGACACGATAATCACGTGCGAGCGCAATCATCGCCGGGTTTAGCACCACTGCTGCCACGCCGTTGTCCGCTACCATTGCTGCATGGCTCAAGCCAATGCTGTAACCACCGCTAGCACGGTATTCATCAGGAATGTCAACCGCCTGTGTGCCTGTTGCCACCCCCAGCAGCAGTGTTATCAGTAGTGCCCGCATCGCTTGTCCCCCTGCTAATGTTTAGCTTGGCTTGATCTCTTGTTTCTTGGTGTAGCCGGCGATGTTGCTGATGACGACCTTGAAGGTGCTGTTCATCGATTCCAGCGTCACAAACGAATCGGCTATTGATTTTATTTTACCGATAATACCGCCGCTGGTCACCACTTCATCACCAACTTTTAGGTTTTGTAGTAGTTGCTGGTGCTGACGCGATTTTCTTGCTTGTGGGCGAATGATGAAAAAATACATCACAACCAGCAAACCCACTGGCAGAATCAGCACCTCCATGAAGGAAGGCCCCGGCGGTGAGGCAGCAGCTTCGGCCAACGCGGTGGCAGATAAAAAACTCCAACTCATTTCCATTCTCCTTGTTCGTCGATATCGATAACGCCTCGTGCAGCGATAAACTTACGCAAATTCTTGAACAGCCGTGCTTCCAGCTGCCGTGCCCGCTCTCGTGTTACGCCGTAACGGTCTGCAAGTGCTTGCAGCGTCAAGGGTGTGTCGCTGAGCACCCGCTCGTCGAGCACGGTTAGATCACGGGCATTGAGCGTTGCTCTGAATTCAGTCAGCTCACCGCTGAATCGTGCCTGCAACTGTGCTAAAGCTACCACCTCTTCAAGGTCTTCACTAGCCTGCGGTAAGAGATTTAGCAAGCGCCGATTGCCATCTTCCTCGCTTGACACCGCATCGAGCGAGACATCGTAGCTGTCGATGCGCTGCTGCATCTCAATGACATCCTTCTCCTTCACTTGCAAGTTGGCAGCAATCATCTTGGGATCAACTCTCTCGTATTCCTGTAGCAAACGCTCGGCTTCCTTGCGCAGGTTGTAAAAAAGCTTGCGCTGCGCTCTCGTCGTGCCAATTCTCACCTGACTGCGGTTGTCCATGATAAACTTCAGAATAAATGCTCTTATCCACCAGGCCGAGTAGCTCGACAGCTTTACCCCCTTGTAAGGATTGAACTTTTTGACCGCCTGCATCAAACCATAGTTGCCTTCCTGAATCAAATCGAGCAAATTAGACTGCACCTGCTTAAAATTATTGGCAATTTTAACCACCAAACGCAGGTTGGCCGTAATCAAACGATGCGCGGCATCGACATCACCATGCTCGAAATGTGCTACTGCCAGCCGATGCTCCTCCTCCGCCGACAACAGCGCATACTTACTGATTTCACGTAAGTACAGCTGCAGCGGGGTCAGCTTGACCAGACTTCGATCGGATTTTACCACTGCAGGGAGATTGCGTGCCATGTATATCCCGAATATGACAAGGGTCTTACTATACCTGAATTCGACTACGCTGAGCAACAAGTGTTTGTTTTTAAATAATTAAAATACACTTGCAATTTTTATGGTTTTTATTTATAATATCAAGCAATCAAAGTATGATGGAGACTTATTGATGTCATATATCATGAAAGCGATGTTATTATCAACAGTTATATTCGTAACTGCTTGTCGTGGGGAGCAGCCTACAGCTGAGGCGGAGTTTGTGGCACTCGATCAGGAGCGGGGTTATTGGTTTAGAAGTCCTCCGTTTTTGATCAAGAAGGTGCATCGTCAGCAGTTGCGCGTGGCGTATGGGTTTGCTGACAACAACCACTGTGCCAATAGATTCAAAGGGCGTTATGGCGAGCAGCTGTTGGCGAGCGTCAGTGATACATTACGTGTTTGGCTAGGGGCATTGGCTAAGCGGACGAACATTGTCGATAGTTTTAGCTATGAGTTTAGGCAAGTTAGCTATCGTGTTCCCAGATTTTCCCTTGGTCATGGCTGGTTTGATGCGAAGCCTGACCTTGCCATCATCTTCTACTGTCATCGGGGGCGTTCTTTTATGCAGACAACTCCTACGCCGACACTGCACATGCTGCAGGCAAGTGACACGAGTGATCACAATCGTATGACGGCTTTGCGTTATTATCGCGCCAGCACGTTGCTGCACGAGCTTGGTCATGCTTTTGGTCTTGGCGACACCTACATCGATAGAACTAGGTTGGCACGTCGTATGAAACGTTACAACAGGAGCACAGGTGGAGCGAGCACAACTACTGGCAAGCAGCCCATCTCGGTCATGAACCATCACCGCCATGTAGCACTTGACGAAGATGGTGCTTTGCAGCTTGCTACCGACGATCGCGATGGTGTGCGGTGGCTTTACGAGCGCTACATCAGCAAGGAAACTGGTCGGCGTGGCTGTCCTTTCGAGTATCGTCGTGAGCGGACGACAAAGGGTTGCGCCCCCGCATATTCGTTCATCTATGCGGTCAAGCAACGTAATTGGATGGTGGTGCAGATGCTTTTGCGTGACGATAAGAGCATAGATATCAACGCACAGGATAAATTGGGCAACACTGCCTTGCACTACGCAGCACAGGTGACAAGCACTGAGGGCAGTGACTTGTATGTCTACCTCAGTGACAAGGGCGCGGACGACAGTATTCGCAATCGAGATGGTGATAGTGCCGCGGACTTACGCCGCCGGAACGACTCAGTGCCACGCACGCTTGCCGCGCACATCGTTGCCGAGATGCAGCGTGGCTCAACGGCTTATACTGCATGGTTATTAGACTACACCTTGCGCAAGCACGATACACACAGTGCAAAACGTGCGCTGCGCGACATCAATTCCCGCATCGATCTTTGCGACATGCAGGAAATGACGCTGTTGCAGCACGCGGCCTACGGTGGCTATGCACGAGTGGTGCAATTACTGCTGCAGCAGCCAGCTGTCGAGGTGAACAGGCAATGTGCCTCTGGCCGTAGCGCACTGCACGCCGCGGCGAGCAGGGGGCATGTTGAGACTACGAAACTATTGTTGGCACACCCCCACATCGATGCCAACGTCAAAAGCGTCACGGGCGATACACCTCACAGTCTTGTGCTAATGATGATTGCCAAGTACAGAGACAATATCAAGCCGCGCAAGAGGCTTGAGGCGGTGGAAGCTCTTATCAACGACTATCTCGATGCCTGTGCGCGGGCACGCCAGCCCTCATGTATATAGGTAGGTAAAAGCCCTCCTCGACACAATAGCATTGCTCTCATCGTTATTTTATGATACGTAAAAGCACTTTGTGCAGAGCAGTGAGAGGGGGTGTGGATAATGCGTTATCTGCTGAAACGCATACTTATTTTTGTCATTACACTGTGGGGCATTTCGCTCGTCTCCTTCAGTTTAATTAGGCTCGTGCCGGGCGATCCTGTGTTGCTGTTGTTGGGCGAGCGGCATGCGGGGCCTGAGGTCTATGCCAACATGCAGCGCTCGCTTGGCTTGCATTTACCTTTGCATCAGCAGTATCTGGCTTTTGTTGGCAATGTCTTGCGCGGTAATTTTGGCGACTCGGTTGTCTCTAAAACCAGCGTATTGCACGAATTTTTTTCCCGTTTTCCCGCGACGCTAGAATTGGCATTGATGGCAATGCTGTTCGGTATCGTGCTCGGTATTCCACTCGGTGTGCTGGCAGCTCTCAATCGTAATGGTGTGCTTGACTATAGCATCATGTTCACCTCACTGCTCGGTTACTCGATGCCGATTTTTTGGTGGGGGTTGATTCTCATCATCACTTTCTCGGTCTGGCTGGGCTTGACTCCTGTGTCGGGGCGCATTGGCATGATTTATGATGTGCCGTCGGTGACGGGCTTCATGCTTATCGATACACTGTTGGTTGCCGAAGATCGTGGGGAAATGTTTGTCGATGCGCTGCGGCATTTAATCTTGCCTGCCGTTGCGATGGGCACGATCCCACTTGCTTTGATTGCACGTATTACTCGTTCAAGTATGCTGGAGATTATCGGCGAAGACTACATGCTCACCGTGCGTGCTAAGGGGCTGTCAAAGTTTTCCGTGTATTGGATTCACGGCTTGCGTAATGCCTTCATTCCGATTGTCACCGTCATTGGCTTGCTGGTCAGCTCATTGGTGGCGGGGGCGATTTTGACCGAGACAATTTTTTCTTGGCCCGGTATCGGCAAATGGATTTTGCACAGTATTACCGCGAGAGACTATCCCGTCATTCAAGGCGGTATTCTGCTTATCGGTGGCTTGATCGTTATCATCAACCTCAGCATTGATGTCATTTATGTGCTTATCAACCCGCGTGTGCGTATTTCATGAACACTGAAATCACTCCGCTGCATCCTTTACGTGAATTCTGGCGTAATTTTTCCCGCAGCAAAGGGGCATTGCTGGGACTTGCCGTGATTGGATTTTTTTTTCTCATCGCTATCTGTGCTGATTTTATCAGTCCTCATGACCCTACTCGTACTTTTACTGAAGCTATTCTTGCCCAACCGAGCCAGCAATTTTGGCTGGGCACTGATGATGTCGGGCGAGATATTCTCAGTCGCTTGCTGTATGGTGCGCGTGTATCGGTAATGCTGGGGCTTTTTATTGTGCTGACCTCAACTATACTCGGTGTTACCATAGGCCTGTGTGCGGGCTATTTTGGCGGTATGACCGATGCTGTCATCATGCGTATCACTGATATTGTGATGAGCTTGCCCAGTATTTTGCTAGCTATCGTGGTGGTAAGTATTCTTGGCACGAGTCTCTTCAATACCGTCATTGCTATCAGTGTTGTGTCTGTGCCGTATTTCGTGCGCTTGGTGCGTGCCAGTGTTATGGCAGAGAAGGCGAAGGATTATGTCACTTGTGCGCGCTGCTATGGTGCGGGGCATTTGCGCATTGCCTGTGTCAATATTTTGCCCAACTGTGTTGCTCCGATTACGGTGCAAGCAACACTAGCTTTTAGCGATGGTATTCTCAACATCGCCGCGCTTGGTTTTTTGGGACTTGGCGCACAACCACCGACACCAGAATGGGGCACGATGCTTGCCGATGCCCGACCTTATATTACCAGCGACCCGTGGCTGGTAATTTTTCCCGGTCTTTGTATTCTCGTCGTCGTTGTTGCCTTTAATCTTGTTGGTGATGTGCTACGTGATTGTCTTGATTCCAAACTACGGCGGTTGTGAACGATGGCATTGCTTGAAGTTAAGCAACTTGAAGTTGAGTTTCAAACTAATTTTGGCAAGGTGCATGCCGTCAAGGATTTTAGTTTTACCATTGCGGAAGGCGATACGCTTGGTGTGGTCGGTGAATCGGGGTCGGGCAAGAGTATTGCCAGCCTTGCCATCATCGACTTGTTGCCGAACAATGCGACGTTGCGTGCCCAGCGTTTAAATTTTCAACAAGCTAATCTGCTTGCCTTGCATCGCAGTCGCTTCTCTCGTTTTCGGGGGGCAGAGATTGCCATGATTTTTCAAAATCCAATGAGCAGTCTCGATCCTTGTTTTACGGTTAGCTATCAGTTGGTTGAGACCTTAAAGGTACACCAGCCGCAAGCATCCCGTGCTGCCTATCGTGCTAAGGCCATCGAACTGTTGCAACAGGTTGGCATTCCTGCGGCGGAAAAACGTCTGCACAGTTACCCACATGAATTGTCGGGAGGTATGGCACAGCGGGTGATGGTCGCGATTGCCCTTGCCTGTCAGCCTAAATTGCTGATTGCCGACGAACCGACGACTGCGCTTGATGTTACCATTAGCCAGCAAATTCTTGATTTGCTAGCAGAGTTACAACAAAAAAAAGCGATGAGCATGATGTTGATTACGCACAATCTCAATGTTGTTTTTGAGCGCTGCAACACAATTATTGTCGTCTATGCGGGTGAAACGGTTGAAAGTGGCAACACCAGAGAAGTTTTGCTCAAGCCGCGTCATCCCTACACGAAAGCCTTACTCGATGCTTTGCCAGAGGTGGAAATAACCCCACGCGGCAAAGAATTGCCCACTATCAAAGGACATGTGCCGAGCGTTTACGAAAATATCAGCGGCTGTGCTTTTCACCCGCGTTGTCAGTATGCAACCGAGTTGTGCCGCCGCAAAAAACCACAGTATGATTTGACACAGGAACAACCAGCTAAATGTCATTACCCGCTAACATAGACTCAGCATTGCTTGCAGCACAACATCTTGTCAAGCGTTATGCTCACGTGCACCGCGGCAAGGAAATTACCGTCGTCAACGATGTTAGCTTTACGCTGGCACGACAACGCACGCTTGGCATTATCGGTGAGTCGGGTTGTGGCAAATCAACCATTGCTAAAATACTGATGCAGATTGAAAAGCCGAACGCGGGCGAGCTTTACATGAACGCTAAACCTTATGCTGCCATCGACAAGACAGAGTTTCGGCACAGTATTCAGATGATCTTTCAGGACTGCTACAGTTCGCTCAATCCACGCCGCAAGGCAATCGACATTGTCGCCGAACCGCTACTCGTTAACTCCAATCTCTCCCCACAGGAATGTCGGCAACGTGCACAAGAGGTATTGACGCAGGTGGGCTTAACGAGTGTTTACTGGCATCGCTACCCGCACATGTTTAGTGGCGGACAGCGGCAGCGGATTGGCATTGCGCGGGCGATTATTACACGTCCGCAAATTGTTATTTGCGATGAGCCTGTGTCGGCACTCGATATCTCTGTGCAGGCACAGATTATCAACTTGCTGATGACGCTACAGCAGGATTATCAGTTGAGTTACATTCTTATTTCGCATGATTTGGCAGTGGTAAACCATATCTCTGATGATATTCTTGTCATGTATTTTGGCACAGTTGCTGAATACGGCAGTGCTACGAAAATTTTTGCCAAACCGCGCCATCCTTACACGCAGGCACTGTTCAACAGCACGGCACGCATTTCGACCGAAGCTAAACCTAAACCGCCTGCGCTGCGGGGTGAGATACCTTCACCTTTTGATCCGCCGCGTGGCTGTGTCTTTCATACACGCTGTCCTCGTGTGCAACAAATATGTCGTGAACAAGTTCCAGAACTGCGTAACCTCAACGACACACGGGTTGCGTGCCATTTTGCTGAATAGGAGTTACTTGATTATGTTTACCCTACGCTATGACGAACGTTTCCCTCCGACTTACATGACGGCACACAGTGCTGCAGCTGACTTGCGTGCCTGTGTCGATGCTGTGCTTGAGCCTGCACAGAGTTTGGCAGTTGCTACAGGTGTTTTCATTACCGCAGTCGATTGGCAACAAGTGCCCGCGGGTTGTGTGCCTGAAATTATGATCAGAGCAAGGTCAGGGCTTGCAGCACGACACGGCATTACGCTTTTAAACGGCGTGGGTACGATCGATGCAGATTATCGTGATGAAATCAAAGCCTTGCTTTTCAACCACAGCCGCGAGACCTTTCGTATCGGTGCAGGTGATCGCATTGCGCAGATGGTTGTCTCGCTCAGTCATCGTTTAGCTTGCCTGCCACAGCCTGAGACGCAACGAAAGGGTGGATTTGGCTCGACTGATAGGGATTGAGATAATGGGGCAGAATTATCTATGCCGATGCCCCCAAGTTTGAAAGTGAGTGGTGGCACGCGAAAAATCTTTGCGACACAGGTATCTCTCCACTCTGTGGCTGAGTAAAATCTGCCGTCCTAAAATTTTTTTGATTTTTTCTAAATATTTTTTTGTGACATCCGAAGGGTGGTGTGCAAGGTTTTTTTGTTGGTAGTGAGGTTGTGATGGTGGATGAGGAAAATAAAGAGCAGGGGGCAATCGATGCCGAGTGTGCAGTTGAAGCTGATTGCAATGCTCACCCGCGTGCTGAGGCCGAGGAGGTTATGCCTGTTGAACCTGCCGTGCAGGTGGGGGAAAAGTTTGGTGATGATCTGAGCATGGTCGAGCTTGTGCCACAGCCTGAGATTGAAGCTGCTGCCATGCCAAGCAATGTTGAGGCTGAACACGACTTGAACGTGTCTGTAACAGAGGCTGAAGCCCTGCATGACATCGAGACACACAAGTCCCCGGACGCAGCAGAACCGGCACCACAGGTCAGTCTTGCTGAGGAGGATATTGTCGGTCAGGAGGCAGATGTTGACCTTGATGAGATACATGTAGCCGAAAGTTACGTCCCCACAAGTAGTGATAGCACGGATAGTGGCAATAATGCTGAAATGGTTAGTAGTGCTGAACATGACGCGGCTGCAAGTGACACTGAACAAAAAAAACGTGGTACTAATAGTGGCATTGCCTTGCCCTCGTTCATTGATCGCAGCGAGACAGGTGTCTTCGGCTCAGTTGGCACGAAAACTGGCATTCCCCTACCGCCCCGTGCTGATGACGAACCTAAAGATAATGATGAAAAAGCCGCCAATGCCGTTACACCAATAGCGGATGAGCAGCTCCACGAACAACAATACACAGTGATCAGCAAACATGAAGAGGTTGAGGAGATAAAGGAAACTGAGGGGGAGTATTCAGAACTCAGATCTGAGTTCAGCGATGAAGATGATCAATACACTCAAGCAGGAGTTGATTACACCCAGACAGAAGTTGAAGAACCGCAGGAAGAATTATTGTCAGCACGTCAGCTTGGTACGGCACTTACGGAAAACAACTTGCTTTCCTTTGATCCCCTTGCATCGTTGACAAATTATCCACATCTTTACACCGCACTGCTTGATGTTAAGGGTGTGTGGCAAAGTTCAGTAAGCATGGACGAACTCATTGTCGCTGCAGCACGTGCAGAGCAATCGGATCGACGCAACGAAGAAATCAAGAGCTGGTATGCGATGCGTATCAAAAAATTAGTTGTCAACGTGCTCGATTTTATCTGGATTGCCCATGCCTACAACATGGATGAAAATGGCTCGCTGGTGATCGATGATGAGCAATTGTTTACCTCCTTGACAGGTGTAAATGCCAGTGATTTCAAAGAATTATGCAGCAGAGGGTTCATCAATCGTAACAACTTTATTGCACTGGTGCGGCAGTTCAAACTTTGGGAAGCAGAGACATTCAGTCCTGCTGATTATATTTTGGTACATCTACGTCGGGAGCGAATGGTTGCTTGAAGTTGCTTACAACAATGAGGACATAAACTATGTTGGAACTTAACCCACATGTTGTCGATATTTTCGGCAATACCAGAGGCAGAGATCAACTTGTTATGAAAATGGATCGTGCCGTCGATCTAGTGAGTCATCTTGACAGCGAAATACTTGCTGCCCCCGACACGATTTTTTTCGATCCCTTTAGCAAAGTAGGCGAGGTGCTGTTTGCTAGTGCCTTGTTGTCAGCTGCGCACAGCGGGCGAGCTAATTCCAGCGATCAAGTTGCGGCACATCTTTACGCAGAAAATAGATTTTTCGCCCTTGCCCCCAACTTTAGACATTATCAGCTTAGCCTACGCACCTTCGGTGGATTAGAAGGACGGGCGCAAAGCTTTATTGTTGATGGTGATTACTTATGCGAAAACAGCGGCAAGCTAGATAAAAAAGTATTTAAAGATCAACTAGTAAGAGTGATACAACACATAGAAAAAATCGGCAATAAACAAATTGTTGTCGTTAGCAGTTTGCCCTGTCAACGCAAAGATAACAGCAATGCGCGGGTGGTTTACAATATACTCGTCGATTTGTTAGTCAACGGGATGATCGAACAGATGCTGGTAATCGCTCCTGAACGCTGGTTTAGTGGCGCAAAAAAACTAGCTGATTTTCGCGAAATAAAATCTGGTTGCGTAAAATATATTCGTGTCAAAAATTCTCGCTGGATATTTCCCGCCTTCGGTAATCGCGAAGGTGTTTGCTACGTTTACGGCGACGCGGGCTACGAAGGCAGCCACATGATTGTTGATAGTGGCAAACAACGCACCGAAGTGAAACTACCCTCCGCAAGTTTCTTACCACGCATACTAAGTAGCTTGGCAGGGATGTTACGAGGTAAGTAAGTTATTATGCGGAAAGCTGTTTTTATACGAGGAGGCGTTCCCCGGCTTTGTTGCATAACTCAGGGCCGGCATGTTTATATCCTATAACCCTTTAGCAGTAAGAATTTTATAGGTGTTGCAAAGGTAATGCCTGCACCACGCACAAGCCCATAGTGTCCACAGAAGTTGACAATGGTCAGGTGCAAGCAGACCTGCAAACCATTTCACGCCAATGCTTCAGCATGAGACATGGTGCAGCAGGATGATTGCACCTGACCCAAACGAGAAGTCTGCGAACACGCAGGGGAGGGGAGCTAGGCGTGCCTTCGGGCACGCCTTTGGCAAAGAGCCGTGCAAAGCGGGGAGGGGAACGATCCCCACATAAAAATGCTATGATAACAGCATGTTATAATCAACGGAACTTATGCAACAAAGCCGCGTTCCCCCTCCTCGCGCTCCTCCCCCTTCTGTACGCAAATTATTATTTGGTTCAATAGGTATCATCCTGCTTCACCATGCACACATGTGTGCAAGCTCTTTGTCGCTTCCTAGCTCTAGCTGTCGCATGCGCGTGAAATGGTTCGCAGCTGCGCGGCTCTTTGTCCGCTTTCTAGCTCTACCTATTGACCCCTTTTCAACTTCTGCGGACATCACCAGCTTGTGTGTAGCACAAGCACTATGCCCACTCCCCAAAACCAAACCCCGTATACATACTCACGGCTTAAATTCGGAATTTGGTTTTGGATACGGGGGGTAGGTGTAGCTTATAGTGCTTACCATGAGATCTCTCGTGTCTGGCACTATGCTTGCGCATAGGTGTGTCATCGGTCTCTTCATCCACTGACCGTACCCCATCTCAGGGAGGTGGTGAAGAGATCGATGACACAACACTGCCAATCTACCGAGACAAAAGGGGGTGGAGCTAGAAAACGGCAAAGAGCCGTGCAAAGCACGAGAGGGGGGAGAGCACGAGAGGGGGGAACGACCTCTCGTATATAAACAAAATGCGCAAGCAGATGACAAAAAACTAAATGCGAAAGCAGATGACAAAAGAAAAAAGAAAAATAAAAAAACTACTCAGTCATGCAATGCAGGAACAATATCTTCACCCATGGGGGTGTAGAAAACTTTTTGCAACTCGCCAAACAATGGATCGCTAAAAATCGTTACCGCTTGCACAATGTCAGCAAAAGTCTGCGGTGTTGTTGCTTCCGCACCCCCACGCAACGCGGCAGGCATTCTGATTTCTTTGCTCTGCGCAGGAAAAGCACCTGTGCGAGAAGTAAGCACTGCGTCACGATAAATGTTTTCTTCACCTGCCATCGCTTGTAGCATCTGCCATATCGCAGGCTGAAAATTTTCCGCAGCAAACAACTGTGCAATAGCATGTGCTTTGGCACGCAGTTGGGTATTCCTTTTTTCCGCTGTCACTGGCTGTTGCCACGCACGCACCGTCTTGACGTAGCGAGCACGAAAATTTCTGAAACGCCGCTCCTCTGCCATCATAATGCGCCCTCGACCGCTGCTGATACTGAGCTCGTTGTTGAACAGTTTGTTACACCATACACGAGGGTGTGTTTTGCCAGCGGCACTTGCGTAGCGCACACAAAAGTCTTGGCGAGAAAGATTATGCTGAGACATAATGTTGCGCACCCCTTCGGGAAGAATATAAACTTGCCCTCGAAAAGCAAAGACATCGAGATAATACTGCACCTCAGCAGGTGTAAAAAGAATAAACTGCTTGCCAAGCAAAGGCAGCATGTTTTTGTAAACCCATGCGAACTGCTTGCGCTTCGTGAGAAAACTATCGTAATGCATATTGAGCTTGACAAACACTTGCTCATCTGCAGTAACGAAACTTCTCAGTGTTGTGTTTGCTGTCTGCATCAACGGCAAGGTCGTGCGCTCACTGCGGCTGTCATTTATAGTAGCTACGTGCAGCTCATGACGTTGTTCACGATTGGTGGCAATGATACTTGAAACATCCATTTCGTTGAAGAAAAACTTTGCTATCGACAACAGACGGCTGAGCTTAATCTTGCTGTTTTCAATGACACGGTGCATGCTTGCCATATCTGCGATACTCTCCGAAGGTGCAGTCCTGACAATGTTTTGCTCGATAAGATGGCGTTGTTCGTTATTAAATTCATACAGCAAATCTGCTTTTGATAATTTTTCTATCTCCAAACGAGCGACAGGAAAATCTTGTAACAAAAACTCCCCCTCTACTCCCAAGGCAAATTTTGTCGCCCGTAAATCAGCAAACTGCAACAAATAGCCGCCGTCGTCTTTTCTGAACAACGCTTTGCGATTTACCGTGATACGCTCTAAATCAAAGCCAGTACTTAATAATGGGCGTGATAAAATACTATAGCTTCCCAACCGCAACTCTAACACCCGACTGAGATAAGTGCTGACAATAAGCGCCTCACCTGCTTGTAAGCTATCAATCATCTGATCGTTGATATTGCGATGTTGTATGATTTGTTGCGGGGCAAGTTTGCTCAAGTTTTTCATACTATCAGCGACACTGTCAATCGGCCTAACCTTGATAAACTCGTAGATACGTTGATAACTTGCTTGTGGCATGCTGTCGTTGAGTTCCGTATCAATGCCAAAACGTGCAGGTAAATCCTTGCCGATGTCAGCACCGAGTAAAAAACCAAAACGATAAACATCAGCCACTAACAGCGGCTGCTCTTTATCCATAGGGTTTTTGAGCAACACACGTGTTGGTAAAAAATTAGTGAGACCAATACGCAGCCCATCGTAAAAACACTCCTGCTTACAAAAATTGCCATCGAGCAAAGGTAAGCCAAAGGTGCGGTTAGTAACGGGTAATTTTTGTAAGCTATTGCTAAGCGTTGACAAGGCATTGACTTGCCACAAGGCATGCAGCGTTTCCCACAAGGCATGCTGTAACGTGCCGCGGGTGGCATGCTTGAGATCACGGTCGTAGTAGCGACGAATAAAATCACTAGGGTTGTTTGATACTTGCCCCTGCGGGTCGTGCAAATAACCGTTGCGAAAAAACTGTTCGTAACCTTCAACGGCATAGTTGTCGGGATCAGTCATTTTGCTTTCACGTTGCAGCACGATACGATTGCCCACAGCATCAATGATTGTCTGTCCCAGCAGGCCAAAAGTTTCCAGCAGTTGATCGCGGCGGCGTAACATGATTTGCGTGAAGTATTCGCTCAACATAGCTGAGTAGCCCGCAGCACGAAAAGCATTTTTGATCTGCACAGGCGATAACTGAGCAATGAGACGGGTCATCCATTTGGCATCGTTGATACTCAACATACCCTGAGCACGATTGCCAGCATTGCGGCGATAGTTGAGCACAATTTCATAAATCGTGCCATCAGGCTTGCGACGCACACGCTCAACGAGATCACGAGCAAGAAAATTCGGTGCATCTTTGCCAAAAATACTGCCCAGCGTGCTACCCATATCAGCCGCACTAAAAGCAACCTTGTAACCCTGCTCACGATCGCCGACTAACACAAGGTTGGCATTATCGTCTTTGGTGTCAGTATTCGCTACCCACGCCGAGAATAAAGCAAAAGCACGAAACTCTCGCTTCAACGGACGACTGAACGCACCCTGAATATAGCTGCCCACACTCACATCGCTATCAGCATGCGCACGACGTTCCAGCGACACCGACCGCATACGAATATACCAATGCCCGCGTGCATCAGTGTTGACATCTGCCAGTGCCTGTTGCGGGCGACTTGCCCACTTGCGTTGTGTTTGCATCAGGCGTTGACGGGCACGTTCAAACTCAGCTGCATCGGTCGGGTCGGCAAGTGGGAAGTACAGCCTAACGCTGGCTTTAAAAAAAGTTGGATCGACAGTAAAGCCGAGCGCGGCGGCAAGGTTGTTGACCACTGTCTCGGTGTTGACTTCAGAAGCAGTTTGTTTCCAATAACCTACCAAATTGGCAACGTTAGTGGCGTGCTGAACTTTAGCCGCAGCACTCAAGTATTTAATTTTCCACTGCCAACCACCATAACGCACCCGCATTTTGGGCGTAAGCCCCGTGAACTTGCCACCCCAGTCGAGAGTAACAGCAATCTCTTGCTGCCGGTCGGTGATGGCAGGTGGAAAACCACTCATGCCGTTGTAGTTGCGGGTGTCAAAGTTGCGAATCGCATGCGGCTTGCGCCAAAAACCAGAATCGTGTGGATCGAGTTTGGCAATGTCAAGTTCTCCGTTGTCAGCAAATTCCTGTAGTTGGCTTGGAGCAAAGAAAACCTGCTGACGCAGTTGCGGATATTTTTTTTGTAGCACGGCGGGAACAACAAGGTTAGCCGCTTCACTAGGATCTCTTATGCGTAAGTGACTCATGTAGTGCGTGATGTGACGCACAATGTTGAACAAGTCGGCATTACCCGGATCTTGTTCGTTGATGCTGGCAAAAGTTTCCAGCCCTTGAAACAGATATTCAAGGAAAGCTTGACTGTGTGACTGATTGATGTTTGCCGCACTCACCGTTGTGGCAAGTGCCTTTGCCTGCTGTAATTGTGCGATTGCAAACTTGTAGGCAAGGGCAAGTTTTTTCTTGCGCCACTTTTTGCGTATAGTTATGTCAGGGCGGTTTTTGCACCACTGCACATGTGTCGCTTGTGCGGGAAGTTTCATACCACAGTAGGTGAGGAAGGCGATATTTTCGTGTTTTTTAATAGCAAGAATTTTTGCATCGATGGCATCAGTATCAATAGTGCCGTCAGCATGCAGGTAGTCCTCGTGCAAAATACGAGAGGCAGTGCGACGTTCAACGCCATCGCTTTTTTTGCCGGGCACGATAACTGTGTTGTAAACCGCATCGTCGCGGTGCTGCAATTCAATGTAGCCGGGCAGATTACGCACGGAGCTGAAACTACCAACTGTGCCAGCTAGCAGTGAGGTGGTATGCCATGCAGTGATTGCGAACCCTAGCACGCATTGCCAAGTAGTCATGCGTTCCTCCCTAACTGTATAAGACTTTTGTCTTTGGCTTGGTAAATTTCTAGCAAGAATTGTTTGAGGTCTGCGTCATCATTCGGCAAGGTGTCTGGCTTGATAACATTGTACTGCACAGTGATGTTGACCTGCTTGCCACGCACTAGTGCCGCAATAAAAGGGGCGGGTTGTGAGTAGTGAATGCTGACATCAAGCACCGCATCGATGTGGGCACGCAACCCCTGCACCGCAGCAGTAAAGCCTTTCGGACGGGGCAACAGCACCTTGTGCAAGACGGGATAATGTTTTTCACGAGCATGCCGCTGTGAGGCTTGCATCTTGGCGGGATTAATGCGTGTGCCTTCGGGAAAAAAACACAGCCAGAAAGGACGCGGTGAGTCGGTTAGTTCACGAAAGTTGTCGTTCAATCGCTCTCGATCACGTGCCCAGTCACGGTGCAGGAACATGATATTTCCTGACAACCTCGCTGCCCAGCCGAGCAGCGGCATGTTCTTGAAGCTGTGCTTCCCTAGCCAACGCGGGTGTTGTCCCTTACCAAATTCATTCGCACAACAGTAGAGGACGGCAACATCAAGCATTGTCTGATGGTTGGCAATTACCACTGCACGTTCGATTTGGCTGAGATCAGGAGCGCGGCAGGTAAAACTAAAGTTGAGATATTTTTTGAGACAGAACATACAAAAACAGCACCACATTTGCGGTGGATGAGTGCCAAAATGGTAAAAGAGGCGGCGGGAAAAGAGCAGGGTCAAGGCATTGAGTAGCAACGCGACGTTGATCAGCACCAATGCTGAGATCATAATGGCGAAGACCACAATTAGTTTAATAGTGTTGTAAATGAATATGCTGATGTTTAGCACTATGCCCATAACAAAAAATTACTTATTTTTAGCAGCCTGCACAAAACAACGCACATTATCATAAGGCGTGCCCGGCAGCACCCCGTGACTGAGATTGAGAATATGCCCACGTTTCTCGCCCGAAGCGATGCAGGCTTGCACTTCTTTTTCTATTTCTTGCGGCTTGCCTTCTAGTAGCACGTGGTTACTGACGTTGCCTTGCACGATAGTTTCGCTGCCTAGCTCTTGACGAGCTGTAGCAATGTTTATGCCGCTGGGTAAACTGAGCACCTTTGCTCCCGAACGGCGAATGAGGTGAAGGTCGTGAAAATCTCTGGCGAACATGATGCTGATGGTGCTGGGGTCGAGCGAGGCGAAAATTTCTTGATGGCATGGCAAGGCGAAGTCTTCGTAAATTTCTGGGGTGAGCAGATGTGCGATAGATTCAAACAGCTGCACGCCTGCAACTCCGTGTTCAATTTGGTAGTTGAGGTAGTCGCAGGTGGCACAGGTGAGTTTTTGTAGCAGTGCCCGCAGGCGTTTAGGCTCGTTGTGTATCGCTGCCATTAAGCGTGGCGCTTTGTTTTTTGGACTGCCACCTTCGAGCAAAAAAGCCGCTAGCGTCATCGGTGCACCAGCAAAGCCAAGCACGGGCAGCTCGCCTGCCAGCTCTTTATCGAGCAGGTCGAGTGTGTCGCCGACGAAACTCAACTTGTCGGCAACATCACAATGTTTTAGGGCGAGATAATCAGGCAGCGGATGTGATAGACGCGGCCCGTTGTCAAAGATGAACTCCGCCCCCATCGGGGCAAGCAATGTCAGAATATCTTGAAAGAAAATAATCGCATCGACCCCCAAATCACGTGGCAACAGGGAAATTTCCGCCGCCAAACTCGGATGGCGGAACAACTGATACAGTGTCATGCCGCTCTCTTCCTTCAAGCGCAGGTAACGCGGGTCATAACGCCCTGCCTGCCGCATCAACCACACAGGCACTTGCTCCATGCTCTGACCGTCGGCAGCACGCAGCAAACTGTCGTTGCGATACTCGCGGTGCTTCATGACCTCCATCCCAAGTGTAAAACTTTTAGACAGTTAAAAATTAAAAAATGACCTCCAATTTTATCTGAAATAAAATTTAAAATAATAATAAATAACACAAAAAAATCCATTAATTTAAAATAACTAACACTGTCAAAATTTCCGGCGAATGTCTAATCTTTAGACACCGTTGGCCAAGCGGCCAAAAAAATTATATCTGCAATTACAGCCAGTTATCTTGACAGTGCCCTTGCTGCAATCTGTTTTAAGCACACTTTGTGCATGGCAGTAAAGCAGAAAATACCAGATTTATCGACAGTTATTTTTGATCTTCGGCAACTTTTATTTGTGATGGGAGGGGCGATGATTGTGTGTAGGATTGCGTTGCTGGCGTTGGTGTTTGCTTGTTCGGGTGAGCCACATGCGGATGTGCGCTGGTTGATCAACGAGAACACCGAAGAGGTAACGGGTATAGTCGGGCGTGGTGCTGCGGCTGGTTCGACACGGGCGCATCGTTTTGTGTTGCTGGAGTGTGCTTCTTACGATTTGTTTGCCGCGGCGAGCGAGGCTTATCGGCGTCGTGCGGCTGAGGCGGCTGCGAACGAGAAGCCACCACGTGGTTGCAAGGAACTGGTCACTACCGAGTTGAGCCGTGAGCAGTTGAAGGCGAGCAAGCAGGAGGTCGTCGCTAAATTGAAAAAGGAGAAGCTGGTCGATGGTTTTCTGGAAGATTTGAACAACGGCATGAATTCAGGTGCGGTGTTTTCGGTGTTGGGCATATCGGGGCGACACACGAAGTTCATCGCTAAAGTAGTGGTAAAACTCAAGAACCTCAACATTTTTCCGCAGATACCCGCACAGGGGAAAATCAAAAAAGGCTTAGTCGTTCTCAGTACAATGGCAATGCTCGTCACCAGCAGCGGCATCTTGAAACGCAAGAGACATGAGCACTATCAGACTGTGCTCAACGAGTTGTCAGGGGTGGAATACAGCCACCGCTTGCAGGATCGGAAAGCTTCGCAGGAGAGTTACGAGGAAATCAAGCAGCTGCTGACGGCATTGGTGGAGGAGAAAGGCAGCAAGAAGGTGTCACCAGCACCAGCAAAGGTTGCCAACAAGTTGCACCGTGCTGTGGCAAATTAAAAAACGAAGGCAAACAGGTAGAACAGCATTCCGCTGCTGGCAGTGAGGCATATGAGCATGGTGGTCAGACGCGCAAGTTTCTTGTGAGTGGTGCTGTATTCAGTGGGTACGGGGGACTTGGGGAAACGACGCAAGGCAAGGCTCAGCGTCGTTATCCACGCGATAGCAGCACTAATGGCAATAACGATATGGACAGTTAGCAGGAGCGGAATCCAGTCGAGGAAAGCCGAACCTGCTGCTTGAGCGCGCCAGCCATGCATACGCACTTCCGCTTCAAAAATAATTAGCACAACTAATAATAGGACGGAGATGGCAATCTGCAAGGTGCGGTGTCGGCTGTAGTTGCGCCGCACTCGCACGCTGAAGATGCTGAAGGCTAGTAACAGTACGGCCAGCGCCGTTGTTGTTACTAGCACATCGAGGACAAGGGGGGCACGGCTGGCGGGAATAAAACCCTGATACACGATCCTAGTCGTTGCCGCGCAGCTTGGCGAGCAGAATCAAAAACTCGACGTAAAGCCAGACCAGTGTCACCATCAGCCCGAAAGCACCATACCACTCCATGTAGCGAGGAGAGTTGCCCTTTGCCCCTTGTTCGATAAGGTCAAAATCGAGAATGAGGTTGAGGGCAGCGATGGCAACCACAAAAAGGCTGACACCAATACCGATTGGCCCGCTGCCGTGAATATAAGGTATGCCCACTCCAAAGATGCCGAGTATGAACGAGGCTGCATAAACGATGAAGATGCCAAAGGTTGCGGCACAGACGACGGCTTTGAATTTTTTCGTAGCACGAATGACACCCGTACGATAAGCGAGCAGCATGCCAACCAGCGTGCCGAAGGTCAGCCCCACCGCTTGCATGGCAATGCCGGGAAACTGCATCTCCAGCATGGCAGATATGCCGCCCAAGAACACGCCCTCACACAAGGCATAGATTGGTGCAGTGATGGGCGACCACGAGGCTTTGAAGCAGGTAATCAGAGCGATGATGAAGCCAATGATCGCCCCGCCGGCAGTTAGTCCCATCAGTGAGGGGTGGGGTGCTTCTGCCATTGGATTGTGAAAGCTGCTCCAAATCCATGCAGCTCCGCAGAGAATGAGTGCCAATAGAATCAAGCACCTATTGATCGTGCCGTTGATAGTCATTTGTCCGCTGCCAGCAATAGACGCAGCAGCAATAGGCGCAGCAGCAAAATTGTTACGGCTCAAGGCCGGGTTAGAAGATCGCATCGCAGTAAGTCTCCGTTTAGATTCGTGTTCTCATTTTCTCACAATGGCATGCCAAGCTCAACATGCCTTTCATTCTCACCATAGCAGCGGTAAAATTACAAGTGTAGACCAATTACCACAAGGGGTGCTGATGTTTATGCTTCTCCTCATCGGGTTGATTCCGATGGTGTTGTTTGTGCTTGTCGATTACTTTACCCGCGACCTGCGCACCAGTATCATCACCGCGGTCATTACTGCTGCAGCCATGGGTGGGGTGACGTGGTGGCTGATGGGTGAGTTCGACTACGAGGTAGTCGTCATCGTTGTTACCATGCTGGTCGCTGGTCTTATCTCAATCAAGCTCAAGACTCCGGTTTACTTCAAGTTTCAACCAGTTATCATGGGTGTGATACTGGCCGCGGTGCTTGCCTACTTTCAGTATTTCGACACACCTTTGATGGTCAAGATGTTGCCGAAGTTGCACACTATGCTCGATAACGCTGACCTTGCACTACAGCCTGAGCAACTGGAACTGATGTTTGATGACAGCCATATCCCCCTATTCACCCGCATGACACAGCACATGATGATTTGGCTACTTATCCACGCAGCATTGGTCGCATTCTGTGCTCTGAAGACCCGCAACTCTGTGTGGTTATTGGTAAAAGCCCTCGGCTTGCCACTTGTTACAGGGGGGACGTTGTTGACCGAATGGCTGTTCTACTGACAGCCATTAAAACAGCTTGGTGAACATTTCCTCTACGGAACAGAAAAACTATCCATAACTACTAAATTTTTTCCCTGAACTTGCCGATACCCACAGTAGATGCATGGAGATGAGGGCATGGTGCTGACACCGGTGATGGTATTGGTATTGGTCGCAGTAACTGCTTGTACTAGCAAAAAAAGTTCCGAGCAGGAAAATTCGTGTGCAGACTATCCCAATGATATTTGTCCCACTGCTGATGCTAACCAGCAGAAAGCTTCAACAATAAATGCGACTGAAAACCAGCAAAAAGCTTCAACAACAAGTGAGACTGAAAACCAGCAGACAGAGACAGGCAGTGCTGCGTCAGGAAGTTCAGCGAAGCTTGCAGGTAGTGCGATGCGTGAGCGCATTGCGACATCTTTCGACTTCAGCGTATTGGATGAAACAGGCTCAACCTTGCTGCACTGGGCGGCCGCCCGCGAGAAAAACACCGAGACATTGAAGTTCTTGCTGGCACAAGGTGTCATCGACATCAACAAACAAAACGATGGTGGCAACACCGCCCTGCATGTTGCCGTGCGCTACGGTGATTACGGTGGAGTACAGTTGCTACTGAACCAACCGGATATTAACAAGAGCTTGAAGAACAAGAGCGATAGTACCGCTTACGATATCGCGGTAGGGCTGAAACGCACTCTCATAGCTGCACTGCTTGCTCCTTGACTGTGATTCAATCGATAATGGCGAGTGAAATAAGATCTTCAGCGATGTATAATTTGCTGCTCTGCATGGCCTTCTCTATGGTGGGAAACAAAATGTCGCGTGGTGTCGTACCGGCGTTGTTTTCTATGTCTGGTGATGCTCCTGCCTTAACCCCTTTGCGGTAAAAATACCCACCGTGACTGGCAGCGCGTTGCGCCGCGTAATGCAGGATGGTGTTGCCTTTCTCGTCCTGTGCGTTGATGGACAAGCCGCGCTCGGCCAGCAACTCGATGGCGTTGTCGATGTCACCTTGTTTCATCGCGAAGTCCAACGGGTCTTCGGGAATGCAGCCACTTGTATTCAGTTCGTAGATGAAACCAAGCGGACAGGCGACATCACCAGTAACAAGGTAGCGGTAGAGCCACCTGATACCTGCAGTGTCGTCTTCACCCAGATGTGGATTGTTCTTGTTTTCGACCAGCCAGACATCGACGTTCATGATGGACAGCGGTTGACAGCCGATCATTTCTTGCGAACCGCAGTCGCTCTGGTTGTATCGCCACTGGTCTTCTGCCTCGAAGCGCTTGCCGCTGTTGGTATTTTCATACTCCACGTAGGTATCGTCGAGGCCAAAAGCGTGTCCGATCTCGTGGGTCAGAGTTGAGAGCGAGTAATTACCAGCTGCTTCTTCGTATAAGTGTATTTGCGGTGGGGCGAGGGTGAAGATAATGAACGACCTGCCTCTCTCACAGTAAAAGGTGATGTCCAGTTTACTGCCCTCTTCCCCGCTGAGGGTGCGATATTCACGCTTGATTTCGTAAGGGTCGTGTTTCTCACTGGCAGTGCCCTTCAGATAGGTAAAACTATCGACGATGGTATCACTAGCGGGGCGTTCAGGCCAGTCACGTAGAGGAGATAGCCACAAACGCATAACCTTCGTAATATCGTTCTCTACCTGTGTATCGGAGTATTTGCCATTGCATTCGGGGGCGAAGCCATACCTGATAGTTAGCGAGGCGTTATGTGCCTTGTGCAACAATGAAAGCGACTTGGTCGTTTCCCCCATAGCTTGCACATAAGTGACGAATTTCATATTCGCTGAAGATTGCTCCTCGTCAAGATCGATACATGACCACGTGGTTGCCGCGAGCCACAACATTGCTAAACGCATAATCTCCTCCCACACGCTTTCGTTATCGGCAAAATTATCACCTTACTTTAGCTGCAGCAGGGATTTTTGGCAGGCTATAGCATGTAGCCGACGGTAATGTTGAGCAGACCATCGCCGAAGAAAATGCCGTAGTGCTCGGCCTCTTCTATCCTGTCGGTGATATTGCCCTCGTCTTTGTCTGCGTCGGTCTTTAGCCCGAAAGCCTTGCCAGTGCTGATGCCATAAATAACTGACTCGACGTAGATGCCAGTTTTCCAGAAATAATAGGCACTTAGCGAAACACCGAGATAGGCTTCATAGCTCTTGTAGTCGTGTTTGCTTCCAGTCTCGTTGGGGACGATGTTGCCCTTCCAGAAAACATAACCACAACTGGCATTGGCACTGAGCGGCAGCAGTGGCAGGTAGTAGCGTGCCTTCACGCTCAACGACATGGTATCGGCGGTGTTATCGTTATCGTAATCTTTGGTATTGAAATTTTGATTCAGGCCGTAGCCGATAAGCATTGAGACGGCAAGCTTTTCTCGCAAGAACGCTAAGCCTTCCAGATGCATGAGCTGGCGGGGTGAGCTTTTACCAAAACCAGCCAAGACCCCGTAGCTCTGGTCGAACAGATATGTGTAGCTGAACTCGTCGGTAATCAGCCCTGCGTCATCGCCGATGTCTTCCTGCTCTGCGTCGTCGGTCTCGTGTGCGTCTGCTGCTTGGGTACCCTTCACCACTTCATGCTTGTCAGCCAAAGCTGGCATTGCGGCGACTACCATACTTAGCAATAAAACGATGCTGTATGCTGTCATTTTTGCCCCCGTTTTTCTTTGTGCTCCCGCCTGCCATGCCGATCACAGCAGCTTGGCGTGCAAGAGCAAGCTTCCAAGTTCCCTTTGTATATGATAACACTATTACGTCAGCAGGGGACATGGTGGAATTGGTAGACACAGGGGACTTAAAATCCCCTGAGGCGTGTCGTCTCGTGCCGGTTCAAGTCCGGCTGTCCCCACTCAGGTTTGAGTTGTCTCTTTAGAGTAGGAAGACAATCCAGCTATGCATTCTTGTTCTAATTTTTTGCATGGTAAGCTCGCAGTATTTTCTTCAAATTCAATATCATGAGTAGTGTGGCAAGGAGTTCAGCCTTTGTTTTTTTAAGGTTGTAATATTGCCAACTATTTTACAACAAAATTAAAAGTTGACACGTTGTTGTGGAGATAGAAGAAATGTGGTTAAATGTAATTATGAAGTTTTTGATTGCCATTGCTATTCTCATGTTGTCTTCATGTGCAACGATCCCTAATCAGGCTGATTGTCTGCGTTGCTTGAACATGCATAACAGACTTACCAAAATGCCAACCCAAGAGAAAAAAGCTGTTTGTGAGAAGGGGCTGCTTGGCTACCATTACTTGACATGGTCTTTGTTCCCTGTAGGTGGCGGCTGGCTTTGGAACTTTGCTAAACACACACCTATGCTGCGGCAGTTCCCTTGCCCACATAAGATCGATAGCGGTTGGGTGAGTCCTGTTTTTCAAGGATGGCAGCATCACCGTAGCGGACTATTAGATTAGTCAGTTTCTTGTCTTTGCTTGACAATCTGTACCTTCATACGCACAAGCGCGTTTGTTTGTTATATGGTGAGCGTTACCGGCTTTGTTGCATAAGTTCCGTTGATTATAACATGCTGTTATCATAGCACTTTTATGTGGGGATCGTTCCCCTCCCCGCTTTGCACGGCTCTTTGCCAAAGGCGTGCCCGAAGGCACGCCTAGCTCCACACCCCTGCGTGTTCGCAGACTTCTCGTTTGGGTCAGGTGCAATCATCCTGCTGCACCATGCACACATGTGTGCATGCTCTTTGTCGCTTCCTAGCTCCAGCTGAAGCATTGGCGTGAAATGGTTTGCAGGTCTGCTTGCACCTGACCATTGTCAACTTCTGTGGACACTATGGGCTTGTGCGTGGTGCAGGCATTACCTTTGCAACACCTATAAAATTCTTACTGCTAAAGGGTTATAGGATATAAACATGCCGGCCCTGAGTTATGCAACAAAGCCGCGTTCCCCCTCCTCGCACTCCTCCCCCTTCTTTGCCTCGATGCTAAGTACAGAATGTCCCCCTCTTCTTCACCGCCTCCCTGAATCGGGGTACGGTCAGCGGGTGAAGAAGAGGGGGACATTCTGTAGGTTTTAAGCACCGTAACAAATATGAGAAAGCATGAGTTCAGCACTGTGCCCACTCCCCAAAACCAACCCCCGCTACGCCACTTTTTGTAACGCTCGCTTCGCAAACTCTTTGCCGCTTTCTAGCTCCAGCTCGCTTCATGCGCTCAGGTATTGTGTTTATCACTGTCGAAGGGATTCGGCATCATAGACAAATTTTCCGAAGACATAGACCTTGTCATTATTCCACCAGAGGATAAGAAAGTAAGAATCGGCAAAAACGATTATAAGCCCTCTCACATCAAATCTCGCAAGAATTTTTTTGACTTGGTTTATAAGACAAATTAAAATTGCTGGCATAGTTGATATCAAATACGACTCTAGTGAGTCGGATAAAAAAGCTAGAAGCGCAGAGGTAGTTCTGAAGTATGGCAAAGCTACTCCTGAGAATACCTTGAAGGAGGGTATCTTGCTAGAAGTGAGGTTTTGCTCCGCGATCGAGTAGCCGTTCAACTGTCTCTGTATTTCTCCACCTCGCGGCAAGCTGCAGAGGAGTCTGTCCATAGCTGCTTTTAGCTTCGATGTTTGCTCCTCGATCGAGTAGCAGTTCAACTGTCTCTGTCTTTCCCTTACTCGCGGCAAGCATCAGAGGAGTCCATCCTTCCTTGCTTTTAGCCTCAATGTCTGCCCTGCGTTCTATCAACAGCTCAACTGTTTCTGTCTTTCCCTCACTCGCAGCACGATGCAGAGGAGTCTGTCCATCATTGTCTTTATCTTCGATATTTGCTCCGCGATCGAGTAGCAGCTTAACTGTCTCTGTCTTTCCCCACCACGCAGCACGATGCAGAGGAGTCAGTCCATATGAGTCTTTAGCCTCAGTGTTTGCTCCGCGATCGAGTAGCAGTTCAACTTCCTCTGTATTTCCAGACTGTGCGGCAAGTGCCAGAGGAGTATGTCCCTCATTGTTTTTAGCCTCAGTGTTTGCTCCGCGATCGAGTAGCAGTTCAACTTCCTCTGTATTTCCATACAACGCAGCAAGATGCAGAGGAGTCCATCCTTCCTTGCTTTTAGCCTTAATGTCTGCCCTGCGTTCTATCAACAGCTCAACTGTCTCTGTATTTCCAGATTTTGCGGCAAGCATCAGAGGAGTCCATCCCTCATCGTCTTTAGCTTCGATGTTTGCTCCGCGATCGAGTAGCAGCGTAACTGTTTCTGTCTTTCCATACTGTGCGGCAATTATCAGAGGAGTCAGTCCATATGAGTCTTTAGCCTCAGTGTTTGCTCCGTGATCGAGTAGCAGTTCAACTTCCTCTGTATTTCCCTCCTTCGCAGCAAGATGCAGAGGAGTCCATCCATATGAGTCTTTAGCCTCAGTGTTTGCTCCGCGATCGAGTAGCCGTTCAACTTCCTCTGTATTTCCCTCCTTCGCGGCATTGCGTAAATCAGCATTCAGTGTATTTGTCGGAGTATGATCTTCCGTATCAGCATTCAGTGTATTTGTTGGAGTATGATCTCCCGTAGCAGTAGGAGCTGCTTTGATACGGAAACCTTCGCCATGCGTAGCTCCTGCCTGTTGCAGTAGTGTAATTGTCTCTGTCTTGTCAAATGCGGTCGCTTCATCGAGGGGGGTGTTGCCGTATTCGTTGGCAACGTTTACTTCAGCACCGGGTGTGAGCAGATACTCTACCAGCTTAGGCGGCCCCCCAACGACGGCATCATGCAACACCGTATATCCTCCGGCCCAAAGGACAGAATCTACCTGTAGTCCATGTTCAGCCAGCACCGTAGCCAAAACTTTTGCATCTCCAGCTCTGATAGCCTTACTGACAGCCATACGGATCTTTGCTGAGGGCAACTTGAGAGGAGTTGCTAGCAGGGGAAATGTTAGTAGGCTGGTCAATACCAATGATAGTTTCATAATCATTTTCTGATAAAAATTAAGCAATTATCCATGACTAGTATACGTATATCAATATAAACAATATAAAGTCAAGTAAATGATCGAGAGTCCCTCTTTACCTTACGAGGAGAACAGCGATCAAAGGGCTAAATCTGAGCTAATTCCACAAATATCAATAAGATAAGTCACTTACATTGCCCATCAGCCCATCTCTGCAAGCGTGCTCAGACAAAAATATCTCACAGATCGCCTCTCGCTGCTTGCTTTCTGGTTGCTGTGCCCTACAGCAGCCAGAAAGAGCTGACTATTTGATTTCACTACTTGATGCTGAAGGAGACTAAAAAGCAATCAGAGGGGTACCGGCTATTTTGACCCATGTCTGCAACAACCATCTTTATAGGAGCTAACAAAAAGACAGCAAGCATCGACCCGTCATCTGCTAGAGCAGCTGAAAAAAACTCAGCTGCTCTAGCAGATGAAAAACAAAATGCGAAAGCAGATGACAAAAACTAAAGAACTCAACTTGACGAGGGTTGAGTGAAAACGCATAATCTGAGTGGTGGTAGGTATGTTTGGGCAATAGGGTTGAGTGTAGTGCTTAAGAAAATTTTATTACTAATAATTGTTTCCGCGACAATAATTACTTTGCTGCGTCTGTATCGTAACAAAATTGGGCGGGAGCTGCATTTAAGTCGTGACATTACTGCCTCTGACGTGATTGCTACCATTGGTGGAGCGGAAATCAAGGCACATGATTTGCAATTTGAAGTGGACTTGCAGCTACGCGATGCAGAGGTTGAGGACGTGCCAGAGCTGCAGAAAGAAGTCCTGTCAGAACTGCTGGAACGGCGTATCCTTTTTGAGCATCTCAAGAGTGATGTACGGTTTCATTTTTCCGATGCGAGATGTCGGCAGCAGGCAGAGGCATTGATTATGTCTGATCCCGTTTTTTACACGAGTATACACCGTCAGGAGGGTATCAGACGCAAACTATGCGAACAAGAAGCCATTCTCCGCTACAGTGAGGAGCATGTCTTCGCCAACATCAGTGTTGCCGAGCAAGAACTGGCGGATTTTTTCACCAAAAACCGTGAGCGTTATCTGCGTCCTGCGGCGGTGTCTTTTCGCCAAATCGTTCTGCCACAAGAACGACAGGCAAAGCGCATCCGTGCCCGCGTCACTGCACAAAATTTCAGCACCTATGCGCGTGAACATTCAATCGCACCAGAAGCAGAAGACGGCGGACTGCTGGGGCCGCTGACTAAGAACGAATTGCCACAGGTGTTTCACGTGTTGTTCAAAATGCGAGAAAAACGCATCACCGAAGTGCTGAAATCACCCTACGGCTTCCACATTATTCTACTACTGAAGAAGCACCCCGCAGGTAGTGGCGGTCTCGCAGATTTTCGCCCCGCGGTCGAACAAGCCGTGCGTGAACAAAAACAGCATACCGAATACCAGAAATGGCTAGAAATCGCGATGCATGGGGTGTCTTTTTCATTACCGCGTTGGTGAGCTGATTTTTGTTAGCTTGTCCTCGATAATTAGCCAATGGTTGCGGGCTGTTTCTGTCACGTATTCATCTTAAAAGAGCCTTCTTCACTTCCATCAATCAGGTCAATTGTGTTACCACCAAAAAGCTCTTTCTCATTCTTGGCATAGCTGCGCAGAAAAGCACCGGTAAAATGCAGCGATGGTACATGCTAACCTCACCTTAATAAACCCTAGCTTTGGCATTATCGTATAATCAAAAAAAAATGCGCAGAAAAACTTTAACTTATCTGCCTTAATAACTGCTGGCTATCTGTGGTCTCTTGTAAATCGGTGGCAACCATTGCATAGCCCTCGTTTCTTGGCGTAAAGCGCAACTTTTGCCCAATCTTAATCTCAAGCCCTGCTTTTTTGACATCGTGCGGAAAAAACATGATACTACTCTTGGCAAGATTTTGTCCTGCGACACTCAACCAACCCACCCGCTGCGGGTCATACCATGTCACTGTACCAATAAACTCGTGCAACGCTGCCTTACTGTCAATAATTAACGCCCCCGCACTCTTGATCGCCACAGCTGCCTTCTTGCACGCGGTAGTTTTTGCATCGCCATCACGAGTAAAAATATACAGCATGTGCCGTGCCCGCGTGCAAGCGACATAGAACAAACTTGACATAATTGGATGCTCAATCGGCAACTGATACTCGCTAAGATTTACCAAAATCGCAATGCGACTCTCTAAACCCTTGAACCCCTGAATCGTCGATAACAACAAACTGCCCTGTGGTTGTTCAGCCAGTCCTGTCTTGCCTTTTTGTTGGCGTAAACGAAAGCGATGCAACGGTAAGTCAGCAATTTCTCGTACGTCTTTGAGCAAAGATTCCGCCACGTTCGGCTCACGCCCAGATAAGATAGCAATCTCACTCGGATCAACCATCTCGCTCTTGACGAGATAAGCTACCAATTCCGTCAATTGTTGTAAAAAATCCTGCTGCTGACGGTAAACAAACAACTGTGGCTCATAACCAAGCCGCCCACAATGGCTTTGCAAAATCGAAGCCCCAGTTCTGAATGAGCGGGAAAAAGTCGCAATCTCACGCGTGGTGCGATAGTTATGCACCAGAGGAAAGTATGGGCTTGAGATCGGCAACACCGCATCTGGTTCAAATTTTTCCTGACTACCCCCCGAACCAAAAATACCCTGACTGCGATCGAAAAAAAGATAAAAACGCGACTCCCGCCCCTGCAACAACTCCCGCAACGCCGCCCACCAAAAAGGCTGCACGTCCTGTGCTTCATCGCAAACCAATACATCATAAAACTTTTTTTGTTGCTGAATTTTTTTCTCCAATGCCTCAGATGCATTGAACTGCATCCACTCTTCACGACTACCTTTATGCGTCTCAGGCGGCACAAGCATGTTAACGCCAAAAGACGCAGCCAGTTCGAGATAAGTATTGACATGTGCAACACTGTCAAGCTCTGCTTTGATGGCCAAGCTCTGCAACGGATTCGACGATAACAGCAATACCCGCTGTCCCGCATTACTAAAATGCCGTGCTAACAACACCGCTAACATACTCTTGCCTGTGCCCGCTTCACCCTCAATGCCAAGCCAACGACTGCTACTCAGCGGTGTCACCAGCGTCTCGTGAATAGTATCAAGATCACGTAAACGCGAGTCATGACTATCAATATAATCACGCAAATAAAGACGCGAAGTAAAAGTTGCACCGAGCAAAAGTTTTTCAATTTTTGCTCCCACATCATGAAACGTGCGAAATTTTTCGGGAATCGAACGCTGCATAATCTCAATTAACGATCGCTCAAGGCCTGCATAGCGCTTGCGGCCAATAACAATCTCTGGCTCAATCGCGGCACTGACAGGTAGCTCATCTTCATGCACCGAAGGAAAACAGACCGCATGACAGACAGGCACTCGCAAGTGTTGTCGCCGCAACTGTAACAGAAATCGACTCTTCCACACCAACGCCTGCTGAAACGGATTCTTGATAGGAAACAACTCATCAAAACGATTTAACGAGAAAAACTTGCCCTCCTTATGTTTTATCCGACCACCCTTAACCTCAACTACAGCTATGCCATACTGCGGGTGATAAAGCACAAAATCCATCTCATTGTCGAGCATGCCCTTGCCCTTTTCAATCGCAGCAAGATTACACGAATAGTAGACTTGCCAATGCCGAGAAAGTTTTTTGCACTTACGATAAAAACTTTCCTCAGCCCGGCTCTGAAACACTACCCGCGTCCTATTCGCATCTGGCATCACCCTCGCCATACCTACCCCCCTTACCACTGCTTGTCGGCAGGTATAAGGCATGACTATATAGGCAAGTATGTTTGGCGATGACTTTCTCTTCTCATTTTTCTTTCCCTTCACAAGGGGGGTGTCGGGGGCAAAGCCCCTGACTAATTGAGTTTTTGATCCAACTTTTTTCAAAAAGTTGGTGGGGGTGTTGGGGTGAAACCCCCCAGTTTTTTTCATTCTTACACAAGGGTTAAAAAGGGCGAATCCCTTGTTAAGGAGGTAAGACCTCCAATCAAACTTTCTCGCAGCAGAGGTAGAGTTGCTGAGCTTGTGATAAAGCCAGCGCAGGCATATGAGTCACTCGGTTCAATAACATGAAAAAAATCCTTTTAATATCAATAATATAGTATATATATATTGACTTTTCGTGCGTTATTAAGTATTATTAGCTACTGGTGTAATGTTTTTTGAGATTTATAGTGAAAATTATATTTTATTTGTTGTTATCGGCGGTTACGCTGGCACAAGCTGCTGCTGCCGCAGACACGGCCGCGACAGAAGATTTTGTGCGGCGCGGCGATGCCTTGCAGGAAGATGTCCATCACCTCCTGCGTGCCTTGCGTTATGCAGGCACGGTCAATACGCCGGCGGCAAGCACCTCGTTGACCGAACTGCTCGACGACTTTGGCAAGTGGAAGGCACAGCTTGAAGATGTCTTACTGAACAACAATCACCCTGTGTTTGTGTCAATCAGCAGCAAAGTGCCGCTGATTGAATTGTATTTTCAATTAGTTACCAATTTGGTGCGCATCAAACAAACAACTGCACCGCCACTGGCATGGTCAGAATGGGGTAAGCAGTTTGCTTTACGTGCCCCGCGTGCCGTTGTCTGGCACTATTCTGCCACGCTGCAAAAACTGTGGACACAAAAACTCGACATCATCAGGACTAACGACACTACCGTGCAGTTACAGCTCAAAGATGCCTTCGTCGATGGTGTGCAAATCGCGACCATTGCTCATAATGCCGACGAAAACAGCCATCTGCAAGCAGTGAAGTATCTTATCTACACGACACTTTACCAACAACTTGCCCGCAATGCCTTCTATCGCGGAGATATTGATAGCAACACATTGCTCCCACAAGAAGGTTACGCTCAGCTTGACTTGCGAGAGCGTATCATCACACACATGCATCACAAGCAACAAAAAACACATCTGCATCGTGCCTTGCTCGCAACGATGCCACAATTGCAAATTCCCGCGCAAGGCTTGCAGCAGCCACTGATTGCTAACTGGGAGCTGTATGAACAACTTGCCGCGGCACATCCGCAGCTAACTACGTTTACTACACCAGCACTGGCTGAAAAAATCTACGCACTGCTCAGTCACACGCAGAAATATGCCATCGCAGTTACCAACACAGAAGATCTACGACGTTTTCTGCTACTAGCTGAACATCTGCTACTGCCGGTAGAATTAGCAAAAAGCTTACAAACAATGCCCGTCAACATCGACAGCAGTGACACCAGCATGATTACATTGCAACACGCAGTAATTCGTAGCCGCACAAGCGCATTGCTGGCTGCGATGACGCAGTTGCAATTCAGTAATCGCCACAAAAGGCTGCTGTATATTTACTTCAGCCAACGTGAGCGAGAACTGCAAAAAACCTATCCCCAACAGACAACACAATGGTATGAGAAAGCAATTGCACAACTCACAACCAGCAAAGACAAGCTACGTCAAAACTTTATCAACAAGGTTCTGATTAGTGCTCGTCATGCTGCTAACATTGAAGCAGAGGCTGCTGACAAACCTGTCAATCTGCCTATTTTGCGCAAAGCACTGCTGCACAGCCTCTTTGCTATGGACTTCAGCGGCGAAGTACAGCAATCACTCGATGCTGTGCTGCGCCAACAAGACTATCAGCAAAGTCGCAAAGTATTTTTCCAAGAACTGCAAAAGCATTTTGCTAGACTGTTGCCAGCAGCAAAACTTGACCAACATAAACTAGCGACTCTGAGTCACGACGATATAGTCAGCACTCATATCAACCCTACACTGGCACAGCTTAAAAATCACGAACAAGAGGTTGTGCGGGCTATCACGCGTCGCGCAAAAACCAGCCACATTGCCCAGCTAAAATCACTGCTGCAATACGGCTATTGGTTTGGGTATTTCACTGATTATGGCAAGGCAATACCAACGCTTGATATGCTGCCACTAGACGAGCGACAACGTGCTAACTATATGCAAGAACTGAGGTTTGTTTATCTTGATGAGTATCCATTTTTGCTCCTCAAAAAAAATGGCAAAGAACTTTACACTGTGCTAGCTACAATAGTGGAAGATAAAGACTTTGCTACAATAGACACGGAAAAGATTTGGCCTGTGCTCAGCAGCGCGCTTGAGCTACAGTATGCACGCATCAAAACAAAACTGGCCGAGATAGATAATGCCAACTCGTTACAAGAAATCAAACACCTTGCCGCAGGATCGCCGATACTCAGAGTGAGTATGAAGGAATTCGACGGTCTCTATCCGCTGCACGAGAAATTTGTCAAGCAACACAACCAGCCTTCCAAGTTTCAACACAACTGGGAAACAATTAACATGGACTATATCGGTAGTTTTTTCACCGTCATGATCGGCTATCATCTCGGTGGGTGGTTATTGCGTAGAGCTATGTTTGGCACTGCAGGGGCGCACGTATTGAGTGTGTTGAATCCCCTTTTTGGTGGGGCAACACCCTATGCCATGCCATTGCTACACGCGATGTGGGGCGTGATTTTGTTTGAGTATTTTGTGGCGATGCCGTACAACACTTTTGTTAATAAACCACAAAAACTGCGTGAGTTGCAAGAATACTACCAACTTGGTAACCAACAAAACAACTTAATCAACGGCACGTATCTCAACTATTATCGTCAAGAAAGAAACGGGCATTTCATCAACTATGCTTTTGAGATGAGCATGCATGCCATCTTCGTCGGCTGGTGGGTCTACAACTTGAAATTCTCACATCTCATGCCAGAAATTAGAGAGAATACTTTGCAGAAACTTCTCAAGCGTGTGGGCATCAACAACCCGGCTAAAAATGCATACAAGAACAAGCATAACATTTTTAAACCTGAGAAAATCAAAGAGAGTGCACAACAACGAATCACTGAAATAGAAAGGCCTAACAATGTTTCGCGCCACTACAAACAAGTGCGTATCCAGCAAATAAAAAACGCAGAACAAAAACTTATTTCTATGATCAACGACAAGGCACATGCCATCAAAGTCGCCAAGATTGAACATAAGCATGACTTCGAGGCACTTGGCATGAATGAAGCGGTATTTGATTTCAATACCATCGCCCGTGCGTACGGCTTAATCAAACACGGCTACAAAACAGGTGTCTACTCTCAAGCAACCTTTCAAGAAGCCGAGCTAGCCATGCAGCAACTACATATGACTCTCATGCGCAGATTGAAAATATCGCCGCTGCGTGTTAGTAAAGCTAAAATAGAAAAAGAAACCTATCAACGTGCACTCGGTGAGGCAGTGGCAGAAAGCCTAGCTCCTGAACGCAGTAAGAAGGTACTTGAGAGCGCGGTGCGCAAATTCTATCGAGACGCTGGCAAGGCTGCCAACTTTTCAGATGTTGAAAAACTTTTTGAAGGTGATGTTTTCGTTGGCTATAAGGTGGAAATTAAACATGCGACTGCTGATGAGATGCGACAGTTGATTAAACACATTAAGACCATTGGATACAACACCAAAGGCATCAAGACACTGGATAATGTGCGTAATGAGGAAACAAAAAAAGCCATTATCGCAAAGAAAGATAGAGCAATTATCAAATATAACTCTGCTCCTGGCATGAAAAATGATACTCCACACAAGAAAAACAATCGTGCCAAACTAAACAATGCTTGGTCACAAATTGAACATTACCTCAAGCATGGCTACTTTAAGGGAGGTGGATCATGATACGAACACTGCTCATTGCTGTATTGCTATGGTCAACGACCGTGCAAGCACAAGACGATACCGTGCATTTTGCTGATGCGACACAAGAAAAAGCTCTTGTTGACGAGTATCTTGCTAGCTATACAGCTGAGACAAGACCGTTAGTGATGGAGTTAAAACTGCTCAAGCGTCTGTTCGACAGTTATGACCGCGAGGTCTATCAACAAACACTGCTATATTTGCAAAGCTTTGCGGCCCAACAGCCAGAGGCGGTGTTAGCACTGAGCGATAGCATACAAACTTACTGGGATAGCCACTACCTACACAGCTACATCAGCGGTAGCAGTGCTGAGTATGGCAAGCTGAAATTTCTCTCGGCCTTAGGCATGGCCGCGGGTGGTATTGGCCTACTCAAGAATCCCCTAGCTGCATTGGGCACGCTGAAGCATCTCAATTTGCTGTTGCCTATTGCAGGTGGAGTTGGCACATACTATGCAGTTAATTTTTTCCGCCAGCCATCTGACATACCACCTGAACCGCAAGAGATCTTGAGCTTGGCACAAGGCAAGCGTTATTTTTCCTATCAACAAAAACGCAACGACTATCTCTATCGCTTGTTTTCGGTCGGTGCAGGTATCAGCACAGGGCAGTTTGCTTTCAATGCTTTAACCAAAAACAGCGATGAAGTCTACAAAATTCTTAAGCCAAGACTTAAGCCCCACTACTTGAAAGGCGCAGCAGGAGCGTTGTTGGCTTACTTTGCCGTGCAGCAAGGTAGTTATTATCTGTTGCGTTTTGTTGAAGTTAAACAAAAGGAAAATAAATTTAACAACAGTTTACAAGACCTATACAGTGCTGTTAGCGCAGGTGACACGGCACAGACAATCAACGCGGCGCAACAACTCGCGGCAACGACCACGCAACTGGTAACGCTGTATGAGATGAAACACTTGCACACGATGGTAGAATTTGAACAAGAGCTGTCTAAAAAAGCGGCACAACAGGCAGGCAGTGATGCTGGTGTGCGTGAAAAAATTGAACAAATAACAACACAACTGTCTAAATCGCTGAAAATAAAATCTAAAGACTATGACCGCAGCATGCCAGAGCAGAGTCATCGCGAAGCCAAAGCCGAACTTGACAGTGGCAAGTTGTACAAAAATTTTGCGTTGCTATGGCAAACAGCAATGGTGTTTAAAACACTCGGTGAAGATGCACAGTTAGTGTTCTTGCAACATTTTCATCACAAGATGCTAGCCAAGTTTAACAACATGCTGCTGATGTATAAAAATTTTGGCAAAATAGTTGAGCACAATAAACTATGGAAAATTAAATTTACTGCTGAAGACTTGCAAGCGGCACTCACCGTCTATCTCGACTACCATAGGGCGGATAGTCAACGAACAGCAACCTTAGCACGGTATGGCATCAACAAAGAGGTGCTGACTTCGACGCGCAGCTTTGCACGTTTTCTGGCCAAAGAAATTGTGCAGTTGAAAGAAGTTGTGGATTTTAACGCTATCATGCTACACATCCTCGATACTTATCAGCACGAGGCACAACATCGTGAGGCCTTAGCAATTCTGGTGCAAGATATTGAAGAACAGGCTAAACTACATGATAGCTACTATGATGCAGTGTGGGCAGATGGCATCAAGGGCGCATTTGCGGGTACTTTTGCCTTGATGGGTGCTGCTGGTTTCACTAATCTGTTGCAAAAATTAGGCATGGATAACAGCAAACGACCGTTGCGTTGGCTGGCTAAGCTATTATCTTTTGAAAACGGACGACAATGGAATTTTGCGGGCTTGCCCACTAATCTCAAAGCACTCAAGCGCCTTGGTATTGTTGGTGTTGCTGGTGCTAGTGTTGGTGTGCTTGTGCATTATTTGCATAAGCTTAAGACCCACAAACTGCATCCCGAAGCAGCTCTGCTCGATACACAAAAACTAGTAGCACTTGATCTTGCTTATCAAGCTTGCCAATTGGAACATGATATTGAGGCAAGCAAAAAAGATAAAGCTGCCTTACAAACATACAGTGTTGAGCAAATCGAAGCAGAGAGAGATGTGCATATGGCATTGCTAAAGCGTTTTGACAAACTTGCTACACAGGTCAATCATTTACACAGCGTTGCCCCTAGTTTGCGCATCAATCATGTGCTCGACGCACAGTTGGAGAGACGCTTTAAACCTGAAGCATCAGTGTGCTCAGCACAGGAAATTTCCGCAGTAAGTATTACACCTTTAACAGAAGACATGCGTCGTGCCAGCGAAGATTTGCGTAAACGCAAAAGTATATTGGATAACATTGATAAACAAAGACTTTCACAAACACTAGGAGGATGAGAAAATGAAGTTCAGGAACAAAATTTTGGTAATGTTGTTAACCATGACTCTGGCAAGTCAGGGACTGGCCTGGGATGATGGCAAGAAAAAAGAGGAAGATAACAAGCGCAAATACATCATCGCGGGGCTGGTCACTGTCGGTGTAGTTGTTGCTGGTGTCGTGGGTGTCAGGGCATGGAAGTATTTTGATGTGGGTAGCATGCTTAAGAAGAAATCATCGGTAGATGCTGAAGAATTCATCGGCATTGACTTGGGCACAACCAAATCAGGCGGTGGTCGTGGTGACGAGCTTATTGCTGATGCTGAGGGCAGAACAATGACTGCCAGTGCAGTGGCATACGACAAGGACGGCAAGGTGCTAAGTACAGGCAACGAGGCTCTTGGAGAGGATGGTGTTGTTACTTCCGCCAAGAGGGCCATGGGAACTTCCTATGATAGAGCGAAAGAAGATGATACCCTGAAGGTTGTGCCAGATACAACAAAAGGAATGGAGCACATGGCTGTCATCAAAACTGCTGAAGGGCATAGTGTTAGACCCGAAGAGGCTGCCACTGAAGTGCTGCGAGGTGTTAAGCAAAGGATTGATGCACACTATGGCAAGGATTTTAAAAAAGCAGTGATCACTGTGCCTGCTTATTTTTATGAATTTCAGAAGGCCGCGACCAAGCAGGCTGCTAAAGCTGCAGGGTTTGATGAGGTTGTGCTTATCAACGAGCCAACCGCGGCGGCCTTAGCCCATGGTGCGGCGGAATTAGATATAAAGCAACTAAAAAAAATGAAAAATGGGGTAAACTATTTGGTGTATGACTTTGGTGGTGGCACATTTGACGTTTCTATTGTTAACGTTTCTTTTAAAAAGGGCAAAAAAACGTTTACAGTAAAAGCACTTGATGGTGACCCGCGTCTCGGTGGTGATGATATTGACAAAAAAATCGCAGAAAAGTTTGCCCAAGATTTAGGCTTGGATTTTAATGAAGCAGATGAATCCACCAAGCGTGTTCTGCGCCAAAAAGCAGAAGAAGCCAAAATTCATCTATCAAATGCAAAAAATACCAGCTATAGTAAGGGGTTTGAGTTGTCTGGGCAAGGCGATGATGTCCAAGTCGAGATTAGCATTGATGATTTTAATACAGAAATAGAAGAAATTACACAGCGAACTATTGACAAAACCAAAAATTCTCTGAAGCTATCTGGTGAAAAGGGTGTCCGTGAAGATGATATTCATGAAGTTGTATTAGTGGGTGGCTCAAGCCGTAATCTTTTGGTGCGTGATGAACTAATTAACATGTTCGGTAGGGATAAGCTGGCAAAATCGCTACAAGGTAAAGTTGACCCCGACGAAATGGTTGCCAAAGGCGCAGCAAAGTATGCGAAGAGTTTAGACGAACAGAATAAAGATTATGACTTGGTAGACATTGTTCCTATTGCTTTTCGGGTTGACATGCTTAATGCAGCTGGTGAAAAAACATCTGTAGAGGTTATTGAAAGGTTTATCACTACCCCTACGGCTCCTATGAAGATAAGTGGAGAGGCATCGGGGGGCGATACTCTAATTACTATTCGTCAAGGCGATAGCGATATACCTAGTGAGAACGTGCTGTTAGGGACAATTAAAGTGCCGAGTACAGCAAAAGATAATATTGAGATCAGTCTTGAAGTTAAACAAGACGGCACTCTCGAAGTAATCGCGAAGAATACTGAAACCGGTAAAGAATTACCACCACTTATTATAGACATGAGTAAAACCCCTAAAGAGCTTGAGAAGGTGGTTGAGGAAGGGGATCAACAGCTTTTTCAGCGCTCGCTGCTTGAGCTTGAGGGGAGAAAAGTTGAAGTTGAAAAGGAAAAAGTTGAAGCTATAAAAAACAACACTAAGGCAATTGAATGTAACACCAAGGCAATTGAATGTAACACCAAGGCAATTGAAGAATCGCACACCTCTAGCAAGTAGCGTAGAACTTGACACAACGTCTATTACCTGACAAAAGCCACATAGCTAGTTAGCTGTGTGGCTTTTGTGGTTTGAGTAGTTTCAAGGCATGTGTTGGGGCAAAAACATTTTCCGTCATAATAACTTTTGCCTACTGCTGTGTGCGGTGTTGCTGCTGTTGTCGTTACACATCGGCAGTAGTAGCTTGCTTGGGACTGGTGGAGTTGTCAGCACTACTACGTGACTGGTTTAGCTGTCAACTGGGTGATGCTTGTTTGGCGCTTGATCCCTTGACCGCGGTGGTGTTTGGAGAACTGCGTTTGCCACACACGGTGATTGCCACGCTGTGTGGTGGGGCGTTGGTGGCTACGGGGGTGGTCAGTACCACACAGAGTTTAAAGAACTTACAGAAAAGATTGCAAGGCTTGAAAAAAAGCTCTCAGGGCTTAACGCGTTGCGGTAAGTGTTCTTTATGGTTGTGATTCAACTTCAACACTTTTGACCCCGATCAGCTGGTCGGGGTCAATGACGAGTGTGTTGTTGGTCAGCGTATAGGCATTATGTTGTAGTTCTGCTGTGCTACCATCGGCGTTGCTCAGGGTAACTGTAACTTCGTCTTCGTCATAATTGTTTTTCAGCACAAAGACGTTTTGTAGAGACTCTGAGATGTTTGTCGATATTTTTTGCAACACTACACCTAAATTATTCGGTTGGCGTTTTCGATTGTAAAGGGCATGATGATAATCAAACAGCGGCTTGTTTTCGTACGGGTCGCGCCATTGTAGGTAGAGAATATTTTTGTTGAAGCTAGGATGGCTTTCAGTGCTATAATTAGCCCGACCATCCAAGATGCCGTAAATTTTTGCACTGACATGTGGCACTCTGATATTTGACAAGTGAGCGTAGAAGTTATCAATGCAGCTGAGATTGTCACAACGGTTTTGAGGTCGATGAGTGGGGTCGTGTGCGTCCTCGTCGCTGATCATTAGCACCACCAGCATTGAGTCAGCCCGCACCCAATGTTGTGTTTCGCCGCGACAATCAATGTCTAGGTTTTGCCCCGCATTTGTGGCTAGGGGCGTGCCCTGCAGGGCGCGGGTAGCCATTTTCACTACTTGCTCGTTGTGGGAACTGTTGTAGTCTGCTGGTGACAGGTATTTGGCATGCACTTTGCTGACAATCTCCTTGAACTCTTTGAGATTGCTCTTGCCCTTTTTTAAAATACCTCTCAGACAATCCGTGATAGTAGAGGTGGTGATCGCGATTTGCCAGTCACTAGCACTGATCTTGCTGAGGAGAGGAGCTATCTTTTCACTCAATTGCATGTTTGCTGTGTTCATGGTAGTTGAATTATCGACAACGATCAGTATATCGAGCTTCCTGTCAACTACGCCAACATTGAAAACTTCAGCCTCACTCTCATCCTTAGTCATTGCCCCTGTCGAGAGAGAATCTGCGCTGCTGCCATCCAGACCCTCAGCCGTAATAGTTGCGTCTTCTTCAATACTATTATCCTCGTCTTGGCCAGTATCAAACTGTGCTACACCGCAGGAAAATAACAATACAGCAATGGGAACAACATACCTACTCATAACTCTCACTCTTCCTGCTATTACATCGGTCAGTTTTGTAGAAATTAAAATTTTATTAATTTTATCTTAAGTTGTTGAATTTTAAATTGTTTGGTATGTAAGGTGTCACTGGGCAAGAGTTGCTGATTGAGAATGTTTGACACCAGACACACCACTGGTTAGCATCACCGCCCTCTTGCATTAACGTTGCGATGACAAGGCATGTGTTGGGGCAAAAACATTTTCCGTCATAATAACTTTTGCCTACTACTGTGTGCGGTGTTGCTGCTGTTGTCGTTACACATCGGCAGCAGTGGCTTGGGACTGGTGGAGTTGTCAGCACTGCTGCGTGACTGGCTTAGCTGCCAGCTGGGTGGTGTGTGTGTAGCACTTGACCCATTGACCGCGGTAGTATTTGGAGAACTGCGTCTGCCACGCACGGTGATTGCCGCGTTGTGTGGCGGGGCGTTGGCGGCTGCTGGTGTGGTCAGTCAGGGCTTGTTTCGCAATGCGTTAGCTAGTCCCGCGGTGTTGGGCACGTCGAGTGGGGGTGGTTTTGGTGCGGTGTTGGCTTTTTATGGCGGCGCGGCACTGCATCACTGGTATAGCTTACCCTTGTCGGCTTTTACCGGGGCGTTGCTGGTTACGGCGCTGGTAATTTTTCTCGCCCAACGTCATCTCATCGCTTCGACTGAGCGTTTGTTGCTGGCGGGCTTTGCCGTCAATGCTTTCTGTGGGGCGCTGACTTCGTTCGTTATTTTTCTGCTCATCGAAGAGCATTATCGTATCAGCAGTGTGCTGCACTGGCTATTCGGTGGTTTTGATGGCAAGGGCTGGCCGCACATCCCGTTGTTGCTGTTCCCTTGTTTGCTGGGGGTTGTGCTCTGCTATCGTATCTGTGTGCGTCTCGACGCACTGTGTTTGCGGGAAGAGGTGGCGCGTTCGCTCGGTATCAACCTCGTGCGCTTGCGGTCAGTTGCCATCGTTGCTATTGCCTTGCTGGTTGGTAGCACGGTCGCGGTTGCTGGCGCGTTGCCGTTTGTGGGTCTGATGATCCCGCATGTCTGTCGTCTGTTTTACGGCGCGGGGCATCGCCATCTGCTCGGCAAGAGCATCATCAACGGCATGAGCTTCACGCTGCTTGTCGATGTGCTGACACGCTTACTTGGCGGGGTGCGGGAGCTTGACGCGGGCATTATTACGGCCTTGATTGGTGGCCCCTTTTTTCTCTTCGTGCTGCTGCAACAGAACCGCCGCCACGCCTATGTCTCTACTCCACCTGCAGCGCAAATAAATACTGCCCCTCCGTCTCCGTCGCAACCACATGTGCCTTGCTTAAAATTGGAATTTAAAAATTTACAAGCCACTATTTTCAAACAAAAAATTTTGCAACCCTTTAGTTGTGTGTTGGCAGGGCAAAAATTTATCAGCGTACTGGGACGCAATGGCGCGGGCAAAACCACCTTGCTGCGGTGCTTGGTCGGTCTTGATGGTGAAGGGCACGTGCTGTTGAACGGCATGGCACTGACAGCAATGGCGGCGAGGCAGCGAGCGCGACTGGTGAGTTGGATTCCCGAACCACAACTGCCGGCGTTTGCTTTTTCTGTCTACGAGGTGGTGTTGCTGGGACGCTATGCATGGCATAGGGGCACACCGCGGGCACATGACCATGCTTATACTGAGGCGACGTTGCGGCTGCTGGAACTGGAAAATTTCCGTAGCCGCGCCGTCAACACTTTGAGTGCGGGTGAGCGCCAGCGGGTGTTGCTGGCACGTGGTCTCAACAACGGTAGCTCGATTATCGTTATCGACGAGCCGACTGCGGCACTCGACAGCCAGCAAGAGCAGCAGGTGCTGCGCTTGCTGCACAAACTCACGCGGCAAGGGCATACGGTGATTGCGTCCTTGCATAATTTACACTTGGCACAACGCTACAGCGATAGTGTTGTGCGTATCGATGCTGGCTTGGCAAAATTTTTTCCTGAGGTAAGAAAAGCGTTTACGAATACGAAGATAACTGCTACCCTCAGTGACAGTGCCAGCCAGCTCAAAAACTATAGCGACGATGATCGCAGTTTTCTGCAGTGAGGTTGGGTTTATGAGGTATCAAATTTTTATGGGAGAGAAGCAATGCGAGTTTATTTAATCATGCCTCTTTTGGCAATCGCAATGAGCAGTGCTGTCACCGTAAGCAGTGACAACCCTAACGATGACATTTTTGGCCCCTTTTACAATGGTTACGCGACGACCTGCAAACACACAGATGGAGACATGGAGCGCATAGTGAGTGTGCATTATCTTGACAAGGAATCACACTTGCCCTGTGAAGTCCGCTACACCAAGCCCACCGAACAACCTGATGCGGGTTATCGGGTGCTATGGCATGCCCATCGCACTGAGGGCTACTGTGAGCGCAAAGCCAAGTTGATGGTGAGCCGCCTACAGGGTTGGGGTTGGCAATGTGGCGAGCCCGTGTGGTATGAGGATACTGGTGATCACGGGAATGCACAAAGCAATGACGAAAGCAGCAGTGAAAGCGGTGATACCGAGAGTGGCAATAGTGCTACTGCGCCCACAATCAATGATTGTGATAGATACGGCGGTTACTACTGCGATTGATGTTGACTTGCAGTTGGGATGCTTCTGCTTCCCAACTCCCCGCCTGATTTAATTTTCTTGCCGATGTTACCTGCATTTTTCTCGACTCAAAACAACACTAGTGTGCCGCTTGTGCTTGCGCCCTTAGCAGGTGTCTCGGATTTTCCTTTTCGTACCTTGTGCGCAGCACAAGGGGCCTGCTTGACCTACATCGAGATGCTGGCGGCACAGCCGATTATCCGCGGCAACCGCCGCACGCTGGACACGATGGCGGTCAAGCGGGAGAAGGGCGCGTTAGGGGTGCAGTTGACCGGGCGTGATGAGCACGAGATTGGGGCTGCAGTGGCACGGCTCGATGCTTATGATTACGACACGATCGACATCAACATGGGTTGTCCGGTGCGCAAGGTAGTCGGTAACGGCTGTGGCAGTGCGCTGTTGCGTGATGTGGCGAGCGTGTATCGTATTATGCGGGCGGCACGGCAAGCGACGCAAAAACCGCTGTCGCTGAAAATCAGGCTGGGTTGGGATCGCACTGAACTCAACTACGTGCAGGTGGGCATTGCTGCGCAGGAGGCTGGTGCGGATTGGATTACCGTGCATGGCCGCACCCGCACGGAAAACTACAGCAAGCGTGTCGATCTCGCGGCGATCGCAGCTCTCAAGTCAGCACTGCGTATTCCTGTCATCGGCAACGGTGATCTGCTCAGCAGTGCTGACTTTGCCCACATGCAAGCACAGACACGGGTTGACGCACTGATGATTTCACGTGGGGCACTGGGCAATCCTTGGATTTTTCGGACTCGTCATGCGGAAAATCTCAATCTTAACGAGTGGTTACGAGGTATCGAGGAACACCTACAGCGGCAGCGGCAGGAGTATGGCGATACGCTGCGGGCAATTGTCTGCATGCGCAAGCACTTGTTATGGTATCTGAAGGGGTGGCCGCAAGCACGGGAGTTGAAGCAGAAAATTACCACCTTGGATCGAATCGGACTTGCTTTCGACCTGTTGCGGGAGTATGCAGATACTTTGCAGGCCGCAGGGGTCGGTTGGCGGCGCAAGTGTGCGCACGGTTATGACTTCAGCGGTAAAGCTTGACGTTTTAGTGGTAGTCTCGTTACAACTGCATGTCGGGGCTAGATGTTTTGTTTGTTATTTTATTGAGGAGTTTATCATGTTAAAGATTGTTTTGAGAGGGTCTGCGTTGCTTGCGGCACTTGCCATGCTGGGGCTGTCGTTTGGTGCGCAGGTCTTTGCCGATGAAGTCACCGCCAGCAAGATTAGTATGCGGGATTATTTCCCCACAGCTTACAGTGAGATCAGCTTGCGCCAATACAATGAGGTGGTCGATGGGGCGGATAATCCTACACCTTTCATGCAGTTGCGTGGATCGGTCGGGACAACGTGGTTAGACGGGAAGCTCGATACGTCACTGACTCTAGGGCTGAGTAAGGTGTATGAAACAGAGGAATTTCCCCAAAAGCGCACCATCAGCCAGCGCAATCCAGAACTACTGGCGGTTTACAGCCTGATCGACAACGACATGTTCTCGCTTGAACCGCGTGCTGAGCTAACTTTCCCACTGTATGGCAGTTCGCAGCTGGCACTTGAGCTGGGCACGGAACTGTCCTCCAATCGCAGTATAGAGATGGCAGGCAGCAAGCTTACCATCGGTGGTATTGCTGACATCTACGCAACGCAACACATCGGACGTAACGAGACAACTGTCAATGTTGCTGATGAGACTCGCCGTGAAAGCATTCGGGAGACCTACAGCCTGACAACAAGCGAAGGCAGCAACCTAACCATCAAGGAGGACTATGCTCGCTATGACTCAAGCTACGGTGTGTGGGCAAGCTACGAGCCAGAGATTATCGATGGGCTGGCTCTCTCGGTGGGCACTACCTATCAAATCAGCTACTCACCCGTGTGGGAAGCAGTTGGTGAGGGAAATGACGCAGCAATCCAGCAGAGTAGCTATCGTTCCAGCGATAAGGTTGAGAACTCCTTCACGCTTTCCTACCAAGTTAGCGATGATTTGGAGATTTCCAATGGTCTCTACTACTACCTTGATGGTTTCTACGAGAGCAAAACAGCTCCCGGCGAAACCAGATTGCTGAACCTAGCTCAGCTCAGCTACTCGCTGTTCTGAATTTCAGCTTAGGGATCACCCCCTAAACCACTAGAAGGACGGGAAGACTGCGGTTTTCCCGTCCTTTTCTTTTGCTGAGTGAGCGGTTTTTTTTCGCCAAAATTCAGCGAAAAGCGAGCTAGGGCTAAGGAAAATAAGAATCATGCCGATAAGACCCCTGCGCTGAGTATCGGAGCAATGTGGTGAAAATTACTTTTCTTATCGCTGGGTTAGCAGTATTGTCGGCTTGTGATGGTGAAAATGCCCGTGTGCAGAACACTGCAGGTAGGGGGGAAGAAGCGACGGCATTGCCAGCCTATATCTACGGTGCATGTGATGCATTCGTGGTGATGGATAGGGACAAGGACATCGACCTCTCCTCTAAAGGGGAGTTCTACCGTCCTGCAGTGTTTAGGATTGCCATTGAAGCTAGCGTGCCCGCGGCAATTGAGATGTTGATGCTTGCCAGTTCTGACCATGGCAATGATCTTCTCTATCCCCAGAGTGGGAGACTGTTGAGTATCGAGATCGCACAACAGCCAGACATATTGCTTAAGGATGGTGAACGCATGATTAACCGTTACCGCGGCAACAGTGTGGCACAGCAGGACAGTATTGACATCGACTGGTATGAAGATGCAGACAAAATGGCGAGTGGCAACACACATGGGGCTGAACGGGTTGTGAGAGTGGATTTTGCCAGCGATTCGTATGAGAACGACGAGGGCGTGCGGCGGTGGGGCAAGCACTATGTCTGTCATCGCAATGTTGGCATCAATGCACTCGACCTTGACAACTATGACGCACTAGTCAGTAGAGGCGTACCTCCGCAACCTGCAGCGGAGATTCAGGGCGGCTGAGGTCTACGGTAGTGTCGCTTATATAGATCCAATCCTGAAAATTTTAGTATCGTAATCTTGTCGATGCGCAGCAAAGCATGCATAATAACTATGCTGGGAATATATCCTAATAAAATACCTACACAGGAGAACAAGATGAAATTTCTACTTTTATTTTCCACGCTGTTTCCTGCACTAGCTTTTGCTACTTCGCCCGATACTCCTGCTAACGATGCGGATGCCCACGGAGTCTGGGGTAGCAGCTTCTATCGGGGTACAGCCGTTCACACGAGTGCCGATGGCACAGAACAGCAGGCGCTTGTGGCACTTGAGACGGTGCGCATGCCTAGCTCCGATCATCGCTCAGCTATGCTCTTTGTTTATCACGTTCATAAGCATGGCAAGCATGGTGTTTTTGCTTTCCTTATCAAGTGGACTGGTGTTGCACGATTTTTCAAAGTATATGTGCCCGTTGATGCGAGTGTTACTGAAACGGTTGAGACTGCCTTGAATGCCGACGCGACAAAATTTCGCGAAGCTGGCTGGGGGCACGCACATAGCTACAGAGGACATCATGGCTATACAAAAACCAGTTTTTTCCTCAACTATCTTTATACGACAGGCGATCGTATTGACCACAACATCGCCATCAAAGTATACGATGACGGCAGCCGCAAACTATTCTCACACGTGTCAGGTGGCACTGATGCCGATGGCTTGCGCTTTGTTTGGATGGACAAGATGAAAATGCTACCGACAATCTCTAACTAAAGATCAGGCACACAATTACGCCCTCTTTCCCAGCACGAGGGCGGGTATTTCCAGCAATATCTCCTACAAAAAAACTACGTAGTGTTAGATAGTTAAAAATCAGAACAACAAAAAATCAAACTCTAGGTGCGGAAGTCAGGAGCTACATCATCAGTCTCACCCCCCCACAATTTTCTGTAGTATCTTGTAAATCACTAGCTTATAAGGGTATTTGTTAAATTTTTTCAAATTTTGCTAAACTTCCCTATCTTTCTTTCCGATAACAGTATGCTACATGTGTATTGGAGGCTAGTTATGCGTGCCATTGCGCTCATCATAATCCTTGTCCAGCTGCTAGCCTGTGGGGCTGAGTATGGCAACGAAGCAAGCGTCAAATTCATCCCCAGTGCGGGACTCGGCCAGCCTTTGGGTAGCTACTATCTCATCCAAGAAGTGCACAAGCAAGCATGGCTGATTCGCTACGGCTTCTCCGATAATGACCTCTGCCGTACTACCAGTGGTATTGCTGAGGATAAGACAGAAAAATTTGAACAGCAGCTCCGAGAAAGTATTACCAAAGCTATCAAACTTTGGTTGCAGCCCTTGCAAGAAATGGACAGCGAAATCGTCAATGAATTCAATCTCGTACTTGTTAATACCAAAACTAAAGATGACAAGAACCAGCCCGACAGACGAACGCACACGCTTGTGCGTAGCGAGGGTGAGGCACAGGAGCAGGTTGGAATTGTCTTCCACTGTGCGGAAAAAAACAAAGATACAGAATACCCAAATTCCTTTATTGCTATAGGTAGTAATAAACTGAGAGAGGTGCACTTATATCACCACCGCGACCAGCGCAAATACTTTCCCGCTGACAAGATGTCAAATGAACACATGTTTATGATGACATCAATCATCCACGAGTTAGGACATGCTTTTGGCTTAGCCGACACCTACGTCAGTTCCAAAAGCAGCTCCAACACTAGTAATGGCACTATCACCTACAGTACAGGCGGATCGACAAAGACAGTGGGTAAGCAGCCGATGGCGATGATGGGATTTGCTTCGCTTCTCCGTTTTAACGTTGAGAAGCCTTTTATTACCGTCGATGATATTGAGGGCATTCGCTGGCTATACCGCCTTGCACACGATAAAGCCTCAGTGGACACATGTCCTGAAGACTACGTAGCAGAAAAAGATACGCTTGGCTGTGCACCGCGCTATCCTCTTATCTTTGCCGTTAAAAAAGGAGATTTAGCGACAGTGGTCTATATTTTGCAAGATGACAAGAAGATCATAAACATCTGTGATCAGCAGGATAACACCGCACTGTTCTACGCCAAGCAGCACCATGATAGGCACGGCAGCAACCTCGATAAGTTTCTACTAAAACAAGGTGCAGACCCAAGCATGGCTTGTGCTGAAGAAAACAAGCAGCCGGACAACAATCAAGCTGCGAGCGTAACGGACGTGCAATCGACTGATGCTGAAGCAGACCCGTATAGCTACAGAGAGGGCGCGAACACTGCTTGTGGCACACTTAGACACGCATCATCGCCAGAGCATACACTGCTGCTACTGCTTGTCGTTCTTGGTATACCACTGCTTGTTGCCAGAGTACGCGGTGCCAAACTGTACTAAAATAATAGGGGATATTAAAAGAGATGCGCCTAAAAGTTGTGGATTGCCTGATAGAAGGCCGCCTAGTATTATGTATCAACACCTAGCTTCTTGCATATCTTCCTAAGCATTGAGCCGTGCTCATCAAGTTTGTTCTCAACTTGTCCCATTCTGCTCTCAACTTGTCCCATTCTGCTCTCAACTTGTCCCATTCTGCTCTCAACTTGTCCCATCCTACTCTGCAAGTCCTCAACCATTTCCTTTATGTCATGGACTTCGGGCATGAGCACTCCCATGTCGTGCTCAAGCTTACCGACTCTTTGCTCCAATTGTTCCGCAGTTGCACTCATCACTCTCCTCATTTCTTGATTACTAGCAAGCTACCACATTACACACAAACCAACAACCCCTACTTTGGTCAGATGATCAGGTACAGCATACGGAGTCACCTAGAGCATCCGTAAACTTCTAGTCAAACCCGTCAATCCTGACCAGCATCCATAAAACAATTGATTTACGGACAGCAGCTTTGCTAAGATAGGTGCACATGGGTGTGTCTCAACAAATGAAGAGGAAAGTGAAGGTGAGTCAGCCAGAATATGTCACCAGAGATGAGCTTGACGTGTTCGCTGAAACGATCGCAAAGGACGTAACGGGTGCAATAATGAGGGAGATCGGGCCAGCATTGAAAGGCATCAAGTCTGAATTATCGGCCATACACCGCAATCAACTAGACCGGCTAGAGTCAGCACTGACCGACATCATGTCTGAATTATCGGCCCTACGCCGCAATCAACTAGACGAGCTAGAGCGGCCATAGCACCGCCAAAGTGAGAGATCCCACTTCACCATAGATTTTCTCGTCTGTAGGTCAGTTAAAATTTTGAGGTTTTCTCTGGTGAACTCGCGGATGTCGTCTTTCGTCCTGCGCCGCACCTGCCACGAATCAACTACACAGCGAGTTTAAACACACAGCGCGGCACTAGGCCGCGCTGTGTGTTTAAGCAGATAATTAATGACTGTAAGGAGGTGTGAGGTTGTGTGTGCTTGCTACCCGTCACAGCCTTCTACTATATCATAGTAGTTATGCAAATTTCTTCCTTCGTCCATGCACCAAGCGTCTCCAACACCAACCCTCGGTGCATCTCCACTTGCCGCAAATGTACTACTACAGGGCGTATTCCCAGCAACTACTGTATCAGGCTGATTCTGTGTTCTAGTGATGCCTTGGTTAAGGCCATCACAGCCAGGAAAAATGCGAGCACCCACATCGGATGCGGCGAATGAAACTGTTAGGAAATTAGACTCGTTCGCACCAGCCATCCAGTAGGCGTAACGTGCCTTAGCGCAATTAGCTAAGCGAAAGCCAAGCTTGTTTGGGTCGCAGGTAGCGCTACCCGCTCCCTGATAGCCATCACGGTTTGCAAACCCATTCATATCTGTGCCACCCCAAGTTTTGCCAGTTGTGCCCTCACCGTTGTAATACTCCTCGTGTTCGATCTGAAACGCCTCTTGCAGGGTAAAGATAACACCAAGATTAGTCTTCGCCTCCGACTGTCTGGCGCGAGCACGGAAGATGTTGAAACGTGGCACGGCTACTGTTGCTAGCACGCCAAGAATAGCCACCACAACCATCAGCTCAAGCAACGAAAAACCCGCGAGCTTTTTGTATCCATAGCTGATAAGCTTACTCATGATAAATATCCTCTTCCATGCGTGAGCTGAGCAAGCAATACTTGCTCTCCCACAATAGTTATTCTCAAATGTCTCTCACTATCCGTTTCGGTAAACTCTTTAACAACATTAGTGTTTGCTTTAACCACTTGAAATCATAGTAAAAATTTGAAGTTAATTATGATCAGCAGATGGCACACTTGTGGCATTAATTGCCCCTCAGTCAGATAGCCACCTTCCATCTGTTGAACCCCTACTCACAATGTTACCATATTGTTGTGACTCAGATGCCTGATACATGGATAAATTTTCTAGCATGTCATTAAAACCAATACCAGCACTGTTCTTTTTAGCTTTTTTTGTCACTTGCTGCAAAGATGCTGGGCAAGACACGCCTAGTGAATGTGAGGGCAAAAACAAAACTTGCACAGAAGACAGCACACCACCCCAAGCTGCACCTACACCAACACCTATATCAACTCCAACACCGATTCCAACTCCAACACCGCTTGAAGTGCAAGAGATTGACTTACAAAACAAAAGCGTAGACATGACTTTCAACATCGGCTTTAGTGCCGACATAGACAAAATAGAGGTTCACGACCAACACGGTAAAGTAGTAGACGCAGTTATTGCCATCTGGCCACACGAAGAGAAACAAAATATCTACAACTTGAGCAAAATTTTACCAACTTCTGACCTTTTCTTTCTCGCAGGTGCAGAAACCAAAAATATCAACGCAATTGTAGGCTTCAAAAACAACCACAAAGTCTTTAGCGCACAAGTGAAAGTTATCGCCAACGCCGATACCGAAATCACCATGCTAGCACACCTATTTTCCGAAAGCGGTGCAGGAACCGGCCCTTACTCAACCCGTTTTGCTTTTTCTAAACACCCAGAGAAAAAAAGAACAAACGCACCCAAACTAGATAAAGACAAGCCCATCGAATTCATCGCCATCGACGACAAAGGCAACATCCTGTGGTTAGTTAATACAAAAGACGAGCAGACACGTATTGCAACCGGGGCGGTAATGATCAACAATGGCGTTTACGCCTGGTATCGTCCCATCCACAACGCTTGCCTATTACAACAGCTAGTCTTTGCCCGCTTGGAAAACAAAATTTTCCAAGCTACCTGCGAAGATCAGCTGAAGAAGTAAACATCTGCAATTTTGCTCAAAAAATCACACAGGCATACCTCCCACAATTTTGTACTAAATAATTCTCCAGCTGAGCCGAGTATCAAGACGGAGGACTTAAACGTGAAAGGTATCGTCATAACAGCAACATGTGCCACACTGGTGTTAGCATGCACAGCATGCACAGCATGCAAAGATAAGCATTCAAACATACAAAATCTGCCCGCATCCATAACTGAACACGATTACCGCTATTATGCCTTCAAACTGAAAGCCTACCGCGACCAACAGCGTCTGAGAAAAGAGCGCCTGCTAGCCAACAACCGCTGGCAGGACATCGATCTGCGCGTTGCTGTAAAATTTTCACCGGGCAGCAACGATATCAATAAACGACGTGACAACCCCTTTATAGCAGTCAGAAATATGGAAAACCCCGCCGACTGCTACCAAGTAGAATCACTCTACGACCCTGACGCTGACCCACCCATTTACGTAAAAGGCAAAGCTAACGCTAACTATCGCAAGCGTTTAGATTTTCACGCCATTAGTCCCAGTGGACACAAAAGCGAAGGCAAGCTTTTCACCTTGCTGTGGTTCTGGGGAGCAAAATATACCGACTATGGCATCATGAAAAGGTTTCAAATAAAACAAACACGTGCTGATAAACACAGTATTTTTTTCCTACAAGAAGAGCCAATCAAACTATCGCCTAACGAAATTAAACAAAACTTTTTCAATCCCATAACAGACAAAACTTGTGAACAAGCCGTCGCACAAAAAAACATCAATAACTCACCCATACAGGGCACTTACCATCACACCTTCGTGCTAAAGAAATTTAAAGGTGCGGGTAAAAATAAAAAACTACTCGACGAAGATATGAAAATTGCCCTCAGGCTCGATCTCAGCCCTACCAAAGGCGGTAGCCAGTACGCACAGGTCATCGTCAAAGACATGGACAAACCATCGTCATGCTACGCCTTCAGCAAACATGCCAAAACCATAGACTGGCAGGCATATAACGGCAAGCACTACACCAAACATATCGAGATAGCTAAAAAATTCGGCGATAGCGACCGCTACTACATGATTACTTGGTTGCTCGACAAAGAAAAGAATGCCCAGATAGGTTATTTCTACCTCGACGAACGCGCCGGCGGCCCCTACTACGAATACATCCACCCAGACAACAACACACCCCTATCAGTACCCACACCAACAGCAATTGCCGCAAAATACTTTCCCAGCTCCGACCCAGCCGCAGGTTGTGCCACCCCCAAACCTAAACAACATTAGAGGGTTGTTTGACATACTGCCTCTTTCTCATTAGGATGTAGTGTGTGATTACTTGATCGCAGGTTAAGGTAATGGCTGACAAGAACGACGGACAAAAGACTCCTACAGTTGATGACATTATGAAGATACTGAATAGCATTGGTGAGCGACTCGATCGTATGGCCACTGAACGTGAAGCTGACAACGCCGTAGCACGAAAACGCCAAGCGGCTATTGATAGGCAGATAGAGGCTACTGACAAGCAAATACAGGCTACTGACAAGCAGCTGCAAGCCACTGACAAGCAGCTGCAGGTCACTAGTGCGGAGTTGCGGGCTACAGGTGAGTACGTGCGGGAGATTGGCAAGCAGATTGGCGATGTCGGCAACCAGTGGGGCAGCATTGCCGAGTATCTGGTGGCAGGTGATTTTGCCTGTATCCTAAAAGACCGTTTTGACATCACCATCGATCACTCTGCCCCCAGTCTCAAGGGTAGCTATCAGGGCAAGGAATGGGAAGTTGATGCGTTCGCCGCCAACGGTGACATCGCGTTAGTTGGGGAAGTTAAGCTTACCCTGACCATAGAGGCGATCGATAAGTTCGTCAACAACAACCTGAGCAATTTTCACCGCTACATGCCGCTGTATCGCGACCGAAAAATCTACGGTTTAATCGCGTTTGTGAAAATGGATCGTGGCAAAGAGCGAGAGATAACCGAGTACGTGCACAGTCTTGGCCTATTGCTGGTAAAAGCAATCGACAATACCTTTCGTTTGCTCAGCCCCAAAGGACACCAGCTACGCGATTACGGCCTGCCGAAATCTTGACGCAATAATACAAACAAAATTTCCACGTCCCCGCGACTTAGACCACGCCACGGGTTGTGCCACCCCCAGCCTAAACAACATTAGGAATAAGTAAAGTTAGGAACTTCGCCCCGGCTTTGTTGCATAACTCAGCATCACTGCTGCTAAAAGGATTAAGGGGCTTCGCCCCCAGAAAGGGCTGCTGCCCTTTCTTTCCCCCACAAAAGGGCTTCGCCCCTTTGAACCCCCTTTTGGGTGAAGAGAAAGTCAGGGGTTTCACCCCCAACACCCCCACCAACTTTTTATAAAAAGTTGGAGCAAAAATTTTTAGTTATTTATTAGGATAATAAGATACGTGCACAGTCTTGGCCTATTGCTGGTAAAAGCAATCGACAATACCTTTCGTTTGCTCAGCCCCAAAGGACAAGCTACACGATTACGGCCTGCCGAAATCTTGACGCAATAATACAAACAAAATTTCCACGTCCCCGCGACTTAGACCACGCCACGGGTTGTGCCACCCCCAACCTAAACAACATTAGGAATAAGTAAAGTTAGGAACTTCGCCCCGGCTTTGTTGCATAACTCAGCATCACTGCTGCTAAAAGGATTAAGGGGCTTATAATCATTGACAAAATAATGACAAAAGCAGTTATGCAACAAAGCCAGTCAGAGGTCTCTATGCTAACTCAAAATAACGCCGCATCTCCCAATCAGTAACAGCACCACTAAACTGCTGCCACTCCCACAGACGGGTAGCACAAAAATGCTCAATAAACTCAGCCCCAAAAATTTCCTGCGCCACGGCTGATTGTTGCATCCTCTCCACCGCATCCCGCAAGTTCTTCGCCAACGTAACCTGCCCCTTATCAGCACAAGCATCACCTAAAGTCATAGGAGTTTTCAATTGCAGCTTGTGCTTGATGCCATACAAGCCCGAAGCAAGACTAGCCGCCATTGCCAAATAAGGGTTAACGTCCGCACCAGCCACCCTGTTCTCAAGGCGCATACTACTCGCACCTCCTGCAATAACACGCACCGCAACCGTCCTGTTGTCAAGTCCCCAAGTCAACGTTGTCGGAGCCCACATGCCATCAACTAAACGCTTGTAGCTGTTGACCAGCGGTGCATAGAGCGGTTGCAAATGCGGCAGGCAATGAAGTATACCCGCAAGATAACTCTGCATCTCTTCGCTCATATTGTTTTGCGCACTGCCATCGTAAAAAATATTTTTGCCATCACGCCACAAACTCTGATGCAAATGACCCGAACAGCCCGGAAAATCGACACTCCACTTAGCCATAAACGAAGGCGTAATGCCATGCCGATACGCAATTTCTTTGACCGCAGTCTTAAACAACACCGCACGATCGGCAGCCTCCAAAACATCCTGATAGGTAATCGCAGCCTCATACACCCCTGGCCCCGTTTCCGTATGCATCCCCTCCAGCGGAATCTTAAATGCAGCTAACGTATCAAACAAATCATGAAAAAATTCACCCTGCTGCGAAGCACGTAAAACCGAATAACCAAACATGCCACTAGTAATAGGAGTTGGAGAGACAAAATTTTTATCGCCAAGATCCGTTGGCGTGATAAAGTTAAACCACTCGTACTCTTGCGCAAAAACAGCATCAAAACCCATACCTTTTGCTTCTTCCCGCACTTTTTTTAAAACATTGCGCGGACATAAAGCCAAAGGAGCTCCATTCTCGGCACGAAAATCAGCCAGAAAAAAAGGCGTGTTCTGTTCCCACGGAATTTCCCGATAGGTGTTGGGGTCAACGACCGCCTGCGCATCAGGGAAGCCCGTATGCCAACCAGTGTAACGAATACCGGCACTTGCATCGTAACAAAGATCGTGCAGGTCCCAGCCAAAAATTACATTACAAAAACCAAAGCCTGCATCAACTACTGACTTGAATTTTTCCATGCTAACTATTTTTCCTAACAGCACACCATCAAGATCAGTTACCGCAAGTTTAACTTTGTTGTGCTTTGCTATACCACGCAAAATTTTATCGTGCGACATGAGCTAAACCTCAGTTTGTGTCAATCCGTTTTACAAAAAACTTGAAGCCGATGAATGCTAGCAGTATTAAGGCATAGAATATCAATCCCAACTTGGCATAGCGAACCGTTATGGCGACAAGGCTAACACCAGCAATTATCAATACTAACATAGGTGTAGCAGGGCTAAACGGTGTTCTGAAGGGACGCGCTAAGTTTGGTTCTTTGGCTCGCAAGCGCAAGAAGGTAATCATGGAGATGATATAAAGGCTTAAGGCCCCAAAACAAGAGATGATGATGAGTTCCCCTGTCCGTCCCGTCAACAAGAGGATGATGCCAATGCCGCTGTTGAATAGCAGTGCCTTTGCAGGCGTTTTGAAGGTTGGATGAGTTGTCCCCAGTGCTTTAGGGGCGAAACCACAACGGGCAAACTCAAACATCCCCCGTCCCCCTGCCAGCAAAATACCATGAAAAGAAGCAACTAGCCCGAAGATACCGACAGCAGTAAAAAAATGCACTACCAACTTGTCATCACCCACAAGTGTGCCCAACACCAAAGGCAAAGGCGAATCAGAGGGTTCGGAACTTCCCGCAGGATAGACAACACTTTCCCAACCATTGATTCCCGTAGCACTGACGAAAACCAACGCACAGAGGCCAATCAACGTGAAGATAGCTGCACCAAAGCCAAGTGAGATGTTGCGTTGAGGATTGATCGTTTCCTCCGCAACATTGGCAACACCTTCGATAGCAAGGAAAAACCAGATGGCAAAGGGAATGGCGGCAAACGCTCCGCCCCAGCCATTAGGCAAAGCATTATGCGTTAAGTTGCTAAACTCAAAATGCGGCAAGGTAAGGCCAGCAAAAAGCAATAATCCCGCTACAGCAACAATGGTTACTACCAACTCGAACAAAGCCGCGGTCTTGACCCCGATGATGTTGATAGCAGTGAATACCACATAAGTGCCAATTGCTAGCACGGTTATCGGAATGCTGGGCAGCCAATTCGATAGATACGCACCGATGGCAAAAGCTGCAGCAGCATTGGCGAAGATAAATTCGATATTCTGCGCCATTCCTGCGAGAAAACCCCAACGTGGCCCCAAGGCACGATAGGCATAGTCCAAAGCTCCGCCCGCTTTAGGTATAGCGCAGGCTAATTCGCTGTAGCTGAAAGAGAAGGCAACATACATGACCGCGACAAGCAGAACTGCCACTGCCATCCCTAGTGTGCCACCTTCAGGAAGTCCTAAGTTCCAACCAAAGTACATCCCAGAGATGACATAACCAACACCCAGTCCCCAGAGCATAAACGGGCCTAAGACTTTTTTCAGTTCTGAACTCTCCCCCACGCCATACCTCCTGATTATAACGGCCAAGAGTAGCACAAGATAACTATTGTCTCTATAGATTTGTGCACAGAATGCCTTTAGAGGCCGGAGCGAATATTGGCATCAGAATGCTGATAGCGTATAATAGCAGTGCACGTGATGGAGTTTGATAGTGCGAAAATTGACTTCTAATGAAATTGCCGAGACTTTTCTGCAGTTTTTTGCCCAGCGGGATCACCGTATTATCGAGGGTGTGAGCCTGATGCCACGCAACGATCCAACCCTCTTATTCATCAATTCAGGTATGGCCCCGCTCAAAGACTACTTTCTTGGCAGCGCCGAACCACCCCGGCCACGACTTTGCAACGTGCAACCCTGTCTGCGCACTACCGACATCAACGATGTGGGCGATCGGCATCATCTCACCTATTTCGAGATGCTCGGCAGCTGGTCAATCGGCGACTACTACAAGGAGAAAGCCATCGAACTGGCCTATGAATTGCTCGTCGATGTATTGCAATTCGACCCGCAGCGTCTGTATGCCACAGTATTCAAGGGTGATAGCGAGTTGGGTTTGCCACCTGATGAAATATCCGCGGGCGTTTGGGAGCAGCAAGGCATTGCTACCGAGCGCATTGTGGCACTAGGCAAGGAAGATAATTTTTGGGGGCCAGCCGGTAAATTCGGCCCTTGCGGCCCCTGCACAGAAGTTTTCTACGATTGCGGCGAACAATTCGGGGCAGCTTATCAGCGCGGCGGCGACTTCGACACCACCAAACGCTACATCGAAATCTGGAACGCCGGTGTCTTCATCGAACTGAACAAAACCGAACACGACGGTTTTCAACCCTTACCATTGCGTAGCGTTGACACAGGGTCTGGCTTAGAACGCATGGCAATGATTATGAACGGGCACCGCGATGTATACCAAACCGATACCTTGCGCCCCATCGTCGAGGTCATCGCGCAACAGTATCAAGATGTGCGACAACAGCGCGTCATCAGCGACCATCTGCGTGCCGCAACGATGATTATGGCTGAAGGCAGTGCGCCCTCCAACAGCGGTGCAGGTTATGTGCTGCGCCGTTTGCTGCGCAAGAGCATTGCCATTGCCTTGGCGGCTGGGGGTGACTGTGCCGTCTTCGATGCCGCGATCGCACAAGCAATTACTACGATGCAAGAACGTTACCCGCACCTGCAGCAGTCAGCTGATTTTATTCACAGCCGCTGTCGGCGTGAGATTGAGGATTTCGAGCCTGTCGTGCAGGCAGGCTTGCGCTTGCTGGATGGGCGATTGCAAAAACTCAAGACCACTCGCTTCGCTCGCGGAGACTCTTTGCCGCTTTCTAGCTCCACCTCCGCTCGTAGAGACTCTTTGCCGCTTTCTGCTTCGCACGACTCTTTGCCGCTTGCTAGCTCCACCGAAGTGCCTGCCGACTTTATCTTTGAACTAGTGGCAACACACGGCCTGCCGCTAGAAATTATTCATGTCTACCTCGAACGTCGCGGCTTTAGTTTCAACGATACCGACTACGAAGGCGAAGTTGCCAAACATCGGCAAGTTTCCCGTGCGGGACAGAAAGAACGTGGCGTTGACACGTTGTTGAGCTTGGTGCAAGGCGTGCCCACGACGGAGTTTCTCGGTTACCAGCACTTGCAAACAACCAGCGCAGTGCTAGCCCTGATTGCTGGCGAGGAAAAAGTTAACACAGTGCAAGGCGAGACAGAATTTTTCTTCGTCGTCGCGGCTACGCCCTTTTACGCCGAAGCAGGCGGACAGGTTGGTGATCGTGGCACGGCGAAAACCGCACAAGCAACACTGCAAGTGCTCGACGTACAAAAGAAAGACGACACCTATCTGCATCGAGCACGCTTAACTGCAGGCACATTGCGGGTTGGCGAGCAGCTCGAACTACAAGTGGATGAGACACGACGCTTGGCAATTCGCCGCAACCACTCCGTCACCCATCTCGTGCAGAGTGCCTTGCGTAACACACTCGGCACACACATCGCCCAGAAGGGTTCGTATGTCGATGAACATAAGTTTCGCTTTGATTTTCAGCACGACAAGGCAATGACACAAGCAGAGTGCCATGCCGTCGAAGCACAAGTCAACGACTGGATTTGGCAAAACCTCGCCCGCACCACAGAAGTGCTACCCTACACCGAAGCAATTAAAAAAGGCGCACTGTTCATGCCGGGCGAAAATTATTACGAAAAAGTGCGCACTGTAAGTTTTGGCACTGCGTCGGTCGAACTGTGCGGTGGCACACATGTCGAGGCAACAGGAGAAATTGGCCTGATGCAGATTATCTCCGAAGCAAGTATCGCTAAAGGCATTCGTCGGCTCGAAGGTGTCACGGGTCATGTCGCCTTACAAGCACAGCAGCAGACTGCCACGTTGTTGCAACAGGCGTGCGAACTGCTGACTGTTGGACGTGACGGATTGCTCGAACGCATCACCAAACTCAAAGCCAAGCCAAGCCAAGCTGTGACAGAGAGAAAAAAAACAACAGACGAGTTGATTTTCAAGACCACCAGCCAGCAGCACGCCGCCTGCATTGCCCAGCTCGATGGCGAGGCAGAGGCGAAAGAACTGCGCACGGCTTGCACGGAGAAACTTACCACCAATGCCATCGCCGTGCTGTTCAGCTTACAGGCTGACACTTATCGCATCGCGGTAGCCGCAACCCAAAAACTTTCCGCCCGTGCTGTTCTCGCAAATTTTTTTAAGCAGGTCGAAGGCCGCGGCGGTGGCAAGGACAATTTCGCGCAAGGAGGCGGCAAAAAAAGCGCCGCACAAGATTACACTGCACTGCGTGACACCGTGCGGCAAATACTGGATGAGTTGTATTGAATCGTATAATAATAAATAAACCAGCACATACAGATATACGATCAGGGAGAGATATCGGTGCTGTCTTGCAATACATCTTATCTGTTTAGGTTTCTCTGCTCAGCATAGAAACCCAAACAAGCCTAATTCTGCCATGACTGCATGCAGGTCTTGTTCTGTGCCCTAACTGCGAGAGCCGCTTTGCGTAACTCTTCTCGTTCATTGTCAGTCTGTCCCTCTGGCTGCACCGCAGCTTGCTCCTCTAACTCTTTGCCGCTGTCTAACTTCGCTACAGATTCTTGCCACTCATCAAGTACTTCGACAATACGCGGCTGTTTAGCAAACTGTGCCGCCGTCGCAGCTGTGTTGCCAAAGTTGTCCTGAATACCGAGTTCAGCATTGTTGGCAAGCAGCAGGTTGACAACCCCCGCATCGCCTTTCAGCGCAGCATAGTGCAAAGCTGTCCTGCCGACTCCATCTCTGGCATTCACATCTGCACCGCCGGCAAGCAAACGCTCGACTTCACCGATATTACCCCCTAACGAAGCCACATGCAGTGCATTGTCACAACCGCCGTCATTAGAAGTTACTGCGGTCTCCTTTACATCATCCTGCAATAACTCAATAACTTTCGTGTGCTTGCCCTCCTGTGCAAGCTGCAAAGCCGTGTGGCTAGCATTGTTGAGAAGATTTGTTTCAGCACCATGTCGGTGCAGAACCTTAACCATATCATCCCGCCCCAACTGGGCCGCATGATGCAGCAAACTCATCCCCTTTCCGTCTGTAGAATTAACATCCCCGCCGCGCAATAAGGCTGCGATTAGCTTGACATCACTGCCATCCCGCACAATGCCAAACAGATCTTCACCACCGACTTTGACCGATGTTTTTGCACGTTGAGCTTGACGTTGCAGGTTGGTCTTAGCAATGCAAAAGAATCCACAAACAATTATCACAGCTAATCTTTTCATTCTTCTTCCCCCTTCGCGGCACGTAAAATTTTGGCAATTTCTCGATGCTCGTCTCTTTCAGCTAAGGCGAGAGCATCGTAACCATCTTGGCTGACAAGATGAGGATTAGCACCTTCGAGGAGCAGTAGCTCGACTAATTCAAAATAACCGCCTGTAGTAGCTCGCATCAGTGCCGTAAGCCCCTTTGTATCAGTTGCGTCAGGGTTGGCACGCCATGCCAGCAAGGTCTTTACCGCATCCTTATTGCCAAAGACCGACGCACTGACAATGGGTGGAAAGTGATCCATTCCCGCAGAGTTGGGATCAGCACCATGACTGAGCAGTGTTTCCAAAGCAGGTGACTCGTTCCACAACGCTTGCATTACGGGGGTAGAACCATTCGCATCGACCGCGTCGAGATCGAGCGGCTCTTCTAGCATTTTTTCCAGCATTTCAAGTTTTTTGTTAGCAATTGCCCACTGCAGAGGAGCATCAGCGTGCTCCTCCGCTACTGCGAAGCGTGTTTGCATGTCAACGCCATCTTGAGCAGCAATTAACATGCCTTTTACCAGTTGTCGCAACGCATTGTCTGATTGTTGCTGGCGCGCAGCAGCAAGTGCCTCAGGGTCGTCGAGATGTGCCAGCAGAATTTCTTGTGACTCCGTATCACCGCGCTTCACCGCCTGCAGCAGTGCTCTGCGCAAATCTCCTTTGCCTGTGTGGGTGGTGGTATCAAGATAGGCAAGTACCATTTGCACCATTGCCGCATCGCCACGTCGCACTGCCCATCCCAATGCCGAAATATACGCACGGTTCAAAATGTTAACGTCCGCACCACCTTCAAGCAATGCCTTTGCCGTCTCCTTTTCATTCCAGTAAAGCGCCCACATCAGTGCAGTCATGCCAGCTACACCCGCGATATTGAGGTCAGCGCCCGCGTCAATCAACACCTGTACTGCTTCGACATGTCCGCGTAATGAAGCACTAATAAGTGCCGTATCACCGAAACTGTCGGTGGTGTCTAGCTTTGCGTCATGTTTGATCAACTTTTTAAGAATCGCGAGGTGGCCGTTTTCTCCCGCTAGTCGTAGGGGAGTGTAGCCGCGCCGATTATCAGAAACGTTAGTGTTCGCCCCGTGTTTGAGCAAGGCATCGACAACCCTCTCATCACCGCGGTGCGACACCCCCATCAGTGCCGTATCGCCTCTACTGCTGCCGGCATCTATCCCACTAACTTCGCTTGCTCCGCCGACTCCTTGCCGCTTTCCAGCTTCGCTGACTCCTTGCCGCTTTCTAGCTTCGCTGACTCCTTGCCGCTTTCTAGCTCCACCCGCGGCACGCACGATCTCGAACATTTCCATGTCGTCCAGCAGCAAACACACCTCTATGGCGTTTTGGCAACCTTCGCCAACCTTCGCCCCTTTAGCGAGTAGCTCACGCACTCGCTCTTGATCGCCACTCCACACCGCCCAGTTTAACGCTGTCCAGCCCTTGTGTTCCTTGGCATTGATATCAACGGCTTCCAGCAACACCGAGACGACAAGGGCATGCTCCGCATCGATGGCCAACTCAAGAGGAATGTTGCCATCCTTATCCTTGGCTAAAATGTCAGCACCCGCCTCAATCAAGAGCTTGGTGGCGTAAAAACTGCCCCACTCAGCACTCAAGTGCAGTGCTGTCTTGCCGTCAGCAGTGCGTGCATTGATGTCAAGATCAGGCTCTGCCAACAAGCGCTCAAGTGCTCGTTGGGCATTAGCTATCGCAGCGGTGAACAAATCAACAGTGGTAGGTTCAACCCCCAACAAAAGATGTTTTGTCTCCAGATGCCCGCCGAACTCGGCATAATCGACTGGCAACAGCCCTTGCTTGTCGGTGAGGTTAACGTTCGCCCCCAGACGTTGCAATAATTCCGCAGCGGGAAACAGCCCCTCCAGCGCGGCATAGTGCAAGAGCGTCAGGCCATCTGCATCGGCCTTGTTGATGTCACCGAACTTGTCGAAAAACCCCCTCAAGGCCACCACATCACGCTGCGACACAGCACGTTGCAAAAACTGCAGTTCGGTTGCAATACGCGATACTGCTTGTCCTGAAGCCCGCATATGTGCAGGCTGTATCAATACAAGCACAGCTGTTGCCAAGAAAAAGATACGCCGCAAACTCATCAGCAACTCCTAACTATTGCCTAAACCATGAGCAACTAACAAAATCAAAACAAGTGTGCAACAAAAATATCTGTTTGCAAGCAATTTAATCGTAAAAAATCTCTAATCTATAGTTGCAATCTCATCTTGTGCTCTGTATAACCGCCGCAGTTTGTGCTCGGAGATAATTTTAAATTCAGCTAGGGAGGCTTTGGATGCGTGTTGTGGGACGTGTTGTGGGGTTAGTGCTAGCCACGTGGTTGGTAGTCTGGAGCAGTAGCACAAGTGCTATGCAGGCGGCGCGGCTATCTACCGCCACTGTTAACACAATAAAAAATGCACTTAGCACGCCCACTGAAGCACTAAAGCTCTTAGGTGATAACAACTTAACAATAAATTCAGTGCTCACAGGCAAGAACCAGACACTGCTGCACCTCATTGCAGAAATGCCTGATGACAACGCCAGTCTTGCAGCACTTGACCATGTTATTAAGCAGGAGGATGTCGAGAACATAAACCTAAATGCGGCGGATAGCGAAGGTTTGCGGCCACTGCATAGCGCCGCGAAGTTAGGCAAGGAGCAAACGGTAGAGCGACTGCTGGGACACCGTGCCCGTGTCCAACTTCAGGATCGCAGCGGCAAATCACCAATCGACCACGCCAAAGATGAAGGACACGAAAGTCTGGCTGCGTTGCTGCAAAATTATGCCGACGGAGAAGAAGACTTGCCAGACGCACAGGAGGAGGAGGACACTGCCTCAGCCGTGCCAGAATATTTGGTAAATTTAAATGAGCTTGCTGCCGCGGGTGAAATCGATCCCGTCGTGGGACGTGTCGATGAGATTATGAACGTGATAGAAGCCCTCAGCAAGCGGCGCAAAAATAATCCGCTACTTGTCGGTGCCGCGGGGGTGGGCAAAACCGCGATTGCTGAGGGTATTGCTGATCTCATCGTGCGAGAAGAAGTCCCCGAGGAGTTTCTCGACAAAACCCTCTACACCATCAATATCGGAACACTCACTGCAGGCACAGGCGGGCGTGGTGAGCTTGAAGAAAGGGTGGATGAGCTGCTAAAATTTGCTGATGCCAACCCTGATACGCTGTTCTTTATCGACGAAGTGCATCTCATTGCCGCAGGCAGCGCAACTGGAGGAGTCGATCTTGCCAGCCTGCTCAAGCCAGCCCTCGAAAAAGGACGGCTGCGCGTCATTGGAGCAACCACCGACGAGGAATATCGCCGCAACATTCTCAACGACAAGGCACTCAACCGCCGTTTTAGTGTAATCCGCGTTGTTGAGCCAAGCAAGAAGGAGGCACTTGAAATTACCTTAGCGGCTAGAGATCGCCTTGCTGCGCATCACGGTTTAGAGATTACGGACGATGCTGTCATCGCCGCGGTCGATCTTGCTTACTATTTTCCTGATCAGAAATTGCCTGACATCTCTCTGACCTTACTCGACGAAGCAGCCGCAGCACTGAATTATGACAGCGGTAGAGTAAAGCTCTCGCTGGTGGACATCTTAGGTAAAATTACCAGACGTTCGGATGCGCTGCCTTGGGTCGGCAAAAAACGTAAAAAGCAAGTGTCGTCTGAAATCGAACAGCTTGAGGGCGAGCAAGGAGAACAGAACAAGGCCTTAGAGGAACACGTTGACACCCAGTTGACTAGTATTCAAGACAAAATAAATGAACTCGAAGCAAATGCAGATGCAGATGCAGATGCAGATGCAGATGCAGATGCAGATGCCAACACGAAGCCGCTGGCCAAATTATATAACAAGTTAAAAAAGAAGCTACGCGGCAAAAGATTGCAAGAGCAACATATAGCTGAGCTCATTTCACGTAAACTCGACATTCCTGTCGAGAAAATTCTGCAAACAGCGCAGGAAGGCATTGTCAACCTTGAAGAAAACCTCAAAAAGCACATCTTTGGACAGGACAAAGCATTGACTGCCATTGCTGACGTACTAACGGTTTCTTATGCGGGACTCGGTCTTGAGGGGCACACGCTCGGTGCTTTTATGATGACAGGGGCGACAGGAGTTGGCAAGACTCACACCGCACAGATGCTCGCCGAGCAACTGTTTGGTGACCAGAGGCATCTGCTCCGCTTCGACATGAGTGAGTATGCCGAAAGCCATACCTTATCGGCGCTGCTTGGCGCACCGCCGGGCTATGCCCGTTCTGAGGAAGGTGGGACACTAACTAATGCCGTATTGCGCATGCCACATGCGGTGATTTTATTCGATGAGGTTGAGAAAGCGCACGATCAATTTCAAAATATTTTGCTGCAAATCTTTGAAGGAGCACGTCTTACCGATCGCAGCGGCGAAACGGTTGATTTCAGTAATACGATTGTCATGATGACCACCAACAGCACTAACCTTAAGGCTGACTTTCGTCCTGAAGTGCTCAACCGCATTGATGAAAAGCTTCATTTTGAAGTACTCAAGCCTGAGGTTATGGGACGATTGGTGGAGACACAGCTCAGTATTTTGAACCAAAATCTGCAAGAAAAAGAGGTAACGATCTCACTCGGTGAAGGTGTAGTGGCACAGTTAAGCGAAGATGGTTACGATCCAGAAAATGGGGCAAGGCCATTGCAGCGTTTGTTTAACCGGCGCATCAGGCTGCCGGTGTCAAAAATGATCACGAGCGGTGAGATTAAAAAGGGAAATTATATTGCCGATATCACTGAAGATAGAAAAATTGAGTTTCGGCAGGAGTGAAGCAGAGTTCGCGTTACCACGCCTCTGACACCTCAATTGCCAAGTGCTAGCAGTCTTATGGTTAAGTTATAGGGCAGGACATGCGACTTCTTCCCTTTATTTGTTTCGACATTTTCCTGTGTAGCACCGCGCAAGCAAGTGCTGTGCGTACACTATCGCTAATCCAAGCAGTGCAAAGTGGGCACATGCCTCGCATCGGACAACTCATCAATGGCGGGGCACAGGTCAATGCCATCGATGTGTGGGGTCGCACGGCGGCACACTATGCTGTGTCCAATAACAACCTGCAAGCATTAAAATTTTTGCTTAGTAGTAGTGCTGAGGCCAACCTTACCGACAACGATGGCAACACACCGTTTGACCTGTGGCATGAGCACAAGAACGAAGAGATGCTTGCACTGTTGCATGCTGCAGGTGCAAGGCCTTCGTTTACTAAAGTCGAAGAGCAGCAACCTGCTATTGCTCCCGCAACAAACACAGCACCTTCGCCTGAAAATGCAACAAAAAACAGCGCACAAGACTTATGGCAAGCTGCAGCAGACAACGACCGCGTTGGTGCAGAGTTATTGCTAGCAGCTGGGGCAGATGCAAAAGCAGAAAACGATGCTGGCAAAGTGCCTTTTGATATCGCGGTAGAAGCAGAACACTATGCTTTAGCGGCAATCTTGGCGAAAGCAGCAGGAGGTATTAATGGTAGAGATAAGAAAGGCTGGACACCATTGCATTGGGCGATTGTAGATGATGCTTGGGATTTAGTGCGAGAGTTTATTAGAGAAGGAGCAGATCTTACTAGGGGTCGTCGGCAATATGCATTTGATGTAGCAACATTGATGGAAAGTGAAGCCAAGCTGTTCGAGGTTTTTATCGCCGAGAAGGGTGTTGATGGGATTGTCGGAAAATATGGAGAGACCATGTTGATGCTGGCTGCAAGAAAGATGCACACGGAGATAGTCAAACTTCTCATTGACAACGGTGCCGCCCTGAATATTCAGGGCGGCAGCAACTACGCTTATACTGCATTGATGTATGCTGTGAAAGAAGGAAACACAGAGATAGCCAAACTTCTACTCGACAACGGTGCTGACCTGAATATTAAGGACAGCTTCGGTTATACTGCATTGATGTTCGCGGTGAGAGAAGGAAACACAGAGATAGTCAAACTTCTACTCGACAACAAGGCTGACATTAGTGGTGAGATCAACTACCAGAAGGAGTTGATGTATCCTGCGGACTACGATAATAATGAGTTGATGTCTGCTGCGGAAAAGGGATACACGGAGATAGTCAAACTTCTCATCGATAACAAGGCAGACCCTAATATTAAGAACATGTACGGAGATACTGCGTTGATGTCTGCTGTGGAAAAGGAATACACGGAGATAGTTGAACTTCTTATCGATAACGGTGCAGACCTAAATACTAGGAGCAAAAGTGGCAAGACCGCACTTGATATTGCTGAACAAAAAGGACACCAAGAAATCATAAACATCTTACGTGCGGCACAACAAAGGAGCATATAGCTTGAGATTTCTACCCTTATTTTTTGTTTGCCTTTTCCTGCCCAGCACCGTGCAGGCAAGTATTGTGCAAACCCCGCCACTTATTCGAGCAGTGCAAAGCGGGCACATGCGTCTCATCGGACAACTTATCAGAGGTGGTACTGAGAACAATGCCATCAATGCATGGGGACGCACCGCAACACACTATGCTGTAGCAAGAAACAACCGAAAAGCATTAAAACTTTTGCTCGATAACAGTGCCGATGCCAATCTTGCCGATAACGATGGCAACACACCGCTCGATATGTGGCACAAGCATAAGCACAAGAATGATAAAATACTTGCGCTGTTATATGCTGCAGGCGTTGAACCACTTGATTTATTTCAAGTAACGGCAAAAAACTATCGTACCAGTGCAGAACGGCTGCTGGCAGTAGGCGCAGATGCAAAAGCAGAAAACGATGCAGGCAAAGTGCCTTTTGATATCGCAGTAGAGGCAGAGCACTATGCACTCGCAGCAATCTTATTGAAAGCCACAGCAGGCATTAATGGTAGAGATAGTAAGAGCTGGACACCATTGCATTGGGCAATATTTGGCGATGCTTGGGATTTAGTGCGAAAGTTTATCAGAGAAGGTGCAGATATTAGTGCGGGTCGTCGGCAAAGTATATTTGATGTGGCAAAGTTGATGAAGAGTGAAACCAAACTGATTGAGGTTTTTATTGATGAAAAAGGTGTTGACGCGACTGTCGGAAAAGATGGCGATACCGTATTGATACTGGCTGCAAAAAAGGGAAGCAAGGAGATAGTTGAACTTCTCCTCGCTAACAAGGCAGACCTGAACATTACAACAGACCAGTACGGTGAGACCGCACTGATGCTTGCTGCTAAAGGAGGACACACGGATATAGCCAAACTACTCATCGCTAACAAGGCAGACCCGAATATTAAGAGCCGCATGAAGGAGACCGCGTTATTTTATGCGGCTAGAGGAGGACACATGGAGATAGTCAAACTTCTTATCGAGAACAATGTAAATATAAATATTAAGAATAAGAACGGACAGAGCTCTTTGACGTTCGCTGCGTTTTACGAGCGCAAGGAGATAGTCAAGTTTCTTATCGAAAACAAAGCTACGAAGAGCAATATCAATACTGCTCTAATTAATGTCGTGATACAAGGACAAAAGGAGATGGCTGAACTCTTTATTGAAAACAAGGCAGACCTGAATATTACCACCAAAGACAGCTACACTGTGTTGATGTTTGCTTTGATATATGGACGCGTAGAGATAGCCAAACTTCTTATCGAGAACAATGCAGACCCGAATATCAAGACCAACGATGGCAAAACCGCATTGTTTTATGCCGCTAAACAAGGGTACATGAGAGTAGCTGAACTTCTCATCGAGAATGGTGCGGAGCCTAACCCTGCCGATAACAGTGGTGAAACAGCACTCAGCATAGCTGAAAAAAATGGACATAGTGGAGTAGTAGATATTCTGCGTGCAGCACAAGAACAATAACATGCACGAGTAAGTTAGGGTGCAGACATGCCTCTGAACTCAATTAAATGCTAGAAATATCATGGCTCTGTTATAGGGCAAGACATGCGTCTGTTTAGTTTTATTTGTTGCTGTATTTTCCTGTCCAGCACCACACAGGCAAGCGCTGTGCGCACAACGCCGCTAATCCAAGCAGTGCAAAGCGGGCACATGCCTCTCATCAAACAACTTATCAGTGGCAGCACAAAGATCAATGTCATCGATACATGGGGACGTACTGCAACACACTATGCTGTATCGAACAACAATCTGCCGGCATTAAAACTTTTGCTTAATAACGGAGCTGATGCCAACCTTGCCGATAACGCTGGCCACACACCACTCGATGTGTGGCACAAGCACAAGAACGAAGAGATGCTTAAGCTCTTGCATACTGCTGGTGCTAAGCCGCTTGATTTATGGCAAGCTGCGGCAAACAACGATCGTCTCAGTGCAGAACGTTTGCTGGCAGTAGGTGCAGATGCAAAAGCAGAAAACGATGCAGGCAAAGTGCCTTTTGATATCGCCATAGAAGCAGAGCACTATGCACTCGCAGCAATCTTATTGAAAGCTGCAGTAGGCATTAATGGTAGAGATAAGAAGGGTTGGACACCATTGCATTGGGCGATATTTGCCGATGCTTGGGACTTAGCGCGAGACTTCATTAGAGAAGGATCAGATGTTAGCATAGGGCGCGCACAGAATGCATTTGATGTAGCAACATTGATGGAGAGTGAAGCCAAACTAATCGAAGTTTTTATCGCCGAGAAGGGTGTTGATGCGACTTTCGGGTGGGGTGGCAAGACCACGTTAATACATGCATCGGAGCAAGGACAAACGGAACTAGCCAAGCTGCTCGTTGAACGTGATGCTGATATCAATATTCAAACCAACGCCGGAGAAACTGCATTGCTACTGGCTATATGGTGGGGGCACACGGAACTAGTCAAGCTTCTCGTTGAACGTGATGCTGATATCAATATTCAAAATAAAGCCGGAGATACTGCTTTGATGAAGGCTGCAAAGACGAGGCGGACAGAGATTGCAGAGCTTCTCATTGCGCAAAATGCTGACATCAATATTCAAAACAATACCGGAGATACTGTATTGATAATTGCTGCATGGTGGGGGCAAACAGAACTAGTCAAGCTTCTCGTTACAAATGATGCTGACATTAATACTCAAAACAATACTGAAAGTACTGCGTTGATGAAGGCTGCAAAGACTGGACATACAAAAGTTGTAGAGCTTCTCGTTGCGCATGATGCTAACCTCATTCTTAAAGATATGTATGGCAAGACAGCACTTGATTATGCTGAGGAAAGAAGCCACTCGGAGATTGCAGACACCTTACGTGTCGCACAACAGCAACAGGACATCTCCTCACCTATACTTGACAACAGCGACTAACACATGCTAGAAGCCCCGCAACACAACAAAGGAGCATATAGCTTGCAACCTCTGCAATTGCTGCTTCTATTTTTAATCTTGCACAGCACCGCGCAGGCAAGCATTATGCGCACACCGCCATTAATCCAAGCAGTGCAAAGTGGGCACATGCATCTCGTCGGACAACTCATCGGAGGTGGAGCTGAGGTCAACATTATCGATGCATGGGGACGCACCGCAACACACTATGCGGTATCAAGGGACAACCAAGAAGCATTAAAATTTTTGCTTGATCGCGGTGCTGATGCCAACCTTGCCGACAACGATGGTAACACACCGCTTGATATGTGGCACGAGCACAAGAACGAGGAGATGCTTAAGCTGTTGCATGCTGCAGGTGCTAAACCGCTCGATTTATGGCAAGCTGCAGCAGACAACGATCGTGCTGCGGCTGAGCGGTTGCTGACAGCAGGTGAAGATGCAAAAGCAGAAAACGATGTGGGCAAAGTGCCTTTTGATATCGCCATAGAAGCAGAGCACTATGCACTCGCAGCAATCTTATTGAAAGCCGCAGTAGGCATTAATGGGAGGGATAAGAAGGGCTGGTCACCCTTGCACTGGGCAATATTTAGTGATGCTTGGGATTTAGTGCAGGAGTTCATTGGAGAAGGGGCAGATTTTAGTATCGGGCGCACACAGAATGCATTTGATTTAGCAAAGTCGATGAAGAGTGAAGCCAAGCTGATCGAAGTTTTTATTGCCAAGAAGGGTATTGATGCACCTGTTGGGCGGGGTCGCAAAACCTTGTTAATGCATGCATCGGAGCGAAGACAAACGGAACTAGTTAAGCTGCTTATCGAAAATAATGCAGACCTGAATATTACAACCAACCGCGGCGAGACTGCGTTGATGCGTGCTGCGGAAAAGAAATACAAGGAGATATTCAGACTGCTTATCAAGCATGGTGCTGATAAAAAGGGCTATCCACCACTACATCAAGCTATCATGAACGATGATTGGGACTTAGTGCGAAAGTTTATTGCAGAAGGGGCAGATATTTTTGCGGGTAGCTCGCAGAATGCATTTGAGCTAGCAACATTGATGAAGAGTGAAGCCAAGTTGATCGAAGTTTTTATTGCCGAGAAGGGGGTTGATGCGACGATCAGGGGTGCTGGTACATCCCTGATGAATGCAGTAGTGGCTGGAGATGTGGAAACAGCCAAGCTTCTCATTGCTCATGTTGCTGATATCAATATTCAGATTAATAGAAAAACTGCGTTGCTATGTGCTGCAACAGAAGGGAACACAGAGATAGTTCAGCTTCTCATCGACAACGGTGCAGATCCAAATATTGATGAATACCATGGGATAACTGCGTTGATGAATGCTGCAAGAAGTGGGCACACGGAGATAGTCAAGCTTCTCATCGACAGCGGTGCAGATCCAAATACTAAGAATGTCTGGCGGGAGACAGCACTTCTGCTGGCTGCGGGAAATGGACATATGGAGACAGTCAAGCTTCTCATCGAGAACGGTGCAGACCCTAATATTCAGGAAAAGTTGGGCTATACTGCGTTGATGCATGCTGCGGAAAAGGGACGCACAAAGATAGTCAAACTTCTCATCGACAATAATGCAGACCTGAATATCAAGAACCTGCAAGGAGAGAGCGCAATTAACATTGCCAAAAAATACAATTTTCAAGAAATCACAGACATCCTAAGTGTCGCACAACAAGGGAGCACATAGCTTGCAGTTTCTACAACTACTTCTGCTCTTTTCTATCTTGCCCAACACAGCACAGGCAAGTGCTGTGCGCACAACACCGCTAATCCGAGCAGTGCAAAGCGGACACATGCGTCTCATTGGACAACTCATCAGAGGCGGAGCAGAAGTCAATGTCATTGATACGTGGGGACGCACTGCAACACACTATGCTGTATCGAACAACAATCTGCTCGCATTAAAACTTTTGCTCAATAACGGCGCTGATACCAACCTTGCCGATAACGATGGCCACACACCGCTTGATATGTGGCATGTGCATGAGAATAAAGCCATGCTTGAGCTGTTACATGCTGCAGGTGCTAAACCGCTTGATTTATGGCAAGCTGCAGCAGACAACGATCGTCTCAGTGCAGAACGTTTGCTGGCAGCTGGTGCAGATGCAAGAGCAGAAAACGATGTGGGCAAAGTGCCTTTTGATATCGCCATAGAAGCAGAGCACTATGCACTTGCAGCAATCTTATTGAAAGCCGCAGTAGGCATTAATGGTAGAGACAAGAAGGGCTGGACACCATTGCATTGGGTAATATTTGCCGATGCTTGGGATTTAGTGCGAAAGTTTATTGCAGAAGGGGCAGATATTTTTGCGGGTAGCTCGCAGAATGCATTTGACATAGCAAGGGAAATGGAGAGTGAAACGAAGCTTATCGAAGCTTTTATCTCTGTGAAGGGTGTTGATGCGACTGTAGGACGCTATCTCGATACTGCGTTGATATGGGCTGTACGGAATGGACGAACGGAGATAGTCAAGCTTCTCATCGACAACAATGCAAACCCGAATATTCAGAGCGATTACGGCTATACTGCGTTGATGCTTGCTGTGGGAAATGAACACACAGAGACAGTCGAACTTCTCATCGACAACGGTGCAGACCCTAATATTAAGGACACGATGGGCTACAATGCGTTGCTAGTTGCTGTAAATAGGGGACACACGGAGATAGTCAAACTTCTCGTCGACAACAATGCAAACCCGAATATTCGGCGGGGCGGCCACGATACTGCGTTGATAATGGCTGTAAGAGGAGGATACAAGGAGATAGTCAAGCTTCTCATCGACAACGGTGCAGACCCTAATATTAAGTGCAAGTACAACAAAGACTGTGTTGCGTTGATTTGCGCTGCACGGAATGGACACACGGAGATAGTCAAGCTTCTCATCGACAGCGGTGCAGACCCTAATATTAAGAACCGGTTGGGAGAGACTACGTTGCGAGTTGCTGTAAAAAGGGGACACACCGAGATAGTCAAACTTCTCATCGACAACAAGGCAAACCCGTATATTGATAGCAAGTACGGCTATACCGAATTAATGTTTGCTGCGAGAGGTGGGAATACTGAGATAGTCAAACTTCTCATCGACAACGGTGCAGACCCTAATATTAAAAGCAATTTCGGAGATACTGCGTTGCAGTGGGCAGCTGAGTATGGGCGCACAGAGACAGTCAAGCTTCTCATCGACAACGGTGCAGACCCTAATATTCAGGAAAAGTTGGGCTATACTGCGTTGATGCATGCTGCGGAAAAGGGACGCACAAAGATAGTCAAACTTCTCATCGACAATAATGCAGACCTGAATATCAAGAACCTGCAAGGAGAGAGTGCAATTAACATTGCCAAAAAATACAATTTTCAAGAAATCACAGACATCCTAAGTGTCGCACAACAAGGGAGCACATAGCTTGCAGTTTCTACAACTACTTCTGCTCTTTTCTATCTTGCCCAACACAGCACAGGCAAGTGCTGTGCGCACGCCGCTGCTAATCCAAGCGGTGCAAAGCGGGCACATGCGTCTCATCGGACAACTCATCAATGGCGGGGCACAGGTCAATACCATAGATGTGTTGGGTCGCGCCGCGACACACTACGCGGTATCAAGAGACAACCAAGAGGCATTAGAACTTTTGCTCAGTAACGGTGCTGATACCAACCTTGCCGACAATGATGGCAATACACCACTTGATATGTGGCATGTGCATGAGAACAAGGAGATGCTTGTACTGTTGCATACTGCTGGTGCTAAACCTCTTGATTTATTTCAAGCCGCGGCAAACAACGATCGTCTCAGTGCAGAACGGCTATTGGCAGCTGGCGCAGATGCAAAAGCAGAAAACGATGCAGGCAAAGTGCCTTTTGATATCGCGGTAGAGGCAGATCACTACGCGCTCGCAGCAATCTTATTGAAAGCAGCAGTAGGCATTGATGGGAGAGATAGGAAAAGTTGGAGGCCATTACATTGGGCAATATTTGCCGATGCTTGGGACTTAGTGCGGGAGTTTATTAGAGAAGGTGCAAATATCTTTGCAGGTCGCACACAGAGTGTACTTGATGTAGCAAAGTTGATGAAGAGTGAAACTAAGCTGCTTGAAATTATTATTGAAGAGAAGGGTGTCAATTCTACTGTTGGAAGTAATAATGATACACTTCTGATAAGGTCTGTACGTAAGGGGAACACCGAGTTAGCCAAACTTCTCGTTGCACGTAATGCCAATATCAATATTCAAACCCAAAGTGGAGAAACTGCATTACTACTAGCTGTATGGTGGGGGCAAACAGAACTAGTCAAACTTCTTGTTGCAAATGATGCTGATGTAAATACTCAGAACAATGCCGGAGACACTGCCTTGATAAAGGCTACAAAAAGGAAGCTTACAGAGATCGCCAAGTATCTCGTTGCACAGAACGCTGATATCAATATGCAAAACAATAATGGAGATACTGCATTAATATTAGCTGCATGGTGGGGACACACGGAGATAGTCAAACTTCTCGTTGCGCATGATGCTTACATCAACGTTCAAAACAACGCCGGAAGTACTGCGTTGATGAAGGCTGCAAAAACTGGCCATACAAAAGTTGTAGAGTTTCTCGTTGCACATGATGCTAACCTAATGCTGAAAGATAAATTTGGCAAGACAGCACTTGATTACGCTGAGGAGAGAAGATATCCAGAGATTGAAAACATCTTACGTGCGGCACAACAAGGGAGCATGTAGCATGCGTTTTTTCTTTTTGCTTTTTGTCTGCACTGTATTTTGCAACACAGCACAGGCAAGCGTTGTGCGCACGCCACGGCTAATCCGAGCAGTGCAAAGCGGACACATGCGTCTCATTGGACAACTCATCAGAGGCGGAGCAGAAGTCAATGTCATTGATACGTGGGGACGCACTGCAACACACTATGCTGTATCGAACAACAATCTGCTCGCATTAAAACTTTTGCTCAATAACGGCGCTGATACCAACCTTGCCGATAACGATGGCCACACACCGCTTGATATGTGGCATGTGCATGAGAATAAAGCCATGCTTGAGCTGTTACATGCTGCAGGTGCTAAACCGCTTGATTTATGGCAAGCTGCAGCAGACAACGATCGTCTCAGTGCAGAACGTTTGCTGACAGCTGATGCAGATGCAGATGCAAAAGCGCAAAACGATGTGGGCAAAGTGCCTTTTGATATCGCCATAGAAGCAGAGCACTATGCACTTGCAGCAATCTTATTGAAAGCCGCAGTAGGCATTAATGGGAGAGATAAGAAGGGCTGGACACCCTTGCATTGGGCAATATTTGGTGACGCTTGGGACTTAGCGCGAGAGTTCATCGGAGAAGGAGCAGATCTTAGTGTGGGTCGCTCACAGAATGCTTTAGATGTGGCAAAATTGATGGAGAGTGAAGCCAAACTAATCGAAGTTTTTATCGCAGAGAAGGGGGTTGATGCGACTGTCGGACAATATGGCGATACCATGTTGATGCTGACTGCAAGGAAGGGAAATATAGAGAGCGCAGAGCTTCTCATCAATCACAAAGCTGACCTCAATATTATGGGTGCTTACGGCAAGACTGCATTGGCTTGGGCATTACAATATGAAAATATTGAGATAGTAAAACTGTTGGTCAAACACAAAGCTGATGTGAATATTCAGGACTCACAGGGAAGAACAGCACTGACTTGGGCGACTTTAAATAAAGACATCAGCATAGTCAAATTGATTATTAATCGCGGCGCTAATGTCAACATACCTAACGACTACGGAAGCACTGCATTGACGATAGCAGCCGAAAGTGGGAACGCCGAGTTAGTTGAACTTCTCATTAAACATCATGCTAAGGTCAATGCACAGAGCAGATACGGAGATTCTGCTCTGTTCTTGGCTGCAAAAAAAGGCGACGTTAATCCTGAACACTTCAAAATAGTCGAGCTTCTTATCAAAAATAAGGCCGATGTCAATGTGCAAAATGGACACGGAGAGACTCCTTTGCTAACAGCTGTGCTTAGCAAGCAACCAAAAACAGTAGAACTTCTTATCAAGCACGGTGCTAAAGTCAATGATAAAAATATACGTAATGGCACAGCTTTGACGCGAGCCGCACAATTTGGGTACACCGAAATAGCAACAATCCTCATCGAGAACGGTGCTGACCCCAACCTCAAAAACGACATGGGCAAAAGAGCACTAAGCATTGCCAAAGAAGGGGGGCATAAAGAGGTAATAGCCATTCTGCAGGAGGCAGAAAAAAATATAGAGCAAGAGGGTAAGTCAGGGTGAAGCATAGCTGTAAGGTCTTCATGTTATCGATATCACCGCAGATAGAAAAGTTGAGTTTCGGCGCACTCGCCTCTAACACCTCAATTGCCAAGTGCTAGAAGCTTTACGTGGTTCAGTTACGGAGCAAGACATGCGACTTCTTATCTTTATTTGTTTCTGCATTTTACTACACTGCACCGCGCAGGCAAGCGTTGTGCGCACAACGCCGCTAATACAAGCAGTGCAAAGCGGGTACATGCCTCTCATCGGACAACTCATCAGAGGTGGTGCTAAGGTCAATGCCATCGATACGTTGGGACGCACCGCGGTACACTACGCTGTATCAAGGGACAACCAAGAAGCATTAAAACTTTTACTTAGTAACGGTGCTGATGCCAACCTTGCCGATAACGATGGCAACACGCCGCTTGATATGTGGCACGAGCACAAGAATGAGAAGATGCTTGCACTGTTGCATGCTGCAGGCGCTAAACCTCTTGATTTATTTCAAGCTGCGGCAAACAACGATCGTCTCAGTGCAGAACGTTTGCTGGCAGCTGGTGCAGATGCAAAAGCGGAAAACGATGCGGGCAAAGTGCCTTTTGATATCGCGGTAGAGGCAGAGCACTATGCACTCGCAGCAATTTTATTGAAAGCCGCAGTAGGCATTAATGGTAGAGATAGGAAGAGCTGGTCACCCTTGAATTGGGCAATATTTGGCGATGCTTGGGATTTAGTGCGAGAACTCATCAGAGAAGGAGCAGATATTAATGTGGGGCGCTCACAGAATGCATTTGATGTAGCAACGTTGATGGAGAGTGAAGCCAAACTAATCGAAGTTTTTATCGCAGAGAAGGGTGTTGATACGACTGTCGGACAATATGGCCATACCATGTTGATGCTGGCTGTAATGAGAGGAAATACAGAGATCGCAGAGCTTCTTATCAAGCACAAAGCTAACATCAATGCCAAGAGTAGTTTCAGCAAGAAGACCGCGTTGGCTTTAGCGACACAATATGGAAACATCGAAATAGTAGAACTGTTAGTCAAGCACAAAGCTGATTTGAATATGCAGGACATGGATGGTAACTCTGCACTGTTCTTGACCGCAAAAAAGGGAGACATCCGTGAACACTTCAAAATAGCCGAACTTCTTATCGAAAAGCATACTGATGTCAATGCTCAGAACAGATACGGAGAAACTCCCTTGATGGCAGCTGCACTTAGCAAGCAACCAAAAACAGTAGAACTTCTTATCAAGCATGGTGCTAAGGTCAATGCGCAGAATGATCATGGCGGCACAGCTTTGACACGAGCAGCACACTTTGGGTATACCAAAATAGTGAAACTCCTCATCGATAACGGTGCTGACCACAGTCTTAAACTCGTCACAGGCAAAACAGCACTAGATCTTACTGAAGAAAAGGGGCATGACGAGATAGTAGCGATTCTGCGCGCAGCACAAAAAGCCACAGAACACGAGGGGAAGTCAGGGTGAGTCAGAGCTGCACGGCAGATGATGTGGGGAATAACTCCCCCACATCAAACAAACAAAAAATCAGCGAGGGCGATGCACGAAAACGCGTTTCAGGTCTTCAGTCCAAGTGAATTTCAAACCTTCAGCATCAGTACCCATCGAGCCTGTTGAAGCAAGGCGGAAGTTGCCGTGCTCATCGTGGTAGCTGCGATAGTGCTGCAAGCCGTGATGTCCACCGCCAGCTTTATAATCGAAATACATTGAGTTGCCAACCGAGTAGCCCCAGCCGCTTTTGTTGTATGTAGTGAGATCGACAACTTCGTCATCAGCAACCGCATCCTTGCGCTCTTTGTTCGGCACATAAATAGTGAAAAAACCGTTGTCTTCTACCTGTGCAACAAAGTGTGGATGGGTTTCAAAGTTTTCAGAAATAATATGATACTGAAAAAGAATGGCGTGATTGCCGAGATTGCGCATCGTCAGTGAGACAAGAAAAGGGTCTTCTTTGCCACTAGGTGCGGTAACCATCGCACCCTTGCCGTGCCAATAAATAAAACCATTAGGCTTGCCGGCGTTTTCAAGTGCAGCAAAATCAGTTAATGAAAAAGAAAAAACTGGCAAAGACCACAATACAATCAGAACAGTAGCTAAAAACTTCATGACAAAACTCCTAAACAAAAAGAAGATAACAACCTAACAAAGCATACAAAATAACACCTTATCTAGCAATACGTAAAAACTAATAATTTAATAAACTTACTAATTTGTGATAATTTGTGAAAAAATTAAAAATAAATTTAGTAATTATGTATGGAAAAATTAATTTTTTATCGCATGGAGACAATGGCTGGGCGGAGTTTTTCTTCTTCGGCAAGCCACTGGTCGGCACTGCTAGCATCAACTTGGAATTGTGCGAAGAGTTCACGCAGCATCGTCAGGCGACGGTTGAAGTGGGCGTGGCGGATGGGCAAGGGCTGGTGGAGGTGGAGGAGCGCACGGCCGCGGTAGGTCTTGGGGCCGCCGAGCATGCCGATGGAGAAGGCAAGCTGGCCTTTGAGTAGCTGAGCATGATCGTGCTGGAAGAAGAAGTGGCCGATGATTGGGTCGTGCATAGCACGGGTGTAAAACTCGGTAATGATGGCGATAATCTTGTCTGCACCAAGTTTTTGGAATACTCTCATGTGCTTGGTGGCAAGATGCCCTGCAATTTGCCGTCGCGGTGCAGTTGCATGACGATATCGCAGCCGCCGATAAATTCACCCTTGACATAAAGTTGTGGGATGGTCGGCCATTTAGTGAAAGCTTTGATTCCATCACGCAGGTCTTCGTCGGCAAGCACGTTGACATCGTGAAATTCGACCTGATGCTCGTTCAACACCTGCACCAACTGTGCGGAAAACCCGCACATTGGCTCGGTCTTCGTGCCTTTCATAAATAGCACGGTGTCGTGGCTGGTGATGGTGTTCTCTATCTGCTGGTTGATGTCTGCACTCATATTGCTTCTCCTGTTGTTCAACCTGTCCGTCGCGGGGATGATAGATACATCGTGCAGAAATGGCAAGAAGATTGCTAAAGTTTTGCACACGTGGTAGAAAGACACACGGTAGGGGTATTTTCGCAGCGCAGCCGCTAGAAAGCGGCAAACAGTCCCACGAGCGAAGCTTAGGAGCTAGAAAGCGGCAAACAGTCTCACGAGCGAAGCTTTAGGAGCTAGAAAGCGGCAAACAGTCTCACGAGCGAAGCTTAGGAGCTAGAAAGCGGCAAAAAATCTCACGAGCGAAGCGAGTGATCAGCACTGCGGATGATTTCACGACAACAGACATGAGGTGAATTATGCACCAGAGAGCTACTGGGGAGCAGAAAAGTAGAGTAAATCACGTTGGTTATCTTTGCGAGGCGCACGATAAAATTCTGCTGGTAATCGATATTTTGTTGCAGAACAAGCCAGACAGCAGCATCATCTTCTGCAATACAAGCGAGTGTGTTGATTTTGTGCGCAAGTATTTGCAGCGTTGTGGCTTCATTGCACCCGCAACACGGACAAAACGCAGTGTGGTCGTGGCCAGCGACGAAGCGGTGCGTGGCGAGCGCAAAAGCTACCACTGTGTCATCAACTTTGACATGCCCTTCGCCGTGCGCAACTACACGGCGCGCTTGGACATGCTGGCACGCGACACTGACGGACGTTGCATCAGCCTGCTGTGCGACTACTACAGCGATTTTGCCCCGCCGATTATTGCCCACTATCATTTGCAGTGTGGCTGGCCTGCCTCTGACTTCAGCAATTATCGCCTGCCCGAACGCAGCACGGTGAAGGATTGGCTGGTGGAGCTAGAAAGCGGCAAACAGCCTGTGAAACAAGAACAGCGAGTGGAACGGGAACAGCCTGTGAAACGAGAACAGCGAGTGGAACGGGAACAGCGAGTGGAACGGGGACAGCGAGTGGAACGGGGACAGCCCGCCCGTGTAAGGAATGAACGGGGCGAGAGAGGAAGAAAGCCGCGGCAAGGGCGTGATGCTGGCAAGCGTTCTAAATCCACAGTAAGTTATGCGAGCAAAAAAGCCGATCAGATAGTAGCGGAGAAATCGCAGAGTAAGTCAGTTTGGGAGCGAATTCTTTCACTTTTAACACGGTAAAGATGCTTAATTATCTCGAAAAATTACGCCAACATCGCCATCAGGCACAGACACTCGGTCTTTCTGATGTGGTTATCAGGAAATTTCTGGCCGTTGACAAGCAATTGGGGCGAGCGATTGTAATGGCATATGAATACAGCCAGAGCGAGGCATGGCAAGAGTTTGTGCACCATGCGCCGCCGTCGGAGGCAGAACAGGTGCGTTATACACAGACGCGGATGTTTAATTTTTACGCGGACGAGGCACTCAACCCTTACATCCCACTCGGTGCAGCTGGGCCGTGGGTAGTAACTTCCTTTGGTGCAGTGCTGCACGACTCTGGCGGCTATGGCATGCTTGGTTTCGGGCATTGCGTGGGCAAAACGCAGGAAATTCTCGGTGCAAATCATGTGATGGCGAACGTTATGACCGCCAGCCCCAGCCATCACCGTATCTGTGCCGCGCTCGATGCCGAAATAGGGCACACCCGTAAGACACAAACCCATGTTTATGGGCGTTACATGTTCCTCAACTCTGGCTCGGAGGCGTTATCATTGGCGGCACGCATTGCCGACGTGAACACCAAGAACCGCATCACCCCCCAGCATAAGCAGGTGCGGTCGTTGAGCATGGCACACAGTTTTCACGGGCGCACCGAACGTCCAGCACGCCTGTCGGACAGTTGCCGCCCAGCATATCGGCAACATCTGCACAGCTTCACGGAACTTGACGATGTTGGCACGCTCAAGCACAACGATGTGCAAGGCTTGCGGCAAGCATTCGCGGCGGCAGAACGTGATGCTGTGTTCATCGATGCTGTGTATTTTGAACCTATCAGCGGCGAGGGCGACACTGGCTGCCCCTTGTCGCCAGAGCTTTACAGCCTTGCACGAGAACTGACTGCCGCGAGTGGAGCGTTGCTGGTTATCGATTCAGTGCAGGCGGGTATTCGTGGACATGGGGTGTTGAGTGTGGTCGATTATCCTGAGTTTCGGGAATTGCCACAACCTGATATTGAAGCTTTTTCCAAAGCAATTCACATGGGGCATACACCGCTGTCGGTAATTGCGTTGTCGGCAAAGACCGCGGCGTTTTTCAAGCACGGCATTCACGGCAACACCATGACCGCTAATCCGCGGGCCTTGGAAGTCGGTCGGCACACACTATCTATGCTGACTCCAGAGTTGCGCCGCAACATCGTTGCACGGGGTGAGGAATTTCTTCAACAACTAGGTAAGTTGCGCAACGAATTCCCCCACCTCATCAACCGCGCACAAGGCACTGGTTTGCTACTCTGCATCGACATTAATCCCGACATCGCCGTCGTCGGTGCAGATGGACTGGAGACGCGTTTGCGCAAACAAGGGCTGGGCATAATTCATGCAGGCAAAAACTTGCTACGCTTCACACCGGTGTTTAATATCACTTCCGAAGAAATTTCCTTGATCATCTCGGTATTGCGTTCGGTGTTAAGTAAAATCTGAATTAAAATGCGAATAACATTTTCAGACACAATTTATCGAACAGAGCAAATAAAATAACCTACTGCTTATCTCTACTGTATCACATGGGAGATAGTGACCTGTCTTCTCTCTCCTTGATATTTATTGATCTTCAAATACATACGTACCTTCTGTGCCATTATCACCTACCATGTCAACATGCAGCTTGCCATCCTCCATGTAAAACTCCACAGAGTCCGTATCACTACAATTTACAACAGAAGAAGGATAACGCTTTCCACTATTTTTATTGACCACCGGCACCGGGCCTCCATTGCGATCGACAACAGCGAAATTCCCTTTATCTTGTTTACACATAAGTCCGTGTTTTATCATATGTCTGACGACATCTGGCTGGTCTACTTGACAAGCACCGCTAACCAGCACGACTGTGCTCAAAACAATATTAAGCATGGTACATCTCCTTTTTTAAAATAACCAAAACAACTTCGTCAGACATATCGGTCATTTTTTTTGGATTTAGCTACTTGTGAAAATTTTCTAAATTTTTTTGTAACTATTTGAATTTGTGGGCTTATTTCTTTAGGGGTAACCCGCACGCTTGCCTGAGGATGTGTGCCTGTGTAAATCTTCAGTGCATAGCTTGTAAAGTATTATCACCGTTAAGTGCGGTGATGCTGACTGCGGTTTCTGTTTGTAAAAAATCGCGCTGCAAGGGTGCACGCACCCGCAGGTAATTGCGGCTGTAACCAAGCATGTCGTTGTCATCGGGCTGTTCCCACAAAACACGAGTTTTTTCGCCTAAAAAACTGCTATAGTAGGCTTGTTTTAACTTTTGCGAGAGCACACCAAGTTCTTTACCCCGTGCCTTGATCGTTGCAGATGGCAAGTGTCCGGGCATGCGAGCGGCGAGAGTGTTGGGGCGAGATGAGTAGGGGAAGACGTGCAGGTAATGCACACCTATCTGCTCGGCACAATCAAGCGTAGCACGATGGTCTTGCTCATCTTCGCTGGGAAAACCGCAAATGACATCGCTACCAAACATCGCATGTGGGAAGAGTTGGCGTGCCGCAGTGAGACGTTCACAGTAGTGCTCGACGGTGTATTTGCGCCGCATTTTGCGCAAAATTTTGTTGCTGCCTGATTGCAACGGCAAATGAAAGTGTGGGCAAAAAATATCAGGGTGTGCTGCTAACACTTGCAACAAATTATCACTCAACTCGCTCGGCTCAAGCGACGAGATGCGCAAGCGCTGTAATTTAGGCAAAGCAAAAATCTGCCGCAGCAGTTCGACGAAGCAGCTCTTCTTGTCGGCAGCAAGGTCTGCGCCATAGTCACCGAGATGCACGCCCGTGAGGATAATTTCGCCACTGCCTTGCTCAGTCAAGGCTTTGACTTGCTCGATGATTTTTGCGGGTGGCACACTAATAGATGCACCACGGGCGTAAGGAATAATGCAGTAGGTGCAGAAACCGTTGCAGCCATCTTGCACCTTGACGTATTTGCGGGTGTTGGTGCTGTTGACGTGATCGCTGAGTGTCTGTGCCAGTTTGAAGTGTGCCTGCTTGTTGGCAGTGACTGGCTTGGCATCAGCAGGCAGTTTACCCTGTCCACCATGCAAGCGAGCGTTGAGCAAGGCGACGAGTTCAGGCTTGTGGGTGTTGGGCACGACGAAGTCGATGTCGGGGTGCTCGCTCAGCGGGCCTGAGTTGGTCTGGGCATAGCAGCCCGTGATAACGAGAAACGACTGCGGATTGAGGCGACGCAAGCGGCGTGCGTAGTAGAGTGCCTCTTGCTCCGCCCGTGCTGTTACACTGCAGCTGTTGATGATAATCACTTCCGCCTGCGGTGCTTCTTTGCTGAGCTCAAACCCACCCTTGCGCAGCTGAAAGTTGAGCGCGTGTGAGTCGAAGGCGTTGACCTTGCAGCCCAGTGTTTTGATAAAGACTGATGCCATAACTCACTCCCACTCGCTATGCTCGTGCCGTGGCATTCGCTAGCTCTTTGCCGCTTTCTAGCTCCTCAGCCCTACCATAGCACAAAAACGACTGCTAAGGAATAGCAAAGCTTGCCTTTGGGTCCGGCCGTGTTGAGTGTGAGAAACTCCAGCAAAATTGTGGATGGAGTACCTCATCTCCTCACTTATCGAAAAGCTTGTCGTTCCAGAGATCGTCGAGAAAGGTCTGCCAATGCACAGCAACGAACTGACCGCGGCGGGAGTTCGTCTTGTCGTGACTGATGAGATAGAATTTTTCAAAAACACCTTCTTCCGCTAGGGCACGCAACCCCTTAAAATCTCTGTTCGTGACTACACGTGTTGCTTTAACCTCTATTGCCAGTTCTTCGCCAACAGACGAGATAAATCCAAATGACGCGCAACAACCATACTACCATGCTACCATGCTAACAACTTCCCCACAAAAAACCACCTTACTGCCGTGTATTTTACACGAAAATCAACGCCAGCACCACTGATTATCTGGGTTTAGCCACCAATCCCTCAGCGTTCTTGCAACAGCTCTGTATCGTTCAGATCGTCGAAACGACCGAGAAAATCAAGGTCGTGATTGTTAGATAAACCATCGAAATCAGAAGCAAAGGCAGCACTGATGTCGATGGTTGTCGCCTGCAGTTTCATAATACCCTGTGCTGCTATTTTGAGCGAAGGCACAGTCGCGGGCACACCTACTGTGCCCGCGACAATAAGACTGCGACGTTTATTGTGAAACTCACGCAACAACTTAGCCCCGCGTTCAACTTGCGTGGAATTGCCACTCAACAGGGCCTGCTCCATCATCGCATAGCGTTTACGAGCAAGATGTGTTTCCGTCCCTGTCACACCCACCCAGAAAAAATTAATCGACACCGCGATAGTAGCAACCAACGGAAAAAGCGCCCCACCACTGACAATGCCCGCGGCAATCATAATTGGAATAAAAAGCAAATCCATGCGATATGTCCAAGACTTGAACAGCTGCAACCATTTCGGCGCACGATTATCGTTTTGATACTTGTTCAACAACCGCGTCACAGGTTCGCTATAGGCAGGGTCTTGCATGATAAGCCGAGCTGCTGCCACATCATTGTTGACTAGCAACTCATAAATCTTCTTATCCTTCTCTTCTTTGCCTTTTGCCATAGTTTCTTTTAACTCCAACCACCGCGTAACAAGATACTCGTGCAAAGACGCGATCACCTCTTCTAGCTTTCTACTCAAAGGATAGGCAAGTGGTGTATACTGCATCGCCTTTAAACCTCCCCACGCTCCTTTTATATTGAGATGCAACTTGTCTTGATAATAGAGCATCATCAGCGGCAAAATGCCATCACGTGCCGCTTCCAGCAAAATATTCGCATATTCATCGTAAGCATTGATGACATTTTCGTTATCAAAATCAACCACATTAGCAATTTTGAAAATAAAAATATTTTCTTTCTTTGTTGCCGCTTTCTCACCATCAGCTCCATGAATAATACGGTCAAGACGATCGATAGTGGCATTTAAACGTAAGACATAGTTGTTCACCCTTTCCTGCAAATCAGCATAATTGGCAAAAGTTTTTTCATTTTTCTGCGCTACTGTATCTTTTTGTAACTCAGCTACAAGCTGTTGGCAGTTGTCGTTTTTTTGCTGTTGCTGTGGATAAGATGTCGGGGTAAATTGCCGGGGGGCGATGTCATGATTTTTAGTCACGTAATTATTGCGAGCAGTCTTTGTCACATCAATAGGGATATGCACAAGCTCAGTATTTTTTGCTTCACACATACGCACGACATCTGTGCTCGCAAAAGGAAAGATGCGCAGATACTTGCGCAAACTTGCTACAGTCGTGGCAATAATAACCTTGTTCAACGCGACAAAAAGCTCCTGCTCGTGATATTTTATGCTGCTATTGTCAAAGAAAAACAGCTCGTTAGCTTGATCGAGATCTATTTGCTGGTAGGCGAGCTCTTTCATTTTATACAGAACTATCGAACACAACTGTGTGCTAGTTTTCTCTGTTGCTACATAGTTGCCCTCTTCGTTCTGTTCAAGACAACCAGATAGTTTGGCATAGGTGATAAAACTCCGAATCTTGTGCAACATTCTTCTTAATTTAAGTTGTTTATCTGCTGCAAGTTGACCCTGTTGCAGTGCCATGTGTAACTAGATTTCAAGTTGCTGTATGTATTTGAGCTGCAGATTACCCTGATGCTGAAGAAAATACAAGTCGTATTTTAGCTCTAGCATATCGTAGGTGTGCGGCGAGAGTGGAGCAGTTGTCGTAGTAGACGTGACTGGTTTACAAAAAGAAAGCAACACCCCTATAACTATCGGTAGCTGGCGCATAACTATCAGCAACTGATACCCTTGCAGTAGTCCTGCAAGTTATATAGTGTATCACGCACATCAATACCATCTTCAAAACCAGAAGACAACTCCTTACCTGTCTTTTTCTCCCACGCGATGACTTTATCATAAACATCGTTACCCCAAATCCCAAAGACACGGGCATTGGGTGCAGCTGGGTCAAGTTCACGCCCTGTGCGGCTTATTTCAAGCAGGTAGTTCTGGTTATTTTTCTGCACAGTTTTGAGGTTCTCTTCGCTAAAAACAACTCTGGTCGCAGTGTTACGCCGCACAGCATTCTTGCGCAGAGCTTGTATTTCGTGTGATATCGTATCGAGGTAGTAGTGAATTTCAGCAGTGCTTTTTGACTTAGGAATTTTGTTGTAAATCGTATCTTCTATATTAGCGACATTTTTTTCGGTGTATTTACGCCAGAAGCTATCGCCCCATCTTTGGTTAGTTACCATCATCTCGTTGAAAAACTTTGCCACTTGCTCCTTGCTGCTCGCTTTTGTTTTGCCCAATCCCATCCAGAAATCTGCCAGCGCATGATCTTCGATAGGTAAATTGTAACTCTTTGCCATCACTGTTCCATAACCTTCAAGGGATAACTCCTTTATTCTTCTCACTTTGTCAGCAAACTCGGAACTGCGCTTCAAGTCGTAAACTTCATACAGTTTGACTTCCAGCCAATCATCACTATTGATGCCAGCATAAAGTTTCTTCATTGTCGCTTGATCGTCAGCCATAGCAGGTAGGATGCGATAATATTTCTGTGCGACTTCTAGCATTTCATCGAGAGCATTACTCACATCGTCAGTATAAGGAGCAAGTAAGACATTGAAGTCAATTTTGCCGCCACTAGCACTAATTCCGCTGGGATACTTGTTGCGCAGCATCTCCGCAGCTTGTTGCAAGTCACGCAGTTTTGTGCCCACAGCGGCCTCTTTGCTTGTAAAGACACGGCGGAATGCAGCAATAGCCTCATCACCTGCCTTACCGCCTTTTCTTAGCAAAGCACCTATGTCATCGGAGTTACCATCTTTGAAAAATTTTTTGATAGCTACATCGATCTCACCCACAAGCCCTTTAGGTATTTTGCTTATAGCGCGACCAAACTTGTCCTGAGTAGTATTTTCCCGGTGCAATTTACACCCACCAAGCACCATAGCCGCCATCATCAGTAAAGGTAACACCTGCACTTTCTCTCCTCTTCAAGGGTAGACACATACTACCACCATACTAGATTTCGGAATTTTGCTGTGCTACTTTAGTGTAATTTAGTCTTGTCAAGATGTTATCTGGAAGAAAATTTTTCAGCCATGCTTGTGATTAGCACTATGGCCGCGTGAAAATTGCCCTAGCATTGATAACACAAGAACGGAAGGTGTCTCTCATTGAGCTGTTTGTGCCGCAGCTGCGATGCGCATTGCCTCTTGCAGCTCCTGTAACTCTTCCGCATCAAAGGCACTTGCGCCGTAACTGCGCAGTAATTGCTCAACATCGCTAATGAAATTTTTCTCTGTAGCCACTGTTGTATCTGTTTTTTGCTGCAATAAAGTTGTCACACTGGTATTGAGGGCAACGAGATGCGTAAAACGCCTAACTGTGTCCGCATCTCTGATCGCTAACATTCTGCTCACCTGTTTTATGTTGGGGTCTACCCCCCTAGATACCTGCTCGTTGATGAGATTTATTGCTATGTCGATTCTGTAGAGGGCATCCTTATGCAGGTCACGTTCTTTATATGGCATGCTATGTATAATCTCTTTTAACACCTTACTTTGTAATTCTGCAGAAGACTGTACAGAGTTCTTAGCATCAACAACATAATCAAAACCTAGCTTCTCTCCCACCTCTTGTAGTAGCATGTCGTAAAGTGCAGAAATTTCTTTCTGTAAACCCTCCACTAATCCAGCTTTTGGAAAATCTTTAGCTGCATGCATCAGCTGCCTTTTCTCCGAGATACTCTCTATTACTTTACTTACGTAGGGTGACAAATCTTTGTAATTGGAAAATAACTCAGACATTTTTTGTAACGCAATGCTACTTGGCATCTTCTCTCTACGTCTTTGCTCTGCTAGTTTACCCATCTCTGTCAAGAAAACTCTTATCCTTAGCAAACGCTCAGCATCTTTAATACTTACGCCTAACTTTTCCGCAACATCCTGCATTGGCATCGTTAAGCCATTTCCTGCAAGCTCAAGACCATTCCAAGCGGCTTGCTTTGATGCTGACACATCAGTAACTTGTGACCCTACTTTTAAAACTTCATCCATAAACTCCATGTATACTTCGATTATCTTAGGATTAAGATGAAGTGAATTACCAATCATTTGGTAATTAATTTTTGCCGCCTCCAATAGTCTGGAGTTCAAAAAAAATCTAAGCGATAGCTTGCCCGCCGCCAAGTCCTGCAGAGTTGCAGGATGTACCATATTATTGGCTTGCAGTAGTTGGGAAGGCAACATCACCAAGGATATAGATAAGATAAAGTATTTCATATTTGATCTCCATTCAATAAACAACATAAACCAGCATAATATTAACATGATTATAAATATTTGTCAACAAAAATATAAGCATAAATATCAGTTAGTTATCAATTTTCTTGTCAACCATACCCAAAACCAAGCCCCATACCAATACTCGCGCTTGTATATATACGAGAGGTCGTCCCCCCCTCTCGTGCTTCGCACGTTTGTTTTGTATGCGGGGCGGTCGTTCCGGCTTTGTTGCATAAGTTCCGTTGATTATAACATGCTGTTATCATAGCATTTTTATGTGGGGAGCGTTCCCCTCCCCGCTTTGCGCGGCTCTTTGCCAAAGGCGTGCCCGAAGGCACGCCTAGCTCCCCTCCCCTGCGTGTTCGCAGACTTCTCGTTTGGGTCAGGTGCAATCATCCTGCTGCACCATGCACACATGTGTGCATGCACTTTGTCGCTTCCTAGCTCCAGCTGAAGCATTGGCGTGAAATGGTTTGCAGGTATGCTCCTTACCAACCCCTGTGTCAACTTCTGCGGACATCACCAACTTGTGTGTAGCACAAGCTCATTTCCCAAAACCAAGCCCCGTATCCATACTCGCTCGCTTTCTCGCTCGCTTTCTCGCTCGCTTTCTCGCTCGCTTTCTCGCTCGCTTTCTCGCTCGCTTCATGCGCTCAGGCATAGTGCTTGCTATGAGACTGCTTGTATTTTGCATCGTCACTAGAAACACAAGTGGAGGTGTTAGGAGACACACGCCTCCTCCGCACGGTACTGGCTAAGCACTCCTCGGCATGCCCTTCCTGAACCTATATGACTCATACTTCAGTGGTATGTTAGGCAAACGGCAGGCATGCCATAGCCCCTCAAAAGCATCTGAAGCCGTGAGTATGGATACGGGGGGTTTGGTTTCGGAGGTAGTGCTCATTGCAAGGCTGCCAGTGATAAGCACTATACCTGAGCGCATGAAGCGAGCGAGAAAGCGAGCGTTATAAAAAAGCGGCGTAGCGAGCATTCATTCAGTCATCTGCACAAGCAGATGACAAAAAACTTAGCGACTTATCCCGCGTTGCGAATGGCTGATAAAATCGAGAAAAGTTTGGCGAGGGGGTGAATCTGGCACTTGCTGGTGTATTGCTTGCATAGCATCGTCGAGCGTTAGTTGTTGACGGTAGACGAAGCGATATATTTTTTTGATTGACGCGAGGTCTTCAGCTGACATACCAGCACGTTTCAAGCCAATCGTGTTTAAGCCGAGTATACGCGCGGGTGTGCCATGCACACGACAGAAAGGTGGCACGTCTTTGCCCGTCATCGAGCCACCTGTCATCATACTGTGCGAACCGAGTCGGCAGAATTGATGCACTGCAGCCATCCCACCGAGCACAACATGGTTATCGATTTCGACGTGCCCAGCAAGGTTGACACTGTTGGCAAAGATGCAATTGTTGCCGATAATACAATCGTGCGCAACATGCACATGTACCATCAAGAGGTTGCCATCACCGATGCGGGTAATCCCACCACCGCCTTCCGTGCCGATGGAGATATTGACGTACTCACGAATGGCGTTGCGCTCGCCGATGACGAGACGTGTGTCTTCGCCACGATACTTTAAATCCTGCGGAATTGCCCCGATCGAACAATAGTGCCAAATCGATGTACTTTGCCCGACAAAAGTGCGACCGCTGAGATGCACATAACTACCAATCTGCACATCATCGGCACAGATAACTTTAGGCCCGATAATACTGTAAGCCCCGACCTGCACACGTTGGCCCAATTCTGCTTGCCGATGCACAATCGCAGTCGGATGCACCTGTGCAGCAGTGCCACGTGCTTCGCCCTCGTGCTCAAGCCACAGCTCCTGATCAAGCACCACCTTACTCCATGTACGCCGAAAAATTCAGCGTGGCGGCAAGCTGCTCCTCGATATACGCTTCTGCCTCGAACCAGAAAAAAAACTTACGCTGTCTAACCATACGACTCTCATAACGCAACACATCGCCCGGCACTGCCTGTTGCCGAAAGCGAGCTTTCGTAACTTCGGTAAGATAACAGGTAGAAGTCTTCACTAACTCGTTGAGATGTCCGAAGATTGCGGCCGTCTGTGCTACACCTTCAATAATCAGCACACCGGGAAAAACCGGATCATCAGGAAAATGTCCTTGCAAAATGAGATCGCCAATCGAAACATTCTTGATACCCACTACCATCTGCGGATCGCAGCTGATAATGCGATCAATCAGTGCAAACGGATACCGATGGGGCAACATGCGTCGAATTTCCATCGGCCCCAGCGGCAGCACATAATCAGTATTGCCGTAAGGCTTACCCTCTCGCTGCGCTCGTGAAGGCTGCGCCGACTCTTTGCCGCTTTCTAGCTCCACCATCACTCACCTTGTTATTTTTTCTTCGCCTTGAATTTTTTATCATACATTTCGATTACCTGCTGTGTCAGGTTGACAGGGTTTCTAACGTAAAGCAAACCTGCACTGTTAGTCTCAAATACTGCGGCTAGCTTCAATTCACGAGCGACTTTCTCGACCAGCTGTGCCACCTTGCCGGCAATTTCCTTTGTAGCCTGCTGCTCCTTGCGCTTGATATCAACCTGAAACTCCATCTCGGCATTGCGCAGACTGAGAAATTTCTCTTGAAACTTTTGCTGTTTTTTAAATTTTGCCGTCTCACTCAGCAAAGCTGCCTGTGCCTGCAACTCTTTGTTGAGTTTTTCCAACTCTTCACGTGACTGCTTGAGCAGTTTTTCTTTGGCTTTAATCTCGCGCTCTAACTTGTGCCGCGCCTGCTTACCTTCCTCGACGGTAAGAATTACCTGCTGCATATCGACTACACCAAAACGCTGCCGCCGCCTTTTCTTCTGCTTGTTCTTTTGCACTGCAACCGTGGCACTGCCTTGCTGCTCCGTTGCAGCAAAAGATACTGGTGACAACAACGCACATGTGATGAAAAACAAAAATAAATGCATGCTAAAATCCTAGATAAAAAATGAATTCCATATCTCCTAGTTTGCCACGTTCAAAAGGAAAAGCCCACTCAAAACGCAGCGGCGCAATCGGTGTAATCCACCTAATACCAAAACCCACATCACTGTAGAGGTCATCCAACGACAGGCTTTCGTTATCGTCGTAGACACGCCCAACATCAGCAAACACCAGTGCCTTAATACGTGCTTCTTGAATCAGGGGCACAAAATACTCCGCTTGCAGCAGTAGTTTGCGATTGCCGCCGCGGTTGTATTCGACCGCAGTGTTGTCAGGCGTGCGCATGACGTAAAACTTCGGCCCGATTTCCCAATACGGATAGCCCCGCATGTCGTTAAAACCACCCAACCGATAGCGTTCGAGAAAAGGCACGGGCGCACCACCAAGTGGATAGATATAGCTTAATAATCCTCGCAGCCTGAAGTAAGTGCGATAGCCGTCAACAAAATCTACGGGATAATAGTAGGCTGCGTCGAGGCTGGTTTCCAAAAACTTTTTGTCGCCGCGCAAAATGGGGCCGCCAGAGATAACTTGCGATAGCGAAACCTGCGAGCCGTCCGAAGGTTCGAGAAAATCGTTGACGGCGTTGCGTGACAACGACAGCTTGAGACTTGAAGCAATTCCTTCTTCACGAAATTTTTGCAACACAAAAGTATCACTGTGCAAGGCTGTCTGCTGTAATTTCCACATCGCTGAGGCATAGACATGCTCGAACAGTTTGCGCCCAATACTAAACGTGCCACCTTTGCGTGACTCCTCGATAAACTCACGATTGGCATAGCGGCGGCTCTCTTGCGTGTAAAAGGCAGATGTGCCCAACGACCAGTTGCTGTCATACAGACGTGGATTGGTAAAACCAAGACTCAAGGTGTAGTTTCTGTGTCCGTCCCACTTGCCTGTGAAGTTGGTGCTCCAGCCGCGACCCGATTGATTTTTTTCGTCATAGCGTCCTTGCCCCGCCCAACCCGAACGCCCTGAGCCACTGCCGGGGGTGAAGATTAACGCTGCCTGCAGCTGTCCTGTCGAACGTTCCTTAACCTTGACCTTGAGATTGAGCAGGTCTTTTGCTTCTTTATCACGTGACCTGCTAATCTGCACCGACTCAAAAAAACCGAGCCGCTCGACGTTAGCTTTTGAACGTGACAGCTTCGTGCCACTGTAGATTTCGCTGTCGTAAATTTCAAACTCACGGCGAATAACATTATCTCTGGTCTTGGTATTGCCGATAATTTTAATATTGCCGATGTAAACCTTTTCGCCTTTAGTTATCTCATAGTCGATATGCACGAGTTGCCGCTCACGGTCGAGACGGGTGTGGGGATTGACATCGGCATAGGCATGACCAAGATCACCGCAACTGTCCATCAGCATCTCAATGTCACGCCGGAACTGCGAAAAACGAAACAACCCGCCCTCTCGTAGCAGTAACTTCTCCTGCACCTGCGCCGCGTTGGGTAACGTGTCACCAGAGATTACCACCGACCCGACGTTATATTGTGATCCCTCCTCGACCCGATAGGTTACATCCATCAAACGCCGATCGCGACTCAACATCAGCAGTGGTTGGGCAACCTTCACTTCCGCAAAGCCATGATCACGATAGAAGGCGGTGAGAAAACCGAGATCACGCCGCAGCAGTTCTTCTTGAAAATTAACCACTGCCTTGAAGGTCGGCATGCGTGCCGCGGGACGCATGGCAAACTTCTCGATCAACTCCCTATCGCTGAAACGCTCGTTGCCGAGCACTGTGATTACTCCAATTTTCACCTCGTGGTTCTCGGTAACGTCGAAGATCAGCACCTGCTCATTGTCACCGCGCGGCTGCAAGGTATGCGTTACCTGCACAAGATAATAGCCCTTCTGTGCATATTGGCGTTCGATCATCTGCACGTCATCGGCAATCGCACTCTCATCGACGATGGCAAACAACTTGGTGCGCAACTGCTCACGCAAATCCTCTTCTTTAATCTCCTCCAAACCAGTGAATTTGATTGCCACGATCGCGGGCTTTTCCTTTACCTGCACGATGAGCGTTAAGCCTGTGCCACTGTCATCTTGCAAAATTTCAATGTGGGAGAAGTAGCCCAGTTCATAGAGACTGCGCAGATCGCGTTGCACCGTTGTCTTGTCGAGTGGCTGGCCGCGGCGTGAGTGCAGTGCGGAGATGATTGCCTCCGTTTCGACTCTGGCATTGCCACGCACCTCGATCGCGGTGATGTGCGGTGTTTGCGCATAAAGTTTTGCCATGCTCAACAGTGCGATAGTAATGCTAAGAATGTGTTTCATCGTCATAGTTTTTGCTCAATAATGCGACCGTCTTCCATGCGTAGTCTCTGTTTGAAGCAGGAGGCGAGGTCTTGGTCATGGGTCACCAGCAACATAGTGGCTTTGAACTCAGCGCACAGTTCGAACAGCAGTTCGCGCACCTTGATGCCAGTTTTTTTGTCGAGATTGCCCGTTGGCTCGTCGGCGAGAATCAGCGACGGGTTCATGATGAGAGCACGAGCGATAGTGGTACGCTGCTGCTCGCCACCCGACAACTCGGCAGGGCGATGGTGGAGGCGATGATCGAGTTCAGTGCGTTCTAACAGTTGTGCGGCTCTAACCTTTGCCTTGCGATAGCTCCAGCCGCGAATCAAGGCAGGCATCATGACGTTTTCCAACGCAGTAAATTCTGGCAGCAGGTTACTAGCTTGGAAGACAAAGCCGATGGCGGTATTGCGAAACTCCGATGCCGCGGCATCGCTGGCAAGTGAGACATCGCTGCCGTCGATGCACAGCGAGCCAGTCGTCGGCCGTTCGAGCGTGCCAATGACGTGCAGCAAGGTGCTCTTACCCGCTCCTGACTTGCCCGTAACCGCGACACGACTGCCCTTGTCGATGGTGACATTGATATCCTTCAACGCCTGCACGCGTTGCGTGACGACAAGATAATCCTTGCAGATGTTCTGCAGCACAACACTCACTGAAACCTTAACCCCTTGCTTGGCACTTCCTTCGTGGCCACCGCCGCGGGATACACCGCCGACAATAGGCTCAGCAGCCAAGCTAGCATACCTATAACGAGGTAGTCCCGCCACAGAAAACGCACGGGCACATCGCCGAGATAGTAGATTTCTTGCGGTAAGGGAATGGGATAATTAGCCAACACCAGCAGAATAGCAATACCAAACAGCACTCCACTGCTGACTCCGATTGTGCCAATCAACACCCCTTGCGCCAAGAACACGCGATAGGTGCGGCGAGCTGTCAGCCCCATCGCCCGCAGCAAGGCAATCTGATGGCGACGGTAGAAGACGGTCATCATCATCGTGCCGCTGATGGAGAAGGCGGCGACGAGCACAATCAGCATCAGGATCGCCCCCATCGCAAATTTTTCCAGCTGCAGGGCGAAAATCAACGAGGAGTTGGTCTCCTTCCACGTCAAGCCCTTCAGCTTGGTCTTGGCTAAAAGTTGAGCCGCGTGCTCAACCCGATCAGGATCGGGAAAATTCAGCGCCACCCCTGATACATACTGCTCTTCATCGAGACTGACATCGTAATCGGGCAAAAACTTACGCCCTTCAGACAAGGAAATCACCGCCCACTTGCCGTCGTAAGTGAACAGCCCTGTGTGAAAAATTCCCGCCAGTGTAAACAACTTTGCAGTAGTAGAAAGACCACCCGCGGCGGTGAGTGCACTGTTAGGATTGAGAATAGTAATCTCATCACCAACTTCCGCCCCCATCTGCACGGACAGCCCGTCACCCAGCAAAATACCGGGCAAGGCATCATGGTGACGCGGGCGCAGACCTTGATAACTGCCTTCGAGCAGCGCATCACGTTGCCTAAACCCCCATAACTGACCGCCTTTTGTTGGTTCGACCGCGAACAACACCGCAGAGGAGAGATGGCGGTTATGCTTCAGCACCACATCGACCTGAATGAACGGCTCTACCAACTCGGCACGTGGAAAGGCTCGGCGAAACCAAGTAAGCGGATACTGGTGCAAGCTAAACCCGTGCGTCGGGTTGTCACGCAGATAGACCTCAAGATGCGGCAAACCCTTGAGCATCTTCGCCTTCATGTCCCGCTCGAACCCACCCATCACCGACAATACGACCGTCAGTGCCAGCACCCCAAGCGTTACACCCGCAATGGAGACAAAGGTCATCGCCGACAGGCCAAACCCGCGCCGCGGATTGATAAGGTTGCGCCACGCCAACCACAAGACACTGTTGTTGCGCAGCACCAGCTCGCAACCATCAGTCATCGCTCCCCAGAGGATGAATAGCGGCGCAAACAGCACCCGCCACCCGCCACCCTTCTTTTTGTCTGTCTTTGCCTCGATGAGCACTGCTCCTGCTAGATAGCTGACCTACCAGAATAGCAGAATCAGAAGGAAAAAAACACCGCGACACACATATATGCAGGTGAATCTACTGATGCCCAGCGTTCACACCCAGAAATATCGATCGCAACCAGTTACCCCTTTGACTATCAAGCTCTTCAGCAAGAGAGTCATAAAATTTCTCAGAGCTATTACCAAACTTGGACAGCTCTCTCAGTCCTATATACCCGTCGATACCGAGATCAGCGATGGCTGCTGTGGCAACTCTGTTTGCATCATGTGGTCTATACTGTTCGGCGAACTCAGCTTTTGCAGAGTGTAGAAGAGTATGCACAACGTAGTCATCAAGGGCTTGTTGTGCATAGAAACTAGCGACAGCATCAGCTTTGTCACTCTCAACTTCTATGGCAGCAATCTTTTCCATCTGCTCAACACGCCTCGCAATCGAGTCAACATCACTTTTACTCGTGGAGTGGTCTGCCTTTCGTTCTTGCAGATATTCCGTGTAAAACCGCTGATCTTTAGAAAATTTTTGCACTAGAGCTGCCTCGCCATCTTTAAGTTGCCAGCGCTTATGAGTAGCAAAAAGAACATCTCTAAGCTGCGGATAGGAAAAACTTTTAAAAATTTTGACTATATTCTCATGCCCCATCGCCACCAAATTTAAGACAGCCACAGCAGAACCTTCCATACCACGTCGCTCAGCAGAAACGATGAAGTCCTTATACGTCAATGCTGCGGTGTGCGGCATCACCTCGCCCAAGTTCACCTTCCAATAGTTCATTAAACCGAAAACAGCCTCCTCATATCCATTCCTAAGGAAGGAACGGCTTTCAGCGAGCCGCTGCTCATAGCCCTCCCGCGTCGCTACTGCTGCCATCAGACGATTTTCGCTTTGGTCAGGGGGCAACGTCTCACTACCACGAACCACGGCCTCCCGCCGTTTGCTCTCACTACTGCCAAGGATTATCGTGCGATCCTTCAACAAGCTGAATAGTATCTCCCGCTGGACAAGCGGTAACTTGTTGATGAGATTGTTATCCAACAGACGACGCACATCAAAAGCACGCGTCTTGATCCCCGCGGCTCTAAGCGCAGGAGAGGCAGCACCAAAATTGTAGTAACACAGTGATAAAATAGAAAAATCACTAATTTCACAGCAAACCTCACGCAATATAAAGTCACAAATATGATTAAATACAGCAAAAAACATCAATAATAAAATAATTAAATTAAAGAAAATATTCACAATATGTTCTCCCTTGATCGAGGCTGACCAGCTAATGTAGCAAAATATAAAAAAACAAATACAAACAGGATAATCTCACGGTGAATGTTTGCCTTTCTATTTTCGATGAGATACAACTAGGAGTCATTTTTTTATTAATAATGAGGTAAAGATATGAAATTATTATTTAAAATCCTGCTAGCAACGCTGCTGTTCACTAACGTCGCCCATGCGACTGGCTATAGGCTGACTGTCCTACCCGGTGTCAAGGCCATCACGCCCATCAAAGAACAGGTCTTACAGGGTGCAACTCGCGATCTTTCCCGCACTCTGTTCATGTTTATCCCCAATTACGGAGTCGTAGCACAGTCTACACCTACAGTAGAGAATTTTATCGGCGAGCAGTCGATGTATAGTGCCACACCTGAATTTGCCCGCGAACATGGCGGGGCAATAACGAATGCGATTATCGATAAAATTCCGAGTTGGTATTACGAGTCGGCAGCAAAGCTCGACTTGTACCCAAACATAGACGTGCGGGTGCACGATCTCAATCTTGAGAACATTCCAGAAGGCTTTGATTTATTTCCAGCTATTCCGGGCGTGCATGCCGATGGCGAGTTCCGTGAGACATACTTTTCCCAGCCTGACTTAAGTCATATTCCCGTCAGCTTTCACATCGTTGTCACTGTTTCGACCCGTTCTGAAGGGGTGAGCAATACGCGTTTCATCGACACCGCGATGCAGATGGAGACCTCTGAAGATTTGCCTGACTCGGCACTATGGGCTGAGGTGCATCGTTATGTTGAGGGACTAGATAGCTACAAGTTCACCGATATGCGCGACGGCGGCATCGTCATGTTCGATGCTCGCACCTTGCACAAGGCAATGCCAGCAAAGGTGAGCGGCAAGCGGTTATTTTTTCGCATGAGCATGTGGCACAAGCCTAATCTCGGTGAGGGGCAAATCTCCAAACAGGAGCAGCTCTACTTGTTGCCAAAACCGGGCTTCAAGGAAGATGTCATCGATCCAACATTTTATGCAACTCCAGAGCAGAAGGTCATCGACACGTTTGAGGGCACGGCACGTATCTCACACCTTGCTCAAGAGCAGAGCATCTTCGGTGCATCTATCGCCGAAATCAACCAAAATGGTGGTGACATTGCCAAACGACTGGTGGCACAGATTCCTGCTGACTTTGCCTCCGCAGGCTATGTGCCAGTAGTGGACATGTTGACCTTTCGGCTTTATCCCGGCTATCGCCCGTTCTTCCCCAACTACGATGGTAAGCCACAGTCGGTAAACTGGCATTCTCCTTATGTAGACGAATCGCCACTTTTCTTCGCATTCGTTGGCAACAGACATGAAGCCCTGCATAGTCATGAAGCGAAACAACGCAAGGAACTGTGGATGTCTGTTTCATCACACGAAGATGGGGTCAATGTCACTGAGTTCAGCGGCGGCACGCAACTACTAGACGGCATGCTGTTGTTGACTTCGGCTGCATCACCACGACGTGAGTTGCCGACCAAAAACCGCGGTTGGCGTTTGCTGATGCGTGTGCGCCTTGTGCCTGAAGGCGAAGTCGAGCCGTCCAAGTTAATAACACAGCAGTATGTCGATCCCGCTAGTGAGGAATCTGGTTGGTAAGTTAATTTTATGAGGATTGTGTTATGAAATTTTTAATTATTCTAGTGCTGTCAGTTGGTTGTCTCGATCTCGGCTTTGCTCGACCATCGTTTAAAGGCTGGCTTAACCGATTTTTTCCTGCACGTACTGTCGATATTGTGTCTTCACTATCATTCAAAGCATCGACAGTCACAACACCTGCCTTCGACGCACACCGCGTGCTCAGGGACAATCTTATCAACAAGTTGCCACCTGCACAGCGGGAAATCCTGTTTAGCATGTTGGCAAATCGAACAGTACAGATTGGCCGAGACGAAATCGAGCCTAACTTAATGGAGACGGTCGCGACTAGACAAGGATATGAGCAATTGCTCAGCGAACGCCGTCCTTCAACTGGCCTTTCTGAAGAGAGAAGTGTCTTTGGTTTGGATAACCTTTGGAAGGTAAATTTACACGAGGTAATGCCACAAACCGCAGCTTTAACAGATACAGATCATATCGTTTCTGCTGAGCATACTCAGGGAATAGGTCGAGCGAGTTTAGCTGTTTTAAGTCTGGTCGCGGCAGGATATGAAGATGTTATTGAAGTTTTCAAAAACTCAGATCATACACAGATTAGGGATATTTTTTTCAGAACGTTCAAAAACTTGCAGCTCAGATATGGCAAAGAGAATTTAGCACAGATATTCTCTACGGAGCTACACTCAAGAAAAAAGCACTTACAAGATGCACGTAAGTGGCTTGAGTCTCCTACCGATGACGAATACCATTCCAGATGGGGTGGAGAAATTACAAAAGAAGAGCTTACAAGTTTAGAAATTCCAAGACTTGAAAAAGAAATTGCGGCGATGGAGGACATCGCCTTAATAGAGATATTTGCCGACAAGAAAACTGCTATGAAAACACTTGTAGACAAGGCAGATGTCATCTCTTCATTTATGGCTAACTCGGAATTGTGGGGCTACGATAAACATGTGGAGGATATCAGCTCGGATGCCGATGAATATATAGAAAAACTCCACAAAACAGACAACAGAGTCAAACTTGCAGCCATTGCTGATCTTGGCCTCTACGGGTGGAATGGCCTTTATTCGCTACAGGGGTACTCCATGACCTACTATAATTTTTTTGAATTTCTCGCGCAAGAAGTTGCGGCCATCAGTGAGGAAACGGGTTAGTAAGTTAATTTTATGAGGATTGTATTATGAAATTTTTAATTATGCTAGTGCTAGGGGTTGTTTATCTTGATCTTGGCTTTGCTCGCTCATTGTCATTCAAAGCATCGACAGTCACGACACCTGCCTTCGATGCTCAGCGTGTGCTCAGGGACAACCTTATCAACAAGTTGCCACCAGCACAGCGGGAGATCCTGTTTAGCTTGTTGGCAATTCGAGCAGTACAAATTGGCCGAAACGACTTCATGGAGACGGTCGCGACCAGACAAGGATATGAGCAATTGCTCAGAGGACGCATACCTTTAAACGGCCTTTATGAAGAGAGCAGTATCTTTGGCTTGGGTAACATTTGGAAGGTAAATTTACACGAGTTGATGCCACAAACCGCGGCTTTAACAGATACAGATCATATCGTTTCTGCTGAGCATACTCATGAAATAGGTCAAGCGAGTGTAGCTGTTTTAAATCTGGTCGCGGCAGGATATGAAGATGTTATTGAAGTTTTCAAAAACTCAGACCATACACAGATTAGGGATATTTTTTTAAGAACGTTCAAAAACTTGCAGCTCATACATGGCAAAGAGAATCTGGCACAGAGATTCTCTACGGAGCTACACGCAAGAAAAAAGCACTTACAAGAAACACGTAGATGTCTTGAGTTTACTACCTGCTTGGGTAGAGAAATTACAAAAGAAGAGCTCACAAGTTTAGAAATTCCAAGACTTGAAGAAGTAGTCACGGCAATGGAGAACATTGCCTCAATAGAGATACTTGCCGACAGTCAAGATGCCATGAAAATGCTTGTAGACAAGGCAGATGCCATCTCTTCATTTATGGCTAACTCGGAATTGTGGGGCTACGATAAACATGTGGAGGATATCAGCTCGGATGCCGATGGATATATAGAAAAACTCCACAAAACAGACAACAGAGTCAAACTTGCAGCCATTGCTGATCTTGGCCTCTACGGGTGGCGTGGCTTTTATTGGCTACAGTACTACTCTAGATCATACGATAATTTTTTTGAATTTCTCGCGCAAGAAGTCGAGGCCGTCAAAGCTTCGCCTTAGCCCTCGCGTATGTCAGCACCAAGACGCTGAAGTTTTGCAACGATACCGCCGTAGCCACGCTCAATTTGCATGGCATTGTCGATGTGGCTTGTGCCGTTGGCGACCAGAGCAGCCATCAGCAATGCCATGCCCGCGCGCACGTCGGGTGAGGTCAGGTGCGCGGCCGAGAGGCGTGTCGGGCCGCTGACGACAACGCGGTGTGGATCGCACAGGACGATGTTTGCCCCCATCGCCAGCAGGCTATCGATGAAGAACATGCGTCCCTCGAACATTTTTTCAAAAAAAATCACCGTGCCATGTGCCTGCGTCGCGGCAACAATAGCTACTGACATCAAATCCGTAGGAAACGCTGGCCACGGGCTGCTGTAAATCAAGGGCAGTCTGTTGCCGATGTCTTTCCTGATTTGTAAGGCAGAACTGCTAACCTTCACCGTGTTGCGTTCGCGATCGCAATCGACTTTAATACCAAGTCGTGCCAGAATTTTTAAAATAAAACGCAAATCGTCCAGCTCGACATCTTGTATCTCAAGTGTTCCACCGCCAATCGCACCGAGACAGATAAAACTCCCGACTTCCATATAATCAGGGGCAATCGTGTGTGTCGTGCCCCGCAAATGCGATACACCGCTAATGATCAGTAGATTTGAGCCGACTCCACGAATATCCGCTCCCATTGCGTTCAGCAAGCGACACAAACCCACCACGTGCGGCTCGCACGCACAGTGCTGAATTATCGTTTCGCCCTCGCCTAACACTGCCAGCAGAATAATGTTCTCCGTCGCTGTCACCGAAGGCTCATCGAGTAAAATTTCGCAGCCCCTGATGCGCTCAATACGCCCCTCGATACGCTGGTCAAAGGTGAGCTTGCCACCCAATGCAGTAATGCCTTCCCAATGTGTATCTATACGGCGTGCGCCGATGACATCGCCACCCGGCAACGGCAGCGATACCCGCCCACAACGTGCCAACAACGGCGCAAGCAGCAGGATCGAAGCCCTAATCTTGGCACATAGGTCATCGCGCGGCGCAAACCCTCGCACCTCACGCGCATTGCAAACCAGCGTTGACGCATCCTGCCACGTAATCTGCACACCAAGATCTTTGAGAATTTCAACCAATACCAGCACATCACCGATACGCGGCACGCGCTTGAAAACAACTTCCTCATCAGTGAGCAACGTCGCCGCAAGACAAGGTAAAATTTCATTCTTGTTGCCCGACGGCACGAGCACACCATTCAACGGCTGCTCACCTGTGATGTCAAAAAAACTTGCCATTGATGAAACAAAACCCAGTAATTAAGATCGCGTTTGTTTTATATGCGAAGAGCTGAGCTAGCAAGCAGTAAACTGCCTCCTACGCACGTTTGTTTTCATATGGGGAGCGTTCCCGGCTTTGTTGCATAACTCAGGCAGGCATGTTTATATCCTATAACCCTTTAGCAGTAAGAATTTTATAGGTGTTGCAAAGGTAATGCCTGCACCACGCACAAGCCCGTAGTGTCCACAGAAGTTGACAATGGTCAGGTGCAAGCATCCCAGCAAACCATTTCACGCGAATGCTTCAGCATGAGACATGGTGCAGCAGGATGATTGCACCTGACCCAAACGAGAAGTCTGCGAACACGCCGGGGAGGGGAACGCTCCCCACATAAAAATGCTATGATAACAGCATGTTATAATCAACGGAACTTATGCAACAAAGCCAGCGTTCCCCTCCCCGCTTTGCGCGGCTCTTTGCCGCTTTCTAGCTCCCCTCCCCTTTTGTTCTCATACTTTTCGTAGGGGTCACTAGGTATCGTCCTGCTGCACCATGAACACATGCGGGGCATATGTTCATACCTTTTGCCGCTTCCTAGCTCATGCTGTCGCATTCGCGTGAAATGGTTTGCTGGGATGCTCCTTACCAACCTTTTGTAAACTTTTGGGGACATCTCTGTATGTTTTAAAACATTGTAACAAATACGAGAGAGCTTGCAGCCAGGACTATGCCCACTCCCCAAAACCAAACCAAGTATCAAGGCTCACGGCTTTAGATGCTGGTGAGAAAGATTCAAGGTCTGATGCTGACAACAACCACTAGCTATCTATGCGGGTGAGGGCTGTTGCTACTCCGATAGGCTCCCGCCGAGGAGAGCAAGCAGGGGAGCGAGTAAGCGGCAAAAAGTCTTGCACAGCACGCAAGGGAGGATGTAAATAATGATCGTGCTTTGTTTGCACTTACAGCAGACCTGCTGCCATTATCTTCCATTCAGCTAACAAACAAGCAGTGAGCATATACCCGTCATCTGCACTAGCAGATGACAAAAACAAAATGCACAAGCAGATGACAAAAACAAAACTCAGCTATTGCTAAGCTGCGTGCTGATGCGTTGTTTCTGCGCAGCAAATGCTTGTGGCACATGTGCGCCAAAGGTGCTGAAGTAGCTATCGATGGCGGTCAGTTCCTCTTGCCAGCCCTGCTTGTCGATGGCTAACAACTCTCGCTTGGTTGCATCGGATAGCTCCAGCCCATCGCAGTCGATGTCCGCCAAATTAGGCAAATAGCCGATCGGAGTTTTGTCAGCATCAACCTCGTTGTTACAGCGTTCGATGATCCAACGCAGCACCCGCAAGTTTTCGCCGAAGCCCGGCCAAAGGAACTTGCCATCACTGTCCTTACGAAACCAGTTGGCTTGAAAAATACGTGGCAGGCGGGTAGCACGCTGCTGGAAACTCAGCCAGTGCGACCAGTAATCACCCATATTGTAGCCACAAAAAGGCAACATCGCCATCGGATCACGCCGCACGACACCGACCTTGCCCGTCGCCGCCGCGGTAGTCTCGGAAGAGAGCGTTGCTCCCATGTAAACACCGTGCGCCCAATCAAAAGCTTCAACGATGAGTGGGTTAAGCGTCGAGCGCCGTCCACCAAAGATGATGGCACTGATCGGCACACCTACGCTGTTTTCGGCTGCAGGAGAATAGCTGGGACACTGGCGTGACGAGACGGTAAAACGTGCGTTAGGATGTGCAGCAAGCTCACTGCTGCTGTGTGGCTCGCCCTTCCAGTTGGTGTGCGGCTTGCCGCTGAGTTTGCCTTCCCACCAAGGTTCATTGTCAGCAGTAAGGGCAACGTTGGTGAAAATAGTGTCGCGATCAAGCATACTCAGGGCGTTGGGGTTGCTGTGCTCGTTAGTGCCGGGCACGACTCCAAAGAAGCCGGCTTCAGGATTGATCGCCCACAAGCGCCCGTCATCGCCAACGTGCATCCAAGCGATGTCATCACCAACCGTCCAGATCTTGTAGTCTTTGCGGTATTTAGCAGGTGGAATCAGCATAGCGAGGTTGGTCTTGCCACAAGCAGAGGGGAAGGCTGCGGCAATGTAGTGTGTCTCGCCCTTATGCTCGATACCCGCAATCAACATGTGCTCTGCCAACCAACCATGCTGACATCCCTGACTGCTGGCAATGCGCAGTGCATGACACTTCTTGCCCAACAAGGCATTGCCACCGTAACCAGAGCCCACGCTCTTGATAAGCCGCTCTTCAGGAAAGTGCATGATGAAGCGTTTCTGCGGGTCGAGATTGGCAACAGAATGCAAGCCTCTGACCACCTGCTTCTTGCCCTGCTTGACGCGTGCCAACGCCTGCTCACCCATGCGCGTCATAATGCGCATATTCGCCACAACGTAGGGGCTGTCGGTAATCTCGATACCCAACCCTGCATAAGGCGAATCAATTGGCCCCATGCAGTAGGGAATAACATACATTGTCCGCCCTTGCATGCAGTTGCGGAACAACGCATCTATCTTGGCGTGTGCCTGCTGCGGGTCGAGCCAGTTGTTGTTGGGGCCAGCGTCGTCACGGTCACGCGGACAAACGAAAGTCTGTTGCTCGGTACGTGCCACATCGCTCGGATGCGAGCGATGTAGATAGCAGTTGCGGTATTTCTCGTTGAGAGGCAACAGCGATCCGTCCTTGACCATCGCAGCGATGATGCTGTCGTATTCCTGTTGTGAGCCGTCACACCACCTGACCGATGCTGGCGAGGTCAGCTGTGCGCTCTCTTTCACCCAGTTTTCAATTTCGCTAAAGTGCATAAATTACCCATAATTACCGTTGACCAAAACACCTTCTCACTCTATCAGAAAAAACAGCCCTTGCCAAAAAAATAACCAACTGTGCTATACCACAAGATAGCGGCGGGCACATAGTAAGGAGGCGAAGTGACAGCGACAGAACAAGACATCCAGCGTGTGGCACTAGTGACAGGCGCATCACGTGGTATTGGCGCGGCCTGTGCCGCGGCTCTGCACCACGATGGCTACCGAGTAGCGGTGCATTATCGACGCGATGAGCGGTTAGCAAGCTCCCTGTGCGATGAACTGACGGGGGCGGTAGCGTTCAAGGCTGATCTTGCACAGGAGAATGCCTCGGAGGAATTGGTCAAGAGCGTCAAGGGCGAGCTGGGACGTATCGACGTGCTGGTCAACAATGCAGGCACGGTGAGGGATCAGATTCTACCTTTTGCAAAAGCAGAAGATTTTGGCGAGTTGATTGCGGTCAATCTGCGTCCAACATTCCTGCTCTCGAAAATGGCGGCACGCATGATGATCAAAAACAAGTGGGGACGCATCATCAACATTACTTCAGTGGTCGGACACAGTGGCAACTTCGGACAAAGCCTATATGCCGCAACCAAAAGTGCCGTCACGGGTTTTACCTTGAGCATTGCACAGGACTTGGCACAGTTCAACATTCTCTGCAACTGTGTGGCACCTGGCTTGATTGACAGTGAAATGACAGCACGCTTATCTGATGAAATCATCGCCGCGATCAAGGAACGCATACCCCTAAAAAAAATTGGCAAGCCACAGGATGTCGCACAGGCGGTGTCTTTTCTCGCCTCCTCCGCATCGGAATACATCACTGGCACAACGTTGCACGTTAACGGGGGGATGTTTGCAGGCTAATGATTGCTGAACGTCATGCGGTAATAACGGCGATGGGACATTGGTTTCCACCGCACGTTATCGACAACGATTTTTTTGCCACACTCAACATCGGCTCTTCCAGCGAATGGATTGAGGCACGCACGGGCATCAAAACACGCCGCTCAGTGCTTACGCCGCAACAGATTAGGGCAATAAAAGATACGCCGCGTGCACTCGCTGGAATTCGTCACGACAGTTGTGAGTGGGACATCGCTAGCTTTGCACAAGCAGCCTTTGCCTGTTTGCAAAAAAGAAAAAAAGTTAAAACTTGGCGCGGCGAATGGCTCGTCATCTGCGGCACATCCGTGCCTGATTGGGACATACCTGCCAATGCCTGCGTCATCGCTGCCAAACTCGGACTAAAAGGAGTAGCTGTGGACATCAACTCGGCTTGCAGTTCGTTCGTCGTCGATTTGCACTTTGCACGTCGCATGTTGCATGCCGAACGCAATCGCAAAGTGTTGATTTGCAATCCAGAGCGTTATTCGCTGCGCATGGATTACAACGACCGCAGCAGTTGTGTGCTGTTTGGCGATGGTAGTGCTTGCGCAGTTGTAGAAAGTGGCGGCAAAGGGCTGGCGGTAATCGACACAGAAATCTATTCGCACCCAGCCGACTGCGATAAAGTTGTCATTCCCGACGGTGGCACACTCACGCAACAGGGCAAGGCTGTGCAAAAATTCGCTATTTCCAAAACCATCGAAGCAGCACAAGCCATTCTCAAACGCAACGCTCTTACTATTGCCAACATCGACTACTTTATCGGGCATCAAGCCAACCACCGCATGCTGCAAGCAGTTGTCACCAAACTCAGCTTGCGAGCAGGGCAGCATCTCTGCAACGTCGTTGCCTTTGGCAATCAAGGTGCGGCGGGTGCACCCGATGTGCTGTCACAAAACTGGGAACGCTTGCACGAAGGCGATACTATTCTGCTAGTGGTCGTTGGTTCGGGCTTGACGTGGGGTGCAACTATTTTGCGCAAGGTGTAAAATTGTTCACTGGTCTGATTACCAGCACTACGCCTGTCATTGCCCTCGACCACCACACAGACGGTGGCTTACGCCTAACCGTTGCCGCGTTTGGCGAGCAATTGCGTAGCGGTGACAGCGTTGCACTCGACGGCTGTTGCCTGACCGTTGCCGCGTATAGTGCTGAAAAAATATCTTTTGACCTCAGCCACGAAACGCAACAGCGCACAACCTTTGCCACACTCAAACAAAGGCAACTTCTCAACGTCGAGTTGACGCTGTGTTTGGGTGATCGTCTGCACGGACATTTGGTCAGCGGTCACATAGACGCGGTGGCCGAGGTGCTTGCCATAGATGGTTCGCCAACACGCGGTCTCGAACTCACCGTCGCCGCACCACATGGACAAGAGGCACAGATATTTACCCAAGCTTCGGTCGCCTTGAACGGAGTCAGCTTAACTATCGCGGCAGTGTATAACGACTCTCAGGCAATAAAGGTCTGCTTGATTCCAGAAACTTGCCAGCGCACTAACCTTGCCGCGCTCAAACCCAAACAACAGGTGAATTTTGAGAGCGATATGCTGGGCAAATACATCGCCCGCAGCGTTGCCCATTGGCATGCCCATCACTGAGGAACGGGACAAAAACTTAAATCACCCTAGCTCCGTTCAAAATAGAGTCGCACCTGAAACTGATATGCATCTGACTCTCTGTCGCAGGGGCGGGAAGCAATACTAGAGTAAAGGAACATACCGACGAACTTAACACCTACCGGTGATTTTTCCTTCCTGATAGTGAAACAAAAGTCCTTGCCGATGTTTTCTCGCATTATGATAAATCTACTTTTTGTCCCGCCTCGCTCGACTCCCAAGTAAGACTTGGCCATCGCTTGGCAGACAAACTCCACGCCATCTGTCAACGTCTGGTTGGTGTCAAACCCCGCACACAGCTCGCCGCGGTAAAGCGATGGGGCAACCTCCTCAGCGCCTCTAGGCGGCTGTTCGTCAGTAAAAAATATCTTGTGGTGCGTGTCAAACGCGAGTTCCCTCTCATCGCATCTCACCTTACAAAGGACACCACCGAATTTGCCCTGATCAGTGCCGTGAATACTCCGCTGCCAAGGATGACACCTGTCGTTGATGCACTCAATCGTATAGTTGAGACGCGACAATAGCATGATCCTGCTTGCATGTTCTGCGTGCCCTGTACCAAGATGATTACCAACTTCCTGACGCGCCACAGGCTTACACCCGTAGCCTGCCAACCCCAAACAACATATAGCTAATAAACGCATACTGATTGTCTCCATTAGTGACTCTTTTTATATTTTACCACGCAAGTAATGACTGGTGGGATTGCCCGTATCTTTACTCAATGTGTAATTGACGCTGGCTGGGTATTGTGCTAACATCAAGTAATCTTTCGCAAATCAGCGAGGCAATGGCAATGGGGCTACTTCACCAACACGATTCTGTGCATCACACACACGGCGAAAGCTCTCCACGTGTCACGCTTGATGGTTTTGTGCCAAACACTTCGACCTTTAAAAATGTCGGTATCGCCTTTGCACTGACGCTCGTCTACGCGGTAGCTGAGCTGGTTGGTGGGATGATGGCTGATAGCACAGCTATTATCTCCGCGGCAGTGCATGCCGTCGGTGATAGCATTACACTAGCGTTAGCTTGGGTGCTTGAGCGTATCGCCCTGCGCCAATCCAATGCCCGCTATTCCTATGGCTATCGTCGCCTATCGCTGTTGTCAGCAGTTATCAGCGGGATCATCATCGTTGCCGCAAGCATCGTGGTGCTGTTGCACGTTATTCCTGACCTGACGGGCATTGAAATTTTTCCCAGCGGCGGCGGACACGACCATCCTGGGCACGATCATTCCCCCAACAGTGTCGGCATGTTTGCCCTTGCCTTGCTCGGCATTGCTGTCAACATCGCCGCAGCATTAGTGTTGAAGCGAGGACGCACTGCTAACGAAAAAATGCTGATTTGGCGCATGATTGCGCACACACTCAGCTGGGTGTCGATACTGGTGGTGGCGGTGGTGCTGATGTTTTTCGATCTACCGCTGCTCGATCCCATCCTATCGGTCTGTATTATCGTCTTCATTTTGCATGCAGTGGGCACTAACCTTTGGGAAGCAATTAAGCTCTTCCTTCAAGCCGTCCCCTGTGGCGTAGACATGGAAGACCTCTACGCCGAAATCAAAAAACGCGTCGATGGCGTAGTCGATCTGCACGATGTACGCATCTGGTCTCTCGACGGCACTTCGCACGTTTTCAGTGCGCACGTCGTTGTCAAGGAGAGTACCAGCATCGAAAAAATTACCGCGATTAAGAAAAACATTCGTGACATCATCGCCGAGCTTGGTGCGGGAGAGTTTTACACGACGATTGAGTTCGAGAGCACTAACGAAATCTGCCTCGCCAAAATCTGGGGAAAAACCTAACGAGAACGAGCACTTGCTCCCGCAGCTATCTTATCCTGTAACGTAAGCAGGGCCGCCAGCACCGCTTCTGGAGTGGGGGGGCAGCCGGCGACATAGACATCGACGGGCATAATACGATCGACACCCTGTAAGACGTGATAGGCACGATAGAACCCACCGCTGGAGGCGCAAGCCCCCATTGCCATTACCCATTTCGGTTCGGCCATCTGGTCGTAAACACGTTTGATGACCGGTGCCATCTTCTCCGTAATCGTGCCCGCGACAATCAACAGGTCAGCCTGACGAGGTGAAAACCGCACCGCCTCTGCACCAAAACGGGCAATGTCGTAGCGCGGCCCAACCACTGACATGTATTCAATGCCACAGCAAGCCGTGCCAAACGGATACGGCCACAAGGAGTTCTTGCGTCCCCAGGCAATTAGTTCTTTGAGTTTTGTGGTGAACAGCAGCTCACCGCCTGCCTTTTTCATCGTAGCCAACCTCCGTCTTAATTATCGGCATATGCATGACTTTCCGCAAGCTTTTTCTCTTGCGGGCAACAGCAGGGCCGCTACAGACATCGAATTGTGCTCGCTTCACTCAACCATGTAGTCGTAGATAACCAGCGTAAACCGCTCGTCATAGGCTTCACCCTCATCATGTGCGTTTAGCTGGGCAATTCTTTGCGCAATCTTATCACTGGCATAGCGACTCGCTTCGGCATTGCCACGTCCACTTGTCCAGTCGAGCAAGTCTGCGTTCGTGCATGCAGCCCACACCGAATCAGAGGCAAGGATAATACGATCGCCGCGACACAGCTCGACAGAGTTACTGTCGAGTAATTCAGCAATTGGCGCACCCATGTTGGCTGGTAATTCAATCGCTCTAAACACATTTCCCTCTGCTTCATCAGCAGGGTTGATAACAACTTCAGGGTTGGAAGACATGCGATACTCGCGGTTGTGATCTTCCGTTTGCCAATGCACTGTACCGTCCCTTATCAGCAACAGGCGTGCATTGCCGATGTGCTCGACCCGCAACTTGCCTTTGCTTATCTCCGCTGCAGCGACAAACGCCCCCGCATCCTCAGCGATGGGCAGCGCTGAACTGTAATCGCCCGGCTGATCACTTTCCTTGTGACCGCGCACCTGTCTATCTACCACTATTTCCAGCTGTTCAGGCAAGCCAAGTAGGGAATCACGCAGCGATTGCCACGCCAATGCATACTGCAGTTCTACTACAACCTTCTCGGCTGCAAAGCCACCGAGATAAGAGTCACCCCACAGTCCATCCACAACTGCCAGCAGTATCCGGCTGCCCTTCCTGCCCACCAGCAGCTGATGCAAACCATATAGCCCTTCGTTTTCAAACTTGGCGTTTTCATGTCCAGCACTTACACGATCACGCCCCTTATGCAATGGCACGCCTTCGATTAATGTCGCTATCCGCTCATGATACTTGTGGCGCGAGAGAAAGCGGTAATTCGGTGCTGACAAAAGAAAAGAGTTGCCCTTGAACTTTGTCTTGTTCAACGCTCGCAACACATCACGCGGTGATTTAGCCAAAGCACCACTACTCAACCCGAAGACACACACTGTGATAACAGATGCCAATACCCTGCACATCACTTCCACCCCGAACTCTCAAAATTTCACGATACAAAAGAATTAGAATAAATGAGCTGGGCGTGTCAAGACTTTTTGCGGGACAACTGCAGCTGAAGCGGACAAGTGCTAGAAAGCCTCTAGCAAAGCAGAGAGAATACCACCCGCCTCCAATTTACAGGACTCTCACGAGAATATCTGCTAATCACCCGACCAGCTATCTTCGTTTACTAATCCAAGGATGGGGGGTTCCAGCGGGAATACCTCACCATCGTCTTCTTGCGCACTGCTGATCTCAATCAAACGCCAACCACCTGTGAGCACCATTACAACACGGGCAAGCAACACGTCATCTTCAAATACTTCATTATTGTCAAAATTGTCAAAGATGTCATCGAACTCCTCAGCGTTGAGAGGCTGCATGTCTGTAGGGGAAATAGACACCTGTCGTCCACCACCTGCATAGTCGGAGTGATGCACGACGAGCACGTCCTTGATCTCGGTTGCACCCATCGTCTCGCTTGTGCCATCCATGTGCTGCACACTCAACAGGCCGGGTTCGATTAGGCTGGCTAAGCCCACCTGCATGCGTCCGTTTTTTTCATAGAGCACAAATACACCGTCGTAATGCACAGTACTGAGATAATCTCGATTATGGTGGTAAAGCTCTGCTTCACTGCCTTTAATCCCAAAGAAACGTTGTTTGCCATAGTTGTTGAGGTAAACTGCGGCTTCGTGCCCGTGCCAATTAATACCACCTATCTCCAAGTTTTGCCCATGCTCAGCATAATAACCGCCTCTTGTAACCCAATAAGAAGGCCTATCTCCCTCGTATCCATAGCCGAGATGCTCCCCGCGCACCAACACATAAAACTGATGCTGCAAGTTCTGCATAAGCTTGCCGTTACCGACAGCATTGACTTTGATGACACGTAAACCGTCACTCAAAACAGCAATCAAATAACCACGATAAAGCTCTTCTCCAACTACGGCAGGCGATGGCTGTTGTGAGGAATACCACGTATCAGGGAGCACAGAACTACCTACCTGCATGTTTTGAATAATCAATGGTATCCATGCCTTATGCTTTGGCGGGAGCATTTCCAGCGATGGTCTTGGCACAGCATTGTGGTGATAGGCAAGAACACCTTCGCTTGGCAAGGACAGGTATCTGTTGCCTCCCGTACCAACATAGTTAGCATTCCAGTTTGTAAGCATTACACCACTGACCTCAGCAATATCGACGATATGGGTGGGATTGACAGAGAAGCTGCTTCCACCAGCATCTTACGTGCTGACAGATGCCCGTCGCACTATCCCAACGTGATAGAGCCATCCTCTGCCAGCCAACTAATCAGCGCAGTCTCATAGTCGTATGCAGTCAGGCTCGACTGCTGGGCATAAAAGTTTGCAACCGCAGTATCCCCCACGGTTTTATCATAGTCATCGTCATCCACATAAGAAACCCGCCAGCTGCGAGAAAGATAGCCATAATGGGAAACGTTGCTGAAGCTATGCACAAACTCCCTAACATTCTTGTTGTCCTCACTGTCAAGACTAAGCAATTCTAATTGCCACCACCGATGTTTTTGATCAGACCACTCGGCATTGCCTGTAAAGTAGTCATGCGTCGCATCCTCACTGCTGGTTGCTAGCTCGACCGACTGATACCCCGCACAGTGATCCGCCACAGCTGCCCTTGCACATAGGGTAAGGACAATGCCAGCCGCAGCTACGGTTTTAGACATACCGCCTGACTTTGGAGAGGTTGCTCACAACACCTGCTACTCCCTTCTGCAACGCACCGAGCACACGACCATTGCCAGCCGCACTACTTTGCCAAAAATGCACTAAAAAGGACAGCAATAAACAAACATTTCATTGCACAATCTCCATAAGCTTATTTACAACGAGGGATACTCCCTAACAACATCAAGCCATCCAAACAAGAGGTAACTAAATTTCTATGCAAAGTCTAAAAAAAAACCACCCTACCACTGATGATAAGCTTGACAAGCTGGCTACATCGCTATATATCCACAATGGTTTTTTCACTAAAATTGTTAGCGGGGTTGAAGATGCGCAGGTTAGTTTTGTTGGTGTCGTTGCTAGTTACTGGGGGTGCGACGGCAGGCGAAGACATGGAGTACTCAGGTGACGCAGGCTGGAGAGAAGTTGAACAAAGTCCAACAGCACAGGGCGTGCTTAACTTCCATTACAAGTCATGGGACTGGTCAGCAGAGGGCTACCATAGCTATTCGAGTCCTTTCTCTCTGACTCTCAAAATCAAGAGTGGTCGTGATATGGAACGTTTCTGCGGGGAGTTCAGTTGGATGTCGGCTCAACGTTCATGCCCTCCCGAAATGACCGTCAAAGGCACAATCTATTTTAGCGATTCCTTTGAACCACTTGAGGGAGGCGGGATTTGGCGGGAAAGAAATGATCGTAGCGGCTGGTCAGATCTTATCGGTTGGATGTCTTGTGCCAAGGACAACAGCAGTTGCACATTAAATTTCGGGGGGAGAAAGTACCGCAAAGACGAAGAAGGCATAGACTCAGAGTGGGCGAGCATGACTCCGTGGTTTGAAGTGAAAATTACCTTCAATGAAGATAGGTCGGTGAAATTTCTTTCCGGCACGGTATACCCACTCTACGGTGTGGATGAGTATTACTTAGTCTGGCACAGCAAGAACTTGAGCCAGTGAGATAATGCGGGGTGGCTAGTGCGTGTGGACATTTCCTCTGCTTACTTTGCAGAGGAAAGTCAACGACGCGGCTACCACCTTCGAGCCTCCGTTGTCTTGGGACGGGGTTGGAGCTAGCAAGCGGCAAAGAACACCAAAGCGAAGCGAGAAACTCGACCTCATCAGAGGTAAACACATACTTTATTCAGAAAAATCAGCTGGTTGCAATATCAAAAAACATTTATAGTCGAGTTTTCGCACGGTCTCCCCGTCCCCTTCACGGGCATCTTGGTGGGCGATAATGATTTTCCTATTATTTATTTTTGTTTGGGTGGTAGCCTGTCGATGTGTATCTATATTGCACAAAGGCTATGGGAAAATTGTTCACACGCTAACGGTAACTCTCTTGCAAGGCATCGAGCTGCGCCGCCCCCGGACACAACTGCTCGTGTGTAAGTTGTGCCAGCGGTGTCGGCGGCAAGCTATTGATGGCACTTAAGTCTTTTCTGTCACGTTCAATGTAAAGCAAGCCAGTCACAACACCCCGCGCTTTCTGCAGATATGCCCGTGCTGCGCCACGATCGCACGCATCGTAATCAGGTGCAAGGCTGTGAATTTCAAGCTGCGATCCATCGTGAAGCGGAACATGGGCAGTCGCCCCCTGCTCTATGGATGTATCAATCTCCTCACGTGGTGGCACGAAACTGGCTTTTGTCACCGCGTCGTAGTTTTCTCGTGTATACATGTAGCTTTTGGTTGACTCGCGATGGTCGTTGAAAGTTACACACGGCGAAATAACATCTACCAATGCAAAACCGCGTTGCTTTAACCCACCTTTCAACAAGGTTACAAGTTGGGCTCGATCGCCAGAAAAGCCTCGTGCCACATAAGGTGCACCAAGCAGCAGTGCCAATTCAACCGCATCGATGGCTGCATAAGGATTGCTTTCACCCGTGCGTGAGCGCGTCGCTGTATCTGCCGCGGCAGAAAACTGCCCCTTCGTTAGTCCATAAACACCGTTGTTCTCGATGATGTAAAGCATGTCAACGTTACGTCGTAGCGCATGACACAACTGCCCTAGACCAATCGACAACGAATCACCATCCCCCGAAACACCGATGTAGCACATGTCTTGGCGTGCCACCGCTGCCCCTGTCGCAATGGCTGCCATACGTCCATGCACAGCATTGATACCGTGCGCACCGCGCAGAAAATACGCGGTCGATTTCGACGAACAACCGATGCCACTCAGCTTACCCACCGTCTCCGCGGCGATGTCTAGTTCAAACAAACTCTGCACCAACGCCGCGGTAATCGAATCATGCCCGCAACCCGCGCACAAAGTCGAAGCAAGGCCCTCGTAATCACGCACCGTTAGACCGAGCTTGTTGCGCGGTAACTGTGGATGGCGAAGCTGAGGTTTGCGAATTGAGGTCATCGATTTTTATGCAAAGTTTTGCTGTGTCTGCGTCTGCCGCTGCAGCAATGCTAGAATATCGTCGGCAGTTTTCTTAGCATCGCCAAACAACATCTGGGTGGTGTCGCGATAAAACAGCGGATTATCAACTCCAGAATAGCCACTCGCCATGCTGCGTTTCAGCACAACCACTTGTTTAGCATGCCATGCCTTCAACACCGGCATGCCGTAAATCGAACTACTGCTGTCGGAAATAGCACCGGGATTGACGATGTCATTTGCCCCAATAACCAGCACCGCGTCGGTTTTTTCAAACTCGGCATTGATGTCATCCATCTCTGCCACAATGCTGTAGGGCACACCCGCTTCCGCCAGCAAAACATTCATGTGACCGGGCAAACGCCCCGCCACTGGATGAATGGCAAAACGCACATCGACACCGTTAGCAGTTAGGCGGGCACTGATTTCTTTGATACTGTGTTGTGCCTGTGCTACCGCCATGCCATAGCCGGGCACGATGATTACCTTGCTCGCACTCAGCAACAAGGCAGCTGTCGTCCCCACATCTGTAACGAGGTATTTCTTGTCGCCCGCATCGGCAGCTATCGTTGCTTGCTTGCTGCCAAAACCACCAAAAATTACACTGATAAAAGAGCGGTTCATCGCCCGACACATGATATAGCTGAGAATCGCCCCACTGCTGCCCACCAGCGCACCTGCAACGATGAGCAAATCATTGGCAAGCATGAAGCCTGTTGCAGCTGCCGCCCAGCCAGAGTAGCTGTTCAACATCGATACCACCACTGGCATGTCTGCACCACCGATAGCGATAACGAGGTGCGCACCAAAAACAAACGCTAGCAAGCAGGCAAGCAACAGTGGCAAGACACTGCCACCGTCAACAAAAAAATACCCACAGACAATAATCAACCCCAGCAGCAGCAAGTTCAACAGATGTCGGGCGGGCAACAGCAGCGGCCGACCGTCAAGTATCCCCTGTAATTTAGCCCAAGCCACCACCGAACCAGTAAAAGTCAGTGCACCGACAAACACACCGACAAACACCTCGCCACGATGCACCGCTTGTGCCACGTTGTCAGCGATCTCGTGTTGCGTGACATGGTCGCTAAAACCAATCAGCACTGCTGCTAAACCAACAAAGCTGTGCAAAATCGCCACCAACTGCGGCATAGCGGTCATTTCAACCCGGCGAGCAACATAAATACCAACACCAGATCCAACAACGAGCAGTGCCGTAATCAGCACAAGGCCAGTCGCACCACTCAATAGCGTTGCGACGATTGCCAGCAGAATACCGATCGTGCCATACAATGCACCGCGACGTGCGGTATGGTGTGCACTCAGCCCGCCGAGACTCAAAATAAAGAGCACTCCCGCGATCAGATAGGAAATTGTCAACAAACCGCTACTCACGCACAATCCTACTTGCGAAACATCTTAAGCATGCGCCACGTCACAAAAAAACCACCCGCAACGTTCACCGTTGCCATCAACAACGCCGCGATGGCAAGAAAAGAGGCAACACTCAAGCTTGGTGGTTGCAGTCCCAGCATCGCACCGAGCACAATTATCCCACTGATAGCATTGGTGACGCTCATCAACGGGGTGTGCAACGCTGGCGTGACGTTCCACACTACTTGCCATCCGACAAAACACGCTAACACAAACACTGTCAAGCGTTCGAGAAAATCCGGCGGTGCAAAACTACCCAAGCCATACAGACACACCACTGCTGCGCCCCAGCCCAACCACACAAGGGGATTGAGCCGCCGCACAGAAGCTGAGACGGTGCTTTCATCCTTTGGCGCTGCGGCAGGCGGCGGAGTTGGTTGCTGAGGCGGAGCGATGTCAACCACTTGCGGTGGTGGCCAACGCCGCGTGCCACGTTGACAGATCAAAGCCGCCGAAACGATCTTGTTGTCGAGGTCGAAATCTAGCTCACGCTGCCCGTCACCGGTCAGCAACTTCAACAGCTGGAGTAAGTTGTTGCTGTAGAACGTACTCGCCTGCACCGCCAGCTGACTAGGCAAGTCGGTGAATCCTGCAATCTTTACTCCTTGATGCGTAACCAGCTCATCCGCCACTGTCAGTTCGCAGTTGCCGCCCATCTCCGCGGCAAGATCAAAAATCACACTACCCGCGGCCATACTCTCGACCATCTTGCGAGTAATCAGCACGGGAGCTTTACGACCGGGCACCAGTGCTGTCGTAACCACAATCGCGGTGCGCTGCAAACGTGCGGTGAGCAACGCCATCTCACGCGAGACAAATTCCTCGCTCATCTGCTTGCCGTAACCACCTTGCCCTGCACCGCCCTCGTTGCTTTCCAGGGCGAGAAAACGTCCGCCGACACTACGCACCTGCTCGGCAGCTTCAGCACGCGTATCAAAGGCATAGACCTCCGCACCGAGACCACGCGCCGCACTAATAGCACTCAACCCCGCCACTCCCGCACCAATGACCAGCACCTCTGCTGGATCGCTGCGCCCCGCTGAAGTAATCTGCCCCGGCAAAAATCCACCATACATGTCTGCTGCTGCGATAACTGCCTTGTAGCCTGCAATGTTTGACATCGTGCTCAAAGCATCCATACTCTGTGCTGTCGAAATGCGAGGAATGCAGTCCATCGCCAGCACCGAAAGCTCACGCTGTGCAGCGGTTTCAAGTAAATCTTGATTGCTGTGTGGTTTAAAAAAACCAATCAGAGTTGCATGCGCCTGCATCTGTTCAAGCTCAGCCTGCGACGGCGGGGTAACTTTGAGGATTACGTGTGCGTCACACCACACACTGCTATCGCTGATGGTAGCACCCTGTGCTTCATAATCGGCATCAGCGAAGCCAGCACCAATACCTGCTCCTCGCTCAACCAGCACCTCACTACCCCAGCTGCGTAACACGGACGCAACACGCGGTGTGAGCGCAGTACGTTTCTCACGCTCTGCACCCTCGACAGGGACACCAATAATCATCTCGCACTCATGAGGTTACTGCTTCGTCGCTCACGACTTGGTAGCACCTAGTGCAGCTTCACGATCATCATAGACAGGCAGAAATCTGGTCAGCCCACTGATGTCAAGAATTCTCTGCACGTTGCTGCTCACCGAACACAACGCCACCTTGCCTCCCTTACTTTTGGTCTTTTTGGCTACATAAAGAAGCACCCGCAAACCAGCACTAGAGATGTATACCAGATTCGAGAAATCGAACACCACCTTAACGAAATCGCTCTCCAGCACATCGGTAGCGCGTTCGTTGACGGCGTTGACCATAGAGGCATCGAGATGCCCTTCGATTGCAAAGACCATCGTATCGCCTACTTCCTCGATCTTGATGCCAACTTTTGTGTCCATAAACCTGACCTCACTAAAATTCTGATGTTAGTTTAAGCATACCGTTTCCACAAGTCGAGACGCAACCCGATACGGATCAGCGTTAGCACCGGGGCGACGATCCTCAAAGTACCCATGTCCCTGCTGCGAGGTGACAAGAGGTATCCGAATTGACGCGCCGCGATCCAGCACACCAGACTTGAACTGGTCGATATGGCAAGTTTCGTGCAATCCTGTCAGGCGATCTTCGAGACGATCGCCGTAATCACGAATGTGCTTAGCATGGTTTTCCTTGAGGCTCTCCACAGCAGATTTGATAGCCACCAGACCGTTCTCACTATCACGTGTCGCCGCGGTTGAGAAGTTGGTATGCATACCAGCACCGTTCCAGTCGCCCGGCATGGGCTTGTTGTCGAAAGAAACGATGGCGTTGTGCCGCTCCGCTACTCGTTCCAATAGATAGCGCGCTATCCAAAGTTGGTCGGAAATCGTCAGCGGATCAACTGCTTCGCCATCAATACCACGATAGCCAATCTGGAATTCCCATTGTGCGGGCATCACCTCCGCATTGAGGCCGTAAAATGCAAGATCAGCCTGCCTACAAAGCTGCAGATGATCCTCGACAATATCCCGCCCGAAAACACGGTTCGTGCCCAAGCCACAGTAAAACGGCCCCTGTGGTTCTGGAAAACCACCTTTGTTAGGCCAACCCCACGGGCGACTGTATTCAAAGAAAGTATACTCTTGCTCAAACCCAATCCACGGATCAGCATCCTTTGCACTGTCCAGTAACTTGGCCAACTCACTGCGCGTGTTAGTGATATGCGGCGTATCGTCGGAATTGTAAACCTCTGCAATCACGAGGTAGTGATTGCCCTCCATCTCACGCATTGGATTAGGACAGAAAAAAACAGGCTTCAACACACAGTCAGAATGCGAACCATGCGACTGCCATGTTGAAGAACCATCGAAAGACCATTCAGGCAAATCGCTTAGCTGTTCCACCTTCTCAGTAGTCAAAATCTTGTTCTTGGAACGCAAACCCTGTGTCGGCCGCCCGCCATCCAACCAAATATACTCTGCCGTTGCCAGCAGCCTACCACTCTTTGCCATGACTTAACTCTCCCTTATTCCAAGATGCAGCTGCGCAACCAAAAAAACAACCATGCACAGCAGAAAAACACTAAACGATAACAGTATACGCGAAAAAGCCGCAGGTCAACAGAGTTTTTTTCGTCATCTGCTAACGCAGATGACGGGGATGAATGCTCCCTGCTTTTTGTTAGCTACTGCAAAAAATTTGGAGGCTACAGTGCAAACAGTGCATATTTGTTTATTTTTTAACCTCCCGTGCGTGATGAGGGGCGCTTGCGCCTCTTGGCGGGAGCCTACCGAGGTCGCAACGCCCCTCACCCGCAAGGCTATGCAATGTGTTAGTAGCCTCCCAATAATTTGCAGCAGCGTCTAAAGCCGAGAGCTTATATCGGGGGTTGGTTTTTATTTTTGGCATAGTGCTGACCACAAGCTTTCTTGTATTTGCCACGGGTACTTATAGATAAGTGGAGGTGTTGATATCAAGGCTGCTAACACCCAAGACATATCTTGCGGGCGGGAGCTTGTCGCTACCCCGTTAGGCTCCCGCCGAGGGGAGCGAGCAAGTCCCGACACGCACGAGAGGAGATAGTAATGAATCATGCTTTGTTTGGCACGTTTAGCAGCCTGAATGTCAACACCTCCAATTCTCAAACACCGAGACAAAGCAGGGGTGGGGTATGGGGAGCAGTTTGCCGCTTTCTAGCTCCCGCTCCCCATATACAAACAAACGCTCCTCGCATACAAACAAAAACCGCTAGCATGGATTCGGGGTTTGGTTTTGGGGTGGATTAAATTTAAGCAGTTGCTCTCCACACTCTCTTGCAGTAGAACTAGCGCGTAACAATGAGGATCGCATGTCTCCTGAAATTGAACTGGTCGCACCCGCGGGTAGCATGGACAAACTCAAAATCGCACTGCGCTACGGTGCGGATGCAGTCTATCTCGGCGGACGCAGTTTCAACCTGCGTGCCCGCTCTAGCAACTTTTCGCTCGCCCAGCTAGAAGAGGCCGCTAACTACGTGCATGCACACGGCAAGCGTGTCTTCGTCGCCCTGAACATCATCGCCCACGAGCGTGAACTAAAAGCACTGCCTGCTTTCATCAAGCACCTCGATCGCTTGGCGGTGGATGGGGTGATTGTCTCCGATCTCGGTGTGTTGGAACTGGTACGGGAAAATTCTTCGCTTGCCGTTCATGTCAGCACACAGGCAAGCGTTACCAACTGGCGTAGTGCCAGCATGTGGCAGCGCCTTGGCGCAAAACGCTGTGTGTTGGCACGTGAGCTGAGCCTGAAAGAAATTCGCAAAATCAAAGACCAGTTACCTGAGATGGAGTTGGAAGTTTTCGTGCACGGTGCGATGTGCATGACCTACTCTGGCCGCTGCAACCTCAGCAGTTACTTCGCCGACCGTGACGGTAACCGCGGTTCTTGCTCTAACACCTGTCGCTGGAAGTACCACCTTGTCGAGGAAAAACGCCCCGGTGAATACTTTCCCGTCCATGAAGACGAGAGTGGCTCTTACATTTATAACTCCAAAGATCTCTGCACGATTGAGTTCCTCGACAAAATTCTCGCCGCGGGAGTGACGGCACTAAAGATCGAAGGTCGCATGAAAAGCTTGCTCTACTGCGGGGTAACGACACGCACCTACCGTGCCGCGCTCGATCGTTGTTTGCAAGATGAGCCATACCACATTGATCCTGACTGGCTGGTGCAGTTGCGTTCGCTCAGTCATCGCGGCTACACAGGCGGTTTTTTTAGCGGCAAACTCGACCGCGACTTCCAAAACCGTGCCGGTGGCTATACCGCAACGCACAAGTACGTCGGCTACGTCAAGGCAAGCATCGCCGACAACCGTGTGTGCGTAACCGTGCATGAGAAGATCGCCCGCGGCGACGTGCTGGAAATCATCAAGCCACACGGGGCAATAACCGCCTTCACCGTCACTGCCATACAGAACGCTAAAGACGATGCTCCCCTCGACATCGCACAACCCAATATGGAAATCAAACTACAAGTCCCGCTTGCTTGTGAGCCACTCGACTTATTGCGTAAAGGTATCAGCTCGCCCACTTCGCAAAGCAGTTCGCCACCTCTTCCATACAACGAGCCAGTGCAAAATCTTTCTCCGTAATGCCATCCGAATCGTGCGTCGAGAGCGAGACATCAACGCGGTTGTAGCAATTGCTCCAGTCGGGGTGGTGATCGTGTCGCTCGGCATGCAGAGCCGCGGCCGTCATGAAAGCAAAGGCATGTTGAAAATCACGGAACTGAAAAGATTTTTTAATCTGTTCGCCATCCAACTGCCAGCCACTGAGTTCCGTCAACAACACTGTAATCCTATCCTGTGATAATTTCATCGTTTCCTCCAATTGTAAAAATGCTATTTTACCAGAATAGGTGAGTTGAGTCTATGTCACAGTCATTTGACTATGTTTTGCGAGCACTGCTCTCTGCTTTGTGCAAAAAGCAACGCTCGCAAAACTCAAACTATTTTCGGTCTGCGCCTTGCATTTTGAAGGGCATACCGCCAGAATAAAACCAGCTGTAAGAAACAATAAGCGATGACAGATGGTGGTCATCATTAACACCGAACACACATAGGGTTTTCAGCCCCGCACGTAGCATCGCGGCGGTGATTGGTTTTTGAAAACTAACCACGTTGCCTGTATAGCTTTTGGGAGTGCTCGGACATAGCCCTTCGTCATGCAAAATACGGTAGCGATAGCCAGCCAGACTGCCATCAGAAGTTAACACGGTAACCTGCACCATCTTCTCCGTCGAAGTTGGTTTAGGCAGACTGCTACCTAAGGTGATGGTCGGTGTGTTAGTTTTTTCCCAGTTGTGAGTAAGTAGTGTGCTGCCCATGCCCATGTCCTTGAACAGGGCGGTGAAAATTGTCGCGAAAAGCTCTTCGTTTTCGGTCAAACTTTGCATTACTTCGAGAATTTTCACCTTGATACGGTCGGCACTGACCTTACCCTCAGCAAACATGATCTCGTTAGTCAGTTCATGCAGGCTGGTGACCAATTGGACAAATTTTTCATCGTCTTCTGGCACGACCAATGCTCGCATCAACTCTTCGTTAGCAAGCAAGACCGCCACAACTTCTTCGATTTTTTGCAAAGCCAGCGGGATGTCAATGATTTGCGAGAGAATCTTGCCTTCGTCGTATTTCATCAATTCGGCAATGAAATCCTTCTGTCCCAGAATACCAGAGATAAGGTTTTCCTCCAGCAATACCTGGGCAAGGAAATCACCCTCCTTCGCCAGCACACTCATGATCGCGGCCATCAAATTGCGATTAACACTCAAGTCATACAGAGCATTGTTGACCACGATACGAGCAGCCTCTTCTTCTTTGGCAGTTTTTGCATTGTCCAGTGAACCAATTGCCGATACCAGTGCGGCAACCTGTGAGGTAACCTGTGCCATATCCACGCCATCGGCCTTGAGTAGACTGTTGACAAGGTTTTTGTTGGACAGCAGGCGCATCCCGACCTCTTGCAGCTTGCGTGCTGTTGCTGGATTCTGCGCTAACTTGGAAAACAATCTACTACCTTCCTTCTCCAAAACCCTCATCATGAACATCTGCTGCCCCAGCAAGGCTGAAGTCAGCTGCTTCTGTTCAGGCGACTGCGAGAAAGAAATAGAGTAGTGGTGTCCCTCGACATTGCCGCCCGTGAGACCGACGTTAATACTGCTATCGCCCGTGTCGGCAACATAAACAGAAACTGGATCAACCTCACCACTGTTCTGTGTTTTCTGCAGTTGCAGAGGCGGATCAGTACCCTCAATGTCTATTTTACATCCTAATGTCACCAGAAAAAAAACAAAAACCAAGTACCTCATCGCTACATCTCCCCAATCAAAATGACAAAAACATAGAACCTGTAGCCTCATCGACAGATAATTTTTTTTATTGAGGCAAAAATTGCAAAAAATATTTTTTCATAAAAATCAATAGGTTAGCATGACAATTATCCGCACCCACGGGGTCGTGCTGAAGCAATCAAGTCTATCTGCCGACATGATAAGGCGGAAAGTTGTAGAGGTAGGAAACGCATGTCCATGTTTAGTAAAAAAAATGCAGAAATTCTTGTGTTTTTAGGTGCGTGGACGCTTGTAATCATGCTCTATAAGCTTAGCCCCGCGGCGGAATTTATCGAGCATAAATTGCTGCGTCCGCTTGAGTTCAAGACACGAGAACTGTTCGATCTTGCTCCGCCACTTGATAGCAGAATCAAGTTGCTTACGTATAGAGCTGATCGTCTGTTTCCCTCTAATACAACCTTGCTCAAAACATTGGAAAAAATTGCCGCCCGTAACCCGCGCTCCATCTATATTGACAATGTTTGGTCGTTCTTCGCACCCGGCAAATCAGCAACTTTTACTCAGCAGTTAGCGCAACTTTCAGTGCCTTTGGTTATCAGCAGCCGTATCTCTGAGTTTGGCCGGCGTGATAATTTGATGGTTAGCATCGACAGCGAAAAATTTTCCAGTGGAGTCAGTGGCGCGGGCTTGCCTTACCGCATAGGCATACCTTACTCGATTGACAATCAAGCCGTGCAAAATTTCGCCCGTATCGGACAAGATGAAAGCTACTCACCGGGATATGTTTACCCTATGTTGAGTTTTGGTTCGCATCTCGCCACCTCTTCTTCGTTTATTGTGCCCCACGTTGCTCTGCTTGCCGCGGGGGAAGAATTAGCGACACGTAACGGGAAGGCATGGTTCAACGGGCAAGAACTACCCGTAGATGATAATGGTTTAGCACTGGTTAATTTTCCCCGACGGCGAGACTTGCGCACTCGCAGTCAGGATTTTGCCGACCTGTTGTTAGATTTTGAGCGTGATTTTCTTTCCAATATCACCGCGAACGATGTTGTCGCTATTTTGCCTGAAATGCCGTTGAGTGCGCAATCTGAACGTTCCAGCTATATTGGCACAATCAAAAGTTCATGGCTGACAGTAGCTTTCCTCAACAGTGTCATGACACGGCAATGGCTTACCCCTTTGCCTTTCGATAACCTAATCGCCTTTCTCTGCTGTCTCTTTGGTCTACTAGCTGTGCGTATCTTGCCACGCAAAACCTTCTTTGCCATGATATATGTTGCAATTGCTGGTGTAGGTATGGCAAGTTTTATGTTTTTTGACATGGTGACGACATGGCCGTTGTGGGCAGTGGGATTTTATCTTGGTGTGCGTTCAGATTATTTCTTAAGTATGTTGTCGTTGACAGAAGAAAATTTCATCAAAGGCACAATACCACGCAATGAACCCGCGGAACATCTGGTCAGTGTTATGTTTATCGACATGGTGGGCTTTTCCATGTCCTCTGAAGACTTGACCCCGCGTCTTGCATTGTCACGGCTGAGTTCTAACATCACCTATCTCAAAGAAAAAATTTATCGTTACGGCGGAGAAGTCAACAAAACACTGGGTGATGGCTTGCTAGCTTATTTTGGCTATCCAGTGACAAGCGACAATCGTAATCACGCCGAAGCTGCCCTCAACTGTGCGATCGAAATTCAGCAAGACTGCCTGCAACGCTGTGTTGAAAAAAACGACAGCCTGTATACCTATCCACTACGTATCGGCATCAACACTGACTTGGTCTATATCGGTGTAATCGGCGACGATCGCGATATCTCATTGGTTGGCAGTGCGGTAATCTTTGCCTCACGTCTTGAAGCTTCCTGTGAGCCGTTCCGAATAATGTTGGGAAGCACGACAAGAAAATTTTTGAGTGAAAACTTTCTCGCTGCTAGCACAGGATTGAACAAAAGATGGGTGAAGATAAAACACTATGAAAAGCTTTTTGAAGCTTATGAATACAATCCGTTTCATGGTGATTTAATCAAGCAATCGCTAGCCAAAAGATCATATCGCACTTATCTCAAACTCGACAAAGATCGTAACTATCGTCGCTGGCCAATTCCCGATCGCGAAGCACTTACCATGCGCTGGAGTGATGACCAAGCTGCAGTAATTAACGTTTCTAACTGTGGGTTTGCCATTGAAACTAGTCGTTATCTTGCCAAAGGTGTAGTGGTTGAAGTTATGCTGAATTCCAGCGTAGATTTGGTCGAATACACTTTACAAAGATCAGGGTTGCTGCCTTTTCGTATTGAAATAAAATGGGGACAGCCCGTCGAGAACAGCAAAAAATTTAAACAGGGTGTGCGTGTCGTCAGTTTCAATCACGAACAAGGTGAAATACTACTCAACATCTGTCTCGGCGTTTTACCGGCAAGTTCTGCCAGTCAAGATGATAGTATCGGGGCTTAGTTTTTTATCATCTGCTGGCGCATTTTGTTTTTTATTATCTGCTGGCGCAGCTGACGGGTCGATGCTCCATGTTTTTTGTTAGCTTCTGATGGCTATGGCATGCCTGCCTTTATTTTTAAAACAACATTATAAGATGTATTAGTCTGAAGGGACGGGTCGCTGCGCGAGCCTTTTGCCGCTTCCTAGCTCCATACATCCTCGCACAGTACTGGTTAAACGTTGCCAACGAATACGGCGACACCCCACTCGATGAAGCGACCGCATTTGCTAAGCAAGAGACAATTGCACTGCTGCAACAGGCAGGGGCTACGCATGGCGAAGGTTTCCGTATCAAGGCAGCTCCTACTGCTACGGGAGATCATATTCCGGCAAATACACTGAATGCTGATTTACACACTGCCGCGAAGGAGGGAAAGACAGAGATAGTTAAGCTGTTGATAGAACGCAGGGCAAACATCGAAGCTAAAGACGTTGCTGCTAAATGTTGCAGTTCCTACTCTTTCCAGAAATATCTCACACCACCCGTACTATAATACCGAACAACTACCCCATCTACTCCATCCAGTGCCTTTCCTAAGGCGATGCGAAATCCATGATCTTTCTTATTGGCTGAAGCCTGCACATACAGAGTGCGAACCTTTGGGTAAAGCTTTGTGACCGCAGCCATGATCTCATCCGTACTCAGTCCTTCACTGCCCCACTGCATTTTAGCACTTAATTCAGGGTCAGCAATCACTGTGGAGATAATAGCTTGAAGATCAGGCCTTGCACCTAGAAAATACTTGCGAACATATTTATCATCTGCATCGATTCTCAAGCTAAAAACACTACCCTCCATCTCCGCATCCAGTGCTATTCCTAAGGCAATGCGAAGCCCATGATCTTTCTTATTAGCTGAAGCTTGCACATACAGAGTGCGAACCTTTGGGTAAAGTTTTGTGACCGCAGCCATGATCTCATCCATAATCAGTCCTTCACTGCCCCGCTGCATTTTAGCACTTAATTCATGGTCAGCAATCACTGTGGAGATAATAGCTTGAAGATCAGGCTTTGCACCGCGAAAATACTTTTTAACCAGTTTACCATCTACCCCGATCTGCAAGCTAAAAACACTACCCTCCATCTCCTCATCCAGTGCCTTTCTTAAGGCGACACGAAATCCAAGTTCAGTTTTATTGGTTGAAGCCTGCACGTACAGAGTGTGAACTTTTGGGTAAAGCTTTATGACCGCAGCCATGATATCATCCGTACTCAGTCCTTCACTGCCCCACTGCATTTTAGCACTTAATTCAGGGTCAGTAATCACTGTGGAGATAATAGCTTGAAGATCAGGCTTTGTACCGCGAAAATACTTGTGAACCAGTTTACCATCTACATCGATTCTCAAGCTAAAAACACTACCCTCCATCTCCTTATCCAGTGCCTTTCCTAAGGCAGTGCGAAGTCCACGTTCATTCTTATTGGTTGAAGATTGCACGTACAGAGTGCGAACTTCTGGGTAAAGCTCTATGACCGCAGCCATGATCTCATCCGTACTCAGTCCTTCACGGCCCCACTGAATTTTAGCATTGAGTTCAGGGTCAGCAATCACTGCTGTGGAGATAATATCTTGAAGATCAGGCTTTGCACCGCGAAAATACTTGCGAACATCTTTACCATCGGCCTTGATTGGCAAGCTAAAAATGTCACGGTTCATTGCGTCGTTTAGTGCTTTTCCCAGACTTAGGCGTAGACCTCGTTCAGAATCGTAGAGGCTGTAAACTTTTGTCTCATGCACACTCAGGTAATTGATGAACTCATCAATCTCAATACCGCCACTTGCCCAAGTCATTCTTCCTTTGAATTCAGGAATCTTGAGCATCTGGTAGGCGGCATCCTTGAGCAAATCTAATCTACTTACCTTGACAGCTTTTCTGGCATAAACGCTGCTTGTGACAACACCCAAAAACAACAATAAATAAATAAAACTTCTCATACTTTATCCTCTGTATAACAAATAAATGCTTATGCACTGCAAACACTGCATTGTATATCATATTTTAATATAATGTCAAGACTGTATTAATGATGTGTAGGTGAGTGAAAAAACTACCAAATAAGTAAAAGTAGGCCAGATTAGTGCTAGCAACACCGTGTGTATCCCACTGAGCCTGAGTTCCGCATATTTTTTATCTAAAGCATTGATATTATAGGAGTTCACTCCTCTGTTGAGGCACTACGAGACTGCCCGTCCACCACCTATCTGACTCATACTTTAGTGGTATGTTAGGCAAACGGCAGACATTACCTAGCCAGCACTATGCCTGAGTGCATAAAGCGAGTTGGAGCGAGAAAGCAGCAAAGAGCCGTGCGAAGCGAGCGTTATAAAAAGCGGCGTAGCGAGCATGGATTCGGGGATTTGGCTTTGGAATACAGGCACAGTACTTGCCATGAGCTTTCTCATATTTGGCACGGTGCTAATAGCTAAGTGGAGGTGGTTGACATTGAGGCTGCCTTCCCTATTGTCTATTCTTGCGAGCGAGGGTTGTTGTGACTCCGATAGGCTCCGCCTAACCTTTTGCCGCTTTCTAGCTCCCGCCAAGGAGCACAAGCAAGGGAGCTAGCAAGCGGCAAAAAGTCTTGTGTAGCACGCACGGGAGGATGTAACGATGATTAGGCTTTGTTGGTTACTTTTGTCAGCCTCAATGTCAACCACCTCCGATTTTAAAACACCGAGACAAAGCAGGGGTGGGGTATGGGGAGGGGAAGCTTGCCCACCGCTGTGCAATATGTGACCACACCCCCGCTAGGTGGTGTGGTCATGTCTTTGAAGATGAACTCCAGTTGAACTTTCTTGTCCTCCAGTGGACGAATGACGATCTTCTGAAACATCCTTCGGTATACAGACTTGAGCGAGGTCAAATCATCTTTCTTGATGTAGTTGATTGCCTCGTTGATACGTTCTAGTCCTCCGTCTTTACGAGGAGATTGTGCTTCCGATAGGTGCTTGTGCATTAGTTGAAGCTGCTTCTTCGTACTGCCAAGCTCCCGCTCCTTGTCCCTCAAAATCATAAACTGCTTGCCATACTCGTCTCTGAACGATTGTGCCATCTCCAGATTGTTGCCCTCAAGCAAGAAGCTCAAGCGTTTGTCGATACTTTCCCGCTTGGCTACCACCTCTGCGAGGTTCGTGTCGATTTCTGCAATTTTCTTCGCAACTACCCCAATGGCAGCATCCTTCTGGTTTGCATAGTCGGCAATGCTTTGCTGAAGCTTAACTGATTTGCTGGCTACATGCTGTAGCGTTTTTTCAGCTTCAGACTCGAATATCTCGGTTCTAATCCTGATGTTGTTGGCTTTGTTATAGTAGTAGGTTTTGGGCGAACCTCCTGTCCTAGAACCGCTCCCCGTGAAGCTAGAGCCGTCAGTAAAAACAAGCAAGCCAGAGAGAGGATAGCAGTGGATGGTTGCTTGTGTTCTTGAGCCGTCCAATTCCTTGACCTTGTCCTGCACCCGTTGCCATAGTCCTGCGTCGATAACGCAGCCATGTCCCAATTCAACTTCGGTATAACGCTCGTAAGGCATGAGCTTGTTCTGTCGCTTGCCCGCATTGTGCTTGTTGCGATACCACTTGCCGATGTAGCGGGGATTAGTGAGCAAAGTCTTGATGCTGAACCTCGTGAAGTCCTCGCCTCGTTTGGTCTTGATGTTCATTTTACTGCACCAGTTGAGCAAAAGGCTGTATCTGTCCACCCGTAGAAATTGCTGCATGAGTAATTCAACCTGCTTCAGCTCTTCCTCGTTAGGCGTATAGATGCCTGTGTAATCTCCATGCTCACTCTTAAGGGCATCGAAGCCCAGCAGCGGGAAGTAGCCGTTGAACTTGCCAGCAGTGAGCATAGCAGAATGAACGCTCTCCTTGACTCGCTTGGAAATTGTCCGAGACTCGAATTCAGCAAACGCTGCCAGTTGATCCAGCTGCAAGATCGAGGCTGGATCGTTGGGGTTAAAAGGCAACCCACGCAAGCATATCTCGCAGTCGTGGCTTTGGCACAGCCTGAAGAACCGCTTCCAAATCTCAATATCTCTGACCAGACGGGAGATTTCCTTGAAGATAACAAAGCTGTGGTTCTTGCAGCTGATGTTGTACTGCAACCTGATGAATTCGGGACGATTGCCATGCGTACCCGTGATGCCTGGCTCGATGTAGAATTCGGTAATCCTGTAGTTCACCTTCTCCTGTTCTGAACGATACTGTGCTTCAGAGATGGCAATGTGAATTTGCTGTTCCAGCGAACCACGCTCAACCGCCACTTGTGTATCATCTGACAGGCGCAGATAGACCGCACCCTCAATTGTTTGCCATGTCCTATCAAACGGCTGCCAATTCCTGATGTGGTCTTCGGCAAGGCCGCGACAATCAGCCACGACCTTCAACACCAATGCCTTCATCTCTCTGTGGTTCATTCTTTTTCTATACATCGGTCACCTCCCTATTGTTATACGCATCGACGATAATTCTGGCTACAGTGTCCCAGTCTACCTTAGATGGATCGCCGATGACCTCACTTTCGACCACCAAATTTTCACCGTCTATGACCATGTGTTTGTTAGCCCTAGCCTTCCTCCTACGGCGTGACTGCGCCTGCTTGCGACACTCCTTGCAACCGCTATCTCGACCATTACGACCGCGAGGCTTCTTGCTGAAGCAGTCCCAGGCCTTGAATGTTTTGCACTTGCTACAGTGCCTTCCCAGAACCTCATTGGTTATCGTATGCTCCTTTCAGTTGTATAACACCAAGCCATAGAGTTCAAGATCGCCATTTCCCTCTGCATGAAACACCTCCTAATTAAGTGGTTATTGAAGACACATGTCATAATAGCTGATACCCCTCTGATTGCTCTTCAGCTTTGCTCAACATCACACAGTAATTACAAGCAGTTACATCTTCCCGCCTGCTTACCCACTCAGCAGTCACTAAGCAAGCATCGAGAACACCCTGCATGTCCCTAGCCGACACAGAAGATGCCCTTATGCACGCTTCTGAAAGTCAGTTCACCAGCAGCACCAGTGACATCTTCGAGCAAAGCAAAATACACCTTGGGGTCACACTGGTAACGATCTGACACCTCCCTATCTACCTTCAGCAGGACGTTCAAAATGTATTTGTTTGCACAGATGTAAAGCACACCGTCCACGCCTTGTTCGACATAGTAGGTATTGAGCTTGCGCAAATAGCGACTCTTGCTTTTGTGTGTCGTGTCAAACTCGATAGCCAAATTCAGCACCCCAATTCTTGTGTCTACCTCTGCCATTGCGTCACTGTTCAGCTTAATGAATGGCCGAAACTTCCTGTCGTCGCGGTATTCATCGCAACTTTGTAGGACATTCTCGCTGTAGTAGCGTTGCACTGCTGACTTGGCTTCAAATGCCTTGCGAATGTCGTTCAGGGCGATGTCATGTAGCGGACACTCACTTAACGTCCCTGCTGTTTTTACACGGAAAGACAGTGTTAGCTGAGTCTTGGTGAGGCCGCGTTGAGTTAGCGAGTATGCGTAAATGATCTTATTATCCACAGCAATAGGCTTTCTTCGTATCAAACCAAGTTCCATAATCTTTAGCAGCCGCCTATTCACGGTTTGTGCAGACACATTAGGGAAAAGATGATCAGCTATCTGCTCTTGACTGGCTATCTTGCTTTCAAACAGCAAGCGCGTTATGAGCAAGTCTCGACTGCACAAGACAACATTTTTGAATTTCCTCCTAGCTTTACGCATGTTTTTTTGCCTGTGATATTTTGTCATCGTCCGTTAGCTCCAAAAGTGAATTAAAATTCTGTCTAATGCCATCCTTGAACTCCTGACTAATCACCTCCAGCTCTGCCTCTATCAATTCATCATCAACGTAAGGTGCTTGCACCTGTCTTCGCTCGCTGCCGTCGTCTGGAGGATCGCATTATTAAACTAGAGAGCAAGGTGCTTTATAGTGATGACTAGCGACAACTAGCGACGACATTGCGTTAGCTGCCGCCCTTGGAAGAGCTAGTGATTTTTATGTGAGATATCAATAGATTGCAAAAACAGGGTAAAGGAAGATTGGCATTGCACCGATAATTATTTTAGGTGTAGACAACAACAGGAAATAGGAGATGCGTAAAGTGCTCATGGGGATAGCATTGATTATCGGCGCAGTTGCCATTGCCCTTGCCATTGCCTTTGCAATCAACCCCGCTGCACGACATGTCGTTGCGCATGTATATGAGCTCATCACAGCAGACTAGCGACGACATTGCGCTAGCCTCCGTTCTCGATACTCAGGATCGTTGGCATATCGCTCTCGTCCATACTCTCGCATATACTCATTCTGCTGCTTTCTGAACTCAGGGTCGTTAGCCCACTTCTTTCGCCGCCACTCTCGCTGCTGCTTTCTATACTCATGATTGCTATTATACCGGCCTCGCATATAGTTGCGCAGATAATCCCGCCTTGCTGTTGCAGCACACTCATCGCTACAATATTGACAGCCACCATACGCTTCCTTCGGCACTCGTTCCCTACATCCCTTTAGTTTACAGACTCTAGTCATTCCTCTTCCTCCTTTGCCCAGTCGTCCAGTACCTGCCGCCATCCTCCGCAGCAGCCATACTTTGCCGCACTCTTCTCTTTGTAGCGTTCAACACTATCTTTGAAGCGTTGGAGATTCTCTTCAAACGGCTTGAGGTCTTTGTTGTGCTTGAAACTTGTTGAGACCAACGCCGTATGTTTCAACAACCACCTTGAGGCGGCATTCACCCATAGGAACGATCGCCTTGATCTTTGGATTTTCGCCTGTTGCTGTTTTTAATCCTGCTCGCTCGATGGCTTTTTGAAACACAACATGCCTTCTGAAATTTTTGTAGCCACAGAGGAACAGAAAGACGACCAAGAAAATACCCATCAGCAGCAGATATTGATTCGATACTTGCATTCCTAAGAACAATCGCAGGTAGAACGGGTAAGAATCAGTAAACAGCCAGTAAATAAACCTATGCACATGATTTATGTCGTAAAACATGAGCATGCCTAGAAAGCCTGCCATCATCACCACAAAGAACCACATTTCCCAGCTCATATTCTTCAAGCCAGCCCAACACACCCGCGCTATAGTTTGGAGACAATACAGCAGCATGAGCACGTAGTTTTCCAGTACCTGATTATCTTTTGCTTTACTCAATTGCTCACCTCCGTAACTGCTTGCCGCGGTTGCAGTTCCCGCGACAATGAGCAAGCAATGATCTGATCCTCCACCGAAAAATTTTCCGCCATGTTGCACCTCCAAAATTGGCAGTTAGCAAGAATTGTCCCTCCACTAAGAGCGGAAAAAGACAACCAAAAACAACCAAATGCAACCTAACAGCCATAGATCACAGGATTTTTCACGTGCTCAAGAGGCTGTCATTTTTTGGCAATCTACGCTGGCTAGTTGATTCCCTCGCTGCCGTGATCCACCAGTCCACTGCCACGCTGCACCTCCATGATGAAATTCTAAAATTGTCCCCCCACTAAGACAGAAAAACGCAACCTTCAGGGAATAAATTGCAACCTCCCGACAAGCATTCAGCAGCCTTTCCACAAGCATTCAGCAACCTTTTCACAACCTCCATAGGTTAGCTGTCTCTCCCGCCGTTATGCCTCACTCCCGACTTCCGCACGTTTTTCGCTTAAGGCATTGATATTATAGGGATCGACTCCTCTGTTGAGGCACTACGATTGCACAAGTTTTGGTCAGTTATTTAGAGCTTGAAAGGTTTAGAGGAGCAACGCAGACCGACGAGGCGGTAGAGGTTCTTGGCTACGGGGGACGCGGACATAGGGACACCATACAGCTCACCTCTCTTGATATGGCGTAACAATGAAAATTCCGTCTCCGCAAGTGCTGCCCGCAATACATCGTAACTCAACCTCTCCCCTTGATGCAGACGATAGCGATACATCAGTTGCCGACCTAGCGCATACGTGATGAAGCAAATATCCAGATGTGCCTTGATGCGATCGCCCTTACGATGGAATATAGGACGCATCTTGAGGTAAAGTAAAAAAGCATTCTTATGCGGAAGTCGGGAAAAAATGGGGGGAGGTCAGCCCTATGAAAAATGTCAAGCTGAAGGATTAAGGCATGGCAACCTCAAACGGAGCGAGACAACATAGGGGCGGTTCACATTAGCAATGTACATGTGCACAAGAAGCGAGCGTTACAAAAAGGCGGTGTGGCGAGCGGAGTGTAGGGGGCAGCGAAGCTAAAGCATTGACCTACTTCTTCCCTTTCCAAAAATACCCCTGGTCATGGAGAACCACCCTATCTATGCTGCTCAACACCTTCCCCAAGGCTATGCGCAGTCCAGACTCCTTGTTGTTGTGTGAGGCACCCACATACAGTTCGCGAACCTCAGAATGATGCGTGCTGACTTCAGCCATGATGTCATCCATACTCAAGCCTTCCTTCCCCCACTGCATTTTGGCACTCAACGCATCTGTAGCAACTATGTCAGCAATGATGGCCTTAAGATCAGGAGCTGTGCCACGAAAATACTTACTAACCTGTTTGCTATCTACACCGATGTCCAAGCTGAAGACATCGCCTTTCATCTCTTTCCCTAGCACCATCCCCAAGACTGAGCGCAGTCCAGACTCATTGTTGTTATGTGAAAATCCCACATACAGTTCGCGAACCTCAGGATGATGCCTGCTGACTTCAGCTATGATGTCATCCATACTCAAGCCTTTATTCCCCCACTGCATTTTGGCACTCAACACATCTGTAGCAACTATGTCAGCAATGATGGCCTTAAGATCAGGAGCTGCGCCACGAAAATACTTCCTAACCTTTTTGCCATCTTCTTTGATTGGCAAGCTGAAGACATCGCCTTGCATCTCTGCATCTAGCGCCTCCCCCAAGGCTGTGCGCAGTCCATGCCCCTTGTTGTTGTGTGAAGCTCCCACATACAGTTCGCGAGCCTCAGGATGATGCGTGCTGACTTCAGTCAAGATGTCATCCATACTCAAGCCTTCCTTCCCCCACTGCATTTTGGCACTGAACGCATCTGTAGCAACTATGTCAGCAATGATGGCCTTAAGATCAGGAGCTGTGCCACGAAAATACTTCCCAACCTTTTTGCCATCTTCTTTGATTCGCAATCTGAAGACATCGCCTTGCATCTCTGCATCTAGCGCCTCCCCCAAGGCTGTGCGCAGTCCATACTCATTGTTGTTGTGTGAGGCACCCACATACAGTTCGCGAACCTCAGAATGATGTGTAATGACTTCAGCCAAGATGTCATCCATACTCAAGCCTTCCTTCCCCCACTGCATTTTGGCACTGAACGCATCTGTAGCAATTATGTCAGCAATGATGGCCTTAAGATCAGGAGCTGCGCCACGAAAATACTTCCTAACCAGTTTGACATCTTCTCCGATTTTCAAGCTGAAGACATCGCCTTGCATCTCCTCCCTGATCGCTTTTCCCAGTTGTGTGCGCAGCCCGCGCTCACTCTTGTATAGCCTGTAGATCTTGGGATCATGGTTGTGCAGGTAGGTGATGAGTTCGTCAATGGCAACACCACTCTTGCCCCAAGCCATGTTTGCAGTGAATTTAGGAATTTTGAACATCTCGCGGGTGGCATCCTGCAGGAGATCGAATTTCTTGACGACACGGCGGGCATAGACATTGCTGGTAACGACACTTAAACACAGCAGAAAACAAATAAATATTTTCAAGGGTTATCCTCAATAGTAAACTGACATTTATATTTTTACCAAGAAATAATTTAAAAATCAATGTTTATCTTATATAATTTTAATATATATAAAATATCAGTATATTAGCATAGTTATGCGAGTTGCGTTGACTTGCCGTTAGGTAGTTAGCTTTATTATGTCGGCTTTACCGTCACTTGCCGTAGACAAACCATCTGCCCCACTCTGCGTGCCTTTCTCAGGGGTATTCTGTGTTTGATGAGCAAGCTTCTGACGTATGTCTTTGAGCACGAAAATTCATAGGCGATAACCCGCATTGAGAGGCGATTTTTGAGATATTTCTCTTTGAGCACATCTTTAGGTATGGGTACAAAAGTCGTGTAGCTCTCTGATGTCATTGAAAATTGTGGAATGAGCAAGTTTTTTGCACAGCTATTGCTTATGGGAGCCGTAGCGTTCTGAACGATTGCGCAGGGGGATGTTGTATTTTAGTAGAAGTTTTCTGACTTGCGTTTTTGAGCACGCAAATTCTTTAGCGATTTCTCTAGTTGAGAGAAGATTATCAAGGTATTTCTGTTTGAGCACGCTTACAGGAATAAACGCAGAAGTAATATATGTCTCCGAAGTCATTGATAATAGAGGATTGAGCACAGATTCCGTGTTTTGCTGATCTGTGCTCACTTGCCCTCCAACTTGAGCTTCTGCCTCGCTCTTTGAGCGCGAAAACCATTGCCATGTTGCACCTCCAATTATGGCGGTTAATAAAATTTGCCCCCCACTAAGAGCGGAAAAAGACAACCAAACGCAACCTAACATCCATAGATAACAGCTATTTTCACGTGCTCAAGAGGCTGCCATTTTTTGATAATCTACAAGGGCTAGTTACCTCCCTCCCTCATTGTCGTGATCTACCAGCCCACTGCCACGCTGAACCTCCAAATTAGGAAGTCAGAGAAAATTCTCCTCTCACTAAGATGGAAATAGTCAACCTTTGCGGAAGAAACGACAACTCCTCGGTCAATCTCTGGCTAACCTTTGGTCAACCTTGTAGGGGTTGCGAAAATAACAGCCGATCTAGGCCGTGGTAGTGCTTGTTGATGAGATGATTACGTATCTGGTGAGTAGGTATGGAGGTGTGTTAATAGCACAACAATACTACATATCAATGCTGCAGATGCCAGCTATAAAACTATTTTTTCTTGATCGCTCGCAACATAGATTTGTCCCCACACCAGTTGATCTTTCTTTTCTTGCCTCCATCGTAGGGGTATCCCATACCACGGCTTAGTAACAGCTCGGTTACAGACTGTCCATCAACCTTGACATTGGCAACAATGCGAAAGTACTTGCCACGCCGCACGTCTTCAAGATCAATTCGTTTTGCTTTACGCAACAACGTAGCTACTATCTGCTTTGCATTCTTTCCAGCTGCCTTTTCACACTTATCCTTTGTTCTAACTTCAGGTGTATCTATTCCTGCAAGCCGAACCTTGATATTGTTACCAAGTAAGGGATGCACACCTGCTATGTCGAATGTAATGGTGTCTCCATCGTGGTTGCTTACGTATCGCACACAACGGAAATTAGAAGCATCGTTGCTGCAAGGCTGGGCTGCTACCTGCACTATAGATAGTAAGGCTAGTAGTAGTTTCATGGCTTGCCTCCTTCACAACTTGTTTGTAATCCTACACCTGCGCTCTAATTCTTTAACTATGGCATGATTCTTTCGACTTCTTTCTAGATCTAGATCTACATGGTGCTTGTACTCAATCAGCTTATGCAGTATTGCTGGTGTCGTGTGCTCCGCGCTATAGCGGTTCACCTCATCACTGATCTTTTTGGTGAGCGGGTGAATCGATCCGGACATTATATTGTGCGATCCCCACAAGGTGAGATCGCAGTTGTCAAAATAATCAGAGGCTTCTGGCGTATGTGTCTTGATAAAAGCTATATGCACTTCGTCGAACATTGTTCTCATCATGCTCTTTATTTCACTTTCTAGCTGTTGACTTTCTTCCTTCAGCTTCAGTATTTCCTTAGAAATGTAGATACGTTTTTCTGCAAGACGTTCAGCTTGTGGTTCCGACCAGAGAGCGGCATACATGAACGCACCCGTACATGCGAAGATAAAATACCTCATTGTCCGTCACGCTCGTGTAGACAACTGGAAATTTGCTCGGTCAGCAGCTTAAGGTTAACAATATCCATAGCTTACCTCCATTGTGGGAGGCCAGCAGACAGGCGTGACTCTGACCTCTGTCGTTGGTTGTTTGTTCCTGTGGGAAGGTGCCTGCCTACCATCTTTATCGGCAGTCAGTGGGTAAACTTGAGCTGAATTGAAGTCAGCGCGGTGTAGGGTAGCCAAACTCGCGATAAAATTTTCGTCTGAAGACCCAGCCGTAGACAACTATCGTACTCTTCGGTATGTGGTAGCCACAATGAGACCAGTAGACCCACCTACGCCGAGACCCTTCATCACGGTTATCGTTATCTTGGTTTAGTCTTTCGGGTATGGCAACGGCAAGGTCGATACCTATGCCCGCAATGCGGTCAGCAAGAAACTTAAGGTGTAGTGGCCTATGAGGTCAAGTCCACTACGGGAGATATCTACAACCTCGCTCTTGTAACGGAAGCCCACAGCAGGCAATACTTTTGTTATAAACTCTTCTCGAAGTCGCGTCATAACTGGCAGAAGAAAGCGCACTCATAGGCAAAGGGGACGGGCACGCCAGTGATAGAGCGGCCTGCTGATTCGGCTGCAAGGCGCATTGAGGGCAAGGTCGATGTCTACGCCAAGACAGCGGAGAGGAAGAAGCTTAAGGGTTAGGCTACAAGCTCTCCATTAAAATCTCTCAGTTCTCGCCGTGGTAGTTGCGGGGGATTCTCGTATAAAGTTAGTTTATACCCTTGACACATTGTATTAAAAGTATTAGAGGGGCATAATTGTAGAGACAACTAACATTTTTTTAGCCGTGCTGGAAGCACGGCTAACGTGCGGTCTCTTAGCCGAAACAGGCGCATTGCCTCCGCCTGTTCGTCGCACGCCGCCGCGAACAGGGTGTTCGACGACGGCGTGATGCGAATCTGAGTTGCTAGCAATTTGAGATTGACCGTATCCATATCTTGCCACCTTCACATCTCGTTTGTAATCCTACACTTGCGCTGATATTTTTTAACCATGGCATGCCTCTTTCGCAGCGTCTTTAGATCATAAATGTTATAGCGCTTCCACTTATTCAGCAGTGGTAGTGGTAGTAGTAGGTGCTTCGCGTTATAGCGCTCCACCTCATCCCCGATCTTTTTTAAGCGCTGTTTTATCTTTTTGAGCTTTTTACCGTTGGCCTTGAGCCGTCTCCACAAGGGGTCATTGTTGCATTTGGCAAGCAACTTCGCTTCTTCTTGTGTCAGCCCCATCTCAGAAGCTATATTTACTTCGTCCTCCATTGTTTCCCACATGCTATCTATTTCCACGTCTAGCTGTCGTCTTTCTTCTATCAGCTTTATTATGTTATTAAGAATGCGAAGATGTTTTTCAGCAAGGCTTTCAGCTTGTGCTGTGGCTGCACTCATCACAAAAATACATATTACTAGTAGTTTCATTTTTCTTCCTTATTGCTTAAATATTTAGCCAAACTATAGAGAACGAGAGATCATGCAACATAGTTCCAATAACAAACGAGTAAGTATTTCACACCTCTATGTTGTGGTTATTTCTACATATTCGCATCGGTATTTTTTGCCTAAACTTGAGTTTTCTTTTCAAGCTACGGTAGCACCATGCCGCAGCAGGGTTGTTTGAATTTCCAGCATCGCGGTTGCGCTGTCCATAGGCCATTGCACTTCTTGGCGCACAGTATCCGTTTTCTATAGAGGTTCAGCTGCACAGCATGTGGAAACATAGTGTGGGGTGCGACATAATTGGCTTTAATTGCGTAACTGCACTAAAAAATAGGGGATTTCAGTAACGCCTAAATTATTAGTCGAAATTGCCGACAAGGTATGGTGTTACAACAGATGAATGCGGATTCTATACTGTCTAACATCTGGGATAAGTTAAAGAAGCAGCAGAAAGATGAATAGTGAGATCAGGAGAGTATTACATTGCTTACAATAAACAAACTGCTCTGGCTCATCATAAAATTCATGGTACTTGCAGGATTACCATTAATTGTAGTGAAAGCGGTTGTAGGTGGTAAATCAGAGAAGCCGAAAGAGCCTGAAAGTGTTGTCGGGGTCGAGCAGCTACCTAATCAGCACACAGAGATCAAGACAGTACCAATGGACACTTATTCCCCCAAGAGCAAGCCCATAAGCGTCTCATCGAGTTGCCGTTATGGTAGCCCCGTTTTAGGTCGCTTTTATGTTAAAGATAGAGAGGTTAATTTTCGTACTGGCCCTGGCAGTAACAACGGACTTGTTATAAATAATAAAGCCACACAAGCTACAGGAAAAACATTTTATCGGAAACTCTCTCGCTCTACGGTTCTAGCTGGACGCTGCCAGACAAAGAAATGGTTGCAGGCAAAGATTGTTGAAGGTGATGGCATAGCTGTGGATTATGAAGTTGGCTGGGTACACAAACAATTTGTCTCCAGAACAGCTTCCAGTGATTATCTAGCGGGGCTATACTGGGATATTGAGGATGATGATTTAGTCCCCGCGAGCAAGAAAAAGTTGGTAAAGCAGGGTGCCCTCAAAGTCCTCAAGGATGAGCCAAAATGTGCAGGAATCTCCTATGGTGGCTCTAGCTCCTCCAGAAAGAACCACTACTTTGTAAATTGCGGTGGTTTCAATGTTTACTTCAAGTTAAGTGATATTTCTGCAAACAAGCCTATCAAACAACCAAAGCCATATAATGCAGGTCGTGCTCGCCGTGCATGTGTTAATGCCATCAGAAGCCGTGCGCTGCATCCGTCAAGTGTAGATATACATTGGGTTACGGGATCTGCCACCAAAGTGCACAACAACGGCCGCCTCACCATAATTCAGGCGTTTGATGCCAAAAATATGTTGGGGGTAGAGCTTAGTTATACAGCTCGATGTTTATTTGATCCAGATGGAGATTTTGAAATAACCATTGTAGAACGGTAGTAGCGTAGCAGTACTGCTACCCATTGGAGGGATCTTATCGCAGTGAGCGTGAGTACTACAATAACTGTAACAGGCAAATAGGGTAGGGGGTATTGAGATGAGTTTTCAGGAAGAAAAAGTTCTGTACTACTACAAGCATAAGCCTAGTAAGTTCTGGATTTTTGAGATTATTATGGTGGGTATTGGCATCCCTTTTCTCATTGGATGGGCTAAACTGTTTGATGGTATCGGGATAATTGGCGCATCACTTTGGGTGTGCTTCGTTGTTGGGATTCTTAAGTCTAGCGTCGAGGCTAGCATCGAGGAATCGTCCTACAGGTTGATCATAACGAATCATAAGGTGGAAACTAGGAGGGGCTCGAATAGCGAGTCGATTATGATGCACCACGTTGAAGCTGTAGATTACGAAGGGCACGTTGTGGTAGTACGGGGTTCAGGAGACACAAAGATCAAAACCCATGCCACAGATGAAAAAGAAAAAATAAGACAGATCATAACACAAGCTGCAATGCTAGTACATAAAGAGAATGTAGCATAACATCCTACTAGTTGCTTTGTAATGGCATTTGAGGGCGAGTGGGGAGATGGTTTTGTGCTGTTAACCAACAAAGGATATAGCCCCATCCACAACTTTCAGGAGTATCTCGGTTAAAATACCTGTATCAATAGAAAAATAAGTACAGTCACTACAGAACACCACCAACATCTACCTACCCACAAAAGCCCCAGAAAATGGGAGTATTAGAAAATTTTAAATGCCGAAATTCACTTTTCGTACGGAAGTCGGGAGAAACTTCTGTGTGATTCTTCGGTATTAGATCAGGTTGACTTAATCATTTTGAGAATAGGAATTCTTTCCTGCATATGAATTGCCGAGAGTGGAAGAGCACAGTCCAGTTACGACCTAAAAGTTTTTGATTGCCATAACTATGAAGGCAGGTGTACAGGCACACGAGAGTCTTTTTGTTTAACTAAGTCTTTCCATCTGTGTAAATGCTGTAGGAAATTTAGTGCTTCCATGTTGTTTTTATTAACGACATTGCATTCAGGAAAACTTCGCACGCCACGCTCACAGGTATAGGAGCAGTACCAGCCACTGAAGTCAAATATGTTAAGTATAATGCGAGTGAGAACTTCGTGGGACAGAGCAAAAATTGGTGCAAGTTCGTCTTTGTTACCAGAAAATTTCCCGTCATGCGCCAAACTGTGCCTGTTTTCAACTAATCTGTCTATGTCATTATCTTCAATATCTGTAAAGGAGATATTCCTATTATTCAGGAAAGATTCTATTTTACAACGTAGCCAGCATTTTTTCCCAACTTTGTTTCCAAATTTACAGCCTTCCTTGCAGTGTGTCTTATCTTTATCTATGAAGAGAGTGACCAATTTCTCAACTGCAATTAGATTCAGCAACAGGCGTGCTTCACCGTAGTTAGGTGCAGATAGAGCGAAACTAATTGCTTCCTCTATCCCTTTCCATTTGTCCTTGCTGAGTTTTTGCTTTTCAATCACCTTGACAATGAGATTTTCGAGATCTTCACCCCTCTGTATCGCAGGCATAAACTGATGTGCAGACTCACCATGACGAAGAAAGGTCGTTTCCACCCTATCACCATTGCACAGCTCTGTTATAGGGCAGAACAGTTTTCCGCCTTGTGCAAATTCAAGCACAGGAATTAATCTCTGCAAAAAATTTCGTACACCCTTTTTCCACTTTGGTAGACTTTTCGCTTTGGACACCGCAGTTATAGATAGGGAGGCGGTAATTCTTTTGTTGGTTCTGTTTTTCATGGAGTTTTCAAATGTATCTTCTAGGGTAAGAAAGCCAAGCCCTTCTACATAAGGTGCTGGTAATGGTTTCACTGGTTCTGTAGAAGTACTATCTGACATATTATGCACAAACTTACCCGGTGGAAAGTTCATTGCGTAGATATTAGCCAAGCAATCGAATTCAGATAAGAAAAGTGTAATTTTCACGGTATTCTTTGCTAATGGATCAGTGTTTCTGCTTTTGTCAGTAATGACGACCCTATTTGGCTCAAGCCATATCGGAACTGGATCTTTGTTGATATTTCCCCTAAACTGCACATTCTGACCAGTCAGCTTTCGGTTTCTTTTATTTACGCCCACACAATCCAAGTTCACCTTGCCGCTGTGTACAAACAATAATTGCCTCTCTGTTTCTAGTGATCTTGGCACTGGTTCTACTTCAAGCACTATCTTGCCAGAGCGATCAGTACTTGTAGTTAGCTGTATGTCAAAGCTACCTTCGTCGTTGAATATCTTCCCCTCAAATTTTTCACGCTTGAGGAGCAAAGCATCTGTTCTTGCCATGTGACATCTTCCTGCTATGCCATTATTTTTGAGAATACTCATAATAATGTTTGTGAAACAATCGATAGATGGACGCTTGCCAACAATGAGGCTACCCTCAATCTTTACTAGTCCCCGCGATTTAAGCCAATTGATTGCCGAATCCAGACGAGTCTTATCCCATTTACATTTTTCCACTACCTCGGCAATCTCAACCTTAAATTCTGATTCGAGGAACAGAAATTTTTGTACGATAAACTGAGCATCTATTTCTGCGGCCGACGGTTTAGGGAAGCTATCACTTGTGCCGCGTGACATGAGTGGTTGATCTGGGTCGGTATTAAGTTTTTTGATGTGCTCCACCAAGCAATCTACATCGCATGTTTCTCCTATTACTATTATGAATGGACGGATATCATCAGGTAAATCATCGGTGCGCATGCAGTGTGCAACAGGTACCAACTTGCCGCTCTTGATTAGACTAGAAAACTCGTCCTCACTTATGCTCTCTGGCCACATCTTTGCAACAGAGTGCTGTGTCAGCAAGACAAGAAAGTGTGTTCGATTATCAGTAGCTTCTCTAATTTTTTGCCATAGTTTGGTGACATCATGCACACACCAGGTGCTCAGCTGGATATAAAACTCCTTCTCCTCGATGCCATCAGCGATGCCATGGGCAAGCCAGTCATCTTCAGGAGCGTAGCATAAAATAGCACTAGGGCTAGGATTTTTGTTGTTCATGGTAGGAAAACCCTTGAAATAGAGTGCAGCAAAGTCCCGCTACTTGTCATAAGTTGCCCCGTTGCAGGTGTCAAGAGTGTAGCTGTGGTTTGCGCTAAGCATCGCCACTGGTATCTGCTCTTGGGATCACCTTTTCTTTAGAAATTCCGCTATATTTTCTCTGTTGGGGTACATACGGGAAACAGTAAATGGATATATCCCCCTTGCACTGTGCCCCTTAACAAGTTTATGCTCCATAAGGTAATTGATAGCAGGGTTTAATCTACGCGGCGGAAGATTAAGAACTTCAGCCACCCGTTTGGGATCAGTGGGAAAATCTGGATGATGTGAATAACTAAGTGCAATTTCCCATGCATCATCAGCTGGATTCCACGGCTTCCACAGGTGATCAAATTTAGTAAACAACAATCCTTTAGCACCTACAAGCGTTTCTCCAACTTCTGCTTCAGCACTCCTGGTCAGTACATGTATAAGCTCTTCGTGTTCCAGCTCTCCGATAACCCTCATAACATCATCAATGTCGAGACCAGTTGCCGTTACAATATCTTTGGCATGTGCATGTGCATCCAGTCCAACAGCAGCCTCGGCTTTCTCCACAAACACTCGTATAACTGCTATTTTCCCTGTAATCTGGTATCTCCCTGTTTTTACCCCTCCCTCAAAAGCTATGAGACCTCGATCCTTCAGGCTCTTAAGGTCTCTCTCTACCGCCCGCTGGCTGACCTTCTCACTTTCAGCAAAGGCAGCTTTGGAAAACGTGTTATTCTTGATTGCTGCTAGTAGTTTCAATGTCCGCTGTGATTGTTTAAAAGGACTGCTTGCTGTTCGACGATAAACCCTGCGTTTAAAAATTACTGTAAAAAATTTGCCAAACTCAAATTTAACAGGAGGAAGACCAGCTAGCTTGACTAGCTTCTTCATTTTCTTTACCCCTGTGCCGTACCTCTCGATATATTTTGCTCTGCTCATAAGATCAGCGATAAGTCTGTTTCTCAGAACACTTTTCTTGCCGAAATCTTTCTCATCAAGTTCTTCTGGCAACCCACCATAGTCGGATATTTCCACACGGTTGTCATAGACCTCTACGGTCACGTTGTTTCTCTTGCTTAGGTAGTCTCTGTGAGTTACAGCGTTTATCAAAGCTTCACGTAAAGCATCCTCTGGGATTTCCAAAATTTCTTCCCTTTGTAGCTGTCCAGAGACAATTCTGTATTCAAGTCGGAGGCTCTTTAGCAAAAATGCCATTGCACCCTCTACAGTAGAAATTAGGTCACCATTAAGCCGTATGTTATCTATTATTTTCGCTGTTTTGTCTTTTCCCTTGTACAGAGCGCAGGCTACTTCTGTATGCCAAAAAGTCTTTCCAAGGTCTTTAGCAAAAAACAGCACCCCCGCATTGTTAAAGACGGGTGATGACTGCTTCTTCTTGTCTATGCTAACGACTCGCAGGCTTTCTAGCGATGACAGAATACCATCCTTATTTGGTATTGGCAGACCAGACTTTTCCAAGAAGCGAAACAGCTTGTCAACATCAAAATCATTTTGATAATCGAAATCTTCACACGGGACAGTGTCAAATTCTATCAGGCCTTTTTTCCCTGCCATTTCTATAATTTCGCTCCGCAGCATCTTCTGGTTGGATGCCACGCGGCGAATATAGAAGGTCTTGTTGTAGGTATGTGGCTTGCCGCTGCTCTCTTCCACCGTCACTACTAGGACTTTCTTGTCTTGCCCTCCTTTTTTTAGTAGATATTCACGTGTTTTCACGTGAACGGGAGGATCGCAGTTATCTGCCAAGCTCCCAATATCGCCCTTCAGCTTGTTAGTCACCTCAATCCCTACTACTGTTCCAGAATCAGAAACTCCGAGGATAACTTTGCCACCAGATGCATTGGCAAACGCACATATATCCTTCCCCACATCACTGCTGTATTCAGATTTGAACTCGACGCTGCTGCTTTCCCCTGCTGCCAAAGCTTCTTCAATTTCAACGATACTCAACTATGCCTCCCATTTTCCAAGAACCCCTCCTCACCTGTCAGGAGACAAGCACATCCATTTACACCGACACTTTTCACCGACATTGTCAACAGCACTCCATGTCCTACGAAAAATAAAGCAAGTAATAATAATATGTTAACTCACAGAGCGAGCAATTACACCGACACTTTACACCGACATGCACTGATTTTACAATCCCTATTCTTAGTATGGCAGGGTGACTATAGACAGGGGACGAGTGGGCAATTCGAGCACACCCTTACACCGACACTTTTCACCGACATGACCACTTACAAGATTGTGCCTCTAAAAAATAAAGTAAGTAATAACAGATAGTTATTTTGTATAAACAAAGATTATGCCGACACTTTACACCGACATTGTCAATTTTCCTCACATGCAGCACTGGATTCTCGTTTTCCAACGGATGGCTCTTCGTTGCACATGGCAGCAGTCACATCATCAGGTATCAAGCTTCTTCTTCACCGCTCTCTGGACTAGCTCCTAGACCTGTTTTTGCCGCATACAATCCCCTCACGCCTGAGAATAGCGGCAACCATGCAGCTATGCCAGCCCATGTTCCTACGCTTTGGTGAGGATGCCGATGCTATCCAAGACCTACCGATGACGGCGATGCTGCCCCCATAAGCATACATCTCCCTTGATGATGGCAATGCCCCTCAACTCGCTCTCATGCCTCCACCGCTGACCCGCTGCTTATCGTGGCTGCTAGACCTTACCTTGATGGCATTGCTACTTGCCTCTCAGGGATATTTTGTGTTTGATGAGCAGGCTTCTGACGTATGTCTTTGAGCACGAAAATTCACGGGCGATAGCCCGCATTGAGAGGCAATTTTTGAGATATTTTTGCCTGAGCACAGCTTTGGGTATGGGCACAAAAGTCGTGTAGCTCTCTGATGTCATTGAAAATTGTGGAATGAGCAAGTTTTTTGCACAGCGATTGCTTAGGGGAACGCTCCCCACATATAAACAATCGCCCTACATACAAGTTGGTGTTGTCTGCAGAAGCTTACATAGCAGTTAGCCTACGAAACAGTAGCAGTATATTGCCCAGCACGAGTTCGGGGCGAGCACGGGAGGTTTTCAAATCCATGTCCGCTTGCTGGCAAAGTGCTAATAAGTCAAGGCAGGTGGCACTGTGACAGTTGCGTGCCAAGTTTTGGTAGCGAGTTACCTGTCGTGGGGCAAGTTTGAGTTGACCTTCGGTTGCTAAGATAACGTTACGCAAAAAATAGGCAAGCACACCGAGTATTGCTAAGGCACTTTCGCCGCGTTGTAAAAGTTTTTCCACCATCAATTGCGCACGGCTGTACTGTTTATTCAACAGTAAATCGATAATGACAAAACTACTATCCTCGCGCAACAGACCGATATGTGGAGCAATGTCAGTTGCGGTGATCTTGCGTGTGGCAAAAATCAACGCCAGTTTTTGCACTTCGTTGGCAAGGGTATCGAGTTGTAAGCCGCCATGTTCAAGCAACAGCTGTTGTCCACCGCGGTCGAGTTGTAAATTGTGTTGCATACAGATACGTTGCAGATGCTTTGCATATTCATGTGGACGTGGTGACGGACAAGCAATAAGTTTAGCTTTAAGTGTCTTGAAAGTTTTTTGCAATGCAGCTGATAGTGATTTTTTGCGACAATTGAAGAGCAAAACATTAAAAAATCTTCCCCGCACTTCAAGCAATGCCTTCCACAAACTGTGCTGTTCGTCTTTGCTGCGAATGATATACAATTGCATCCCAGTCTGGAAGAGATCGCGCTGACAACAGCGAGCTATAAGCTCATCATGTCGTAACTGCTGCACATCAAGACTGGTAACATCGTTAAAATTAGCACTGACCTCTTGTTCAGCTTGGCGACGCAGATAGTCGTCTTCACCATAAACAACTATAATGCGTTCAGTTACGTTCACGGCGTTGCATCGCAAAAGATACCGCAGTGCGTAGCGTCTCTTCGACGTTTTTTTGTTCACTGCGGAGGTTAAACATTTCAACCGCGGGAAAATTTTTGTCGGCGTAGTAAAAAACAAAAGTTAAGAGGCCTTGATCGCTAATTTTTACGCTAAGAATAGTGTTGCGACGGCGACGAAAACCTGCGACAGAAATCCGTAATATCGCCGAAAGCAGACGGATGACAGCGTTGTCGGTTTTGGAGAGGTGAGTGATTTTATCGGGAGGGCCTTTGCGGTGATGACGCGCAACACGGGCAATGATTTCTTTTTCGCGTTGATTGAAACCGAGCAGCGTGCTGTGCAAAATAATATAGTATGAATGCCTATGGTAACGTTCATGATCAATGACTTTGCCAACTTCGTGCAACCATGCTGCAGCTGACAACAGTTCGTGCAACTGCATAATTTCTACTGCCGGCAAGATGCGACGCGGCAGGCTTTGTAAGAGGTTGAGGGCAAAGTTAAGTACACGGCGAGCTTGACGTTGATCGCATTTAAATTTTTCACAAACCGCCTGCACCCCGCGCCAACGTGTGTCATAGTGATCACCGCAGTGCTCGTAAGTATCGACAACGATACCTTCACGTAGACAGCAGGTAGAAATTTTCCATTCTCTTATTCTGAACCATTTGGAAATTTTTTTCAGAATCAAACCACCAGCAAGAATGATCTCGGCACGGTCAGGGTCAAGAGCAAAAGCTTGCTCGATTGCTGCAGGCGTGCGTAGTTCTTCCATCCGTGTCATGATTTGCATCAGGCTTTCGTGTGCCAGCACGTAGCCGTTCACATCCTTGAGTGTCTTGCCACTGCGCAGGTAGTGATCGATCATTGCCAATGCCTTGCCTGTACCAGATGACACGATGGCAGTGGTAAATTCCAGCTGTGCGTGTGGCACGATGTTTGATTCAAGCTCGGTGGTGACAAACTCCTTCAACTCCTCGATTTCGTAATCTGTTGGCTCGTCACTGAGAAACCGCATACTCAGCGTCACTGCACCAAGTTTCAGCGACGCAGCGTAGTCGATGCCGGTATTCGTGCCACAGATAATTTCTGTCGAGCCACCACCGATGTCAATGCCAAGACAGCTGCTCTGATCGAGTGACAGACCAAAACGCATGCCAAGAAAAATCAGCCGTGCCTCCTCGATGCCATCGATGGGATCGATTAGCACTCCACAGCTGTCCTGCACCGCCTGAATCAACTCGTGCTGATTGACAGCACTGCGCACGGCATGCGTGGCAACAGCCTTCACTTCGGCCCGGTAGCCCTTGCAAATCTCCTTCATGCGCTCAACCGCAACCTTAGTATTGGCGATGCCCTCTGCTGACAACTCACCCTGTGCATTGAGATGCCGACCAAGCCGCAACGGTATCTTGTCGGTATCGAGCACCGCAATCTCGCCCTGCCGCCCGATATCAGCGACCAACAGATGACAAGAGTTCGTGCCAATGTCGATAACCCCGATTTTCACCGCCATGCCTCGTCGTTGCAAGGGGACATATAGCCGAATGGTTGCTTAAAAGCAATAGCTACCTCAACTCGGAGTTTTTTATGGGCATCAGCACGCTGAGTTAGGGTAACGTAAATTATTACATATATTCAGTTAGTTAGCCGAGATTATGTCGCAATTCTGTCGCAATCCTGTCGCAATTCTGTCGCAATCCTAGCGTCATATCTTTAGATAATACGTCCGTTGTCTTGCCTCTCCTTCTGATTGCAATATGCTCATCTCAATCATCTCGCGTAAGTATCGCTGCAATGTGCGCACAGTTGGTGTATCTGCATCAGGTGTTGTTTCTGATATTTTTATGCAGAGTTGAGGAAAGTCTTTGGGTGAAAGAACTCCCTTAGCGAGGATATGATCTATAATAACTAGCTTGCGTGCTGAGAGATTGTGTGTTTGTGCAAGCTCATCTCTGTAAATAATTTTCTTGCCAGCCGTGACAGTTTCGTTCATTTGCATCATGAACCCCTCCACAAAGTATTCTAGCCATCCAGTCATATCCATGTTGTTCTCTTTGACTAACCTGATTGCTTGGTAGAATTTTTCCCTGTCTTTATCATAGTATTCGCTTAGCGAAAAAAGTTTTTTAAAATCATAGTCAGACTTGTAAAGATGGAACGAGCATAGCAGGCGGGAGGTGCGACCATTGCCATCAATAAACGGATGAATATATACGAATTGAAACTGTATAATTCCACTTTTCAAAACAGGGTGCATGTCATTCTCTGTGTTAGCCCAAGCTACGAAGTCATGCATAAATTGTGGCAATGCTGCGGATGGAGGTGGGGTGTAGGTAACTCTTTGCTCGCGTCCACTCCAGATGTAGTTTTGTATTTCTCGGTAGAGACCAGGCGTGGCACGATTATCTCGCACGTCTTTCACCAGCTCGCGGTGAATGTTTTTAATAAATGTTTCGCTGAAGTCACCGTTGTCAGCAAGATGTTTGTTGATAAGTTTGAAGGCATCACGATAGTTGGTCAATTCCTTGACATCCTCACTATTAGCATCTGTAACGACACGTCCTGTGAGAATTCTTTTCGATTGCGCGAAGCTTAGCTGCGTGCCTTCAATGTGTGTCGTGTGATGTGCCTCCACTAACATCGCCTTGTTGCGCATTTTTCTCAGCCAGTGAGGTGAAAAACGAGTTACCTCTAAAAATCCTCTAGCACGTTCTATCTTCAGTAATGCGTTAAGTATTTTGGTGGTTATGCTGAAGCGTGGGGCCGGCAATTCAAAAATCACAAGACTCTCACATCGTGGCGTGGTGACACCTACATTCTCCTGTTTTTTGCTAACTCTGTCAAGCAGCAACGCTTGCCCACTTAAGCTGTGCCTACCAGATGCCTTAAATAAAGTAAGCTGAGTTAGGGGGTAATAGTTGCCGTAAGTTAAAAAATATCAAAAAATTCTAAAGCAAAAAAAAAACGGTCGATAAGCAATGCAAGTAGCGTTACTGGTATTTTATAAATTTGGAGGTGTGTGATGTTAGGCAAAATTTTCACGGTATGTATGTTGGTCGTGGTCAGTGCTTGTTTGGTGCGATCGCAGCCCACGGGGAAGAAGAAGATTGCAGGGATAGTCGATGATGTAGCCGCACTGCTCAGCAAGTTAGGGGCAAAATCTACCGATGAGGCAGTGGCTAAAATTTGGGCGAAGGGCGATGATATCAGCAAAGCAGAGCAAGAAAATCTGGTCAAATTACTCAAAAGCTCTGATGGAGCAGCAGCACTGGCTGCCTTGCAGCGACCTGTAACAAGTAAGTTGGCGCGGCTGGATAACATGGTAGCAGAATACCACAGTGGAGTGTCTGCTCCCCAACTTCTTCGCCAAAGGATATTGGCAGATATGGACAAGACGGTCGAGGAGGTAAATGCTGCTTTGGGTAGGTATGATAAAATATTCGGCCCGATAGCTCCTGATATATCCTACAAAGAATCTAGTGTATTGGAGATGATGAAAATTGTAGGCATTAAGCGTCTGAGAGGAAGAACACTAGCTCTTACAGGGAAGACAAATGCAGAAGATACGTTAAAGGCATTTCTATTTATTCGCAATCATCGCCAAGTTGTCAATTTAATTAGGGAATCATTTCCTTATAGTGTTCGCACCAAGCTTGATACAGCACCTATGATTAAACATGATCTACAACCTGTGATTAAAATGCTAAAAGAAGGAAATTTAGACGACGATGTCTATCCTCTCTATAACGAATTTTTATCAGGAGCGGGAACTACACTTCCGTCAGTTATTAATCGGCAAATAAAAATTGGTGCTGATATCTGGTACGCGAGAGAACTTTTAGAAAAATTGGAAATAGTGCTGATACAACGCAATAGGCTGCTCAACATGTCTAACATCAGTGCAACAAGACGGGCTACTATTGAAACTGAATCGCTACGTTTCCTAACAGGTGCAGGCCAAGACGGTAGTAAAACACTAGATACAGTTGGCGGTATGGGTGGTTGGGCTAAAGCTATGAAAACTAAATTGTTGAGAATAAAAGAAGCAAGAGAAATAAAAGGCAGTGACCCTAATCTTGAGATGGCTGCAGTCAAGAACGCAGATGAAATTTTAGAAAGGATAGCAAAACTAAAATGACACCACGCATACTCATTCTCTTGTTGCTTGCCTGCAAGCCATACAGCAGCAAAGAGTCTGCGAAACTGAAGACGGTCGGGCCAACACCAGCCGCGTATCAGCGTTTGCTGAATACACACACTTGGGTGGAGACTACCAGTTTCGGTGTATTTCCAGAACTAAGCGGTTTTGCTTACTATAGCCAAGAACTAGAGGCAGCACTGCAAGACAAGCACAAATTTACTGCTGAACAACGCACACATCTAGAAAAAATTCTTCACAAGATGCGCAGTATCATAGCCTTTGCACTTAGAGCTGGCTGTTTCGTCTGGCCTGAAAATCACCAACGTGGCGACCCATTTTTCTTGCAGAAAGTTTTCGATCTCGATCAAATGACAATGGTAACAGTTGAGAAAGATAAGCATGACATGAAGATCGATAAAAATCTTCCCTGTGCCATTATCTTAAACAAAATGCGAGAGCTTACTCCCGCACAGTTAGATCATACCCAAAGCAATGCAAAGTATTTCCAAGATATAATGCAGCTATCAGATATAGGGGTGCAAAAGCTTTATCGAGCTGATACTTCTAACACCTATGCAGCACACATGCGTTATTTTTTCAAACAGGCCTTGTTACCGCAAATTATGGCTAATACGAAAAAAACTATGGGCGATACCCTGAAACGTTTTCCTTTTCATCGTGCTAGTTTTTACGATCTCTGTGAACAAAGAAAAAAGGAAAAATTTAAGGGCAACGCTATCTTACCTGCAAGCATTGCTCGTGCGCAGAAACTGCGTGATACTATTGACTGCCACACGCTAAATCATCCCCCGACGACGATAACCTCTGAACAAGTTTTTCCCGATATTGCAACGCTTGTCGGCCATATCAATTACATCGTTACTGAGCTAAACAAGCATCGTGCTGAATTACATGCCTTAGTGCGCCAACACACACGCCTGATAACCAAAGCAGACGGGACACAGGTGTTAGAAATAAATTATGGCACAGTAAAGCCCAAGTATTTTTTATTGCCTTTTGTCAAAATTTTTCAAGAAACCGATCGCGAAGATACACGTGTTCTGAAAGTTTACGACGGTTATCACGAAACTATCTTTACTGCAACAAAAACAGGAGCATTACCACTATTGCTAGCTCTCAATCGTAAAAAGTTTGGCACTAACCCCGGTTTGCATTTAGAACATCTCGGCAGTAATTTTGGTTTTACTAGCCCCAGCTACTATTCTCTGCCACTACTTAAATATGGCAAAGAAGGGGAGCGCCGGGTGCAACAAACACTGGCTGAGATTAAAATGGAGCTGATCGATAGCTGGCTTGAAGCACAAGAAAAACAACTGCTTGCCAATAGCAGCGAAGAACAAGACATTTATACCTATATGCTGGCACATGAAATTGCTACGGCACAAGTGTTGTTACAAGACCCGACCCATACCGCGGCAGTAAGCTCGCTGTTGCGTAAATTTCAACACGCCCCAATCACACCCAAATGGTTGCGAGCAGCGAAAGTTAGCGTCGAGGTGCTCGACATCGGTCTTATCGCACTCCTTATCTTGCCGTTTGTACCTTATACTATCCCATTGGCATTGGCATCGACGGCGGTCAATTTTCTCTGGATGGGCACGGCGGCGGCTAGTGCAAGAGTTGCTCACCGACGTTTGCGGTTAGCAGAACGTGCCTTGCTCACTGGCAACTCACAGCAAGTACGTTGTGGCATGGAACTGCTACAAAAATTTTACGAAAAAAGACGTGATGCCAATGTTGCTTTAGGTGTCGGTGGAGCGTTTACCTTGACGGGATTGAGCATGATTGCCAGAGGACTTGATGGCAAGTTCAAAACCGCTGGGGTTGAAATTATCGCGGCGTTCAGTTCCGAGATTGAAATCGTCTCTGGTGGACGCGTAGATGACGAGCAAACGGATGCACAAAGGCTCAAGGACTGTTTTGAGTAAAATTGAGGTTACTTCTGTGCTGCGGGAGTCTCCCTCTTGTCTGGTAACATCGGCAAGCGGGGCGGGGTGCTGCCGTGTCGCCTGAGGTGGTTCTTGCGTTTTTTGCCGCGTGCCGCCCTCTTCATGGCACGGCGGGTTCTTGTCTGTCGCATCGGTGAAGCCATCTGTCCCTCAACGGTTAAGGTTTTTTATCTCCAACAAGTAGTAGCAGTCTATGCCATCCGTTGGTGGCGGTGGCACAAGCGTGCCCTTTAACTTGGCAGTCACTGGTCTAAACCCGAAGCGCTGGAAAAGCCGACGTGCCGTAACCATGTTCGGGACGGTCTCCAAGTAAAGCTTCTCATAGCCAATGCTGATTGCTTTGTCAATGCTCATTTCCAGCAGTTTTGCCCCGATGCCACGCCCGCGATAGGATTTTTCCAGCACCAGATCCCTGATCTCTCCAAAGCCCTCCGAAGCAGGCAAGCCATGCAGCGGGCCTAAGCCTGCCCCGCCGATAAACTTGTCCAGCACACTATCTCGTGCAACGAAAAAGCACGCCCCCTCCTCACGGTAAACCTCCACGAGGTTCTCCAGACGGCGGAAAGTCGCAGCCAAGACGTTGCCCGACTCCTCGAACGGCTCAAGGTTGCGCTTGATCAGTTCGGCGATAAACGGCACGCTGGCGGCCGATAGCTTCTCGATGACGATCTGCTCATCACCAATACGCGGCTTGTTGATGGCTTCCCTCCAAACACTTGGTTCAGGCATAATGACTACTGTCTCTAGTAAACATCGTCTCCAAAACTCACCCGACTATTATAAAATTATCCTTCCCAAATGTCAAAAACTATGTAAATATGCCACCCGAAGGATGGAGGACGATCATGGGCACGAAACGCAACCACCAAAACAACCGCCGCGGCAAGACCAACCGCCTGAAAGCAAAGAAAAAATCACGCGTCATGCGCAAACGGGCACTCAGCCCACATGGAAGGCGCTCTTAGTTTTTTCATCTGCTTGCGCAACTTAGTTTTTTTGTCATCTGCTTGTGCAGATGACTGGATGAATGCTCGCTACTTTTTGTTAGCTTTTGAATTTGGGGTAGTTGCGGCTGCCGTTTGTCTCATACAAAGCATGATACTTATGTGTACCTCCCGTGCTAGCTCCGCACGACTCTTTGTCCTCTTTCTAGCTCCCTTGCTTGTGCCCTTCGGCAATAAGGATTAGCAGCGTGCCTTCTGGCACACTGCTTGGGTCACAACAACCCTAGCCCCCAAAAATAGGCATAGATGTTGGCAGCCGCAACTACCCCAAATTCAAAAGCCTCTAAAGACGTGAGCCTTGATACAGGGTTTGGTTTTGGGTGCGGACAAAGGATTGGGGGGGAAGCATCACTGCGAACCATTTCACGCGCATGCGACAGCAGAGTCATGGTGAAGCAGGATGCTTCCTTCCAATCCCAAACAAAAATTCGCGCACAGAAGGGGGGTGGAGGGAGCGAGAAAGCGGACAAAGAGCCGCGCGAAACGGGGAGGGGGGAACGCTAGCTTTGTTGCATAACTCAGGGCAGGCATGTTTATATCCTATAACCCTTATAGCAGTAAGAATTTTATAGGTGTTGCAAAGGTAATGCCTGCACCACGCACAAGCCCGTAGTGTCCACAGAAATTGACAATGGTCAGGTGCAAGCAGACCTGCAAACCATTTCACGCCAATGCTTCAGCTGGAGCTAGGAAGCGACAAAGTGCATGCACACATGTGTGCATGGTGCAGCAGGATGATTGCACCTGACCCAAACGAGAAGTCTGCGAACACGCAGGGGAGGGGAGCTAGGCGTGCCTTCGGGCACGCCTTTGGCAAAGAGCCGTGCAAAGCGGGGAGGGGAACGATCCCCACATAAAAGTGCTATGATAACAGCATGTTATAATCAACGGAACTTATGCAACAAAGCCGGGGGAACGACCGCCACGCATACAAATAAACGCCCTCTCGTATACAAACGCGAGGTTTGATACGGTGGTTTAGCTTTGGTGGGTAGGTGATGGGCAGTATAGATGGCAAAACCCAGCTTTTGGGCGTGCTGGGACGGGGGATTGAATTCACCCTGTCACCCGCGATCAACAACTTCGCGGCTCGCTACCTACAACTGAATAGCATCTACATCCCCCTGCAACTCAACGACCCTACCGCTCTTGCTGACACGCTGCGTTTCCTGCAAGCAAGCAACTTCGCCGGTCTAAACATCACCACCCCCTTCAAGCAGAGCATCGCACAGCTGCTTCACAGCCCCGTGCCAAGTGTCAACCTGCTCTACCGTGACAAGCACAGTACTCTGTGTGCTACCTCCACCGATGGCGAAGGGTTCTGGCAAGCTCTGGCACACACAGGCTGTGACCGAGAAGCAGTGCGCACAGTAACCATACTCGGCAACGGCGGTGTCTGTGCTGCCCTGCTACATTTTTTTTGCCAACACCAACTACCCTTGCAAAAAATTACCATCTTACGCCGTAATGCCGGCCATGACCAAGCACTAACCCGCATCAACGCTGGGAAATATCAGCTCAGCTGCGCTGATTTCAATCCCGCACAACTGCAACATGTGCTAACAGCGGATGACAAACAACATCTGCTGGTGCAAGCAACCTCCGCGCCACAACACAACGACAACCTGCAGCACTTCTGTCCTGCGCTGGAAAATTTTCACGGCACAGTAGTCGATCTCATCTATGACCGACCTTCAGCACTCTACCGCGCTGCACAAGCACGCGGCTTGAAATGCCAAGACGGATTGCCAATGTTGATCGAGCAGGCAAGACTAGGACAGCAGCTATGGTGGGGCAAATGTGCTCCCTACGACGCAATTGCCAACCACCTGCACAGCCTTACAAGCAGCAAAACTAAATAAAGGCTTTACAAAAACACACATTGCGATTACAACACTCGGCCTGAACACTAACTAACTAACCAACGAAACGAGGAGGGTGAACATGCATTGGGCATTGGTCATTTTGTTGCTGTGCAACAGCACGCAGTTGGTGGCTGACGAGGGCACGGATTTTTTGCACAAGTTTCGCAAGAACCCGCGCCAGTGGATGAACACAAAGCCTACCAAGTATCGGCAAGACGGCACGAAGATTGGCAATGTGCGGCGTTGGCCGAAGCATGCCCGTACCTTTCGGGTGCGCAACGCCGAAATCAAGAATGCCATCGACAAGCAGATTCTCGGCGAAGGCAAACAAGGTTGGGAGGCGCACGACAACCCCAGCTATTTCTTTGAAAGCGGGGTTGAAGTTGAGACAAATATCATGCGTTTGCCAGCAGAGGGCAAGCTTACCCACAAGCCTTGGTCGGCCTACTACTGGCCAATTGCAACGGGCGGTATCTCGTTACGCTACGCCGACCCTGATTTCAACGAACTGCAAGCCGAAGAGAACAGCTATGAGGGATTAATCGGCTACTACACCCAGCCGACGGATTTTTTGCGCTTGCAGCCTTTTGGGGAGCAGCAGCAAAGAAAGCTTGACATGTATTCGCCGGCGGAAAAATACGACTTGCTAGTCGGCAGTCGTGACTTCAAGCTGACCAACCACGTCAAGGAACAGGGACGCAAGTATATGGACGAAGACGGTTCGGTCGCCGCGTGGATGGGTATCTGTCATGGCTGGGCGGTGGCTGCCTATGCCTCACCACGTCCTGCACAAAGCATTGCGGTGAAGGCAGCTGATGGCAAGACAACGGTTAATTTTTATCCCGACGACTTGCGTGCTCTGGTGTCGTTGAAGTGGGCTTCAGCCTCCTCTTGGGATGGTCTTTTCATCGGCGGACGCTGCAACGTCAGCGAATACCCCGAAGATGACGATGCCCAAAAACTCAACATCGACGAAAAAACAGGGAGAGTGCTCGATGCCGAGTGCTTCGACACCAACCCCGGCACATGGCACACGGTCATCACCAACAAAATCGGACGCTACAACGAGTCGTTCATCATGGACGCGACCTTCGATGCCGAAGTCTGGAATCAACCTGTCTACTCCTACAAAATCCAGTACTATCACCCGCGCACAGAAGAACCCGGCACACCGTCACAAAGCATCATGACTATAGACAAGCAGTGGGAGAAAGAAGACACCTTCGCTGCTTTTCGCAAAAACGACAAGACAAAGAAGATTGTGCTTGTCAAGATGGACGTGACTTATATGGTTGAAAACGAGCCGCGTAAAGGTGAACCATATCCCGACGACATGTATACCGTCACCTACTGGTATGACCTCGAACTCGATGCACAGAACAATATTATCGGCGGTGAGTGGCTTAGCAACTATCACCCCGATTTTTTGTGGACAAAAAAGCGCAACTCCCGTCCACAGAACACCGTTGATCGCACTATCTCGCGACTGATCGATACCAAAAAAACTGTAAGTAAGTTCGTTGCATCCAGAGACGTGAGTGTGTTCAACAAAGCCATGCTCGGCCGTCTCTCGGAACTAGCCGACTTGTCGGTGCGCATGGATAATACACCGCTGGAAATGATAACCTACGGTCTCGTAGAGCTGTCAAGGTGAGCCACGCGCTCCTCTTGCTGAGCGTGCTGGCCAGCACTGCGCTAGCACGCCCCCTCTGTCAGCACGTCGCACCGTCGTCACGCACTACTTGCGACAAGCAATGGACGGTGCTGGTCTACATGAACGGCGACAACGACCTTGCCTCACACACCTTCACTGATCTCAAGGAGATGAGCAAGGTTGGTTCTTCCACCGCGGTCGATATCGTCGTGCAGCAGGACACCGACGACGATGACGGCAGCAGGCGTTATCACGTGCGCAAAGCAGAAAATCTGGAGGCCTCGCTAATTGCCACCCTGCCCGAACAGGACAGTGGCAACATGCAGACATTAATTGATTTCCTCGCGTTCGGCGTAAAAAATTATCCCGCCCAACACTACATGGTGATTATCTGGAGTCACGGCACAGGTTACGCAGGCGGCATTTCGCCCGACTACAGCTCTGGCTCACAGCTGTCGATCGAACAGTTGAGCACCGCACTTGAATACTTGCAGCATGTTCATCTACAAGGTCGCAAAATCGACATCTATGCCTCTGATGCCTGCCTGATGCAATCGCTAGAAGTTATCTACACACTGCGACAACGAGCACGTTTCATCATCGGCTCGGCCAATCGCGAGCAAAAAAACGGCTGGCCTTATCAAGAAATTCTGCAATATCTCACTACCCACCCCAGTCGCCCGCAATTAGACAGTGGTGCTGGCCTGGACCGGGCGTATTGGCTGGCAGCTGAAATTCCGCACCTTTACCTGCAGCACTACTTCGACCGCGACACGTGGGCAACGATGAACACCGTTGTTGCAACAGAAGTTGCTCGTGTCGATCGACAAAGCCTGCAGCAAAGCTTGCAACGCTTAAGCCATGCCTTGCGCACTTTTTTACGTCGCGACCCGCTCTTGCATCCACTAAAAGTGCTAACCGCGGTCAACAACTCGTATCAGTTTGCTCCTGCCAATCGCGATCTAAAAACTTTTCTCGCCCAACTACAAACACTGACATCGAGAGACAGCACTGTGCATCGTGCTAGCAGAGCCGTGCAGGACGCGCTCGCCCAGATGGTGTTGAGACCAGAGGCAAGCGACCCTAAAAAACACAGCCGCTACTTCCACAGCCGCGGCTTCGGCTATGGCACAATGGCAGCAGGCCTTACGCTGTGGCTACCATCGAGTCATGAGGAATTTAGCACAACCCAAAAAACTTTCGCCCAAACCCCACTGCTCAAGGAAACAGGCTGGTATCAGCTGCAAGCAGAACTTTTTGTGGCACAAGCAGACGGGAACAATTGACCCAGACTAGCACACCATAAGCTCATTCATCACCGTAGACAGATCACCTAGACAGATCACCTAGACAAAAAGTTTAGAAAAATTAACATGTTATATAAAATTTTTTATTTTTTGACGCTTTATCATTATTAAGTTAGAGTGACAGTGTTTAGCTGTGGTGGCTTGTTTTTATTTATGGAGGTGTGTCATGAGAGTTTTTAGTTTGGCGTTGCTACTGGCCATACCGTTGTTGTGCCATGCACAGCAGGTGCTGGGTGAAACTGGGTGGGGGTCTACTCTAGAGGACTGGGTGAAATTGTTCCCGCGTGAGGGTAAACACCTTACCTTTGAGGAATCTAATAGGCAGTGTGCACTAAAATGCCGACATCGCGTTGGCTGTCATTGTCCAGGTGTGCAAGTCATTGCAGGTAAAAAGATGGAGAATGGTGAAACCTGCTTCTACCGCAGACATAGGAAAACAATTACTTCACTGAGTAAGATGTCGATCAATGCAGAGGATTTTCGCAATGCGTTGCTTCTCAACTACATCTACCACCGCAATTTGCCTAACTCTTCAGCGTGGAACTTAGTGATAGACGAGCAGTTCAACAAGCAGTGCCTATCGCCTTCCTATGTTTATCAGCAGACACAGAACGCAACAAATATTAGTGACGGCTTCACACTGCGAGAGCTATGCGGAGAAAAATTTGCAAATGGTCTAGTGGATTTGTTTACTTCTTATCGTAGAGATAAGCACGGGGAATGGATGCATACCATGTATCGCCTTGCTGACCAACTCATCAATGGCGGACAAATAGCTACCAAAAATACTAGATATGGAGTGCCTGTCATTTCGCAGTATCGTCCCGATACAATGGCCGTAGAAATGGAGCGCGGCGCGAGAGGTAGATTTGTCAGCAAAACAATTGCTTTCAATATCGGCAAGATTCTGTCATGGATAGAGCCACGAGAAAATGCTCTTGCTTGCCCAAAACTAACTTCCTCATCGCTAGAAAAAATTCCAAAGCATAATAGGAGACTAACACAGTAAGACAAGATGCCACCTGACCTCGCTGAAATAACCAGCATGGTCAGGTGGCGTGCCTTTATTTTAACGAGGACTGTAAGTTCAAGGAAATAGGCTCAGTAGAGAGATACTTGACAAGCTTAAAATCGCCGAATACGACTAAGCCAGTGCCAGCAACACTGCTTGCCTTAGTTGTTTTGATGTTTGAGGCGTAAGAGGTTAACGATTTGTTCGATGTCTTCGAGAGGTTGTGTGTTATCTTGCGCGGGAAACATATTAGGCGGTGGCTTTTTCTCAATCCAGTGGCGGGAAATTAAGGCATAAGGAATGTTGCCAAGAATGTTACTCAGCAGTGCCATGCCACTCATCAGAGCCGTCTGTCCCGTTTTACTGCTGATATTGAAGTTTTTGATCAGGGCACGTGAGCCGCTCGTGTAAAAATAAACCGATTTGTAAAGCGAGTAAGTGCTGATGAAAGTAGTGTCGTAGACGATGCGATCCCAGTTTATTTCTTTGCCACTGACAACATGTCCGACGACCGACAGCAACAGCGTCGATGAAGAGATCAAAGCAATTCGCATCTCATCACTGATGTTGAGTGCTGAGATATAAGCCAGTGCAAAATCAACTGTTAGCAACGCAAAAATGTTGTAAAAAGATTCACGATCTTTGAGAAAATTTAAATTTTGCGTCTGCATGGTTTCGATGGCTAGCATCGAGACAAACGAGCCGAAAGCATTGGCTACCGCGAGAAATTTTGCGTCCACGTTCATGAATTTTTTATCGACAGACTTCGGCTTCGGAATCTTGCGTAATACTATCGATAACCCCGTTGCGGCAAGATGCGAGAAGGCATAACGACTGAGCGACGTGCCGTTTTTGAAGACGAGATAATCAGCATAAGAATTCAGCCCATTGCACACCCCCCCATGCAACTGTTGACGCATGCGCTGTAACGTCCTTGTCTTGCTCCACGTGACCGACAAGCCTGTCGCAGCCATCAACGGCAGAGTAAACTTGTTGTGCTTGTGTGCGACAAAAAAGGAAGGTACAACTAGTGCACCCAGCAAGCCAAAAAAAGAACGCGGCGAAGTGCTAAAATGCGCTGGCTTGAGCTTGTCTGCCGCGGCGGTGCGTAGTTTGTCGTGCAGTGCCTTGAGTTCCGCACGCGAGGCATCATCCAGCAAGGTCTCGACATGCTGTGTCAAGGCACGATGCTTGAGATAAAACAGCAGCGACTCGGATTTAGGCCTTAGCAGGGCGAACGTGCGTTCCGCACAGGTGTGTTGCCATGCCTGCTGCAGCAGCTTCTCACTGCGCAGCAACTGTGCGGCCACAACTTGCTGCAGCAGTGCTTTGTTTTTTGCGCGCAAGGCAGAAATTATCTCTGTCCCAATCACTCCGTCTGCTAGCAACTGCTGATAATCAAGCACGATCTTCTGGAAGAACGGTAGCTCCTTCTTAGCGTTTGCAGGATCGGTAACGGGAATGGTCAGCAGCATGTTGGCGGTGTCGGAGGAAAAAATTGTATCAACATGTGTGTGCAAGGTGCTGATTTTTTCGTCTAGTGTGGCAAGCTTGGCACGTGAGTCATCGTGATGAATGACATCTTCCATGAAATTTTTCTGAAGCGCGGCCTTCTCAACTCCCAACTCGTGCAGCCTGTGGTTAAGCTGTACCACAGTCAGTGACAGGATAAGCAGGTGCTCAAAATAAGCATCGTCAGGCACAGCACTGGCATGGCGCAACTGCTGTTCCCTGTCCTGCAACGTCGGCAATAGGTGACGACACTGCTTAAAACGTTCGAGAGAATCAAGACTATGCGGCGCAGACACGCCACTGACCTGAGCATAACGGTGTATGGCGGACAACACCGCGGCACTCAGCTCGTGCAGATATACTTGCTCTAGCTGCTCGACAGGACGCTTGGACACAGCACGGAGCAGGCCCCAATCAATCCCCTCGCCAGACAGCGACGTGGCAAATAACATAACACAAGACGCGAGGCACGCCCTGTCTAAAATTCGCAACAACAGCCCCTCACCAAGCTGCGATAAACGCACTACATAGCTATACTTGGCAGCAGTCTAGGCAGCACAGTAAAAAATGTCAAGGGCTTTTCTTTTAAAACTTCCTAAACTAAAGCAATGCAAAAGGCCCTAGTGGGTAACTCATGCCTTCTGTTGTGCTGTAGTAGGGCACGCGTTTTTGCAAACGATCATAAGCCTTACGCACAACGATGGCCTCTTGCCGGCGGTTGGCACGCCTATAGGCAGCCACCAGCAAACGGTGCGCAGTAAAGGAGTGAGGATGCTTGGCAATGTAGCCGCGCAAATCTGTAATGGCAGCATCATGCTTGCCGCTGCTTATTTTTATTTCAGCTCTGAGCAGAAACAGCCATTTTTTGTGCAGAGGAGTGATAGCCATGCGCTTCAGCTTGTCCATGTGGTTAGCGAGCAACGCAGTTTTACCGCTCTTCAACAGGACAAGGGCGTAGGCATAGTTGTTGTCCCAACTGTCACGTAACGAAAGGCTGTGCGACAGAAGAGCTGTGGGGGATTTATATGCTCCGTTTTTTCCCATCATGTTCATCAGAGCTATGCCTCGAAAAAAGCAATAAAAATAATCTTTACCATAATTATTAGCATAATTTTTCAAGTTTTTTATCACATCACGATAGCGCTTACGAGCTACTAGTATTCTGGTCTTCCACTGCTCCAGAAACTGAACAGCTTCTCTTGCTTCAGCATTCCAAGTGCGCCTCTGATACTGCCATATCCTGTTGATAACAATCTCCAGTGCGCCACTGTAGCCAAGATAGATGCTTTCGATCCCAATAATGTTTAGGAAATCAAAATTGTCATACATTCTGCTAAAATTATCCTTGCTAGATATCGCATGCAAAACCTCCCGCTTCTTGACCTCCTCTGCTCTAAGCTTGGTGAGAAAGCGCACCCACCAAGATGCCGCCGCATGTTCGTCTCGCAGTTTTTGGACTGTTAGTGCATGTAGTTTATTGAGTTGTTCCGTGCTACCATGCAGATAAGTAAAACGCATTAACGTTTCATAAACATAGCTCAGCGCGACACGACGGTTGCTGCGCTCACCTGCTGAGGTTGCTTGTATTACGTAATCACTGCTAGCATCGTAAGTCCTGTAGCGCAAGGCTTTCAGCAACCAAGTAATCGCACTGTAGGGGTTTTTTTGGTGCAGAAGGCTTGGCTCAGCGATGAACGAAACATGTCCCAATTGTGTCATGTGTAGCAATGACTGTGCGAGACAGGGAAAAAATTGCCCGCGCTTCTCTGGGCGAACACACTTGCCTTGCAACAAGGTTCTCACAGTTTTGAACTGTCGCCGTTTCAATAATAAAATAGTATAAAGAAGCAGCGACTCATCTCGCAACTGCGGCTTGTTTTTCTGCAATAATCGATAGCTCTGGAGATAATCGCCACGCAAATAATAGCACTCAGCGATAGCAAACTGTGCCTCGAACTCCAACTCCGATATATTACGAATCATTACTGCACGTGGCATGAGGTCGTGGCACTCCATCTCATGTAGCAACAACTGGGGCGGTTCATCCGCGTCACTATCATCGCTGACTGAGGTTATGCCGATCTCGTCCCCTTCGTCCCCTTCGTCCCCTGTTTGCAGCTTGCCATACTTGGCATACTTGTAAAGCTGCAGCAGCAACGGCTCAGCAAGCACCCCTAGGGTAGCACGATGCTTGTAGGCAAAACTCATAAAGAGTACTGGAAGAAAAATTATCGCGATTTTGAAAACCCAGTGTTTTTTTAGCCGTCGCCTGCGCTTTTTATCACGACGGTAGGAAATATGTGTTTCCTGCTGTCGCCTGGTCCTTGCTACTGTCGTAGAGGGCGCTGTTCTCCTAACCCGACCCTCTGGTTGCCGCGGGGTAGTACCTGGTTTCTTGGTGGCAACGGCACTGTATTTGCTCGGCTCTGGCTTGAGATCTTCAGCGTAGTAAGTATCTTTTCCCTCCTCATCATCTGTCGGCAGGGTAAGTTTTGGAACGTGTAACCACTCTGGCACTGAGCTTGCTACGCTCTCACCGCTTGCTTCACCCTCATCATTATTGGAAGAGGAGATCGCAGTGGCATCATCATCCTGCTCAGATGCCTTACCTTCGGTGGGTGACTCGAACAAATTTTCCTTGTCTTTTTCCACTGTTACCTTCCATACAGATCGATCCGCACCTTATTAATCGTGCAAAAAGATGAAAACCTTTATACTCGCACACATTTTTTGTGCTAGAAGATAGGCACTGGCTTGGGATTGCAGACAGGAGACAGGCATGGGTATGTTGACAGGCAAGCGTGGCATCGTCATGGGGGTGGCCAACACCCGTTCTATCGCGGCAGGCATTGCTTCAGTGGCACGGCAAGAGGGTGCAGAGCTTGGCTTTTCCTACCTTCCTGATGCCGCGGGTAATGAGAAGATGCGGCAGCGGGTGGACAAGGCCGTCAGTCATCTGCAACCACACTGCGTGCATCCTTGCGATGTTAGTGATGATAACAGCATTACGGGTTTTTTTGCTAAAGTAAAAGAAGAGTGGAAAACGCTTGATTTTTTGGTGCATGCGATCGCGTTTGCACCGCTTGAAGATATTCGCTGTGCGACGCTGGACGCAAGCCGTAGTGGTTTCCGCACCGCAGTAGACATCAGTGCCTACAGTCTCATCGCCGTCGCCCGTGCTGCCGCTCCGCTGATGGCAAACGGCGGGGCAATCGTGACCCTGACCTACTACGGGGGCGAGAAGGTCATCACTGGCTACAACATGATGGGTGTATGCAAAGCTGCACTTGACAGTGCCGTGCGCTACCTCGCGGCAGAATTGGGACCGCGGGGCATTAGGATCAACAACATCAGCCCTGGCCCTCTTAAAACACTAGCCGCTTCAGCCATTGCTAATTTCGGCGCAATGCAGAGACGCAACGCGGCCGTGACCCCGCTCACCCGCACCTTGAGCAGCGAGGATGTCGGACACACCGCCGCGTTTTTGCTCAGCGATTACGCCGCCGCGATCAGTGGCGAGCTAATTCACGTTGACAATGGCTTCCACGTGTTAGGTGCGACCCCAACCTCAGAGGCGTAGCAGTGAGGGTGTATTTTCGCCCGTAACATCGTTGCCAGTCACTTCCACCTGACGACGTGGCGAGGGTGGTGCGACAGCAAAACCACGGCTGGTCAGTTCGTTAATTCTGTTGCGCAACGTGCGCAGGCTGATGCCCAGTGTTCGCGCCGCGTGGGTGCGATTGCCATTGTGATGCTTCAGAGTCTGCAGAATGAACTGCGTCTCTAAATCCTTGATCGCAATACCGATCGGCAACGTTTGAATCCACTCCAGAGAATCGAGGTTTTCTACAGCTGTCATAACTACACTCTCCCTGATTAAATTTTTCTGATAACAACCCTTTACTGAAAGTATGAGCAAAAAACGTGCCATCTCCGTAACGACAGGGCATAGGACAAATGAGCGCCAAAATTCCGTCTCCAGATAGCATCGGCAAGTTGACAGCGTTGTCAATTTTTTGTCGCTAACAACAACGACAGTGCAAAAAAAGCAACTTTGACGCACGGGGCGATTACAGTTATAGTTGAAGGTACGTTTACGTAGCGACAACTTCTGATTGCATACGGACTGACCATGTTTAAATTAGCAACTCCCTTCTCTGTGTCCGCTTTTTTTGTTTTTATGCACGCATCACAACTGTTGGCAGAAGATGTGGCAGCAAATGCCGACAGTGCCTTGCCCCTGCTCAATGGCATTGTGTCACATCTCGAACAGACAGGCATGGTGGTGTTAAGTGTCTTGATAATTCTCGTGCTTGCTTCGATCAGCACGTGGTCGATTTTTTGTGCGAAGTGGTTATCGTTGCGTCGTGTCGAGAAACAAACTGCCAATTTTGTAGAAAATTTTTGGGAAAGCCGTTCGCTTAACGATTTGAACAAACGCCTGAGCGATTTTTCCCCCTCGCCGACGCGCGAAATTTTTCGTGTCGGCTATGCCGAACTCGTGCGCACCAGTCAAATTAAAACCTCCGAGCAGTCAGCTACACTTGCCACAACGATTGCCATCGACAACATTAACCGTTCACTGCACAAGACCCGCATCATCGAGCGGCGCGACATGGAACATCTCATTCCGCTGCTAGCAATCAATGCCTCTTCCTGTCCCTTCATCGGTCTGTTCGGCACGGTGTGGGGGATCATGGGAGCATTTGAAGGCATTGCCTTGACAGGTGATGCGAGCCTTGCTGCAGTTGCACCGGGCATTTCTGAAGCACTCGTCGCCACTGCCTTCGGCTTAGCAGCAGCAATCCCCGCGGCGATCGGCTATAACCTGCTGGTCAACAAAGTTCGCGGTGTGCTGACCAGTGCAGAAAGCTTCAGCGCGGATTTTTTGAATATCATCGAGCGTTACTTAGTAGCAGAAAAAACCGCACCTGCTGCTGATACAGCAACGAGTTGAGGACTGTGCCATGCGTACAACCAGCAGTTCTCCCAGCTATCCAGAGATCGAAGACCTGAAAGAAATCAACGTCGTGCCGCTGGTCGATGTCATGCTGGTATTGCTGGTGATTTTCATGGTAACCGCACCGCTGGCTGTCGGTGGCTTGGCGGTCAAGCTGCCAGAGAGCAGCGTCAGCGACAAGTTCTTAAACACTCAACCACTTGTTATTACAATTAAAAAAAATGGATCTTACTTTATTGCCAAAGAAGAAGTGAACCGTGCTGACTTAGCGCAACGTCTCAACACGGTGCTTGAGCTGCGCAAATCACGTCGTGTTTACATTCGTGCTGACCATCGTGTTACGCACGGCAAGGTTGTGCATGCCATGTCCGCGGCACGCAAGGCGGGTGCGAGTGCTATCAAAATTCTCACCAAAGTTGTACACAACAAATGAGCATGGAGCTAGAAAGCGGCAAAAAGTCATTAGCGGCGCAGCCGCTAGAAAGCGGCAAAAAGTCATTAGCGGCGCAGCCGCTAGAAAGCGGCAAAAAGCAGCCCCGTGAACAAAGCGAAATGGGGGGTTACAACAGACTGGAAAAATCCCTGCTGCGCGGCAGTTTTGTGCTGTTCCTTGCTCTGCACCTCGCCGCACTGCTGGTAATTCCGCTGTTCAAGCCTGTGTCCGTACCCGAAGAAATTAGCATTGACATCGATCTGCTACCCGACAGTGTGGCACTCGATCATGCTCCTGCCGCCAAGCAGCCCGAACCTGTCAACATCTTGCCACAGTTGCCGAAAAAATTTACTTTACAAAAGCCCCAGCCATTGCCGATCGATCCCGAACCTGCACCAGAACTAGCGGAAGCAAAGCCCGCGCCAGCAGACAAGCAGCCTGTCGAGGATACCATTGAGCGCACTACTCCTAGCGAAGAGAACGTGCTTAAGGTCAGCGAAGCTTTACAACGCCTTGCGCTAGAAAAACTGCGTTCACAAAAACATAAAGAAACAAAGCGTGATGCTACTATTAGCAATAAAATACAAAAGGCGATTGCCAGTATCAATAGGCTTAAAGACAGTGGCACGCTGACAACAAATTATCAAACTGCCTTGCGGGTGGCGATCAAGCGTAATTTTATTTTGCCTGACATCTATGACTTGAAAAACGCTAATATCGAGGTCAAACTGGAGATAAGGATTGATGCACGTGGCAATCTGTTGCGCATGCGAGTGCTTAAATCGTCACGCAACATGGTTTTTGATGATCTAGCGATGGCTGCGGTGCGCAATACTTCGCCGTTCCCGATACCACCGATGGAGTTGGTTGACAAGCAAATCATCGTTATCCTTACGCCGCTGATGACTGGTTAGGAGGAATGCTGTGAACAAAAGCCTTGAGCTGGGGTTGTTAATCTTTCTGGTGTCACTGCCCTTATCAGCCTCACCGCTGATCATCAATATCGATAACCCTTCGTTTAGGAAAATCGTCACGGCAGTGCCACATTTTCGCGATCAGGCCAAGCAACAAGGCAGTGCCGCGCTTGCCAACTGGGGGCAGCGGCGCTTACGTGCTTTGCTGGAGTTCAGCCGCCTGTTCAATATCATGGGCGGCAAAATCTACGAAAACTCTGAGTTGCCGCTGAACAGCTTCCGCAAGTTGGGTGTTGAAGCCCTCGTGCGAGGCACGCTGACAAAGGGCAAACAACAAACTATCACGCTGACGCTACAAACTTTTGACATCAAAAGAAAAACAACCATTATCGAAAAAACTTACAACAAAGTGTCCCGTGCCAACATCGACCATATACTACGTGACTACGGCGATGCGGTGCTCAAAACTTACACGCGCAAATCTGGTTTGTTTTTTTCCAAAATTACATTTGTCGGTAAGCGTCATAAAAAAGACTACAAGCAGATTTATACGATGGATTTTGATGGCGGCAATCTTACGCAGCTCACCAGCACGCCTGAACATCATTTATCACCTGCGTGGAGTCCTGACGGTCGTTATCTTGTTTATACGTCGTTTGAGGATGGCAATCCTGATTTATTTATCTACGATCACGTCCATAAGAAGCACCGCAAGTTATCGGGGCGGGCGGGCATCAACAGTGGCGGGAATTTTGCGCACACCGGCAACATCGTTGCCTTCACTGGCTCGCGTCGTGGTGACACGGATATCTTTGTCATCGATCGACAGGGCATGTCGCGGCGGCGTTTGATCAAGGGTTTTGGGCTTGATGTTGATCCGGCGTTTTCGCCTGACGGCAAGTGGCTGGCATTTGTCTCTGGGCGTTATGGCAATCCGCATATTTTTCGGGCGACGTTGAATTGGAACATGGATCGTTTGCAGGTAACTGAAGACAAGCGTTTGACGTATGCGGGTTGGTATAATGCCAACCCCGCGTGGTCGCCTGATTCGCGCAAAATTGCTTTTGCTGGTTACGATCGTGATATCAATCGTTTTGATATTTTTTTGATGAATGCGGACGGCTCTAATCTTGAGCGCATGACGCTCAATAACGGCGACAACGAGAGTCCTTCGTGGTCGCCCAACGGCATGCTGTTGGTTTTTTTCTCGACCCGCACATTGCAGCGCAAGCGCAAGGGGGCGGCACAGCTTTACATCATGAATCGTGATGGCAGCATGCAGCGCAAGTTATTCACAGGCTTGCACATGGCTCAGACTCCACGTTGGAGCAACAACATCAACACTAAAGCACAGTAGTAAACGATGCGTCTGCTGACTATACTTGTACTTGCCTTGTGCAGCAGTGCCTATACGCTTGGCGATCGCTTGTTGCTGCAAATCAATAATCACAGCTATACGCAGCGGCAGTTGGAAGCACACACACTTGTCAGAGAAGCACTGCGAATCATGCGCCAGCCTGATAATGCTTCTATCATCTCGGCACAAAAGTGGCGTGATCTGCTCGACTTGTTTCGGGAGGACATGCTTATCTTGTTGGAATTGGAACGCTACGATCGTTATCGCCCTGACCCTGAAGACATCGATGCGGCAAGGCGTTATGTGTTGCAGAAGCATACCTTGATGCAAGCAGAGTTTGTGCGTCTCGGCATTGACAATAGCATGCTGACCGAGCTGATTGTAGTCAACTTGAAGATCAATTCCTACCGCCGTGGACATGAGAAAAAAACTGCGGCGACAAAACCGCGCTGGCTGCAAAAAATAGAACAGCGCAATTTCGTGCGTTTCTACCGCGGCAGCTCCATCTGGATGCCGATTTCCCCACAGCTGAATGTCTCTTCTGGTCGTTGAGTTGCACAGCCGCACGATCTGGTGTAGGATGGAGATATGACTTTACGAAAATGAGGGAGAATACGCCATGTGCCTACGGCTACCTGTATGTGCCCTGTTTGTGTTCTTTTGTGCTGCACACGCCGCGTCCGAATCTGACAACCAGTGGCATATCGTATCGATGGGTGATTCCATCACAGCAGGCTTCAACACGCGCTGGCCGGGGGATTTTAACAACGTGCGCTACAACTGGTCAACGGGTACTTCCAATCAGGTAAAGAGCCATCTGCACAAACTCAAAAAAATCATCTCCCAAGAAGTCAAAGCCATCAACGTCGCCAAGTCACGGGCAACCTCGTACAACCTTGCCGAACAGCTGAATGGCGTTAAAGCCCCAACAATCAACTATCTAACCGTGCTGATTGGGGCTAACGATGTGTGCGATTGGACGGAAGAATATGCTGAAGACATGCGTAAATTCAGCAACAACGTGAAGCACATCCTCGACGAGGCTATCGCTAACAACGACGAGGTGCGCATCGTGCTGCCTGCCATTCCCAACATGTATCGCATTTACGATCAGGGCAAGGACACCTGCGGCGGGCGTTGGGATTATTTTAAAGCCTGCCCTAGTCTGTTGAACTCCGAGCGCAGCGACTGGGAACGGCGTGAGTTCCGCGACCGACTCATTGCTGCGAATGAAACACTCGCAGAGCTAGCGACTAACTACAAAAAAAATGTGAAGTTCGTCAGAGAAGTTTTTGATTTTGAATTTTCCATCGAGCATGTTTCCAGCCTCGACTGCTTTCACCCTTCAATCAAGGGGCAAAACGAACTGGCACGTATCACGTGGGAAAACGGCTGGTATCTCTAGCTTTGTCGTTCTCGCACCAAAAGTCCTTATCGCCATCAACTTGCCGAGTGCCCGCTGCACACTTGCATCGCAGAAGGTGCTAGCTTCTTCCCAATTAAACCAGCGCAGTTCGCGTGACTCCGCACTTATCACTAGGGGTGCGCTACGCTCGACACAGATAATGTAGCTGATATCGTAGTGCAGGTGGGTGGTGTCCGTGCCAATGGCTGGAATTTGATGGATGTCGATGTCAAATGGAATTGCCACCCTTGCAGGCTGCAAGGGTGTGAATAGCAGGCGGGTGTCGAAAAAGTGCAGATCAACCAAGCCTGATTCTTCGCAAGCTTCACGATAAGCGATTTCCTGCACATCATGTTGTCCCTCATCGGCATGCCCACCAAGCTGTAGCCAGAGGTTGAGTTTGGCGTGCAGTGTTAGCAACACCTGCTGCATCTGTAGGTCGATGACGAAGGCAGAGGCCGTAACATGTCCGGGGCGCGTCGTGCGTGCAAAGGGATCGACATCGAGTGCCAACAGTTGGCGAAAACGTTGCAGGCACTTACGCTGTGCGGTGATGTTGGGATCGTCGAAGAAGGGCTGCTCCAGCCAGCTCTGTTCGTAGAGCGCGAGAACTTGGTGAAGGTGGTGATATGTGTGCATGTTTCACTGGTCATCCTTAAGGGAGCTACGGTATACGCTAAAATTTTCAGCTTGTAAAAAGCTTTCAGAAGCTTGTCAGTTACCCGACTCGTGCTGTGCTGTCGGTGACTGCACCTTGGCATAGCTATGATCTAAGGAGGAGCTGTAAGTAACAACGCGTCGCGCGGGTGGACTATCTCCGCCCGCGCACAACGAACACAACCTCTGCCTAACCAGATAACTACTCACCTGCGGTAGCTTGCTCTCACAAGGGCTTGCCGTTAAGAAAACCAAAGTCAGGTAATTACAAAATCCACGCTGTACATGCACTAGTCAACACTGACCCACTTGAAAAATACAAGTATGCCTTGAACAGAGTGGTGGAAAACTTGGAAGCCTAACCACGCCTGTCTTTCACTTTATACTTTTGTTTTTTCAAGATCACGCTGCTATAATGCAGACAGATTTTTTCTGAAAAATTTTGCCGGCGGGGAGGGCATGGGCAAGAAGTATCAACACTGGCAGCCGTTGGCTGACGGCATGCCGCGTGATTTCGCTGCGTTGCGGCGCGCGTTGCATGACAATCGGCAGTTCGTTAGCATTGCCAGCTTGCAGTATGGCGATCATGGGCTTGAAGCAGCACTCAACACGGTGCGGCGAGCACTTGAAGCGAACAAAAAAATTGCGCTGTATGCCGACTATGATGTCGATGGCACGATGAGCTGCACCAGTTGGATTTGGTTTTTGCGGGCAATCGGTTATGGCAACTTCATGCACTACATCCCTTGCCGCTTCAAGGAAGGCTATGGCGTTAATCTCGATGCGATCAAGCATCTTGTGCAAGATTGTGGCGCACAGCTGATTATTACAATGGACACAGGCATCACCGCTAACGTCGAAGCCGCGTGGTGTGCCGAGCAAGGGGTGGATTTCATCTGCACTGACCACCATCTCGTGCAGGCGGAGAAGATGCCTGATTGCGTTATTCTCAATCCCAAGCAGCATCCCAACAACCTGTATCAGGAGTTGTGCGGAGCGGGTATTACGTTTGTGCTATTGCGAGCGTTGGCGCGACATTTTCCCGTGCCACAGGAATTGTGGACGGACTTGTTAGCGTTAACAGGCATGGCGACGATTTGCGACATGGTACCGCTGAACGCCGTCAACCACAAGCTAGCGAAGATGGGCATCAGGGCCTTGACACGCAGTCAACGCCCGATTTTGCGGGCGTTGCGGGCGGCTTGTCGCAGTGATCGCGATCTCGACGAAAGCGATGTCGGCTTTCGTTTGGGGCCGCGCATCAATGCAGTCGGTCGTCTCGATCACGCCGATGTGGTCATCAAGGCATTCAGCGAAGAAGATCCCGCGGCATTGATTGAGCACATGGACAACTGCAACACAGAGCGCAAAGAAATTCAACGCAGCATCGTCAAACAAGCACAACAAGCAGCAACTGAACAGCAGGGGGCAGCACTGCTGTTTATCGGCGGAGATTTCCATCCCGGCGTGCTTGGCATTGCCGCGGGTAGGATTGCCGAAGATTTCTGGTGTCCGACGTTTCTGTTCAACGATCGCAGCGAGATGTGCAAAGGTTCGGCACGAGCCATTGCCGGCTTCGATGTCACCGCAGCGATGAGCGAAGCGCAAGAACTGTTCAGCAAATTCGGCGGGCATCGTGCTGCAGGTGGTTTTAGTTTTGCACGGAAAAACAGGGAGGCATTGCACTCAGCCTTGCTTGACTACGCGGATACGCAGCGCAAGGCACAGCCTGCGTTGTGGGAAAGCAAAATCAACTTCGATTGCCATCTACCAACGGAACTCTGCACCTTGCAACTGCTCGACCAACTAGAGGACATGAAACCATTCGGCATGGGTTTTGCTGAACCGAAGTTCGTCGTCAGTGGTGAAATTCTTGCCACGCAGTTTTATCGTGACCGCAACACAGGCGAGCCGGCCCACACTGCAGTCAGTTTGCGCGGGCACAACAATCGTCCGACAAAGGTTATCTTCTTCAACGAAGTGCATGCGGAGTTACAGCTGGCGACCCGTGCGTCCTTTGTTGTCACTGCTTCTGCCAATAATTTCCGCAACGTGCCAACGCTTGATTTTATCGGCCGTGACTTTGCACTTGAGGCACAGTAGGCTTATTGCCAGATTGGGGCGATCTTGTGCAGCGAGCGATTGAGACCAACGATAAACACGGGCTTGATAGCATTGCGGTAACGATCGATAGAAATCTTGCCGACCAGACCGATAAAGTTGCGTGTGCCTGCAAGATTGTTGCGCAACGGATAGGTGCGAGTCGAGCGTGCACGCTGCACTGCGTCAATCAATAGAGCGAGTGAGTCGTAAGCCATCGCCGCGAATTCGCTCGGCTCACGCTGGTTTTGGAGCTTAAAGCGCGTGGTGAATTTGGCCGCAGCCAGCTGTGTGTCATCAGGAGAAAAGTGTGTAACAAAAAAATGTGTGTCTTTGCCCGTGGAGACGGTGCTGTCTTGGTCTTTCCAGTCGCCGATGCCGAGAAAGGCTGCGGTCATGCGTAAGCGACGCGCTTGTGCGATGATACGTTGTGCCACCTGTCGTGACGAAGGCAACAGCACTACCTGTGGTGATTGTGCTGCTAGTTTTTTTAGCACGGCCTTGCTGGTCTTAGTGTTGAAAGTCAGCTGTTCCATCACCGTGCCACCGTGACTCTGAAAATAACGCCGAAATTGTGCGACAATCATCTCCATGTGCGTGAAACCTTCCTCCAGCAGGATAGCAGCACGTTGTTTCTGCAAATTGTCGAGGGTGAACTTGGCCAGTGCCTTGCCCTGATAACCGTTGGTCACGCAACTGCGAAAAATGTAGGGGCCAATTCTGGTAATTGACGATGCGGTCGAGATCGGCACGACATGTAGACGTTGGTTTTGTTGGGCAACTTTGGCGATGGCAAGCGTTGCCGCACTGGTCAACGAACCAATCAAGGCATGCACATGGTGCTCCTTGATCAAATTCTCGGCTAAATCCGCCGCAACCTTCGCACTCGACCCGCTGTCCCTGATGAGCAAATCGACCTCTATGCGCGCTGACCTGTTGCCGTTCAACTCTTGGGCTGCTGCGATCTTCAGTCCCGCAACGGCATCGCTGCCATACGCAGCCAGAGAACCAGACAGCGGAAAGATTACGCCAACTTTCAGTCGCCCGATGTCCTTTGCTACGATTGGCGAAACAGCAAATAAAATGCTAAAAATTAGTATTTTCAAGGTTATACACACGTTTTCGGTCATTATCTATCTCCATGTAAACGCAACAGCACTGCCTTATAATTTTACGCCGTTAGCAACAGCTAGGCAAGGGCACGTTCGACAGCCTCTCGCTGCGCGGCAAAGACGGGTTGCAGAACGTCGGCAGCGAGATCGACAATGCCGTTGAGCTGTTCTTTGTGGAACGCGGAACGTTCTGCTGTGCCTTGAATTTCAACAATGCCACCTGTAGGAGTCATGACGACATTCATGTCGAGATCAATGCCAGAGTCTTCGCGGTAATCGAGATCGCACAACAGGCGATCGCCTTTCACGCCAACGGAGACCGCGGCAACGGCATCATGCAGCGGGTCTTGCTTGAGTCTACCGCTGCGCAAAAGTTTCGTCATTGCCACCCTCAGTGCCACGTAAGCTCCCGTAATAGAGGCTGTGCGTGTGCCGCCATCGGCAAGCAGCACGTCGCAATCGATGGTTATGGTGAGATCGGGGCATTTGCTCAAGTCGGTCACGGCACGCATAGACCTGCCGATGAGACGTTGAATTTCCTGTGTGCGTCCCGACAAAAAGTTGCGTTCACGGCGTGAGCGGCTCGGAGTCGAGCCCGGCAGCATGGCATACTCTGCCGTCAGCCAACCCTGTGCGAGTGAGCTGTTACGCAAGAAAAAGGGCACGCCTTCATCTACACTTGCAGTGCAATTGATGCGGGTATCGCCTAATTCGATCAGCACACTAGCCATAGCAAACTTGTTCGGCACGGGCGTGATACGCAAGGGACGCAACTGCTGGTCGGTTCTGCCATCGGCACGAGCTTCCATCGCGACAGTTCTCCATAATTGACAACGGGATGGCAGCCTAACCTGCGTTGCCTGTGCTGGTCAACCCTTGCCGCGTGCTTGCCGTCGTTTGATTTCGAGTTGCAGGTTACGGTAGATAGCTTGGTAAGTTTTTGGCTCGACGACCTCTTCAGCACGATGATGTCCGTCGCGACGCTGCGTGATACTGGAGACGGTCAAGCGGGTCTCGACGTTGGCTTTGCTGACCCGTTCGAGGTTGAAGGAAATCTGATAGGTAGTACCAGTTTCTTCTGGGTCTTGCTCGGTGAATACAAGCCCCAAAATTTTGATTTTTCTCTTATCAATTTCTTTTTTAGCTACAATCAGCCCGCCACGATAATCTTGGTTCTTGATCTGGTAGCCATCATCTTGCAAGACATCCTTGATAGCAAGAAACACGTTGCGATAGGAGGCATTGAACGCTCGTGTTTGCATGGCACGACGCTGCTGCGGTGTCCACTCTGGTGTGTGCTCACAAGCAAAGATGGCAACGAGGGCAAGACTGCACAGTATTGTTTTCATTTATCTGTTCTCCTAACTAAAATTTCGCGCTTACGACACTGTAATCGACAACTATGTCATTTTTATCGAAGGTAACGATAAAATCAAAAGACGAGGTTGAGGTATTGCTGTAGGCAGAACTCTTGCTCACAATACCAAACGTGCTAAAACCACCCCCGCTTTTCGATTGTGTCGATTGCCGTGAATATGTCCAGACCTCCAAGCCTTTTTTATTTTTACTGACAATGTTGGGCGATCCGAAAATTCTAACAATTTCCGCTTGTGTTGTCTTGCCTTTCTTAACCTTGCTCTTAATCACCCCGTAAGTGAGATTGCTATTTGTCTTGTTGCTTGATGTTGTAGCGCAAGACGCTAACATTAGGGTAAACAATGTCGGTAAAATTTGCATATCCATCCTTCCACAAAAATTAGCTTTTGCATACTACATCGGCAACTACACAGGAATATTTAACAGTATTTTTACTTTGTGGGTAGGAAGCTAGTATTTTTTGTATGCATGGCAGTCATGTGAGTTAGCAAAATTACAAAGACACTCCATGTTCCTGCAGCAGAGCAATAAGACTATCCCGCGCACTAATCAAATCTTTGTCAGATGGCTGGTAATCGCTTGTGTCAATTCCATGTCTACGAATATGTTCAGCAAAAATATCCTCTTGCTTCCGAACGTCGACAAGAGTAAGCAGCAACATGCGGCTCTCGTCCATTGCTGTGATAGTCTTGCTATCCATATTAGCAAATAAAAAAACCAGCACATCGTGGTCTTTTGCTCCAACTGACTGTTCAACAATATCTTCCATAACTAGGCGGGTGATTGTTTTCAGACCAAGCTTGCTTGGATCTGCACCCAGTGCGACCATGCGCTGAATTCTTGTCAAATCAAATTTTGCGCGAGACGATTGGTAATATATCTCGTGAAGGTAAGCTTTAAGAGCCATAGTTGCATCTCCGCCTTTCGCAACGATAAACTCGGCTGTGTCGTAACCTCGCTGCACATCAAACCGACCCAGCGCCCAGTTCAGAAAATTTTTCTTATCTTTACCATATTTATCCAATACTAGATCAACAACTTGGTCATCTTTAGTTTGTAAAATCTCAACCAGTATCCCCATCCGTCCTAAGCTTGACGTTGATTCCTCCTTGATAAGGATATTTAGTGTATCGTAATCTTTATCTTGCAAAGATTTTTTAATTATCCTGCCTTTACTTGCGCCAAACCCTATCGCAAGACCAAAAAGTTCTTTTTCCCCCTCTTGCAAGGCTTTGATCAACAACGGGTCGGCATCTATCTCTATGCCCTTGCTTTCTCTTGCCTTTAGCAACATTCCAACTGCACCGTAGTCTCTAGCTTGCAAAGCTTGATCGAATGCCTGCTGATCGTTCGCAAGGCCCGCCAACACTTCAAGTGCAACTTCGCTTTTTTCTTGCAAAGCTTTAGCCAATGCCCGTTGCTTATCCGCCCCAAGCTCAATCGCCCGCTTCATCACCTCAGCATCGAAATCAGCCCCTGTTATTAGGTTGTCAATATAGCTATCGAGCAAGTCTAGCGACGCACCCCGCTCGATAAGCCAGCTAACTTCACTCCAGTCGTGGGAACTAATTTCACGCGTAGAGCCTGCAGGTGGCAGCAGTGCTCGCAAGGCTTGGTTTTTATCAGCATTATTTTCAATCAAGATCGTGGCAAAGTTTTCTTTGCCAGCACGCAAGGCTTTATTGAGCATGGTGTTTCCGTAAACATCTACCTCATCATTAAGACTTCCCCCCTGCTTTACGTATTTCCGTATCTGACGCTTTAACTTGCTATTGTTGTTGACTAATTTCCTGTTCCGCAAGATATTATGCACAAACTCGGACGGTGACTTAGGCTTGGCAGAGAACAGCGCACCAATGCGTGTTAGCTCCCGCAGCGAACGAGCCTCACCGACTGGTTCAAGCCCCTGACCACAGGCAGTTAACCCCAGTGTAATCAGCAAAAAAATAAGTGTTCTCACAACATAACCCAATGAAAACTTCAATAGCTTGGCTATACTAATAAAACTGTATAATTTTGTCAATATAAATATAACAAGGACTGCGATGGCTCGTCGCCTCGCTCTAATTCCGTTTTTCTAGTCCCCTAAATTTTTTCTTGATTTTGATGGCGATACCTTGTTAGATCACTACGCTGGACTAGCACACTCTATCTATAGGAATTGGGAACATGACACTAGCACTTAGGTTACAGCGGCACGGGCGCAAGTCCCGTCCCTTCTATCACATCGTCGCTGCCGACATAAGGAAGCCACGGGATGGGCGATTCAAGGAAAAGCTCGGCTATTACGATCCCAACCGTGAACCATCTGTGATTGAGATTAATGCGACGAGATTGCAGCACTATTACCGCAACGGGGCGCAAATTTCCAACGCGGTGCGTAACTTGACGCACATCAAGAAAATCACACTGTCTCGCACCGCTGCGCCACAGGAAGAAACTCCTGCCGCGGAGCAAGCACAGGACTCTGCCACGCAAGAGGGCGAGGCTGCTGATACTGCCGAGACTGCCGAGACTGCCGAGACTGCCGAGACTGCCGAGACTGCCGATACATGACCCGCACTTTTTACCTGCTCACTGTGCATCCGCACTTGGTGGCGGCTTACAACAGTTGCGGGGTGTTCAGGGCTGCGGCTGACAAGAACATTGCCACCATCAAGGCCATCAATCTGCGTGACTTTGCTGTCGATAGCCGTGGCTCGGTCGATGATAGCCCCTATGGAGGCGGTGAGGGTGCAGTGTTGCGGGTTGAGCCGATTGTGCAAGCAATTCGTGCGTTGCCTGAAAAGGTCAGTGTCATCCTCACCAGTCCACGTGGCAAACCGTGGGATTATCGCGCCGCACAACACTATGCAGGCGAGCAACGTGCGCTGCTGTTTATCTGCGGGCGGTTCAGCGGAGTCGATCAACGCGTAGTGGACAATTTCGTCGATGCCAGCTACTCGATTGGTGACTTCGTCGTCGCGGGTGGTGAGTTGCCCGCACTAATGATGGTCGATTCGATTTTGCGGCTCATGCCCGGCGTGCTCGGCAATCAGGGCAGTGCCTACAACGATGCTTGCGACAACAAGCAACGGCATGTGCCTCTTTACACGCGGCCGCGTGAGTTTGAAGGCTTGCCTGTGCCAGCCCCACTGTTATCGGGCAACCCACAGCAAATTGAGGCGTGGCGCACGGCACAGGTAGAGTGTGTGGAGATTTCCTCTGCTACACAGAGGAAATCTCTATGACGTGCGACCCACCCACCAGCACCATTTGTCTTGGCACGGGGCAGCCCTACCGAGAAACTCTCCCTAATCAGATACAAATACACACTTTATTCAGAAAAAATCAGCTGGTTGCAATGTCACATGCTATTTATGATCTAGTTTTCGCCCGGTCTCCCCGTACCATTCATTGGCTACTCGATAGCACAAGCTATATTTCCTATTATTTATTTTTGTTAGGGCGGTAGGTATACAAAAAGTGTCACCCGCGGCGATAAAAACCTCCTTTACCGCAATGTTTAGCTTGCGCTATCCGCTTGTCTGCGCCCCGATGTTTTTGGTTAGCAATACACGCATGGTGCAAGCCGCGGCAACCGCGGGGGCAATCGGAGCGTTTCCTGCGCTCAACTATCGACCGCTGACGCGTTTCGAGGCTGCGGTGCAAGAACTCAAGGATGGCCAAGTCTTCGGCATAAATTTAATTATTAAAGGCAACCCGCAACTCGATGCACAGCTTGACATAGTGCTTGCCCAGCGCGTGCCGTTGATCATCGCTTCGCTCGGCAACCCGACGGCAGTCATCAAGCAAGCACATGCCGCAGGCACGCGTGTCTTCTGCGACGTAATCAATCTGCATCATGCTCGCAAAGCTCTCAACGCGGGAGCTGACGGCCTCGTCGCCGTTGCCAGTGGTGCGGGCGGGCATGGCGGCAACATCGCCGCGTTTGCGTTGTTGCCAGCACTTGTCGCACTGAGCGACCGCCCTGTGCTCGCCGCGGGTAGCATCGTCGATGGCCGCGGCTTACTGGCAGCACTAGCACTCGGCGCTGCTGGTGCTTACATGGGCACACGCTTTATCGCCAGCGAGGAGGCGGAGGTTAGTGCTGATTACCACACTGCCATTCTCAACGCCTCAGCAGAGGACATCGTCACTACCGCACGGGTGGATGGTTACCCCGGCAATTTTATCAGGAACGCGGCACTGCTCAAGCACGGTATCGAGCCGAGTTTGCTCGACATACTGGTGGCAAAAAATAAAAAACTGCAACGCTGGCTGGCATACTACCGTGCTCGATCGGTTATTTTTGCCGATCGCACCGTGAAAAAAATTTCCTACAAAACCGTCTTCGCCGCGGGACAGGGTGTCGGGGCGATTAAGAGAGTAGTGAGCATCGCTGAAATCGTGCATAATACGATTACCGAATATCACGAGCTAAAGAAAAATTTACCATGAGCTGGTGCAGTAAATTCCTCGCGGTCGTCGCATATGGCAAAAACCTCATGAGTGATAACGACAGTCAACATGCCTTGAGGTCTTGATGGTGAAATTTGTTTTACCTCTGCTGTTAGGCGCAGGAGTGCTTGTCTCCTGCTCGCTATCTCTGGTTAGGTGCGGGGTCGAGCACGAGTTTGTCGGACGAAAACTGGCCATCGCCAGTCAGGGCAAGCACAGCAGTCGTATCGGTCGAGATATTTATGCCGCGGGCGGCAACGCCGTCGATGTGGCGACGGCATTGTCATTTGCGTTGGCGGTTGAGCGCCCGCAGTCTACTGGTCTCGGCGGTGGTGGCTTCATGCTTATCTACATGGCAAAGCTGGGCAAGGTCTATGCCCTCGACTTTCGTGAGAAAGCACCACAGCAGGCCACGCGTGATATGTTTTTGGATAACAAGCGTGCTGCCATTCCACAAAAATCACGACAGGGAGCCGCGGCGGTAGCGGTGCCGGGTTTTGTTGCGGGTGTGCTAGCGGCACAGGAACGTTTCGGTCGCTTGGCACGAGATAAAGTTATCAAACCCGCGGCTCTTCTCGCCGAGCAAGGGTATGTTGTCTACGATCATCTTGCCGCAGCTTTGCAGAGAAAGCAAAAACTGCTGGCTCGCGATCGCCATGCAGCACGAATTTTTCTGAAAGCAGATGGCACTCCTTATCGGGTGGGTGAGGTGCTGCAGCAACCGCAGTTGGCTGCGACGCTGCGCGAGATTGCGGTGCGGGGAAAGAAAGCTTTTTATCGTGGTGAGGTTGCAAGCAGCATTGCTACTGCGACGCGTGGCAACATTACCGCGCATGATCTCGAATCTTATCACGTCGTTTGGCGACCGCCGCTGAGCGGTTCGTTTCGTGGTTATCAGATTTTTTCTATGCCACCACCGAGTTCTGGAGGTGTGCATATTTTGCAGATGCTCAACATTATGGAGCAGTTTTCTTTTCAGCGTGAAGACTTTGACCGTGCAACGCGCATTAATGTGCTGGCGCAAGCGATGCAGCGTGCCTATGCCGACCGGGCGTTACATCTTGGCGACAGTGATTTTGTCAAAGTGCCCGTTGCACGTTTGACTTCACAAGACTATGCCCGTGATGTTGCAGGCAAGATCGATCGACAGCGCGCCCGTTCTTCTGCAACAACACAGTCGCGGGGAAAATTATCCTCTGACTCGACGACACACTTCAGCGTGGTCGATGCTGAAGGCAATGTTGTCACGTCTACACAGACAATTAACGGCTTGTTCGGTGCGGGGTTAGTGGCGGCAGACACGGGTATCGTGTTGAACAACGAGATGGATGATTTCTCTATCAAAGCCGATACCGCCAATATGTTCGGTGCTTTAGGTGGGAAACAAAACAGCATTGCACCTAACAAGCGCCCGTTGAGTTCCATGTCGCCAACGATTGTAATGCGCGATGGTCAAACACTACTGGCACTTGGTGCACCGGGCGGAACACGTATCATCACCTGCGTGCTACAGACACTGCTGAACTACCTCGACTACGGCATGTCGCTCTACGAAGCAGTTGCTGCGCCGCGCTTTCACCACCAGTGGCATCCCGACATCTTGTTGTTGGAGCAAGAACCATCCTTCCGTGCCACAACCCGCGAGCAACTGCGCACGATGGGTTGGCAAACTGCAGAAAAGGAAATCCGTTGCTACGTGCAAGCTGTGGAGCGCCGCGGGGAGAAGTTGCGGGCGGTCTCCGATCCACGCAGCTACGGTCTTGCTGCTGGATTGTGAGGGTGGCTGTTTTTTTGTCATCTGCTTTGCGCATCTTGTTTTTATATGGGGAGCGTTCCCCTCCCCATACCCCACCCCTGCATGTCCACGAGCGAAAGTGTCGGGGGGGCATAGTGCCCTCCACTGCCTCTCTGAGATGGGGTACGTTCGGCGAGTGAAGAGCACTATGCCCCCCCAACTGTTTCAACTCTGTGCTCATTATCCGAGTTATTAGCCTCTCTACTAAAAACCCAATCCGGTCTCAAGATTAACTACGCCGCCCTTTGTAACGCTCGCTTTCTAACTCGCTACGCCGCTCTTTGTAACGCTCGCTTTCTAGCTCGCTACGCCGCTCTTTGTAACGCTCGCTTTCTAGCTCGCTACGCCGCTCTTTGTAACGCTCGCTTTCTAGCTCGCTTCATGTACTCAAATACAGTGCTTGTGCTACACACAAGTTGGTGGTGTCCGCAAAAGTTTACAAGGGATTGGGAGGAAGCATCCCAGCGAACCATTTCACGCGAATGCTTCAGCATGAGACATGGTGAAGCAGGATGCTTCCTCCCAATCCCAAACAAAATTAGCGAACAGAAGGGGTGGGGTTCGGGGAGCAGTTTGCCGCTTGCTAGCTCCCGCTCCCCGCAATACAAAACCCAAGCGACACTTGCAAGCAACATGTGATAGGACTATAATGGTCGGCCTCGATCCTTGTGAGTTTGCTGTTTGAATCCCTATCTGCCTATCCTGCTGTTTTTTGTCGTCGCAGCCACTGTTGGCCTTGCTCTGAATCTCTTGTCGCGTTTTGTCGGCCCGCGTCGGCCTTCAGCGGTGAAAACCGAAGCCTATGAGTGTGGTGTGCCGACGGCGGCATCGCGGCTCGGTCGGCGTGAGAAAATGAGCATCAAGTATTACGTCACCGCACTGCTGTTCATTCTCTTTGATGTCGAGGCGGTGTTTCTTTTTCTGTGGGCGAAGGTATTCCGTGCGCTGGGTTGGTTTGGCATCGTTGAGATTTTTATTTTTCTGCTCGTGCTGATCTTCGGCTATATCTATGTGTTGAAAAGCGGAGCGCTGGAATGGGAATAACGGCCGAGTTTATCGAACTGGCACTAGCGTTGGGAAAAATTATCTTGCTAACTGTGATGCTGGTGCAAGTGCCCCCCATCATGATTTGGGTGGAGCGACGCGGCCCTGCGTTGATGCAGCGGCGACGCGGCCCTAACCGTGTCGGTTTGTTCAAGTGGCGTTTGTGGGGCTTGTTGCAAAGTCTTGCCGATGCCATCAAGTTGATCTTCAAAGAAGAAATTGTGCCCGCGGGCGCACACAAGCAGTTGTTTCAGCTTGCGCCGCTGCTCGGTGTGATCCCTGCCTTTCTCGTCTCCGCGGCCATCCCGTTCGGCCCGACGCTCAACGTTGCAGGCTTGACTATCCCTCTGTCGGTGGTGCAGCTCGATGTTGGCTTTCTCTATATCTTGGCAATTTCCAGCCTCGGTGTTTACAGCATTGCGATTGCAGGTTGGGCAGCGAACAGCAAATACTCACTGCTCGGCTCATTGCGAGCTTCGGCACAGATGATCAGCTATGAAATTCCGCTCGGCTTATCGTTAATTCCTATCGTGCTCATCTATGGCACGCTTGATTTGAATGAAATCGTGCTGGCACAAGGCACATTGTGGGGCATCTGCAAAGCTCCCGTGTCGTTTATCATCTTTCTCGTCTGCATGTTCGCCGAAACTAATCGTGCACCCTTTGACATGGCGGAGGGCGAATCCGAGTTGGTGGCAGGTTTTCACACCGAATACGGCTCAACCAAGTTCGCGGCGTTTTTTCTCGCTGAATACGTTGCCATGTTCGTGCTCTCTTGTCTCGCGGCAACACTGTTCTTCGGTGGCTGGCAGTTGCCCTTCATTCCGCACACGTTCTTGCTGGAAACTTTTGGCAGCATCATCGCCGCACTCATCGGCATGGGTGCGTTGTTGCTCAAGGCCGCGTTCTTCATGTGGCTGTTCGTTTGGGTGCGCTGGACGTTGCCCCGTTTTCGCTACGATCGCTTGATGGCACTGGGTTGGAAGTTTCTGCTACCACTCGGCTTGGTTAACATCCTCGCCACCGCGTTATTGCTGACCTTGACGTGGTGAACTAATTTACTAACACAGTGGCACCTGTGTTATTTGTTGAAAGGCAAGACTACAGTTCTTGTGCAGATAAGATCATTAATAGTACCAGAGGGCTGTGCCGTGAATATGCAAGCCTCTCTGCCCTTGGCTGAAGCTGTAATATCTGTTTCAGAGGCAACATTACCATATTCACTTAGTGCTGCGACAATGCTTAGCACACCATTACTCCCACTAGACAGGTATAGATGACTATTGAATTCTGTAGGCGGAGAATAGGGCTCATGACCATAAGGTTGTATTACTTGAACCAAAGGAGCTGCATTTTCTGCATTTGAACCAAAGTACTCGAAACCATCTGATCTACATCTGATGAAAATACTGTTCTGTGTGCCTTTAATGACTATATTACCACCTGTCTTGCTGATGAAACTTTTGTGTTGCTCTAGGTATCTAACTGCACCAGCATTTTTCTCACCCTCTACCCAGATGTCTAACTCGCATTTTTCATTTTTAGTGTCCTTGTAGGTGTAGTGGTGGAAAATCTTACCTTGTATTCTTTGCTTCCCATCCCAACTAACACCTTTAACTTTGAAAGGCATTTCATTGCTATTGGCATCAATCATTTTCTCGTAAGTCAAACCAAGGCTTTTAGACAACTCAGAAAGTGGGTCTTTGGCGACAATATCCTGCTGATTCTCACACTGATCCAAATCAAACGGAATCATGCGCTGCAAATTTATCTTGCTGTCATCTCCACCTAACTTACAGTTATAAGTTTTACTTTCATTTTTTCTGTAGAACTTGAATTCTATCTTACTAAACACGAGTGGGGCTTTATCTTTAAGTGGCTTGTCCTTCTCTAACTTCACATTACTTCCAAACGTCTCCTTCCGTCCAGCAAACTCCATAGCATAGGTGTGTGCACTATAGGGGTTGTCGCCATGTTTGATACGCTCTTGATGAATATCAAGATGAAATCTATCTGTCGGGCCGCTCGCGTCCTGCGATGCGGGATCGACTTGCAAGCAGGCAGCTAGTGTAAGTGCTAGCAATACTCTCATGCTCCGCACTCCTTATTGTTCATTTCATGATTATTCATCTTCACTTTTGCGCCTTCTTTCTCACTACCTTTTGGAAATTGGTCGGAAAGATCAGTCACTTCAGCTGTGACACAATACTCTGTGTCATCATAGATGAACTTCACATATACATACAAATGCATCTTGGAAACACCCTTTTCAGTCTGCTTGGGTTGTTCCACATCTTCCGTTTGGTAATCGGGTGTAAAATTAAAACCATACTTTATTGTCTCTATCGTTACATCCTTATCACTATGAAAAGTCACATACGTGCCTATCAGTAGTGAGCGTTCTTGATTTTCTTCTTCACCACCATCCTTAATAAGAGTGAAAGTATCTTCTTCTTTATCATCTAGCTCCACCAGTGAGACGTGAATTACTGGCGCAGTAGAATCAGTCTGAGCAGTGTCATCATCACCAGTTTGACTGACATCACCTTGCCCCACCTTCCCTTGCAGTTCAGTTATTTCACCAAGTGCTGTGTCCAGCTTATCCTGTAGCTCCCTAATCTCTTTGCTACTATCTCCACTTTGATTTGCATCACCAATGGCGGGGGCGGGTAGGGCTGTTCTTTTGCTGCTCGTGCAAGCAAAGGAGAACACAGAGCAGGTGATGAGTAGTAGAAATAACTTGTTCACTGGCAACATAGGATTTCCTCAGGACGATATAACCTGCACAGTATACTTCGGCAGCTGCTAGCATAACTTTAGATATGATCAATAAATTTTATTTTTTAAGTAAAAACAAACAGTTATTTGTGTTAAAACAAGAACTATGTAACAGTGCCTAGCCCACAGCGAAGTGGAGAAGCTAAACTTTTGCAGCAGAGCATGGCAACATTTACCCACGAACATCATCTGCATCTTTATGGTTGTCTAGCAGCACAGAATGTCTTTGCACTCGATCACTTGATGGCACTGGGTTGGAAATTTCTGCTGCCGCTTGGCTTGGTTAACATCCTCGCCACTGCGTTATTGCTGACCTTGACGTGGTGAGAGAATTGCCTGGTACAGCAGATGGTGGCTTCAGTACTTAAAGCACTTACCACAAACGGACTTGCCTCTCTATCGATATTGGTTCTCCCTGCACATTGTAGATGATGAGACGAGTCTCGTGTGCAGTACTAGCCCATTCATTATCTAATATGCCACTCGATTTCGGGAGTTTGGCAGTGACTTTTAGGTTGTTTTCCCCTTCATCCCAATATATAAGTAACTCGTATTCGTTATCGTAGGGAGCGTATGTTTTGCCTGTGGCCATTTTAGCCGCGACTTTAGTGTCACCTTGCCTGAACTCGATCCCATCATCAGTGCAGGCGATAGTGAATAAATTACCATCGCTGAGTTTAAATTTCATCAAGCTGTCATTTTCTTTAGGGCATTGCATGAGCTCAGGGTCAATTATAGCTATGTCCTTCAAGTAGTTTATTGCACTAGAATTGACATTGAGGAGTAATTCGCACTTATTTTCTTTGTAAGTGTAGTAATGTATACCCTTGTATTTGTGTTCCAGGTTGTTATCAGCTAATGGACACATACTAATAAATTCTTTCTTTTCTTTTTTAACTTTTTCTATATCTATAACATCATGACAAGTAACACCAGTCAAACTAGATTTATCCTTTATTGTGAATGGCATATTGCGTAACCAAGGGCGATTACCCCTTGTCGAGCAGTTTCGGAATTCTTTACTGTCATCAGTGAAGCTAAAGTGTAACTTAGACAATTCAAAACTTAGTAAATTTCTTTCCTTGTCTTTGCTGGTGGTGATAGGGAGTTGATTAACAAAATCGTATTCTATCTCAGAACCACCAGCCTCAACTTCAGTTGGCAAGCAGGCCACGCTATTTATACCTTTGACGACGCACATGTTGCCACCATTGTAGCGTATAACATATCCTTGGTTGGCATCACTAGTTTCTTGGGACACGTTTGGCTCTTGTAAGCAAGCAAAGAGCAACAGTGTTGGTAACAATCTCATTGACATTCTCCTCGTGTGACACTCATGGTCTCTTCCTTACCACGCGCACTACCGCCCATTCTTATCTCGCCATTGTCCGGTGGCATATGCTGATCAGTAACGGTGGCTTCGGCGCAGTAGATGTTATCCGCATAGGTGAGCTGCAGTGCTAATGGCAGATACAGCATGAAAAGCGAGATTTTCTGTCCTTCGGCTCTGTTCTGAATACTTTGTTTTTCTTTCTCTGAGAGGCTATAAGGTTTGATCTCTCCTGCAGTAATAGTTATGTCTTTATTACTTACGATACTCAAAAGAGTGCCTCGCTCGAGCTGAAAATTGTTACGAGCCTCAGCCATATCTGTGGGAAGTATTTTTTTCTCCACCATAAAAACACGAATGCTTAGCGACTCGTAGCTGTCACTTGCAGCAGCGGCTGGCTCGGTTTCAGTAGGCGTTGTGTTGTCAGGTGTAGATGGTGTGGTGGTGGTTTGCTGTCCTAATTTTTCAATTCCTTCAGTCTGATCAGTAGTATCAGACTCCTCCTCTGTTGGAGGGGTATTGCCACCACTACTGCTTGCCAGTTGCTCCTTCAATAGTTCCTCTAACTCTTCTAATCTTTTCAAAGTCTCTGGGTCAGGCTTCCCCTGCGAATGAGCCATTTCTTCCTTGATGATCTTTACCTCATTCACAGCCTCAGTTATTTTTGCCATAACCTCTGAGCTAAGCTCGCCCTTACCTTCTTCCTGTGCTGCTATTAGAGCCTTCTCCAAATCATCCAGATCACTCTGACTGACAGCCCCTTTCCCCACCTGCTCTTGCAGTTCAGATATTTTACTAAGTGCTGTACCCAGCTTGTCACGCAGTTCCTTAAGCTCTTTGCTGCTATCTCCACTTTGATCTCCACCACCAATGGGGGGAGCAGTTGGGGATTTTCTTTTGCTGCTCGTGCAGGCAAAGGCGAGCAGAGCACAGGTGATTAGCAGTAAAAACAACTTGTTTGCTGGCAACATGGCATTATCCTCAGGTCAACACAACCTCCACAGTATACTTCGGCAGCTGTCAGCAAAACTTTAAGGCTAAACGATAAGGCTAAACGATAAGGCTAAACGATAAATTGTATTTTTCCAGCAAAAACAAACGGTTGTTTGTGTTAAAACAAGAACTATGCAACAATGCCCATGCCACAGTGATATGGAAAAGTTGAGCTTTTGAGGCAGGACGTGGCAACATTTACCCACGAACATCATCTGCATCTTTATGGTTGTCTGACGGCAGAGGATGTCTTTGTGCTCGGTCGCACGCGGTGGCAAGCGCGTGGGCAAGATTTGCAGCATTACGCAAGGCGACATGGTGCTATCTGTGGAGAAGCGCCGCCTTATCGTGAGTTCTGGTCGCCACATGTCGGACTTGATCAGTTACGGCGCTATTACGAGATCAACAAGGCATTGAGTTTTGCACAGTTTCAGGCGAAGTTCGATCTCCTGATTGCCCTGTTCCCACTGCGCCAAGATGACATGTCTATCTGGCAACACGTGCTCGCTAAACATCGGCAAGCTGGCCGGCGTTATGTCGAATACCGCTTTATCTACCCGTTTTCGCTGGCTGACCCGCACACCTATTTGTGTGCCGTCAACGCGCTGCTGGCACAGCACGAGGCCGAGAGTGGCGGCAATTTTCAACCTCGCCTTGCCCTCAGCCTCGCCCGTCCTCCCGCACAGGCGCAGACACAGTATCGTGCCCTGCGCACCATGCTGGATGCCGACCCGACGAACTTGCGCTACATCACTGCCATCGACTTGTGTGGTTTTGAAGAAGACTACCCACCCGCGCTTTACCGCACGCTGTTCGCCGAAATTTTACACGACAACCGCAGTCGCCCACAAAAACTGGCCATCTTGCTGCACGTCGGCGAGTCATTTCAAAGCCTCAGTCTGCACAGTGCTATCCGTCGCGTATTGCAAGCGCACACTTGCGGTGTGCATCGTCTCGGTCATGCCATCGCCCTTGGCCTCGACAGTGAAAATCTGCGCGACATGAAGGTGCAAGAAACAAAGCAAGAACGTCTCGCCCATCTCCAGTGGTTACTGCATGAAGAAGGAAGGGAATTGGGTGATTTTGGCTATCACATCGCTGAGCATAAACTCAAACGTGAGCAAGCACAGCTGAGGGAAGGCAAAGAAGTACCACCATGCCACTACGATAGTGAGGTGCTGAGCGAATTAAAAGTTTTTCAAAGTGCCGCGCTCCGCTGGGCAAAGGCCAAGGGCATATGCATCGAATCCTGCCCCACCTCTAACCTGCGTCTCGGCAGGGTGCGTGAACTGCGCTTTCACCCGCTACGCACATTCAGCCAACACGACTTGCAAGTCACGCTGTCGAGCGACGATCCCGGCATTTTTGCCAGCGATTTAGAACAAGAGGCGCACCTCTGCCGCACAGAACTGCAAATTCCCGCCAGCTTTATGCACAAGATGCAAGCAAACCAACTGCCCCTACGTTCCGAGCAGTTGTGTTATTCATCTCAGTAACGAGCACCCTTCTTGGTTTGATCCCAATTCCGAGCATCATTACCACCGCGGCTGCTACGATCATTGTAACGGCTGTCACCGCCACGACGTGGATTATCCCATGCAGGCCGTCCGCTATTAGGATCATCGGGTGACTCGGTACTACGACGGGTTGGTTTTTGATCGGGCATGTCCTTGCCCGCTTCGTTTGCCAATACAACAAGCAGTGCATGCAGGTTAGCGTCATTGCCTGCTGCCAATGCCTGCAGCAGATAGCTGACCGCGCCAACTCGCTGCGCCTGCATGAGACGGCTGGCAACCCTAGCTCTGACCGTTTGCAAGCCATTAGCCAACGCAAACTCACTCAACATCGACAAGGCAACCCACAATACTAGCAGATTTCTCACGACACACCCTCCTCTAAAGATTAGAAAAGCACAAAGGAAAGACTGTAATAGCTGTTCTGAGACATTGTCAACAACTAATGACAAAGATTTCCCGCCATGTGATTTTTGTTCGCGGCAGGCGTAGGCCAGAGAGATACTCATTATGGATGACCGCGGTGCAAGCGGAGAAATCTGGCATTTCGAGATTCATGAGCACCGCTAACTTTCAAACTCATATGCGCAGGCTGGTTACCGCAGTAAGTCCGATGCGAATGACGTTATCCTCCTCCCCCTGCGAGTCAGAGCACTACCTGTAATCTTTTTTCTCCTCCCTAGCTGATAAAGCACCCTATGCCACAGCTCACATCATCTCCCACACAAAACTCAACATCTCACGACCACAAGCAACCTTCACCTTATTCACCTGCTTGTTCCTATACCAAGGTGCAAATACCGCTTGCGCAAACGCTGCATACATCTCTCCGCAATCTCAAGTACCTGCCGCGGCTGATCCTTCCGTTTAAAATTAACGTATAGACTGGCTTTTATGCTACATCCGCACACATAGAGTGGCCAAGCAACAAGAGGCGGTCATCCATACCTTCTCCTAACAAGGGTGTGGACAAATTCTGTGCAACGGCGTGTGGAATGGAGTTAAGCGACCAGTGTGCTGAATATGTGCTCACCCCACAATTATCAATAAAATTTGAAACTTACATCACCTCTCGCCAAATTCCTGAAGGCGTGCTCAGACAGAAATATCTTGCAGATCGCCTTTCAATGCGTCAAATTGCCAGCGAATTTGCGTGCTCAAAAACACACATCAGAGACCTGCTTTTAAAATACAAAATCCCTTTGCGAGAGCCGCACAGATATGACAACATGTGGTATTCCTACGGCAAGCGGAAAGTTTGCAGCAGAGCCATAGAGCACAAGGCCGAACTACGCACCATTGCCACCATCAAGCAGATGTATAGTGAAGGAGTTGGCACAAGGGCTATCGCTAGATTCTTGGACACCATGAAGATTCCCACCAAACAGCAGGGTAAAGGCTGGCATCATCACACGATTACGCAAATTCTCAAACGAGAGGGGGTTTATGTGGAGAGGCGCAAGGCGAGGAGGGAGCAACGAAGAGCATTGTTGGCCTGATCATAGGGGTGGAGAGTATGAAAACCTTCTCTAGCATTGGAGGCTGCTGTGATGGAGACGAGTGTCGCTTTGTGTTAATATAGACTACGTTTGTGGATGTCATTGTGTGCAATGCAAGGGGGAACAATGGGCAGGGCTAGAGTGCCTGTTACACCAGCGGTGCTGGGCTCGTGAGCGTGCTCGCCACAGCGTTGGAGATTTGGCGGGTAAATTTCCCAAGCTAAAATCTTGGGAGCAGGGAGAGGTTAGTCCGACCCTGAAGCAGCTTGAAAATTTTGCTAAAACTACACATGTGCCGCTGGGCTACTTGTTCTTGTCTAAACCACCCGAAGAGAAGAAGCCTATTGCGGATTTTCGCAGGATAGGTAGGGGTGAGTCTAACAATTTCAGCCCTGATTTGCTCGATACTATCTATGACCACCAAGAGCGTCAAGACTGGTATCGGGATTACTTGTTGTCTTTAGGGAAAGCCCCGCTTGGTTTCGTCGGCTCTGTCAAACCATCTGCCAGCGTGGTTAAAGCTGCGGCCAGCATTGCTAAAACTATTGGTTTCAGCATTGTGGAGCGTCAGAAGCTCAAGTCTTGGGAAGAAGCCTTGCGTATTTTTATTGAGAGGGTAACCGAGGCGGGTGTGTTGGTCATGGTGAATGGTATTGTAGGGTTCAACAGTCACCGCAAACTCGACCCGCAGGAGTTCCGTGGCTTTGCCCTTTCTGATCCTCTTGCCCCACTGATATTTATCAACGGGGCTGACACGAAAGCAGCTCAAATGTTCACACTTGCCCATGAGCTTGCGCATTTGTGGCTTGGCGAGACCGCACTTTCAGATACAGATGCATCTACCATAGACCATGATCAGGACGTAGAATTATGGTGTAACAAGGTAGCTGCTGAGTTGCTTGTTCCAATTTCTTTTATCTGTCAGGAATACAATAAAAATGCCACCTTGTCTAAAGAAATAGATCGACTCGCACATTTTTTCAAGGTCAGTAAACTGGTTATCATACGGCGGCTCTATGATGCAGGAGAACTAACGCATGATAAGTTCCGCTCGGTATACAAAAAAACTCTGGCTGTGTTGAAGGAAAAAATTTCTTCAAGAGGAGGGGGAAGCTTTCAGCTTAATTTTAAAAGACGAATGAACGATCGTTTTGCGTATGCCTTAATCATCAGCACGTTGGAGGGCAAAACTTTATATCGAGATTGCTTCCGCATGCTTGGCATCCAAAAAACCACAACTTTTGAAAGCATAGCCAAAGACTTGGGAATTGATTTGTAATGCCTTATTTGCTTGATACAAGTGTTTTCATTGAGGCAAAGAATGACTTTTATGGCATGGACTTTTGCCCTGCCTTTTGGGATTAGCTTGTCAAGAGTAACCGTGCTAGAAAGCTGTTCAGCACAGACAAAGTTAGGGATGAGCTTAAAAGAGGAGAAGATCAACTGTCAGATTGGGCAAAAAATAGAGGAGATGGTTTTTTTCTCCCCAGCGAGGGAGATGTTTTATTTAAAATAGGAAACGTCAAGCATTGCATCGATAGCAATAATTATAGCGAAATATCTAAACATAGATTTATGAGTGGAGCTGACTGTTTTCTAGTTGCACATGCAAAAGTGAGGGGTTTTACTGTCGTCACAAGAGAAAATATGATAAGAACACATACAAGGTTAAGATTCCCAATATATGTGAGCAAATGAACATAGGTTATGTGTCCGTAGCAAAGATGCTCAGAGCCGAGAAAGCGCGTTTCGTGCTGGGCAAAGCGAACTGATATTTGCGGGAGCATCTACAATGGGGATGGCAATTCTGTGGGAACGAACTCGTACATACTGTACTTGATTATCCCTTTCTCCCTTCATGTGAACCAGATAAAAACTGTCCCTACCCAACAGCCTTATCTGGTGGCAGTTTAGTAACTTCATGATTTGATTCATCCAATTAGGTATCTCCTTTTCATAGTGTTTGTAGTCCACATTTTCTTTGAAAGAACTTTGTGCATGTAGAAGATTGCCACACTTGCCATGGATCTCAATGAGTTCGTCACACCCTATAAATCCTATTTTCATATTAATAAATTCGTTCTTGACTCGTGTACCTTTTGACGGCACTTCAATTATGGGCACAGGGTAAAAGTTTTGGTTTAGCTTTCTTAAAAAGACAGCTTCAGACGCTGCAAAAACAAATCACTGTGGCTCAAGAACCAAGCAAAAACGGCGGACTGGAGCAAATAAACAAGGCTCTCGGCTATATCAAGAGCAAGGACATGATCCCTCTCAAGTCTATCTACAGGCGACTGTTCAAAAAAATAGTCGTGCGACCACTGAACAAGGCAAAAGTGGAGCTAGAGTTCATCTTCAACAACATGTCCACATCACTTGGCATGGGTGAGGTCTGATTCTGTGCCTCGGCCGGCTTAATGGGAACGAGAGAAGTCGAATCTCTGACCTCAGCGATGTCAACGCTGCGCTCTAACCAACTGAGCTACGCCCCCGCACTGCGGCGCACGCTAAGCAAAAATACAGCGAGTGTCAAGCTCGCAACTTGCGTTGTGCCGCATTGTAGGTGTTGTGCAGCAGCATGGCAATGGTCATCGGCCCGACTCCACCGGGCACGGGTGTTATCTTGGCGGCAACGTTGCACACTGTGTGGTAATCGACATCGCCAACAAGTCCAGCATCGGTGCGATTGATGCCAACATCGATGACCATTGCACCACGCTTGACCCAATCGGCCGTGACGAGACGTGGCACACCCGCGGCAGCGACGAGAATATCTGCCTGTCGTGCTAACTGTGCTGGGTTAGGTGTTTTGGAATGAATGTTAATAACACTGGCATCAGCACGCAACAGCAAGCGGCTGAGCGGCAGGCCAACGAGCACGCTGCGTCCGATGACTGCAGCAATCTTGCCCGCAGGTGAGCCGTCTGCATGTTGCAACAGCTGCATTACACCGAGTGGTGTGCAAGGCACATGCTGTGCCGCACCGCGATTCAACAACCCTTGATTGAGAGGGTGCAGACCGTCAACATCTTTAGCAACATCGATTAGGGCAATAATTTCGCTCGCGACAAGATGCACTGGCAGAGGCAATTGCACAAGAATGCCATCAATCTCCGTATCGGCGTTGAGCTTAGCAATATGTGCTGCCAATTCCGCCTGCGTGATGTTACGCGGCAACTTGATATCAACGCTGTCAATGCCCACCGCAGCACATGATTTACGTTTGCGCTGCACGTAAACACCGCTGGCATAATCGTCACCGACCAACACCACTGCCAACCGTGGAGCACGTTGCTGTGCTGTAAGCACTGTGACTTTCTCCCGCAACGTGGCATTTAGCTGTGTTGCCAGTGCTGTGCCATCAATTATTTTCGCTTGTGCCATCACTTCAACTTTGCAAAAAATTTACAATACCCGCACCAATATTTTGCACTGTTGTGATGGTGTTGTCATCGCCATTCTCACTTTTGCCGCAAGAATCGCCGCAGAAAAAAAGTCCCGTGCCTGTGGTCTGAGCTTCTCCTAACGGCAAACAATAAGCCGCGGGGACAAGGGCAATCAAGCGCGGCTCGGCTGCTGTCTCGTAAATACGATTTAAGATGCGTAACGCACGTTTTAATTTACCTACTGCAGCGGTTACCGCAGGCGCACGTAGCTGGGTCTCGTAGGACAACACGCGTGCCAGTGCCAGCTCACCCTGTGTAGTGCGCAACACATGCGTGCCTTCCGCGGCAACGCACAGTTCTTGTGGCATCTCTGCCGTATCAATCTGTGTGGTAACGAGACAGACCGCGCTATGCGGTTTGTTCTTGCGCACGGTGCGTGCCAACTGTGCCGGCCAGTACTGTGCGGCAAGCCACTCGCCTGCGTTCCACGGCGGGTGTGCCACCACCAGCACGTGGCTGCAATGTGTGCCTTGCGCGCTCTGTAATTCCCAGTGATTGTGCTCACGTTGGGCGACTACGACTTGGCACTCTGTCTTAACGACGATGTTTTTATTTTTTGTCAACATCTGCAATACCTGTTGCCAATCAGCGGAAAACAACTCGCATGTCTGCTGGGCAGTGAGTTTTTTTTGCAGTTGTGCAACGCTCAGCGTGGATAGATTTGGCAATGCCAGCATTACCGCGAGCTTATCGAGCAACGCAGACAACGGCTGGTCGAAATTTTTCAGCGTTTTTTTTAATTTATCTGCCTGCGTCTCGGCGCAAAATTTTTCCCAGACAGAAGCAAGTACCCGACTGCCGAGTTGTTGCACAGTCTCGGTACTAAACAACTCGTGACGAGCAATGTTGATTATCTTTGCCGCGGCAACAACCAACTCAATCCGTGTATGCTGATCTAGTGCAGGCAGTGCCTGCGCTTCTGTTTTTCCCTCTAACACACAGGTCTGGGCACAGAAATCAACCAGTGCACGGCTAACAAGCTGCAAGTGCGGGACGTTGCCACACAGCCGCCCACCGATTTGTGCCTCTTTCTCCAGCACGGTGATACTGGCCGTTGGCAATGCTCGTGCCAGCCTTGCCGCAAGTAGCAAGCCACTGAGGCCCGCACCAACGATAGTTATGTCTTTGAAGTTCAACCCTTCCCCTGCGAAACTTTGCTGATGAGCAGCGGGGATAGGTAAATCATCCCCGTCCATGGACACTCGGCATCGTATCTTAAGATGGTAACTGCCGTCAAATATAGCAAAAAACGCCGTTATCCCCCTAATGATCTACTACATAATAAAAGTTGGCAAGATTTGTGTGTTTTTTTATTGACATAAAATAGTATGTGCGATATTTTACTACCATATAAATAGAATGAGAATATTAATGTGCTATTATTAAAGGAGAAAAATGAAATTACTAGAGACAGTTTTGTTATCCAATCTTCTTGTAGCACTGTTGGCGATGTCTGGTTGCCGTGGCGGAGAGACTACTGCTGAGGTAAAAAGGATAGCGACAAAAGCACCTGTACCCAGACTTATCAAACAGCTAACGCAGGTGGGACTAAATGGGGAGCAGCTGGTGCTGGTGCGTGGATGGGTTGCTAAGGCGCGAGGGGAGGCTTATGGCCGCGATAATGATTTTCAGCCAGAGGTAGACATTCGCACTATTATGAAAGAGATAGGGTTTGCAGGACGGGTGGACATTATAGAAATTTTAGCTGAAGCTAACACTCTCGGTGCTAAAGAGTTCGTCAGTACGGCAACAGAGCAGGCTGCCTTAGCTGGCAACGGCGAAGCTGTAGACCTTCTCCTCACACTGTATGAAGCTGATATCGATCTTGACAAAGTGCTGCTGGCAGCAGCACGGGGCGACCACCTTCCGCTGGTGGAACGCATGTCTGTCATTAAATCAGATCCTGATGATGATGTATGGGATCTTTTGGCAGAGGAAGCCGGATTTAACGACTCTACCTCTATGCTCGACCTCGTAAAGGAAAAGGGAGACAACTCCTATGGCAGTCTCAATGGCCATGCAGTCGATGGTGCAATCAAAGGTGGTAACCTAGATATAGTAGAAAGAGAATTTCCTGGGATAGACAGCTCAACTTATCCAAATAATGATCCCGCTGTTTATTATATGCACATGACCGCAGAATATGGTTATCCTAACATAATAGAATATCTGAGCCATCAATCGGGAGATGATATACCACTGGAAATGGCAGAAGTGGCAGCACGGGAAGGGCATACTAACGTGTTAGAGTTTATGGAAGAAGCGGGTGTATTCAACCTAAATGAGAATGATGAGAAAAACTATAAGACTGTGGCGAGAACTCTCTTAAGGTTGTTGGTTTCTGCTGCTTCCAGAGGCCACTCAACCACTGTCGATTACATGATTAACCTTATCATGTCCCGCACTATTTTTATGGAAAAGGCTTTTCCAGTAATAAAAGAGGAGGCACAAGGTGACCGTCTTGCAGGTGATACGACTGGCTTTGCGATCGTAGATGATGTAATTGTAGATGATAAAACCATAGATGAAGTAACTAACTTTATCAAGTCACTCACTTTCGATATAGAAACTGTTCTTACGATAGTAATAAGAGGAGCGGCACAAGGTGACCACACTCAAATTGTAGATGATATGATTGGTCGGCTAAGTAATGGGATTCAAGCTGATAGAGCCTCTGAGCTGTCTAAGCTGCCTAGTTACATTGAGAAAGCGTTATTAGAAGCTGCTCAGCACGGCAGTAACAATACTGTGCGGCACATACTGCACAACTACGCTGTGCAAGATCCCGGTGCGGAAATCTTTCAAGAGGTGCGCGAGTTAGCTGTTACAGCTGCCCGTTGGGGCGTTGTTAATATCGTGGACAAAAACACTGAAACTATTGAAAATTGGATCAATAGAATTAAAAATCTTATCAAATTGCGCAGTCCGGTCGTTGTAGTTCTTGATCAAGTCAGTACGATTGTCGCAAGGGGATACCAGCTTAGCACGCAAGATGCTAACCTGATACTCAACTACGCGGCAAAAAATGGCAGTATTGAGCTTCTCGATCATGCCATCAAACTTGGAGCAAAAGACTTTGACGGGGCATTGCGCCAAGCTGAAGCTGCTGGTAATGTTGATATTGTCACGCGCTTGGAGCAAGCAAAAGCGGCTGCTTTGGCGGAAGAACTTAAAAATCTTAAGGATACACCCAAGATTTAGACGTAGCCAGCTGCACAAGGGTCTGTGACCCAAGCACAGGGCAAGGGGGTGTTGCTTTCGGGCCGCGCGGCAGCTATACTTGCTGCCTTACGAGAGGGAAGATACCCACATTGTCAAAGCTTGCGCTTAATGTCTCCAGTATCTCAAAAAAATTTGCCGACCTTCAAGCGGTAAACAAAGTTGACCTTACCCTTGAGCAGGGGCGGTGTTTTGCCCTGTTGGGACGCAACGGGGCCGGCAAAACGACTATCTGTGAGATGTTGGTCGGCATAATTGCTCCTGATTGTGGCAAGATCGAAATTCTCGGCCAGCCTTTTCATGCCAACATACCCAACAAGCGTGCTAGGCTGGAAAACATCGGCGTGCTGTCACAGGAGACACAGCTCTACCAGAAATTCACGGTACGCGAGACAATCGCCCTGTTTGCTAGCTTCTACGCTAGTAGCCTTGATGTCTCCACCGTGCTGGAACTGATGGCACTGAGCGATAAGAGCAACAAGCGGTTGGAACAGCTTTCGGGCGGTGAACGGCAGCGAGCTTATCTCGGTGCAGCGTTGGTCGGCGATCCAGATTTACTGTTTCTTGACGAGCCGACTACGGGGCTTGATCCGCTGTCGCGCAAAAATGTTTGGGAGATTATCGAGGACTTGAAGCAGCGCGGTAAGAGTATCTTTCTGACCACGCACCACATGGAGGAAGCAGCGCGGCTGGCGGATGAGATTGCCGTCATCGAGCGGGGAGAGATAGTTGCACAAGGCGGGCCGCGGCAGTTAATTCAGCGTTACTGCGAGGAAGATGTCATCAGCGTGCAGCTCGATAAGCCGTTGCCAGAGGGTGATCTTGAGACGTTGCAGCAAAGTTTTCCACCGTCACGAGAACTTACGCCACATAACTATGAATTGAAAACATCGGAGACCTTCAAGGTCATCAAGTATTTGATTACGCTCTGCGATCGACTTGGCATCGTCATTCAGTCGATGGAATTCAGGAAAAGCACGTTGGAAGATGTCTTTTTTCAGTTGACGGGCAAGAAACTGCCATGAAGGTGAGCAATACCCAGCTTTGGTGGAATTCTTTGCGAGAAAACATTTTTTGTCGCTGGCGGGAATTTTTGCGTGAGCCATCGGCAATTCTGTTCGTCATCATCATGCCACCGCTGTGGATTGCTATTCTTGGCACGATTTTTAGCCCTACCGATGCACCTCGCTATACCGTCGGTGTCGTGCAAGGCAGCACCCCAGAGGTGGTCGCAGCACTGCAAGCCGACCCTGCTTTGCAACTACGCACGGGCGAGTTGGACGAGTTACTGCGAGCCGCGGGCAAGGGCGAGGTGTTGACGGTGGTGCAGACTGAAGGCGAGCAGGTTTCTTATTATCTCGACGGCAAGAATCAAGAAAGCGTAGGAGCAAAACTTTACGTCGATAACAGGATTCAGCTTTTTTTTCAGCGCCGTGATGCCGTGCCGACGGTTATCAAGCCGGCCCCGCCGCGCATGCGCTACGTCGATTTTTTCATCCCCGGCCTGCTGGCATTCAGTATCATGAGTTCGAGTTTCTACGGCGTGGGCATGACGGTCGTCTCCAATCGCCGTGAAAATCTGCTCAAGCGCTATCGGGTCACACCGATGCCGCCGCTGGTTTACATTTTGTCGCACGTCATCGGCCGTCTGTTGGTATTGCTGGTGGAAATCGTCATCATCGTGCTGTCTGGTATGCTGCTGTTTGATTTTGAGATCAAGGGCAATCCCTTTAGCTTTATCGTTTACGCCACCATCGGTACGGCAACCTTCACCGCTTTAGCAACCTTGCTGAGTAGCAGAGGGCGCAACATCTCGACCTGCTACAGCCTCATCAACCTGATTACGTTGCCGCTCGCCTTGTTTTCGGGCGTGTGGTTCGACACAGCATGGCTACCGCGTTGGCTGTCTGCCATTTGCTCGTGGTTGCCACTTACGCCGTTGGCAGAAGGACTACGCAGCATTGCCGTCAGTGGCACGAGCATTACTGCACTAATACCACAACTGCTGATAATGTGTGCCTATGCAGTGGTGGCATCACTCTGCGCCAAAATGCTGTTCAAGTGGTATTGATGTGGGTTGCTGATACCTTGCGCGGTCTGCGTTGCTACCTATAAGGAAGAGAAGCAAAGCAAAAACATAAAGACCTGCCGAAGGAAGAATTCACACTGCTGTAGCTAGCGGTGACTGTGCTCATAAGCTGCCTGTTGCCATCTTTGCCCAGAGTCTATTGCTTATCTAAGGGCAATTCAAGCAAGCTAAGTGTGCAAACTATGCCGCTCAAGTTTTTCCGCACTAAACCGACAAGAAGACGGTGCATGTGTGGAGAAAAAGTAGAGGAGAACTGCCGTGTGGAAAAAAATTATGTTCGTTGCCACTATTTGCTTGGTGACGGCTGCCATCAGTTGCAAGCCTATCGCGAGGGAAGAGCCCGCAGCACGTGAACAACAAGGTCTGGTTGCCACATTCAAAAAAGCCAGTGACCTGTTTGACTATTTTATCGTCAAAGGCAATCACAAGAAGGCACGACCACTCTTTGAGCGCTATGATGTCAAGGAAGCACGCAACCGTATCGAAGTACAGATGAAAGCGGGTAACAGGACAAAAGTTGTGGCGTTCTTCAATTCCTACGTAGCAGAAAGCACACAGCGGATCGATAACTTAGTCGAAAGAATTGCCATCAGCGAAACAGACAAGGAAGTTGAAAAGCTAATGATGAAGGACATGTACGGGCAGATAGACGCGGTGAGGGCAGCTTTCAACAAACAACGTGAGGCAATCGCCACCGTCACTGGCAATAGCGGTGATGCTAGCGATGCAAGATACTAGTCTGTGGAAAAATCAGTACGGGAAAAAATGGTATGACTTCGACCAGTGGGCGGAAGACACCAAATACAAGCTGTGGACGGCACTGAACGATTACACCGAAGCCTACCATGCTCCGTCTTGGGCTTACGTACCCGCAGAAAAATCACTGAGCGAAAGACTCATGCAGACGTGGTATGCGGTCAAGTCAAAACTAAATCCAGAAAAAACTAGCGTTCCCGTGCCATAGTCACACTTGTAATACTATGCAATTTTGAGCTAATCTGCCCCCACATATGGGGCTTGTCGTGTTCCACAAAGTTTTCGTCGAACAAGCGGTGCGGACGCACCCACAAACACAGAAAGTGCTCACCGCACTTGGCAACCCACCCTTGCATTTGCTCGATAGTATCGACGATGTCTTCGGGCGTGCCATCAAGCCTTATCTGCAAAAACGCACAACACTCAATTTGTTCATCGGCCGCAAGCAAGGGCAGTTAGTCAAGAGCACACCGCCCGCTTATGGCACAGACACAGGGCGGCATTATTTTTTCTACAACAGTTTTAACTGCGTCTTTGAATGTGAATACTGCTATCTGCAAGGCTATTTTAATTCACCTGACCTTGTTTTTTTCGTCAATCACGACGAGATTTGTGCAGAAATAAAAAATATCTGCGCTGCTGCTCCTGAACAAGAGCACTGGTTTCATGGCGGTGAGTTCAGCGATTCGCTGGCACTCAGTCACATTACCCAAGATCTCCCGTTCTACTGGGAAACTTTCGCCACACTCGGCAATGGCTTTTTGGAATTGCGCACCAAGGCAGTCAACATTAAAGAACTGCTACGCCTGCCACCGCTGGCTAACATCGTTATCAGTTTCAGCCTCTCGCCACAGACACAGGTGGCGACCTTCGAGCACAAGACACCTTCGCTACGTCTGCGTCTCAACGCCATCAGCAAACTCGCTGCACATGGCTACCGCATCGGCATTCACCTTGATCCGATCATCTACTGCCCAGACATCGTCGCGGCCTATCGCCCGCTCTTGCAGGCTGTGCGGGAACGACTCAGCGATGCGCAACTCGCTTACCTGTCACTTGGCGTGGTCAGGTTTAGCCGTGAGGTCTTTCAACGAGTCAAAAAAAATTATCCGAACTCGCCGTTATTAGCAGAAAATTTCAGCTGTCGTAGCGATGGCAAGGTCTCCTACTTTCGCCCGCAACGCCTCGCCATCTTGCAACAGATGCGTGCCCTGTGTCTTGAAGTCGGCATTCCCGCGGCAAGTGTTTACTTCTGCATGGAAGAACAGCAATAGCTAAACTTTGCCTTGGGAAAATTTTAGCTGGCTGCGTGTCGATAATGTCAGCAAAAAAACACAAACATGTGCCTCTAGAACTCCACCTGCATTGCCGATAGGGAAGTGGAGGGAGGATTTATAGATGTTATCTTTATCGCAAATGATTGTTCTCCTCACGCTTGTTGCCTGTCATTTAGAGCCTCAACAAGCTGAGGACAAAGCGTTGGGAAAACTAGGTAAAGGCATCGGTCGTGGTGCAAGTAAGCTAGCCAACATCAGTAGCCGTGTCTCAGATTTGGTTAAGGGTGGCAGCAAGATTGACCATGATAAGTTAATCGACTTGCTCAAGCATAGCAGCAAGAGTCGCTATCACGCAGCTAGAGCTTTCCAACTAGCACTCGAAGAGCCGCTCAGCAAACTGGATACAGCCATCCAGATTCTGAAAAAGGCATCCAAAGATAGCAACCCTCTGATACTAGAGGCACAGAGTGCAGCACATGCTAACATCAGCAAGGAAATAACGGCTGCTAGGCGTGCAGCTGTGCAGCACAATGCGACGATAGAGGCTATCTCTACCCACAACGAAAAGATTACCACCAGTATCTTTAATACCAATAAAAAAGCTAGAACTATCAACAAAGAAAACGCTGTTGATCTAAACACAGTTATGGTAAATATAAAAAGCCATAAACTAGATGAATGGTCGCTTATTCTCAAAGAAAAACATCCAGATCATTTTGAACTATTAAAAACTATCCCTGTAAATGTTGTAAAGAGCATGGATATGAAAAAGATAGGCAAAGAAGTACTTATTCCTGTAAGTGGTATAACCGTTGTTGGTGGAACAGCTCTCCATCTGTTGAGAGATTACCTCGATAAAAAATTAGTGGATCGTGATTAGCTGCCCATGCAGAGGTGTTAACAGCTGCTAGGGTGTGTTGGCCATTAGCTTGAACTGCTTGTCTATTCCGAGTAACGGCGGCCACGTGTCAAGAAAATGCGAAACTCGGAGGTCAGGCCGATGAGCAACTAGAGCTTGTCAAAAGGAACGGCTGAAGGTATTACTACTTGGCTAGGGAGACTAAACTAAGGCAAGTAGCTCCAATTGGTAGAGCGGTGGATTCCAAATCCACTGGTTGGGGGTTCGAGTCCCTCCTTGCCTGTGATTCATGGGAGATGGCGAGATGACAAAAGACGATAGCACGTGGTTGAATATCTGCTACGTTGCTTGTGCGCTAATTTTCATTTACGTGTTGTGGAAGGCACTGCACTCGATTGGCCTCTTCACTGGCTTGCTGGAAGACTACAGCGCTTGGTTCGGTACGGTGGCTGGCGTGATCAGTGTTGTCGTCGGCGTAGCAATAGTTTATCATGCAAGAAGGCAGCGGGAGAATCACGAGTATTATCTCGCATCGATCGGCGAGCTGCGCAAGGTTACGTGGCCAACTTGGCCCGACACGAAGAAAATGACCGTCATCGTGGTGATCGTCGTCGGGATTTTCTCCGCCATTCTATCGGTCTTCGATCTTGGTTTTGCATGGCTGCTGAACAAAATAATCGCCTAAACAGGACAAGCACATGAGCGAACTCAAGTGGTATGTGGTGCATACGCACTCTGGTTGCGAGGGTAAGGCAAAGCTCGCCCTGCAAGAACGCATCGAGCGTAACGGCGTGTCCAGCTTGATTCCAGAGGTCTACGTACCCATCACTGCCGTCGAAAAACTCACCGAGAGCGGCAAGAAGAAAACACGGGAACGCACCCTCTACCCCGGCTACATTCTCGTCAAGATGGCCTACACGCTGGAAACCCGCCGACTAGTGACAGGCACGCCACGCATCAACGGCTTCGTCGGCAGCTCGCAACACCCGAAGCCCATCTCCGAGCAAGAGGTGCTACGCCTCACCACCCGTGGTGAAGATGGCGCTGAAGGCGAGGAGCAGATGCAGGTCAAGACGTTCTTCGAGAAGGGCGAGACTGTCAAAATCAACGAAGGCCCCTTCGCTAATTTCAACGGCACAGTCGATGAAGTGCGCCCCGACAAAATGAAACTGCGAGTGCTGGTCAGTATTTTCGGACGCGAAACCCCGGTCGAGCTTGATTTCAACCAAGTCGAGAAGGTTAGCTAGAAGGTATGAGTGACATCTTGAGCAGTCACTCATATGAGCACCTATTGCAAAGTACTATCGTGCAGGTGGTTGTATGTGGCTTGAGCTATTCTGACTTAACACGCTGTACCTCACCGTGTAAGTATTGGACAACATCGTCAAGATTGTCGCGGTTGAGGAACACCATGCCCCTGTCCTGCATATCAACTTGCAACTGCACACGGTGATCAACGCTTTCCGATACTCTGATAATCCGTTCCATGATTTTCCTTGCGGCACCAAGCTTATTCTTAATGAGTGCAAGCTCAACAGCAAGTTGATGCGCCTCAATAGCTGCAGCAACATTTTCCTCTTGGCTGTTATCTGCTTCACTTATTTTGGTTATTTTACCCCCCTCGTAGCTGATATGAGCAATGATAAGTTCTTTAGTGTTATCCTCTTGACCATTATCTGTTTCGATTATCTTGCCGACTAAACGTGAACCATAGATGGTAGACATAGATTGTGTCTCCATTTCACTCATATTAGACACCTTCCTGTTGTAGTATCTTATCGACTTATTTGCATCATGGCGTAAGCTAGGCCTTAATTTAGTCCAGTTGAATTTGCCGATAAGCGACACATCAAAACCATTTGGTGCAGGTCGCCAGTGCATATGAGCACCATTTCGCAACAGATGATGCTGAACCGCCCCAAGTATCTGTGTTTTTCCAGCAGGTTGCATATCAGCACCACAACCAACCATCGTCAGTAACAAAAACATCGCGATAGATTTCACTACTCTCTCCTTGTAAATATAAACAACCAGCCTCTCTCTTAATTTTTTTTAATTTACATGCAAGTTATTTTTAATTTTAAAAGTAATTATAGCTAGTTAACAATACCTAATCATGAACCGAAGCCAACCTTCTAACAACAGCAAGAGGCAGAAGGAAGACTGCAACGCAGGTGTAGGGTGATCGATTTCCGCTGATCAGAGCAAAAATATAATTTTTTTGAAAAATTTCGCGCTCTGCTATTGACATAAATTCTCGTTATGCGTATACCATCCTGTCTTGTCCTGCGCTGAGTGGGTCTGGGGTAAGCTTCTTTAGAGTTCGGTGCAGATGCGGAGTGGAACTAAAGTGCTAATGTGAGTTGGCACGTCAGATGGGTTGGCAATGGCGAAAAAAGCGACTGGTTTCATCAAATTACAAATCCCCGCAGGCAAAGCAAGCCCCGCACCACCGATAGGCCCCGCACTAGGGCAGCGGGGAGTCAACATCATGGCGTTCTGCAAGGATTTCAACGCTCGCACGCAGAAGCAAGAGGGCGAAATTCTGCCGACGATTATCACTGTTTATTCCGACAAGTCTTTTAGCTTTGTCACCAAAAGCCCGCCTGCGGCAGAGCTGCTCAAGAAGGCAGTTGGCTTGGCGAAAGGCTCGCAAACGCCGGGCAAGGACTCGTACGGGAAGGTGAGCAAGGAGCAGATTTTGGAAATAGCTCGCCGTAAACGGGATGATTTGAACGCTTGTGATGACGAGAGTGCAGCACGTATCATTGCGGGCACGGCACGCAGTATGGGACTGGAGATCGTCGCATAGTCGAGGAACAACAGCATGGCAAGGTCAAAAAAATATCGGCAGGTTGCCGAAGCCGTTGAAAGTAACCGTCTCTACGAACTTGAAGAAGCAATCGAGCTGGTCAAGCAGGTTTCCTGCACCAAGTTTGACGGCAGTGTCGATCTGGCTATCAATCTTGGTGTTGACCCGCGTCACGCTGACCAGAACGTACGTGGGGCGGTGTCGTTACCACACGGTTTGGGACGTAAGGTGCGTGTCATCGTTTTCGCCAAAGGTGAGAAGGCCGCTGAAGCGGAACAAAATGGTGCAGACCACGTCGGCAGCGACGATCTCGCCGAAAAAATAAACGGCGGATGGCTCGATTTCGACAGCGTTGTGGCAACCCCCGATATGATGAAGTTAGTGGGCAAACTCGGTCGGGTGCTCGGCCCCCGCGGTCTGATGCCCAACCCGAAACTCGGCACGGTGACCTTTGAAATCGCCAAAGCCATCCGTGAGTTGAAGGCTGGACGATCGGAGTTCAAGTGCGACAAGGCAGGCATCATTCACACGTCGGCGGGGCGGATAGGTTTTCCACCTGCAGAGCTAGTTGCCAACATCACCGTTATTATCGACGAACTGCTGCGCTTGAAACCAGCAGCTGCAAAATCAACTTATCTGAAACGCATCGCCATCGCACCGACGATGGGGCCAGGCATTGCCGTCAACCCGCTATGCTTCAGGAGGTAAGCGACAAACATGAACACAGCCGAGAAAAGAGAAGTGGTTGGACAGCTGGGTGAACGCATGCAACGTGCCCGTGCCTGTGTGCTAGCGGAATACAAGGGCTTGACAGTTGCTGACCTCACCGCACTGCGGCGCAGCCTCGACGCACACGAGGCGGAGTTCAAAATTGCCAAGAACCGCCTAACGAAGATTGCCATCAAGGACAATGCTGATTTTGCACCGATCAGCGAACACCTGCGCGGCCCAACGGGAATTGCTTGGCTCTACGGCGATCTTGCGCAGGGCTTCAAGCAAGTGCTCGATTTTCAGAAGGAGCACGAGGATTTCAAAATAAAAACCGCCGTCATGCATGGCAGTTCGCTCACCCCAGCAGAACTGAAGGAAATCGCGGGTCTGCCGAGCAAAGACGTGCTAACAGCACGTCTTATCGGCACGCTTATTGCACCCCATCAGCGACTGATGGGTGTGTTGCAAGGTGTGCCGCGCGCACTGGCAATACTGTTGGCGGCGTTGCAGGAGAAGAAGGAAAAATCGGGTTAAACGTGCAGCATTGTCGCGCTCCACAGCTGGAGCTGCGTATCAGTATGTCTTTAAAACGTAGAGGAGTCTGATCATGGTGGAAGTATCTAAAGAGCAGGTGGTTACCTTCTTGGAAAACCTGACCTTACTCGAAGCGGCACAGCTAGTGAAAGAGCTGGAGGAGAAGTTTGGAGTCAGTGCAGCAGCACCAGTGGCGGTTGCAGCCGCAGGTGGCGGCGAAGCCGCAGCTGCAGTAGAGGAGCAGACCGAGTTCACGATTGTGCTAAAATCTTTTGGCGATAAGAAAATCAATGTCATCAAGGAAGTGCGCACCATCACGGGTCTAGGTCTAAAAGAAGCCAAAGATCTGGTCGAGGGCGCACCCAAAAATGTTCGTGAGGGCGTGAGCAAGGAAGAGGCTGATAAGATTAAGGCCGCGCTAGAAAAAGCTGGGGCCGAGGTTGAAGTAAAATAGCAAGCCTGCAGACTCTAGTGCAATCAGGCCGGTGTATGCATGAAGGTGGCTTGGAGCTAGAAAGCGGCAAAGAGCCGTGCGAAGCAGAAAGCGGCAAAGAGTCGTGCGAAGCAGAAAGCGGCAAAGAGCCGTGCGAAGCAGAAAGCGGCAAAGAGTCGTGCGAAGCAGAAAGCGGCAAAAAGAGTCGCGGATATCGCTTTTATGTTGATGCGGCCGTGCAAACATGTCGGATTCAGGTTAAAATAGTCTTGAGGAATTACTTTGTCTGAGAACAGGAGCAGAAAATATATGGCTTCTTTGGGAGCAAGCTATGTGCGTCCGCGTAAAGTCTACAGTAACATCCCCGACCTCGCTGACATACCTTATTTGATCGAGATCCAAAAAGACAGCTACGATGCTTTCTTGCAGATGGATGTACCACACGAGCAACGTATCGATACGGGGTTGCAGGCGGTGTTCGACTCCGTCTTCCCCATTCGTGATTTTGCCGAGACTGCATCGGTAGAATACGTCAGTTACAACTTCGAGCACCCTAAATACTCGGTTGCAGACTGTCGGCAGCGTGGCATGAGTTACGCTGCTCCACTAAAAGTTGTCATTCGTCTCGTCATTTGGGATACCGACAAAGAATCAAAAGTGCGCAGTATCCGCGATGTCAAGGAACAGGAAGTCTACTTCGGTGAAATTCCGCTGATGACCGACAACGGCACGTTCATCGTCAATGGCATCGAGCGTGTCGTCGTGTCGCAGCTGCACCGCTCGTCAGGCGTGTTCTTCGACCACAACCGCGTCACTGGCTCGACCTCAGGCCGTACCAGCTATACGGCACGCATTATTCCTTACCGCGGCAGTTGGCTCGATTTTGAGTTCGACAACAAGGACATTCTCTACGTGCGTATCGACCGCCGACGCAAGATTCATGCCACCACGCTGCTAAAAGCGATGGGTTACGATGATGCGCAGCTGCTCGATCATTTTTATCAGCGTGAATTGATCCGTATCGAGGATGGTAAGTTTGAACGCAAGCTGAACTTCGAGTTGATTCGCGGCCAGCGTGCAACGAGCGACATCGTTGACCCTAAGACAGGACATGTATTCGTCAAGCGCAATCGCCGTATTGCGCTCGAAGCTATCAAGCAAATGCGCGAAGCTAATGTCGAATATCAGCCGATCGAACAGGCGGAGTTGGATGGCAAGATAATCGTAGAAGAAATTCGCGATGCGAAGGGTGAGTTGGTCGTCGCCGTCAACGAAGAACTGAACGAGAATGTTCTGCGGCGTGTCGTCCAGAGTAGCGTGACCGAGTTCTCGATTCTGTTCATCGATGGCACGAACGTCGATGACTCTTTCCGCAACACATTGCTAAATGATCGCGTTGATGGCAAGGAAGAGGCGTTGTTGGAAATTTACAAGCGCCTGCGTCCCGGCGATCCTCCCACAACAGAGGCAGCAACGATCGTCTTCAACAACCTATTCTTCAATCCCGATCGCTACGACCTCAGTGCCGTTGGTCGCATGAAAATCAACGAGCGACTTGGTCTCGACATTCCGCTCGAAAAACGCACGCTCGACGAGAAGGACATCTTTGCCGCCGTTGCCTACTTACTGAAGCTCAAACTCGGCAATGGCGAAATCGACGACATCGACAATCTCGGCAATCGTCGGGTGCGCGCTGTTGGCGAACTGCTGGAGAACCAATACCGTATCGGCTTGCTACGTATCGAGCGAGCGGTGCGGGAGCGCTTGCAGTTGCATGATGTCGATTCGTTGTTGCCACACGATTTTATCAACAACAAGCCTGCCTCAGCGGTAGTGCGTGAATTTTTCGGTGGCTCGCAGCTCAGCCAATTCATGGATCAGACTAACCCGCTGTCCGAAGTCACGCACAAGCGTCGTCTCTCGGCGTTGGGGCCTGGCGGTCTCAGTCGTGAGCGCGCGGGGTTTGAGGTGCGCGACGTGCATCCCACGCACTACGGACGTATCTGTCCTGTCGAGACTCCTGAAGGCCCGAACATCGGTCTTATCTCCTCTCTGGCAACCTACGCACGGGTTAACCGTTTCGGCTTTATCGAAACACCGTATCGCAAGTTGCGCACCGAAGATGGCAAGACACAGATTAAATACTACACCGCCACCGAAGAACACGACAATCACGTCGTGGCACAATCTTCAATCACGGATGACGTGCCGCCTGATACTCTGATTGGGGCACGGCGTAGCGGTGAAGGTGAAATTGTGCGAGCTGACGAGGCTGACATTGCCGATATTTCGACCTCGCAGTTGGTATCGGTAGCTGCGGCGCTGATTCCTTTTTTGCAAAACGACGACGCTAACCGTGCTTTGATGGGGTCTAACATGCAACGCCAAGCTGTGCCGTTGCTGAAGACGCGCTCACCGCTGGTCGGCACAGGCATGGAACGTGTGGTTGCACGCGACTCAGGTGCGTCGGTGGTAGCACGGCGGGACGGAGAAGTCGTTGCCGTCGATGCGCAGCGGATCGTGGTCAGAACGGACGATGAAGGCAGTGATTCCACCGAAGTGGGCACAGAGGTCGATATCTACAACCTCGAAAAATACAAACGTTCCAACCTCGACACCTGCATCAACCAAAAACCTATCGTGCAGAGCGGCGAGCGGGTGTTCAAGGGTGACATTATCGGCGATGGTTTTGCCACCGAAATGGGTGAGTTGGCACTGGGGCAGAACGTCGTGGTCGCCTTCATGCCTTGGAATGGCTACAACTTCGAGGACTCTATTCTTATTTCCGAGCGGGTGGTTAAGGAAGACCTTTATACCAGTATTCACATTCAAGAATTCGAGTGTATTTCACGGGACACTAAGCTCGGACAGGAGGAGATTACCGCGGACATTCCCAACGTCGGTGAAGATGCACTGAGTGATCTCGATGAGTCTGGAATTATTCGTGTTGGGGCTGAAATCCAGCCAAACGATTTGATGGTCGGCAAGATTACACCGAAGGGCGAGACACAGCTTTCGCCAGAGGAAAAACTTCTGCGCGCTATTTTCGGTGAGAAGGCAGGCGATGTGCGTGATACTTCGTTGCGTGTGCCGCCGGGTGTGAGTGGCACAGTCATCGGGGCAAAGGTCTTCTCCCGTGAGGGAGCGGAGAAGAGCGAGCGTAGTATGCAGTTGGAAGAAACCGAGATTGCGCGGCTTGACAAAGACGAGAAGGACAAGATCAATATTATCAAGAACTCGGCACAAGCACGCATCGTGGCCGCGGCGAAGGGCGAGAAGCTTGCCGCCGATCTGGGCGGCCGTGACAACAAGATCATCGCCACCAAAGGTGAGCATATCGATCATGACATGCTGGATAAGATCGGTTACCTCAACTGGGAAAAAATCACGGTCGGCAGTGCGGACAATAACGCCAAAATTCAAAAGACCGTGCAGAGTCTCAAGGAGAAGATCAACCTGATTCGTTTTGAGACCGAAGAAGACCGCAAGAAAATCAAAAAAGGCGATGAGCTGCCACCGGGTGTGATCTGCATGGTGAAAATTTATATCGCCATCAAGCGCAAGCTGTCGGTGGGTGACAAGATGGCGGGTCGGCATGGCAACAAGGGTGTCGTGTCACGCATCATGCCAGAGGAGGACATGCCTTACTTGGCAGATGGGCACCCTGTCGATGTCGTGCTCAATCCACTGGGTGTGCCATCACGGATGAATGTCGGGCAGATTCTAGAAACCCATCTCGGCTGGGCGGCGAAAAATATCGGCGAGAAACTCAACCGTATGCTCGAGGAAAACAAGCGCAAGGAGTTGGAGAAGTTCGCCTTCATAGTGTGGGAAAACGACAAGGAGATTTGCGAGTTCATCAAAAAAAGTGATGACGAAGCTTTGAGAAATTTCATTCATAAATATCGTGAGGGCACGCATTTCGCCAATCCTGTCTTCGACGGGGCAAGCGAACAGGAGATCAGGCATGCGTTAGAGTTGGCAGATCAGAGTGTCGATGGGCAGGTCGATCTTTACGATGGCTTGACAGGGCAGAAGTTTGACAAGCAGGTGACGGTAGGGGTGATGTATGTGTTGAAGCTGCACCACCTTGTAGATGAGAAGATTCATGCGCGCTCGATCGGCCCGTATTCGTTGGTAACGCAGCAACCGCTGGGTGGTAAGGCACAGTTCGGTGGGCAGCGTCTCGGCGAGATGGAGGTATGGGCGATGGAGGCTTACGGAGCGGCGCATACGTTGCAGGAATTCTTGACAGTGAAATCGGATGACGTGCTTGGTCGCACACGCATGTATGAGTCGATAGTCAAGGGGCAGAATCTCATGACTCCCGGTTTGCCAGAGAGCTTCAACGTCTTGATCAAGGAGTTGCAGAGTCTCGGTCTGGAGGTAAAACTCATCCGCGGCGATGAGCATATTGAGTTGGATACTATGGATACATAACGCACTTAATCTTGAACGCCTAAGATTTCTGGGTTTGGAGTTACTTTGAAAGACTTGCTCAATTTTTTTGAAAAGCCAACTAATCCTTTGTCCTTCAACGCCCTCCGCATTGCCATTGCCTCCCCTGAAAAGGTGCGGAGCTGGTCGTATGGCGAAGTAAAAAAACCAGAGACAATCAATTACCGCACGTTCAAGCCAGAGCGAGGCGGATTGTTCTGCGCCAAAATTTTCGGCCCCGTGCGGGATTTCGAGTGTATTTGTGGCAAGTATAAACGCATGAAGCATCGCGGCATCGTTTGCGACAAGTGCGGGGTTGAGGTCATTCATTCTAAAGTGCGGCGAGAGCGGTTGGGACACATCAACCTTGCTACGCCTGTAGCGCATATTTGGTTTTTGAAATCTTTGCCGTCACGTATCGGTGGGGTGCTCGATATTCAGTTGAAGGACATTGAGCGCATTCTTTACAGCGAGGCGTGGGTGGTGCTCGATGCGGGCGACACCGAAAGCACGGGTTTGACGATAGGGCAGGTGCTCGACGAGGACGAATACGAGGACTTGCTCAAGGATCTTGGCAACGGTGCGTTTCGTGTCGGGGGTGGTGCGGAGGCATTGCAGGAATTGCTGTCTAACTTACGCATCGAGCAGATTGCTGACGAGTTGCGGGAAGGCATCAAGGTTGCGACTTCCGAGACGCAGAGGAAAAAAATTCAAAAACGCCTGAGGATCGTCGATGCACTCAACAAATACGACGATGACGGCAATTTAATCGTGCGGCCTGAGTGGATGATGTTGAACGTTATCCCTGTGTTGCCACCTGATTTACGTCCGCTTGTACCGTTGGAGGGAGGTCGTTTTGCAACTTCGGATCTCAATGATCTCTATCGGCGGGTGATCAACCGCAACAATCGTTTGTTGCGTCTGATTGGCTTGAATGCACCTGACATTATTGTGCGCAATGAAAAGCGCATGTTGCAAGAGGCGGTCGATGCGCTGTTTGACAACGGGCGACGTGGCAAGGTGTTCACGGGGCCAAACAAACGCCCGTTGCGTTCGCTGTCGGACATGTTGAAGGGTAAGCAAGGACGTTTTCGCCAGAACTTGCTCGGTAAGCGGGTTGATTATTCGGGACGTTCGGCAATTGTCGTCGGGCCTGATTTGAAGTTGCATCAGTGTGGCTTGCCGAAAAAGATCGCCATCGAGTTATTCAAGCCTTTCCTCTACAACAAGCTTGAGGAGCATGGCATCGTCTCGACTATCAAGAGTGCCCGCAAGTTGGTGGAGAAGGAGCACCCAGAGGTGTGGGATATTCTCGAAGAAATTACGCGAGAACACCCTGTCTTGCTCAACCGTGCACCTACGCTACACCGTCTTGGTATTCAAGCGTTTGAGCCTGTATTGATCGAGGGCAAGGCGATTCAACTGCACCCGCTGGTATGTTTTGCTTTCAACGCTGACTTCGATGGTGACCAGATGGCGGTGCATGTGCCGTTGTCGATCGAGGCGCAGATGGAAGCGCGGGTATTGATGATGTCCACCAACAACATCTTGAGTCCAGCATCGGGGTCGCCTGTGATTGTGCCATCGCAGGACATCGTGCTGGGTATTTATTATTTGACACGAGAGGATGTCGGGGCGCGTGGTGCGGGGCGCATTTTTTCCAGCCCCTCGGAAGTGCGGGTAGCTTATGACCACGATCATATTGACTTGCAAGCGCCGATCAAAGTGCGTTTTAGAAATGCGACGATCGAGACAACGGTGGGGCGGATTTTGTTGTCGGAGATTTTGCCATCGGAAGTTCATTTTCGCCACATTAACAAGACAATGGGCAAGAAGGAACTGGCGTATTTGATCGACGTAACTTTCCGCCGTTGCGGGCACAAGAAGACGGTGATGCTTGCTGATGCCTTGCGTTCCAATGGTTTCCGCTACTCGACGACGGCGGGGCTGTCGATTTCGATCAACGACATGGTAATTCCTGATGAAAAAGAAAAACTGCTAGGCGATGCCTACAACGAGGTCAAGAACATCAAGGAGCAGTATTCTGAAGGCTTATTGACTGAGGGCGAGCGTTACAACAAGGTTATTGATATTTGGGCGAAGGTGACGGAGAACATTGCCAACTCGATGTTCAGCAACATTGCCTTGATGGAACGCACCGATCATAAGGGTGAGAAACGCCAAGTGCCGAGTACCAACTCTATTTTTATGATGGCAGATTCGGGCGCACGTGGTTCGGCGCAGCAGATTCGCCAGTTGGCGGGCATGCGTGGTTTGATGTCAAAACCTTCGGGTGAGATTATCGAGACCCCGATTACGGCTAATTTTCGTGAAGGTTTGAGTGTGTTGGAGTATTTTACTTCGACACACGGAGCACGCAAAGGTTTGGCGGACACGGCCTTGAAGACAGCTGGGTCGGGTTACTTGACACGTCGGCTTGTCGATGTAGCACAGGACGCGATCATTGCTGAATATGACTGTGGCACGAACAACGGTGTCAACATCATTCCAATGCGAGATGGCGGTGAAATTCGTGAACCGCTAGGGCAGAAGTTACTGGGACGCACGCTGTGCGTTGACTTGAAAGACCCGCATACAGGCGAGGTGATTATTGCTGCGGGTGAAATAGCAAGCGAAGCGGATGCAGAGCGAGTCGATGCCTGTCAGGTGGAAGTTGCCACCATTCGTTCGGTGTTGACCTGTAATTTGAATCGGGGTGCGTGCACGAAGTGTTACGGACGTGATCTTGGTTCGGGACGTTTGATTAATGTGGGTGAGGCGATTGGTGTAATCGCGGCGCAGTCGATTGGCGAGCCGGGCACGCAGTTAACGATGCGCACCTTTCACTTTGGTGGCACGGCGACGCATAAAATTGAAACGAATACGTTGGAGTCGCGTTTCTCTGGCAAGGCGAGTTTCCACAATCTCACGACGGTGAAGAACAGGGACGGGGTTTTGATTGCCATCAGTCGCAACGGTGAAATTCACATTCTCGGCGAAGGTAGCACAGTGAAGGAAGAGTTCCCCATTATTTATGGTTCGGCGGTGTTTACTGCTGAAGGACAGGAAGTCACACCGGGCGTGAAGTTGGCGGAGTGGGATCCGTTTGCGTTACCGATTGTGGCGGAGGTCGCAGGGCGCATTCGTTATCGTGACTTGCTTGAGGGACAGACGGTCGAAGAGCGAGTGGATGAGGTAACGTTCTTGACGCGCAAGGTGGTGATTGAATCCCGCAGCGGCGTGTCGTTGAAACCGGCGTTGGAGATCGTCGATGCTAAAGGCAAGGTGTTGTCGGTAGATGAGCGCAAGGATGCCCGTTATGCGTTGCCGATTGGGGTGACGGTGAGTGTTGAAGATAGCGAAGAGGTGCAGCAGGGTGATGTGTTGGGTCGTATTCCGCGGGAGATAACACGCACCAGAGACATCACGGGTGGTTTGCCGCGGGTAGCTGAGCTGTTCGAGGCGCGCAAACCCAAAGAGCCGTCGATTATGTCAAAGAGCAACGGCACGGTGTCTTTTGGCGATGATGTAAAAGGCAAGCGGCAGTTGATTATCACTGATGACGAGGGGGTGGAAGAAGTTTACGCCGTACCGAAAGGCAAGCATGTCTTTGTCACTGACGGTGATTACGTGCGCAAGGGTGAGATTGTTTCCGATGGCGGGGTGAACCCACACGACATTCTGAAAATCAAAGGCGAGATCGAGTTGGCACGGTATCTCGTCGATGAAATTCAGGAGGTCTATCGTCTGCAAGGGGTGCGCATCAACGACAAGCACATTGAGGTGATTGTGCGACAGATGTTGCGGCGCAGTAAAATTAACGACCCCGGCGATTCACGTTTTCTTGAAGGTGAACAGGCGGGACGGGCTGAATTGCAGGAGGCCAATGCCCAACTTGCTGCAGAGGGCAAACGGCAGATCGAATCCGAACCAGTATTGCTTGGTATTACTAAAGCATCGCTAGCGACGGAAAGTTTTATTTCCGCGGCATCGTTTCAGGAGACCACCCGCATCTTAACCGATGCCAGCCTTAACTCCAAGACCGACTCGCTGCGGGGCTTGAAAGAGAACGTCATCATGGGTCGCTTAATTCCCGCGGGCACTGGGGCTGAACCCTACAAAGGTATCACCTCGCAAGTGCAGCAGACAAAAGCGGAAACACCGGCAAGCGAGCCGGTGGAAACCACGAGCAGCGACAGCAAGGAAGAATTGGCACTGCCAGCTGCACAATGAGTGTTGGCTTGTGTTCTAGTCGGTCAGGTCTTGCCCCAAACTTTAGCGAGGCAGGTTTCTTCTTCACCCTAAAATTCTAGGGTGGTGTAGAATTCGCCAGCACCTAGATTGGCGACGATGTTTCTGACGCTTTTTTTGATTGCTGCCATCTGCGCAACGCTAGTATTTTCGGCTACAACAATATGGGAACTGAGCCCGTGCGAAGTACCGTCCAGTGACCAAACATGCACGTCGTAGACATCTACCCTGAAGGGGGACAGCTTGCGGAAAAATTTGAGTGCCCGCCACAGGTTGTAGAGTGCCGTACGCATAATAAAACAAATAATAAACACCGAGAGGATTGGATCGAGCAGCGGTAAATCAAAAAACATCAGTATTACTGCTGCAACCAGAATCGATACCCAGCTGAGCGTGTGGGAAATCATGTGCCAAGGCCAACATCATGCTGTCGCCGATAACATGAATAGCGGTTGAAATAACAGCTGTGCTGTGGCTAAAAATCACGCCAATCAGCTCAGTCAAGGCAAAAACGAGCGTCAACGCAAAAGCAATGCCGACATTCTTAAAAGCGGAACTGTCAGGCACAATGCCATCGAGGATAAAACGCGCTCCCTTACCCGTATGCTCGTGGTGTATCATTCCTAGTACCCTAACTTACTTGCGAAAAATTGTCAACTGTCTTGCCTACTTGTTCAGCCTTATAAAACCTCAGCGACGGGGCAACAAAAAACACCACCCTAACTATAGATAATCTTTACATAAATTAAAAAGTCCTAAGGCAAAGAAAACAAACGGTCGATCGCGTACATGCCGGGTTGCGTTATTGTGTTTTCTCCTGAGGCCTGCTGTATGGGAAAGGGCTTTAGTTGAGTTGATGGTCGCGGTGGGCATTATTGGCATTGTTGCCTGTCTGGGAGCAACTCCAAATACCGACTTATCAGGCGTGGAAGTGTGAGTTGCTCACACCAGAGTAAGGAGGAGGGTGTGCATAGGAAAAAAATTGCCGGGTTCTCCTTAACCGAGTTGATGGTTGTGGTTGGAATACTCGGTATTCTGGCAACAATAGCAATACCGCGCTACAACTCCTTCATCGTGCAGTCACGACGGGCTGAGGCAAAAAGCCACCTGCACCAAATAGCCACACTGCAAGAGGCGTATAGGGCCGAACATGGAGGTTACTACTACAGTGGTGAGATGTCTGTCAACGGTGTTGGCTACAAGGATGGTCTTGGTGTTGAGGGTGACTGCATCGATTACCCCGATGCTGAGGATAAGGGTTTAACTAACCGTCTCGGCTTTCGCCCTAAGGCATGTGACGAGTTGCGTTATGTCTATAAGCTGCGCACTGGCGGTAATACCGTGATTGCCTCCGCAGCTTCTGATGCGAATAAGAGGCATATCTACCCAGATTGCGACGGAGCTGCTAGCTGCTTTGAATGTGGCTACGACAAAGGTGACGCACTGCGCCTAGAGATGAGCAATGCCACCCCCGTAGTTTGCCGCAATATCACCAAGTACTGCCCGGACGGGGCAGATTGTACAGGTGGTGGTAGTGTAATCTATACCTGCAGCTGCTATAGAACCAAGACCTGTGGGTCAGTAGCACCGGCATGTATTGGCCAATCTTCCGCAAAGCATTGCACTGAAACAACAGTGTGCGTAGGACACCCATCCTGTGTCTCATCCTCTTCTACAAATCTTCCTCCTGAACTAGTGCCTGGTACTGTAGTCTGCAACTGTGACTGTCCCGCTGATCCAACCGGTGGTTGGCTAGACCCAAGTTCAGATCCAACACTTGTAGACCCAGCCACCAAGTGCACTGATACCTCCCAAACACAGAATGCGAGCGAGAATATAACGTGCCCCCCTCCTTCCACGCTGACGCAGGCCTGCTCTTTTTCCAGACCTGTGGAGGGAGCAAAAGATTGTTGCATCAGCAGCCCTACACTTAGCATGACTAACTGTTGTAATGGTGACGATATTGACCCTCACAAAATAATGATAGGCGGTGCTGGTCAAGAATATTGTTGTCCTAATGATCCCGCAACCTTAGCCGGATCTGCAAGCTGCGGAGGTGCCGGGCGAAAGTGGAAAAAAGCGCCCACATGTGACTGTGAGTGTTCTGCTGGGCTAGCCTCATCCTGCACGATGGGTAACGGCGCACCGGGCTCACCGGGGCCGTTTCGGAAATTTAAACCTATGGAAAAAGTTAGTGATGGCAGCGTCGCCCACGATGCCTGCAAGTGTGTCTGCGATGATTCACAGGTCAATGCAACTGAATGTGCTACTAGAATGGGATCGAATGCACTGCCGATGGTATACGAAGAGGCCACATGCAGTTGCGTGGATACTCATACTCCCCTTACTCCGTGTGAATGCTTAGGCGGAGACTTTCATGGAATGCCTAGGACTTCTGCATCAGAAAATAATTGTGACGGCAGATTTGAGTATACAGCTCTCTCTAGCCCACCTAATCCACCTAATAAGTGTGCTTGCACCTGCGACGAATACTGCTCCGACGATGTCACATCGCTTGCACAAGCGCGCCTTGGCTGCGATAATGCTAGCCAAGTTTGTGGCACTGATGCGTCAAATCCCTACCGATTTGACAGGCCAAGCTGTTACTGCGGTAAGCCCATCTGCAAGAGGAAGCAGTGTGTAGTTGAAGCTATGAAGCTTTTGGATGATGCTCACACTACAGGAGGAAGTTTAACAAGTAAAGGTGACATACTGGCAGAATGTTATACACCATGCTCTGCAGCAACAAATAAAAAAATATGCTTTGAGAACGCAGTCATTGCTGCCAAGACCGGTGTTGGTGATGCGGATAAGCTCAGGGAGCTGCTCAGCTCAGGCAGTTACTACACGACAACTTCCAACTGCTTGGGTGTCAAGGCAACACTGAGCATAGTCAAGCACGCAATTTCAGATAACACCAGTCCTGGATCTCTTCTACCTGGAATAAGAAACATTGATTGTGAGGACGGAACATCGGGAGATTTGATGAAATATGAAACATTTGATTAAAGGGAGGGAGAAATGATACGGCATGCCTTGGTATATCTGCTGGTGTTCGGTTGTGTGTCCTGTATCTTGCGCAGACCAACATCTGACAAGAAGTTCATGGCCCTACATCATCAGCTGCACGGACGTTTCGAGCAGTTGCTGATCAACAAGGTGCACACAGCACACTGGAAGATCCATTACAACTTTGTAAAATGCGCTGGGGTGAATGAGGAGACGCAGAAAAAATTCACTCAGGTAGTGACGAAGTTTATCCAGTCGTGGCTGCAGCCGCTGCGAGAATACACCAACCGTCCGATCGTCAACGATTTTCGCTATCATCTGGATGCCGATTGGAATGGTGCTAGTTTTGGAATCACCCACACCTGTGATATCAAAGCAGGGAGTGCTAATGCATCTGTCTTCCCTCCGATTGGAATTGAAACATTTTCAGATGATCTCAAGCTGACATGGAGATGGATAACCACTATGCTCCACGAACTTGGTCATCTTTTCGGCTTGGCAGACACCTACCTACGTGTCATAGACATAGGTAAGCCCGGTCTTGATACCGGTGGAAGGGATTCCACGAAGGGGTCACAGCCCCTGTCAATCATGAGTGGTTTCACCTTAGCACTCCTCAAGAAGGACTGGGATCAGCCGATACTTGCGCATCCAGGTGTGGTGACGTTGAATGAAGATGACAAGAACGGTATCATCTGGCTCTACAAGTATATCCATGAAGGCCTACCACTCCGCGATTGCTTTTTTCCAAACTACGAGTTGGAAGCATCGCCGCTTGGCTGTGTACCAAAGTATCCGCTCATCTTTGAACTTAAGCACAGCACCGAGAAAAGTTCTCTTTTCGTCATCAGAGAAGACGAAAATCTCGATGTCAATGCCCGTGACGCGGACGGTATGACGGCACTGCACCACGCGGTGTTATACGGGTATAAGCGGGTAGTTGAGGAACTGATCAAGCGTGACGACATCAAGCCATATCTAAGCAACAAAAAGGGGCAGAGTCCCATGCAATTGGCTAAAGAACTCAAGCACGACGATCTCGCACAGCTTATCGCGGCACACCCTAAAGCATTGCCAGTCGATGCAAAGGGTAAGAAAGTCACCACCTGGGGGGAGATAAAACGCGGCGATAATTAGTCAAAGAATTGCTGCAACATGCAGCACACTATGCACCAAAGTGGACATTTTTTCAAAATTATGTCCTATTTGGTGCACTATGGGTATCGGCTTTAGTTGCATAAATAAGAATCACCAATGCTAAAAGAATTAAGGGGCTTTGCCCCACAAAAGGGCTTCGCCCCTTTGAACCCCTTGGGTGAAGAGAAAGTCGGGAGATCAAGCCGCCTTGCGGTGCGACTTCTTGGCCACTGACAATTTGAGATCAAATACATCTAGGCAACGTTCTAAGCGCTTTTGTCCAAACTTCTTCTCTCCCCTAGCAAACGAAGATAGATGTTGAAGCGGAATGCCCGACCTCTCAGAAAATTCTTTGAGACCAGCACTCTCTACCGCCATTCTGACAGCATCTTCTACCGATGCACCATCTTCAACTGCAACCAACACTAATCCCTGAGCAAACTCAAGGTTGCGCATTTTATCAGCTATGTAAGCCCTATAAGTTGGTCTTCGCCTTGACATAGTTCCTCCAGTATTTCTTTGCCTGTCTAATGTCTGACTTCTGACTAGATTTACCGCCGCCGAGCAGAATAATTATGCCGTTTGTCCTGCCAAAGTAAACTCGCATAGCTCCATGCTTGTGGGGAATCTTAATCTCCCAAACACCATCACCAAGCGACTTCACATGCTTGCGACTGCCACCCTTTGCCACACGCAAAACATATGAGTGAATAACATATTGCCGCTCTCCACCAATTTCTTCCATCCATGCCACATACTAACCTTTAAGTGTTACTATATCAAGAGGAAATCAGCTGGGAAACACCAATCCCTGTCAATTCGATGCGATCTGATGTTTAGGGAAAGGTGCTTACTCGCCAAAATGCTTGCACGCCACAGCAAGATCAAGCTCTGCGGGATCAATTGGACAGTCGGGATGGATGTATAGCCGGCTTTGTTGCATAACTCAGGGCCGGCATGTTTATATCCTATAACCCTTTAGCAGTAAGAATTTTATAGGTGTTGCAAAGGTAATGCCTGCACCACGCACAAGCCCGTAGTGTCCACAGAAGTTGACAATGGTCAGGTGCAAGCAGACCTGCAAACCATTTCACGCCAATGCTTCAGCTGGAGCTAGGAAGCGACAAAGAGCATGCACACATGTGTGCATGCTGCAGCAGGATGATTGCACCTGACCCAAACGAGAAGTCTGCGAACACGCAGGGGTGTGGAGCTAGGCGTGCCTTCGGGCACGCCTTTGGCAAAGAGCCGTGCAAAGCCGGGAGGGGAACGATCCCCACATAAAAATGCTATGATAACAGCATGTTATAATCAACGGAACTTATGCAACAAAGCCTGTATAGCTCCCACCCCCCGAAATTTAGCGTATATCTTAAAAATTAATGTATATAAGATTCGCATTCGGCATCTACGTGTGTTAATATCTTAATTATTAAGCTATTGGAGCGCAAGGTGCAATCGCCTGAACGATGCTTATTTGAAATCGCCTCGACCCAACAGGGTTATTTTACCGCCCAGCAAGCTGTATCTGCTGGTTATTCGGTCACCAATCACTCGTATCACACTAAGCGCGGTAACTGGATAAGGGAATGGCGAGGTATCTACCGCCTGCATAATTTTCCGCACAACCCTGACGCACAATATGCCCTTTGGTCTCTATGGTCGTCCAACAAAAAACAGGAAGTTCAAGGCACTTATTCTTTCGACACAGCACTAGGTATTTATGATGTCTGTGACATCATGCCAGAGAAGCTACATATGACTGTGCCAAGCAGATTTCGCTGTCAGGGCAAGCTACCTGACATTCTTGTCCTTCACCGAGAGAACCTAGATGAGGGTGACTATCAATGGATGGAAGGTTACCGTGTAACCACTCCCGCAAAAACACTTGAGAACGTTGTAGCTCAAGATCAAAGCCAAGAACATTTAGTGGAACAAGCAGCACGAGAGTTTGTTAGGCGCGGACTTATTACTCGGCAGGAAGTCCTTTCACTTATCAAAGCAATACCACGATCAGCGAAATACTTTGTTGAAAAAACATAGAGGTAGCACTTGTAGCATGGAAAAAAAGTACGCAACAGCCACAGCATTCCGCATGGCGTTAGAAGACAGATTGAATACTTATGCTAAACAACACGGTGCTGATTTGTACAGAATGCGAAAGCAGGTGGCTTTTGACCGGCTACTTTCCCGTTTATCCAGTTCTAGCCCCAATAAATTCTTTCTCAAGGGCGGATATGCTATGGAGCTCCGTATTGACCAAGCTAGAACGACAAGAGACCTCGATCTCATATTAAACCCCAAAAAACATAGCGAAGAAGCAGTTCAACGTGCGCTTATGCTTGATACTTTACAAGAAGTAGCTAAGAAAAAATCAGAAGATTTTTTTGTTTTTGTTGTAGGAGAATCTACGATACGCCTAGAGGCTGCACCCGATGGAGGCTATCGTTTTCCTGTGGAAGCCCACTTAGGAGGTAGACTATTTGAAAATTTTCCCGTGGGTATAGTTTCTTCAGCTATGATTATCGATCCAGTTGAACAGGTGCTGGGGCATAACTGGCTAGAGTTTGCCGGCATCGAAGCGGTTAGTTTTCCTGCAATATCCAAAGAACAGCAATTTGCGGAAAAACTGCATGCCTACACATTTCCCCGTGGCGAAAATATAAATTCACGTGTTAAAGATTTAATTGATATTTTGCTCTTGATCCAGCATGGCAACCTCCAAACTAGCCTTTTGATATTAGCAATTGAAAAGGTTTTTACATTTCGTGATACGCATCCAATACCTGTTGAATTACAAGCACCACCAATTGAATGGGAGGCAAAATTTAACAAACTTGCTAACGAATGTCGTGTCCCCATGTCTATGGAAAAAGCTTTTGAAAAAATCCTTTCTTTCTGGCAGAGGTTAGGTAGAGACTTATTTTGAATAAAAGGCATGTCAACTACCAACCACAAGGCTGATAACTTCCATGTAAGCGATTTCACCATAATCCTCCTACACAAATTACATACCAAAGTTAGTTAGATAAATTTTAGTGTTTTTTAAGATAATTTTAAAAAATGTTGTACATATGGATTATTACTGCCCCCCCCAAGCACTGCTTAGGTGAGTTGCACGGCATTGTTGCAGTGACCACAAAGACGCGCTAGAATCAGCCGCATGATGGCCGAAGAAGAGCTTACATATCGGCAAGAGCGGTTTGCGTGGCAAGGCGATGCCTATTGGCAACGGCTGCGGCCGCCTTGGTGTTTGGTGACGACGCTGCGAGGCGTGAACATTTCCCGCAGCGGGCTGCTGGCCGAGGGTGACGAGCAGGCCTTGACAGACATCTTCGCCGGCAGCGATACTGTCTTGCAACTCAATGGCGAAGACTGCTATGCAGTGGTCGAGGCAGTCTGTGTGCGTCGTCAGGGACAGCAGGTCGCCTTCTCCTTCACCACTGCCAACCACGAACTGGAACAACTGCTCGCCCAAATAAGTGCGGAGGGGCAGTGAGCAAGAAGGCAACCGCCAGCATCGAACGGCTAAGACATATTTTCAGTATGCCACTCGATCGCAACACCGCACTGCTCAAAATAGAGGCAGAAATTTCCGCCAATCTGCTCGAATTTTTGCGCAATAAAATCGTTGCTGAACGCATTGAGCCGCACCAGCTGGAAGATTTTTTCCGTGATTTTCGCATTCCCGACACACCAATGTTTGTTTCCGAGCAAGCGGAGTTTCTCCTGCAGACGGCAGTGCGCCACGCCGTCAACACCGCCACACCGAAATTTATCGGGCACATGACCGCACCCATGCCCAGCTTCATGCTGACACTGACCAAAATCATGACCGCCCTCAATCAAAATATGGTCAAGACCGAAACCTCCAAATCCTTCACCCCGCTCGAACGACAGGTAATCGCCATGCTGCACCACCTCGTCTACGATCGCCCCGCGCAGTTTTACCACCAATGGATACACGACAGCACCGCGGCACTCGGCGTGCTGTGCTCTGGCGGCACAGTGGCAAACATCACCGCACTGTGGGCGGCACGCAACACCCTGCTCGCGGGGAAGGACGGCAACGCAGTGCGGGAAATCGGAGTAGGCGAAGCACTGCGGCAACGCGACCTACACGGATTGGCCGTGCTGGTGTCACGGCTCGGTCACTACTCGCTGGCGAAAGCTGCGGACTTGCTAGGCATCGGACGTGCCGCACTAATTGCCGTCGCGACGGACAGCCGCGAGCGTATCAGCTGCAAAGCATTGTTGGCACAGCTGCGCCAGCTGCGCACCCGTAAAATCGGCATCGTCGCCATCGTCGGCATTGCCGGTAGCACCGAGACAGGTAGTGTCGATCCTCTACATGAGTTGGCTAACATCGCCGCTGATGAAGGTTGTCACCTGCATGTTGACGCAGCGTGGGGCGGGCCAACGCTGTTCTCCGCCCGTCATCGACATCTGCTGCGTGGCATCGAGTTAGCCGACACGGTGACCCTCGATGCCCACAAGCAACTCTACACCCCAATGGGCGCAGGGTTGCTGCTGTGTCGCACGCCCTCGATCTTGTCTGACATCGAACAGCAAGCTGCGTATGTCGTGCGCGCTGGCTCACGCGATCAGGGTAAGTTCACCCTCGACGGCTCGCGGCCGGGCATGGCACTGCTGGTGCATTCAGCCCTGCGCGTCTTCGGATGCAAAGGCTTTGAACTGTTGATCGACTACGGTATTGAGCAAGCAGACCACTTTGCCAACCTGATCGATGCTAGCGAAGATTTCGAGCTAATCACTCCTCCACAACTAAACGTGCTGACCTATCGCTTCAACCCTTACAAGCTGCAAGCACAACCGCGTGATGCGCTTGCCTGCACCAAACTGCTCAACCGCCTGAACGTCTCCCTACAACGCAAACAACGTCGCCGTGGAGCTTCCTTTGTCTCCCGCACCACGCTACACCTGCCTGCACACCCGTTGCCAATCGTGGTGTTGCGGGTAGTGCTGGCTAATCCACTAACTACGAGCACACATTTGCAGGAAATTCTCGCCGAGCAAACGGAAATCGGTCAGATGCTAGAACAAGGGTCTGTGGACATTTCTTCTGCTTATTTGCGGAGGAAAGTCCACGAAGCGGCTACCGACTAAGGATACGACGCATTCCTCTCTGAGGCAATCCATAACTTTATAGGAGTATCTCCTCCTACGCTCCATCAGTTCGGTATTGCAGGTGCAAATTTTTATTCGATTTAAATCATTAGCAAAATAGAATTTATTTTTGGCAGGTATAAAAAAAAGTCTTAGATGGAACACTGTCCAGTATAAAGTTTGCTAACCAGAGAATTGAGGCAAGAATCAAGGCCATCATTCTCAATTATATGACCACAATAGGCATCCCGAAGCCCAAAGCTATCTTAACTTAACTTATTTAAACTACAGGAAAAATTAGCAAACACTATACTTGAACAAAGTTCTAGACTTATACAACATCGACAAAAATTATGTGTAAGTCAGAGAAAATAGTTGACAAGCATAATAGTATGTGTTATGGGTAAATTGGTATTTAAATTCATAGAGGAAGTAGCATGAAATTCTTCACATTTGCTTTGTTTGTCTCTCTGGCGATATTAAACCAGAGTTGGTCGGTTTCTGCCCGCTCTCCTACAAGAGTTAGCAAAATTGGTGAAATCGGGGCTATCCAGTTCAGGCTTAGGTCTATCTACAATCAAGACTCTGTAGATCACATGATACAGGTGCACGGGATCGCTAACGCGAGAGTAAAGGGAATTTTTGAGGTTGGTAGTGTGCTGTATGAAGAGTTAGGTAAGCAGCAAAAGGTGGGAATCAGCGCGGATTCTGACACAGTATCTAGGCTAGGTGCAGTTCAGGCAGAGATGGTGGCGCGACATTACTTAGCAATGGAAATCAGATTCGTTGAAGGAAGAATGACCGTTCAAGATTTTGTGCAAAAGTTTGAGATGTTACTAGCCACTAACAAGGATCTTTTCGATCTTTTCCCTGCTGATAAGATAGCCAAGATGAACGATTACCTTCACAATGGCCGCGCCCCCATTGAGCCACCACCTCATCATGGAATGGAGATGGAGTGGAGAGAACTTCAATTCGGATGGCCAACAAATTTAAAGGAAATCAACTTTATAGAGGACTATAGGAATTGATAAAGCGGGCAGCACCCACGTTGCCTGCAGTGCTTAGGACAGAAGATTATTGTGAAGATTGGTAGCTGTCTGTAGGTATCTGTCATTGCCCTCCAATTCTTTCTTGTACAAAAAAACCTGATATACACATGCTCACAACACCTGTATAAACAACAGCGCAGAGTTGGAGACAGGAAGTGTCGAAAAGAACCTACGATCTGGGTGAAGAAGCCAGCTGGGATGGGCTTGATCCTGAAGAAGTGAGACTGCACCACCGTCGTTTGACCGAAGAAAAACAGCCTGCCTTCCCCATTATCGACACCTGTCGGCGTGATAACGGTGGCATCCTGCCACTTGACGAACTACTTTATCTCACCGATGCCGCCACCAATGTGTTGCACAACTTTATCGCCCTTGTGCCAGCGGCGGGGGCTGCGAGCCGTTTTTTGCGTCCGTTCGACAAGTTGGCCAAATTGATAAAGGAAGGCGATTACAAGGCAGTGCGAGCCGAGTTGCGGCGTTTGAAGAAGGCGGAAATGTTGCGGCTGCCGCTCTTTTACAGCATACGTGAACTTATCAAAAGTGGCGGAGATGTGGACGATGCGACCCTTGATGAAGAACGCTCCTCCTCGTTAGGGTTGTTTCCGTTTCCCAAAGCTTTCCATCCATGTGTATTGGAGGACTACTCGTTCTTCGCCTTCAAGATTGCCGAACATCGTGCCATCGGCGAGCTAGAAAAGCAGGCGTATATTATCCCCGAACGCAGCGGGCGTTTGTTCAGGAGCAGAGCTTCAGCACACTATGCTTACGACGATACCATGTTTCTTGAGCAAAAAGGTGACCTCTGCACCGTGCGCCTGCTGCCAGACGGCAAACCTTACCGCGACAATAACAACTGCGTGTCAATTGTGCCTGCAGGACACGGCGTGCTAACCAGACTCTTTCCGCACATCAAAGCACAAGTCAAGGCTCACTCTGCTTTCATTCGCAACATCGACAACGTCATGGGCGGGGCGGAGCAAACCGTCGAAGTCTGCCGTTCCTTCTTGCGTTTGCATCACTTCATCATCACGCACGTGCAGAAAATAAGAAGTGCATTGCAACGTAAAAAACTCGACCGCGCCGAGCAGCTGGCACATGACATCATCATCAGCGTCCTGCGCCGCAAGCCGCCCGCGAATGCCCTATGGTTTGTGCTGAAGGAGCTGTTTCACAGCGAACGCCCTGCTGCCGATGCTGAGACAGACAGGCAGAATTTGCGGACACTCTATGCTCGCCCTGTCAACACGCTTGGACAAGTTCCAAATAACGGCAAGGATATGGGTGGCACACCAGTATTCGCCAAGTGCAACGGCAAACGCATCAAAGTCTGTCTCGAAATTCCGCACATGCGCGAGGGAGATGTAGCAAACATTGCCCGCAACCCAGAGCGAGCCACGCACTTCAACCCTGTCTTCGCAGCTTGCGAGTTGAACACACACTACGATACACACACCAGCCCGTTCTGGTTAGCGGCGCACAAAACCTTTGCAGGACAGAAAGTCATGTATCACGAGACACTGTTCTCGGAAGTGATTGGCAACAGCTTACACTGCAACACGCTCTTCGTCGAAGTGCCGCGCTGTATCTTCAACCCACACAAGTGCATCACCGATGCCAAAGATCGCCGCAGCGATGACTGGGGCTTCTCGCATCGGGACTTTCCGTCATGGTAGGAGCTAGAAAGCTGCAGGGAGCTAGAAAGCGGCAAGGAGCTAGAAAGCGGCTCGGTCAAAACTTTCTCTGCGATGCCAACATCAACGCAAAGATAGCACGTCTGGCACACCGTCTCGCTCCACACGGGGTGTGTGATGAAATCGGTGCCGGCAGTGGCAACCTCACCGCGGCACTGCTAGCAGAAAATTTTAGAGTTACTGCGATTGAAAAAGATATACGCCTGCTGCCCATTCTCGCGGCACGCTTTCCCAACACGACCTTGCAACTCGTGCACAGTGATGTGCTTGATTGGCAACCACCTCTGACAGACACGGCAAGGTTATGTGTGGGCAACATTCCCTACGTCCTGACGACAGGCATCTTGCTGTGGCTGAAGAAATACCGCAATCACTATCAGCACGCACTGTTCACCGTGCAGCGGGAGGTCGCGGAGCGGATCGTCGCACAACCAGCGTCAAAAGCATACGGGCGTATCACTGCCTGCATGCAATTGTTTTTTGAAGTGCGCAAACACTTCAACATTCCTCGCAGTTGTTTTCGGCCGCAGCCACGGGTGGATTCAGCCTTGATTTCGCTTACGCCGCGCACATCACCTTGCGACAATGCCGAACAAGAACTGGCTTTCGAGCGGTTCACGCATATGCTGTTTCACATGCGCCGCAAAACACTGGCAACAACGCTCAGGCGACACGGCATCTCGTGTAATGCGCTCACGGCAACGGAGAGGCAAGCACGGGTCGAGACCCTCTCGCCACTACGCATCTGGGCACTCATGTGTGCGCTCTCGCCCGATACTTCAACTGATTGATTTATTAATGGGTGTGGGGAGGTGGAGTGAGGAAACACCGCTCTCAACTCTTCGCCCGCTTTCTAGCTCATCCCCTCCCCACATGCATAACTTACTTCTCGACAGCTTTGCGCAACAAAGTGCCCGCTTTGAAGACAGGTGCTTTGCGCGCAGGGATTTTTATTTCCGCACCAGTCTGGGGGTTACGCCCGCTACGAGCTTTGCGCTTAGCAACGCTGAACGTGCCAAACCCAACCAGACGCACGCCGTCTTTTTTCTTCATGTTTTTGCTGACTACATCGACGAAGGACGAGACAAAGCCTTCTACCACGTTCTTGCTCTGTCCTGTCACGTCTGCGATTTCGCCAACAAGCTCTTTACGGTTCATGCTTACACCTCTGCTGAACAGTTATTCGATGTTTACATCATACCACATCAACTATGCCACGCCACAACACGATTTTTTGCAAAAAACGCTTGTATGGAGCGAGAAAGCAGCAAAAAGACGCGACACGAGCCACTGTGTGATGGAGCGAGAAAGCAGCAAAAAGCCACAACACGAGCTACTGTGTGATGGAGCGAGAAAGCAGCAAAAAGCCACAACACGAGCTACTGTGTGATGGAGCGAGAAAGCGGCAAAAAGCCACAACACGAGCCACTGTGTGATGGAGCGAGAAAGCGGCAAAAAGCCACAACACGAGCTACTGTGTGCGAGTGGGCCCACAAGGACTTGAACCTTGAACTACCCGGTTATGAGCCGGGTGCTCTAACCATTGAGCTATGGGCCCGCGGTCGGCAGCAGCCCGATTCGGTGTAATGCAAATGCAGCAAAGCTGTCAAGACATTTGCGTCACTGCGAGGCACGAAAGGCAAGGAAGCAAACGACTTGCCTCAATTAATTTGTTAATTATTCCAAACGGGATGTTGACGTTTCGTGGAGCATCTGATAGGATAAACGGCAGAAATATCTTTATCACTTTTTTCAGAATCGTGTTGTTCGGTGCTTTGCACCGGCATGCGGAAAGGGGGCATCGATGGAAAATATGGCTAAGGTCAGTGCAGGTAAGGCAAGGTATCCTAATTCAGCTGGTCTCTTTCAGTTTTGCCGTTTGGTTCTCGATCACAAGTTTGGTGGTATTCGGGTGATCGATCAGGACGTGGGGCAGATTCTTGGTTTTGATCCCGCCGATTGCAGTCACTGGAAGAATGGCAAGAAGAACATTCGTTCCATTCAGGCTGTCAAATCAATAGCAGATCATCTCGGTGTTGACGAGAAGTTAATTGTCGATGTTGCCGCAGGTGATCTTGGTTACCACGAGGCCTTCAACGAGTATCAGGGTTACGGAGCTTTTGCCATAAATGCCGGTATTCTGGACTCCGCAAAGAAGGACTACTACCGCCGCCATGCCGGTACTTGGAGTAAAGACCGAGAAGCCGAATTCCGCCATTACTTCGATCCCGCGGTAGAGGAGATCGATACGTCTGTCGCTGAGATTCATCGCAAGATCAACCTCACCGAAGCTCCCCTCTATCTGCCCGAAGTAGTCGCAGGTTACCCAGAACTACGCTTGGTGGGCGATGCAGACTATGAGAAGCGCAACAAGGCTCTCATCGGTGCAAAACACGGCGGCGGGGGGGTAACCACCATTACCTATCAGGCTGGCATGGAGGTGCAGCCGTATATGCGTTATTGTATTGCCAAAGCAATGGCTTCGCACTTCCTCGATGTAAGCCGCTTTGAAAACGAGGATTTCATTACCTACGCACCCCATGCGCTCGAAGTGACTGGCAACCTCTTCGCCGCACGACTACTAGTGCCAGAAGACCTTGTTCGCAAGGAACTAGCTAGCGTAGATGTTGCCAAAGACATTGTGACCCAGCTGGCAGAGTCGTTCTGGGTGTCCAAGCACTTCATGAACCGTTGCTTAAAGGAAATCTTGCAATCCAAAACCGCACTCTGAACCACAGATTCGCTTAGGCTTGTGCATGTAGTTTTCACGGTAAAAGCACCTCTCATTGCGGGTGCTTTTCTTCTTTCCACTTTTGTGCGATAATAACTAAAACCGTGTCGCCTAAAAAATATAGATTTGATTAGGCAAATACTTTAACGTATAGAGGTGTGCGGGTTGTGGTTTGACCCGCAGTAGCTTGGTTGAATTTAACGAAGGAGAGAGTTATGAAGCTGTTGCATGTCGTATCTTCCGCAATGGTTGGTGCTGGATTGATCGTTGGTGGTATGGCGCTGGGGGCTGGCAGTCCTAAGTGGGCGAAGAAGGGCGCAACGTTGGTCAAGTGCAAAGGCATCGCCAAAAAGGGACAAAATGACTGCGGTGCTAACGGGCACGCTTGTTCTGGCAAGGCGGCAAAAGACAATGACCCGAACGAGTGGATTTATTTGCCTGAAGGTGTGTGCGATAAAATCACCGGTGGCGTGGTTTTGAAAAAAGCAAAAATAAAATAAGCAAACTAACAATTGCGCCTGAGGAGAGATGGAGTGGTAGAGCAAACGTTATCGATTATCAAGCCCGATGGCACTGCCCGCAATCTCATCGGGCGCATCATCAACTGTTTTGAGGGGCAAGGGCTGACAGTGGTGGCGATGAAGATGTGTCTGTTGTCGCCACGTGAGGCAGAGGGTTTTTATCACGTGCATCGGCAGCGACCGTTTTTTCAGGAATTGGTCATCTACATGAGTTCTGGCCCCGTGGTCATCAGCGTGTTGGAGGGCGAGGATGCTATCGCCCGCAATCGCAGTATCATGGGAGCAACCGACCCCACACAAGCAGATGAGGGAACGATCAGGGCTATGCATGGGCAGAGCATCGGGGAGAACACGGTGCATGGTTCTGACAGTGCGGAGACGGCGCGGTTTGAGATTGATTATTTTTTCGCTCGCAATGAGATAATGCACAGCTGAGGTTGCTGTGTTGCTAGGTTAATGAATTTTGGAGGTCGCACCACGATGTTCTTACCCTTATCTACGCTGCTGCTGTTTTTCCTGTCTATGCCTACTGCGGGGGCATCTTCTCCTGCTACATCGAATGCAGGGCAGGATGCGTTGCGGGTGATGTTTTACAACGTCGAGAATCTGTTCGATACCACTCACGATGTGGGCAAGAAAGACTGGGATTTTGTGCCTCTGTCGCACCCCGGCAAAAAGGCAGGTTGCAAACAAGTGGAGAGCGAGTACTATCGTAAGCGGTGTTTTGAGACAGACTGGAACAAGCAGAAGTTAGCGATCAAGTTGGCACAGATTAGCAAGGTCGTGCTACAAGAAGGTCGGCCTGATATTCTTGGTCTGTGTGAAGTCGAAAACGTTCTTGTGCTCAAACAACTTGCCGCGCAGCTCGGCTATTCCCACTATCTCATCACTGAAGGCAACGATCCACGTGGCATTGATGTTGCACTGCTTTACAACGGCAACGGGAAGCGCTTTACTTATAAGCAACATCGCACGTATCGCTTGCGGACGGGACGGCATTTGAAAAAGCCGACACGAGACATGTTGGAGGTTGAGTTTAGCCTTGCACATGGCAACGAGCGGCTCGTTGTCTATGTCATGCATTGGCCTTCGCAGCGTTCACCAAGTCAAACACGGATGGCTGCGGCGCGGCGCGCAGTTGAGTTGATCAGGGATCAACAGCGGCGGGATCAGCGTGTCAACATTATCGTCATGGGCGACTTTAACGTCATTGCCTCCGACCACCCACATCCGTTTCGTGAACTGTTCGACAGTCGGCTGCACGACGCACAGCGTGCCTTCATGCGTGACAAGGGTATCCCGTGGAAACAGCGCATCGCTAAATCACTAGGCACTTATTTTTATCCTCCAAAGATGGAATGGGACAATCTCGATCGTATTTTTTACAACAAAAACCTGAACAACAACAAAAGGCTTGAGTTAGATGTACGCAGTTTTCGTATCCTTTCCTACCCATGGCTGACGAATACTTTCACTTATAAAAAACCCGGCGAATTTCTGCTTGGCTCGACCGTCAACAACGTTCCCAAGCGTTACGACTTCAACGCCACCGATACTAAGGCGGCTGGCTACAGCGATCATTTTGCCTTGCGGGTAGATTTGCGCTACCGCTGAGGGTGCAGCCATGAGCAAGACGACCTCCTTTGGCACGCCCAAGAGAGAGGGGCATGATGCCAGTGCGTTCTACGGGCGGCGCATGTATACGGCGGTCAAAAAACGTGGCAAAGCCAAAGCGCAGCAAGAGCTTCCTCCTCAAAAGCTGGATGTTATTTATCACCACGATAGCCGTAATATGAAGCAGCTTCCCGACAACTCAGTGCATCTCATGATTACCTCACCCCCCTATAATGTTGGCAAGGATTACGACAGCGATCTCGATCTTGAAGAATACAAGGCCCTGTTAGAAGGGGTGTTGACAGAGACTTACAGAGTTCTGGTGGAGGGCGGGCGTGCCTGTGTTAACATCGCTAATGTCGGAAGGTCACCCTATATCCCCCTGCATGCCTACATTGTTGAGATTGCGCAAAAGTGCGGATTTTTCATGCGGGGCGAAGTTATTTGGGATAAGGGCGCAAGTGCAGGCACATCCTGCGCATGGGGTAGCTGGCAATCGGCAAGCAACCCGACCCTGCGTGATGTGCATGAATACATACTGATATTTTGTAAAAATATATTCAAACGCCATCCGATACGGCAAAATACTATTGGACGTGACAGTTTTATTGAGTGCACCAAGAGTATCTGGCGTTTCAATGCAGAAAGTGCCAAGAGAGTTGGTCATCCTGCGCCTTTTCCCGTTGAACTGCCATCACGACTGATCCATCTCTACTCGTATGTTGGTGACATAGTGCTCGATCCATTCATGGGGGCGGGTACCACTGGTGTGGCGGCAAGAGAGGCAAAGCGACACTTCGTTGGCTATGAGATTGATGCAAGTTACGTACAGCTGGCAAACAGCCGGCTGGGTATCGTGCATTAGCCAGTGCTAAGTGCTTAAGACCGCACTTGAACCAGTTGGGGGGCGGAAGTCAGGAAAAATCCTCTGGATCACCAACTTACTATCTAAGGCAGACGTGGCAAGGGTAAATGTGGGCGCTGGTCAAAGGATGGTGTTTTTGGTGGGTTCGCTTCCAGTTGCTTAATGAGTTCGGCAATGCCTCTATCTAGTTGTGGATCGTTGCCTGCCACGTAGTCCTGTGGGCGGTAGTTGACCTCGATGTCTGGGTCTGTGCCATAATTCTCAACTTTCCAGCCAACATCGGTAAACCAAAAAGAATAGCCCGGTTGAGTGGTGCATCCACCATCGACGAGTTCACAACCTGCATCGATACCGATTACGCCACCCCATGTGCGTTTGCCGATGAGCTTGCCCAGCTTCAGCAGTTTGAAACAGTGCGAAAAAATATCGCCGTCAGAACCAGCGTGCTCGTCGGTAACAGCTACAAGCGGAGCTTGTAGCGAACGATAGGGGTATGCTATCGGCGTTCCCCAGCGTCTAATATCGTAGCCAAGACAGCGGCGGGTCAGTTTTTCCAGAATATACTCAGAGATATAGCCACCACCATTAACGCGCACGTCGATAAGCAGCGCGGGATGATGCAGTTCCGCGACAAAAGCGCGGTGAAACTCGGCATAACCATCGACCATCATGTGTGGAATGTGAATGTAACCAACCTGCCCGTTGCTCCGTGTTCGCACATAGTTGCGGTTACGATTGACCCAATCACGATACCGCAACGCGCTTTCAGAACGTAGCGTCTTGAGGGTCACGACACGTTTTTCACCGGTGGCAGCACTCTTAAAGTTAACCTGCACATCTTGGGCTGCAAGGTTTACCAGCAACTGCTGTGGTGTGATGGCGCGGCTGATGGGTTGCCCACCGATAGCAAGCAGAACATCACCAACATGTAGGTCAGCACCCGCGGCGTTGAGCGGTGAATCTTTTCCCTCTTCCCAACTATCACCACAGGGAATATGCTCAACACGGTAGCCACCCTGCCCAGCATCGTAAACAAAATCCGCACCGAGAAACCCCTGTGCATAGTCGGGCGAAGCACGGTAGTCACCGCCAAACACGTAAGCATGCGAAGTGCCAAGTTCACCCTGCATTTCCCACAGTAAGTCGGAAAACTCGCCACGTGTTGCGACGCGTTCAAGCAACGGCAGATAGCGCTGGTAGACACATTGCCAATCTACCCCCGACATGTCTTCCGTCCAGAAATAATCTCGCTGAGCGCACCAAGCTTCGCGATACATCTGTCGCCACTCAGCCACAGGCACGATGGAAACTTTGGCACGGGCAAGATCTACCCAGCCAGTGTGTCTACCGACCGCATCCTCGTCTTCTTCCTCGTCCTGCTCTGGAGGTTTCTCCCCCGCCTTGATAACCCGCAAGCGATCTTTGTTGCGGTAGGCAAGTGTTTTGTTATCACGCGCAAGTTGGAAGCTATCCACTTCAGAAACGATGGTCTCTTGTTTTAGTTTGGCAAAATCGTAGACAATAAGCTTGCCCTGCGGTTCTGACTCGTCACCATCGTAAGTGGCAATCGAATGCACCTGTGCTGGAAACTCCGTCAAGATAACCTTGTTGTCGATAGCCGCAATCTGCTTGTAGTAACCGTGCGGACAGGGAAAAGCGACGACCCGCTGTGTAATGCCATCCAAGTCAATTTCAAACGGTGCACATGCTTTGTCTTTTCTCTCCTCGTCTTTTTTATCCTCCTCCGCTAATGGACGTGGTTGCGGGATAAACGGACTTGGTAAATTTTTGCGCAAAGTTACCAGCATCGGACGTGTTGTAAGAGGAGGACTAGCGTGGAGACTAACCATATCACTAAAAGCATCAAACGATCGTTGTGCTAAAAAATACAAATACCTTCCCTGTGTGTCCCAAACAGGTGATACGTCGTTGAATTCAGCTTTGGTGACAAACCACGTTTCCCCCGTCTCCAACTTGCAAATTTTAATCGCACGGGTGTCCTGTGTGGTGAAAAAAGCATAAGCACACCACCTGCCATCAGGCGACCAACTCACGCCACTTATGTGGTGGTGTTCGCTCTTGTCAAGCACTCGCAGTCGCTGTGTGTGTAGGTCTATGTGCAACAACTCAAAACGATTGTTAGTGATGAGCAACAGATCTTTTTTAGCATCCTTTGTGTAGGGACAGACAACAAGCTTGAAAGCCTGCCCGATATCAAGTTCTTTGAGACGCAGCGGTGGGGCACTGCCATCGCAAGTGTGAATTTCAAGTTTCTCCTCGCCGTCAACATCTGAAATGCTGATAAGGCGTTTGCCATCGCTGAGCCACTGCGTTAGACGGTAACGCACCCCGTCACGTTCGCCATGCTGATACACCGCACCTTCCCAATTTGCCATCGTAAAGGGTTTGCCTCGCACCGTGAGCAGCAGTGCGTGTCCGTCTGGAGCAAGGGCGTATTCCTGAAGGTAGCGTGGCACATCGACAAACTTGCGCTGGCATTGTGTGCGTGCACTGCGAAACTCAACTTCAATCCGACGGCTATTGCCACTGGCGACTTCGTAAACATAAAGATCAGCCCCGGCATGATAGACAATATGCACCCCGTCCGTCTGTGCGGAGCGACAGTAGTAGGTATCGTGATGTGTATGGCGTTGCACATCGTTGCCAGAGGGGAGACAGGAGTAGAGGTTACCCACGCCCTCGTGATCGGCGATAAAGTAAATACGTTTGCCAATCCACATTGGTGTGGTCAGATTGCCTGTGACGGGAGCAAGCAGTTGAAACTGACCCTTGCCTTGCACATCAAGCCAAAGCTGTCCCGCAGTGCCACCACGATAGCGTTTCCACATTGCAGGTTCGCCAGTGGATCTGCCGATGACCATGCCTTTGCTGCCATAGGCGATATGGTTGGCGGGGCCGTAGGGCAAGCGCTGCGGCTCTCCACCTGCGACGGGCACTTTCCACAACCACTGACATCTACCGAAAGCACTGTCTGCACTGCTGGCATAGAAAATACTCTTCCCGTCAGCAGACCAGCCAACTACCTCGACACTCCGCTGCTGTCCTTGATACGTAAGGCGCGTGGCCTCACCGCCACCTGCAGGCATGACGTAAACTTCCTCCGGCCCCTCCTCACGTCCAGTGAAGGCAAGCAGCTTGCCGCAGGGTGATAAACGTGGAGCGCTAGTCGCAGCGAGATTTGATGTCAAGCGTCGTGCCACACCTCCTTCGATCGACACCGTCCACAGGTCATCCTCACAAACAAACACCAATACATTGCGATGCACTGTCGGAAACCTGTAGTAGCCCCGTGCGGGAGAATCTGTTGTGCTGTCTGATGATGCCTGTGCCATTATCACACCTTCATCGTGATCGTTACTGCCTCAACATAGAAACAAATCTATGCAATATCAACATATCAAAATAAAACATACAGAAGATGGGAAGATAACCGACCAATGTCATTAGTTAATCAAACACGGCCACGGCGGGCTACTTATCCTACCAAGGCCGCCTCAAAGCGGATAAATCCGTGGTTAGTCGTTATCAGATTTGTTAACCGTATACTCCCCGCTAAACAAGACCCTACCTCCCACTGTGTAAGAAGTTGCCAGCAGACGCATCCCCCCACCAGCCTCACTGACCTCAACCACCATGAAGTTGGTGACATCATCTTCTCCTTCTATCCTAAGAGGATTGGGAAACAAGAACGGGAACGATTTAGGCTTAGTATAGACAGGGCTGGAAGTAAACTCGTAAGTCTGATAGCCCAACGCTTCATCAGGAATCTCCATGACCTCGGTATAGTGACGATCGCCTGATAAAAAAACCACCTCGGTGTCTAGTTTCCTTAGCTCATTGAGAAAATACAAAAAGCGCTGGCGATGATGCCCCTGAAAAGAATCCTTCATTGAGTAGCCACCAAAAAATGGGTCGCCACTAACAATAAAAGCGTGCTCTTTGCTCTGTAGGTTACTCAACAGCCACTGCATCTGCTCATCACCAAAATGCCGTTGAGGAGATTCTCTTAGAGGAGTACGAAACGTGCGGTTGTCCAAAAGGAAAAAATTATATCCGTAGATGTCAAAGACACTAGCCACCCCGATGCCGGGCATGTAGAAATTCTCGCTCTGATCACTAGCAAAAAAAGCTTTAAAAACTGCCAGTGACTCATCTTTGTGTGGGTAATCGCGACCCGCGTTGTTCATGCCGTAATCGTGATCGTCCCAAGTGGCAACCACCGGAATGAGTCTTTTGTTTCTGAACAGATTAACCCTGCTCCTAGTCTCGAAATACCGTGTCCATAAATCGTTAGGCTCTTCCACATCCTTGTGCGCATCAGCGTAAACATTATCACCGATCAAGAAGATTACATCCGGCTCCAGCATAACCATTTGTTCCCAAATGTCATTTTGATCGTAAGAATCGAGTATACAGGAGGCAAAAACAAAACGCAGGTCATGCCGCTCAAGGTTAAGTGTGCGCAGCTCCCTTTCATCTAACGGTTCTTCTGTGCCGGGAGAATGAACTTGGAAAAGATATTCTGTCCCCGGCAACAGCTCCTGAAAAAGTATACGCCGCATTGCCCATTTAGGATCATTATAGCTGTCCCTGCTGGTTGTTGCAGGAAGGATCTCATTGCCATACCCATCTACTAAGGAGAAAGTGTAGTCTCGGTTGGCCTCAGTTAAAATGAAAAGTTGTGTCTGGTTACTAGTTGTCACCCCTTGCATAATTGCCAGACCCCCAGCCACTTCATCAGAGGCAATGATGTCCTTAGAGGCAATGATGTCATCAGAGGTAATGATGTCCTTGTAAGTTCTGTTGTCCAGATTCATATCACAAGTCAAGAAGGTGACACAGGTCGCGATAACAACCGCAGTCATAGCAAAGTTGGCTAAACGCTTGTTGGAAAATTCCTTCGTTTTCATAGCCATGAAAGACAAAGCTTTCTTTACTCCATCTGGCAACCTAACACCAACTTCGGTATCGGAAAGTGAAAAAAACAGTAACCATAAACAACCATACCAGAAGAAATCTAGCCATTTCCTGCTCCTGTTTAAGTCTCAAAGAGACTCCTACGGCGCGGGGGTGTGCCCAGCAAGAACCTAAACATCAGGTAAAAAATGGAACTTCCAGCATGTATCCCTACCTTAGCAAGGCACAAGAGTCATGAGAGGCAGGCATACGGTATTATTATATCAGGTTGCTCCGCGTCTGTCAGCCAAGCTTCTAGCTTTAGTAGCCAAACACTTTTACCGTCTCGTCAGGCTGAAAGTACCCCACATCCTCTTCAATAGAGACAAATCTATGTAATATCAACATATCAAAATAAAACATACAGAAGATGGGAAGATAACCGACCAATGTCACTAGTTAATCAAACACGGCCCACGGCGGGCTACTTATCCTACCAAGGCCGCCTCAAAGCGGATAAATACGTGGTTAGTCGTTAGCGGGTTTGATAACCGTGTAATCCCCGCTATACAAGACCCTTCCTCCCACTGTGTAAGAAGTTGCCCGCAGACGCAACCCTCCACCAGCCTCACTAACCTCAACCAACGTGAAGTTGGTGGTATTATCTGCTCCTTCTACCCTAAGAGGATTGGGAAACAAGAACGATTTAGGGTTATTATGGATAGGACTGGAAGTAAGCTCGTAAGTCTTATAGCCCAGCTTGTCATCAGGAATCTCCATGATCTCAGTATAGTGCTTATCGCCTGACAAAAAAACCACCTCGGCATCTATCTCACTCAGCTCATCAAGAAAATACGCAAAGCGCTGGCGATGATGCCCTTCAAAAGAATCCTTGATTGAGTAGCCACCAAAAAATTGGTCGCCACTGGCAATAAAGGCATGCTCTTTGCCCTGTAGGTTACTCAACAGCCACTGCATCTGCTCATCACCAAAATGCCGTTGAGGAGATTCTCCTAGAGGAGTACGAAACGCGCGGTTATCCATAAGGAAAAAATTATACCCGTAGATATCAAAGGCACTAGCCACTCCGATGCCGGGCATGTAGAAACTATCGGTCTGATCACTAACAAAAAATTCTTTAAAAGCTGCCAGTGCCTCGTCTTTGTGTGGGTAGTCGCGACCCGCGTTATTCATGCCGTAATCGTGGTCGTCCCAAGTGGCAACCACCGGAATGAGTCTTTTGTTCCTGAACAGATTAACCCTGCTTCTAGTCTCGAAATGCCTTGTCCATAGATCGGCAGGTGAAGCCATCTCCTTGAGTGCATCGGCGTAAGCATTATCACCGATCAAGAAGATCACATCCGGCTCAAGCATAACCATCTGCTCCCAAATGTCACCTTGACTGTAATAATCGAGCATACAGGAGCCAAAAGCAAACCGCAGGTCATGCTGCCCAAGGTTAAGTGTGCTTAGCTCCCTTTCATCTAGTGGTTCTTCCATGCCGGGAGAATTAACTCGGAAAAGATATTCTGTCCCCGGTAACAATTCCTTGAAAATGATACGCTGCATTGTCCATTTAGGATCATTGTAGCTGTCCCTGCCGGTTGTTGCAGGAAGGATCTCATTGCCACGCCCATCTACTAAGGAGAAAGTGTAGTCTTGGTTGGGCTCAGTTAGAACAAAAAGTTGTGTCTGGTTACTAGTGGTCACCCCTTGCATAATTGCCAGACCCTCAGCCACTTCATCAGAGGCCATGATGTCATTGTAAACAAGGTTGTCCAGATTCATATCATCACAAGACAAGAGGGTGGCACAGGTCGCGATAGCACCCGCAGTCATAACAAGGTTGGTTACACGCTGGGCGGAAAATTCCTTCGTTTTCATGGCCATGAAAGAAAAAATTTTCTTTACCCCGTCTGGCAGCCTAACACCAGCTTCGCTACCGGAAAGTGGAAACAAAACAGTAGCCACAACTAACCATGCCAGAAGAAATCTAACCATTTTGCACTCCCATCTAAGATTCAAGAGACACTCTCATATGGATGACCGCTGTGCAAGTGGAAAAATCGGGCATTTCGAGATTCATGAGCACCGTTAACTTTCAAACTCATAATTCACCTACTTGTTCCTATACCAAGGAGCAAATACTGTTTGCACAAACGCTTCACACATCTCTCCGCAATCTCAAGTACCTGCCGCGAGATATTCCTGAAAGTTGTGTCTGTCCACCTACGGCTTGCAAGCCTCTGGTGCGCTGGCTTGGCAGGCGGGTGTTTGCATGCAGTGGCGATAGATCCTGTCGATGAGGGGGAAGGCGTGCATGTTGCAAGCAAAACGCCGTGCGTTATAGACCTGTGGAATCAAGCAGAGATCGGCAAGGGTGGCCTGTCCGCCGAGACAGAAAGTGCCCGCACCAAGTTGTTGCAAACGCTGTTCGTAAGCCTTGAAGCCGCGTTCGATGTAGTGCCGTGCATAGCGCAAGCGTGCTTGTGGGTCGTTGGAATAGTAGCGTTGGGCATTTAGGTTTTGCAGCGGCTGAATGCCACAGCTCACCATGTAAACCAGCTGACGCGCTTGCATGCGTTCGGCGGGCGATGATGGTAACAATGGATTTTGTGGGTAGCACTCATCGAGCCACTCGATAATCGCCAGCGACTCGTAATAGGGCACACCATCGACTACCAACACAGGCACAAGCGCTTGCGGATTTTGACGACGAAAACTCGCACTGCGCTGCTCGCCTTGCAACAGATCGATGTGTTCGCTTTGGTAGGGCAAGCCCTTCAGTGCCAATGCCCAACGCACCCGCCATGAACAACTTGAACGCCAATAGTGTTTTAACACCATGTGTGCCATGTCTTTGCTCTCCTTAATCAATCAACATAACTGCCAATCAACACCTGCAAACGTTGCTTAGCCGCAGCAGTAATATGTTGCGGTGCAGTGGCAATGGCAGTTTGTAGTGCCGTTGCGCAAGTACAATGGCGTTGTTGTTGTGCCACTTGCGGCAAGGCTAAACCTACGATACGGCGAGCATTAGCACTATTGGCACGCAAGCAGTTAAAAATTGCATCGGTGGTTACCTTATCGTGGTCGGGATGCCAACAATCGTAATCAGTGACACAAGCAAGCAACGCGTAGCACATCTCGGCCTCCCGTGCGAGCTTGGCTTCGGTAGCTGCGGTCATGCCGATAATGTCAAAGCCGAGCTGTCGATACAGCTGTGATTCTGCTAACGAAGAAAAGGCAGGCCCCTCCATGCAGATGTAAGTGCCACCGCGATGCACCGTTGTTCCACCTGCTTGTGCAGCACGATGGAGATGTGTGCTCAAACGCTCACAAAACGGATGTGCCATACTAATGTGGGCAGCGATGCCGTCGCCGAAAAAAGTTGCCACTCGCTGCCGGGTGTTATCGTAGAGTTGCTCAGGCACGACGAAGTGCCGCGGGGCAAGCTCTTCTTTCATGCTGCCTACCGCACTGACCGCGATAACCTGTTCTACACCGAGCGTTTTCAAGGCATAGATATTGGCACGAAAATTAATTTCCGTCGGCAACAAACGATGCCCTTCGCCATGCCGCGGCAAAAATAACACCTCCTGACCCTCAAACTCGCCTCGCCGCAACTCAGCACTCGGCGCACCGAAAGGCGTGTCGATGGCAAACTGCTCCTTGATGTGCAAGCCTTCAATGTCATAAAGACCCGTGCCACCGATAACCGCAATCTTTGCCATCATGCCTGCCTATACCAAACACTCAGAGCGCGCATGCTACGCAGCACGGCACAAGTTGTCAAACTGCTTTTGGCGAGTGGATAGTCGGCTCGAAGTTTTTCATCTTACCCAGCGTGGCGTTGAAAAATTTGCCACGCACCACAAAGTTAGCGAACTCTGGCTTGCTGACACAAGCAGGTGAAAACAGCAGCGGCACGGACAGGCATGTCTGTTGCAATTGTGCAAGCACCGCGGCGAGGTCGGTGTATTGTTGCACCGCAAAATGCTTGTGTAGCTGGGCGTGTAGTTCCTTGCGCTTTGATCCAAAGGCGAGCACCGCGGCAATCTTGTCACGCTGCGTCAGCAGTTGTTGTGCCTCCTCTCCTTCTCCTCCCAATATCAGCAGCACTGGCTCAGTTTGGGCACGCAAAGCAGCAAGAGTGGCAGCCACGTCAGTCGCTTTGGAATCGTTGATGACCGCCTGCCCGTCGAGATAACCGACTAACTGCAGACGATACGGCAATCCCTGCCACGAATGCAGGTGTGGCACGAGTTGCGACAGCTCCAAACCAGTCAATTGTTGCGCCGCTAGCAATGCCATCAAAGCATTGCCCATATCGTGTGGGGTGTGAATTGGCAATGAACGACAATCACAGCTGAGTTTGTCGGCAAGAAAAACACGTCTGCCGTCAATGTAGAAAAAATTTTCCCCCGCATTTTTTTCTCCAACGACACAGAGGTTAGCGGGTTGAGTTGTGAGTTTAGCGTGAACACTGGTGTCGCAAATAGCTAGCCCATCAGTGGCAAGGGCAGCGAAAAGTTTTTGCTTCAGCGCAAAGTAAGTTGCTGTGTCGCCGTGTCGCGTAAGATGCGAAGGACTAAAGTTGGTAAAAATCGCTACCGCAAGTGCAGGCAATTGTGTGTGTTCGAGTTGAAATGAAGACAGCTCAACGACGAGCAGTTCAGGCGCAGTTTTTTCAGGCAACAACACTTCCGTCAGTGCCGTGCCGATATTGCCACCCAGTGCACTCGGCAGTTGCAGCTGTTGCAAAATGTGGTGCAGCATGGCACAGACGGTGGATTTGCCATTCGTACCCGTCACCGCGGCAATCTTACCACGATAATGGCGCAAGCTCAGCTCTACTTCAGAGCAAATTCCTATCCCCTGTGCTTTTGCCACAGTAAGCAGCGGATGCGTGCGGTCGATGCCGGGACTGACAATAAGCTCAGCGCAGCGCAGCAAGGCTTGTTGCACATGCACTTGTTGAGCGGTGACCTGCAAGCGTGGATGGGTGAGTTTTTGTACTGCTGCAGCACTGAGCTGTTGTGCATCTTCGTCGAAGAGCAGCACGTCTTTGTCGTGCTGCAGCAGCCAGCGAGTGGCCGCACGGCCTGAGATGCCCGCACCGAAGACAATGTAAAGGGGATGTTGGTTGGAAATTGCTGGCATCTCTATCGTTTTTGGTGCGTCATCAAGCTTTGACAACGTTATCAGTTTGCATCAATAGCAGTTAAATCGCTCTCTGGCACCAGCACAATAGACACTTCTCCATTGGGCAACACAACCTTGACGACACTCTTGCCACCAGTGGATGCCATGATCAACTTACCTTGCAAGCGTCCCGTTCCTACGATGTCGAAATCTAAACGGTCACTAGGACGAAACTTATGGTTTAGCGGCAGAGGTTGCCCGTTATAGGATTCCATGCTGGGCACGGAAAATTCGACATCTATGTCTTTGCTCGTATAGAGCGGATGCCGCGTTACAAGCACACCTTCTAGCTCCAATTTTGTAGCTACCGTTGGGCCACCTTCACCGTGACCTATAAGTAGAAGCTGATAGTCTCCAGCATCAGCAACAAACTGAACTTGTCCTACAAGATTGAAACCATCATGACGGTAAAATACACGTAGGCCGTTGTAGAAATTGAGGGGCAAGTCTACCTTTCTGCTATTGTAAGCATCTACAGAATGAAAGGCTATGCCAGCCGCGCCTATCTCTTCTATGTACTCAACATCAATGACCTCAGCATCAGCATCAATGGCAGGAAGCATGTTGTCTGCGTAGCTAATAACCCCCCTCCTGACGGAAATTCCGTCTACGTTGGCATTCTCAAAAACGACATCGATATTCACAATACTGTCGCTTCCAATATTTTCAACTTGGCTAACACCCACAACTTTTGCGATCACCTCCTTGGCTATTAATCGATTGCGACTATCTGTAATGCGCTGATTATGCAAAAGTAGCAACGTAGTAGTAGACAATGACAAGCCTAACACTGCCACCATCACACCTGTTCCTAACCGACTTAAAAGACCAGTCTTTTTTTGTACCTGCTGCTTCAGAGGAGCAGGCGTAGGCCGATTGGCATAACAATCGTAACTCACACCAGCAGTGATAGCGGCCACCAGCAACATCGTTGAAATTTTTTTCATCATGACGATACCTTTATTGAAAATAAAACAAAAACCAGACTTCTTCGCCTACATAGCAGTCATCCATAATAAGTATATCGACTAATAAGACGTTTCAGATAGCTTTCATCTAATAGCTTATCTAATGTGCATTAGACCCTCGGTAGGTATTGTTCTGAAGTATTCGCTATCACCCAACTCCTTTCCATCGTGGTGCGTTACTAAAACGACATATCGTGGTGGATGAGCAAAGTGCATGCTCTCGAAATCAGATGAGTACTCATCTCTCTTGAATCTTGCAACTACCTCCACACGCAGCCTTATCCCATCTGCATCATTGAACCAGTAATCGTAAAGTGGGTAACCAGTTGGTAAAAGTTGCCCCACAACATCATCATTAGGCACGGTGTCCTGATGTTCGGTCAAAAACCACGCGATATCATGGAGATACTCCGTAAAGTTGGAGAGGTGGTCATCAGCATCACTAGCATCGCTATAACGCTCAAAGGTATGCATATCTTGACTCATCTCTACCAACCAGCCAATGCGAGCCTCATCGTCATGAACGTAGTAGTAGAGTTTTTCTTTTTCCTCGCCATAGAGCGGTGACAATACTCCGCCAGCGAGGCTTTGTGCTACCGCGTCATTGTTATAATCTTGGTTGCAAACTATCCCCATGCAGGTGATAGCTGCTACCCCCAACGTGAATACCCCTGCTATCAGGGTTCTCCTAATCCAGCTATGCTTGCCGAAAAGTTCTCCAGCTTTCTCGCCTTGGGACAAGTTAGCAGATGGAGATAGCTTAAAGTTGAGGTTAGCGTAACCTCTTGGCACAGCCACAGCACCAGAAAGCAGCAATACCCCCAGCACATACCGCAATACAATTACTTTCATTTCTATTCTCCTGTAAGTAGAGACAAACACCACGCTACAACATGTAAATTTTTACTCAACAGATGTCAATAAATTATATTTTATTTCTGATTTTATTATATCTGTGTTTATTATTACAGCGTTAGGTGCTGGCGATATCCGCAACCAACTCTTGATAGATAGCCATGTATTTGCACTATAGTATCAGCGCAGTTTCAGACTAAGCAAGGCAACGAGCGCGAGGATGATCGAGATAATCCAGAAGCGCACGATAATGCGTGGTTCAGGCCAGCCACGTAGCTCAAAGTGGTGGTGAATGGGGGCCATTTTTAGCACGCGTCGCCCCGTCAGTTTGAACGATGTGACTTGTGCGATAACAGACAGCGCTTCGACGACGAACAAGCCACCGATGATGACCATCAGCAGTTCATGTTTGGTGAGAAAGGCAAGTGTGCCAAGTGCTCCACCGAGTGATAACGAACCGATGTCGCCCATAAACACCTGTGCAGGGTAGGTGTTATACCAGAGAAAGCCCAAGCCCGCGCCGATAATCGCGGCTGCGAAAATCGCCAACTCGCCGCTGCCTTTAATAAAGTGGTAGTTGAGATATTCGGCGATAACATAGTGCCCTGTCACGTATGCAAGCACGACAAAACAAAACGCCGAAGTCATCACAGGGCCGATGGCAAGACCATCGAGACCGTCAGTGAGATTAACCGCGTGACTTGTGCCGACGATAACGAACGCACCCAACAAAATATACAGCGGCCCGATATCGAACGTCATGTTTTTGAAAAACGGAAAGACCAGTGCGGTGGTTTCCAGCGTATAGAAATAGTGGTGTGCACAAACTAGCAAACTGATGATGAACTGCAAGATGAGTTTGTGTTTGCCACGCATACCTTGTGAATTTTTTTGTGTAATCTTGAGGTTATCGTCCCAGTAACCGATCATTCCGAACGCGGCAGTAATGATAAACGTATACCAAAAATAAGCATTAGTGAGGTCTGTCCACAGCAGTGCCGGCAACAGTAAGGCGAACAGAATCAAACCACCACCCATCGTTGGTGTGCCTGCTTTGGTCAGGTGTGATTGCGGGCCAAGTTCACGCACCTGCTGACCGATTTGTTTTTTCTTGAGTTTTTTGATGAACCAGGGCGAAAGCACAAAGCTGATAAACAGTGCCGACAGCAATGCTACCATAATGCGAAAGGTGATGTAGCGGGTAACGTTGAGAAACGAGATGCTGTCAGCCAAGCGATAGAGCAGATGGTATAGCACGAACTGCTTCCTTCAGGTTAGTGTCGCAACGACACGGGTAAGATCGGTCTTACGGGAAGCCTTAAGATAAACCAGATTGCCGTATTGTGTAAGGTTTATTTTTTCTTGCAAAAATGTGTCTACGTCGTCAAAGCTCAAGCTGTGCAGCTCTGGCACCGCGGCGGCGATGTGACGGGCAAGCTTCCCCACCGTCACCAACAACGCAGGCTGTAGCGCCTGCACGAGCGCACCGAGTTGTCGATGGGCATCGACCGCCATGTCGCCAAGCTCTCCCATGTCGCCGAGCACGAGAACAGGGCGTTGTTCAGGCCAGCTGCGTTGCAGCGAAGCAAGACCACAACGCATGCTTTCAGGGCTGGCATTGTAGCTGTCATCGATGATGGTTAATTTTCCCCGCGTAATTTTTTGAAAACGTGAGGGGACATTGCAAAAAGCCTCACTGCCCGCCTGCATCGTGGCGGTGGTAATTTCCAGTGCAAGACAGACAGCAGCCGCCGCAGCGAGGTTGATCGGCACGGCACTGTGCAAATCAGTGCTGCTGAGGGTAAACATGCCCCGCACCTTGCTGCTGAGTTGCACGTGTTGGTGTTGGTCGGCTAAGGTGACCTGTGCAACCGTGACATCGGCCTGCTGCGAGCCAAAAGTCAGCAACTTGTGTCCCAGCTTGCCTGCCTCTGTCAACAGTGCGGGACAGTCGGTGTTGACGATGCCGAGACAGTGTGGCGGGCTGTATCGCAGTAACTCAAGCTTACCGTGTAGCAATGCTTGTGGCGAGCCGAAGATGCCCACGTGAGCACTGCCGATATTGGTGAAGAGGGCAATGTCGGGGGCAGTGAGGTCAGCAAGGAGAGCAAGGTCACCACGCTGGCGTGCGCCACATTCGACGATGGCGATATCTGTGTCGGCAGCAAGACTGAGCAGCGTCTGTGCCACGCCGATTTCGTTGTTGTGGTTGGCGGGCGAGGCACTGACACGCTGGCTTTGTTGTAACATGCTGCGCAGCAGCTCTTTGGTTGTCGTCTTGCCCACCGAGCCAGTGATGGCAACTACCTTGGTGCTTGTGAGGCTACGGCGATAACCACGTGCAACTGCGCATAGTGCTTGCAACTGACTATCTGCCTTGATCCAAATGCCGCGGCCGGCAAGGTCGGCAGGCAAGCGTTCCCGATAGGTAATGGCGGCGCAAAAACCCTCCGCCCCGTGTGATAACGCCGCGGCAATGTGCTCGTGCCCGTCGTGCCGTTCGCCGCGCAAGGCGAAGAACCACTGCCCTTGCTGCAGAGTGCGCGAGTCGGTGGTGATGGTATGCGGCTGTGGTGCAGTGCATTGTGTTGGCAGCGGTGCAGCACACAAGTCTTGTAGCCAGTCGTGGTAATGCTGCCAAGTTATCGTCATCTAGTAAAAACACCCAACATCATATAGAAACGTAGACCAACACATACACACTGTAAGGCAGAGATATTGGTGCTGAACTTTTACCCGACGAGCGTACCCCCATCTCAGGGAGGAGGGAAAAGGTCAGCACCAAAACACCAATGCTGGCTTGTGTTTTATCTTGTCTTTTTAGGTTTCTCTGCAAAGCAGAGAAACCTAAAAAATCCTACCACTAGCATAGCATACATAACTGTAGGGTAGCGCACTGCAAGTTTTTTCGACACACGAGGGTGGCATGTGTGTTGACGCATGTGAACGAAAAGGTCAAACTAGTGAGGTGAGTGAATTTTGGAGCTGTGACGATGAGCAACAATGTTGTTTACACTAGCAATGTCTGTCCTTATTGCCAGTCGGCGAAGCGGCTGTTGACGGAGAAGGACATCAGCTTTGAGGAAGTCGGACTCGATGACAAGCCTGACTTGCGGGTGGAGTTGTCGGAAAAATTCGGTGGATGGCGCACCGTGCCAATGATTGTTCTCGACGGGGAGTTTATCGGTGGCTACGACGATCTGGTGCAGTGGTTTAAGCGGCACGCACCACAATCTTGAGGTGACACGTGCCTATTTTCTCTAAACCACCCCTAATTACTGCTAGAACCAGAGAAGTGTTCCGCGGCACTTAGCGAGCGCTCATATTTCTCCATTGCAGGAAGATCATCGCTTTTATGTTCTAACTCAGCCAAGAGTTGCGCCAGCGAACGCGGCGGCCGCTCTCTTCTTTCACCGGTGACTGCATTGCGTGCCTCACGGAATACCTCTTTTAACACCCCGTCAATTGACGGCATCTCACCTATTGCCACTAGTGTTGCTTCCATACGTTGCAGTTCTCCTAGTATTTGCTCGGCATGCTGCTGGTAGTGTGCAACGTGTTCCCCTTTAGGCTCGCGTTCGGCTTTTATGTTGTTGAATTTGCGCAGCTGTTCAGCTGCCGTGATGAAAATGCTTACCTGTTCTAACACCTTGTCCATACGCTCGAACCAAAACATGCTCTCATCGGCTACGGTCACGGCAAGTGCATTCACTGCAACATGAACGTTTGCTGTCAGCTCACCTTTATCGTAAGCGTCAATGTGGCGCTCGATAAAGAATTGTTGTCGTGCTGTTTTCAACGGCTCAACCATATATGGGTTGAAGGCGAGATGTTGGACTTTGATATTTACCTCATGCAATATCCCACGCAATGCTACGTGATGCTTTTGCGTTAGCCCTTCTTCTATTGCCACTAGACCCTTGAACACCTCTGTAGCCCACTCGTCATAGATTTGAGCGCTACGCTTGAGTTGAGAGATGGCAACCTGCTCTTTGCCTTCCTTCTGCCCCTCATCTAGGCGCGCGTCGGCATAATCACGATGCGCCACGAAAAGGTCGTAAAACTGCTCCGACAACAGAAACAGTTTATTAAGCTCACTTACGATAACTGCAGATCTTTGGGTGGGATTGAAACTCTGCTTCTTAAACCAGACCAACTGCATAGCATCGTTGATTTTTCTGATCGTCCGGCTAATTTCCACCCGCAAGGGATCACCAAAAGAAGGGTGGGGGTGCGGTTTAACTGCATAGCTAGATATGCTACCCCCCACAACCGCTATTACACTGACCACTAGCAACGTTAAAAATTTCACAATAACAACCTCTTATATTAAAAAGATATATACTATGTAAAAAAACAGCAGTAACTTGTCAAGGAAATTTTACGCCTCTGCATCAGCTCCTTGGAGTAGGACAGCCTCTCCGTGTAATTGAGCACGAGAATCCATTGGCAATCTCTCTTGTGGAAAGGTGACCTTCGAGATATTTTATTTGGGTGTGCCTTTGGGTATAGGTGGAGAAGTACTGTGGGTTTCTGCACTGAGGTACTCCTGAAAACTGTGGATTGTGCACGGATTCCGTATTATTATGGTTGGTAGAGTGAAACGAAAAAATAACAAAGAGCCTCCGGCACAAATAAGAACATCGTCAGCCAAGAGCTTATGGCTAATATGTTCATGTGCTATAGCAGTGCTAGGGTTAGCACTGCTGCTGTATGTGAATTTGCCTCACGACGAAATAGCGCCTGCAAAAACGCAAGTGCGCATGGCCGCGGTTGCGCCACCTGCGCAGGCGGAACAGGTTAAACGTGAGGACACGGAGGTCTTGCTTGCATTCAACAGTGGCAATTATTTCAAAGCCTTAGCCACACTCGAACAAAAACTTCGGCAACAAGGCTTGCCGTCGGCACAGCGGCGCTGGCTGCAAACGCAACTGCCAACAGCCTTGACTGCTGCGGGGCGGCTGCACGTCGATCTCGGTGATTGTGACACAGGCATAGAGCATTTGGCACGTGCCGAGCGGTTACGGCACAATGCACTAAATCTCAGGGGCTTAGCTTGGTGTCACTATCGCAAGCGTGAATTTCGCACAGCCTCGCCTTACTTTGATGCCTACCTGCAGGAACGCCGCAACGACATCGAGATGCTGCTATTGTATAGCGACATGCTGGCCGAGCAAGAGGAATACAAGCTGGCACTGGCTTTTTTGGCTAAAATCGACCGTGTTGGTTTCAGCCCTGAGCAGCAGCAGCGCTTGCGGGTGCAGGAACAAAAACTACAAGCACAGGAACGGCACGCCTCCGAGCAGCAAGCAGTGATGGAAACCAACAGCTTCAAGATAACTTATCAGCGCCAGTTGCACGATGAGTTGAGCGTTGAGATTGCGGCAACGTTGGACACAGCACTGCACTACTATGTCGATCACTATGGCTTTGCTTATCCTGAACGCAAGATAGCGGTCGATGTCTATGCCGTTGAGTTGTTTAGGGAACTTATGGCAGCACAACCACATTGGGTCGAGGGTTATTTTGATGGGCGTATTCGCATTCCCGTGGCGGTGGCAAACTTCTCGCTGTCAAAACTGCGCCGCACCTTGCGGCACGAACTAGTGCATGCTTTGCTGGCACAGCGCAGCGGCTTTCGTCGCTTACCGAGTTGGTTTGACGAAGGTTTAGCACAGTATCTTGCCTGTCTCGACAACTGCACCGCGTTTAGCTTTCCTGCCGATGGCGAGCTACTACCCGCGAAGGTGTTGCGTGGCTCGTTTCTTACCCTTGCACAGGTGCAAGCTCAGCGTGCCTATCATCACAGCCTGTTTTTGATCACTTTGTTGGAAAACGAGCGCCGCGCTACCTCCGAACTAAAAACCATCATCGCCGCCATCTCTCCACAACAGGGAGTATCGAGCGATGCACTACTGGAAGTGGTCGCCAAAAATTTTGCCGATTTTCATCGTCACGCAAGTATCAGTTGGAAAAACAGCCAGCGACACGCTTCTTTACAATAAAATAATAAAATCAAGCACTTACTTATATTTGTTTTACAAACATAGCATTATTTTGTATAATGCTATGTTGATTTTGACGTTTAGGAGCGTGCAATGTTGTTAAAAATTCTACCTGTACTTGTCTTTGTTGCTGCATGTGGGCGTGAACCGCTGGCTGAGGAGCGAGCCATTCACGATCAGCGTATGATTGTCGGCTTGCGGATTGCGGAAGTCGGTGAGGGCGTGACGGCACACGAGTTGGTGCTATGTGCAGTTGGTGACGAGTATTCGGAGGCGTATCTGGCGGAAAACTGCCAGTTGGCACTCAACAGTCGCAGTGGCAAGCGAGTTGTGTTTACGCAGTCACCTGAACCTAACATGCGCGCGGGACAGCGCGAGAGACTTATGGTTGTTGCCACCCCAGTCATCACAGGTGTGCTGGCATGGATGACTGCCATGCGCCGTTATCACGGCTTGGGAGAATTTGATCAGAAGCGCATGCGTAAGTGGCTGCGGCCGCGTGCGGTTGCTTCAACGTTTGGTGTAGTTGCACTCGGCACACTGGCTTTCGTGATGCTGTTCGATCAACACACTGCAGGTGCAGATAAGCGTGCTGTGGTGCGCTACTGGAAGGATGTTTTCAGCACCGACACTGATTTCAAGGCAGCAACAGAAGTGCGTAGTGTGGCGAAAATTTTGCATGCCATCGCACAGGAATTAGAACTGAAAGTCACACCCGCGGCTGTGCGACTGTTGGCAAGATAACCTCACCCTTGCATTATACCGCAGTGGTGAACAGCGGTTCGAGCAAGCGATAGAGCAGGCGCAGTGCGATCAAAAACATGGTGACCTTGACGAAACGCATGAACAGCTGCTGGTTGGCACGGTACAGCAGGCGCACCCCTATCCACGTGCCGATGTAGGCCGCGACAATCATGCTTAGCATGTGGGGCACATAGTCTTGATAGGCAAACTGTAGCGAGAGAAAAATCGGAATCTTGATGAAATGCACAGTTGCTTGTGCTGCACCTTTAGTGGCGACAATGGTCTCCTTTTTAAAATCATCTCGGACAAAAAACGGGGCAAGAAAAGGCCCTACCGTGCCGACTAGCGGGCCGATGGCTGCAGTAAATGTGCCGAGCAGAAAAAACCCCGCGGCGTTGAGCTTGATGTCTGGCATACGTTTAGGTTTGAAGACAGTGTAGAACAGCAGGGCACAGACGACGACCAGAAACCACTCTGAGCTTGAAATTTCCCTGATCAAAAAATAGCCAATGCCGCCACCGAGTGCTGCCCCGCTAATAAAAAACTTCATCGTGCGGCGATGTACGCTGTGCCGCAACACTAAGACCCGGAAGACGTTAGAAAACAGCTGCACGATGCCGTGCAGGGGCACGACGAGGGTGGGCGGCAAAATCATCATCATCAGGGCGATCATCATCACGCCCCCCGCCATGCCAGTGAATCCTGCTACCACCGAAGTGATACAGGACGACAGAGCCAGCAGAAAAATGTCCAACCAGAACTCCTTGAAAGCAAGGGCATAGTACACAAAAAATTGCAAAATTTCAAAAGTTGCTACGGCAAACTGACCCTTGTCTTGTCATTTTCTCTGCATTTAAACTCAACTTTAGAATTCTTTTTTCCGACACTGCTTAAGGAAGCACGACCACAGATGAGGAGAGATAGCATGAAACTATTAGCGGTATTGATGGCACTGTTGGTGCTGGGCTGTCTTCAGCGCAGTAGCAGGACGAAGACAACTAAGGAGGTAGCACACCCACTGGCCGAGCTGTATACTGGTGCGATTTTGCACAATCTACAGAACTGGTCGAATACAGAAGAGGTCACTGACACGGAGGTGACGGCGACTAAGAAAGCAATCATGGGTGCGTTGCGCAAGGTTGGATTCAACACCTTGCCAGACTTAGAAGCAGACAAGTTGCTGGTCAGCTTCAGCAAGCAGGACGGGGTAATAGACATCTCCACCAAGAACGAGTTATGTGTCAATGATGATCGCAGTTCCTGTTTTCACCTGCAAATTGTGCCGAGTGGCCACGATGTTTATGAGGTGACGATCATCAAGCTACCCGCTTACGACGATCTCGGCGCAATCGCTGACAGCTGGAGTGATGAAAATATCGAAGAGCTGCTGACTACGCTGCAGGAAGTTTTCCCCCACGACATTGAAAAAGACCAGTTACAGGTAGATAGCCACGGCAAGGATGCAAGCTTGACACTCGTGTTGCTCACAGATGAGACACCTAAACGTGAACTACACATCGAGGCACATGACGGTACAATCGACAACAGCCGCAACACCCAGCATCGCTACCGCGTCTATCAAGACGAAATGCGTCAGCAAGGCAATACTGAAGGCAACACTGAAGACAATGCCGAAAACAATGCTGAAGGCAATACCGAAGATTAGGGCGGGGGGCTGTTTGCCGCTTGCTCGCTCCCTAGCCGAGCAAGAAACCAACGCCGACAAGAATGCCAATCCCAAAACCGATCACAGAGAACAGCAGCACTTTGGTGCGAAAGCGTTTGCGGGGGCGGGGCAGCAGCAACTCGTGCGTGCTCGTCGTCCTGCGGCGGAGGCGCGTTGGTGGCAGCTTAAAGTTGGCCTTAACTGCACCTTCAGCTGCGCCGGGTGGTGATGGTATCTCTATCTCAGGCAAATCATCCAGCCTCGGCTTAGTTATCGGTGGTGGCGGCCTGTCGTGACTGGTAAAACTATCGACCATGCTTACCATACTACGCTCTTTGCCTTCCCTTGTCCAATTTTTTTCTTCTCCACACCGATAACAACATAATATAATTATAAAAAACAAGCACGCAAAAAAGTATTGACAATTAACATATGTCATGTAACAACAGGCATTGCCTGTTGTTTTTTAATAATTTCGGCATGTTATGAAAAAATTAGTACTTGTAGTGTCTTGCTTGGTTGGCATTGATGCTGTTGCTGCCAATGTATCTCAACTACCTCCCGCGGTGAAGCGCACACTGGCACGTCAACTCGCGGAAATTGTGGTTGCAAATGGCTTGAGTCCACTTCAGCCAATACAGCCGAGCGACGTGCCGCGTTATGCAGACAGTTATAGTCGCAAGCTTGCCGATGCACTTGCTCAAAAACCACAAATTATCGCTAGCTACGCGAAACAAGTTAGCAATTTTGTAAGTGACAATAAGCGTGCGAAGCGTGTGTGGTTCATTATAATAGATTCGTTTTCCGAAGCCGACCTTGCTGTGGAACTGTCAAGAATGGTCAATGCCGTAGCGCAAGATTATGCCAAGTTGGAGGACGGTGTTGTATTTAGAAAGAGGAATGAGCCAAAAAAAATGATAAAGGTTTTACAAGTGTCTTTACAACTGACAGGTGACAAGGCAACTAGTAGAATCGAGGGCGAGGTGCGTTTGCATCGTTTATATAAGCACTTGAGCGATACCTACCAAGATAGAGAGAAACAAGAGGAAGCTAAGGCAATAGCAGACGATATGTCTGAGTATCTGCGCTACTTCCCCAAGCTTGATCAAGGTCTCACCAACGAAGAATTTGAGCATGTGTTGGAATTAGCTCAACGTGAGCAAGTCACCTATAGAGAAATAAGCGATAGGATTGACAAAATACTGGCGCAATCACCAGATATGATCTTCGAGAACATGCAAAAGTTCGACGAAATGCAAAAGAAGGTCAATATACTTGATGTAGCTGATTTTTCTTCGAGCCAAGAATTTTTAGAAGATGATATACAGTTGGACTTCGATATAACCTTTGCACAGCTGTTAGAAAAAAGATTTCTTACCGGCGTTACCGCGCAATTTTTAATGGCAATGGATTGGACGTGGCACGAGTTTAGCACTATACTTTACCCTCAAGACAACGAACAAGCAGCGTTGTTTGTTGCTGATTACCGCCATCGTATACTCGATGAAGGCACACTAAACAATGTACAGACAGCGTTACAAAAAAAGAGAGATGAGTTATCTGAATCACGTAAAGCAGCAACTATCAATAATTTTCTTACGGAACTACCAAACCTAGTAGCAAAAGAAAAGTTTATAAAAATGATGGAAATGCTAGCAGAAAAAACTGATGCACAAATTACCAACATAGAGAACCACCAACTGCTGAAGACTTCATATGATGACTATAATATAGATATGCTTAGGTGGCAATATCTGCCAACCCAGCTACTTATTACAACTATAACTTTAATTGAAGTAATAGCTATGCTCACTCAGACAGGAGTTACAGATCAGCAACTAATTGATTATGTGTTTACACCTCAGGTTTTTAACAAGTTAGTTCTAGGGAAAATAATTAATGAGCAAAACTTGAACGCTATGCAACTGTTGATTAATGAAGAAAATTTTAAGTCACTCAAAGAAGAGGTCACAAGCAGAGGTAATCATTTACAGGGTGAAATACTTGTCGAAATGACAAAAGTGTACTATAACATGCCTCTGGTTGTGCAACGCGATAGTTTTTTTAAAAAAATTGCTAGCGGCACAGTCTCCAATCAAAATTTAATTAGAGCACTCGAAGCTGTTGAAAAAGACAGTACATATCATCCCCTCGCGATCAAATTGTTGCACGATTTAAATAGCATGAGCAAAAAAGAACGCATATCAACGCTCAGTAAAATAAGAAAAAACATCAAGAAATCCGAAAAACATAGTCATAATATTGCCATGTTGAAACTTAGGGAACTTGAACGCATACAAGCATCTAACATACAAGAGAGTGCACTTAACAGACAGGAGCAACCCGTCGAATTAATCAACCCCGCGGTAATACATCAACAGAAAAAGCAACTGCGCAAGTTACAAAGAAAGGCAAGACGAGCACGTCAGCCTGCAGCACAGATAGATACACCACAACTAACTGCTGAGCAGCTCCAACAACAGGCACAGCAAGAAGCTGAACGGAAAGCTGAAAGAGAGCTTAGAGATAAAATTACTAAGTTCAGCCGCATGATAGGCAAGAGTAGCTTACCATCCGACACTCCTACATGGCTGCGCCTGCGTACCATCATCAGCTACGTAGACGCAGATGCGCAACAGTTGGCACAGCGAGTGGATTTAAGAGATATGCAACAGCGTTTCTTTGCCCTTGTTGCTCAAGATGCAACAGCCATGCCTAACGCAGATGATTTGGAAAGTATCACTTCAGCATTACAAAAACCCGTAGGGAAAAGAAAAGATATTTTAAAGCCAGAAAAAAGCAGAGTGCTGGACAGTGTTTATGCTGAGCTGGCTACACTAGAGAGAATCATAGAGGCAGGAGGTATGTTATGAGAAAGTTAGTGTTTATCGTTGCTGGTTTGTTAATTACCAGCACAGCAATTGCTAGTCGGCTTATCTCTAGCGAGAAGCTAGCAACAGAAGTAACAAAGTTGCTGAGCTCCACGTATAATGTGGAGCTCATAACTAAGCACATAGTTGAGCCATTGCTGGACGATAAAGTGGTAGTCGCAGTGAAGGGGTGGAGTCATATTATCTCTTTCACTAGAGTTGGGGTAGATAAGGGTGACATTTTTGACGGTGCAGCGGAGCTCTTACCTCAGCAAAAATGCGGTGGACATATGTTAGCACTTCACGATTGTCAGTTGGTGTATAGAGAATTTTCAAACATTGAATCTAATGTAGGACAGAGTTTATTTGGACAACTCAATGTCGGTAATACGCTCCACGCATCACAAAATATCGACATACGTCATCCTATAGAATACATTGATATATTATATAAATTAGAGCAATACAATAAGTCAGGTATAAGTTCTCTGCATATGATTGTGCACATGTTGCAGATCATGGGAGTAACAAATAGAATTGGTATTACAAAGACGAGTAAGATAAATCAAAATATAACTAATAAAGATTTATACACTAGCAGAAAAAACAGTGACCCTATTATTGATAAAAGTGTAAAGAACATGGAAAAGGCAGTTGAAAGATTTTTGTCTAAAAATACTGATACTCCAAGCAAAAACGAGCTGATCGAACTTCTCAGCAAGCTGAAAATAACTGTTGCATTGGAAAAACTAGTGCACAAATACGCAAGCATTGAGAAGGATAAGAATAGAGATGTGTCAAGAGCACAAGATATTATGGAAAAGGGTTTTTTTAAATTCAATATCATGTATAACACCATGGTAGGGGGGGAAGCTCATATAGATGGAGCAACAGAGTATGATTACTGGTCACCAATTTTGAGTGAAATACAAAATTTTGGAGGAGAGTTTCCTTACGAATTGATGTCTGATTGGGGAAACGAAAATTGGTCTGATGAGCTTGAACATGATGTAGAATTAAATAAGGAAAAATTCTACGAGGCACTCGACCAATTCAGTGCCCACCATCAGAATGAACTATATGAGTTGTCGGAACTACTTTCGGAAATGAAAAAATTAGACCCCCAGGAAACAGGCATGTCTGTAAAAGCTAAAGAAAGATTTTCCATACTCTTATCCGAGCTAGAGAAAGCAGCTAATTGGAGGGAAAAGGCGCTAAAAGTTATTGATAATAATGATATCTATGCTATTGAAGCTTTGCTAGAAAATTACAGAGAAATTCGCAGCCCCCTTTCCACAGGAGGTGAAATGATGTCAATTATACGAGGTGAATATTTGAGTAACCTTAATGCTCTTTCTTATGAGCAGTTTAACCTTATTAGGGAAGCATTCCTGAAGTATGTTAATTACATATTTATTGAGCATAGGCCACTTAATCACGATAGCTTAGTCCGTTTCGAGTTAAGCAATGATCACGCGATGTTTTTAGCATCGGTGGGAAGTATAAGCAATATTTTATTTGCCAACGACAAAAAAATAATTGAAGTTTTTAAAGAGGAACTACACCGCCTCGAATATAACTAGGAAATCTCGAATATAAAAAACATATTGGAAGACAACTTGCGAAAAGCTCGTGGGCGGGAAAAGTATAAAGGGTGGGATTGACATTACCCCCAAAAGAATGACTAGAAGCTAAAGTCTACCTCCGAGCATAGCCTCAACAGCACCGAGATCGATCTCGGTGTGGCTATCCTTCTTGTGGTCTTGATCCTGCAAGAAGTTGATCAGTTCGTTTTTCTGCGCGAGCAGATGATCAACATGCTGATCGATTGTCGGGCGAGCTTGTAAAATAAGCACGTTGCACACTTGTGTTTGTCCAATACGATGAATGCGATCGACCGCTTGCTGATAATCGACCGTAGAAAAATTGCGATCGTAGAAAATACACAACGACGATGCCGTCAAAGTCAAGCCTAGTCCCGCGGCTTGCGGATTGCCGACGAACAGCCGACAGTCAGGATCGTTGTTGAAAGTTTGCACCGCGTAGTCGCGTTGGGCATTGCTGGTCTTGCCATAGCACAAGACAGGGTTATAGCTTGCGTAACGTTCGGAAAACATCTCGATGTTTTTGACAAAAAAACTCCAGACGATGACCTTGCGTTCTTGCTCAAGACAGTAAGTTTCAAGCAAGTCATCGAGGGCATTGAGCTTGCCTGACTCGGTCGCCGGCAGGGGACGCAGCTGTTGCCAAAACTTCAGCTGACGTTTGTAATGACTGCTGCGCGGATTGGCGGTAAGGCGTGCGGTAAGACGTTCAATTTGCACCGCAGGATCGACCAATGCAGGGTTGGAAGATACTTGCAAAGCATAAAGCATTTTGGTGAGAATGTTATTTAGCGATAAGTTCTGCTCTGGCTCGCTTAAATTCATGACAATGCCTTTGCAAATCTTGTGGTAAAACGCTTCTTGCCGATGGGTCATGTTGACAGGTATCTTTTGCACCACTCGTGCAGGCAAGTCGAGGCACTGCTCCTTCGTGCGTCGCAACACCACCGTGTCCAGCCTGTCTTTGAGCTCGTCGAGATTTTTGTAGCTGACGATTTTGTTGACGTAGCGAAAACCATACTTAAAAGAACGCTCGATGCAATAGCGTTTTTTGAAATTGTTGTAGCTGCCTAGCAGCCGTCCACCATCGAGAAAGTTGACCTGATTCCAAACATCCTCAGGCTTGTTGGCGACGAACGTGCCCGATAAAAGATATTTGCGCGTCGCAAGACGACCCAGTTCAACACACGATTGCGACTGCTTTGCCAGCTTGTTTTTGATCTTGTGCGACTCATCGCAGACCATCGCAAAACGCCTCGTCCTAAACATTGCCAGCAGCTGCTCGCTCTCGATACGCAGGCTTTCGTAATTGATAATCAGCCACTTGCGAGTAGCAAGCAGTTGCAGCTGGCGTTTGTTGCGATCGCCTTCAACGATGACGATATCGCTGTCTGCGGTATCAGTAAATTTTTTAATTTCGTAAAACCAGTTGAGTTTCAACGAACGTGGGCAGACAACGAGCACCTCTTCGATCTGCCCTTCGGCAAGAAAACGTTGGCAAGCAACGATTGCCTGCAAAGTCTTGCCCAAGCCCATCTCGTCACCAAGCACACCGACGCTGTTGTTGATAAAAAAATCAACGCCCGTCTTCTGATGTTCGTAAAGGCTGAACTCAGGCATCAACTGTGCTCGTGATTTGCTCGGCAATGTTCACGAACAGATCATCGACGAGCAACTGCGGCTTGCCTGCATCGCAATGTCGCAAAATTTCCGCCCGAAATGGCACAGCACCGAGCAGTTTCAGTCCCGTGCGCTGAGCATACTCCTGTCCGCCTCGCGTTCCGAACGGAGTGTCTTCGTGCTGGCAATGCGGACAGCGATAGCTGGACATGTTCTCGATCAAGCCAATGACGTTTATCTGTAACTTAATAAACATTTTGACCGCTTTTTGCATATCAATCAAGGCTAAATTTTGCGGTGTCGTAACCACGACTGCACCGTGCAAGGGCAAAGCTTCGAGCATCGTTAGTTGCACATCGCCCGTGCCCGGCGGCAAGTCAATCACCAGCCAGTCCACCTCTTGCCACGCAACTTGATAGCAGAGCTGCCGAAAAGTTTTGCTAATAAGCGGGCCGCGCCAAATCGCAGGTGTGTCGGGGTCAGTGAGATAGCCGAACGACATCGTCTGCACCTCATGTGCCACGATCGGACACAGCTTGCCGTCGGCACTGCTCTGCAATGGGCCGCGTGTGCCAAACAGTGTTGGTAACGAGGGGCCGTAGATGTCGGCATCGAGCAACCCGACACGTGCACCAATACGGGTGAGGGCAAGTGCTAGTGCCGCACTGACGGTCGATTTGCCCACCCCACCCTTGCCAGAGGCAACTGCGATTACACGTGCCACCTGTGCAATTGCCCGCGGCTTGCGTGTTAAGGACAGTGCCTGTGTCTTGTTCGATGACTGTGGCATCGGCACGTAAGTGGGATCGGAACGACGAAACTGCACGTCGATATGCACAGTCTCAGCACGCAATTCCTGCAACAACGCCTCCCTGAGCAGCAAGCGTCGATCAAGGCTCAACTCCCCCATCTGCAATACAATAGTCAAGATCTCCGCATCCCTAACGACATCGCTAACCATCGCCCTGAGCTGCGCCGCATCGTCTGGCAAGGCACATTGCCCCGCACAACGCTGAAGCACTGTCAGCACAGATGGTAGGTAGTCGTCGAGAACGGAAGTTAGTTTGTCGGTCATGTCCACTCGCTTTGTTCGTGGAGGCTGTTTGTGCGCTTTCTAGCTCAAAGATAGCAAGAACACCAGCAGTATACACAACAGCCTGTGGTGATGCTTGTCAAGCAGAAAGCATGTTATCTTGGCAAGAGATGATCCGCTCAGCCTCTACCATATCCGCCCTGCTGCTTACGCTAGAAAAATAAATAATTACAAATAGTTAAACACATTTGCGGAAATATAACGGCACCTCCGTGAATTCTCCGGCAATATGACGGTTGCTCCGTGAATTTTCCGCGTGCTGTACTGGAGCTATGGTGGTAAAACGGCACCTTAATCTAAGGCAATTGCTGAGGCAACGGTCTTTTTTTCTGTTCGGCCCGCGGGCAACGGGCAAGTCAACGCTCGTTGTCGAGCAGTTGCAAGAACAAGCCGAGATTATCGATCTTCTCGATCGCAGCACATTTGCGGCACTGACAGCTGATCCTGCAGAGTTTGAGCGCATCGTTACCAACAGCAAGCATGACCTCGTAGTTGTTGATGAGATTCAGCTGTTGCCTGAGCTGCTTAATGTCGTGCAGCGGTTGATTGTGAAGGATGGCCAACGTTTTCTGTTGACGGGCAGCAGCCAACGCAAATTGCGGCGACAGGGAGTAAACCTGCTGGCAGGGCGAGCGTTGGTGGCACAGATGTTGCCGCTGGTTAGGAATGAGATTACTGCGTTTGATTTGCCACGTTATCTGCATTGTGGCGGTTTGCCAGAGGTGTATTTAAGCGATATACCTGACGACATTCTCGATGCTTATGTTCACACCTATTTACAAGAGGAAATTCGTGCAGAAGGCGCGGTGCGACGCTTGCCAGCTTTCAGTCGCTTTTTGCAGACGATGGCACTATCTAACGGAGAAATTCTAAATTTCACCAAGATGGCGAGCGATTGCCAGCTGGCTGTTTCGACGGTACGTGATTATGTGCAAGTTTTAGAGGACACGTTGCTCGGCTCTCTGCTAATGCCGTGGGGAGCAGCAAAGAAAAGAAAAGTAGTGCGCACGGCAAAATTTTATTTTTTTGACACAGGTGTAGCACGCACAATAGCAGCAGTAAAAACTATTGAGCGCAATTCTAATTTCTATGGCAAAGCCTTCGAGCAATTCATTTGGATGGAATTGTGTGCCTATCTTTCCTATAATCACAAAAAACTCCCACTCACCTTCTGGCGCACGAAACACGGGCACGAGGTAGATTTTCTCATCGGCGAACAGTTAGCAGTAGAAGTCAAAGCCAAACAAACCGTGAGCCACAGAGATTTAAAGGGCTTGCAACTGCTTGCAGAAGAAGGCATTTTCAAAAAATTCTATCTCATCAGCCATGACCCTTTGCCGCGCCGTGATGATTGTTTTTACTCCGTCCCATGGCATGCCTTTCTCGACCAACTTTGGCAAGGCAAGTTGGTTTGAGGCAATTGTTTATTTATAAGCACCGCAGCTTAGGTCACTGGGCAAGTTGCAGTGCTGCGGCGTTTACCCTGTGTCCAAAAACTTCCGCCAGCTTGTTGAGCACAGCAGGCATATCCCTGACCGAGGCTGCGGCGGCAAAGCTTGCCTTATCGCTAAAAATCTGACTCCAGTAATCACCCAGTTGTTTCTCGCCATGACCCCAGATGGATTTGTCGAGTGAGGTCAGCACCGCAGTCGCGCCTAAACCTGCCGCCAACCCCGACAAGCCCCATGCCTGTCTTTCTTTCTCCGCCACTTGCTTGAGTTCCTGCACTCGTGCCGTGTTACCATCTTCCATGGCCTGCACTGCCTCTCTCAGCCGTTGCACGACATTATCCTGATGTTCGGTGAGCAATTTCTTCATCTCCTCGTTTGCACCCCTACTCATTTGCAAGAGGCTGTCTGATGCTTCAAAAGCTAAGGTATTTGCTCGCAGGTTAGCTTCAAAAATATCGATCTCTTTTTTGAGAGACTCTAGTCGTAACTCAGACGTATTGGTATCTTTTAGTTTCATTATCTCATCCCAGAACATGCTTTCTTTAATACTCAATTTTCTGCCAGCATCAGGTAGGGTAATTTGAATAGTTTCACGCATGTAAAGATGAAGATAATCGCTACCTATCTTGCCATCTATATTTGATAATGCTGACTTTAGCTCGAATCCCTCCATTTCATACATACGGATAGCCTCTTTGTGTGCTGCTATCTTATGAATTTTTTCTATGGTCGGCAGTGGTTGTCCAAGCAGCGACTCTTCTTCATTGATATCTGCTAGAAGTTTTTTCGCATGATCTAAAGCCCTTGAGTCGGTGTTGGAAAATCTTGAGTTTGTTATAATGTTGTAAGGGTTATTTTCTTTACTATTAAAAAGATTTTCAACTCGTGCTACATGATTTTCTACATCGAGTGACTCGTTTGCAGTCAGATTTTGCAGGTTTTTTTTCATCTCAGCAACGGAGAGTTTGCCCTCACTGAGTTGTAAGAGCAACTCCTTCTCCATTTCATATTGCCGCAACCTTGCAACATGAGCAAATGTCTCTGCTTTTCTTATACGCATAGCAATTATTACCTCTTCAGCATGTGTAAGTTTTCTTAGTTGCAGATTCGGATCACCCGCAGCTACCCTCCTAAGCTTGTCCCGCAGCACTCCATCGAACATCTGTGTGATGTCACGGTAACGATTGCCAAAATAGTAAAGGTCGCTGTTTTTTATGGCTCTGGGAGCAAACTTCTCCCACCTTATCCGTGCGGCAAAAGCCTTATCACTTTTCTCAACCCTTTTGGCAAAATCATCTAGCAACTCTGGATCAATTCTTGCTGCCTCTGACTGATTGTAGAACGAGTAAGTCAATCTAGTTCTCAGGCCTTCTCCCAGTTTTTTATCAATGCTTTCAATACGAACAAGAACTTTTTCCAGCGCATCTGGGTCAGCCTCCTTGAATGCCTCTTGCATCTCCTGTTCAATTCTGTCTACTTCATCTGCAGCAACCTTAATCTCATCCAGACGCTCCTTGATACGTGCTATCTCTTTGTCATACGCTTCTTGCAACTCAGATTTTTTTATTTGCAACGCTTCATCTGCTCTACTTGCCAAGTTGTCGATATACTTACTTCCTTTGGCAAACCATCTGTGAACACCATACAACGCACCAGCAACAAGTGCCACGCCTGCAACAATTTTTACGTAGTTCCCATACTTAACCGCAAATGAACGTCGCAACGAGTTGTGAAAGATAACTACCTCTCGTCCATCACCATCAAGCAAGGCGGGTAGGCATTTCGTCCGATCGGCAAAAGTTGCCGCATTGTAGACAGAAAACCTTTTACAGAGCAGCAAGCGATACGCCTGCAGACCTTCTTCGTCTTCACTCGCAACCACACCTAGCGTTACCCGGCCATCTGTGATCGCATGCAAATCACTGACGGGAGCACGTACTGTTGATTTACAAGCAGCGCACAACCATAGGCACACAAGCACTAAAAAACGCATGACCGTCTCCTTAACTACGTAGTTAATACCAACTGTGTAAAGCTTATCGCTACTTTTACATTTGTATTTACTTTTTTCTTGCATTGATCAGTATTTTCTGGGAAGAATCTCTATAAGAAACTATAATTATATCAATTAAATTTGAACCAAAAATAACTGGAAAGGCAAAAACTATCTGTGTGGTGTTTGTTGGACACAGACTCGTCCGAACAGCAAGTCTCGATCAAAAGCGCGGCACGGTGATGCGCATTTGGTTGGGGTCGCGGTCGTCGGTGCTTGGTGGAAGGTCTGGAGGTTGCAGAGCTGTCGGTTGTGGCGCTTGCGTTGGTTGCTGTGCTTGCGTGTCAAAGCCAGTGCCTGTGTCGTGCTCGATGACTGTGGCATCGGCACGTAAGTGGGATCGGAACGACGAAACTGCACGTCGATATGCACAGTCTCGGCACGCAATTCCTGCAACAACGCCTCCCTGAGCAGCAAGCGTCGATCAAGGCTCAACTCCCCCATCTGCAATACAATAGTCAAGGTCTCCGCATCCCTGACGACATCGCTAACCATCGCCATGAGCTGCGCCGCATCGTCGGGCAAGGGCAAGTTGGTTTGAGGCCACGGCACGGTGATGAGCAAAAATCTAGCAGTTCTTGTCTCGCCCGCCTATCGCTGTTCTTAAAAAAATTTACCCGTTATATCAATAAGTTGATAAAATTTTTTAACAAAACTCACAAAGCATCCGAATAGCTTTAGTGTGCTTGTGTTTTACAAGTTCTGCATCCAACTTTTTGAAGAGCAATAGAGATGAGAGCGTTAGTTTGTGTGTTAACTGTTGTGCTGTTATCCAGCTGCCAGAGCAGGATATCGAACCGCGGCACAGTGGATGCTACTAGCGACACCCAAATAACACAGCCTGACCCTTGTGCGGGGCAAACTTCACCCTCACCACAGTGTCCCAATGACGACACTGATGATACAGAGGGTGACGATAAGCGTTGTAGCAAAGACTGCGATGAAATCTGCAGCAGCTGGAGAAAAAACCATGATTTCAGCTCATATGATGGAGATGTCAGCACATGCTCCGATAACAGCTATACTTTAACGCGCACAGGCACACGTAGCAGAACCTGCCCTGACATAACCTGCGCTGGCACTAAAAAGGAATGTCCCACGACAGAGACCATAACGGAAACCAAAGAGAAAGAATGTAGATGTTCAACCATTGTCAATGGGGAAAAATGTAGCATGGTAAGTGTATGCGTGGAACGGGCGTGCGAGGATGGTGGACAGAGATGTAGACATAAACTAGGAGCTTGCACGAGATGGGGGGAGGAGGAAGTTTGCACAGAGATTGATGATAATGATAGCGAAGTAACCTGCAGCGACGACTGGTAGTTATGAAGATATAGGGGGAATAGCAAACTGTCATCACACCGAGCAATCATGTTGTAGTTAAGAGCGCGGCATGGCAATGCTAATTTTGCTGATGTCGCTGTCGTCGGTGCTTGGTGGAGAGTCTGGAGCTTGTAGAGCTGGTGGTGGTTGCTGTGCTGGTGGTGGTTGCTGTGCTTGCATTGATTGTTGTGGCACTTGAGATGCTTGCTTCGACTTGGGCACGAGGGTGTCGGTAGTATGGCGGCGCGTCTTGCCTGCCTCAAGGCAGATGGCTGATTCGACGCGGATCAGTTTGTGGCCGAGCACGTATTCCATCCGTTCCAGCCGTGTCCTGAGCACGTATTCGATGCGCTTTAGCCCACCCTTGAGTGTCAGCCATACCCCCCACAGAGGCACGACAATGATCAAAAACTCTAGCAGTTCTTTGAGTGAAGACTTGTCCATGTTATATAGCGTAACGCATAGAAACTGCCGCCGTCAAACAGAGCAGATTTTGAGAAAAAATAAAAAAGTAGAAGAGTGCTGTGCAACTCGTCTATAATAGTGGCGGTATCTCGTTATGTTGCGGAAAAAAGCTATGTCGGTCACCAAGTCTACCATTCAGGGTGCGAAGGCGCTGCGGGGTCACACTGCCGTGCGTCACTGCAAGATCGTCGCGACGATTGGCCCCTCTTCAAGCGATGAAGCCACCCTCAGGACTATGATCGAGGCGGGGCTTGACATTGTGCGGCTCAATTTTTCGCACGGCGACCACGCGGCACATCTTGCCGTCATCGAAATGATTCGTCGTCTCGCCAACGAGTGCGGTGCAAATGTCACTATCATGCAGGACTTACAGGGTCCGAAGATTCGTTGCGGCATGCTCACGCAGGATATGGATTTGCAGGATGGTGATAGTTACACGCTGACCTACGGTAAACAACAGACCGACCCGCGTGTGATTCCAGTCGATTACGATGGCATCTTTGCCGATTTGCGTGCGGGGCAGAAAATTCTCATGAATGACGGCTTGCTGGCTTTCGAGATCACTGCAGCCAGCACCGCGCAAGTCGAGGTGAAGGTCATAGACGGCGGTATGCTGAAGAGCCGCAAAGGAATAAATTTTCCCCATGCCAACCTGGCGATGTCGGCCTTGACCGAGAAGGATACCGAAGACCTGCTGTTCGGCATTGCCAACGGGGTCGATGCCATTGCCCTATCTTTTGTGCAGAGTGCTGATGATGTCGTGCAGGTGAGGAAAATGATCGCGGCACTCGCTTCCAACGTGCCAGTGATAGCCAAGATCGAGCGGCTTTCGGCACTCAAGGATATCGATGCGATCGCAGCAGCTAGCGATGGCTTGATGGTGGCGAGAGGCGATCTTGGTGTTGAGGTGCGGGTTGAAAAAGTGCCCGCCTATCAGCGTAAAATTATTGCGGCGGCCGCGGCAAACGGCAAGCCAGTGATTATCGCCACCCAGATGCTGGAGTCGATGATTGAGAACCCACTTGCCTCGCTCGCGGAGGTTGCCGATGTCGCTAACGGTGTGCTCGAATCGGCTGACTGCCTCATGCTTTCCGCCGAAACCGCATCGGGTAAATACCCTGTGCAGACATTGCGCAAGATGATCGCGGTCATCGACGCGGTAGAGCACTGGACACTGACACATCGCAACACCTTCACTACCCCGCAAAGGCAGGCTTGCAAAGAACAAATCACTGACTGGGAAACGCATACTGCGATTGCCGCGGCTGCGTGCGAAGCTGCCGACAGCCTCAACGCCAAAGCCATCGTTTGCCTTACGCTGTCAGGCTCGATCGCCGCATCAATTGCCCGCTGGCGACCGAAAACTCCCGTCATCGCCATCAGCCCACGCCAAGAAGTCATCCGCCGCCTCAACCTTATCTGGGGTGTGTATGGCATCCAAAACCCACTCTTTTACAAAACCGACGTGCTGCTGCAAGAACTACCCCAGACCTTGAAAGGCATGGGTATCGTGCAGAGTGGCGACATGATAGTCATTACCGCGGGCATTCCTATTGCTCAGATGTGCCCAACGAATACAATTAAAATAAATAAAATTTCTTGAATCTACCCCATCATCTCTGCAGCAAGTATCAGGCAGCCCACAATTGGTAAGATTAGGCTTGGTTTTCTTGAACCAACAACATCGGTCAGTGTCAGGCTTAAGGGCTTGGTAAGCCACAAAATTCTTGCCGATGGCGAGCACTGTACTATAATTTTATGAGTTAGATAAATTTTAAATTTCCTCCTTAGCAGGTAGCTTTTTGCTGTTGCACCGCAGTTGTGGAATGGGTACACTGCCGCCACTTTTTAGCCTTAGGGAGAGTGTCATGAAAATCTTTCTGCTTACAGTCTGTGTTGTGTCATTGTTGACGCACGGTGTTGCTAGTGGTGGTGCGATGCACAGTGTTGCCACTAATGCGGTTGCTAAGAGCAGGGTTACTGCTGCTGTAGCTAAAGCCAAACAGGTGGGTATGGCACTGGTGGTCAGTGCCGCGCTTGCTTGTGGCATGACAGGTTGCGAATACGTAGGCACGGGTGAATTGATCGACGCTACGAGCGCCGAGAACGCGGGCGAAACCATTAGAATCGGGGTCAGCACTACGAAAGCACGGTCACCGTCGGGAGTAAAATCAGCGCAGTTGGCGGTAGATGAGTTGAATGCCGGGGGAGGCGTGCGAGGCATGTCGATAGTGCTAGTCGTCTCGGACACGATGGACAGTGCCGATGTCGCGGCCGCGGGTGCGGAGGAACTTATCGTCAAACATCGTGTGCACGCAATTGTGGGGCCAAACTACTCCCGCCTTGCAATTCCTATTTAGGAAGTTGCGCAACATTACGGCATTCCGATGGTCAGCGGCGCGGCCACCAACCCCAATGTCACTAAAGCAGGTGATTATGTGTTTATGTCTACTTTCACCGATAATTTTCAAGGTGCGGTAATGGCTAGCTTTGCTGCCAACGAGTTGCAGGCACATAATGCGAGTATTGTTTACGAAGAGGGCGAAGCTTATTCTGAAGGGTTAGCAAAATCCTTTGAAGTTAATTTTATTCAGCAGGGCGGTGCAATCGTATCGGTGGACTCGTATCCGCTGGGAGGTGTGCCCGGTGACGATCTCAGTGCACAAGTAGCAGTGCTAGTGGGAAAAAATCCTGACGTACTCTTCATTCCAGGTTTTATTCCTGAAGCACCACTGTTGATGCAGCAGAGTCGGTTAGCTGGTGTTATGGCACTCTTTCTGGGTGGAGACAGCTGGTCACTACAGAGTTACATAGAGTTGGCAGGAGCAGAGACCCTTGAGGGTGCTTACTTCTCGGATCATTTTTCGTCACAATCGCCTGAGTTGTTGACCGCAGAAGCAAGAAGTTTTCTCGCGGCTCACGAGGCTTGCTTACGGTGAAGACGTGTCGCCTTCTCCGCTCATGTATGATGCCGTGCGCATAGTGGTGCAGGCAATGCGTCGTGCGGCTGATTTGAGTCCCGAAGCAATTCGGGATGAGATTGCTGCGACACGTAACTACCATGGTGCGACTTCCATAACGAGGTATGATGAGAATCGGCATGTAAGCAAGCCCGCGGTCATCTATCGCATTGAGGACGGCAAGCTGGTGTTGCACGGCTTATTTGCAGCTGATCACGATTTCCAAGCGGGGATCGACTGATCTTAGAGTAGCACATGCTCGTCGCTGAACGGCACAAGATCGTTAGCCTCCTTGCTGTGCACGGCTTTTGTTTTATGGGGGGAGCGTTCCCGGCTTTGTTGCATAAGTTCCGTTGATTATAACATGCTGTTATCATAGCATTTTTATGCGGGGAGCGTTCCCCTCCCCGCTTTGCGCGGCTCTTTGCCAAAGGCGTGCCCGAAGGCACGCCTAGCTCCACACCCCTGCGTGTTCGCAGACTTCTCGTTTGGGTCAGGTGCAATCATCCTGCTGCACCATGCACACATGTGTGCATGGTCTTTGTCGCTTCCTAGCTCCAGCTGAAGCATTGGCGTGAAATGGTTTGCAGGTCTGCTTGCACCTGACCATTGTCAACTTCTGTGGACACTATGGGCTTGTGCGTGGTGCAGGCATTACCTTTGCAACACCTATAAAATTCTTACTGCTAAAGGGTTATAGGATATAAACATGCCGGCCCTGAGTTATGCAACAAAGCCAGCGTTCCCCTCCCCATGCCCCACCCCTGCTATGTCTTGGTGTTTTAAAATCGGAGGTGGTTGACATTGAGGCTGACAAAAGTAACCAACAAAGCCTAATCATCGTTACATCCTCCCGTGCGTGCTACACAAGACTTTTTGCCGCTTGCTCGCTCCAGCTCGCTCCCCTTGGCAATTAAGGATTAGCAGCGTGCCTTCTGGCACGCTGCTTGGTAGTGACAAGGCCAGTCCCCAAAGATAGGCATAGGTGTTGGCAGCCGCAACTACCCCAAATTCAAAGCCTCTAAAGCCGCGAGCCTTGATACGGGGTTTTGGGGTCTATGCATAGTGCTTGCCACAAGCTCTCTCATATTTGGCACAGTGCTAATAGCTAAGTGGAGGTGGTTGACATTGAGGCTGCCTTCCCTATTGTCTATTCTTGCGGGCGAGGGTTGTTGTGACTCCGATAGGCTTCGCCTAACCTTTTGCCGCTTGCTAGCTCCCGCCAAGGAGCACAAGCAAGGGAGCTAGCAAGCGGCAAAAAGTCTTGTGTAGCACGCACGGGAGGAAAAATTTAAGTATCATGCATTGTACGGCACAAACGGCAGCCGCAATTACCACAAATTTCAAAAGCTTACAAAAAAGCAGGGAGCATTCATCCAGTCATCTGCGCCAGCAAATGACAAAAAACAAAATGCGAAAGCAGATGACAAAAAACTTACTTGCGAGAAACGATAATACGCAGGTGCTTGGGCTTGGATTTGTGGTGCTTAGGTTGACGTGCTGGCAATGAAAACAAGTTGCTGGCGTGATGCCGTGTCTTCTCCGCCTCAAAGTGAATTGCCGCGCGGATTTTTCGTAGTATGGCTTCGATGCGCTTCAGCTTGCGCCAGAGCAGAAACCATCCGAGCCAAAAAGTGGAACAAATGATGATGACTAGCAGTAGTTTTTGCAAAGCGGTTACTTCCATAGCAGGAGCGAGTTTAAGCTCAATTTGCACTGTTTGTCAAGCTTTGCTTGCGCTGAGAGGTGCTTCAGCAAGCTTGCTGAAGCAATTTTCCTAATTATTTTAGACTCTTGAAACGTGCCTAAACTTCCACGATATTGCTGGTGACGAAGGTTTTTTTGCCCACACAGAGGCTTACCTGTCGTCTGAACATAATGCGCACGGTGTCGTTTATCTGGGCGAGGGTTTGGTCGGCTAAATCCTTGCCATGTAATTGCTCTCGCACCGCGTCCCGGACACGTTGACGCAGCGTGGCGATGCCGTCATCTTCGATGACACCTGTCATGTTGCTGATGTGAGGGGGTAGCAGCCAATTGCGGTTGCGTTTGTCGATGACACCAACGATTTCGCACAGGCCGCTTTCGCCCAATCGCACCCTATCTTTCATGGTGCGGAAGGATAGAGGTACGAGCGATTCAGCGTCGATGTAGAGATCGTCGAACGGTTCGGAAGCAAGTGATTTCAGCCCTTCCTGATCGAGTTCAAACAGATCGCCGTTAGTAGGCATGAAAACCTGTGCGTCCCGGTTGAGTTTTTGCACCCCGTAGAGATGGCTGTAGTTACCATGCACGGGCATGAGGGCTTTCGGTGCAAGTGCAGCGATGAGGTTTTCGATGTCTTTACTGTGGGCGTGACCACTGACATGGATGGCACGATCCTCACGCACGCTGATGACTTGTGCACCGCGCTCCTTGATGCGCTCGCACAGCTTGACAATCGGCAGTTCGTTGCCGGGGATGGGGCGGGAAGAGAACAGCACAAGGTCGTCCGCACCCAATACGCAGGCACGAATGCGATCGCTAGCAATACGTGCAAGAGTTGCGAAGCGTTCACCCTGACAGCCAGAAACCAGCACCACTGCATTGTTGGCGGCTATTTTGCTAGTTGCGCGCGTGATGACGGTAACCCGATAGCGCTCGACATCATACAGACCAAGTCGTGCGCCGATTTCAAGCGAAGTCTCAATCGCTCTGCTGCAGGCGTAAACCCTCTTGCCTAGTTCCTGCGCAATCTCGATAACCTGCAACAAACGCCACAGGTTGCTGGCGAAGGTTGTGAGGTAGATGCGTGGATGATCGCCACTGAGATACTTGCGTAGCGGCTCACGCACACTCTTCTCACTCAGCGAATCACCGGGAGCGGCGGAGTTAGTGCTGTCCACCAACATCAGGTCGATGGGACGCAGACGACGTAAAGCCTCAACATCGGTGCGTGGCTCGTAAGGTGGATCAGGATCAAATTTGAAGTCACCTGAATGAAAAATACGCAACTTCGGCGTACTGATTACCAACGAACAGGTCATCGGAATCGAGTGATTCATCGCTAACCACTCGACACTCAACCCGTCGGCAAAATCAATTTTATCTCCGCCTTTGACAACATGTGTTTTATTTTTGAATGACAGGCCGTATTTTTCAAACTTTATCTTGATAAGCTCCATCGTCCACGCCGTCGTATAAATCGGTGCAGGCCAGTCTTCGTAAAACAACGGCACTGCTCCGATATGGTCTTCATGCCCATGTGTCAGCAGATACGCAGTCGGTGCGCCGTAAACACTGAACACTTGATCGCAGTTGGGGATCAAGCCCATAATGCCCGGCTGCCACACCTCCGCGAACTTGACTCCACAATCAACGACGTAGACAGAGCCTTTATAGATATAGAGAGTTAAATTTTTGCCAAACTCGCCACAACCACCGATAGGAGTTATGCGAATGTTGTCATCAGCCACTACAGCTACCACCCTTAGCCCCGTTTTTCAGCTTATACAAGAAGCAAGGGAGCGTATGCAAGCTTCTTCCGCCTTCAAATCTAAACCACGCCACGTAATCGTTCCAACACCTGTGCGGGGGCACTTTCGTAGGATTTAAACCTCATCGTGTGCGTCCCTCGTCCTTGCGTCACGGAACGCAAACTGGTGGCATAGCCGAACAGTTCTGCCAGCGGTGCAGAGCAGGTCAGTGCTTGCAGATGTCCCGCCATCTCGATGCTGGCAATCTTGGCACGGCGGCTGTTAAAATCAGCGATTACGTTGGAGACATAATCCTCTGGTACCGAAACATCGACGGTCATGATTGGCTCTAACAGCAGCGACTCACCTTCACGCAACAGCCGGCGCATGAGAATACCCGCGACGATGGTGAAGGCACTCTCGTCGGAAAAATCGGGATGAAAACTGCCACCAGTTACCAGCACCTGCAAGCCGATAACGGGATAACCAGCTAAAGCACCGGCTTGTAAGGTGTTACTGATACCCGCGTCGATGGCGGCGTGAAAACTGGCTGGCAAGGTCTCTTCGTCAGTTGCGTAGCTAATTTCTAGCTCCTGCTCAGGTGATACAGGTGTCAATGCCAACTGTAAGTGTGCATACTTGTGCAGCCCCGCACCTTCACGCTGGTATTTTTCTTCACCCGCAACTGGCTGCGCCAGCGTCTCACGATAGGCAACCTGTGGCGTGCCTGTGTTGACTGACAGTTTGAACTCACGCCGCAGCCGATCGACGATAACTTCGAGATGCAGTTCGCCCATGCCGCTGATTAAGTTCTGCCCTGTCTCCTTGTCGATGCGATAATCGAATGACGGGTCTTCCGTCTTCAGGCATTCGAGTACTTGAAACAGTCTGTTGTTATCAGCACTCGTCTCTGGCTCGATCGCTACCGAGATAACTGTTTCTGGAAAAGACACCGACTCGTAGCGAATTGGATGGGCGGGGTCGCACAACGTATCTCCTGTATACACATCCTTCAAGCCGTTGATGGCATAGATTTGCCCTGCGCTGCCCTCTCGCACTTCTTGGCGGGTGTTGGAGTGCATGCGGAGAATTTTCTGCACCCGTTCTTTCTTGCCATTGCGACTGTTCAACACCACTCGTCCAGCTTGGAAACTACCCGAATAAACCCGCAGATACATCAGCTGCCCTGCAAACGGATCGGAAATTATCTTGAAAATGAGGGCGGAAAACGGTGCGGTGACGGTGCATTCCCGTATCAAGCTGGTCTCACGTTGGTCGGCACTGTAGCCTTCTACCTGCGGAGTGTCGAGTGGCGAGGGCAGATAGGCGAGCACGGCATCGAGCAGTTGTTGCACACCTTTGTTTTTGAAGGCGCTGCCACATAGAACAGGCACGACATGCAAAGCAAGTACGGCCTTGCGCACCGCGTGTTGCAAGTAGGTGGCAGAAATTTCCAGCCCATCGACGAAGCGCTCCATCAGTTCGTCGTCAAATTCGCACAGATTTTCGATTATGTGCTCCCGCTGTGCCTTGATATCGGGTGCGATTGCATCTGGCACGGGCAAAACCTGAAAATCCACCCCAAACCCTGTGTCGTCTTCTTTCCAGACGTAAGCCTGCTCGGTGATGAGATCGACAACCCCTGTGAACGCGTCCTCTTTGCCGAGAGGATACTGCATGACGAGGGGGTTAGCGTTGAGTTTTTTGCGAATTGAAGCGACCGAGCCGTTGAAATCCGCACCGATACGATCCATCTTGTTGATAAACACCACTCTCGGAATACAGTAGCGGTCGGCTTGATACCAGACCGTCTCCGACTGTGGTTCGACCCCTGCGACCGAATCAAACACAGCAATCACCCCATCGAGCACCCGCAACGAGCGCTCAACCTCGATGGTGAAATCGACATGCCCCGGCGTGTCGATAATGTTGATTTGGTGGTCTCTCCAAAAACAAGTCGTCGCCGCGGCAGTGATAGTGATGCCACGCTCTTGCTCTTGCACCATCCAGTCCATCGTCGCCGAGCCATCGTGCACCTCGCCAATCTTGTGAATCTTGCCACTGTAGTAGAGAATACGCTCGGTGGTGGTCGTCTTGCCCGCGTCAATATGTGCCATCAACCCGATGTTGCGCATATACTCCTGTGGCTTGTTCCTCTCGCTCATGTTGCCGCGCCGTTGCTTTTGCTAAGAGTTTTGTCTGTTATTCTAGCATGGTTTCAGAACTGACGCAGCAGTAAAAGCGCGACCTGTTGGTGGGAGGAAAAATTCGAGCTTCACCAGCGGTAGTGGGCAAACGCCTTGTTAGCTTCAGCCATCTTATGAACTTCTTCTTTCTTTTTGATAGTTGCGCCGCGACGATGAGCAGAGTCAATCAGTTCAGCTGAGAGCTTTTCCATGATACTGCGTCCTGTGCGTTTGCGAGCAAAGCCGATCAACCATCTGATTGCCAGTGCTCTGCGACGTTCGGGCTGAACCTCGATAGGAATCTGGTAGTTCGAGCCACCGACTCGTCGTGACTTGACCTCCAGCACGGGCTTGGCGTTTTCCACCGCCGCCTCGAACAGCTGCAACGAAGTCTCGAACCCTTCCAGCCCGCGCTTCTCGATCAGATCGAGTGCCCCGTAGAAAGCCTTCTCTGCACAGGACTTCTTGCCGTCCAGCATCATACAGTTGATAAACTTTGCCACTAATTCTTGCTTGTATTTTGGATCGGGCAGAATTTCTCGTTTTTCCGCCACTCTGCGTCGTGCCACGTGTCTTAACCTTTATCTCGTTTAGTGCCGTATTTGCTGCGCCCTTTTTTACGTTTCTCAACGCCCGACGTGTCCATCGATCCCCGCACGATATGATACCTTACACCCGGCAAGTCCTTGACCTTACCACCACGAATCAACACTACCGAGTGCTCCTGCAGGTTGTGCCCCTCGCCACCGATGTAGGAAGTCACCTCTGTGCCATTCGACAGGCGCACCCTTGCGACCTTGCGCAGTGCCGAATTCGGTTTTTTCGGGGTGGTCGTGTAAACCCGCACGCACACACCCCGCTTCTGCGGGCAACGCTCCAGAGCAGGGCACTTGGAACGTGCCTTCAGCTGCTTGCGTCCCTTGCTGATGATCTGATTGATAGTTGGCACTAGTTGCCCTCATTCGTTAACAGATGAAAGTGTCTACTAGAGTGAGCCAAAAGTTGCAACAGATTTTTTTGCAGGGAAGAACCGACAAGGTGAAAGTTGACACATGAATTTTCCTTGAGCTACGTTCCCCCCTCTGGAAGGTACATACTTATGAGAGTTGTTGCAGTGTCTGTGCTAGTGGTGTCTTCTCTATGCGGCACTGCCTTTCCGGCACCTCAAGGCAACCTTCTTGCAGCAGCTATCAGCAAATTCAGCCACGCGATGTCGCCCTTCACCACCCCCGTCAGTTGGGTCAAGCATACTGTTGCATGGGTAGGAACGGCACTCGTTTTGTCTTGTACAGCCACGTCCTGTAGCATGACAACTCATAAGGTAGACAGCAGAAGGGTAGAGGCTAGCGTGGCAAAAACAAGAGCTGGTGGTTTAGAAAATAAGGTGTTCTTGCTGGTAGCAGCAGGGGCATCTATTACGAAGGACGGGTGCTCGCTGATCACGGAGACATGCTAGAGGTTGAGCTCTTGCACGAAGGTAAGTCGCTTCCTGAAACAGTTTGGGGCTATCTCCACCCCAGAGTAGACTACGCTTTCGGCGTTTACTACTCACCTAAGGCAGGAGCTAGGGTTGAGTTTCATCATGGCTACGTGGTCAGCACGTATGAGTTGTTTTACATGTTTGAGCGCATTGGTGTTGTTTACGAAGTGGATGTCCACTCGGTCTCATTTTATCGTGATGCCACGCCCCTTCCGCGACAAAATCCCTATACCATGCTGATTGACGAATCCCTGCCAGAAGAAGCCGGCGGACTAGTCTGGGAAGGCAGCGACGGGAAAGCATCTGCTTTCTGATTATCACATATTATTATTCCCCTATTTTCTAGCCTAGCTATGTGGCTATATCCATTGCACCAATGCAGAGATATGTGATACTTGGTCTCAAATGTAAATGGTTTTTTGCGTATATGGAGATGTGATGGTTGAACGCTTTGATACGGTGATAATAGCGGGGTGGATAGTGCCAGTAATACCTAGCGGGCAGGTGCTTGAGAACCATGCAATAGGCATCCGGGATGATAGGATAGTTGCCTTGATACCGTCAGCCGAGGTTGATGTTGCCAGTGCAGGTGAGATCTTGAGATTACCAGAACATGTTATCTTACCGGGCTTGATCAACATGCATGGACATCCAGCGCTAAGTTTACTGCGCGGCTATGCAGACGATCATTCTCTAATACCTTTTCTAGAAGACTATATTTGGCCAGCCGAGAGCAAACACTCTACCCCGGATTTTGTGCGGGATGGAGTTGATCTGGCCATGGTAGAAATGCTGCGTTCTGGAACAACCTGTTTCACCGATATGTATTTTTTCCCCGATGTTAGTGCGGAACGGATTCAACAGACAGGTATGCGTGGTCAAGTTGCATTCACCATCATGAACTCTCCTCCTACTTGGAGCAAAAACGCCGATGAATGCTTAGCCAAAGGCTTAGCAGTACGGGAGAGGTTTCAGGACAGCAAGTTGGTTGCAGTTGCTTTAGCCCCTCATGCACCATATACCGTCGATAAGACAACATTTGAGAAGGTGGCTATGTTAGCCAGTGATTACAATATGCCGGTGCATGTCCACTTACATGAAGTAAAAAGTGAGGTTACTGATGCAGAGCAAGCAAATGGCTGCCGACCGATTGCCACCTTGGCTAGCATGGGTCTGATCAACGCTAAGATCCAGTGCGTACACATGACTGAACTGAACGATGCTGAAATCGAGTTACTTGCCAGTAGCGGTGCACACGTAGTTCACTGTCCTGAATCTAATATGAAAATAGGCGCGGGGCGTTGTCCGGTGACAAAGTTACAAACAGCAGGGGTAAATGTCGCACTAGGAACTGATAGCCCTATTTCCAACAATGATCTCAATATGTTAGGAGAGATGCGTAGTGCCGCATTATTGGCAAAACTAGGTGACAATGACCCGGCTGTTCTGCCGGCCAACAAAGTATTAGAGATGGCCACCATCAACGGTGCTAAAGCCCTTGGCAGACAGACGGATCTGGGCAGTGTAGAAACTGGAAAACTAGCGGATCTAATTGCGGTAGACTTTTCTCAACCTGAGTCACAACCGTTTTATGACCCTATCTCGCAGTTGGTTTATGCAACGCATCCTCATCAAGTTACGCATGTTTGGGTGGCTGGCCAGTGTCTCATGCGTGAACGCGAGTTGACCACCCTTGATACTGGTGACATTCTGGCCAGAGTGCGGAAACGGGCTGTGGCTATTGCAGAAACAAGGCCGATCAGCTAGCGACGTTTCTTATTTTTTGGAAAATATTTCGCTTGACTTACACAATTAATCACGGTAATCAGCACCACACTGTCACATAGCATCTATTTTCATCACATAGGAGGGGTGTCATGAGAGTGTTTGTTCCTTTTTTACTGTCACTGTGCATCTTTGTCAGCACCGCGCGTGGAGAGTATGGGCGGATAGCAAATTCTCCCTTGCTGAGGGGTGCAGTTTCCAGACTATTCACAATTCCTCAGGTTGCGGAGAAAATGGCTTGGCAGAATGGGGGAATCACTATTGATAATCTTATCGAGATCCTGCGCATCCTAGAGCCTAAAGCCTACGAAGTTTGGGACGCGTCTTCTAAGTATGATTGGCACAAACGATTTTTGCTGGGAACGACAATACGCAATGAGATGCGGGACGAGGTTTTTAGTTTGCATGGCCCCCTTGTATCAAAGTGGAGTGATTATAGGTCTAATTGGTATGCAGATGACTCTACTAAGTATTTTTTGGGGAAGGCAGAGCCTGACATCAAAGCTATGATTGCTGATGTAATGTTCACTCCTGAAAGCCTCATCAAGATGGAGTGGGGTAATGGGGGGCTAAGCATTGATGCAATTGTTGCTGATTTTAAGGAGAAATATCCAGATGTCTATAATCTCTATGCGCAGGCTTCCGCAACAAAGACTGATGCGTGGCTGCGTGACCTAGTGAAAGGGAGGATGCATCAAGATAGCAGCGATCATCATAAGCTGGGAGATTACTTCACCATACGAGTAACTGTGGATGGTAAACCAGTTTATAAATTTTTTCTGGGAGCAAAACCTGACCTTAAAGTTTCTCTCATTATGGCAATTTCTAACGCAGGGCTTCTCAATAAGATGGAAGATAGCGGCATCACGATGGACGAAATCGTTGCTGCACTTAGAGATCATTCCCGTGTCTACACCCTGTACGTGCAAGCCTCTGGCAGCGAGCGCGGCCTCCGCATAGCTTTGGGCAAGGCAATGCGTAAAATAGGTAATGTAACTAGTCGCAAGGACAGTGAGGGGACTAAAAGATATTTTGGGACGGAAATAGTTGCTTTCTAAAACTAAGTGCAAGTGTTTTTAGCCTTGCACTCATGTTACTCCCCCCGCCACATCGGGTGCGGGGGGCTTTCTAGAAAGTCTTCGTCTAATTACTAATGGTGGCGATAATTGCCGCTCACCCTTATCTCATAAGGCCACGATCTCCACTTTGCCGTGCTCTTCGGCAACTTGCAGAGGAGTTCGACCATTGTTGTCCTTAGCATGGATGTCTGCACCCTTCTCAATCAATAGTGCCACAGTATCTGTCTCTCTCGCCGATGCGGCCTTGTGAAGAGGTGTTTGCCCATCTTTGTCCTTAGCATGGATGTCTGCACCCTTGGCAATCAACAGCGCCACAGTCTCTGCCTTTCCCAGCGATGCAGCCTTGTGCAGAGGAGTTTGCCCATCTTTGTCCTTAGCATGGATGTCTGCACCATTGTCAAGCAACAACTCTGCGGTCTCTGTCTTTCCCATCAAAGCGGTAAAGTGCAGAGGAGTTTGCCCTTCTTTGTTCCTAGCACGGAGCATCTGCTCATTCGGCGTAAGCGGAGCAGATGTGGTATCGCCGCTCGCAGTGGGATCTGCCCCGGTGGGATGGAAGCCTGCGCTATGCTCGCCCCCCGCATTCTCCAGTAGTGCCACCATCTCCATGTTATCGAGTGCTAGTGCCTCATCGAGTGGAGTGTGGCCATATCTGTCGGTCGCGTTCACGTTTGCAGCGTTGTCCAGCAGATACTCTACAACTTCAGGTGTCCCTTCACCCACAGCCATGTGCAACAGCGTGTCTCCCCCCTGCTCGTATGACAGAGTTCACCGACAGCTTATGTTGTTCCAGCAACGCAGCCAAGTTGTTTGGATTGCCAGCTTGAATGGCTTGTGTGATAGCCTTCTGCACCTGTGCCGAGGGTGGCTTTGCCTTTGCTACAGTTGGTAGGGAAAACATGCTGGCTAACGCCAGTAGCAACAATATACGCATAACTGAACACCTCACTAAACAAATTAAAACTAGGCAGTAAATAATAAATAAACCAAACAAGGCACGCCATAACATTAAAATTTTAAATCACAAGCACGGTTTAACTTATTGAAATAAAAACAGAAAAAGTGCTCTGGGGATGGTATCGCCAAGTGAGTTTTTGAGGAATCAACAGGAGGTTAACACATTGGGTCTAATCGCATAACTGTAATAAAAAATGGGGGGGATGTCAATAGCAAACCTTCGAAAATTCACACGCTAAACGCGGAAGATGGGGGGTTGACATGCGTGTAAGATATACTGTAGATAATTCTGGTATTGTTATTGATAACGTTAGGAGTTTGTATCATGAGGTTGGTTTTTGTATTGTCAATGTGTTTTGTTTTATCTGGCTCTGCCGATGCCGCTAAGTTGTCGCAATTGACCAAGCGGTTCGTGGAACGAGTGAACGCCGCGGCGCAGAAGACGGTAACACCTGTCAAGCGGGGGGTGGCAGTGGTAGCTTGCGGGGTAATGTTTTGTGCCTTCGGCTTGCAATCCGCACACGGGTTAGGCAAGCTCGCCCTTACAGGAGCAAATAGGGAGAATGTGCAAAGTGTTGGCACGGAGTTAGAGTTTATTTTATTAGAGCAATCCGTGAGAGGAGAGTCTCCTTTTTATTCGGAAGATTTTACCAATCCTTTTTCCTTTGGGTATGTGGATGCAAAGGCTGTTTACGACGGTGATAATTTGCATTTTCCCCGTGTGCGCTTCTATCTTCAATATTTATATGGTTTCCCTCCCCCTTTATCCTATGCTAGAGGAGAGGGCTTGAACACCGAATGGTCTTACTTGGGTTACGAATATCACGATTTTCGCACGCATGGCTTTGATAACGAGGCAACGGAAGGATTTGTCGCCCACTACCTTCACCTTATGGGGATAAGTAATGCTGGCTACCTATGGCAGCCTGGTTTTCCCGTGTTCAAAAGCAGTATAGGCGTAATAGGCTGGGATTTTAAACAGGCAGACCTGACAGAATGGGCGGGGCTCGAATCTGATTTCGGTGCATGGTTCTGGCACCATGGTTCACTTAGCTGGCGCTTCCTCTCGTTATGGGAAAGTTTGCGAGATTATTATCCCCCGGAGATCTCTTACCCACCGTCAGTTGACTTTGGCATCAAAGTTGAGCAACTGCGTTCTATATTAGGTGGCATACACTTGAACAATGACAATAACACAGTTGGGGATTTTACGGCTATCTGGGAGGCAGTCACTGCGGACATCGTGTGGACAATCTTTTCAGACAATCCTAACAGGCCTTACAAAGAGAGCACCATAAATCTCGTAATTGAGGGGTCTTTGTATCGTCAGCGTCTCAACGCCAAGATCGACGGTGGCAAAACCTTCTCCCAAAATGAGATAGGCAAGAGCTTGGAGATTAAAGTCAAACTCAAGAAGTGAGTGTAGATGAAGAAGCAATCGTCATTTCAGCTATGGTAGAAGAGACCGACGACGAAAAGGGGGAAGTCTACAGTGCTGATGGCAAGCAGCGCATCGGCACTGTCATAGAAACGGGTCTACATGCCTACACGCTAGATTTTGCCTTGTTCTACAAGGATATAAAGGTATTAACAATGTTTTCGGCAAGTTTTACGATGATTTTGGCCTCAATAATCTGTTCACAGGGCGGCAATGCAGAGAGGCGCAGCCGCATCTTGAAAGGAGCTAGAAAGCGGCAAAGAGGCAGCGTAGCTAGCAGCAAAGAGGCAGCGTAGCTAGCAAGCAGCAAAGAGGCAGCGTAGCTAGCAAGCAGCAAAGAGTCCAGCGAAGCTAGCAAGCAGCAAAGAGTCCAGCGAAGCTGACACGTCTGGCCAATCCTTCCAGCAAGCTAGAGACGACGAGGCAACTGGAAACATCGCCGACTTCAAAGCAAAATATCCAGACATCTATACTCTCTATACGCAGGCTCATTACCACAAGACTGATGCGTGGCTACGTGACTTCGTGCAAGGAAGGATGCATGAAGATAGCAGCGATCGTCATAAGTTGGGAGATTACTTTACCATGCGCGTAACTGTAGATGGTAAGACAACCCATAAATTTTTTCGCGGCAATAAAAAGCCTGATCTTAGAGTTTCTCTCAGTACGGCAATTTCTAACGCAGGGCTTCTCAATAAGATGGAAGATAGCGGCATCACGATGGACGAAATCGTTGCTGCACTTAGAGATCATTCCCGTGTCTACACCCTGTATGTGCAAGCCTCTGACAGCGAGCGTGGCCTCCGCATAGCTTTAGGCAAGGCAATGCATAAAATAGGCAATGTAGTTAGTCGCAAGGACAGTGAGGGGACTAAAAGATATTTTGGGACGAAAATAATTGCGCTATAAAACTAATTGCAAGCGTTTTTAGCCAGCACAGCAGCTTTACCCGACTACTTCTCTAATTTAATGAACAAAGCTAACAGTAGGGGCTGTAGCAGGCTTTGTTGCATAAGTTCCGTTGATTATAACATGCTGTTATCATAGCACTTTTATGCGGGGAGCGTTCCCCTCCCCGCTTTGCACGGCTCTTTGCCGCTTTCTAGCTCCCCTCCCCTGCGTGTTCGCAGACTTCTCGTTTGGGTCAGGTGCAATCATCCTGCTGCACCATGCACACATGTGTGCAAGCTCTTTGTCGCTTCCTAGCTCCAGCTAAAGCATTGGCGTGAAATGGTTTGCAGGTCTGCTTGCACCTGACCATTGTCAACTTCTGTGGACACTATGGGCTTGTGCGTGGTGCAGGCATTACCTTTGCAACACCTATAAAATTCTTACTGCTAAAGGGTTATAGGATATAAACATGCCTGCCCTGAGTTATGCAACAAAGCCGGGCGAAGCCCCTCAATCCTTTTAGTAGTGGTGATTCTGAGTTATGCAACAAAGCCGCTGTAGCATACCCTGCTTAGCCAGACAGCACCTTTACTGGACTACTCGCCTTCAACTCCACTCGATGATAACCTTGCCACTCTTCCCGCTACGCATCTGCTCGAAGGCAGTGCGGAATTCCTGCAGCGGATAGCGATGTGTGATGACTTTGGCGATGTCAAGACCGCTCTGCAACATGCTGGTCACCTTATACCACGTGTCGAACACCTTGCGTCCGTAGATGCCGCGCATAGTGATGCCTTTCAATATAATCTCGTTCCAATCAACGCTGACTGGCTGGTTAAAAATACCGAGCAGCGACACCTTTGCACCATGATTCAGACAACCGAGCATCTGCCGCAATGCGTCTGCATTGCCAGACATCTCAAAACCGATGTCGAAACCTTCCTGCATGCCGAGTTGTTGCATGACCGCCTTCATCTCAACCTGTGTGGCGTTGACTGCTAGCGTTGCCCCCATCTTTTTTGCCAATTGCAGGCGTTCGGGATTGACATCAGTGGTGACGACATGCCGTGCACCGACGTGACGAGCGATGGCGGTAACCATCAAGCCAATCGGCCCCGCACCTGTAACCAGCACGTCTTCGCCGACGAGATCGAACTCCAGTGCAGTGTGTGCCGCGTTGCCAAGTGGGTCGTAGATAGCCGCGACTTCTTCGTCGATACCTGCTGCGATGCGATAGACATTTTGGCGCGGCAAAAGGATAAAGTCAGCGAATGCTCCGGCTCGCTCGACTCCAACCCCACGTGGTTTGATGCAAAGATGTCGCTTACCTGCCAAGCAATTACGGCAGCGCGCACAGGTAATGTGCCCTTCGCCTGTGACCAATTGGCCCACGGTAAGGTCATCAACACCCGCACCACATGCCGCTACCTTGCCCACAAACTCATGCCCGACCACCAGCGGCACGGGAATAGTCTTCTGCGCCCACGCATCCCAATTCCAGATATGCACATCTGTGCCGCAGATGGCGGTTTTGCACACCTTGATCAGCACTTCCTGCGCCGCGGGAGCACTAGGGAAGGGGACTCCCCGCAATTGCAAGCCAACCTCAGCTCGCTCCTTCACCAACGCTTGCATCTTTTGCATCCTACACCCGCCTTACTGTAAGCTAGAACAAGCTAGTGAAGCCTGAAGTGCAAGTCAAGTAACTGTTGTGCAGAAGCGAGAAAGCGGCAAGGAGCTTACCGCACAGCTTACAGCGCAGCTGCATATGTTATCAATCAAGGGATTGCAGGCGAAACGTCCATGCTACTCAACTAGGGTAACTAATGCACATCTACAAGTCGCGGCGCTATCGATGGATTGAGTTGTTGTTGCGCGGGCAACGGAACGCCAGAATGCGCGTGTTGTTGCATCCGTTTGCCTTTTGTTACCGTCTGCTGTCAGCACTGCGGGTATTCTTATACCACCACCTGTTGCCACGACACAGGTTGCCCGCCACAACTATCTCTGTCGGCAACATCGTCAGCGGTGGCAGCGGCAAGACACCCATTGTCATCGCTATTGGACGGCAACTGGAAACACAAGGTGAGCGGGTTGTAGTGCTCAGTCGCGGCTATGGCAGTAGCTTGCACCGCAATGAATTCGTCGTGCTGCAGGGCGGCAAGACGGTGCTGGGCAAAGAAGAGGTACGTGCCCTTGACGAGCCACGCCTACTTTCGCATGCCTTGCCACAGGCAGTGGTGATCGCGGCGGCACGTCGCTATACCGCACTGCAGGCCTATCTTGCTACGGCCAAGGGTGAGCGGCCGACGTGTTTCTTGCTCGACGATGGTTTTCAGCATGTGCAGATCGAACGCGACCTCGATATCGTCTTACTCGATGCCACACAGCCGTTTGCTGATGAACGCCTGCTGCCGTGCGGCAGTCTGCGCGAACCGAGCTGTGCCTTGCGCCGTGCTGACCTCGTCCTGTTCACCCGTGCTACGGCTGGCAGGCCAAGTGCTTTGCAAGTGCAACAAGTGCAGCAGTTTGTGCCACGCACGGTGCAGGTACAGTTTGACAGCCCCGCACTGCAACCCTCGCCGACGACACGTATACCCTTTAGCAATGCACTGAACCCTGTGCTGTTAATCTGCGGTGTTGCCGCACCAGCAAAGGTGCTCGCTGCCATGCAAAAACTCGGCGTGCAAGTACGTATTGCCCTCTATCTTGCTGACCATGAAGCTGTCGATCGCACCGAAGTACGCCGTCTCGCTCATTACGTCAATGCCATCGTGATGACTGCCAAAGACTATTGGCGCGATTATGATTTTTACCAGCAACAGCCACTGCCAGTTTATATTGTAGAACTGACGACTGATTTTGATTTTTCTCGGTGGCAGAGATGATTTTTCCCGCGACAAGTGCCCACACAGCACTAAACTATTGCTTGGAGAGGACTTCCCCGTACCTGAATCTTTCCACCAGTGCGGAGAGGTCTTTATCTATCGTGTAACTGTTGCGGTAAGATCTGACTGCATTGACTACTCTGCCTAGAACGTGAAAAGCAACCACAACAGAGATTAGAAGCAGCCAGTAGTTCACTTCAATGTAATCGCTGATAACGTAGGCAACATAAGTGCCAAAGGCAGGAATAAGCAGCGACCAGCAGTGTTTAATGCCAACCTCTTCACCGCAACTTTCTGCGAAAGCAATCGCTTTGCGGGTAGCAACGACCTCCTGATGCAGCATTACTGGCGGCAGTATCCTCATTATCGAGTAAAGTCCTGTCCCCAGCCCGTTCCTGTTTTGTTCTGCAAAGTCTACAGCATGTCCCGCCTCGTGCAAAACAATGGCCAAATTGTCAGAGCAGATAACGATAGTGTCAGCAATCGGAAGGTAATAGTCCCCGCCCAAAAGTTTCGCAGGGATATAAGTGTAGTTAATAATTTCCTAACCACCAAGAGTAAGCTTGGACCGAAACGAGGCACGACTGCTCTGATAAACTCTCTTGGCGATGAGAAGAGGGTTATACTCGTTGATAGATACGTGCGTGTCGGTGCTGTGATGTAGGGCAAGAAAAACTCTGGTCACCTGCTCGCTATCCTCACTGAGCTCACCCGACCCCACTGTGATATCCCAAAGCAGTAGCTTCTCAGGAATGGTAAAAAAAGTTTTGAACGCTTCAACGAGTTCGATCATGCGTCCTCTAGTCACCTCAACCTTTACCGCTCTCTCCAGTAGTTGAGCTTTGCTTGCTTGATCTTGGAAGGAAAAATTATCCATAACATACTAAAATTAATAATATACTTTAACATCTAGGACATAATATCACGATATAATAAAATTGTAAATAATAAATATAAATACTCATGGTGGCGGTAATGTGGCTATTCCGAGAGGACGTGTCCAATATGATCGGAGATAAGCAGGCTAAGCTAGTTTTTAACTAGCCAAAAGTTTGCAGGTGGGAAGGCTTAAGCCTCCCCTGCGCACATTCACGCTTGTGTGTTACGCACTTGCTTGGCAAGTTTTTTTAGCAGTGCCACGACGAGGTGAGGGGGGTTGCCCGCTAGTGACGCTTCGGCTTGTGGCTTTTGCGGCGGGGCGAGAAACTCCTTGCCGAGCAAGTTGATTCTGATAAGTGTTTCATTTCTTTTCATTTTTTCTAATCCTGTAAGTTCTCAATACCGACCTGTTAGTTGCGGCGCGTTGTTTGCGCACCTTTTCCTGATTGCGACGATTAGCAAGTATTACTTGATCCAGTCGGCCTTGCGCAGCGTCTTTCTTGCATTGTACCTGACTGGAGAAGTCCACCGAGATCACCAGCCCTTCCTTGATGTCACGCTCATTACCCAAAATCATAACCATCTCCAAACTACTAGCGTTAATCCACAGCGTTATCCACCGCCTACACCATTCATAAAGCAAATTACATTCCAAACAAAGTATATTTTAAGCTAAATAATGTAACTTCATGATATTTTTGATAAAATTATATTGAAAACTACAAAGAAAACTCTACAGAACTGTAAACATACTAGACAATATCATTGAATTTTAGACAGAAGTGGTCTGTCGATACGAGGCGATGTTTTCCTTCCCTGTAGGGGTAGAATTCGTTAAAATCTTAGTGTGGTGTTTCCGATCTGTAGAATGTGGAAACGGTAGTTGAACTAAGCTGGAGATGGTGACGATGGAAGCGCCGATGAAGGAACTGGTCGAGTATATTGCCAAATCGTTGGTGGACGAGGTCGGCAGGATTGAAATCAAGGAGATCTGCGGTAGTCAAACCAACATCATCGAGCTAAAGGTCGCGAAGGAAGACATCGGCAAGGTGATCGGTAGGCAAGGACGCACCGCTGATGCGATTCGGACGATCATCAAGTGTGCTGCGGCTAAGCTCTCTAAACGCTACATCCTGCAAATTATCGACGACGGGGAATAGCGCTCTCCTAATGAGAAGATTCTGCAAATCAGAGATGAAAAAAGTTACTGGCACAAAGCCGTAACAGGTATTAGAGCAGGAGGCAAGTAGACCTTCAATCCCCACAATACTGTCTTTTGGATTCTCGCAGCTCTTCCAGTCTGCCCTTGACCTCTAACAAGCCATCTCTCTTTGTGCTCTTGCAGCTGGGGTCAAACATACAACTGTCGTATGCCAGAAGCACTGTGGACACCCGAAAGCACTTCAAGATCTTTTTCACGCCATCAAACTGATACGCACCAACTAGCAGCAGTCCCAGTAGCAGTAGTATCTTTTTACCGCTCATACAGTTCCTCTCATCAGCGGAGCGGTGGCTGCATAGATATACCTGCCCCGCCTTGTCCGCCTTATCGACTGGCTTTTCTGTAACCTTAAGTCGGCATGAATTGCACAGATTATAGTAAATTGAGCCACCTAGACATTTTACCCTTGCGACTACTGCACAGCTGTGATATGCCACCCCCTGTAATTAGCAAAATTTTTGTTGGGCATCGATAAGTTACTTTCCGCATGTGCAGAGGTCATCTTGAGATGTCGCATACTCTTTGGGAGGGGTGCTATGCGTGGTAACCGTTTTATCTTGCTGTCTTTTTTCTGTCTGAATGTCTGCCTTGCCCAACTGCTACATGGCACTGCTAACCGCGGGCCACTGAGTCCCAAAGAGGCAACGCGGACGATGCTAGAGCTCATGCCTAAGGAGAAAGGCTTCCTTACCAAGCTCAGAGCACTCGTCAATGCTGGGGCTGATGTCACAGCAACAGACAAACAGGACATGACCATCCTGCAGAACATCGCGCGTTTTGGTGGAAGTTCAACCGCAGCTAAATTTATCCTCGATAGAACAGGTGGAGATACTCCTCTCATCACGGACAGTTTCCGCGACACGCCCCTGTTCCTTGCCATCTTCAGCAATAATATCGGGGTCACCAGAGCGCTGATGGAGAAAGACACTGACCTCAACTTTTTTGACAATGAAGGTATGACACCCCTGCACTACGCGATTGAATACGAAAGCCATAAGGTATTCAAGTTCCTCCTCACAAAAGGAGCGAGCCTTGATATTGCGAATAAAAGAGGACAAACGCCTCTGCACCTTGTCACAGACAAAGGCGTGGCTGAACATATCCTTGCCAAGGGCGGTAACCCCAATGCACGGGACAGTACAGGTCTGACACCCCTGCATTACGCGGTTGACTTTGACAATCGTGCTCTGGCAAGACTTCTAATCAAGGCAAGTAGCGATATCAACGCTAAGGGAGGTCGGGATGATCTAACACCCTTACACTTTGTCAGAAGTGCAGAATTGGCCGAGCTTATCATCAAGAACGGCGGTGACCCTAATGCAAGGGAGCAGCACGAAATGACACCTCTGCATCAGGTCAAAAGCGTGGGGATAATCAGGGTTTTTGCCATGCATGGTGGCGATTTTAATGCCGTGGACAAGTTTGGACGAACACCTCTGGACTACGCCAACACACGGGAATTCTCCCAAGCTCTCGTTCTTTTTGGTGCTGATCCTGAAAAAAGCTGGAAGACCAAAGAATCCAAGCCAAAAAATAGTCAGAAAAACGAGAGTAATGAGCAGCACCCCAGTAAATCTCTGTATGATAAAAACAACCAGAGCAGCGACACGAAGAACAGCAATCAACCAGACTTTTTGACGAATTTGAACGAACTTGCCCTCGAAAAAGACAGCAACCCGATTATCGGCCGTAAGAAGGAACTTGCACAGGTCTCCGGTGCGCTCCGGCGCAAAGCTATGAAGGGCACGGTGCTTGTCGGTGACGCAGGTGTGGGCAAGACCGCGATTGTCGAGGGATTAGCCTATTTGCTAGCTAACGACGAACTGCCTGAGCTGGAGGGACGCGAGATATTTTCGCTCGATGTCGGCAGTATGTGGGGACATCCAGACAACAAGTGGGTGGGGCAATTACAAAAGCGCGTCAACGATGCGCTAAAATTCATCACCGCTGAACCAGACAAGCGCATTTTGTTTATCGATGAGATTCATCAGCTGCTTGGCGGGGGGCAAGTGTCGTCGAGTGGCTCGCCGCCAATAACCGATATCCTCAAGCCCTATCTCGGTCGAGGCGATATGCAACTCATCGGTGCAACCACGCACGATGAATATCAGCGCATCATTGAAGGAGATCGTGCCATGGTCGATCGTCTTTTGCGCATCGACATCAACGAGCCATCGGCAAAGGAAACGCTCACAATCCTGCGCGGTATCAAGGCAGATTATGAGGAACATCACAACATTATTGTTACTGACGCAGCCTTAAAAGCCGCAGTAAGTTTATCCAACCGCTACATGGCCTCCCAGCAGCAACCACGCAAAGCTATCACCCTGATCGATGAAGCCTCCGCCGCCATGCCACACGATGCCAAACGGCTCACCAAGAAACACATCGCTACCATAGTGGCTGAAAAAGTCGGCATCAATGTGGCAACGATTATGAAAAGCAAAAACGAAAAAGCTGCAGAATTGTTGCCTGCCTTGCAGAAACAGATCTATGGGCAAGACCATGCCCTTGAAGAGGTGAGCAGCAGTCTATCGATCGCTTTCGCTGACTTAGCTGAAGAAACTCAACCAATGGCAGTACTTCTGTTTGAGGGGCCAACTGGAGTGGGTAAGACTGAGACAGCAAAAGTGATAGCACAGCAGCTGTTTGACAGCGAGGATAATTTTATCAGTGCCGATATGAGTGGCTATAAGCATCCTGCCAGTGTTGCTGCACTAACAGAATTATTGACTCGTGCGGTAAAAGCAAAACCGCATGCTGTGATTTTGCTCGACGAAGTCGAAAAGGCAAATACTGAAGTACAACACCTGTTGCTGCAGTTGCTCGATGAGGGTCGCCTTACCGACAGTCGCCAGCGCAAGGTCGATTTTACCAACACCATCATCGTGCTGACCACTAACAGCAAGCACATAGATCGTGATTTTTCTCCTGAATTATTAAACCGCTTCGACAAAACTATCACCTACCGTAAGCTGAGCACAGATGTATCGCTACGTCTGGTGCAAAAACAACTAGACGAACTGAACCTCAGCTTACGGGATAAAAAGATCACTGTTTCACTCAGCCACGCGGCGATGAAAATTGTCGCCGAGGTAGGCTACAATAAAGAATACGGAGCAAGAGAAATGGCGCGGATGTTCTCCCGACTAGTCAAGTATCCAATCTCTGACGGCATCAATCGCGGTGGCGTGACTGGCGGCAAAAACTACCGCATCGACCTCCAGCGCACTGGCGGCAAACAGGTGAAAGCCACCCTCATGCTTGACAATGAGGTATTGCTGGAAGTGCCCATCTCGACTCAGACATTGGATAAGAAAAAAGAAAACCCCCGCAGCATCATGTGATTGATGTTATTCCGCCGCAGTGATCTGCGCTCGCGGCGAACTTGGGTGTGATGCTGTTGAAGATAGCTGCCACACCTCCTCTACGCACAGCAATATTTTTTCTGTTGCCATAGCTGTGTGGTTATGATACGCAACGCATGTCTTTAGCAAAATTTTTATCGAGCATCGACAGACTGCTGGAGCAAAGGTTGGTCTTATGATGTTGCATACTCTTGGTGAGGAGTATTATGCGAGGTAAGTATCTAATCTTGGTGTCGTTTTTATGTCTGAATGCTTGTCTTACCCAGCTGCTGCATGGCAGTGCGAAACGCGGGCCGTTGAGTCCCAAAGAGGCAACACAGGCAATGTTGAAGCTTATGCCAAACGAGAAGGGCTTCCTTACCAAGCTCAAGTCCCTCATCAAAGCTGGTGCTGATACTAATGCCAAGAACAAGAGTGGCAGAGCTATGCTGGACGAGGTCGCCCTGCGCGGCGGTAGTGCTGCCGCGGCAAAGCTGCTGATCGACAACTCAAGCGTGACAAAAGTGGATGACTTCCGCAAGGCAACGCTGTTTTTTGCCCTCTACACGGATAATGTGGCAGTTGCCGCGGTAATTGCCGCAGCAGAAGAAGCTGATGTCCTCAGCCGTGTGGACAATTATGGCAAAGCACCGCTACACTACGCCCTTGAATATGGTGGGGCTAGAATGGTTGAGGTTCTCCTCGAACACGGGGCTAATCCTAATGTCGCTAAGCTTGATGGCACAACACCTTTACTACACCTCGTTAATGACGCAAAGACCACTGCACTTATCATCGAAAAGGGCGGTGACCTTAATGCCACGAATGATTTCGAGCAGACACCCTTGCACTACGTCGAAGATGCAAAAATGGCCGCACTGCTCATCGATAAGGGCGGCGATCCCAATGCTAAAGACGAGTACGGGAGAACACCACTGCACACTGCCGTCCAGCAGGGCAGATACAAGGTGGCTGAGTTGCTTATTGAGAAGGGCAGTGACCCTAATGCCAGAAACGATTACGGGACAATCCCCCTGCACTATGTCAAAAATGCAAAAATGGCCGCACTGCTCATCAAGAAGGGCAGTGATCCTAACGCAAGAGACGACAAAGATGAAACTCCGCTGCACAAGATCAGAGATGCAAAATCAGTCAGGATTTTTGAACAGCACGGGGCTGAACTCAACGCTAGGGATGAGAAAGGCAAAACACCTCTGGATCACGTCATCAATAGTGGTTCAGAATATATTTCAGAGTACGCCGAAGCCCTTAAGCTATTAGGAGCTGAGGCCAGCGACAAGCGAGGTGAGGACAACGCCAGCAAAAATGATTCCTCGACATCCTCGTCTAATGACAATTATGGCAATAATACTAGCAGCGAGAAGAAGCTCAAACAGCCAGACTACCTATCGAATTTGACTGAGCAGGCGCGGACTAAAAACAACCCCCCTTTCATTGGACGTGAGCAGGAGCTTGAGCAAGTCGTCAATTCGCTCAGACGCAAAGGCATGCGAGGCACGGTGCTGGTCGGTGACCCAGGGGTTGGCAAGACTGCCATTGTCGAGGCGTTGGCACACATGCTGGCTAAAGGTGAGTTGCCTGAGCTGGCTGGTCGCGAAATTTTTGCCCTCGATGTTGGCACGATGTGGGGACATGAGAAAAACCAGTATGTCGGACAACTGCACAAGCGGGTTAACGATGCGTTGAAATTTATTGCTGCAGAACCAGAGAAGCGCATTTTGTTTATCGATGAAATTCATCAGTTGCTCAGCGGTAGATATGTGTCAACCAGTGGCTCGCCACCGATAACGGATGTTTTTAAGCCTTTTCTTGGACGTGATATGCAACTCATCGGGTTGACCACCCACGATGAATATCAGAGTATCATCGAAGGAGACCGTGCGATTGTCGATCGTCTCCTGCGCATCGACATCGACGAGCCTTCCAACGAAGATACGCTGGCAATTCTACGTGGCATCAAGGGTGACTATGAAAAACATCACGATATTGCTATTGGCGACGCAACTTTGCAAGCAGTAGTAAGTTTATCCAACCGCTATATGGCTTCCCAGCAGCAGCCACGCAAAGCTATCTCTCTGCTCGATGAAGCCGCATCTGCTTTGCCACACGATGCCAAGCGGCTGACCAAAAAGCACATTGCCACCATTGTAGCTAAAAAAATCGGCATAGAGGTGGCAACAATTCTTAAGAGTAAAAACGAAAAAGCCGCGGGACTGTTACCGGCTTTGCAGGAACAGATCTATGGGCAAGACCATGCTCTTGAAACGGTGAACAGCAGTCTGGCCATTGCCTTCGCTGATTTGGCCGAAGAAACGCAGCCGATGGCGGTATTTTTGTTCGCGGGGCCAACTGGCGTGGGTAAGACCGAAACCGCAAAGGTAATAGCACAACAGCTGTTCGACCGCGAGGATAATTTTATCACTGCCGACATGAGCAACTACAAGCACCCCACTAGTGTTACTGCACTGACAGAATTGCTGACTCGTGCAGTGAAGGCAAAGCCACATAGCGTGATATTGCTCGACGAAGTCGAAAAGGCACACACTGAAGTGCGTCACCTACTGCTACAGTTGCTCGATGAAGGCCGTCTGACCGACAACCGCCAGCGCAAGGTTGACTTTACCAACACCATCATCGTGCTGACCACTAACAGCAAGGAGATAGAGAAAGACTTTGCCCCTGAATTGCTGAACCGCTTCAACAAAAGGATCACTTACCGCAAACTCAGCACCGATGTATCCATGCGCCTCGTACAAAAACAACTGGATAGACTCAACCGCAGTTTGCAGAAGGAAAAAATCACCATCTCGCTCAGCCAAGCGACCAAGCGCATTATTGCCAAAGAAGGCTACAGCCAAAAATACGGGGCAAGGGAGATGGTGCGAGTGTTCGAGCAACTGGTCAAATATCCTCTCGCTGATGGCATCAATCGCGGTGTCGTGCCCAGCAAGCAAGACTACCATATTGACCTGCAGAGCACAGGCAGCGAGCGAGTGAAAGCCCGCCTTATACTTGACGATGAGGTGTTGCTAGAAGTTACCATCTCGATTCAAACATTGGGCAAGAAAAACGAAAATAACCGCGGCATAAACTAAGGTGTGAGCGATCACTCCGCCGCGGCGGTCTGTGGCTCGCAGCGCACTTGGGCACGTTGAATGCGGTTGTTATCGACTTTGGTAATCTTGATGGTTACCGAGCCAATTTGCACCGTCTGCCCCACCTGCGGCATCTCACGGATTACCTGTGTCAGCAGACCCGCGAGGGTATCAGCTTCTACTTGCAGCTGCTCCTCGATGACATCTTCGGGCAGCTTGAAGAACTCGGTGAACTCGTCGATGCTGATTGCCCCGGCAACCTCGTAAGTGCCATCGCCGCGGCTCTTGATCTTTTCTTCTTCAGAATCGAACTCGTCCTGAATATCACCGACGATTTCTTCGAGAATATCCTCCATCGTCACCACCCCCGCCATACCACCGTGCTCATCGATGACTACCGCTAGCTGACTGCGGGTACGTTTGAACTGCTTGAAGACATGGATAGCCTTGTTTGATTCGGGCACAAAACAAGGCTTGCGCATGATACTCCTAATCAGCGTGGACTTTTCCTTCGTGCAAACTGAGGCTTTGAGCAAATCTTTGGCAAAGATGATGCCGATGACGTTGTCGATACGATCTTCGTAAACTGGCAAACGTGAGTTGCCTGTTGTGATAGTCTTGTTGACCACATTGGCGAAGCTCTCGTTGACATCGATCGCCACCACATCGGTACGTGGGGTCATGATCTCCCTGACCGCCTTGTCGTCAAAGTCAAACACTCCTGAAATCATTTGCTTTTTGGTGTTTTCAATCACACCGTACTCCTGGCCGATGTTGACGAGAAACTCCAGCTCGTCTTCGGTAATCGGTGGCTTTGCCTCTTGCTCCTCGCTACCCAGCGAGCGCAGCACCAAGTCGGTGAATTTCGACAGCACCCAGATCAATGGCCAAGTTCCGAAACAAAAGACCTTGATAACCCGCATCACCAGCAACGCGATGCGCTCGGCATGCACTTTGGCAAACGATTTGGGAATTATTTCACCGAAAATCAACACCAGAAAGGTGGTAATCCCTGTGGCAATGCCGACAGCACTGCTCTCGAACCAGCGCGTTGCCAGATCAGTGGTCAATGCAGAAGCAAAAATATTGACTGTGTTGTTGAACACCAAGATCGTCGTCAGTACCTTACCCGGCTCATTGATCCAGTATTTCAACTGGCTGTAACGCTTCGACTGCTCGATTAGGTGCTTGATTTTCAGCACACCAAGTGAGGTTAAAGCTGTCTCGCTAGAAGAGAAAAAAGCCGAGAACAGCAGACAACCAAAGATGAGGAGAATACTTGTTATATCCCCAGCCCCCGCGGCCGCCTCCATCGTTCAATTCCTCCTACCGTTGTGCAATACCACGCACTCACGCCATAACCCCGCGTCAAGCTTGGCCATGATACGTCGCTGCTCGGAAAGCATGACCTCCTCCTCCTGCAGCTGACGATGGTCGTAGCCACACAAATGCAGGATGCCATGCACCAGCAGAAAACAAACCTCACGCCCCAAACCCTGACCGAGACGCGTGGCACTCTTGGCAGCCATAGCTACACAAATAACCACATCGCCAAGTGCATGGTCGAAGGGAAGACCTCGTCGCACATCTGCACGGGGAAACAACGGAAAAGCTAAAACGTCGGTAGGTCTGTCTATGCTACGAAAGTCTTTATTCAGTTCTCTGATTCTTCCTATGCTAACAAAATTCACGCTCAATGAAAAGTGTTTAAAACGCAGCTGACTGCAGGTGATGTTAGATATCTGCTTGATTTTACTATGACATACCGTATATTTGCGTATCTTACAAATAACGGTTATGCGTTCGTCAGGATGCAAGTTGGTGTCATGCTCCTCTACAGTTCATACTCTGGGCGGTGCGCACAGCCCCGCCGTCCCTCACCAGTGCATGTGTATGTCTTCTTATCGGCATGTTCTTGTTATTTATGAATACCCCACGGTAAATTTTTCTGTGCTCGGCAAGAAAACGTTGCTCGAACGCACTGGTTAATTCTAGCGGAACTGTGTCCGTAAAGCAAAAGCCGTGTGCTTGCAATGCCTGTGTCGCTTGGGCAAAATAATCGCTGTCGTCAGTTTTCAGCCACACGAAGCCACCATCTTTAATCAGGCAAGCCAGTTGTGCGCAGTAACTTGCTGATAACAGACGTTTTTTGCGCTGACGTGGCTTAGCCCATGGATCAGGAAAAAAGCAGATAACTCCGTCCAGTTCGTCGTGCCGAAACAGGGCGGCGAGGTCACGGGCATCGCTCAAGATGCTGACCGCGTTGCGCAATCCCTGTGCATGAATTACCTGTGCGGTCAGCACAACGCGCTTGAAGGTGAGGTCGATGCCGAGGCAGGCGGTCTGTGGATAACGTTGTGCTACCTCCAGCAGATTGCGACCGCGATAGCAGCCGATTTCCACCAGCAGTGCTTGCGGCTCGTCCATGCCTGCGGCGACAAAGTAAGCGAGCCAACAGGCTGCTGCCTGCCGTAGCTGTGTGCCGTGCAGCAGCGGTAGTTGGTGTTCGCTGCGCAGCAGATGCAGGTAGGGGTTGACCACGCAGCTGAGGTTGCGAGTGCGATCGCGAAACGGATTGGCGTAGGTAGGCAGGTTTTTTTCTGACAGCATGGGCACAACCTAGCAGTTGAGTTCGGCTGTAAGCCGGATTCTGTTCTGCCTTATGCAGGCAGCGGCTGTCATTAATCTGGGACGTGTGTCACCACCCGCCTCAGGCGACCTACCCGAAAGATCGGCCGGACAAGCCTTCACCACCTCAGGCATTACCCAAAGGAGGTGCTTTCTGTTTGGTCTTGCTTCAGATGGGGTTTACCAGACGGGTATGTCACCATCCCGCCAGTGCGCTCTTACCGCACTATTTCACCCTTACCTCACCACAGGTGGCAAGGCGGTATCTTTTCTGTTGCACTTGCCGTCGGGTCGCCCCGCCTAGCCGTTAGCTAGCATCCTGTCCTGCGAAGTCCGGACTTTCCTCCCCGCACAGAGTGCGGAGCGACAGCCCACCGAACTCAACCACCCTAACCTGTAACGCAAAGCCGCCGCTTCGACAAGGGGGGGGTCAGCTTTTTGTGTTAAAATTAAATTAGTAACGTGGAGCTTGCACCTTGCACGACAACCATCGACTCGCTTTTCTGTTGATCTGTGCAGCGCTCATGCTTACTGCGGTGGGAATCATTGAAATTTATGCAGCATCGGCGACACGGGCGATGGAGCAATTCAACGACCCGTATCTGTTTTTGCGCAAGCATGTGCTAGTAGCTGCACTCTGTGTGCCGCTGGTATTTTTTCTGCTCGCTCTACCGCTCAAGTATCTGGCCTTGGTAACGCTACCTCTGTTTTTGCTGACGCTCGTGGCTTTGAGTTTGCTCTTTGTGCCTGCGCTCGCGATCAAGTCTGGGTTGGCCACGCGTTGGGTGAGCATCTTCGGCTTTAATTTTCAGCCCGCGGAACTGGCGCGGCTGGCGGTTATCTTCTACCTCGCCCGCAACCTCAGCCGCCCCACCTGCAATTTGCAACAGGCACGTTACCTCTGGCAGAGTTTGTTACCGCCTGCCATCATCTGCACGCTGATTATGTTGCAACCAGACTTTGGCACGGTCTTTCTGCTGATAACAACCTGTTGTGCGATGCTGTTTGTCGCAGGCCTCAGCCGTCGTTATCTTGCCCTGTTCAGCGGTGCATTAGTGGTGTTTGCCGCGACTGCAACCGTGCTTGCCCCCTATCGTTTCAAACGCTTGGTCAGTTTTCTCGACCCTTGGTCGCAGGTTTCCGAAGGTGGTTTCCAGATAATTCAAAGCTACCTCGCCTTCCAAAACGGCGGTGTGTTCGGTGCTGGGTTGGGTGAATCCAAACAAAAACTTTTTTTCTTGCCAGAAGCACACACCGATTTCATTCTGTCGGTGGTCGGTGAAGAACTTGGACTGCTGGGAGTGTTTTTCGTCTGGAGTTTGTTTTTCTACGTCTGTTATCTCGGTTTTAAAATAGCCGCACTAATGAAGAATCAGTTCCACAAGTTTTTGGCTTTCGGCTTTTCTTTTTTGATTACTTCACAGGCACTGCTGAACATGGGTGTGGTTACAGGGTTGTTGCCGACCAAAGGCCTGCCACTACCTTTTGTCAGTAGCGGCTCGTCAGCACTGCTAATTTTTTTCATTGCCATCGGCATTCTCGCCCGACTTGCCAAAACGATCGAAACCGACACGGCCGCGGTCAGAGGAGACAAACTTGAAAGATATTCTTAAAAAACAAAAAATAATAAAACGCACACTGTTCAGAAAATTTTTGCTGTTTTTTATGCTGACACTTGTCTTGAGTAGTGTGGTGTGGCTGTTGTGGCGTGATAGTGGGGCGGAAGTTGAGCCGCAGTTGTGGGCAGTGGAGGTAAAGACGATGGATGCGTCACCGTTGCCGCAGCAGGTGAGGGAATTCATCCTAGCGACGGCAAGCCAGCACTTGCACAGTGGAGCACGTCAGCAATTGCAGGAGGTGGCAACAGCAATTGGGCTTGATCCACAGCTAGCGGCAGTGCAGATTATCAGGACGGCACGTGATCGGGTAGTGGTGCATGTCGATTTACGTCGTCCCGCGTTGGTAGTGCAGGTCAACGGCAAGCTGCGCTATGTCAGTCGGCGAGGCGATATCTACGGCATGGCACGGTCGGCGGAGGTTTACCCCATATTGGAGGGCGTGCTCGACACAACGCGAAAGTATGACCGTGATGAAGATAGCTTGTATATGCTGAGCGATGCAGAACAGACGAATGTGCAGCAGGCGTTGGAACTGTCGCAGATGGCAATGCAGATCGGCTTCATCTGTGAGAAAATAATCTACGAGCAGTATCGTGGTTGGCAGGCTAAGATCGAGGACGTTGCTGCGTCGGTTTTTTTCGGGCCAGCACCATTCGGGTCGAAATTGCAAAAACTGCGTGACATTCTTGCCTCGCTGCGTGCCAAGAACATGCAAGCGGCGCGAATCGAGCTTGATTATGAGGACAAGGCGTTTGTGCAGCAGAAGAAAATATAACGAAGGCGGTGCTGATGAGTGACATTTTTGCGCTGGATCTGGGAACGACCAAATTCTGTCTTGCTGCGTATCAGGGTGGGCGTAAACTCGACCTCTGTGTGTTGCCTGCAGGCGGTGTGCATCGGGGTATGCTGTCTGATTTCAGTGCAGCAAAGTGGGTGTTGCTGGAGCTGATCGATGCGGCGGAGAAAAAATTCAACGCCCGCATCCGTTCCGTTGCTGTAGGTGTGACAGGCAATCACCTGCACTACTACCGTGCCTTTGCTCATACGAAGATCGCTGCGCCGCGCATCACCGCGGCAACGCTAAAAACACTGCAGGAGGCGGCACGCACCAGTGCGCGACGAGATAAGCGTGAGATTATGCACATCATTCCGCTGCGTTATCGCATCGATCGGCGTGAGTGGTTGCGCAACCCGCTTGGCTTCAGCGGCGACAATCTCGAAGCGGAGTTTTTCACCATCGACTCCGATCGCTACTATCTCGAAGATGTGTTGAATCTCTGTAACGATACTGGTCTGGAAGTCAAAAAATTCGCGGCCGAGTCGATTGCCTCTGCTAGCGTTACTTTGTCGGATAGCGAGAAGGAAATGGGAGTGGCACTGGTTGATATCGGTGGAGGCACCGCGGATGGCATCATCTTCATCAACGGTGTGCCGCATCATTCGTTTTCGATTGCCGTAGCGGGCAGTCTGGCCACGCAGGACTTGTCGTATGGCTTGAACATCTCGCAGCATGATGCCGAGCTGGTGAAACAGCACTTTGGTTTAGTGACCAGCGACTTGAAGAAAAACCTCGACCTGTTCGATCTCAACCAGAAGAAACTGCAGGTTTCGTGGCGTAACGTCTATCCTGTACTCGCTCCACGCATCGATGAGTTTGCACATCTGCTGCACAGTGAGTTGTTGCCCTTCCAGCGTCTGCTGCGCGGCGGCATTGCCCTAACTGGCGGTGGGTCACAGCTGCTCGACCTCGCTCCTTACCTGAAAGCTAGTCTGCAAATCAACACCTGGAAAATTGTGCCACGTATCGACCTTGACGTGGGCAACAGCTTTAACCTCAAGTATGCAACTGCACTCGGCTTGCTCAATCTCTGCATCGATGCCGAACGCCCCCGCCCCAACGACCAACCCCCCGGCTACTTACGGTCGTTCTTCGGCTGGATCAGAGAGTTGTCCCAGCCTTAGACAAACGTGCGAACGTTCGTCGTAGCTCATCTCAAGCATGCTAAATGCTAAAATCAAGAAACGGGGCTTTGTCCGAAGGCTTCCTTGCGACTGAGTTTCAAACGCCCTTGACGATCGATCTCAATCACCTTGACCATCACCTCGTCACCTTCTTTCAGCACGTCGGTAACTTTTTCGACCCGGCGATCTTCGAGTTGTGAGATGTGGCACAAGCCTTCGACCCCCGGTTTGATTTCGACAAACGCGCCAAAATCAGTGGTCTTTTTCACTATGCCGAGATGCACGCTGCCGATTTCGGGATCGGTAGCGATGGCGAGGATCATCGCTTTTGCAGCTTCGGCACGAGCGAGATCGGGTGATGCGACTCTGACCACACCATTGTCTTCAATGTCTATCTTGGTGCCGGTTTCGGCGGTGAGTTTTTTGATCATCTTACCACCGGGGCCAATCAGGTCACGAATTTTATTCTCGCTGATTTTGATTGATATGATGCGTGGTGCATTCAGCGGTAGGTCTTGGGGTTTGCTAATCGCTTCTTGCAGCTTGCGCAGAATGGTTAAGCGTCCCTGCCGCGCCTGTTCGAGTGCTTTGCTCAACGTTTCTTGGTCGAGACCAGCAACCTTGATGTCCATCTGCAAGGCAGTAATACCTTCCTCGTCGCCACAAACTTTGAAGTCCATATCACCGAGATGGTCTTCGTCGCCGAGAATGTCGGACAACACCACTGTCTCATTGCCGCCGCTGATCAACCCCATCGCGACACCCGCGACATGGCGCTTGATCGGCACGCCTGCACACAGCAGTGCCATTGTGCCAGCACAGACAGAAGCCATCGACGAACTGCCGTTCGATTCGAGCACATCGGAGACGACGCGGATTGCGTAGCCGAAGTCGCTCTGTGCTGGGATAACGTGCGAGAGAGCACGCTCCGCAAGGTAGCCATGCCCGATTTCACGACGGCTGAGTCCCATCAAACGGCGTGTTTCGCCGACGCTAAAGGGTGGAAAGTTGTAGTGCAACATGAAGCGACGGCTACTGTTTTGGGTGTTGAGCGTTTCGTAACGCTGCTCGTCGTCACCAGAGCCGAGCGTCACGGTTGCCAGTGCTTGTGTTTCGCCGCGGGTGAACAGTGCCGAGCCGTGTGGTGTTTTCAGCACGCCAATCTCGCAGCTGATGGGGCGAATGTCGGCGGGGCCGCGCCCGTCGATGCGAGTTTTTTCCTGCAAAATCAAGCTGCGCACATGCTCGTAGACCAGTTCCTCGTAAACCTGTGCCGCTGCCGCGATGCGTTCACTTCCTTCGTAGGTGGCGAGAATAGCTTTCTTGACCATTTTAAGTTTCTTACGCCGTGCAGTCTTCTCCTTGATCTGAAGGGCGGTTGCGATGGCATCGAGGTGTTGGCTTTTGATCTCTTGCTTCAGTTGTTCATCAACTTCTTTAACGACAAATTCCTGCTTTTCTTTGCCACAACGCTCGCGCAAACGTTGCTGGGCACTCAACATCGGCTGTAGTGTGCTGTGCCCGAAACTCATCGCTTCCAGAATTTTTTGTTCGTTGAGAAAATTAGCTGTAGCTTCCACCATCACCAGTGCGTTCTCTTTTGCTGACAAGAAAAGGTCGAGTGTCTGCATTTCCTCTTCGTTGGGAAAGATGTTAAATTCACCCGTGGCGTTAACACCAATACGCAGTCCTGCAACAGGCTCTAGGAAAGGAAGACCGCTAATTGTCAGCGCGGCACTCGCACCAAGCAGTGATAGCACGGAGGGATCGTATTCTGGATCGAATGATAACACCGTGCAGATGACCTGCGTGTTGCGCATGTAGCCTTTGGGAAAGTTAGGACGCAGCGTGCGGTCTATTACCCGTGCAGTCACCGTCTCCAGCGACGAGGGGCGTGCCTCACGCTTGTTGTAGCCGCCAGGAATGCGCCCCGCGGCGTAGTATTTTTCAATGTAATCGACCGTCAGCGGAAAGAAAGCGTTGTCCGAATCCTCTTCCTCGCCGCAGGCCGTGACCAACACCTGCGTGTCACCACCAGTGACCATCACTGCACCATCCGCCAGCCGTGCGAACTTCTGCGCTTCGATCTCGATCTGCCGTCCGCCGACCTCTATTTTTTCAATGATACTAGACACCTGAAAACCTCCATGTGTTTGCTAACTGTGGGGAAAACCATTACTACCAAGACGCACACTCAGGCCGCAGCACGCGACCACTACTTGCGCAAACCCAGTTTGGACAGCACCTCACGATAACGCTCGCCGTCCATGCGCCGCAGATATGCCAATAAACGCCGCCGCTTGCCAACGATCTTCAACAACCCTCTGCGGGAATGATGGTCGCCAGCATACTTCTTGAAATGCTCGTTAAGGTATTGCAACCTTGCGGTTAGAAGCGCTATCTGCACCGCAGACGAAGCTGTATCGCCCGCCCGCAACTGAAATTTGGCAATGATAGAGCCTCTGTCCTCTCCTGATAAAGCCATGATATAAACGTCCTTTCACCGAAACAGAGCGAAACCTATCAGTATCGTAGCCAAAAAGCAACACAGTACGCACAACAAGCTTACAAAAACCATTAGCACCTGCCCTCGCCACATTCCCCCCCGCTTGTCCAGATAGCTTAGCATGGATGTCGAACAATCACACTAGAGAGGTACTTGCGAGCTAAATTTACGTAATTTGTTGAATTTCAAATGAAAATTCTCAAAAAATCTATTTTTTGTTGAGCAAGATAAACACTCTGCTTGACTTTCTATGGAAAAGTGTTATTATAGGGAGTTACGGAGCAGTGAGGGGTGAAAAGGTTGTGCTGGTTTTACGTGGTGTATGATGTTTTTTACGTTCCTGACTTTAAGGTAACAGGTAATTTCGGAGGCAGGAGACGATGGAATTCAAGGTTGGTGATAAGGCAGTCTTCCCTGCGCACGGTGTAGGAGTAATCAAAAGTGTAGAGTCACGTGATATCGGTGGCTCAAAGCAAGATTTTTACGTGCTGCACATTATTTCTTCAGGAGCACGTCTGATGGTGCCGGTGACGGGCTGTTCGCGAGCGGGCATGCGTAATCTGGTTTCTGACGAAGGGATCAAGGGCATTTACAACATCTTGAAGACAAGAAGGAAAATCAACCAGACCACATGGAATCGGCGTTTTCGGGAATACAACGACAAGCTGCGCACGGGTGCAGTTAACGATGTCGCCGAAGTTTATCGTGATCTGCACTATCTGAAGTCCGACAAGGATTTGTCGTGGGGGGAGAAGAGAATGCTTGAACGAGCACGGGAGTTGGTTGTCAGTGAGATAAGTGCGGCTAGCGATCGGGAAACGGTCGAAGTCGAAGAAGAGATAGATCAGGTTCTGCTGCAGCAGGCTTGATAGTAGTAATTTTTTCCCAAGCAAGCTTTGAAAAAAATCACCAACGTCATGGCAGCGAGTATCGACGGGCACATTGCCGCTGCTCACGCCGAAAAAGACCCAGCCCGTGTCGCCAGCGGTTTCGTTAGCACAGCCGACCAACAGCATGTGCGAGAAGAAGTGTCGCACAGCGATGCCGTGATTCTCGGTGCGGAAACGGTGCGTGCTTCGCCCCGCTTGCTTTCCTACCAAAACGACCGCGGTCGTTGCCCCGTCTGGGTGGTGCTGACGACACGAGGCATCGCACGAACTTCACCGTTCTGGAAACTGCACCACATCGAGCGCTGGCTCGTTGCCCCGTCCGTGCTTGAGATTCCCGACTCCACCAATGTGCGCACTTTTGTCTGCCCGCAACAGGATGTCGCAACCTTTGTCATTGCACAACTTCAACAGCATAATCTCAACAGAATGGTATTGTTTGGCGGGGGCGAAATCAATAACCTCTTCTATCGGGAGCAACTTGTCGATGAGCTGAGCATCACCATCGCCCCGACGATCGTTGCCCGCGACGATGCTCCGCGTCTGGTCAAGCCATCACTGCCCACGGCAGTGCGCTTACAACTGCTTGCCATACGTCATGTCGATGACCATCTGTTTCTTCGCTATCGTGTGCTGCACTAATGCCACTACCTGTTTACATCGCTGGCTGTGGAGTGGTCAGTGCTGCAGGCACGGGTCTTGAAGCTAACTGGCAGGCATTGGTGCGCGGTAGCCCCTGTCTTGTGTGGCACGATCAACACTGGCAGGGTGTCTTGCCACCTGCAGCAGAGGAAGAGCTGAACTGTCTGCGCCACACCAAGCTGTTCAGCAAAGCAGATCGCGTCGCACTGCTAGCAGCCGTGGCCACCACACAGTTGCAGGATGTGTTGCCACAAGACCGCGGCGAGATGGCGGTTATTGCAGCTTCGGCACGCGGTGCTGCGGCACTACTGGAGCGAGAACACGCACGTTTTTTACAATACGGCACAACTTCCGCCGCCGCCAGCCCGCACTCAACCGCAGGGGTACTAGCCGCGTTGCTCAGTCACTACATAGACAGCACAGGCTTGAGTTTTACCCTCTCTGCCACTTGTGCAAGCGGCATGCATGCACTCGGCAATGCCCTCTTTTATCTCAGGGGTGGTGGCGGTAAGCAAGTCTTGTGCGTTGCCAGCGAAGCTCCCCTCACCCCCTTTGTGACACAGATGTTGCGTAATGCAAAAGTGCTCAGCGCTGCGCCACACTCGAATAATTTTCCCATGCGCCCGCTGCATCCTCAGCGTGACGGCTTGGTGCTGGCAGAAGGTGCAGCAGCGCTGTATCTGTGCTGCGAGCCGCGTGAAAACGCAGTGCAGGTGGCAGGCTACGGCGCAGCACGGGATCGTGGTGTGTCGCTAACAGGCGTTTCAGCAGAGGGGGAAGGCTTAGCACTGGCAATCACACGCGCCTTGCACGATGCACAACTGCAACCGTCCGACATCGATCTAGTTATCGGGCACGGAGCATCGACACAGCAAGGCGATAATGCCGAGTGGAGTTGTCTGGAAAATGTTTTCGCCCCGCACTTGCCACCGCTGCGTTTCCACAAGTGGTGCATCGGACACACCTTAGGCAGCTCGACACTGCTATCGGTCGCACTCGCCATTCACCAAATGCAAACTGGCACAAGTTTTGCCTTGCCCTACTTGCCAGCTACAGCACATCCCGCACTACGTGCCAACCCGTCTGCCGTGCTGCGTCACGTGTTGGTATGTGGACTTGGGTTTGGCGGCAACTGTGCCGCACTGGTGCTCGTCCAATAGAATTTTAACTTGACATCCATGTTTTATCTTGTTATAGCATATATTCTGTTATTTTTTTAGTAATATTACAATGAAATTATTTTTAGTTGCAGTATTGGTAAGCTTGAACTGCTCTGCTATTGCGAGTGGTAAACTCCCCAACAGAAAAACACAGATTGCGGTGTTGAGAGCGATGGAGAAAGTAGGTTTACTTGCAGAAAGAGCTACAGGATTAGGTTCAATTATATCTATTAACGACGCAAATGTTAAAGAGGCAGCTGCATTTATGGACAGGCTGGCTGCTAGTGCAAGTTTAGAGCACAGAGGCTTATTGGTGGGTGTTGCCGAAATTGCTCTCATAAAGCTGGATGTGAACAAAGACTTCACGCCCCTTGAAGCACTGAGCCAACAAAAGGAAGAAGTCGATTCGGGTTACCAATATATTGCGAATACGCGCGTGAACACTGTTGATGCGGTGATAAATTTTCTAGAAAATGAAAAAAAGGTTGCCAGATTTCTAGCACTGTCGGCTAAACTAGTGCCGCCTACTGATGACCTCGATCTTCCCCTCAGTAAATAGAATTTTGATGGGAATAGAGCAAGAGCACGGGCAAGGACGATGAGCTACGTCAGTTGAACCGACTCTAGAATGAACTGGAAAAAATTGCGTTCTCGCAGCGATCGTGCAACAATAGGACACATGGCTAATCCACACGACAACCCTGCACTTACTCCGACGGACGATCAGCGCAAGCAGTTGCCTGCCCGTGACGAGCGCGAGCAAAAACTGCGCAAACTAAAACAACGCATCAAGGATGGCACTTATAAGGTGGATGCTGACGCAGTAGCAGAAAAGATTGTGCGCAAGCACTTCCTCGCTGATGACAAGGATAAGCATTGATTAGCTACTCGGCCTTGATCTGCCGCGGTAGTAAGAAGTGCTGCTTTTTCCCCGCTTTCTAGCTCCTCCTCACTGATGACAAGGATAAGCATTGATTAGCTACTCGGCCTTGATCTGCCGCGGTAGTAAGAAGTGCTGCTTTTTCCCCGCTTTCTAGCTCCTCCTCACTGATGACAAGGATAAGCATTGATTAGCTACTCGGCCTTGATCTGCCGCGGTAGTAAGAAGTGCTGCTTTTTCCCCGCTTTCTAGCTCCTCCTCACTGATGACAAGGATAAGCATTGATTAGCTACTCGGCCTTGATCTGCCGCGGTAGTAAGAAGTGCTGCTTTTTCCCCGCTTTCTAGCTCCTCCTCACTGATGACAAGGATAAGCATTGATTAGCTACTCGGCCTTGATCTGCCGCGGTAGTAAGAAGTGCTGCTTTTTCCCCGCTTTCTAGCTCCTCCTCACTGATGACAAGGATAAGCATTGATTAGCTACTCGGCCTTGATCCGCCGCGGTAGTAAGAAGTGCTGCTTTTTCCCCGCTTTCTAGCTCCTCCTCACTGACGACAAGGATAAGCATTGATTAGCTACTCGGCCTTGATCTGCCGCGGTAGTAAGAAGTGCTGCTTTTTCCCCGCTTTCTAGCTCCTCCTCGCTGATGACAAGGATAGGCATTGATTAACTGCTCGGCCTTGATCCGCCGCGGTAGTAAGAAGTGCTGCTTTTTCCCCGCTTTCTAGCTCCTCCTCACTGATGACAAGGATAAGCATTGATTAGCTACTCGGCCTTGATCTGCCGCGGTAGTAAGAAGTGCAGGGCGTACACCTGCCGTTTGCCACACACACTACACATGTACGCATTTGATAGGATTGGGGGAGGTCGTGTTGACGAGTGCTCAACCGTTTTCATACGAGGAGACATGAGCCGGCTTTGTTGCATAACTCAGGGCAGGCATGTTTATATCCTATAACCCTTTAGCAGTAAGAATTTTATAGGTATTGCAAAGGTAATGCCTGCATCACGCACAAGCCCATAGTGTCCACAGAAGTTGACAATGGTCAGGTGCAAGCAGACCTGCAAACCATTTCACGCCAATGCTTCAGCTGGAGCTAGGAAGCGACAAAGAGCATGCACACATGTGTGCATGCTGCAGCAGGATGATTGCACCTGACCCAAACAAGAAGTCTGCGAACACGCAGGGGTGTGGAGCTAGGCGTGCCTTCAGGCACGCCTTTGGCAAAGAGCCGCGCAAAGCGGGGAGGGGAACGATCCCCACATAAAAGTGCTATGATAACAGCATGTTTTAATCAACGGAACTTATGCAACAAAGCCACATGAGCCTCCCCCGAACCATAATACACTCTAACATTATACTACAAAATAAAGGCTGGCATGCCATGCACTATCGGCATGCTAGCAAAGAGCAGAGTGCTCCTCTACCGTCAGTTGCATAGCAACTGACAAAAACTAAGCCAATGCTTCTATATGCCGTTGTGCTTGCAGTGCTGCCTGACAACCCATGCCTGCGGCGGTGACCGCCTGCTTGAAGTGCGGATCGGCAATGTCGCCCGCAGCAAAAACCGCGGGAATGTTGGTGCGGGTATAGTCAGCAACATTAATATAGCCATGCTCGTCAGTGTCGATATAGGAAGCAAAAACGGCTGAATTGGGAATATGCCCGATAGCCATGAACAGACCGTCGATGTTGATGGTTTGTGCTTTGTGCGATACCTGATGTTCAACTTTTACCCCTGTCAAGCCGCTACGATCTGATTGCACGTCGGTCACCTGATACGGCGTGAGAAAATGGATCTTGTCGTTCCTGCGGGCACGTTCCAGCATAATTGGCGAAGAACGAAACTGATCACGACGATGCACGAGAATAACTTCGCTACATATTTTGCTCAAATAAAGCGACTCCTCCATCGCTGAGTCACCACCACCGACAACCATCACCTTCTTGTCCCGATAGAAAAAACCATCACAAGTTGCACAGGTGGACAAGCCACGCCCCATCAACTCCTTCTCGCACGGCAAACCCAGTGTGCGTGCCGTTGCCCCGACCGCAACGATGACAGTGGTCGAGGCGAATTGCTTGTCACCCGCCCACAACGTCAGCGGCTCAGTGCTGAAATCGACTTTCGTTATCTCCTCATACACGATCTCAACCCCCAAGCGCTGCGCCTGCTTGGTCATCTCTTCCATCAAGGTGGGGCCAAGGATGGGGTGCTCAAAACCGGGGAAATTTTCCACTTCAGTGGTCGTAATCAACTGCCCGCCATGCTGCAATCCCGCATAGACAACGGGTTTTAACGCCGCTCGTGCTGTGTAAATAGCCGCGGTCAAACCCGCTGGCCCCGTGCCAATAATCGTCACCAACTGTTGCATGTGATAGCTCCTTTATTTCCATCAGTCATTGTGTAAACACCTTTTGAGTTTAGCGCGTGCGTGGTATAATGTTAAGGCCATGTTGAAAATTATACCAACAACGCTGCTGCTATATGCCTGCCTGTTGCCGACAGCTAGCAACGCGATGCGACAATTACCACCTGCACTGCTGGACAGTGGTGCGTATCAGGTGCAGCAGGCCGTGCTGGTGCGTAGGGTCAGCGATGATACAACGCTGTTCAGTCATAATGCCGACCAACTGCTCATTCCCGCCTCGCTGACCAAGTTGATTACTACTGCAGCAGTGCTTGACACTTGGGGTGCAACACATCAGTTTACCACCTCAGTCTTTTATCGTGGCAAACGACAGGGAGATCGCATTCACGGTGACCTCGTGATGGTCGGCGGCGGCGATCCTTATTTGATTTCTGAAAAAATGTGGATGTTCGCCTCGCATATCAAAAACATCGGCATCAACACGGTCGAGGGGCAGGTAATTATCGACAACAGCCTATTCACACACAATACTACTCGCAGTTCTGATGTCAGCCGCAACGCTTACGACGCACCAGTGACCGCGTTCGGAGTCAACTTCAACACCGTTGCCGTACTCGTCGTTCCCGCAGCACGGATTGGCGAGCAAGCAACAGTCACGCTTTTTCCCTTTCCCCTCGATGGTGTTGCCATCGACAACCGCGTGCGCACAGTTGCCGCTGCCCCCCGCAACGCAATCAGTGTCGTGCGTCGCAACGGCAACACAGATAAAGCGTTCAAGATAATCGCCCGCGGCCGTATCGCCATCGGCAGCAAGCCGCGCACCTTCTACCGCTCCATCGCACAGCCACAGCACATCGCCCGCGATTACGTGCGCAACTTTCTGCGCCAACACGACGTACAGGTATTAGGCAAAAAACTCACACTCGTGCGTGCGCGTCTCGTGCCGCTACACGACATCAAGAGCTATCCGTTAAGTCATATCATCAAAGGGCTAAACACGTTTTCTAACAACTACATCGCCGACGTGCTAATCAAAAAACTCGGTGCAGACACACGCCAACGCGGCACCCTTGCCGCGGGGAGCAAGCAGCTGAGCGGATGGTTGCGCAAAACGGTCGGTATCACCTCGCCGTTCACACTCAAGAACGGCTCTGGCCTTACTGCCAAGAACAGACTCAGTGCCAACCAGATTGCCGCGGTGTTGCATCACACCGCACGGCGCATGCGTTTGCTGCCTGATTTTCTCGCCAGCCTACCGGCAAGCGGGCTTGAAGGCACGGTCAGCAAACGTCTGCACAAGCACAAGGGCTTGATTCGTGCTAAGACAGGCACATTGACTGCGCCACGCACAGTCGCAGGATTGGCTGGCTATTATTTCTCCGAGCATCATGAGATGATTTCTTTCGTGCTCCTCGCTAACGGGCGTGCCTCACATCCACAGCCACCGCTTGCTCTCCTGCGCGAGCAACAAGACAGGCTGTTAGGCTGGATGGTGGAAAATATCTGACCTTACCCAATACCACGCAGTTTCAGTTCCAGATTACCGGGCGAAGATGCTTCGGACAGTGCTGTTTCTTTGGTGATGCAACACAAGTTCAACACAAAACAGCAGTAGAGCCAAGCAGCTCGTTGCCCTCATGTGCATATCTCCCATCGACTGCACGTGGTATCACCTTGTTTCGTGGTTGATTCACAGTCACAGTTTTGAAGGAAATACAGAAGAGTTTGTGCGCTAGGTAAACTGTTTTTAGGCTAGCGTATATGTCTGTCAAGACCACCTCTGCTAAACAGCAAATGAATGAATTGCCTATTGATTACTTGTTGAAAACTGTACAAATAAATCATACCTGTTGTAAGTCATGATAACGCTTTACAATATTTGGAGAATAAAAATGGTTCGGTATTTTTCCCGCGTAGGGGTTGTGGTACTTGTCGCAGTAGCTCTTGCTTGTCCTGTCGTCAAGGCTGGTGGCGGTGAACAGGTAAGGAAGGCTTTGGGAGTATTGAGCACAGGGGTAAGGAAACTAGCTGACCACGGAGCTGCGGTGGTTACTATAGGTGCGGTCGTTATCAGCTTATGCGCTGGCCTGTCCTGCGAGAGAATCGACGACTACCAAATGCATAGGGTTCTAGTGGCTTCCGATGATATTGTGGGCACGTTCCCTATCATGCAAGGGGCGACCAATGCCAGCCAGACACAGATGTTTGTTCTGACTGATGCCAGCAGTGACCACCTCTTCTCGCTGATTGATGGGAAAGGCGGCAAGGTATCACCGACAGAAACAGATGTACGTAGCCATCCTAGCTCTACGCGGGCGATGCGGCGTGTGTTTTTTGACGGGTTGCAAGAAAACAAACCCTACCTTTTTCAAGTGCATGCTGCGAGCACAGGCGAACTGCTGGACGAAAGGGAGCTGCAAACACCCGCAGCTCATCAGCAAGGACTGTGCTTTGCTTTTGCTTCTTGCATGTTGGATCTCTGGGATCAGGGTGATATTTGGGAACAGATGGTTGCACTTGATCCAGACGTAATCTTCTTAGTCGGCGATAATGTCTATGCCGACTTGCCCAGACCAGCTGCTTCCTCAGCCGATCTATGGGCAAGATACGTAGAAACTAGAGAGAAACTCAGCCTGTTCAGAAACAGGAAACTCACCCCAGTGGTTTCAACTTGGGATGACCATGACTACGGGAAAAACAACTCCGACCGTGACTTCACACTTAAGAACGATGCCCGAAAGGTCTTCGAGGCGTTTTTCATCAGTAGTAATAGAACTATGAATTTTAATGCAGCAGGAATTGGTGTAGCAAACTCCTTTGCTGCCTACGGCTATAACTTTTTCCTAATGGATAACCGCACTTTTCGCACTGCGGTAGGTGAATCTCCCGAACGACATTTCGGCGACACACAGCTGCAATGGTTACTGCACAACTTGCAAGGGCTTGACCATGCCTTTATTGCTAGTGGCAGCCAGTTTTTTGGTGGTTATTCACACACAAATGATGAAAATGATCCGTTCAAAGACGAGTCTTTTCAGGGCGACCACCCAGAACGCTTTGAGTATTTTATCGATCAATTACGTGCAACTGGAACAAAGGTAGTCTTGCTGTCTGGAGACCGTCACTACGCTGAAGTCATGGCAATTCCCCAAGACGTGTTGGGCTATCAAACCTACGAACTAACCTCCAGTCCTGTCGGCGTATTTACCACACCTTTCCCTGATATTCCTAACCCATTGCGCGTAGCAGGAGATGACAGTGCAACCAATTTCATGCTGGTCGAGATTAAAGAGCTTGGTGAAGGATTAATAATGCAGGTAAGCGCACACAGTGTGGGCGGAAATGTTTTGTTCAGAGGCACGTACACGGTTGAGTAGTTTGCTGTGAGTGGCGAACTCCCACAGCCACCGTTTGCTCTCCTGCGCGAGCAACAAGACAGACTGTTAGGCTGGATGGTGGAAAATATCTGACTTTAACCAACACCACGCAGTTTCAGTTCCAAATTACTGGGCGAAGATGCTTCGGCCAGTGCTGTTTCTTTGGTGATACGGCGATTTTGATAGAGTTGAAAAAGCGAGCTATCGAAGCTAATCATGCCGTAGCGGTCTTTGCCTTCTTCAATAGCCTGATTGATGTCGTTGTATTCGTTTTTCTTCAAGATGCACTCGCGCACAAGATGATTGGCAAACATAATTTCAAAGGCACAGACGAGACCGTTTTGAGTACTGCTGACCAAACGCTGTGAGATTGTGCCATTCAAACAGCGAGAAAGAATCATCTTGATATTGTTGTGCTGATTTGGCTCAAAGTAAGACATAATACGGGTCATCGTATCAACACAATCAGTCGTATGTAGTGTTGACACCACAAGGTGACCAGTTTCAGCAGCTTTTAAGGCTGTCTCAACTGTCTCTCGATCACGCAACTCACCAACAAAAATCACATCAGGGTCTTGGCGCAGTGCGGCACGCAACGCATGTGGAAACGACACCGTATCAATACCTATTTCACGTTGGCTGATGGCACAATTTTTTTCCGTAAAAACATATTCAATTGGATCTTCAATCGTAACGATGTGATAGGCACGATATCGATTGATCTGTTCGATAAGGTAGGCAATTGTCGTTGACTTGCCACTGCCTGTTGCACCTGTGACTAATGTCAAGCCGCGGCGATGCTGGGCAAACTTGCTTATTATTGGCGGCAAATGCAGTTCCTTCGCACTGGGAATTTTTTGCTTGATAAGACGCAATGCAAGACCAAGACGCTGCTGCTCTTTGTAAAGATTTACCCTGAAACGCACTCCGCCAGTCTGATAACTAAAATCCACATCACCGTCTGTAGAAAACTTCTGCTCAAGGTGCTTAGGTAGAATTGCACTGATGATTTGATACATGACAGTAGAGCTTAACTCCTGTGCATTGCTGATACGCAAAAGCTTCCCAGCATGGCGCATGCGTGGCACACTACCAGCTTTCAGGATAATATCGCTGACATTGTTATCTATCGCTAGCTGAAGAATTTCGTTCAAGATCATGTGCTCAACACCCACTCTGTGGTAAAATACTATTCGGATGTTTGTGCTAAAATTTTATCGCAAAGTTTGGAAAGCAGAGTTCAGTGCGAGCTTTTGTCTCGATAGCAATTTTATTTTGCAGCTCGTGTCTTTGGGCAGAAAAAGGCTTTGATCTCAATGTCTTGCCACGTGGGTCAGAGGTGACTCTGCCACAGCCAGCGGTAATCTTCGTGCCGTTGGACACTCGTGTCACCCTGTCAGCCACCGACAGACCGCAATCGCTCAAGATAACCACGCACAGTCTGAACAAACGCAAAGTGACAGCACTGGAACTATCCGTCTACGATCGCAACTCGGAACGTGTCAGATATTTGACGATTGAGCCTAACGTGCCTTATGTCTACAGCTTCAAAGGCTTAAGCTCAATCATGATCATCACCAAAGCCAAGAACGCTCCACCTGCACGCAGCCGTCAAGTGCTGCGCATCGAGAGCGACAAGTCACTAAAAATAGCAAAGTAGCATGGCATCAATTGACCTCGCAATGCAACTCGGCAAAAGCTACATGGCAATCTACTCCCACAGACCACGTGTGCAATCGGTATAACTAGGCCTCCTGATCCTTGTCGCTAGTCTTGCTGCCCACCATCTCTTATTGTCCAGCCACGTGTAATTAGTGTCGCCCTAGCTTCAGCAGCAACTGCCTCGTATTGTGTGTCACCGACATCGAGTGGTAGCGGTTGGCGGTCACTATCGCGACACATGCGACTAGCTAGTTTGTTGGAAGTCGCAGCGATGCGTATCAACAGCTGGGTGTAGTTGGCAAACGATAAAGTCATGTCACGAAACATGTCGGAATAACACCAGACTCTGCTGAAATTCCAGCTGGACATGTTAGGGTCAGCCTGTTGTGCGTGTGCAAACATCAAGCGCATATCAGCAACACTGGCGGTATTCCAGTTGCTGACATCGGGATTTGCATGGGTTGCTCCAACAAACATGCCGCGCATGCTGGAGACTTTTGCCGTGTTCCAGCGGCTGACATCAGGATCGGCAACCGTTGCATGGGCAAACATCATCGACATGTATTTGACCCGGGAAGTGTCCCAACGGCTGACATCAGGATTAGCAGAAATGGCCTTGTTGAACATCAAGTTCATGTCAGTCACCTGTGTCGTATTCCAATTACTAACATCAGGATCAGCAGCACGGGCATTTCTAAACATCGAATCCATGCTCCTCACCCGTGACGTGTTCCAACGGCTAACATCAGGATCAGCATAGACAGTATCATTGAACAGTCCCGACATGCTGGTCACCCTTGACGTATCCCAATTGCTGACATCGGGATCGGCAACTTTTGCGCCCTGAAACACTCCCCACATGCCAGTTACAAAAGAAGTATCCCAACCGCTGACATCGGGATCGGCGTGGGTCGCATTGGCAAACATGCGATCGATTCTTGTCACCGCGGCTGTGTTCCAACGGCTAACATCAGGATTGGCGGCCTGAGCGTTGTAAAACATCCACCCTATAGATAGCACCCTGCTCGTATCCCAACGACTGACATCGGGGTTGGCCACTCCAGTGTTGGCAAACATCCAGCTTAGGTCGATCACCATAGAAGTGTTCCAATGACTGACATCAGGGTCAGCAGCCTTCGTATTGCTAAACATGCTGCGCATCGATACGACCCGTCCTGTGTCCCAGTCACCTGTATCTGGCACTACCGAGACCGCTCCCGCAAACATCTTAGTCATATCAACGACCTCACCTGTCTCGCCACCTGCAACCGTCTGCAGCCGCTGACACCCGCTAAACGCACCCCGCAAATTTTTCCAGCCAACATCACCCAACGCGGGCACTGCTGTAATTGCAGCTGTGCTGCGCACTGCTTCACGTGTGTTCCACGCCTCTATCAAACCACGACTAGTAACCGTATAATTACCTGCCTTTTTGTAAGTATGGCGAGCATCAGAATCGTTATAGGCTGTGACCGCCTGCGGTGGAGTATCATCACCCCAATCAACAATGAAGTAGTAGCTGAAGTTGGGTGGCAGCGGTAACTTGACCGCATGGCGCTGTTCCTCAATCTCCCACTCAAACACAAAAGGCCTGTCCATCACGCCTAGCACCACACCATCCTGTTCAGCACAACCAGCCAGCCCACACAGAAACAAACATAGGCACGCCCAAAACCGCATCACAAACTCCATTCAACACTTACTAATTGATGTTGGAAGTATTATAGCACTAAAGACAGAAATTTGAAAATTTCCCCGACCACTGTAAACTTTTGCAAACAACTCAAGCTTGAGGCAAGTACTATGCCCATTCCCAAAACCAAGCACCCATAGCCATACTAGCGGCTTTCGATGCTTTTAATTGATATGACATGCCAGACGTTTGCCTAACATACCACTAAAGTATGAACCAAATAAAGGGTGGGACGGGCTCTATCAGCGTGCCAGAAGGCACGTTGATAGAGCGCTTAGCCAGTACCGCACGAGGAGGCATGAGCCGAGATGCTCCACTTTATTACAGTCAGATCATCTGTGGCTACGCACCAGCTAGAACTAGACCTTCAAGAGAAGAGCCAGTTCCGACGGCAAAACATACCGCAAAAACGGTCTTACTCATCTATTATGGTAAGGTCTTCCATCATGATGAGATGATCCCTTTCCAGCAGAATAAAGCCGGGAACTTGCACCCTATCCTGAACAGATAAATGTTGCGTAAACGCGTGCTCACCATGATCTTGTCGAATATAGTAGAGATCCTTTCGCACCATAACCCTGGCGTAGTCACTGGTATACCTGTTAATAATCTTACCGCGAAAGTGAATATCATCTGTTGTATTTATCTCTATGCGATAATCATCATAGGGTAATATATGCGCGACAGAGAACACAACCTCCCTATCTTTGTAAGGATCATTATTAACTTCAACTCCGACAACTTGGGAAACGTCAACAGCCACGTAGGGAATATCAAGAACCACACTCTCCGCAGAGATGGAGTCGATTAGGCTACTCCGGTACCACCCACTGCCGTCCTTATCCTTATAAAGGATGTACCAACCTGAGCGGAGTGTTTCAGGAAGTAGCTTTCCTGTCTCATCGTGAATCTTTACCAAATGGTATTCGTCACTAGACCATGCAGGCTTCTGGTAGTACACCCCACTCTGGTATTCGCTTTCACGCACAAACCAAGACCCGTTCTCGGCAACCGCTACCATCTGCTTTTCGATAACCGTTTCCACCTGCTGAGCACTTTCACTATTTTGCGGTAAATCCTTCTCACCGTCACAAGACAAGCCACCGAAACACGACATGAGGGGCAATACTACGTAAATCAGGCCTTTCTTTAGGGAAGACACTGCCGCGTTGTCTGCCAACCAAACAAACCCTCTCTTCACTGTTTCTACGGGGGTAAGCTTGAATACGCGAGCTTGAGATTGAGCGACACCGGAAACCAAAACGCTGAGTGCCAACATATAGATAACTGCCAACCTTGTCATACCATACTCCTTATAAAAACATCATTACACTAAATACTATACGCCTTAATTAATGGTTATTTTTTTACAAAAAAACATGTATCTCATAAATAGATAGCACACACAAGTTCTAATTCATAAATATATTGTTGTCAACAGCAGACCCCGACTTTCGCGTAAAATTCTGGTTTTATTTTGTTGTTTGTTACAATATCATGTTAAATTGGGGTTTTGGTGGGGGCAGCCCTTACTCTACTGCTTGGTGAGGATCTTAGTAGCATTCATCCATTCAGCTGCTAAAAGCAGATGAAAAAACAACTCCCTTTCCGTTTGTGTGAATTTTGGGTAGAACAGCTGCTATGGCAGAGCGAACATGCTTGCCCCCTGACGCACAAGTCTTGGAGAGATGGCTGAGCGGTCGAAAGCGCGCGCTTGGAAAGCGCGTGTGTCCTTCACCGGGCACCGAGGGTTCAAATCCCTCTCTCTCCGTTAGCATTGGCAAGGTTCTTGCAGTAACTACTGTGAGGGCGAATGCACCCCCTTGCTTGAGGAAACCACGATGATCAAGAAACTCCTACTACTCGTCTGCTGTGCCGCGCTCATCGGTGACTGTGCCTCCCCCCAGCGCAAACTCATCTTCCCCCCTATTGACGAAGAACAACCAGAAACTGATGACATCAATGCCGTGCGGGTAGTGCTGCTGGGCGAAAGTTTCAGCGAAACCCTGCCCAAAGATCCAAAGGCACGGTTTGATTGGGAAGTCGTCTGGGACAAGAAAATGCTCGAAGGCTCGCAGTCACAGGGGGCGATGTGCCTTAGCAACAATGATGACAACTGTCTAAAAATTATCAAATACGAGTTCAAAGCCATGCAAATTGGCGAAGCACTGATCGAATTCCGTCTCAAAGAAAAAGACAACATCGTCGAATCCTTTACCAGCCGTGTCATCGTTGCCGAGAACAGCGCTCGCGAGCACGACTAATTACCCAAGCCACCAGTTCGCTAAGCAAACTTGCATCACACGAACCACGCGGCTATAACACGCACACAAACGAGGCGAAGGAGTGCCCGTGCGTGAAATACTATCATCAACGCACTTACCCGCAGCAGCTTTTCGTTACAGTTCGATGGTCAAATGCGGTTCGCTTTACCAGATGGCAGGACAAATCGGCATCGATGTCAACAGCGGCAAATTAGTCAGCGGTAGCACTTACGCTGAAACCAGCACCATCCTGCACAACATGCAAGCCTGCCTGCCAGATTTCGGTCTCACCCTCGACAACCTCATGCACGCGACAATCTTTTGCGCTTATTTTGAAGAATTCCATCTCGTCAACCGTGCCTGGGAGGAAGTGTTCGCGACGATAACACCACCAAGCCGCAGTTCCGTCGGAGTCACACACTTGCCACTCAACGCCCGCGTTGAAATCGAGTTTCGCTTTTACCGAGAAAAAACACAAGGCGTACAATGACCGCTACCCACGTCATCGGCATCGATATCGGCGGCAGCAAAATCGAATGCGCACTCGTGCAAATAAAAAAAGACTACCGCGACTGGCTACACAATCCACCATCTGCATACGACGAAACTTTTGCCATCATCAGCCGCGAACGTGTCGCCACCGCCAGAGAACAAGGCTATGCTCAGATAGTAAAAAAAGTCACCCAACTCATCACCAGCACCTGCCAACAGCACCACGTCACCTTCAACAAACTAGCTGGTATCGGTATCGGTCTACCCGGCGCAGTCAACCACGATATGAAGATGGTTAACGGCAACACCCTCGCCCTGATCGATAAAGACCTACGCACCGACCTTCGCACAGCACTCAACTTCAAAGGCAAGTGCATCTGTGAAAACGATGCTAACTGCTTTGTATTCGCTGAAGCAATAGGCAACATCGGCATCAACTTTCATCACCAACACAACGTGCCCCTCACCCAACAAATCGCCGTTGGGCTTATTCTCGGCACCGGTCTTGGCGGCGGACTCTTCTATCGCGGAAGTATGTTCAGAGGAAAAGACACTTCAGCCCTTGAACTAGGACACCGCACCTTCGTCAGAGACGGCAAGATGTGCTACTGCGGACGCAGAGGCTGCGCTGAACAATATCTGTCAGGCTCGGCACTCGAAGCAAACTTCAATCAACACCGCCCCGCCTATGCCCAACAACAACTGAAAGCTGCTGCAATCTTTGCACTGGAAGAAAAGAAAGACCCCGCGGCTGTAGCTGCGATCAACCAATACCGCCAACACCTTGCACAACTACTGGTTGATGTCAGCAATACCTTAGACCCGCACTACATCGTACTTGGTGGAGGACTCAGCAAACAGGCGAGCATCTACCAATCTCTCGCAGAAGACATGCAGCGAGAACTGTTTGTCAAAAAAAATCCGCCCCAGATAAGACCAAACGAACTCGGCGACTCATCAGGCGTGCTCGGTGCCGCGCTGCTGCCGCTGTTCGTGGGGGAATGAGAGCGCTTCGCTCGGCTCTTTGCCGTGTTTCTAGCTCTGCCCATTCCCCTCAAGATCAGACTTATTGGCTTCTACGACGACCAACTCTGGACATAGTCTTTTTAGCTGGTCTGCCGCGTCTTTTGGTCGCGGTCTTTATGACTTCTGTTTTTTTAGCCGTTACTTTTTTAGCTGGCCTGCCGCGTCTTTTGGTCGCGGTCTTTATGACTTCTGTTTTTTTAGCCGTTACTTTTTTAGCTGGCCTGCCGCGTTTTTTAGCAACGGTCTTTTTGGCTACTGTTTTTTTAGCCGTTGCTTTTTTGGCTGGCCTGCCGCGTTTTTTAGCAACGGTCTTTTTAGCCGCAGCTTTTTTGGCTGGCCTGCCACGCTTTTTCTTGGTCGCAGTCTTTTTGGTGCGCATGGTAGTCGTTTTTCTTCTAACTACTCTGCGCTTTTTGGTTGCCGTTTTCTTCTTCGCTGCCGCAGGTTTTTTCGTTGCAGTGGCTTTTTTGCCTACCGCAGACTTTCTCCTGCTCGCAACCTTTTTACTAGCCACTGTTTTTTTCTTCTTCCTGATCAAAGTCCGATCCTCCATAGGTTAAACACAGACACCCGCGGAGGCACGAACACGGCCTCCTCAGAGGCTGCCTAGACACCCTCCTCTTCCATTATCACCCAACACAACACCTAACCGCAAATAATTTAAGACAATTTTTTTCACTCGCTCCACATGCCGCGATACACAAGCGTTTCAGGAATGATGTCACTCAGCTCGCGGCAACAATCAGAGCGCTGAGGTCAATTGGCGCACGATACTTGTCGCCCGTGTCGAGGCTTGCTTGAGCATCTGTTGGTGATACGGGTGTCGCCAGTGCGGGGCAATTTGTGCGGCAGGAAGCAGAACAAAATCCCGAAATAACATGCGGGGGTGGGGAATTTTCAAATCAGGTAAATTTATCAGTTCCGTCACGCCGTCAGCATTTTGCCACAACAAAATGTCGAGATCGATGGTGCGATTCGCCCAGCGTTGCACGCGCACCCGCCCAAGTTGTGACTCAATCGCTTGTAGTTGTATCCACAATGCATGAGGCGCTAAGTTGGTTTCGCAACGTAATACCGCGTTGATAAAACGCTGGTCAGCACAACCACCGACCGGCTCTGACTCGTAGCAGGACGAAACATCGACCACCACCCCGCACCGCTCATGCACTGCGGTAACCGCACGACGCAGGTAGGAAACACTGTCGCCGAGGTTAGAGCCAATACCAATTAAAACCTGACCAGCCATGCTCCAAAAGTAACCGCCCTAGGCGAGAAAGTCCACCACCTACAGATGTGGTGTAACAAAATCAGCGAACAGTCTTGCCCGAATTACCTGTTCACCGTCACAATCATCAAGAGCACAAACCTTTGAAACCTGACAGTTATCGTCACCATCAAAGATAAAATCTTCTTCACCACGTGCCACCAGTCCATTAACGATACCAGTGTGAGAATCAAATACAGGCGAGCCAGAACTGCCCGTCCACAGATCAGCATTAATAATGAAATAATCATGCTTGCGCACCGACCTGATCTTGCCGTGACTTATCTTGGTCGGCAGCCCTAGTGGATGACCAATAATGGTCATATCCTCACCTTTGGCAACCTTGCCCTGTGTGCGTAAGGGCAAGGCTTGCCTTCCCTGCACCGCACGGTCGAGACGCACTACCGCAAAATCTAACCCCTCCGCGATCTCGTAAACACGTTCCAGCACCTCCTTGCAAAAGTAAACGCTGCTGCGCGGCAAGCGTGTCGGATCGGCATCACTGCTATGATAAGAATAGTCGAACACCACCGCCGTTGCTTGACAAGCACCAGCATCGAGAAAACAGTGCGCCGCAGAGACCAACACATCTGCGCCGACCATAAAACCAGAACAGATACCCGTGCTCGGCTGCTCCCAGAACGCCTCACTCCGACAGAGGTCATACCTTTGACCAACCTCCTTTGTAACAAGTCTATAGTCGTGCTCTTCACCCTCAAGCTTACGCACATAACCGCGATCAACCAGCAGTGCAGTTGACTTGGCCAACTCCTGCCAACGTGCCTCGTCAAACTGATACAAGTCGTGGCGATCGTCCTTGCCGTAGATTACCTGCGGCAGCATTTGTGAAAAAAGCAAAGAACTGCTAATAGATAAGATAACCGCGGCCAGCAACGCACCTGCCGCCACACGAACGGAAACCAAACCGACACTCCAAGATGCTCAAACCAAACATAACGCGGCAAAAACTTCCTGAGACAGTAACCTCATTCTTCGTTTTGGTCAAGCTTAACCTGCGTTCTTACTTGTCAAAAAAGGAGAAGTGATGTTGTTCATAACGCTAGGTGATCCACACAGCGTCTCCATCGCCATCTTGCAACACCTGCTGCCACGCCCATATCCGCTGGTAATCATCGGCAGTGCATGGCACTGGCAAGAACAGACACAAGACAAGCAGGAACTATCCTTCACGGCGTTGGCATCGCTTGATTTTGTCGAGGCACTACCACACGGTAATTATTTTTACGACATCGGACGTACTGACTGTCGTGCGCCAACCGCGGCACTTACCGCTCACCAACGCGGCACGCTTGCCAACGCTGCATTGCACAGCCTGCGCGACATCAGCTACCGTGACCGCTACGCCGTACTAACCTGCCCGATAGACAAGCAGGCCTGTGCCACCGCTGGGTTTGCGTGGCGTGGGCAGACGGAATTTTTTGCCCAACTCTACGCCTGTGAAACAATCATGGTATTGAGCAGTACTGAGCTCAATGTCGGTCTTGTTACCAATCACCTAGCGATTCGTGAACTACCCGCGGCACTGACCGTGCCTCTAGTATGCAGCAAGCTGAAACTTTTCGCCCACACACTCAGCACACTGCTGTCCCGTCCGCAGCCACACATCGCCGTCTGTGGCTTCAACCCACATTGTGGTGACGGTGGTCTCTGTGGCGACGAGGACACGCAAATCATCACCCCAGCAATTGCCGCGGCACAAAAAGAAATAGACGGTGTAATTACGGGGCCGCATGCCGCCGACAGTATTTTTTACGCCGCTCGCACAGGAAAATACGACGGAGTGCTGGCAATCTATCACGATCAAGGCCTCGCACCGCTGAAAGCCTGTGCCGCTTACGATGCTGTCAACATCAGCGGGGGCCTGCCGATATTGCGCATCGCTCCCGATCACGGCCCCGCCGCTGACCTATATGGACAAGAATGTGCTGATCCGCAAAGTTTCGTGCGTTGCTTTGAGATTATCGATGCTTACTTGAGAGACACAACTGATGTCTGACATCATCATCAAAGGTGCATCTGAGCACAACTTGCGCAATATAGACGTGCGTATCGCCCGCAATGCCATCACCGTTGTCAGCGGAGTCAGCGGTGCAGGCAAGAGCACACTGGTATTGAACATTATCTTGCGTGAAGCACAGCGGCGTTTTTTCAACACCATGTCGCTACACAAACGCAAACTGCTGCAGGGTTTCACCCGCCCCGCGGTCAAGGCTATCAGCGGCTTGTCGCCCGCGCTGATCTTGCCACAAGCTCTGTCCACACCACCCGCCGCGGCATCTGTCGGAGGTGCAACTGGCATCAGCGAATTGTGGCGCATCTTGTTCGCCGCACTAGGGGTGAAGAAATGCCCGCAGCACAATATTCCGACAATGGCATACACAACTACGAGCATCAGGGATGCGTTGCTCGCCACCCCCGTCAACACCAACCTTGTGCTCGCCGCACCACTGCCCGCGACACAACGCAACACGGGGAAAGATTGGCACACACTGCAACGCCAACACATGCGAGTCATCATCGATGGCAAGCTTTATGCGCTTGATAACCATGAGACATTGCCCCCAGTCACCAGTGCCAATACGGTCAGCGCGGTCATCGATGTCATTCACATTAGAAAGGGGTGTGAATTACGTCTGGTGCGCAGTATCGAGCAAGCACTGCTGGTCGGCAACGGACGATGTAGTGCAGCGCATTATGTGCAACGACAACTGCAAAACACCCAACACTTTTCCACTGCCGCCAGCTGTCCGCAGTGCAATTTCACTTGGCCACCGCTGGAAGCACGTCATTTTGCCAACAACTGCAATGACTGTCATGGTAAGGGACATATTGCGGCACAGCCTTGTGCTGCCTGTCATGGCACAGGCTTGCCAGCTAACTTGCATGCCATTACCGTCGCCGCGTATTCTCTGCCGCAACTCAGAGACATGACGCTCGACGCACTGCAAGGGGTAGTGCGGGAGCTGCTCGCCACACCGCAGTTAGCCAAACATTTGCGCACTGTGTTACAGCGGCTTAGGGGTGAACTTTTACAACTGCAAGAACTCGGTCTCGACTATTTAACACTGGCAACACGTCTACACAGTTTGTCGAGCGGTGAGTTGCAAAAAATTAGAATTGCAACTTTTATCAATGAAAGTTTAAACGGTGTCATCTATATCTTCGATGAACCGAGTCAGGGTTTAGCGGCGACGGAAGTCGAACAGTTGTGGCAGAAATTTGTGCGCCTCAAAAAAAACGGCAACACTATCATCATCGTCGATCATAGCCGTGTCATACTGGAGAAAGCCGATCGCATCATCGATCTCGGTCGCGGCGGAGGCGAACAGGGCGGTGAGGTGTTGGCAAGTTTTAGTTTTGGTGAGTGTGAACGTTTTCGCGCGGTATCGCCAACCGCGGAATTTTTGTGCCAGCCGTTGCCCACTCACCTTGCTCGTGGGGGCTTTTTGCCGCTTTCTCGCTCCACTGCGCAAAAAAAAATAACGGCTGCGCCGCATAAATTTTTAGAAATTTTGCAACCGCGTGGCCATAATTTGCACATCGATCGCGTGCGACTGCTACCGCGCAGCATTAATATAGTTACCGGAGTCGCGGGGGCGGGCAAGTCGAGTTTGATTGAACGTTGCCTCTATCGTTCGTTGCAACGGCGTGAGCGTGGTGCTGCTATCAACTGTCAGCAGTTACGAGGTTTCGAGGCAATGCGCAAAATTTATTTTGTCGATCGCCGCCCACTGCAGCAACGGCAACGCAGCATGGTCGCCACGCAGCTCGATATTTTTGGCTGGCTGCGTCGTCTGTTCGGGCAATTAAAAGAAAGTCAGATCGCGGGATTCAATGCCACTGATTTCGCGTTAAGTTCTGCCAGCCGCGGACGTTGTGCACACTGTCGTGGCATGGGCATGGTTGCGGCAAGCGTTGCTTACCTGCCACCCACGCCTTGCCATGTCTGTAATGGACGGCGTTACGATGCTGTGCTCGACAACATTACGTGGCGTGGTTTCAACCTCAGTGCCGTGTTAGAATTAAGCCTCGACAGTGCCGCACAATTTTTTCGCAATTTCAGCAAAGTGCATGCCGTGCTGCAAGCTGCGGTCGATCTTGGCCTCGGTCATCTACAACTCGGCCGCACGACCGCACAGCTTTCAGGCGGAGAAAGCCAACGCTTACAACTCGTGCCTTGCCTTGCCAAAGCCGACCGCGACACACTGCTACTGCTCGACGAACCGGGCCGCGGTTTGCACAGCGAAGACATTGCCAAGCTGCTGCGGGTTTTACAAAAATTACGCGAAGCAGGTGCAACGCTCGTCTTAATCGAACACAACGCCGAACTCATCGCCGCCTGCGATTGGCTGATACATCTAGGCCCCGGTGGCGGACGCTATGGTGGACGGCTGCTAAGCGAAGGCGTGCCTTAGCTATAGCTGCGTCGTTAGCAACAGTTGTCAATTAAACACGTTGCACATTTAGCTCGAAAAGTGTAAAATATAACGATATAGCATATAAATATAAGAGAAATATTTTTCTATGATAAAAACTATCTGCAAAGGCACGGTGATCGGTGTGTTGGTAACGCTAGTGTGGAGCGCAGTCAGTTTAGCCTGGGAAGAAGAAGTGTATAAATCTGCCCTGTTACCAGAGGCAAAGGAGGCGGAGGTTTTAGCGCACTTGCAGGATGTTATTCCGCCTGCGGGCGCTGCCTACATAGTACCGAGCCCCAGCACCTTCATAAAAAAACTAACAGAGGATGACGAGGCGCTCGTAGTTTTTTTGTTCAGACCCTCTGTAACGGTAATTATGCTTGTATCAATTTTGCTGTCCTGTTTGCTACCCGCAGCTTTTTTGACTTGGATGCTGTGCTTGGCATCTAAACATGGCTTTAACCGCCGTCGTCAGCATGTGTTGTTCGCTACAGCGCTAGGGACGCTGAGCTCAGTTGTCGGGCTTCGGTTACCCTCTCCAATGGGCAGTGATTGAGACGCTCAGCGAAGCTGTGCACTTCTCCCTGATGGGATTGGCGATAAGTCTGTTCATGCCACAACACTTTGAGCCAAGCGAGGGTGTGACTTTAGACACGTGAACAATTTTTGCCTCGGCAATACGGGAAAAACAGCTAGCTTGAGCAAATCAAGAATCCCATATTGCACCGAAAGTTGGCATGCCGCGACTTTCTAATTCATGCACGACATGCCACGTTGCTTTTTTGTGAGCGATGCAGATAACCGCTTCTGCCCTGCAGCGTTGATATTCTTGCCATACAGTCACACGAAAGCCTTGCCCCGGCCGGTTGTTACCACCACCACAGCCGTAGGTAGCAGCAACACTAGTACCGAACACTAGAACACAGAGACTAGCAAGAAAATTTTTCACAACTTCCTCCAAAAAAATAAATTAAACAATAACCTGTCTTCAAGGTTAGGATATGAACACAGCATGAGAAATATCAGAAGACAGTAGGAAAGATACCCTGAACATCATTTTAGATTTTTTATTGTGTCTAGTATTGCATTTATCTCTTCATGCATTCTTATTATTTCTGCATCGATAGCAAATTTACTCCTTGCGTCGCCCCTACCTGTTGTCAGCTGTGCTTGCATATCTTCAGCCCATCCACCTATGCCTACCTGATGAAGGTTTGTAACTCCACTATCATCAGATATATACTGCAAACCTCTCGCTTCAATTTCTGTGCGTCTGGCTGGACTAACACCAGAGTAATCGAGCACTTTAGCACGCGTAATCAACCCTTCTTTCAGATTGTTAGCTACAACTCTGATACGATCCAATGCTACAACTAGCTGATCACGTGAGGATGATGCAGCTACCCAACGAACTCCCCTAGAAATATTTTCCAATTGGGAAGCTCCATCACTAAAGCTCCATAAAAACTGTTGTATATACGTACACTTGTATCACTATCTGAATCAGAAAATACTTTGCTGAAGGCACTCAGTTTAAGCTCTTCCCCGTTACTAATGCTATCTCTGGCAAACTTGAGCAAAGCATCGTAGCGATTTAACGTCATATACAATTCCACCATACCATCAGGATTAAGATCCATTTCAACCGTAAAAATTTCCATAAATCTACCAAATGTATCGGCATCTATTTTACTTAGCTCAGAAATTTTACTGGCAGGATAATCAAATGGAACTCCTGTTTTATGAGCAAGCCAATCCACATTGATACTGTCATTGTCTGCTAATTTATAAAAATTATCGTAAATAACAGCTAAGTCATATATTTCACCCCAAGATTTTTTATCTCCACTGCGATCACTTCCCGTATTTTTTCACCGGCACTAAGTCTTTTGTAATCTGCCAGCAGCTCATCGAGGCTAGCAATCTTAGCGGTCATCGGCTTCCTAAAGGCATCGACTATGACCATATCTTTCTTCACAAGCAGTTTGCGCAAAGCCCTGTAATCCTCTGCCTCAAGATCGTTGCCCTTTGCAAGCATCTTAGCAACCACCTCATCAGTGGACTTTGCCCCCCCCCACCTAGCCAGCAAGGTAGCCAGATTATCGATCACAGGCACTATTTTTTCCTCTCCCGTCGGCGTATGCTTGCACGACAAGCAAGCACTGACGATTAGCAACAAAACTACCCAGCAAATTTTACCTAACATGACATACCTCCTCTGAATAAAACAACTAAGATCACACATGTATTTTCGTTTTTTTGCTTGTTATTTAAATAAAAAATATCTTTATGATCTCAGTGCTTAGCTACGCTAGCTGAACAGTGTTCGCTAACACGGCAATAGCTGCCACTTCCAACGTTGCGGCGGTGTATTTGTGCTGTTGTTAAATTGCCCCACAATGTATACTGTAGGCGAAATAATCGCATCCAAGGAGCACCTGTGAACACGGAATTGTTGCGACATACCGAGAAGCTCTATTATTTTTACGAAGCTGCGTTGATGGGTAGTTTTCAGGCAACGGCGCGCAAGCTTGGCACGACGGCATCGACGTTATCGTATGCGATCAAACAGTTGGAGGGTGTGCTAGGAGGTGTGTTGTTTACTCGCAGTCGGGCGGGTCTCAGCATGACTGAGACAGGACAAGAGCTGTATAACTTTTGTAAAAAGTTTTTCCGTGAGTTGGATGATATTCATGTTGCCACTGTCTCGCGACACAGGCAACCGCAGCGTTTACGTTTTGGCACATTTGCTTCGATCGCTATTTACTTCGCACCCATGCTGTGGCAAGAGCTTAAACACGACAGCAGTATCACCCTATCAATCATGACGGGACGTAGCGCACAGGTGCTTGAAGCCTTGCTCAACAGGGACATTCATCTGGCGTTGACGGTGGAGGTATGCAAGCACTCCGACTTGATTGCGCACGAGCTGTATTGCGATCACTATGCCTTTTATGCTGCGCCGTCGCTATTGCCAGAACATATGACAGAGGCGTGGCTAGCGCAGCAATCCCTGTTGTTCATGCCTGATGCCAGCGATTACGAAGGCAAGACACTAGCTAACTATGTGCATACTTGGAACTGCGATTTTCGCGAGCACTTCGAGTTAGATTCGCTGGAAGTCGTGTCCGAACTCACCCGCAAAGGTTTAGGCATCGGCATCTTGCCTACCAACGTCGCTAACCTGTATGGCAAACGACTGACCGCAGTGCATCTGCCCTGTGTACCCGCCCGTTTCGGCAAACACCGCTTCTTCCTGTCGTGGCGCAACGATCTCGAACTCAACCAAAAAGTCGTCCTGCGTATCTTACGCCTTGCCCACCGCGCGGCCGATAAGTTGCGAGGTGAATAAGGTTTGTCATCTGCTGGCGCATTTTGTTTTTTGTCATCTGCTTACGCATTTTGTTTTTGTCATCTGCTGGCGCAGATGACTGTGTCGATGCTCCCTGCTTTTTGTTAGCTTTTGAATTTGGGGTAGTTGCGACTGCTGCTTGTGCCAAACAAAGCATAATATTTATGTGTACCTCCCTTGCGTGCTAGGGTTGCTTGCGCCCTTCGGCGGGAGCCTAACAGGGTCGCAACAACCCTAGCCCCCAAAAATAGGCATAGATGTCGGCAGCCACAACTACCCCAAATTCAAAGCATCTAAAGCCGCGAGCTTATATCGGGGTTTGGTTTGGAGATAGTGCTTGTTGCAAGACTGTCAGTGATAAGCACTATACCTGAGCGCATGGAGCGAACTGGAGTTAGAGCGGTAAAGAGCCTTGCGAAGCACGCATTGCAAAAAAGAGGCGTAGCAAGTATTTGATACTGGGGTTGGTTTTAGAGGGTGGGCATAGTGCTAAATATTGACAGCTTAATAATGAGCACACCAATGTTGTAAAGACATTGCTTGCACCACGCACAAGCCCATAGTGTCCACAGAAGTTGACAATGGTCAGGTGCAAGCAGACCTGCAAACCATTTCACGCCAATGCTTCAGCTGGAGCTAGGAAGCGACAAAGAGCATGCACACATGTGTGCATGGTGCAGCAGGATGATTGCACCTGACCCAAACGAGAAGTCTGCGAACACGCAGGGGTGTGGAGCTAGGCGTGCCTTCGGGCACGCCTTTGGCAAAGAGCCGTGCAAAGCGGGGAGGGGAACGCTCCCCACATAAAAGTGCTATGGTAACAGCATGTTATAATCAACGGAACTTATGCAACAAAGCCGGGAACGCTCCCCGAATATAGAACGCTCCCCACATACAAAGTCAACAGTCGTGGGTTTGGTTTTTTGTAGGCAATGATTGCCCACAAAACCCCGTTGATCTCCAGCAATTTTCAAAAAAAATTCAAATTGGGTAAAATAAAGAGTGGGACTTTCCGATGGAGAAGGCAGGAGAAGTGCATTATACGACTTAAGTCGGGAGAGTCAGACATGAAAGGGTTCGCTATCATTTACTTTATAATTATTTTTTTGCTGTCTACCACAACCAGTGTGCTGGCAAAGCCACAGTTAATAGCTAGTGTCGAAGTTGAGCACCTGATGCGCAATAGCTTTAGTATGCGCACGTTGCTGGCAGCTGAGGCACAGCCTGCCGAGTCTCACACAGTGAAGGCAGGCACGACGTTGACGTTGCGCCGCGAGGCGGGGTCGGTAAGTTTTTCCCCCGCACACCCAGTACTCACCGCGGGGCAGAGGTTGATGGTGCAGTTGCATGGCATAGCAGATGAAGATGTCGAAGTTTACCCGCGTGACGAGGATATTGTCACGTGGCGTGCGAAGGATAGCAGTCTAGCCGCCCTGCGGGCCGGCAAGACGGAGGTTATCTTCATTGTCGCCAAGACGCTGCACATTTTGCTCTTACAAGTGCAAGCAGCACCAGTAGCAAGAGCGCTCGCGGAGCTAGAAAGCGGCATGGAGCTAGAAAGCGGCATGGAGCTAGAAAGCGGCAAAAAGCCTGCGAACCCCGCGAGCGTAGCGAAGCTAGCTGCACCTGCTTTATTACTAGAGCCTGAGCAGCCTGCCGCGGGGCAGTTGGTTGCGCCACCGCTGCCAACGCAAAAAACAAGCAAAGGGTTTTTCAAGCTGGAGCGGGCACAGGTTGCCTACCGCAGTGTGGAAATTCAAGTTGTCGATGAACGCACAACAGCGACCACACGTTATCCTGTTAGCGGTTTGCAAGTGAGCTTGCTCGGCTCTAATTTACAGCTGCGCACTGACGCACGCGGGGTAGTGCGTATCGCTGAGGTGCCACATTCGGCACGACTGTTGTTGAAGTTGCACGACCCGCAGGGACGTTATATGCCTGCCTTGCAGGAAATTTTCGTGCAGAAGAAACATGTGCGCTATCAGCTGATGGTGCAGCGTGATGTGTCTTTTACCACGATGCAGACGATCGTCGGGCGCAGTCAAGACGCACGGCTGGCATCGCTGTGTGCAGTGATCGAGGGCGTGCAGGGCGAATCGGGTTTTGTGGTCGAGGGCGACGTGGCGGCGGATGGTGCTTACTACTTCAATCAACTACAATTGCTCGCACCACAACAGCAGGCAACGGGCAAGGACAATCGTTTTTGTTTATTCAACGTCGATCCGGGGCCGTTAACACTTTTTATCAACGATGCCGATGGCCAGCGGCAGGCAGTTTTTACTGTTGGGCTTGCTGCGGGACATCATAGCGAAGAGGTTTTTACGCTGACTGAAGGTTGGCCGCATCGCAGTTGGCTGGCGGTTGCCAATGACATGCATCGTCCACTACACGGACAGCACACTGAAGATATCGTCGATTTCGTGCAGATGCGCATGGTTGGCGACGATCGTTATTTGGCCAAAGTCGAGAACGGCCTGCTTGAAACTGCACATGCACCTGATTGGCATCGCGGTCGCAACTATGCAGTGACTCGTGATGCAGAATTTGAAGACACGCTCTATCAATTTACTGATGCACCGCAGGCGGGACTTGTACCGCTGTTGATACGTGGTTTCATCGAAAACACGGCACTGTTAGCAGAGGAAGTTCACGATGCCACACTCGGCAGTGTCGTCGTCGAGCATGGCGCACGGCAAGGCGAAGATGCCGCCGCGGTGTCGCTACGTTTGCTCGACACAAACGGCAAGGAAATGCAAGCCGCGTGGGCGATGCAGGAGGGCAGTGTAACGCGCAGTGTCTTCCTCAATCTCGACTATGGTGTGTATCAGGTTATCGCCCAAAACTCAGACGGTTATTGGTTAGCGGCAGGAACGGTGGTGGTTTACAACGAAACCGTTTCTTTCTTGCGCACAGGTGCGGCGGTTGTTTACGGGAAGACACCATAACTCCAAGCGTTAAAATGGTAGCACCAGCATTTGCGGTACCTGAGGTTAAGCTGCGTGGCCGTGTGCAGCAGTTGCGTGCCTGTGGTATCGATGTCAGTGCTGCCCCGCCAGTGTTTGCTGACGAGGATGCAAAGGGTGCGCACCTGATTGCCGCACTACGTGCCGACGACGACGCTGACATTCTCTGTGTCCGTGGTGGCTATGGCACATCTGATCTTTTGCCGCACATTCCTTACGAAAGTTTACAACGAACGAAGCGAGTAATCGGCTCCTCGGACATTTCCGCCCTTCACAGTGCCTTGTGGACATGTTGTGGTTTTGTTGGCATTAGTGCGGCAATGCCGGGCAGTGCCGCGTGGGGTGACATACACAGTGCGGCGATGCGGACGTTGTTGGACATTATGCGCGGCACGTGTCGTGAGGGTGGAATGGCAGTTGAAGCACTCGATGATTACGGCACAAGGGAGATTGAGGGCACGCTGTTTGGCGGGTGTTTTTCGGTGTTGACGAATTTACTTGCTACGCCTTACTTGCCACGCTCGTTGGCAGGCTATATCTTGTTTTTTGAGGACATCAACGAGAGTGTGTGGAAGTTGTTGCGTTACCTCAATCAGTGGCGTTTCAGCGGCATGCTCGATGGAGTGCAGGCGATTGTGTTGGGGCGGTTTGAACAGCTTGACGGCGATCTCACACGACTGCATGCCGAGTGGCTGGCACGGGTTGCCTGTCCTGTTTACACGACGTGCGATTTCGGGCATAGTGCCCCCATCTCGCCGCTTCCTATCGGTGGTAGAGGGGTTATTCGTGGGCGGAGTCTCGTTTGGACATTAGCAAATTAAGCTCACCGCAGAGTCGCATCGATGCTGCGTTATATTTCATCGGCATTGCTGGCACAGGCATGGCGGCAACGGCAGGTTATTTTAAGGAATTCGGCTTTGCGGTCTTCGGCAGTGACAGTGATGTCTATCCACCTGTCAGCGACATGCTGGAGGAAGCAGGGATAACTTTATTTGAGGGCTATTCTGCTTCGCACTTGATCGATGTCAACCCTTACATGGTGGTTATCGGCAACCGCATTGCGGAAGACAATCCTGAAGTCGAGTATGTTATCAGCAACAACATTCCTTATACTAGTTTCCCACAGTTGATTGGCGATACGGTGTTGAAAGACAAGAGTCCTATTGTCGTGGCGGGCACACATGGCAAGACGACGACGACGGCACTGCTATCGCACCTGTTGACAACCTTGAACAAAGATCCGGGCTATCTTGTCGGCGGTGTGCCGCTCAACACACAGCGCAGTTATCGGGTGGGCAAGGGTGATCTGTTCTGCATCGAAGGCGATGAGTATGGCAGTGCGTTTTTTTCGCAGGGGGCGAAGTTTCTCTTCTATCGTCCCAAGTATCTGCTGCTCAATGCCATCGAGCTCGACCACGTCGATATCTATCGTGACGTGCAGGAGTTACTCGATCAATTTGCACGGTTGATTTCAATGGTAGAAAATCCAGAGCGCATCGTTGCTAACATCGACTGCCCTAACGTCGCCGCCTTGCTCGACAAGCATGAAATCAAGTGCATCACAGTGTCGCCTTACAAGCAGAACGAGATGGCGGACGTGATTGTGCTTAATCATCCGCCACGCAGTCGTTGTCTTGAGGTGCAGCTGCGGGCATTCGGGAAGCTACAACTGCGCACGTCTCTGTTCGGTGCGCACAACGCAGCTAACATGGCGATGGTGTTGGGTGGTTTGATTGCCCTTGATTGCAAGAACCTGCCGTCGATCAAGTATGGCTTTGCCTCTTTCAAGGGGGTAAAAAAACGCCTGCAACATCTGTTCAAACAAAGCGGCATCGACTGCTATGAAGATTTTGCTCATCACCCGACGGCAGTGCAACTGGTGTTGACGACGCTGAAGGAGAAGTACCCCGACCGTCGTCTGGTTGCGGTGTTTGATTGCAAGAGTGCGTCGAGTAAGCGCAATGTCTTCTTCAAGGAGTACGTGCGCAGTCTCGGCTTGGCTGACCTCGTAGCTTTGCGACGTTGCGATGTCGATACTCGTATTCGGGCCGCGGAGCGCATGGATACGCAGGCGCTGGCAGCCAAGATTGGCGAGAAAGCACACGCTTGTGGTAATGACGAGGATTTGCGGCACTGGCTTGAGGGCAAGCTGCAACGCGACGATGTGCTGTTGTTGATGTCCTGTGCCAACTATGGCGAGCTTCCGCAGCGGTTGCGACAGTGGGCACGACAAATAAAGCGCTAAGGTGGCGATCGGCACGTGTTTGTTAGCTAAAATACCGAATTATTTCGTTTTTTTCAAAAGTTACCCTTATCTTGTCGGTTGATTGCAGGTATAATTAGAGTGAGGTGCGGTCTTGAACTTACAACACGAGGAGAACTAGAAAGTGAACAGCAAAGCAACGATGCAACCGCTGCCTGACAGCGCGGCGCGAAGCGGAAGAACAGTGATGGGACGGTGGATAGTGATGCTGGCAGTGCTGGGGTTGTTGTCTGCCTGTGCTGGGGACAAAGCACCAGAGGAGCCGGTGCTGGTTGATCAGGCTGCTGCGCCACCACATGAGGTACTGCCAAGTGACTACAGTGGCGATACTGGCGGTGACATGTCGATATCGGAGCGCACAGTTTACTTTTCTTTCGACGATTATTCGTTGAACTCACAGGCACAAGAGAGTATTGACGAGGTCTCCAACTACATGAAAAGCAACAGCGGTGTAAGGGTCAAGCTGGAGGGGCATTGCGATGAACGTGGCTCGACCGAATACAATTTGGCGTTGGGGCAGCGTCGTGCGCAGGCAGTTAAGGATTATTTAGTGCAACTGGGTATTGACGAAAATCATCTGCCAACTATAAGTTACGGTGAGGAGAAACCCGCGGTCGAAAGCATTAACGAGGCGGCGTGGTCTCAGAACAGAAGAGTTGAGTTTGTTCTTCAAAACGAATAACGGCAGCAAAGACTGCAGGCAAGCCCGGCATTCTCTGCCGGGCTTTTTTTGTGCCCGCTGCTGGAAGGGGTTAAGGTGGACGTTTCGCTAATTATCGTGCTTATCTGCATTGGCGGTGTAGCATTGGGTGTGTTTGTGCTCGGTCTTTCCGTGCATCGTCGTCGCATCACGGCTGTGTATGAGAAGGCGCAGCAGGAATCAAAGACGTTGATCGAGAATGCGCGCAAGGAATCCGATCAACTCGTGCAGGGTGCGTTGGACGAGGCGCGGGAAGAAAACAATCGCCGCCGCCGTTCGTTTGAGAAGGAGACGAAGCAGCGCCGACAGGAATTGATTAAGCTGGAGAACAAGATTCGCCAGCGGGAACACACGATCGAGAAGAAGCTCCAGCTGCTGGAAAAGAAAGAACAGAATGTCACGCAGCAGGAACAGGCATTGCAGAACGAGGAGGCTCGCTATCGGCGTTTGGCCAATGAGGTTGATGATAATCTCCAGCAGGTCAAGAACAAGCTAAAGCAGGTCACAGGCATGTCGGTTGAGGAGGCGAAGCATGAGTTGGTGCGTAGTATTGAGAGCGAGGCACGCAAGGAAGCACGGGAGAAACTGCGCAAGATCGAGGAAGAGACACGGCAGGAGGCTGACCAGCAGGCGCGTTCGATTATCAGTGCGGCGGTGCAACGTATCTCCAGTGAGTTTGTCAGTGATGCGACGGTGACGGTCGTGTCCATTCCCAGCGAGGACATGAAGGGACGCATTATCGGACGTGAGGGTCGCAACATCCGCGCCATCGAGCAGCTGACTGGCGTTGACCTGATTATCGACGATACACCAGAGGCGGTGATTGTTTCGTGTTTTAACCCTATTCGGCGTGAAATTGCCCGCATTACATTGGAGCGTTTGATCATCGATGGACGCATTCACCCCTCACGTATCGGCGAGACCATCAAGCGAGTGACGGAAGAGTTGGATCAGACGATGCGTGATGAGGGTGAGCAAGCAATCTTACAGTTGGGCATCAGCGATTTTCACCCAGAGTTGGTGTTGATGATAGGACGTTTGAAGTATCGTACGGTCGGGCAGCAGACGGTGTTGCAGCATTCGCTGGAGACGGCGCAGATTGCCAGAATTATGGCAGCGGAGATGCGGGGTGACGCCAAAGAAGCGGCACGTAGCGGTCTATTGCACGATATTGGCAAGGCACTCGATTCAGAGGTGGACGGGCATCATGCACAGGTAGGGGCAGACATCTGCGCTCGGCTGGGCGAATCGGCGCAGGTGGTAGAGGCAATCAGGTCACATCATTTTGACAACGCGGTGCAGTCCAGTCCTCTTGCTGGCATTATCTACACTGCCAATCAACTGTCGATGAACCGCCCCGGTGCACGCAATGATACCGTCGATGGCTACATCAAGCGTCTCAACGACATGGAAAAACTCGTCGCTGATTTTGCTGGCATCGAAAAGGTTTATGTGCTCAAGGCGGGGCGGGAAGTGCGTGCCCTAGTTACTCCGTCGGAAATGAGCGATGACGAGGTCGTCGATCTTTCCAGCGAGATTGCCGCTAAGTTAAGGCAAGAGCTGACTTTCCCCGGTCAGGTGCGCATCAGCGTTGTCAGAGAAAGTCGGGCGGTTGATTACGCCAAGTAGTAGCTGAACAAGTCTATTCTTCAATTAGTCCGAGCATGTCCATGCAGAAGCCGAGTGTGTAGCCAGCAATCAGGAAAGGAGCGACGAGACCGACGAAAACGAGAATGGGCAAAAATGCCAGCAACTCTGGCAACGATTCAACTTGTAAGTCCTGACGTGAAAAAATCATCACGCTACTCCCTTGTTGCGCCTATATTTATATCTGCGCAACAAAAAAATTACCAGCACTTAAGTTGCTAGTCTTCTTGGTTGCTGCAACCCATGAGGTTGAGAATGCGGTCAAGTTCGGACGCGGAAAAGTAGGAAATCTCAATACGACCTTTACTGCCAGAGCCAGAGACACGCACACGGGTTTGCAGATGGGTGCGCAAGCCTTCGGCAAGGTGGTCGAGTTCAGCTGCACTGCTGGTGTTTTTTTTGTTTTTCGATGGCATGCTGCGGCACAGCAACTCTGTTTGGCGCACGCTGAGATTTTTTTTGAGAATCAGCTGACGCGCTTCTAGCATCAAGGCACTGCTAGGCAGTGACAGTAAAGCACGGCAATGCCCCATGCTTAAACGCCGTTGCATCAGGTCAGTTTTTATTTCAAGCGGCAAGGCCAACAGACGCAGAGCATTGCTGACGGACGAGCGATCCTTGCCGATTTGATTGGCGCACTGTTCTTGAGTCAAGCCAAAATCGTTGATCAACACCTGATAGGCAGTTGCTTCTTCGATGGCGTTGAGATCGCTGCGCTGCACGTTTTCAATCAAGGCCACCCGCAACATATCAGCCGCGCTCAAGTCTTTGATAATCGCGGGCACGCTCTTCAGACCAGCTAACCGTGCGGCGCGCACCCTCCGCTCACCCGCAACAATGCTGTAGCACTCGTCCTTGCGGGTAAGAATTATCGGCTGTAGCACGCCATCACGCCTGATGCTGACCGCCATCTCCTGCAACTGCTGGTCATCGAAAGTCAGGCGTGGCTGATACGGCCCCGGCTCAAGTTTGTCCAATGCCACCAAAAATACTTGCTGCTCTTCCTGCTTTGCCACGGGAGGCACGCGGCGCGGCTTGCTATTAGTGAAGCTGTCCGTCTTGGCAGTCACAGGCTCTGCTCCCGCGCCGGACGTGATTCAGAAGGAGCAAAGTTCGTTTGCAATACCGCCGCCAGCTGGCGAAAGGCGACCGCACCAACACCATCGGCGAGGTGCAAAACCGCGGGCAAGCCGAGTGCCGCAGCAGTGGCAATGTCTGTGCTCGCAGGAATCTGCACCCCCAACAGCCCTTGAAGGTGAGGCTGGCCTTCTGCCCCGCCGCGGGGCGCGATTTTGTTGGCGATCAGATGCACGCCCCCCAACTCAGGCTGGAGGTTGCGCCGCACACTCGCCACAATCTGCAACAACTGCTCCGCTTCGACACAGATAGAGGTGGCAGCCCCAACGGGCACGACAACCCTATCTGCAGCCAGCAACGCACTGATAGTCAGCAAGCCAGTGGATGAGGGGCAGTCGATCAACACGAAGTCGTAAAGATCAACGATCGCTGCCAACGACTGATGTAGACGCTGCTCACGGTCTCTGACATACAGCAACTCCGCGTCCAGCCTCCACAGAGACGGAGCCGAAGGCACAACTTCGAGCTGCTGCAACGCGGCTGGCACAATGGCACTGCCTAAAGCCATCCCATCCCGCAATACCTCATAGAGGCCCGCCTGGCCCGCGTTTTGCAGCGCCACCGTGTGGCGGGGGTCGGCGACAACCAACAGCACCTGCTTCTCCGCCAAAGCCAACGACGCGGCAAGGTTCAACGCCACCACGCTCTTGCCTACGCCCTGCCGTGGGCTGGCAACGGCAATCACCATTGCTTTGTGCTTCCGATCGCTCATGTCCCGATTTTAGCACGATTGCCGCCACTCGGCAGCTTCTTTTTCAGGCGAAGCTCACAAGGAACTAAAAAAACTCCACTGCCTTGAGCCTTGCCGACAGAGTGATAGCAGTTGCTGGCGATTTTGCTGAATCTGACGGCTGAAATCGATCTCATAGTGGGTAGCGTTGCGATAAAGGCGCAACTGCTCACGCGTCGCAGCCACCAAAATGGCTACCTTGCGGGAGAAAGAGCATTCGCCGGGGAAAAGTTTGAGGTTGTGCGTTTGCAAAGCACGATAATCCGCTAGCGGTTCGAGCAGTGCGTCGTTGTTGAACATTTCCAGCACGTTTTGTAATCGGGTGATTTCAACATCAACACTGCAGGCAGTTTCATCTTTGTAAACGCTTGCACGGTAATAAAGCAACTGTTGCTCGATGTTGACCAACAAAGTCTCCCATAATTCCAATAATTCAAAGGCAATGTCGGTTCGTGCTGGCATGTGAGCGCTCTCATGGGATAACTTCTAACTCTATTCTATCAAATCTCTGCCTCAAGCTGAAATCTGCCTAGTTTTTTAGGCCGTCCTCACAGAAAAAAAATCATTTTTTCATGCGATTAATCAAAAACTTAAGCTGTTCAAGCACCATCTCCTTGCTGTAACCATGACGATCTTTGAGACTCATGAATGTAGCCTCAGCAAGCTTGATTTCTTCCGCAGCAAGTTTGTGATCAGACTTGTCAAGTGAAAGCATTGTCTTGAAGTTTTCCTGCACCTGCTTTTCATTTTTCTTAAAATAGTAAGTGCGGATTTTTTCAACAAAATCACTAAAAATTTCCTGCAAATTAACTTCTCTATCATGATGATCGAGCTTAAAAGCAGCCAGTCTGCTCAACACTGATTCACGATGGCGATGCTGATTGTCTTTTATACCAATAATTTTTTCAACATTATCCATAATCTGCTGCGATGGCGGGTGCAATTCGCCAGTAGTGCGATCGGGAATTTTTTCTTTTTTGATGTAACCTGCAACATTTTCGACATAGCTTGCAATCAAATCAGCATAAGCTTTATGATCAATCAAAGTCATCGCTTCAAGTAGTTCGTGATAAAAAATATGGCAGAATTCATCTTGGATAAGATTGATAAAAAGCCCAACATCATGATATTTACCACGTGTCTCAAACTGCAAAAACTCATAAACGCTGCGATCCTTGATCATGCGTTCGAGCTCGTTAAAAATCGGCACAACAGTCAAAACCCCATGTTTAGCATGCTGTGCAGCACGATAAATAACTGCTTTTAACTCGCGGGGTGAGACACCGAACCGCCCCTCAAAAACAATCGAGCCTTGCGATTCTGATTTAATTTTTTTGTGTAGCCCACACAGAATGGCAGCTTCTCCCGCGGTAAAATGTTCGTCAAGTTTTTCCTGTTCATACAATCTAACTTTGTTGCGAGGATCGAGACGAGCAATTAACTTTCTGTGTTTCTCGTCGTAGTGCTTCCCCTCAGGCTGCTTCAGTCTGGTCATTACGCCCCACAGACAGAGCATCTCGATGGCATGTGGTGCTATTCTAAGGGTATTACTCAACATATCCACGTCACGCTGATAGATTTGTTTTTCTTGTGTAGGTCGCAACAGATAGGGCACAGTAATCAAACTGAAACGCTCACGAAAAGAACTAAAATCAGGATTGGCCTTGAAAGCATCAAGATGTTTTTCGTTACTGGTAGCAAAAAATAATAAATCAAGAGGAATAGTGCTCGCATGGAGACTTAAGATCGACTTCTCAATCGTTGATAACAGATACTTGAAAGTTTCCAGCGGACGTTTCAGCAAGTCAGAAAATTCCAAAAAACCTCGATTAGCTTCGACCAGCTCACCAAAAGATTCGTGCAAGCGAAAATTCTGCAACACCGATGGTAGGTTAGCAACATAACGCTCCATCGTCAATTGTTTTTCATGAGCATCAATCGACATCTGTGGCTCAACCGTTGAGATGCCAACACGATACTGTTTGGAAAAATAAAAACGCTCAACCTGCACATGACGATAAACTTCATAAAGATTACCATTGTAGCCGTTAAGAAGGTTTTCAAAAATAAGTTGGTTGCGCTTAGAAAGACCTGACAAAAGCACATGCGGAGGGAGTTCTACCTCTTCGATAGGAATGTTTTCATGCACGGCAATCCACTGTTTAAGAATTTGGATACGCTGTGGCATCGGCAACAAGTAGAAAGGATTCTCCTTGAATTCAGACGGAATCTTGCAGCTTATTTGGTCATCTTCAAGCTCAGCATAAGAGTTAGTCTTGGGATTATATGTTTCGCCATCATTGAAGCCAATTGGCTTGCTTTCACCTTTAATCCAAGTAACTTTGTCAGGATCTTGGGGAAAAATCCAATTGAAGCGATAAACACAACCTTCTTCGCTAGTTGAGTAGCGATGCATAGCTTCTGCAATGGTTTCAATCATCGAAGTTTTTGCTGCTCCGTTGGGGCCATGCAACATGATAAGTTTGTTAACTTGTCCTTGCGTGCAAAAAGTGCGCACCGCTTCATAGATGGAATGCTGCACTTCTTCGCAACCGACAATGGCAGCACAGCCGGGAATAGCAAGATCAAAAAGGCGCAAGCGGAATGTGTCACTGCCAGTATTTTCTTCACAACCAAAGTGATCAAAAGTGTCGAGCAAGTATTGCGCTGAGTTTCTGATCAAGCGACGCGGTTGTGCAGCAAGGCGTTGCAGAAAATCATGAAAAGAAAGAATAACTGCACTTTTTTTAAAATTTTCCTGATACACAGACGATAGTTGACTGATATCAAGTTTCATGCCATCCCCTGCAAGTGACTGAGCAGGCCAACTAGAGCAACAAGGTACGAGTCTAGGCCGAAACCATTAACCACGCCAATGGCATAGGGAGCACTGTAAGAACGGTGTCTGTGTGTTGCGCGCCTTGCTAACGGAGAGATATGCACTTCGACAAACGGCAACGATAGGACAGCAAGGCGATCGCCAAGTGCAAGGCTAGTGTGTGTCCACGCACCGGGATTGAGTAGCGCACCTCGCCATGGTTTAGATATTGCCGAGAGAAATTCATACTCACAGTTAGTTTGCAAAAAAACCAATTCACAGTCGTTGCAGTTAAATAGAGGACAAAGTTGTGTCGCATGTTGACGCAGATATTTTTCTAGCTGTGCAAGGGTAAACTTGCCGTAAAGTTCTGCGTCACGCTGTCCGCAGAGATCAAGGTTAACGCCATTGGCAACTATTATTTTATTCATGGTAACTTCTGCAAAAGGGCACGGCATTTTTTTAGTTTAAGATCGATCTGATCAAGTTGTTCTATTCTATTGATTGTCGCAGCATCGAGAACGAGATGGTGGCGTTTAGGTTTTTTAACTAGTTGCGCCAGCTCGATTACCTTATGACGTAAAAACTCGTTGTGGGGTAATTTTGCTAGCATACGACGATAGATTTGCAGTGCTTTTGGATGATTACCTTGATCTTCGTAAACCTGTGCCATTGCTTTGGTTTCGAGGTCAGCGACATTGCCTTCAGGCTCATTGTTGTTACGAAAAAAAATTTCATCAACTGGCATGATCCAGTAATTGCTTGCCTCTTGTTGCAGATGTACTTGTGTTGTTGTTGGGGGAGGTGAGGAAGGCGCGATGTTGACAGGCACACCTTCTGCAACAAGACGTGCAGCAAAAACAGACGCTGCTTTAGTAAAACCATCACGATGAAAAAGTTGTGCCAGCCGCTCGCATTCATCATCAAGAGCGCGGTCGGCACTTAAAAAATCGAGTACGGCACAAAACTCTTGCTCACGTTGCAACAGCAGCAGCGCTTTTAATTTTATCTTCTGTGCCATAATGTTTGTTTTTAAATTTACTGGCGACTCTTCGATAATGGAAAGTGCTTCGCAAATCATGCCGCGTTGGAAAAATTCTTTTGCTAATACTACCCGTGCGGCACTAAAGTATGGGTGAGCTGCGACTCCACTTTGTAGCAATTCGAGACTTTCAGCGGGAAAATTACAAGCTTTCAGTAGTTCAGAAACGGACAAAAAGCCACGTCCATCAGGATCGCGGCGAAAACGCTCCAGCAGCACCCGATCCGTTTTCAGCAGGGGGAAATTATCGAGAATAGTCAGATAGTAAACTGGCGAAGGCAGCGCCTGCATACCTTATCCTCCCTCACCAGATTCATCGACCATCGTTATGGTTATTGGTTCTGAAACAACAGACCCAGAAATAATACTCAGCGTGTGCGTTCTTGTCGCACCTTCTTCACACTGTGGCCAAATCTTTATTGTGGCTACACCACATGCATTACTGCACCATTGACTTTTAGGGGTTTCGATGCCCTTGTATTCGACTTCTTCGTGATCATTACGACTCGGATCATAACTGCCGTTAAAAATTGGACGAACACTGATACTAGGACGAGGGATAGCGCCCCCGCCGCCACCGCTAGTCGCTACAATCTTGAATGACAACTCGACAACCTTTGGTACAACTGAACCGTGACAATTAATAGTAGGACCTGGCACAAGCTCGGTGATTTCCATATCAGCTGTCGCGTTGATAGCATTGCTACAATCAACAGAACAACCCGCAGGCCCTTCAACCTTGCCAGCACAGGTGCTTAAGAAGATCGCTAGAAAAATAAGAAAACCCATGCCAGCATTCTTTTTAAAACAAAACATTTTCACACACCGCTTCTAAAATTTACTTGCCTTTTAACTAGCCTTTAACAGGCTTGCACTGCTCAGTTGCAGTAGCTACGAGCTTAATACTACTCAAAACTGATCACCAAGATCCTGTTGCTGATCGATAGTCAACGCGTTTTGCTCCTGCTCATCGTCGTTCTGCTGTTCATTTAAATCTATTTCGTCGTAATTTTCTTGATTGTTTGATTGTTCATTATTGAATTGTTCGTTATTAAGTTGTTCATTATTGAGTTGTTCGTTATTAAGTTGTTCATTATTGAGTTGTTCGTTATTTTGATAAAAATTTTGTTGATTGCCCTGTTGACCTTGCTGCTGTTGGAATTGATCGTTGTTGGCTTGCCATTCGGCATTGCTGGGGTTCTCTGAGTTGATGTCATCAACATCAAAATTCTTATCTTGTTGAAATTGATTTTCCTGCTGAAACTGATCATTCTGCTGTGTGTTATTGCTTAAGTTACCACCAACATTGCCCTGATCACCAAAATCATCATCATCATCACCTCCTGCTTTGCCAGAGTTGATGATAGTTGGTGTAACTAGGAAGAGTAACTCTTTACGAGTTTCAGATTTTCCGAGCGATCTGAACAATGCACCAAGAATCGGAATCGAAGAAAGAATAGGTACTCCTGAACTAGCTTTAGTTTTATTTAAAGTGTACAAACCACCGATAGCAATTGTTTCACCACTTTGTTTTAATAGCTCAGTACTGATGCTTCTTTCGTCAAAGGATGCTCTATGACTAGATTGGCGAGGACTCCTACTTTCAATCTTGATCAACATCTGAACCGAGTTATCAGCTGTGATACGGGGCGTGACAGTTAAGGTTACGTTATAGGTTACATCCTCCCGCGAGTTGGCCTGAATTCCCTGCGTGATAATAACATCAGTACTACCCGCGGTGATAGTTGCGGTCTTGCCATCTTGCACGACCACATTGTTGGTCTGCAGTACCTCGGCAACACTTTGCTCTTCAAGAATGTTCAAGCGCAAATCCAGTGCTACCGAATCGTTAAGACTGCCGAAATGGACACCGATACTACCGCCATCGCCACCAGCAGGCCCAGAACCACCACCAGCATCGACAGCAAAGCTCGCGGTGGCAAAGTTGGGAAAAAGCAAACTACCGAAGCCAAGACCACGTGATTGGTTGTAGTTGATTGGCCCCGACCAGCTAATACCAAAACCGGTGGCTGTGCTCTTGGACACTTCAACAACCCGTGAGGCAATTTTTACCTGCGGGGCACGATAATCGAGACGATCGACTAACACACGAATTTTTGCTAAATCTTCTGGTAAAGCCTCAATCAACAGTGATTTGGTGCGTGTATCAACTTCAACTCTAATACGCTCATCTTCTTTCATAACCTTATCAAGCAATTTGCTTATCATATTTTTCATCGCCCCAGGTTCGGCATGTGATAGTCTAAGAATCATCACCTTAGTTGGTTGCATGCGTCCTTCTTGGATTTTAAGACTCTGCATCTGCTTTTTGTAAGATTCAATAGCGGCAAGAGTGTCAATACGCACAAGGTTATCACCGATCCTTGCCATGGCAAGGTCGTTGACCTCCAACAAAGCACGCAACGCCTCGTCCCACGGCACATTAGAAAGATTGAGAAAAATTTTGCGCGAACCAATACCGGGCTGAAAAATAAAATTAGTGCCAGTTTCAGTTCTGATGGCGTGCAAAACTTCCGACAATGGCGCATCACGAAAAACCATGCGCACTGCCTTTGCCTCCGAAACAACAATATCTTCCGCAGCTCCATCTTGTCCAATAGCCTCAGTGCCATGCAGAGGTGCAAGCAAGCTGTCCTCGTCAAGCAATGCCTCTTCTAAATTTGCATTGTTGTCAATGTTACCATTGTCCACCTGTCCCATCTCTAACTCTGCATTACCCCCAGCAAAGTTGGATACATTAGCTGGATTGCTCACCGCAGCGCTACTGGTATTAGTGTTGCCATCTTTCCCCGCAGCAGCACTGCCATTAGCAACAGGGAGACCTTCTATGTCCTTGCTACCATCCGACAAATCATCTGGCACACTGAAGTTATCAGCAGGATCTTGACCAACATGCATAAAAATAGTTTCAGAACTTGCAAGGTGATCTAGTATCTGCATGCGTAAAGCAGAGTTTTCTTCGTTGTTTTCTTGAAAATTACCTTCGTTGTTCTGCTGAAAGTTTTGCTGCTGATTCTGCTGAAAATTCTCCTGCTGATTCTGCTGAAAATTCTCCTGAAAATTTTCTTGATATTCGTTGTTGTCACTGCCATCCATCATCATGTCACTATCCTCAGCTGGAACAGCATAGACACTAACACCTACTTCAGCTTCGTTAGCTGTATTGTTGAAGGATAGCGATCCATCTGGCAACTCCTGCATACTGTCAGGGTTAATACTCTTAAAAACCTCTCTGTTAAACACATAACCGAGCACTCTGCCCAAGCGAGGATCTTTGCTGTCATCCATTTTAACAACAATCAACGGACTTGATAGATCAACTGCTTGCTCAGATGGTTCAGCAGCGATTTTATCACTACCAAAATAGCGTTTAGGAATCGGAAAAGAGAGTAGCAAACTGCCGTCTTTAGCAAGATATTTGGTCTCTACTTCATCACGAATTGTAAGAACGACTTCGACAACACCCTTCTTGTCACCATCACGCGTGCGAATATAAGCGACGGGAGACCTGAACTCACTAGCATCGATATCACGGCGTATTTTTTGACGTAGTTTTGTGTTGTAATAACGCACAACTATTTCTTTTTGTTTTGCGCGGTTGACCTCCTGATAAATATCAAACTGCGGGTTATTTTTTGTTACAATTTCAACATTTACCAACGACTCATCAGCTTTGTAAACGTAACCAATCCAATGCACCATTCCCATTGTTGCTTCAGTACTTTCCTTAGTCGCAACTGTAGCATTTGCATCAGCCTCTCCGGCAATAGCGACACTCTCTTCATTGCCATCACCTACTTCCATCATTGTCTGAGTATTCATTGGCTTATCTTGTAACTGGTTGCCTTCGTCGAACATTATCTGTTCGTTACTCTGCTCAAACTGCTCTCCAAAGCCTTCTTCTTGCTGCTCTAAGCCTTGCTGATCGACGGCATTCTGCCCTACACTGAAATCATCTGCATCCTGCTGACCAGCTATCTCATCAAACTCGTTGAGCTCAAAGCTGTTATTATTTTCAGCAGTTACCTCGTTGTTTTCTAGTGTGTTGTTTTCTCCCTCTTGTTGCTCATCAAAATTTTGCTGTTCATCTATTTGCGCGTCGTTCTCTATATTACTTTCTTCGTTGTCATTACTCTGCACGCCAATCATAGCTGCATCTACCGTATTCTGCAATTCTGCATCTTCTTCGGTTTTTGATGCAGAGCAGGACAGCATCAAGATCATCAGCAAAATTTTTGTGTAAAAAAACAAGTTATTTCTCATCTCAATTCCTATGGTTGAGCTGGTGCATTTGTGCTTGCTGGGGCATTGATAATCTCAGTTGCCGCAGGCATATTGGGTGCATTAGCTGGTGCATTCAGCGCATTCGGTGCATTGGTGATGGGTGCGCTTGTGCCCTTAATTAATTTATCCGTACCTTTCAATAATTTATTAAGTTCATCTTCCAAAGAAACTCCTCCATCTTGTTCGGATACTGATCCCAAGCCCTGTCCTGTAAATTCCGCACCATTGTCAAAATAATCTTCCAAAAACATATCTATATCGTTAAACTGGCGCGTGCCATCTGGGGTCATCAGATACTCTCTGATAATAATTTTATTCCTACCAATTTCCATAACCTCGCCGTTATTTTGACCAACGGGATCACTGATAACAGCCACAACCCCCTCACCAGTAGGGATAAGAATAAGTGCTTTAGAAATGCCAGTTGACAAGCGCCAAACCCCCACTAGTTTTAGCGAAGATACATCGTGGCGCTGAAGTTTACTGACAACAAATTCGTCATCCATTAGCTCTTCGCGATCAGGATAGGCAAAAGGATCTCTTTTGTTAAAAGAAGAATAGCGATAACTCGCGGGTGGCTCGATAATATCATCTATTTGAATGCTAGTTTCAAGAGTTTCAATTGTTTCATCAATACCACCGCCCCCAGCATCACCCTCTTGTTGTTTATCTTGGGGCACTCCTTTATCGTTTTCAATATTACCTTCGTTATTTTTTGTAGTATTTTTGTTAATTTCTGCTGACATTTTTTCATGATTATCAGCCACTGTGATACCGCCTTGCTGCCACCTGAATTGTGGACTAAAATCAGGCGATGCCAGTAGAGCTGCATTACAAAAAATAAAACATCCTCCGATAAAGGCGATAACTCTTTTTATTTGTGACCATAGCCACACAAACATCACAATTTTGCTCCAATTAAGATGATCTGAACACAATCAACTCAACCTTAGTGTCAACCAACACATTGCCAGCAACATTACCCCCCCGCACCGCAGTCATACTGATATTACGTAGATGAATTATTTTTTCCATATTGGCAATGTTGTCAAAAAAAGTCATAACCTGACTGTACTTTGCTGTAAAATCAAGAGCAATAGGCATTTCTGCGTATTGATGTGCGCCTTGCATCGACTGCTCCACGCCGGGTTTGAATGACTTAAATCTTATTCCTGTTTCTTTAGCAATGCTTGCAGTGCTGTGCAGAATATCGTCCATGTAAATCTTATTGGGAAGCTTCTCTTGAGCTCTGCGCAATTGCTCCGTAACTTTGGTGAATTTTTCCTCAAGCAAAGGGAGTTTTTCTGTTTTGTCTTTTGCAACCTGATATTTTTTGTTTTCAGATATTTTAGTCTGCTGAGCTGCTTGCAGTTTTTCTGATAAGCCACTGCCTTCGTCATAGTAAATATATCCAGCAGGCAGGATCCCAACCAGCGCCAGAATCAACGCCCGCTGTTTGTAGCTCATGTCTTTATAGTTTTCTTTAACTTCCTCTAACATCGTTCACCGCCAGCTCTTTGCTATTTTCGTCTCTAACCTGCTCGTATGATTGGGACTGAAAACCAACTTCTATTTCAAACCCAACTGAAGGAGTTGCAACATTATCACCAGTAAGATTAATTTGGATGGCATTTGTGCCAATTAACCGTGATGGATCAAAGTAAACATAGGTGCGTAAATCTACTGGGTCAACCTCCTGTGTTTTTGTTGACTCTAGTGCAGTCAAGAACTCCGCTACCAGAATATTGTTGAAGGCAGCACCTTTTACACTTACCTTGTCTGCTTCAACTTTCATGGAATCATACCAAACACCGCTTGGCTGTAAAACCTGTAAATGTTCTAGTACAATCAGCAATTTATATCTCTCAAAAACAGAAACTGTGATGGATTTTATTGCTTCAACTTTATTACTCAACTGATTTATATCCACTTCAAGTGTGTTGTATCTGTCTAGTGACTGTTGCAGTTTAGCAATACTATCACGAATACTGCGAGTCTCGCTTTCAACTATCTCGATGCTGTCTTTAGCCGCACTCATGTAATACTGCACCCCAAAATAACCAGCTCCAGCCACCGCGGTTAGCACGATCAAATCAAAGACATACCAACTGCCACCGTGCATCTCATCGCTGGCACTCTCACCACTACTTGCAAGATTAATCCTTATCATTATCTAAAACCTTAAGCCGCTTTTTTGTCATCTAGTTTACGCAATGCAAGCCCCATAGCAACGCCAAACAAATGCCCCTGTTGCGACATAAATTGCGGAGAAAATTTGTTTCTATTTACCACAATTCCTTGAAAGGGGTTGACATATTCTACTGTCGCTTGCAAAACTTCTCTCATGGTAGCATCGAGACCAATTGTTTTTGAACCACCACCCATCAAGAATACTTTTGAGGGTTTCATTACCGGCACGGTCGCTTCACCACTTTGGAAATAATACTCAATTGTCGCGTTTATTTCATTGACAAGGCTTGCGTTTATTTCATTGACAATATTTTCACATTCTTCGGAAACCGCACGTTCACCATTACTCATAGTTATCTTAACCGTCTCCGCGCTCTCGAAATCGAGTCCCATCAGTTCTACCATTTTAGCTGAGTAGTTGTTGCCGCCAATAGGAATCTCTCTGGTAAACACAAAGTTGCTGTCGATGAGTAGTGATACTTGTGTTGACGAATAGCCAACATTAACTATCACTACAAGATCCTGTTGTATGCCGATGGTTCTACTAACTATATTGATTGCCGCGAGTGCATCACAATCTACCACCAATGTTTTGAGTCCGATACTGCTGATCAGCGTGGTGTATTCTTCTACCATATCACGCTTGGCTCCTACCAACAGCACAGAAGTGCCACCGCTACCACGTGTGCTGGGCAAAACTTCCCAATCAACATACAACTCGGAAACATCATACTGCAAATACTGCTCTGCCTCATGATAAAGATACTCATAAAAATCAGGATCAGTATGTGGTTTGGAAAGATTAACCCGTTTAATAATCACCGCCCCACCACTAAGCGATACCCCCGCACTGCCACCGATTAAAGTTATTTTGAGTTTTTTAATCAATCTCTGAATCGTCGCCTTGAGAGTATTCCGATCAAGGATTACACCGTCTTCGATGACCTTAACAGGCAGGACTTCTACTCCAAGACGTTGCACCTTACTGCCACGCATCCCGCCCACCTCGACTATTTTTACGGATGATGACCCGATGTCGATGGCGATGATTGACTTGCCGAATATATCAAACACTTAAAACCTCAAGTCATCAAGTCACAGTTACCGCTATTTTATGTTTCAAATTCGAGGCCTGTCTGGTATAGTTTACTCTTAGTAACGGGAGAAAAGTGGTCTTACCTTTATTTTCACATGATGCAAACACCAGCGTCAACCAGCAGCAAGGCAGTTTCCGTGCCCTGAGCATTGGTTGGCTTTGCCTGCGTAACTACAGAGAGAAATGACATGTTGTGTGATTCTATTCTCGACTCGATAGGCAAAACTCCATTAGTGGAGCTGCACAGGACAGGCAAAGATTTACCATGTCGGCTACTAGGCAAGTGTGAATTCATGAATGCAGGCGGCTCGGTCAAGGATCGCATCGCCTTGCAGATGGTGTGTGCGGCCGAACGTGAGGGACGGATCAAGCCGGGCGACACTTTGATTGAGGCCAGCAGCGGCAACATGGGCATTGGTCTTGCCCTCGTCGGTGCGGTGCGTGGCTATCGTGTTATTATTACCATGCCGGAAAAAATGAGCCGGGAAAAACAAGTCATCCTCGAAGCTCTCGGTGCAAAAATTATACGCACCCCGACCGAAGAGCCATCCGCTTCGCCCAACAGCCACATAGGTGTGGCCAAAAAACTAGAAGCAGAGCAACCTGATGCGCATATCCTCGACCAATACAGCAATCCCAACAATCCTCTTGCACATTACGAGCATACCGCACAGGAAATTCTCGACGACCTCGACGGCAAGGTCGATATGGTTGTCATCAGTGCAGGCACGGGCGGCACAATCAGCGGCATTTCTCGCCGCGTCAAAGAAACTTGCCCGCAAGCAATCGTGGTTGGGGTCGATCCTGTCGGCTCGATTCTCGGTGGCGGCACGGAGGTTACCCCGTATCACGTCGAGGGGATTGGCTATGATTTCGTGCCACAGGTGCTCGATCATCAGCACATAAATGTCTGGGAAAAAACTACCGATGCAGAAGCCTTTGCACTGGCGGCACAACTAATCCGCCACGAAGGTCTGCTGGTCGGTGGCTCAAGCGGCTCGGCAATGGCTGCGGCACTACGTCAAGCCCAATGCCTGCGCACAGGGCAAAATTGCGTCGTTATTTTGCCGGACGGGGTAAGCAACTACTTGAGCAAGTTTCTCGATTCTAACTGGCTGCAAACGCATGGCTTCGCCTCACCTACAGCCTAGAGGAAAGAGCTAAAACCAAAATTAGCGTAGACCTCAAGCGGCTCGTACAAAACTTGCCCCGCACCAAGACCAATGTGAAACTGCACGCCTTTGTTGTTGAGATGCAGGTCAACGCTGTAGCCGTGTGCAAAGACGAGGTCTTCCCGTTGCAATCCATCGCGTCGAGACCATGCACCGCCGTAATTACAAAAGGCACTGAAATTTAATTTCTCGGCGTAAAAAATCCAGAACAGTCGGTCGAATTTTGCCATTAGCGGTACGACCCATGCCACACGGGTGCGTGCTTGGGTATCACCCAAACGATAGCTAAACAACCCACCCCCGCCAACAATAGGAATGCCAACACTACTTAGTCCACCCGTCTGAGTAGGATTCCAGGTCTGCAACACCTGATACAGTTCCTGCAAATTACGCCGCTTAGGGCCTGAAGTCGCGATGGTTTGCACGCTGGTGACCAGTTCTGAAGCAAAAAAAGACAGGGCCAGATTCCAACTCGCCTCAACTCCATGACGATGGTAGTTGAACTCGCGATTGATAAATGCGGGGTAAGACATGCTCCACGCTCGCAGTTTCCACGCCTGTTTCTCACTACTACCGCTCCAAGCAACACCGAGTGCGAGATGCGAAAGCACCCCCTGTGGTATCTTCTCGTTGCCGCGGTAAAGATAACGCTGCAGACGTGAGCTGCCCACGCCCAGCGTGAAGGAGAGGCGGGTAGTGCGCAAATACAGGGTTTTTACCGCAGTGCCACGCACCCCGAATTCATCGTAGTAGATCGAGCGATCATCGCTATCCACACCGTCATACAGCTGCCGCTTGAACACCGATGCCTGCAAGGTCGGCTGAAAACGAGTACTGGTCAGGGTTAGGTCAATAGTGGGGTAGCGGGAAGTGAGGCCATACATCAGGTTGGCAACCAACATCTCGCTCTGCAACCAATCCATCAAGGGCACAGAGATAATACCGAGCTGCAAGCTCTGCACATCTGTCGCTCCGAGCGTTGGAAACAAAAACAGCGGTCGCACGCCCTTATCAGGTTCAGTCGCCTTGATGGTGCTGGTGACATCACGCTCTGTATCAGGCAACACAGGCTGTGTGTTTGCTCCCGACTCATAGTAGGAAAGTGCTTGCGGAAACGATGGCACTTGTTTCTGCTGCAAGGCATAGAGCAGCGGCGAACTGTGCCCACTCAACACCCGGCAAGGGTTGCTACTACGTTCAATGTCGCTCGCCGAAGGACGCATGAGCACATGCCCATTAGGGCTGTAGAGTGATACGACCAACTTATCCTGCAAACTGAAAAGACCCGTGAGGTGATCGGCGAATCTTATTTTTCGCCCGCAGCGCCACTTGGCATCAAGCTCGATGATGGAGCGAAAACTACGCTCGGCAATAAAAAAATACGTCTTGTTTTCAGCAAATGCGACACGCAGCGGTTTACTGATGAAAGGCCAATCAAATTCACTGCTGCCATTTTCAGGATGCCACGTGATAATTTTGTAGCGGCCACCTTGCACACTCTCATGATAATGCCGCAGCCAGATTTCATCCCCGCGCTGGCCGAGCACCTTCAACGTCTGTGGATATTCCGTGGTCAAGGGGCAGTGTTTCTTGCGTTGTGCCGCCTTGCGTGAATACCAGCAGAGACGGGTGTGCGAAAATTCATATTCCAGAAAAACAACTTTATCCTCATACAGGTATGTGTCATAAGCGCGGAATTCGCCTTCCTGCAGAACACTTTCGCCTTCCTCTGTGCGCAACACAAGTGCACTGTTGGGCAAGCCACTGTGCAAATCCCGCCCCCGTCGCAAGTAAACGTGCGGCTCGCCGAGACGCGGGCTAAACCTGTTGCTAGCATGCAGTGTTTGGTTGGGCATGGCACTGAGTTCCACTCGTTCGGCTGGCAACTTGCTGTCGGTTTTTTGTATTGCGGTAGCAAAACCTGTGTCGGCATCAAAGACAAGACGAGCAGCGTAGAGATCATCCTCGTGCGCTACGAGTGTGCGCAGCTGGTCAGCGTAATTTTGCACAGAGGTGATGCTGTTGAAAAAAAGACGCTTGCCTTGTTTAGCTCCGAGCAGCACGGGCGGGCTATGTGCTTGCCAGTATTTTTTCTTGGCAGCAATATATTGTTGGTAAAGCTCACGACCACTCGCTCCAGTATGACGTTTGAGCACGATATCGAGCGGCAACCAATCGGCAAAGGGCACCAGTGTCATCGGCCACAGCCAGGGCATGGCTTGGCGGTAAAATTCTTCATGCAGATCACGCAGCACAGTCGGAGAGCGGAATTGGTCGAGCACATAACTGAAAAAACGTCCCGCGGTGCTGTAGCCGCGATATTGGAATGAAGCTTCGTAAAGGCTGTGCAACTGCTCGTAGCTGAGAAAATCATCATGCAGTGCTTGATGCCGCTCGATACCATAGTGAACATCAGAGCCGACCGAGACGGCGAGGGATTCCGCCATGCCCTCGATCCACCACGCGGGCAGCCACGGCAAATGCACAATTGCACCCGCGGGGCCGAAAAAGTTGTCGAGATAAAGTAACATCATCATGTGCACGTATTCGTGCAGGAGCAGGTCACGGTTGCCGCGGCCTAGTGTCTGCAATTCAATGCCATCGGTGATAAAGTTGGCAAACGAGGCATTGCTGGTCACGGCAGAAGATGTCATCAACAGTGGCTTGTGGCGCTTTTGGTAAAACCATGCATCGAGGATTGGCTTGGCCTTGATCGCGGCTTGCAGCAGGAAACGAGCTTCCCGCTCGGTGCGTTGGTCGAATAAAAAGCGGAAATCACGCTGCTTGAGTTGCTTGTAGACAAGATCGCCCTGATTGACACGAAAGCCAACTGGCAGAGCCAACACAGGCATAGTGACAAATAACAACGATAGCACACAGAACAAGCGAAACACTTCTATGACCTATGCTAAAATTTTCTCACGAATCTCTAGGACTACCTGTGTATCACAAGTTAGCGCGGGTGGCAAGATTTTTGCAGCTTACCCGCTCTTTAGCTACCACTCGAATCCTGATATACGCACTCTATAGTAATTCACCTATCATTGGTTACTATTGACAAGCAGAAAAAAATAAGTTAAAGTTACGACTGTTGGTGTATTTTGCAAGTTATTTATTGAGTTAACATGCGATATTTATTAATAAATTTTATAGTTATAGTATGTATCTCTGGAGTTAGCAGCAAGGCAATGTCTGCAGTGCTGCTGCCGACCAGCAAGATTGCGCGCTTTGCCCCGCGAGACTGGGCGGTACTGGAGAGGGCTCTGTGGGGCAAGGTCTATAGGAAAACCACCTATGACCGTCTTAAGCTGAGCAAGTTGTGGGATCGTGAGGCAATCGGTACGCCTGAAGTACATCAGATGTTGGCAACACTTGAGTTTCCTTGGCACTCTTCAGAGGTGAGAATTTTTGATACAGATTTTACTGATTATCAGAATAAGAGGTTTCTATCATCTGAACAGGCACGCGAGTCGTTGCGATTAACAAATAAGTACACACTTAATGCTGATGAGGTTGGACAAAAAACTACAACTACTCCGAACGCTTTTTCTTCCTTAGCTATGCTTCAGCAGCCCCATGATTATGAACCAAATCATGGGGTGCTGGTTGCCCATCTGCTGGCGGGGAAGTCACCGCTGCCGGGTATAAGCACGAGAGGTAAAATTTCTCTGCTATCCGATATAGAGCCGCTGATGGATGACACTGGTAAACAATACCTTGGGCTACCCGGTGTGGTAAACCTTTCCAAAAGTACATTTACCCCAGATGTCGATAAGCTCGCACCTGTGGGCAAAAAAACACTTTTCGTCGTCGCTGCAGGAAACTACTTCCCTGAAAAGTCTGATAACGTTATTCTTGCCTCTCGTGCTCTTGAGCAGGGTGGCAAGGTAAAGATAATCCCTGTCGGGGCTATCAATCCAGATGGTAGCGTCAGCGAATACTCAGTTGCCGACAGTAGCGTTGTCGTTACTGCTCCTGGCGAGCATGTCTTTTCTTTTGATGGCACGGAAGAGATGCTGTTTCATCGCACAAGCGCTGCTGCTCCCGCGGTGTCAGGAGTGTTAGCTGATATAAGAAGCATTCTGCCACAACTAACACAAAACAATGCTGTGCAGTTATTAGAGAGCACGGCAATAAAAACCGTTACCAACGAGGTAAGTGAGCTTAACGGTGCTGGTGTAGTCAACCATTACAAGATGGTCAGAGTAGCCTTGCGTTTAGCTGAAGAAGGCTACGATGGTGAGCTAATGCCCGACAATCTCGATGCTTACCTCGATTTCAACGCAGAGGTGGCTGAGCTAATTGACACGAGTAAAGATGCAACAGAGTTTTTTCTTAATCTGCGCCGGGCTTTTTTTCTCGATCCTAACAACGATGCCATAAGACTGCAGTTGGCTGATGCTTACCGACAAATGGAGTTAATGTCGCAAGCGAATTTCTACGACTGGCCTTCAGAGGCAATTCAACTTAGGCAAGTAATAGCAAAACTTAATGAACGTGCTTTGAAGGTAGAAGAAAAGTTAAGAAACCGTTTCTCCTCCTCTCCCATTGATAGGCAGATTATCCCTAAAATAGTCGATAATATGGACAACACGTCACCCAAAAAATATTTGTATTTGCTCCGCCTGGCTGAAGATGACAAAGCCTTTGAACAGTTGCTACAAACAATAGAAGCTGAAGCAAACATGGTTGCAGAAATTGTCGCTAAGGAAAGGCTACCTATCCTTACTAAGGCTGAAATAAGAGAGCAACTAGCTACAGCAGAACTTCCTGCAGTTGAGGCTAATATTCCATTATATCTGGAAAAACTTGAGCTAAACGATGTGAGCGAGAGAAAAGTAAGGGCAGGGTATACAACGCTCTCTGACTTTTTCAAGTCTGGTGTTTCGGGTAACAATTTAACCGACAAAGACATAGCTAGCCGTCTGCCAGGCATCAGCACAGAGCAGGTGCAAGCATACAAACGCGGTAAACTTGAGGAAGTAGCGAAAAAAATCTTACATGAAAGTGGATTTTTTGACAACACTATACAACAGATTAAAAGCCAGCTTTTAGCACAAGAGGGCATCTTCATCAAAAAACAGACCATTGCGAATTATCTACACGACTATCTGTATAATGATCTTGATTTGGTAAATAAGGTTGAAGAAATTGTCACTACAGATCCAGATAACATCTATTCTGATGAGCAAATTTCTTTATATGTGAAGGAAGAAACTGGCGTTCACATAAGCTCTAACGAAATACCTAAGATACGCAAGCATCTTGGTATTCCGGATGAACAACAGAGAAGGACTGCTAAACTTTTAGAAAATGCTGTCAAAGAAGTCATTGCTGGAGAAAAAACATACAATCCTTATCCTGATAGCAAAATTGCTGAAATTGTCTCAACGAAGACAGGGCGTGAGATAAATACAAGGATTGCTAAAGCACTGCGTGAGCAATTGGGCCTTGCTAAAGCAACTGAGAGAAGAGATTTAGAAGAAGTAGAAAATAAGATAATTGAACTCATAGCTTATGGCAAGGTAGAGATTAGTGGCGTGCGAGGGACACTACCCGGCGAGGTAATAGACAGGAAAGTAGCTAAGGCACTGGAAAGCTATGGCATTTACATAAAAATAGGCACAGCGGAACGCTTGCGAAAAAAAGAAGATAGCAGCATATGGCGGGGGGCATGGTGGTATGAAAGGGTAGAAAAATTTCAAAAAGAACGTATTAAAGAACTTATGGATGAACACAAGACCAAGTTTATAGAAGTTATTGAAAATAACAAGATCGACATTAGTTTAAACACTATATTCACAACACTAGATAAGGAGCACAACATTAAGATACCTGAATCTCTGTGGCATGTATTTCATCTTTCTAACTTTCTTGATCACTTCGGCTATCGTAAAAGTTCTCGGTGGAGTTCAGAGGCGATACAGGTTGGTCAACAGGAATGAAGTAGTATTGATGCACTCCTACTACTTGCGGTAAACAACCTTCAGATCATAGCAATCTTCGGTCGGCCAGCTGACATATTCTTGGCCACTAAAATCTCTGGCTACTGCGTTGGTGCAGTGCTCTGCTGTGCTGGAGTCTCCGTTGGAGAACGCCGCAAAGTGTTGCACATGCTCCTTCCACGTTGTGGGAATTTTGCTGCGGTCAACACTAAAGCTAATGTAATCTTGCTCTGCCCCGCTGCTAAAGTGCGGCGTGAAGCTGAGCCAGGACTTCTTCGTCGGCAAGGGAAAGAGCGACCAACGCAATGTGCCATAGCCAGCGTTTTCCACCGTAATTCTGCCGCTAGTCTTGTTAGCATTGAGATACAGTGTTCCCGCTGAAAGCTTTAGCTTAGGAATCAACAGCCTGATGAGTGACGCAACCCTGAAGTAGCTGCCACTGTTGTGAATGGTGAGCAGTCCTTCACGATAGTAGGGTTTACCGTAATTCATGCGCTGTGGGTTGGCCAATTTCAGTTTTAGTTTCTCCTGCTCGCCTTTGGCAATCGTGCCGCGGATAAATCCCAACTGTTCGCTGACATCGTTGCTGCTCGCAGCTGCGTGCCAAGCGGTGAGAGTTTTACTGACGTGCAACCAGCTGATGTTTTGCGACACTGTGCCGTGCCAGCGCAATATACCATCACTGATGTTCTTGAGGGTGATCGTCTTAACTTCATCTGAACCGAGCTGAAAATAGTTGTTGCTATCGATCAGCCCCAAGACCTCCATACGTGGCGAGCCGCGACGCAGGTCTTTTTCCGTGTAATACCAGCTGTGCGAGGTAATTGTGGTCGCCATGCTGAGTTGGCTATCGACACCGAAAACACACAGCAGCTTGATGCCTGCGACCGTCGCACTAACCGAAATCGACTTGCTAAAACTATAAACTTGGCCATAGCGTTCCTTGTCATAGGGACAGTTCATATCGCTGCCGACAACGACATCCTCTCTAAACAGATAGCGATAGCCGACGAGGGAATTGTCCGAAGGTGTGACTGCCACGTTTACCTCCCGCTTGTCGTACTGACTCGGCGGCAAACCGAGACCAAAAATGATCGCGGGGCTGTCTGTTTTTTGCCATTGGTGTGTGCTCGGCTGTTGCTGCTCGTTGCCAGCATCATCGACACCGCGCACGCAGATGATTTTGTTGCCTGTGTTGCCTAGATTGGTGATGATGATGTTGTCATCAATATCCAGTGGGGCAGAATAATCTGCACTTTTACACAGCGCTACTGCGGCACGATAATCATCCACCGTAGGGAAATCAGGCTGCGACGTGTCGTCTGCGGGTGCAGCTGTATCTGTCAGTGATGTGGTGTCTGTCGGTGGTGTGATGAAGGAGTCAAACAGCATGCTTTGTGCTAGGTGAGCAAAAACCATTGCCATCAGTTGTTGATTTTCGTTGAGTTTTTTCATTATGGCGGCGATTTCTTTACGCAATTGCTTTATTTTAGCCTTGTCTTTTTCTTTAGCTGAAGTCGCTTGATTTAGTTCAACGTGCTTCTCTACGAGGGTGTCGAACTGTGTTTTAACTTCACCGGGCTGACGCACGGTATCCATCAAAGCCTTATCTCGTAGCATAGCAGCAAGAATTTTTTCGGTTTCGCTCAAGGCTACGGGAATTTCAACGATACCCGCAAGCAGCTGGCCTTTTTCGTGGGCAAGAATTTCTGCAACAAATTCTTCCTGACCGAGAATATCGGAGATAAGTTTTTCCTCCAGCAACAGCTGCGCCGTGAACTCCGATTCTTTAGTCATGGCACTGACGAGTGCCGCCATCAAGTTTTTGTTGGTGGTCATATCTTTCAGAGTCTGGATAACTTTTTGCTTGGCCGCCTCCTTGACCTCGCTATCCTTGCTATTCATTTTCTCCATGTCGCTGAGCAGCCCTGTCAGCTGTGCAGTCAATGCCACGATATCGATGCCGTCTGCTATCATGATGTGGCCGAGCAGTTTTTGATTGCCAAGCATTTTCATGCCGACACGCCGTACCTTGTGCATGATAGCCGGCTTTTCCAAAATGCGTCCGAATATCTCTTCGCCCTTCTCGTTCAGCAGTTTTCCGATAAAGCCAACCTGACCGAACAGCAGTGCTAAGAAATTTTGCCGACCCGCTGGCTGTGACACCAAAGCATAGCGGTAACTGTTCGCGTTGACACCACTTACTTGCAGATTGATGGTATCAGCATTGGAATCAGGTGGCGGGTTAGCTACCTGTGCATAGGGCAACTTTGTTACCTCTGTAACTCTATTGTCATCGTCAGGTATCATCCCCTCGCCGTCACGCACTGCCACCTTACATGCGGTCAGCATCAGCAAAATGAGCAAAATATGCATACTAGCCTCTCCCCTACCGTTTGCTACACACCATCATCGGTAAAGAAGGGCAAGAGCTTAAACCTAAAATGTGTGTTGCTGTTTTGCGCAATGTGCTAGAATGTTGGTCGTGTATTATCAAGGAGGGATGACATGCCTGAACCGTTGACGCTGCTGTCCGATGACGAGCGGTTATTTATGCAGGAAATTGAGAAGCTTGCCCAGCAACGCCTTGCTCCCGCAGTTGCAGAGATGGACGAGAAAGAAGAATTTCGCCCTGACTTGCTACGTAGTTTTTTTGAACTAGGTTTGATGGGGATTGAGATACCGACGCAGTTTGGCGGAGCCGGCGGCACTTTTTTCATGGCACTGCTAGCGATCGAGACATTGTCACGCACCGATGCATCTGCAGGGGTGATTGTCGATGTGCAGAACACGCTGGTTAACAACGTCTTTCACCGCTGGGGCACGTCCGAACAGCAACAGACCTTTTATCCCCGCCTCGCGACGGAAGCCATCGGCTGCTACTGCTTGACCGAACCTGCTTCTGGCTCGGATGCCTTTGCGTTGCAGTGCAAGGCAGATGCCGACGGCAGCGATTACATTCTCAATGGCAAGAAAATCTTCATCACCAATGCTGGCGAAGCTTCGCTCTTTATTGTCTTTGCCAACGTCGATTTCAGCCGCGGCTACCGTGGCATTACTGCCTTCATCGTCGAGAAGGGCACGGCAGGTCTTGCTCTCGGCAAAAAAGAAACCAAGCTTGGCATTCGTGCATCTTCGACTTACGAGGTAATTTTCGACAATGTTAGAGTTCCGAGTCGCAACGTTATCGGCGAGGTGGGCAAGGGTTACAAGATTGCCATCGAGACACTCAACGAGGGACGTATCGGCATTGCCGCACAGATGCTAGGCTTGGCACAGGGAGCATGGCAAGGGGCAATGGCTTACGCCGCTGAGCGCAGTCAGTTTGGACAGACGCTGAACAGTTTCCAAGCGGTGCAGTTCAAACTGGCAGAGTTAGCCACCGATATCGAGGCAACACGCTTGCTAGTCTACAACACGGCTCGCATGAAAGAGCGGGGCTTGCCGTTTACCAAAGAAGCAGCGATGGCCAAGTATTTCAGTTCGCAAGTTGCGGAGAAGGTTGCGTCACAGGCACTGGAAATTTACGGTGGCTACGGCTTTATCAAGGAATTTCCCGCTGAAAAATTCTACCGCGATGCCAAGATTGGCAAGCTCTACGAAGGCACATCCAACATGCAGCTGAGTACTATTTTCAAGCAGCTCTCGGCAAATCTTGATGGGTAAGTCTTTCAAGCCAACTGTCAACACGTCCTAGGTGGTGCGAACACCACCACCCAATCACTCGCGCAGCTTTTTCAGCACCTGCACCTCAACCTCGCCAAGCACGTCGTGCAGCTCCTTGTTGTCCGCATACTGTGTGCGCAACGCGTCGATGTGTGCCTGCATTTTGGTGAAATTAAAAACTCTCTTACCCTCTAAATGTGCGCTGTAGGTGTAACCATCATCAGAAGAACTCTTTTTGATGCCCAAGTTTCTAGCGTGCTTTTGAGCTTTGCCTCCCTCCAACTTTTGCACGGCGCTAATAAGGCGATGCAGTAAAACTACTTCGCTAATCATCTGCTTATCCTTGCCTGCAACGACAGCCCGCACCAGACTGTTCCGTATCTGAGTGTAGTTCCTCTTGCCATGTATAGCAACGGCTAGGGCGTGCCAGTCTCCTGCATCCTTGACTGCAACATCCAAGCTCGTGAAAGCTGCGTTGTTCTCATACATATTGTTATGCACAATCTTTTCGGCAAGTGCTTTGCTCAGTGGTACATCGTCATTATCAGCTACTAAGGATATATTGGCATCAAAAAATTTCTTTACCCGTGTGCTTGCTGTCAAGAGGTTTCCCTCCTCTAACTTGTCACTAAGCAATTGGTGAATATTATCGTTTTCATAAAGTAAGGCAAGGTCACGTGCAGTCCTAAGGCTATCAATACCTACACCGATCTGCAGGATAAGCTTTACTATCTCTTCGTTTCCATTAGAGCTTGCCAGTAGCAAAGCCTCATGTGGATTGTGGTTTAATTCATGTAAAATGATCTTCAATGTTTTCATCCAGCCATTAGTGGCTACATGCTGAAGTGTCCACGTGCTGGCAGCCCAAGTCCAAGTGGAATCATTTGCGCCCTTCTGCACCACATACTCCAGCATATCCTCATGTTTTGCCTCAATGGTAAGTATCGTCGCAATATCAATGCTGACAGCATTTTCTCTAACAAGAAATTTTACCAGCTCGATATTTTCTTTAACTATGGCATAGCTAAATGCTTGCGGAGGCACATAGCTGACTTCACCAGATTTTTGCTGAAGCAGGTCGAAGAAATATTTGACTGTGCCATTATTCCCAGCATACACTGCTTGCAGAAAAGCCTCAGTTAAGTTGTCTGCGCCTTTTTTTACGGCAAACTCTATCTTTTCCTTATTGCCAACATTGGCCGCGTGCAAAAGCAAATTATTGAAATCATCAGCCCCTGCCTCCACAAGAAGCTCAAGCATCTTCATACCTTTATTGTCTACAGAAAAAGGTAGTAAGTTGTTGAGTGCGAGGCGGAAATCTTTAGGTGATTTTTTTTCCTCAAGCTTGGGAATAAGGAACTTTACCAGCTCAGTGTGGCCTCTAAACACAGCATTGTTTATCCTTAACTTCTATCACTAACATATACATACAACACGTATGCACTCCATATTTGCGCACTTACAGCGCAATGTATATAGAAAATGTTACGCTTGCTCGATAAAATTGATGTAATACCCTGAAATTAAACACATAATTAAAAATAAAATTATTGTTGACTGAAAGTCAAATCAATTTATATGATGATTAGTTGTATGTGCTTTAAAGATAAAAGGAGATAGGCAATGAAACGTTTGCTTCTTCTGCTCGTGCTGGTCAGTAGCACCGCACTGGCGATGCCGCGCAGGCCGACACGCGTGCAAAAAGAGCTGGTTACAAATCTATCCGAACTGTTGGGGGTCAGAATGCAGAGCATTGTGACAAACAAGGATATTAACCCAGGAAAAGCCCTCGAAGGCATCTTCACTGGGGAGAGAAAGATAGGTAGCAGCATGGGTGTAGTACTACTAACCCAAAATGACGAGGTTGAAAATCTTACTAAACAGTACGATCATGAAAATAAGCTCACACCGCTTAATTTGCGCGACCATTTAGCAAAGCTCTTGGCGGACAAACCCGATAGCTTAGCTTTCATCGTTGCACAATACAGCCACCGCTATCTGGCGATGTATAATGCCCTAGTTTCAGGCAGTGAGATAGAACTGGAATCACCAGTATACTATGAGATAGACACATCCACAGGCATTAAAGAGTCTCGTGCGCAAGAAACGGCGCTAGTAAATGTACTGATGGAAGATATAGCAAGACTGCCAGAGGATGAGTTGGGCAATGTGGCCTTTGCGCGCTTGTTTTCCTACCGCACGCAGGGGATGACCGCGGACAAAATCAAAGCGTTTGCTGCGGGTATACAGCGTTCTCTTTTCCCTATCCCTGAAGACCACTTGTTGTTACCAGTAAATGAAACGACACCAGCGGTCAGCACGGCTGCAGATTTTCTTAATACACCTATACCCAAAAATTTTCCTCCTCCATCTTCCAACGGAGTAGAAAAAGTCGTCACGACAGCGATAGAACAAGCAGAAGCCACTGAAGCACAAGCGACCGAAACGCATGCAGCTGAAGAGATGCAGGCACAAGAGACAGAGCCACAAGCAGCTGAAGAGATGCAGGCACAAGAGACAGAGCCGAAAGTCGAAGAAGCACAAGTGGCAGAGACTACGTTTGCCGAGTTTCTCGGCAGCAAGGTAAGGGCGAGTAAGTTTACACAGGCGGAGCTGTCTAGGGGACTAGATAGAAGTCAAGGTTTCCTCTATCTTTACACCAGTAAGGGAGATTATCCAATCTACAAAACTATGATGCTGCTAGTAGGTGGTCTCGCTACCAAGCTGGCACTGAGCGATGCTGAACTAGAAGTGTTGATTGAACTGTGGAAACGTGATGCAAAGGAAGCACTCACTAATAAGCAGCAGAGTGATTTGGATGAACTCGTAGACCGCATCAAGTCAGGTGATATGCAAGAGGTGCAGGAAGCTGAAGAGATACAAGAGACAGAGCCACAAGTTGAAGAGGCACAAGAGGCAGAGACTACGTTTGCCGAGTTTATCAGACAGAAGGTAGAGGAGAGTGGTTTGTCAAAATCTCAGCTGAGTAAAGACTTGGACATATATGAAGATGGTGTTTATAAATTCACTAAGGTTGGCAATTCAAGATTACCATCACAGGAAATTATGATGACGATGCTAAGCAAGGGCCTGGCAACTAAGCTTGATCTGGCCAATGACGAGTTAGATACGCTGGTTGCCTTGTGGAAAAATGAGCGCAATGCCCCACAACGCTTAAAGTTTCAAATATTAACTGAAAGGGAAGAGGCCGCGTTGGATGAACTCGTAGCCAGCATCAAATCAGGTACAGCACAAGAGACAGAGCCGCAAGTCGAAGAAGCACAGGCAGCTGAAGAGATACAAGAGACAGAGCCGCAAGCTGCTGAACAGCCGCAAGTCGAAGAAGCACAAGAGGCAGAGCAAGTCTCTGTTATCGATACCTTAGGTAACCTGCTTGCCGGTATGCACACACTGCTGGATAACAAGGCTCTTTCTCCAACTATGCGTACTGCTATTGAAAATTCTGTCTTGGCCATAGCAAATGTAGCAGTAGAGGAGTGGACGAGTGTTATTAATCAGGGGGAGATAGGCTGGAAAGACATAGAAACTTATGCTAAGGATAACACATCTTTCCTTCACACGTTCAAAGAGGCAGTTAACAAGGCAATTGCTGATAGAGAGGCGATTATCAGGGAGAAAGAGAGGGGTGAGTCGTTTCATGCCGTGCTGGAGAAAGATACTGGTATCACTGCTGACGAACTGGCAAACCATCTTGCGGGTAAGACAGTGTTGACGGTGGAAGAATACGGTGAGATGTGTGTCTACACCAGCCTGTCTTGCGGAGGCATAGCAGAAAACAGGCTGGCTGTCGAGCGCGTGCTGGATGCGCTTAGGCAAAATGCAATGCAAGAACTAGTTACTGACTACTTACCCAACGACAAAAAACAGATACTAGAAAAGGCATATAAGATATGGGAGACGGAGAAGCAATAATAGCTGTGCCTATAACTCAAGGGTTGGTTACACAAAGGAGGTGGTGAGATGAAAAGTTTGTTACTAATGACGGCGATTGTGTTCAGCAGTCAGTTGGCTGCCAGAGCAACAATTCCTAAAAAAATAGGAGAGGCGGCGAAGTTTCTTGAAGGTGCTATTCTTCCTGAGTTGGTAGAAACTTTAACAGGAAATAAAATAAATTCTATCGCCCAAGTCATTCTTGACCAAGACAAGCCCGATGTATCCCTGCTCTTACACTTTACCGATAACAACTCACAAATCTACGATATGGGCAAGGCACATGACGGGCAAGGAAACGAAGTCACCATCAATGCCGATGCTATTCTTCTCGAAGGCTTTATGGAAAAGGAAATCAGCCGGCTGTTACACAGTGGCACTGGTTTTGTCATAAATAAGCGTTTAGTCAATGTCAATGGGGGAAAACAAAAATTTGTGTTTATCTCACCGTATACATTCGAAGATGGAGAAGTAAGCTTTGCCAATATGCACACATTGCATATCCGGAAGGGCATACTTGAAGAAATGAAGGATAATAGTATTGTGAATGATTATCTTTCACAGTCTACTCCTGCAACAAACACTTTGCTTTCTTTAGACATCGTGGCTCCTGCTGCAACCTTGGAAGATCCCAAACTTGCACTTAATCCTGATATAGCAGCAAAAGAAAACTTAACCACAAAAGATATTCTTGACAAGTTTAGTGCTGATCTGAAACTTGAAATGACACCCGATGTGCGTAGTTTTCTTGAAGCTGCTAATAAGGGCATGCAAGAATTACGTGACACGCATCACACTACCGCGTCTAAGGCTCTCATTGCAGCGATGGCTGACGAGAAACTGATATGGCCTGGTGACAGTTTAAGTTGGCCAGACTTTGTGGACTACGTCGACGGCATGCAGTCTTCATCAACCCTCATCGAAACAGCCACAGCAGAAGCAATCGCTGCGTTGGGCGAGGCACTAGAGGGCAAGCTCAAGCAGCATCTCGGAAGGGAAGCAGTGCTTACTGCTGCTGATTTCAAAAATCTCTGTCGAAACAGCTCCCTTTGCTGGGGTTACCGCACAAAGGAAAATGGATTAACGATAGAAAAAATGCTAGCTATCGAGCGCGTGCTGGCTGTGCATGATCAAAGCGTCGCCGTCAACGGTGATGATAGCTACCTTGATACGATGGATTCCCCGCTAAAGCAAAGCAGCGTGCGCGAACTTATCAGCGTGGCAAGTAGAATCTACCGCGGCGAACTGCTGCAGCCAAAGGAGTACGAACTTCCCGCCCCGAAAGACCTTAACCCACAGAAGAACCCTTTACCAAAGCATGTGCAAGAGATAACAGACATGCTAAATAATACAGAGCATATCCTCTACACCGATACATTTGAAAATTGGCTAAAGGGGTTGAAGGAGGATTTCAGTGTTAGCAATAATGTCCAGATTGATGAGATTACCCTGGTTAAGGAGAGGTTAGAGCTGTGGATAAAATTGAAGGGCACGGAAATTTTACGCATTAAGGTAGAAGGGGAATTTCAGCAAGCACTTGATGGGAAGATAAATACAAATCCCAATGGTGTAGTCAGAAAAAACAGCGTAATAATAGCAGACAAATGGCCGATACCGGAAAATAAAAACGGAGATATGGTAAAGGGACATAAGCTGCGTATGTATTACGTGAAGTATGGAGACAAGGTAGTTCTCCTCAACGGCTTATCAGGAAAATACAATGACAAACCTGGGAGCAAAGACAAGCAGGGTAACACCATCGACACAGCACAAGAAATACTTGATAATAGACTACCTGATGAAATCGCAAAATCCATGCAAGCAAAAGAAGAAGCTCGACAAGAAAACTAGAGGTTGTATAGAATTACCAATCTTGGCTTTTTGTAATACCTTTTCTATACCCCTCACTTCGCCACGGCCTTCAAAACTGCAGCGCCGCGGCTTCACTAGCCAGTGTTGCCAATGACTGTGAGGAACTGGTGCTGTGTCGCTTGAAATACTTTTGCGTTGCAGCGGCGGTCGTTGCACCGATGGCAACGGCGTGAAAATTTTCCTGCCAATCGGCATGATTATGCTGAAAGGTGTGGTGGAAGCCTTCAACCGTCGCGGGCGAGGCGAAGCAGATGATGTGCTGTGTTGCGGCGAGTGTTTTTTTCTGCTCACTGCTAATGGCTTCACCCGAAGGCCACGCAACGTGATGGCGTGTCTTGTAGAGCACTAGCTTGGCAATATCAAAACGCTCTGCCAGCACTTCGGCAAGGGCAAAAGCTGGTTCAAGGGCGGTCAAGACCGTAATACGAGTCGCAGGTGGTAGCGTTTGTAGCAGGTGCGTGGCAAGTTGCTCAGCCGAAGTGAGTGTCGCCGGCTGTGTGGCAGTGCGATAACCACAGGATTCGGCCTTCTCGCGGGTCTTGGGGCCAAAGCAGAGGAAGGTCGCCTGGGCAAATTTTTCCCGTCCGTGCGGCAGACGTTCGAGTGCCACGACCGCGTTGGCACTGGTTGCTACGACATAGGAAAAATCACCTTCAGGGAGTGCTGGCTGCAAGAATTCAACCGCCAGACAGGGGAGGTGGATTACCTTACGCACATGATGTGGCAACAGCAAGGCATCATCATCCCAATCGGCGACCGAACGTGTCCAAATCAACGGTGAAAGCATGTCAACAGCAAAAACCTGTTACTCTTACTCAATCTATGGTAGCTTGCCTACCACCTATGGCTTGATAACACAGAAAACTCAATGTTTGAAGAACTTCTACACGAATTTCTGCACAACGCCTCGTTGCCTGTCGTATTAATGATACTGGCAGGCTCGGTACTGCTGCTGGGCAAGGCGGCTGACCAAGCAATCGATTTTGCCGTCAAGCTAGCACGAGCGACAGGGCTGTCGAACGTCGTTATCGGAGCGACAATTGTCAGTCTCGGCACAACTTTCCCCGAAGCAGTGGTCTCTGTGCTGGCCGCGGTGAGGGGCGATGCAGACTTGGCACTGGGTAATGCCGTCGGCTCGATTATCTGCGACACAGGTTTGATTATGGGGCTGACCTGCTTGCTCGGTCGTGTGCCGATTGACAAATTCACTGTGCGGCGCAAAGGCATCGTCCAGCTACTGGCAGTGCTACTGCTAGTGTTGCTGGCAATGCCGTGGCAATCGCCGCAGCAGTTTTTTGCTTGGCAAGGGGTGATTACACAGCTGGAAGGCTTTCTGCTGGTGATGTTGCTAATCACCTACCTCGTCTGGTCGCTGTATACGCATAGCAAAGAAACAAGCGGACCGCCGGCATCGGTTGCACATCGCACGACAATAACGCTCGGTCTGGTTGCTATGCTGGTGGTGGTGGTGGTCGCATCGGAAATTCTTATCCTCTCCAGCGTTGAATTCGCGCGCCGCATCGAGATACCCGAAGCGATTATCGCCGCTACTATTGTTGCCTTCGGCACGTCGCTGCCCGAACTGATGACTGCCATCAGTGCCGTGCGCCGCAATGCCTGCGACCTCGCCCTCGGCAACGTGCTCGGTGCAGATATTCTCAACGTACTGTTCGTCGCAGGTGCTGCTGCCAGTGTCAGTCCCGAAGGGCTGGTGGCCGAGCATTATTTTTTCACCCATCTGTTTCCTGCCATGCTGATCGTCGTGTTAGTGTTGCAATACGGCCTACACACTGCCGCCCATCGTGGCACACACCTTTCTCGCTGGAACGGTGCGATATTGCTCGGCACTTATGTAGTATTTATCGGCTTGCAACTGCTAAATGCTTAATACCCCTCAGTAGTCAGTACCACTTGCCTCACCCAAGTGCAGCAACGAACGAACCTTGTCCTCAATGCGGCGATAGTTTTCTTTGCCGAGGGTAAAGTAGAGCAGGAAATACAGCGGCACACCCATCACAATCATACCGCGGCGTGACAATTTGGTTTTTAGCTTCCCATATTTGCGCTCTTGTTCAAGAAAGCCGAGTAGCTTTCTTGGATTTTTTGCTTCATTAAAACTATCACGGTAAAAATAACCGCCGAGATAAGTAGTCACAATCGCCACCGTCCAAAATAGCAGTGAACCAACCGCACCGTTGCTTCTTTTCGCAAACGGTGGATGCTGCAACGAGAACTGCAGAGTCGCTTCAGCATCAGCAACAGAGACTTCATAATCTGCATTGCTGTCGATAAGTTCAACCAAGTGGCGATACAGTTCTCTCTGCTCAACGGCATTGTGGCTGCTGTTTATTTTCAGCACCAATGCCAGATACGGGTATAGGTCTGCGGGATACAAGCGTTCGTGTTTGATGATACCAAGCCTGTCTTCTACCTGCTGCAATGCCGCAAGCAATGCCTGCGGCAAGCGTGTCTTGGAACGCTGATAAGTAGCGGTTAGGTGGCGATATTCTTGTGCGATGTCGTCCGTTGCACCTTCGGCGATTGCTTTCTGCAAGTTAACTTTCGTGTGCATGAAGACATCGTTACGAGCGTCACGCTTGGTATCACGCAATTTAGTGACAGACGCAAGGATAAACCAAGGGAAGCTAAAGGCCCACATCGACCAACTCAACAACAGTGCAATCTGCGGCACAGCTTTGGCGACAGGGACTTTCGCCAACATGACACGAAATACCATAGCAAGAATAAAGGTCGATTGTAGCGTGGCCACCGTTGCCATCAAAGCTTCCATAAATTTACCGCCGTAATCGACATTTCTGAAATCGACAGAGTTTTTACCGTAATTATACAGCCCTTGAAAGAAATTATCTTTGCCATTTGCACCTGCATAAAGAATTTCTTCCATCGGTGTGTAGTTTTTTTCTTCAATTTTTTGTAGCAACTGAAAGATAAGGCTCAGCTGGCCATTATCCTTAACTTGGCGCTTGGCAATTTGATTGACAAGGTCAGACTGCATGTGTGGATGCGTCCACGGCAATTTGCGTTGAGCGAAGAGAAGATTAGGCTCGCTGAGCTGCGCACGTGCCCCCCACAATCCTTCCCACACAATGACCGTTATATAGTCTACCCAGAATACTTCCCAGTTGAAAGAACTCACAAACTCGTCAGGATCAGCATGTTGGAGAAAATAAATACGATCAGTGCCACCTTCAGCCAGAAATCTGCCAGCCCGTGTCGTTGCTTTCTTCAAGTAATAAGCAGACTGGGCAAACAGATTTTTTTGGTGGTTAGGATCAAGCACTTGTGGTTTGGTTTTACGCAGAAAATTATACACATGCTCTTTAGTGACTTTGCGCAAATCAAAGAAAACTCCGTCTTTGTGCAGTTGAAAAACCTCTGCTTCCAGCACAGTGGCAAACTTCTTCCATTGGTCACGAAAATCCTGCGTATTGATAGCATCGAACAAAGCCTGCTGGCTATGTACACCAGCTGTCTGTAGCTTCTGATATATATCGCCGCGCTTGAAAAGAATATCAGCGGCAAGCTCCCAGCCGATTGCCTGTGCTCTGATACGCTGTTCCTGTAGCAATAGCAGTGCCCGACGATTGACGAATTCACCATCGTCGTCGTTAGAAGGGCTGTCAAAACCAACCTGAATCGATTCATCAGGTTGCAAGCCAATTGTCTGGCCAGTCAAAGATTGGCCGCTAATTCTTGTAAACGGCGAAATTTCAGCTCCCAGCGCGGGTAGCAGTGTTTTTTGTCCTGTCCAGTTAGCAATGTGATGCCAGAAAGGTAACGACAGCCACGCATCAGTGCGAAGACCCATCAAGGTCAGCTGTTTCTTAAACGACCACTCTCGCCCTGTCGCACGAGCGGTAAGAAAACCAAGTGCAGCCAGCGTGGGAATAGAAAGAGCAAAAAGCCCCATACCGTAAAGCAAGTGACGACGGCTGGCAAGGTTGGGATATGTTTTTTGTTTCAAAACTTCAGGAATAATACTGCTCAAGGTAAAACCACCCTTGATAACCCAAGCCGCACCCGCAGCAAGACCAACAACACCGCTGACACCGAGTACACTCAAGCCAATGTCTTGCAATGTCTCGCGGTTAAGATCCTTATACAGGCCGCGCTTCACCTTCGCTCTAAATGGTGAGGCGTGTGGATTGTTTAAATCAGCAAACAACTGTGGTTCATTCCACAGACGCTGATAATCTTTTTTGCGCAGAATGTCTTCTAACACAGCAATATGTTGGCGTGCCTGTTCGGTGTTGTGTTGCTTAAGCTCAACGATGCGCTCAACTACCAGTTCTTTAGCATCTTCAACATAGTTTGTGCTGAGTGTAATCCACGAGGCACTGAAGTTACCCGCACGCAACTGATCTTTCAGACTCTGCATTTGTTTTTCTGAGGTGCGATCTTTGATAATTTTGTATTTTTTGTTAACGCTCTTCTCAAGCTTAGCAATCGTTCGTTCGGCCTGATCGCGCACGATCAAGTAGTCACGCTGCCAACGTGCATAAGTAAAACTATCACGGTAGTTGTTATTGGCTACACCACCCATTACAATTTTTTGCATACGACCGGCTGACATTTTTTCCAAATTCTGCAGCACCCCTCTCGATGCCATTACTTCTTTTACTTCCTTCACGTCGCTGTTGTTAAATTTTTTCTGGCGCTGTAACTGCAAAGCACGGGCAATTTCTTGGGGCTTGTCGGCACGCACCATGTAGGCAACACTACCGAGCAAGTAGTTATTGGCATTTACTTCCGCAATGAGCACCTGTCGTTCGACCACTTCTAGCAGAATTTTTTTGTCACCGACCTCTTGCCACACAGCAAGGTCGCCTGCGGTAAAACGAATGTTGTCTCGCAGCGGCTGGAGTTCGCCACCTGCAACCATCTTGTGAGTGAAGGGCTGCAAGCCACGTGTGATAAAAGTCAGGCGCAAACCCGATAGGTCTTTGCTACGTTCACTAACCCGGAAAGATATGCGATGCACAGGCACTAAACCACGCATTAACTCTCGCTTGGCGAAAACATAGTCGATAACTAAAATCGCACCCTGCTTATCAATGACAACTACTAGTTCGGCATCAGCGGCAATGACGCGTGGCTTGATACTCTCAACACTATGCACCGCGTGGGCAAAGCGAAAACCAAGATGGCCATTGACATTCTCAACCTTGATCGCATCTGGCTGGGGCACGATACGTGGCAACCCCTTCTCAATGCCGACCAAGTGATAGCGATCAGCGTTAATGTTTTTCTTATCGTAAACGGTAAGATACTGCTCGGTCAGATGAAAAGGGTCAGGCATTGCCCGCGGCTGCGACCCTTCAGGAGCAGCTTCCAACTCCGCGGCGAACAAATCCATGCTTTCGATCGCCTTCATTACTGCAGGCTTCTCGCGCTCGGCCGCAATAACTTTGCGTAACGCCACGGGAATTACCGCGTCAAAGGCCGTGCCTGCGAGAACCACAGGTGGCTCTGTCGCCTGCCCCCCCCACTTGCTTCGCTCGTGGGGCAGACTCTTTGCCGCTTTCTCGCTCCACGCTTGTGCAGGGATAGCCAGAGAGACTATCAGCACCAATACTATGGCTTTGTTAACTAACCTACCTGCCACATTAACTCCCTGAAAAAATAAAACCCTTACTTTACTATTAATTATACATAGTTATGCGAAATTTTCAATAATAAAATAAAAAATAGTTTATTATCAAGTAGTTATGATTTGGTTTCTAACTAATTGAAGGGAAGGCACAGCCTCGTTAAGCATGGAGTGTCGGCTGCTATCAAGCTGTGCCAAGCTCAGTTTAGGAGTACCCCCTTAGGCAATGCCAGCCTAAAGATTTCACAGCATCTTCGGAAAAACCAGATACATCAGCATTTCCCAATGCTCCGGCTCGAACAGTTTGCGGTGTTTCATGACGAAGGTCAATACTTCCTAAAACTAAGCAACTGCAACCGAAATTTTCCACACAGCTTGGATATTCTCTTCCTTCTCATCAAAAGGACATACTAGATATTACAATATAATTAATTAGTTATCTCATCTTGCTAAAAGTTAAAAGTAAATTAGAGTTGACAGCTTAGTATAAATATTATAAAATTGATCTGACTTTATCTAGGAGAAAACAATGAAAAGTATGCTGATCGCATTATTTGTTACTAGCATCGTCTCATTTGCAAATGGAGCAGCTGAGGCATCCGACAGTAGTAAAAAAACAGTTGCCTTCTCTTTGGTGGCAGTCGATGGACAAGATGGCGGCTACTGTGTGCTGAAAAGCAGCGAGGATAGTGTCGATCTTATCACTATTGAAGGTGCTTTGAGTGAGAAGCAGTTGAAGCAAGCTCTACGCTATATGAGCTACCGAGCACAGTGGCTTAACTCTTCTTTCCTTTTAATAACCCCTCTTCCAGCTGGAGTGATTCTTTCCTTCGTGGGCGGTTCTGTCTATCCGGTCATGACCTATTTAAAAGAACAGGAATCTCCTGCCGCCGCAACTGCACATATGGTAGCTGGCGGGTGGTTTGGACTCATCATGGAGTTTATGCATCGCAGAGACAGATTTTCGGCTATTACTGACGAGGGAATCGACTTCACCCAAAAATCGGAATGGGATAAATGGGGACATCTGCCACAGGAAGAAGACTTGGTTGCCCAAGTTAAAACAAATTTCAAAGTAATGTATGGAGGAAGTTCAACACTAGGAATAGGTGAGGTAAAGGGAGAAAAAATAATCGAGAGACTTCAGGTAGAACCAGAGTTTCCAGGCGGATGTGATCATCTGGATAATTAAAACAAACTAGGAAAGACTCTCTGAAAAAGTAAGTTATCCCCCCGGTGGAGATGATGATTGTCATGGTAGTGATGGCTGTGGTCTTCCTCCAGTTCAGGATTGGGGAGATTATCCTCTCTGTCTATTAGTTCCTGGGTAGAGTTATTCTCCCAGTTTCTACCATTGGGTTTTATTATATCAGATGCTGTACCGGCAAAAAAACAACCACTAAAAACTTCCTTTGTAATTTTTAGCTGTTAAAAACTCAGAAACGTAAGAACGAAAAAAAACTAAAACAAAATAAAGAACAACCGATAGCAAGGTACTAGCTTTATAGTAGGTGTAGGATCTACTGCGTTTAACAAATTTTTTGGAGGAAATGCAATGAAGATTTTTGCAACTATTTTGCTATTGGTATTAGGTGCGTGTAAAGCTGTGACACGAGAAAATCCGACCTCAGTGCCAGTAATGTAACCATCATCAAGAAGATTACCTCAACGAAAGAAGCACATGAGGCAATCAAACGTATGCTTAAGGAACTCATATCCCATGCTCATGGCTTCAATCTTGACAACTATCGTCACGCTATCCATATCAAAAGTGCTGTAGATAATATACATCCTGAATATAACGATCTGCTCAGCCACAACCCCGAAGTAGGGATTGAGTATTTTAAGACTGCTATGGCTAAAGAAAAAAGGATGAATAGATTACTCCAGATAAAAAAAGAGTTCCGTATATGGAAGGCCAAGACTCTGGAAGATGTTGATGCTACACTGAAGGAGTTGATCGAAAAAAGAGAAACAATCGACACATCAGAATATCATACGAGAATCGTTCCTCTTGACAGGGTGATAAAAAACATAAAGGGTGCCAAGGCAATGCTCACTGATATTGACTAGAGAGACCAAGTGCAGTGGCAGCACTCAAGCGCCCCGCACTTACATCTGCTCTAGCGATATCCAAGGTGACAGGTTGTAGACGGAAGCGTTAAGACATGTTACCTTGTTAAGTTTCATCACTAAACTCTACTTAAGTAGATTGAACAGGGAAGTTAGAAGGACACAACTAATCATCACGATAATCATCCTCATACTTATTAGATTTTCCCATATTGCATTGCTGGCATAGCACCTGCAAGTTGTCGAATTCGAGTTCTAGCTCAGGATATTTTGAGCGGGGCTTGATGTGATCAACGTGCAAAGAGGCTTCTGCTTGTGTTGCGCCACACTTTTGACAGCGGCGGCCATGCTTGTCGAGTGCCCGATAGCGCAAGTCACGCCAGGCTTGGCTGCGATAAAAATCGTCTTCTTCCTTGTTCTCATAAAGACAGCCAGCAGCTTTTTCAAACAACTGTTTCCTGTCCTGTGCATTGAAAGATGCAGGCACAATCACCTTATGACAAAGCTCTCTCTTTGCAGATAATAGGTCATGCAATATCTGATCGAAAGTTTCAAACTTCGGATGCACCGCTATCGGCAAGTAAACGTTGACGCTCTTTTGTTGACCGATACGATGTGTACGCCCTGAACACTGATCCTCAACGGCAGGATTCCACCATCTTTCTAAATGAATGACATTGTTGGCAGAAGTAATGGTCAAGCCTGTGCCACCTGCTTTAGGAGAAATAATCATAACGGCAAAACCCGCAGGCATGGCTTGAAAATTATCAACCTTTGCCTTGCGTGCTGCGCCACTCATCGTGCCATTGATCAACGGTGGTGGGAAGGATAACGCATATCTTCTCTGTAACAGCGGGATTAGCCTGCTCTGCACTTTTCTCGACTCCAAAAATATCAACACCTTCTCCTGCCGTTCTTTAATGTCATCAAGAATTTTGCAAAGCTCTATCATCTTGGCCGAAGATGCGATAAACTCAGCATCATCTATACTTTCAGAAAAATCAGGCGCAATCGACACCGCCTTCATGCGTTGAATAGCCTGCATTGGTGATCTTTGAAAAACTCCGGCTTGGGCAGCATTAATTATCTCACTGTAAATTTGCGCCTGTGCGGGTGGCATCACTGTCTTTCTCTCTATTTCGTGCTTTTCAGGTAAACCCTTGAGATGATCTTCTTTCATGCGCCGCAAAAAAAACGGTGGGGGATTTTTCTTGCACAATTTATCAGTAAGCTCTACAAGATGGTCAGAAGTTTTTTCATATCTATCTCTAAAATTTTTGTAAATATCAAGAAACCCAGGACTCATCGTATCACTGATACACCACAAATCACCGAGACAGTTTTCAACAGGTGTACCCGTAATGCCAATAGAAAAATCCGCGGCCATCGCCTTCGCCATATCGGTCTGAAACGCAGCAGGGTTTTTGATCGCTTGACACTCATCAAAAACTATCACCCGCCACGCGACACGGCGGAAAATGCTCTCATTTTGTGCCAAAGATTTGTAAGTCGTCAACACCCAATCAGCACTAGCAAGATAATCAACTGCATTGCGGACACTCTGCTGCTTGACACGTTTCAAATTGTTACCAAAACCCTCGACTAAACGACCTAGCCCTGCCCTCTCCAAATGCTTATCGAGTTCATCCATCCAATTTTTAAGTAATCCCGTCGGCCCCACCACCATGAGTGGCTTGTGCACTAACTTATCCTGCTGTTCAAGTTCTTTCAGCCACGCGAGAAAAGCCAACGTTTGTAAAGTCTTACCCAAGCCCATATCATCGGCAAGCAATGCTCCGCGGCGAGAGCTGTTCCACATACTCTGCAACCACTGAATGCCATCCTGCTGATGCTCAAAAAGTTCTCTGGTCTTAAGCAGTTTGGGCAAAAAAATCTCCTGTGCATCTCTCTTGTGCAAGTTATCTTGGAAAGTATTGCCCTCAATGTTGTCTTTAATAATCGCAGCAATTTTTTCTTTGGTAACTTTCTCATCAGCCTCTGCTACTTTCCTTTCTTGCTCTTTTTTGATGTTATCATCAACTTGTCTGATACACTCAATATTTTCCTTATTAGCTTTGACATTTTGCTCGTCTACAGTGATGTTCTCCTTGCCCTCTTGTATGGCTTCTTCCATTTTAGTAGCAATCTGCTCAAGGCGATCAGGTTGTACAAAAACAATCTCGTTGTCAAGCAAAACACCAACACAATCTTTCGGCATCCATGTACGATCCTGCTTAGGTAAAAAAGTCTGTGTCTTAGGCTCCCACACACCGATATGATTTATGCGCTTGGAAATATAATTCTCAGTAGCAACAAACAAATCTTGCAGCTCATCATGGTAATTTTCGCCAAGTATTTTTTCAAAATAAGCACTAGGATTGGCATACAGTGCCAGTCTTTCAGCACTACTCTTGTCTTGTGCCTCCTTGACCAGTTTAATTACTTTTGCTAAATCTTTGTTCAAAACCACAAACTTATTGCGTGCCACCTGCGTGCGACTCTTTGCCTCGTTATACTCTAAAAATTTATCACGATATGCTTTGCTATGATTAGGAGGCAAAATTTCTACTGTTCCTTCGTCATCTTGTTCAATAAGAACAGGCGACATAATAAACTTCTGTTCATCGACAATTTCAAGAGTGAATTTATTGGCAATCACGATATCAGTTTCTGTCAACGAGGTATCGTTTTGCAAAGACTCAAAAGGCATAACCTCTTTCAGTTTTTTGATATTTTCAAGTTTGTGCTCTTTTTGATTTACATCGTTTATTTTTTCAACGAGCTGCAATGTTTGATAAACTACCCGTGGCGCAGTGTATCTCGTGCCTGCCACTGTAACAAAAGCACCTTCAGCGCTGAAGCGACCAAGAGGCTTGCCATCTTTAGTTTTAAACAGCGGCTTGATCTCATAGTTGTCCCTCAACACCGTTCCCGTTGAACGACAGCTAAAGACATGCGGGCAGAATTCAGGCAAGCTGAGCGTTTTCAACTGCAAGGGGCTGAATTCAGTGATAAGCTCATACGGTATGGCAAGAAGGTTGTCTTGCAAAGTAACACGCCCCTCTTCCAGTAACACACTCAAAAAACCAAGCTGCGGACGCTGCTTAAAAATGCTGTCAATACTGCCATCACCACCCAAAAAAATTTCAACACCACCATCTTTTATATCTGCTTTAAACATATTACCATCTCCTAAATGTTGTTTCACCTTCAAGTATACTTCGTGCTTTCTCCTGCCAGTTAGCTTGATGACGGATATAGCCATCTTCGGAAATTTTCATATTTTTCAGCGACTGCGGAGCATAGCTATCTTGATATAACTGCGGCGCACGCTCATCTCCTGCTTTCCAAATACGCAAGCCACCCACATGTGACCACTCGGTAAGCACGCTGTTATTTACCCGCATGATGATAGCACAGTGTGAGTTTTTGATGCCTGTGCTATTTAAAAACTTAGCAAATTTAAGATTGTCTGCCAAGAGAACGTTATGGTTGTCAAGATAATTTTTCCCCAACACTACCCAAGCACCAGTGATTTTGCCACGATCGAGATAATCTTGCCAAAACTTTTTGCGCGCTTGCCAATGACGGTCATGTGTCTTGTCTAGTCTGGCAGCATGATCGAGCAGCTTAAAGAAAGTTTTGAGGGTGAGTCCAACTTTCCACCGCACCACTACCCGCCTGATATTTTCCTCAACACCATGCCATCTTGGATCAGCTCTGGGATCACCAAGGTAGCGATCGGTAAAGGCTTCCAGTTGCTCTTTTATTTTTTCAGAAGGTTCTTTTTCAAAGTAATTACCCAAAAGAGATTTGAGCATGTCGTTGCGCATGTATTCTAGACGTAACTTATGGTCGTCTGTGGTGGCGTTTTTGAAATACTCAAAAGTTCTTGCTAGCATCGAGTCGTCTTCGTTGCGCAAACGCTTGGAATTTTGTGCAAGAATTTTTCTGCCGACTACTGCACTAAGCTCTGCTTCTCGCAGTGATCCAACAATACCCATAGCGAGCAAAATGTCATCAATAGACTTGTCTGTGTGTCGTAAAATATGTGTCGTGATGTTCTCGACTAGTGCATGGGTTAGCAAGCCATAACGATCATCTAGTGCAGATAATTTCTTACATAGTGGCAAAGTGGAACTTTTTATTAGCGGTTTAACATAGGCAAAGATATGTTCAAGGTACGGTTGATAACTGTTGTAATTGCGTAGCACGCAGCGATAAATTTTTCGTGCATGCCTTGCATTCTTTCTCTTAGCCATCAATGCAAGCCATGCTTGGCGAAATTTATCATTATCGATTAGTTTCGGCTGGCCGTCGAAGCTAATAGCAGCGAAGACAGGAATTTTGTTAAAAATTTTTGGCGGCAAATGCTCTAATGTTTTTTTTCTCCCCCATTCCTCAACAACTCTGTCGTAGTATTTACGGTAGATATCTTCGCAAGGCAGCAGTTTAATTTTGGTAGTATCTCCAACTTTTTTGGCAACGAATGCCTTGAACTCTTCAAGGTCAGGTAGATTTGGCTTGTGTGCGATGTTAAATTTTGGTATAGCAAATTTTGGCATCAGATGCTCCCACTGAGTAGTATTTCAGGTTTGCTCATGATGAAACGAATGTCTATGCGTCGGTTTTTGCGATGCCAGTTGGCCAAACTGTAATAAGTTGCTTGTTTTGACTCAACAGGTCTTTTTGCCCCGTAGCCAGAAATACTGAAGAGATGCTCGCCTTGTCTATTTTTTAACTTAACAACTCTTTTTTCCATAATTTTGTAGGTACTGATAGCTCGTTGTGCCGAGAGGTTAAGATTAGTAGCAAATTTTTTCTTAACCCTTCCCTTGAGTGCCTGTTCATCTGAGTGCCCTTCGACAAAGATAGCCTCTATCTTAGGAAGATTGCCTTTACATAGTGTAGCAATGGTGGTTGTCTTACAATTAAGTAGCACAGCAAGACGTTGACTGAGTATGGTAATAGCCTTCACACCCTTAGTCATGAGGCGAGCTGAGCCAGTCTTGAACAACACATCTTCTGGCAAGCGCAGGATGCCGTTAGTATAATCAATAGTTACTGACACACCTTGCTCTTTTAAACTTTTTTGCAAATCTTCTAGCAATTTGTTCCTGGCCTCATTAATTTCATGATGCTCTGTAAGGGCATTACTTTTCTTTTCGGTCACAGCTGCAAGCTTAACTGCAAACATGATTACGGTGATGATAAAGATAAACACTAACCCTGACATAAGATCACTGATGGCCATGCCATAGGCATCTTGTGATTTGCCGTTACCGTTTTTGCGGGTGACAATCATGAGTCTTCTTTATCCTTTATATCCTCTAGCTGCTCAGCTAGTAAGGTAAGTGCTTTTTCAAATTCTTTAGTTAAATCGCTGGTATATTTGCTCAACAGCGCATGAAACTGGTTTGTAAAATTTTCAAAATGTTTAAAATTTTTGGCCATTGTCTCGTCGGTTTCTTTAAATTTTTGATCGTAGGATTGCCACATCGTGCCCATACTCTGTATTGAATTACGAATTTGATTGGCAGACTCTCGAAAGACACTGGCAGCAGTTTTATTTTCTTGACTAGCCTCAGTCATGTGTGCATTAGTATTTTCTACTGCTTGGGAAATTGTGGAAAATTTTGCCACAACATCTTGCTGACGCTCAGCTATATCTCCATATGCTGCTTGGATATGGAGATTTTTCTCTATATTATCGTTGCTGGTAACAAGTAATTTTTCAAAAGATGCCATAAGCTGATTTATTTTGTCATGTGATGACGCGACCATTGTGTTCTGGGAGTTGAACATTTCCTTTGCTTGTTGAGCAAAGTCCTGCTGCACACCCGTAAATGCTTCTGCTGCTTGTTGTTGATTTTGTTGCACTTGTGACGAGATATTGCCAGACATTTTATCGACCAGTGTCTGCATAAGATTTTCGCTGAAGTTTTGCTGTGTGTTTTTTAATTCTATAATAGCATTGGCCATTTTATCGAAATTTTCTTTAAGGGGAGCAGAGACAGCGTTGCCGAGAGCTATGACTAGTTCATTGCTGAAACCATCTAGTTTTTTGTTCTGCTCTTTGGCTATATCTCTAATTTGAAGGTGAATTTGTTCACTAGTGATGAATGATAGGGACTTTTCAAGACTATCGACAAAACTGTTCAGGCTCTTCTTAAGATTTTTTATCTTTCGTTTTTCAGTCTCCGAAAAACAGAGAGATAAAAATATCACTGCCACAGACGTAATGAAAGCAAGACTTGCCCCTTTAAGCAACATCATTAGGGTCTTGTTCAGTTCGGGAGTATCCAACGCGCCTTCTAGTCCTCCCAGTGTATGGGTCGCACTGGCAATACCGATACTAAGACCAACGAAAGTGAACAGCACACCCAGTGCTACCAGTTTGCCGGGCACAGAATCGATATAACGCAAGTCGATGGTGCGCTCGATAAATTTTTCCTCACTAAAAAAGAAGCTCGGTGGGAGAGAGTTTCTGATCTTAAGTTGCTCAGCTTCTTGTTCCGTGCTCTCAGTCTCAGTGGGAAAAATAACATGCTCCTTAAATTCATGCCAATGGTGCGACATCGTCGGTATTGCTTTAAGCTGGGCAGAAATTTCCTCGTAATGCTCATAAAAATACTGCTCATGGTTTTCGTCAAAATCGAATGCCGCGTTTGCCTTTTTCAAATCCTTGGCAACTGGCCGTATCTTTTTCAAAAATTTCCAAAGACTGCTGGCGAAGTAAATAGTCATAGTCGCAACAGCAATCGTCAGCAAGACATTGGGATTGACAAAGCTGTGGAGTATATGACTAAACCATTCCCAGAGCCTATCACATTGACTTGTCAAAAAACTAAACATTGCACCTTCATACGATTAGGTTTTGTAAATGCAAAAAATTTTATCGGTTAAAACTAAAAAACATTAAGAGTGAAAGTTTTGCCTATCTAGACTTTAAGCACAGGACTCACCTTATACGGAGCTAGGCGATCTTGCCAACAAAGGTGGAAGGGAGGGAAAGAGGCTTGGTTGCATAACTCAGAATCACCACTGTTAAAAGGATTAAGGGGCTTCGCCCCCAGAAAGGGCTACCACCCTTTCTTTACCCCACAAAAGGGCTTTGCCCCTTTGAACCCCTTGTTAAGGGAAGGAAAGTCAGGGGCTAAAAACGAGACTTCAGTCTCGTTTTCTCCCAAACCCCCACCAACTTTTTATAAAAAGTTGGATCAAAAATTTTTAGTTATTTTTTAGATTAACCAGCTATGAGTAATTGATAAAAAATGGCAAGAGCAGTTATGCAACAAAGCCAGGGAAAGAGGGAGCAATACAGCCATCACGGTAGTTAATTCAACCCGGCTGTGCTACAGTGTCGCTGCTATGGCACGAACTTACTTCATTTCAGCGGGCGAGTGTTCGGGTGACATGCTCGGTGCAGAGTTGATCACAGCACTACGGGCAAGCCAACCTGACCTACAGCCGTTCGGTCTTTGTGGCCCCGCTATGCAGGAGGCGGGCGGTGAGGCACTGACTGATTTCAGTGCCTTAGCAGTAATCGGAGTGGCCGAGCTGTGGACGAAGTTGCACCGCTTTCGTCACTTAGAGCGCAGCATTATTGATCAAATAACCCGCCGCCGACCACACTTTGCCGTATTGATCGATTATCCCGGCCTGCACTTCCGCCTCGCCGAACTACTCAAACTACACAATGTGCCCGTCTTTCAATACGTCGCCCCCAAGACTTGGGCTTGGGGAGAGAAACGCACCGCGGCACTGGCACGGGATTTCAACGCCGTGCTCGGTATTCTGCCGTTTGAAAAAAATTTTTTTCAACGCCGTGCCGTCAACTATCACTATGTCGGTACACCGCTGCTCGATCGTATTGCTACAGTAAAAGTGCCGCCAGCACTGCAACAGCTATGCACAGGGCAACGCGTGCTCGCCTGCCTGCCCGGCAGTCGTGACGAAGAACTGCGGCGGCACTTGCCCCTAGTGATGGAAGTGCTAGCTTCCCCGCAGCTGCCAGCTTGTCTGCCCTTGATTCCGCTTGCACCCAGCCTAAGCATCGCCCAGTGCTGTGCTTTGACAGGTTTAGCGGCGGAGCGGCTAGCAAGCGATGTGCCATGCTATCGCTTCGGCAAAGCAATACTAGTCGAAGGACACAGCCTTGCAGTGCTCAAGCTGGCTGCTGCTGCGTTAGTTGCTTCAGGCACAGCAACCCTAGAGTGCGCCTTAGCCGGTGTGCCTGCAGTAGTTTTTTACAAAACCAGCCCACTCACCTATGCACTGGCAAGAGACAACCTTAACATCAACTTTATCAGCCTCATCAACATCATGCGCGGCAAACAAGTTGTGCGTGAGTTCATTCAAGATTTTGCCATCACTGAACTCATCAGCACACTGCAAGAACTGCTCGACAATGAAGACAAGGCCGACATGATACGCACCGAATACAAGGCACTGGCTGCCCAGCTGCACGGTAACGCCGCGACACGTGCCGCGCAACTAGTTACAGATTATTTACACTGATGTTGAAAGAATTTTTTCTGCCGCCGCTACTTGCTTGCAAAAAACAACTCATACTGTTGTTTTTATCTTTGCTGATTATCACACTGATGCAAGCACTCTTCTTGTTGTTGATAGGGCCAGTGCTGACCCTGCTGTTCTCCGAGCCAAACACAACACTGCCATTGGCACAACTGTCGCCGCTGGCAGCCCGTCTACTGCCTGATCTAAGCTTCCCCCGCGCTTTTTTTCTGCTCTGGCTGCCGCTGCTGCTAGCACTGACAGGGTTTATTAAAAGTGCTTGTGCGTATCTGTTTCGCTACTGCCAAAACTACATCTCACTGTGGATGGCTAAACACTTGCGGCAAGAACTGTGTGCGGCAATCATAGCCCAGCCCTATACGTTTTTTTTGCAAAAGCCCGCGGCACACTGGATGTCAATTATTATGAACGACACCTTTCTGCTGCAAGCACGCTTCTCCGACATCATGACCTGCTTCATCAGAAACGCTGCACAGGTCTGCATTTGTATCGTAGTGCTAGCATTACTGCATTATCCGTCAGCACTGGCCTTAGTGGTGATTGCTATCGCCCTAACTTTTATTTTACGTAACATAAGTCGGCGTATTGTTGCTTTTGCCGAAGAATATCAAGGCAAACTCGCAATCCTCAGCACACAGGTGCTGGATTTACGCAAACGCTTTGAATTTATCCGCAGTCAAGGTGGCACAGAACTGGAGATGCGCCAGTTTGCTGACAGCAGCCATGCCTATTATCGTGCCATTCGCCGCTCAATACTGATGCGCACAGGGTTGTCGCCGCTGTCGGAATTTGTCGGCGTGGTAATTTTTGCCGCAGTGGTGTTGTTAATCAATCAACGTCTGTGGCTACTCGACAGTGCACCCGTAATGATTGTGCAGTTTCTCGTCGCACTGGGCATGGTGCTAAAACCGCTGCGTAATTTTACCGACCAGCTCTCTTCATTACAAGAAACACGCGGCGCACTGCAATCATGCTTTAAAATTCTCGCCACACCGCAACGAAAATTAACCACAACCACAGCTGTCGCACCGTTGCAAAAAGATTTTGTCATCGAACGGGTCGTCATTCCCTGTGATACCAACGACGAACTCGTCTTTACCTCACTGCCAATAAAATTCGGCACGATCACCGCCCTCATTGGCAGCAGCGGTGCAGGTAAATCTTCACTCGCTAGGGTGCTAGCGGGCTTGCTCACCCCGTCGCAGTGGCAATGCCAATACAACCTCGCCACGCTCACTCAACACGTCTCTTACGCGGGACAGAAGCCTTTTTTATTTCACGATACGTTGCAAGATAACCTCTGCTATGGCCTTACCAAAAACAGCAAGACACAAGCACAGATTGCCTACTACTTAAAAGTTTTGCAGCTAGAAAAAGATTTACACAGTATTTTCAATCCGCTAACCCCTGAACTATCTGGCGGACAAATGCAAAAACTCACTATCATCAGAGCACTGCTACGCCCAGCATCGATACTAGTGCTGGACGAAATCACCGCCGCAATCGACATGGAGATGGAGCGCACCATCATCAACGAATTGCGCAACATTGCCTGCCGTGAACAACGCTGGGTGCTGGTCATCACCCACCGCCAGCAGCTACTGCACACCTTCGATCAAGTATGGCTAGCACAACGCGACCAACCCCTGCTGCAAGGCCAACACGAGGAACTGCTCGCCCAACACGCAGCCTATCGCGATTTCGTGCAAGCTGTGCCACTTTGAAGAAAAAGAAAGACTTGCTGCAGCTAGTGTTGCCTCATTTCTTCTATTAGCATTCTACCGACAGAAGCAACACCTCTCACTTCTGCCTCCTGCTGGACGTGCTGCTGGTTGATTGCATCAAAATGGAAGCCGCTCCTCTGTAAGAAGAGGAAGATGTCATTACGAGAGGGAATTAGTAGCTTGTTATCTCTATAGGGTTTTCCACCATACTCAATATCCATTACTGCGTTATTGATAATTGTACGCACCACAGCATGTCGGTCAAGTTGGTTGATATCAGCACCGCTAGCAACTGCCCAACGTGCAAACGAGAGCGGAAACGGGTGTTTCTCTTTGCTCTGAAAAAGGCGGCTAAGCATCTCCTGTGCCACCGCAGCTTTCTGTTCTGCCAACCCCATAGTAGCGATCAATCTGTCCATCCCCTCGTTGTAAATATATAATCCCTCATAGGGAATGAGGCGAACAAGTTCCATCAACTTGTCTGTCGTTGTATCTACTCCACGAACTTTACCTATGTAAAGGAATAGCCATACGAAACTTTTTTTGTCCAAGTAATCCCTTATAGCACTGTGCAGTAAAAAATCTACGTTATCGCTAGCAGCATAAGTCGGTGTGGCGGTTGTTGGCACTTCTTTATATAATTGTTGCACAACTTCCGCAGCATCGATGTTCTCTACTTGTTCATCCAGTTTGTTTAGCTGTGCGATAGCCGCGATGCAGTTCTTCTCCTCTGCTTCGCTCAACAGCTGTGCCACATCCAGTTTGCTATGATCAAAACCATGCATGCGTAAAAAATCGAAGAGCGCATCGATGTTAACAGACTTAACGCTTAGGGGGCTTTTCAATTTATTTAGATATACCCACCAATCTTTGATGACAATACTTATTAATTTGTTCAGATCGAGGGCGTTGATGTCAGCACCCTGTGCTATAGCCCAATTTGCCATCATCCAGTCTCTTTCGTGCCAAGTTAAGGCTCGCCACAAAGTCTCGTGTAGCTCCCGCGATGTTAATTTTGTCCCGATATTTTGTAAGTACTTCATCGTGAAAATATGTTGTTGACTTAATTTATAGACCCCATCACGAGTTATCATGTACAGCACTTCAGCTAGGATGCTCTCGTCAACGTCGCTAACATGTTGTGCTAATGGCAAACTTATGACACCACCTGTGTCAACAAGATAGCCTAGCATCGCAGCGCGCAGCAAATCTGTTTCCTTTAGCACACTTGTGTTAGCACCGTGTTTGAGTAGCCAAACAGTAGCTTCTGTTGCTCCTATGCGCACTGCAAACGGTAGTGCTTCATTCAGAGACAATGCGAGGATTTCATGAGAAGTGTCTGTATCGACAAATAAGTTATCCTTCATCCAGTCGAGCAACATCACATCGTTTTCGAGTGCAGCACGCTTGAAGAGTTGTGTGATAAATTGTGGGTCGTCCATGCTTGCCCCATGCTTGAGCAACCACTCCCACCAGTTTGCTTGTGTCGTCCTTGTCAAATTTGGTCGCAAGGCGTAAACCAACAACCCCTGTAAATCAACCTTGTTGAGATCCAAACCCATCTCTACCATCTTATCAGCAACTTCCGTGTTGCCATTGACCATAAATCTGTGCAGCCAATTTTTTTTGGATATTGTTTCTAGGTTATCTGCCATCCCGTAAATTTTTGCCAGCCTATCAAGTTTATCTGGTTCAAAGGTAGCAAAAAGGTTTTCTACTGCACGCTCCCAATCCCAAGCGATGCCGAGATTTTTTTCAAGCTTTTTTCTGAAGCCAAACACTTCATGGGGTGCTAAAGAAAGCCCATGTCCCCAATGCTTTATCTGCTGGGATGCCATGCGCTGTATTGTGTTGGCAACAAAATCACTTTGCCCCCCTGGGCGAGAGGCATGTGCTACTCCTGAACCAAATATCGACGTTAATACCAATGACAAAACAACTAATTTCATAAAAATCTCCAATAAATATAAAACAGATAGCCATTATAGTCAAAATGAATAAAAAAACGCAATATCTAGCTTAGGTTTTGAGGTGTTTTTTTAAAATATTGATATTACTTGAGTTATTATATATTGGCATCAGCCAAACTCAGGCAAACAGTGGCACAGGGGAAAAATTTTCCACATCGATAATGCCGCGGTCGGTTATTTTCAAAGAGGGAATCACTGGTAAGGCAAGGAACGAAAGCTGCAAGAACGGCTCGTTGAGCACACAACCACAGTCGTGGGCAAGTTGTTTCAACACACCAATTTTTTCCGCAACTTGATCGGATGGGGAGTTGCACATCAAGCCGCCAATAGGCAATTCGATGATTTTCGCACGCCCCTGTCCGTCGTTGACGGTGATACCACCATCGCGCTTGATGATCAGATTAACCGCGGCAACCATGCTGTCGTCATCGCAGCCGACGACGATGATGTTGTGGGCATCGTGCGCAACAGAAGCTGCCAACGCGCCGTGCTGCAAGCCAAAGCCACGCACAAAGCCGATGCTGTGTCCGCCCTTGCCGCTGTAACGTTCGATAACCGCAATTTTTAGCACGTCGTTGTCAACATCTGACACGAGCTGGCCATCGACCACAGTAAGTGTTGCCGTGAGGTGGTCGGTGACGATTTGATCGGGTTGAATACCGATTACCCGCACGCGGTGCTGTGCTGCAGTGGCAGGCAAGCGCAGTTTCTCTCTGCTAATTTTGCCGAGATTGATATTGCGGCCCCGGAAATTTTCGGCGCTGTGCGTCTTATCAAGCACAAGCTCAGCAAGTGGCACGCCGTTTTTGAACACATGCTTGATGTCAAGACCGTTCTGCCAACTGCCATCTTTAGGTGCAACGAGGCACAGGTCGGCACGGTAGCCGGGGGCAATTGCTCCACGCTCCTGCAAGCCGTAAAGCTTAGCCGTGCTAAAGCTAGCAGCACGAAAAATTTGTGCGGGCGACATGTTGCGCTGCAAGGCTTTGTTGATGATTGCGTCGAGGTGTCCTTCTTTGCTGACATCGAAGGGATTGCGATCGTCGCTGCAGATGCCTGTAATTGCAGAAGTAAAATCGTTTAGCAGCGGTAATAACTCGTCGGCGTTTTTGGCACACGAGCCTTCACGAATCAAAACATGCACGCCTTTGCTCATCTTTTCCTGTGCTTCGGCGCGGGTTATCGATTCGTGGCAGGTCTTGATCCCCGCGGCGGCGTAAGCATTGAGCTGCTTGCCACGCAGGGCGGGGCAGTGCCCGTCGAGGTTGTGCTGGCGAAAGAGGTCGAGCTTGGCCAGCACATCTTGGTCTTTGCTGAGCACACCGGGATAATTCATCATCTCTGCCAGACCGATCACTCGTGGGTGTCCTTTGAACCGCTCGATGTCCGCAGCAGTCAAGTAGGCCCCACTCGTCTCCAATCCCATTGCTGGTGGGGTTGAGGGTACGCAGCTGGGAATCATGACAAAGATATCGAGTGGGCAGTTTTCGCTGGCATTAAGTGCCCATTCGATGCCCGCAATGCCCTTGACATTGGCGATCTCATGCGGATCCCAGATAACTGCAGTCGTGCCGTGCGGCAATACGCACTGAGCGTAGAGCTGCGGTTCAAGCATGGAGCTTTCGATATGCACATGTGCATCGATAAAGCCGGGCACGAGATACATGCCTTGTGCAGCGACGACCTGAGTGCCTTGATAGTTCTCGATAATGCCCGCGATAAAACCCTGTGCGATGGCGACATCACCCGTGATGAAACGACCGCTGAAGACATCGAGCAGCTGTGCGCCTCTGATTACCGTGTCGGCAGGGGTGTTGCCCTGTGCAACATCAATCAGTTCAGCACGATTCATGCAACTAACTCAACTTATCCTTGAAGACCTTCAGCAAGTCGAGTGGCAAAGGAAAGACGATCATCGTCTTCTGATCCGAGGACATGTCGAGCATAGTTTGCAAGTAGCGCAGTTGAAGCGTGACGGGGTTCTTTGACATTTGGTCGGCGGCCTCGCGTAACTGTTCTGCAGCCTGAAACTCACCTTTGGCGGCGATGATTTTTGCCCGGCGTTCACGCTCAGCTTCGGCTTCTTTGGCCATCGCCCGCTGCATTTCCGCAGGCAGATCGACGTGCTTGACTTCGACGGAGACGACCTTGATGCCCCACGAGTCGGTGTTGGCATCGAGTGTGGTTTGTAGTTTGGCATTGATCGAATCACGCTCGACGAGTAGTTCGTCAAGCGTATGTTCGCCGAGTATCGAGCGCAGGTGTGTCTGTGCCAGCAGGCTCGTGGCGTAGAGGTAGTTTTCGACGTTGATCAGCGATTTGGTGGGATCAACGACACGGAAGTAGAGCACCGCGTTGACCTTAAGGCTGACGTTATCGCGGCTGATGACATCCTGCGGGTCGATGTCCATCGTTACGATGCGTATCGAAATCTTGACCATGCGGTCGATGAAGGGGATGATCAGCACCAACCCAGGCCCCTTGGGCGCGGCGAGCACCCGACCGAGACGAAACACCACGCCACGTTCATACTCGTTGATAATCTTGATTGCATTGGCCAGAAACAACAGCAACAAGCCAATTACTATCGGTAAACCCCAACTCATCGTATATCTCCTTCAAGTTCAGGGTTTTAGTATACGTGAAGATATTCGCTATACGCAAGTTTTTCGTTATTTTTACGTGTAGGCAGTGGTCATTTGCCCACTTTAAGTAAAAAATTCTCAAGTAAACGTGTCATGTTGCCGATACAGGGATAGAGGAGTACGAATGGCGAAAAACGACAAAAAGTGGCTGGGATTCAGTCTCATCGAGCTGATGGCGGTGGTGGCGATCATAGGTGTCCTTGTATCGCTTGCGCTACCTCGATTCAGAACTTTCTTGGCCAGAGCACGCATGGGTGAGGCGATCCATAACCTCGGTGTTATCAACAGCCTGCAGAAGAGCTACCGTTTGCATCACGAGATGTTCGGTACAGATAATGTTTACTGGAATGATGTGCTCATTGGCAACGGCAGTCCTGACCCTAATTGCCGAGATGGTGAGCCTGGTTCATCGAAACAGAACAAGCTCGGCTTTCGGGTCGAGGACTGTGGTAAACTGCGCTACGACTACTGGGGGGAAGGTGCAGATAGCGACAGAGCAGAGAACGTAGGTGGGTATCAGCGCATCTATCCCGGCTGCTCTGGTACTGGCAGTAACGACACCTGGAAGCTTTGGCGGAACACACCCGCTAATTCGGCACTAGAGCATACAGACGATATTATCGAAAAGTGTAAGTAGTGCTAATGCCACGCAGTTGCATTGTCATCCTAATCTCCTTATACTCGGTGCATGGAATCAACGCTGCCTTCGATAAAAATTTGGAACACGCTGACGCGGCGTAAGGTGGAGCTAGAAAGCGGCAAAGAGTCCTGCGCAGCAGAAAGCGGCAAAGAGTCCTGCGCAGCAGAAAGCGGCAAAGAGTCCTGCGCAGCAGAAAGCGGCAAAGAGCAGCCTCATAAGCGAAGCGAATGGAAACAACATTGCCTTCGATAAAAATTTGGAACACGCTGACGCGGCGCAAGGAGAATTTGCAGCCGCTTGAAGACAGCCATGTGCGCATTTACGCCTGCGGGGTGACGGTCTATGACGATTGCCATGTCGGGCATGCGATGCAGGCATTGGTGTTCGATTTGCTGGTTAATTTCCTGCGCAACTGTGGCTATCGGGTCACCTATGTGCGTAATTTTACCGACGTTGACGACAAAATCATCGCCCGCAGTCAGGAGTTAGCAATCTCGCCGCGACAGCTCGTTGACGAGATGATCGCCTCCTGCCAGCGTGACTTCAACGCACTCGGCTTGACCATGCCCGACCAAGAGCCACGGGTGTCAACGCATATCCCTGAAATTATTGCCATGATCGGCACGCTGATTGATGCTGGCTATGCTTATGCGAGCAGTGCAGGCAATGTTTATTTTCGGGTGCGGCGTTTCTCTGACTACGGCAAGCTGTCCAACCGCAAGATTGAGGAATTGCAAAGCGGCGAGCCGCACACCGGCGACAAAGAAGACCTGCTCGATTTCGCCCTGTGGAAGGCGGACGCGGTCGAGGGGGCGAGTTGGACAAGCCCATGGGGAGTTGGACGACCGGGCTGGCACATCGAATGCAGTGCCATGTCAGCGGCACATCTCGGCAAAAGTTTCGACATTCACGGCGGCGGGCGTGACTTAGTTTTCCCGCATCACGAGAACGAGATCGCCCAGTCTGTCTGCGCTAACGACAGTCCTTATGCTATGCTTTGGATGCATAGCGGACTGGTGACCGTTGACGGACGCAAGATGTCAAAAAGCCTGCACAATCACATCACCATTGCCAAGTTCCTGCAGGACTGGTCACCCGAAGTATTACGTCTTGCTGTGTTCACGCATCACTATCGTTCTAATGTCGATTTTTCACCAGAATTTTTGCGCACCATCCGTCGTCGCCTGTTTTACTATTGCGAGACGCTAGTTTTTTTGCGCAAGGCTGCGGGCGAAGAAAACACCAAAATTTTAGCAGCAGAAAACCAAACAATTTACGAAAAATTTACCGCGGCACTGTGCGATGACCTTAACACCCCAGAAGCACTGGCACAGCTGAACATCGCCTGCAAAAAAGCCAATGAACTGCGGCGCAATCCTGCACAAGTAAAGGACAAGGCGACACAACTTGCCCAGCTCATCGTCCAATGTGGCGAACTATTCGGTATCTTGCGCTGCAACCCACAGGTATTTATCACAGCAACAAGGCAAGAGGTGTTGCGAGAAAGTGGACTCAGCGAGCAGCAGGTGCAGGACATGATGGCTGAGCGTGTCGCGGCTCGCAAAGCTGGCAACTACCAACGCGCCGACGAACTACGTGCCAAGTTACAAGCAAAAGGCATTGAATTGCAGGACACTCCTGACGGCACGACGTGGACAATTAGTTACGCTTAGTTAGCTACCGCGCGGCTACAACTTGATGACATTGATGTCATGCACATAAATCTGGCGAGTGCGCTGTTCTTTGGCGGCGGGCGAGAGTTTGCGGTTGACGAAGACGGATTGTAAGCCTAGCCGTTGCTCGCCTTTGGGAAAGCGCGTCAAGTCAAAGTAAACGGCAACGTTGACACGTTTGTTGTGGGGGATGTCTGTCTTGCGGCGCACGAGTCGAGCTGCAGGTCGATTGGTAGTGAACAGTGCAGGAGCAAAGCTGTTGGCACGCAGTCTGGCGTTGCTATGCATATTGACCAACACAGCATATTCTGGCGCGTGGACAACAAGCCAGTAGCGCAGCAAGGCGTTGTGCTGTCTGCTCTGGTCAGTGCGATAACGCGGCATGTTGGTTTCAATGCGCAGTGCTTGTGGGTTTTCGACCAGTGCAAAGCCGTAATACATCTCGCTGCCACGGTTGAGGATTTTTATGTTGTCAAACGGGGCGTAAATAAGTGCAGGCAGATGTAGTGAGTCGGCAAAGAAAGACATTTCAGTGAAAAAACCCGGATTGAGTTTGAGTTTGAGGATTTTCCAAACAAAATCAACCCGGATAACCGTGCGCACTGGCCCCGCCTTCCACGCGGACATTTTCGTCTCAATAGTGTCTTGATCTTCCTCAAAGGTGAGAAAGTATTTGAAATCAAGCTTCAGAGAAAAACTCGACCAATCGATCAACGAGATGTTCTTGTTGTTCAGCTTAAACAACACCTCCTCGATGGCAAGATAGTTGCGTTTATTCAAGCTTAGGCGATAATTTTTGGTTTCAATCGTCGAAGTAACAGGACTAAACTGCACATACGTCTTTGCCACACGTGGTGGAGTTTTTTTGAGAAAAATAGCGACGTAGAAAGTGTTGCGAGCCATTCGTCTGCTAGTCACAACCTCGTAGAGACGAAACGGCTTGTTGTCGTGCGGCCAACGCGTCGGTGTCTTACGCACACCCAAATCGCCACTCATCAGCGCCAACTCATCGAGCCGATCGAAAATATGATTGGCTTGGTCGTAAGGGCGATCGGTGTTGAAAACAAAATCGCCATAAACGTTCATCTCATCAATCTGGAAAGGAATGGCAACTGCCCGTCCGTCAGACTCGGCTCGGAACACACGCATGTAGGCAACGGGATAATTGACAATCGGGTCGATGTCCTCTGCCTTGAAAATCATCGGCACAGACGGCAACTCAAGCTTTGGTGGGGCGCTGCCATTAGCAAGAACGATGCCCGCACCAGCAACTAAACTGAGCAGAAATGCACAGACAGTGTTTCTCATATCAAATCCTTTCAGTGACTAAAGCCTCGCACCCCACTGAAAACCATACCGATACCCTGCTCATCGCAGGCCGCGATCGATTCACGATCGCGCTTCGAGCCACCGGGCTGAATGACTACCGCGACTCCACACTCTTTGGCCTCCGTCACCCAATCGGCGAAGGGAAAAAAACCATCGCTAGCCAGCACCAAGCCCTGTGCCGTATGCCCTGCAGCACGCAGTTTCTTGATGGCCAGCTGCAACGCATCGATGCGACTCGTCTGACCACCACCTGCAGCCAGCAGCTGCCTATTCTTAATCAATACCACCGCATTAGATTTTACCCGCTTTACCACCCGTTGCGCAAAATATAAATCGGGGTAAACTTCCTGTGCCACCTTCGTTGCGGTTACCACCCGCCATCCAACGCGGTTATCGTCGTTGTTCGCCGTCTCTTGCCATAACCATGCTCCTATCAAGTTCCGCAACTCGTAATCTTGCCGTACCGCCGGCAACCACGCGACAGGGATAACCCGCAAGTTTTTTTTCTTTGCCAGCACTTGCAAGGCGGCCGCGCTGAAATGCGGGGCCGCAACACATTCACAAAAAAATGCCACAATCTCCTCTGCTACCTCCCGCTCGACCGCGTAATTCAACACCACCACACCACCAAAAGCAGAGCGAACATCACCTGCTCGTGCTCGCACAAAGGTTTGGTGCGGGTCGTCACCGCTGGCAACACCACAAGGATTGCCGTGCTTGATGACGGTCGCGGTGTTCTGCGTAAATTCTTGCACCAACCGCACCCCCGCATCGATGTCGAGCAAATTGTTGTAAGACAGCTCCGCACCCTGCAACTGCTGCAAAGCACCACAAGCAAACGGCGCACGCCTCGTGTCAACATACAGTGCAGCGTGCTGATGGGGATTTTCGCCGTAACGCAAGTCACGTTGTTTTTTGAGCGCTAGCGATAACATAGGTGGATTGCTTGTGCCGTGGCGAGCCAACGACGTACTAAGCTGCGCATCGTAGTGCGAGGTGGCACATAATGCTTTGGTGGCAAGCTCAGTACGGTAGTCATCGCTGAGTGCCCCACGACGCAGATGTGCGATAACTATATCGTAGTCGTGTGGGTCACAGATGGGGAGGGCATGGCGGTGGTTTTTGGCCGCGGCTCGCAACAGTGCGGGGCCACCGATATCAATGTGCTCAGTGCCTTGTGGAGTATGGGGTACAGGGTAGAAATTGATTGCTACCAGTGCGATGCGGGTGATACCGAGCTGTGCTACTTCTTCCCGCTGAACGGGGTCGGTAGGATCGCAAAGCACTCCCGCGTAAAGCTGCATGTGCAGTGTCTTCAGCTTCCCGCCGAAAATTTCTCCCCGGCCGGTAATCTCGGCAACGCTGCGACAAGCAATACCTGCATGCCGCAGGACTTTCTCACTGCCGCTAGTGGCGATGATTTCGTAACCGAACCCACGCAATGCCTGACAAAAGGGGACAAGCCCCGTCTTGTCGCTGACCGAGATTAGTGCTTGTGTTGCTATTTTTTTGGAAAGCCGTCCCACCGCCTCGTCTTCACTGGACAGCTCCATCGTAACGCAGTGAGCTAAGCTTAGGAAGCTTGCACCTGCTCCTGTGCAGTGTCACGCAATTCACGGCGCAAAATCTTGCCGACGTTGGTTTTGGGCAACTCGTTACGAAACTCTACAACTTTAGGCACTTTGTAGGCAGTCAAGCTCTTGCGGCAGAAATCGATAATCTCCTCTTCAGTCAGGTAGTTGTGCTTTTTAACGACAAATAGCTTCACCACCTCACCAGATTTCTTATCAGGCACACCGACCGCGGCAACTTCCAGCACGCCGGGATGACTAGCGACAATATCTTCGATCTCGTTGGGGTAGACGTTGAAACCAGAGACGAGAATCATGTCCTTCTTGCGATCGACGATTTTGACATAACCATCGTCGAGCACTTTAGCGACATCGCCTGTCTTCAGCCAGCCGTCAACGATAACTTGCTTGGTCTCGTCAGGACACTGCCAGTAGCCTTGCATGACCTGAGGCCCTTTGATCCACAGCTCACCTGCTTCACCTGCTGGTAGTTCATTGCCGTCGTCGTCACGAATGGAGATATCGGTGTTCGAGATCGGCAAGCCGATGCAGCCGTTAAATTCCTTGAGGTTGAGTGGGTTGATAACTGCCGCGGGCGAAGTCTCGGTCAGACCATAAGCCTCGACAAGGGTGCAGCCCGTCATTTTCTTCCACTTCTCTGCCACCGACTGCTGTAAAGCCATGCCTCCACCAAGAGAGAGCTTGAGCTGTGAAAAATCGACCTTGTTAAACTCAGGGTGATTCAGCAATGCGTTGAAGAGCGTGTTCACACCAGTGATAGCGGTGAACTTGAGGTCTTTTATCTCCTTAATGAAATTGGGAATGTCCTTTGGGTTGGTAATCAGGTGATTGAGACCGCCGATTGATCCGAAGATGAAGCAATTAGCTGTAAGCGAGAAGATATGGTAGAGCGGCAACGGGGTAACAATGGTCTCCTTGCCCTCCTCCAGCGAAGCCTTAATCCACTCCCGCACCTGCATGATGTTGGCCACAACATTACGGTGTAGCAGCACCGCACCTTTGGATACACCTGTCGTGCCACCCGTGTATTGCAGGAAGGCAATGTCTTCGCTGCCAAGACTTGGCTTGCGATACTGCTTGGCATCACAACCCAATAACTGCTTGAAGTTCAAGTGATCACGCAACTGATAGGGTGGTACCATCTTCTTGACGTGCTTGACGACGAAGTTGACGATCGCGCCTTTCAGTGGCGGCAACATGTCGCCGATTTTAGTGACGATGACGTGCTTGACGCTGACTTTAGTCAAGACCTGCTGTAGCGTGTGGGCAAAATTGGCAAGAATGATAATCGCTGAGGCACCAGAGTCACGCAGCTGGTGTTCAAGCTCGCGTGGCGTATAGAGCGGATTGACGTTGACCACCACCAGCCCCGCCCGCAAAATACCGTAGAGACAGACAGGGTATTGCAATAGGTTGGGCATCATGATCGCCACACGGTCACCTCTCCTGAGGTTTAGCCGCGTGGTCAAAAACGAGGCAACCAGCAGCGAATAATGATCCAACTCCTCGTAGGTCATTGTCTTGCCCATGTTGCTGAACGCGGGCAACTTCCCATACTTGCTGAACGTTTGGTCGAACAGGTCGAGCAACGAAGCCCCCTCACCAACATCGATCTGCTCACCAACACCGTCGGGATATGACCCTAACCAAGTCTTTTCCATCATAAAAATCCTCCATGCAAGTCCCCCGCATCGTACCAAGACCAGAAACATATTACAACCTAATTTGGGAAAAATAGGTATTGACACAAAAGTCGCCTAAAATTACATGCGCAGCTGGGTGGTGTTTCTCATTCACTAACAAGGAGTAGAAGATGCGTTATTCATTAGTCAGAGCAGCGATGCTGGGGGCGTTTTTGTTTAGCGTTCCAGCAAGCGGTTTTAGTCCTACCATACCCACCAATGTGAGATCTTACCGCTTGGAGGTGCTGCTCAACGAGGGTGTTGGAGCTCTCCCGACGCTGCTGGTTTTCCTTCATTCTCCGTATCTCACTGACAAGGGATTGTCTCCCTTCCAGATCGAGTCGATCTTGCGGTCAGCAGCTAAAGAGTCCGACGTTACCAGAGATCCACTGCGTTATCATATTTTGGAAGTAAAAATCGCACAGGTAGAAACCATCCTCTACAACACGTTGCTCAGCGCACGGCAACACCTGAAGGAGAACGATGCGCTCGATTACGAGCACATGCGTGATAAGAACGAAGAACGGATGAGGATTCACCAAGACATTACAACCGCGATAAAGCAAACGCAGTGGGGATTTAAGAACAATCCTACTGCTGATGAGGCTCTCACCACCGACCCAAGCTATGACATTCATGCTGAGCGTTGGGGAGCGTTTGCCCTGACTGCTGATAATCACGCATTGGAGCAAGTTGACATAGAGGTTTTGCTGGACACCTATTGGACGAACATGGAACAGCAGGATCTTGGCTCTCCCTACTATGAGAGCGGAGTTGCGAATAACCACTATGACTTGGAAGACGGATTGGCGCATGTGGCTACTCTACTCAATAACCACCCCAATGATGGTGAAATACTTGGTAGATCTAAATCATACATCTTTGACATCATCTACGCACTGCGTGAGCATGTCGATGTTCGCAAGGTGGCAATGCTATACGCCTTTAAGCATCATCTGCGGCGACAACAGGTCGATCTGATGTATGCACGCACGTCAGACTACCGCCCCGACATCTCCGGAGCTTGGCGTAAGAACAGAGGACAGGAAGACTTTGGTGTCTCCCTCTACCATCTCTATGGGAGGTAAAGCATCTATTGCCACTGGCAACAAGGTAAACGCTGAACAAGAAAGTGAGTCCAGTTCATCTGAAGAACAAGTTGATGAGAATGAGGTTGAGGTGAAAGAAGATGCTGCGTAAGTAATTGAACAGCACACAATTTTCAGAAGTATTGCTCTTCTGCAATCTATGTGATTGTTTTTTCTTCCCATAGTGTGGTAGAATTAGCCGTAAAGTTGCGAACATGTGTTGCTTGGTTTAGCCTCATGTCTGCTGCTAAGAATAACCTTCAAATCTAATCAACGGAGACTTACAGATGAAAAAATTTCTCACCCCCCTGATTATTTCAGCGGCGGTCATCGCCTTACTGTTGCTGGTGCGCTGGTATACTGGCCAGCAAGGAGAACAGGCTGGTCACGAGCATGCCGAACATAGCGAGCACAAAGATCATGACGATCAAAGCGATAAGATGACTACACAAGATCCCGCGGCGGGTGGCAAGATCGTCGTCTCAGTTCCTAACTGGCCATCAGCACGAGCGCGCTCGAACGTATTGAAGGTGGTGATTGAAAACAACTTCGGAGTTGAGGTGGAGTTGCAGAACAGCACCAATCCCGTGATTTTCGCGGGCATGGACAGTGGTGCAATGCACGTGCATCCCGAAGGATGGTTGCCGAAACACGCCAATCTGCATAAGAAGTATGTCGATGAAAATAAAACCGTGCGGCAGGGTAAAATGCCAGCCGATGCGGATCAGGCCATCTGCACGACTAAGGGTACCTTACAGCGCACGGGCATCGTCAGGTTGGAGGAGCTTGCCAAGCCAGACATGGCGGCGAAATTTGACACCGATGGTGATGGCAAGGGTGAGATGTGGGTTGGAGCAACTGGCTGGGCTTCAACTAACGTCGAAAAAATCCGCGCCAAATCCTACGGCTATAACCAGACGATGCAGTTGAAAGAAATGGACGAAACACTCGCCTTAGCAGAGGTTGACGCGGCCATTGCCAAGAAAAGCAACATCGTCTTTTACTGCTACTCGCCGCATCATATTTTTATGCTCTATGACTTGCAAAAATTGCAAGAAGATCCGCATGATCCCGCCCAGTGGGAAGTTCTACAACCAACCGACGATCCCGATTGGTTAAAAAAATCACGTGCTCTAACTGCATGGGGTAAGGCTGCGATGTATGTTTACTATGCTACATCATTAGAAAAAACTCACCCTGCAGTAGCAAAAATGCTGGCAAAGGTTAGCATCGACAACAAAACTACCACCGAGATGACCTACGCATTGGTGGTCAAAAAAACTCCTGCTGATCAGTTTGCAAAAGAATGGGTGAAGAACAACTCTACTCTCGTTGACAGCTGGTTGCAGTAAGATAAATTCCGCGAGCAGATTGATTTTACCTTGCACGGTGGGAGTGCATTGCGGTGAGTGACGAGGTTATCAGGCTCGATGGGGTGTGGAAAATTTTTGGTGCGCGCGATGTGGAAGTAATTGCTGCCATGCAGCAGCGCACCTTGACAGCTTCTGAAATTTACATGGAATACGATTGTCACATCGGCGTGACTGACTGTTCCTTCAGTGTGCGGCGCGGCGAGATTTTTTGCATCATGGGCTTGTCTGGTTCGGGCAAGTCAACGGTGGTGCGGCATCTCAACCGTCTCATCGAGCCAACCGCAGGCAACATCAGTGTGTTGGGACACGACCTTCTCGCCCTCAAACCGCGGGCATTACGCCGTTTGCGCGCCCATGAAATCGGCATGGTTTTTCAGCACATGGCACTGCTGCCACATCTGACGGTGCGTGACAACGTCGCCTTGCCGTTGGCGATACGAGGCGAAGCACAAGCGCGGGCGTGGCAGGTGGCACATGAATGTCTGGCCTTGGTCAACCTTGCGGGGCATGAGGAACGCTATCCCGCACAGTTGTCGGGCGGTATGCAGCAGCGGGTAGGCTTGGCCCGGGCGCTCGCCTCTGACCCGTCGTTGTTGCTGATGGACGAGCCGTTTTCGGCACTCGACCCATTGATAAGAAGACAGCTGCAACAAGAATTCAAGAACATCGCTGCACAATTACAAAAAACGACGGTATTTATTACCCATGACCTCGCCGAAGCAATCAACATCGGACATCGCATCGCCATGATGAAAAGCGGTCGTATCGTGCAGATTGGTACGCCTGATGAGATTATCAACCACCCTGCCGACGATTACGTGCGAGAATTTGTCGCGGGTGCAGAAAAATGAACGAACATGAACTTGGCGCACGCGTATCTGCCTTTGTGCAGCACAACAGTGCATATTACACACGGGAATTCGACAAAATTCAAAATGCCCGCAGCGCACAACGTGTGTGGAGTTGGAACAGCGCGGCGGCACTCGGCGGTGCATTGTGGGCAGCATGGCGGCACTTGTGGGGATTTTTTTGGATTTTGCTGCTGCTCGAACTTGTGGCACTGGTGCATATTTGCCGCGGCATCTGGGGACAAGCGGGTAGCGAGCTGGTGCTGCGCCACCAGAAATTGTTGGAAAACATCGCCGACCGCCAACAGCAGTTGCAAGAAGCGAGTGCTGCGGGCAACCAAGCGGCAGCAGAGACGGTCGGGCGTGTCATTGCCAACCTGACACAGGTAGCCGAGCGACTTGAACAACAAATCGGGCAAGAGAGCAATACCGTGCTGCTGTATCTCGGCATCATCTTGCTGTTGTTGATTAAAATTTTCGCAGGTTTTTACGCCAATAAAATTTACCAAAAAAAATATAGGCGGTGGCGTATTCGTTCTTCTTCTGAAAGCAACGGTTACAGTTGGCGCAGTTGTGCCATCGGTGTGTTGCTACTGTTGGCAATCACGCCGCTGACGATTTTTCGTTTTGTCGCCCTCAATCCCGACAAGACACTAGCAAACTGGAGCGGAGGCTGGTTTGGCAATAAATTTACCATAACTAAATTTCCGCTGGGGCGAGAAATTTTCAACCACGTGGCACGTTTCGGTGACAGTGCTTTTGCATGGGCAATTGCCGAGTTCGGGCATGTGTTTGATGGTGTTGTGCGTGCTGTCGTGATGTTGCTTGACGGTTTGGAAGTCGTGTTACTATCAACCCCATGGCCTGTTGTCATGCTGGTGTTGATGGTGATGGCTTTTCGTTTAGCTGGTGCTCGCGTGGCAATCTTTACCGCCGCGTCGTTGGCTTACCTTGCCTTGTTCGGTCTGTGGGAAATTTCCATGATAACGGTTGCCTTGATTGGTGCGGGTGCAGGTATTTGCATTGTTTTTGGCATTCCTATCGGTATTTGGTTCGGGCGTAATGCGCGTGCTTATCATATTGCCGAGCCGGTGTTAGACTTTATGCAGACGATGCCGACGTTTGTTTATTTAATTCCCATCATCGCTTTCTTTGGCACAGGCAAGCCTCCCGGTGTGTTGGTGACGATTATCTTTGCCATTCCGCCCGTGATTCGCCTCACAGCACTTGGCATTCGCAACGTGCCAGAAACAACGCTAGAAGCAGCACTTGCTTTCGGCTGCTCGTCATGGCAACTGCTGTGGAAAGTGCAATTGCCACTGGCAACACCTTCAATCATGGCAGGCATCAATCAAACCATCTTGATGAGCCTGTCGATGGTTGTTATTGCCTCATTGATTGGGGCCGAGGGTCTCGGTGCGTTAATCCTTGAATCCTTGCAATATGCCGCTAAAGGACAAGGGCTGCTCGCAGGTCTCGCTATTCTGCTCTGTGCAATGGTGATGGATCGTATTGCACAAGGGTTTTATCGGCGTAAGCGAGGGTTTGAACGAGCTTAGTGTGTTTGTATACGGGGAGCGTTAGCTTCGCTGACCCCTGCAATCCGCTCGCTACGCCGCTTTTTTGTAACGCTTGCTTCTTGTGCACATGCACATTGCTAATGCGACCTGCCCCTATGCTGTCTCGCTCCGTTTGAGGTTGCTATGCCGTATAATCCTTCAGCCTGGCATCCTTCGCAGGGCGACTAGACAGAAAGTGTTGTAGACTTACTTTCAAGGAACACAGCATAAAGTGAGTGGCGTAGTTTGTGGCGAGAGAAGGATTGGGGGTGAGGCTGTAGGCATGGGGGCGAGCAGAAGAGAGCTGTTGTTGCCATCAGACGAACGTGTGGTATAGGTGAGTAATACCGTTATTGCTGGGTGCTTTGGCACAGCCTCACCCCCCAACTGGGGGGGACTGCATAGCTTATACATGGTCACCGCATTATCAGGCGAGAGGAGGTCTGATATGGCAAAGGGCAAGCAGAGGAGAACTTAGCCAGAGACCAGCTGGGAGAGGCAGCCTGCCCCTGAACTGTGGCTGGGTCGGTACGCCACGAAGAACCAGTAGTTGGACAACGAGAATCCACTGCTGTTGGCGGAGAAAATCAATACGTGTCGGTGCAATTGTTTGATTTTTAGAGTAAACCATTGTTATTATTACATTTATTTTTGCAGGATAGCGTTGCGGTATTGACAATATCGGTGTAACTGGTTGCCTCGCTGCTCCCAACAGGGCTAGGGTGACGACTGGGTGGCTACCTTTAGAGACGGAGAGCAAGAGTGAGTGTCAGAAACGTTGAAATTGAAGAAACTCTTGCGTCGGGAGAGGGTAGCAGCGTTGAGTTCAAGGCACAATACACAAGCGAGATAGGTAAGGATATATGTGCATTTGCCAATTCAGCTGGATGAAAAGTTATCCTCGGAGTGTCTGATTTTAGGGCGGTGGTAGGGATTGAGGTGACTAATTCACTGAAGGGTGACATCGGGAACCTGGTGGACAACTGTGACCCTCCTATCTATGTTAACATGCATGAATATCTACCAAACAAAGGAGAGCCAGACAAGAAAATCCTAGTAATAATGGTGGAAGAAAGCAGCGGCAAGCCACACTCCTACAACAAAACCTTCTATATTCGCTCCGCAGCATCCAACAAGAGGATGCTGCGGAGCGAAATCATAGAAATGGCAGGAAAAAAAGGCCTGATAGATTTTGACAATGTTCCGTGTGAAGATTTCGATTATCAGAATGACTTTGATGATAAAAAGTTGTCTCGCTTCTTGGAAAAGGCTGGTCTGCTAATACCAGATAAAGACGGCATTCTGTTATCACTAGAAAGCCTGCGAGTTGTCCACATAGACAAGAAGAAGCAATCATCACCTGTCTTTAACAACGCGGGGGTGCTGTTTTTTTGCTAAAGACCTTGGAAAGACTTTTTGGCACACAGAAGTGGCTTGCGCTCTGTATAAGGGAAAGGATAAAACAGCGAAAATAATAGATAACATACAGCTTAATAGTGACCTCATTTCTAGTGTGGAGGGTGCGATGATATTTTTGCTAAAAAGCCTCCGACTTGAATACAGAATTGTCTCTGGACAGCTACAAAGGGAAGAAATTTTGGAAATCCCAGAGGATGCTTTACGTGAAGCTTTGATAAACGCTGTAACTCACAGAGACTACCTAAGCAAGAGAAACAACGTAACTGTAGAGGTCTACGACAACCGTGTAGAAATATCCAACTATGGTGGGTTGCCAGAGGAGCTTGATGAGAAAAATTTTGGCAAGAAGAGTGTTCTAAGAAACAGGCTCATCGCCGATCTCATGCACAGAGCAAAACATATCGAGAGGTACGGCACAGGGATACAAAAAATGAAGAAGCTAGTCAGGCTAGCTGGTCTTCCTCATGTAAAATTTGAGTTTAGCAATTTTTTTACCGTAATTTTTAAACGTAAGGTTTACCGTCGAACAGCAAGTAGCAGACACAGTTCTTTAAAACAATCACAGCGAACTTCAAAGCTACTAGCAGCAATTAAGAACAACACATTTTCCAAAGCCACCTTTGCTGAAAGTGAAAGTATAAGCACGCGAGCTGTAGAGAGAGATCTCAAGCTCCTGAAAAAACAAGGTCTTATAGATTTTGAAGGGAGTACAAGAACAGGAAGGTACCGTATTACAGGGAAAATGGCAGTTATACGAGTATTTGTGGAGAAAGCAGAGGCTGCGGTTGGGTTGGATGCACACGCACATGCCAAAGATATTGTAGAGGCAACTGGTCTCGACACTGACGATGTTATGAAGGTTATCAGAGAACTAGAACACGAAGAGCTTATACATGTACTAACCAAAGGTGCGGAAGGAGAAGTTGGAGAAAAACTTGTAGGTGCAAAGGGGTGTTGTTTACTAGATTTGATCACTTGTGGATGCCATGGAATCCAGCTGATGATGCATGGGATATTGCACTTAGTTTTTCACATTACCAAGACTTTCCAACCGATCCCAAACTAGTATCCGGGCTTCTTAATTTACCACCACGTAGACTAAACCCAGCTATTAATTACCTTATGGAGCATAAACTAGTTGAGGGGCACAAGGCAAGGGGGACGTATCCATTCACCGTTTCTCGTATGTATCCTAACAGAGATAATATCGCTATCTTCCTTAGGAATAGGTAGATTTCTACCTGCGAATTAGTATTGTGTTGCATGTAGTACTAACGACATCAGGTGCAGCGCCAGGTTCAGCAATAGGTCTGATGGTAGCTATATTTTTTGCGCATGTGCAACACATCTCACTGGCTGATGGAGGAAATTTTGACTAACACCAAACCTGCCTACGATGTTAAGGAGGTAAAAGAATATCTGCGAGGCACAGGCAATAATTATAATACATCCAACGTTGCTTGAAAAAACGCAATGTCTCTCTCGTTCACCCCGTTGGCTTGAAAAATGTCCAGTACCCGCTGTAAGCGTTGCATGGTCTGCTCTTTTGGCAACCGTCTCCTCTTCCCATGATCGACGAGGGAAGAAAGGTCGTCTCCATTAATAGTTAAGAACTCTTGATGCTGGAGATAAACCAGGCATATGTACGCTAGTATTATCTCCCGTGACCGTATTTCTTGGATGTCTGGATTTAACATGGACACGTAGTTCATAATATGACTGATCACCTTCTCGCCCACTCTCCTTCTCTCATCATACCTAAAGCCCGTATGCGCCAGTGCACGGATAACAACTTTGTTAGTCATAAGCCACGCAGCTTTGTGTGGGTCTTTGACTATCGCATCATTACCCAACAACGTGACTAAAGCAAGCTGCAGATCTGTACTAGCCACTCTCCCATACCCATAGTTGTGCAACATGCTATCGACCGCCTCCATACCACCTAACTGTAACGCAGTATCAAGATACTCCCACACTTTATCAACAACCGTGCTATCAAGGTGGTGATAAGCAGGATCAGCATAGGCACGCACTGCTTGCCAATCGATCGCCTCCCAGTTGATGACATCCCAATCGAGGCTATGTGCAGCAATGTTTTGCTCCTGTGCAACGGCACGCTGAAGATTTTCATGCATGGCATCAAATACACCTGTCTCCATGCCAAGCGCAGATAGGCGAGCAGCAAACTCATAATCGTGTGTAATCAGCGCATATTCCAATGCTTCGCCACCAACAGAAAGCCAATGTCGGCTCATCCAGCCGAGCAATTGCCAATTTCTTTGCCTCATAGCTATTTTCTGCAAATCGGATTTTTCATTATAGAAAGTATATTTATGCGATTTGAACAAGTCATCGGCAACTTGCCAGTCCTCCTTAGCCAAGGCTTCAAGCATAACTTGCGTCACCTTCTTTTTTTTCTTACCAGTCACGTGAGATTTCTTTTTGACCACCTCCTGATAACTAGCAAAAGTATCATGCAGATCTTGTTTAAGTCGATGGTCAGCAAACATTTCTTCGATGATAACGAAGTGCTCCTCTATATTGGCAACGATGTGATCAGTAAGTAGATATTCTTCAGGATTTTCTTGTAGATGGTGAATATTTGCTACCACTTGCGCTGGATCAGCAGTGAAGGCACGCCCACCGTCGATGGCAATCTGCCGACCACGTAATGTAAGCAAGTAATTGCCATGGTTATCATAATCGCGGTCGAGTGATAACAGCCGCAGTGTTTTTATAGCAGGTGAAGCTGAAGGAGTGATGGCATATCTAAACAATAAATGTGAATACTGTTCATCATCAGATAAACCGAGTTGTCGGCGTTTTGCAACTAAAATATCGTGCGCTGACAGACTGTTCTCAACGTATAACTGCACCGAACCTTGCTCACCAGCAAGTGTGCGGATTGTTGTCAAAGGAACAACATGTGTACCAATAAGATTGTCAAAACGATACAACAGTAGTTCACGATTAAAGTTATCTTTATCGTTGTCTGCCGTTTTGAATACCGCCCGTAGCCCATTGTCAAGCTCAAGCAAACGAGCTCCGCTCAACCCAGCATTGAGATTGTGTACATTACGCACCTCACTATGCTCAAGCTGATATTGCAACAATGCTTGTAACACAATCTCCCTGTCTACTGCTCCCTGCTCCTGTAAACGCCAGATAATTTCCTGCACATTACTCACCGCTAGCAACTCTTCTAGCTCGTCACCAAGCACCTCTTCACTTATAGCCCTTATTTTTTCCACAAGTATTGGCGCTAGCTGCCCCTCACTGCGTGGGAGCGAGGCAATAACCTTCGCTGTTGTTGGCAACCATGCGACTGATAAGAACGCAAGCAATAATATAGGCAATAATTTCAAATAAATACGCATTTCTTTCAATAACAAAATCAATATATAATAACATAATATATCAATAGTGTCAATAGTATCCAGCATTGTTTTGGTTTTGACGATAATAATGTCCCACTTGCCAGTGCCAATGATGTCGATCTGGATACGTTAGAGTTTACCGTCTTTTCTCTGGTAACGCACATAGATGCTGGAGAATGCGTCGTTGACGTTGTGGTGTCCGGTTGAGTGTCTAAGAATACCTGGCTAGATCACAAACTCAGCTAACTGTCCCTACATGACACGCAGTTTGCCTGTTTCTACAGCCAACTCTTTGTGGTAGTCCTCACGTTCTTTCTCCCGCTTGGACTTTGCATCCCTTGTGCTCTTTAACATCACTGTGCTCGTTATGAGACTGTTAATGTTTGGCAATATGCCACCTCAAAATGAAAAACAAACCACGTAGCAACGCTCTCGGCTTTAGAGGGTTTTGACCAGTCGTTAGCCGAATACACAACTAAATTGAAACAAGATAAGGGGCTGGTCGGCTAATGATGAGGAGCGCTTAGCCAGTACCGCGCGACGATGTGTGACCGGCTTTGTTGCATAACTCAGGGCAGGCATGTTTATGTCCTATAACCCTTTAGCAGCAAGCATTTTGTAGGTGTTGCAAAGGTAATGCCTGCACCACGCACAAGCCCATAGTGTCCACAGAAGTTGACAATGGTCAGGTGCAAGCAGACCTGCAAACCATTTCACGCCAATGCTTCAGCTGGAGCTAGGAAGCGACAAAGAGCATGCACACATGTGTGCATGCTGCAGCAGGATGATTGCACCTGACCCAAACGAGAAGTCTGCGAACACGCAGGGGAGGGGAGCTAGGCGTGCCTTCGGGCACGCCTTTGGCAAAGAGCCGTGCAAAGCGGGGAGGGGAACGCCAAACGGAGCAAGACAACATGCAAGCGTAGCTTGTGATGTTGCGAGCGGAGTGCAGGGGTCAGCGAAGCTAACGCTCCCCACATAAAAGTGCTATGATAACAGCATGTTATAATCAACGTAACTTATGCAACAAAGCCCGTTCCCCCCTCCCCGCTTCGCACATTTGTTTTGTATGTGGGGCGGTCGTTCCCAGATCTTCATAATGCAAAGTCCGCCCTCAACCCACAATTCTCAATGACATCAGAGACCTGCATAGCTTCTATGCGCGTGTCTGAGCGCAAGCTAAGGCGTAAATACGTAAATAATTGCTTCCCCATCAATGATATTGCCAGAGAATTTTCGTGCTCAACAAAACGGATCAAAGGCCTTCTCCTGAAATACAAAATTCCCCTGCGAGAGCTGTATAAGTATCACAAAGCTAAACAGGGGACATCCACGGCAAGCGGAGGAAAAGCGGACGACTGTAAGAGAGGTTGATAAATAGCTATCGTCTCATTATCAGTGCCGATGCTGGTGAAAAGTTTGTCACAGAAGATATTGTCGTCAAGAGAGTGGATCGCAAAGGTATCGCTACTTGGATTAAACGGCATACTGAAAAATGCTGATTTATTCACTGTTACGTAACCGTAGTAAAGATAGGGGACATCGGAGGGCAAGCAAAGCACCAAGCCCTATGTCCTTGTAAAACTGATCTATCCCACGTCGCTCATCATCTGACAGGTAGCGGTCAATCAGTTCGTCCTTGAATGGGTAATCTTGGTGTAAAATTTTGCGACTAAGTCATAAGCTTCATCAAGGTTTGTTGCTAGTTTGCATTCTGCTGCCAGCTGTGTGAATGGCTTTTCCCACTCTGATGGTGGCTTAGGCAGGTTTGATGGTGGTTGTTTGTTGTAGGGTTGAAATGTTATCTGTAGGGACTTAAGTAACTTTGCATTGTTAAGCTTGCTCTCCGTTATCAGTAGAACCATGTCGATCAAATCTTTAACACGCGACCCCATTTTCCCCCTGTGTAATGAGGTATAGGCATGAATTTTTTCGGCAAACTGTTGTTCTCTCGACATGGATGGAAACGGTGAACAATCAAAGCCAGCAAAGCTAAGCAAATTAGCACTGTCAAGGTATTCTGCTGGCTCAATGCGAGCCTCACCAGCTCCAACATCAAGGTGAAATTTAGTAAGCGATCTGCCATCTAGTTTAGCGTTAACGTGAAAACGCACTCCTCCATGCGGTGGCCCCACAAGTGGCCGCGGTGATTTTGTCACTTCAAATACAAAGTAGTCTCCCAAGTCTAGTGATGCCGCTTCTGTGATAAGGTTGTGCATACTTTCCAAGCGCACGGACTCCAGCTGCCATTCAAACATAGATAAATCAAGGTCTTTTGTATTTCTTGCCCGTGAAGTTCTAAGCTCCATAGCATATCCACCCTTAAGGAGTAAAGGGCAGTCGTTATTGCTAAATATCCTTGCCAGCAGACGTTCAAATGCTAACTGTCTGTAAAGACGAGACATACCAACACCTTCGGTATCTGCGATTTTTCTTAACCGACTGTTTATTGCCTGTCTTAATACTCTAGCTGTGTCATATTTCCTAGTAGGCATATTTTTTTGGAATTTCCTTAATCAGGTCTTGGATCTTGTATTTTTCTAGCTCTCGATTAGGATACATCCCTCGCTCCAAGCCTTCATCTATGGCTTGGCAGACAAATTCTCTGGAAATTGTCATGTCAAAGATTATGTCATACAATGTCCTAGTTGGTGTGGTGACTTTATAGCCACCAATCTGTTGCCAATCATCTGGTTTAAGATTGCCGCTTCGTAACCTGAGAATATCAGGTGTGGGTAGTTTTCTTCTAAAGTTGGTCGGTACTGTCATGTGCAGCTTAGCTGGATTTAGATCGCTGAGTTCGTAGATACTAAGTGCAGTCTCGTGTGAATAAACACCCTGAGGCTCTCATTTCCTGTTGCAAGACCAGAGATACCAGACAACATATTGTGATTCTGGTTCATAGGGAAAATGGCTAAGCCTATATATGCCGCGCTGTTCCCTTTCCCAATTGCCTTTATTGACGTGGTAGGCATGACTTTTACCCGTAAACCCCGCAGCGGTCGCTTGCATGGCTGTAAATATCCCCTGTTGGCTCTCGGCAATTTGATAGAGAGTGCTGTGTTTGGATTTTCTCACTGCATGTGCCCTTCATCCTCCAACCTCCATTATGCCAAATAGTAGCACAGACCTCAACGCCAAATACCTATTTATTTCTATTTTGGTGCTATATAGAGTAGTGAGTGCGCTCACCCCATGGAGAAATCAAACAGCTGCCGTTGATGGCTGTCAACCTCCTTGCGAGAGGCAATGTGATTATCGACGAGGGCATGCAAAATTTCTACCCCGACTCGTGCTCTGGCTTTGGCTGGCAAGCGGGCGAGATTGGCGGCCATCTCCAAGTTCCACACCGCGGTGTTGCCAAACGGCGGCTTGTTGCTCCTAGGTTTCACTGCCAACAGCGCATCAAGGCTATCACTGGCTACTGACACCAGCACCTTGCGCAATTCCCTCGCACGGTCATCACGCTGGGCGATCTTGGAGTGCGATAGAATCTCGGCAAACAGGGTAGCAGGATGCGTGTTGAGATACTCGGCAAGCCTAGCCAACATGCTGATGGAAAAGCCTTGCAAGCCAATCAAGGCGGGTTCTTCCTGCTCGTAACGCTTGATCTGCTGCAAGCTAACCCCCATGCCTGCGGCCAATTCCTTCTGTGTTAGCCCCTCCCGTTCCCGCACCGCCTTGAAGGTGCGGCCGAGACCAACAATAAATTCAGCTGTCATGTCCATTAGTTATATGCTCCCTAAAAGTTTTTATAAAACACAAACTCCTTGTTTACAGATCGAAAGAGAATAGATATATCGCCATCCTAGAATTTAACTTTAGACTAGCAGATAAAAAAAGAAAAATACGCTAGCAGATGACAAAAAACAAAATACACACAGTGAGTGAAAAAATAATAATTTTTTCACTCCAACAAGCCTTTGTCGGGCGAGTATTTATCTTGAAAATCGAGATCGACGTTGACTGTACCATCTTTGATGCGGGTTTGGCAGCTGAGACGTATTGAGCCATCGATGGGGAGCTTCATATTGTCGAGTAGGGCACGTTCGTCGTCTGCCATTGGCATGAGATTGGCAGCGGGATCGACTTTTACTGCGCATGTGCCGCAGCGACAGGAGACACAGCCATAGCGCATTTTAATTTTGCCTTTGCGGGCCGCAACAAGTATCTTGCAACCCGCGCCGATGCTGACGGCTCTGTTGCAGGGTTTAAAAACAAATTTAGCCACGTTTAATGCAACCAATCTTTTAGATTAGAGGTAAACTTCTTGTTAAGGTTATGCGATGCACGGCGAAAAACTTTAATCGCGGGATTTTTAAGAATCTTTTTCCACGCACGCCATTCTTCCTGCATTGTCTTTATCGTATAAGGCGAGTTAGAAGATTTTGAGCCTTTAGAAAAGGCGTAGTTGTTGAATAAATATACAGAGGTATGCTTGAGCCATTTGTAGCTGGGAGGCTCGTTGCTGTTTTCAGGAACTTTGAAAAAGACAATAATATCGCCATAATTCAGCTTCGTTGTGCGAGGATTTATTTCGTAAAAATTTTCGTCCAGAGCTCGCCACAACTCATCGTGATTGATCATCGCGCGATGATAGCCAATTTCTTCTTTGACGTTCAGGAAAGTAGACTTGGGGAAAGCTGGGTCTTGAAAAGCCAGCACCGCGTGAAAGCAATTCGGGCCACGAAAGATAGTGTAACGACGCACCATACGAGCAGCGAATTCGGGTAACATGTCTTTGTCCACCACAAGTGGCGAAGATTTTAGCAGCTTTTTCTTTATTTTCTTAAGTGCTGCGGGGGAGAAGAAATACTTCATCTGATTGAGCAGGGCATATTTTGTACGTTTGCTCATTTTTTGTGGAAAGGCCAGTAAGCGGTGGTGATAGGTAGAAAAAATACTGGTTAATTTTTGCCGGTCGAGATGGCGCAAAATTTCCGGTGTGATAACTATTTCTCGCGTATTTTTATAGGGTTGTTTGCTCTTCTTGAGGCCTTGATAGAGGTATACCGTATGTCCACGCCGGGAAAATTGTTCACTGAACAACATCAGCGACTTGTCCCTTACCTTAAGTCTAACTGGCTCGACACGCTGATCAGAGCGGTAACGCATGACCCGTGATTTTATTTTTGCAAAAGAAATTTTTACCTCTTCAATTGAGTCACGCAACGGTAACTGCAAGCCAGTAGATAATCTTGATATGTCTCGGATAAAAGAATTTTTAGCTGCAATTTTACCCTCTGCCAATTCTGACAAGCAGAGGAGCATAATTAACAACAGCAGCAAATAATTCCTATTTTTCATAATCTACCCAATATCGTGCTACGCTATGTTTTCGGAATTTAGCTGTAATATTTTAGCTTTAAGTTGGAAGGTATTAGGCAGATTTAGTATACTGGTTTTCTGCTTTTATCGTCCGTAATATTTTAGCTTTAAGTTGGAAGGTATTAGGCAGATTTAGTATACTGGTTTTCTGCTTTTATCGTCCGTAATATTTTAGCTTTAAGTTGGAAGGTATTAGGCAGATTTAGTATACTGGTTTTCTGCTTTTATCGTCCGTAATATTTTAGCTTTAAGTTGGAAGGTATTAGGCAGATTTAGTATACTTTAAGTTGGAAGGTATTAGGCAGATTTAGTATACTGGTTTTCTGCTTTTATCGTCCGTAATATTTTAGCTTTAAGTTGGAAGGTATTAGGCAGATTTAGTATACTGGTTTTCTGCTTTTATCGTCCGTAATATTTTAGCTTTAAGTTGGAAGGTATTAGGCAGATTTAGTATACTGGTTTTCTGCTTTTATCGTCCGTAATGTTTTAGCTTTAAGTTGGGAGATAGTGGGCATCATAGATTTTTATTTGCCGAGCAAGTGTGTTATGATAGAGGGGGAGGTGAGAATTATGACAAAACTTCTTATTGCTGACAGCAATAAAGCCAGTTTGGTGATGAGCACGGAAGTGTTCAAAGAAAAAATCGCAGGTATTTCCATTTCTGTAGCTAGAAACGGACGTGATTTTTTGCAAATGTTACCAGAGGTTGCGCCCGACATAGGTATTGTCGATTTTGATTTGCCTGATGTCGATGGCACAACGCTAATCAAATATGCACAAGAGATTTTCGACGGGCCAATTTTTCTTACTGCTTATCTTGATGACAGAATAAGAGAGGTTATTAGCCATGAGTTGTTTGCCTATGAACAGGAAGTGGTGTGTATTGAGAAGCCGATAAATTCTGAAAAAATGGCGGTAATCATCAATAAGTTTCTGATTTCTGGCAAGCGTATCTTGAAAAGATTTCAAGCTAAAGGTGATCTGAAACTGCTGCATGGTAGTGGGAAGAAAGGCATCACAATCAAAGGCAACTTGACCAATATCAGCATCGGTGGAGCTTGTCTGCAATACGAAATCGAGATAGACCCACACATAAATGATCGCGCAGTTACTCTTGCTATGCACTTACCGCCGCTCGGTAGCAATCACACAGTGACAAAATTGCCGGGCAAAATCTGCTGGATTGATACCGAAAAAAAACTACTCGGAATAAAATTTGTCCAGCTTTCTGATACCCGTAGGCATGCTTTAGAAAAATCACTGCGCTTGAGTGCTGGTCTTTGAGCATTGCTGCTAAGCGGCACTATCCCGCGGCTTTGTCGCTAACTATTGCTATCCCGATAGTCCTTGCCTATCTCTACAACGCCATCCTCTTGCAAACTTGGCTGGCTGCAGCTATTGCTAACTCGGCACTATCTTTGGTGTTACTTGCCTACTATCGTCGCAACCTCTCGATGTGGTTTTTTGCTCGGCACGATTTTCGTTTCTACATCCCTTCGTTGGTAGTGTTGATTTTTTGTGTGCTTGCAATTTTCACAGCATCGTTTTATGGTAGTCCAATGCGGGGGATGGTGGCTGCACATCATTACCTTTGGTTGAGTTGGATTCCCGTCGTTGAAGAAATTGTTTTCCGTCTTGGCATTGGTGGTTGGTTACGGAGGTTGGCAGGTAATTTCTGGGGTAGTTATTGTTCTGCATTATGTTTTGCGTTGGCACATACGTTGCCTTCGTGGGAGCGCATCAGTGCTGGTGAAGTTGGTGTTCCCGTAGGGCCTCTGTTACTAGGAGCGATATGTGAGTTTCTTTTCGTCCGTAGTAAAAACATTATGCCGTGTATTGTTTTTCACGCTGTCTGCAATGCCAGTGTGCCACTTTTCACGTATTTTGATCAAAGGTGGTTTGTTTGGCTGAGTCTGTTGTTCCAAACTAGTGGTGCATCGCCTTGAGTAAGCAAGATAAGAAAAAAGAGCGCATTCTTAAGTTGCAGCGTGTTGTCTGTATCTGCAAAGGCATTCCACTGCGCAAAGTCTTGCCTGCTGTGCAGCGCAGCCGCACTGTTGAGGAAGTTAACCGTCGCGCCGGCACGGGACAAGGGGGCTGTCAGGGACGGCGCTGCGGGCCACGGATCAATATACTGCTGACAAAAACCAAACAACTATCTAAAAAATAGACAATCACACATCCTTGCAAGCCGCATTTGCACACCTAAGTAGCTGTAATTACTTTATTTTAATGTTGGCAAGCCTCTTGCTGTAATAACAGCGGAGGATTGTATGCAGATTATCTCGCTGACATTGATGATGCTACTGACTGCCTGTATCTTGCCGGTCAGAACCGCCCCACAGCGTGATCCTGCGGCGATGATTGATGCTTTCTTCGAGTTGCAGGTGCTCTACTACCTTGCGTTTGAAAAGCATGCCTACATTCAACTTGATGAGCTTTATAATCTTGACAACAAGACTACACAAGCGCTGCGTGCTAACAACATTCCCCCTGAACATGTGCCGCAAGTGAAGAGATGGCAGCATAAGTTACGCAGTTATATCGTTTTCTTGCTAACTATGCAGCCGACTGATGACTACGGTGTGATTAAGACAGAGATGTCTTCGTTGTTGCTGCATAAGTTACGCACTCAGTCTCCTGCACAGATTGATCTTTCACTTTCTAATCAGGATTTTTATCGTAGGATGCGTGATGGCGAAGTTGCAACAACAGACTCTTCTGAGGAAGGTGTGCAGATATTTTTTGGTGACTTTCTCCGCACCGCTCTAGCTATGAATGAGCAGGCTATCCACAAGTATCATAACATGTTCGCTTTTGAAGACAGCGAACCTGTTGCACTTTGCCGTAGAGCAAATTATGATGATTGTCAAGAATTGGAAGCACTGCATAGCTCTGGCACGAACACCAAAACTTTGGTGCGAGACGCGGTGACGAAGATGGTTAACCAGACTATTAGTGAGCTGAATAAAGTTATCGCTGAACTGCAGCAACTGGAGGTAGAGAGGATTGATAGCCGTGTGTTTCAGGAAACAGATTTTTATAGCACACAGGTAAGTGCGAGGTATCAGGAATATGAGCTAATTTTGATAGATGCAGCAAAGCAGGGTATTCTGCCGATATTTTTTACTGCTGTGTTCAGAAAGATGAGTGGCAATATCCACCTCAGTGGCTATGGAGAGTTGCGCCGTGCAAATAACAAGTTGTTGACGGAAGTCAGTTCTTATACAGTTACACAGGCGGTAACAGAATTAAAAAAAGAATTGATCGCATACTGGGCTGAAATTAAAAAAGCACAACGGCACAGGTATAGCATCGATGAAAAAACTATCTATCTCTGGACGCACAGCAGTGAAATTGTTGTTGCTCGTCTGTTGTTGCAAAAGCCGAAGTATGCCCCTGTGGTTAATTTTCTTTTTCATCGCTATGAGCATGAGGTGCAGGACAAAAGATTGCAAAAAATTATCAAAACTGCTCTAACTACTGTTGGTATCGGCACACTGGCGTTATTTGCTGCTAGTTTTACTCCGATACTGCCGATAAATGCATTACTCAGCAAAGCAATTATCATTAGTGCGGCAGCAAACTTTGGTTGGATAGCACTCAACGTTAGTGACAGTGTTATCACACACAATCGTCAACTAATGATGGAACGAGCGTTGCTTAGCGGCACTTCACAACAAATAAGATATAATATCAAGATGTTGCAGGAATTCGAGGCCGCGCGCAAGAACGCAATCTTATCAAGCACGATTGGCTTGTCGATGAGTGCTGGTGCCTACAATCAAATCCTAAAAAGCTTGAGCAACAGCAGCCGACCGTTTTTATCTAGCTATATTCGCAACTTGTTTTCTATCAAAACACATGCCAAAGAACAGCCAAATATTTTTATTGATCCGTAACCACAAACTCAAAAGTCTCTGCCAACGCTTGCACTATGCTATCTATGTCTTTAACTTCAGTGGCATTCTTGTGCTCAGCTTCAGAAAAAATGCTGTCCCAGTGTTCAGCCGCTTGGCGTTCGCTATAGCCCCAGACATAATGGTCGAGCAGTTGCATTATACCCATTGCAACTACCATCCCCGCACCACCTGCGATATACTTATGCCAAACTTTGCTTGCGTCAGGTAACGCATGCACTAATTCTTCCTTGCCTAGAGTGGGATTGATGAGAATCAGTTTTTCAGACTGTTTGAGGCGCAACAGCAACACACCCGCTGCGATACCCGCGGCATACAGCGGCATTGCAACCAGAAATCGTCTGCTATAACCTCTCTTAGCCGTCTCCGCCTGTGCTTCTGGCAAATGTTTGAGAGCGATAACTGCTCCCTTATCGCTGTCAGAAACGAGATGTTGCGCACGGGTGTCGTAGACAAACGTTACCTTCCGTCCGTCTTTCGTTTGTAAGGCATCTCGGCACTCGCCGCTTGTCTTTACGCAGATAACAAGACGATACTTCTGCTTGCCTGCCACCAGTGGCAAGGCCTGCAAACCCAGCGTCGCGTGCTCGTCAGCAACCGCCGCAACCCGCGAGATGGGTTGCTTGACTCCGCAAGCAACCAGTAACAAAGCAGTTGTGATTAAAAAATAATTCATCTTGCTCACGTAACAGTTTAACTGCCGCGCTATACTATATTAAGTTTTTTCTCATGTCAATTGATAAATTGTTATATTTTGTTGACATTTTTTTATTTTTGATGTAGTATAGCGGTGTTCTGTGTCTTAAGTAGGGGTTTTTATTATGAAATTTTTACTTGTTGTTCTGCTTATTAGTGTAACTGCGCCTGTGCTAGCGAGATGGCCAATGTCGCCACGTCGCTATACAGGTGATCTTGCCGCGGTACTGGCCAAGTTACCTAAAGATGCGCAGGGGCATTATGTCGTGGGCAAGCATCTGGTGCGGATAGGACGTAAGCAATTGGAGATCGTCGTTCCTGATGATGATTACGCGCAAGAATTGGCGGAGCGCATGAATGAGCCGCATGGCTGGAATAATCCTTTTGAACGGCTGTTTCACGGCGAGGTGCTGCCCCGGAAGGGAGCACGCCCTGATTATTTGGTGAATTTAAACGAGCAAGTGCAGGGCAACGATGGTTTGATTATCGGGCGTGAACGGGAAATCGAGCAGATTACCAACGCACTCAGGCGTAAGGGTATGAAGGGCATTGTGCTCGTCGGTGACCCCGGTGTTGGTAAGACTGCCATTGTCGAAGGCTTGGCACGGAAGATAGTTGATGGCAACTTGCCTGAGCTTGCCGACCGTGAAATTTTTTCTCTCGACGTTGTCTCGCTGTGGGGAGCTGATGAAAGCAAGTATGTCGGGCAGTTACACAAACGAGTTAACCATGCGTTGCAGTTTGTTGAAGCTAAGCCAGAGGAGCGTATTTTATTTATCGACGAAATTCATCAACTGCTCGGTGGTGGTCATGTTTCGATGGAACGTAGTGCACCGCCGATAACAGATATTTTGAAGCCTGCCTTAGCACGTGGTGACTTGTGCTGTATTGGTGCGACTACGCACGAGGAGTATCAGACTTACATTGAAAAAGATAGGGCAATAAAAGATCGTTTGCTGCGCATTGACATCGACGAGCCGTTGGCTGAGGATACCCTAACAATTTTACGTGGTCTTAAGGAGAGTTATGAAGAATATCACGGTATCGTGATTGCTGAAGAAGCATTGCAAGCGGCAGTGAACATGTCAAACCGCTATCTGCAGGCGGATAAGCAGCCGCGCAAAGCGATCAAGCTGCTCGATGAAGCGGCGGCGGTGATTGCTCGTCGTGATGACAATGTACTCAACAAGGAGCATATTGCCGCGGCTATCGCAGAGAAAATCGGTTTGCAGGTTGATACCATTCTCAAAAGCAAAAATGACAAAGCAGCTGAAGTATTGCCTGCCTTGCAAGCAGAGATTTTTGGGCAGGAGCATGTGCATGAAGAAATTGCCCAATTTTTGTTGATCGCTTTAACAGGTCTTACCAACGAGATCAAGCCACAGGCTTCGTTCTTATTGGGGGGGCCGACGGGCACAGGCAAGACAGCAACGGCGAAAGTGTTGGCACGAACATTGTTTGACCGTGAGGATAATCTGATTCATGTCGGCATGGGAGCATATAAAAGCCCAGCTGATGTGGGAGCACTGAGCAGGTTTCTGACCCATGAGGTCAAAGCAAGACCTTATTCCTTGATTTTGCTCGACGAAATTGAGAAGGCACATCCAGAAGTACAACACCTTTTGTTGCAACTACTGGAAGAAGGTCACCTTGCTGACAGCAGACAGCAAAAGGTTGATTTCAGCAACACTATCGTGGTGCTGACTACGAATAGCAAAGATCTCAGCCTTGATTTTTCTCCCGAAATGCTGAACCGCTTTAATCGTATTTTCACCTACCGCAGGCTTGATGACAAGGCAACTGCACGTCTTGTGCAGAAACAACTCGCTGAGTTTAACCTTGTGCTAAAAGACAGACATATTACTATCACATTGAGCAATGCCGCGGCAAAAATTTTAGCACAAAGGGGCTACAGCCAAGAATCTGGGGCAAGAGAAATGCAACGTGTTTTTGACAAACTGATCAAATATCCTGTTGCCGAAGGAATTAACCGTGCAGTGATTACCAGCGGCAATACCTATAGCGTTGATCTTACCCCTAAGAACAGTAGGCAGGTGAAAGTTGTTCTCAGTGCTGATGACGAAGTAGTGCTGGAACTTACTTTGTCTACACCAATACAGAAGGGAGTGTCGCAAGATAAACAAAACAGCCGCTCTGGTTTTCTTTAGGTGGTAGTGAACAGGTCTCACCGCAGATGCTCTGGCTCTTAGCGTTCATGCCAACCCTAAAATACCGCCGATAAAGATCACACCCAGCCACCCTAGAAAAGATATTACCACCGCAATAATCCAATCAGCGCAGGAAATGCTGCCATATCTTACTCCAAACGACAAGCACACACACTAGCGGTATTGCTAGCGGAAAGGCAAGTCCAAACAACGTGGGAAACGCCATCATGCCAACAAGCAGAAATGACATCAGTGCTTCCAAAGTCGGATAACCACTTGTGGAAAATGTGGTAAACGCGGCTTCACCATGCACGACTACACTGATGAGCGCTGCCCCCAACACAACGGTAATAAACGCCAACGAAATTGCACTAAACACCTTCTCAAGCTCCATTCCTGTGCAACATAGTGGCCACGCTGATTTTCTTTAGGCGGTAGTGAACAGGTCTCGCCGCGGATGCTCTGGTCTTAACGTTGGTTGAGTTAGGTGCTTAGTCAAAAAAGCAGGTGCTAAGGCGCAAAGCAATTGTGCTTGATTTCGGTGCGGACTGATGGCTAAATGTCTTTGTGGCAGGAGTTTTATGTGAAGCAAGCACATCTATTCATCATCGATCCACCTGAGGCGGCAACCTTGCCAATCGACACCAGTGTACGTCTTGCCTGTGAGTTGCACAAGCAGGGTGCGGAGGTTTACAGTGCTGGCATCGCTGATTTATTCAGCAGCCGCGAGGTGCTGACACGGTGTCAGCGGATGACTTTTACTTCTACCACACATACTTCGGTAGTTATGGACAGCCGCGTTGAGGTCAGGGCACTGGCTGAATTTGCTGCGATACACATGCGCAAAGACCCGCCCTTCGATCTCGCTTACATCGCAGCAACGTGGCATCTCGATCGGGCGGGGACGCAGGTATTCAATCGTCCGCAAGCTTTACGGGATTACAACGAAAAGATGGCGGTGCTGCATTTTCCCACACAGACGGTGAGGTCGCTGGTTAGTGCTGATACCGAGCAGATGCTGACCTTCATCGCACAGGACTTGCAGGGCAATGCCATCGTCAAGCCGCTAGTTATGTTTGGTGGGCAAGGTGTCTTCCGGGTGCAACTCGATGTGCTCGGTGAGCAGGAGGCACGGCGTAAAATTGCTGCGGCACAGCGGCAGCAAGGCACGGCACTGATTGTGCAACAGTTTCGCGAGGAGGTGTGGCAAGGGGAAGTGCGTTGTTTTTGTGCGTTCGGCGAACCTGTGGCATGGTGCTTAAAACAACCCGCGGCGGGAAATTTTCTTGCCAACACTGCACAGGGAGCGAAGTTGTTGCCACATCGACCTAGCCCGGCGGAAATAACAACTGCCACCACTGTTGCGCAACGTCTGTTGCAGGATGGTGTCTATTTCATTGGCTTTGACATGATTGCTGGGCTGATTACGGAGATCAACCTCACCAGCCCGCGCTTGCTGCTGCCACCAAAAAGTAGTGATGACCCTTATCCACAAATTGCCGCACGCATTATGGCGTTTTGAGATTTTCCCGCAATTGAAAAACAAAAAATCCTGTTGTGCAACAAAAAAATTACTAAAAAACATCCGATAGCGAAAAAATCAGTACTAAAGTAGTCGATTTGTCGGCATACTCATCTCGTGTGTGCGGCATGAATATGTGGCATTGAATTTAGTATTTTTGATGGAGGTGGAGGATGGCATACCTTAAGTTTATTGCACTGGTGTTGATGTCGGCAGCTGTACCGCTAAGCACGGCAAGTATTGTGATGACCGCAGGAGAGACCAAAATCATGCCGCTCTTTACGGGGAAGGATGTGTTGGTGTCGCGCAAGGGCATTGTCAAGGTGGCGCATCTCAATGGCGACATGTTTGAGTTGATCGCTTTGAAGAAGGGGGTGGTGCTGTTGCAAGAGCGTGATAATCCTCAACAGCGCTTACTGGTGAAAGTGCAAAAGCGCAAGATGAGAAATGATAAGTTTGATCGCCACGAGGTTTGCAATGCCGCGGGGGTAGTTTGTCGTGCAGCGGCAATTGGTGGGATAACAACTAGTCTCGATGTTTTTTTGCGGGCACGTGCTAGTTGTGATAAGAAGTGTTTGTTTACTTTGATGCTTGACGAGCAGGCTGCACAACAGTGGCAAGAGAACGTGCAGCAGTTGCTCGGCAAGCAGTATACGGTAGCACGGCATGGCAATGCACAGTTAGTTGCATCTGTTTTTTGTCGCCAGCAGGACGGACGTAGGACACGCAAGCTTGCCGATGCCTTGAGTGGTGGCTATGTGAGCCGCGGCGTGTTGCAGGTAGTGTGCATGAACCACTTCGATTTTTCGCAGTATCAGTTGACGGCAAAGATTGTGCTGTTCAAACAGTCAGAGGCACAAGAGATGGGGTTTGCCGACCTGCAGCAGCTTCTGTTGTTGCGTCCCAACCGTCTTGACTGGCAAAAACTGCGCAATGTCTCGCACGTCATCGGCGAGCCAAAGTTCATCCTCGTCAATGGTGCTAGTGCTAAATTTGAGACGGGTGGTGAGATTCAGTATACTGGCTACGATAAACACAGCAACACGCGCGTGGCGTGGAAATTTTACGGCCTGTCGCTGCAGGTGCAACTCGATAAAATTAACGCACAGCAGGCGCAGTTACAGCTCGACTTTGCGCTCAAAAACCCCACGACATCGGACAACAGCAACCTCAACAGCAGTCGTTTTACCAGCACCGTACTGTTGAATGTAGCACAACCCAAAGCCGTCTCCGTCATAGGCTACCACAACAGTGTCGTGGCCAACCGCTCGTTACCAGTGCTCAACCACGTGCCTATCGTCGGGCCACTATTCAACAACAGGAAAAACGAGCGCGCTCTGCACAAAATAATTATCTGGTTCACGCTCGCCTACGACGATGAGCGCGGCAATGCTGACCTCTTACAACGCTTTCAGTCAGAGGTTGAACCACAAGTTGGCATTAATTGAAGGTGGGCTTATTTTTCAGCTGCTTTTTGTTAGTTTTCGCTGGCTATGGCATGCCTGCCGTTTTTTTAAAACAACAATAGTGAGATATATTGGTCTGAAGGGACGGGTCGCTCCGCGAGCCTTTTGCCGCTTCCTAGCTCCATACATCGTCGCGCAGTACTGGTTAAACGTTGCCAACGAATACGGCGACACCCCACTCGATGAAGCGACCGCATTTGCTAATAAAGAAACAATTGCACTGCTGCAACAGGCAGGAGCTACGCATGGCGAAGGTTTCCGTATCAAGGCAGCTCCTACTGCTACTGGAGGTCATATTCCGGCAAATGTACTGAATGCTGATTTACACACTGCCGCGAAGTGGGGAAAGACAGAGACAGTTAAGCTGTTGATAGAACGCAGGGCAAACATCGCAGCTAAAGACGTTGCTGCTAAATGTTGCAGTTCCTACTCTTTCCAGAAATATCTCATACCACCCGTACTATAACGCCGAACAACTACCCCATCTACTCCATCCAGCGCCCTTCCTAAGGCGGGACGAAGTCCAAGCTCATTCTTATTAGATGAAGCCTGCACATACAGAGTGCGAACCTCTGGGTAAAGCTCTATGACCGCGGCCATGATCTCATCCATAATCAGTCCTTCACTGCCCCACTGCATCTTATCACTGAGTTCAGGGTCAGCAATCACTGCTGTGGAGATAATATCTTGAAGATCAGGCTTTGTACCTAGAAAATACTTGTAAACATTTTTACCATCTGCACCGATGTTCAAGCTAAAAACACTACCTTCCATCTCCTCATCCAGTACCCTTCCTAAGGCGATACGAAGTCCAGAATCATTCTTATTGGTTGAAGCTTGCACATACAAAGTGCGAACCTCTGGGTAAAGTTCTCTGACCGCGGCCATGATCTCATCCATACTCAGTCCTTCACGGCCCCACTGCATTTTAGCACTTAATTCAGGGGTAGCAATCACTGTGGAGATAATAGCTTGAAGATCAGGCTTTGCACCGCGAAAATACTTGTGAACCAGTTTACCATCTGCATCGATTCTCAAGCTAAAAACACTACCCTCCATCTCCTTATCCAGTGCCTTTCCTAAGGCAGTGCGAAGTCCACGTTCATTCTTATTGGTTGAAGATTGCACGTACAGAGTGTGAACTTCTGGGTAAAGCTCTATGACCGCGGCCATGATCTCATCCATACTCAGTCCTTCACTGTCCCACTGCATCTTAGCACTTAATTCAGGGTCAGCAATCACTGTGGAGATAATAGCTTGAAGATCAGGCTTTGCACCGCGAAAATACTTGTGAACCAGTTTACCATCTGCATCGATTGGCAAGCTAAAAACACTACCCTTCATCTCTTTATCCAGCACCTTTCCTAAGGCGATACGAAGTCCATGCTCAGTTTTATTGGTTGAAGCCTGCATATACAGAGTGCGAACCTCTGGGTAAAGCTTTATGACCGCAGCCATGATCTCATCCGTACTCAGTCCTTCACTGTCCCACTGCATTTTAGCATTGAGTTCAGGAGCAGCAATCACTGTGGAGATAATATCTTGAAGATCAGGCTTTGCACCGCGAAAATACTTGTGAACATTTTTACCATCTGCATCGATTCTCAAGCTAAAAATGTCACGGTTCATTGCGTCGTTTAGTGCTTTTCCCAGACTTAGGCGTAGACCTCGTTCAGAATCGTAGAGGCTGTAAACTTTTGTCTCATGCACACTCAGGTAATTGATGAACTCATCAATCGCAACACCACCACTTGCCCAAGTCATTCCTCCTTTGAATTCAGGAATCTTGAGCATCTGGGAGGCGGCATCCTTGAGCAAATCTAATCTACTTACCTTGACGGCTTTTCTGGCATAAACGCTGCTTGTGGCAACACCCAAAAACAACAAAAAATAAATAAAACTTCTCATACTTTATCCTCTGTATAACAAACAAATGCGTATGCACTGCAAACACTGCATTATATATCATATTTTATATATAATGTCAAGACTGTATTAATGATATGTAGGTGAGTGAAAAAACTACCAAATAAGGAAAAGTAAGCCAGATTAGTGCTAGCAACACCGTGTGCATCCCACTGAGCCTGAGCTCCGCATATTTTTTGTCTAAGGCATTGCTATTATAGGAGTTCACTCCTCTGTTGAGGCACTATGATTGCACAAGTTTTAGGCAGGTCTTTAGAGCTTAAAAGGTTTGGAGGAGCACTTCCACCCTCTATCTGGATCATACTGATTAGTGATGTGTTAGGTAAGTGGCTAGCATGCCATGTCATATAAAAAGCCTCTAAAGCCGTGAGCATGTATACGGGGGGCATGGTTTTGGATACGGACATAGTGCTTATTACAACCTCTCTTGTGTTTGCCTCGTTGCTAATAGCTAAGTGGAGGTTTTGACATCGAAGCTATCAACACCTATGTCTATTTTTGCGGGCGGGAGCTTGTTGCGTCCCCGATAGTCTTCGCCTAACCTTTTGCCGCTTTCTAGCTCCTGCCAAGGGGCGCAAGCAAGTCCCGACACGCACGGGAGGATGTAATAATGATCATGCTTTGTTTGGCACTTTTAGCAGCCTCGATGTCAAAACCTCCGATTCAAAAACATCGAGACAAGCATGGGGGTGGAACTAGAAAGCGGCAAAGAGTTTGCGATGCTAGCGTTATAAAAAGGCGGGCGTAGCGAGCATGTATACGGTGGTTGGTTTTGGGGATATGGTCAGCTCTACACACAAGCTTGTGTTGTCCAAGCAGTGTGCCAGAAGGCACGCTGCCAATCTTTATTACTTGGGATTGAGAGGAAGCAGACCTGCAAACCATTTCACGCGCATGCGACAGCTGGAGCTAGGAAGCGACAAAGAGCATGCACACATGTGTGCATGGTGAAGCAGGATGCTTCCTCCAGATCCCAAACAAAATTCGCGCACAGAAGGGGGGTGGAGGGAGCGAGAAAGCGAACAAAGAGCCGCGCAAAGCGGGGAGGGGAACGCTCCCCGCATACAAACGCGAGACTTGATGCGTATGTTTGATGTGAGGAATGAGGCGGGTCAGGTTGACAAGAAGTTTGCGCCCCTGCTAGGGTAGGGGCGTTTTCTTTTTGGAGGCTAGCCATGCCAGCATATCTGTATCGTTTCTCTGCCCTTTTACTTGCTTTTGTATTGCATGCTTGCGTTACCGTGATGCAACAAGCGACAGCGAAGCCGCCAGTTGCGCGGCTGGCTATCATGCAGGGCGTGACTGGCAATGACTACACCCAGGTGTTGGTGTTGACACAGGGCGAGCGTGGCTATCGTTTTGTATTGATTGATGCACAGGGTAAGGAGCTGTCTCCCTCCAGCTACAGTGTTGGCAGGCAGGCGAAGTCATCGTGGCTAGTGCAGCGCGTTGTTTTCCAAAGCCTCATGCCGCGCACGACGTATCTGTTACGAGTTTATCAGCATGGCAAGTTGCTTGATGAACGGCGTTTGCGCACTCTCGATCCGCAGCAGCGTAGGTTGCGTTTTGCGGTCGCCTCGTGCATGGACGATCACACCCCGCAGGGCGACATCTGGCAGCAGATGTTAGCATTGCGTCCTGATGTGGTCTTCTTGATTGGTGACAACGCCTATGCTGACCGCTATATCAAGGGGATCAAGTATGGCACAGAGGATTGGCACGTGATGGCAACACCAGCCGAGTTGTGGCGCAGGCATGTCGAGACCCGCAACTATATTGCGCTGTTCAAAAGCGAAGAGCTTGTACCAGTTGTGGCGACGTGGGATGACCACGATTATGGCATCAACAATGGCGGGCATGACTATCCTTACAAAAAAGAATCACTGGCGGTCTTCGATGCCTTCTTTGCCAGCCAGCCGAGTGCGCATTATCAGCGTGCTGGTCTTGGCACAGCAGCTTTCTTCAACATCTATGGGTTCAATTTTTTTCTGCTTGATAACCGCAGCTTTCGTGTGGTCAAGGCGGGAAAAACAAACAAGCAGCATTATGGCAGCCAACAGCTACAGTGGTTATGGCACAGTTTACGTGGCAAGGATTATGCATTTTTAGTCAGCGGCGACCAGTTCTTTGGTGGCTATCATCGCTTTGAGTCGTTTGAAGGCAATAACCGTACTGCCTTCACAAGCTTTCTCGCAAAACTAAAAACGCTGCCGACGAAGGTTGCCTTTATCTCTGGCGACCGCCACATCACTGAAATTATGCGTATCCCCGCGCAACAACTAGGCTATCAGACGTATGAGTTCACTGCCAGCCCGATACATGCTAAGCTCTACCCCGGCCGGTGGGATAAGATACCCAACCATCGTCAAATTGCTAGCCATGACTTGAAACACAACTTCATGCTACTCGAAGTTGAGCGACCACAAGCTGGCCTGCGCCTGCAAGCTACCTCCTATACAAAGGGTGGTAAGCTGCTGTTCAGTGGCGATTATACGGTGCGTTGAATTTGTTGCCTAACCCGCCGCACAATATTATCTGGATTCAGACTGCCTTTCTCGGCGACATCGTGCTAACGACGGCCGCACTGCATCTGGCGGCGCAAAAATTTCCGCAAGCACAGCATTTTCTTATTACCACGCAGATAGGCAAGCTAGCCCTGCACAAGCAGGATTATCTGACCGACATCTTTGTGCTGGACAAGTCAAGCCACAATCTTTGGCGCACTTTCAAAGCGGTCAAGCATGCCCTTGCCCCGCGGTGCTTATCTGCAGAAAAAACGGTAATTCTTAAACCACACTTGAGCCTGCGTTCAGCGTTACTGGCAAAATATCTCGGCTTTACCACGATTACCTTCAGCGACAGTGCACTCGCGTTGCTCGCCACCCAAAAAATCAAACGCGACGACAGCAAGCACATCACGACACGTATTGCCGCGTTGCTCGCCCCGTTAAAAGTTAGTGCCACGGCCATCGAGCGTGCTAAACCTTATCTCGCCGCGGGTGGGCCTTCGGAGAACATTCCACAGGCATTGCGGAATTTCACCGGCAAGCTGATCGCCCTTGCTCCCGGCAGTCAGTGGGGCACTAAGATGTGGCCTGTTGAAAATTACCGCACCCTGATAGCTCTGATCCTCAACCACTTGCCCCAGATTGGCATTGTCTTGTTGGGCAACCAAAAAGAAATTTTTTTAGGAAAAATTATCGACCAGCAATTTTCTCAACAAAAAAACTACTGGAATCTCATCGGCAAAACTTCGCTCGACGATCTTCTTTATCTCGTTCCGCACAGCAGCTTGATTGTCACCAACGACAGTGCCAACGCTCACTATGCTTCTGCTTTCAATGTTGCTACCGTCATGATTTTCGGCCCCACCGTACCCGCCTTTGGCTTCACTCCGCTTGCCGACAGGCACGCCATCGTCGAGACTGCGCTATCGCTCGATTGCCGTCCGTGCAGCTCGCACGGCCCGATGCGCTGTCCCCGTAAGCATTTCAAGTGTATGCGCTCCATCAACGCTGAACAGGTTTTCCAGCAGGTGGCAAGGCTTCTTGGCGATACAGGTCGATGAGTTTGGCGTATTTGACAAAACTATAAAGTGATGCATACATGGCAAGACAGTAACCTACATAGCCGTCGAGAAAACCGCCTCTAATGATATAGAGGTAGAAAAAGCTGGCCAATGGTCGTAACACATGCAGCGGCGACACCTTGCGACGTTGTTGCTGGCATTGTTGGGCAAACAAGTCGGTGTAGTGATTGAATTTAGCGAAGTAGTCGTGATGATCGGCATAACTGTGATGATACAACACGCCGCGTTTTATTTTTACGACTGCCTGTGGATGAGGAATGATAACTTTTTCGTGAATTGCACCTGCAAAGTGTGCTTTTTCTCTTCTGAACAGTGACAAGATGTAGTTGCAGCTTCTGCCGAAACGTAATTTTTTACCCATGAAGACAGACTGGCGAACGACTTTGAAACCTTCGAGGTGGATAGAAATAGCTGGCTTAGCGAAATTTTCTTGTAACCAGAGAGAAAGTGCTGCGCTCATCTCTTCGTCGGCATCGAGACTGAATACCCAGTTTTTCGTCGCTTGTTGTAAGGCTTTGTTCTTTTGCTCGCCATAATTGCTGAAGGCAGAACTGCTTACCTTCGCCCCGTGAGCTTTAGCAATCTCAACCGTGCGGTCAGTGCTGCCCGAATCGACGACGATCACTTCAGCTCCCTGTGGTAAGCTTGTCAGACAGCGAGGCAAATCGCGTTCTTCGTTGTAGGTGATGATGGTGATGGAAAGGTCTAGTTCAGGCACTGGTATATCTCCCTATCGCCGCTCAACCCTAGCATGTTGCTATCCCACAGACAATCACGTAGGATTATTATCTGGGAAATGGTGGAGGATAAGATGCGGGTAATGCAGGTAATATCGTCGCGGGACTGGGGAGGTGCAGATCATCAAGCCTGCACCTTAGCCGAAGGGCTGTCCGCGACTATGGACAGCCTTGTACTCGCCCCACTGGGGCATCATATCTTTGCTCGCCTCAGCACAAAGGTGCAGGGTGTCCCGATGACGCTTGGCAACGGCTTACGACCCAGCCTTATCTTGCCCTTTATTCGTCTCGTGCAGCGGGAGAAGATCGATGTCATCGACTTTCACTCCTCGCATGGTCATAACCTTGCCTTGCTTGTTAGGCGACTGTTGCCCCGCGTCAAGTTCGTCGTGCATCGGCACAATGTCTATCGTCCTTCAAGTGGCTTGCTCGGCAGTTACAAATTTTTACACAGCGGAATTGATCACTACATCAGTGTTTCGCAGGTGGGCAAGAGGATGCTGTTAGAACGTGGAGTTAATGCACAGAGGGTAAGTGTTGTCAGAGCAACTGCTATTGCTAGTGATCCTCCCGGCGATCGGCAGCAGCAGAAGGAAAAGATATGTCGTCAGTACAACCTTGACCCTACGAAACCTTTGATCGGCACAGTTGCTAATCTGATTGAGCCAAGAAAAGGCTATGGCACATTGTTGCATGCATTGAACATGGTCAAGCGTGAGGGAATTCCTTTTCAAGCAATTTGTTGTGGTGAGGGAGGCGATCGCGCCAAGATAGAAAAAGTATGGGTTGATCTTGGCTTGCAGCAAGAGGTGCATTTTGCTGGCTTCGTGCGTGACATCACGTCAGTGTTAGGTGCACTTGATGTTTTTTGTTTGCCATCTATCGATGAGTGTTTCAGCGTTGCTCTGCAGGAAGCAATGCATGCCCGCTGTTGCATACTTACTACCAACAGTGGTGGCACACCAGAGATGATCGAGCACCAATACAATGGCATGTTGTCAGCAGCTGGTAATGCGAATGAATTAGCCGCAAACTTAAGGCTTGTCCTCTGTGATCATGCTTTGCGAGAGCACCTCGCTGCCAACGGCAAGCGTTACGTTGAGCAAAATCTCTCGGTCGAGAAGATGGTGGCTGACACCGCACAGGTTTATACAGGGATAGTTAACGCATGAACCGGCTCAATCATACCGTTGTCCTCGCGGCAGTCATGGCCGTGCTTGCCTTTGCGCACGAGGGCTGGCTGGTGTTGCCGTGTGCAGTCTTGCCTGTTTCGCAATCTATGCCTACCGCCAACGACTGTGGAGCTTGAGTCTGTATCTCTTCGCTGTGCTTATATTGTATCTGTGTGCCGACATCCTTACTTTTTCTGATTTTTCTCCCGATGCGCTCCTCTCTTGTACTATCTTTTGTGTGAGCTTAGGTATCTGTATCGCACTTGCCCGGCAAGGTAGTGCAATGCTAAAAGCATTTACGAGCGCTGACAAACATGGTGTTTATCGTTTTGCCCGTGTTTTACATTACCTATTACGTTGTTTTTTCTGCTGGTGTTACACGGGATATCTACTACAGTATACTGCAAACAAACGCAATGGAAGCGATCGAATTTATTCGTGTTAATAGCGTTGACAAGTACCTTCCTGTGTCCATAGCCCTCATCTGTTTGGTAGCTTTTTTCCTTTACAGATACATACATCGAGCACCCGTTGTCGTGCCAAGACATAGACAAAAGTTGTTTCTTCTGTGCTTACTCATCGCGGCAACAGGTTGGAGCGGGCAGCCAAGAATTAGTAAGGACATGGGAGCTTACACCATTAAGTATTACAACCGCTTGCGTTTATTCAAGCGTCGCACAGGTAAACGAGATATTAGCAAGATTAGCTATAGAGCTTCAAAGGCTGGCAAGGGTGAAACCTACCTAGTTGCCATCGGTGAATCGCTCAACAGGCATCACATGCAAATTTATGGCTACCCACGTCGCACGACACCTATACTTGCCACCGAGAAGGATCTTTTGATCTTCAACAACGTGTACTCAAGCAATATTCTAACAGGTCTAGTATTGGCAAGAGCACTTACAGCATCAAGTCAATACAACTCGACAGAATGGTTTCAGGCTATCTCTATTGTCGATGTTTTGCGAGTAGCAAAAATAAAAACGTTCTGGTTGAGTAATCAGGATCTCTACGGTTCTTGGCTAAGCTTCGGAATCTTGCTAGGTAAGCAGACTGACCATCACCTTTATCTAGGTGATGCCTTCTACGAATCCCCACACTTTGACGGAGTTTTACTGCCACATGTTGCCCGTATTTTAAAAGAAGAAACACAGGATAATCGTGTTATTTTTGTGCATTTGATGGGAAGTCATACTGATTACTGCCTGCGCTATTCATCCACTTATGCTCGCTTCAAGGGTAAGTTAGCCGCGGCGACGCACGGTAGCCTCGCACGAACAGAAGTTTCGCATCAGCAGAGGATAAATTGTTACGACAACAGTGTGCTGTATAATGATTTTGTCGTTAGCCAGCTCTTGGTTGAACTGAAAAAATACGGGGGAGTCACGGGTTTTGTTTATTTTTCTGACCATGCCACTGATGTTTTGAGCGGCAAAAAACGTATAACAGGTGGTTTCAATTACGAAATGACCAGCATTCCTATGGTGGCGTGGTTCTCTCCACAATACAGGAAAAAATATCCGCAAACGTATCAAATTTTGCAAAATAATAGCACCAAACTTTTTTCTGGCGACATGCTTTACGACACTTTGATCGGCATCATGGCTATCAATACTAATCAATATGAACCACGCAATGACCTGTCCTCACCCACCTACGAACTAAAAGATGACAAGGCACTGGTGCTCAACGGACAATATAAATACAATGACAACATATATTGGCAACAGAAAAAGCGCATCGCGGCTCTCAACACTGACGGGGATGGCAGCAGGGCTATACCTGCACGAGTAAACAGTGTCGGAGAACTCAAGGAAGTATGGCGCGATGGCAGCCGTTCTTTTGCCATCGATCTCACCGACAAAGACACGTGCTTTACAGTCGGGCGTAGCGACATGTGTTGGCAAGATTTTCTGTCTCACGTTGACACGAGCAAAATAGAAAAACTATGGTTTAATGTAAAAATAGTATTTGGAGAAGTTAAAAATAACTTACAAAAAATTAAAAATAATGTTCCTACTGCAAAAATTATCGTGGATATTGGCGTTTGTAGCGATGATGCCAAAATTTTAGCACAACACGGATGGCAGCTGAGCTGTACTCTATCGCCTTCGTTGCTACAATCTTTAGCTACAGAAGACAACGCGGCAGCGCTGGTAGAACAGCTCAATAAGCGGGGAGTGTCTGCGCTTTCTTTTGATGCAAGGTTTTATCCACAGGTAAAAGAAAATTTTGATCATCTGCTACCCGCGGGTTTCGCTTTTCACCTTCGCAGTCCCGCGGGAGTAGATAGGGTAAGGAAAGCAGCATACTGGTCTGACCCACGGGTGGAGACCGTTGCCTTTCGTTACCACTCGCTGTTTCAACTGCCAGTCAAAACGAAGCCTAAGACCTACGCAGCAAAAAAACTACCGCAGCCTTGATGTGTTAGGTTGCATACACGCGGACTGGCGAGTAAAACCGGCTTTGTTGCATAACTCAGGGCCGGCATGTTTATATCCTATAACCCTTTAGCAGTAAGAATTTTATAGGTGTTGCAAAGGTAATGCCTGCACCACGCACAAGCCCATAGTGTCCACAGAAGTTGACAATGGTCAGGTGCAAGCAGACCTGCAAACCATTTCACGCCAATGCTTCAGCTGGAGCTAGGAAGCGACAAAGAGCATGCACACATGTGTGCATGCTGCAGCAGGATGATTGCACCTGACCCAAACGAGAAGTCTGCGAACACGCAGGGGTGTGGAGCGAGAAAGCGGGGAGGGGAACGATCCCCACATAAAAATGCTATGATAACAGCATGTTATAATCAACGGAACTTATGCAACAAAGCCAGTAAAACCCCGCCTCTTGATCTCTACCAAGTGCCGTCTACACCAGTAAACTGGACAACGCGGTTGTAGTAGCGCACCCAGACGGTGTAATCAACTCTGCGCTCAAAATAGGCATTGCTGATTGTTATATATGTCTGTGTGCTGTTGGATGCTAGTGTTCTGGTGGTGCTTATTTTCTTGCCCGCACCTTCGTAGATGACGATATCGACGGTGCGACTGGAGTCGCTGTTGTGAAAAACTCTTATACGGCTGGAGTCGTAGATGTCTACGCCTTTGATGACATCGCTGTCGTATTCATAGTCGTCGGGAATATCTACTAGTGTCTTGCCGACCTTTAGTTGACAGCGGCGGGCATCGCCAGTTAGGTGCAAGCCTTCGACCTTGCCGCGGGTGATTCTTGCCCCGGCAACACCACGATTCTCACCACTGATGACAAAGGACGGTTCTCCGTTACCCGATGGCCAGATGACGAGATTGGCACGGCAGGCACTGCTGCTGTTGTCTTCTCTAACAAGGCTGACGAACTGGTCATCTTCGGCATTGACAAAACTCAGGCGGCTGCCTGTTACCTTTGCAGTGATTATCGAGCCCCTGATTCTAAATTCAGTCGTCTCTTCCTGATCCTCATAGTCAATTCTTGCTTTAGCCTTGACGATGCAGAGCACATCATCGCCCTCTGGGTCGCGGTAATCATCCAGCTCGATGTCTTCCCAGATTACCCTGCTGTTCTTCGCCTTGCGTTTCGTTGGAGTCACGGCCACACTGCGTCCGTCACATCTGATACTCAAAGTCACCTCAGCGGTCTCATCAGACTCAATGACATCATCGATGAGTACTTCGACGGTTATCTCCGTATCGGTATCTTCTTCGTCTATATCATCGATATCAACGATCTCCAATCTATTGTCATCGAAGTTTATATCGTCGTCATCAACAACCTTCAGCAACACATCAGGACAACCAGCCAGCAATGCAGCAGCAATGACAATCCACAGACCTCGTAAGAACACCTCTTCCCCCAACACTAAAGACATCTTCACCTTATATCTTACCAAACAAAATTCTAATATGCCCCGTTTTTGCATAAATTTTTAACTTCCACCTCCACTTAATTTTTGTAATTATTTGATTAAAATCATCTTTTTTTTAAATTTTTCTTTTTTTTAAATTTTTCCGACCGGGGGGTAGCTCTCGGTTAGAAGGGCAAGACATCGAATGGGGTAGATGAGAACAAGCAAGCAGTTCTAGCTACTTGCACGAGCAAAAATCTAATTACATGCCCTCTATAATGCATGCATAGGGTAGTATAAAAATCCAGCTTCAGCATGAGAACCATCCCTAAATCAGATTGCCTTTGCCTATATAAAGTAAATTTAGTAAAATAGTTTTAGCAACTACGAGGAGACCTATAATGCGTGCTTTTCTTTTTATTGCGGTGTTTTTTCTAACTGCGGCAGAGCAGCCCGTGACAAGATCAACGCCAAGATACCCAGAGATAATGCGATTGTTGGTCAGCAATATCGGTGATAAGGGTGCTGACTTTGTCCTATTTGCACAAACACCACCTGTAGCGGTAGAAATGTTGCGCAATCAATCTGCTTATCTCTACTGTCTGCGCCTTACCAAAGACAAGAATAACTGGCGTTTCTTCTCGCCCTGTGGCAAAATAACGCCTCTTTTTGGCAGCACATTGCAAGTCACTGCCTTCCCCGCTCTCGGTAAGATCGAAGAGGTGCTCTCTGGTCGCCCGTTGCGTTTTCGCAAGGCGGTTACCCTTGCCATCAGCAACATCGCCCACAACGAGATGCCACAAGCACACCCCAGCTCTGTCAGGGAGTTTGTCGAGACCCGCCTCAACGACCGCGAGCAGGATATCTTTATCGGCATCGAAGTCTTGCGCTACGGCCAGCTCTGAGCTAAAGCGCACAAAATCAAGCTTTTAATAAATTATCAACAGCAGTTTGACTAACATCTCTCTGCTGCGTGCAATCCTTTCTCGGTCACGATATAATTCACCCCGCGATCATAAGGGCGGGTTGGCAATTCTGTTTCCAAAAAAAAGCGATGGTAGCACACACCGACCGTGCATCCCGTCGGATATGCACCGAGAAAACGATCGTAGTAACCACCGCCATAACCGAGACGGTTACCGTCACGGTCGAGCGCGACGCAAGGTAGCAGCACCAGCGTATCTTGGTCAGTAGTCAACACGTGCCGTGTCGTCGGCGTAGGCACGTTGAACTCACCTCGCACTAGCTTATCGCCCGGCTGCCAACGACAGAAGATGAGTCTGTTGCCATCGACAACGGGCAAAGCTAGTTTTTTTGTCTCGCACCACTGCTCGGCAAGGGCGGTGAGATCTGGTTCGGCGTTGATGGCGGCATAGAGAAAAATTTGCGAAAAAGCAGATAGCTTGCTGTCATTTGCCAACACCGTGCAGATGGTATGGTCGTTACGTTGACGCACCACGGGTGTTAGGGCGTTGCGTTCTCTGCGCAGCTTGGCACGCAGGTTTTTTTTCAAAAAATTCTCCGCCACTACGGTTCTGCCTCAATCTGATAGACTTCCGCGACAGGATTGGCGAGCAGTTGTGTCGCGATACGTTGCACAGTATCGGACAAATCCACCCGCTTCGCTCGTGGAGGTTTTCTGCCGCTTTCTAGCTCCCGCTCCGCTCGTGGAGGTTTTCTGCCGCTTTCTGCTTCGCAGGACTTTTTGCCGCTTTCTGCTTCGCAGGACTTTTTGCCGCTTTCTGCTTCGCAGGACTTTTTGCCGCTTTCTAGCTCCACGCTGTCAGCCTCAAACTCCAGTTCGTAGCGTTTGGCAATGCGCACGTTTTTGAGCTTGTCATAGCCGAGCCGTTGCAAGGTCGCGAGAATCGCCCGCCCTTCTGGATCAAGCACCTCTTGCTTCAAGCGCACCGTTACCACACAGCGTTGTGTGCCATCAGGCATCGAGCCACACCTATCTATAATACAAAAACACAGGGTATCTTGGCACGAGCTTTGTGGCACAGCAAGCTCTTTCTTACTCATGACTTGCGCTGCTAATACTGATGTCTAATCTTACTCCTTTCTATGCTCTCGTCCCTGTTGCAATTTTAACTTGCGTAGTTTCTCTATCGGCTGCTACAATTCGGCAGTCCAAAGCAACTTTTTCTGGAGAGGTCATGAAGTTTTTGCTTGTCATCATCTCGTTTATGTCGCTAACCTCGTTTACACCTGGGGATCGTTATGGCAATGATTTTCCTGTGCATGCAGCTGTATCATCAAGGTATGATCTTGCAAAGCTTGAGCGTCTTCTCGCATCTGGAGCAGATGTAAATGCTAGGGACAAGGACGGTCACACAGCTTTGCATATCACTTCTTATTACGGGGACATAGAAGGAACGATAATTCTCTTGGAGCACGGTGCTGATCCCAAAGTGAAGAGCAATGAAGGCCTAACTCCCAGTCACTATGCTCTCGATCACGATGAAGAGTATGCGATACGTGCTCTTCTATTGAAGGCCACAGTTGGTGTTAATGGCACGGATGCTTTAGGTCGCACTCCCCTATACTATGCTTTGCGATATGACAATCATTTAGGTGAGCCAGTGGTGACACGCTACCTGATTGCAGAGGGGGCAGACATCCGCAACTATGATCGAAATTTTAGTCCTATGGCAGTGGCCTTAGGGTTGTTAGAGGATGAAAAGCTTTTTTTGACCTTAGCTGACGAGCAGGGCGGGATCGGTGTGGTGGCAAAAAAATACGTTACCAACTCCATACTCATTTACCTAGAGTATGATGCCCCCTACGACTTGGAAAATGTGGTTGTTGAGGCTCTTCTCGATCGTGTGTCTGATCCCAATGCAGATGTGGCTGATACTGCTGCTGGTCTCAGTGCCCTGTGGAAAGCTCTAGGAGATAGTGACGGGTGGAGGAGAGTAGCGAGCCTATTGGCGCACGGAGCTGATGCCAACGCCACTAACCGGGATGGTCGCACACCCTTGATGCAGGCTGCGGAGTACGGGAGAGGTGATGTAGTGAGCGTTCTGCTCGCCCACGGGGTTGATATTGATGCTGTGGACAAATACGGCAACACCGCCATCAAACTGGCGGAAAGGGCTGGACACAGTCTAGTGGTAAAGATACTGCGGCAAGCGCAGGTGGCTAATCGAACAGTGCCTTAACATAGTTGCGATTCAGCTGGGCGATAAAATTTACAGAAATTTCTTTGGGGCATACTGCCTCGCACTCTTGCTGGTTGGTGCAAGCACCAAACCCCTGTGCATCCATCTTCTTTACCAGGTTGCGCACGCGTGCTTTGTTTTCAACCCGTCCTTGCGGCAACAAACTCAAGTGCCCGATTTTTGCCGCAACAAACAGCATTGCCGATGAATTTTTACAGGCTGCGGCACATGCACCACAGCCGATACACTGCGCCGCGTCCATTGCCGTGTCTGCGTCTTGTTTGGCGATCGGGGTGACATTGGCATCGGGAGCACTGCCCGTATTGCAAGACACATACCCGCCCGCTTCGATAATACGATCGAAAGCACTGCGATCGACGACGAGATCTTTGATAATCGGAAAAGCTTGCACCCGCCACGGCTCAACAAAGATGTCCGCACCGTCACGAAAATTACGCATCATCAGCTGACAGGTAGTCACGCCTCGCCCAGGCCCATGTGCCACCCCGTCGATAACTAGCGAACATGCCCCGCAGATACCCTCGCGGCAATCATGATCGAACGCGATCGGTTCTTCGCCCTTCTCGGTCAATTCTTCGTTGAGCAGGTCGAGCATCTCCAAAAAAGATACATCCGCACCGACACCACGCACTGCGTACTCGACCATACGCCCTTTGTCCTGCGCGTCCCGCTGGCGCCAGACGTGTAGCTTAAAATTCACTTGTAGCTCCTCTGTGCCAGTGCCACGTGCTCAAATTGTAGTGGCTCTTGGTGCAACTGCGGCTCGCCCACAGCTTGATGCTGCCAGACACTGACGTGCGTAAACTCGGCATCGTTGCGTTGCGCTTCGCCCTCAGCTGTCTGATACTCGGTGCGAAAATGCCCGCCGCAAGATTCTTCGCGTGCCAACGCATCACGGCACATCAGCTGGGCAAATTCTAAAAAATCCGCCACCCGTCCTGCTTTTTCTAACGCTTGGTTAAAAGACGTAGCACTGCCGGGCACGTGCAGGTCACGCTGGAATTCTTCTCGCAGTTGCGGAATTTCCTGCAACGCCCGCTGCAACAACTCCGCACTGCGCTCCATACCGCAGTTGTCCCACATAATTTTGCCCAGCCGCCGATGAAAGTAATCAACACTGCGCTTGCCCTTGATGTTCAGCAAAGCTGCGATCGACTGCTCGCATTCTTGCTGCGTCTGTGCCGCACTCTTCTCCGCAGCACCCTTATCAAAGGCTGGAGCCGAGGCGAGATACTGGCCAATCGTGTAGGGTAAGACGAAGTAGCCGTCCGCCAAACCTTGCATCAATGCACTTGCGCCGAGACGGTTTGCGCCGTGATCGGAAAAATTAGCCTCCCCGATAACGAACAGCCCGTCGAGATTGCTCATCAAATTGTAATCAACCCACAAGCCGCCCATCGTGTAGTGCGCCGCGGGGAAAATACGCATCGGCGTGCGATATGGGTTTTCGTCTGTAATTTCCTCATACATGCTAAAGAGGTTGCCATAGCGCTGAGCAATCACATCTTTGCCCAGCCGCTGCAGCGCTTCAGCAAAATCGAGATAGACACCCATGCCATTGCTGCCCACTCCGTAACCATCGGCACATACCTGCAACGCAGCACGTGAGGCAATGTCACGGGGCGAAAGGTTGCCGAAGGCAGGATAACGCCGTTCAAGATAGTAGTCGCGCTGATCTTCAGGAATTTCGTGGGGGGCACGGCGATCATCTTTTTTTGACGGTACCCAGACACGCCCGTCGTTACGCAACGATTCCGACATCAGGGTCAGCTTGGATTGATGCTCACCGCTGACAGGAATGCAGGTCGGATGAATTTGTGTAAAACAGGGGTTAGCAAAACCAGCCCCGCGCTTGTAGGCGCGATAAGTTGCGGTGACGTTACAGCCCATCGCATTGGTGGACAGAAAAAACACGTTGGCATAGCCACCCGTTGCCAGTACCACCGCATCAGCACAGCAAGCACGCAACGCACCGCTGACGAGGTCACGCACGATAATACCACGTGCCCGCCCATCGACAACGACGAGATCAAGCATTTCATGCCGCGTCTGCATGGTCACTTTGCCCAGTGCAATCTGGCGTGCCAACGCCCCGTATGCACCGAGCAACAACTGTTGTCCTGTCTGGCCACGAGCATAGAAGGTGCGCGCCACCTGTGCTCCACCAAACGAGCGATTAGCCAGCATACCGCCATATTCGCGGGCAAACGGCACACCTTGTGCAACGCATTGATCGATAATCGAGCCGCTAATTTCGGCCAGACGATAGACGTTGGCCTCACGCGCCCGGAAATCGCCACCCTTGACCGTGTCGTAAAAAAGCCGAAAAATGCTATCGCCATCACCTTGATAGTTGCGAGAGGCGTTAATGCCTCCTTGTGCCGCGATGCTGTGTGCTCGCCGCGGGCTGTCTTGAAAACAAAAACACTCGACCGCATAACCCAACTCTGCCAACGTTGCCGCGGCGGAACTACCCGCCAGACCGCTGCCGACGACGATAATTTTGAACTTACGCTTGTTGGCAGGCGACACCAGCGGCAAGGTGGACTTGTAGCGTTGCCATTTTGTTTCTAGTGCTCCATCAGGAATACGTGCGTCAAGTTTCATTTTACTACACCCAGATATACAGACAGCGGCAATGACATGTTGCAAAGCATAATAACCCAAGCCAGCGTGTGCCCACCGCTGCTAATCAGGTGATTGTATCTGTGCCCGTTCAAACCGAGTGTTTGCAACAACGAACTCAAGCCATGCTGCAAGTGTAAACCGAGGAACAGCATGGCCAATACGTAAAAAAATGTCACGATGGGGCTTTGAAAACTCAACACCAGCATCTGGTATACGTCGGTATGACCGATCTGGTCAAAACGGGCATCGGTGATACGCCAAGTAAAATGAGCGAGATGATAGAGCACAAAAAAGAACACCACACCGCCAGTCAACAACATGGTGCGAGAACTAAAACTCGCGGTGCGGTAGTTGCGCACGACATACCGTCCCGCGGCTTTGCGGTTGCGCAGTTGCAAGGTGATCCCACACGCGAGATGCACGATCAAACAGGTAAGCAACACCATCCGCACTGGCCAGAGCAAATACGGTGCATCATGCAAGCTCTGTGCGTAGGCATTGAGCACTTCAGGGCCGAGATAGAGCAGCAGGTTGCCGGCCAGATGACCGCAAACAAAGCCACCCAGCGCCAAGCCAGTGATTGCCATACCGAGCTTCAGTGCCACTGACGAGGTCAGGGGAGCTGCTGCTACGCTTGCCGTTCCGTTCGCCATAATAGAATTAAATATACGGCATTGTGGAGAAAAATTCAATCATTAGATTGGCAGGCAACAGGGACAAAAGCAAATCCACTCACTCAATACAATTGCTTGCCGAAGATGCATCTAGTTCAGCGGCGCATCCTGCGGACCCCCCCCCAAGATAAGGCTCTCGGCTTTAGATGCTTTTGATGGGCATGGCATGCCCGCTTGTTGGCCAAATACACAACTAATGTATGTGCCCAGACAAGAGCATTAGCGGCGCGCCTTCTTGGTTATCAGCGCCCTTCCATCTGCTGCACAATGTATCTGTCTATTGATACAGGACTGAAATAGTCATGATGTAGTGGGCTGTTTTTGTCGGTCACTAGTTTCTCGATCGCATCGCCGACAGGCCAGATATCGTAAGGTGTGCACTCGTGAGTCTTGCTCTTGTGGTGTGTGTTGCGACACACGAGCGCGATCGTATATGCCTGCCCCTTATGCGTAAAACTAAGGTTTGCAGTGGGGGCCGTGTGTCCCCGTATTTTGTTGCTGTAGAAGTGAAGTTTAATATCGATTGTCTCGTGATCCTCTAAATACGTGGAGTTAAAGTTGTTGAATATGCACTTGATTTCTTTGTCAGTTTCTGTGCAGGTATCGCGGTTGTATTTGCTTGTGTATCTGATATTTGTGTTAGGAACAATAGGTTTGAGGCCATGTGTCTCGCGTAAGCTGACCGTATCGGCTTGCAGTATCACCAACAACGAGCTACCTAAGTTCAGATAAGCAAGTTGTGGTTTCTTATTAGCAGGTAAAAGTGTAAGTTGGAATAGTTTTTTAATTTCTTCGCTGAAGCTTACTGACAAGAATGCATAATAATTGGTTTCCCATACCTTGCGTGGCTGGGCAAAGTCATGATCAGTACCTAGATGTAGATCTTGGTCATGAATATGGATTAGAATTTTTTCCACCTCAGCGGCAATTGTCTCAAACTCATCGTCATGCAAAGGTGGCAAGCCTCTCGACATAGTAAAATTGTCTTTTTTGTTAGCTTTAATTGCACTCATGAAAAAATCTAGCAATACCACCTTATCCCACGACTCTCGATCTTTTAGAGACGCAGGAATAGCAAAACTACTTTTATTTGTTGTCTTAATGCGTGCATAGATGCGGTCTGCTGCCGCTGAGGGCATATACCCCTTTAAGCGGGCATCGTCCAACCAATCATCGTAACTATTCGGCCCAGGCAGATAGTCATCGACAGGTTCAGTCTCAATTAATTTTGCTTTCAATGTTCCTTCGTAGCGAGGCACTGCCCCAAAAAGAGCTTGGTAGTGATCTTTAATCGCTGCTTCGCGACACTTTAGCTTGTCTAAGTTCGTGCAACCGCCAGCCCATAACTGGTTATCATTCATGGTGTCTGTTGCTTGCATCGTCATAGCCCACAAGCTAAGATAGTCGCTAGGTATCAGCGTGCCATCGTCAGAATAGGTTGCCATCTGCACTGCAATGCCGTCAACATGTCCTTGTGAGTGATGTCTGGACAGCAGCAGCCGTATCTTGGCATCTGTATTGCTATCAAAGCCGTATCTAGACAATAACGGGCCGCCATGCTGATGGCAGCTGAGACACTCCTTGGGGTCAGCAGTGCGCACGCGTGGCTTGTCGACAGGGCAGACATCGACCAATTGAAAGTCAAACTGTGTGCTGTGTGGCAATAGGCTTAGCACTTCTATTTGGCAGGTTTTCTTGGTGTAGGCGAGGAAGAGACGTGCATCGATATTAAAAAATGCAGTCGTCGGCAGTTGTAGATTTTTAAATAAACTGAGATAAAGGTCTTGTGTTGCATCAAGGTAAATGCCTTGTGTGCGTGCGGTTGCAGGAGGAAAACCAAAACCAACTATACGGCGCGGGTCAGCAAAAGGATTGGGATAGCCTGCCTTGCGCTGCTGTGAGCGTCCGAGCGGGATAAGCACACCGTGCGGTTTGCCATACTGGGCAAGATAAGCGACCAATGCCGAGAAAGGCAGCGGCACTTTTCCTTCAGGGGCAAGCGCAATCAAATGGTCGAACAACGTCCCGCCTTCTGTGCTGCGCAAAGCCCTTCCCTCAGAGGGTGAAAAGAATTTTATTTTGCAGGCGGAAAACAAAAACGCTAAACAAAAAAGCAAGCAAAAGCGAGCACGCACCACTTAGTCCTGTCAGCTGGAGGGTAATTATTCTCATTATCTCACCCCCAACTTTTGCTGTCAAAATACTGCTTACTTCCCAGCTCTTTTGGTATGCGCCATAGTCCCTAGTTCAGAGCTGGATCAAACTCTTCACAACTGCTGGCATCGGGCACTGGATTAGCCTTTCTAATCCCCGCAACAATTGCTTTGAACCGTGCTGGTGTCAAGGCCATGTTGGTATCTCTGACATGTAGTGCAGCAAGGCGATCTTCCCTCACCTGCCGCTCAATTTCATCAGCAGCACTAAACAATGAAAGAGCATACATAAAAACTGCCCAGTCGCTCATGTCCCCGATCAAGCTCCTTAGCTGAAGTTCAATCAACGCACCACTCTTAGTCAGCAATACGGTGGACTTACCAGCCTTGCTCTCCATCAAGACACAGTGCTGGTCATCACCTACCTCTTGTACGTAAAGACGCTGTTCCTTACTTACTAAATCACGTGTCCCACCAACTGGCTCAAGCCTTTCCTGCGGAACAACCCCACACCCCGCTATTGCCAGCATAGCTGCATAAATAAAAATTTTCATAGATAACCTCCTAAAATTAAAAGACAATGGGCAAAATAACAAAAATAAATAATACTGTCAACAAAAAACATAGCAAAATCTATTATAGAAATAACTAACTGAATTATTTGTATAAATAAGCACCTCGAATGCTTTTCGCTCCGTCCCAGCAAAAAATCTCGTCGAAAAATTTTCCCTCAAGCTATAGTATGCATTTAGATTGTTGGTGAAAGAACGCTCGTGCATCCGGGGCAACAAGAATAAAACATGACCACGCCACAAAATCCCTATCACAGTTGTATCGTCAGTGCTGCGGCGGGGGCGGGCAAGACATGGCAGTTGAGTCGGCGTTTTTTGTTTTTGGTCGGAGCACATGCTGCACCGGGGGAAATTTTAACTATTACCTTCACCCGCAAAGCAGCGGCGGAGATGCGAGCACGGGTTATCGCTTATGCTGCAGAACTCGCCATCGATACGGAGGCACAGCGAGAATTCGATGCCGCGCTCAGCGGTTATTACGAGGATTTCAGCCGTAAGGCTGAACAGCGGGTAAGACCACCACTTACCGCACAGCAGGTTGGCAACACGATTCTCAGTCAGTCGCAAAAACTTAACATTGCCACGATCGACAGCGTGTGCAGTGAGTGGTTGTCGATCCTTGCTGGGCAAGGGTTTGCTGATATTCCATTACCATTTAGAATTATTTCTGATGCCGATGAAGCGGACATGCAAGAACGCAGTTGGCAAAAGCTGTGGCAAGCACTGCCAGCTTTTATTCAGGAGACCGTACGGGAAGAAGGCACTGCCAGCGTACGCCGCAACGTCACTGCACTACACAACTTCGGTATCTCTCGTCTGCGAGAACTCAACATCCACGCTGCTCCGTCATGGGCAACGCTGGCACAACATCTCGCTGCACTGCCTGCCTTTGCTAGGTGTGCAGAGGCAACGACAGAGGCTGAATTACAACAACTCGGTGTGCTGAATGGTACAAAAATTAATCGCTCTTTGCTCAGCGCCACTGAAAAAAAACAACTCCAGCCACAGCTGCGAGCACTCGATACAGAGCTGCGAACACGGCAGCAGGCAGATATGTTGCTGCACCTTAACGCCCGTGGCAAAACATATTTCTCTCTGTGGCAACGCTGGCGGGAAATATACCAAGAACTGAAAAAAGCACAGCGGGTGCTCGATTTTCAGGACTTGACTACGCTTGTGCAGGAATTGCTGATCCGCGATGAGGGGTTGTTATTTTATTTGCAGCAGCGCATTGCACATCTCTTGCTTGATGAGTTTCAAGATACCAGTACACAACAGTGGGATGTTTTTAAAAAGTTGAGCTACGAGTTACTCGCAGGCGAGAATTGCGTTGCCGCGCGACAAGGCTTGCGGGCAACGGTGTTCATCGTTGGCGATCCCAAACAATCTATTTACGGCTTTCGTGGTGCTAAAGCAAAAATTATGGCGACCGCGGCAGCCGACCTCGCTAAATTTGAGCCACAACATTATCCGCTAGCAATTAACTATCGTTCGGCCGCGCACCTGCTCAAATTTTTCAACGTCATCTTCCCTGCTCTTGCCTTGTCTGATTTTTATGAACACCAGCCTGCACAAGGCGAGCAGCAAGTGGATGATTATGGCACGGTCACGCTTGCCCCGTTGACCACTACAGAGGTTGAGGAAGAGGCAACTTACGTCGCACAGCACATTGCCCAAGTGCTGCAGGACAAGCCACATCTCAAAGCCAGCGACATTTGTATTTTGTATCGCAACAAAACACACGCAGATGTCTTTCGCACCGCGTTGTTAAAAGAGGGTGTCAGCAGTTTTCGTCATGAGGAGCAGGGTTTTTTCAAAGCACAGACAAGCCGCGACTTGTTAGCCTTATGCAAATGGCTGGCACTGCCGCAAGACCAGCAAGCACTGCTGACGGTGTTGCGTAGCCCGCTCTGTGCCGTCCCCGCGCAGGAACTGCTGCACGTCTATGCAGAGGAGCAGGCAACGGGTCGAGCTTATCGCAGCACAAACATTTTACCAGCACTAGCACCACGTTATCCGCAGCAGGTGCAGGCGTTGCAGGAGTTGAGTGCGTTGCGCTACAAAACTACGCCATGCCGACTACTGCTGTATGCTTTGCAACGTCTCGATGCTTTGCAAAGTTATCGGCAGCATGGTGGTGAGTTCGTCGGTCAGCAGGCACAGCAGAACATTGTCAGGTATATCGACTTGATTGCTGCAGCGGAACGGGATGGTTGCCACGCCCTTGCTGCGCTGCACGTGCGGCTTACCGCGCAGGCACAGCATGACAGCATCGGCAATGCTGCAGCTCGTGCTGATGCGGTGACGATGATGACTATTCACACAGCAAAGGGTTTGCAGTTTAAATATGTTATCTTGGTGCAAGCGCAGGGAAAATGGACGAAGCGAGACAATTATTGGTTGAAAACTACCGCCGGCGTAACTTATAGCGGCAGGACGGGCGATCGCCCTAAAGAAAGCGAACTTGACCAACTCTACGCGGCAAGTGACGCGGAAAACACCGCCGAGTCGTTACGTTTGTTATATGTGGCTTTGACGCGTGCTGAGCATTACCTTCTTGTCTGTGGTAGCACACCGAAGCGCAGTAAGGGGCATGGCTTTCTGAAGCGCATTGTCGCGGCGGTAAAAGCCAGCGACCTGTCGTGGCAAAGTGTGCAAGGTGATGAGACCGAGATAATTACACTGCAGGGCACAGTTGCCCCGCCCTCGGAGCGAGAAAGCGGCAAACAAGCCCCACGGCTTGCACCACAGGTGGCACGTCTGCATAACAATAGTTTGCAGCAAGAGGTGCGTATTTTGTTGCCGCACCAAAGGCGTGTAGTTAGTGCAGAGTCGCGTGAAGAACATGACCCCGCGGCACGAGTGTATGGCATTTACTTGCACAAGGCACTCGAACAGCACGTTAAGAAATCAGCTCCACCAGAGCGCAGTTATTGGGACAAGTTGGCGGTGGAACTTGGTGATGACAGTGAGCGGATGTGGCAAAAGGCTGAGCAGACATTGCAAAAACTGCTCGCTTCACCCGTGTGGCAAGAACTGTGGCAAGATGCTCAGTGGAGCAAGGCGGAGATGCCTATTGTCTGTCTCGACGACGGCTTGCTGATTAACGGTGTTATCGACCTGCTCATCTGTTATCCACAACAACAACTCAAGCTAATCGACTACAAGACTGGTACTCAGTCTGATGATTTAAGTGCCTATAAGCAACAACTCGCAACCTACCGCCGAGCGGTGCAAAAACTTTACCCTGACCACACAATAACGACGGCACTGCTGTTCACAAGTGATTGCGAGTTAGTGCCTGTTCTCTGAGAGCACCACTAAAACAGAGGTCAAGGTACAGGTCAGAATCCCAAATCAACAGTGGGTAGTTTGTCCACTGTCTCGTTCTCCGAATCACCTAACTTGTTGGTCTTACCATTGCCGAGTTGTCCATCGGAGCCCAGCCCCCAACACTTCACGCTATTGTTATCTAGCAAAGCGCAGGCATGAAAGCCACCCGCGGCGATGGATTTTACTGTGCGTCCCTCGCCAAAATTGATGGCTTGGAGTTTTTCCATCTCACCTGAGCTATCTCCAAGGTTGTCTTTATTGCCTACTCCCAGTTGGCCGTTAGATCCACTTCCCCAGCATTTGGCTGTATCATCATCCAAGATAGCACAAGTGAGAGTGGCCCCAGCACTGATAGCCTTGGCCGTGCGCCCCGTTCCTAAGTTAACTGCAGGAAGTTTATCTCCCATCTTGCTGTAGGCACTGTTAATTTTGTTATCGTAACCAAGTCGGCCATCAGAGTTATGTCCCCAACACTTGACCGTATCGTCGTCTAAGATGACACAGGTGTGACCGCTCCCAACACTGATAGCCTTGGCGGTGTGGCCATTTCCAAGATCAACTTCGGGTGCGTCTCTCACCTCGTTCACTTTGTCTCCGATGCTATCTGTGTTATCCTGTCCTAGTACACCGTCAGCTCCCCCTCCCCAACATTTAAGTGAATCATCGCTCAAAATCGCACAGGTATACATATGACCAGCACTGATAGCCTTGGCCGTACTATTGTCACCAAAGTCAATTGTCGTAAGGCTGTCACCCATCTCGTTTTCACCGTCACCTATGTCATCGGTTTTGCCATTACCGAGCTTACCATAGCTTCCACTTCCCCAGCATGTGACCGAATCATCATTCAAGATGGCGCAGGTATGCCCCCAACCTAAAGCGATAGCTTTGGCAGTGCGACCATTGCCTAAATTAACTGGGTCAACACTCTCTAGCTCCCCAGCTGTATCTCCAATGAGATCTTCATTGCCATATCCAAGTTTTCCATTTTCGCCATCTCCCCAGCACTTGACCGAATCATCATCCAAGATAGCACAGGAGTGAATCATCCCAACACTGACAGCCTTGGCAGTACGCCCACCACCCAACTTGACAGTATTGAGATTTTTGCCCATCTCATCTGGCTCATCACCGATGTTACTTTTACTAGGCTGTCCAAGCTGTGCAGATTTTCCTTGCCCCCAACACTTTACTTTGCCGCTGCTGTGCTGAAGAGCACAGTTATAAAAAACTCCAGCTACTAGTTGTATACTTGGCAGTGAGTTCGTATCATCTTCGCTCCCATCCTCATCTTCACCTTCATTCTTACCGCTGGACAGAGAAGAGTCATCATCGTCATTTGGTGTGCTTGTTGGAGCTGGAGAAGCGCCAGAAGGTGATCTATCGCTTCCATTATCCTTGCAAGAAAATACAACCAGTACTAGTGATAACAAAAATATAACACCACGCATCCTTCTGCTCTCCTAACATAGGTGTGGTTAACATCCGACCACTAAGTGGCCAGGAACTGGCACAAGCATATTGTTTCCACCATCATGCTTGTGTCTCTCGGCCTTTATTATATCTCAAACATGCAATTCTGTCTAAATTTATAATTTCAAGTTTTCCATAGTGGGTGCAATAAGGAGATGCTTGTGAAAAATTGTCTTCAAAGATTGATCACCCATACGACACATAAGGAGAAGATTGAGATCTAGCTTGAGACCTAACGTGCAGGCAACCGCCTCAGCCTTTGCTTAAGTATCTCCTGCAACTGTGGCCTCAGGCCTTTGTTGGTAAACTGCCGGCGCAGTAAGGCTAGATGCTTGGACTCACTGCTGACCTGTTGATGCAGATCAAGCAGTCCTTCCAAAGCAACGCTGTTGTCGGTGTGTTGCACAGTGAAACCAATATGCCCATCCAATTCCGCCGCAACCCTGTTAGATAACGCAAGCATTTCAGCATCGAGCTCACCAGCAGCAAACCTCTCATCAGGAATTTCGATGCCATCATAGATAACGTTATTGATAAAATCTTCCAACTGCTCGTGATGATATGCAAACAGTTTGCTACTGTCGTGCAAAATCGACCACTCGACAAGATTGAGCTGTTGACCCGCGAACTCTGGCAATTGCCGCATGGTGCGTGCCTCGTCGGAGATATAAAAAAGTATGTCGCTTTCTAGTATAAAATCCGTATCAATCTCAATCACACTTTGCTCGATAACTTCTTCCGAATACACCCCTTCAAATTCTTTTGTCACACCTGGCAGCGTGAGGGTAATGCTTGCATCGCTAATACCAAAGCGTTCTAACACAGCATCGACTAGCTGCTTAGCCTGCTGCACATCCCTGCTGTAGCTAATAATAAATGGAAGAGGATTTATGGGGTCGAAAAGCTGCCAAGGGCTATCTACAGACAAATTATCTCTTCTCATTTCAATCGCCCTTTCCTCATTGTGATCCAGAAAGCGCATAAGGTTCTGAAAACCATCGTTAGAATCGGTATGGTAAATACTAGCCCATATCACGGCGAGTAAGATGTCTTTGTCCAAATACTTACGGATAAGTTCTGGCGTGTCAAGCTCTCTAGTATAAATCTCTAGCAGGCCAGACTTGAAATTGGGCAACATATCCAAATTAAGATCTATCATCCTGTGCGTGCGTAACTGCTGCAGCGACACAGGCGGAGCGTAGAACTCACTCAAGCTTGCATAGCCTGCCTGTGCGTAAATTTCAGCTAACTCACGACGAGCACTGTGGTTATGTTGATCAAGTGCTACCGCTTCACGCAATTTGAACAACACCTCTTGCTGATTTTCCCCTGACTCACTACGTAAACGCATAGCTTCATCGTAAAGTTGTTGTGCCTCTGCACTGAAATCATACATGCGGGAGTCTTCGATCAATTGTTCCGTATTCTGATCACTGTTTCCTACCTGCTGGGCAATGCGATGTGCTACCCGCAGCAGTTTGTAGTGGTTCAATACTCCACCACCAGTATTGCTGTTAGCCATCGCAGTGGATGTGGAGGTCTCCTGCAACATGTGAACGAGTAAGCTGCGGAACTCGCTCAGAGAAATAATTGTCTTGATATCTAGTGTAGTAATCAATTCATCCTCGAAACTTGCGATTGCATTCGGAGGCAAAATGGCAAACATGTCAGCCAGCACACCAGTGATCATCGGTGCTGCGTAGCTTGTGCCATGACGAACCTCATCATCAAGGAATAAATGCTCACCGGGGGCATAGATGTTTACTTCCGCAGAACTAGAGTAGCTGCTTATTTCACCACGAGGATTGCTAGCACCAACCACAATCGGTGTGCGACTTGCTAGTGGAACTAAGTCCGTCTGCGCAAAGGGGTTGTTGTCGGCCGCAATAACGATAATCGTGCGATCAGATAATGCGGCACGCAATTCTCTCGGCGCAATTCCAGTGCTCAGTGAAATGTTGAGAAGATCAGGAGTAGCTCCGAGAAAGATCAGTACGGACTCATGATCACTGTTGTGTGCATTGTTAATCATAAAATTCAGCCGACCAAAAACACTAACCCCAAACGGAGGTGCACCTATAGCAAGATGCAAAACATCGCGCCCGTGCCTATCAAGGCTAGCAGTGGAGGTGTTAGCCGCAAGTTCTTCCATCAACTCCTTACCAACACGTGTGATGGAGGCATCACGCAGAGACGCGTAGGTGATTGATTCATCTATGCCAAAAAAAATATCCCAAGCACCGATACTCGGCTCATAGAAAGCATAGTTATCCTTCTGCAACTGTGCCAACCAACGCCGTGCCTCAGGCGTAAATACCACCTCCTGCCCCCAAAAACGCGGCAAAGACCCGAAGCCATGCAGCTCGAAATCCTCGTAGTGCGTGCCGTGCAGATCGGGTAACGTGTTCGCCGCCGCGAAAGCAGGCATTAATATATAAAATAATGTAATAATTATGTTTTTCATAATAGCTCCAAACAATCTCATAAGAACACCCACCCAATCTTCTCCATACCAATTATTTTATTTTAATGCAAGCGCTATTTTCACAATCTATAATGTCAGTAAAATGCAGAACAACTGTTCAGAACAGCGTTGGCTGATTGCCAGCATACAGCGGGCTGATACTCGCACAGAGGGGGCGCAGGGCCTCGCAATAAGCTTTGGCGTAGTCTCCGAAGGTGAAAATTTCTCGCGGCCGCACTTTGGAGACGATTTTCTGTAGCTCTGCACCGCTGCAGGTGCGGCTGAGGTAGAAGTCCGCGTCAGGCGGGGCGATAACGGGCGGAGGCGGGTAGGTGTCGTAGATGTGAAAGGTCAGTGCCGCGATGCGACGCTTGCGGGGACAGTTGGCTAGTGGGCAGGGCAGAATCAAAACCTCCCAGTCGTCTCTCTTACTGCTGAACGCACGATACTTGCCCAGTTCAATGGCAAAGCTCTGGTAAACACGGTTGACCGCGGCAATGGTCGGGTGCACAGCCACCGCAAGCTGCTGGGCGGTGGCCAGCTCGGTAACTTCTTGTGCCGTGCCGATGCTGGCACAGAAAATCTTGACCCGTTGTCGCATACTACCAAGTGCTGCTGCCAGTCGCTCCCGCTCCTGCGTGCGATTGGGCAAAGCATGATGCAAACTAGCGTGGTGTGTGCCAAGAATCAAAGTATCGGCTCGCTTCAGATGCAGTGGCCGCACGTGCGGCACAGCTGCAGTCTGCATGCCGGGAGCATAGAGAATGGTCTTTTTCTGCCGCTCCACATGCAACATGGCACTGCCCACCAGCGACCCTGATGGTAGCAATTCAAGGCGCAAATCGCCGATCGAGAAGGGACGGTTGTATTGGCAAGTCAGCGCGTTAGTTTTTTTTTTCGCAGTGCTTCGACGATGTGGACGGTCTCTTCGGTGGCAATGATACGGCGCGCCCCTAATGTCTTGAGCGTCGTCTTGGCCGAAGAAACAAAGGAAAGGTTGGCCTTGCCGTAAACATCGAGCGATAGCACGGAATCCTTGAGGTGCAGCCCTCGCTCTACAGGACTAATCCGCAATCGCGGCACTTTCGCCCATCGTGATGTCCGCCCTACTCCGAGCATCTATTCTTCTCTAACTCCCTCATTGCCACAAGCTATCGCTTTACTTTAGCAGATATTGAAGCAGCGGGCAAGTTTAGAATGCGTAAATAAAATAAAATAAAATAAAATGCCCTTGCCCCCTTGACAAATCCACAGGTGTGATTATCTTCATTCTTGTCAGCCAGTGAGCAGCCGCGGCACATCTCAGTGCACTGCTCGCTGTCTTGGGTATGTGGTGTTTAACACCGCAAGTTCGCATTTTTTTTCAACACAGGAGGTTTTGTGCAATGAAGATCAGGCCTTTGCAGGATCGCATCCTCGTTTCCAGAATTGAGGGCGAGGAAAAGACGGCTGGCGGAATCATTATCCCCGATAACGCCAAAGAAAAGCCAATGGAGGGGAAGGTTGTCGCTATCGGCAACGGCAAGGTGCTCGATGACGGCAAGGTAAGAAAACCAGATGTCGGCGTTGGTGACCGTGTGCTGTTTAGTAAATACTCTGGTTCGGAAGTCAAAATCGATGGTGAAGAGCATCTCATCTTGCGGGAAGATGATATTCTTGGTGTCATAGAGTAGTCTCAAGGCAGGACAACTTATTTTTAAGTCTCTCTAAAGGAGAAAGGAATTTAGCAATGTCAGCAAAAATGATCAGTTTTGGCGAGGAAGCTCGCCGCAAAATCTTGACCGGGGTCAATATCCTCGCCGACGCGGTGAAGGTGACACTCGGCCCCAAGGGACGCAACGTTGTCATCGACAAGTCGTTTGGCTCGCCAACGATTACCAAAGATGGTGTAAGCGTCGCTAAGGAAGTAGAAGTTGAGGACAAGTTTGAGAACATGGGCGTACAGATGGTGAAGGAAGTCGCTTCCCAGACTTCTGACAACGCGGGCGATGGCACGACCACCGCAACCGTGCTGGCACAATCCATCTACCGTGAAGGTGCGAAACTTGTCGCCGCGGGGCACAACCCGATGGAACTCAAGAAGGGCATCGATCGTGCGGTAAAAACCGTCGTCGAGGAGTTGAGCAGGGTCTCACGCCCCACTAGAAACCGCGAAGAAATCGCTCAAGTCGGCACTATCTCCGCCAACAACGATCCTGAAATCGGCAAGATTCTCGCCGATGCGATGGACAGAGTTGGTCGTGATGGCGTTATCACCGTCGATGAAGCGAAGGGCATGGAGACCACGCTCGATGTCGTCGAAGGCATGCAGTTCGATCGTGGCTACCTCTCACCCTACTTCGTCACCGATTCTGAACGGATGGAAGTGGTGCTTGAGGATGCCTATATCCTTCTACACGAGAAAAAAATCTCTAACATGAAGGACTTGTTGCCGATTCTTGAGAAGATTGCGCAAGCCAGCAAGCCGTTTGTGATTATTGCCGAAGACATCGACAGCGAAGCACTGGCAACGCTGGTTGTCAACCGTCTGCGGGGCACACTCAAGTGCGCAGCAGTCAAAGCTCCCGGTTTCGGCGATCGTCGCAAGGCGATGCTGGAAGACATTGCCATTCTCACTGGCGGCGCGGTGGTCAGCGAAGATCTCGGCCATAAGCTGGAAAACATGTCAATCGATCAACTCGGTACAGCCAAAACCATTACGATCAACAAGGAAAACACCATCATCGTCGATGGCAAAGGCAACAAGGCTGACATCGATGCTCGTGTGGGACAGATCAAGAACGAAATCGACAACACCACCTCCGACTACGATCGCGAGAAACTACAAGAACGTCTCGCTAAGCTCGTTGGTGGCGTAGCAGTGGTCAAGATCGGCGCAGCCACAGAGACAGAGATGAAAGAGAAGAAAGCACGGGTCGAGGACGCACTCAACTCAACCAGAGCCGCAGTTGAAGACGGGATCGTCGCAGGCGGCGGTGTTGCTTTTCTGCGCACCCAACCCAAGCTTGAAAATCTTAAAACCGACACTGAAGAACAGCAGTTCGGCGTGCAGATTATCAAGCGTGCTATCGAAGAACCGTTAAGGCAAATTGCTCACAACGCCGGCATCGAACCCGCCGTAGCGGTCGATGTAGTCAAGAAATCGAGCGGGAACGAAGGTCTCAACGCCATGACGGAAAAATACGAGGACATGTTCAAGGCAGGTATTATCGACCCAACCAAAGTGGCGAAAGCTGCCATCACCAACGCCGCTTCCGTTGCCAGCCTACTACTTACCACCGAAGCGATGATTGCGGATAAGCCCGAAGATAAAAACTCCGCCGCCAGCGGTGGTGGTCACGGCCACGCACCCGGCGGTATGGGAGGCATGGGTGGTATGGGCGGCATGGGCGGCATGATGTAAGTCTGTCCCCACCCCTTGAGCGCAGTTATTTCTCCAAAGCCCCCTCTGTGTAAGCAGAGAGGGCTTTTTCTTCAGTCATCTGCTAGCGCAGATGACTGAATGAATGCTCGCTTACGCCGCTTTTTTGTAACGCTCGCTTTCTCGCTCGCTTCGTACACTCAGGCGTAGTGCTAACCAAGGTCTGCCTTGCGTGCCTAACAGTGTTAGATACTTATATTTAGCCTCCCGTGCGTGCTACGCAATCCTTTTGCCGCTTGCTAGCTTCCACTTACTTGTGCCCTTTGGCTGGATCCGGCATTGATGTTATGGAGAAGTTGCTCGTGTTACACACAAGCTTGTGTTGTCCAAGCAGTGTGCCAGAAGGCACGCTGCCAATCTTTATTACTTGGGATTGGGAGGAAACATCACAGCGAACCATTTCACGCGAATGCGACAGCTGGAGCTAGGAAGCGACAAAGAGCATGCACACATGTGTGCATGCTGAAGCAGGATGCTTCCTCCCAATCCTAAACAAAATTAGCGAACAGAAGAGGGGTGGGGAGGGAAACGCTCACCACATACAAACACGAGTCTTGATACGGGGTTCGGTTTTGGAAATGGGCTAATCTGCAGAGACAAGCAAGGAACCGTTGCACTTACAAATAAGAAATCTTGATAATCTGGCCGGGGTAGATATTGGATTTCTTGAGGTTGTTGATGCGTTTGATACTGCGAATAGAGGTGTTGTATTTGCGCGCGATGCGATAAAGACTGTCGCCACGCCGCACGCGATGCTCAATCACACCTGCCAGTCCGTTCGCCGCACGCTTGGATTTGTTACGCAGGGCCGCAATCTGCAACAACTGTCCCGCATAAATACGGCTGCCACTGAGGTTGTTAGCCAGCCGCAACGCCCGCACTGAGGTTTTGAAACGCCGCGCAAGAGCATAGAGCGAATCGCCGTGCCGCACCCGATAACGTCCCTTGACCTCACGTGCCTGCCACGACCGCACCCGCTTCTTGCTCAGTGCCGCCAGTGTCTGCTGCCGTGCCTCATTCAACGCCCCACACTCAGGTGGCAAGCGTAACTCAACCGCATGCCGTGGATGCACCAACATACGCTGCACCGCAGGATTGTGTTCTCTTATCTGCTTGACCGAACAACCAGCCTTGTGCGCAATCTCACGCAAATAAACATGTGGTGGCGTGCGGTAATTGTGAAAATTTTGTGTGGCAAAACTACGCACTTGCGTCAAGGTGAAACCAAAACGCTCACGGTTAGCCGCAATATACATGGCGGCGATAAACTTGGGCACATAGTTGATCGTTTCGGCAGGTAGAACTTTTTGTTCAACCAACTCAAAAAAATCTCTGGTGTTACGCTTCATGATTGCTCGCAGAACCCGTACCTCGCCACTATTATACGAGGCAATCGCCAGCCACCACGACTGATAAACACGATACAAGTCCTGCAAATAAGAAATAGCTGCTGCGGTCGAACGCACCGGATCCATGCGTTCATCGAGATAGCCATCCACCCGCAAACCATAGTGCCGCCCTGTGCGCGGCATGAACTGCCAAATACCAACCGCTCGCGCCCGTGAGCGGGCACGATTGCGAAAACCACTCTCGATCATCGCCAAATAATACAGTTCCTTCGGTAAATCATGTGCCTTCAGCTGCTGCTCGATAAAACTGCGGTAATACTCACCCCGATTGAGAAAACGTTGAAAACGCTCGTGCTCACGCACCGTAAAGTAATGTAGCCACTTCTTGACCAGCGGATGCTCGGTCTGCACAAGGGCACGATTAAAAAGGTCAGAAGCAGGTGCTGCAGGCTCGGCAGCTTGTGGGGCAGATTCAGCCTCTGACTCAGACACAGCCACCGCAGGTAGCACTGGCTCAGGCACAAGTGGCACAGATACCGCGGCTGGCCTATCGATCTCCGTGGGGACAACCCCTTCGTGGGTATGCACGCATGCCACACATAATAATAACAACAGCAAGACACAACGCCGCATCAAGACCTCTCCTGCACTAGAAAGTTTCCGCTTCTATTATATCAGCAAACAACCACAAAAATCTATAGCCAGACATACCAACTATCACACACAACTGCAGGCCATTCTTGCCCAGCAAAATATACTCTCCCCAATGAAACTCCGAATAATAACTAAAGACAATTAAAATTTGTCCGAATGATAAATAGACTTTAACATTAATCTTTATAGGGAAAGAAGAAAATGAAACACCTGCTACTTGTTGCCGTGCTAATGTTGCTAGTATCTTGTGCAACCGAGGAAGAAAATTCAACTGTGTCGAATTTATCGCAAGCATCAAGCGATGCAGTGCCCTGTGAGGACATTCCCATCGAACGCGCTGATGTCAATCAGGACGGAATAGTCAACATTTTGGATTTGACCGCGGCATCCTGCCACTTTGGGCAGAAGTTGACGGGATTAAAGTATGCCTACTATGCCCTGCTCTACTTGCAAGGCGGTGCAGGGCAGTTATCGGGCACGGTGGCAACGAGTGAATCTTTCAATGTTAGCGTCAATGCTGCGGTCGATTGGAGTAGCGATGGTAACGCGGCGCAGGACACATTGAAGAAGACAGCACATGAGAAGAGTACAAACGCGCTGCGGGTGGAGGCACACTCTGCCGATGGTGAACTGGTCGAGCGAACACTAGCCCTTTGGCCTAGAGGTAGCGGGAATATCTATGCCGTGGGTAAGAGGAGCAGCTACAGTGTTGCCTTTGGCTTGTTTTTCACTGACGGGGCAGAGAACAAGAATATCAGCAAGTTGGTTTTCTATATGGGCGATACGCGTGTCGATGATGCCGAAATTGAAGTCACCGCACTTGCTGACAGCACTATCACACTGACAGCTGAACCAGCATCTTACATCACCAGTGATGGCGCTAAAGTTGAGCGCACCTACTACATTCTAACCTCAGCCATCGATGACCCAGAAGATGAGTCATTTAAGTTTGCCGAAGAGATGCGAGAAAAAGGAGTTGAATTCATCACCATCGACGATGACGGCACAGTGCTACAGTATTTCAACACCAAGAGGCCGGATGGCTCTTGGAGCAGCGGGGCAAGCGGAGGCACTAACCCTTACTTCAGAGCTGATGTGTATCAGTTTACCTGCAGTGCGGGGCAGACAGTCTTCGCCCGCATCGCAGACGACATCAACATCTATCAAGGAACATGTGAGTAGGTTTGTTTTTGTCAGCTGCTTTTCGCATTTTTGTTTTTTATCTTATGCTGGCGCAACTTAGTTTTTTTTCATCTGCTGGCGCAGATGACTGTGTCGGCGCTCGCTGTCTTTTTGCTAGCTGAATGAAGATGATGGCATCGTATCTGCCAAAAGTGCCAGACAATGCATATTACTTATATTTTTCCTCCCGTGCGTGCTGCGCAAGACTTTTTGTCGCTTGCTAGCTCCCTTGCTTGCACCCTTTGGCGGGAGCCGTCAGGGTCGCAACAACCCTAGCCCCCAAAAATAGGCAATAGATGTCGGCAGCCACAACTACCCCAAATTCAAAGCATCTAAAGCCGTGAGCCTTGATTCGGGGGTTTGGTTTTGGGGTGTGGGTATAGGCTTGTGCTACACACAAGCTAGCTATGTCCGCAATTGCTGACAAGGAGGTGAGATGGGTCATCACTGTGAACCATTTCACGCGAATGCTTTAGCTGGAGCTAGGAAGCGACAAAGAGCATGCACACATGTGTGCATGGTGAAACAGCGATGCCCATCTCACCTCAACACAGAAGTTCGTGAACAGAAGGGGTGGGGTGTGGGGAGGGGAACGCTCACCATATATAAAAAAAACTCCCCACCCCCCATCAATTACTGCTGATTGTCGCCAACTGCTTGTTGATCATCTTGTTGGGCAGCGCACCGTAACCATCCTTAACCACAATCCGCTGTCCATCTGTCGAAAGCACATACTTCAAAAATTCCTGCACTAGACGCGGCAGTGGTTTGCCGGGATGACGAGTAACATAGACGAAAAGTGCACGACCAAGCGGATAAGTTCTCTTCACGGTATTAGCAAAAGTCGGCTCAACTGCAGGTGACTTGTCAGTTTTGCGGAGTGGCAAAGCACGCACATCACTGGTCTTGTAGCCGATACCTGAATAGCCGATGCCGTAAAGATCACCACCCACACCGTTGACCACCGAAGCCGAGCCGGGCTGTTCTTTCACGCGGTCTTTGAAATCACCCTTGAACAGCGCAATTTTTTTGAAAAAACCATACGTGCCCGAAGCCGAATTACGCCCGTAAAGACTAATGGGAGCACGTGCCCACTTGCCTGTCAGACCAAGTTGTCCCCACGTCTTGATGTCATGCTGCGCACCGCCACGCCGACTACGAGAAAAAATTGCATCAACCTGCAGCAAAGAGAGGTTAGCAATCTGGTTATCCTTATGCACGTAAAGCGCAAGACTATCGATCGCCACCGCATAACGCGTCGGCTTGAAGCCATACTTCTTCTCAAAAGCATCGATCTCACTGTTCTTCATCGCGCGCGACATCGGCGCAAGCTGCGCCACACCTTCAATCAACGCCGGCAGTGCAGTGCTCGATCCCTTGCCCTCAATCTGAATGCGCACATTGCGGTAATGCTTGCGAAACCCCTCACCCCACAGTGTCATCAAATTGTTGAGCGTATCCGAGCCGACACTGTTGAGACTGCCACTGACACCAGATTTCTTGCTATAGGGAAAAGCTTCGCCTGCTTTTTGCCGCTCACTAGCTCCCAGCACAAGCGGCATAACAAGTGACACCACCAAAAACATATAAAAACGATACACAGTAATAACTCCACTTAAAGTCAACGTTAATCCTGACATAGTAGCGAAAATTTTTGGCAAGAGCAACTAGCTCCGCTTGCTTCGCTTGCTTCGCTTGCTTCGCTTGCTTCGCTAATTATTTGCCGCTTCCTCGCTCCTTGCCGCTTCCTCGCTCCTTGCCGCATTCTAGCTCCTACATAACAACGTTTGTAACTTAGTCTCTATTTCCTGCCGTTCCAGCTGGGGGTCACTATCCAACACGATGCCACCGCCCGCGGCGTAAACCGCCCCCTGTGCATCCTCGACCAGTGTGCGAATCAACACCGACGAATCAAGCCGCCCGCTCTCATCAATAGAGATGATATTGCCCATAAAAAACCCGCGTGCCCGTGCCTCATAAGCCGCGATAGTCCGCATAACCTCAACCTTCGGCGCACCGCTAATCGAAGCCGTAGGACACAAGGCCTGCAAAAATTCCCCCAGCGTTACGTCATCACGCAAGCGTGCTGTAATCGTGCCGACAAGGTGATGCACCGTCGCAAAACTCCGCACCTGCGCGGCACAACTGACCTGCGTCGAGCCAACCTGTGCGATACGATTGATGTCGTTGCGAGCCAAGTCAATCGTGATGTGCAGTTCGGCAAGGTCTTTCGCTGAATTCTGCAATGCTTGCCGTGCCTGCTGGTCAGCAAGCACATCGGCATGCCGCGCGGCTGTGCCCTTGATTGGTGTGCACGTCAATTGCGTGCCTCCCTGATGATGGCGTAGCGTGACAAACTGCTCTGGACTGAACGAGAAGAGCGCGAAGTCTTCCTGCCGTAGCACCGCGCTGCAGGGTGCATTGCTGTGTGCCAGCCGACACAACAAGTCGTCGTGATCGCACGGCGAAACCTGAAAAAAACGCAAAAAATTGAGCAAATAATATCTGCCATCCCTGATGTCAGCCACAATCTGCCGCACCATTGCCAAGTAATCCGCCTCACTTTCCAAGGCTCGCAAGCACAGGTGACGCGATGGTGGTGGCACGACTGCTGGCAACGAGGGCAACACCTCATTACCCTCGCCACTTTGCCAGACAGTAGCCGTGTGCAGGTCAAAAATTAACGCGGTCTCGACCCGAAAAAACCGTGACAGCACAGGCGAAGGTCGCGCCGCAAACTGGTCATAACTAAGCAGCCCGACAAGGCCGCGAGTGAAAGGCAGAGCCCTTGTCTCAGACTCAACCCGCACCAATTGATGCTGCACCGCGTCAAAAGGAATTGCCGCAAAACGCTGGGCAATAACGAAATACCGCCCCGCACCACAGGAAAAAGCACACAGGGGTTGCGAGACAGGCTGTTGACGCAACAGCGCAAAAGGATTTACATAACCACGTAGCTTTTTCAGCATAACGCACAACTTTTTATCACGGTGGAGAAAGAGATGCGAACAGGAGTTATCGGCAGCGGACAGATGGGCAGTGGCATTGCACAAGTCTGTGCCACGCAAGGACTTGAGGTTTACCTGTGCGATCGTGATGCGGAGCAGTTGGAGAGGGCGAAGGCGAGCATCGCTAAATCAGCACAAAAACTACACAGCAAAAAAGTTATCACTGCCGACGCAGAGCAGGCCGCACTGCACAACATTACCTATGCCACGAACGACGAGGGATTAGCATCCTGCGAACTGATTATCGAAGCAGTCTCCGAAGACGAAAAACTGAAAAAAAACATCTTCACCCGCCTCGACCAACTCGCTGATTCTCAAGCGATCCTTGCCTCCAACACCTCCTCTATCCCCATTACCCGCCTCTCCTCCTACACGCAACGCCGTGATAAGGTAATCGGTCTGCACTTCATGAACCCTGTGCCACTGATGCGTTTGGTGGAAATTATCCCCACTGCCAGCACCTCTACCACCACAATTGACAAGGTTACCGCTCTAGTCAGTAAACTTGGCAAAGAAAGCGTCATCAGCCAAGACTATGCGGGTTTCATCGTCAACCGCGTGCTGATGCCGATGATCAACGAAGCCTTCAACGCCTTACTCAACGGCATCGCCAGTGCCGAGGACATCGACAAGGGCATGCGACTCGGCACGAACCAACCCCTCGGCCCCCTTGCTCTTGCTGACCTGATTGGACTCGACACCTGCCACGCCATCCTACACACCATGCGGCGTGATCTCGGCGACCAGAAATATCACCCCTCGCCACTGCTAACCAAATACGTCGAAGCCGGCCAACTCGGTCGCAAGACAGGCAAAGGGGTGTTCAGCTATTGAAGTTTTTTTGTTCGATAAACTTCACTAAGACTGACGCTGCAGCAAGAATTTTGTGAAAGCGTGGAGCACAAGACAACCAACCGATAAACCACAGGAGTACCCTGTCAGAAGGGCAATGGGGGGGTTGGAGAGGGTAGCGGTAGGTTTAGGTGGCGACATGCTTTGTAAGCTATCTTATTGTAAATAAAGAATAAAATAATAATTGATTTTATATTAAAAATTATGTATAACAGCATGTGCTACTTGTATTGTTGGGTTAAGTTATGAAAACAATAACCGTATTTCTTGTTGCCTTCCTTGTATTAAGTGGTATTGCCAGTGCTAATAATTTAGCCAAAGCTAACATTGTCACCCGCAGTACGCTGTACAAGTTACTTGGAACAGTACAGGCAGATGCTGTTTACAAGGCATTGAGTCGAGGAAAGACAGTTGTTGCAGCTTATCCTGAATTTACTCATTCCCCTAGTAGAGTTTTTGACCTGCACACATTAGATGCGGAAAATGGGCCTGACAAGCAAGGTGTTATCGATACCCTAAAAGTGGTGGTGAACAGACAAGAGGATAACATCGGCTATATCTTTACCCCGAATGGTGATGAAAACGTAACACTGCATGAGTATTTTTACTATACCGACAAGCGTCAAGAGTGGATACAGCTTACTAATGAGCGCACAAGTATGTCCCTAGCCTTAGATGATGTTAAGTACATATCTGAAGATTATTCTTTGCAGCAGGCTTTGGCAGATAATTTCTTTTATATGCAAAGGTACAAAGACAAAGATCAGTCATCGGTCAGATATTTGCGAGAGCTTCGCGACGCACTGAATGGCAAAATGTCTGAAGAGTTAAATGAGGAGCTGCTCAGCCATAATCGTGGAGAAACACTTATCGGACATGAGTATTTGCAAGAACTTGTAACTCTTGTTGACGGCGACAGTATAAATCAGAGGCGATTGCAGCGGACGTTGATGGCAATTAAGGCAGAGATTGCCGCGGAAGAGTTAGTTGTTGAGCTGCAGAATGATGAATTGAGTGAGGAAGAATTTACTGCTGAGCAGATCGAATATGCTAAAAGTGTAGTAAAAATTAAGAATGCTAGTATTGCAAAAAGAAACAGGGATGTTCACGGCAAGCTGCATTTTTATGCGTTTAGGATTCCACGTCAGTATCTGGAGATTTTGCTCAACACCTATGCAGAAAAAAACGACTTAAGTGAAAGCGCTAAGCAAGAGCTTGAGAAACAACTTTTTCGAGGTATGGAAGTAAACTTCAAGGCAGTAAAGTTTGGGCAGACTGATAGTGCCCGCCAGCTTGAGATTTTGCGAGAAGAGCTTAGCCATCAGGAATATGAACAATTGTTGCTAGAGCTTGGGAAGCAGCAAGAACCTCCTAATCGTACAGGTGTACGCCGCAAAAAGAACAAAAAGGGAGAACGAGAACCCTCAAAGAGGGTAAAGTCTATTATCAAGCAAATCAACATGGACAATGGTGGTGTTGATGCAAGAATACATGAACAGCTGCGAGGTATTATCGATGTGCAAGTTCTTGCGCAAATAGGCGGTAAAGTTGATAAACTGCTAAAGGAAGCAAAAATTCTTGCCCACGCACCTAGCTTAGACATAGGCATGCTTGACAAAGATTTTTTATACCATCTGTTAAAAAAAGAAGATGTTGAATTTACAAAGATGGTTGATGGTAAGGGTAGTAATGAGACGGTAGTGTTTTTAGATGGTGAGGATTTAGATGGTGAGGATAATGAACTTGAACTAAACGAAGAGACACTTAAGCTTGTGCGTGATAGATTTAAGGAGAGTGTTGGAGAATATAGCGACTATCTTGATCGTCGCAATCGTCCTAGTCTGCCTTATACGAAATTCAATAACACTACTAATGGTCAGAAGAAAGAGCCTACTGCTGAAGTTACCGAGCCAACACCGCTTGAGGAAGTGTGGCGAAGCTTCTTCGAGATTGCCAACCACGTAGGCTATGAAGGCAATATTAACCAGATACAAGAAGACTTCCAACTTCATGGTGCATACCAAACATCTCGTAATGGAGGAGTCATCACACACACGCATTTTTCCAACATAGAGCGTGCAATTGATGCTTTGAGGGAAAAGGGGGCTGATAAAGATAAACTAGAAAAACTTCTCTATGAGTTTGTTAAGTTCACTCCAGTTATAGCTAACCCTGAACTGATGGCTTACAGGATAAAGACGGGTAAAGAAGCTTTTATCGATGCAGCTGTAGACTATGCTAGTCATCTCGCACAGAATAGGCCTAATAGCAAACTAGCAAACCTGACGATGATCTACACAGGGCTGGAGAAGTTGGGGAATGAGGAATATATCAAGTATTTTTGGAATACATTAAAAGCCACGACAGAAAAATCGCCCATAGAGAATGGGTGGACAAAACTCCTCATCATTGCCAACCACGTAGGCTATGAAGGCAATACCAAGATACAAGAAGACTTCCAACTTCATGGTGCATACCAAACATCTCGTAATGGAGGAGTCATCACACACACGCATTTTTCCAACATAGAGCGTGCAATTGAGACCTTGAAGGAAAAAAAGGGGGCTGATAAAGATGAACTAGAAAAACTTCGGTATGAATTTGCTGAGTTTGCTCCCGTTATAGCTAATCCTGAACTGATGGCTTACAGGATAAAGGCGGGTAAAGAGGCTTTTATCAAGGCAGCTGTAGACTATGCCAATGACCTCTCCAATACAGGAGGTAATACCAAACCAGAAAACCTGACGATGATCTACAGAGGGCTGAAGGAATTGGGGAATGAGGAATATATCGAGTATTTTTGGAATACATTAAAAGTCATGACAGAAGAATCACCCATAGAAAATGGGTGGACAAAACTCCTCATCATTGCCAACCACGTAGGCTATGAAGGCAATATTACAAAGATACGACAAGACCTCCAACTTGGTGATGCATACCAAACATCTCTTAATAGAGGAGTCATCACACACACGAATTTTTCCAACATAGAGGGTGCAATTGAAATTTTAAATAAAAATGAGAATGCTGATGACATCATAAAAAAAGAACTAGAAAAACTTCTCTATGAATTTGCTGAGTTTGCTCCCGTTATAGCTAACCCTGAACTGATGGCTTACAGGATAAAGGCGGGTAAAGAGGCTTTTATCAAGGCATCTGTAGGCTATGCTAGTCATCTCGCAAAGGGTGGGACTAATACCAAACTAGCAAACCTGACGATGATCTACACAGGGCTGAAGGAATTGGGGAATGAGGAATATATCGAGTATTTTTGGAATACATTAAAAGCCACGACAGAAGAATCACCTATAGAGAATGGGTGGACAAAACTCTTCATCATTGCCAACCACGTAGGCTATGAAAGCAATATCAAAAAGATACAACAAGACCTCCAACTTGGTGATGCATACAAAACCTCTCTTAATAGAGGAGTCATCTCACATAATAGAGGAGTCATCTCACACACGCATTTTTCCTACATAGAGGGTGCAATTGAAATTTTAAATAAAAATGAGAATGCTGATGACATCATAAAAAAAGAACTAGAAAAACTTCTCTATGAATTTGCTGAGTTTGCTCCCGTTATAGCTAACCCTGAACTGATGGCTGACATGGTAAAGAAAGGCAAAACAGATCTTATTGATAAAGCTATAAACTATATCAGTGATCTCACTAATAGAAACGGTTTAAGAATAGAAAACCTGACGATGTTCTACAGAGGGCTGAAGGAGTTGGGCAACGATGACTATACTGAGTACTTTGAGCAGCAACTAGATACACAAGATTTAGAAAAGATCAAGAACAAAGTACTGCAGTAATTTTATTTAGACAGACAACGGTATCTCACGGGAAGTAAGACTAAGTCTACACTAGAAGAGGATAACAAAGAATTTGTCGAAATATTTTGTATAGCTGTTATGAGTGGGATTAACTCAACACCTTATCTGTATCAATAGATGAAAAAAAAGAAAATCAAACCAACAAACTCTTAACTTTTGCCACGAGACGGCGAGAGGAGATAGTTTCGGAGTCGATGATCATCTTGCGATCGAGCATGTTCGCCAACAAAGTCGCTTCGCGACGATACTGCACCCGCACGAGAACAGTGGCTTCTGGTTGTAAACGTAAAATATTCTCAACAATGGCACTGGTAGCAACCACACCAGCAACGCAAACTACAATCAATTTGGCGTTAGCAAAACCTGCACTGTGCAATATCTGGGCATTAGAACCATCGCCGTAAACAACCGACAGACCCAAGGTGCGTGCTTTCTTGACGAGTTCGTAGTTCTGCTCGATGATGCGAAAACTCCTGCCCTCGTCCTGCAACCAGCTGGCAAGTGCCTGACCCGCCACCCCATAGCCGATGACCACCGCATCGAACATAGCACGCCGCTTCCCCATAACTATTTTTTGCTCAATACCCACACGTGAGAGAATCAAGCGGGGCGCAAAACGGAAAAATAACGGAGTAATCATCATCGTGATAACAGTTATCGAAAGAAAATATTGAAAATGCGTCTGACTCAACAACCTATTATCAAAACCAAGCTCTGCTAACACAAACGAAAGCTCCCCAATCTGGGCGATAAACAGACCACAGATAACTGCACTCTTGATCGGCACACGTGCTAACCACGCCACCATTGTGCCGATAAGTACTTTGCCGCCAATAGTCATTAGTGTGAATAAAATTATCCAGATAATGTTTTTGGCAACAAAATTTAAATCAAGCAACATACCTGTTGATACAAAAAATAATGCCAGAAAACTATCCCGCAATAAAATTATTTCCGAAGTCGCCTGCCGCCCAAAATGTGATTCAGAAATAACTAGCCCCGACAAAAATGCACCCAGTGCCAACGAGAGATTGAGTTTTTCAAAAAGCAGCGCAAAGCCGAGACAGAGCAGTAATACGGCAAAGAAGAACAGTTCGCGTATTTTTGTTTTTGCCACTCTTTCAAGTACAAAAGGCACGATAAATTTTGCTGCCACATAAAGAAAAAGACAAACACCAGCAAGCAGCGCACCCCAAATCAGCAACTTGTCGTAGGAAAAATTAAAATCCTGCCCGCCAACTTTGCCTGATGACAACAGTGCCACACCGAGCGTCATCGGGATAACGAGTATATCCTGCGACAACAGCATACCTGTTGCCGCCGTGCCATAGCTTGAATTAACCTCACGGTTATCGATCAACAGCTTCATCACAATTGCCGATGAGCTAAGCGAGATAAGACAGCCCCACAGCAAGGACTGTGGCCAATTCAAATTCAACACCCAATGGCAAATAAAGGCAAAAAAACAGACGGTCAACACCACCTGCCCCACGCCAGAGGTAACGATCAGTTTCCAATTTTTTTTCAAAGTCTGAAAAGATAACTCAAGACCGATGGTAAAGAGTAGAAAAATTACCGCCAGTTCTGCGATAAGATTAGCTCCCGGCATGGTATTAATGAAAGCAACTCCGTCGGGGCCGATAATCACCCCCGCAATAATAAAACCCACAATACCCGGCAGTTTAAGTTTTTGACAGACTAACGCGCTGATACTGAGCAGGCCGATAATCACCACCGTGCTGAGAATGAGATCGGCAAGATGTAGTTCGGTAGTCATTGTGCAGCAGCGTTTGAGTTGCGTCGAGCAACACTCTGGTCTTGAATCAATACCAGTAACGAGCGTGCCTTGCTACGGATGTAACCGTTTTGGCTTTTGTCGTTGAGAATATTTTTCAGAATATCACGAGCTTTGGCAATATTTCTTTTGATTTTAAAATAACTGAAAGCCAGATAGTACTTGGCCAGTGTATCTTCGATATCATCGTTAATATTCAACAACAATCGATGTGCACGGTTAAAATTGCCGCTGCGCAACAAACAAATGGCAAAGCCAACCCGTGCAATACCGCACTTCGGACAACGTCTAACAACCTGGGCGAAATACTGCATCGCCTTGCCACAGTTACCTTTCTTCATCATCCAAATGCCAAGATTCAAGCCACTGGCAATATGTGTTTTGTTCTCTGCAAACAGCGACGCAAGCCGCAACCGCGCCGCATGGCGTTGATAGTGATAGCTATTGGGCGCAAAGATAACACCCAATGCCTTGATCATGTGGGCATCCGTGTCGTTATTGTTGACAGTCAATACTAGGTCAGCATAATAGGAGGCCAGCTTGTATTTTTTCTGCAGGAAAAGAGCTTTCACTAAAAGACTCAATGCCACAGGGTGTGCAGGGTTGGCACGCAAAAACTTGCGCATGTCGTCTTCAATTTTTTTGTAGTTTTTTTGCAGAAAAGCAGTATTGACAGACTTCCATAACTCACTGCTAGTATCTGGTAATAAGTCAAGCTCAAGCTCTGGCAACATGTTCCTATCTGTCTCCACATATCTCTTGCCAACAATAACACGTGCGTCAACAATCTTATGCACACACGATAACACTGTACTGCTCAACAAAAGCAAGACAACTCTACTTAACACCTTTAAGATCCTTTTTGACGTTGAGCTGAATAAAATCAGGTTCAGATAAATATCCATTGACATACGATAAGTTCAACTCTGGAGATACAACAAAGCTTTTCGCTACCCATTCAAACGGAGCATTTCCTGCCTGCAACTCCTTCACGGAGGCATTGCGGAAGTATTGCTTCTCACTCTCAAAGTAGCTAATAAGCTTTTTCTTGTCTTGTGTAAACACATCGTATGCCTGTCTAGTGCTGGCAGCAGAAAGTTCCACAGTGCTGGACGCATCGACAAAAGTAAGACAACGATCGACGAGACTTAAATACGATGCTAGACAAAAACGACTCGTTGCTAGCTTGCATACATCAAGGTAGTTTTTCTTAGCTTGAGCAAAACTGCTGGAGAGATACCTAAGAAACTCAACTGGTTTTTGTTCGTATTTTTCAATTATTTGCGGGCTGACGAAACGCTGAGTCTCAGCAATATAGAAAGACAACTCATTACGCACTTCTTTATACTCATAGCGCTTCGCACTGAGGCTGCCTTCGAGTGCAACCAAAGCTTTGCGGTCTTTACGATTATAGTGGTAGCGTGCTAGTAATCCCGCGGCAATGGCTTTGTGGCGCGCATCACGGCGTGGCTGTGCCATAATTCTTATCGCGATGCCTAACGCTTTGGAACTGTTGCCGTATTTTTCTTCCAACTCCATCATAGCAATTTCGTTTTTTTGTTTTTCCATACTACTAAATAGCTGAGACACAAAAGCATATTCATACATAACTAGCAGATCACCATACAGGCGTAGTGCCTCGTAGAATTTTATCAGTTGTAACACAACATTTCTGACAGCTTTGTCCTTTGGGTAGCGCTGGTAAAACAAGCGATATAAGACAACGGCTTTTTGTTCGTCGGCTTGCTTAACTGCAAGGTTAGCGGCAAGTAATAAACCTTGCCGAAAGTAGTTGTTATTCTGATAATTGTTAACCAACTCTACCAAATAAAACATTGCCTGAATATATTCTCTCCTCTTTATCAAAATCTCAGCGAGACGCAGAAGATTTTCTGGTTGGTGGCTATCTTTAGGAAAAAGTTTAAAAAACTCGATGCTTTTTGATTTTGCTTCCGCGAGGTTATTTGTTTTAAGGTAAAATTTTATGACCTTATCAACGACATCAACATAAATTTTTCTGAGTGGCATTTTCTTGTCTGCCACCTGTGGCATGATAGCAAAGCGCAGACAACGTTTGATCAATATCTCAGCTTTTATCCAAAATTTACTCTGAAGATAGTCGTTAAGCACCATCCCAATTGCTAGCGGTGCAATTTTGCGGTTAGCATGTTGCATACTGCTAACCCACAAGCCCCACGCCTTGTCTTTCATGTTGAGATTAAGTGCCAGCAAACCACGTTGGGCAATAATATGCCAATCTTGTTTTGCCATTAACGGGGCTTTTTGCTCATACATTTTCAGCAACCGCAAGCGCTTGGCTCGCAGTCGCCGCGGCTGCGGTCGCCAAACGAGCGGCTGCGGCCATTGTGCTAACTGATGCTGATGTTTGATCGCACTGTCGATATACTTTTGTGTCTTGCCACCCAGTTCCTTGAACAAGCCATAGTAGATGTTGACCGCACCTACAGGATTGTTGCGCCGCAGATGAATCTCAGCCAGTGTCTCCTTGTTGCCGATCGTGTAGGCTGTGCTAGTCTGCAAACTCAACATGTCCTTGATAAGCAGCAGTGTTTGTTTGAGTTGCTGCTCCTGCATGGCTTGCAGTGCGAGACTTTCTTTATTGATGAGAAACTGAATGTATTTGTCGAGCAGTTTTTTGTCGGCCTCAGACTTGAGATAGTTACTACTCAAGTGCATAATCTTACGATACTCTTTGCTGTCGCGGCTTTGTAGATAGAATTTTTTTGCAATCACCAACAACCGCCGCACAATGTGCTGTGTCTTGCGTCCCTTGACCATCGGCAACAAGCGTTTGTAAAGACCGAGTGCCGCGCCAAAACGCTTCTGTGCCAAAGCAGACAGGGCTTGGCGTTCAAGCAAGGCAGGAAACTCCGCAGTGTAGGCAAAAGTTTCAATACGCACGGGAAACCGCTGCCAATCGATAGTGGTCTCGGCTTTTCTGACTACACCGATCATAAAAGCAAGCACCATCGCCTGCGTATCACTGCTAACATCGCTGAGCAGTGGCGAAAGTTGTTGCAAATAATGGCGATAACGTGGGCTAGCGCGCTTTTCTCTCTCACCGTGCAAGTTCAAACCTGCAAGATGCTGTGCCGTCGCAAGGTGAATGATAATCTTGCCGCGCACATCAAACTTTGCCATCAAGCGCTGCCACGACACTGCAGAAATGCTCTTTTTGATTTCAAGGTCAATCAAATACGTCGCTAAGCCAGCCTTCAAAGCCAGCGGATTGCTAAAAGACTTGCTCAACAAATTGCTGAATTGCTTGTGTGCCTCACGATATTTGCGTAAATTAAAAAGACTCAAAGCAACGTTGTAAATTATCTTGTTGCGCTGCATCTTGGTGCTCTTCAAGAGCTTCAAGCCTGTCTTGACCAATTCCCGATGACACGCCTGCTCTTCACGCGACAGCGACGCAGTCTTACGCTGATAATAGAGATAGTAGCAAGATTCCGATAACATCAGAAAATATTCCTGCAACCGCCTTTTGCTGCGCAAAATCTTTTCTTTGGCATCACGCAACTCACCCTTGTGTTCATCAAAATCTTTTTTTGAGTTTATTTTAAATACGCTTTGATCTTTTAGATAGTGGGCAAGAAAAGGCACGTGCACCGCCTGCCCTTGCAAGGGCAGCAGTGGCTTCCATGTTGCTGCGGCGGGCTCGGCCGCTCCCCACAGCAATAACAACAATAAGGCTATACGTGCATACATCGGACGACAATTGCAGAAGGTCTTTCTTCTATCATAACATAGATGCCATCAGCTTTCACGCTCGGCACACTTGACACGCCGCTCGCTGGGGGAGCGAGAAAGCGGCAGAGAGTCTCCTGCGAGTTAAGCCAAAGATAATGTCAGCACAAGACAGTCACACTTGACAATCTGCTTGCTTTGGGAGAGGATGCTCTCGGTGGGCAAAAGTAAATCAAGGAAGTGCCAATATGTCAGCAAATTCTAGTAATTACAGAATATTATGCCTTGCAACGCTCTTGTTCAGTGTCTGCACCGCGGCACAAGGCAAGCCGCAGTTGGTCGATAAGGTAGTGGCGATCGTGGGTGACCAGCCAATTTTATACAGTGAGGCCAAAGAAAAGGCTGACGAAGGCCCGTTGGTGACCGTGTCTGATTTTCCTTCTTCTCCCGCGGCAACTCGTACGGAGCGTGCCATCAACGACCTGATCAACATGCAGCTAGTCAAGACGGCACTGGCCGAACTCGACGCAGGCGTGAGCGATGCGGAGGTTGAACGTGAGATTGCTGCGTTTCTCAAGCAGAAGGGTTTGGGGCGTGCTGACCTTGATGTTTTTTTGCATTCGCAGGGCAAAACTTATGAACTTTACCAGCAAGATTTTAAAAACCAACTGGTGCTGCGCAAATTTCACGGCGCACTCATCATGCCAACGATCAAGGTTACCGACGAGGATATCAAGACCCACTATCTCAAAAAATCTGGACACATCGGTGATTTGATAACGCTTGACTTGCAGCAAATTTTTGTAGCGGGGAAGAATAAAAAACTAATTAAGGAAGCACATCAACGTTTGCAGGAGGGCATGCCTTTCGATGCCGTCAGCGAACTGTATCACGACCAGCAGAGCAGCACCACCATGACAGGTGTGCAACTGAAAGAGCTATCACCGATACTCATAAACGCACTACGTTCTTTGCAGGAGGGGCAGTTTTCCCCACCTCTGGAGACGGAAGCAGGCCAGCACATCTTCTACGTAGTCAAGCGTCGTGTCAGTGTCGATACTGCCTTAGCCGCCAGCAAGGACGAACTTGAGCTGGAACTCAAGCAACTCGAACTCGCCAACCAGACACGTGTGTGGCTGCAAAAACAGCGCGCCGAAACCAACATCAAGCTGCTGTATCAGTAGCACACTAAATTCTATCAAACCAGCTGCCGACTTGTCGGGGTGTAAAAATTCTTATGACGCGCCGTCCGTGCGGACAGTTGTGATAAAAATCCACGCCGCGGGCGGCGACAAACAACTGCTGCAGGCGCGAGGCCTCCAGTAAGTCACCCGCCTTGACCGCGGCACGGCATGCAAGCGTGGCAATAACATCATGCAACAGTGACTCACCGAACCACTTGGTTGCATCCCGCTGCGCCAACGCCATCAAATCCTGCAACGCCCCGACATAATCTTGCTGCTGCAACAGCGCCGGCACACCTTTCAGCAACACATCTGTATCGCTTGCCACTTCAAGCTCAAAGCCAAGTTGGGCAAACTCCTCTTGCCGAGCCTTAACGATATTAACTTCCGCGGCAGCCAGTAATAAAGCCTCAGCAATCGTTAACCCCTGTACCCGTGTCAACATCTGCGGTTCAGACTGTAGCTGCTCAAAAATTATACGCTCGTGGAACGCGTGTTGATCGACGACGATTAAATTTTGCCGCCGATCTTCAAACAGCAAGTAACACCGTGCCACCGTGCCAATATAAGTCAGTGCCGCCCAATCAAGCTCTGTATCACGAGGCTGACTGATCTTGCTCTCCTGCGCAAGCTCAGTGACAATGTTGTTTTGCAACTGCAATTCAGATTCATCATCTACACGCTTACGCGGGTAAAAAATGCGTTGTTCACGCGCTGCGGCGGCATCAGGACGCGATACTGTGTCAGGCCGCGCAGGTGCGACAAAGCTAGGCTGTTTACGTGGCGTGGAGCGAGAAAGCTGCAAAGAGTCACTACGAGCGAAGCGAGTCGATGCTGGTACAGGCATTGTCGGAGCGGCGAGAGACGGTGGAGCCGTGCTCCATGTAGGTGAACGCAGTTGGCGGCGTAAATTTAGGGCAACTAACTCCTGCACATCTTTGTCATACTGAAACCGCACCTCACTCTTCATCGGATGCACATTGACATCGAGCAACGACGGATGCACCCGCAGATACGCCAACACCAGCGGGTAGCGTCCCTTCAACAGATGGCTGTGGTAGCCGCGCAGAATAGCGTATTTTAAGGTCGCACTCTTTATCCAACGATTGTTGACGAAGGTAAAAATGTGGCGGTTGTGAGCACGATCGTGACCGGGCGGCGAAAACAACATTGCCACCTCCGCCATCTCGTTCTTATCCTCTGCATACAGCAGCGGGGCAACCGCCTCTTGTCCAAACAACGCCGCGGCACGCAGGCGCAACGCTTCCTCACCACTTGCTTCGGGTGTGGCAACGACACGCAGCTGCTCGCGGTTGTTGTGATGCAGAATAAATTCAATCTGCGGATGGCTGAGTGCTAGTGCCTGCACACAAGTGTTGCAGTGAGCATATTCGGTGGCGATGTTTTTTAAAAATTTGCGGCGCGCGGGGATGTTGTAAAAAATATCCTTCACGCTGATGCTCGTGCCGGTAGCACATGTCCACGCGACAACGTTGACATTGCTGTTACCGTCGGTCGTCAGTCGTGTGCCTGTCTTTGCCTCTGCGGTTGCATTGGAGCTAGCAAGCGGCAAAGAGCCTTCACGAGCGCAGCGAGTGATCAAGGTAAAGCGTGAGACTTCGACGATCGAAGCCAGTGCCTCACCGCGAAAACCGAGTGAATGCAACGCCCACAGATCGTCAGCACTGCTGATTTTGCTCGTCGCATGGCGTTTGATGGCCAACGGCACATCGTCGGGTGCGATACCAAATCCATTGTCGCTGACCACGATTTCGTCAATGCCGCCCTTCTCCAACGAAATTGTGATACGCGGTGCTCCCGCATCGATAGCATTTTCCAGCAGTTCCTTGAGCACGTTGGCGGGGCGTGCGATCATCTCCCCCGCTTTGATCTTGTTGATCAGTTCATCTGACAATAGACGGATAGAATTCACTTACCCCTCCCAATTCCTCTGCAAAAGGTATAACGTTAGGAAAAGGTAATTATACGCCCAATCCGACCATTTTGGCAAAAATTAAAAATTGCTTGAAAAAGGTTGCTTTGTCTTCAAAGGCAGTTTGAATCTTACCAGAGCGTAAAGCTGTGCTAGAGGTCGTTATCGGACTCAGTTGCTTGGTAGAAATAGCTATAAGACACCTCTACATCTGATCCTGATGTAGGGACATACCCCTTATCAAACCGTATCAGGTTGCTATCTGCCTCGATCGTATACAATGATCCATCCACAACGTTGTCGTTTACCTTCACCGACACATTGCCCGCGGGGATATGCGAGAGGACAAAGACATCTTCAAGGGTAGCAAAAACATGCTTAGAAATGTCCCGCAAGGTTGCGTCATAACTGCTGTCCGTAATAGATCCGTGGACTTTAAAAATATCAACTACCCCAGGGTCTTTATTTATGTTCTGTTTCCACTCATCCATAGAGGGCAACAACCCGTATACTTGTGCGTTACCCTTAGGCCGCATTTCTGCCAACAGTGCTTTGAGATCGCTGCTCTTGCACAAAGCGGTGACAGGCAGTAGTGCGACTGCAGGCAGTTTATCAGCATTATTGTCGATAACCTCAGTCATCCCATTTCCATTTTGATATCCATGACATTCGTTATACTGGTCGGTAACGATCACCACTGCTATCGACGAACTTTTCCTTAACCAAGACACATCGCCACTGTCACACCTACCCTTTAAGCCATCTATTGCCTTAAAGAAGTGAAATTCACCGTTGCCATAAGCACCTACGTTAACCAGTTCGCGGTATCTTTGTTCAAAGTTAGGTATTTTTTTCGTAATCCTTGCGCTCAAACAATCGCCTAGTTTTGTGCCCGTAACTGCAATTTGCCAGTCGCTGTTGCTGATATGTGTCAATAAGTCAGGCAAATTACTCTTCAACTTTGTCTGCACATATCCCATCGAAGCTGAGTTATCAATGACCAATAAAATATCAAGCACACCTCTCTGATTCTGGTCAAATTTGTCGGTGGTGTTCTTGTCTCCTATCATTACCTTATTACCAGTGAGGTTAGCACTGTTTTTATCCGGTTGGCTAGTTGACATCGACATCTTGTTACTGCAACTTACTGTAATTAAAACAATAAACAAAAATCTCATCTTGCCCTCACTCGCAAGGTTAGATGCCGGGTAGCATCGCATTATGCTCTCAAGCCTGCCCCTTTGCCTGATTTATCGGCACTTAAGAGAAAAACTTAAGTTTTTTACAACTTACCAAGTGGACGGACAAGAAGTAAGGTGAGGTACTGGCAAAGGGACGCGGCGCTCGTTATGTTAAAAAATAACAACAAGCAGTGTCTACTCCCCCAAGGCCTGCAAATTAAGACGCACACTGTGCAGCTGTTCTTGCAGTAGACTCTGCTTTTCTCGCTGCTCTTGCAAGATGTGTGGTGGTGCTTTGCTACAGAACTCGGTGTTGTTAAGTTTGCCCTCTATTTTTTTCAGCAAAGTTGCAAGTCGTGCCTGCTCTTTGCTCAGCTTGCTTCTTTCACTCGGCACGTCGATGTGCGCGGCGACGGTGTAAACCTCAAAACCTGCTCCAACCTGCACCAGTGCGGGCACAGGTTTGGGTGCGTCTGCAGCCAGCCAATTAACCCCATCGAGCACCGCGAGGTCACCCAACCACTCCTCGTCGGCACGCAAACCTTCCGCGGCTGCACCGACGACGATACTGATGTTTATTTTTTGGCGCGGCGGAATCGTGCCGCGACTACGCAACGTTCTGATAGCGGTAATGACGCGGCGGGTAAAATTCCAATGCTGCAAGTCCTCCGCGGCAAAAGACGTAAGCTGTCCCGCATCAGGAAACTCTGCAATGACAAGACTACGCGGCCGATCCCAATCGGGATGCGCAGGCAAGCGCTGCCAAATTTCTTCACTGATAAACGGCATCACAGGGTGCATCAAACGCAACATACCATCCATGATATAGATTAGTGTGGAGAGAATTTGTGCAGATGGCAGGCTTTGTTTTTTTAAAATATTTTTGGCAATTTCCACCCCCCAATCACAATAAGTGCCCCAAATAAAGTGATAGAGTGTCTCTGCCATGTTATCGACCCGATAGGCTCGCAAGTATTTATCGATTTTGGCGCTAGTCTGAGCAAATTCGGTCAGCAACCACATTTCTGGCACGCTCAGCTGGTCGTGTGCCAAGGCGGGCAATTTTTCTTGCATGGCAGGCTGCGAGAGCAAAAAGCGGGCAGCGTTCCAAATCTTGTTGATAAATCTACCACCGTGCTCAAAATCTTTCAGCCCCATGCGTGCTCGTCCGCCGAGCGGGGCAAGGCTAACGCAGGTGTAGCGCACTGCATCGGCCCCATGTGCATCGATGACCGCGAGTGGGTCGATGCCATTGCCAAGTGTTTTGGAAAACTTGCGCCCGTGATGATCACAGATGATCGCGTTGAAACAGACATCTTTGAAGGGCGGCTTACCGACTGCCTCGATGCCGGCAATGACCATACGTGCTACCCAGAGAAAAATTATGTCTGCACCTGTAATCAGCACTTGCGAAGGATAAAACTTCTGTAGCGCTTGCTTGTCCTTCGGCACAGGCCAGCCGAGGGTGCTGAACGGCCACAGCCAACTGCTAAACCATGTGTCGAGCACGTCTTCGTCTTGTGCGATTGCCTTGCTGTGGCAATGCTCGCACTCGGTTGGGTCGTCCTTCGCCACTGTCTGTTTTTTACAATCACTACAGTGCCAGACGGGAATACGATGTCCCCACCACAGCTGTCGTGAAATGCACCAGTCTTCGATGTTTTCCAGCCAGTGCAGATAGGTTTTTTTCCAGCTGTGCGGATAAAAGCGCAGTTCGTCGTCTTTGGCAATCCGCACTGCTTCACCCACCAACGGCTGCATCTTGAGAAACCACTGCTGCGAGAGGCGCGGCTCGATCAACACCTTACTACGATCGGAGTAAGGGCGAGTCAGGCGGTGCTTGACTTCGGCTCGCAACAACTCGGCCTCCTGCATCAGCTGCACGGTGCGCGTGCGGGCTTTCTCACGCGTCAAGCCTTGCAAAGTTGCGGGAGCGTGCTCGTTGAGCAAGCCCTGTGCATCGAAGATGTTGAGCAGCGGCAAGTTGTGACGCTTGCCGACGGCGAAGTCGTTGAAATCGTGCCCCGGTGTAATCTTGACACAGCCACTGCCGAAGTCTTGTTTGACATAAGTATCGGCAATGACTGGCAGGGTGCGCGCGGTCAGCGGTAGCTTGATTTGTTTGCCGATGTAGGACTGATAGCGTTCATCGTCGGGATGCACCGCGACAGCAGTATCGCCGAACATCGTTTCGGGACGTGTCGTTGCCACGACTAATTCACCGCTGCCATCGACAAGAGGATAGGCGAATGACCACAGTTTGCCCGTCTCCTCGATGTTAACGACCTCATCGTCGGAGATCGCAGTGCTTAGGGCAAAGTCCCAGTTGACCAGCCGTTCGCCGCGATAAATCAACCCCTTGCGGTAGAGATCGACGAAGATGCTGCGTACTGCTTGCGACAGCTGCGGACTCATGGTGAAGGCTTGCCGCTCCCAGTCGGCCGATGCGCCGAGCCGTTGCAATTGCGAGACGATGATGTCGCCGTGTTTTTCCTTCCACTGCCAGCAACGTTTGACGAACTCTTCCCGCCCCAACTCCTGCCGCTCGATACCTTCTTTCTGCAGAGATTTCTCGACCATCATCTGTGTGGCAATGCCCGCATGGTCGGTGCCCGGTAACCAGCAGACCTCCTTGCCCAGCATGCGTTGCCAGCGAATGTAAATATCTTGCAGTGTATTGTTCAGCCCATGCCCCATATGCAGGCGATCGGTGACGTTGGGCGGCGGCATGAGAATGACGTAAGGCTCACGCTTTGCATCACTGTCAGCAGCAAACAGACGTTGCTCCGTCCAGAAATCCCACCACTTCTTCTCATAGGTGGCATGGTCGTATTGAGGAGGGAGTGTTTCCAAGCAAACGTTCTCTTCGCAATTTAAAGGCGGGTAGGATTATACAAAAAACATGCCCTCTTGCCAACTATAGTTGCTAGTCAGAAGAAATACTAACGCCTTCACACGTAATAAGTCGGCAAAGCAAGGCACTGCACCTACTCACACTACGAGGCAAGCCCATTCCCCCTGCTACTACCTGTTCAGTTCATAGAAACCACTGCGGTAGGCAAGGATAACTCGATATATGCTGGCAACGACTGAACGATGACTGTGGAGAGGCGCTCGTGCTGTGTGTAGAAAGATAAATAATCCGCGAAAACGATGGAAAAATTTGCCACGCCATACTCTTCAAAAAATGTTGCAGTATCGAGTTCATAAAAATCTGTAAGATTTGCAACAGCAGGCACTGCTTGATCTCCAGGCAGTGGATACACTACAACCCGTTGTGTCTTGGTACCAACTGCTTCATGCAGCAATATTTTTATGCTAATATCCTTGATGCTGTCCTTATTGTTTTTACGAGCAGCTGCCATCTTAAACTCAGATACTCTCCTCTCATCTTCAGATGTGTAGGGCAAGCTTGCGTCACTTCTTGCAGATGCAGCATCGCCAAAGAAGCTGCTACTGATTTTTCTTCTGATTTCATTTGCTGGCTTTTCAGAGTCAAGAATGTTCTGCATATCAGCACCGTGTTTAAGCAACACTGCCACCCGTCTTCGCTATGTGTATAAGTGTTGAGGTAGGAGAGACACCTTGCGCGATCAAAAACTTTGCCTCATCCTCCTTGTTAGCCTCTGATGCAGCAAGTAACATCTTCATACCGTTTGTGTCAGGCGCGATTAAAGTTTTTGCACGTTTGGCATCAGCACCGAGTTCAAGCAAAGCCTGCCTTACCCCCATACTGTGGTTTTGGAGCATCGCCTTTGCCAGTGCAATAGTAGGATCAGCACCGAACATGTTGACGAGAGGCTCTACTGCCAGTTGCTCAGGGCTACTAACGGCGAGAAGCAGTGCTCCTCCAAGGCTAGCACCGCCGCGCTCGATCAAAAACTTTACCATCCTCTCTTGCTTTGCAATCTCTGTACTTGCTACCAGCATTAGCACATAGTCTGCATCGGCACCACGTTCAAGTGCCAAATCAGCTTTGAAGGGGGCACTTTCAAGTGCTGCTCTAACTAAATCAATATTATTCTTGTTCTGATCAAGACTGCCGCCATGCTGTGCGGAAGGACGTGCTAATGCTGCAAAAAGATGCGCTTTCGCGGTAAAAAGTTCGGCATATTTTTTTGCTGCTTCTGCAGTATCACCCTGTATCTGTTCGGTGGCGATCTCGTCATAGCTGTGTTGCAAGCGATATACTGCAACAAGTCTATCAAACGAGTCTTGGTCGGCAGCAAGCTTGGCAATGGCAACTCTGCGTGCACTATCCTCTTGTTGAGGTTGTTGTTTTACCACGTTGAGATAGTCATCGAGTATTGAAGAAGTAGTTTCATAGGCATCTAACGCCTGCCGAAACAAATCTTCTCGCAAAAACCTATTATACACCAGCATGTGTCTAGAAAAAAATATCTCGATCATGTCTTTGTCAATGTGCATTATTTGCTCAATCGCGCGGCGGTGCTCTACCACCCAGGTTTCGTCTGTTTTCGCAAGCACACTATCAATCGCTGGCTGTAACAGGGCTTGTAATTCGTTTAACTGTGCGGTTTGCTCAGATTCTGATTGCGGCGCTTCAGCGGCAATTTTTTGTGCCTTCTCCAGCGTCCTACGCATGTCTAGGTTAGAAATATAAATATAACTATATTCTTCTACTAGCTCAGCAAACTTGGCAGCGAGTCGCTCAGTACTCAGCATGCCTCTGCCAGCCAGAGCGAGGGCAAAGTCATTGCTAGCATCAATAACTCCTTGTAACTTGGCCAAGGTAAGAAGCACATCACGGATTTGCTTTTCTGCATTTTTATAAAGCCAATCCGAAAATCGTTCACCAGATAGTACTACTCCGTTGTGGTTCTCAACAAAACTCTCAAAGGGAATATCGCCTACTATTTTTTCTTTCATTTGGTCGATCTCAACGGGAGATAGGTTCAAGCCCTCAAGCAACCGCTGCATAGCAATTTCTTCACCACTGTCTTTACGCTGGGTATTGAATTTACGCAAGTGTGCTTGCAGCTCAGCAAACTTATCCCGTGTACCTGATATATTAAGTTCAGAAAGACTATTCTGGTAACCAGCAACTTGATGTAGCATCAGGGTATTAACCGAGAGATGATTGTTGAGCTGTGTTTGTGCCGCGAGCCGTAGGGTAAAAATATCCCGCAAGAACTGCTGTGCAAAAGCCCGATGCCGCGGCTGCGGGGCAGCCGCGGTCAGCACAGCCAACATTGTGATAATATAAACAATTTTCATAAAAATATCCACAAAATCAAAAACCACACCAGTTTATAACTATTGGCAAAATAAATAAACAAATTTTATTGTTAGTGAGATAAAGATCAGTCTCTGTTTGATCTGCAACTAGAACACACATCTTCCTGCCACCAACATTCACATATAGATGAGTATTGCTAACAAATTTTTTGTAAAATTGCAAAAGCAATAAGTAACCGCACTGCCGACAAAATAAATTATAGTAGCTAAGCAAAAATGTCTGTGTTACACTACAACATAGAAGTCTTTGTCATAGTTGTGGGAGTTGTGTTGGTGCTGATACCGCCATCGTTTCTTATTGCTTCACCCCAAATTAGGGACACAAGTTTTTGCAAAACAGTTGTGCTACTGCTTGAACACAGCCGTAGCGGTGCCGCGGGATTGGTCGTCAACAGAGTGTCGGAGGTGCCGTTACGTGATTTCGTGCAAATATCGGGAGCCGAGTTGCCGGCACACATTCCGGCCTGGAATGGCGGCCCCACTCAGCAAACAAAGGGCATTATCTTACACAACCGTCCAACACACACTGATTTTGACAACCCCGGTGATGTCTTCGGTCTCTCGGCCACAGAGGGCACACTGCGCAAATTGATCAAAACCTGCAAGCCACGTCTGCACAACAAGAGCAGCAGCCTTGCCGTGCTCTACCCCTATCGCTTTCTTATCGGCTGTACCGGCTGGTATGCAGGCGAACTTGACCACCAACTCCAGTTCGGCGACTGGCTACAACTAGCACTCGACCAAGACCTGCTCTTCAACACCGCGGTTGATGACATGTGGCAAAACGCCATGTCAATACTCGGCATCACCCCCGCCCGCATTATCCCTCTGCATCAGCCTTGGGCGCATTAGATTTTATTTTTCAACAGCATCCAAAGCTGCGAGCTTTGAGGCGTTGCCTTCTGGCACGCATCTTGGGATTTGGTTTTGGAATATGGGCATAGTGCTTGCCATGAGATTTCTTGTGTTTGCCACGGGGCTTATAGGTAAGTGGAGGAGGATTAATGCATCATTCCGGAAGCGGATCGAAGATGAACGGATAGCTCACTTTCACGTTTGAGACACCGCGTGTACGCGGAAATTTCCATGCCCCGATAACCTTAGTAAGGCAAGCAATAAAATCACTATCGACTGTGCCAGATTCTTTTAACATTGGTTTCTCAACACTACCATCTACTGTAATGAAGAACACAGATGTGATTTTGGTAGCTGTATTGGGCCTGCGCTGTAAAAAGTTCTCGTAGCAGTGCCGAATCTGATTGAGGTTCTTCCTAATAACACTGGAAATCTCACCCGCAGTCAAGCCAGGCGAATTCTTCTGCGGCGTGATACAACTGTTAAGTAATGCTGCTGTAGTTAGTGTCACCACCAAAAATAAAACCTGGATAACATGACCTCTGCGACCAAAAAACATCAGTGACACCTGATTAGTAACTACGTCAAAGAGGATTGAAGACAAACGGGTAGTTAACCTTCACGTTTGAGCCACCACGGGGACGCGGGAACTTCCACGTCTTAATTCTGCTGGCAATACAACTGCGGAAGGAACGGTCGGAGATGTTGGATTTTCTGATCACGACAGATGATGTGCGACCACCCTTGTTGATGGTAAACTTAACTGCGACCTTGCCAGACTTGCCGGGGATGCGTTGCAAAAACTGCTCGTAGCAGTGCCGAATCTGATTGAGGTTCTTCCTAATAACACTGGAAATCTCACCCGAAGTCAAGCCACCCGATACAACGGGATCTCCCGGTGGAATATTAACAGACACCTTACTGCCCGCCCCGCGGCCAAAACCCTTGCCTAAACCACCGCCACGTCCGCCCCGATCGAGCACACCTTGCCCCGTGCCAAACTTGTTCAACGCCCCCTTGCTGCCTGAAAGACTCAAGGTACGTTCATTGCCTAGTCCACCGAGACCCGTCGTGTTCAGACGTGAACCACGCCCGCCACCCGCGCCACCGGCGGAACTCTTGAAGGTCGTATACTGTGCGCCCGGCCCGCGTTTCGACAACACCTGACCGACATCCAGCCCAAGCTTGGAAAGGTTAACACCCGATGCCTTCTTGTTGGCAACACCCTTGACACCCGTCAGCGAAGAACGGCTCTTACCCTTACGCCCCCCGCCGGGACGACGACTGCCAATGCCGGTCGATTTGACACCAGACTGGCCACCTGCTGGTTTCGATCTCGCCTTCGGCTTCGGAGCTACCTTACCCCGCTTCTTCACACCCACCGATTTTGCAATCGGAGGACGCTTGGCTTTCTTAACAACTTTTTTAGGTTTCGGTTTTTGCAACAGCTTAACTGGCTTAACCGGTTTTGTCTTAGGCGGTGGCGGGCGTTTTTTAGGGGGGGGTGCTTTTCTTACTTTCTCAATTTTCTTTTTAACTTTTACTTTTTTGATCGGCTTGGGTTTTTTAACTGGCTTGTAGACCACTGCCCAAATGTCATCCTTACGATCTTTAGTAATCTTTGAACTGGCATACCATAGCGCGGGAATACAGATAAAATAAAACAGCATCGCCATCATCAGCAACGCACTAAAAAACGGATCGCGGTTGCGCACTGGTGGCAAAATAACATTGGGTGGCTTGACAAAAATAAGAAAATACCTGACTGCGCCAAAAGCAACTTGCACCAAATCACGCTTGCCCAGCGAAATCCTTTGCGATCCCTCTATTCTGCCAACCTTACCGCCCTTACGCACCCGTGCCGTCATGCCGTCGATGAGATTGAGACGATAACCGCTACCACTAAACTCCGCTAACACATGGCGCTTGATGGTCTTCATATCACGGTTGGCGGCAATGAAGTGGCTAACATCGGTCGTGCCGATCGTTACTTTGTTGAATTCTTTGAAATCTCGGTGAAAATACTCGGCTTCGATGATCGTCTTGTCCCAATAGGCGACCACCTCTAACACTTCACCCCGCGGCCGTGCCTCTCGCACATTGAACAACGATGCTCCACTACTACGCTGCGGCGCGGCCGCTTGCACATCAGCCTGTATTGCTGTCTGTGCCGCAGGCAAAACTGTGCCCGCATCGGTAGCTGCCGCTGGATCTTCTAGTTTTAGTCCCATGCCTCCCGCACTCACCGCCGCGATGCCCTTACTTTCGGGGACACGCACGGCTTCAACGACTAACTTGGCATCGCCGATTTCAACCACATCTGAAGGACGAATATCTGCCTCAACCTCAACTACACTGCCATTGAGCTTGATACCACCTTCTGAACCAAGATCGCTGATAACCCAGCGCTCGCCCCCGCCATCCTCGTGCGCCTCAATCAGAGCATGAATCGGCTCAACGCCCTTGCCCCGCAACACAACATGGTTGGACAATAGCGAACCCAGCAAAATCTTGTCACCTGTCAAAGGCACTGATTTTGGTGGCTGACCCGGTGCATCAAGTTTTAAGGCAAAGCCCAAAACAACCTCATATAACTACTACAGGACACAGGCTGCTAGAGCAGCACCGCGGCCTGCAGTTTCTTGCTAAATTCCTGCGTATCTATCTCTTCCAGTAGTCGGTAAATCACATTCTCCCAGAATTCTCCCCCTCCACTTATTTTAGCAGCCTCCTGTAAAAGTTTCCGAGCCTTCTTGTAATTTTTATTTTCTTCAAATTCAATTATTGCACAATTTAGCTTAGACATTTTGTGGTTGGGCTTCTGCTGTAAAACTTTTTTGCACAAGCCATTAGCACGGGCAACATTGCCTAGGTGCCGCTCGATAATCAACATAGAGGCATTGATAAACCAATCAGGCGGAATATCACCTAGTGTGCGACGTGCCATAGAAAAATTACCAAATCGCAACTGCAACATGCCAAGATTGAAGGCCGCTGGTCGATAAGCAGCTGTAGCAGATAAGGCACGCTTGAAGGCAAGCGAAGCATCTTGATAATTTTTATCCAGCAGATACATCACCCCGATGGCATTGTTAGCACTGGCCTTGATACGCCCCGATCGAGCCTTCCTTGACAAAGGCGTAAGAAAGTAATCAGCAACCGCATACTTGCCTGACCGCAAGGCCGAGATACCAAGATTAAGTTTCACCATGTCGGAAACACCCTTGTTGCCCTTGGTCATACGGCTGAGCTTTTGGGCATTTACCCAAATCTCACCAAAAGGACGACGAGCCAGACTCTGTAACGCAATCAAGTTCTCAAGGTCAGCAGGTTTAGGGCGCTGCTTGCTTGCCAACGCATCGACACGCCCGTTTATCTTCTGCATCGACAAACGCGGTTGAGCATAACTGTTCTTGCCCAGACTCAACACCAACGTCGGCCCCGAAGGTGATGCCGTGTCCTCGCTGTCAAAACCTTCGTCAAGGTCATCAGCGATGTTATCGTCGCCACGCACATCTCCACCTCTACTGCCACGTGTGCTCGCACAAGCAGTTGTCAAAACTAAAAGTAAGATTAAAAAAATATTCACTTTCTTACCTTATCTGCCCTTGCAGAGCACGGTTAACCTCGTAAGCAATGAAATCTGGCTCAACCGTCCATTCTCTAAAATTACGACTACGACCAGATAACATGCCAACCTGTGAATTTATTTTCGCCACCCACGGGTTCAATACTTGAAACTGCCGTGCCACCTTCTGCGCCGAAGTGAAATACTCCAGCGCTTTTGCTCGCAAGGCTCTCGCCTGTGGCAACAGTTGTTTTTTGACATCAGTAAGCTTAGCTCCCTTAATCGACGGTGGATTTTCCAACATTTTGGCAAAACTACTATAAGCCACACCTTTTTGATAAAAAGCTGCCACCCCCCAATAAGAGTCACGTGTCACAACAACAAGGTCATACTGACCTTCAAGGCGATTCAATTCATTATACTTATGCTTGATCGAGCTTTGCATCGCGTTGACCATGCCACCACGCAATTTCAAACGCTGAAAACGCGCTAATGCCCCATCAACACTGGCAAACACCACCTCACCGACATATTTCAACGCCTCACCAGAAACCGCTCCTCTGCTTTGCCTAAACGTAGCCGTAATCTGTCTACCATACGGCCCGCGTCCCCTAGTCGCACGATGCAGATAGTATAACGCAATTATCCTTTCGTTCGGAGTTAGTGGCACTTTGCCCAAATAGTATTTCTTCACCAGTGTGGTTAACGTGTTATAATTTTTTTCTAAAGAAAGTATCTTAAGAAGACGTTGCATAATTATTTTGTAATTTTTAACATCAATCGCGACCAAGCGTGCACAAGTAGACAGTAGCGTGCGATCATAAGCGACGATTTTCAATTCACAAGCACGAGTCAAAACCGCGTTACGTTCCTTGCCTGCCTTGCTGCGAGTAGCAAACTGCAAGTAATACCCAGCTGCCGCCTTAAATTGCATATTGCGGTCGTAAATACTAGCAAGCTTCAAAATCGATTCAGACACATGCACTGAACGCGGATAATTTTTGATTAACTTGCTATAAACTCGCACCGCAGAATTATAATCACCAGCATTGACATAACTTGCCGCGGCATTGAACAACAGCTTATCAGCATCTTCAATGTTAGGCCGTTGCTGCACTAACTTCTCATAACGCCTTGCCTTTTGTGACGTGCCTTTTAAGGAACTTACCTCTTCAACTTTCATGCCCCAGTAAAGCTTGTTCAGCTTCTTACCCATCTTGCCCTTGCCATAAGCGGGCACTGCCATAAGTTTTTTCAAAAGACCAACTAAAGCAAGCTTGTCTGCTTTGTAAAAAGGAATTAAATTGTCAACTGCACTCTCCCCTTCTTTGGTGCCGGGGTATGCCATTGCCAGAGCTAACAAATACTTTTTAGATTCGTTTTTGTGATTGAGGCGGTAGTAAATTTCTGCAATATGCACACCGCACTCTTTTTTCTTTTTCTTATTCTTGCTATACCACTTGAGATAAAGCCGACACGCCTTAACAAAGCTACGGGCTTTGGCACTAAGTGGACGCGGTGGTCGCTCTGGTTTGGGTTTTAGTTTTAAAATTCTCGTAAACTCTGGCTTGAAATCAAGAAATAGCGCTTCCAGCATATAGCGTGCTGCCTGTGCGTGAATGTTTTTACTCTTACCTTTAACCTTGCTGACCACGACGGCACGCTTGGGATTCAACATCACGATTTTGGTATAGGATTGCGCCGATGCCCGGTATTTTTTCTGTAAATAAAAAACATCACCGAGCAAAAATTTAACCTCTAAAGCTTCAGGTGTTGTGCTGTAATTACGCAAGTAAGCACGATAACCACGAGCAGCTTCGGCGAGCATTGCTTTGTCGTTTTTGCGTTTCTGCGCGGTTACATGCGCAAGCTTAGCGTAATACAACACGCGCTCTTTTGCCATCTTCTGTGCTTCTGCTATCAATTCCCTATCACTGGCATTACGTCTTGCCCACGCACTACCCTTGCCATACTTACGTGGCATTTGTTCAAGTTCCTGCCACATCGCTTTTTTGTTGCCCGTCTCGTAGTAGAGACCAACCATATCTCGTCTAATCTCTGCGGCTTTTGGATGCCAAGGAGTGATGGTTAAGAACTTACGATAAGCTCTGATTGCCTCTCGAAACTTACCATGCGATATCGAGATTGAAGCAAAAGTCATCACCGTGTCGCTGATATTTTCTTTAGTGCCATTTATTTTGTAATAAGTTATCGCTTGATCAAGCATTTTCAGTTCAGCAAAGGCATAAATCATGTCGCGCAGTGCTTCTTCACGCAAGCGCAGTGTGTTTTTATTTTGTTCACGCCGTGAATACTGTACGGTTTTCTTCCATGTTGCTAAGGCTTTGCTATACTTACCTGTATTGTAGTAACACCAAGCTTTTTTGAACAACGACCAGCCATAACGCTTTGAACGCTGATATTTGGTGGCAGAATCGTAATACTTGAGTGCTACGGAAAACTCAGACCGATCAAAATAAAAATCACCGAGAGCAAAATAAGAATCACCCGCAAAATTTGAATTCGGGTATTCTTTGATAATTTTTTCAAATGTTGCCGATGCTTGCTGTAGCTTATTGAGGAACATAAACGAAATAGCACGACTAAACAACAGGACATCGCCACGCTTTGATTTAGGAAATTCTTGCAAAGCCTGCCCAGATACATCCCCTACTTTTTGCCAAATACGGCGTGATTTGGAGTCGTTGAGGCGCGGCTCAGACCCGCGGCGGCGCATCGACCATTTCTTCCAGCGTTGATCGAACCTGCGATATTCGGTGCTAGAAATATAAGAAGCCTGCTCAACGTAGAGGTTCATCAGCTTCTCGTAAATCCCGTGTCGTGCAGAAGACTTCGGCGGCAAACTACGCAGCGTGCTGTTCAAATACTTGATAGTGCGATTGATACCCTTGATGAGTTTTTTTTCCACTGCGGCAAAATAAATCTCGGAACGCATTACCGCACGTCGCTTCTGCAACTTCTGACGCTTTTTAGTTTTTTTATCGTCGAGTACAATGTCGATAATGGTTTTTTCACGTGCATCAACCGATGATGCACCAATTGCAACTGCTAGTGCTAATAAAATACTAAGATATTGCCACCGCTTCATAGGTAAAAAACTCATTTCTTGCAACTGCTAACAATATCATAAACGTAACCGCCAAGCTCATCTTCCCAGTACTCGTTCTCAAACGGCCAAAACTCCAAATCCGACTTCATGGTAATCTCTTGCATGCCACCGATGAAGCGTACTTTCTTCTCAGCTGAAGTAACTCGCAACAACGAGCGTAACTTATCAACTTTACCCAGCAATAGCTCTGCCTTGATAAAGCGTGTTTGGTTATACAACTCGGTCAGGTATTCAACCGATTCCTGCGCACCTCTGATAAGTTCAACCCCTGCATTGTTCATCGCCACCGAACGTTTCTTGACCAGAAAGGATTTTAGTTCATCAATAAGGCCTGACACCAACCACACACGGCTTGCATCTTCAAGACGATCGATCTCTCTAGTAGCAAAACGAATTGTCGTCAAGGCCTCCTTGTAAATATCCTGTCGCGATAATGAATCAAGAATAGCATGTGCGTGTTTGTAGCTGTTCAGTGAGCCTCTGCGATATTTCTTAACTAGCATAAAAAACTTTCTATAATCGCCACGATAACGATTGATAAGTTTGCGCAAATCCTTAAACACGGGAGTATAACGTTTTTTGAAATTTCGGATCGACAATTTGACGTTATCGTAGCGACATAAGCTCAAAAACGTGATTGCCTGCAGCACATAGGTCTCTGGATAAAACCGATTGATGAAAAACGGAGAATGGAACGTGTGAATGTTACCCAACGTATTGTTGTATTTCTTCATCAAAAAAAAAGCCCAAGCACCTTCAAATAGTGCCTGCAACCAGTTGTCTGACTCACGTCGAATCTCAGCGTAAAAACGCAAAGCTTGCCGATAACGTTTAGCTTCGTAATGCACACGGGCAATGTTGAGATTAGCGGTTTCTTGCTGCCACTCTGTGTCTGCGTTTGATTTCACTTTCATAAAATAGGAAATTGCCCGACCGTAAAGCTTATCCATATTGGCAAGGATGCCGAGATAAAAAATCGACTTGGTATAATATGAACTGCCCGCGGGAACTTTACGAAAAGATGATCGTGCCTTGCTATAATCCTTATCATAAAAAGCTTCTACTCCCTGATAGTGAAAATAAAAACCACGTGCCGCACCGGGAATACGCGAAGGTGTCACTCGTGTTTTCAACAGTTGCACAATATGTGACTGACCGAGATTGACCGTCGAATTGATCTCACCTAACTGCTCAAAAGCTTTGCGAAAAAAGATATTTTTTTTGCTAACACCCCTCCGCACGATGACGCTGTAATACTTGGAGGCGGAGTAGTAGAAACCGAGCTTTTGCAAACTGCGGGCCAGCCCCCATTCAGATTTTATTTTATCGCCTCTCACTTTAGGATAATTCATCACTTGGAAAAAGCGCGCCGCGGCCTTGCGGTAATTGCCTTTGACAAAATCACGCTGCGCCGCTCTATAGTTGCCATACAAAACATGGGAACTAAAAATTGCAAAAACTAAAATCAGTGTGCGTAACATGCTCACCTATATGAAATAAGAGATGCCCACCTGTGTGACGATTGTGTGATATAAATTATGATCTTGTTCTTTTTTTTCGGGTGCTGCTGGCGAACAGCGTTTGCCGTTATACTGGATGATGTGGTTTCTGATTTGCCAGCGCAAGCTCGTCTTCTTGCTAAGGTAGAAACGCTGCCCCGCTCCTATTACGGGTGAATAGCAGGAGTAAGGATCGTTAACGAGCGCACCTTGTTTCTTACTTTGAATGGAAATACCCATCATGCCAAAACCTGCGGAAACATAGGTGTCAAAATAAACTAAACGACCACTTGTCAACTGATACTTGCCGTATACAGGAGTCCACAATAGCGATGCTTCTGCAATCCACTCGGTAGTAAATATATCCACTGTAATGCTAAACGTATCCATCAACACAACCCTGTCTTCTTTGTCTACCGTAAGGCCATAAGCTCCTGTAACCCCTAGTCCCCACGAATCAGTGAGGTGATATACAATCGCTCCTGACAGCAAATACGTGTAGGTAAAGGTCTGGTTGAGCACCGCGGCAAGGTCTGTTCCGAGCTCAGTGCGCGATTTTTTAACAAAAAATTTCGGCCTGATAACATTGATCTGATACTCTTCGTTGGTATTGCTAAACCCACTCGCAGCAAAAAATAAAACTCCGACACAGAGCAAAACTACCCGACAACATGTCTTATTTTCCATCAGCTTTTCTCTTTGTAAACAACCAGTTTGAAAGTAACAAACTTTGCCTGCTGTGCCGACAACATTATCATTTTCATCAGTTCAAAGCGGTGATTTTTATCCATTTCTAGTGTTAACGTCGATACTTTATCGCCGCTGCTCTTTGATGAAGCATCGGCGTAGTTTTTGTTGGTCGTGTTCAGTTTGACCAGTTCTTGGAACAGCGGATAAATTGCCCCCTGCGTCGTATGACGTTTCTCGACCGTGCCACCGATAACTGTTACAACTTTTTTGTCGTTTACTAGAATTTCGTTTTTAGAAACCACCACTGAGGGCACTTCATCGAGGGATACCGTTGTCTTCGAGTCGGGTAGTTCCAACGCGGGATTAGGGTCGTGGCTAATTGGATCGCTCGAATAACTCATCAACAGGAAAGTCACTAGAATACTGAAAATATCCAGCATCGGAGTAAGCGGGAGCGACATGGTTTCTTTTGTTGCGCCACCTGATAATGCCATTTAGTCCACCATCGCTGTTAGAGTAATACACTTCCCATCACCACTTTGGGATACAGCTTGTTGTTGTCAGTTATGCCGTCACTAGTATCGATCGAGTCATCGATCTTGATGGCATCGAGCACCTCAATCAACTTGTGATAACTGACATCTTCATCACTGTAAAACGTCACCTTGTCATCTTTGGGGTTTCTGTGTTTCAAATCTATCAGGGCACGATGAAACGCAGCAAGGCCTTCCGGTGACGAGGAAAAACTGTTGCTGGTCTTGTTAGTTGGCGCAGTCGTATAGGTCGTGCGCAAGACAACCTGATCGCGGCTCAAGTCAACATTGATGTCGAGACTGCGCGTCGGCTTGCTCTCTGGTGTAGCATTAGAAAGAAACGGCACTTGCACCCGCAGCAAGCCAATCGATACGAAAGTCGCGGTAAATAGCAGGAACGTGTTAAGCAACGAAAAAATGTCGATGAACGGCATAATGTTCAGTTCAACATCGGGAATATCCGGTGACGCATGTCTGTTATTTTTTTTACGACTCAAGCTTCCACTCCGCGCTAAATTGCTAACTACTCAGTTTTTGTTTGCGAGTATACAAAAGATCGATCAAACGGGCTGAGTTTTTGTTGATGTCGTTGACGATTGCAGTCTGCTTCATCATCAACACTCCGTAAGCTAGCAGGCACAACAGTGCCGTGCCCAGTCCGAACGAGGTTGCGGTCAAAGCTTCGGCAATACCTTCGGCAAGAATGGTCTGCTTCTGTGCCCCCGTTGCAAATGCCGCGGCACCGAACGATTTCATCAAACCGAAGATCGTACCCAGTAGTCCCAGCAGCGTCGCGACGTTGGCGGTTGTGCTGAGAAATGCTACACCTTTCGTAGCCTTCGGCAACACGCTCAAGAAGGCATGCTCCATAGCGTTTTCGATCTCCTGCGTCGAGTCGTTGGCACGCTTCAATGCCTCCGACAACACATAAGGCAATAGCTTCGGCTTCGCCTTCTTGCACAGACGGATGGCGTTCTCGATCGAATTGTTCATTACCATCTTCTGCACCGCCGACATGTAACCCTCGCTGTTAGGCAGATCGTATTGAAACCAGTAACGAAAGGCTCGCTCGATGATGATAACGATCGAAATGAGCAGAACGAAAACGATCGAGGACATCACCGCCTCGCCGCCCTGATGGAATAACGTCGTGATTTTTTCAAACATAAGAAACCCCTCCCTGTTTTATTCTAGCACAGCCACAGGTGTTGATGGAAAGCACTCCTTGTTTATTGTATCTCAACGCATCATAACGAGGGATAAAATTATTATTTTTTTCTTTTATCCCCTCGCACCAGCACGGCAAAAATTGCTGCAGTGGCTCTTCCCTCAAAGAATAATTTATGCTATACTACGCTGTGTGGAAACACAGGAGCGCAGCAGTGCAAAAGATCAAAGTGGCGCACCCCATCGTCGAGATGGACGGCGACGAGATGGCAAGAGTTATTTGGCAGAAAATCAAGGAACACCTTATTCTGCCTTTTTGCGAACTAGATATAAAGTACTTTGATCTCGGCATCGAGTCCCGCGACCGCAGCCGCGATACCATCACGCTTGAAGCGGCGGCCGCAGTCAAGGAGTACGGGGTTGGTATCAAGTGCGCCACCATCACTCCTGACCAGCAGCGAGTCGAGGAGTTCAAGCTGCAGAAGATGTGGAAGAGTCCCAACGGCACAATTCGCAATTTTCTTGGTGGCACAATTTTCCGTGAGCCGATTATCTGCCGCAACATCCCCCGCCCTGTGCGTGGTTGGACACGGCCGATCGTCGTCGGTCGGCATGCCCATGCCGACCAGTATCGTGCGACCGATGTGCCTATTCCGTCCCGCGGCAAGCTGGAGCTAAAGTTCACTGCCGATGATGGCAAGGTCAGCAGTTGGGAGGTGGCCGACTTCGATGCCGCAGGCATTGCCTGTGCCATGTACAATACCGACAGCTCGATCGCGGCTTTTGCCGAGTCCTGTTTCAACTATGGACTACAAAAAAATTATCCCGTCTACCTGTCCACCAAAGATACTATTTTGAAGATTTACGACGGACGTTTCCGCCAAATTTTCCAGGAAGTATTTGCGCGCAACTTCAAGGAACGCTATCAGCAGAAGGGATTGAGCTACGAGCATCGTTTGATCGACGACATGGTGGCGCAGGTGTTGAAGCTTGACGGCGGTATCATCTGGGCGTTGAAGAATTACGACGGCGATGTGCAGTCGGACGCGGTGGCTCAGGGCTTTGGCAGTCTCGGCATGATGATTTCGGTGCTGCTCTGTCCCGACGGCAAGACGGTCGAAACCGAAGCCGCACACGGCACAGTGACACGACACTTTCGCCAGCATCAGCAGGGCAAGAAGACCAGCACTAACCCTGTCGCTAGCATTTTTGCCTGGACACAGGGTCTGCGCTACCGCGGCCAGTTCGACGGCAACACCGCGCTGTGCAATTTTGCCCAGCGCTTGGAACGTATCTGTGTTGACGCGATTGAGGCGGGGCAGATGACCAAAGACCTCGCCCTGCTCATTCACGGCCGCGAGATGCGAGAAGAGCATTACTTGACCACCGATGCGTTCTTGGCATGTATCGCCGAAAGATTGCAAGAAACATGAAAGTTACGTTTGAAAAAATCAGCAAGCAGTATGGTGAGACCTACGCCGTCAAGGAATTGTCGTTGCAGATTGCTGACGGTGAGTTGCATTTTTTTCTCGGCCCCTCTGGTTGTGGCAAGACAACGGCATTGCGTATTCTCGCGGGGCTTGAATCTCCAAGCAGCGGACGTATTTTGTTTGGCACACAGGACGTGACTAATTTTCGTGCTGTCGATCGTAATGTCGGTATGGTTTTTCAAAATTACGCCTTGTGGCCGCATATGACCGTTTACAAAAATGTAGAATACGGCTTGAAAATTAAGAAAAAAGATAAAAGAGAGATCGCAGCGCGTGTGCATGAGGTGCTAGCGCTGACCCAGCTTGAGCGGTTTGCTAATCGTCTGCCCGGCCAGCTGTCGGGCGGGCAGCAGCAGCGGGTGGCATTGGCACGCGCGTTAGCGACAACACCAAACGTGTTGCTGCTCGACGAACCGCTGTCCAATCTCGATGCCAAGTTGCGTTTGGAAATGCGGGCGAATTTGCTGGAAATTCACAAAAAAACCAAAATTACCACCATCTACGTCACCCATGACCAGAAGGAAGCGTTGTCGATGGGATCGAGTATTACCGTGATGCGAGCGGGTGAGGTTATGCAGAGTGGCACGCCGCGACAACTTTACGATCATCCCAGCAATGCTTTTTTGGCGGGCTTCATCGGCGAAACCAACCTCATGCGCGGGCGGGTGATTAAAAAAGGCAAAGGTGGCGAGCTGCGGCTGTTCACTGCCATCGGTGAGTTGGACAGCTGTCGGGCTGATAACGATGCCTTTGCTGTCGATGAGACGGTACTGTTGTCGCTTAGGCCTGAGGCGATTCGAGTGCAGAGTGGTGATGCTAAACACAACCGCATTGCCTTAACGGTGGCACACCTCACCTATCTCGGTGAGTCGGAACAGCTGACCTTGACCCCGCCGAACGCGGCAGCACCGACATTGAAGGCAAGCATTTTCAACGTCACCAATCTTGATTTAGAGGATGGCAACACCTGTGATTTTCAAATCGATGCACAGGACGTGCATGTGCTGAAAGACTCTGACAGTCTCGACAGCGAGACTTGAGATGATTGCAAGCAGCTGGCAGCGTTTGGGAGCACGCTCGCTGGGATGGGGGACGGTTACCGCGATCCTGCTGATTATGTTTTTTTTCCTGCTGTTGCCCGTTGGTGTTATTATCTTTCAGGCGTTTTATCCGGGCGGCAAGCTTTCGCTGACTTACTTCTCGTTATTATTTGAAAATCCCCTCTATACTGACAGCATCATCAACAGCGTCAACATCGGCATTGCCACAACAATTCTTTCTACTATTATCAGTTTGCCCTTAGCGGCCATCAATGCGCGCTGCGATTATCGCTTCAAGGGTATTCTCGGTGGTCTGTTGCTCGTGCCGATGATTATGCCGCCGTTTGTCGGAGCAATTGGCATGTTGCGTTTTTTTGCGCGACGCGGCACGTTTAATACGCTGTTGTTGGACGCAGGAGTAATTGACACCCCGATTGAGTGGCTCGGTGCTTCCAACATGTTTTGGGCGGTGGTAATTCTTGAAGCGTTGCATCTCTACCCGATCATGTATTTGAATTTATCTGCCGCGCTTGCCAACGTCGATCCCAGCATGGACGAGGCGGCACAGACGGCAGGTGCGCCTTGGTACCGACGTTTCATCGACATAACATGGCCGCTTGCTCGTCCCGGTTATTTTGCCGGGGCGATAATTATTTTTATCTGGGCGATGACTGATCTCGGCACACCGCTGTTAATTGGGTATAACAATACTGTGCCTGTGCAAATTTTCAACATGGTAACCGATGCGCAGGAAAATCCCATTGGCTATGCGTTGGCGTTTATCGTCATCATCGTCACAGTGGCGTTGTTTTTAATTTCTAAAACCGCCATCTCGCCGAAAAAATATCAGATGATGGCACGCGGACATGTCACCAGTGCAGTGAAAAAAGTGCAACACCGCGGTGTTGTTGCTTTGATTTATGTCTTTTTTCTCACCACCACAATAGTAGCCTTGATTCCGCACATCGGTGTGGTGTTGACCAGCTTGACGGATAGCTGGTTTATGACTGCCTTTCCTGAACAGTATACGCTATCGCACTACAAGATGGTGTTCGTGCAGGACTTGCCGAGCTTGAGCATTAAGAACAGCTTGATACTGTCGTCGTTGGCCACTATGTTTGACCTAGTAATTGGTGTTCTGATTGCTTTTATCGTCACGCGCCGTTTAATTCCCTTTGCTAATGTGCTCGACAGCATTGCCATGATTCCGCTGGCTTTGCCCGGCATCGTGCTGGCCTTCGGCTATATCGTTACCTATACGGACACGGTGCTAGATCCGCTGACTAACCCAATTCCGATTCTCGTCATTGCTTATGGCATCAGGCGTTTACCCTTTATGGTGCGTTCGGCTGTTGCAGGTTTTGAACAGACCAATATCAGTCTTGAAGAGGCTTCTTATGTTTTCGGTGCGTCACGTTTGAAGACGATCTTAAAAATTACCACGCCGTTGATTACTGCCAATCTCATCGCAGGCGCACTGTTGTGTTTTTCTTATGCGATGCTCGACGTATCCGACTCGCTTATTTTAGCGATGAAGGAACAAGCCTACCCACTTACTAAAGCCATCTACGTCTTGTTCTTGGAGCAGGAAAGCGGCGAATTCCTTGCCAGTGCTCTCGGTGTCATCGGCATGCTCATCCTCTCTGCCTGCATAATCGGCGCATCGCTCGTCTTGGGCAAGAAAATGGGCGAATTGTTTCGGGCTTGAGGGGTTTGCTGCAAAAATCCCCCTCCATAAAATTGGAGAATTATTTTAGCTAGTTATAAAAAATTATCACAAAACAACAAAAAACTAATGCAAAATTAAAAATAACAGATAGCAGTTGTAAAGCGCATGATGGTTACGTATTGAAAGGTTTTTGTAAATTTTTAGAGGTGTGTAATGAAAACATTGGTCTTTTTTGCAGCAGGCTTGTTGGGCTTATCGGGGTGCTATGCCGAGCCAAACACTAGCAGTGAGGTAAAAAATAACGGAGAGCAAGCTGAAGAGCTTGAGACACAGCTACCCGAAGAGTCTTGATTGGGCTATGTTATCTTACAGCCAGCTATAGACCACACAACAGGCAAGAGGTTGAAAGGAGATGCTAAGAAGATAGCGGTGGAACTCACCTTCGCTGATGGTGAACTAAGTGTTTTGAAAACCAACAGCCACAACAGTATCAACGACAACAGCAGTGCTGGCTGCCCTAGTGAATACCAACAAGGAGATGATGGTATTGTCGCCACTGAAGAACCTTATGTCACACGCGGAAGCGGCAGGGCACGGCAACAGGTGAGGGTGCGCAGTACCTTGCAAGGTTTACGGAGGGGAGATTTAGTCACAACCTACAATTTTTGGTTTGAAGAAGGTGATCTTAAAGCCATGATTTCTAAAATCTCATCACCAATCAGTGATGAGGCCCTAACTGTGGCAAACCCAAACCACCAATTTAACCGCATTACCGATCCTGATGAGATAGCAGGGTTTAGGCAAGAAAACTCCTTCTCTGGCACTGTCTCACAATCATGCGATGCAAGCGACGGCAGCTAAAACACGATCTTAAGCTGAAAAAAACGAGGAAGACAAACTGCGCCTTCCTCGCCTAAAGTATAGTCATGAGCATCAGCCATCCCCTTCCTAAAAATCTTAACACGCCTTGACACCTCATCTTCCGAGTGCTAGAAGCCCCGTGTTCAATCACGGAGCAAGATGTGCAACCTCTGCACCTAGTACTTTTCTGCATTTTTCTGTGCAACACAGCACAAGCACGTGTTGTGCATAACGTCCCGAAGCTGCTACCAGCAGTGCAGGGTAAGCAAACAAAAAACAGCGCACAGAATTTATTTCAAGCTGTAGCAAACAACGATCGTGCCAGTATTGAACGTTTGCTGGCTGCTGGTGCAGATGCAAGAGCCAAAAATTCAGAGGGCAAAACGCCTTTTCACGTTGCCATCGATGCAGAGCATGATGTGTTAGCAGCAATTTTGTTGCAAGCCGCAGCTGGCATTGATGGCAAAGATGAGAAGGGCTGGACACCGTTGATGTGGGCCGTCTTAAGCGATGACTGGTATTTAGTGCAAGATTTTATCAGAGAAGATGCGCATATCCTCATTGGTCGCCATCAGAACGCACTCGAAGTAGCAATACTGATGAAGAGTGAGATAAAGCATGCTCGAAACTTTTATTGCGGAGAAGGGTGTCGATGCCATTAATGCTACTATTGACCCCTATAACGGCACACCTCTGATGGAGATTGCATCGAGAGGATACACGGCAGCAGCTGAATTTCTTATCGAATGCGGTGCTGACGTGAACTTTCAACCCAAAAATGGCTATACTGCATTGATGCAAGCTGCACGTCATGGGCACATCGAGACAGCAGAGCTTCTCATCGAGCACGGTGCTGATATCAATCTTCAGACTGTATTTGGTGAAACAGCTTTAATGCGAGCTGTAGGACTAAAACAAACAAAGGTAGTAGAACTTCTGATCGAACACGGTGCTAACCTCGATATTCAGACTCGCTATGGAAACACTGCACTCGATATCGCCCTGCTGCGAAAGGAGAATACTACGCTCTATTTCGCCGCGAGAAAGGAATACAACAAGATAGTAAACATTTTACACACAGCACAAGCGACAACCAACCCAGCCCCCACAAAGGAGGCTAGGTTGGAAAATAAAACTAACTAGAAAAGATAATTGCCACGCAAGGCGAAATCCATCTCTTGCATGTTGTACTCTTCCGCCGATGCTTCTGATTCTGCCGAGAAGAGTTCCTTGCCAAAGGTATAGCCTACTGCTGCACCGGCAATGGCATTAGTGGTGATGCGATAATCAACTGCCGTGTGTGCGCTAAAGGTGGCAATGTTGTGGGCGGTGATGTTCGCTTCGTTCTCATAATACGAGGTGGCATGGGCGACATCGCCCTCAACCCGCAGCCAATCGTTCTGCCATTCGACGGTGGCACGCAACAAGGACTGGTCTTCATGCCCAGCTTTAAGTGCGCTCCAGCGTTTTAGCTGATAAGTGCCGCCAAAATTAAGGCTGTCATCCCATGCATAACGCCCGTGCATGGTCAGAATGGCAGGCACTTCAACATCTTCGCCGTTTTCCTCTGTCTGCCATGCCACGCCCGCTTCAAAGTCCGCGGCAGTGACAGTGAAGGCTGGCACGATGGAATAAGAACTACTGCCAGCATACATCGCTTCAGGGGCAGCAAAAGTACTGTCGAGAGAATAGTCGCGAGCCGCATACTGATAGTTGAACTGCAAGCCGAGCGAGACCATGTCCTTGACGTGATAGCTCAACATCGGGGCAATGTGCAGAGTGTTGACCTCGTTGTATTTGGTGTGAGCACTCTGCGTGGTCGTGCGCAGCAGTTCTGGAATGCCCTCGCCCTTGATAATTTCATCTGGCTCGCTCAGCACCGAAGTGATGTTGAGACCCGCGTTCAAGCCCGGCACAGGCAAACTCCTGACCGCAGTAAGGTTGAGGATTGAACTCATCCACTCGAAATCCCACTTGCCTTGTGCGGTGATAGTCTCGTGGTCTGATTTGCGATAACCGAGTGTCATATCGGTCTGCATACCTTGCACGGAATAAATCTGTGCGGGCGACACAATCATTGCACCGTGCAGATGACTGCTGAAAGGTGCGGGTAACAACGGGGCGACAACCTCCTCCGCGGCTGTAGCAAACTGCACGTGCAACAACATAGCCGTGCCAACAAGTAATTTACGCATTTTCGCTCCTTTATCATGCGTGATTAAAAACATCAATGTCCGCAAAGACACATCAACAATTTTAACAACAGGCTGGCAATGAAACAACCGTTATTCTTTCATTATTCTTTAGGTGGCTGCTTGTCTTCGGCTTCTAATTCGGAAAGGTCTTGTCCGGTGAGCAATTCGATGATCTTGTTTAATTTAATCACTGGCCCCGCATTATACTCGTGGTCACTGCCCTGCTGCAAGCCAAGACGAGAAGAGGCGATGACATAGATATTTTGGAACGCACCTTTGAGGCTTCTTTTCAGTGCCGCCACTTTGATGTTCAAGCCATGCCCCATGCGATCGTGCCAGTTACCGTTTGCATCCTCAAAACCAAACAGCAGACGGCCATCGCTTTTGTCGATACGATGCTCTAGTTCCTTTGCGCCATACTTGTAATTCAGCGAGTAGCCGATCGAGAAGCCGCTGAAGTCTTGTGGCTTTTGCAGGTCACCAAAGACAAAACCAAGCCCCATACGCAACCCGATCTTGCCACGTTTCTGACCTTGCACGACGATATTGACATCGGGAATCCCGACCACCGACATGCGGAAACGATACCAAGACTCCTCGACTTCCTTCGTGATTTTGTGAATTTTCGTCACCTTGACTGGCACAATAACAATGCCGATAGTGAACGATCCGCCGTTTTTCAGCAATCCCAAGCCCCCCGCTGCCACGCCGATACGCTTGCTCGATGTTGCCGCGGTTCTTGCCGTCTTTGCTCCTGCCTTTGTTGCTCCTTCAGCGACTTCACGCTTGACAGTTTTCTCCAGTCCGTTGTTATCAACTTGCAACTGTCCACCACCACCGAAGGAGATGATTGCTGCAGAGGGAATGAAATTCTGCGGACGAAAACCGAAGCGATTGAGGCGATCTTGGTGCGCGTTGACCCACTTGTCCGCCAGTTCCAAAGCTTCAGCGATGCGCTTGTTCTCCATGCTGTTCAGGGCATCAATGGCATTGCGGGTCACTACGTTGGGCGGAAACTCCTTCCGCAGGGTGGCAACGATCAGGCGGCGTGCTTCGATTAATGCCTGGACACGGTCAGCTTTGGTAAAGTCGATCCACGGGGTGACAAGGTAGATATACTTGCTGTCCGCCTCGATGTCCGTGTCCAGCAGCTGTGCGACCTGCTGACCACCGCAAGCAGCCAGCCACAGCAACAAGCAAAATATCAGTGTAACCTTCATTGTCAACCCCATAGCACTTTCCTCAAAAGACAACCACCCCTTTTGTATGCACAGACTTGCAATTTTTGCCGACAACTGCTTTTATCCCGCGGTCTCTGGCAACGCAAGCACAGGCTTACAATCAGTGCAAGTCGCAAAACTACTACAAACTCGCCTCGCCCAGCTTGGCAATGCCAAGAAAAAAGCGTGGTGGGAAAATTACATCAAGCACGACACACACTTTCTCGGTGTTGGCTTGCCGCAGGTAGAGCAAGAGCTAAAGCAGTGGTATCATGACACAAGCCTTGCCTCGCAGTCGCCCATGCACCAGCTCGACATCGCCCTTTATCTTCTCGCTCAGCAATACGCAGAAGAAAAACTTGCAGGAGTGCTGCTGTTACAAAAACATCTCTGCAACAAGCTGGCATGGCAGACGTTGCTGGATAAATTTACCCCGCTATGGCGCAAAAAACTTATCTATGACTGGAGTATCTGCGATTGGTTTTGCCTGCGAGTGCTGCGGCAACTGCTCGACCGACACGGCATGCCTTGCGCTGAGCAAATCGCGGCCTGGCACACGGCCCCCTATCTGTGGCAAGCACGTGCGGCACTCGTGCCCTTCGTCGGGCGCACGCAGCACGCTGACTATCGTTCTCTCATTATGCCCTCGTGTGAGGTGTTAATTAAACGTCCAGAGAGGTTTGCAAAAACTGCCGTCGGCTGGATGTTGCGAGAATTTTCTAAAACCGAACTACAACTGGTATGCACTTTCCTGCGCACCAACAATGCCTCCCTAACACGTGAGGTAGTCAACAATGCCCTGAAGTATTATCGCGATGAAAAGAAAAAATTCTTGGCACGGCTTTGAGCAAGATGAGGTATCATGAGCACTATTTTTCCCCAAGAACTACAACATGTTGAGCTTGTCTGCAAGGACGAACAGGTGCAACGTCTTGCTTTTGCAGCTACGCCTAGTGTCCCGCCCACACCCGCGGCAAGAAAACTCACGGCGTTGTTGGCACGCTACTTTGCCGGCGAGCGAGTGGACTTCAGCACTGTAGCTGTTGCTTTCGAGCGCGGCACCTCTTTTCAACGCCGGGTGTGGCAGGCAATGCGCACCATCCCTTACGGCGAGGTGCGCACCTACGCAGAGTTGGCAGCACATATCGGCCACCCTCGTGCCGTGCGGGCGGTCGGCAATGCTGCGGCTACCAACCCCATCGTTATTGTTATTCCCTGTCACCGCGTCGTCAGAAGTGACGGCACAATCGGAAATTATGGCGGTGGGCAGATGCGTAAGCAACAGCTACTGGCCTTAGAGCAGTGTGGTTTAAAGGCATCACCAGCAGAGACAAACTGACACCGCCGATTTTTTTAGCTCCACCTTCTTAAGCAAAAACAATAGAAGTATTGTGTTAGGTTGGAACTATGCAACGACAACTTGAAAAAGCAGTGCAGGAAGCACGGTTAATTTTTCTCGGTTGCGTGCCGTTGGTGCGTTCGCAGCGCTTCGCGGCGTTTCAGCGCTGGCTGGACAAAAAGCAGCATGCTGACATGTCTTACCTTGAAAAAAACCGCGAGTTGCGTGCCGACCCACGCCAACTTGGTGTTGGCTTACACTCAGCAATTGTTGTTGCCTTGCCCTACGGTCGCGGCGATCATTTGCGCACGGCAGAAGCGCGGGTGGCGCAGTATGCACGGCAACGTGATTACCACCGCGTCATCAGAGCGCGGGCACGTCGTGTCATCACAGCATTGCAGTTAGAGCCTGCGGCATGTCGGATTGTCGTCGATACCGCACCAATTTTAGAACGAGAACTAGCTGAACGTGGCGGGCACGGTTTTATTGGCAAGAACACCTGCTTTATCAGTCTTGCACACGGCAGTTATCTGCTGCTCGGCGCAATTCTCCTTCCCACGCACACGACAGCACAAGAGGTTACCCCACCTAAGCCGACCACACGTACTGCACGCGGTGGTTGTGGCAGCTGCCAGCGTTGTCAGGTGCATTGCCCCACAGGAGCGTTGAACGAGGCTTACCAGCTTGACGCACGCAAATGTCTGTCGTGGTTGACGATCGAGAACAGAGGTGAAATTCCGCAACAGTATTGGCAGTTCTTGGGTAACTATTATTACGGTTGCGACCTCTGTCAGATCGTCTGTCCCTACAATCGTGACAAGCGCAACACAGAGGAAGCGGAACTCAAGCTGCCACCACTGGAAAAAATCGCCTGCATGACACAGCAGGAATACGAGCAGTATTTTGGTGGTACAGCCCTGACCAGAGCAAAGCGCGCAGGCTTGATGCGCAACGCCCTAATCGCCATGTATGTGCGTCAGCACCCGCGACTCAAGGAGTGCCTTACGGCGTTGGCACAGCGTCAGGATTTACCGCAGAGCGAGGGGTTGCAAAAAACGCTGGACAAGATCAACACGCTGCTACGTCAAGTACCCGCAGGGTAAGGTGGCAGTTGCGCCAGCCGGGAGCGAGAAAGAGGAAGAGAGCGAGAAACGTAGGTCAAATGCCAGCAGGGTAGGGGGGCAGTTGCGCCAGCCGGGAGCGAGAAAGAGGAAGAGAGCGAGAAACGTAGGTCAAATGCCGCAGGGTACGGTGGCAGTTGTGCCAGCCGGGAGCGAGAAAGAGGAAGAGAGCGAGAAACGTAGGTCAAATGCCAGCAGGGTAGGGGGCAGTTGCGCCAGCCGGGAGCGAGAAAGCGGCAAAGAGCACGCAACGCAGATAAAAATAAAATTAGATAATACCCCCACTATCAGCTCAAGTACCCGCAGGGTACGGTGGCAGTTGTGCCAGCCGGGAGCGAGAAAGCGGCAAAGAGCGAGAAACGTAGGTCAAATGCCAGCAGGGTACGGTGGCAGTTGCGCCAGCCAGTTGCGTGCTCGCTGTTGAAAATCGGCACGATATGGTTGTGGCACTGAAGTTTTGGCGGGAAATTGCTTGCGCAGCGGATCGGCATAACGGCCGCGCTCATAGAAAGAAAAGTGCAGATGCGGCCCCGATGCCCGCCCCGATGCCCCGACATAGCCAATGACATCGCCTTGCTTGACCGTCGAGCCTTTCTTCAAACCTGCGGCAATTTTTTGCAGATGACAGTAAGCGGTGTGATAGAAAGGATAGTGCAGTAGCTTAACATACCAGCCGTTGACGCGGTTGTAAGTTGCTCTGACAACGACACCATCGGCAACGCTCATCACCTGCGTGCCGACACGCGCACTGTAATCAACCCCGAAATGAGGGAGGACGACCTTAAGCAGCGGGTGAAACCGTCCGCGGCGGGAAAAAAACGAGGTAATGCGTCCCCCCTTGATAGGGCTGCGCAAGAAAGCCCGCTGTAAACTTCCACTGTCGTCGGGCGAATAATACAGTTCGTTCCGCCCCGCAACTTCGTAGCGCACGGCTTGTAATTTGCGCCCACGCCGCGGCAAATACTCCGCCGCGCCGATACCCGCTCGTCTGTTTCTGATGACGAACCGCCAGCGATCACCTCGCCGTAGCTCACGCTTGAAATCAAGCTGCGGCTCGAAAATATCCATAAAAGCATCGACAAGCTCACTAGCAACACCCGCCTGCTTTGCCGAAGCACGAAAACTAGAAGTAATTACACCATGATAGCTGTGCAAGGCACTCGCCTGTGGCAACCATAGCACGAGACCGAGTGCAATAATGAACAGGAACTTGAAGATCCGTTCAGTAGTTTTTTTTCCAATAAAAACAAACACTTGCCTTAACCTATAGCCATTCTCAACTAGCACAACAGTTGCGTAGCCTACACCCACCCGCGAGCAAAATCAATTCTGTTCCCCACACTTTATATAAACTATAAAAATACTCTTGACAAGTAATTCTTTTTAAGAGATAATACATTAAATAATGTAAAGTTATTTTTTTAGGAGGATTTAAAGTGAAGTTTTTATGTTTTTTAATGCTAATGATTACGGTCAGTTGTGGCAAAAAGCGTGGAACACCTGAAGAACAGCCTCCAGTGGGTGATGATTTAACCTTTGGTTATCTCAGCCATACGGCAGAAGTAATGAAGGTCAGTTCAGCGATGCTGGCGTTGAGTTGCAAACAGCCCGCGCTGGCGGCACAGGAGTTTACTGTTACGGGCTTGAAGCAAAATGAGTTGCGTTTGCCTAAGGGTGGTGTCGGTTGCCAGATTGTGATTAAGGCTTTGGTGCTGAATGACGAGCGTTTTGTGCAAGACCACAACACGGATTACGATTGGAGCAAGGACAGCATTGTCGATTTGTTCGGCCAGCTCAACAACAAGCACATGGTTAGGGTGCAAATCGAGCAGCAGTTGCCAGAAACACTGTCTGCAGACAGGCGTGCAAATCGTTTCTTTTTCAGGGTTATCAAGTTTCAAGACGATGACAGTATTATCAACACGACCGAAGGCTTGTCGCTAACTTCTAGCGTGCGGGGTCTGGCATTGACGACGTGGATTGCCAGCAATGTGCGAACATTGCCAGCATCTGTTTTTGCTCGCCAGCCAGCGGCGCACAACAACCCTTATCTGATGACACGACAGGTGCGATTTGCGTTCAGCTGTGCTTCCGATCCGGGACAGACAAGTATCATTGAGGACAAACTTATTTGTGGCGGAGAAATTTATCGTAAGCTGAACTTCGCGATGGTTAGAGGCACGATCAATCCCAACTTGGCACGTTCAGCTGATCTCTGCAATACGCTAAAAATGACCTTGCTACCGCTGCACAACACGGTCATCTCGTTGCCCTATACAAGCATGCCACAACACATGTCTTCACTGGTAACGATCGTGCTCCGCAGCCAGTATCTCGATCAAGAAAGCGGCGAGTTTCTGCAGAGCTGCCATCTCTACCCCATTGCTCCGCATCTCGCCCCTTGGACAGCAGGTTATCGCCTGCCCTACACGCGGTAAGTTTTCATATCCCCTCTGGTTAACCAGAGGGGATATGATTTTTAGTAGGCGATGACCTCCGTAAAATCTTTCTTCTCGTTCAGCAACACGACGAATGGTTCAATCTCTTGTCTTTCTCGTCCGCTTCCGTCCAGTGCCTTTCGCTCAATATCTATCAGAGCTTCCCAAAACGTCTCACCGCTATCGTCCTTATACTTAGCAAGCGCGCTAGTGGGTAATCTCGGCTTTGTTGCATAAGTTCCGTTGATTATAACATGCTGTTATCATAGCATTTTTATGTGGGGAGCGTTCCCCTCCCCGCTTTGCGCGGCTCTTTGCCAAAGGCGTGCCCGAAGGCACGCCTAGCTCCACACCCCTGCGTGTTCGCAGACTTCTGTTTGGGTCAGGTGCAATCATCCTGCTGCAGCATGCACACATGTGTGCATGCTCTTTGTCGCTTCCTAGCTCCAGCTGAAGCATTGGCGTGAAATGGTTTGCAGGTCTGCTTGCACCTGACCATTGTCAACTTCTGTGGACACTATGAGCTTGTGCGTGGTGCAGGCATTACCTTTGCAACACCTATAAAATTCTTACTGCTAAAGGGTTATAGGATATAGATATACCTGCCCTGAGTTATGCAACAAAGCCAGCGTTCCCCTCCCAACAGTGCATTAGCATCAAGATACTGCATCTGACCAATACCTCCCACACCGAAGATGGACAATCGCTTGAGTTCTACGATCTCAGGCAAGGGCATATCATCGTCTTGTGGTTCTTGCAGTTGCACATCGCTGAGCTTCGCCTTGAACCTCGCCTTACCTTGATGGCCAGTGCTGAGGTAGTCAGCAATATCAGGCACGATTATCTGCTCGATCTTGCCAGAGTAGCGGTAATTCGTGTCCTGATGACGCACCAAAACATCAACACTCTTGCCGACGTAGACTTCCAGACGACGCTGCACGATGCGTCCCGCCAACGTTTCTTGCAGCTTGGCACTCATGCTCACCTTCGGTGCGCTGTGGAGCTTGCCAGTGGTGAAGCCAGCCCACAACAAGACGCAGGAAAAGATTCCGATACGCATAACAACTTCCCCTAACAAAAATCAACAATACTAGGCGGCTGCCCAGATAACGATACAGCTTGTAGCATTTCCAAAAAAAAAGAAACTACACCAGCCAGAATTTTAAATTTTTTTAATACCTAGTTGACGAAAACCAAACACAAAGATGTGCTATAATGATTAGGTGAGTTATGGAGGGGACGTGATGGCGGTGTTGATAACTGGCAGTGCGGGGTTTATCGGGCATCATCTGGTACGCAAGTTGACACAGGTCGAGCAGGCGGTGGTCTGCATGTATCGGCATCGCTTGCCTGAACCGCACGAGCGGGTAATGCCGTTTTTTTCTGACTTGCGTTCGGCGGAGTTGTTGGCCGCGCCGTTGCGCGGGGTGGATACAGTGGTACATCTGGCGTGGAGCGACAGTTTTATCGGCCCGCAGGAAGATGTCTGTGCGACGCGGAGCGTGCATAACATCTTCACGCCCAACATCAGAGCATTGCGCAATCTCCTTCACGGCATGGAGCGGGCGGGCACGCAGCGCTTGATTTTTCTCAGCGCACGGGGAGCAAGGCGTAATGCACGGGTTGCTTTCTTAAAAGAAAAATACATCGCTGAGCATCACATTCTCAATTCTGCTATTAAAGAAAAATTGATTGTCAGGTGTCCGTTGACTTGGAGTGGTGCAGGTCGTCACGATCGTTTGGTGAAAACATTTTTGCGCTTGATGCGTTTTCCCGGTCTGTGTTTCTTACCTGATTTCCGTAAGCAGGTGAGCCTTGCCCACGTCAACAACATTGCCGCACAGCTGGTTGAGCTATGCCAGCAGCCGTTGCAGACACAGAGCCTGATTATCACCCCACCCGCACAAGTGTCTTACAGTGTGCGCGAGTTGTGCAAGCTAATCTCTACTGCCGTGCTCAGTCGCAACAAATTACCCATCGGTGGTGCGTTCGGCAACGCCATGCTACCTCTTTGCGAAGACGATAACGCCCCTAAAGTCAAGCAGATGCTTGCCCTGACAGAGTAGTAAAATTGCGCGACTTGTGACACAAATAAGCCTGCCAGCTTAATATCTTCCCTTCTGCCGAAGCTGATGGAAGCGGCGCAGTTTTTCTAACACATGTTTAGTTTCCTCCTGTGTTTTAGCACCACTTGCCCGTAGATTTTGCCTGCAGGGTAAGGCAAAGATTGACTAGACGCAGTGCTTGAGCATCACACTCACCGCGCCGATAAGGGAGGTGAGCCACGCTAAGCGATGAGGTAACAGGCAATGTCATCTCCTACAGTCAGGCAGTTGCAGACGAAGCTGTATCGGCGAGCACGTTCTGCCGCGCAGGAGCTAACCGCTGGTAATGACAGCGCGATCATCAGTTATTCGCGTCAATTTGAAAAAAGCCTGCCGCGCCGTTTCAAAAAAATAAATCGTGAGGATTTTTTTGCTGGGATTGTCGATGCCGACATCATTCTTTACGGGGACTTTCATACCTTGAAACAATCGCAAAAAGGCTTCGTGCGCCTGCTGCAAGAACTTGCTGTGTTCAATCCTTCACGGCCACGTCTGATCGCGATGGAAGCCTTTCAAGCCAATCATCAAGAGGTGCTAGATTTATTGCAACAACAAAAAATTACTGAGCAAGATTTTTTATGCCGTATCGATTACGAAAAAACTTGGGGATTTCCGTGGCGCAATTATCAGCGCATCGTCAGCCATGCACTGGCTGAAAAAATTCCCATTTTTGGTATCAACGGCAGCAGTAAAGATAAAGGTAAGGATAAACTTGCCCAGCGCGATCGTTTTTGTGCGAAAAAACTTACCCAATTGGCACGGAAATTCCCGCAACACCAGATACTGTGCATCACGGGCGAATACCATCTTGCCGACCAGCAATTGCCTGCTGCGTTGTCACATAGCCTGCGAAAAACAAACACCAAAAACAAAAAAGTTGTGCGTGTCGTTGCTAACATCGATCAGTATTATTTTAGTTTAAATTTTCCCTCCGAGTTTACCATCAGCCATTACCTTTACCTGAAAAAAAATCTCTACTGCCTGATGGACACACCTCCATGGGTGAAGTGGCACTCATATACTTTCTGGGAAGAGCAACGCAGCGATAGTGTGCAACTCGACCACCGCGAGCGACTCTACAACGAAATCATGATTGATCTTGACTATCATGTCCTGTCGTTGGTTTCTGATTTGGTGAAATTTTTTAAATTTTCCAGCAACCCTGTCATTCTCACGCTGTTCAATCTCGTTTCTGGTACGCCAGAAAAAATTATCCGCCAAGCACAACAACAAAAACTTGTTTCGCCTTATGCCTTAAAGACAGTGGCAGTGCGCTTAGCACTCGACGAATTTTTTTACGTTGATAAAAGCAAGACAATTATGCTGACTAGAATTTCGCTTAATAACCTCGCCGAAGCCGCGGGGCAGTTTCTTTATGACACCGTTTCCCGTGCTGATTTTAAAAAAACTGCGATCAATAATTTTTACCAACGTGTGATAAGATTTGCTCTCGGCATTCTGTGCTCCAAGATCATCAACCCCAAACGCAAGCTGACCAACTATTATCGCTATGTCGATATCGCACAGGGCAAAGAACGTGTCGATCGCGAGCAGCGAGAAGTTGCTCGTGAGATTGTGCGTTTTCACAGCTGGATGTTGCATCGTGTCGAAAACTGCGACGGACGAATCATGCGCCACCTCAGCCGCACAGTGGCAATGGACGAACGTGTCGCTTTTGAAATTTCAAAAGCACTGGGCAAAATTATCGGGGTAAAAATTTACCGCCAAACGATCAAAAGCTGCACACCCACCGAAGAAATACGTGCCCTGTTTCAACCCCAATCACCGACACGCAGGCCGTGGCACGTCGTCGTCGATATGTATCGCTGTTTTTTAGAACGCGTGGATATTAAGAAATGATCGCACACCACTTCCGCACGGTTGTTTGTGGGGAGCGTTCTTTATATTCGGGGCGGTCGTTCCGGCTTTGTTGCATAAGTTCCGTTGATTATAACATGCTGTTATCATATCACTTTTATGTGGGGATCGTTCCCCCTCCCCGCTTTCTAGCTCCCCTCCCCTGCGTGTTCGCAGACTTCTCGTTTGGGTCAGGTGCAATCATCCTGCTGCACCATGTCTCATGCTAAAGCATTCGCGTGAAATGGTTTGCAGGTCTGCTTGCACCTGACCATTGTCAATTTCTGTGGACACTACGGGCTTGTGCGTGGTGCAGGCATTACCTTTGCAACACCTATAAAATTCTTACTGCTAAAGGGTTATAGGATATAAACATGCCTGCCCTGAGTTATGCAACAAAGCCGGTCGTTCCCCCCGCCCCGTGCCCCACCCCCCTTCTTTGTCTCGGTGTTAAGTATAGAGCATCCCCCTCCTCTTCAACACCTCCCTGAGATGGGGTACGGTCGGCGGTTGAAGAGGAGGGGGATGCTCTATATGTTTTAAGCACCATAGCAAATATGAGAAAGCTTGCAGCCAGCACTATGCCAAAAATAAAACCAAACCCCATATCAAAGCTCACGGCTTTAGATGCTTTGAATTTGGGGTAGTTGTGGCTGCCGACATCTATGCCTATTTTTGGGGGCTAGGGTTGTTGCGACCCTGTTAGGCTCCTGCCGAAGGGCGCAAGCATGGGAGCTAGCAAGCGGCAAAAAGTCTTGCGTAGCACGCAAGGGAGGTACACATAAACATTATGCTTTGTTTGGCACAAGCAGCAGTCGCAACTACCCCAAATTCAAAAGCTAACAAAAAGCAGGGAGCATCGACACAGTCATCTGCAACAGCAGATGACAAAAAACAAAATGCGAAAGCAGATGACAAAACAAGAAACTCGACAACAAAAGGCTAATCGTTTAGAATTCTCGCAAGTGTGAATTTGGACAGAGCGATGCCAGAACTGCCAGAAGTTGAATGTCTCGTGCGGGGGTTGCGCACGCGTGTTGTTGGCTGGCGCACGCAGCGGGTTGAATTTCGCCGTGCGAATTTGCGTGAGATACTCGATCAGGCGGCAATAAGTGCCGCGTTGCGCGGCCACACCCTTAGTGCTATCACTCGCCGCGGCAAGTATCTGCTATTCAGTCGTCGCGATGGGCACGGGGTAATCGCACATCTCGGCATGACGGGCAACCTTATTCTGTCACCACAGGCACAGCCGCTGAGCAAGCACGCCCACGTTATCTTTCATCTCACGCTGGGACGACAGCGCAGCTCGCTGCAATTCATCGATCCACGGCGCTTCGGTCGCCTCGCTCCCCTTGCTCAGCAGGGACAACACCCATGGCTGACGGCACTTGGGGTCGAGCCATTGAGCCATAACAACCTTGCCCGCTACCTGTGGCAAAAGAGTCGAGGTAGGCGGGTGCCGATTAAAAATTTCCTCATGAATGCCAACATCGTCGTCGGCATCGGCAACATTTACGCTTCCGAAAGCCTGCATGCGGCCCGCATTCACCCCTTCACTGCCGCGGGGCAGATCGCCTCCAGTGATTATCAACGTCTGACACGGGCGATTAAAAAAATTCTGCGCCAAGCCATCACCGCAGGCGGCACATCGTTTCGTGACTACCGTGATCTCGGCGGCAACCCCGGCTACTTCACCGTCAGCCTCGCCGTCTATGGCAAGCAAGACCAGCCCTGTCCTCGCTGCCAAACACCAATCGTCCGCAGCAGAACAGGCGGACGCAGCACCTTCTTCTGTCCCACCTGCACGAAAAATTCTGCCTAGCTGCTACTCTTACACGATTTAAGCAGAGTTTTTTTTCAGCAAGACAACATCTTGTTTTTATTTATTTTTATATGAAAATTTTATTTTAACTAAATTTTTTTAAAATACGGCCGACAATACAGGTAAGAGTTTTTAATTTTTTGGGGAGAATGTCATGAGGAAGTGTCTTTGTGCTGCGGCAGTGTTCTTTTTGTTTGGTTGGGGAGCTGCCTGTGGTGATCTAAGCGAGATCGATGATAATCGCATCCGCGAGTTTGTGAAAACGGCGAAGCGTGTGATCATCGATGAACTGATGACCGATGGCAACTCGCAGGACAATATCGACGACAAGATCGATGTTATCGTCGATGTTTTGCAGGGAGACAGCGACTACAGTGGGGGGACAACAACACCTCTGGGAGTTCCTGCTTGCCGCGAGACGGGGCGCAAGACAGTGGCCATGTTCCGTGATCCAGCTGGTCATATCTCCGATTACTTGAACGATGTCAGCGGTTTTGCCTGTGTAATGACCTCCGACAGTGCCGCTTGCACCGACGGCGACGATGTCTGCGAGTGTGAGGCTAATGACACGATGAACCCCACTCATAGCACAAGCTTTACGGTAAGCTGTACCGAAGACGGTGGCGACGGTGAGACGTTTAACTTCACTGATGCTGAAACCCTTAACTATGACGCACCCAGCGGAGGTGGCACACCGCCTAGCAGCAGCAATGCGGGCGCTTACCGCATCGAAGAGCAGAATCAAAACCAAAAGAATCCGGGCATGGTGTTTCCCATAACCGTTATCAACAGAAGCGGGACGACCGTTACACCTTCTGCCCAAGCATCACTTTCTGCCTACGATAGCAGTGGCAGCGAAATTGACGATGCTCTTGCCATGTGGAAAACCGCGGTTGGCGATAATATCTACGATGTCATCGTTGCTGCGGGTGTAAGTGCGAGTTTTGACGTATTTCTCGTGCGAGATACATCTGGTGTGGCAAAGATTGGCGGCTCGGTGGATGGCACACCGATCGATAAGGTGACGCTGACCGCGGGCAACTATTCTGGCACAAGCGATATTCTCGCTATCAACGACACCTCACGTGGCAATATCACCTTCATGTTCAGCGGTGCGGCACGCATAGCACTGAACGGTGCGAGCAAAGCGATGTCCTACGTCATCACCGATGCCAATGGCGAGGTGATAACAAGTACAACCGCGACCACCATGTCTGGACTGGATATTCCGGGAGCCCACGGCACAACCTTTGTTGCGCAGAAAACCGGCAGCTGTGTAGCGGGTCAATACGTGATGATTAGAATTGGCAGTAACCTGAACAAGATCTATCTACCTCGCTGTCAGGCTTCGCAATAAAAACTTCGTAGGTTGTCCTCATCCCTGTAGAGGGCTGCGGACAACCGCGCTAAAAACATCGCCTGAAGCTTGCGAGCACGCGAGCGTTACAAAAAGTCCCACGAGCACAGCAAGTGGACGCAAGTGGTTTTTCTCTTGTAACTCTGTTAAAATTTAAAATCGTAGCATAAATTTACCACGAGCATTATGTGAAGCGGGAGTTTTTTTCCAGCACCGGCCAAGTGCTTAGCTGCGCAATGATGCTTGCCGCGTGCTACCATCACATTCAGCCACCGATGATCGATGTCATCAGGGTCGAGGCTGTTGCAGAAAAGGAAAATGAACCATCGCCGCAGGAGAAGCTTCAGCTTTATCTGCAGCGCTACCCACATTTTCGCAACACGGTCAGCGACGCGGTAATGCTCATCGAGGCTGAACGTCTTGCAGCAGAGGGTGATGCCAACCGCGCCTTGGTGAAAATGCGCACAGCCTTTGCACAAGCAACAGGCGAATTTCAAAAGCACGTCTTCACCAGATACCTGACGCTGTTAGCTAACAATCAAGCACAACCGCAGCCACTAGAATTTTTCGTCGAACATGCCAAGACCCAGCTCAGCTATAGCGGTAGACGCATCACTGCCATAATTGCCAAGCATCTTGCTAAACGCCTCGACCACACCGCCGAGACAGAGACCCCGCTACCCTCAAATTTGCTACAACTAATGCATGAAGACCCAACACTGGAGCTGAACGCTAAACGCTACTGTCAGGAACAAGCCCATACATCGCAATGGAACACACTGCTGGCTTCGTTCACCCAGCCAATCAAAGTCTACTGGCAAGGGCTAACCTCCGCCTGTCGTGGCAATACGCAAGAGGCACTCAGCTATCATCATCGCTACCTGCGCTATGCCTCCACGACCAGCATCTACCCGCAACTAGCCTTGACCGCCGCCACGGGAGTGGTGACACTAGGACGCAAGCTCGGCAAGAGCCGCCTATGGTTATCTGACTCCTACAGCAACCTCGCTACCCTGTGGCAACAGCGTGACTACATCGATCACGCTGCCCTCAATATCAGCCCCGCAGAGCTGCTCGCCCGCAAGATTAACGACCTGTTGTGGGCGGCACGCTACAAGACACTGCACGGTGCATACGCACAAGCCACTGCACTAGCACAGCAAGCGCTGCAGGAAACACAGACAGCACTCGACGCGGGTGAAATGCCTCGCAAGTTCTTACAGTTGATCGCGGAGGCACATCATATCCTTGCCTTCCGTATTGCTGCGGAACGCAAGGACTATGCACAGGCAATCGCATGGAGCAACACAGCTCTGCAGCACGATCTTGACCCTGACTGGCGTGAGCGTTTTCTCTGGTATAACGGGCTTTACCACTATTTGTCACAGGATTGGCAACAGGCGGCACATTTTTGGCAGGAGAGTATGACTCTTTTTCCCGATTCGGTCATCAGGCCCCGCCTGTTGTTTTGGCTAGCAATGACCGCGACACAGGCGAAGAAGAGCAAGGTGCGGGTGACGGAACGCACTGCGCAGGAATACTTGGCAGAGCTGGAGGAAGAATTCCCGCTATCTTACTACACGCTGTCCGCTGCGGCACACATGACGCAGCGGCCTCCGTGGTATAAGCAGTATAGCCGCGCTTATCTGCAGCGTGCGGTTACCGAGCACAAGGGTATCGACCTGCGTCGTTATCACCGTCAGAGCAGGTTTGCGCGGCCACTGTTGCGGGCCGAGATATTTATCGCCGCGCGGCTGTTTGATTTGGCACAAGTAGAGTTGCAGGAGTTGGAAAAGCACTTGGCGCAAACTTCGCCGCGACGCACACGTGATTTACGTCTCTATCTGACGCGGCTTTATTTTGCTTCGCGTCGCTACACACGCAGTATCAACTTAATCAGCGAAGCAGCTAAACAACAAAAATCCTACTGGCACAAGTTGCCTGAGCAGTTGCTGATTTACTTTCCCCAGCCATATCTGCACTTGTTCGGCAAGGAGGCCTTCCGTGTCAACCTCGCACCAGAGATGCTGCTGGCAGTGGCACGGCAAGAGTCGGCCTTCCATCCTGAGGCACGTAGTCGTTCTGATGCGCTCGGCTTGATGCAGATAATTCCCCCCACTGCTCGTGACATTGCCACTACCAACAAACTGCCTACTGACAACATCGAACAGCGCTTGTTCGAGCCTGCGACCAACATTAAGTTCGGTGCATTACTGCTGCGCCAGCTTACTACTCGTTATCGCGACAACTTACCCGCGATCTTTGCCGCTTACAATGCCGGTGAGGAGGTTGTTGACACTTGGCTGCAACGTCGTGCTCATCCCGACCCACGTGTTTGGATCGAGCTCATTCCTTTCGGCGAAACCAAGCACTATGTCATGCGCGTCTATCGCAACTATCTTATCTATCGCTTTTTGGCGCGCGACGAGACACATATTGCGGCACGCTAGGTGGAGCTAGGAAGCGGCAAAGAGCCGCGCAGCAATCACTCCAGTTCAAGCCAAACGATTTTGATGCTGCGGGTACCGGGCGGGATGGCGTTTGTTTTGAGAGTAAGAATGTTGCCGCTGATGTTGTAAGCATCTGTGCTCAACATATCCTCACCTTTGCTGGTGGTGAAAAAAACTCTGGCAAACCTGTTGGGATAAATCTTTTGCAAAACAAATCTATTTTGCAGCACGTCTTGGATGTGCTGGGAAATTTTTATCAGGGTAGCGGTGTAGTCTTTAGCATACACAGAGGCATAATGATCGAAGATATGCTTGCCGTTACTGTCTTTCCACGTCAGAAAATTTTTGCTGTGTGCGCCGTTGTTACTGGTGTTAATCAGACCATAAACTTTAGCGGTAACACCGGTAATTCTTATTTTTTGCAAGTAAGCGTGCAGTGCAGATATATGGCACTCGCTATCGTCGAGTGGCTCGACGACACTCAAGCCGCTGGCATCGATCATCCCACACGGGCCGCGCTCAAAATTATCTTCGTCGGTGACAATCAGCACCGCGACGGCTGAGTTGGGACGCAGCCACTCCTTGCCCTGACAGTCCTTTTGCAAACCGAGAAGCGCGGCACGGCTTGCCTGTTCGAGAATAGTGCCACCCGTGCCCAGTTTGCTGATTGCTCTGTGGAAAACCTGTGTATAGTTAGGGGCAGAGGCACTGATAAGCATTTGTAGACAATCACGTGGGTCAGTTGTTGTCAGTGCAATCTGCCAATCGTTGTCCTTCACTTCACCGAGCAAGACATCGAGCTTGTCGGACAAGCCCCGATGCACTTCTACCATCGAACTGGAGTTGTCGATAACCATCAAGATGTCGAGCGGACTGCGTGCTGCTGCTCCTAGCACAAACATTTCTTCGCCGCTACCTTCATCTGGCACTGTCGTTGGTGCAGGAATGTCCTTGCTGCCAATACCGACCGACAAAAAACTGATTTTGTTACAGCTCAGCACGCTCAATACTAGGCAAAAAGTTAGCACACGCATCATTACAAGCCTCACTATAAATCTGTTCGCGTCATCGGCAGCAAACTGTTTTTTCTAAACTGCAGTGCGCATGCAAATTGTAAAAGTAAAAAATTAAAATTAATTTTACAAAAATGTAATCACAAGTTGTATTATATAAAAAAACAAGTGCAATAGCAGAGGGAGAAAAAAAAATTAGCAAAAAATATACAAGATGGGTTGCACATCATCTCGGCAGCTGGTATGTTTCTATAGATAGAACAGTTGACGCTACCAGAGTAGCAGGTTACTTTCTGGTTTGAGTCACCTGAGTTTTTATGCGATATGACTCGATGTATTACATGTATCGAGCTTTTATTCCCGCTGCAGCGTTTTGCAGTGGGCGGATGCTTGCGCTTGTCTGGTGGGCAAGCTATGCAGGGTTAGGAATTAGGAATAGAGATTATCCGTTTGTTATGTGCAAACGGTGCGGTTTTACCGCTTAAGTGATAGTTGACTTGATAACAAGGGCTTGTTGCCCACTACAATAGTGGCTGTTTTTTGCCACAGCGTTATACAAGGTTCTGTTCACTCGATCATCTCTGCTGTGGGGCCTATCCTCATCTTCCTCTTGGCACTGAGCCACTCCTGCAAATAAAGCATCACTTGGCATTTTTTTGAGACTTTTTTTGCGAAGGAGACATACTATGAACATCAAAAATATTTTTGCAATCACATCCATGTTTTTCATTTCTGGTGCTTTGAGTGCTGCGACTGATACGGCGTTGTTGCCTGACAACACGCTAACAGGTGAGCAGGTGCAGTTTTTGATTGATGGCAAGCTCTACGATGGCTATCTCGATATCGATACTAGCGAGCGTTTGCGTGCTGACATTACTGTGCCTACTGAGCGTGCCGAGACTTTGCCCGGTGGCGATCAGTTTGATGACCTGTTGGATACTATGAGTGGCTATCGTGTGCCTGCGCATCAGGATGTTGGTCTTGATGTTTACATGCTGGGTGATCGCGACGGGATCGCGTTTCGCTACGGCATCATTGAAGAAGTCTATGACAACGGCTACCACAAAATCGGAGTTTACTCTGAATCCTACCACAATGGTGAAACCATTCATCTTTTCAGGCCTAATTATCTCATCATTCACAAAGCTGTGCTGTTGCAAGATGGCGGCTTTGGCATCCTCAAATAGCCGTAACACATGACGATAACTTCATCAGGGAGGGCTGCTTGCCCTCCCTTCTTTCTTATTATGCCAGCATATCAAGCACCAACAGACTTGACAGACACACCCAAATCTGCTACGCTAACAAAGATATATGTTTTTAAGAAAGTATTTATTTTAATAGTTTTATTCTAAGTCTTTGTTATATTAATTGCTAAGGAATTGTATGGAAACTCAAATTGCTACCGAACCAACCACCAAACGGATAAAACAACTGCCACCATCGGTGCTTAAGGATATCGAGTTGAAGAATCACGCACGACGGTTAGCCAACCTTGCCCCGATCAAAATCAGAACTCGTCGCTGCATCTCCTGTCTATCACTGTTTGAATCGGCAGGCAACAGAACCTGCGGCTGCAATACTCGAAGCACAGGTTATATCGCGGGACGCGAAATTATTTAGCAAGCTCCAACCCTCCCCCCATTGCTTTGTAGTTCTATTCTTAGGTGACGTTCCTTGAATACAGAGTTTTCCCGACAGCATCGATGTGTGCGAGCAATTTAGGATTCTTGATGTCGTGTAGGATGGACAGGTCGATTGTATAGGGCAAGAGCAGGTCGTCCAGTTCGTCAGCAATTTTGTGATGCACCTTCAAGGTCAGGTCAGCTCCACCGCAGAGGGCAAGATCAATGTCAGAACCATTATCATAAGATCCTGTAGCACGTGAGCCGTATAAAACCGCACGTTCTACCTGCGGGTAGTGCGTAAGGATGGTGCAGATTTTTGCAACGGTAGCTTCTGACAGACCGTAATTCACACGAGCGGCTCTTGTTTCAACTGTTCTAGCTTGGTTTGCAGTGCTTGGAACTCAGTAAAATATGTGTCAATAATCGCGGTAACAATCTGCTTGGCAGTATCCTCGTTGTAGGTATGGGATGTCAGGTTACGGCTACGGATCATAGCCATCCAGTTTTCTCCCTCTTTTATCAAGCCTGCTTTGAAGGCTGTACGTGTCGTGTCTTTAGAACCGTAAAGCCCCGCGCGGCCCTGTTCCACAAGAAAATCTCGCAGCGTATTCCAAGCCAGTTCGTGGGTATACTCAAATCCCTGTATCAACCCCTGCGCTTCGAGCTTCGAGAGCTCACGCGTACCTGCCAATTCGACAGCTTCTCGCAACTGTGCCAGTGCTCTTGCGAAGTTATCAGCCCTCTGTGTCCAACGTCCTGTTTTGTGTTCCACACGCAAAGCTACCCACCTGCAACTCAGCTACAGCCAGTTGTCTCACCACAGCTCAAGCACTTCAGACACGAGCCGTTACGCACCAGCGTCAATGAATTACAGCTGGAGCATGGCTCGCCTGCATAACCGCTGACACGTGCCTGCTCAAGCGGCGCGGTGAGTGCTTCTTGTGCGTAAGACTGCAACCGCGGCTTGTCGCTCGTATTGCTCAGGTCACCGCGACCGAGGTAGTTGATAGCCAAATCTCGAAACAGGAAGTCGATAATCGAGGTCGAGTGCTTGATATGATTGTGCCCTAATACTAGACCACTGGGCTCGAAACGACTGAAGGTGAAGACATCGACGAATTCATCGAGTGGCACGCCATACTGCAAACCGAGACTGACGGCGATGGCAAAGCTGTTCATGATACCACCCAGCAGTGTGCCTTCCTTGTTCATATCGAGGAAAATTTCACCAAGATCACCGTTCTCATACTCGCCTGTGCGCAGATAGATGTTGTGCCCCTCGATTTTTACCTTCTGCGTGTAGCCAGAGCGTTTGTTGGGCAGCTGTCGCCGCGCCTCCTTGTGGAAACGCACCAAATCTTCAGCTACCTCGCGCACTCCTGTGTCCTCCTCATACCACTTGCTCTGTTGCGTCGCCAGTGGCTGGCTGAGTTTCGACCCGTCACGGTAAAGTGCGATCGCCTTAATCATCGACTTCCACGCCTGCCGATAGACACGGTCGATATCCGCAAGCGTCGCCTCATAGGGCAAGTTGATCGTCTTGCTTATCGCACCCGATACAAACGGCTGCGTCGCCGCCAACATCGACAGATGCTTGAAAGGCGAGATGAACCGCTCCCCCTTGCGACCACACTTGTTAGCACAATCGAATACCGCGAGATGCTCTTCTCGCAGGTGCGGCGCACCTTCTAGTGTCATCGTGCCACAGACATATTCGTTTGCTTCGGCAATCTCCGTGGCAGAAAAACCGATGTGCCGCAAAATGTTACAAGTTGGATCGTCGAGCAATGCGCGTTCAATTTTCAGTGTCTCAACACAAAATTCTTCTCCCAACATCCACTTGGTAAATGCAAAAGAAATATCAAAAATATTCGGCATATCACCGTTAAGAGCAATTAGCATGTCATCGGTGAAACCTTTTTCTTTCAATGTCGCAAAGTTGATGTGTGGTGCTTCTGCCAGTGTGCCATGTCCAACACAATGGGTGACGATTTCCTTGATTTGCTTGGGACGATAGCCGAGTTGCTGCAAAGCACGTGGCACGGACTGGTTGATAATTTTGAAATAACCGCCGCCGGCCAGTTTTTTGTATTTGACCAGCGCATAGTCAGGCTCAATCCCCGTTGTGTCGCAATCCATCAACAGACCAATAGTGCCTGTCGGAGCAATCACTGTCGTCTGAGCATTGCGATAACCGTGTTCCATGCCCAATGCTAGTGCATCGTCCCAACACTGCTGTGCCGCGGCAAGCAGATATGGCGGACAATGCTCTGCATCAATACGTTGTGGCTCGCAGGACAGGCCTTGAAAAGGCTGTGTGGCGTGTGTCGCGGCACGATGGTTGCCGATAACACGCAGCATGTCGGTGCGGTTCGCGGCAAAACGTGGAAACGGAGCGAGATGCTGTGCCAACTCAGCACTGGTGCGATAGGCTTCAGCCGTCATTAAGGCCGTCAGCGCAGCACTGATGGCGGTTGCCTGTGCGCTGCCGTAAGGAATGCCCATCGTCATCAACAGTGCCCCGATGTTGGCATAACCAAGACCGAGCGTGCGATAGTTCCAGCTTTGCCGGGCAATCTCGCGGCCGGGGAACTGTGCCATCTGCACCGAGATGTCGAGAATTATCGTCCACATACGACAGGCATGACGGAAGGCCTCGATGTTGAAGATGCGCCGCTCGTAATCGTAAAGCTTGAGCAGATTGACCGAAGCGAGGTTGCAGGCCGTGTCGTCGAGAAACATGTATTCCGAACAGGGATTGGAAGCTCTGATTGCTCCATCTCGCGGGCAAGTGTGCCACTCGTTGATGGTGTCATCGAACTGCAAGCCCGGATCGGCACACGACCATGCCGCAAAGCAAATATCGCTCCATAGCTGTGTCGCGGGCACCGTGCGCACGGTGCTCCCGTCGCTGCGTGTGGTCAAGTCCCAGTCACGCTGCTCTGCCAGTGCCTCCATGAAGGTGTTCTTAACCCGCACCGAATTGTTGGAATTCTGCCCAGAAACAGTCTGATAAGCCTCCGAGTTCCAATCGGTGTCGAAACTCTGCAAATCGAGTTGCGTATGTCCCTGCCGTGCCAACTCCAGCACTCTGTTGATGTAGCTGGGTGGCACGTGTGCCTGCTGTGCGGTGCGACAGACTTTGGCCAACACTGCATTGCGACTTGGATCACAGCTCTCAGCTGAAGCGCTGCCACCCTGCTGACAAGCTGCAAACACCTTTTCCAGATGCTGCTTGAGTAACCGCGAACCAGCCACCAGTGCTGCCACTTTCTGTTCTTCGTGTAGTTTCCAGTTGATGAAGTCCTCAATATCGGGATGGTCGATGTCGAGACAGACCATCTTGGCTGCACGTCGAGTCGTGCCGCCACTCTTGATAGCGCCTGCAGCACGATCGCCAACCCGCAAAAACGACATTAAACCCGAAGATACACCACCACCTGATAAAGACTCACCCTTGCCGCGCAGACTGCTGAAGTTAGTGCCAGTGCCACTGCCGTACTTGAATAGTAGTGCTTCCTTTGCCCACAGCTCCATGATCCCGCCTTCGCTGACAAGATTGTCCTGCACCGATTGAATAAAGCAGGCGTGCGGCTGCGGTCGTTCGTAGGCGTTGGCCGACTCGGTAATCTCACCGCTCTGCGAGCAGACATAGTAGTGACCTTGCGGCGGCCCCTCCAACCCGTAGGCAAAGTGCAAGCCCGTGTTGAACCACTGCGGGCTGTTCGGTGCACCGTATTGATGTGCGAGCATGAAACAGGCTTCGTCGTAGAAAACCTGTGCGCTCTCGGCATCATCGAAGTAGCCGTGCTGTTCCCCCCAGTGTCGCCAGCACCCCGCGAGGCGATGGAACACTTGCCGTGCGTCCTTCTCAGCCCCGTGTTCGGGAACACCGCGCCGCCGCAAATACTTCTGCGCCAAAATATCAGAGGCAACATTACTCCAGCCCTTCGGCACGGTGACTTCAAGTACCGCACTCGCCCCGCTGCCGTCGGAATTTTTCAGCTCCGATTGGCGCTGTTCAAATTCTAACCCATCGTAGGGATTGGTTTTATCAGCAGTAAAAAGTCGCCCCACCCTCATGGGCAAACCGAGACAAGAGACAAAAAGACAATAAGGCGAACAACCGCACGCAACATCCAACTACCCCAAAATTTAGAGTTATGTTCTATTTTGACCATTCTACACAGCGGCCGTGATGCCGGCAAGCAAAATGTCCGTGTTGCTGGCATGACTAGGAAGAGATAACAAAAAGAGGCGAGTTTAGCAACTGCAAGTGCACTAGGTAACTCAGTTCACCATGCCTCTCCAAACTTTAGACAGTCACCCATTTCTGTCCAACCACAACGGCAAACTAGAGAAGCGAAGCTGCTACCACAAGTGCCCACTTTTTCCATCTGACAGCAATAACGCGTTTCTTGTGTAAGACAATAAGTGTCTCTGATGAAGCTGTTTTTTTCTTGACAACCGTGGTGTAAGTTCCTATAAGCACAGATTATCCTTAATTAGCACGGCTCGCTGGCGTTGCTAGCGTCGATGAGACTTGACCATTATCTCACTGCGGGCCGTGTTAATTTTGGTACAATTTTAAAATAAGTAAAAATAAAAAGAAATTTGGTGAATATATAAGCGGCTAGGGTCACGCGCTTTTAGGCAGCCCCATCATTCTACCTCTTCTGCGACATTTCCAAATTCAGCTACAATCCGCTAGCACCCTTTTCGTGGTTTCAGTTGGTTAGAAAGAAGATGAGTATAGCAAAGTCACTCACCTGTAACTTTCTGATTGTTACCAAACCCCTCTGTATCCTCATCTCTGGTTTGTATATGGGATGCATTCTCCGTCTTTGTTGAATAAGTTGAATTGTGATTGAGGTATCCCTGTAGGTTGTGGTTTTGGAGATAGTGCTCGTGCCACACATAAGTTGGCTATGTCCCCAGAAGTTGACAATGGTCAGGTGCAAGCAGACCTGCAAACCATTTCACGCCAATGCTTCAGCTGGAGCTAGGAAGCGACAAAGTGCATGCACACATGTGTGCATGGTGCAGCAGGATGATTGCACCTGACCCAAACGAGAAGTCTGCAAACACGCAGGGGAGGGGAGCTAGGCGTGCCTTCGGGCACGCCTTTGGCAAAGAGCCGTGCAAAGCGGGGAGGGGAACGCTCCCCATATAAAAACAAAAAACTCAGGCACTCAGCGATACTTCCCCGCGTTCAGATCTGGAGAGGTGTTGCAATGCTTGTTCGAGGCTATCCCTTGTCAACGGCTTGCTTAGAAAAGCCACATCGGGGAATTCCTCCTGTAGCCGCGCTACCACCTTGCGGTCGTCGAACAGGCAACTGAGAAAAATTGTGCGCAGCGGTAGACTCATCCTCGTGATCCTGCGCAGGCAATCGATGCCATTCATCTCTGGCATGATCACATCAAGGCTGAGCAGATCTACCTGATTTTTTTCCAAAAACTCCAGTGCCATCACCCCGTTTTCCACCTCGCCGCAGATGTTCAAGCCTGCTTCGGTGTAAATCCTGCTAACGGAAGCTCTGACCACTTTTGAGTCATCAACGATAAGAACCCTTTGACCTTCCCAATAGTTTCTGCTGTTCAATTGTTCCTCCTAATATCACTCTACCTCTCTTTTCGTCACAAACGCGCTTCGACTTAACACCATAATGATCAAAGCGACGAACAGGGCAACCTGTAGCGGCACACTGTTGCCGATGTTGACGGTTAACCAACTGTAAGTAGAGGCTATTTCTGCAAGATTTTCGATTTGTTGAAGAAAGAACAAATGCGACTGCTCGATCCAGATAACTGCTGTCATCTCCGCGGGTAGCAGCAGGAGCAGAAAGCCGCTCAGCATGATGTAGGGGATGAGTGGCAGCAGCAGGATGTTCAGCGGGATCGACAACAGGCTTAACTCCTTGAAAAAACAGAGAATAAGGGCTGTAATGACCAACTGCCCCTGCAGCAGGGCGGCAAACCTGCCTCCCACCGACTTCGCCTGCTTGACCTCCTGAAAGCAGTGCAACACGATCAGGTAAGCCCCCCAACTGAGCAGCAGCGAATCGGACAGGAAGCCGATGGGAAAGAAAAACATCTGCATAAAGAGCACTAACTTGATTTTCTGGGTCAGAGTCGCATCGCTCTCCCACCATGCATAGCCCTGATGCACGATGAAAATGAGAACAGCACGTTGTGCTGGAGGCGAGAACCCGACCATGCAGCCGTAGAGAAGAATCAGCAAGCAGCTTAGTAGGCTGATGATTTTACCGAGCAAGATCCACGTCGTCGGGGTCAGCAGACGCACGATGTAGAGGGGACGCAGGGCGAGGTCGATAATTTTCTTGCCCGCGACGGCGATGATAGTGATGTGCAGCCCGCTGATGACGAGAATATGGAACAGCCCCAGCAGACGGAACGAGTCACGCAGCGAACGTGGCAGCTGCTGGCGCTTGCCGAGCGTGATGCTGGCAATCCAACTGCGCACTGGCTCTGTCAGGTTGTCGGTTTTGTGTAGCAGGTGCAGGCGTGGCTTGAGCACAACTGCCGGTGCTGATACGGTGCTGTTGCTCTCATGCAAGTTTGGCGGGCGGGCAAAGATAAAATAGCGTTGCTTACCGCTGACATCTGACACACTGCCCTGACTTTCTGGATACCCCCGCACTTGCCAACGCTGGTGTGATGCATCGGCGACAATAAGGTCGCTGAAAAAAAACTGTAGCGGATTGTGCTGCGTGCTTTGCACAACTGCTAGTGGCTGTTCTGGAAAAGGCGCATTGTGGAAACTGCCGCAGCCAAAACCACACACAGCCCACAGCCAAGCCTGCCGCCGACAGGAATGCAGCCCAAGCAACGCCAACAAAAAAAACAATACAGGCCACGGCAGCACGAGCAGTTGAAAAGTTTTTGCCAGCACCAGCCCCGTGAGAAAACCACCTGTCCAAAAATTAAACCACATCACTCGCACCAGATTTTTTTCCAATTGTGAAGAAAAATCGACCTGAGGGACACTGAGTTTTCACACGAGTGGTTTTTTATTTTGCAGAGATGGTTGTTTTATGGGGGATGGACTTCGCTCCTCCGCCCTTTTTGCTGGTAAATTCAGTGAGAGAATCAAGCGTGCTAATACACCACTGCTACAGTAGTTTATCTTCCCATAATTGATCGAGGAAAGTGCGCCAGTGCAAGGCGTGGAATTGCTCGTATTTTTTGTTGAGGGTATCTTGGCTGATGAGATAAAATTTTTGGCAGATGCCTTCTTCTGCGAGGGCACGCAGTCCTTTTAAATCTCTGGAACTGACCGACTTGCTCACCTTGACTTCGATCAGCCACCTCCGAGCCAATTAAAAAATCTACCTCATAACCGTGTCGTGTGCGCCAAAAGCTGAGCTCCTCTTCACGACGAGTGTAGGATAGCCAAGCGCGTAGCTCCATCCAGATAAATTGCTCAAAACTTTTGCCGTAAAAATTAGAATTGCGCTCGATACTGCGTATCCCTGCAAGGGCACGCGCTACTCCTGGGTCGAAAAAATAAAGTTTAGAGGTGCGCACTGCTTTGCGTTTCTTCGCTGCCAGCCACGGTGGAAGCGGTGCAGCTAGCAACGTGTCTGCAAGAACTTGCACATACGCGGCGACAGTTGAAGGTGCAGTTTGGCAATCGTTGGCAATCTTCGCATAATTCAATATCTCGCCATTTGACAGTGCCATCGTGTGCAAAAAACGCGTAAAGGCAGGCAATCTGCGCACTAAACCTTCTTCTTGTATCTCTTGCCGCATGTAGGTTGAGACGTAAGCACGCAGTTCTTCCGCAGGCTTGGCGCTCAAATACACCGCGGGCAAACCACCAAAAAAGAGATAGCGCTCCAAGTCGAACTGCGGCAACTCGTGATAGGTCAGAGGAAACAGCTGTGCCTCCCAAGCGCGCCCCGCCAATAAATTAACCTCACCACGCCGTAATTTGCGCGTACTGCTGCCCGTTAGCAAAAAATGCAACCTGCTGCCGCTCGATCAATCTATGCACATCGTTGAGTAATTGCGGTAATTTTTGAATTTCGTCGATAACGACAATACGGTGCTGGCTCTGTGCTACCGTTGCTTCTAATTGCTTGTAGTCATTGGAAAATTTGAAAAACATCTCCGAGTCCAGCAGATCGATAACATCCGCGCGATCCGCCAGCTGCTGGACAACACAGGTCGATTTGCCCGTCGCTCGCGGGCCAAACAGAAAAAACGACTTCTGCTGCAACAAGTGCGGCAAAGCAATGCGACGCGCTACCTTCATACCCACTAGCGTAGCACCGTCTGGCAAAATCAACAGCTATGTTGCTGATTTGCCGGATTAGGGTGGAGGTAGAGCATGCACCTAAGGCTTACCACCGCACTGTAGTGCTACAGGAAAGTCACGCCTTGCTCACGGATTGCCGTTCTCGTTTGCACCACTGTCGCTCTCACCACAGTTGTCACCAGAGCCAAACACTTTCTTGACATCTTTGAATGGAGACCCGAACCAGTCATCCTCAATCTCTTCTGCCTCATGAATCATTTCCTGATTTACCCTATGCTTCACCTTCACCAAGCTACCTTTAATTCGCATATCAACACTTATATCTAAAATTAAATCAGGTATTCCTTCTGCATTCAGAGTGAGACCCCCATCAAAGGAATCACCTTTTTCATTTTTCCACGAAAATGATGGCCAACCCCACCAACCTGAATCATAGTCACCAAACGCATCAGAGGGAATCTGATTACATTCGTTGGGACAAGGCGGATACCGCTTCGTCGGGCTGAAGTATTCCCATACTCCTTTCAAGCTCTAAAGAACTGCCTAAAACTTGTGCAATCGTAGTGCCTCAACAGAGGAGTGAACTCCTATAATATCAATGCCTTAGACAAAAAATATGTGGAGCTCAGGCTCAGTGGGATGCACACGGTGTTGCTAGCACTAATCTGGTTTACTTTTCCTTATTTGGTAGTTTTTTCACTCACCTACACATCATTAATACAGTCTTGACATTATATATAAAATATGATATATAATGCAGTGTTTGCAGTGTATACGCATTTGTTTGTTATACAGAGGATAAAGTATGAGAAGGTTTATTTATTTTTTGTTGTTTTTGGGTGTTGCCACAAGCAGCGTTTATGCCAGAAAAGCCGTCAAGGTAAGTAGATTAGATTTGCTCAAGGATGCCGCCTCCCAGATGCTCAAGATTCCTGAATTCAAAGGAGGAATGACTTGGGCAAGTGGTGGTGTTGCGATTGATGAGTTCATCAATTACCTGAGTGTGCATGAGACAAAAGTTTACAGCCTCTACGATTCTGAACGAGGTCTACGCCTAAGTCTGGGAAAAGCACTAAACGACGCAATGAACCGTGACATTTTTAGCTTGCACATCAATGCAGATGGTAAAAGGGTTTACAAGTATTTTCGCGGTGCAAGGCCTGATCTTCAAGATATTATCTCCACAGTGATTGCTGCCCCTGAACTCAATGCTAAAATGCAGTGGGACAGTGAAGGACTGAGTACGGATGAGATCATGGCTGCAGTCACAAAACTTTACCCAAAGGTTCGCACTCTGTATGTGCAAGCTTCAACCAATAAGAATGATTCTGGACTTCGTATCGCCTTAGGAAGGGCACTGGATGAGGAGATGGAGGGTAGTGTTTTTAGCTTGGGCATCGGTGCAGATGGTAAAAAGATTCGCAAGTATTTTCTAGGTACAAAGCCTGATCTTCAAGCTATTATCTCCACAGTGATTACTGACCCTGAACTCAATGCTAAGATGCAGTGGGGCAGTGAAGGACTGAGTACGGATGATATCATAGCTGCAATCACAGAACTTTACCCAAAGGTTCACACTCTGTATGTGCAGGCTTCAACCAATAAAACTGAACTTGGATTTCACCAATCCTTAGGAAGGGCACTGGATGAGGAGATGAAGGGTAGTGTTTTTAGCTTGCGAATCAAGGCAGATGGTAAAAAGATTCGCAAGTATTTTCGCGGTGCAAGGCCTGATCTTCAAGATATTATCTCCACAGTGATTGCTGACCCTGAACTCAATGCTAAAATGCAGTGGAGCAGTGAAGGACTGATTATGGATGAGATCATAGCCGCGATCACAAAACTTTACCCAGATGTTCACACTCTGTATGTGCAGGCTTCAACCAATAAGAAGGATTCTGGACTTCGCAGTGCCTTAGGAATGGCACTGGATGAAGTAGAGGGGGTAGTTTTTTTGCGTAGTACGGGTGGTGTGAGATATTTCTGGAAAGAGTAGGAACTGCAACATTTAGCAGCAACGTCTTTAGCTGCGATGTTTGCCCTGCGTTCTATCAACAGCTTAACTGTCTCTGTCTTTCCCTCCTTCGCGGCAGTGTGTAAATCAGCATTCAGTATATTTGCCGGAATATGACCTCCCGTAGCAGTAGGAGCTGCCTTGATACGGAAACCTTCGCCATGCGTAGCTCCTGCCTGTTGCAGCAGTGCGATTGTCTCTTGCTTAGCAAATACGGTCGCTTCACCGAGTGGGGTGTCGCCGTACTCATTGGCAACGTTTAACCAGTACTGCACGAGGAGGTGCGAGCTGCCATGACACGCGTTGAGGATATTGCGCTATCAAATAGGGCCGGCAGTAACTAAACCCGGCAGCTAACAAAAAGCAAGGAGCATAGACACAGTCATCTGCGCACAGCAGATGAAAAATCAATTGCCGTTGTTGACAAGCTATTTTTTTGGTAAAACGCTTGTCTGTCAACAGGGAAGGCAAGGTCATCATCAAGCGCATCCTCATCGCGAACCGCGGCGAAATCGCTGTGCGTATCGCTCGCTCAGCACAGGAACTCGGCATCGAGACAGTCGCAGTCTATAACACTGCCGATGCTGACAGTGCCCACCGTTGCTACTGCGACTTCGCCGTGCACCTGCAGGGCGAGACACTGGCAGAAACTTATCTACGACAAGAGCTGCTCGTCAAAGTTGCTCAGCGCAGTGGTTGCGATGCGGTGCATCCGGGTTATGGTTTTCTGTCCGAGAACGGTGACTTTGTGCAAGCAGTCGAAGACGCGGGACTAACCTTCATCGGCCCCAGTGCCGAAGCGGTGCGGCTGCTCGGCAATAAGCTACGTGCCAAACAGACACTCGCCGCACATGGTATACCCACCGTGCCCGGCACAACGCAAGCCTTGCAAAGTGTTAAGGATATCGACGCACCACCCGATGCTTATCCAATTCTATTGAAAGCCGCCCTCGGAGGGGGGGGCAAAGGCATCCGCGCGATCAACAGTGCGGCAGAGTTGCCCGAAGCTTTTGCTGCCTGCCAACGCGAAGCACAAAATTATTTTGGCAACAGTGCCTTGCTGTGGGAAAAAAAATTAACCCGGCCGCGGCACATCGAGGTGCAAATTCTTGCCGACCAGCACGGCAATGTCGTGCATCTTTACGAACGCGACTGTTCCATGCAACGCCGTTATCAGAAACTGCTCGAAGAAGCACCGAGCAGTTATCTCAACGCAACACAGCGAGAAAAACTTGGCACACTAGCAGTGCAAGCCGCACAAGCGGTAAATTATCGCGGCGTGGGCACGGTTGAATTTATCTGTGCCAGTCCCGACGAGTGTTATTTTATGGAGGTCAACACCCGCATTCAAGTCGAACACCCCGTGACCGAAATGGTGACAGGCATAGACCTAATCAAAGAGCAGATTGCCGTTGCCGCGGGCGAAAAATTAAAATTCACGCAAGCGGACATCGCCTTACACGGCCACGCCATTGAAGTGCGCATCAATTGCGAAGATGCCCAGCGCAATTTTGTGCCATGCCCCGGCCGCATCACCGAACTCGCTTGGCCTGCAGGGGCATTTGTGCGCGTCGATTCCCATATCTATCGCGGCTATCGTGTGCCGGCCGAATTCGACTCACTGCTGGCAAAAATTATCTGTCAAGGACGTGATCGCGACGAAGCTATCGCACGCACCTGTCGTGCTTTACAAGAGCTGCACATCGAAGGTGTGACGACGACGGCCGCGTTTCATCGCTTGCTGTTGGAGCAGGAAGAATTTAGCCGCGGTGATTTTGACACCACCTTTCTCGACCAAATGGCAACACGTGCTTTTAAACCCGACCAACACGCGGCACTGTTAGCAACCTTAGCTAGCAGAGGCACACGATGAAATGGCAAGTGCAAATTGCAAACGGCAAGACACAGCACTGCACCTTGCCACCGCAGCTCAGCGAAGGTGTGCCGTTCACGGCGGAGCTAGAAAGCGGCAAAGAGTCAGCAGCGGAGCTAGAAAGCGGCAAAGAGTCAGCAGCGGAGCTAGAAAGCGGCAAAGAGTCAGCGGCGGAGCTAGAAAGCATCGAAATGTCCGAAGACAAGAGCAAGCTAGAAAGCGAGCACTACAAAAAGCCTCCACGAACACAGCGAGTGGTGCGGCGAGGACGGAACTTGTTATTGCTGCGTGATCTCGGCGAGAACTTGTGTCTTGAGGAAGTGCTGACCGTGTTGGCACAAGAGCTGTCTCCGTTACAACACGGACGTTGTGCCGTGCAAGTGCTGTATGCGACGCGGGCGGGTAAGGTGCATAGTTGCCGGGCAGAAGTTGGGCTGGAAGCAGTTGCTCTGCCAACACAGCTGGCGGATAATATGCAACCCGACGAAGTCATATCGCCCTTGACAGGCAAGGTTATCAAGGTTTTGGTAGCACAAGCGGCAAAGGTGCAAAGAGGAGATGCACTGCTGATTATCGAGGCGATGAAAATGGAAAATGTCGTGCATGCCGAGTGTAGCGGAGTGGTTGCTGCACTTAACGTTAAGGTCGGTGCTGCAGTGCGCAGCGGTGATGTATTGTTGTCGTTACAGGAGAAAAATTGAGCGAAAACATACAACAGGACGAAAAGCAGTTGAGAAATTATTTCGCCACCCTTGCCGACCCGCAAGCAAATGTCTGCACGGCGGAAAAGCAGGAGGTGTTGCAGTTGTTGCAAAAAAAAGTGGCAGGCTGCACACTCTGTAGTGAATTAGCACAACAGCGGCACAAGACAGTGTTCGGTGTTGGCCATGCCGCACCAGAGATATGTTTTATCGGCGAAGCCCCCGGAGCCGATGAAGATCGACAGGGCGAGCCGTTTGTTGGCAGAGCGGGGCAATTGCTCGACCGCATTCTCAAGGCTTGCAACTGGACACGGCAGGACGTTTACATCGCCAACATTTTGAAATGTCGCCCGCCTAACAACCGCAACCCCTTGCCGTCAGAGGTCAGCAACTGCACACCTTATCTGCTCAAGCAACTGCAAATTATTAAGCCGCGAGTTGTCTGCGCACTAGGTGCGGTGGCGGCAAAAACTTTGCTGGACAGCGAGGAAAGTATTGGCAAGTTGCGTGGCCGCTGGCATCGCTGGCAAGGCTTGCCACTGCTCTGCACCTACCACCCCGCCTATCTGCTACGCAATCCTGCACAAAAACGAGCAGTGTGGGAAGACATGCAGATGTTGATGCGTTTTGTCAAAGGCGAGTAAGGTGAGCAATATTGGCAGACTTTCTTGAGGAACGGCAAGTGCAAAAATCAGGCTGGTCGTTTTGGGTTGATCGCGGTGGCACATTCACTGACTTTGTTGCAATCTCACCGCAAGGACAGGTGCATGTGCATAAAATGCTGTCGGCTAAACATGGCGACAGCGATGTCGTTGCCGCGGGCATGCAAGCAATCAGCGGTGGGGTGCGTTGCCGTGAACTGCGCCTGGGCACAACCCTCGCCACCAACGCACTGCTAGAACGCAAAGGGGCGCGCTGTGCACTGCTGGTCACACAGGGCTGGCGTGACGTGTTAGAAATCAGATACCAAAACCGCCCCGACATTTACAGTCTGTCTCCGCACAAAACTAAACCACTCTACGAAGAAGTTGCCGCAGTGACGGAGCGTATCGACGCACACGGCAAAGTGCTCACTCCGCTGGACACAGACGCGGTGCGGGCCGCGTTAGAACGCTGGTCAGCACAAGGCATCGACGCACTGGCAATAAGTTTCCTGCACGCTTACCGCAATCCGCAACACGAACTAGCCGTAGAAAAAATTGCCCGCAGACTTGGCTTTACCACGATTGCTTTGAGTCATCGTGTCTCGCCGCGGATTCGCTACATTGCCCGCACTGAAACGACAACGATCGATGCCTGCTTGACTCCCCGCCTGCAGTACTACACACAGCAGTTGCAGGAAACAGTTGCCGCGGACGAACTGCTGTTCATGCAGTCGTGGGGCGGTTTGCGTCCCGCACAAGATTTTCGCGGCCACAGTGCCTTGCTGTCGGGGCCAGCTGGAGGTGTCGTCGGTGCGGCGAAGATTTGCGCCGCACATGGTATTGAGCACGCGCTAACTTTCGACATGGGCGGCACATCGACCGACATCGCCCTTTACGACGGCGATTATCGCCTGCGACACGAGGGCTTGTTTCAGGGATTTCTGCTGCAAACACCGCGTCTTGCTATACACACGATTGCAGCAGGCGGCGGCTCGCTGCTAACCTTCGATCGCGGTCGGCAGCTAGTCGGGCCTGAGTCGGCAGGGGCAATGCCGGGGCCTGTCTGCTATCGCAACGGTGGACAAGTCTTGACTGTGACCGATGCCAACCTGATGCTGGGACGGATTCAAGCGCAATTTTTCCCGCCCGTCTGCGGTGCAACACAGAACCAACACCTCAACCAACAAGCAGTGCAACATGCCTTTGCAAAACTGGCAAAACAACAACAGTGTGACCCGTATCAGTTGGCTTGGGGCTTCATCGACATTGCTGTAGAAAAAATGGCACTGGCAGTGCGGCAAGTCTGCATCGAAAACGGCAGCGACTGTCGGCAATTCGCTCTGTTCTGTTTCGGTGGTGCAGGCGCACAGTTAATCTGCTCTGTTGCGGCCCGCTTAGAAATTAGCAAAATAATCGTGCATCCGTTGGCAAGTGTACTCTCTGCACTCGGCATTGGACTCGCGGAGAAAACCGAGCGTGTCACACAACGATTACATCGCAGCTTGACAGAACTTGCCGCGGGTGAGCTGGACAACGTGTGTAAAAAACTGGCACGCAAGACAACGTTACCCGCGGCGGCGCGACACGATGTCTTCACGTTGGAAATGCGCTGTCGCGACAGCGATCACCTTATCGATGTCAGAGAAACACAGCCAGACAAAATTGCCGCGGTATTTCACCGCAAGTATCGTGAACTGTTCGGTGTCAAAGCACAGGGCGAGCTAGTTATTGAAAACATAACGCTAGAGGCAAAACAACCACGCCCTTATCCACAACATCTCTTCGTTAAACAAAACAACACAGTGGAGCAAGAAGCAGGAGAAGTGCAACTTTATCTCCCTGAGACAGGACTAACAAGTGTGCCGCTACACCACTCAGCAGGTGCACAGGAAGATGCTGTCGTTGTGGGGCCAGCATTGATTGCTGATGCTCATACAACCATTGTCGTTGACACGGGTTGGCAGGGAAAGTTTTCTGCGGCACTCGGTTGGACGTTGACAAAAATAGCCAGCAAACAACAGCACACGCCAAAGCTAGCTGATGCAAGTACTCGCTCCGCTCGTGGAGACTCTTTGCCGCTTTCTAGCTCCAGCTCCGCTCGTGGAGACTCTTTGCCGCTTTCTAGCTCCAGCTCCGCTCGTGGAGACTCTTTGCCGCTTTCTAGCTCCAGCTCCGCTCGTGGAGACTCTTTGCCGCTTTCTAGCTCCAGCTCCGCTCGTGGAGACTCTTTGCCGCTTTCTAGCTCCTACGCACTAGAAGTTTTCTATCAGAAGGTGCATGCCATTGCGGTAGAAATGGGCTTTGTGCTCAAACACGCTGGCCACTCGGTAGCCATCAAGGAACGGCTCGACTACTCCTGTGCAATTTTCACGGCCAGCGGTGAGTTACTGACCAGTGCACCACATATTCCTGTGCATCTCGGCTCGATGGGCGAGTGTGTGCGTTATCTGGTAACGCACACACCGCGGCACGAACTGTGCGACGGCGATGCGTGGATTACCAACCATCCGTTGCAAGGCGGCACGCATTTGCCTGACATAACCGTCATCACGCCTGTTTTTATTAGCACTGAGCTGGCTTTCTTTGTCGCTAGTCGCGGGCATCATGGCGATGTCGGCGGTATCGCCCCCGGCTCGATGCCGGGCAACAGCAAAACTTTAGAAGAAGATGGGGTAGTCATTTCGCTGCGCAAGATTGTTGCTAAGCAGGTATTCTTGGAACAAGAAATTTCTGCTCTGTTGCAAAGTGGTGCGTATCCCGTGCGTAACTTAGCGCAAAACCTGCACGATCTGCGCGCCCAGCTGGCCGCCAACACGCGGGGACGGCGAGGCATGGAAAAGTTGGTCGCCAATTCAAACCTGCCTGCAGTGCTATCTCTGGCAGAGGAATTGCTGAGCTACACGACAGCAAAAGTGCGGGAGGTGTTGGCAAAACTTCCTGCACGACAAGCCACCGTACAGATGGACAAGCAACGCTGGCTAACGGTGGCATTCAGCAAACCCGCGGGACGGAAGTTTCAACTCGATTTCAGTGGCAGTTGTCCCGCTGATACGGGCAACTTCAACACGCCACCTGCGGTGGTGAAGTCTGCCTGCCTGTATGTGCTGCGCTGTCTGCTGGGCAGCAATGTGCCGCTTAACGATGGCTTAGGATGCGAACTAGAACTCATCTTGCCAGCGCAAAGCATCGTCAACCCACCGCCTGACGCGGCAGTGGTCGCAGGCAATGTTGAAACCAGCCAATCACTGTGCGACCTGCTATTCGAGGTGTTTGGCTTCTCCGCCCACGCACAGGGGACGATGAACAACTTCAGTGTCGGCGACACACACTTTCAGTATTACGAAACCATCGGTGGCGGAGGAGGAGCGAGTCGCGACCAGCACGGCCGCGACGCTACGCAGGTTCACATGACTAATTCGTGCATCACCGACCCAGAAATCATCGAACTGCTCTACCCACTGCTCGTGCGCAGTAATGCTGTGCGCCGCGGCAGTGGTGGCGATGGTAAGTATCGTGGCGGTGACGGGATACGGCGCTGCTTTGAATTTTTGCAAGATATGGAAGTCAACATTCTCTCACAACGACGCGAGACACAACCACAGGGACTGAAGGGCGGACAAGATGGCAAGGCGGGGCGTAATGTGTTGACCCGTGCCGACGGGGGTGAAGAGGTGCTCGACAGTGTTGCCGCAACACGTGTACATAAGGGCGACCGTCTCGTGCTGGAAACTCCGGGCGGCGGTGGTTATGGCAACAAATCAGCCACTGAGGTGCGGGGAGGAGATGATACGTAGCCAGCGAGCAAGGTTACCATCTGGTGTAGAAGCTCCCGACGTAAACACGAGGCTAAACGCATAGAGCATGACGAGGAGAACAAATGCTCCAAAAATCGCTCTGTAGTTGTTTTTAAGAAAACTGGCAAAAAAACTCATAACAGGCTAGATTATATATCCAAAAGTCACAAAAGTAAAACTTTTTCTACCAAGCGGTGTGTGGTGATACACTGAAGGTAGATTTTCTTTAAATTTCAGAGAGTTAAGTGAGTGCAGGATCGGCGTAAGGAATTCAAGCATTTTTGTCATCGCAACGCGTTCACAATCAAGGAGAGGGAGATTGCACATGGGTGGCGTTGTGATGTCGGGCACGGGGGTGAGCAGGTCAACGTCAATTTCTACCTGACTGGCAGGGTGCTCTTGCAGGGCAAATCCTGTGACCTGAAGGCTAAAGTTGAGGAGTTCTTCCGCACTGCGTCCGAGCCAGCCAAGCCATCTCCATCGGCATCGTCTCTGCAACGCTTGCAGAGACTCAACCATAGTGGAGTTGATGAGTCAGGCAAGGGTGATTATTTTGGCCCGCTGTCCATCAGTGGTGTGTATCTTGCCCGCGACCAAATCGAGACGGTGCGCAACTGGGGTGTGCGGGATTCCAAACAGCTGCAAGATAAAGAAATCACTCAACTGGCTACCCTTATCAAGCAGAAGTGTGTGCATCGTTCACTCGTCTTTGCTCCGCTAATTTACAACGAACGCTACCAGCAGTTCAAAAATTTAAACAAACTGCTAGCCTACGCACACGCAAAAATTATCATGGCATTGGTCGAAGCAACGAACTGTGCACAGGTCATCTCCGACAAATTCGCCGCAGCACACCTGATACCCTCATACTTCAACAGCACGGCACGCATCGAACTAACACAGGTGACGCGTGCCGAACGCGACATCGCGGTTGCCTGCGCTTCCATCCTCGCCCGTGCCAATTTTTTGCAAGGACTTGCCTCGCTGTCACAACAGCACGGTGTAGTTTTTCTGCGTGGGGCATCCGGGCGAGTGAAAAAACAAGCCCGCGCCTTCGCTCAGCAACACGGTGAAGCACGTCTGGCAGAAGTCGCCAAGACGCACTTCAAGATGCTTTAGAGGTCAACTTCTGCGCAAGAGATGCGGTTACCTGCCTCTACTAAAGCTCATCATGCAAGAACACTAACTTTTGCGGGACAGGTCAAACGGCATTCTTGCTGTTAGACTAAAGTTATTGCTTTCCTGTTCCGAAAATAAGGCAAATAGCAAAAGGAGTGTGAGATGTCTAACTACGTCAAAGTCATCGTCGGTATATTGGGTGTGGCATATTTGGCACAGTGCAAATTACAACCTGTGGGCGAGGAACAGTCGGTGCGCAGTGCTAACGATGGGTTGAAGATTGCTGCAAACTACATCGGTGATGCGCGGTGTCGTGAGCACTTGCAGACAGCAGGGCGTGAGGTGGACGAGATTAACCGTATCATCAATGCTCAGGCCAATTTTACCTCGCATAAGTTGAACGGCAAGAACGGGGAATTGATTACCAAACAGTTCAAGCAAGTGCGTGACAAACCGAACGCACAACTATCGGGGGATCGCTTTTTAGCACGTAATTCTAACTCAGCGTTTGCAATAGAGGATATCGAAGCTAACTGTCGCCGTCTCGTGTTGAGTATTGATTCGCACGCACCACCGCAGCTGAAGATGAAGCGTGGTTCTGTGGCACAAAATCAGCAGCAGTTGTTTGCACAAGATTTTGGTGAGCAGGGGTTTGGCACGTTGCAATGTGTGGATAATCTTTGTACCTTCAGTGATATTAAGGGTTTAGGCGGCAATACACGTTACTTTGCGCTCATCGAACCAGCACGTGAGGATGAAATTGAGGTCGCAGTTGGCTATTATCCTCACAATAGCACCAACTTGGTCAATGTCGATAAAATCGAGCTAGAACATATCTATTTCCGTGATCCACAGCGCTATCAAGATCATCCGCAAGTCTTGCCTACCCTACGTCCTCGTGACCCGCACCGCAACTATGTGCGTGACCTGCATGTGCGCTACATTGGTGGTGATGGACTAAACAGGTTGCACGACGATACGCAGGTGAGGGTTGAGTTGCAGCTACGTGACGCAGGCGGTGTAGTGCGCAAGAGGTACGAAGCACATGCAGGCATAGGGATACGGGGTAACAACAGTAGCAAGCATGTGGCAACTTTAAACGTCAAAAACATCTGTAGTAATTTCATAAAGGCAGATTGCGGCACACAGCTGGAAGGTTTTGCCACCCGCCTATCGAGCATGAATGCAGAGTTAGCATTTATCTTTGAACGGCAGCACACACGGCAGACAATTTTCACCCAGCACCAACCTGTAACCCCTGAGCTGCTCAATAACCTGTTAGATAGACAGGGCACGCTCAGTGTCACGGGTGAAGGTTGGACGGCGAAATTTGCTTTTGACATATTAAACAACAAACACCTATATCTTTATTTTGATTGGCAACGTAGCTACGGCATACCGCCAAAATATGTCTACATTGACCCTGCTACAGATTGTGGTCACAGCAGTGACAGTCTGGCGGTGAAAAACAAACTCTACTCGCTAATGTTGCGTAGCATTGGATCTGCTGGTCAGTATGTGAGTCTGGAGATCGACACACACAAGATGTTAGATCACTTTAAAAAACAGCCATGCCTGCAGCCGTTGGCAAGGGGGAAAAGCGATCAGGAATTTTTGCAAGCACTTGCATCAACGCTGGTTTTCCACAACCGCACACACTACAGTCATGACCTTAACAGAAAAACCTCGCACCCATCACCCTACTCGGCGTGGAGATACAAACTGGCCGAAGCCGACACAGCTGCTTGGTTTGCAGCACGCGGCGGTATCATCATTGTGCCTGTCACAAGTCAGTCACACAACAGCGAGGCTGCACCTGTGCTTGAGGTCGGGTTTCAGGATCGCCAGTAACAAGCATCACACCCAACACTTACTGTAGATGAGGCAAGTGGCTTAGTAGAGCGTAAGGTGATGAACATTTAACCACCTTACGATGTAGCTAAAAAACAGGCTTACGATGCTCAAGACGCACTTCAAGATGCTTTGGTATACAAGCTAAAAATCTCCGCCATAGCAATCTTCGACCTCGCTATCAGTGCCACAATTCATCAGTGAGTCTTCCCCTGAGGGTGTCATTACCTCAAAGTTCAATATTTCTCCGCTGTATTTGGTTGTCACTGAGCCATCGATAAGAATAATACTATCTCCGTAGTAGACTTTGCGCAACTTAAACAACCTGCCCCTCACGGTAAAGTCCAAATCGCAGACCACAGGTTCTTCAACCGCCAGAGCATCACCCCAGAGATCATAGCGCAGCAGATAGCGGTTACCAAAATCATAATCACTTTGATAACACCTACCGCTACCCACCTTTTTGCTATCTCCATCGACAGATGTGGCAACGGTAAACCTACTAAACTCATCTTGAGGACTGACAGAGATATCGATCACGAACTTGCGAATGCCAGCATGCACCGTGAGCACAAACTCTCCCGCTGCATCCGACGACGGCTCCCATTCCGAGACATAAGATGCTTGCACCTCAACTACGTCAACCTTGCCAAACCCTTTCAGCTGCTCCTCACCACCGAACACTTGGCCAGCAACAAACAACCCGCACAAAACACATGATGCCCGCGCCAACATAATACCCACCTTAAATTGAGAAAAAATTAAACCTAACACGTGCCTTCTTTTACCAAAAAACGAGTTGTCAATAAAGTAAAAATAAAATTTGCAAAAATTTTGTTTGGTTGGTCTTTATGTGGGGGGGGCTGCACAATAGTACCCCACCCCTTCTAGAAAGCAGAAAGCAAGCTAGGTCTTATCAGTTCCTTCTGCGTCTGACTGAATACCTTCGAGGCTCAGAAACTCTGGATAGGCTTCGATGCCGAGTTCCATGATGTCCTGACCGAGAAACTCGCTGTCTTTGGAGACGCGCAAGCCCAGGGTGTATTTCAGTATTGCCCAGACGACGAGAGAGCAGACAAACACAAAACCACCGATTGCTGCGATACCAATTAGCTGATTGAGCACTGTCACTTTCGCATCATCGGAAAAAATTCCCACTGCCAGCGTGCCCCAGATACCTGCGACAAGGTGAGCGGGGATTGCTCCGACCACGTCGTCGATTTTTAATTTCTCAAACAAAGGCACGGACAGAGTCGCTACTAGTCCTCCAATTGCACCAATGACCAGAGCATACACAGGGTTGGTGATGTCGGGGCCAGCGGTAATAGCAACCAGCCCGCTGATTGCACCGTTCAAAATCCACAGCACCTGCACGCGGTTGCGGATAACTACGCCGAGTATCATCGCGGTAATCACGCCACCAACCGCGGCGATATTGGTATTGAAAAAAATCAAGCCGACGGTCGCAGCATCCGCAACACCACCAAGTGCTAGCTGTGAACCACCGTTGAAACCAAGCCAGCCGAGCCAGAGAATGAACGTGCCTAGTGTCGCTATCGGCACGTTAGAAGCTGGCGTTGGCATGACTGTGCCGTCGGGTTTGAACTTACCAACTCGCGGGCCGATGAGCAAAATACCTGCCAGTGCTGCCCAACCACCGACGGAATGCACGATCGTTGAGCCAGCGAAGTCCTTAAAGCCCATTTCGTTCAACCAACCGCCGCCCCATGTCCATTCACCGACGATCGGGTAGACAACCGCGGCGAGGATGAAAACGAAGATCAAAAAAGACCAGAGCCGCACTCGCTCCGCTAACGATCCTGAAACGATCGAAGCAGCGGTGGCAACGAACACCATATGAAAAAATACTTTGGTCATCGAAAACATGCCACTCTCGGTGGCATCTGCCAGATGTTCGGCATTTTCTGGCGAACTGAGCAGACCCAGCTCGAACAATTCTGGCGATACAAAAATACCAAAGTCTGCAAACATGAGATTGTAACCGACAATAAAATATGCCAGACAAGCCACTGCGTAAAGCATGAGATTTTTCAGACAGACAATGGCGGTACTCTTCGCCCGCACTATCCCGCTCTCCAACATGCAGAAGCCAGCAGCCATCCACATCACCAGCGCCGCGGAAAAAAACAGCAGCAAGTTATTCAGAATATACTGGGTCTGCGGCGACACCCCCGCGTCCGCTCCCAGTGCCAAACCAGAAATTCCTCCACAGCCGATCAATAAAAAGACAGCTGCTTGCACTACATACATCAATTTAATCATGACTACCCTCCATCACGTTAACGATTAGATGCCGATGCCTCTAGGCATCGACAATGTGTTCTTGCTTTCTTCGTCCACATGTGACATTTTTCTAAACTGACTACTTAATTCGTCAGGCACAGCGCCAGAAGAGTCCTTATACTTTAGATAAAGGAGTTTGGGGAATAATGAAACAAAAAAATGATTTGGTGTTTAAACTCAAGCGAAAGGGAGAGCTCGACGCGTTCATGGAATCGCTGGATAGATTCCGAGATGAGCGCGACCTCGACTACAAAATCTACTTCGATCTCAAGATATGCCTTGAGGAAGTAATAATCAATATCTTCAAGCACGGACAGGGGAATGGCAAAAGGGCGATCGAGATCGATGTCTTCCTTAGTGGCAAGAATGAAGGCATGATCATCGCAACGGTAGAGGACAATGCTATTCCGTTCAACATCGTCGAGATGGAGAGCGGGGTCGATTTTCAATCTGAACTGGAAGAACGCCCCATCGGTGGTGTAGGTATTCATCTCGTCAAAAACTTGACGGACGGACTGGCCTATGAACAACTTCAGAACGGCAACAACAAGGTCACGTTGAGCAAAAAAACCAACGTCTGAATGGAGAGACAGTCATGGTCAGGATTCTGGTAGTAGACGATGAAGTCGATGTCGAGACCCTCATTATGCAGAAGTTCCGCCGCAAAATTCACCGCAAGGAGTGGGAATTCATCTTCAGCCGCAATGGGGAAGAAGCGCTGGAAGTGCTGCATGAGAACCATTCTGTCATCGACATCGTGTTATCCGACATCAACATGCCCAAGATGGATGGCTTAACGCTGTTGCAGAAAATCGGCGAGGAGGGCTTCGATCTACGTACGATCGTGGTCTCCGCCTATAGCGATATCGATAATATCCGCACGGCGATGAACAACGGGGCATTCGACTTCATCACCAAGCCAATAAATTTTCAGGATATGGAGCTGACCATCCAGCGCAGCTACCAGAACCTCAATCAGATGCGGGAGGCACTGCGTTCCCGCGACGACCTGCTGGTGCTGAAGAAGGAGCTTAACCTCGCCCACAAGATTCAGAAATCAATTTTGCCGCAGGACTTCAATATCCACAAAAGCTGCGACCTCCATGCCTTCATGACTCCCGCAAAGGAAGTCGGCGGTGATTTTTATGATTTTTTCCATCTGGACACAGAGCATATTGCGTTCTTGGTCGCTGACGTTTCTGGCAAAGGTGTCCCCGCCTCGTTGTTTGCAATGGCTAATCAGGCACTGATAAGAGGTATGGCTTCGGGGTTGAGCATTTCTACTGGCGAACTGCTGAGCAAGATTAACGAGAAGTGCTGCAAGAATAACGAGAACTGCATGTTCATCACCATATTCTTGGGCATCTTGAACACCGCATCGGGCGAAATGGTTTACACTAACGCGGGTCATACGCCACCTGTGGTCATCGACAACGGCAAGTGCAGCCTGCTTACCATTACCGAAGACGTTCCACTAGGTATATCTGAAGGCGAAAAATTCGCCGAGAAAACCACCACGCTAAAACCGCATGACACAATATTTGTCTATACCGATGGCGTTACCGAAGCAATGAATGCCGACGGCGAGGAATACGGCGAGGAGAGGTTGTTAACCGAACTCGCGAGTCAGGCGGGCAAGCCTTTGCCAGAGCTTGACGATCACGTTTACCGTAAAGTTCTTGAGTTCGCCAACGGTGTGCAGCAGTTCGACGACCTTACTTATCTTTCACTACGTTATCTTGGGCCATCATGAGTATCTGTCGCGTAGCCATACTCCTGTTCTCGACCACCTTGCTGCTTCCCGCACGAGGTGATACCGACAAGTCTGCGGGAATCGACCCAAGACAGGGCATCACTGACTCCGAGATTTTGATTGGGCAGACGGCCGCGCTGACAGGTGTTGCCAAAGGGTTAGGCATCAACATGCGACTGGGTGTTCTTGCCGCGTTCAAGGAAGTCAACGCAGCGGGTGGTGTGCATGGCCGCACACTGCGTCTGGTTAGCAAAGACGACGGCTACGAACCAGAACAGACAATCACCAACATTCACGAGTTGATTGAGAAGGAGAAAGTCTTCACTCTTGTTGGCGGAGTGGGGACACCAACTTCAAAGGCGGCACTGCCAATTGTGGCTAAGACTTCGCTGCTCTACATCGGCCCATTCACGGGTGCTTCTTTTTTGCGTACCTCGCACCTGCACACAGTGATCAACGTGCGCGCTTCCTACGCCCAAGAAACGAAGGAAATGGTGACGAGATTACGCAAGGATTTAAACATCAGACGAATCGCAGTACTCTATCAGAACGATTCCTATGGCTTCGACGGTTTGCGCGGCGTGCAGGCTGCGGTGCAAGAGGTCAAGGGGACAAAACTCGTTTCGTCTGGCTCTTATCGCCGCAACACGCTGGCGGTTAAAACGGCATTGCTTGACATCAAGCGCGGCAAACCACAGGCAATCATCTCCATCGGCTCGTATTTGCCCGTTGCTACTTTTATCAAGTGGGCAAACAAGATAGGTATGCGTTCGACGGTATTCATGGCGGTATCGTTTACTGGCGTTACACCGATGTCCACACAGTTGAAAAATAACCGCGGACGTGTGTTTGTGACGCAGGTCGTGCCGCCACCGGATAACTTGAAAAGTCAGCTGGTGGTCAATTACCGCAAAGCACTAAAGGCAGTCGATGCCGAAGCACAACCCGGTTTTATTTCGCTGGAGGGGTATGTGGTCGGTCGTCTCGTGGCCATGGCACTGAAGAAGGCTGGTGCTGATGTTGATCACAGCAGTTTTCTGAGTGCTTTTAAGGCAGAACAAACTACGTTCAACATAGATGATTTACAGCTAACCTACTCTAAAAAAGACAATCAGGGTTCTGACAGTGTCTTTCTGACCCGCATTTACCGCGGCAAGATAACACCAGTGCAAAAACTCACCACTAAGCAAAACAAGTAAAAAATGTAGTTGAGAAGGGGCAGAAGGTTTGGGAAACAAGAAAAAGTCTAGATTTTCAATCGGGTTGCAGCTGTATGTTACTCTTGGCGTGTTCGTCGCCCTGATTATGTTGACCAGTTTGCTTGGACGGGTGTCACTACTACAGATGAACGACATCCAAAAAAACATCACCGAGCACCATATCCCTGAACTTTCCATCGCCATCGGGATGGGACAGGAGAGTGTAGCACTCGCTAACATTGCCGCGCAGCTACGCAGTGCAAACACAGAGGACGAGGTGCGCAAGGTCAGGGCTACCGTCGATACACATGCCCAACGTCTCGATGAGGTGCTGAAGGAGTTGGAAAAAATCAACTTCGATGCCAATGCCAGTATGCTCGTGCTGACAAAGTTTAAGGATTTTTCTAAAGACTTGCTCAGCAACCTTGAGCTGCTTGAGAAATCAGTTTACACTACCATCGGCATCAGAAAAAAAATAAAAACAAGCACTGATAAAGCGTTGCAGGAAGCAAGAACCCTGAACAATTTTCTGCTCACCGGCATCGACGACCAGACCTTTTTCCTCAACACAGGCTGGAATAATATTGCACAGCGCAAGCCTGTATCACCTGCCAGACGGCTACAGGGTGATACGGTGATCTATTATCGTAGCTTGATGACCTTGCGCTCACAGTCACAGCAAGCTGCGAACCTGCTCGGTGAGACGGCACAGATTGCCAACGGTGACCTTATCCAACCATTGCGAGAGCGTTTTCAAGCTGCGGTCGATACCAGCGAACGCATGTTGCAACGCATCACAGACGTGGAACTACAGCAAAAAGCACGGGAACGCTACGAGGCAATCAGAGCTATCGGGCTGGGCGATGTCAGCAAGAAGGACGATCCTTCAGGCATGTTTCAGATGATGGAGGCAGTGTTTCAAGAAAAAGACCGCCAAAACACCTATCTTGCAGGCAACAACAGTATCGTGCAGGTGCTGTCGCAGCAAACCGAGAAACTCATCGAGGAAATTCAAAACGCTAGCAGTGGTACTTCTGATATTTTTGCCCAAGCTATCAGTCGCCGCCGCAACGAATTCTTTGCACTGAACATTATCTCGATAATTATTGCGATTCTGGTCGGCAATTTTCTGGTGCGCAGAAACCTAATTGACAGAATTAAAAATCTATCCAACACTATGATCACACTGTCGCATGGCAATTTGCGCACGCCGCTGGCGATTCGTGGTAACGACGAAATTACCGATATGAGCCGCTCGCTGGAAGTCTTCCGCCAACATGCCTACGAAGCACAGAAGCTGGAACTGGTCGAGCGTCTTGCCAAAGAGAACCAAGAAAAAAACGTCGAGTTGGAGAGCACGATTCTCAAGCTCAAGAACGCACAGCAGCAGATGATCATGCAAGAAAAGCTTGCTTCACTTGGGCAGTTGACTTCGGGAATTGCTCACGAGATCAAGAACCCACTGAACTTCATTACTAACTTCTCGCTCGTCTCGCGGGAGTTGCTGGAGGATATTTCTCGTGAGGTTTCTGACGCGGGCGACAAGCTCCCCTCCGAGAACAAGTCCTTCATCGAGGAGGTACTACGCGATCTCTACGGCAACATGGAGAAGATCAACTTCCACGGACAGCGTGCCAACGACATCGTAAAGGGCATGTTGCAGCACTCACGTGGGGGCGATTCGGGAGCAATGGAGGAAATCGTCTTCAGTCGTTTCCTCGACAGCACCATCAACCTCGCCTATCAGGGTAAACGCACTTCCAGCAAAGAGTTTAACGTTGACATCAAGAAATCCTATGACGAGCAGATCGACAAGATGAGGATCAACCCGCAGGATATTTCTAGGGTTATTCTCAACCTCGTTACCAATGCCTGTGATGCGGTTGATGAAAAACGAGTTAAGGGCAACAAGGACAGCGATTATCAGCCAACAATTTGGGTTGAAACCAAAAAAATCGACCACCACGATAACCCGATGGTGGAAATCAGGGTGCGCGACAACGGCCCCGGCGTTCCCGAAAAGCTCGCCAAGAAAGTTTTTGACCCGTTCTTCACTACCAAGCCGACCGACAAAGGTACAGGTCTTGGTCTATCGCTCTCGCACGACATCATCGCCAAACACCGTGGGGTAATCAAGCTAAAACGTCTTGAAGAGGGCGCGGAGTTCATCGTCGAGCTGCCAATAAACAGTGAAGGCGATCTCACCGAACAGAATTCTGCCTAGCAAATATGCGAATGCCATCAATCAATCGTGTAGTCGCCGCTGAAGAGCACTGCCCCGCCAACGGTGTAGGAAGTCGCCGTCAAGCGCAAGCCAGTGCTCAACTTGCTTGCCTCTATGAGCATGAAGTTGTCCATCGGGTCTTCTCCTGCAACCCGCAAAGGATTGCGAGGCAAACGTTTTCTGTGAAGGATGGCATGGACAGGGCTAGAGGTAAACTCGTAGGTCGAATAGCCAAGCACCTCTACGGGAATTTCCATAATCTCCGCGAAGTGACGGTCTCCTGATAAAAAAACTGCCTTAGTATCGCTAGACTTTAGCTCGTGCAGAAAATCCACAAACCTCTCTGGGTGACTGCCCTGAAAAGAATCTTTAGGGATGTAGCCACCGAAAAACTGATCGCCGCTGATGAGAAAGGCGTAATCCTTGCTCACCAAGTTATTCAACAGCCATCGTGACTGAGCTTCACCAAAGTGCCATTCGGGTGAGCTACCTTGCGGAGTGCGAAAGGTGCGGTCATCGAGCAGAAAAAAATTATACCCGTAAATGCTGAAAAAACTCGCGGCACCAATGTCTGGCATGTAAAAATTCTCGGTATCATTACTAGCAAAAAAGGTTTTGAAGATGGAAAGCGACTCCTCCTTATGTGGATAGCTAAGATCGCCGTTACTCATACCGTAATCATGGTCATCCCAAACTGCAATTACAGGGATCAATTGCCTGCTTCTGAACAAATTAAGCGTACTCCGCGTTGACACATAACGCATCCACATAAAATCAGGAGCAGTAATTGGGCTGATGTTGTTGGTGTAGACATTATCGCCAACCAAAAAAATCACGTCAGGACTCAGTGCCACCATCTGCAGCCAGATGTCTCCTTGCGGGTGGTAGTCCGACATGCAAGAGCCGAAGGCGAAACGCAGTTCCTGCTTGCTGGGATCGAGCGTCTGCAACTCTCTCTCGTCCAGAAGTTCCCCCGCAGCCGAATGCACCTGCAACAGATACGTAGAGTTAGGTATCAACCCTTTAAAAGACACATGTTGCACCACACGCTCATAACCTTGACGGCTACCCCTATCGATCACAACTGGAAAAATTTCATTTCCCTCTCCGTCCACCAAGGAGAAATCGTAGTCGTCGCTCTGCGTGGTTAAAACAAAGACCTGCGTCTGGGTTGAAGTGGTTGCCCCCTGCATGATGGGCAAGCCTTCTGCTTCGTTAGTAATGAAATCCCTGTAAGCTTCTTGCTCCCAATCACCGCACGACAGCAAATTGGCACACGTTGCCACAACCATTGCCGTCGTCAAAACTCTCTGTCCCAGCTTGCTGGTTTTGCTCGCGGCGATTATTTTGCTCACAGCCTGACTAGCGTTGCTAAAAGCACCCACGGCCGAACTATCAACCACAAACACACAGCAAAAGAACAAAGAAACAGCACACAATAAGCTAAACAACTTTCTCACTCAAACCTCTTCGACTTAGCTATGTTTTAGCACATGCATGTCTTCGTAACAGATATGTCCAAAATGTCAACACGCCACAGCACTTCTTTGTATACGAGGAGGCGTTCCCGGCTTTGTTGCATAAGTTCCGTTGATTATAACATGCTGTTATCATAGCATTTTTATGTGGGGATCGTTCCCCTCCCCGCTTTGCGCGGCTCTTTGCCAAAGGCGTGCCCGAAGGCACGCCTAGCTCCACACCCCTGCGTGTTCGCAGACTTCTCGTTTGGGTCAGGTGCAATCATCCTGCTGCACCATGTCTCATGCTGAAGCATTCGCGTGAAATGGTTTGCGGGTCTGCTTGCACCTGACCATTGTCAACTTCTGTGGACACTATGGGCCTGTGCGTGGTGCAGGCATTACCTTTGCAACACCTATAAAATTCTTACTGCTAAAGGGTTATAGGATATAAACATGCCTGCCCTGAGTTATGCAACAAAGCCGGCGTTCCCCTCCAAAGGCATGCCTTCCTCCTCCCCCTTCTGTTCAAGAATTATTATTTGGGGCGGGGCGGTCATACGGAGGAGCGCTTACCCAAACAGCCACGGTGCGAAATCTGCACTCAATCCACAATTATCCATGACATCAGAGAGCTACATAACTTCTTTGCCCATACCCAAACACATACTCAGACAAAAATATCTCGAAAATCGCCTCTCAATGCGGGCTATTGCCAATGAGTTTTCGTGCTCAAAGGCATACGTCAGAAGTCTGATGCCTTAGATACAAAATCCCCCTGAAAAAGCAGCCAGAATGCTACAGACACCTACGGCAAGCGTCGGAGCGGCGGCAAGACCTTTACACTACCAGAGCAGAGAACCATCGCTGCCCGCAAAGAAGATGTATGCTGAAGGGACGAGCCCCGCGGTAATCTCTAGGTGCTTGGACACCATGAAGATCCCCACTAATCAGCGGGGAAGGGCTGGCATCATCACACGATTGCGCAAATTCTCAGGCAAGAGGAGTATGTTGCAGAAAATATAAACTGAGGAGGGGACAGCATTGTCAGACTGATCATAAAGGTACAAACAAGAATCCAGTGCTGTGAAGGATGTGATTAAAAACAACGGCAGCAAAAAGTATTTGCAGCTCGATGCCTTAGACAAAAAACATGCAGAAGCCGGGAAAAAAATGACCACCTGTTGCATAGACACCGAACACGGTATCGTTACCGGCAACGCTCTCGTGGCAGTGGATGGGTTAGTTATCTACCAGATGACCGATTTCGCTCTCCAGGTTTGAAGAAGATCTGTCCTTTTAATTTACCTTGTTTCACGTTTCTGCAATTGCTGCGTTTTGGTCTGAATCACTGATTCCAAGGCCAAGGAAGTCTGCTAGCTAATTAATTGAAAAATTTCGATGTTTTCTCCGCGATCGAGTAGCAGCTCAACTGTCTCTGTCTTTTTCCACAACGCGGCAATCATCAGAGGAGTCAGTCCATCATAGTCTCTAGCCTCAATGTTTGCGCCAAATTCGAGTAGCATTTCAACTGTCTCTGTATTTCCCTCCTTCGCGGCAGTGTGTAATTCAGCATTCAGTGTATTTGTCGGAGTATGATCTTCCGTAGCGGTAGGAGCTGCCTTGATACGGAAACCTTCGCCATGCTTAGCTCCTGCCTGTTGCAGCAGTGCAATTGTCTCCTGCTTAGCAAATGCGGTCGCTTCATCGAGTGGGGTGTTGCCGTATTCGTCGGCAATGTTTACTTCAGCACCGTGTGTGAGCAGATACTCTACCAGCTTAGGCGACCCCTCAACGACAGCATCATGCAACACCGTATATCCTCCGGCCCAAAGGACAGAATTTACCTGCAGTCCATGTTCAGCAAGAACCGTAGCCAAAACTTTTGCATCCCCCGCCCGGATAGCCTTACTGACAGCCATGCGGATCTTTGCTGCGGGCAACTTGAGAGTCGTTGCTAGCAGGGGAAATGTTAGCAGGCAGGTCAATACCAATGATAGTTTTATAAACATTTTCTGATAAAAATTAAGTAATTACCCATAATGATCGTAAGTATATCAATAGAAACAATATAAAATCAAGTAAATAATCGAGAGTCCCTCTTTACCTTACGAGGAGAACAGCGACCAAAGGGCTAAATCTGAGCTTATTCCATAAATATCAATAAGATAAGTCACTTACATTGCCTCTCAGCCCATCTCTGCAAGCGTGCTCAGACAAAAATAGCTAACTGCTTGATATTACTACTTGATGCTGAAGGAGACTAAAAAGCAATCAGAGGGGTGCCGGCTATTTTTACCAATGTCTACAACAACCATCTTTATAGGAGGATTTCTATGCAGAAGGGAATGGTGATGTGCTTGGTTTTGAGCGGCATTATTGCCTCCATCTATGCAGTGATACGCAAGCTGTTACGCACAAATAGGCAGTGATGTGGGGTGAGGTTGGACGATTAGGCTGCCAGCTTTAGCCGGTACCGCGCGAGGATGTATGGAGCTAGGAAGCGGCAAAAGGCTCGCGGAGCGACCCATCCCTTCAGATTGTTATACTAAATTCGTGAGTTTAAAAAAAACGGCAGGCATACCATGGCCATCAAAAGCTAACAAAAAGTAGTGAGCATTCATTCAGCCATCTGCGCCCGCAGATGACAAAACAGCTCGCTTTCTCGCTCCATACTAACTGGGGTAGCAGGATTCGAACCTGCGCATGCTGGGATCAAAACCCAGTGCCTTACCACTTGGCTATACCCCACTAGATACTCTCGCTACGTTTAGCGACCTCTGCGTATTTAAGTTGCAAGTCGGAGAGCAGTTCGTTGAGTTGGTGTTCCTCCTCGTCGCTGAGATTGTCACAGGTCTTATCTTTGAGCATAGTGAGTATGGCAATGTTATACCGTGCTGTCGGCAAATCGAGCTCGCCTCCCTTACCGCTACCAGACACCTCCCCTAAGCAACGCAATGCAAGAGAGCAAACACTCAACACAAACTGAGAAAATTCCACCTCCGTTTCGTGCGTTGTGTCCTCCTTTTGCATCATCGCCTCAATACAGGTAACATGGACGTGTGTGATATTATTGCCACGAGTGAAAATGAGTCAACCCCAATCAGACCCAATGCGCGGTGTTATTGAGTTTTTCCCCCAGCGAGGTAGTGCCTCGCTGACCGTCAAACTAAAACATCCGCTGACCATCATCGGGCGTGAGAAGGCAGATGTCATCATCGATGACACCGAAGTCTCAGCCAGTCACTGCCAAATCCAAGACATCGAAGGCACGTATTTCATCTTCGACATGAACTCCACCAACGGCACACATCTCAATGACAACAAAGTCGTCAAAGCCCCCCTCACCCCTCAGGACGTAATCCGCATCGGCAAGACGAAGCTCCGCTTCCTGCTCGTCGATGCTCACAAAGCATCGTCAATACCACTCTTCGATAAGTATCAAGTGCGACGCAAAGCTGGACAACGCACCATGCTCGAAACCATGCTAGCAGAGAACCGCCGTACCTACCTCCTGAAGATAAAAGCCACCTACCCCGATCACAGTAGCGAGATGCTAAGCCTTGATCGCGAGGAAACATGGCTTGGACGCGACAGCGTCATCGGCAACTTCAACAGCGACCCTACCATCTCCGCTCGTCATCTGCTCATCAAAATTAACAGTAGCGGTGAAGTCTTTGTCAAAGATCACAACTCACACGTTGGCACTTTCGTCAACGACAAAAAAATCAACGGCCTGCACAAGGTTACTGTCAACGACCGCATCCGCATCGGTGCAACCATCCTACAACTGCAAGACAACCGCGACCAAAATAAACCCCGCAGCTAGCTCGCTGCGACACCTGCGACAGCTGCGACAGCTTGCACCTTGTTAGGATAAATTTCAAGAATTCTCTTGAAACCAGAGATTTCAAAGACATGCGAGACATTGCTCTGCAGCGCAAAGAAGCCCAGCCTCTTCCCCTTCGCAGGAGCTTGCTTGGCAAACTGCAACACCGCTCGCAGACCTGCACTGCTGATAAAGTCCAAGCCCGAACAATCAAACAACACGCTCTTCTCCTCCCGCGGCAGCAAGTCCTCCAATTGCGACTGAAAGTCAACGCTCTCAGCGTAGCTGACTCGCCCGTTGAGATGCACAAACAGGCACTCGCCCTCGTTGGAGATTTTTATGGTAAGTCCGCCTTCTTGACTCATTAGGTCGATCTCCCCTATCGGTTCTACCTCGCCCCCACACAGAGGCCACAATGCCGTAGCATAGCACAAAAAAAATATTCGTGAAATTAAAAAACGCTCAGCTACTTCTCTTCTCCAATCCGTACTTCTCCACCTTCATAATCAACCCCGCCCGACTGATGCCAAGTTCACGTGCCAAGCGAGACTTGTTCCAACGGGTGCGTTCCAATCCATCCTCAATCATGCGTCGCTCCAGTTCCTCCAGCGCATCCTTGAGTTTGCCATGCACACGATAATCACTGAATTTATCTGGCAGAGCATCCTTGATACGCGGCGAAAGGAAAGCCGAAGCAATCTCGTTATCTCGCCCCGACAAGACGCACACGCGCTCGATCTCGTTCTCCAATTCCCGCACATTGCCCGGCCAGTTGTGGTTGAGCAACTTTTCCATGCAACCTTTAGCGACAACCTTGACCTCTTCCTTCGCTTTGCGCGCATTGCGCTGCAAGAAATGATCGATCAACAGCGGAATATCCTCCCGCCGATCACGCAACGCAGGCACGGTGACGTTGATGACGTTGAGACGATAGTAGAGATCTTCTCGGAACTCATCCTTGCGCACCATCGCCACTAAATCCTTGTTAGTCGCGGCCAGAATTCTGACGTTGCTGTGCTTCTGCTGTGTGCTGCCCACTGGCGTATATGTGCCATCCTGCAACACCCGTAACATCTTGACCTGCATCGCCACCGAAGTATCCCCGATCTCATCGAGAAACAACGTGCCCTGATCCGCCTCCTCGAACATGCCTTTGCGATCTTTCACTGCGCCTGTAAACGCTCCCTTGACATGCCCGAACAACTCCGATTCGAGCAAGTTTTCGTTGAACGCTCCGCAGTTGACTACCACAAAACTGTTGTTCCGCCGCGCCGAATTGTAGTGAATAGCACGCGCGATCAACTCCTTGCCCGTGCCGTTCTCACCCTGAACCAAGATCGTCGCATCGGATTCGCAAACCAGCTCCAACACCTGATACAAGTCCTGCATCGGGGCAGATTTTCCGACCATGCGATCGAAATTGTAACGCTGTTCTAACTCCTTGTGCAGACGCTCCACCTTCTGCTTCTCCATTGAAAGATCCCGCTCCACCAATAAAATCTCGGCAACTACCAGATTGATCAGCTCCGTAAGATACTGTAACTCTTTTTTGCTAAGAACTGTCAGAGAATCAATATGTTTCTGATGCTCCGCCGCCTCATCGGGAAAATTCACCCGTAAATACGCGGCAATTGCCTCCCGCTGTTCCGCCACCGAACTCTCATGAATGAAGCCGTCGGCAAACACACAACCCATGTATTTTTTGCCAATGCGAATAGGTACTGACAAAGCCGAAAAGCCAGCATGACAGCGGGAAATCTTTGCCGTCTTGCTGTTCGTCGTTTCCACCGTCGTCTGCTGTGCTGTGCCCCGACACCCCTGAAAACCCTTATCATTCTGAGTGATAGCCTTGCAAATCATGTTGGTAGGATTGAAAAATTTCCCCTCTGGCACGCCTCTTATCAAGCCCTTATCGTCGGTGAAATTGATCTGAATGTTCCACCAACGACTGACTAAATCACGCAGTCGCTGAATAACGAGAATTTTATCAAACTCTTCCCAACGCACGCTTTTCGACATGGACTTCTCCCCGAGCTCAAGCGATAATTGAAACACTCAGTTCCATATTCGGCAGAAGTCACGATTTTATTATGTTTTTTTTCCTGCTCCCCCTGCTAATCTGCACTAGTGCCCTTGCTGCCCCTTCACCACAACGCTGGCTGGCCTTCGGCGACCTGCACGGCCACGTCGAATCCTGCGGCTGCGACCCGCGCACCGATCTCGGTGGTTTGAACCGCCTGCACTACTTTCTGCAGCTTGAAAAAAAAGCAAATAGCCCCTTTTTACTCTTTAATCTCGGCAACAACCTCAACCACCCCCCACACCACCTCAAAGACAGCACCATCGTGCAATTCATCGCCCAGTTGCGCCCCACCGCCGCCCTGCTCAATAGGCACGAACTCACCCGCCTCGACCTGATTAGGCGGCAGGGAGCTAGGAAGCGGCAGGGAGCTAGGAAGCGGCAGGGAGCTAGGAAGCGGCAGGGAGCTAGGAAGCGGCAGGGAATCAACGAAGCTCGCACCCACTGGCTGCTCAGCAACCACAAGGCAAGCAAACAATGGTGGCACAAGGTTATCACCACCCCCGACGCAGTAGTGCTCGGCTATACCTACACACCAGCACTGGCGAAGGATGTGCAGCGTTTCGACCCGAACATGGCCAGCGCATGGCAAAAAATTCTCCGTAAGCAGCACACCAAACACAGCTATCTGCTGTTCTCTGGCTCGCAGCAAGACTTGCAGGCTATCGTGCGGACGGTGAGTTTTGGCACGATCATCGCTGCCAACACAAGCCCCGACGACGCACCCATCACCCATCAAGAAAAGCTTCAACCACAACGCCTCGTACTCAGCGTTGGCACCAGGCAGATACACATGACTCCGCTTGCGGGGCAGGGCGTGCTGCGAGGCGGGGCAATGTTGACCAATGCAGTTGAGGCTGATTTTGGTAAAATTTTTGGTAAAGATAAGAAAAATTTCACCAAAAATAACCAAGACACGTCGCAATCACTGGCAAAATTTTTCCGTGTCACACAGGTTTCGTGGCTCGATCGTGCCTATGCCGACGAGAGTGCGGCGTTTTGGCAAGCCTATCAGCGGGCGGTACAGAAAGACTTCGCCGCAAAGGAAGCAAGGGGACGCAAGTTGCTGGCCAAGACCAACTTTATCGGGGCGGCGGCGTGTCTAGGTTGTCATCAGAAACAGTATCAGGTGTGGAAAAACTCCCCCCATGCCAACGCCATGCTGACCTTGCAAAACAAAAAGAAAGCACAGGACAGCGAGTGTGTTGCTTGTCACAGTGTCGGCTTCGATGCGGGTGGCTATGTGTCGCTGCGTCTCAGTCCCCACCTTGCGGGGGTGCAGTGCGAGAACTGTCATGGGACACGCAAGGCACATATCCTTGACCCCAAACGCAACGCAGGAGCAAAGACCACCTTCACCTGCCGCAAATGCCACCATCCTCCGCACACAGCAGAATTCGATCAAGATGCCTACTGGCAAAAAATCAAGCACTGAAGGGTGCAAGCGAAACCGAAATCTCGTTTTATCCCACTTAACACTCAGTTTATCTCTGCACGCCCGCCTCAATGAGTACTTCTGCTATTTCTGTGTGTCCGCGTGATTCGGCAATGGACAACGCGGTTTGATTGTCCTTGTTCCGAACGTTGAGGTTAGCACCTGCATCGCTAAGGAGTCTGGCTATTTTTGTATGTCTATGCCAAGCAGCCTCCATCAACGCCGTATAGCCGTAGGTGTTACGCACGTTGATATCAGCACCCTCCTTAATTAGAAATTTCACCCTCTCAACACATCCCTTTTCTGTAGCTCTTAAGCTCTTAATAGTCCATCGCGATAACAATGCCGTTCCACACTGCGAGTTGCTTGCCCAGTCTCACCACACACTGCCACCACAACCAACGCCTTCAAGAACCAATCTCTCAACATAGCATCCTTCCAACGAAACTAATAAATTTGCTTCCAGATGATTTCCACCGCTCTTAACACCGTCGTGTGTTTAGCGCAAGTGTGTTTGCTGTTGTTCCCTAGGGCATAAAGGGCACTTCCTCAGTAGCTCCAGTATACTCATTAGAATGCGGCGGTATCTATTAAGGGGAATTATAGTTATGCTCAAGAACATCGTCCCAAGTCAGCAGTTTAACACCATCTTTATCTGTTTTGATGCCATTTATAGTAATTTTTACTCCAGTGGTGCTATTGTCAAATTCACGACAATACATATCTATGTATAATTCAAGCCACCAATTATCGGTGCTGAATTCCACGGTACCAGTTTGCTTACTACATGAGGCTATTACCATCTATTCAATAATAATTTCATAGCTGCCGTCATTTTCCATAAAAATAATGACATCCAATGACAGCTTCTGACCATTATCAAAATTAAGAGTGTAGAAACCGTTTTTAGAAATTGAAGAATAAAACTCACCCTTCACTCCGCCAGTCGAGTCACGCCACTCTCCACCTCCCTTGATAGCAGCATACTCTAACCCCCACGAGGATAGCGGCCAAAGAAACAAGGTAGAGATCACGACCAATTTCACCTTACACCTCCATACACTTAGATTCATCCAAAGATAGCTACGCTATGCCTTGCAACAAATTGAGGTAGTGCGATCAACTACTTACTGGCAAATCAAATAATAATGTTGGTGTGTCATTCGCACCGTGATAACAAAAAGTCTGGTCATTAGGGGCGGGGATACGAAGAACCTGTAGCGTGGGTTATGGAACGTGAGATGGAGCTAGAAAGCGGCAAAGAGTCCTGCGCAGCAGAAAGCGGCAAAGAGTCCTGCGCAGCAGAAAGCGGCAAAGAGTCCTGCGCAGCAGAAAGCGGCAAAGAGTCCTGCGCAGCAGAAAGCAGCCAAGAGCAGCACCATAAGCGCAGCAAAATGGTCTTGGTGGCTGGCAATGCCAACCGCCCACTGGCTAAGGGGATTGCCGCTTATCTCGACATTCAGCTCGCTGATGCCTTAGTGGGGCAGTATTGCGACGGTGAGAGCAGGGTGGAGTTGCGCACCAATGTGCGGGGTGCTGATGTCTTTATCGTGCAGCCAACCTGTCCGCCCGTCAACCACCACATCATGGAGGCGATCATTATCGCCGATGCTTGTCGGCGAGCATCAGCTGGCTGTGTAACGCTGGTTGCTCCTTATTTTGGCTATGCGCGGCAGGAACGTAAAAGTGCTTCCCGCACACCGATTACTGCCAAGTTGACGGCAGACTTGATCGAGGTGTCGGGGATCAAACGAGTGTTGACGCTGGAGCTGCACGAGTCGGCGATTCAGGGTTTTTTCAACATTCCCGTCGATCACCTGTTCATCAAGCCAGTATTTGCAGAACACTATCGTGATTGCCGCAACATGGTGGTGGTCTCGCCCGATGCAGGCGGGGTGGAGCGAGCACGAGCGATGGCGAAACTGTTCGCCTGTGAGCTGGCAATTCTCGACAAGCGGCGGGAAAATCCTAACGACAGCACCATCATGAACATCGTCGGCAACATTAATGGCAAGGACTGTTTGATCGTCGATGACATCTGCGACACGGGCGGCTCACTGATCAACGCAACCACGGCACTGCTAGAAAATGGCGCACAGTCCGTGCGTGCTGCCGTAACTCATGCGGTGTTGAGCGGCGATGCTGTTGAAAAGCTGGTAGCCTCACAATTGCAAGAACTGCTGGTGTCGGATTCGATCTGCTTGCCACCTGCGGTGTCCACCTGCGAAAAAATCGTCACCCGCTCGGTTGCAGAACTGCTGGGTAAAGCAATTTACCGCATTTACAACTCCGAATCGATCAGCAAACTTTTTATCTGAGGCTCAGGTAAAGTTTCATAGCGATGGCTTTTTCGGTGAAAATCTGCTAGAGTAGGGGGATGTGTGCTATCCGTACTTTATATTGTAGCTACCGTGAGTTTTGGGGTGGCAGCGGGCGCATGTTGTTGAACGGTTTTTGATTGCAACAAGGGAGGGACTATGTTGCGGATACGTATTACCAGACTAGCGTTGATCTGGATACTGTTTGCGGTGATTGGAGGACTGATCTTCAGCGGTCTCGATCACACACTGTTGACAAGTGGTGGTAAACACACTGCCGTTGCAGAAAGCTCGGAACGTGATACCGAACGAGAGCATCAAGACAGGGGGGCGTTAATCGTCTTTGACGATGACGATCTTCAGGTTCGTTACGGTGAATACAGCGAGACCGAGTTCACCCTTGCTCTCCCCAGATACCATGACACCGACGAAAGTCGGGTTATCATTGATTGGCAGGTAATCGGCGCACAGTTACCCGCTGGCATGGAACTCCAACCCCTCGAAGAACGACAAGCACTTGTATACGGCACACCACAGTTTGTCGGGCGGTGGTGCTTCACCCTCGCCGCACAGTTTGAGCTGCTGCCAGAACTAGAGTCGTCTGCACCTCCATCAGATTTGCACAGCACGAGTCGGCAAGTGTGCTTCTTATCTGCACACAACGAGCAGTTGAGTTACCCACATTTTTCCACCTCCACCCGCCTTGACCGTGCCGAGAAAAACAGCAAATACAGTGAAAAGATAAGATTTGAGCACGGGGATCGCCGCACGAGTGTGAGTGTAGCATGGCATAACCTGCCCAACTCGTTGGAAATCGAAACCCGTAACAGAAGAGGTTATGTCAAGATAAGCGGCAAGCCGCGTGACCGCGACAGTCATGTTATTTTCTCTGACAGTGTCTCGGAAGAGAACCAGCCGCAATTGACCGAGTTGTTTACGGTCAAAGATGAGAGACAATCACGCTTTAAAGAACTTGAACGACATACGTATCGCATCACCGCAGTCTATCCTGACGGAGAAACTCCCGCAGAATCCCACGAAAGCTTGTGGGTAAATCGCGGTGAGGTGGTGCTCGCTACGATTACCTATGACAAACGCCCCTTTTATTTCAATGTGTTCAGGGCAATGGGAGACAACAACGACGCACGCTTCATTACTCGTCTTGATCCGCAACCTTCGGGATCGGAATACTTGCTCGATCGCAACGCCACACCCCCACGTACAATGCGAGCGACAGGAAACTTTTACATCATGCTCAAACTGACCAGTACAACCCGCGATAGTGCAGATGGTGGTATTGTCACGACCTGGAAGCAGTTCACGCTGACTATAGATGAGGAAAAGGAAGAGAGCGAGCGTAGCCGTTCTTATCGCTGTCCGTCAGGATACTACTACGACAGGGTCTTGCGCCACTGTGTGCAAAGCCGCGGCAACCCGTGTCCGCAGGGCACTTACTACGAGCCAGCTTACAACACCTGTCGGAGTTACCCTTCTTCGCAATACTGTCCGTCAGGATACTATTTTGACCATTTTTTGCGCCGCTGTGTGCTCGATAACTACCCGCGCTGCCCGTGGAATTATCGCTGGGATTCCTTTTATAACCAGTGTGTGCCCAATCCTTACTGGTGTCCGCTGGGTTTCTACTATAACTGGTGGGGGGGTATATGCCTGTTCACCGATCGTAGCTGTGAGAGTGGCTGGCACTATGATTACGGAGTCAATCGTTGCGTGCGCAACCAACGTGCCTGCTCGCCCGGCTATGTTTGGGATCGCAGCTCACAATCTTGTCAACGCAACCGCCGCAACTGTAGAGCTGGCTATCACTGGTCGGCACGCCTGAACCGCTGTGTCTATCACGGTAGCGTGCGTTGCCGTGATGGGTATCGCTACGACGATCGTCGCCGAGCATGTGTGCGTATCGAACGCGAGCGTCGCTGTCCTCATGGCGAACACTGGAGTCAGAGGCGCGGACACTGCGTACCCAACAATCGCCCGACCCGCAGACCTACGGCACGGCCGACTAGTTCACCGAGTCGTAGACCGACAGCACGGCCGACTAGTTCACCGAGTCGTAGACCGACAGCACGGCCACGAGTTCACCAACGCGTAGACCTACGGCAAGACCAACTAGCTCACCGAGTCGTAGACCTACGGCAAGACCAACTAGCTCACCGAGTCGCAGACCGACAGCAAGACCAACTAGCTCACCAAGTCGTAGACCGACAGCAAGACCGTCCCGGTCACCAAGTCGTAGACCAACAGCAAGACCAACTAGCTCACCGAGTCGTAGACCGACAGCAAGACCGTCCCGGTCACCAAGTCGTAGACCAACAGCAAGACCAACTAGCTCACCGAGTCGTAGACCTACGGCAAGACCAACTAGCTCACCGAGTCGCAGACCGACAGCAAGACCAACTAGCTCACCGAGTCGTAGACCTACGGCACGGCCGACTAGTTCACCGAGTCGTAGACCGACAGCAAGACCATCCCGGTCACCAAGTCATAGACCTACGGCACGGCCGACTAGTTCACCGAGTCGTAGACCGACAGCAAGACCATCACGCTCATCGAGTCGTAGACCAACGGGACAGCCAACGAGTTCGCCAAGTCGCAGAAGGCGTGGTGTGACAGAAAACTTACTGCCGCTACCATCTGTTCGTAGGTGATGATACGTCTACGCCATGTTCTGGTGGTAGGATTGCCATGCTTCTTGCTGGCAATCCTACTGACGGTCACGGGATTGTGGAAGTTGCAGCACTGGGGAGATGCATCGCGTCGTTTGACAACGCCGCGCAGTGTGTATTTTCCGACCAGCACTTCTTTGCGCACTTTGGCACAGACACTTGAGCAAGAGGGAGTAATAGATTCCGCCCTCTTGTTCCGCCTTTTCGTGCGCTGCTGTTCTGATTTCAAGAAATTTCAAGCGGGCGATTATCGTTTTGCGGGCAGCACAAGCCCTGCTCAAGTTGCAACACGTATTATTGCCGGTGACATTCACATCGAGTTGCGCCTGCGTTTCAGTGTGCCAGAGGGGTTTACGCTGGCCAAGATAGTGGCACGCATGGCTAAACACAGGCTGGGCACACAAGCAGAGCTGCAGCAGTTGGCACGCGACCCTGATTTGCTCACGTCACTCAAGATCAATGCAGATTCGCTCGAAGGCTATCTTTACCCTGCTACGTATAGTTTTTATCAAAAACTACCAACAGCACGGCAGGTGTTTGCGCGCATGGTGGCAAAGTGGCACGCGATGTTGCCAGCTGATTACGAACCGCGGGTAGCAGAGAAAGGCTTGACCCTGCACAAGGCGGTGACAATGGCTTCTCTGATTGAATTGGAGACGGCGCACGACGATGAACGCGGCAAGATATCCGAGGTTATCTGGAAACGGCTCAAGGATCGCACGCCACTAGGAATCGATGCAGCAGTCATCTATGGCATCAAGGATTACGATGGGGACTTGAAACGCCGCCACTTGCGGGATGCCTCAAACCCGTGGAATACCCGTATTCATCGTGGCTTACCACCTACTCCGATTGGCTCGCCTTCGCTCGCTTCACTGCTGGCAGTGCTGAAGCCAACCAACGAAGGACATTACTTCTACGTCTTGATTCCTGATGGCACTAAACGGCATCATTTTTCCCACACCTTGCGTGAGCATAACCGCCACGTACGCAAACTGATGCGGGCAGCACGCAGACCTTGAAAACAAGCACACGCTTCGCTATACATGCAGTGTGGAGCGAGAACGCGGCCAAGAGCCGAGCGAAGCGAAAAAGCGGCAAAAGCCCAGAATTTCCCCCTTGCACGGCGGTCATTCATAAGCGAGTGAGGCGCGAGCATGAACCAGCAAGCAAAGTCTTACTGGAACAATTATTATGAACGGCATCAGTTTGCAGGTGGCAAAGCGCCATCGCCGTTTTTGCTGCAGATGTTGCCACGCCTACAGAAGGGGCGGGTACTTGACATCGCCATGGGTGAAGGTGTGAATGCAGTACACCTCGCCCAGAAGGGCAGTGCGGTCGAGGGGTTTGACATCTCCGAAGTCGCCTGCCAGCGCGCCACTGAGCTGGCACGTGATACGGGCGTAGAACTGAAAGTCAAATGCACCGACGTAGATCTCTACCTGTTTGGCATCATGCAGTACGACACCGTCGTGATGAGTTTTTTTAAACCCGCGGTGCTACGCTATTATCCTGAAATAATCAAGGCACTGAAGCAGGGTGGCACGTTGCTAATGGAATCGTATCTCGTCGGCGCGATGCCCGCGGCGATCCCGCGTGAGGAAAATTATCGCAATTTTTATTTCAACAGCAACGAGTTTCTGCCTCACCTGAAAGGCATGCAGCTGCTCTATTACAGCGAAACTAAAATCAACGGCAAGGAGTGTGTGCAGTGCTTCGCTCGCAAACCCGTCGATCGCGATGCGCTTAAATATAATTTGTTTGACATGCACAGTGCGAAAGAACAGCAACCTGTCTCCCGCCAACTGGAACTGGCTGAAAAGCTTTTCAAAAAAAATTGAAGCCTCGTCTTATTTCTAGTTTACAAAACCCGCACATCAAAGAACTGCTGAAGTTGCGTCGGGCGCAGAAAATCAAGCGCACACAACGTTTCTGTGTTGAGGGCGCACGCGAAATCGAACAGGCCTGTCAGCGTTTTACGCTGCTCGAACTCTATGTGCAGGAAGAAACCTTGAGCAACCCGGCACGTGCCATCGTTGCTACGCGTAACGAAGTATTGCCTTATACGGTCACGGCCTCCGTGTACGCCAAAATTGCCGTGCGGGAAAACAAGGATGGCATCGTGGCCGTGTTTGCGGCACGAGATCTCCCACTGGCAGAACTGGTGTTGTCGGACTGTCCTTTACTCGTTGTCTGTCAGGAATTACAAAAACCCGGTAATCTCGGCGCAATGATCCGCACGGCACTTGCCGTCGGTGCAGATGCGTTGATCGCAGTTGAGCAGAAGATGCATGTCTGCAATCCTAACGTCATTCGTGCTAGTCTCGGCTATGTCTTTACTTTACCACTTGCAGTAGCTAGCAGTGCAGAGGTGGTTGAATTTTTGCAAGCAAAAAAAATAAACATTGTGGTTGCGGATGGCTCACGGCCGGGGCTTACTTACAGCAACTATGATTTTACCGCACCGACGGCAATCATCTTCGGCAGCGAAGCGGAAGGACTGAGCTCTTTCTGGCGAGAACGCGACGTGACGCGTCTACACATTCCCATGACCGCGGCAGTCGATGCTTTGAATGTCTCTGTCTGTGGCGGTGTTATCCTGTACGAAGCGTGGCGACAACGACAAGCTAGTGGGTGTAAGTAACCTCAATTTTAGTCGTATTGGCAGGTAGGGTAATACTAATACTGAGTGAGTTGCCCTCAACACTGTATTGACCTTCTTCAAGAGTTTTTGTTTCTCCATCTTCGGTAGTGATGACAACTGTAGCACGGCTGCCGTCATGTTCGTGTTCCAGAGTAAAATTATTCTTGAGTGCCGCGGCGATATTTTGGGAAATTTCAGTCAGTATCTTGGTGTAGTCATTATTGAAAACAGAATCATAAAAATCAAACAGTGACTCACCGCTTTCGTCCTTCCATTCAAGAAACCTGTCTGCACCCTTCGGTTCGGAACTGCCCTGTGCTTTAGTATCGAGTAGGCCGTAGACCCGCCCTGTTGCATGTGGAACACGGATGCTCTTTAGATAAAAGTATAAATCGGTAATGTGGCAGCCATGATGGTGTATGCATTGATGGTCTTCATCGGTAATCAGCAATACGGCCAACATCGACCCATCCCGTACCCATGCCTGTTTCTTGTTGCAAAGACTGTTGAAACCACCGCGACTTTCTGCTGCTAGTTCAAGTCCATAACCAACTATGGATGTCTTTTCCTTGCTATATGATCGTGCCGCGATACAGTCACCTCGCAGCCCTCGTATTGCTCCGTAGATAGCTTGCTCAGGCCCGTAATAATTTAATAAAGAATAGTCCTCGAAGCTTGCTTGTAAACTTTTCTGAGTGATGGTTTCAGTAAAAATTTGCTTGTAGTTCGGGGTGTTCTTGTCAATGACAGTTAGTAAGCAAGATAAGGGACTAGTGGTGGTGATAGCAATTTGCCAATCACTATCCTTGACGGCTACTAACAGATCCTCCAGACGTGAGGAAAGTGTGCGATGAACTGGATTCATCGAGCCTGACTCATCTATCACCAGCAGAATATCGAGCTTATCGTGTGTTGTTTTTTCTGGCACAAAATTTTCGGTAGATTTTTCTGATGCAGCTTGATCGGAGGAAAAGGAAGTGTTCACCGTATTTTTGTTACAGGTAACAAGCATACACAAGATAGCCAAAAATTTAATGCCCCGCACACTTGCTATCCACAGGGTGGATCTACTATTGTTCGAGTGTAATATCAACACATATCCCTTCAACAAATTTTGCTCGTGTAAAAATTACATTTTTCTTGACCTGATAATGGCTGTCATGAATAAAACCATCTGGTGTCTCTTCTTTATCAGGTGCATTAAAAACTTTTATCCGAGCAATAGCTACATCCTCTCCCGCGGGGTTACTTGCACCTGCCCCTACTCTGTGTTGCAATGCACCAGCTGGCAGAGATGGGGCAATAAATACCCCCCGCAAGGTGTTGGCAATATCGGCAGAAAAGTCTTCTAACACTCTTTTGTAATCAGATTGCAAAGAGCCATAACGACTGAGCACGTTCTTATCTTGCTCATTTTTCCAGTTCAAGAAATCATCCAAACCCTCTTCAGTATTCAAGATTGCGTAGACTTTTGTAAGATGTGCATCTTCTTCGTCAGCAATAACAACTTTGCTTTCTTCTAGCTTTGTGTCAGAAAAACTTTTGGCAGTGACGATGATAAACACACGCAATGTCGCAGCTTGAGGTTGTCGCGGGTTAAGCCCAGCTAGCTGATCAGCATCAGGTGCTTGCCCTTCTGTGTCGGGGGTCTCCCCAGCCCCCTTGCCCACACCAATCGCCGCGGAGAATTGTTTGCTATAGTCGGCATAGTTTGCATATTTAGTGATGAATTTAGTAGGATACGCAGTTGCTTCAAGATCAGCGACAGCAATGTTCCAGTTACTGTTGATGATGTGTTTTAGCAGTGCGTCAATGCCTTCGGCTAGCTTTTCTTTCTGTTCCGCAGCAAGCTCACTATCGACCAGCAGCACTATCTCCACCACATCCGCGGCAGTAACCTCTGCATAGGTTGAAAAGGTAAACTTCTCGTAGTCTGAAGGTAAAGAACCTTGTGACTGTTCCTGAATAGCACCCGCGGTGTTACCGTCACCGACAACAACCGTTGCTGCACTGCTGTCACGATTGCTTGCGCCACCTCTACAAGCAATACTCGTCACCAACAAAATATATACTACTAACCTCACAACTACCCTCTTGCAAAAGACCATAATATGTATCGGCTCTATTTTGAAAAAATTTAATAAAATAAATTAACACAATAAATTTAGCATGTTATACTTAAAGAGTTAGAGATGTCGCTAGCTGTTGCCAACCACCTTGAACACGCTTTGTTGCATAACTCAGAATCATCACTGCTAAAGGATTAAGGGGCTTTGCCTCCAGAAAGGGCTGCTACCCTTTCTTTACCACACAAAAGGGCTTCGCCCCTTTGAACCCCTGGTGTGAAGAGAAAGTCAGGGGTTTCACCCCCAACACCCCCACCAACTTTTTATAAAAAGTTGGATCAAAAATTTTTAGTTATTTATTAGGATAACCAGATATAATTATTTATAAAATAACGACAAAAGCAGTTATGCAACAAAGCCCCTTATCCCCGCTTGGAGCTGAACATTCAGGGCACACCATACTTGGCAAGAATGCCGACCACACGCCAGTGTTCTCGCTTGATAGCAATATCACGGGCACTTTCGCCTGCATTGTTTCTGATATCAAGATCGGCGTTGTTTTTGATGAGCAGCTTTGTCAGGCGTGGCAAGCCTTTGCGTGTACGATCGCGAAAAAGCGCGGCGTGATGCAAGGCAGTGTTGCCATCAGCATCGACGGCGTTCAAGTCTGCCTTGTGCTTGATGAGTAGGCGTGCAGCACTGAGCCAGCTGCCTCTTTGTGCGGCTTCGAGCAAAGGTGTTGTCCCCGCGTCGCTGCGTGCATTGGGATCAGCCCCATCTTCCAGTAGCTGGGTTAGCCCACGTCTGTCATTAAACAACAACGCTTCAAACAATGACAAAGGTGCAGGCTGTGCCTCACGTATAAATGCAGCCCTGATGCTCTGTGGTAATAGCTGCAGTGCTTTCTTGACATCGATGAGTTGAGGACTCGGTGCAGCAACCGCGGTCACAGCAAAAGCAAATGCCAGCGAGAGCAAAGAGTTCACGTCCCTCCTCCGAAACTGATGATGAGATGTGAACCTCTACACTCTGCGCCGCTGTTTGTAAACTATGATTTTCTTTGCTGGCACAGTCGTATGTAGGCTACGCCATTAGCATTATGTCCTAATCTGTGTGCAAATAATCGGCGAAGAAAGACTCGCACCACTGCTGTCCATTTTCACCGAGAGCTTTCACCCACTTTGTGATAACGTCTTTGTGCCTGCAAACGCGGTGTATCGCCTTCTTTGTTTTTGATGTAACGTCAACACCATAGGCAAGCAGTATTGCCATGACTTTATGATCATCTACCCAATTGTTACGTAACAACTGATGCAGAGCTGTGTCACCTCTGAAGTCCTGCAGATTAACCTTTGCCCCCGCGGTCAACAGCAGACGCATTATTTCCAAACTTCCAACAGCTGCTGCCTCCATCAGTGCTGGTGTTTCTCTTAAGTTTTCTCCTATCGACATCCTACGGTTAACATCTGCACCGTCAGCAAGCATCTGTTCAATCTCCACCAGTGAGGCATCTTAAAACCACATTGCCGCGGCGATATTTTTGCCCCCCGCTGCTTCTCTACGAGCAATGTCGGGGAGTTGCAAGGTAGACATCACCCTAAATGTGGTGGCAATTAGCTCTAACTTCGCTAGTGACACAGTCCACACAAGCACGCAGACAATGCCAACAGTAATATTCCGCCCGCGCTGCTAGCCGCACAGTAAAGCCAACAGGCTCTTCTTCACCCTGTGTTGCCAGCATGAGATATAGCTCATCGTTCCAACAGTTCACATAGCCTCTTGTTCAGCAGCGGTGTATGACCTTGCAGCTTGTCTAGCACTGTCTGAAAAAGTATTTAGCTTTCAGTGTGTTAGAAAATCGCAAATTGTCGCCACATTCTGCGCGGCTCAAATCCTAATACAGCTCCCACTGTCCTTTTTGGTAGTAGCGATACAGTGAGAGGCTGCTCAGGCTATTGATTTGTATGTTGTCATAACCAGCGTAAAAATGTTTGCCTTGCCCACCTAGCATGGTGTTGAGCGTGTTGCGATCGAGATAGCGCAGTGGCAGGTGGTCAAAGTTAAGGGTGGCGATGCGAGCTTGCAGTTGGGTGGTATTAAATTGCCTGTTTTTGATGGCAAGCACCCAGCCGCGATCGCCCATGCTGGCTATGGTTGTGTGGAGGGGCAAGGCAGGATACAGCGTGCGCATGGTTTTCAGTACCGCGAGAAAGGCACGGCGGGCGAAGAGGGGGCTACCTGCTTGAGTGACGAAAACACCATTGTGGCGTAGGTTGTGAAAGGCGGAAAGAAAAAATTGGCGGCTGTAAAGCCTCGCCAGGTCAGCTGAACGTGGGTCAGGAAAGTCGGCAATGATGACATCATACTGCTGGGTGTTTTTTTGTAAAAAAGTGAAGGCATCGGTGTTGATGATAGTGACTTTTGGGTCATGGAAGGCGGTAGCATTGATGTTTATTAGCAGCGGGTGGGTGCGTGCTAGTGCAGTCATTTGGGGGTCGATGTCTACTACGGTCAATTTTTGTAATTTTTTATGACGCAGAATTTCTCTCGCTGCCAGTCCGTCGCCGCCGCCGAGCAGCAGCACGTCAGTTGCTTTGTCTGCGAGCAGCATGGCGGGATGCACCAGTGGTTCGTGGTAGCGGTGTTCATCGATGGTGGAGAATTGTAGGTTGCCATCGAGATAGAGCCAGTGGTGGTTGCGGAACTCGGTGATGACGATCTTTTGGTAACGCGAGGTGGTGCTGAAGACTATTTTGTCACGGTAGCGGCGTTGCTCGCTGTGTAGCACCAGTGTATCGCCAAACAGGAACGCGGCAATGACAACAGCAACGACAACACTGCCGAAAACGATGAAAGTTTTGCGCTGTTGTAGTTTGGAGAAGCTATGTGCACCGAGCAGGATTGCCGCAGCACAGTTGACACCGCCAACAATGGCCGCACTACGGGGAAGACCGAGATATGGTAGGGCGAGGAAGGCGAAGAAAATTCCGCCGACGAGTGCACCGAAGTAATCTTTGCTCAGCATGGTGCTAAGGTTGGTTTTTAGGTTTTCACACTCGGCGTTAAGGCGTGTGGCGAGCGGCAGTTCGAGGCCGACAAGCAAGCCGATGAGAAAGGCGAGTAGGTAGATAAAAAAGGCGAGGTGTTCGGTGATACCGAACAGGGTGTAGATAGCAATGGTGCTGAGGGAGACGAGCAGGGCGAGGGTGAATTCAATCTTGATGAAGGTATCGAAGAGGTTGTGTTCGTAGGTGCGGCTGAGTTGGCTGCCGATACCCATAGCGAACAACATCAGGGAGATGACGAGTGTCCATTGTGTTACAGAATCGCCTAGACACCAGCTGGCGAGGGTTGCCATAATGTATTCGGCGGTGATGCCAGTGATGCCTGTGCAGAAGATGCTGATTTTAAGTGCATGTTGCTGTTGCATGGCTACCCCAACTTCTCTCCCCTCTTTCCCTTAACTGACTAAAAGTTTTTGGTCGAGCTTTTTATAAAAAGTTGGATCAAAAATTTTTAGTTATTTCTTATATTAACAAGCTATAGTTATTAACAAAAATGACAAGTGCAGTTATGCAACAAAGCCGGTGAAACCCCCTAACTTCTCACTAAACGGGGGTGTTAGGGGCGAAGCCACCAACTATCTCTTTCAAATCACCCAACTGATAATCAGCGAGGCGATAATGTAGGTTGAGGCTTCGAGCAGACCGACCCCGATGTTGGGTCGTTCTTGCCCAACTAGTTCGTGGGTAAGGCTGGCAGAGGGTAGCAGTAGTTTATCGGTGATGAAGCGCAGCAAGGGAAAGAGCAGGACACCGAGCACAAAGATTATGGCAAAATTTTGTAAATTTTCTGTCCACGAGACAAAATCGAAGGCAGTGGCAGTGCGGATTAAATTGGCTGCGGCAAGCAACAGGCCAGCGAAGGCAAAGGCAACGGCGTGGTTATTTTTTTCAATTTCGGCGATAAAATCGAAGGGGGTAATTAAATTGTAGAGGTGAGCAAAGAGCAGGAAGGCAAGCTGTCCAAGTAGCCAGAACACAAGGGTGGTAGTGATACCACCGCCTTCACCGAGCAACGCACCGTATAGGACAAGTCCTGATGCAGCCGCGAATGCGCCTTCAACTGCACCGAGACCAATGTTGCGATCATTGACAAGTTCGGTGCTGTTGTCGAAGCGGTGAAAGACAAGGCGATCGCTGATGAAAGAAGATATGTTTAGCAATACGATTGCCAGTAAACCGTAGAGCACGAGATCAATAATTTCATCGACAAGGTCGAGGTCATCGCCGCTCATGATGCCAGCGATGGCGAAGACGATACCGAACAGGTAGCCACACAGAGCAAGGGCGACGGCGGGGTTATCGTTTTCGACTAGTTCGTGGCGTAGCTTGATGCGGCGATGGCAGACATCCCAAGCTTTTTTGGCGATAAGGATGATGACCATGACGACAACAATCAATACTAGTGCGGTCATAATATTGTCGAAGCTCATTTACCGAACCCCCTTCCGCCGCGCCGAAAACCGCTGTTATGGCTGCGGGTGGCACGATTGCTGACGCGTTGACTGAAGGCTTGACGACGCATGGTTTCGCGTCGTTGGCGGCGTTGAAAAAAATTGCTGTGTCGCTTACGTGTCTCCGTGCCGTTTGAACCAAATTCGCCGCGTTTGCCGTAATAAGGGCGGCCGCGGCGGTGGTGATCACGGTAATCGTTGTAATCGCGACGGTAGAAGGGGCTGTGCATCATGCTGAAGACGCTGCTGATCAGGGCATACCTGCCGTAAAATTCCCAGAAACTCGTGCCACCACGTTCAGCCCAGCGCCCGTATTGTTGGTTGCCAATGTATTGATAACCGGGCGGTTGGGGTATGCGTGATTTTTCTCCGCCAACAGTTTTCGAGGCAAGCACCATGCCAAGATTCTTGTGATGCTGGCGATAAACACCTGTGCCAACACGCTGCCAGTCGGTCAAGACTTGTTCGTGCTCAGCTGCATCTTTGCTCTTATTAACGACGATTTTATACTGATGGTAATAGTCGGTGAAAAAATTTCCCTCACTACGCATATCGTTCAAGATAATTGCATATTCGGGAAAGCGGTCGAGTTTTTTTTGCAGACTCAAGACGGGATCGCTTGACTGACAGGCAGCTGCCAGCAGTGCAAGGGGGATAATTATGTTAGCCAAGATAGACACACAACCTCACGATAGAGACAAGGCTTGCCTTCTACAGAAGGCAAGCGGTAGTGTCAATAATTTTCTGTGCATAGACATCAGACGAGCATGAGATACTCCAATCGCTAAGCTCGTTTACGTTTCTTCACTGCCGAGTGCTTTCTTTTCGCACTGAAAACGCTGTCCACGACAAGCGGCACTTCAAAGTCGGCATACTCGTCTAGCTTCATACCCACCAGTGTGGCTGCATCAGCTGTGGATAGCTCGCAAGCGGCTCTGATCAGTTTGAGGACAACAGCCCGTGCGACAAGTGCGTCTACCTCTATCGGATAGAAATCCTTGCCACGTCTTGCCTTCGGCACGGAAATAGTATCAAGCGGTTTTTCTTGAGCGCAAATTACAGATAGCCAGCCGCTAAGCAGTTCCTTCGCATTCGCCTGTGCCTCCTTCAGCGTATCTCCTTCGGTAACACAACCAGCAAGTTCGGGGAACACAACCAGATAGCCTCCTTCTGGCTGCTTGGTAATTTTGGCGAAATACCTCACTTCTTCAACCCCGACAGCTTACGAGTGTTATGTTCAGTGCCCTTTTTCAGCGGCCTGTTGCCATGCACAGGAACTGGCACATTGCAATGCCCTTCCTTGCCCATGATACAATGACTGCCTGCTATCCTCAAACACCGCCACCCCGCCTTTTGCAACAGCTTAACCCACTGCTTGCCACTCAACGGCATCAGCAATCCACATCAATACCACTAGCACAGTTGCCTTAAAACTCAGCCAAATCTTGGTGTAGCATAGCTGCCTCTCGCTTTTGCTCAACCATAGCACTACTATCATACATTGCCACCCGCACGATGCTAAGCGTTTTGTTTTTGCTTGCACCATGAGTTTGTCGATCGTGATATGCGATGTGATTGTGCAAGAAGCACAGGCAGCAAAGCAGATTGATTAGGTGTAGGGGTTTGCCTGCCACAGGAGGTGAGGGGCGGGGTCAACAGTTTTCTGGCAAGCAACAGTGAAACAGAGTGGCAAGGGCAGAGATGCCGAACTGCTTACTAGACAAGCTCAATAGCGAAGCGGTCAGTAGGTAGAAAATTCTTACGGCAAAATGTAACCACTGACAAAAAAATAAGATACAATAGGGCTGTGCCGACAGCATGGCAAGGAAAGTTGATTTAATTAACCTGATTGGGAGAGTCTGTAATGAGATTATTTTCATTTTTAATTTTGATTGCTTTACTAGGATGTTCCAAAAATAATGAAAATTCTCTACCTGAAGGAAAATTACCTGACTCTAACGAAGCTAGTGAATCAATCAGCACATGCGAAGGCACTGAGGGCGAGCTAGTGGGGGTATCCTTCTCTAACAAAACACCTGCCCCTCCTACTGACACCAGTGCCGACAGTGCGATAGCAAGCATTGCCATCAAAGGAAATGCGAAGCTGGGAAAGTTGTTCTGCCTCACTATCACTCTGCATGATACCGACGGTAAGCCAATCGCTGCCAAAGCAGGTGGACAAACGTTGACATTCAGTCAGCGCAGCTCCAGTGAAGGTAATGTGCGTTTGATGCAACTCGACAAGGAAAACAGCACTATGATACTTGCCGCACAACATACAAGTGTTGCGGAAGGAGAATCATCGGTTGTTCTTGCAAATATTTTCGCCTTCGATGATGGAAAACTGGAAGTTGCTGCAGGAACAATCAAAGGTTCTATTGATATTAGTATGCCTAATGATTTCGTAGCAGTTACTTCTCTAACTTTCACCGACGAGGGGACTAACAAACTAGCCATCATACTGAAGGAAGGACAAACCATAGATGCGGGTTATGATGCCTACTTTGTAGATGATAACAGCGGTGAGGTCATCCCCGCGGCAGAAGGAGCTGAGGCTAGACCAGCACTTGACAATACAGAAAAACACATAACTTTCAGCAAAGACGTTGCTAGTGATAACCATGTTTACATCTTCTACGGCGAAGATAACACCAGCATCACTGTCGGAGAGGCTATCTGTCCTCGTGTCGCCTCTGGCGAGCAAGAGTGTCCTGAACATGTGATAAATTGACAGCGAACAACACCGCAGATAGCCTTAGCCCTTTTTGCGGTGTTGTCTTACAGCAGAAGGCACTAGTTTCACCCGCTTTCGGCAGACGGCAACACATTGGTAAACTGCCAGCGCTCAACCTGTGTGGCAAGACTTGCGGTAAAGTCGGTTTCGTCCCACTGCTCGATAGTAATGAAGTGCTTGTCCTGTGCATCGATCAGTTCCCAGTAAATAAATTCCGTCGCCTTCTTGTCCTGCTCGCGATAAAACATCCCTGTGCCTGATTCTTCGAGGTGATACTGCTGCCCGCGCAGAGTTACGGTGTTGGGTGGGTCTTCAGTGGCGATAATGCTTTTGCGCACATCGGGGGTCATCTCGTGCAAGTTTATTTTTGCACCGAGACACCAGCTGACTTCATCATCGCTGCTGCGCTGCAAAAAACAACGCTCATTGCTGTGTTCGATTTCCCACTCACGTGCCTTGTGGTGTTTGCCGTAAACATAGTCATGCACGGCAATTACCTGCCACGTTCGCATGTCATAATCAAACATATACCCGCGCTGCATGTCCTGTAACTCTAGCGATGTTGGTGCAGACGATGGCTTTTTTTTGAAAAAATTGAACACGTAAGCCTCATACCACGCTTAAAGATATTCGGGATGATTGAGACAGTTGTTGATACTGAAGGCAGCGTTGACCAGACCGACGTGGCTGTAAGTCTGAGGAAAATTGCCTGACTGACAGTCGTTGCGCAAGTCGTAACCCTCACTCATCAAGCCGAGATGGTTCTGAAACTTGAGCAGCTTCTCAAAATTATCGATTGCCTTGTCGAGCTGCCCCGTGCGTGCCAATGCCTCCACATACCAGAAAGCACATACCAAGAAGGCAACTTGCGGTTTACCAAAATCATCAGCATGCTTGTAGCGATAAAATAATCCATCACCACAAGCGAGGTTTTTTTCTAGCACCGCGAGATGTTGCCGGGTTTTTTCCTGCTTGGGATCGAGATAGTGCATATTGACCAGACCGAGCAAACTTGCATCGAGATGGTCGGTCTCAATTGCCTGCCGATACACACCTCGTTTAGCATCGTAGCACTTTTCCACCTGCTCTGCAGATTTTTTCTCAAGGAAGGCCGCGTAATTCGATAAAGTCTTGTCGCCAAGCCGCGTTGCAACTTTCTTTGCGGCCAGACTGCCCGCCCAATGAAACAAGAAGGTATAGCAGTGCTTCTGCGCTTTCTGGCGAAACTCCCAAATGCCCGCATCTGGCTCGTCGATAGTTGCTTCAATCTTGGCTAGCAACTTCGCCACCATGAAACGTGCCTCTTCATAACGACTGTCGATAAAACGAGCATCGATGTAAAGCGGCAACAGCGACAACATGACTTGCCCATAGACATCGTTTTGCACGTGCGTGTAAGCATGATTGCCGATGCGCACGGGCACGCTGTTGCGATACCCGCGCAGATCGAGCTCAATCTCTGGCAACTCGGATTCGTTGGTAATCGAATAGACTGGCTGATAGCGATCATGTTCATGCACGGCGATATTTTGAATATACTCGGAGTATTTCTCTACCTCGCTAAAGTGACTGATATGATTGAGTGCTGACAAGGTATAGTAAGCATCCCGCAACCAACAGTAACGATAATCCCAATTGCGCTGGCCGCCGACATTCTCTGGCAAACTCGCCGTGCATGACGCGATAATCGCTCCCGTATCGTCGTATTGATGCAGTTTCAAAGTCAAGGCCGAGCGGATCACCTGCTCCTGATAAAACTGCCCCACCGAAGAACGCAACACCCAGCCGTGCCAATACTTTTCTGTGCTCTGCAAAAATTCCTCGCTGGTATCCTTCAACGGTGCTTCCAGCGGCACACCCCAAGTCAACACCAGATACTTGTCTTGCGTCAGCACAAACGGTGACGAATTGAGAATGTAGTTGAGCGAAATATCAGAGGTCAGACGCAAATTGTTGGGCAAGCCGATAAACTCGATATGGTTGCTGCCCAACTGCGGCGAAGGATTGATACGCCCATAATCGCCCTTCGGCTCGCACTTGATACGCACCCGCGGCGTGCCCGACAACACTTCGAGCTTACGCACCAACATCAACGGTTTGTAATAACGACTATAGCGCATGAAACGCGGCGCACAGTCGATAACCCGAAAGCTGCCCGAATCGCAACGAAACTCCGTCACCAGCACGTTGGTGTTCTTGCGATAATACTGATGCGAGCTATACTTCCCATCAGGCCAGATGCCAAACCGACCACCAGCATCATCATCGATCAAGCCACCGAAGACGAACGAACTGTCGAACTTCGGCCAGCATAACCACCTGACATCTGCCGATGTGTCGATTAGAGCAAGGAAAGAGCCGTTGCCCACTACACCGTATTCATACTTGCGCATTACACTCACTATGCAAATGTGCGACGCACTATAGCAAAAAAACAGCGAGCAGGCAAGCTACTAGTTGTGTGGGGGCATTTCGCCTGCAACCCTTGACTAACACCATATCAGGTGCAGCTTCGCTTAGGCTTTTTGCCGCTTACTCGCTTCGCTCAGGCTTTTTGCCGCTTACTCGCTCCCTAGATACCGACCTCGAAACCGATACTCAACGTCGTCGCGTTGAAGTCCTCGTCCTCTATCGTACGCAAACCCTGACTGACCTCCGCCATAACAGAGATAAGTGGCAACAAGTCATAACTCACACCGACACCGATTTCCATGCCGCCGACCTTTTCTTCCTTGTCTGGTAGATTTTGGTCGTCTTTGAACGTGGTCTTCTTATATCCCCAGACCGTGTAGTTTATCTTTGCGTAAGGTGTGACAAACGGTACCATCGGCAACCAGCCGAGTAGCTCAACCCCCACCTCCATACCAGTGGAACTCTCCTCGTTCTCTGCTGTTGCATATGCGACCCATGGGGAATAGGTTGCGCCGAGACCGACGGGAATAAGCGGCAAGGGACTTAGATGTCCTGCAACAGTGACAAGGTGGGCACTGACATCTATGTCCTCCCCCATATCCATATCAGCACTTTTCTTCTGGATACGATAACCGTAAAACACCTGCGCACTAGCCAGACCATAGGCAGCTTCGGCGTAAACAAACAAAGCCACCAGTACTAGACAGATTTTTTTCACCACAACTCTCCTGCTGAATTATTAAACAAAAAAGGAACACAGCATACAACCACACCGCACTCCGAGTGCACACTACCTAAGCCGCAACCCTTTCGTTCATGAACGGCTTAAAGTTATCCATCCCCTCGACATTGTTCAGCCATTTGTTGATATTTATCCACTCGTCAAGTGGAATGCCACCCTCAGCCGAAGAAGAAATAAAGGAATAGCAAGCAAGGTCTGCAATTGTAGCCCAATCACCAACCAGCCACTGTCGTCCTTCAAGCCACGTATTCATGCCGTTATACAGGTCTTTCGTCACCCACGCGGCCTGCTCCCAATCAACCTCTTTACCAAAAACTTTGGCAAGCCGTGCAAAGTTAGGGCCAAAAGCAATCTTGCCCGCAGCAACCGACAGCCAGCGCTGCACCTCCGCCATCAACCACGGGTCGTTCGGATACCAACGCTGTTCGGAATCATATTTCGTTGCTAACCAAACGAGAATTGCATTGGAATCACTTATAGTTGCGCCATCATCACAAAGAACTGGAACTTCTCCCCAAAAGTTCTTCTGCAAAAATTCAGGTTTTTTATGCTCGCCTGCGGGCAGATCGACATCGATTATCTCACAGTTCAACGATAGCAACGAAAGAAACATCTCTACGCGGTGGCAATGCCCCGACAAAGCAGAACGATAGAGTTCCATAACAGCACCTCAAGGTTAGAAATTAGTCTCACTGATCATTGTAACCGATTGCAGATTTTTAGAACATTCGCGTTACAATCTCAACTTGCGGTGCTACGGTCGTTACTTTTGCGTAAAATTAAAAACAAACCGAGACTAACAAAAGGCACACTCAAAACCTGTCCCATATTGATAAACATGTCCTGCTCGAAAGCTGCTTGGTTTTCTTTGAAAAATTCGAGCAAAAAGCGAGCACTGAAAGAAACTGCTAGTGCTACACCCCACAAGCGACCTGGATGACGACAGATAGACGTGAAGCGGTATAGGGAGCTCAACAACAAGAAAATCGCGAAGTAGGTGAGTGACTCGTAGAGTTGCGCGGGATGCCGCGGCACGGTATCGACCCGCTCGAAGACAATTGCCCACGGCAACTGTGACGGTGTGCCGATAATTTCTGAGTTGAAGAAGTTGCCGACCCGAATCAGCGAGGCAATCAGCAACCCACCTACTGCAGCACGATCGACCACCCACAAGAAATTCATCTTGTAGCGCCGACAATAGAGAAAAACTGCTAGCATTACACCCGTAAAACCACCATGACTAGCAAGACCACCCTTCCAAACTTGAAAAAATTCCAAGGGGTTAGAAAAATAAAACGACGGATTGTAGAACAGACAGTGCCCCAGCCGCGCCCCGATTATCGTGCCCAAAATTACCCATGTCAACAGACTAGACACCAGTGCATCGTCGTGGCCAGCCGAGCGATACATCCTGCGCATGATGTGGTAGCTGCCCATGAAACCTATAATGAACATCAAGCTATACCAGCGAATCTTAAGAAACCCGATGCTGTAGATTTCAGGTGATACGTTCCAAGTGAAAAATTCCGCAGCCATGATGCTCTCTTGTTAATTAAGCCATATTACAACAATTCTCTCTGCAAAGTTATCACAAAAACAACCCGCGTGTCACTCAAGTAATTTACCAATCTGCCGACACACTGGTATCATGAAAGAGCAAGGAGCTGGTTATACTATGTTACCAATTAAAAAAAACAACACAGAACCACGATGCGATAAAGGCATCAGGCGACAAATTGAGAATATCAAAAAGAAACGTATGATTTCCAAAAAAATCGTGTCGTTAAACGATTTTAGGGAGCTGAAAAAATCCATCGCCACCCAGACCATTCTCGTCGTCGATGACGATGAAACAATGCGAGGTGCGCTGAAGCGGGTGCTCGAACACGAGAACTACCGTGTGCTGCTGGCCGAAGACGGCATTGCCCTGTCCAAAATTCTCGAATCAACCCGTTTTGATTTGATTTTGCTCGACATAAACCTGCCGTGGATCGACGGTTACGAGCTATGCCGCGTCATCAAGTCACACTACCGCCTGAAGAACATTCCACTGATTATGGTCTCGGCACGCAAGACACAGGAGGACATCGACAATGGTTACCAGTCAGGCTGCGACGATTACGTCACCAAGCCATTCGATGTGTCTCAGATTACTGCCACCATTAGCAAAGTGCTGGGTGCTGTTTAGGCTCTGTTGACATTTACTTTGCTTATTTTGCAGAGGACTCTCCGCCGCTTTCTAGCGGCTGCGCCGCTAACTCTTTGCCGCTTTCTAGCGGCTGCGCCACTAACTCTTTGCCGCTTTCTAGCGGCTGCGCCGCTAACTCTTTGCCGCTTTCTAGCGGCTGCGCCACTAACTCTTTGCCGCTTTCTAGCGGCTGCGCCGCTAACTCTTTGCCGCTTTCTAGCGGCTGCGCCGCTAACTCTTTGCCGCTTTCTAGCGGCTGCGCCGCTAACTCTTTGCCGCTTTCTAGCTCCACCCCATCAGCAAAGTGCTGACAGAGTGAAACAGCCAGCACTTGCGTAAGTTTTACGGAGCTGCGTCCAGTTCTTCCACCAGCGACGCGGGGAAACCAGTCAAAGTCGAGACGTGCATAAAATTTATCTTGTGCAGTGACACGACCTCGATGCTACGAATTGTGGTGAGGTAACGACGCAGCTGCTCAGGCAATTCCCCCACGCCTTCCCATGCAGGGCGATCAGGTTCGTAAATTACAAAGCGCTCTACACTGTCAAGCAAGCGTTCAAGACTGGCAGTGCGAGCATTGTTCTTTGCACTTTGCAACGCTGGACGCTCAGCACTACTGTTGTTGATCAACAACAGTGGCGTTAGCACTTTGCCTGCGGCGACGAGACTTTCCAGATGTCTAACATTTAGTTTAGCCGTCGCGGTGACAATGGTAAGTGCATCTTGCCAGCCACTGTGCGGCAGAGATACTGGTTCACGCGGCAACTGTGCTTGCAACTCACGATATTGCTGCTCAGTGACACGGTAGCCCTTGATGCTTGCTGTATAGGGAGTCACCATGCCCGCGTTGATGAAATCAATGCCATGTGCATGTAAATAACGCGCCAGAGCAAAATCAACCACCTTGACCAAATCGATGTCATCACCGAAAACCGAGTCAGGGCTGTAGACATTCTCATGCATATACCCGGCTACACCCGCAACAATTGCACCATCGTGGTTATGCAACAACGCATTGAAAGCCTTGCCCGCAGCAAAAGCGGCCCGAAACGTGTGCTCAACATTATGGTCACGATAACGGTTCATCTCTACACTCTGCCCTCTGCGCCCCTGATTTTGTAACGCAGTGATCGAGTGCTCGACATCTTCGTTAAAGACCACACGATAGCCCTGCTTGAACAGCGTGCGGGTCTTGTTGAACACTGCCCGCAAGCTGCGATCTTGCAAGTCCGCGGCGTGATTGATGCCCACCACCTTGCGCAAAGTGAAGGCAGCCACACTATAGTGTGGCACATCACCGTAGTGCGAAGAAGGCGGTCTGGCTCGCACAGGGAAACTCACTTGACTTGCTGCCGAAGGCAAATACAGCTGGAATCCTTCACGGCTAACAAAATGCCAGCGGTCAGGACGCATCACAGCAGTCGGCTCACCATCGTGCCACTCACCACCCTCGTAGAGGGCTTTCCTCGTTTGCGGCAACTCCACTAGTCCAGCAAAGTCCACGTCGTGCAGGTTTGTGACTTCAGCAAACTGTGCATTGATGAGGTAAAGCCCCTGTGTCAGCGGGTAAGGCACACGCTGCTGATGCGCAAACGCCGTCTCCAGATTGGGCATGACGTAGACAGGCATGTTCCACAGTTTAACATCATGCTCCAACATCACGCGCCAACCGTCGGCGGCAAAGCTCGGATGGGCCACAAACTCGTCAGGAAACGGCAACACGCCCCGCAGCGTCAAGCGTAGCACATCATGATTGAGCTGTGTTCCTTGTACAAACAAACGTTCCAAAGAGGCTGCCTGTGCCGGCAACGCAAGCACAAAACAGCATAATACTGTGGCAAAACAACGCATTGGCTAGCACTCCTCCTTCAAGCAGTGGGAATCCAAACAGGCCAGTATCACTCTACCGAAAGAAAAAGACGCGTGTCAAGACACGTCCCGTGAAGTATCAACCTGCGCGTTTTCATAATGACGTAAAGCAGTTGACTCAAAGCTATTTTGTCTACAATGCCGCACTCACCAGCTTGATCGAGCGCAATGCATGGAAAGGACATCGTTTAAATCTGTCTTCATTGCGGTATTTATCGGCACAGCATTGATCGTCGTAGCACTGCTGTTCAACACCCACCGTCCGCAGCATGACACACAACAGCCACAAGCAGAGTTCGTGCGGGCAACAGGCAAGTGTGCCTCGTGCCATCTGCGTGAGACTGCCGCGGTCGTGCATCAGTTTGAGCGCAGCAAGCATGCACAGCTAGGTGTGAACTGCCTCGATTGCCACCGTCCTGTCGAAGGGCAGGAGGAGTATGCGCATCGTGGCTTTACGCTCGCGCAGCAACTAACCGCCAAAAATTGCAACCAGTGTCATCCAAGCGAGTATCAGCAGTTTTTGCGCAGTCGTCACGCCGCACCAGCCTGGGCCGCGGTGTATGGGGCGAGTGATTTCAGTGCAGCACAGATTGCACACGCGGAAAAATATCACAAAGGTGCCGTGCAGCGGGCGGCTAACAAATTGGCGATGCTGGAGGGTGATAGTGCCACTGCGGTCGGTTGCGCTGGTTGTCACGACATCGGCAAGCCCAACGCCGACGGCTCGATCGGTAGCTGCACTGACTGTCACGCACGGCACAGCACTTCGGTAGCGCTGGCACGTGAACCGCAGACTTGCGGGCAGTGTCACATGGGGCCGGATCACTCGCAGCTTGAAATTTATCATGAGTCTAAACACGGAGCACTCTTCAACGCACAGCGTAATACGTTGAATTTAAGTGCCACACCACGCGAACTCACCACTGCCGACATGCCAATCCCCACCTGTGCCACTTGTCACCTCAGCGGTCTTGATGGACTGCGGGTAACACACGACACTATCGTATTGGCTGTTTGCCGCGATCTCACACAAGCGTCCAACGTATGCACAGGGACGCAACGCGATGCAAGAGGTCTGCCTGAAGTGCCATACTACCACGCCTGTTGAAAATTTTTACACGGAAGCAGAGAAGGTCGTTGCCAACACCAACGACAAGATCAAAGCCGGCAAAAAACTCATGCAAGCCCTGCGTGACGAAGGTTTGTTGACCGACACACCGTTCGATGAGCCAATCGAGTTTCTTTATTTCGACCTGTGGCACTACTATGGTCGCACTGCCAAGCATGGTGCATACATGGGCGGGGCAGATTTTGTGCAGTGGCATGGCAATTATGAGCTACTGTTAAAGATGATCAAAATGAAAAAGATGGCTCGTGAACTCAGAGAACGCAAAGCTAAACGCTGAACAACACGGGCGCATTGCCATACTGCTCGATATCTTTATCGTTGCTAATCTCGCGTTCTTGGCACTCGATGTTTTCATCGCTCACGCGGCCAACGACTTCGCCCACCAAGCGGAGTGGCTGCCTTGCATCTTTGCCTTGCTAGGCTCACTGCTGCTGGTATTAACACTGTTCGGCAAAAATCTGCGCGCCGCCCACATCTGCCGCTGCGCGGTCGGCTGGGTAGCAATCGTCATCGGCATCACTGGCATGCTGCTGCATTTACACAGTCGTTTTTTCGTCGAACTGACCTTGAAAAGTCTCGTCTACACCGCACCGTTTGTCGCACCACTTGCCTTCAGCGGACTTGGCTTGCTGCTGTTGATGACTGCCAGCGTTAATCGTGCCCACCTTGCATGGGGACAGTGGGTGGTGTTTCTCGCCAACTGCGGCTGGGGGGGGGGAATTTTTTGCTGTCCGTCCTCGACCACGCACAAAATGGTTTTTTCAATCCGCTCGAATGGCTGCCTGTTGGCACAAGTGCATTTGCTATCGGCGCACTGCTGATGGTGGTCGTTAAACCACAGCAGCGGCACACTTTTTGCTTTATCGTGTTGGGCGTGAATGCACTGCTGGGCTTAGCAGGTTTTGTGCTCCACCTAAACGCTGACTTGCAACAACCCGCGCCGTTAGTGGAAAAATTTCTTTACGGCGCGCCACTGTTCGCCCCACTGCTGTTCGTCGATCTTGCTCTTCTCGCGGCAATCGGCCTGTGGCAGCTGCGCCGTGTGAGCACGGCCAGCAAAACAACTATCCTGATGATTTCGCTCGAAAAAAACAAAAAAGCTTGCCAGCAAAAAAAAAACGATAGCATACTACTCATGCCGTAGTTGGCTTGTTTTATTTTCTAATTTGGGGAGGTCTACTATGAAACTTGGATCTGTTGCGAAACTGGTTGTGGTGGCATATGCATTGTGCTCAATGAGTGCGTTTGCCGCGGGTATCTTTGGGGAAAGGTCGAGTAGCGATGGCAGAAACTACGTCTCCTACTCCAAAGGAAAGGGGATAAGGATCTACGAAAACGCGCGTGATGAGAAGATCGAGTATGAGGTTACACTGAAAAGAGCTGTGCTCGATGATGGTAGGGATCTGCTTGAGTATAATTTTGTCAGCGGCAGTGACAACACCTATCAGCGTATCATCATAGATGAGGAGAGCGATGGCTTTCAGAAGATTTTCGTGCCGGCCAGCAGTGATGCGCAGCACGACTATAATTCCTATGTAGAAGCTGGCTGGGCACATAAAATAGAGTACGAAAAGCTGCAGAAAGAAGAAGGTACAGCAAAAAAACGCACGCTACTGATCCACTATCTCGACATGGACGGCAACAGGGTAACACATCATATACTTGCCTACAAAAGGGATGGCCAATGGGTGACAGCTGCCACAGGGTCGGTTGGCAATGCTAACGGTGTAATTTACATCTGGGGGCATGAGCTAGAGCAAGTAATCGAGCGCTATCCAGAATAAGCCAGCACACTAAATTGCGGGAGGACAGCAGGTCTGCTGCCCTCCCGCAATTTTCATTCCCACAATTTTCATTGACACTATTGCTGTTGTTTTCTACGCATTATAAGCAGACTGTTAACAATTATTTGAGAAAGGGTAACACATGCGTAGGGCGAGCAAGGTTCTGGTATGTTTCTCCCTAGTAATCGGCCTCTCTCCTGTAGGCAGCTCTGAAGTGCGAGCGTCAAACCCTGCTACACAGATAAAGAAGGCAGCGGCACACAGCTCATTGGGGGTACGGCTGCTCAATAAGGTGGCGCAATGGGGGACAATCGTCTTGCTCTCCGCAGCTGCAACTACTGGCAACGTCGCCGCGCAAAACAAAGAAGCAACACAGACCGCACCACGGGTTAGGCAATCACGCTTTAACGGCGTTGTGGGGCATCATCGTGTTCTTCCCACCATCCCTTTACACGAGGTGCTCAAGGGAATCGATTACGATAGCCCCGAAGAGATCGATTACGGCTGGATTGAAGGCATGCTTGCATCGGGAGAGATGGATGTCAACGCCAGAAATGAAGAGAGCAACACAGCTCTGCACATAGTGGCTAAAGAACACTTCTATACCGACAACTACGAAGATTTCAAGCTGACAAAGATTCTCTTGGCATACGGTGCTGACCCCACGTTAAAGAACTACGAAAGAAAAACCGCCCTCGACTATGCCTTAGACTCTTCTTTCTGTTGCGTGGATAGAACTGCGGTGGAGATGGCGCGGTTACTGGTAGCTAAAGGGGCGGATGTGCATGAAGTTGATTACAGGGATCGTGCCGCCAGAGGCCTGGCCCTTCACAATGCACTGGAAGCCGCCGCGGTATTGGTAACGGACAGGCATAAGTTTATTAATCTGCTGGAAAAAGAAGAGGGTGGTATTACTCGCAGCGTGCGAGATAAAGGCAAGCATCTTCTCAAACAGGCTGCTGAATGGGGTAACGCCGTTGTGGTTGAGGCACTGCTCGATTATGGCGTTGACCCCAACGTCGGGCTGTTCGGGGTCGCATTATCGCGGCAAAGGACAATGGCGCGGCAAACAGTTATGAGTATCCTCATCGCCCGCGGTGCCGATATCAATGTCAGAGATGCCCAGCGGGGCAACACGCCGCTACACCGGGCCGTAGGGGAGGGCAATCTACGCAGCGTGGAAACATTGCTCGAAGGCCGTGCGCACCCTAACATTGCCGATAAATCTGGCCAGACACCGCTGCATCGTGCCGCAGCTTACGGCGGGACGATGACAAGATTTGAGTTGGTGGGCATGCTCTTGGCAAGTGATGCTGAGGTAAATATAAAAGATAACTACGGACACACCCCTTACGACTACGCAGTAGAAAATTATAAACTAGCTGTAGGAATACGTGCGCCGGCTGCCGCGGCTGCCGCAGCCATTCTGCTGCAAACAATGGTTGAAGACGAGGACGCACAAGGCAGAACTCCTGCGTACTGGGCAAAGTTGAGCGGCAGTGAAACTATTAAAAAGATAAGTGCAGGAGAAATGGAGATCGACCAACTGCATGACCGCACGACACGCCAGCTGGTGGTCGAAGAGCTGCTCAGGGCGATAGGTAATAGATGGTGGAAGAAACGATGACCTAATGCCGCAAGAGTGGCTGGCAACTGCTTGCTGGTGCGGGGGGATATTCAGCCAAACGATTGCTGCTTGACACTGCTTACTATTGCTTTCTACAAGTAGAGGGAGGTTGGATCTGTAACAACGATTTTATAGGATATTGCTATGTGTGTCGCAAGAAAGGCTTCAGTTCTGGTATGTCTCGCCCTAGTGATCAATCTCTCGCCTGTAGGCAGCCCTGAGGTGCGAGCTTCAAACGCAGTTACGAAGTTGAAGGATGTAGTGGTGCGCAGCCCGCTGGGGGCGAAAGCTCTCAACAAGGCTGTAACTTGGGGTGCGATTGCCTTATTCCCCATATCTGCCTTCACAGGCAACGTGCTGGCGAAAAACAGTGATATGCTTCATCCCGCGGAGCAGGTCGTGCAAGCGCAGTCTCCTAAAACTACAGAGGATAATGTTTCCTTCCGCATACCTCTGTATGATGCGGTAAAGAAACTTGATTACGAGCAGCTCAAAGAGTTGCTAGAGGCAGGAGAGGTAGATGTTAATGCTAGAGATGAGGAGGGTAATACGGCTTTGCACATAGTAGCTAAAGAACATCTTTACAACTTCAGGGGCAACTCCCTGCTGAACCTTGTCTTAGCTTACGGTGTTGATGCCACGATAGTGAACGACGCGGGAAAAACAGCCCTATCGTATATTGAAGAGGAGGCTGAAGCTGTCGGCGAACCAGAGTATGCCATAGTTTTAGCCCATTGGGTGAAGGCAATGTATGGCATCAATGGTAAAGATAAAGACGGCACAACACCTCTCGGACACGCCTTGTCTTGGGCTGCATACCTCAGGGACATAGAACTGGCCCGCCAGTTGGTAGCCGAAGGTGCTGATGTACGTATTCCTGAATACGACGGTTTTTTAGACATCTACAATGTTCTGGATGCAGCTGCCGTCTTGGTGATGGACAGGGACGCGTTTCTGTCGCTGGCAGAAGAACAAGAAGGAGGCATTGCTGGCGTTGTCAAAGAACAGGGCAAACTCCTTCTCAAGATGGCTGCTGAATGGGGCAATGGAGTTGTGATCGATGTTCTGCTCGATCATGGTGTTAATCCCAGTGTGGGGATGTTCAACGCATCGTATGTTCATGGTGATGGAGGCTCTCTTGTCGTGTCTGATAATGATCCTAATGATGAAATACTCAGCCTTCTGCTCTCCCGCGGTGCCGATGTCAACGTCAGGCACGAGCATGGTCATGCTCCACTTAACATAGCTGCGGAAGGGGGCAAACCTCGCACGGTGGAAATTTTACTTACACATAGTGCTGATCCCAATGTTCCTGACAAGTGGGACATGACACCTCTGCACAGGGCAGCTAGTCGTTCTGTCTGGTATAGTTTTGAGATGGTAAGTATGTTATTGGCACGTGGTGCGGAAGCCAACGTTAAAGACGATGAAGGGAAAACTCCTTATGATAACGCGTTGAGGCGCTACAGAAATGCACATACAGATAGCAAGCCATTAGCTACAGCAACTAACGCCCTCTTGCTACAAGCAATGGTCGGCGTTGAAGGCAAGGACGCACAAGGCAGAACTCCTGCGTACTGGGCAAAACTGAGTGGCAGTAAAACCGTTCAAAAGATAATTGCTAGTGAGATAGAAATCACTCAGTTATTCGACCAAGAAACACGCCAGCGGGTGAAACAAGAGCTGATCACAGCAGGAGAAGAGCTGGAAAAGGCAGAAAGAGAAAGGCGTAGATAGAGCAGCGCTAAATATAGCAGAGGGGAAATAACCCTTCTGCTGCAGCTCTGACTTTTACGCGAAAAGTGGCACTGCGAAAAAAACCAAAAAAGACTTGCTGACAAAAAAAATGTCAGTATACTGCCCGTGCCGTTGTTGGCATGTTTTATTTTTTCAATTTTGGAGATCTGTTATGAAATTCTGGTCTGTTGTTACCCTAGCTATTGCAGCATGTACATTGTATTCGGTGAGTACGTTCGCCGCGGATATTTTCAGCAAATCGTCTAGTGATAGTGGTGGATGCCAGATCTACACTGGTAAGGGGGAAATGCACTATGAAACTGCCCGTGATCAGGTAATCAGCTATGCGGTGACGCTGAAGGTGAGTCAACTCGGTGATGGCAAGGACTTGCTGGACTACAGCTTCGTTATCAACGGACAAGCGAACCGCTTTCCGATAATCATCGACGAAGAAAGCGCCGCTTTTCAAAAGGTTCTCGTACCGACGAGCGATGATGCGCAGGACGACTATGCCTCTTACATCGAAACTGGCTGGAGTCATAAACTGGAGTATGAGGAAATACACCAAGATGAAGGCACGCCGAAAAAACGCACCACACTGTTCAGCTTCCTCGATGAAAACGGCAACAGGATCACAGAACACATTCTCGCCTACCGCAAGGCTGGGAAATGGCAGCTTACCTCCACTGGCTCAATTGGCAACACCGACGGAGTGATATTCATCTGGGTACACAAGCTATCACAGACAGATGAGTGCTCGCCGGCAACCAACTAGTTCAGCAGTGTTGATAACACTTAGCCTCTAGCTCTGTTACTTGCCTATCATCGACCCTATCCACTGCCTGACAGACCCATTGTGTAGGCAGTGGATAAAACCTCTTGAGTAAACTTTTATTTTGCAGTATTTAATCCTGCTACTGCGAGGAGTAAGATGGCAGACTTCAATCTAGTGCCAGTGCCGAGAGTCTTGTTGGTGCAAGCAGGCATCTTCATCGCCAACACCATCATCATCAAGAAGCTGCTGATCGAGCCTTACTTGAAACTAAAGGCAAAGAGACTCGATTATACTGAACGCAAGCAAGCTGCGGCAACAGCGCGCTTTGCTGCACTGGAGAAGGAGTTGGCAGAGCTGCGGGCACAGCGACGTAGCAGGCTTAGTGCACTAGCTCAGTTGCGGCGCAAAAAGTACGAGCAGGCACGCGCACGGCGCGAAGAGCTTATCGTTACCGCCACCCGTGAATCCGAAGCTGCCATCAAGGAGGCAAAGTCAGGTTTGCGCAAGGAATTCGAGGCGGCCCAAGCCGATCTCGATAGCACTGTCAGTGATCTCAGTCAGGAGATGTTTGACCTCTTGTTATCACCAAACGGGGAAAAACATGCACGGCGTTGAGTTTTTAAGCGGGGTGCTGTTCCCCTTTCTCAATTTTTTTATGTTCCTCGCCGTGCTACTTTATTTTATCCGCAAGCCGTTGCAGCAGTTTGCCTACAACCAGCACGAGAGTTTTCTCCACAGTGCCCGTACTGCCAGCGCCAAAGCCGCAGAGCTGGAAACACTAGAAGCTGAAATGCAAAGTGAGCGCACTCGCATCGACAAAGACCTGCCCGCCCTCGAAGCACAAACGATTGCCGATGCCGAGCAGGAAGCGGCAGTACTAGCGGCGGAAGGCGGCAAGGTCGCGGCACAGATAAGAAGCGAAGTGCAGCAAGTTACCACTGCCTTTCGCACCGAACTGCGGGTCGAACTCAAGCGCATCATCTTGCAGCACGTGCAACAGCAGCTGCAAGAGCGTCTACCACAACACACAAAACGCAGCGATGCTCGCGCGGTGCGTTCCTTGCAAGCAGGGGGTAAGCGATGAACATTGCCGCACGCTATGCCCGTGCCCTATTTGCACTTGATGGTGATGCCGCAGCACGGCAAGAGCAACTCGCGGTCATCAGCGAGGCTTGCACCGCGCCACAAGCACTTGCCTTCTGGCAACATCCGGGCGTGAAGCTGCGCGAGCGTCAGGAACTTGCCGCCGCAGTTGCTGCCCGCGTTGACTCCAGCAATAAGCAGCTGCACAACTTCTTGCTACTGCTGGTCGAACAGCAGCGCATGCACCTGTTGCCAGCCATAGCCACCTTGCACTCAGAACTGGTGAAAAAACAGGCAGGAATCGTCGATGTCGTCGTGACTTCTTCGCACCCGCTGCAGGCAGAACAGCAGGAGGAAATTAAAAAAACAGTTACGGCCTATTTACAGACAAAAATAACCATCGCCTTCACCGTCGATGCTCGCATCTTGGGTGGCCTCATCGTTGCCTGGGAACATCGTGTGTGGGATTTCAGTCTCAGCACAAAACTGAAGGCCATGGTTAAACACGCAGTAGGGTGACTTGCAACCCTTCAACAAGTAACTCAGTCATCTGCTGCATCGAGCACTTCTTCAGATGTTTCTTCCCGCGTGCGATGATGGAAGTTTCCCTCACCAAACAGGTCTGTGTAGCTAATAAAAACTCCGTTATTGAAGGTCAAACCATCTCTTGCCACTGTCAACGGAAAACTACCGTTCTCCTTAACTAGTGCATTTATGCGCGAGAATACCTTGTCAGCAACTCCTGCGTCATTTGGAATAACAAACTGAAGCATCCAAAAGTACAAGCCAGTTGCACCGATAGCACCAATCTTAACCTCGTTAGCGATCCAAAGTTGTGAATCACCATGAAGCTTTTCGACGACTAGATCCATGACATCTTCCACACCGCTACGGTATGCTTCTCCTATGTCTTTTTCAGCCTCACGGTGCTTGCTAAAGGCCAAATATGAGGAAAGCGTAGCGCTGAAAAAAGAAAGACTTACCAACGTTCCAACGCCAGGGTGCTCCGCTAACCCTAAAATATGCATAAGCGAAGCACTACCAGCGCAAAGCGCTGTGCTGCAAAATAGGGCAACCAAGGTAGATTCACGCTCCATAACTTCAACCACCTTACCAGACAACCTTTGTAGCGCATTGCGTGCACCCTTCGCCTCAGCCTGAGCTTGACCACTAACCAGCACTAGAGCGGTGGACAACAACACAACCATCAAGACGCGTTTCATTACATTTGCCATGTAGATACTCCTCAACTGTAAGTATTGATAACTACGCCCGTCCCACTAGGCTGGTTTTGTATAACAAAAACTATTGTTATGTAAACATTGAAATAAATAAATGAGTAACACAACTAAAATTACAGGATATTTTTTGATTTTAAATATAAAACCAGTATAGAGAAGATACTCCAACAAGCGGTGATGACAGGCGAACTGGTTGAAGTTATGGCGGCGAGCGCGGTGCTGCTTCAAGCACCGGTGCCGTGCAACTGTGTGCCTGAGGCCATAGTTGCACAAAGTTGTTGAGTATTGTCGTGCTTCGTGGTAATTGCTCCTGTCACTGTGGAGACACAGTAGATGGAAAGTTTCAGCCTAGTGCCGCGGGTACAGGTGATCGTTGGACATGTGGTGAGAAAAAATGGAAAGAATCAAAGTCAGCGAAGTCAGCAAAATTATCAGCGAACGCATCAAGTCCTACGAGTATCAGGAGAATCTCATCGAGACCGGCACGGTGATGTCAGTGGGCGATGGCATTGCCCGTGTCTATGGCTTGCAGGAGGTGATGGCAGGCGAACTGGTTGAATTCGCCGGCGGCGAACGTGGCATAGTCTTGAATCTCGAAGAGGACAACGTCGGTATCGCGATTTTCAGCGATTGCAAGGCAATTCGTGAAGGTGATCAGGTCAAGCGCTTGCAGCTGATCAACTCCATTCCTTGCGGCGAAGCGGTAATCGGCAGAGTGCTCGATGCGCTCGGCAATCCCATCGACGGCAAGGGGGAGATCGCTGCCGCCGAACAAGGGCAGGTTGAAGTCAAGGCACCGGGCATTATCGCGCGCAAAAAAGTATGCGAGCCACTGCAGACAGGGTTAAAAGTTATCGATGCACTCACCCCCATTGGCCGCGGCCAGCGGGAGCTGATTATCGGTGATCGGCAGACGGGCAAGACAGCGATCGCCATCGACACGATCATCAATCAAAAAAAAGAAGACGTGGTCTGCATTTACGTCGCCATCGGGCAGAAAGCCTCTACCATCGCCAAAATCGTTGACACGCTGCAAAAACACGGAGCGATGGACTATACCGTTATTCTTGCCGCAACTGCCATTGATCCTGCCCCGATGCAGTTTCTCGCCCCCTACTCTGGCTGTCGCATCGGCGAATACTTTCGTGACCGCGGCAAGCACGTCGCCATCTTCTACGATGACCTGACCAAGCAGGCGGTCGCCTACCGTGAACTATCACTCTTGCTGCGCCGCCCACCGGGACGTGAAGCTTATCCCGGCGATGTCTTCTACCTGCACAGCCGTCTGCTCGAACGCGCCTGCAAACTCAACGACGATCTCGGTGGTGGCTCATTGACAGCCTTTCCAATCATTGAAACGCAGGCGGGCGATATTTCCGCTTACATTCCCACCAACGTTATTTCGATTACCGACGGGCAGATCTTTCTGGAAGCGGATTTGTTTTTCAGCGGTGTGCGCCCAGCAATGAACGCTGGCTTGTCGGTGTCGCGGGTCGGCGGCGACGCACAAGTGCCGTGTGTGCAAAAAGTTGCGGGCACGTTGCGGCTAGAACTGGCACAGTATCGGGAACTGGCTGCTTTTGCGCAGTTTGGCTCGGATCTCGACGAGGCGACACAAAAAACATTGCGACGCGGCGAGCGGCTAGTGGAAATTTTGAAACAGCCGCAGTTTGAACCGCTCGATGTCGGCACACAAGCGGTGCTGCTGTTCGCCGCCACGACAGGTGCGCTCGACAGTTACGAGGTGAAGGACATTGCCGCGTGGATGCACGGTCTGTTCGCCTACCTGAAAGACCACTGCGGAGCACTGCTCGACAAAATCAGAGGACGAGCGAAACTCGACGAAGTGCGGGAGGAAATGCAGGCAGCGTTGGATAAATTTGCACAGGGGTATGCGAGCTGAATGGAAACGCTGAAAGAAATTAAAAAACGCGTCACCAGTGTCAAGAACACGCAGAAAATCACCAATGCGATGAAACTCGTCTCTTCAGCAAAGTTCAACAAAGCGAACAAAGCAGTGCGCGGCGCACATCCTTATAGCAGCGAGCTCAGCAAGTTGATGACACAGCTGGTAGGCGGGGACGTGGAACACCCGCTGATGCACGAGCACGACGCAACCACGCAAGTGCTGATGGTCGTCTTCAGCACCGACCGCGGTCTCTGTGGTGCATTGAACGCCAACCTGTTGAAACATTTGCGCGGTGAGTTATTGCAGCGTTTTGGCAAAAATTTTGCTACACGAGTTGATTTTATTGCGCTGGGAAAAAAAGCCGAGCAGTTTTGTCGTAAAAATAAATTCAACCTCGTGCAAGTCGAGCATCGCGTTGAGCATCTCGATCAGTCCAGCTGGCCGCTCGCCTTTTCAAAGCAATTAAGCACGCACTTTCGGCAAAAAAAATATGCTGGCATCTATCTTTCTTATCAGCTCTTCATCTCGGCCTTGCTGCAACGTCCGCTGTTGACACAAATTCTCCCCATCGGTGCGCACGAGGCAGAAGAGGAGACGGAGGATGAGCTGCACGACGACGCGGCGTTGTTTTTAATCGAGCCGCAACGTAAGGCGGTGGTCGAGCAGCTGCTGTTGCGTTATGCGTCTAACCAGATTTTTCGGGCAATTTTGAACAGCGTCGCGTCCGAGCATCGGGCACGCATGAATGCGATGGACAATGCCACCAACAATGCCAAGAAAGTAGTGAAGGAGTTGACGTTGCAGTATAACAGGGGGCGGCAGGCCGCGATTACTAAGGAGTTGATCGAAATAACTGCAGGTGTGCAGGCGATTTAGGAGATTTTGTTTATGCATGGCAAGGTTTTACAGGTATTGGGGCCGGTGGTTGACGTTGAATTTCGTGAGGGTTTGCCTGCGATCTACAACGCTTTGAAGTTGACCAACAAGAACATCAGCGCGGCGGAGGAAAACTTAACGCTGGAGGTCGCACTGCATCTCGGCAATGCAGTAGTGCGCACGGTGGCGATGGACAGCACCGACGGCTTGCGGCGCGGTGCGGAGGTCAGAGATACGGGCGAACAGATTATGATGCCCGTCGGTCAGGAAATTCTCGGTCGTATCTTGAATGTCATCGGCGAACCTGTTGATGAGTTAGGCGAAGTTGCTTATACGAAAAAATATCCCATCCATCGTCCAGCGCCAAAGTTTGTTGATCTTTCGACACAAGCGGACATTCTTATCACAGGTATCAAAGTCGTTGACTTGATGGCCCCGTATGCGAAGGGTGGCAAGATTGGTCTGTTCGGTGGTGCAGGTGTGGGCAAGACGGTGTTGATTATGGAGTTGATCAACAACGTGGCCAAACAGCACGGCGGTTATTCGGTGTTTGCTGGTGTGGGCGAGCGCACACGGGAAGGCAACGACCTCTATTACGAGATGAAAGAGTCGCGGGTGTTGGAGAAAACGGCACTGATTTACGGGCAGATGAACGAACCACCGGGAGCACGAGCGCGAGTGGCACTCAGTGCGTTGACCGCAGCGGAGTATTTTCGTGACGAGCAAAATCAGGACGTGCTGCTGTTCGTCGATAATATCTTTCGTTTTACGCAAGCTGGCTCGGAAATTTCCGCCTTGTTGGGGAGGATTCCTTCGGCGGTCGGTTACCAACCGACGTTGGCGACTGAGATGGGTGAATTGCAAGAGCGCATCACAACGACCAAGAACGGCTCGATTACATCGGTGCAGGCAATTTACGTGCCTGCCGATGACTACACCGACCCTGCGCCTGCGACAACCTTCAACCACCTCGATGCCTCGACGGTATTGGAACGCAGCATTGCCAATCTCGGCATCTATCCCGCGGTCGATCCGCTGGCGAGTTCGTCCCGCAGTCTCGATCCACAAATTGTCGGCGAAGAACATTATCGAGTGGCAATGCGGGTGCAGGAAATTTTACAGCGCTACCGTGACCTGCTCGACATCATTGCCATTCTTGGCATGGACGAGCTATCCGACGAAGATCGTTTGACAGTTACACGAGCCCGCAAGATTCAACGCTTTTTCAGTCAGCCGATGTTTGTGGCGCAGCAGTTTACGGGCATCGAGGGCAAGTTCGTGCAGTTGGAAGACACGATCAAGGGCTTGCGTGAAATCAGCGAGGGCAAACACGACAACATTCCTGAACAAGCCTTCCTCTACGTCGGCACAATCGAAGAGGCGTTGGCAAAAGCAGAAAAACTTTAGGAATAGCAATGTCGAGCGCAACTTTAGCCGTAAAAATCATGACGCAGCGCGCCGAGCTTGCCGTGTTGGAAGCGGCGGAGGTCAATCTTCCCGCCACTGATGGCTATCTTGGCATTCTGGCCGGACACGCACCGTTGATTGCGACAATCGGGGTCGGGGTTGTCAGTTTGCGAGACAACAACGACAAACCGCCACAGCGTTATTTCATCGCCAACGGTATCTTCAGTGTCACCGACAACCGCGTGCAAATTCTCGCCGATGTCGCCGAAAGCAAAGAGCAGATCGATATTGAACGTGCGCAAGCAAGCAAGGCACGTGCCGAGCAACGCCTCAAAGAGGCATTGCATAGCAACATCGACATCGTACGCGCTTCCGCTGCGCTCCAACGTGCTCTACAACGCCTTGCCTTCAGGCAAGGTGGCTAGATGTTTTTTGTTTTAGGGAGATTTGTTATGCGAAGGTTGGGTTTGTCTTTGCTTTTGTTATTCGGTGTAGCTGAGGCACGCGAGTACTTGGGAACTGGCGGTTGGAACATCCCCTTTGATAGTGAGCAGGGAAAGTTGCGTTTCGTTTATGCTACTAAAGAATGGTGGAAGACTGATTACTATCCTAGTAGTGCTTCCTTTACCTTAGCTTTTGATTTTGAAAACCCTCCGCGCGGGTGGTTGCCCAACAATCTGACTGTGCGTGGCAATATCTATTTCGACAACAGACTAGATGAGTTTGAAGGTGGGGGAATATATGCTGCCGATGATTGGAATAAAATTATCGGTTGGTACAATTGTCGTTCAGAAACCAACGATCGCCGTATCTGTAACCTGAGTTTTCTGGAGGGAAAAAATAGTTACGGTGAACGGGTGTGGCTTAAGTTGCAAAAAACTTTCGAGAATGGCACATTGTGTTATCTTTCTGGCTATATGTATGAGTGTCAATGGTGCGACGAACAATGGCTGGTCTGGAACAGCAAACGCCTGTGTGATTAGTTTAAACTAGACAGGAGATTATTTATCATGAAAACTTTTATTTTGATGATAGCTGTGCTGGTATGGTCGAGTTCTGCCTCTGCAAGTAGCGCACAAGGGCTGCTGCATGCCTCTAAAGCAAGGATCGCAGCAAAATTGAAAAACAATCCACTTACTCACAAAGCTGCAACTTTAGGTCTTGCAGCCCTATTCCTTATGCCTATCGTGCCAAGTGAAGTATTGGCGAAGGAAGTGGCTCGTTTACAGGCTGAGACCAATGTCCAACAAGTTGCTGGTGGGGAAAATCAAGACACTTCTAGTGCTCTTAGCATTATGGCACGTGATAAACTTGAAGATGTGGTTGCAATTACCAGCACAACCACATCCGAAGTCAGCGAGCTTGAAATTCCCGATCGCAACAAAATTTTCATACTTGCCAGTATTTTCGGGGATTTGGATGTGACCAAATACCTTGTCAGCACTGGGTTGCAACATGTTGACGGCTTCGGTATCACCGATGCTCTTGCCAAATCTGTGTACTATGGGCACATGGATGTTTTCGAATATCTGCTGCCTCTCGCTGGTGATCATAAGCAAGCCAATGTACGTCAGGAAGCACAGCTTTCTAGTCAACGCACAGAGCGTGCCAATGCATTAATTGAAAACGCAATATATACTTTCTACGCACTCGACGAAAGCGAAAACCCTCTTTCTGTTCGCCACCAAGCTTTTCGTTTGGCGCTCAAATTCGGAGACTTGCCGGTGGTCAAACTTATGTTCGATCAGAATGATGAAGGAGTACAAGAACTTTACGATACTTTCTACGGGGTTCATAGCACCATGAGGTGGGCTGCGCGCTATGGTCATTTAGATATCGTTAAGTATGCCTGGGAACAGGGAGGAGGGTCAGCTGAAGATAACTATTTTCGTTCTAACAGTATGTATGCGGCTGCACTCAAAGGCCATCTGGACATAGTTAAATACCTCCATTCGATGGGGCTTTCTCCCTTCATAGGCTTAGAGGATGCATTTGATGGTGGTCACTTAGATACAATCAAATATCTGCTAGATGCCGCTTTTCGAGAGGCCACCGACGATAGTGACTACGACTACCTCCAAAAAATCGTGTATAGAGCACTCATTGCTGGGGGTGATAGAGCTAGGGGGGTAAAATTCCAAAAAATCGTGTACAGAACACTCATTATGGCTGCATATAGAGGGAATTTGGAGGTTGTTAAAAACCTTCTGCCCCATGCAGACGGGAAGAGGCTGAATAACTTAAACTCAGCCATGCAAACAGCAACTCGCGGCGGACACTTGGACATCGTTAAATACCTCTTGGCTGAAGGTGCTGATGATATCGACCGTTCTTTACAGGAGGCAAGGCAATCCATAGAGTACGGTCTTAGGCGTGGCGAGGACGTTAAAAACCATCAGCTTGTCTTGTATTACCTCACTGAAGTGAAGTCTCGTAGTTTGCTTCAAGACTAATATGTTGCTGAACGAAAGCTGAGGGGAAAACGTTATCGTCATCGGCTAAGATGGAGAGAATAGCTGCGCAAAAACTCACCGGGAGGGAAAACCCACTTACATGTTGATACATCTTGCTTGTGATTACCTGTAAGGGCATCACAAGCGTTGTGTGTCCTACTGAGCAAACAATCACGAATGAGCTTACTACTCACTGTTTTCCCTTTCTGCGTTTCCATCCCCCGCATCAGTCCTCTCTTATCTTAATCAGTTCTTGAATTACCGGAGTGTTGCGTATGCCGTCCAGTCCACCAGACATGGGGATGAACTTGCCCTCGCCCGCAATCAGTTCTTGCACGATCTTACTGCCGCTCAACTCAGCCCAATATGTGGCAGTTCTACCCTCGCCGTCCTTGCCACCCATTGCCTGCAGTAAGATAGCAGCAGTCGCAGCTAGCGGTGACTTTTCATCAGCAGAATGATACCTGTGTTTTTTCACCACATAATCGTAAGCGGCATACCCATCGTTATCTAGCGCAAGAGCATCAACATCATGTGCCATCAGCATGTTCGTCATCACAAAAATTCGCATTGCCTCGCCGAAACCACTGTAAAATTTTTCCGCAGCCGCGTGGAGAGCTGTCCAGCCCTGTGCATTAACAATGCTGGGATTGCCACCATGTTTCAACAGAGTCTCCACTCCCAAGTAGTTGCCAGTGTAGGCCGCGACATGCATGGCAGTGAAGCCATTTTCAGGATGTATTGCATTAGCATCAGCACCGCGGTTGAGAAGGGTGGCCAACATCGTGGCATTAGAATCAGTGACATGACTGACTACCGTGCCTATGCCGCGAATTTGCGCAGCATGGAATATACCCGCGCTGGGATTAGTCCCATGATCGAGCAGCACCTTAACCACGTCACCGTTGTTTTCACTCACTGCGGCAGTTAGCAAATCACCACCCCATTGCTCAACAACAGGGACAATGCCACCATACTCTGCGGCTAAAGCTAGAAACTTTTCTCCATCAGCCAGCTCTGCTCCTAACTCTAGAGCGTAGTAATATCCACGCTGTCCTTTCTCCGTGAGACGAACGTCAGCCCCTCTTGCCACCATTTCCTTGGCCAAACGTGTGTCGCCTAGATAACTTGCCCAACGCAAGGCATAATCCAGCGGCACACTGCCACCAAAACCACCATTGATGCCATAGATAGCCTCTGACAACAGAGCCATGAACCCAAGCAGCTCAGGATCATCTCCTGCATCACCGCTGTCAATGTAGGAATAAGCTGATTCGCCTGCATCGTTCTCGGCTTCAGGATCAGCTCCATGCACAAGCAGGAGTCGCATTAACTTGTAGGCTTTGCTTTCATCAACAGGGTAATTCACAACAATTTTGAGCAAAACCGTGTTACCATACTCGTCTCTGGCATTGACATCTACTTTACCTTGTTCGAGCAACTTCTTCAGTCGCTGGTAATCAGATTCATTTTCTTCGCGATAGCTATATTCCCGATAGATTTCGTGCAAGGAAATAAGGTCTTGCTTTGCCTTAGCGGGAGATGACTGTTGTATGAGCTGTGCAGGATGAGCTACATCTTTTGCCAACACCTCAACGGGCACTATAGGCATGAGCAACAGCGCACCAGTTCCCAACACGGCTGTCCCTCTGACTAACTTCGTAACTACTGGATTGTGCTTTATCGCTGTCTTCATGCCGGCCACAGAAGCCAAGCCACTAGTACTGCATACTGCAATACTAACCAGCAACACGAGCACTATAACCCAAAACCGTTTCATGATGAACTCCTTCATACAAGTTACAAATCCACCCCTCGTCATGACATGTCATAGAGTAAGTCGATCACAGCTGTAGGTATCAAGCACAAATGGCTAACACAACCATAGCAGTGATAATCAGACTGATAACAGAGCTTGCCCTTTACCACAACCGTCTCTGGGAACATTGCTGCCAGCCAGCGTTAGCCACGCTTTGCAAAGAGACAACCAACCCTTCGTAACGGCTAAGCCCCCCATCAATTTAGTGTTGTGGTCGCGGCAACACAGCCCAGAGCTGATCAATCGGAGCAATTCCATATTTATTCTTGCGATGTAGGTTTGCCCCTATCTCAATCAGGCTTCTCGCCAAACCAAATTTGTGTAGTTCGATGGCAGTGGCAAGAGGAGTATTGCCAGCATTGTTCACCACCTTCATATCTGCCCCAGATTTTACCAAATGTGCAATGATTTCTCTATCCAATCCACGCTGCACCGCCACATGTAAAGGCGTAAGGCCATGGTTGTCATGAACATTGAGCCAAGCACCAACATCGACAAGATAAGAAATCATTGCCTTGACCTTTGCTCGCATGTCCGGATCGCGGTGTGGCTCTAGGAGACGATAAATAGCAGTGCGATGCCACAGGTCTCTGAGATTAGGAGACAGCCCCGCATCGATCAACTCCTGTGTTACATCGAGATGAAGAGCTTCGACAGCCGGATAAAGCGCTGTCCAGTTGTTATCGTCGCGCAAATCTATATTTGCTCCCTTTCTGATCAGGTAAGCAACTGGCTCTCTCTTCCCCGCTGCTGCTGCACGTATAAGCGCGGACTGGCCTATCGCATCGACTGTATCAATCCTAGCCTTGTAACGAAATATGATACGAGTTAGCTCCATATTCCCCGTCTCCACAGCCAACGCTAAGATAGGCTGCTCGCGCCCGCCAAAAGCTATCGTGTTAGCTCCCCGTGTATTGGTTATAGCTAAGATGCGGGTCACCGTCTTGACATCTTCAGCCAACACCGCCCTAATCAGCTCTCCGGCTTGAGGTATTCTTGGCTTGGCAACTGTCACACCCGATAAAACCATAGATACCAGAATTAAAATCCTCATATTAATTCTCCTTATAATTTGGTTAACACACATAAATGACAACCGACTCCTCCAAATCAATAACCCACCCGCGTTATCTCATACCATATAGGAAAATAAATTGTCATGCCAAGCCTTTTAATTTCACACTATTAGCATCTCTAAACAAAAAACTAAATAATATTAATACGTTGCGAAAAGGGGAAAAGAGCGAAATCAAGATTGAGAGTGTGGCCGACGACGGGGCATATGACGAGACGACAGGTACAGCAGATCCACCACAGTACCAATATTGTAACCTGAAGATAACGATAACTCCAGCCAATAAAGAAAAGAACATCACAGTGCGATCATTAAAAAAACAATATGGAAATGTGGAGGTTAACGAAATACCACAACAACAGTGAGCATAGTGTCAATGGCTACACTCTGCCCATCCGTAAAAACAACCTCCGTGTCGTCTATACGCTCCCTGCTACTTCATGAACTCGGAAAATATTTTTTCCAGTGCATCGAAGGCATACTGCGAGGTGGCCATCAGTTCACGGCTGGGGATGAAAATAAATTTTTGTTGTTTGACCGCCTGCATGTTTTTCCATCCAGAGGCTTTGCCTAAGCGAGTGATAGCCTCCTGTCGCGTGTAGATGCCCGTCGGAATGACAATAATGTCTGGCTGTAAAGTTGCTAAAATTTCCGTGCTGATGACACGAAAGCCCTTTATCTTCTGCTGTGTGGCAAGGTTGATGCCTCCTGCATGGGTAACAAGAGCATCAAACAATGTGCCTTGTCCCATGACCGTGTTGTCGGTGAAAAAATTCAATACCCGCGGTTTCGCCTGTGTGCGGCGGGCTGAGGAGATGAGCACTAACTTCTGTCGCAATACCTTGACCAGTGCTTGCGCACGCGGCAATGCACCGACCCTCTTGCCGAGATGCATGATGTTCGCTAAAATATGCTCCAGCCGAGTGGCTTTCTTTAGCACGATGGTATCGATGCCCAGATGCTGGGCGAGATTGACGAACTCAGGCCGATTAAAGAGCGAGTAGACGATCAGGTCGGGACGCAGACTGACGACATGCTCAACACTGGTTGTCTTTAGCGTCGGAGGCAAGTGGGGCAGGTGATGGATGTTGCTGTGCAGTTTATTTGTGGCTAACGCGGAAACGGCACGCAGACGCGGTGTGTCGCCAATGAGGGTGAAAAGCATTTCATCAGCAGTCAAAGCAGTCGAGACAATACGCTGTGGCACTGCTGCCAGCAAGACACTGCTGGCAAAAAAAATAACACCGAGCACGAGAAACACTTGCCTAAAATAATAAGCAGAGGATAGAGAGCATTTCGTTTTGGTGTCGCGCTCTTTCAGCATTCCGTCCAAGCAAACCGCTCGACTGGGTCTTTCCCATGCTCCTTGTAGGAATAGAATATCTTAAGCCGCAGTCCCTTTTGCTCCTCATCGCTGTAGTACGGCAGCATATCGATGGGAAAATCTTTCAGAGTTATGGTCTGACCGCCGTAAACAAATGTTGCGGGGCCGAGGGCATCCGACAGGAAATCTTCATAGTAGCATTCATTTTCGCCAATAGTTTCATAAAAAGGCTCAGGTAGAGCACTGTCCCAAGCATAGTCCTCCAAATCGGAGAAATCATCGTCAGACATTTTCATAGGGATGGAAAACTTTCCACTGATTGTTTTACCTGCCACGGTGATAGTCGCACTATCATCAATCAGATATCTCTCTACTCTGACTACTTTGGTGTGTCCAATATGTCCTTGACCAAAGCTATCGTCATCTCTCCCATGCCCCTCAACCACTGGCACGGCAACAGCTAACAACAAAAATAAAGCTAACCAACGCATTACAGCCTCCCTCAAAAAATTAAACAATTGCTCGAATATGCTAAGCACCCCCACCTTGTCAATCCCTGAGACCAAAACTAGACAGTTGAACATTGCCTCGACGATAGCACGCACTGTCATAGTGTCAACGACAATCAGCTTCATGGCTTAGGTGAGGAGCGGGTGTTTTTGGAGATAGCTTGCCGCCTGTAGATTTGTCTTCTGATAAGCCACGAAAATTTCCGCGCTTGTTTGGCAACAATAGCAATAGGCGGCTACCATCTATTCATTCTGACTTTGTTGATGATTATCGCGACGCAACGATGGCTTAAATGCGAAAGAGCATTTCAGCGGATCTGCACCGCAGCGATAACAAACACAAGCATCCTCTTGCCGAGACGTGTAATGTTCGCTAGAATTATGTTGAAAGCGAACTCAGGGGTGTAACGTTGATAGCGGTGCGAGGTCTAGCCAAATACTACGGAGCGTATCAGGCGATCGAAGCACTTGATTTTTCTATCGCCCGCGGCGAAATCGTCGGCTTGCTCGGTCTCAACGGCGCGGGCAAGAGCACCGTGCTGAAAATTCTCGGCGCATTCCTCGTGCCCTCCGCAGGCTACGCCGAAGTAGCAGGCTGCTCGATTGCCGACAACCCCCAAGGCGTGCGGCGAGCCATCGGTTTTCTCCCCGACAGCCCACCGCTCTACCACGAGATGAGCGTCGATGCTTATCTCGACTACGTGCTCCGTCTTAAAGTCGGGTGTATCAGTCGTGCAGACCTAGATCGCCAGCGCGACGAAGCCCTCGACCGCACCGCACTGACCGCCGAACGCAGTCGCACTCTCGGCGAACTATCCCACGGCTTCGCCCAACGTGTCGGCATTGCCCAAGCAATCATTCACAAGCCGCCCGTGCTCATTCTCGATGAGCCTATCAACGGCCTCGATCCCGTGCAAATCGTCGAAATGCGCGATCTGATTTTATCTTTTCGTAACGAACATACGGTAATTTTATCGAGCCATATCCTGTCGGAAATTACCCGCACCTGTGACCGTATCCTCATTCTCGATCAAGGACGACTGGTGGCACAAGGCACAGAAGCAGAGCTAGCCAAATCCATGCACAGCGGCAAAGCAATCACCGCCAAGACCGCTAAAGACCCACAATCTGCACTGGCAAACATTAAAAAAATCAGCGGCGTAGATGACATTACCTGCCAACAAAGCACACTCGGAGAATACGTGCTTACCATACAAATTGCCTCCGATGTGCGATCACAAGTGGCACGGCAACTGGTCGAATTTGATCTGCTCACACTCAATGCCGCCGAGGATGGCTTGGAAGCACTGTTTATGCAATTAGTCAGCAGTGACAGCAGCAGGGAGCTAGAAAGCGGCAAGAAGCTAGAAAGCGGCAAAGAGTTAGCGAAGCTGCGAAACAAACGCAGCGAAATGGAGCAGCAATGATACGAGGTGGGCTAATCATCAGACGAGAGCTACGAGCTTTTTTTGGCACGTGGAGCGGCTACATCATCGCGGCGTTAGCGCTGTTGATCGAAGGATTGATGTTCAATGCCTTTGCACTCGGCAGCAAACCAAAATTTTCTGCCGAAGTGCTGGCGGCGTTTTTTTATTTTTCCAGCGGCATCACGATGGTGGCTGCACTTTTTCTGGCGATGCGTTTGATCGCCGAAGAAAAACAATCGGGCACGATCGTGTTGTTCTTTACCTCGCCCCTGTCCGAACGGGAGTTAGTTTACGGTAAATTTCTCTCGGCATTTATTTTTCTTACCGTCATACATATTATCTCGCTCTACTTGCCCGTGTTGATTCTTATCAACGGCAAGATTTCGCTCGGTCACCTCGCCGCGGGCTATCTGGGCTTGAGCTTGATCGGCGCGGCAACCTTAGCACTCGCGCTGTTTTGTTCGGCCATTGCCTCCGGTCAGCTGATTGCCGGTATCCTTGCCACCTGTCTGTTGGTGACGATGCTTATCATGTGGATTCTATCAGGCGTAGTAGAAGAACCTTTTAAGGCACTGTTCTCCTACCTCGCCCTGCACAACGATCACTTCAACCCTTTCAGCAAAGGACTGGTTAACACCAAACATATTATCTATTACCTGAGCGTAATCGTCTTTTTCCTCGAATGCACTGTGCGCGTACTAAAAGTGCGGAGGTGGCAGGGATGAATTGGTTGCGGCTGTTCTCTATCATTCTCGGCACATTGCTTTACTACGCCGCCATGCGTTACTTCACCGCCAGTGACTATCTGTGGCACATGGTTGCTGCGGGGGTGGTACTCGCTGGCGGCGGGCCGCTGTTCACCGCGCTGCACATGTATAGCTGCAAGCGCAAAGGTTTTGTAGGAGAGGCACACAGCTACTGTTATACGCTTGTCTGGCAAGGTCTGCTAATTTTAGCGTTGATCGCTTATCTTTTTTATTTTTTGGCCACGAAAGATGCCCCTCAGATAGATACTTTTGTCAAAAAATTATTGCTGGTGCTGTGGTTATTGCCGTTGGTCGTTGCCGTGAGCACTGGCATCGGCATGGAATTCAACCTCAGTGCGAGTGGACGCGGACGCTTTGGCGAGCCGCAGCGGGTGCTAAAATCAGGTATGGCTTGGTCGTTAGCTGGCGTGTTGCTGGCGATTTTGCTCAACGTCAATTATCTCGCGGTCGAGCATAACCACGTCTCCGACTGGAGTTATCTAAAAGTTACTTCCGTCAGCAAAACCACACAGGCAATGGTCAATGATCTCGATAAAAAACTAGAGGTCTACGCTTTTTTTACCCAAGACAACGAAGTCTATCCTTTTGTTAACGAATATCTCGCCTCGCTTGCTGCAGCCAACAAGCACATTACGGTGCAGGTGCTCGATAAAGACATCAGCCCCGTGCAGGCAGAAAAATTTCGCGTCCATCGCAACGGTAACCTCGTCCTCACACAAATGCAGACACATGCGGTGGAAGATAAGACTGACAACAAGCAGAGCACACCGCAATACGAAAAAATATATCTCGGCACAGAATTGCGCATTGCCCGTGCCAAGCTGCGCGGGCTGGATGCGTGGTTTCAAAAGGCATTGTTGCAGCTGCTAGCCGATCCTCGCAAAGTTTATTTCAGCCGCGGGCACGGCGAGTTTACCTGGGATTATCAACGTGACCCGCGCCGTTCGTTGCGGGTGGTACGCTCGCTGCTCAAAAAACAAAACTTTCGTCTGCGCGCACTGGGACTCAACAAGGGCAGTGGCCGAGCCTTGCCCGACGATGTCGGACTTGTGATTGTCGCGGGGCCGACGGAAGCTTTCCTCAAAGAAGAAGTGAACGCCTTGCGCACTTATCTTGCCGCGGGTGGTAAGGCGATGGTGCTACTCGATGTCGAGCGGGCGACAGGCTTAGCAACTACCGAACTCGATGTCTATCCGCTGCTTAATTTTTTGCGTGACGAGGTCGGTTTGCAGTTCAAGGCAGAGGTGCTAGCCAACGATCGCAGCTATGTGGTAGCAACAAAAAGCGCGACCGATCGCTGGTTTCTGGTTAGCAACAATTTCACCGCGCACGAAGCTGTCTCAACGATGGCTGATTACGACGAACAAGTTGCCGTATTATTTTTTCAAAGCGGCTACTTTGCAGTGAAGGGCGGTAATGGCGAGTGGCAAACACAGGCAGCAATGAAAGCCTTGCCCAGCACCTTTGTTGATAAGAACAAAAATTTTACTTTTGATAAAGACAGCGAGACACGGGCCGCCTTCGACATCTGTGCCGCGGCGGAGTGGCGCGAGAAAGGCGGACGCATCTTCGCCTGTGCCGATGCAACCCTAGTAGCGGACATTTTGATGCAGGCAGCGGGCAACAAGCTGCTGTTTGTGGACAGCTTGCAGTGGCTGATGGGGGATAAGTACCGCGGTGCGGCTGCATCCGAAGAGGACAAGAAAATTATCCACAGTCGAGACGAAGACTTGGTGGTGTTCTACAGCACCATCCTCGCCGTGCCCTTGCTGCTGTTGTTGGGAGGAACACTAGCAACAAGACGCAGGAAGGGGCGGCCGTGAACAGAGAATATCTTATCTACGGCGTATTGCTTGTATTGAGCTTACTTGGTGCTTATCTGTCTTCAATCGCTGATAAGACAGTCGGCGAGCGGGCCGAGATTACCGTTTTTAGCGTAGCACTGACAGACATCGAAAGCGGGCACTACTATTCGCTGGAGAAGGATTTTAGTCTAACACGTGCGTCGGACGGTGAGCAGGTCGTGGTCAGGCAAGTGCGACGTATCCCTCCTCCTAAAGAGGATGACAAGGCACAGGCACGAGAGGAGAAGAGTGTTTTTCTTGCCAACGAAGATTTCACCACGGTGTTTGAAAGTTTTACCCCCTTGCTAGCCAAACGCAATCTCGGCAAGGCAGACGCAATCGATCTCGCCTTATTTGGACTGAAAGAAGGCAAGGCACGCTTGGTTTTACCAACAAAGGCTAAGACACAGGGCAGTATTGAGCTTGACATCGGCAAGAAAAGCTATGGCAGTGCTGAGTTTTACATCCAGTATGGTGGCATCGTGTACCTCGTTATGGGTCGTAGTATCGATAAGATTGCACGAGCACGGGCACTACTGTTTGAAGAACAGTTGATGGCGGTTGCCTTCACCGATGGTGTAACAGCTGAACTGCAAGCTGACGGCAATCGCATGACAGCGGTGTTACAAGGCACGTTGGCAGAATTGCGACACGGGCGTGAGCGCAGCAAGGGTGATGGCAAGTGGTTAGTGAACGGCAAGGAGCAAAAGCAGTTTGGTAATTGGCTGCGGCGTTTACGGATGATAGAAGTTATGGCTTATCGGGAGCAATTACCTGCTGAGGCTAAAGAGTTAATGACACTCGTATTGCACCAAGACAACGACGAACTAGAACATCTGCGTTTTTGGCATCTTCAAACTGCAACTAAGGAGAATGTATTTTTAGTGCAAAGTAAATTCAGCGGCGATCTCTACGCCGAGTTACCTGCAGGACGCATGCTGCAGTTAACCCACGACCTGCGTAAGGGCGGGTTCGTGCAAGCACTGCAGTAATTTTTTTATCTGCTTTTCACAGCTGTTTTTTTTCATCTGCTTGCGCATTTTGTTTTTTCATCTGCTGTTGCAGATGACTGTGTCGATACTCACTACGCTCGCATGGCTTTTTGCCGCTTTCTAGCTCCCTGCTTTTTGTTAGCTTTATGATATATGATTTGCCTTGGATGCTGCCGTAGGTGCTAAACAATGCATATTACTTATGTCCACCTCTCTTGCATGCGAGACCTGCTTGCGCTCCTTGGCAGGAGCCTATCGGAGTCGCAACAGGCTCTCGCCTGCAGGGCACACAGTAGAGGTAGACAGCATCCAAGACAAATCATATATCATAAGCCTCTAAAGCCGCGAGTATGGATTCGGGTTTTAGTTTTGGAAATAGTGCTCGTTACAAGACTGTCAGTGATAAGTACTGTATCTAAGTGCATGAAGCGAGCTAGAAAGCAAGCGTTACAAAAAGGCGGCGTAGCGGGGTTTGGTTTTTATTTTTGGCATAGTGCTGGCTGCAAGCTTTCTCATATTTGCTATGGTGCTTAAAACATATAGAGCATCCCCCTCCTCTTCAACCGCCGACCGTACCCCATCTCAGGGAGGTGTTGAAGAGGAGGGGGATGCTCTATACTTAACACCGAAACAAAGAAGGGGTGTGGAGCTAGGCGTGCCTTCGGGCACGCCTTTGGCAAAGAGCCGTGCAAAGCGGGGAGGGGAACGGGCTTTGTTGCATAACTCAGGGCAGGCATGTTTATATCCTATAACCCTTTAGCAGTAAGAATTTTATAGGTGTTGCAAAGGTAATGCCTGCACCACGCACAAGCCCATAGTGTCCACAGAAGTTGACAATGGTCAGGTGCAAGCAGACCTGCAAACCATTTCACGCGAATGCTTCAGCATGAGACATGGTGCAGCAGGATGATTGCACCTGACCCAAACGAGAAGTCTGCGAACACGCAGGGGTGTGGAGCTAGGCGTGCCTTCGGGCACGCCTTTGGCAAAGAGCCGCGCAAAGCGGGGAGGGGAACGCCAAACGGAGCGAGACAACATAGGGGGAGGTCACATTAGCAATGTGCATGTGCACAAGAAGCGAGCGGAGTGCAGGGGTCAGCGAAGCTAACGCTCCCCACATATAAACAAACGCAAACCTTGATGCGAAATTTGGTTTTTATTGCGGAGAGAAGTAGGCAAGTAGGCAAGCACGTCCACTTATAGGCAAGTAAAAAAATCACCCAAACACCTTGAATTGAAAAAATCAGTACTCAAGTGGTCGATTTATCGGCATACTTGTCTACATGTTAGCTTTGCGTGAAATCATCTATGCGTTCTTGCTCGTAGCCTTGCTGCACAGCATTGTGATCTGCTTCAACGAGCTAACCGCACTGCTGGCCGACAGCGACGCGCTGTTTGCGCAAGCGTATCAGTTGCACCGCTGTGGACGATTGCTCGCGGCACAAGAAAACTTGCGTGCCAGCGTCGCAACTATCCACTACTATCGGCCTGAGTTACCTGCTGCGACGAAGGCACGTCTCGCCGCGGCGCGGCGTAATTTTCACCACAACTATCCCCTCGCGTCCTGTGCGGAAGTTGCTGCCCAGATAGAAGTATATCGCCATGATAACGACCAGCTGCCGGAGTTTTGGCCTAACTATGCGTTTCATTTGCAAACAAAACCGTAGCGGCACAATCAATGTACTGCTACTGGGGATAATCGCACTGCTGAGCTTATCCCTGCTACTACACCTCAGCGTTCTGACCTTGCAGCGGATAGACAGCAGGTGGCAACAGTTGAACGACGACACGCCATCATCAGCACTGCTGTGTGCCTTTCCGTTGCGGGAGTTCTTGCAGGACAATTTCGATCGCAACGCATTGCTATTGCCAGATACAGAGCACCTCTGTCTGTTGCCCGCGACCGATTATGGCGATCGCTGGCTAGAAAATACACGTTTAAACGCCTTGCTCTGTGCATTGCTCGAACACAGTGACATCAATAATTTTCAAGCTTGGGGGAGAAGATGCAACTAAAACTCGCCAACTGGCCACCGCTGCTGTCGCATCTGCTGATGATTGTTTTCGGCATGGGATTACATAACATGCTAATGCCCGCGCCGACGCAAGAACGGGTGCGCTTGCGCCCGCAACGGGTTTACGTCGTCGTGCCAAAAAAAATGCAAATTTATGGGAAACTACAAAAAAAACAACCGCTAACTTTTGTAATTAAAAAACCACGGCAAGTTCGCTGTGCGCTAATGGCAAAAGGTGCACGCCTGCAACACCGCTACAAAAAAACCCTGCTGCTCGACTTGACACCGAAACAGGCAACACAGGTTATCTATCACCTGCGACAAAAGTCACTCGAAGGTGTCTTCCCTGCCGATGACCACCGTGCCGCGTCTTTGCCAACCTGTGCATACAAGCCAGCAGTTGCTTACGGTTTACCTTAATTTGATAGTGGCAGGAGGAAAAATACCCAAACTTACTTAGCAAAAATGTAAATGCTGGCACGCACTCGTTGTGCCACTAAATGCCTGCTCACCCTAATGCTGACCAGCTACGCCGTCTCCATGCCGCGGCACCCAAATCAGATGATGCAAGCGGAGCACCGCTTTGACAAACATACTGGAGGTTGATAAAAGCGGCGCGGCGATGGTAGGTATACTGTTCGGGGCATGGTAATGAAACAACCACACACGTTGCTAACAGGGCTGATTGTTCTGCTGTCGTTGCTCGGCAACGGCGGCTGTGCAGCTCAGGCTGCATCTAAACTCAAACAACTATCGGACAAGCAGGTGATGCTACCGTTGAAAAAAACGATAACGAGTGCACTAGTCGCACTGTTGTTAGCAACGGGGACGTATCAGCCTTTGGGCAAGATGCAAGCTGAACCCGCGGTTGAGGTCAAAATAATCGCCCCTGGCTTTAGAGTGCCACACTGGAGACTTGCAGGGCGCATCGAGCAACTCAAAGCTCGCGGTTTCCAAGTTTCCCTCGCCCAACCTAGCAACAACAGCATTGAGGCACGCAAGCAAGCCTTAATCGAAGCGTTGACTGACCCTGACTGTGTCAACTTTGTCTGTGCACGGGGTGGTTACGGCACTTCCGACCTGTTGCCGTATATCCCTTACGATGACTTGGATAATCCGAAACTGGTCATCGGTTACTCAGACATCTCCTCACTCATCAGTGCATTGTGGACGCAGCGTGGCATCATCGGCATCAGTGGGCCGATGCCCGGTGCGGTGACGTGGAACATCGGCAGCGAAGAGATGCGCGTCCTGCTCGGCATTATGCGCGGCACTGTCACAACAGGCAACATGCCTGTGCAACGGCAAGAAAACAGCAACACGAACGACAACACGATAGAGGGCACGCTGTTTGGCGGTGACATGTCTGTTTTGACCAACTTGATCGGCACACCCTACATGCCAGCCGCACTCGACGGCTATATCGTTTTTCTTGAAGCTGTAGGTGAAAACACCTATCGTATCATGCGTTACCTCAATCAATGGCAACAGAGTGGCATGCTAGACGGTGTGCGTGCCATAGTTCTTGGTCGATTTGACAAACTCGGCGGCAACCAAGCTAATCTCTACAAACGTTTCGCCGCCCGTGTCAGTTGTCCTGTTTATACCACCAGTTCTTTCGGGCATCGCCACCCGCTCTACCCAATACCCGTCGGTGGGCACGGAAAGATAGCTGACGGCAAACTAATCTGGCAACTGCCCGAACCGCGATGACAAACGAACCCTATCGTAATGCAGGCGTAGATACCGCTAAGGCCGAACAAACGACGGCGTGGTTACAAACGGCAACAGACAAGCAGCACCATGCCGCAGGCGAGGTGCTGGCAGGCATCGGTGGGTTTGCCGCCCTGTATCGACCTGAACTAGGCAGATATCGTGAACCGCTGCTGGTGAGTTGCACCGATGGTGTGGGCACGAAGCTTGCTCTTGCCGCTGAACAGCGTTGCCTTGAAGGTATTGGCATCGATCTCGTTGCCATGTGTGTCAACGATCTCTTTACCAGCGGGGCACGACCGCTGTTTTTTCTCGACTACTACGGCTGCAATGCACTGGTAGAAACGGACTTCAAACTCGTGCTCCAAGGCGTGCAACGTGGCTTACGGCAGGCAGACTGTCTGCTGCTTGGCGGAGAAACGGCACAGTTGCCACACTTTTATCGCGATGATAACTTCGAGCTGGTTGGCTTTGTCGTCGGTATTGTCGAGCGGACACAGGTGTTGAGTGCAGCACGGGTACAGGTTGGTGATCGTCTTGTCGCTTTCCCCGCGTCAGGCTTGCACTGCAATGGCTTCTCGCTGCTGCGTCAACATCGTGTCAGCATCGAGCCGCATCTCGAACAGCTACTCGTGCCAACCCGCATTTATCACGAAATTCCTGCGCTGTGTGCGCGGGAGGTTGGCTTACATGCGTTGGCACACATCACTGGCGGTGGCATTGCACACAACTTGCAGCGGGTGTTACCCGCAGGCTGTCGTGCGGTAATTGACACACAGCTCCTGCCAGTGCCGGCTTGGATAACGGAAGTCGCGGCACATTGTGGTCTACATACCTTTGCAGCCGCGCAGCGGGTATTCAATATGGGCACAGGCATGCTTGCCTGCGTCGCAGCTGAGATGGAGGCAGAGTTTCTTGCCGCAGCACAGGACTGTGTTAGTGTGGGTGAGATAGTTGCAGCGCAAGATGCAGGGGTGGATTTCAGGTGAATCTGCAAGAACGTGGAGTTGAGTTCAGTTTTCCCAACGGCAGAAGCGGCGACCCGCTAGTCTATGGTTTTAATCATCGCACGGGCGAAGCCTTTCTGTTTGATCTCGGTGGTTTAGAACGACTGGCACGCAAAAAATTGCTGAAGGTGAGCAAGATTTTCGTCAGTCACACACACATCGACCACTTTGTCGGCTTCGATCGGCTGCTGCGCATCAACGTGCCACATCGCCGCGTGTTGGAATTTTGCGGCCCGCCCGGTATCGTTGCCAACATTCAGGGCAAGCTGGCGGGCTATGCGTGGAACTTACTCGAACGCCATCAGATTCGCTTCGTGATTCACGAGTTGCATGCCCCCAACCGCATTGTTTCGTATAGGTTGCAGTTTGAGGACGGCTTCAAGCTCTATCAGTTTCATGACTTTCCACATCCCGACGGCACAGTCACAACTTTCAAGGATGGCGCACGCATCAAGGCAACGCTAGTTGATCACGGCATCCCTGTCGCCTCGTATCGCCTCTGTTTTCCACCCAAATATCGTGTGCGCAGCGAGGAACTAGCCAAGCATGACGTACAGCCAGGCCCGTGGCTGAAACAACTGCTCGCGGCACTCGACGACCCACATGCACCTGAAGAGATAGCTGTGGAGGGCAAAAACTATCGCATCGACTGGTTGAAAGATAATCTGCTGGACTGCTATCCCGAATTTTCCGTCAGCTATCTTACTGACTTGCGCTTTTGTTGGGAAAACCTCGATGTGGTCAAAAAACTACATTGGGACACCACAGTGCTATTTTGTGAATCTGCTTTTAATGCGGAAGACTGTTTACGGGCAGTGCAGAAGGCACATCTCTCGACTCGTCAATGCGCTTTGCTCGCCAGCTGGATTGGCAGTCGGCGGTTGGAAAATTTTCATTTTTCTAAAATCTATAGCCCCCGTAGTGGTGCACTGCGAGGCGAAGCTGAGCGTTATCTCAAACGCTATCGGCAGCTGAACACGGTGCAGCTGCGGCAACAAATTGAACTAGAAATTGCTCGCTGCAAAGAGTAGGAGCTAGGAAGCGGCAAAGAGTAGGAGCTAGGAAGCGGCAAAGAGTGGGAGCTAGATCGTGTTGGCAACAAAAAATCTACTCAAGACCACCGTCGGTAATTTCCCAGCCCTTGTCCTTGATGAGTCGCGAGCGAGCGGTTGCGGCTTGTGCGGTGTATTTCGACGAGCCACCGTGCAGACTTACGTTTTTCTTAGTGGTGGTTTGCTCAATCCTCATCAACATTTTGGTATAAGTAGAGGTAGGTAGTGTTACGTGCTCAAACATTGCGCCCATCTTTTCGACTTGGGCAAAGTTCCAGCTTTCGACGTTCAAATTTTTGCCCACTTTCTTTGCCCCTGTGAACATAAAGGCCATGTCCGTGACTCTGGAAACATTCCAGTTACTGACATCTGGTTCAGCACTAACCGCGTTCATGAACATCTGACTCATGTTGGTAACTCTAGCGACATACCAGTCACTGACATCAGGATTAGCGCGCGGCGCATCGCGAAACATACCGCTCATGTTGGTAACACTGTGTGTGCCCCACGTGGAAACGTTAGGGCGTGCCCGCAATGCGGCGTTGAACATATTGCTCATGTTGGTGACTCGCTCTGTATCCCAACCATCGACGACGGGACTGGCAACAAGGGCATTGCGAAACATACTCCGCATATTGGTAACGCTACTGACGTTCCAGTTGCTAACATCTGGGTCGGCCAACTTGGTGTCCGCAAACATGTAGCTCATATCCGTTACACCAGAGGTATCCCAGCGACTCACATCGGGCTTGGCCTTATCAGCACGGCGAAATACGCCTGACATGTTCACAACCTGAGCGGTATCCCACTGTGCAACATCAAGGGTCGCTTTCCCTGCTCTGTAGAACATGTAGCTCATGTCGGTTACCCGTCCCATAAACCAGTTGCTGATGTCAGGATTAGCGGCAGATGCCTCGGAAAACATGCGCTTTGTATTTGTCACGAGGGACGTATTCCAACTGCTGACATCAGGGTCGGCTTGTCTAGTTTTGGCAAACATCCAACTAATGTTTTTAGCTTTAGAGGTATTCCAATCGCTGACATCAGGATTGGCGGAAAATGCTTCCTGAAACATTCCCTGCATGTTTTCTACTTTACTGACATCGAGATGCAAAACATCAGGCCTGACACGAGGTGACTTCCAGAACATCAGACTCATGTCTGTCACTTCGGAGGTGTGGTTGCCACCTTTGAAAACAACCAACGACTCGGCAAAAGCAAACGCACCACTCAAATTTTTCCACTTGAGATCACCGAGATCATCGACCGCGTAAAGATTATCACACCTTCCCTCCCCCGCGAAATCACGACAACTCCAGCGACCACTGCCAATACTACCGCTGATGGTAACCGTTGGCAGGTCTTCAAGATCAGATGATACTGGTGCGGGGCAGTTGTGGGTAGCATTGTCCAGTTCCCACTCATCACCGCTGATGCTATTCCTTTCACCATCGCACCATTCTACTTCTAGTGCGTAGAACAGCCCTTTCCTGCGCACCAACGGTAGTTTAATCGTGCCGCCATTAGGCAGATACCAACGCGTCATAAACGGTGCGGGAATTCGTTCCAACCCACCGTCGTTGATAGTCCACCTGCCATCTTCGTTCTTGTCGAGTTGATTGCGAGCCGACTCTGCATCTCTTATGACCTGACCGTCAGCGTCAGTGCAAACAGAACTTCTGTTGCACGGTAAATCCTCTGCATTGTAATCACTCCTGCTGTATTTGGAATTTCCACCGTGTAGATTTACCTCTATGCCCTTGTTCTGTGATGTCGAGCAGAGGCACAGCAACATCTTGTCATAGGTTGTTGTCGGCAACTTGACCCCAACAAACATCTCGTCCATATATCTGACTTTGGCAAAATTCCATCCAGACATGTCTGGCTCGGCACGAGCTGCGTCTTTAAACATCATCCGCATGTCGGTAACGGAGGAAACATCCCAATTGCTGATATTCGGGCGTGCCACTGCTGCATCCTTGAACATCCACTTCATATCGGTGACTTTGCTGGTGTTCCAGCCGCTGACATTAGGATCGGCTTGCTCAGCACCGTGAAACACGTAGCTCATATCTGTTACCAGTGACGTGTTGCCACCTGCCACTGTTGTTAAGTTTTTGCAGTTTTCAAATGCTCCTTGCAAACTCTTCCAGCCCATCGACCCAAGATTCCAGACATTGGTGAGTTTGTCACGGCTACGCGGTACTTTCTTAAAGCTCCATGCTTCCAGCAAACCTTCAATGGTCACCGTATGAGCACCCGCCTGTGTGTAGGTATGCAGACGATCGTCATCATCACACTTGACAACGGTAGACTCAAGCCCATCACCCCAGTTAACCCTAAAGTTATAGTCATACTGACCACCACTCTCTTTGTCACACACTAGCGGCAGTTCAATGGTAAGATCGCCACTTGTTACCTCCCAACGGGTAGAGAATACTTGTGAAGAAGTATCAAGGCCGCCATCGGTGATCTGCCATTGCATGTCTTCGACGAGAAATTTGCGGTGGTCTACCGAATCAAGACTGTATTGTGTCTTCTTACCCGCATGCAATACGACCCTTTGCCGCCTAGCCGTAATTGCAGCTCGCGCCAATATACGACTGTAGGTAGCAGTTGGCAGCACAACTCCCTTGAACATATCGTCCATGAATCTTACGTTGCCAAAATCCCAGCGAGACATGTCAGGTCTTGCTGATGCGGCATTTTTAAACATGGCATACATGGAGACGACTGATGCCACATTCCAGTCGGTAACATGGGGGTTAGCAACCGTTGCCTCATTGAACATCGACGACATGTCGGCTACGTTGCTTGTGTCCCACCGCGACACATCAGGGTTGGCAACCATCGCAGCACGGAACATGTCCGACATCAAGACAACCTCCGACGTGTCCCAGTTACTGGTCTGCGGACGTGCTGCATCTGTTCTAGCAAACAGACCAGACATGTCTCTGACTCGCGCAGTATCCCAGCCCCTCACATCTGGTTTGGCCGACGACGCTCCGTCGAACATCGCGCGCATAGTCGTGACATTACCGGTATCATACGCACTTGTATCTGGCACTACCAATGGCGAACGGTGATACATGTAACTCATGTCGGTGACGGAAGAAGTATCCCCTCCCGCAAGGCTTTCCAGCAAATTGCAATCGTAAAAAGCACCCGCAAGGCTTTTCCAACCGACATCGCCAAGATCTTCTACCGTGATAATGCGATCCTTGCTGTGTGGAACTTTCCAAAAACTCCAAGACTCAACCTTGCCGCTAATGGTAACACGGTAAGTCCTTATCCTATCGTAGGTGTGGAGCGCGTCAGGGTCATCGTAGGCATCGATCTCAGACTCAGTGCCATCGTTCCAGTCTACGGTAAAATCGTAGGAAAAACCCTTAGGTAACGGCAAACGAATCGTAGGGTCAGACTTGCGCACCAGAAATTCGACGACAAGTGCTCCGTCGGTTGCAGTACTGAACGGCAAAGCTGTGGGCTGCGATGAGCAGCCCACAAAAGACGCGGCAAGAACACACAGCGCAAGTTTTCTGTTCATGTTCATCACCGCACGACATAAAAATCAGGGAGAGGGATCAGGGGCACGACCACCGTCGATCAACATCCAGCCACGTACAGTCAGCTCTTGTCGTGCCACGGCACCAGCCGCGTTGTATTTGGAGTAGCCCCCATGTAACAGCACGTTCTTTGCCGCCGAAGTCACTGTCAGCTGCACCAGCATGTTGCTGTAAGTATCCGTCGGTAACGTCACACCCCAAAACATGCGGTGCATGTCACTAATCTGCACAAAATACCAAGCAGCCATGTTCGGTGCTGCCGCAAGCGCACGGTAAAACATGCTGCGCATGCTCTTTACCTGTGACACCTTCCAGTTGCTAACATCAGGACTGGCAATATCAGCACCCGCAAACATGTAACTCATGTTGGTCACTTTGGCTGTGTTCCAGTTGCTGACATCTGGGTTGGCCGCCTTCGCGCGCCAAAACATACCAGCCATGTCAGTGACGTTCGCCGTATTCCAGCCAGAAGTGTCAGGCATCGACAATGGCGCAAGGTAAAACATGTAACGCATGTCCGTCACCTGCGAAGTATCACCACCTGCCACCTCTTTAAGGTTCTCACACGCAAGAAACGCACCAAAAAAGCTACGCCAGCCAACACTGCCAAGATTGTTGACAGCGATAATCATGTCCTTGCTGTGTGGTATTTTCCAAAAACTCCACGCTTCCACTAAACCGCTGATGGTAATCGTGTAAGTGCCAGCTTGAACATAAGTATGCACCGCATCCTCATCATCCCAAGCTGTCACCGGCCCGCTTACACCGTCACCCCAATCAACCTGAAAATCATAGTTGAAGCCACTTGGCACAGGCAACACCACCTGCAAGTTGGTCTCTTCTATCTGCCAAACGGAGACAAAATCAGCCGCCGCAAACAGTGTCCCCCCGATCACAAAAAACAACACACCCAACAGCAAGTTTCTCATTAACAACTCCTAGCTAAGCACAAACTTCAGCCATTACCATTATCGTTACCAGCACCATCATCGCTACCGCCATCATCAGGCCGCACCTCAGTAATCCCAGCATCACTGATATGCCAGCCTCTATCGGTTAAGCCCTTGTGTGCCTCCATCGCCGCGGCACTGTATTGGGACTCGCCCGCATCGATGATGAGATTGGAACGGGTAGATGTTTCCGCCAACCTGTTCAACAGACCGTCGTAGTTCTTGGTAGACAGTGACGCACCACGAAACATACCATGCATGAAGATTGCAGTGCTGAAATCCCACTTGGACAGATCAACATCAGCCTTGACCGCACCGCTGAGCATGTGGCGCATGTCGCTTACCTTGCTGACATCCCAGCAGTTGAGACGAGGGTCAGCAGAGATGGCATCGAGAAACATGCCCCGCATGCTTGTTACCGCACTTGTATCCCAATCGTTGACGACGGGATTGGCACTGGTAGCACGCGTAAACATACCTCGCATGTTGGTAACCGCACTCGTACTCCACTTGCTCACCGCAGGGTTAGCGGACACAGCCTCTGCGAACATGTAGCTCATTTCAATTGCCGCCGACACATCCCAGTTGCTGACATCAGGATCGGCAGTGACCGCACCTTGAAACATACTGCTCATGTCCGTGACTTTAGCGGTATTCCAATCACCGACTTCAGGCACGGCAGCAACTGCATTCATAAACATGTGGCTCATGTTCGTGACCGACGCAGTATCCCAATCACTAACCTCAGGCTTTGCCGCGCTGGCATCACGAAACATCGAATGCATGCTGGTCACCTGTGCTGTGTTCCAGCCCCCGACATCGGGATCGGCAGCACTCGCACCCATGAACATCGCCGTCATGGTCTTCACCTGATGCGTATCCCAGTCGCTCGTATCAGGCATAACTGCTACTGCGCCATCGAACATCGCGTGCATGCTATAAACACTGGAGATGTTGCCTCCGCTGACAGCCGTTAAATCCTTGCTGCCTGAAAAAGCTCCCTGCAAGTTGCGCCAACCAACATCGCCAAGATCCTCGACACTCAGCAACATGTCACGACTGTGTGGCACAACGGCAAAGCTCCACGCCTCTACTAGACCAGAGATCTTGACCGTGTAAATGCCCGTCTTTTCGTAGACATGCGAGACAGACACGTTATCGTGCTTGCTTTTTTCGCCATCACCCCAGTCAACCACGAAGTCATAGTCGAATCCTCCCAGCAGCGGCAGAGTGACCGTTGCACCTTCTGCACTAATACGCCACTTGGAAACGAAGGCATCAGACAGATGCTCATCACCGTTGCCACCATCATCGGGGCGCGATGCTTTCTTTTTGCTGTCGCTATCAAAGCCACAAGCACTGAAAATAACCAAAAACAAAACCGAGAAAAAGAGCACCAGCGTACGCATGATTTATCCCTATACTAATAGTCAGTAGTCCTGTTAACTATGCTAAGACATAACGTCCTAATTGACAAGGGAGATGCGTTCAGCCCGCGTCCTGACCGAGATCGCTGATGCGCCAGCCCCGTGCCAAGAGCTTGGCTCGGGCCTCAACCGCCGACTCGTTCCAGTGCGACTCGCCACCGTCCAGCACGACATCCTGCCGCGCTGACGTGTGTGCAGCACGGATAAGCAGGTCACTCCAGTTCTGGGTTGGCAAGCTGACCCCGCGGAACATGCCCTCCATCGTCGTCACCGCGGGAATTTCCCACTCCGACATGCCGGGCACGGCTGCAACTGCATCCCTAAACATGTTCTTCATGTTGGTCACTCGCGCTACGTCCCAACAGCTAACATCAGGGTTAGCGATGACCGCCCCATAGAACATGTTACTCATGTCAGTCACCTTTGCCGTATTCCAACAACTGACATCGGGATCAGCGAGCACCGCATTGCTGAACATGTCGCTCATGTCGGTTACGCTCGACGTGTTCCAGTTGTCCGTCGCAGGCCGTGCTGCTACTGCTCCATAAAACACGCCCGCCATGCGCACGACCGCTGATGTGTTCCAACTGCCCACATCAGGATCAGCTGCGGCAGCTTCAGCGAACATACGGTTCATGTCTCGCACCGCGGCCGTATCCCAATCCGCAACCTGCGGCTGTGCCTCCCGCGCCCCCGCAAACATGTAGCTCATGTCGGCCACCTTTGGCGTATCCCAATCCCGACCATCAGGCAAAGCCTGCACCGCGTCGTCGAACATCGAACCCAGATCGGTCACCGCGGCAATATTGCCACCCACTACAGTGGTCAAGTTGGAGCAGGAGGCAAAAGCTCCAAACAGGCTTTTCCAGCCAACATCACCGAGATTGCGCACCGCCAGCAGACTGTCTCTGCTGTCCGAGATGCGCCAAAAACTCCAAGCCTCCAACAAGCCACTAATGGCCACCACGTAAGTACCGTCTTTATCGTAGACATGTCGTGCCTCAACAGCACTGTAGGCATTGACCAGCCCCTCGCTGCCATCGCCCCAATCGACTTTGAAGCGGTAGGCAAAACCCTCTGGCAACGGCAACACCAGTTCCTCCCCGGCCAGCACCTGCCACTCAGTGACATAGGCATTGGCAAGCTCCTCACCAGCACTGGGGTCAACTTCAACTACCAACCTGTCATCTCCATCATCAAACCCGCACGCAACAAGGGTAGTCGCCGCCATCAGAATAAAAACATAGCCACGCATGAACTCTTCCGTATGTGATTAGATGTATTATTTTACATACTAAGCTACTGCGAGAAAATCAGCAAGGGAGATGTTTTTCCAGATAAGGACAGAATTACAGCCTTTCCGATCAGGCAGATATACCTTCAAGACCTGTTTTAGCTACCACAAAGCCACGCCGAGCAATTTTTTCGCACCCAAATTTCCACTTGATGCCTGAAGAAGATGATATGGCAGCGTCACTCCACTCAGAGCGACGTGACGAGAGCTAAACCCAACGACTCCGTGTTGAACACGGGCAGAACACTCATCTTGCTCCGCCTCACCCCATCCTCTACTATGATGTATCTGTCTTCGCTCGGTAGCCAAACAGCAACGATCTCGGCAATTCTCATGCCCGTGTAGAGCAGGTAGCCTGCTAACGCCTTAATTTCGCCGCGACGGACACATCTGTCGTAATTACGCCCCTTCCCACTACACTCGTCTGCTCCAGCAGCACCTATTCCCATCAACACCAGACTACCCAGCTCACCCGCGGTGTACAGCCAACCCAAGTCCGTGCCATAACGTCTCTGTAGCGCGTGACCGATACCAAAACCAAAAAACGTGCCCAATGCTCCACCGGCCACATACCTGCGAAAATCAATTTCCACCATCTCATCACCATCTTCTTCGCTATTGCCTGTCTTGTTGAAGAGATCGTCATCGTTGGGCATAAAGGCAGTCTGCATCGCCATGCCACCTCCATCAGCAACGGCAGTCCCAGCAACCACAACCACACATACCACGACAAACAACGACAAAGCTTTCATAGTCTCTCCAAAATCTATCTCACGAGATGCTTCGGAATTTTAAAAAAAAATATTAACATAGCCTGATATTTCTTTTATTTTAGTTGTTTACAGGAAATAATTACGCCTGACGGAAATTTTGACCCTACGCCGCGGCATCAACTCTGCTGTTCAAACTCAACCTGCCTTGCGGGACTCTTTGCGTGGCACACTATAACGCCGTGCCATCTCTCGTATATGGGCATCGCAACTGCCACAGCTATCCCCAGCCCCAGTGCGGCACTTCAACTCTGCTAAAGACTCGCCTCCCTGCAAACGTAGCCTGATGTCGTTCTCCGTCAATGCGGAACACAGGCATACATACATGCCGTACCCCCTTGCAAAAACCAATGCTGACGCGGGACATTCTACCCGCGTCAATCATACACCCTGCATATCGGCAGCTAAAGTAAAAACTTGAGAATGATTTTCAATATCATTAGCCCTGCAAAACCACTCCGCGCAACTTTTTTTTTCACTGACCAAAACTGAGTCATATGCCCCTTTTGATAATTATCTGAAATAACAAAATTTTTTCCTATGTGCCTCGTTCACTGAGCTATACAACTCAGTGGCTTTTCGTTGCCTGACTCCCTAACATTGATGGCAACGTTAACTTTTTTGGAGGGTTTTTGTCATGAGAAAGCTGTTTTTAGGAATGCTGGCATTGGCAGCACTGCTTGCCTGCGGTGAGCGTCTGCCGTCAGCACAGGTGCAGGGTATCGATGACATCGATACCATCAGGGTCAGGTGTGTGACGGGCACATCTGAAGAGGTCACGTTGCCCGATTTGCAGGCGGGGCAGGTCTGCAACTCACGCACGTTCATGAACTTCTGCCGCGAGCGCTTCAGCACCGAGACGAGCGAGGAACAGAAGCAGCACATCCGCCACACGGTAGCCGTCTTGCGTGACCATGTCGGCGGTGAAACGTGTCAGGAGACGTTTGAGAAACTGCGCAAGTTGACTTTCATTGCCTTGCACGAGCGGGGTATCGTCGATGTCTCGCCGTTCATGGGGCTGACCAACCTGCGGCATCTCGACCTGTCGGGCAATGCCATCGCCGATATCTCACCGCTGCAAAGCTTACCGCAGCTGGTGATGCTAGCGGTCAATGCCAATCGCCTGACGACGTTGCCTGTCATCGACATGCCGAAGTTGCGCCGTCTTTATCTGAGCGACAACTCAATTACCGACCTACGGGGATTGCGTGGCATGCTCAATCTGCGGCGGCTGGTACTCGACAACACGGCGCACGACGATGCTGATTACGGGGGTATCACCAATCTCGACGGGTTGCAGAACTTGAAGCGTCTCGACCACATCGAGATTGCGGGGGTGCAGCTACGCACTGCCGCGCAGATCGAGGGCCTGACCTTGATTCGCACCCTCAATCTGCAGCACAACATGCTGACGCAGATACCATCGCTGAAGACGGCCAAGTATCTGAAGGAGGTCGATCTCAGCCACAACCAGCTAGCCACAATCGACTTTATCGTTACCAACCGTTCCTTGCGGGCAGTCAATTTCAATCACAACCAGATTGAGCAGTTGACCGCATTGCAGAGCAAGCCTAATCTGCAGCGGGCACTCTTCAGTGCCAACCGCATCACCGACATCTCACCGTTGCAGGCACTGTATGATCTCGAAACGATCGACTTCAGTGCCAATGCGGTAGGTGACCTTACCCCTCTACAACGCCTGCATCAGTTGTCGTTCACGGGTGTCGAATTTGCCGACAATCCCGTCGCCTCAGACAGCAGTGCGGCTACTTGTCCCGTAGAAGCCGTCTCTGGCGAGCTAAGGAACTACTGCCGTCGCTTAGTCAGCAGCACTAACGGTAACTGACAGACCCCGCCTTTTCCCTCTGTATCCTCTGCTCGTCCTGAGCGGGGGATACTGTTTTACTGGAGCAGAGCATCGACGGAGATAGGGCAGATGGGCAGAATCAGTTCTTTAACGGCAATAGAGAGATTTCTTATTTCCAGCTGTGCGCCTTCGTGATCGCGTAGCTTGATAAAGTTAACGACGGCTTCGAGGGAAGCTGTCCAGATCAGGGTATTCATAAAGCCGAGTGGTAGCACCATGCGTGCCTGCTCACGACACACACCTAGCCCTAGCAGTTTTTGGTAGGCAGAGAAGCTGTGCTCAAGGCTTTCTTGATAGACGCGTAGCGCGGCAGCATTGTCTTCGACCTGTGCTTGCTGCTGCGAGGCTTGAAGGTTTTTGTGGTGCTGAGGACGAAAACTTTTAACATGATGAAATTTTGGCTCATGCTGCACATAACGCCCCGAAATTTCATTCCATACCGTTGCCGCTTCACGGAACTCACCACTGGTATAAGCACAGCCGACTTGATGCTTGTAGAGCTGGCGGCAAACAACTTCGGAGATGTGAATGCGAAAACTGAACTGCACATGACGAAAAGGGCTCATGTGCTTGTGCTTGGCAAGGTAACGAATCAAGCGTTGGTCGTTATCGTCTAAATGGTCTTTTTGCTTGCCAAAGGAAACCCGTGCGGCATTTATTACCGCGAGGTCACCTTTGCCCATGTAGTCAATCAACTCGACATAGCCATCATCGACGGGAAGACGACGCAGAAACGACGCGGAAACCCTCTCCACAAGCTACCTCAACTCTTGCTAAAGAGGCGAGATTATTGCATAGCGAGGCAAAAGTTTCAATGCACAAATTTATCACTGGGGGTTGACAGGGACGATTTGGGCATTAAATTTCGATTGTCGGAGGGATGATAGTAGTTGCACACAGAGGAGCATGGAGATGAGCAAGATTATCGGAATCGATCTCGGCACAACCAACTCGGTTGTTGCAATCATGGAACAGGGAGAAGCGAAGATAATTCCCAACTCGGAAGGGCAGCGCACCACACCAAGCGTGGTTGCCTACGCCAAAAACAATGAGGTGTTGGTCGGGGCAACGGCACGCCGCCAAGCGGTGACCAATCCTAACAACACCGTTTATTCGTCGAAACGTTTCATCGGTAACACCTATGGAGAAGTAAGCGAAGAAATTAAGCGCGTACCTTACAAGGTAGAGCGTGGCAATCAGAACGAGGCGGTTTTCGTGCTGAATGGCAAAAAATGCAGCCCGCAAGAGATTGCTGCCAGTGTGCTCGGCAAACTCAAAAGCGCGGCAGAGGACTATCTCGGTAGCACAGTCAGCGAGGCGGTAATTACCGTGCCTGCATATTTCAACGACAGCCAGCGTCAGGCAACCAAAGACGCGGGGCGTATTGCAGGATTAGAAGTAAGGCGCATCGTCGCCGAGCCAACGGCGGCAGCACTTGCCTACGGGCTTGACAAAAAGAAAAACGAAAAAATTGCCGTGTTCGACTTCGGGGGCGGCACGTTTGACATTTCGATTCTCGAAGTCGGCGACAGCGTTGTTGAGGTGTTGGCAACTAAAGGTGATACCCATCTCGGTGGTGACAACATCGACGAAAAGCTGATCAGTTATTTCTGCGAGACTTTCAAAAACGACACAGGTATCGATATTGCCAACGATCCGATGGCGACGCAACGTCTCAAAGAAGCAGCCGAGAAAGCGAAGATCGAATTGTCTGCGGCACAAACGACAGAGGTTAACTTGCCCTTCTTGACTGCCGACCAGTCGGGGCCGAAGCACATGAACGTCAGCCTCACCCGTGCCAAATTCGAGCAGTTAGTGGGTGACATTATTAGCAAAACGATCGTGCCATGCCGTGACGTATTAAAAGCCGCAGGTGTGACGGTAGATGAAATCAACGAGGTTGTGCTCGTCGGTGGCTCAACCCGCATTCCACTGGTGCAGAGCAAAGTCAAAGAATTTTTCCAGCGTGAACCAAATCGCTCTGTCAATCCTGACGAAGTCGTGGCCATTGGCGCGGCAGTGCAAGCTGGTATTCTTGGCGGTGACATCAAGGACGTGTTGTTGCTCGATGTTACGCCAATTTCTTACGGCATCGAGACTCTCGGCGGTGTTTTCACGCGCTTGATCGATGGCAACACCACTATTCCCACCAAAAAATCACAGGTCTTTTCCACTGCCGCGGACAACCAGCCGTCGGTGGAAATCGTCGTGTTGCAAGGCGAACGTCAGATGGCGACGGACAACAAGCAAATTGGCAGGTTTAATCTAACCGAAATTCAGCCAGCACCGCGGGGCGTGCCGCAAATCGAAGTGTCCTTCGACATTGATGCTAACGGCATTATCAACGCTTCTGCCAAAGATCTCGGCACTGGACGTGAACAGAAAATCGTCATCGAGTCTTCCACCCGTCTTTCTGACGAGGAAATTGCCCGCATGAAAAAAGACGCAGAGGTGCATGCCGAAGCCGACCGCATGAAAAAAGAGCTGGTCGAGAGCAAGAACGAACTCGATTCGCTCGTCTTTCAGGCAGAGAAACTGCTGCGTGAAAACGGTGAAAAAATTTCTGCCGAAACAAAAGCCGAGCTTGAAAGCGAGATCGGCACAGCAAAGGGCAAGTTGACCTCCGAAGATGTGGAGACGCTGAAGGCTGCGAAGGCTGCACTGGAGAAAAAAATTCACCAGCTATCCGATCAGATTTACAAGCAGGCGACCAACAACGCGTCCTCGAACCAAGCGGGTGCGTCAACACAGACAGATGGAGATGATAACCAACCGCAAGCAGATGTGGTCGATGCTGAATACGAGGAAGGTCCACCACAGCAGTGACAGGCGAGTCGAAAAGGCTCGCCACCTGCTTACAGATGGGTTAAGGAGACAGGTGGCAAGTGCGACGACATATGAACAGCTACCTCGACAACCTATCTCCTCTTGACGGACGCTATGCGGCAATCACCGCACCGCTGCGTGAATTTTGCAGCGAGCGTGCGCTCATCAACCAACGTTTACGCCTTGAATGCTTGTGGTTGCTACATCTCAACCGTCATACGGGCAACATTCTCACCGCTGAGCAAGTGCGCGCCGTGCAAGCTTGCGCACAGTGCCCACCCCCTGAGGCGGCGGTGAAAATAAAAAAAATCGAACAGCGCACCGCCCACGACGTGAAGGCGGTGGAGTATTTTTTGCGCACACATTTTGAGCAACAATTTCCTGCCAATGATTTTGTCAGTTATCTGCACTTTGGCCTGACTTCTGAAGACATCAACAACCTTGCCTTTGCCACAATGTTCAAGGATGCCTTGCAGCGTTGCCTGCTACCGCGCTGGCAAGAGGTGGTCAAAACATTGCAGCAGTCAGCTCTAGCTTGGGCTGAAGTTGTTATCCCCGCGCATACGCACGGTCAACCCGCCAGTCCGACAACAATGGGCAAGGAGTTAGCGGTCTTTTGTATGCGTTTGCAGCGGCAACTGCGTTTGCTGCAAAACCTGCCATTGTATGGAAAACTAAACGGAGCGACAGGCAACTATCACGCGTTGCACATCGCTTTCCCGCAGCACGACTGGCCTGCGATCAGCCGTGCTTTTGTCGAAGAAACGGTGGGGGTAACTTTCAATCCACTGACAACGCAAAGCGAAGACCACGATGCCTTGATTGTCATCTGCGATCGGCTCAGCCACCTTCATGCTATTACCAAAGGTCTGTGCCAGGATTTGTGGACTTACATTTCGTTGTCGTGGTTCAAACTGAAGATAACGGAGGATGAAGTTGGCTCTTCGGTGATGCCACAAAAAGTTAACCCGATCGATTTTGAAAACGCCGAAGGCAATCTCGGTCTTGCCAACGCCGCGGCACGGCACTTCAGTGAAAAATTGGCGGTGTCACGCTTGCAGCGCGACCTCAGTGACTCGACCGTCATGCGAGCAGTAGGCACGATGTTCGGGCACAGCTTGATTGCTTGTACATCGGTGTTGCGTGGCATGGGACGGTTAGAACTGAACCACAATGCCATCACCACAGCACTCGAACGTGATTGGAGTGTGCTCGGCGAAGCGGTGCAGACGATCATGCGCAAAAACAACATTGCCGATGCTTACGAAGCGGTAAAAAAATTCAGCCGCGGGCAAACACTGACCGCCGCCCAGTACCGCGCTTATGTCGCCTCACTGACCAACCTCCCGCCCGCCGAGCGCGAAAAACTACAAAACCTCACCCCCGCCACCTATGCAGGCCGTGCCCAAGAACTAGCACGCACGGTGGCTGAACTTTAGCGAACTAGCAGAATGTGTATCGATACCTCAATGGTAGCTATGACTAAGTTTTGGATAGAAAAAAGCTCACCCGCACACTTCTCCCAATTTTGCAAGCGCCTGCAAAAACATGTCTTCAGGAATGTTGAGTGCGGGGGTAATACTTAAACACTCACCCCGTGTGCCAGCAGGAATAGCAACAACCCCTCTTGCCGCGAGACGGCGGGAGATTTGCACACCTTGCTGTGCTTGGCGGAAAGCAATTGCTAACATTAAACCTGTGCCGCGCACTTCTTGCACATCGGGGTGTGCGTTGAGCAATGTACGCAAACGCGTGCGGGCGTTGTCGCCGAGTTGTTGCGCACGGGTGCAGAGATCGTCGCTGATGATGCTATTAAGCGTTGCTGTAGCAATACGGCAGCTCAGCGGATGCCCGAAGAAAGTGCCGGTGTGCAGTGCTTCGCCCTCGTTGCGCGGCCACGCCTGCATGACTTCCTCGCGTCCCAATAATGCCGAGAGTGGCAGACCACCGCCGAGTGCCTTGCCAAGACAGAGTAAATCACACTCGATGGTAAATGCCTTAGTTAACGTGCCTATACGTCCTAGTCCCGTAAAAATTTCGTCAAAAATCAACAGAATGCCGTGCTGACGACAAAAGTCACGCACTTGCCTGAGCCACGTATCAGAACATACACGCACACCACCGCGTCCCTGCACTGGCTCTAAAATAAGTGCCGCGGTGCCGATGTGGCGTTGACGTTGCACTGCCTGTTCTAATTCTGCCAACGGACAGCCTAAGCGTACCTGTTCGACTTTATCTTCATGCAGCCATGCGGAAAAAGGCTGGCGGAATTTTGCCATCGATGTCAACGACAACGCACCGAGATCAAGGCCGTGATAACCATCATGCAAGACGATAAAGCCGCGGCGATCGGGATGATAAAGCAGCGCAGTCTTGATCGCCATCTCCACCGCCTGACTGCCAGACAATGCCAGTCCAGAGCGGCTCAAGTAGGCGGGCATGACTTTGTGCAGCGCAGATAACAGTTCTGCTTTGGCCGCCGATGCATAGAGATCACCCATGCCTGTGCTAATACTGTCGCTATCGGCACAGGCAGCACGCAATGCTGCACTGTTGTGACCGAGTGGCAGCGCACCAAATCCCGCACAGAGATCGATATACTCGCGCCCGTTGCAGTCCCACAGCTGTGATCCCTTTGCCCGTGCAAGCACGAGGGGAAAATTACCAACGATGTGTGTTGCGTCACGACATTCGTATTTAGCTAGCAGTTGTTGTGCGTCTTGGTTATTCATCATAGGTAGGTAGCTTTTTTGTCAAAGGCGTGCCTTCTGGCACGCCCATGCTCCACGCCCCCTCCGCAAACAGAGTGAAGGGGACGAGCCAATAAGCTTACGGATTGACAGTCATGACGTAAGTCTTTTGACCATTTTCGATTTTTAAAATGACCACATTCTTAACCGGATGACGGTCTGCATTGTATCCAGCGATATTAGTCGCACCTTTATAGTCTTTAGTAGCAGCAATCTCGTCACGTATTGCAAGACGAGCATCTGCAAGGCTAAGATCACCTGTAACTCCCCGTATTGCTGCACTTCCGACAATCCACATTGCATCAAAGCCTAGCGCAGAAAGGGCATCTGGGGCATCACCATAGGCTGCGGTGTAGTCGGCGATAAACTGATTGGTACTTTCGCCTAATCCTTCGCCTTCAGCAGTGAAATGATCGGAGAAGTATGCCCCTTCGATGTCATTACCACCAATACCAATCAGGTCTCCAGAACCCCAACCATCTGCACCAAGGAAGACAGCAGTACTGCCCGCTTCTCTGAGTAGTCTGGCCACAGTTGGTGCATCTGGCACGAAACCGGGAATGAATACTACGTCTGGCTGGGCAGCTACTATTGTGTTCAGACTATCGCCTAACTGCATAACAAAACTATCAAACTCTGCTACGTCGTTGTAGGGCGGATAAGCCACACTCGCGACAACATCGCCACCCATCGACTCGAAGCTGGTGGTAAACGTTTTCGCTAAGCCTTCCGAATAAACATCAGAATCATAGTAAGCAACCGCTGCAGTATTTGCTCCCAGTTCTTCAATCGCGAGATTAGCCATCACACCAGCCGTAAAGCTATCTGAATATGCGGCCAAGAAGATCATGTCACCCTCGTCGGTAACACCAGGATTGGTAGAGCCAATAGTAACCATCGGAACACCGTAACGTTGGGCAAGTTCATCACCAACCTCTGCAAGCGTGGAAAAAGTAGGCCCAACGAGTGCATGCACCTTTTGGGCGAGGATCAACTCCTCCGTGACATTAGATGTAACACCCCCACTCCTCTCGTTATCACGCGGAAATAGCACTATAGTCCTGCCATTAATTCCACCGGCACTGTTAATCTGTGCAGCTGCCAACTCAACGCCACGCAAACTTTGTGGAAAAAGATCTTTCTCATACACCACACCGATGTTGATGGGCTCGCGCATCATTTGAGTTTCGTCATCACCTCCACCCATAACATTGCTCGCCATCTTTTTGCCTTGATCACAGCCCGATATACCGCAGGCCAGCATAGTACCAAGAACTAAAGTTGCACCCACTTTCGTTACCTTGCCGACAAGCTCGGCGACCTTACCGCTGGACTTGGCAGCCACATTGCCACCAGCAACTGCCACACCGTTGAACGACAGCGCTGCAATGCATAGCGCAAAAAGAAAACCCCTCATGACACTCTCCCTTAAGTTAGCAAGGACACCAAAAATTAAATACGTGAGGGCGCGTTTACCAGAAAATTAGCATCAAGGTCAAGCCTTTCCTGAACTCGACAACAAAAAATAGAGTGATACTCACTCTCACTAACTACAACCACCACACGAGGGCAGAGTAAGTGCCAAGACCTGTCAATACACCGAAGAGAGAGCCTGCGCTTGCTGCTCCTACCCACAAAGTCATCTCTGCCCCTATGAGGTCATCAGTTACGTTAAACTCATTTAAAATAAATGCAGTGACAGTTCCAGCAACAATAAACATCACTCCTCCAAAAATGATTGCGGGGATGACTGCGATCAACGAGCCTTCAGCAATCCAGCCTTCATTGACTAGCTCTTCAGTTAGCGTAACTTTGAGCGGTGTCTCGCTGTTGTTGATAAGCACATCGCCCTCTGACAGCTGCAAGTACACTGTGCCGCCATCAGTTTCCATGGTCAGCGTGCCGTGCTGATCGATACTCTTGATGATGCCAATTTGTGCGCCTTCTACCTGTTCGAGGGAGGTTATCATCTCGTCAAGAGTGGCATTACGATCGTAATTGAGTGTTGCCACGCGGCTTTCCGCCGTCTTCTGCAAAGTGTTCGCAACTTCATCCTTGGTGCAGGCCATCATGCCACAGGTCAACATCCCCGCGACAACTAAGCCCGCGCTAAACTGCTTGGCTTTGCCACCCAACTCAGCCAACTTGCCCCAGCTTGCTCCAGTTAGAGCTCGCTGTAGCATCTTTTTGCCGCTTGCTAGCTCCACCCCTCGCGATTGAGCGCCAAGTCCACGGGGCAACCCACCGGCAAGCGCGACACCGTTGAACAGCAGCGCTGCAACACACAAAGCAGCAAGAAAATTTTTCATCACGATCTCCCTTCTTGATGTTTAAAGTAAGATACCGCCCATGGTTTATGGTCTCTGTCCTACTTTAACGTCACAAAGGAGTCAAGTTTCTCGCGAGTTTTTCTACATACACGTGAAATAAAGTTGACAGCAGTGTGCAAATTGCCAATAACACGACACGATGGCTGGATCCCGGATGATGTCCGCCCGCAAACCCCGTCAGGGCCGGAAGGCAGCAGCGGTAGTGGATCACGGGCAGGTGTTTGGTGTATCCAGCTGTCGCAACTCATCTTGAACAGGGTCACGGCGATGACTTATCAACCGCTGGCAAGGCGTTATCGCCCCCAAGATTTTATGCAACTGACAGGGCAGCGCACCGCACAGTTAGCTTTGCGCAGTGCCTTGCGTTTACACAAGGTTGCCGCGGCAATTATCTTCACTGGCATCAGAGGCACGGGCAAGACTACGCTGGCACGCATTCTCGCTAAAGCCCTCAACTGTGAACAGCCCAGCGAAGGCAACCCCTGCTTAAAATGCAACAGTTGTGCAGCTGTCACTGGCGGGTGTCATGAAGATGTCATTGAAATCGACGGTGCATCGCACACTAGTGTCGATGACATTCGCGTGCTGCAAGAGTCGCTTGCCTGCAAGCCGCAGCGTTCGTCACACAAGGTGTATATTATCGACGAAGTTCACATGCTGTCGCAGAGTGCCTTCAATGCGCTGCTGAAGACGCTTGAAGAGCCGCGTCCACACGTCGTGTTTATTTTTGCGACCACCGAAATCGGCAAAGTGCCAGCGACCATCCGTTCCCGTTGTCAAACCTTTCACCTGCAAAAACTGGCGGCGACGGATATTCTCGCGCGCCTCAAGGAAATTCTCGACTGCGAAAAAATAGTCTGGCAAGAAGATGCGCTCAAGTTGCTTGTCTCCTACGCCGAAGGATCATTGCGCGATGCCTTGACCATGCTCGATCAAGTCATCTTGCTCGGTGAGGGCGAAGTCAATCTCGCCGCCTTGCAGCACATTACCTCACATCTCGCCCCGCGACGGCTGCTCGATCTGCTTGCCGCACTGGTTGATAAGAACGGAGCTAAGGTGCTGGAGGCACTGACCGTGATCAGCGATAGTGGCATTGATTTCAAAAAAATTACCGAAGAGCTGGCCACCTACACCCGCCATGCCTTTATCGTCAAAGACATCGGTGTGGAGACGACGGAATTCAGAAATCTCAGCCTTGCCGATGAAATCGTGCGTGGCTTGCAAGACATCGCCGCGGCTAGCGGTGAATTCGACTTGAACCGCATCTTCCGCACCTTGATCAAGTGTCGCCAAGAACTGGACGGCTCGCTACTCGATCGCTATGTGTTTGAGAACTACTGCCTTGAATGGTGCTTCGACACTGGCCTGCCTCCTCCTCCTGCGACCACAGACGCTGCTACTGCCACGCCTGCAATTCCCACTCCCAATCACGTGGACACGACGCGGGCTAAAGCAACCACAACGCCTGTCTCTACCGCATCACCTGCGGTTAAGCCAGCACCGCCGCTGCCGGCACAGCAAGTCAGGTCGCAACGCTCAGCGTTTCCCGCGACATGGCAGGAGTTGGTTGAGGCTTGGAAAAAGGCAAGTCCTTTTCAGGCACGCATGCTGGAGGAAGCGAAGGTAGTCGCTTACAGTGCCGAGTGCATCGAGCTAGCCATCGATGAGAACTGTTTTGGGGCACGTGCTTTGCTGAAAAACGAAGGACAGCAGAAGCTTGAGGCAAAGTTGCACGAGTTGTTTGCTTTTCGCGGGCAACTCGTTGTCGCCAAGCTGAATAAAAATCATGCACCAAATCAATCATTACTGGACAAGAAGAAAGAGTTGCAAGATAAACAACAGCAGCAGCTACTGCACGATGCTGAAAATGCACCGCTAACAGTAGGTTTACAAGAAAAACTGGGGGCAAAAATCATCGATGTGCGTTTTGAGGACTAGCGTTTTCTGGTGGAAACAAGCGATTTTGCCGCTCGTCATGTGCTTGTGGAGCATGCCGAGTAAGGCATGGCGAGTATCCGACCACGAGATAATCATCCAGCGCGCAGTGCAGCTATACGAACGCTGCCATGCGCTGCACTTTACGTCCACTGAGATCAACTCTCTCGTCGAAGGCAATATCAAAGAGGACTATAACCTTTCCGTCAAGTGGCTGAAAAATTCGCACTACTACAACCCCGACAAGTGGGTACGCACTCTCTATCGCGACGATGCTGGCTATAGGGTACAGTATTTGACTGAGAAACTGCTGGCAAGGCGAATGCCTCAGTTGCGTCTGCTCGGCAAGATTATGCACTTCGTGCAGGATGTCACTTCTCCCACACATGTCGTGCCGATTGTGCATAATCTCAGTGATGGGTTTGAAAAATTTAAATTGCCCGCCGCAGCAATGGCTGCGCTCAACTTGCCCTGCCCACCTGCTGAGGCTGCACCACCTCAGGCTGTGCTCAAGCGTGAGGCACGCCGCACACTAGACAGCATCCGCGGCACGGCTTGGGCGACACGTGATGGCGAGCGCTATGAATTTTCATGGACGCTGTTCTGGGCCGAGGGTTTGGGCAGTAGGTTCGGACACTATGGATTCTTTGACAATAATTTCGGTGAAACGCAACCGATCGAGGTCATCGGACATACCTATCGTTTCCCCCATAAAGTTTTTCACCAATACAAGCTGGCGCGGGCACAGCAGGCAATCATGGCAACCGCGGAAACGCTACACTGGTATCGTTCACTGTGACTCTCTGCCCGCTCTCTAGCTCCCTCTGCGAGCAAAAACTGACAAAGCACTAGTAGCTGTGGTAAAATCAACACGTTGTGGGTGTGTGTCGGGCAGCGATGGCAATCTGTAATTTTGACAAGAAAGAAATCCACTGCAAGATTTTTTACTTCGGCACTGCTGGCGCGGGTAAGACGGAGAATCTGCGTGCTCTCTATCGTTCTACCTCGCCACAACTGAAGACCGATCTGTTCGAGTTAGAAGCTGACCAACGTCCTAACCCTTTGTTTGATTTTCTGCCCCTGAAGCTCGGTGCGATTAACGGCTATCAGGTGCGCTTACATGCCTTTACTTTGCCGCCACCTTATTTTGCCGAGACATTCGACATTTTGCTCAAGGGTCTCGATGGCTTCGTGTATGTAATCGACTCGGAGCTTACTACGCTACCGCTCAACCGCGAGGCTTGGCGCGATACTTTCGCCTTGCTAGAGAACAGCGGCTATATCGTTGAGGACTTGCCACAGGTGTATCAGTATAACCGCCGTGACGCGCTACAGCCTGTTGCCATCGATGTACTGCATGCAACCTTCAACCCTCGTGCTCACCCACACTACGAGGCAATCGCACCGCGTAGCATCGGCACACTAGCATGCCTGCACAAGCTCGCTGAGCTTGTCGTCGCCAAGATGCTCAACAGCTAATGCGCTGGCCAATCCGGGTCACCACCCCTGCCATCCTCATTTTGCCAGTGAACAGAGATCCACGCGGCGTATATGCCCTCTATTGCGAGGCTGACAGACAAGCTGGCATTGTGGTGGCAACACAGGCACAGGTTTTTTTGCGCGATCAGGTGCTTGCTACTCTGCAAGCGCGGCTCGGCACTGGCTATAAGTATGTGCCACAGTCAGATTTCTTTGTGCAGGGTGAGCTGCGTGGCAAGCAAGTGAGCACCGTGCTGGTGTCTGTAAACAGCGCAGTGTCAAGTGTTCAGACAGGCAGTTTCCACAATTTTGCCCAGGTGTTGCGCGAGCTTCGCAAAGATCGTGATCGCCTTACCTTCCTGAAAGCATGGCAGTTTTTGGCTGGTGTGGGCGATGTCAAGACTAAGGTGACCACGACTACATCCTTGTTGGAATAAAACTTGCAACACACAGGCTGGATAACAAATTTTCTCTAGAAGGAGCGAATATCGTGTTTTACTTTCGTATCTTATTTTTTCTGCTCTCGTTGGTTTGGACAAGCCCTTTGCTCGCCTACAATTTTAGGTGCGACAAGGACTCGATCAACTGTCTTGTCGATGACAAGAGCTTAACCGTCGGTGATTACGCAGGTTTTTTTGATAGCGACGGCCGTCTCGTGGCAGTTGGACAGATCGTTGCCATTAAAAACGGCCATCGTGAGCTGGAAATCATCGAAACCTTCAATCGCATCACCCGCAGCTTGCAGGTCAGGCTGATAACGAGGGAAGACTACGAACGTTTGCAAGAGCGTTTCCAAGTGCCGCGGCGTATGTTTCCCAAAGCACTAGGGCTGGCGGTAGCTGCCGCTAAGTTGCGAGTGCTGAACGGCTTCAACGGACAGGAATACAACCTCTTTTTCGCGGGACGGATAAGTAGCGGCTTCAGTGTCGTCTTGCGTTCAGTCTATGCGGTCGTCTCAGGCACGGCGACAGAGAGAAAATGGGACGGAGCATTGTATGTTAGTTCCGAACAAGACACCACTATTCAAGGTTTAGGGTTGACTTCGGGTATCGCTTACGAAGCACTGCCGAACAATATCGTCTCCTTTCGAGGTGAGTTCGGATTGGGGGTTATGTCGGTCAATGCCAGTGTCGGTGAAAATTCTTCCTTGCAAGATGTCAAACTCGACGACAAAATCCAAGACGGAGCAAACATAATGATGCGAGCTTCAGGCTCGGCACTGCTCAACGTCACACACGACTGGCATCTCGAACTGATGCTGACCGAAAACTACATCTTCCACTCACATCTGACCAGTCTCGGTCTCGGTGTTGTCAAGGACTTATAGGCACAGGTGGGGAAAAAATCCTCAAGAGGGTCGCGAGAGTTACCGATACATCTTGGTAGACAGGTAATCAGGTGGTGCTTGTATGGATGCGAGTTTGAGCTCAGCAACTGAACAATACTCAAATTTTGATAATCGGAGGCAAGAACTGACGAGCAGGCAGTGGTTGGCTCTGCTCGCGGTCTTCGGGTTTATCCCGTCGATTGTGTTCGGAAGTGGATACACTAGCGTTGTGAAATCCGACGGTTGTCGTGCCCGCGATGATCGGCCTTGCGTTGCCGCTGTAATAGAGCCTCTCCCCGCGGGTTTGCCTGTGTCGTTGCGCTTAATTGCACAGCGATTTCTACTATCTAGTCCCGACGATCCTGCACAGCAGTATGATGATGTGCGCTCGCTCGTAGCGAGTTGGCTCAAGTCTTGGCAGGCGGTTTATCGAACACAAGATCAGATTCGCTACGGATTGGGTACGCCTTGGAACCTCGAAAGGCGGGTCAGGTATCTTGAGATCAAATCGGAACGACCTTGGGGTTGTTTGCGTTTATCGGAAAGTGTCTATGCGGGTGGCGAGCCACTCGCAACAGAGACTTGCAAGCCATCTACTGGATATTCAGACTGACAAAGAGATCGTCTGGCAAGATTTGCTTGCCAACAACGTCGCACCAGCAGCGTTTATCACGTACATCACGACGATAGTAGATGCTGCCTACCCAGAGCGGCGGAAGAATCAACCGCTGCGCTTGCAACACATAGTCCCTGATGGTATCGGTATTGGTTTTTGGTGGAATCCATACGAACTAGGCCACTACAGCATCGACAGGCGCGGCACCCCACGCGTTCTGGTCAATTGGAAAAAACTGGAAGTATGGCTCGATCCGAAGCGCATTCCACAAGGAAGCAAGTAATGCCGGTGTGCAGAAGATCTGAGTGACCGCCAGTACCACTAAACTTAAAGCACAGACGCAAATGACCGGGTGTTGTCAAGGACTTATAGGCACAGAGGCAAAATAAACTACCATCAGCACGAGGCTGGTGGCTGGTGGCTTGCGGCTGTTCGGGAATATCTCGCTGTTCAGCCTTGAAAAAATTATCGCCCGGCTGCTTGTGTGGTAAAGCTCTTGGACTGGTCAAGATCCACGTGTCGCTAATGCCTTTTCCAGTATCTCTCGCATTTTATTAAGTGCTGCTGATGATTCAGTACTCTCTGATGTCCTAAATCCACCGGCAATTCTTGTTCTAACAGCTCCCAGTACCTCTTCAATGTTGGTAGCCCCTTTTTCAAGCAAATATGTCATCACCGAAACATGATCGTTTCCGCCTTCTGGCATGACATGTACCGTTCCTAGCAATGCTTTGTTGAGATCAGTAGCACCTTTTTTGACCGTATATTTTGCCATATCAAGACGACCATAGAGAGACGATATCCATAGCCCTTCATCAAAATTGTCAGCGCCTAAGGCGACCAACTGCTCCAACATGCCAAAATCTCCGCTTACTATTGCACCGGCAAGTCCTTTGTTGGGATTAGCCCCTAGATTGACCAGCTCTTGCACCGTCATACCCTTTCTGTATTTTGCCGCCTCCCCCACAGCTGCATCGAAGTCTTTAGCGCCTTTTGCAGTCAAATACCTAATCCCATTTATGTCACCTTCTTTGGCAGCAAACTGTAACGCTTCGTTAACGCTAGCCCCTTGCTCGATCAAATAGTCCATCTTCTTGACATCATGAGACTTAGTAGCAAGATACAGTGCTTCGCTAAACTCATTTGGCCAGCCGAGCAGTTCATTACGCTTTGTTATCTCAACAACCTCTTTCAATACTTTGTATTCTCCGAATTCAGCCGCCCACTCCAAAACATTGTCGTAATTTCGTCCTAGCCTAGCGTAGTCGTTTTTTATGGCATCCTTAAAAAAAGATCTAACTATCTTTGGCATAGTCGCAAAAGCTTCCGGTTGGTAACCAGTGGATCTGACAGCTGACTTGCAGCCACCCATTAACACAACATTACCTAATACTGTTACCAAGATCATCTTTTTCACTAAATACCTCTTGCAAATTATATAATTTTTATTTTAACTGAAACCAAGGTATGCCTTGCATCAACCTTCTTGCCAGCCTGTTCAGCCTTGTAGGGCAAAAAATGATAGAACTGTGAAAACGGCCACTACGACAACTTACGATTGAAACTACAACCTCGACCTCTATTGCAGATGCCAATCAAATCCTCCACCACAAAATGTCGGACATTGCCCTCACTCTGTACAGGTGGCACTGCATGCTCAAAAACAACACCCACCACCTACCTGCATGCGTACTTGATGGTCATTTGAAAAGCCTCGTTCCGCCCTTGATCATACAGGGGTCACTGAACTCTTTAAGCTCGAATTTAATCACTTTATTCATACGTATACTTTAACAAAAATATACACCATACTTTAGCATATTTTTTGAGAAATTATCGGTGCGATTCATTCCACAGAGACTGACGCACGGACTCAGCTGGCTGGTCGTCTTCGCGTGCCACTGTCTTGTGCTGCTGGGAATCTGGTGCGGCGAGTAACCAGAGGTTGTTGCGGAGATTTTTCACATCCGAGGCGACGAGAAACACCTGCGGAGCAATCACTACCAGAGCTTCAGGAGCTTTGATGCTGCTGCCGACATGCCAACTCTGCACAACCTGCAATTGTTCGGTGCTGGGATCGAGTGCAGCGAAACGATAGATGCGGCGGCAAATCTGACTGATGCCGAACAGCGCGCCATCGTCATCGAGTGTGACATCGCTCAGATCACAGTGCTTGTCAGCACTCTTCGGCAAATGCCAGTAGTGCAGTGGATAAAGTGTACGCACCGCGGCGGTGTTAGCTGTGGTTCGCGATGGACGGCGAGGACTATAGCCTTGTGCTGTATCGTTCTGTGCACCGAATTCAATAATTGCGGCGGGGAATTTTTCTTTTGCTACCAGTATCCTTCCGTTGCTCAGTGGCACAAAACCTTCTCCGAGTGAATTGCTGGTGCGCGCGGATTTTTCATAACGATCAGGGAAAAAGTCGAGCATAGTGCGCGACAAAATACGATCCATCGCCCGATTGAAAACAAAAATCGAACCAGTGCTTTCCTGCAACACATGTATAGTGTCAGTGGTGGCTTCGTAGTAAAGACCTTCCCACTGCTTGTTAATAACACCCGCCATAGCGCGGCAAATACTGTTATGCGGACGGGGGCAGAGAAAATAATTGTGCCACAGTGTCGCAGTGAAACTAACCGTCTGCAGCAGCTTGAGTTCGTCCCCCGTGAGTTGCAAAACACCCAGCAACGGCTCATTATCGCCGACGGCAAAGATGTGCGAGCCAGACTTGCTCAACCCCGAAATTTCTCGCAACGGCACGCTAAACGAACGCAAGATACGCAACTTGCTGCTGTCATCATGCCTGATTTTACTGCCATCGCGCAGTAACATAAGCACGGAGATAAGTAACAATCCCGCAACAACTACCGCAAGCCGCCGCACAAACCTTGACCTGCGGCTTGCCGCACGCTCAGCTTCAGGTACCAAGACGTTCATTGGGAAAAAAGATATTTAGCCGCACCTGCTGGTCACGCTGCAAGAGTGCTGCGACCAGCTGCTCGTGCATGCGTTCACTGAAGTGTGGAATGTTGAACACGAAAGAGGTAATGCCATCGTAAGTGCGCGCACTGACGAAATCACTCTTCCGACAAATACCGTTGACTGCGTTTTGCAAATCGTGCAGCGGCAACTTCTTGGTAGTGTTGAGAGTAAGCACAGCAAAGCGTTTTCTGAACGCCCCCCGCATGAAAAAAGAATTGCGCACGAGAGCATAAATCACCAATAACACGATAAAAATTCCGCCGACGAGATACTTGGCGATCGCACAGGAAATCGACACCGTCAGGGCGATAACGATGAAAGCCACGTCTTCGGAGCGTTTGACTGGCGTGCGAAAACGCACAAACGACAACGTGCCAAGCAAGCCCAGCGACATCGGAATACTGAACTGAATGATCCAAAAAATCGTCGTCAAGGATGGCGTAAGCAACACCAAACTGCGTGACAGACTGGCATCCTGTGGCTCGTTGTCCTGAAAGTAGATATGATAAACGACCGACAGGACAATCCCAAAAGTCAGCGAGATCAACAGCGTGTAGAGATACGAAACGAGATCGAGGTTGTCGGCCACCGGTTCCCACAGCTCTTGTTTAGTGAAAATGTCGAACAAGCCTTCCATGTGCTAACCTCCCTTAAAAGCGCAAAGCCGTCAGCCCCAGATAAAACTTGGAGAAAGATATCTGTGGCAGCTTCACCAGTCCCATAAATGGTAGTTTAGGTCTTCTTCCACGAGTTTTAACCTCTAACACGTGGTAAGGCAAGACTTCATATCCAAGTTCAGTCATAATGCCTTCTCCGTAGCCGAAGACCTCGATGTTGGTATCGAGCGTGAGGCGAAAATCGAACAGGCGGTAGCGCTGGCGTTGATAGCGCACCCGCACCGCAGGCAGCAGCTCACCATACTGTAAGCCGAGTGATTTTATTTTGTGAAAATATGTGTCGTCGGGCCGCACAGGACAGAGACTGTCCCATTGCGGGGGCTGTTCACCGACGATACGCAGCGGCTGCAGGTCAGTTTTGAATTTGCCCACTCCTGTCAGCAGCTTTTCCTTTTGGTGCATCTGTCGATAGACACCATCGCCATAGCCACGAATCCTAAACTTACGCTTAACACTTTCGCCATTCAAACATTCGTGGTAGCAACGAGCATCGGCAGTGTCGTAGTAGATCGAATCGACACAGCCAGATGGAAAGGGATCACTATCTCCCGCAAAAGATTCCAACAGTGCGCTGATGTAGCCGAGCTGCTCGTTGGCAACAAAATACTTGTATTCATAGTAATTAAAATCACAAATCATGCATGCACCCCACAGCCCTTCATTATCTCACAAAACGTTATGATTGACAACTCGGCTGAAGGTGCTTAAGCTCTCGCAGCACCTTGAGCAGGAAAACAAGTGACACTCGACCTGCAGAAACTGCATCGCACACAACAGGACTACTTCGCCCGCGGCGTAACCCGTGCCTACAACTTTCGTCGCCACGCACTCGCAACCCTGCAAGCTGCTCTGCACAAATACCGCCAAGACATTATTGCTGCACTGCGCGCTGACCTGCGCAAGCCCGCTTTTGAAGCTTTGGTGGGCGAAATCGACATCACGCTACAAGAACTGGTTTATGCCCGTCGGCATCTCAAGCGTTGGATGGCGCGGCGACGGGTAAGGACACCGCTGTTACATTTCCCCGCCCGCAGTTACACCCAATACGAGCCGCATGGCTGTGTGCTAATCATTGCTCCATGGAATTACCCGCTGCAGTTAGCACTATCACCCTTGATCGCGGCACTTGCAGCCGGCAACTGTGCCGTGTTGAAACCGTCCGAGCACGCGCCACAGACCAGCGCACTGCTGCAACGCATGCTGTCTGCCTGTTTCCCCTCCGAACATGTGCGAGTCGTCAGCGGCGGCATCGAGACAAGCCGCGCTTTACTCGATCTGCCTTTCGATCACATTTTTTTCATCGGCAGCAACACGGTCGGCAAGATCGTCATGGAAAAAGCCGCACGCCATCTTACTTCGGTAACACTTGAACTCGGTGGCAAAAGCCCTTGCATCGTCGATCGTGACGTGCCTTTGCGTGACACCGCACGCCGTATCGTCTGGGCAAAGTTTTTCAACAGCGGACAGAGTTGTATTGCACCTGACTATCTGCTAGTGCATGCCGACATTAAAGACGAGCTAAACGCCGCCCTGTGCAATACCATCGTCTCTTTCTACGGCGACAATCCGCAACAAAGCGAGAGCTTGGCACGCATCGTCAGCCGTCAACACTGTGAACGACTCGTCTCTTATTTGCAAGAGGGCAAGGTCATACACGGGGGACAGTATGATCTCGACGATAACTTTATCGCTCCGACTTTGCTGAGCGATTGCCATCTCGACAGCCGTGTCATGCGTGAAGAAATTTTCGGCCCGGTGTTGCCGATTTTTACTTTTCAGGACAACGAGCAGCTCGTCGCCATCATTGAAAAAAATAAAAACCCGCTGGCACTGTATCTCTATAGTCGTGACAAAAAACGCATCGCCTTTGTCATGCAACGCATTGCCTTTGGCTCTGGCTGCATCAACGATGCGCTAATTCAATACGGCATCACGGGACTGCCCTTCGGCGGCAAGGGCAGCAGCGGATTTGGCAAGTGTCACGGCAGGCACGGCTTCGAGACCTTTTCACATCAGAAAAGTATCACGCACCGTGCCTTTGGTTTCGATCTAGAAATACGTTTCCCGCCCTACAGCAAAAACTTACGCCTGCTCAAAGCCCTGCTACGACTCGGTCGCCCTTCCATCTAGGGCTGGTAGCTGACTTCAAGCACACTGCTCTGCTGGTCGGCACGCAGCAGCGAAAAAGTTGAGGCGTTGTGCGGAAAATATACAATCATCTGTGCCGCGGGATCACCGCCTTTGCTCAACGTAACCTTGCCTGTGCTACCTTTAGCAATAACGGTGCTGTCAGGCATACCCCAAAAACCCATGCCATCGAGCGTAGGGGTGATGGTATGCCATACCTGCTTGTGATCGGTAAGGTAATCAGGGTCGGTAAGCCCTTCCGCGGCCAGACGAATACGCAAATCACCGTCGGCATTGGTGATGACATCGCGCAACCGTGCCGAAGCTACCATCAATGTTGAATGGTTGTAGACGTTGAGCGGTAAAACCGACACAACCGCTTCGGTGTAGTTCTCCGATATGCCTTTTAATTCGTGTGCCGCACGAATGGCACGCATCTTGTGGGCATCGGTGAGAAAGGCAAGAAACATGTTCGCATCTCTCGACGCGCTGTTACGAATAGAATCAAGTGTGTCACCGACCAGCTCTTGATCAGCTACACCATCGCCATCCGCGTCAAACTGCACCGACAACCCGCAGTAGTTCCACGTCGTGCGCGGGTGGTAGAACTTGGCAGCAAACTGCAGCACGAGTTCTTTCTGCTCGTCAATCATTTGCTCGACGATGCGGTAGCCAGCCGACTGCAAATCACAAGTGCCATCTTCTCTGCGCAGAAGGTCGCGCCGCAAGCTTTCCATCCGTGCATCGTGGCCGAACAAATTAAAGAGCAACACTTCACCGTCGATCGCACCATCGTTGGCAACTTCCACCTCTATTACCGCCCGATAAGCATCATCCTCTGAGTTGGCGTGAATTACAGCACGCTGTGTCTTCAGTCGTGCCAACCGCTGCACACCCAGAACCATTGGTAACCTTGCGACCACCTGCCCTTCGTGACGTGCCTCGATGTAGCCATCAAGATTGGCGTAAGGCTGCTTCAGCCCTTCCGCAGTAACAAACAATTCAAAATCAATGTGTTCTCGCGCCCCAGCAGCTAGCGTGACTTGTGTCGGCATGGTGAACGTCATACCCGACACTACGTCAGCATGCAACGTGACAGTTGTTTCTTTTTCGCCGAGATTTTGCAGCACAAACTGCTCCGCAATTTTTTTGTTGGTAGAAACTAGCATACGTCCCAATGACAAGGTTGCGGGTTGAAAGACGACCTCAGCCGTAACTGCATTCCACGCATCGACACGCCCACCGCCTTGCTGATATGTCCGATAACGTTCGCCACCGGGCGAGCGCATGAGTTTGGTATTGGCAATCAGCATGTTTTTCATCAGTGCAGGGTTGACCACCGGGCGATACTGACGCATCAAGGCCACCACACCACTGATATGCGGAGTCGCCATCGACGTGCCACTAACTTGTATGCCGCGATTACCACGTCCAGAGAAAGCGGAGGTTATCGACACCCCAGGGGCGGCAATCTCTGGTTTGAGCAGCGAATCAAAAGTGCGCGGCCCGTAGGAAGAAAAACTCGCCAGCGAGTCGATCAGTTCTCTTCTTTCAAGAAATAAATCGTCCTTGAAAGTAACACTTACCGCACCTTCTTGCAGTGCCGTCTTGACCTCTGCACCGACCCGTTTGGTAATCATTACCGCAGGAATCTGATACTCCTCCATGCCACCCATCCTAAGCGGTGCGCTCTCGACGTTGTTGACCATCACTACACCTACCGCACCTGCGGCGACGGCACGGTTGATCTTGGCCACGAAGGTCACCAGACCACGATCGATGAGTGCCACCTTGCCGCTTAGCTGTTCCTTCTGTTCAGCAGTCAGGTCTTGATCAGCAAGCCCGATATGATAGACGGGCGCAACCAACTCACCCACCTCGGCAATCGGCTTAGCCATCGGACTCTCCACTGCCTCTGCCGTGACCTTGCTGCCATTGTCACCGATGAATTTGATCGCAGGAATCTTCCAGTTATGTTCAGCATCATCGACCGACGCGGCGACCGAAATCGCGGTATCCGCGGTCGAAGGCTCACTGACAATATAGTCGTTAGCACCTGAGTTGCCTGCGGCGGCAACCACCACCATCCCGCCTTTTAGCGCGTTATTAATTGCATCGACATAAAGAGAGTTGGGCGCACCAAAACCAGAACCGAGTGAGAGGTTGGCTACCTGGGCTCGATCACTGAGATCAAAGTCCCCGTTGGGATCGAGTGCATATTCGAGTGCCCTGATAATTACCGTGTCGCTCGTCGAGCCGCCTGCGAAGACCTTGATTGCCATCAACGCCGCGTCGGGAGCAACACCATCATGGGTATTAACCCCATCACCGACACCAGCCACGATACCAGCCACATGCGTGCCATGCATGCCCTCGTCGAGCGGATCTGGGTCGCCATGCGGAATGTGCTGCTCGATATCACCTTCGCTGGGATTATAGCCAGTGCCGACGAGATCGATGCCCGCGACAACTTTGCGGGTGGGAAACGTATCTGGCTCGATCACCGCGGCATCGTTGTTATCGTAATCATCGACGCTGCCTGAACCACCAAAAGCCTTGTGCGTGTAGTCGATCCCCGTGTCTATGATTGCCACGCGCACACCCTCACCTCGCACTGGCACTAACACGCCGTCGCGGTTTGGCGCCCGCAGCTTCTCATGCACGGCGCGACTGCCGATAAACGCGGCTGAGTCTACTGTCAGTGGTTCGCCCTCGTTGTCGCCCTCGTCATCTTCGGCAACCTCAACGTAGGGTTCGGGTGGATTGAAGACGGTCTCGTTAGCGACCATCACCACTCCGTCTAATCTCTCAATCTGCGCTCTAATCGACTCTGGGGCAACGACTGCAAGGGCATTGAGCACCAGATGATAGCGGTAAAGAACGACCACCTCATCCGACAACGCCTGCAACTCGGCAATCACTCGCTCCTGCTCCTCTAGCAACGCGTCCTTGTGCTCCGCATCGATCACCGCACGGCCGTCGGCTTCGACCTTAAGCGCCGCCAGCAACGGCTCGCCCTTCAGCCTGACAATCGCCACAAACTTAGTCCAGGTCTGCGGTCGATTGCTGATCGCCTCAACCTCACTCGTCGGCAGCGGCTGACAGCCAGCCAGCATCACGCTCAACAACATGGACAACAGACACACACACCTCACTAACGACGTAAATACTGACATCGGCAGCTCTCCCCTTCAAATTTGCTAACGTTTAGTATTTGCTACGACTTTTATATCATTTTCCCAGCTAACACACAAAGCATTTTTTCTTACAAAGCTTTCATCGCGACACATAAAAATTTTCTAGGTAACGCAGTTCACTATACCCAGAGCATCCACAAAACCCTTCACCTCTACTGAATTGTAAGCTGCTAAAGTTTCTGGCATTAAGTTCCGATACTAAGTATTGTCCCATGAACAGGAGGTTTTTTATGAGTTTCAGGGAAGAGGTGGCAAGGCAGGGTGGCTGGACGCTGTTAGCGGTTATTGTTGTATTTGTTGTTGTAATTTTTGCGGCTGCGTTGAAGGGTGTAATTGACAGCAAGGCGCATTGTGCATTTCAGGATGTCAGCACTGTAACACACATGCTGTCAGTAGTAGCAGCGGTGGCCGAAGAAGAGGTTGACATCGGCCACTAGCATTTGCTGAAGGTGGTGAAAAGAAAAACTAAGGCGCTGTTGCTCTATTAACAAATTCAGAACAACGCGACACTTACTTAATGTTGCACAACCGATTGCCTCTCCCGGTTTATCCCTATCATTGCGACAAGACAGTGATACAGGATAACCTCGCACCGTCTCTTTTTTCTTCGCACTGCTAGTCATCAATGTGATGGATAATTTTATCCCGATGGATGAGAAACTCAGCCTCATCCTCCCATGTCCATCCACCCTTATCGAGATCATGGATGGCCTTGATGTAGTAGCTGGAGAAGATTCGACTCACCTTAGCCTTGATGATGCCGTGTCGCCCATCAGCGACGAATGCATGTGCTTCAGCGTCGAGTGCTTCTGCATGTTCGGTGGAGAAAAAAATGGTGTCGTTGAAGACGATTTCTCCCCACCCAAAGTTACCTCTGCTAACCCCCATGAGTTGATCAGCATCAACTTCGTTACCATCTTCAAGCAGGAAAGTTTCTCCATGCACATCTTGAAAAGTCCTGACTACCTTTCCAACCCCTGCGTTACCTTCCTGATCGAGATAGTGGATGTATTCGTCTATGTGATGTTTTGCCTGAGCAGCCTTAGCATGTTTACCTCCAAGTCTTCTCTCAATTGCTCGATCGCTGGTGGGAACAATGACATCAATGATATCGCTGGTATTAGTGGTATTATTAGTGTCATTGGCATCATTGGTAAAGGCCGTATAGATGAAGAAGGCACTGGCGGCAAGGGCGGTAAGAGTTATCCCACCTATAGCAAAATTCGCAAGCTTGCGTTTCACTCCCTTAGAATTATACGGACGAAGCGGGGGCGGTGAGCCGATAGCATACGTTGGCAAAAACCGCCGCGGCAAGCAGTAGGATGGACAATTTTCTTCTCAGTGGTACGTAACTCATGGTAATCAATCCCTTTATTTAGGTTCTACCCACACCCTAGGCGAAGACTATGTCAGCAGTCAGAGGTTTGTCAATTCAATAGAGATACCCAAATGTACAGTTAACTAGCCGACCTATGATTTTTATATTGATTTTTAACTTAAAACAGCATATAGTTGATGCCTTACTTTACTTAAAGAGTAAAACTCTTGTTATATTTAAGGTTTATCCCAGTTGTTTTAATCGTCGTTGCCTGCGGAAAAGCTCCGTCTGGGGAGCTCAAGGGCTATCAGAGTCGTGACCAGCGTGGTGGCCGCACGTATTTGTTTTCGCATTACGAGGTGCTCAGCGAGCAGGGCGGTGAGCTGCGCGATCCGTTCAAGCACGGTGCTGCATTGACTGATAAGGAGTTGACGATCACGCGGGAGATGCTCGGTGGTATTGGACAGTGTCTGTATCAGGTGCAAAGTGATCGGCCGTTATCTGTGCATACGCCCGCGGCGTTGCAGGAGATGTTAGCTACGGCACAACCGTTGACACAGCAGCAGAAGTATGTGCCGCTCGCTAAGGTGTATGACGAACTAAAAGATTTTCGTGATCTCTACGGGCATCGCATGCCTTGGCATTACAATTACATTGCCATCGGTGGCACGTTAGTCGTGTTGAACGGTTTGTTCGACATTGCAACGCACGATGCGCAAGCAGAGGCAATTAAAATTGCGCAGAAATATGTGAAGAGCGACAAATATCGCGAGTATTTTAAGATTGAAGAATTGGATGGTTGGATTAAGGATTGGCAAGCCGTTAAAAATCAACATCATAAACTAATCATCAAGTCGGGAAAAGCAGAGCACAAGTTGGAGGAGTTATTCGGCAGGTTTATTTATGTTGGGCGTGAGGTAAATGTTTTCGGACGCACCGTTAATCTCAATCCCTTATGGGCATTGAAGGAAAAGGCGGGCAAGAAGTTTGTGCCACTGGTGCAGCGCGTATGCAAAGGCTTTATGAGTTTGCTATGTGTGCAATGGATAACCGCGGGTGCAGGCATAGTGCTGGCTGCTGCAGTACCGCTGACTTATTTTTTGACCGGCAAGACCAATGCCTATCTGCATCGTGAGCAGGAACAGAACAGGCTGCTCGATATTGTCGGCGATTGGGATAATTTTCGTACCTTTACAATGTTAAAACCCGCTGACATGAAGAAGCTGCAGCAGAAGATGGCTAAGTTGAGTAAGAAAGGCACACGTGACTGTCCGCCACCCGACACATTAGCGGATAAATACATCGACAAAAAAAGCGGGAGGCTTTACTGATGCGTGTGGGCCTTTTTATTTTTTGCAGTATGTTTTTGTTTGCTTGTGCAATGCCTGAAGATAGCAGCGTGCAATCGTATCAGAGTCGCACTGACAAGGGCTATGTCTACATGTTGAGCCACACTACGGCGTTGAGTGAACAGCATGAGGAAAAACTGGATACACCGATTGGACGCGATGATTTTGATAAATACGGCAGTTGTTTTTACAAAGTTGTATCTGAAAATAAGCTTAGATTGCACCGTCAGGATGATTTGCAACTAGCTTTGGCAAGCGCTGAACCTGTCAGCAGCAACTACATTCCACTCGATGCTTTATGGCAGCAGTTTCGCCAGGAGCGGGATTTGCAAGAGCTTTATACTTCTAGTCGTCACTGGCTTTACACTCTGGGTGGGGCGCTGGGTGTCGGTATTGTTATCTCTTTGGTCGATTCGGTTTTGCATCGTGGCAATGGGGTTATCGTTGAAAATTCCGCCGAACATGTTGTCAAGAATTTAAAACAGGGCGATCGCACGTTGAAAAAACAGACGTTAGAGACCTTGCACTTGATTGCCGATGCTGAGCATGCTTCTGATGAATTCACACGCAAGTTCGCCACTATTGGCTCGCGTAATCCGTTGCGTCGTTTCAACAAGTTATTGATGGATAACAAATTTTCTGAAGGCATCGCGTCACTATTCCGCAAAACTTGCGTGGGGCGGGCAAGAGCTGCGGCTTGTCTCGTCGGTTATCTCATCGCCTTCAACAGTATGTTTGTCGTCGGTCTTCCCTTGGGCAGTGACCGTCTTGGCGGGGCCATATCCCGCTGGCGCAATCGCACAACAGAAGACAATACCCTCAGCGACTTGTTAGGTGACCGCCATAGTCTCACCAACACCCACCTTAGCAGTGAAAAAACGATGCAGGCACTGAGCAAAATTACCCAACTCACCCCTACCGAAACCCCAGTATGTCCCGAACCCGCTGATCTAAATTGAGGGCAATGGCTACAATTTTTCCCACTTGATCTCGCCTACGTCGGTTACGGCGATGGCAACGATGCCTTGTTGCTTGAGAAACTCTGTCACTCTATGGCGGCCGTTCTCGTCCAGGTCTTGTATGATGTGGCTGAAAGAGATTTTTTTCCAGAATTTTTCCTCACGCAGGATAGGCCGCATCGCCCTCTCCATGTAATGAAAAACCATGCGCGGCGGATGCTATCACCTTTTTCGGAGTGAGGTCAAGGGGTAAGCTTTTGTGCGTAGGGCACTGTGGACAAGGCTTATGCTGAGCATGGGGGGACTGGCAAGCTTTTTCCTGACTTCAGTGGCTAATCACCGTAGCTAGTTGATATAATTTATTTTTATCTTTTTCATATGCAGTTAGCAGGTGAGTTAGGACTAGTGCACATGGTTAACCTGCTCTCTGGTTGCAACGTACCAGCAACTAAAATCGCTACTTGGGGAAAAGTAAAAACCGCACCATAGAATCATCTAGTTCTTTCCAACATGAGATCACTTGGACAACGAGAAAAACACCAACACCGGCAAATATATGTCAACTCTTAAGGGTCACCGAACAATCTGCTACCGTGTGGATGCAAACCTTCTTGAGGTCAGGTAAAAAAGATAACCATCAAAATACGTTGGTAAATAGGGGTAAAAACCTATCTGATAGCAATATTCAACCAGTAGCTGAGTGCAGTGAGGTTTATTGCTACAACTGGCTAGATTTGATCGAGCTGCATGTGTATAGTTATACGTAGGGGTAGTTTCTGGCAGCATGATTTATTCAGCGGAGTATTTGCATGATACTCCGCGCCTCTGCAACTATCTGATGTCAATAAACGTCTAGCGATGGACAGTGCACTTAATGGTGTAAAAACGGGGGGGTATCGTAATATCAGCAGCTAACAGAACAATATATTTCTGGATTATTCTATTGTGTAGCACGGGGTGTGTAAAGAAAAAATCTACCGCTAAGTTCATCTCTATTGAACATCAGACGCAGAGAAAGTACAATGTGCTCATAAACAAAGTACATAAGAAAAGATGGTCTATCGGCTTTCGCTATGATAGCGCGTGTCCTGCCGCGGAACATAAAAACAGCAAAGAGCTTAAGGGGGCTATTACAACAGCATTACAGGCTTGGTTGCAACCACTCAGGGATCTGCCGACGGAAGAGCCTATCGTCAACGATTTCAGCTATGAACAACAGCCTGACATAGTGAATAATGCTAAAAGGCTTATCGATTTACTGGGATTGGATTTCAGGATCACATTTTACTGTCTCGAAGGAAGAGCCACAATATGGCTTGGGATATCCATACCTCCAGATATCTATATGAGGCGAGGAACAAAAGTAACTGACAAGTTTATGTTCAGCATTGTTCATGAACTTGGACATGCTATGGGCTTGGACGACACATACGTTGGGCGTTTTGGAGAGGATGTACCCAGTGTCAGTAAAGGTGGTATGGAGGAGACGGTGGGAACGCAACCGCCCTCGATCATGTCCTCCCACTCTTTTTTCGGTGCTCCACGTTATATCAGTAAAGACGATGCCAATGGTATTGTCTGGCTCTACAAGCACACTTACGAAAATGTGGCGCTTGATGATTGTCTGTTCCCAAACTACGAATTCGAGCAATCACCTGACGGCTGTCGTCCTACGAATCCCCTGATTTTCGAGATCAGATATGGCAAATCTTTATTTGCTGAACAGATAATCGATCAAGACAAGAACTTGGACATCAATGCACGTGACCAACACGGGTTTACTGCACTGCATTACGCTATAGTGCTAGAGAAGTTCACCGTCGTGCAAAAGCTTCTTGCTCATAAGGACATTGATCTTAATGCCAAAGATCCAGAGGGAAACACACCCGCACAGTTAGCTGATAAGTTAGGTATGGAGAAAATGCTTAGGCTGTTTTCCGGTCGCAACCTACCTGCTAATAAGATAACTACTTGGGGAAAAATGAAAATAGCACCATAGAACCACCTAGCTTACCTCAATGTAAGATGTCTCGCTTAGGCAACGAGGCCAACACCTATTCAGTAAAAGCTACACGACAAGATAAGGGCACGGTACAAGTTTCGCTATCGTATACACTGACTTGAGTGTCTCACAGCTATTGTCAATAACACCGTCAGCAACGATTAGCGAGGGAGCTGATAGTGTCGTCTCTATGGTCAGACTGTTTCAGAAAAAACTGCACCAGCAGGCAAGGTTCTGACTTCAGCGGCTAGTCGCCATATCTATTTGATATAATTTGGTTTTATATTTTTCATAAGCACTACATGTTCCTCTTTGCTATTTTCTCTCTACCTCCCACGCAGTCCAAGCAACCCCATATCCTCACTTGAAGTGTGGAGAACCCAGCAAGGTCAGCGATTATCTCAAGCCCCGCTAATATCGCTATCTGCTATACCTCTTCAAGCTCACCGCCTATGGGGTGGAGTGATTTTCACTAATCACCACACTTTACTAGTCACGACCACGAATAGAACTGACGGAAAGGTCTGTCCCGTCATCGGAAATGGTCACTTTTGCTATCCTGTGTTCTTTTAAGAAAGCAATCACGAGCCTTTGTTTTTCACGCGACAAGACTTGCAAATTGTCATGCAATGTCCGAGTTTTTTGAAAGAAAATTTTTTGGTTAAAATCAGGCAGTAACTGCAACATTGTATGTGTATCAGCTATAGCAATAGCAGCAAAAAACTTATCCGCTGTTGCGTGCTGTTCTTTGTCTTTTTGGGCAATAAAAGCATCGCGTGCCTCTATGTTATGATTATCGTAGAAAAAAGTTTGTGCCTCATAGCCGTACTGAAGATAGATCTCGGCTAAAAGTTTTCTCGCAGTGCTATTATCTTGCTCAAGAAAAAAAGCTTGGCGCAGCTTGAGAAAAGATGTGGCAGTCGATGCTGAAGCAATCACCGCTTGGGTAAGTTGCTCTGATTCAGCATGGAAATCATACAAACTAGGAGCATGCAACACATCTTCTGCACCAGAAGTTGAAGACCAGCCACGTTCGGAGAGTCTATGTGCAACACGCAGCAGCTTGTAGTAGTTGAGCAAGCCAGCTGCATCACCATAGGAATTTGCTAGTGCCGTCTTTTGCAACAACAGCTTAGCATGATCAAGGGACAGGTCAGGCAAGATACTCAGTGCATCGGCAAGTGCCCCACTAACCAGCGGTGCTGCTCCACTCGTGCCACCGAAATTAAAAAACTCACTCGATTTTGGACTGACGCTTTGGATGTAACCGTCGCTGCAAGCACGAATCGTTTCGGCACAACCTGTCTGTGAAAATGAGCTGATATACCCCGTAGGGTCAGCACTGCCAACAATGATCAACTGCTCAGCAAGCTCCCGCTTGCCAGCCTCTACGGGGTCAGGAGCACGGTTGCCCGCAGAAGTTACAAAAATAGTTTTTGCCGCAATCAATTTTGCTGCGGCCGCGACCCCCGTTGACCAACGGTCATCGTTACCGAACGACATCGAATGGTTGACTACCTGTGGCAGTGGTAAGGTGGCAATCAGTTCGTACAGCTTTTTCTTACTATCAAGATTGACTCGTCGTGGTAAAGGAAGCAGTAGGGCAATCTCTCCCTTCAAACTAGTGCTCGCGGATGTGTCGCTGGCAAGCAGGTATGCCACCGCACTACCGTGTCGCAAATCACTATACCGTGCCGCGCGACGGGCGTAGTGATACAATAAAAAATCATGCAAAGGATTGGGAAAAAAATTTGCAAAAATATTTCTTGTATCGGAGTCGGGCTCGCTGTCGGACAGGTGGCTACGCAGCTGTGGTGTGAGCTTGACACCTGCTAACATGTGGGCAAGGACAAAGCCAGAGTCCAGCACACCTATATGCGGGGTGGCAAAGATAAAATTATTTTGCTCCAACTCCCTAATGAAAGCATGCCCTTCAGGAATGCCCGCTGCCTCCTGTGCCCAGAGTTGCGTCAGCTTACCGAATGGAGGTGTATGTAAGTCCGCTCGCACGTTGGGTAAGCGAACCGCAATCGCTTGCGTTGTGAGTGCAAGTGAGAAAAAAATTAACCCCAGTGCCCTTCTAATCATAAACACCTCGCAAAGCTTTTGCTAATAAATGACGAGGTTTTATATCTGGAGGGTCGCATCACTGTCAAGACCGTTACCCGCGCAACAACTCCGTCACTACTTGCGGATCGGCGAGGGTTGAGGTGTCGCCAAGATCGGTGGTGTCACCTGTGGCAATTTTGCGCAAGATGCGGCGCATAATTTTTCCTGAACGAGTCTTGGGTAAGGCCTGAGCAAAGTGAAGGCGGTCGGGGATAGCGATTGCACCGATGCAGGTGCGCACAGTATGTTTAATTTCTTCACGCAATACTGGTGAAGATGACACACCGCGGCGCAGAATTACATAAGCACAGATGGCTTCACCCTTGATGGCATGTGGGTAGCCAACCACCGCGGCTTCGGCAACGTGCTGGTGTTTACCGATTGCCCCTTCTATTTCGGCTGTGCCCAAGCGATGGCCAGAGACGTTGAGCACATCATCGGTGCGGCCGCTGATGCAATAATAACCTTGTGCGTCACGCTTAGCACCATCACCCGTAAAATAATAGCCCGCGAAACGACGCAGATAAGTATTGCGAAAACGTTCGTGATCACCATAAATCGTGCGTGCCATGCTTGGCCACGAATTTTTGATAACGAGATAACCTGTGGCAGGATTGCCATCAATTTCATTGCCCTGTTCGTCCACAAGCGCAGGTTCAATGCCGAAGAAAGGCAACGTCGCACTGCCTGCTTTTAGTGGTGTTGCCGCAGGCAACGGGGTAATCATAATGCCACCTGTCTCCGTCTGCCACCACGTATCGACGATAGGACACTGTTCTTTACCGATTACGCGATAATACCACAGCCATTCCGTTTCTTTAATTGGCTCACCGACTGTGCCAAGTAATTTCAACGACGAGAGATCGTGTTGCTTTACCCAGCTGTCACCCTCACGCATCAAGGCACGCAACGCGGTCGGCGCAGTATAAAAAATATTGATGTTGTGCTTGGCAATTATCTGCCACCAGCGCCCAAAATCAGGATAGTGCGGCACACCTTCAAACATCACCGTCGTCGCACCATTAGCCAGCGGCCCGTAAATAATATAAGAATGCCCTGTAATCCAACCGATGTCTGCCGCACACCAGTAAACATCACCATCTTGATAATCAAAAACATACTTGTGGGTGCAAGCAACATAGACTAGATACCCACCTGTCGTATGCAGCACACCTTTCGGTTGTCCCGTAGAACCTGAGGTATAAAGGATAAAGAGCGGATCTTCGGCAGCCATCACCTCACACTCTGCTTCGCCTTGCGTCTCTGCTACATGCCACCAAACATCACGGGAAGAGTTGAAAGACACTTCTTTGCCTGTGTGTTTTACGACAATAACTTTTTCAACTTGCGGACAATCTCGCAAGGCAAGGTCAGCGTTTGCCTTCATTGCCATGTCGTCACGCCCACCACGCACGCCCGTGTCTTGTGTAATCAGCAATTTACAACCCGCATCGTTAATTCTTTCTTGTAATGCCTGTGCTGAGAACGCCCCAAAGACAACCGTATGCACCGCGCCAAGACGCGCACAAGCCAGCACTGCAATGGCCAACTGCGGAATCATCTGCAAATAAATACAGACACGATCGCCTTTTTTTACGCCGTAATTTTTTAACGCTGCGGCACAACGTTTTACCTTCGCCAAAAGCTCACGATAGGTAAAACTCGCACTCACCGACGGTGCGTTACCCTCCCAAATAAGTGCAACGCGATCACCCCGTCCTGTCTCAACATGGCGATCGAGACAGTTGTAACAAGCGTTCAACTCACCGCCGCCATACCACTCGACATCGGCAGCGATAAAACTACCACGACTGACCTCATCCCACTGGCGATACCACGTCAACTGTGCGGCCATCTCCGCCCAAAACTTCTGTGGTTCAGTGACAGAACGGGTATACAAGGCACGATAGGCATCTATACTCCTGAGATGCGCCCGCTTATCGCGGTAAACTACGGGGAAAAGTTTGTCCTGTGCCATCACCATGTCTCCCACGCATGCCAACTAAATCCCGTGCCTTTTAGCAAAGAACGGGGGGTGTTGTCTAGTGCTCTTAAAAACTAATTTAAACTAATAAAAAACAAAGAGTTAGATGTGGATTGACAAGTAAAATTGCCTGCTGCACACGCCATAGACATCAATACAGACAGGGAGTTGTGCAATCTCCTCCCATTCATGCAATATAGATAAAGATTATGTTGGTTTTCTAAATATGTTATTGAAAATTATCTAAAATAAAGGCAGAAAATGAGTTGCGGTTGCACATCCCTACTTACTCAAACTATCTCTGTGCACCGGCCTCGCTAAGTAGTCTTACCATCTCTGTATTCCCTTTTAATTTGGCAATGGACAACGCGGTTGCACCATCATTGTCCTGAGCATTGACATCGGCACCCGCCGCGATGAGCAGTCTGACTATCTCCACACGTCCATGCCATGCGGCACGCATCAGAGGAGCATTTCCATCGTTGTCTTGAGCTTCAAGGCTTACACCACTTGCAATCAACCGCGCAGCTCGCTCAGTATCTCTCGTCTTTATAGCTTCTAGTAACGGCGTAACCTCATGCTGGATGGAGCCATCTCCTATGCGTATGGGGCCAATATCGCCTAGGGAGCTACCAGCATGCCCAACTCCCTCTATGTGGGCAGTAAGGGCATCTGAGGCAGTCCCTACTGCATTTCCGTGGACAGTAGGGACTGCCTTGAGGTGGAAGCCTTCGCCATGCACCGCCCCCGCTTGCTCCAGCAGTGCAACCATCTCTGTTTTAGCAAACGCTTTCGCCTCATCAAGGGGGGTAGGGTAGCATTTACTTGTGCATCACTGGCGAGCAGATACGTTACAACCTCAGGTGTTCCTTCAACTACAGCATCGTGTAACAACGTAAATCCCCCCGCTCCGATGACAGCATTAACCTGCAGTCCATGTCGTTCAAGCACAGCAGCCAAACCGTTTGCATCTCCAGCCCGGATAGCCTGACCGACAGCCCTTCGCACCGTTGCCGAAGGTAACTTTGCCACTGCTTGCAGGGGAAATGTTAGCATGTTGGCCATCACCAGCAATAATGTCATACACATTAGAGCTTTACAATAAAATGGGCTGATAAACATAGCGACCTCCTGTTGCGTCACCACTAGCATTAAATAAAGTAAATAACAACTATAATTTTAAGCTATTAAAACACCAGAGTTTTTATCCTGACTGCACACGCACACCACGATAAACTACCGGGAAAAGTTTTTCCTGTGCCATTACCATGTCTCCCACGCATGCCTTCTAACAGAGTACGGACGAAGATGTCTAGCATCGTTTATAGCCAAATAAACTAATAAAAATAAAGATTTAACTATGTATTGACAGGTAAAATAAATGAAAGTAGAATACATGCGGTCTTATTAATTAATAACCACGAGAAATATCATGAAAAACGTATCGCTTGCAGTCGTGCTTGTCCTCACCACAGTTCATGGGGTTGCCTTTGGCAATAACAGTTTGCCACGTCTAGCTACTGTGCGCATCAAACATTTTGCTGCGCCGGGTTCGGTACTTTTACTGAACCGATCTGTGGCTCTACTGTCTCCCAAGGCGCTGGAGGAAACTAGCTACTATAAATTGTATAAGAAAAAACTTAGGAATAGTGCTAGCATGGCTGCGGTCAGTTCAGCTGCAATCACAGGTGCAGCTTTACACACACTCTCAGCAAATCCGTCCAAATTTTTTGACGACTTTCACATTAGTGTCTTAGTTGCTGGGGGAGTGATTCTCGGTGGTTTCCTTGCTATAAAGACAGTAACAAGCTCATTAGAATTATATAAAATAAAAGAAAAGCTCAAGACAATTACAAAAGCAACTGAAAATGAAAATAACATCGTTATCTATGAGAGCGATGGCGTGCACCGTATCGGCATTTTAACCCATGCTGATGAAGAACTTGTCGTTGTCGATGCTCAAGGAAACAAAAAAGCTATCGATCCTAAACATTACATGCAGTTGGTCGCAATCAGAGACGGCTTGCCGCACGGTAGCTTTATCAATTGGGTGCTCAGTAACAAGCCAATGTCAAACGCCATCTCGGCTGACTTTGCTGACAAGTACCGCGGCGCAACACTTGCCTTCACCTACAAAGAAAAAAATCATCTCAGCACAGTCGATGAGGTTAGGTTCGCAGATGACGGTCGCGGTGAGCTTGACATCCTCACTGCATCGGGTGAGGAGCTAATAATTACCCGCGGCAAGCGGGGCAAGCCTGTGGTTATTGACTCGAACACAGGCGAGATGACTAAAGAAAAGTTCCGCGGTGTGTTATTTTTGCCATAATTTATTTGCTCAACAAAAGTTATTTAATATATTTAATATAGAGGTACTCTCATGAAAAACTTTTCACTTGCACTCGTGCTTGCCCTCACCACAGTTCAGGGGGTTGGCAAGGCACACGCGACCGCAGGCAAGGTTGCTCCTTATCGCTATCTGCTAGAATTGGCCGCACATGCACCTTTACCACTAGCTGAAGTGGTGGGGGCGAGTTATTTTCGGCAAATCTTTCCCAAGTCTTACAAGTCTCCGTATTGGCACGACTATCTCATCCAGAAACACGCCGAAGGCAAAAGTTACGAGGAAGCAAATGAGCTTTATCAGTTTATGTTTGGCGTGGGCGATGCGTTGACGGAAGACGAGGCGATCGACCTGCTGATGGCCGATCCCGTCTATCGGGCACATGTCATCGCGCACTTCTCGGTAGCGTCAAGTATCATGATACAAGCCTATGAGCAGCTTGGCAATGAAGCTTGTCCCAGTTGTGGCAAGCACCACCCACCCGAAGAACTGGCGGATAACATTTTTGGACTTAATAATGACGATGTGGCCTACGGTAGAGAACTTGTTCCACTGGTAATGGCAACCGATGGTGACCACTCTCTGGATGAGCTGAGGGATAGGTTGAGCGAGTTAGCAATACACAGCTTCGATATCCGTTATCGGCAACACGAGCTCAACGTTCACAGCCGCGCTAATCATCACGGATATTATCTAATGCGTCACACCCACGTGCGTCATCCCCCGCCATCTCCTTTCGACCTCACCGAACTAAAGCGGGGTGACTATGACATCGACATTATACAGCAGTTGCTGCCAACGGGCCAACTAACCCCTTTTTTACTCGACGATAGAATGCTGCCCAGCAGCACTGCTGCTGGGCGGGCACGCATCGGTGAGTTTGATTTTGCTTTAGTAATGGATTTCATACTTGAAGCAGGAATACTGGTGCCCGGTTTTCCCCCAACATCATTGAAGAAATCTTTCTTGAACGGCAAATCGATTTAGGCAAGTTGATAAAAAACATCCCCCAACACCTGCCTGGCAGCATTACAAGAATCCTCTTCCACGCTGCTGGACAAAAAGATGTACTGGCAGCACTGGCGATAGAGTTAGGAATGAAAGTTGATAGCGCGGAGTTTGCCGCACACCTTGCAGTAATAGAAGGCCTTGCCAACCATCCCCAGCACAAGGCCAGTCTTTTTCAAATCGTGCAGCTAGATCGGCTCGACTTTACGCTTGAAGAAATTAGAATGCTTTCCTACGATGCACGCGATGCCATTATCATCAGCAATCCCGATGAACAAAGAGATTTTCTCGCAAAAATTAGAGCAAGTTTAGGGATAAAAGATTTTAACAGCCAAGAAATCAAAGAGATTGAAGCAAAAACGGGGCCGCTGGTGTTCATGTTGCTGGATAACGGTTATGACTTAGAAGACATTCAACCCCACAATTCCAGTATGTATAAAGAGTTGGCTTGGTAAGCATACATTTCTATAAAAATTTACACGCGGATTTACCATGCAAAAACTTTTAGCTCTGTCAATCTACGGTGCTTTGTGGTCAAGCAATGTGCAGGCACGCCAGCCACTACAACACGATGTGTTTGAGCTGGTCAGTAGAGGCCAGTTGTCCGCACCAAAGATCGCACAACATCTGCACTTCTTGCTTGAGGCAGGCAAACTGTCCGCACTGCATGGCGCGGTGGTGTTGCGGGATGCCGCCCGCTTACAACAGCTAATACGTGCAGGATTGGATGTGAATGCACAGGGCAGCTATCAAGAATGGTCGCCGTTGCACGTCGCCGTGCTCATAGACGATCCAATAGCAATTAAAATTTTGCTAGAGGCTGGGGCAAAAACCGATGTGCTGGATATCAACCATGACTACCCCACAGAGATGGCCGCACAATGGGGACACACAAATTCGCTGCGCACACTGATCGCGACGACAGGGTTACCGGCTTTGTTGCATAAGTTCCTTGATTATAACATGTTGTTATCATAGCACTTTTATGTGGGGAGCGTTAGCTTCGCTGACCCCTGCACTCCGCTCGCTACGCCGCCTTTTTGTAACGCTCGCTTTCTCGCTCGCTTCTTGTGCACATGCACATTGCTAATGTGACCTCCCCCTATGTTGTCTCGCTCCGTTTGGCGTTCCCCTCCCCGCTTTGCACGGCTCTTTGCCAAAGGCGTGCCCGAAGGCACGCCTAGCTCCCCACCCCTGCGTGTTCGCAGACTTCTCGTTTGGGTCAGGTGCAATCATCCTGCTGCACCATGCACACATGTGCGCATGCTCTTTGTCGCTTCCTAGCTCCAGCTGAAGCATTGGCGTGAAATGGTTTGCAGGTCTGCTTGCACCTGACCATTGTCAACTTCTGTGGACACTATGGGCCTGTGCGTGGTGCAGGCATTACCTTTGCAACACCTATAAAATTCTTACTGCTAAAGGGTTATAGGATATAGATATACCCGCCCTGAGTTATGCAACAAAGCCAGGGTTACCCCCGCCTGATAATCACGGCACAACCCTCCTGCATCGTGCCGTGTCAGGTGGTAATAACGAAACAGTCACTTACCTGCTCGATCGAGATGACGTTACCGCAGATGTCAGTGACCGCCGCGGCGCAACACCCTTGATGTTTGCTCGTAGTGTGGCAGTAGCAGAGCAGTTGCTCGCCACAGGTGCTGATCTTAACAAACAAGAAGAAGATCTCTTTTTCTCTCCCATCAGCTATGCAGCCTACAGGGGTGATACCAAGCTGTTGCAGTTTTTTCTCAAGCACGAGCCAGACTTGCTCTTTGTCAAAGACAACAATGGCTTCACACCTTTTCTTGCTGTCGCTCATTTTGGCCAGACTGACATTGCACTGGATCTCCTTAGCAAAGGCGCAGACATTAACGACAGGGATCATTATGGCTTGAGGGTTTTGCAGCTTATCGTCTTGAGTGACAACGTTAGCCACGAATTGTTTGCCGCCTTGTTGGACAAGGTATCCGACATCAATACCACTAACCGCGAGGGACAGAGCATTGCTCATTATGTCGCGGAAAAAAATGACGCAGACCTATTTGATCTTCTCTTGCAGCACAAACAAGTAAACCTCAACATTGCTGACTACAAAGGCAACAAGCCCCTCACACTCGCGGCGATGCAGAACAAGAGTAAGTCGGTAGCCATCCTAGTGCAGAACGGTGCAGAGTTATCACCTAAGAACAGCAACGAGTTAACCGCATTTTTACTCGCCGTACAGCGAAACGCGGTTGAGACTGCGACAGCACTGCTAGAGAAGGGTGGTGATGAACAACTGCAACACCGCGATGCACAAGGCAACAACGCCATACACGTCCTCCTCGAGGCCTACCTCAACCCAAACTTCATTACGGACAGGAATAAATTCACTCGCATGCTCTTGCTGCTCGTTGAGCAGGGTCTTGACATCAACAGCACAGATGCGCAGGGCAATAGCATTCTGCACAAAGTTGTCGCGGCAGGCAAAACTGAATTATTCGATGCCATCCTCGCTAACGGCGGTGATCACGAGCTCAAAAACTCCTAAGGCAAGACTCCCATAGATATAATTAAAGATAAGTGGGAGAGAGAGACAAACTAACTAAAGTCAACCAACACTGCCTCAACAACAAACTTCAGACGTGGCTTTGCTCGCTAAATCGTGCTCGTGTCTTGTTAAACAGCGTCGTCGTTGGCACGCGCAGCATCTTGCCCGCCAGTGTGACGTTGTGGCGTGTCGCCGTTAATGCATTGCTAATGCAAGCCCGCTCCAACAGACGGCACATGCCTTTTAGTCCGTAATCATCGACCAACTGGCACAGGCTACTGCTGCCCGCTAGAAACGTAAGATAATTCTCAAACTGCTCCTCATCCGAAAAAGACAGAGCTTCGTTGATGATAGTGCGATCAAGTTTGTTTTTACCCATCCGTGCTGCGACAAAACAAAGGTTCACCAAAAAAATATACAAGTTGCTAGTACGGGAAAAAAATTTTCCATTCACCACTTTATGCAGTAGCTGTGAGCTGATGTCCTGCTGCAACCTGTGCTGCAACAAAAACTTTGCCAACGCAAAGACATCGCCTCGCCGCTTGTCAAGGGTAGGAATCATGATGTGCAGAAAATCCCGCAGGGCAGGTGGTATAGTTGTTTGGGCTGTGATGGCAATTACCCGCACGGCGCGGCATCTGGCCAGCAAAGCGGGCAACTCGTCATACAAGTGCGACGGCAGCAGATCAATGTTGTCGAGCAGTAAATCACCACCGCGTGCTTCCCGCAAACATTGCCGCAGCTGCGCCGTGCTATGCATGAGATGACACTTCTCGGTCAACAGTATACGCTTTGGTGCTTGCATAATGCGCCAGCAATGCAGCGCCAATGTTCTCTTGCCCACTCCCACGTCCCCTTGAATGAGCACATGCCGCGCACTGTTGCAGTGCTCACGTGAATCGGGCAACAGCCGCAATATGCGGCGCAAACAACTGTCGGCTGTAACGAAGATACTTGACTTGTTCAGTAAAGAAGCACACAGGCCGCGTGGTGAATAGTACCACGCCATGTAGTGACGCTCACGCATAGTAGGATTTCCTTTTCGGCAGTTATTCAGCTGCTGCTCAAGGACATCCCGATGGCAAAGGGGAAAGGGGTAATTCTAAACAAAATTATTCTATCACGCAAGTTTTTTCTCGCGACGCAAAAATTTCCCGCTGTTCAGTCCACAGTTGCGCAAATTTTCCTTCTGCAATTGCCGTGCGCATTTTACGCATTAAGTTAAAATAAAAATGCAGATTATGCAGACTCAACAAACGCATGGCGGTAATTTCACCACTTTTGAACAGATGGCGCAAAAACGCACGAGAAAAAGTGCGACAGGTGTAACACAAGCACTGTGCATCGAGTGGCTCATTGCTGTGCTGATGTTGGGTGTTTTTAATGTTAATCCGCCCTGTGTTGGTGAAGACCGTGCCATTGCGTCCGTTGCGGGTCGGCATGACACAATCGAACATGTCAACACCACAGGCAACACTGGCCAGCAAGTCGAGCGGCGTGCCCACACCCATCAAGTAGCGCGGCCGTGACGTAGGCAACAGCTCACAACAGAAGGCCGTAACATGACGCATCTCTTCGACAGGCTCACCGACCGCGACACCACCGATGGCATAGCCCTCAAAATCCAGTTCACCCAAACGTTGACAACTTTCACGACGCAAGTCGTCAAACACACCACCTTGCACGATGCCGAACTGACACAGTGCTTGATCTTGTCGTGCGGCACGCGCGGCTTCGGCCCAACGCATTGAACGACGCATGGCACGTGCAACCTCTTGTTTTGCTTTACCGTAAGGCGAGCATTCGTCAAGCACCATATGGATATCGCTGCCGAAAGTTTCCTGAAGCTGTGTTACCTTCTGTGGCGTGAAAAAAAACTTGTGCCCATCGATGTGGCTGCGAAAAGTTACACCCGCCTCCTCGATACGCCGCAGCGGGGCAAGGCTGTAAATTTGAAAGCCGCCGCTGTCGGTAAGAATTGGCTTCGGCCAGCTGCAAAAACGATGCAAGCCACCACATTCAGCAATAGTCTCTACCCCCGGTCGCAAGGCAAGGTGGTAGGTGTTGGCCAGCATAATCTCCGCACCGAGTTGGTCAAGATCGGCGGGGACAAGTGTTTTGACTGTGCCCAGCGTGCCCACAGGCATGAACAGCGGTGTCGTCACCGTGCCGTGTGCGAGTTTCAACTGCCCCGTGCGGGCTACGCCGTCGCTGGCAGTTATGCGAAAACGTGCTGGTGTCACAGAATAGTCTTGCCGAGAATGGACTGCGCCAGTTCAACGCCTAGTTGTGCCGTGCGGTTGGCGACATCACGCATCGGGTTGAGTTCGACGAGATCGAAGGAGCATACCTTATCGCTCTCGTAGAGCATTTCCAGTGCGAGGTGTGCTTCACGATAAGTCAGCCCGCCCATCACTGCCGTGCTCACCCCCGGCGCATGCGTCGGGTCGATAGCATCGATGTCGAAGGAGACGTGAATCGCCTCAGTGCCCTTCGTGGCGACACCGATTGCTTCACGCATAATTTTGGCAAGGCCACGCTCGTCGATCTCCCGCATGGTGAAATACCTGATACCGCAGTTGAGGCAGATCTTCGCCTCTTCGGGATCGAGGGTACGAATACCGATCAAGGCGATGTTGCTGGGATCGAGGTTGAACTTGCTGTTGCCAACCAACCGCGGGTCGCCTTCGCCCATCAACACCGAGAGCGGCATGCCATGCACATTGGCCGTCTCGGTTGTCTCTGGTGTGTTGAGATCGGCATGGGCATCGATCCAGACAAGGCCAATTTTTTTGGGGTGAAAAAATTCCCCCACCCCGCGCACCGAGCCGATGGCAAGGCTGTGATCACCGCCCAGCACGAGCGGCACACGCTGTTCGCGCAGTGCCCGCGCCACCTGTGCTGCTACCTGCTGGCAAACCACGGCAATCTCCTCGACATAGCGTGCCCGAATGGAGGTGATGGGCAAGCTCTCTCGAATCGGCACGTCTACATTGCCGTAATCACTGACATTGTAGCTGAGACACTCGATCTTGCGTTTTATCTCGCTGACGCGCAGCGAGGCAGGCCCCATGTTTGCACCTCTGATGCCCAAGCCCAAATCGCACGGCACACCAATGACTGCTGCCTTTTTGTAGTTACGGTAAAGCACTGGCAACGCTCCTCAAAAACCTTTTAATTCTATTGTATACGGTAGTTTTTGGCAAGTAGCGGTCTTGTCTTACTGTCCTTAACGCGGTAAAAGAGGTCTGCTCGCTGTGCAGGCGCACGGTGTTGATGTATAATTGTTGGTGCTTATCGACGCGGGCCTGGCCCGTTAACGAGGATTTACCATGCAGTCTAACGACAAGACTTCTCGTGCCACGATCGACTGGCCAGTTTCACTGTTTTTGATCATTACACCCGCGTTAGCAATCGCCTCTCTCGTTGCCTTCTGTCTTTACTGGCAAGTTACATGGCAGTTGGTGACATTGTTTCTTTTCTTTTCCTTTGCCTCCAGTGTCAGCATCACTGCGGGCTATCACCGTCTGCTGGCACATCGCGCTTACAAGGCACGCGGCTGGTTGAAGAACCTTTTTCTGTTTTTTGGCGCGGGGGCGTTTCAAGGTTCGGCATTGAAATGGTCTGCCGATCATCGTATCCATCACCGCCACGTCGATACGGGGCACGATCCCTACAACATCAAGCGCGGTTTTGTTTTCGCCCACATCGGCTGGCTGTTTTACAAGATGACACTGGCAGCGGAAATGGTTGGCGATTTACAAAAAGACCGCTGGATCGTGTGGCAACATCGTTACTACCTGCCCGTCGCAATTTTTTCTGGTTTTCTGTTTCCCATGCTGATTATGGCGCTGTGGAGCGATCTTGGTTTTTGGCACGGACTATGGGGTGGCTTTGTTTTCGGGGCGGTGACACGTATCGTCTTCGTGCATCACAGCACGTTTTTTATCAATTCGTTGTGTCACATGTGGGGCAAGCAACCCTACAACGAGGACAACTCAGCCCGCGACAACTGCGTGCTAGCACTGCTGACCAACGGCGAGGGGTACCACAACTTCCACCATCGTTTTCAGTTCGATTACCGCAATGGCGTGCGCTGGTACCAGTGGGATCCGACCAAGTGGCTTATCAGCCTGCTAGCCGTGTTCAGGCAGGTGCATAGCTTGCAGTGCGTGCCGCATGCCCAGATTTTGGTGGCGAAGATGGCACTGAAGCGCAAAAGTGTCAAGATCACCATCCCTGCACTCAGCGAGCGTCTTGACCTACTGCGCAGCAAGGTAGAGGCCGCCCAAGAACGGCTGAAGGAACTCAGTCGTGAGTATCAGGCATTGAAACACAACTTGCGCCGCCAATCACGGGCACATTTGATTCAGCTCAAAGCCGACTTGAAGATTGCCAAGATTGAGTTCGACAAGACCTACAAGCAATGGAATCTCTGTCTGCGAGCCGCACCACGAGTTGAGTTTGTGGCAGCGAGACTACAGGGTTGAACGGCGTTATCACTTCATAAGCTTGTCGATCTGTTCGGGAGTAAGATTAGTAGCGTGGCAGATCTGCTCGCGGGTAAAATCTCCCGTCTCCATACGACCGAGAGTTTCGCCTCGTGCTTCCCAGCGGGTATCTTTCCATGCTTCCTCGCGCCCTTCCTCAATACCCTCCAAGCGTCCCCGCATGATGCCTTCGATGAGACCAGTTTCCATCGCTCGATCGAAGCCTATTTTGCTCGACTTCACACCGAACATGTGGTGATGGACACGAGGAAACTTCTTGCGTTTGAAGTCGGGATTGTCTTTCAATTCCATCACACCCCAGCTGCTCAACCCTGCAACTTGTGCCACCACGTCGATATCGAGACCCGCCTCAATCAAACGCAGCGCAATTTCCCGCCGTTCATCTAGTATCCCGACGATACGTCCTTCACCCAATCCGATCTTGTGGCCTGAGTCACGCCCGCGTCGCAGTCCTTTTTCAAAGCCTGCCTTCCTGACCATTGCCAGGGCTTCGTCGAGCATTGACATGATGCCTGCCTTATCACCGCAAGTTTCCTTCTCCACCTCTGCTAACTTCTCTTTGCTCACTCCGTGAGCTTCAAGATAGTCTGCTAGTGCTGCGAAAGTCTCAAGGTCAAACTGCGACTTGCCAGATTGCTGGCGTTGCGCGGCTTTTTTGATGTCGTTAGGGTTGACATCGTAGCCGTTTTTCTGCAACATCTCGACCACGATTTCCAAGAAAGGAAGGTCTTTGCTGCGCACTACCCGTTCAGGATTGTCGGCATCAAGCTCGTTGATGTCGTAGTCATATGCCTCGAACTTGTCGGGGTCGTAACCGAGTTTCTTTTTTACTTTTTCCGACGTGCTCTTAGCGCAGGATATGTGCATATCACTCACTTTAGTCCCCCTAGCGTGTGTTTTTCAATGCTCCCCAACTCGTTGGCAACTTGTCGTGTGGACTGACTGAAAACATTGCTTCCACCTGAGTGAGCACCTCTGGCGAAAAGCCCAGCACCTTATCTTTTTGTGCCGCGACCAGCTGAGGGTCTAGCTCAACTTTAATAAGATAAAATCCAACTGCTTTACCAGTCAGCGAGTTAAAAATAACCGACCCTTGTGTGATGAAGTCGGGAAAAGACGGACAACTATGCGTTCCCAGCCACGTCCCCCGATCGAACATGCCAGCCTGACAGCGTTGCCAATAGAGAGACATGTCGCCCCGTGGCGGGAGCTCGTCTTGCGCTAGTGGCGTACTCGGCGGCGGCGGTAGGTCTTGGGGCAAGGGCGGGTCTTCGCCCCGTGCGACGATAGCACCATCATCGTTAGGGTCGTCGTTAAACATCAGCTCGTGGAAGGGATCGTCTTCGAGATAGCTGAGCTGATTTATCGGTGTGTCGAGTGAAGGAAAGCTCGCCAGTTGCACAGGGGTAAAGTCGTTTAATTCTAGCCCCGTGGCTCTGACCAGCGCGATACCATAGAAATCAAGCTCTGCAACAGGGAAGAAGTGGGCGAGATCGACCTCAACATTTTCCCACATAGTTCCATCCCATGCCTGCAGCGTGAAGGATATCTCACGTTTAACTACTCTGCTGGTGGCGAGCAGAAAACCGACCGCGGCATCCTGCATGGCAATAAACACCGCACTACCACTGCGATCCTGTCCTAGATAGAGCAAGTGTTCGATGAAGCGACCTCTGTCATAATCTATCTGCAAGTGGAGCACCGCGCGAAACTCTGCGGGTGACCTTGCGAACACTTTGCGCCAATGATCCTGGGGTGAAGGCACTTCATGCTCTGGCACTTTCTCTTCCCACTCTTGCTGCGCCAATGCGGTGACGCTGGGAAACGGCACAGACAGCATGAGCACCGTACCCGTGGTCACAAGACCTTGCCACCAGCCATTGCGCAACACCTCTAAACCGCGCGCCTGCGCAAGTTGTGCCACTCCCAACAAAACTAGCAAAACTAACGCTAAACGCATCAGTAAGCTCCTCTCTTGATTGCACCCCAAGCAAGGGGTAACTTTTGTTTGGCCTCAACCCCAAGTGCTTCTTCGAGATATGCTTGCACCAGCGGCGGAATTACCACCATCTCTGCATCGGAAATAGCAAAAGCGACAAGCTCACCTTCTTTGGCGATGAAAACAGGCGCGGTTATCGACACTGCGAGTGTGCCAGTGGCGCAATTGCCACCCGCTGACCACCGCTCTGGGTCAAAGCTGATAGCCATGCATTCTTCTCGTGCTAGGGGTGCGTCGCTGAATACTTCCACCCAGTCTTGCCGCTCTCCAATCAAGTCGGTGCGGTAAACGACGATCTCCAGCGGTGTTTCGAGGGGCGGAAAAGCAGCAACCCGCACCGCACTATAATCCCGTGTATCCAACCCTTCCACCGCCAACAATGTTATGTCGTGCAGCCTTGCCAGATTAGCATCGGGGCGCAGAAAAGCCTGCACTTCCTCTATTTCTGCGTCACGCTGCACGAGACCCTCGTGGTCGAACAGCCACGCATCAGCAACGCCAATCATCAGCTCAGCCTCCATTACGGGTAGGATGGTCACATTGACCCGCAAACCGAGAAAGAGGGCGCGGTCTTGCCGATCCTTGCCGATATATACGAAATTGCTTGCACGCTTGGTTTCCGCAAAATCGAGCACGAGGTTGAACACGGACAAGTGCTCGGCGCGTGTAGCTTGAGTGTATCGTCCGATTGGACGTAAGTCTTGCGCCACTGCAGGCGACGAGAACAACAAGATGCCCGCTGCGAGCGTGCTACTTAAGGCCTCCCGCCAGTGTGGAGCTAGAAAGCGGCCAGGAGTCGTGCGAAGCAGAAAGCGGCCAGGAGTCGTGCGAAGCAGAAAGCGGCCAGGAGTCGTGCGAAGCAGAAAGCGGCCAAAAGCCTCCGTGAGCGAAGAGAATGGAAGGTGCTGCTGCACAAGTTGGCGCAAAACCCCTTGTTTGCTGGGTGGTGGTGTTGCGGCACTGCTGTTTGCAGCACTCAGCAATAACGTAAGCACGAGCAGCGCGTTCAAAACTTTCATCTCTCACCTCCAATAGTTTTTCTGTCTGGCAACGCGGTGGCAATCAAATCGTAAGCCGATGCTGCATTGATTTTAGTGCGGACAAGGGTACCACTGGGCAGTGCTTCGCCTTTTACATAGACAACACCATCGACTTCGGGTGCTTGCGCCGCGGTGCGTCCGATGTAGTGCTCACCTTCTTTTCTCTCCAGCAATACGTCGCAGAGCGTGCCGATTTTGCGCTGGAGTTTTTGCTGAGAGATACCTTGTTGTAGGGTCATCACCTGCTGTTGTCTTTTTTTCTTGATACTTGAGGCAATCTGTCCTGTCATACGTGCCGCGGCAGTATTTTTTTCGCGCGCGTAGGTGAAACAGCCGAGATGATCGAATTCTTGTGCAGCAACGAAGTCGAGCAGCTCGTGAAAATCCTGCTCGCTTTCACTGGGAAAACCGACCATCACCGAAGTGCGCAGAGCGACATGAGGCACACGCTGGCGCACATGCTGGATAATTTTTTCCAAGCCGCGGCGATCGATGTCACGCCGCATTAGGCGCAGAATACGATCGTTAGCATGTTGCACAGGAATATCGAGATACTTGACGATTTTATCTTCGCTAGCAAAAAAATCCAAAAACTCATCTGATATGTATTCGGGATAGATGTAGAGCGGGCGAATCCAGCGCAATCCTTGCACTGCGGCGAGTGCTCGCAACAGTGCCAACAGATCGCTGTGACCACGATCTCGACCAAAGGCCGCGAGATCTTGGGCGATGAGAATTATCTCGACCACGCCTTGTGCCACGAGCTGTTCGGTTTCTCGCACGATGTCGGCGATCGGTCGGGAGCGCAGCGGGCCGCGGATGGCTGGGATGATACAAAAAGCACAGCTGTGCTGACAACCTTCGGACACCTTGACGTAAGCACTGCCCTGTGACAGCGTGTTGACGCGGGGCGCATCGGCGGAATAGATATAGTTGGTGCGAGCGGCACGCACTTCGCCTTGTAGCAGCGGGGTGTCGAGAAATTCGGCAATGCGATGAAATTGGTCTGTACCGACAAAGAGATCGACTTCAGGCAAGCCTGCCTTCAGTTGGTGCTTATATCTTTGCGTCAGACAGCCCGCGACAACTAGTTTTTGGTGCGCGGGCTTATTTGTTCCCGCGGTGATGATGCGGTCGATGCTTTCCTTGACGGCACTGTCAATAAAGCCGCAGGTGTTGATGACCACTGCATCGGCTTGCTCGGCTACAGCACTGAATTGCCAGCCATGTTCGAGCAGCTGTCCCATCATGACTTCGGAATCCACAAGGTTGCGAGCACAGCCAAGCGAGATGAAATGCACTGTGCGGGCGTGTTGCTGTCTGGCGGTTGCTTCCTGCATGAGTGATCTCCACTGGGGCGCAATCAGCGCGTTGTTGGCAGGTTCTGTTCATGAACGAGATACAGCAGGCTAGTAAAAGCTTCTTTTCTGATGTCAGGGTCATCGTGGGTGACATACGGTCTGACGAGAAGGTAACCATCGCTGGTAACTCCAGCCACCGAACCATATACAGACACCCGTCCTGCAAACAGGTATTCCTTGCTGGGATCGAGCAGATGTGCGTCGCGAGTGTAAAAAACGACAACACGTCCTTGCACGTGGCTGTTGAGCAGCTGCACACCTGCGACTTCCCCATGGCTGACCAAATCTTCGCTATCGCTGAGACGTAGAGCGTTATTGGCACGATCGATGCCAGCCACCGTGTCGAGACGATGCTGTCCGTGTTTGATGTAGTGGATGGTCAAGCCAACATATCTTTCTAATGCAAAGTCATCCAATTCCAACTGGGCACTGACAACTTCTCGCTCACCCCGCACAAGTGCTTGCATGAATACTTCTCGCTGGCGATAGGAAAGTTCTATCTCTCTGTGCATCTCCTCCCTTGATTTGAAGACAATTGTCGATATTACGCCAGCAGATGCAATTCCAAGCACCACAGCACTTGCTATCGAAGCCAGCATTACCACCTTGGGGTTAGCCTGCCAGATTTTTGTTTTCAGAGAAGACAGCAGTGCTTTGCTACGCCCCGCTGCAGCAGGTTGCGATTGGCTGACAATTAACAGCAAGAACAGCAAAACGTGGATACGCACATTTCCTCCTTCAGACCACCCTATCGAAGCCGTAACAGCTTCAGGTCTGTCGGTCAAGTCCTGACGAAGGAAATAAACTCGCTACGCACACCAAGATCGCTGTGAAAGCAGCCACGCATCGAACTGGTGACGGTGAAGGAGTTTTGTTTTTGCACGCCGCGCATCTTCATACACAGGTGGTGGGCTTCGATGATAACACCAACCCCTTTGGGCTTGACAGCCTTGATCAGGGCTTGGCTAATCTCGTGTCCCATGCGCTCCTGCACTTGCAAGCGGCGGGCGAAGATATCGATCAGACGGGGAATTTTAGACAGCCCAATGATCTTGCCGTCGGGAATATAGCCGACATGACACTTGCCGAAGAAGGGCAGCATGTGGTGTTCGCATAGGCTGTAGACCTCAACATCGCGCACGACCACCATATCTTCATGCTCGACGCGGTAGATTGCAGTGCTGACCACCCGCTGCGGGTCTTCGCGATAGCCTGCGGTCATGTGTTCCCAAAACTTTGCCACACGCCGCGGCGTGTCTAGCAACCCCTCACGGTCAGGGTCATCAACCAGATTGCCGATCAGTCGCTTGACTGTCTTGACGTTTTCGTCGAATTTTGACGCTTCCATTCTGCTCCCATTCAAACTTTACCTTGTGCCAGATCGTTGTCCAGCGAACCTTTACCTTCAACCCCGATCTTCTGGTAGAAGAGATCGTCGATTGTCTTCTTGATCAGAATCCACAGCAGTTCCTTGTCTTGGCATTTACTGAAGATACCGAGTGGAATCTGAAACCCTCCCTTATCCTTGCGTCCACCGCCATACCACGTGCCCCGACCGTCTTGTCCGAAGACATCCTTGAGCCACTTGTCGGGGTCGAGCGTGTGCGACTTAGTGCGCAGCGAGCCATCAACGTAACCTCGCATGACTCCGAAGACAACGACTGTTTCAATGCCTTCACGGTGCAGGAGGTAATCGGCACACTGCCCAATGCCGTCGCGGTCTTCGTCACGCACAAAACCGACACCAGAAAACAGGTAAGTGCCGCGGATATCTTTGCGTTGCAAGGCTACCTGTGTCAAGTCCATGGTCTTGGCAGGAATTGATTGGCGGGAGATGATAGCCAGCAAATCCTTATCGACATGGCCAGCTAGGTATTCACTCGCACGGAAATCAAGGGCAGTTGCATTGACGAAGTCGTCGGTATCCGAGCGAATGCCGTGCATCAGAGCCGTGGCAACCTTCGTTTCTTCAGCACTATTGCCCTGAAAGCGAATACGTCCTTCGATCATATATTCGGTGTAAATGGCGGAAGTTGAGCCTGCCGACTCGCGGATGTCCACAAAACCTCCGTTGGCACTGCCAATTTTTTTGTGGTGATCGACAAACACCAGCAGCGAGCAGGACGAAGGTAATTCAATCGGCAAGTCGGTGCTTTGGGAATCGTTGATTGCATAATAGTCGTAGAACGAAACATCGAAGCCTTGACTCCACTCGACCAGCTCGATATCCAGTTTTTTGACGAGGGCACGATTTTCGTGGTGCGAAATTTCCTCAAAGTGAACGACGGTTGATTCGATATCAAAAAACGAGCCGATCCACTTCAGGCAGAGACTGCTACCAATATTATCAGGGTCGGGATAGCCTTTGATGCAGATGAGCAGTCGCTTGCCACGAGCGGATTCGAGTGTGCGGTAGAAACTTTCTACCTTGCTCTGTGCCACGTTCTTCGGGCTTAGGTCAGGCACAGCTAGTGGCGAGACTGCCGCCGACGTGGGCACAGCCTGCATAGTTTTGTCTTTACTTTTAGCCCTTGTGGACACTTTAGCCTTCAAGTATGTGCTCCCCAGCAGTTAACCCCAAGTAGAATCGTCACCTGCTCATCGAACAACTGCGGGTGATAACTTAGCCGCTGCGGGCGTAAGTTTAGGTTGTTTTGACACCAAACGCAAAAAATTTAACCTGTTTTCGACATCTGCGCAATCAGCTATTTACAAAAAACACCTCATGGTGTAGCAATTAGCTATTACTATTTTTTTATGAGGGTAAATTCAATGTTTTTCCAAAAATTCGCGACGGTGTTGGTAGCGGTAGTTGCTGCAGCTGGTTCTGCACAAGGCTTGGTGGTGGGCAAGAAAGCCCCAGAGGTCATGTTGGAGGGCAAAAATGGCGGACGTGTCGATGGTACGGCGTGGAAGAGCAACGAGCTAACGGGTAAAGTTCATGCCGTGTTTTACGTCGATCCTGACGAGCAGAAGATTAACGAGCATGTCGAGCAGGCCCTCAAGAAGGAATCCTTCCCCCTCGACCGCTATAACTCGGTCGGGATCGTCAACATGGGGGCGACATGGATACCCAATTTTCTAATTTCCAAGCGTCTCAAGGCGAAGCAGGAGGAGTACTCACACACCACCTACGTTAAGGATAAGACCAAGACGATGGTCAGAGCGTGGGGGCTGGTGGATAACTCATACCATATCTTGGTATTCGACAAGAGCGGCAACGTCGCGTGGTCGAAAGGCGGCAAGCTGTCTTCTGAAGATGTATCCGATCTAATCGCGACAATTCGACGCAACCTCTGATTTATTTCTGCAAAGCACTTCCTCCGCATGTCAAGGTGGGGGAAGCGTCCTAAACTGATTTTACCGGCATAATCATCCCAGCTAGGCTTATGCTGCCGACATTAAAATCCCAGCGCAGCTAATGGCAAACCAGCCAAATGTGGACAAAGCAGTAAGAATACGGAGGGCTCGAATAGACATTTTCTTATTGTATATTACCAGTGTGCATAGGATGATCGGTGGGATCAGCGCAGGAATGGCAAACAGCATGAAGCATACCGATAACCCAAAGTACAGGTGGAATATGGCGGTGGCTGCCCACTCAAGCAAGAAGAAATCAAATTGTTCAGGAACAGGCAGCGCTCCCAGAGCAACGCCCACTACCAGTAAGCACCAACAAATTATAAACGACACGGTAAAAATTCCTGCTGCTTGTAGCATCGGTGATTGATTTTCCCACATTTCTCCCCGCCATCTTCGCCATATTGCAGCACAGCCAACGATCTTACTGACAATAGTAGAGATCGCTGATGGCAACAAGGGAGCTAACATACTCAAGTTGTCCATTATTCCCCGCTCAGGTGAAAATGGGCTATGGGTAGACCAAGTAACTATCAAGCCCACGAATGAGAGAGGGCTAGACGCAAGCCACATCCAGCACAAAAACTTATTACCGGATTTCCTATTGTTGCCACCGTCGTCTACTTCAGATGAGACGGCAGCAAAGCTAGTGTTGTCGTTGTTTTTAGAAACAGCAACCAAACCAGTCCCACGCTATAGACATACCTGTATTGCTCTTATCGGCATTCTAGCCAAAGACTTTAGGATAATCCCAACTTTAGCATAAAAAACTACCAACTAAGAATACGCCGCTTCCCTCTCTCAGACCACCCACAACTTTTTGGAGAACTCGTGTCTTGATGCTCGACAAGAGCGGCAAAATCTCATGGTCGAAAGGCGGTAAGTTATCTTCTGAAAATGTATCCGATCTAAGTGCGACAATTCGACGCAACCTCTGATTTTATACAGGACACTTCCTCCACTTTGAAATGTGGAGGAAGTGTCCTAATCAAGCAGTTTCTGTTCGTCTTCTGTCTGTGGTTGAGAGTGACTATCGTGTGCGGCCGCGCGTTGTAGCAGTTTGTTGGCGGTGTCTCGCTGTGCCTGTCTGCTGCCTTGCTCAGGCCTTTCGATCTGTACTAACTCAAGCAAAACTTTATCCTCGGACTCTTGAGCAAGTGCAAGTGTCGTAATGCCAGCATTGTTTTCTGTACTCGCATCCGCACCGCGGCTGCGTAGCAGGGCGACGGTTTCATGATGACCAACTTCAAGTGCGAGATGCAGGGCGGTGTTGCCATCGTTGTCTTGTGCATTAACCTCTGCTCCCGCGTCGAGTAGCAGAGATATCTCTCGCCACTTGCCAAGCAGTGCCGCTAGCATTAAGGCTGTCCTGCCGTTCTCATCACGGCGCTCAACATTTGCTCCTTGCGAGATAAGTTGTTTGATTTCCTCTGTTGTGACATCCAAGATGATAGCTTCTCCGATGCTTTCCGTAGCTGCCAAGGTGCGTGCAATTTCTTCTTCCACAGGCTGAAAAGAGTCTTCCAACGTAGCGGTGTAGCTTGTGAGTTTGTCACGTAAACATGCTATACACGAGCGTATACTTTCTGTGATTACCTTCACTCTTACCGACAAGTACTGCCCTATGGCATGCGCGAATGTCTCCTCCTCGACAGGCAATAGAGCATGGCTTTCAGCACTTGGCAATGACGCACTTGTCGCGACAATTTCGGTGGGGGCAAGCCGCGCCTCACTCTTCATCATCTTCTCTACATCCAACGCCTTCTCGCCACGACCCGCGAAAATATCTACGCCATTATTGATAAACAATTTAACTAGCTCAGTGTGTCCACTTCTCGCAGCAAGTCTCAACGCCGCGGAGTAGCCTCTCTTGTTCTTACTATTCAGATCTGCATCGTTATCGACAAGGTTGGCATCCGCACCTGCGGCGATTACGAGTTCTAATACAGGTAGATTGTTGTGTAACACAGCATAGTCTGCCGCAGTGCGCCCCAGCGCATCTTTGGCATTGATCTCTGCACCACCTCTGATGAGTTGCGTGATGAGAGGCAATTGATTTTCTAGCACTGCTTGAATCAGCGGCGTTGTGCTCTTAACGCCTGCTGGTACTCCGGGACTGAATGGTCTTCCGGGACTGAATACAGGAGTTGGACGGGCTGTAGAGAAAGAACTAACGATAAAAAAAGTAATAATTATCAGTGGTTTCATCTTTTACCTTACTATATCAAGCTACCCCAGCAATCTATAACAAGTAATGCAGCACTGTCAAACTATGAAAGTTAGGGACACCCCAGATATCTTCTAGCATCATGAAGCTGAAGGTGTCAGTGCCTTACCCGTAAGAAAAGCTTTGTTCTCTCGTCTGGTCGTGCCAAGTATTGATTGCGCCACTTGTCAGCTGCCAGCGACGAACCGTCGGTGAAGCGGTGGTGCTTGGAGATGCGGTGTGCTCTGGGGTCAACTCCACTTACAAAAGCAGCGACCGCGGGAATCGCCGCGATGATCAGGTATGTGACCAGTAAAGCTTTCTTGACGAGAGCAAGCGGGGTGCGATGATTGCTCAGCAACACACGACCACTCAGCACCGATAACACGCAAATTGCTGCAATACTTCCCCGCATCAACAAGTCGTTGAGTGCACCGAAACGAAAAGAGACTAGGAGAATAAGTGACAGAAAGCTGGTAAACAACAAACTTTTGTTCGTGCGCACACCGCACGATAAAATAAACGTTGCCACGCTAAACTCTAGCAAGGCAAACAGCGCCAAGCTAAACACGGATGCCTTTGATGTCGCAAGGGCAAGGGGAATCTCCCCCACATCACTGTTAAAGTAAAGGAACAGTGGCACGAGCAGCAGCGGGGCGAGGGCAAGGTTGGGCAAGGTCAGTGCAGTGCGCAAACCTTCTTTGCACAGTGCCCAGAGAAAGAAAGGTGCAAGTCCTATGGCTGCAAATGGCGACCACAGCGCTACCGCGGCAAGCAACACAGCCCCGTACTGCACCGCCAAACGGCGTTCGGCAAGCACAAGGCACACACCGAGCCACGCAGGAATGGCATGCTGAGGCACCCACGTGATACCAAACACATTGGGGGAAATCTGTCCCCAACCAACCCACCACTGCAACCAGTGCGGGTCAATTGGCGTGCTAGCAATGTTTTTCACAAACCACGCGCCGACGAGATCGAGGCCAGAGAAAAAGAAAAACACCAGCGTCGCCAGCAACAAGTGCCACCACTTGTGCAGCTCCCGAAAACAGAGTAGCAGTGCTAGACAAGTGCCAAGCAATGTCCACAGAAACATCATTGGGGTCAACGCTATGAAACCAATCATACGTGCCAGCAGTGCGGGAACGAGATACCAGCCAAGACCATAACGCAAAAAATGTTCTTGCCCGACAAGCTCGATATGTGGTGGCCATCCATGATCGATCAGCAGGTTGAAAATAGCAAAGTGCTTCTGCCAGTCCCAATAGTTGAACGGCGACCAGATACCACCATAAACAAGCCCTGTGACGACGAGCAGTAGCGGCCAATAGCGATACAGCGACATTGGCAACGGCGTTTTTTGCTGTGCCTGTGTGTGCCACACACAGCAAACTAAAACTACCAACAGCACCGCTGATAAGGCTGCGAACCACAGGTTCAGGAAGGTGAACAGGAAAAGAAACAGCGGTATGCATAGATAGATGACAACAGCTGGGAACACACCCATCCTTCCGATTTACCGATGACTTAAGGTCATTATATCATGACGATAGACTTAATGCGCATTGCTGCTGATGCTCCTGTTGGCAACGCCTGCGCTGTGCTCTAATTGATTGCTGATGGGGAATGCCCCACTGCTAATTCCTCTATAAAAAGCTGACGCTCTATGCAGAAAATCATAGTTAAGTTTATATAATAACTGTAGTTTTTTCATTAAAAATTTAAACTTGACAATAAAATTAGTGTAATGTTACTAATTATATTTACTGTTAGGGTTTTTCTTATTTTTTGTATCTATACATAAAGGAGTACCACAATGAAGTTACTGTTGGCTACACTGATTGCTTGCGGGTGGTTAGGTGACACCTCTCACGCTAGTGTGAGCACTGTCGTAAAACTGTGGGGGAGACATGTGGCGTTGCATGTATCGCAGGCGACGATGTCTGGTATGAGGAACGCACGTTTGCAGCGCCATTTTACGCGCATTGGTTTTAGAGGTGTGGATGGCAAACCTCTTGGCGAGGATGAAATGTTCAAGCTGCATCACGAAATCTTCAATCGTGGCAACATCAAGCAGAAAGCGGGGGAAGAGCTTGCGGCGGTGCAGGAATCACTGCGTGTCGGTGATATTTCTAAAGGAAATGCACAGCAACAAATACGTCAGATAGAACTTGCTCGCGACAAGATTTTGGCTTTGATGGCAAAGAAAGAGCAGTCTATTCAAGCTGCAGTAGTCAGACATGAACCTGACTTTAGCGCGCTAGGGATGTCACAACCATCGTTTAGGATTGAGGAAATAGTAGAAGCCTACGTACATCAAGCAGACGACATAGATAAAGTTCTGCCGAGGCCTGGCAAGCTTGTTCTTGATATTCCCACGGCTAACCTGATTATGTCGTGGCGACAGTTACGGTCGCCGATAACTCGTTCTCGTGCGGACATGTATGCTAAAATTCGTGAGCTGAGCACTAAACACAGCAAAGAACTCGAAGTGTTAGGCATTGCGCCTAATCGCAAGGACACCTTCAGTCAGCATCAGATGGAGAAAATAGGAGCAGAAATCAATAGCCGCTTTCCCACTGCACAACAAGTCAATACTAACGACAGCTACCTTGAATTTCGAGAGGCCTACAATACCATCTATCAAGCAAGGGAAGAGCTGGAAATTTTTCTCATGCCCAACAGCTGGCATAGTGCCATGTTTGATGTGATCACCGCTAAGCGCATTGCCTCGCTTCATAAGACCCAGCGATCCCACACAGAAGAGGCACTACAACTGCTGGACATAGATCTTATCCATGGCAAGGTAAGCCGCAGTGTTTGGAACAGTGTTGACGACAGCAAGATGCCATCTTTCCAGCTAACAGGAGAATGGGAACAGGTGGTCGCTGAGCAGTATCAGCTGGCTGCTGCCAAGTATCGTGACAATTTCAGTGGGGCAGAGTTGCAAGGCAAACTTCAGGAACTGAACACTGCTAAAGACAGCTTACTTAGTCTCACCATGCCAGCACTAGAAGAGTTGTTGAGGCATACGCACTACAAAAATTTTTACCGCATCCTCGATCTCGATCCTGCACATGCAGAAGTCTACACGACACGTGAGATCAAGAGGGCATTCTACCAGAAAGCATCGCGTTATCACCCTGACAAAAATCCTAATGTGACGGGCAAGGAGATGAAGGTCATGGAGAAATCATTTATCGATATTCGGCGTGCTGCCGAGCTGCTCCTAAATCCGAGCAGGAAGGCTAGGGTCGATGCTCTGTTAGGCAACTAGTTTGTCTAAACACAGCTTGCAGAAGAAGATATGGATGACCGCCTTTTGTTAATTTTCACTTGAGGATATCATCCATATCTTCTCCTACTCCCCTCACCAACACTTTACAAAAATCCAAAATTTCGTGTTGCTTCGCCTCTTTTTTTTGCTAATGAGACACTTGTTGTTTTCACTTTTATACTTTTAGGGAGGATTGTTGTGTTCAGAACTTGTAATTCAGCCGCGTTGGTCGCGGTTATCGTGTGCTGTTTGGGGTTGTCGGCAAGCCTTTTTGCCATCCCTAATCCAGCGTGCTACCGCCTGAACCCAAAATGCATCTCTATCCCTGATCGGCCAGGCGGGGTGGAGTGTCCCGCAGGCGAAAAGCCGAGGCTGCTCAGGGAGGATGCACCAGCTTATTGCACAGGTGGATCGAGCAGCACAGGTAGATTGAGCAAAGAAGCTCGTGCTGCCGTGCAAGACTTCCTGCTTGCCCGCGGGGAATTTCCTGATGGCCTGACCGTCGAATACGGCATCAAGGTCTCCTTCAAATCTAAACCTAGCGAACAACAGGTCGGCAAGCTGTTCGCTCTTACCGCACAGATCAAAAATAAGCTCGGTGCTTCAATGCAGGGGGAAAGCTGTCGATCTGCTGGTGCTAGCGGGCGGGCAGCTAGTCATGCCGGCACTGATGCAGTGGGAGGGTGACGACACTGACATTCGCGGTGTATGGAAAGGCTCGCAGATCACCTTCAGTAATCTCTTCTTGACGCGTGACTTGCCACAGAATTCACAGCTGGTGGTGGTTGTGCGGGGCGAGCAGGGTGGTAATACGTTCCACACACAAGCCTTTCCACTCTCCAGTAGTGCTGCAAAGTATAAACTAGCTGAGGTCTCCTCCGAGGTTGTGGGTGATCCACCGCAGATGCAGTGGACTCTGTCGTTCACCACAGATATTCCCCAAGGGAATCTCTTCAGCTACTACGTCAGGAGTGAGTACGGTGATATATCGGACACGATAACATACAATGTGCCTTCACATTCTACTTCCTCTCTGGCTATCATTGGCCAACCACATCGTCTGTGGGGCGAGGGGTGCTTCACATTAGTAGTCGGTTTATATAAGCCACGCTTTGATGAAGACGGCGTTATGCTCATATCACCAGACATCGTCACCACCCCGTTCGGTAGCTGCAAAATAGGTATAGACATAACATCTGACACTTGTTTTACTAGCCCGGTGCGTATCTTTAAATAAATATAATTATAAATTTAAAGACAGTATCAAGCGGGGGCGATCTTTGATCATGTTCAGGCTAATCGCAAATAAAAGCAAGAAAATTGCGCACTTATTGATGCTGCTGTGCCTGTTGGCAACGCCCGCGGCGGGCGAAGACGAGCTACCACGCTATGCCTCGACCTTAACAGAAGCTATCGCCAGCGGCGATGCGCTCAGGGTTGAATTGCACAAGACACTGCGAGGCCTGAAGTACCCGCAGACAATCAATACCGAAGCTGTGTCTCCCGATACAGAACTGCTAGACAGCATGACCAGGCATCTGCTGCGCTGGAAAGCTGACCTTGAAGCAGTCTTGCTCAGAGTTTCTGCGTCAGGCAGTGCTGCACTCGACGGGAGACGCAAGGCTTACCTGATCAATCTCTACTTCGGCCTGCTAGCAAGCCTACTGCAAATGAAGCAAATCATCGTTCAACGCATCGATTGGCGCACTGCTGGCGAGCAATTTACCTTGACTGTGCCGCTCGAACTCGCTTGGTCACGTAGTAAAATCCTATCACGCCTGTTCGCCCAGCAGGTGCAAGTTGACCATGCGATGGACGAGGGACAGGCACGTTTGCGACTGAAACATGCCTTCGTCGATGGCTTGCAGATAGCCACCCTCATCCTGTATTCCAGTCGTGCCAATCACCTCGCCGCGATCAAATATCTTACCTACGGCAAGCTTTATAGCCAGCTGGTACAAAACGAACACTACCGCGGCACCCGCACCGAACAGCTACCTGAACTGCCTTCGGAGATAGACACAGGCTATGGTCTTGGCCTGCGAGAGAGTATTATCGCTGAGCAACGACGCACTCGTGCCGATCAGTTCTTATTTGCCACACTGCTCGAAGCCTTGCCGCAGCTACAAGTGCCTGACACAGGGCTACAGCAACCGCTGCTGTCCAACTGGCATCTCTACGAGCAACTACAAGCGGCACACCCAGACATGACCGTATTTACTACACGACTACTGGCACAGCAGATATATGCGTTGCTGAATGACAAGCAACGCACCGCGGTTGCGGTCAACGATATCGAGGAGATGTACCGTTTTATGCTGTTGGCAGAGCAGCTTTATCTGCCGCTGGTGTTAGAAAAAGAACTGCGCCGCGTCACGCTGCCTCTCGATGGCAGCGAAGCCGCAGGACGTGCCTTGCAACAGTTGCTGATACAAGCACGCTTCAGTGCCTTGTTGAACGCGTTAGCACCTTTACGCCTCAGGCGAGACAAGATCAGGCCGCTGCTAGCTAGTCTGCAAGAACGACAAGCAGTGCTGCTGGCAGTGACCGACACACAGGAAGTCACACGTTGGTATGAGGCGGCACGCAAACTCGTACCAGACCTAAAGCAGCGCACCCGCTCAGAGTTAATCCGCGAGGTGCTCTACGCCGCGTGGAAAGTTGACACCGCCGAACACGATGACAACGAGCCGCTCAATCTCCAAATCCTGCGTCGCTCACTGTTGCGCAGTCTCTATGTCACCGACTTCAGCGGTGAATTTCAGCAGTCGCTTGCCGCGGTGTTGCAGGCAAAAGGCTATGGACAAAGCCGGGCGGTGTTTTTTGGCGAACTCGCCCGCCACTTGCAACGCCTCACACCACAACAGTCGCCGCAGGCAGGCACACTGCGCTTGATGGGGCAAGACGACATCGTGCGCACGTATGTCAATCCCTCACTAGCTAAGGCCCGCGCACGGGAGCTAGAAAGCGGCAAGGAGTATGAGCGCAGCGATGCCGCGCATGCGGTACAGCGCAAGACGATGCTGCACAACATCACCCAAGTTAAGGCACTGCTGCAACACGGCTACTGGTTTGGCTACTTCACTAACAAGGGCGATGCTGTGCCGAGCCTCGATGACTTGCCCTTGAGCGCACAGCAGCGCGCCAACTACTGGCGTGAGCTGCGCTTCGCTCGCTTCGATCAATATCCGTTTCTGCTCTTGCCAGTCGTGGCCAGCAAGGACAAGCCACTACCCGCGGAGGGTGTCAGTGCCGAAGCTTACGTCGAAAAAAAGCAGCCGCTGTATAAAGTTCTCGCTGCTAAACTGCGTGCGCGCGATTTGCACAACATCAGCAACGAGGAGATTGCCAACTTCTGGCCGCTAGTAGCGGAGGCGTTGGACACCCAGCGACAGCGCATCGTCGTCGCGTTACAAAAAATTGATGCTGCGGATTCGGTGCAAGACATCAAGCATCTCGCCGCCAATTCTCCTGCAATCGCGGCTGGCATGAAGGAGATATCCGTTCTCTACCCGCGTCACGAAAAGTTTGCACACCGTTATCACCAGCCGTCAAAGTTACAGCACAGCTGGGAGCGCATCGACCTGACCTACATCGGTAATTTTTTCACCGTCGTTATCGGCTGGCATCTCGGCGGTTGGTTATTGCGTAAGTCTGTGCCAACCAGCTATCTGCTGCGTTATCTCAACCCTGCCTTCGGTGCAATTTTGCCTTACACCAACACATTGATGATGGCATTTTGGTATGTAATTCTCTTTGATTATTTCGGCCTCAAGCCTTGGCAGACTTTTGTCAGCAAACCGCGCAAGCTAGATGCATTGCAAGAATACTACTATCTTGGCAATCAACGCGATCAGTTTGTCAATCGCACCTATCTTGATTATCTCAACATGGAAAAGACTTCACACATATTCAACTACGCCTTTGAAGCGGCAATGCTCGGTCTTTTTGTCGGCTGGGCAGCTTACAACCATCTGTTGCCACATCTCGTGCCCAACATAAAAAATGCTCGTCTCCAACGCCTGTTCTCAAAGGTAGGCTTCAGAGGTGCTGGTGGCAAGCCACTTAGCGAAGCCGAAGTATTTGAGCGTCGTCATGAAATTTTTAATCGTACTGAAATCAACAAGAAGATGGCAAAGGAAATTACCAAAGTAGACAAGGCACTGCAAGCGGGTAGAATTTCTAAAAGCTACGCACGACAAGAGAAGCACCAGATAGAGCTAGCACGCGATAAAATTTTTACTTCGATGGCTAAAAAAGAACGCGCTATCAAAGTGGCAGAGATTGAACATACACACGATTTTCGCGCTCTCGGTCTGTCACAGCCTGTCTTTCGTGCTGAAGAAATCCACGAAGCCTACAGTAACCTGACAAGATCTTTGCACGGCAACAAGGATCTGTTCTCCAACTTTGCCTTGCGTGATGCTGACACTGCGTTGCTCAATATTCAAATGTCGTTGATGCGCCGCCTGAAGTTTCAAATCATTCGCTCTCGTGCTGACATGCGAGCGAAAATTAGTGAATTGAGCGCTGAGCACAGCCGCGAGCTGGAAATGTTTGGCATTGCGCCTAATCGCAAAGATACTTTTAGTCAGCAGCAGCTGAAGAAAATAGAAGCAGAAATCAACCGCCGCTTTCCCACCGCACAACAAGTTGATACTAACCACCGCTATCTTAAATTTCAAGATGCCTATAACTCCATCTATCTGGCAACAGAGGAACTGGAAGCATTTCGCATCGCTGATGGTTGGCACAGTGCTATGTTTGAAGCAATCATCGACAGTCGTTTTGGTCACGCGGAACTGCACTCAGAAGCTGAACTGTCGCATTTAGAGAAGGCCTTGCATCTGTTAAAAATTGACCTCGCTGACAGCAGGGTAAGTAGTGCCGAAACCAGCTCAAGGGAAATGCCAACTATCAAGTTAGCGACGGAATGGGAGAGGGTAGTAGCCGAACAACATCAGAAGGTTGTCGCTGAATATCGTGACAAACTGGATGATGTAGAACTGCAGGAACTAAACACAGCCAAAGAACTATTGCTGCGTTCAGGCAAAAGTTCGACTCTACAAGTACTGTTGATGCGAGCACGTTATGAAAACTTTTACCGCATTCTTGGACTCGACCCCAAGCTGGCAGACACCTACGACAATAGAGCCATCAAGAAAGCATACAAAAAGTTAGCACATAGCTATCACCCCGACCATCATCAGAGCAGGCCTCAGGAAGTTATCGACGATTTTGAAAGTAAGTTTAAAGAAGTCTCCCAAGCCTACAAGTATCTGCAACAACCAGCAACTAAAGGCAGGATCGATGCCTTTCTGAATCAATATCTGCACGGAGAAGGGCTATGAACAGAGTTTTACCTATCGTATTGCTGCTGTTGGCAGCCTCCCGTGCCGCGGCGCAAGATACTGTCGTACATCATCGTGATGCGACACAGAGCAAGGCGTTGATCGATGCGTATACCAGTGCTTTCACGGCAAACGACGAGACGCAGATATATTGGCTGCAGAGGAAGATTACTGCACAATTGTTCGATGCCTACGACCGAGAAGCTTACACCGAGACGTTGCACTACTTGCACAGTCTTGAAAACATACATCCCGATGCAGTGCTGGCTTTAAGTGACAGCTTGCAGGCGTATTGGGATAGCAATTATTTACAAAGTTATCTTGTCGGCAGCGCGGCTGAGTATGGCAAACTGAAATTTCTTGCCACACTTGGCATGGTTGGTGGTGGACTGGGCTTGATAAAAAATCCACTCGCCTCACTTGCCACGCTGCAAGGCTTGAATTTCTTGCTGCCACTCGCGGGTGGTGTGGGTGCATACTATGCGGTTGAATTTTTCCGCCAACCCTTGCCCGATGTGCCACTTGAGCCACAGCAGGTGTTAAGTTTTGCCAGCGGCGCACGTTATTTTTCTTATGCGGAGAAACGCAACGACTATCTCTATCGCCTGTTCAGTGTTGGTATCGGACTGGGTTCGGGAGAATTTATTTTCAAAGCGCTCGGTGGTGGCTCCCAACTTACCGAACGTGTAGCTGAGAACGCGCTCAAGAGTGTAGGGCTTGTCCCCATCGACGAAGCAGCAAAGGAAGCTTACGAAGAAGCACTGCGCAAGCAGGCAGAGCGCAAAGGTCAATCGCTGTTCAAGCCACAGGTTAGCTTTTCTTATTTTGCCCGTGCCGCGGGTGCGATACTCGGCATCTACCTGCTACAAAAGGGCACTTACCGTGTGGTGCGCGAGGTGGGACTGCGTAAAGCCGAGCATAAATTACAGGAGGCAAGGGAAGATTTTTACGCCGCACGGCACAACGGTGACCAACAAGCACTGATTGACACGGCAAAAAAACTTGTCGCGACGACCTTGCAGTTAGTGACTCTTTACGAGATGCCCTATCTGCACACAATGGTCGAGTTTGAACAAAAATTTTCGCAGCAGGCGAGCCAACTTACCAATGCAACTGACGAAGAGTTGCGCACGAGTTTGCAAGAGATGACCCTGAAGTTATCGAAATCACTGCAAGCAAAATTAACGCGAGCACTGGCACAAAAAAATTATCGCTATGACCGTGTGCCGCTGCTGCAAGCCTTAGCCAAGTCAAGCTACACACAGATCAGCAAGAACAATCGCGATACCCGTGTCGCGGCACTGCTGCAGGAGTTTGAGCAAGAACATGCCGAAGAGATACTGCTCAATGCCATGTCAGACAACACCAAGGAGCTGGACAAAAAATTTACAGCCTGGGTAGAGTTGTCGCTCAGCGATCGCTATGCCGTGGCACTGCAGACTTTAGAAAAGGGCAAACTTCAGCGCAACATCGAGTTGTTATTTCAGGTGGCCGCGATTTTTAAGGCTAGTGCGGCTGACAATGATTTTGCTTTTTTGCAGCATTTTCATCAGCAGTTGTTGGCAAAGTTTCAAAACATGCTGCTGATGTATCGCAACTTTGAAGCAATCATCGACCACAATGCCGTCTGGAAGATAAAATTTTCTGCCAGCGAGTTAGACGCAGTGCTCGATCTTTATCTCGACTACTATCAGGCCGATAGCAATGCGACCGTATCTGTACCACAGCAGCAACAGGCGCGCAAAGTGCTAACTTCGACCCGCGGCTTTGCCCGTTTTCTGGCAGAATACATCGCCGCGTTGCCAGCTAAATCCTACAACCAACTACTGTTGCGTATGCTCGACACCTATCGTGAGCAGCCACAGCATCGTGCCGCACTAGTTATCTTAATGCAGGATATCGAAGAAAAAGTCGAGTTGCATGACAGCCATTATGATTCGATCTGGCTTTCGACGTTGGAAGGCAGTTTTGTCGGGGCAGGGGTGTTAATGGTGACACGCATGACCGCGAAGCTGATGCACGTTCTCGGTGCAGATGTTACAAAACCGCACTTTCGCTGGATTGCCAAACTGTTGGGAACGGGCGGCGCGATGTTCGACCCCGAAAAAGGCATGCGTCTCACAACAAAGCAGCACTGGGCACAGCTCGGCAAAGTGGCGTTGGTCGGTGCTGCCGCGGGCTATGCATATTATTTCGCCAAAAAGCTGCAAACGCACAAGCTACCACCAAAGGCTGTGCTATTCGACGTGCAAAAAACAATCACTCTTGACCTCGCTTACCACTCCTGTGTGCTAGCACACGAGGTGAGTGCTCGCATCAAGGATAAGTCAGAGCTGGAAACCCATAGCGCCGAGCAAATTCAGCAGGAACGTGAGGCGCTGGCAGCTTTAGCAACGCGCTTGCAAACACTCAGCGCACAAGCTAGCCACTTGAACGAGAGCGCACCGAGTTTGAGCGGCAACCACCGCGTGCCCTTGCCGCTTGCTTATCAGGACAGCACAGTACCGCAATGTGCACCAACCACGACCGCCAAAGGAGAGACCGTGGTGAGTATTTCACCGTTGGCACAGGATATCGAACGCAGCGCGAGTCAGCTGAGAGAGTGGAAACAAGCACTGGATGTCATCGAATACCGTCGTCTGTCACAAGGTGTTTGAATTGAAAATAAAAAAATTTGTATTATTAGGTAGATACATAAAAAAAATAATTGTTGACTGTATGAATTTTTGATGTTAGCTATTTCAATTGGTGTTTATAAAGAGTGTTAGCATGGTTTTTATTTTATTTGAGAGGTTTGTGATGAAATTTCTGGCGATTGCATTGATTTTTGCTCTGTGGGGGAGCGATGCAGCACGTGCCAACAAAGGTGCAGCAAATTTGGTACGTAGGCCGTTGGCACGGAAGATAATGGAACTGAACTCAACACTGTTCAAGCAGATGTTAGCTGGCATGAATGTGGAGAACGTTAGTCCAATTATCGGCATCGACTTGGGCACGACCAACTCAGCTATGGCTTGGGTAAAGGATGGTGTGCCGACAATCATTCCCAACCTTGAGGGTGGAAGAACAACACCGAGTGTGGTCGATTTAAGCAGTGGCGGCGGTGTTGGTGAGGCGGCGGTGTCGCAGCTGGAGTTTTCGCCAGAGGAAATCATTTACTCGGCGAAGCGCCTCATGGGATTAAGTTACCGTGAAGCTAAGGAGAAAGGGCTTATCGACAGTCTCAACTACAAAGTTGTTGAGGGTGATGGCGGCGTAGCTATGATTGAAGCTAATGGCCAGCTGTATCTGCCGCAGCAGATCGCCGCGAGAGTGTTGGCAAAACTCAAAGCCGACGCAGAGCAAGCACTTGGTGTAGAGATAACAAACGCGGTGGTTACCGTGCCGGCGCGTTTCGACAACCGCCAAAAACTTGCCACCAAAGAGGCAGGTGAGATTGCTGGTTTGACGGTGAGCAGGATAGTGGCTGAGCCAACAGCCGCGGCACTTGCACATGGTTTCGGCAGGGGCGCTGAGAAGAAAATCGTCATTTTCGATCTTGGCGGCGGCACGTTTGATGTTACGGTGCTCGACTTCGATGTAGCTGGTGACATGGAGATGGGCGAAGTACTCACCACCGAAGGCGACCCCCTACTAGGCGGCGATGACTTTGACAACAGAATTGTCCAGCATCTGGTCGATAAGCTGAAAGCCGACGAAGGTGTGGATGTCAGCAACGATCCGGAAGCAATGGCAGAGCTGAAAGCAGCCGCGATCGAAGCAAAAGAGAACCTCACGGGCAGCGAAAGCACGACGATCAGGATTAAAAAATTAGGAGAGCAAAGTCTCCCTGTCAACGAAACTCTTACTCGTGCAAGGTTCAATGAGTTAACCGGCGATCTCATCGAGCAAACGATTGCGATGACTAAGAAAGCACTGGAAAACGTAAACCTTACGGTAGACGACATCGATCAGGTGCTGGGGGTCGGTGGCTCTATCCGTATCGTGGCAGTCAGAGAGGCATTGGCAGATCTTTTCGGGGCAAAGAAGATAAGCCTTGAGGACAACCCCGATGAAGTCGTCGCACTCGGTGCTACGGTGCAGGCGGGTGTGCTGGCTGGTGACATTAAGGGCATCACGCTACTCGATACTACTTCGCTGGATCTCGGCATAGAAGTGGTAGGCGGTATATTCGCAAAAATAATCGCAAAGGACACCACAATTCCAACTGAACAATCGCAGGTATTCACCACTCAGGTAGATAACCAAGCTATGGTTACAACCGGTATCTTTCAGGGGGATGAAGGACTAAAACAGGTAAAACACATGGAGAAAATTGGCGAGGTTACTCTTAACAACATTCCACCTGCGCCGCGCGGTGTCCCACAAATCGAGGTAAACTTTGCTATAGATGCTGATGGTCTCGTCAAAGTCACTGTCAAGGATGCAGCTACCGACAATCAGGAGGAAGTCACCGTAGCAGCCAATGCCCTTAGCGAAGAAAGAATCGAGAAGATGCAAACGTTTTTGGAAGAAAACAAAGAGGAAATCGAAGCTGAAGCAAAGCTAACCGATGCCAAAAATAAACTAGAAGGCCTGGTAGTGCAAATAGAAGGAGTGTTACATCAAAGCGGCGACAAGCTACCTCCTGAATCTAAGGTCGCGTTAGAGAATGCTGTTGATGCCGCCAAAGGCAGCATCAATAGTGATAAAATCGAGACCATTGAGAATGCCATCAAAGGTCTTGAGTCACAATCCCACGCAGTCTTTGGCAACAAGGATGAACAAGATTGATTTTTTATGGGGAAGGATAATGACTCCTTCCCCCCATACCCCTTATTGTCACGTTGTTTTAAAATCATAAGTCGCGACAAACACCTTCTCCTCCCGCAACCACAAACACACGATCGGAAGACAAAGACACACTGATGGTTGCGAACTGACTTGGATGGACGTACTTGAAGCTCTACTGATAGATCAGTAGGTGCAGCTCTCAAACCATAATGTCGTCCAATCAATAACTGTAGCTAATGTCTACTTTGGTATCCGCGGTAGTCAGCACTCTCTTGATTTTCAAAGTTTTACCGCTGATTTCATACTCGCTTTCACTCAGCGCCTGTGCTGTTCCATTTGTCGTGAGGGAAACGCTGGCACACTCGTTATCGTGTGTTTCTGCGAGAGTAAAGGTGTCGCCGAGAGAAGTAGCTAGGTCATTGGCGATGTTATTGAAAATATCATCGTAATTGGGATCATCTATCGACTTAACAAAATCAGCCAGACGTGTCGTTGTGCCGCTGATAGTGTATTCCTCAAAATCACGCCAATCGACATACCAATTGTCGCCCACGGTATGATCAGGTGGCTCGCTTGTATACTCATAACCTTGATCCAACAAGCCATATAGTCGGTATAGTCTACGTTGCGAAGCACTGTTACCAAGTCGTCCTACTTTTCTCAGGTTAGCCTCGATATCTATCATAGTGCAAGCATAGGGCCAACAGCACAAGTGCGTGTTGTCAGAAATAACGATAATGGCAACGACCGAATCATCTCTAAGCCACGTGTTGCTGCACATACCTATATCGGTAACACTATGATCATTCCGTTTAGCAAACTTTACACCCGTCAATCCAGTGATGGCCTTCATGTTAGAATATGCAAATTCACCCCCAGGCCCTGGTGGGACTAACTTGATTGCTGACACTAGTGCCTCCCCAGCATTCGGGGTATCTTTAGTAATGATAGTCCCAACACATGCTTCTCGATCACCAGAGATAATAGCAATCTGATAATCACTGGCGCTGATCTTATTGATCAGCGGTCTCATTCGCTCGGCTGCTTGTTCTCTTCTTGCACTTGTAACAGTATTGCTATCGAGAACGACCAATATATCTAAAAGCCCACGGTAACTCGCCTGTATTGGAAAACTCTCAGTCTTAGCATCCTCACATACTTGATTCATACCTTGCGCAGTAATATCAACGGTTGCATCTCCCGACAACCTTTGGCCATCGGTCACATCACTGGGATCAGAACCTCCCTCTGATAAGGAACTACTCCTCCTTGAGCAAGCAACCGTTAGTAGAATCAGGACAAGCCCAAGGCAGACGCTACCAGTAACTGATATACGACCTCTTTTCATCTTCTACCTCTAGTCAGTTAAAACTCCGCGACAAAGTCAGTATCGGTAATTTTTCTAATTTTCTTAAACATATTTTCTGCTTTTTGTATAACAAACTAAAATTAAAGAATAATTTCTAGGGTGGATAACGAGACCTTGCTCATATTTGTCTGAGCTAAGGTTGGAAAAATTAAAAAAACTTAACGTAATCGCCTGTCATACCGATAGAGTTAGCGGAGGATAGTTTTGTGTGGTGGATCGTTTTGTCTACATCGTTACTGTCGGTAGCCTTGCTGGCTGCGGATGCTTTGCCCACGCAGGTTAGGTTGCTAGAAAGGTTATCCTTGGTGCTAACTGGCAAACTGCCCTCTGAACAGATGAAAAATGATCTCGTCAGAGGAGAGAGAAACTTGCTCGAAATAGCAGACGAGCTCAAGGATAGCGAGGATTTTGAACGACAGCTCGCCTATTTTTATCAAGAAAAGCTTAACATCACTACACCAGTCAACGTCACCGACATCTACACCTATGTCTTCTCCACTGAGAGGCAAAGACTTAGTAAGGAGTTGGTGCGGATCGAAAATCAAGATAGTATGGATGAAAAATACCAGCGGCGTGTGGCCGCGGCAATAACGGTCGAGCCGGGACGGATAATGGCCAAGAATGTGCGTGAGGAAAGAAATTACGCTGAAATTCTAACGACTTCAAAGGGTGTCGTCAACGGCCATTATCTGCACTTTTTGCAAAATTTTGGCAATGTTATCCATACATCTTTTTTTAAAAACGGGGATCAACACGTCGAGAAAACAAATGTGCTGAACAGCTATCCTGAGTTGAACAGCATGCAGATAGATATTGATGACAATAATTTTTACTGGATCGAGCGGGGCAGTAATAAACATGCGGGAGTACTAACAACAATTGCTTTTCATCGTGCTACCAACGGCAGAAGAGCGAAGGCAAACTTGGCACGCAGTGCATTACTGTGTCGCGAATTCGTTGATCCTGCCGGTGCTGTTCCTAAACCTATGGACAGAAGAAGATTAGAGGAAAGAGCTTATTGCGGTGGTTGTCACAAGTATCTTGAACCGATGGCGGCTTTTTTCTATCGCTGGCCTGACACTGGTAATGACAATAACTATTTCTACAATCACGTGCAAAAAAGCAGGACAACTTACTATATCGATACTACCTGTGGTGAAGACTGCCGTGCCGAAGGCGATGGGGTGCGAGCTCTTGCCGATATTCTTGTAAGTTATAAGGATCAATCTTTCAAAAAGTGTGCGATCAAACATGCCTACGAGTTCATTGTAAGACAGCAGCTGCGCGGCAACATTGTGCGAGAGTCTATGCCTAATTTTTTAAAAATATATGAGGACAGCGGCGGCAAAATTTGGGCAGTAATGCGAAAAATAATAGACTCAGATTTTTTTAGGAGCAGTGCAGATGATGCTCTTTAGCAAAGTTTTCCTATATCTTATGCTCTTATCCGCGTGCGAGCACGGTGAGCATTCTAACGACAATATCCCTACAGAACAAAGGGCAGTAGACCACGAGGATAAGGACAGCGGAGAGAAGAATGGCAGAAAAAAAGCACAACAAAGCTTCACTGCTGCAGTTATTCTCGATGACAGGGCACTAACCCAGACATTTCAACGTTTTTTTGCACTTGAGGGCGAGTTACTCAACACTAAACAGCAGCGTAATCTCGGTGGAATAAGCTATGATGCTGAAGATGACACACTACTAAATGGACGCAGGTATCGGGAGATTAACCAGAGCTATGTTAAAACCTTACGAGAAGTTCTTTTACAACTGTGCCAAAACAAGACCGAACAAGAAATGCAGGCGCTTACGGCAACAAATATCGGTGATACTTTTGCACAACATGCAATTGTAAAGCGAAATGGATCACCACAAGAAAAAGATGTTAACGCGATCATGACTGCTATGTTTGGCTATGAGGATAGCCATTATGGGGCAAAGGACTATGCAGCTTTGATGCAGGAAAATCTTGCGACAGTGCAGGTCAGCAGTGAGGATTACCACCAAAAGCTGCAGGCTAACTACGTGCTGCTGTGTATGGCAATTGGTCAAGACGCACGCGTTTATTTACGTTGAGCTGGGAGTAAGGGATGCCATTATCACGACGAAAATTGTTGGAATTGTTAAGCCGCTCCGCACTATCTGTGCCAGTACTAGGTTCACTTGGAAATAGCCAACATCTACACGCAGCAAGACAGAACGGTAAATTTTTACTTTATATTCACTTTGGTTCTGCAGATGGCTTGACCAGCGGCATGTTGCAGCCGCATGATGTAGTTATCGATGGCACTGACACGAATCTCACTGCAAATGGTAGTTGGCAAAAAAATCTTTTTTGGGACAGTAATACGCTTATTCTGGCAACCTCTCAATACAAGGGACTTGTTAACCCGAATCATTCTATCAATCCCAACGTCAATATTCACTACAAAGACAGCGGCAGCAATCTGATTTTTAACGAATACTCGAAGGTGCTGCATCCTATCCGTGAACATATCTGCTTTGCCTGTGGCAACTCACGCTCGCTATCGCATCACGACGCGGCGGCTTTCCAAATTACAGGAGGCAGGTTTAATGCGGCACGTGGCAGTTGGGTAGCAAACTTTGCTCAGGCACTGTGTGGCAACGACAAGTTTGCCAATATCGTTGCTGCACCAGACTTTTCGTCGGTGCGTGAAAGTTTTTACACAAAAATTTTCAATAATAAAGGGATAGATAATGATAAAGTTGCGCTCATCAACGCGACAAGCATTGAAGAAATAATTGGCATCCTATCCGATGCCGAAGGTATTCCAGAGGCCGACGGAGACGCACTAAAATTTTGGCAGACTATGCACAAAATAAGTGGGTCTGGCTCTCCCAGCTATGCAGTGATCAAAGACAGCGTTAACTTTTATGTCGATAATCTCCTTGCTGGTTTGCCTGAACTTGCCCCTGACAGCCCGCTGCGTGAAAACATTGAAAAGAATATAACCGCGACAGTGCTGAAAAACATTCTCAACGATTCCAGCTTGCCCAGCGGCAATGTATGCGATGTCGAGGCTGAAACGGAGAGCAGCAAAGATACGGTTGCCAAGCTTATCAACAATCTGCAGCTCGCTGCAGGGATGGCTGCAACACAGCGAGCAAAGGGCATGATGTTTGCGTGGGGTGATCACGATTGCCACAGTCATGGCTCATCGCTTGACACGCCGCGCCATGCTGCAGTGTTGTTCGCGGCCATCAACATGTTCTGGCAATGGGTGAAAGCACAGAAAATGCAAGACGATGTGCTGGTAATCGTTTCACATGATTTCAGCCGCACGCCCTACAACAGTCGTGAAATCACTTATCAAAACGAAACTGACAAGCCCATCATCAAGGCAAGAGCTGCTGGCGGTGCTATCAACGATCACAGAGTTATTCCCGTGGGCAACGATCATCAGTCAGTCATGGGAATGCTATTCGTCAATGGCAACGTTCCTGCCGCAGGTCGTATCGGCGGTATTAGTGACAACTACCTAGCCTTTGGCTCAGACGACACGGCAGGCATTCCCAACCTCAACACCGCTCCCTATACCTCCGACGAGCTGGTCGGAACGATGCTAATGCGTTGCTTTAGTGATGTTTTCAAAGACGAAAAGACGTTGCAGGAATTTTTCCCCAACTTCAAAGCACCTATCGCTTGGCTGCTGGAGTAGCGTGTAAACACCTACTGCTCTTACTTGGCGTAGATATTGCATCATATCAAACAGGTCACGTGTTCGTGATCGGGGATGGCTAGCCTGCTGCTGTTGCTGCTGTTGCTCCTTGCTGATAACTAGTGCTGATTGTTGTAGAAATTCTTTGTGCTGAAGCTATTTTAAAGCCAGTCACCCCCCGCTAAAACCGCTTGACCCGTCGGCATCTGCTATCGGGCCGGCGGTTTTGCGCGTCTAGCTGCGTTGCGGATGGGCTATCGCCAGCGATGGTGCGGACTTAAAGGTGATCGCATCGCCATACTGTAGTGGGAAAGCGTGATGATGGCCGTCTAGTGCTAGCAGTGCTTGATCGCACAGCGAGCAGATGGTCAGCTGGTTCTGCTGTAAATCAAATTCACACCCGTCGATATAATTGCCACTCGATTGATACAACTCCCTGACTTGAAATTGAAAGCTGTTGCCCATGAAATCCGTTGTCCTACCTCCCGCGGCTTGCAAAGCGGCTGAACTGCCTGTAGGGGTGGCAATCCACACACCGCTCGATTTGTGGCTTTCCCAGCGCTGGGCGAACTTGATGACATAGTGCGTCATCGCCGCGGGGTTGCTATTGGTGTAGAGAAAGTCGTTCAACACGGCCTTTGACAGCTGTTTCTTACCTGTCTTGTTGCAGGTAACTTCGGCTCGCAAGCGTTGTAACTCTAAGCGCTGCATCTCGCCGCCAGCCTGCAAGCAAGTGGCAAAGTGTTCGAGGTGGCAGTAGTCGAAAGCACACAACCTGCCGACACTGCTCTGCGATGACCTAATGCCGACAACAAGGGGATTATTGCTGTCCTGCAAGAAGTAGCTGGCATTGAGCATCGTGCCGTCGCCGCCAAGCGTAACGATTAGATCGAATTCACCTGCAGGCCATGGGTCGCTCTGGGTCTGATGCAGTTCTGTAACTTGACAATTGGCTGCTGCTAGTATGTCTCGCACATGCTCAAGCGTCTCAACGTGCTCCACATCAGCACGCTCAATCTGGCGCAGGTAATCTGACGGCAAGACTTCACGCCGCTCAAGTGCTCGCAGCGACTCTCGCTGTGTTGAGGAACTGGTTCTTTTCTTTAGCAGCAGAGCTTTCACGATTCATCTGCTTGTGCAGCTGCGTTAGCTGCCGATCGCTGCCGATCGAAGTGTAAGAACGCGTTGTTAAGGGAGACCTCATTGCGGGCTTCCAAATCCTTGCGAGCATTCTTCTCCAGCCAGGTGTAAAGCGCACTGCCACGATAAAAGCGCAGGTACTCGTTGTCAGAACGCTCGTCCTTGAAATTCTTCGCAGCGGCAATTGTCTTTGCTTTGGGCTTAAGCAAATAAAAATCGCCGCGCTGCTCGTGCAACACATAACGCTCTGACGACAATCCGTAGACAAGATCACGCAGCTCTGTGTCCGAGCCAAGCCGCGGCACATAGCCTGCCGATAGTGAAAACTTACCCGTCGTCTCAATCTTTACTCCTTGTGTGCTCAGCTCCTTGCTGATGTCGGTCGCGGCGTTGAGCTTTTGCAGCCAGTCTTGTGCCAGCCGTGCGGCGAACTCAGGCCCGCGTTCCTTCTTCAGTAATTTTTTGGCAATCTCTGACTGTGCCGTGTCAAAATCCTTCTCCACCGCGGCTTTCTTTGCCAGCACTTTGATAACGTGAAAACCAAAATCTGTCTCCGTCACCGCACTGATTTCGCCTTTTGCCAATGCAAACGCCGCCCTGCTGAAAGGTGCAGCCATGTCTTCCCGTGCAAAAAAACCGAGATCGCCCTTGCGTTCCTTTGCCCGCGGCTCGTCGCTGTACTTCTGTGCCAATGCACCGAAGTCACCTGTCAAGGCTAACTTATGCACTTTCGCCGCCAGTTCTTGTGCCTCCACTTTGCTGCGCTTTTGCCCCGCGCCACTGGCGTTGCGTGCCTCTTTGTGTGCAATGAGAATGTGCTGGGCATGCGCCTGTTCCACTTGTTTGAATTCACCTGGATGCTCATCGTAGTAGGTCTTTGTTGCCTGTTTGCCTGCCTCTGTCTGTAGATAAGCATTGACATCGGCATCACTGACTGTGATTTTTAGTTTCGCGGCTTCGACCTTGATAAACTCAACGTCGAGATGACTGTTGGCCAAGCGATAGTCGAGTTCGGCTTCGCCGCGGGAGACAAAGACAAAGTTGGTAACGAAACGCCGCAACTGGCTCAAGGTCAGATCGCGCACCATGTTGGCCATAAACACTTCTTCCGAGTAGCGATTGTTGCGCAAAAAAGAAGCATAGTAGCGTTCGGAAAAATTGCCGTCCTTATCGCGGAAAGCATCGATGCCAGTCAAGTGGTTGATGACATCTTCTTCGGAAGCTTGCACTCCCAACGCACGGGCGGCGAGGAAAAGCGCAGCACGATCGACCAACTGGTTGAGCACGATTTCAGAGAGATTAAGTCGTGCGGGGTCGAAGTCCTGCCCGTATTGGTTCTGATAGGTCTGGTAGGTATTTTGGTAAGCCGCGCGAAAGTCGTTGCTGCTGATGCGCAGGTCACCAACTTCTGCGGCCGTACCACTCAAGCTGCCTTGATCGCCTTGGGGCGGAAAAATACCAAAAAAAGTCAATCCCCCCACGACAAGAATCAGCACTATGTAAGTGCCCGCATTGTTGAGAAATTTTTTGATACTCAACCTGTCTATGGTCGTATTCTTCCAGCGCTGCACCAACTGCTCCCCAGTAATTTAAAACAACAGTGTCGAGCATACCTGTAACACATCTTAGGTGCAATTGCTAAGGCATGTTGAGCACAGGCTTGTCGTAGACGCACCAATCATTTACAGTGACGCTGTGGATACGGATATGTTCAGGCATTTAAAACTCAAGGCACAGGTAGCAGCTTTAACTCAGCGTTATCGCGGTGGCATTATTGCTGCGGTATCGGGCGGGTGCGATTCAATGGCATTACTGGCACTGCTGGTGGCTTTGCAGCAAGAGGTAAAGTTCACACTGGCGGTGCTGCACGTCAACTTCGGGTTGCGCGGGGCGGAAGCCGACGGCGATCAGCAGCACGTGCAGGCCGCGGCGCGGCAATGGGGCTTGGCTTGCCACCTCCATCGGGTCACGGCGGCTGACCTTGCCCAGCGACGAGGACGCAGCCCACAGGAATGGGCACGCCTGCTCCGCCAGCGGGAACTGCGGCACTACTGCGAAGCACACAACTGTATCGCAGCACTGGCACAGCACCGCGACGATCTGGCCGAGACCGCCCTGTATCGCCTTATTCGGGGTGCAGATGTGGCACAGCTGCCGGGCATGGTGCGGTTCAACGCACCTTTCTGGCGGCCGCTCTTGACTTTGAGCAAAGCGTGCTTACGTTCCTTCTGCGCGCAGCAGGAAATTACTTACCGCACCGACAGCAGCAACAGGAAATGCATCTATGCCCGTAACCGCATTCGCAACCTCGTCATGCCACAATTGACGGCACTGCATCACGACGCAGCCCAGCACATCATCGCTGCCTGCACTCAAGCACGAGAGCTGCACGCAGCGACCGAGCACGAACTGCGCACCTTATGGCAGGCAGAGTTGCAGCGGGGTGAGCTCACTTCTGCTGCCCTGCAAACCTTGCCGCGCAGCAAGGCACGAATTCTGCTGCGCCTCTTACTCGGCAATGTTGCTCAGCAGACGGTGACGAAGGTGCTAGCACAGATTGACAGGGGGGAGAAATTTGTGCGGCAGTTGCGACGTGGTTTGAAGTTGGCTTACGATGGGCAAAAGCTAAAGCTGCTACCCTGCGTTGATGGCGTTAAGGTTGCAAGAAAACAGCAGTATGAGCAGATTGTACGCCAAACACAACTGTGTTTTATTTTAGAATCGGGCGCACGTGCCGAAACGTCTGATGGCCTCTGTATGCAGGTAGATGCAGCACAAGGACACAGCGTGCGCTATCATCTGCATCGCCCGACACGGCGGGAGATGGTGCAGTGGCGGGGAAAAAGTGTCCCCCTGCGGAAGCTATGCTTGCCGCAGGGCACGTTCCCTTATGTGTGTAGGGAAGATACTGGTCAGCAGAAACTGCTGAACGAACGAGGGGAGTGTTTGGTATGACTGGGTTGAAATTTTTGCCAACTGGTAACTGCAAAGATATTTTGTTAGAATCGAGACTTATGGCGGGAGATAGCACATAATGTCGGAACGACCTTCACCTTCGCCGCAACACGGCAATCAAGCACGCATGATTTTGCTGTTCATCGCGGCGCTGTTCGTCTTTTTCATTATTCACCTCGCGGTCAATCAACAACCCGCGTCGGAGAAACTCAAATATACCGAGTTCGTTGAGGCGGTTACAGATCCGGGCAGCACCAGCGATCGGGTGATGGAGGTAACCTTCAAGGGCAGCGAAATCTACGGCAGTCGTGAGGACGGCAATCGTTTTCGTGTCCATGGGCCAAAACCAGATGCCGAACTGCGCACTTTTCTGGAAAAACACGACGTGATCATCAACTTCGAGCCACCAGAGGAGATGAGTTGGTGGAAGTCAGCCCTCATCAACTGGCTGCCAATGATTGCATTGCTGTTTTTGTTTTTCTTTTTCATGCGCCAGCTACAAATCGGGGGCGGCAAGGCACTGTCGTTCGGCAAGAGCCGTGCCAAGCTGTTGGGTGAGAACAAAGTCAAAATAACCTTCAAAGACGTTGCTGGAGTCGATGAAGCCAAAGAAGAGCTGGGCGAAGTCGTCGATTTTCTGCGTGACCCGCACAAGTTTAGCCGTCTCGGTGGTCGCATCCCGCGTGGTGTGTTGTTAATCGGGCCGCCGGGTACAGGCAAGACAATGCTGGCAAAGGCAGTCGCGGGCGAAGCCGATGCCCCGTTCTTTTTTATCTCTGGCTCGGAGTTCGTCGAAATGTTCGTTGGTGTGGGTGCGAGCCGTGTGCGTGACCTGTTCGACCAAGCGAAGAAAACCGCACCCTGCATCGTCTTCATCGACGAGATCGACGCGGTCGGTCGGCATCGTGGTGCTGGGCTTGGTGGCGGTCACGACGAGCGCGAGCAGACCTTGAACCAACTGCTGGTAGAGATGGATGGTTTCGAGAGCAACGAGGGGGTGATTATCATCGCCGCTACCAACCGTCCTGATGTGCTCGACCCCGCGCTGTTGCGACCGGGACGTTTTGATCGGCGCGTGACCGTCGGTAAGCCCGATGCCAAGGGGCGCACGGACATTCTCAAGGTACATAGCCGTAAGACTCCGATGGCGGATAACGTCGATCTTGAAGTAATTGCACATGGCACGCCCGGTTTTTCTGGCGCGGATTTGCAGAACCTCGTTAACGAAGCCTCGCTGCTGGCGGCACGGGGAGATTGTGATGTCGTCTCGATGATGCATTTTGAACATGCTAAAGACAAGATTTTGATGGGGCCGGCACGTCACAGCATGGTTATGCCCGAAGAAGAAAAACGCAACACCGCTTATCACGAGGCGGGGCACGCTTTAGTCGGCTTGAAGCTCAAAAACCACGATGCCCTGCACAAGATCAGTATCGTACCGCGGGGACAGGCATTGGGAATGACGGTGCTGTTGCCAACCAGCGAACGCTATTGTGTCAGCAAAGAATACGCCGAAGGCATGATCGCTTACGCTATGGGCGGCCGTGCCGCCGAACAATTGGTTTTTGAACGCCGCACAACTGGTGCGGGCGATGACATTGAGAAGGCGACCGAGATTGCCCGCAAAATGGTCTGCAACTGGGGCATGAGTGAGGTTGTCGGGCCGTTGGCGGTAGGGCGGCAGTCGCAAGAAATTTTTCTCGGCCGGGAGATCTCACAACCGAAAGACCATTCAGAAAAAATGGCACAGGAAATCGACAACGAAATTCAGCGCTTCGTCAACGAAGGCTATCAACATGCCTTCACCATTCTGAAGGATAACCGCGAGCCGCTCAACAACATTGCCGAAGCTCTGCTAATCAAGGAAACACTGACTGCCGAAGAAGTACAAGCGATCATGGCGGGCGACAACGTCGTCAGCGAACAAGAACTCGCCACTTACCACAAACGCCTCGAACGCGAAGCCGAAGCGAACAAAGAGCGCAAGGCAAAGAACAAGAACAGTTCCGAGCGCAACACCAGCAAGCGTGTCAAAGACCCACAGTTCGTGCCTCAGACCTCGTGATGTGTATCAAGCAAGCAGGATGTCTTTGATGTGGGGGAATTTTTTCTGCAACACGGGCACGATGCTGTTAAAAATTGCCGCTTGGCTGGAGGGGCAGCCTGAGCAGCCACCGAGTAGTTTCAGCGTTAGCACACCGTCGCGATAATACAGCAGTCAGACTCATGAAAATGGCAATGAGACAGATACGGACTAGATTGTCCATGCACCCTAGTGAAGCGATACCACCAACTGCAAGCCAACCTGATCATTGCTCAACAGTGGCAGGATGGAAAACGGCAGCTTGGGCTTTACTGCTACCACACGGTAGCGCTCGGTGCTTAGCCCCCAGACAGCTACCATTTCAATTATCTTGGAAATGGAAAATAGTGCCATTCCAAGAAGAGCTCGCCCTGAAGCACCATAGTAGGCAGAACCTAACGTCAGACCTGCTCCAGCGAGCTGAGTGAAGGTGTACATTTTACCATCTGCCCACCAACGTCCCTGCACTGCATGTCCGATACCGAAGCCCACGATAGTTCCAGCCAATCCACCCAGCACATAGTCCCCCGCGGTAATTTCAGTTAAACCATCTCTGGGCGATTTTTGTTCAGTATTTACAGGAGCGAAGGATACATTGCGTGGCCACCAAACACTCACCGTCTCGATTGCTTTGGTGACAAAAAACCCTATTATCCACTTCTTCTGGCGCTGTTTCTCTACAGCTACACAACTATCGTAGTCAGAGTTCTCCCACAAACGTAGCTGGGGAGGAGGATCGTAGATCTGTACTCCGGAAACGCCGCAGCTGCCCCCAGAAAGGGGCTTTGTTGCATAACTCAGGGCCGGCATGTTTATATCCTATAATCCTTTAGCAGTAAGAATTTTATAGGTGTTGCAAAGGTAATGCCTGCACCACGCACAGGCCCGTAGTGTCCACAGAAGTTGACAATGGTCAGGTGCAAGCAGACCTGCAAACCATTTCACGCGAATGTTTCAGCTGGAGCTAGGAAGCGACAAAGAGCATGCACACATGTGTGCATGCTGCAGCAGGATGATTGCACCTGACCCAAACGAGAAGTCTGCGAACACGCAGGGGAGGGGAGCTAGGCGTGCCTTCGGGCACGCCTTTGGCAAAGAGCCGTGCAAAGCGGGGAGGGGAACGATCCCCACATAGAAATGCTATGATAACAGCATGTTATAATCAACGTAACTTATGCAACAAAGCCCCAGAAAGGCCCCCCAGATATGTTATGATAGAAGCGGCGGTGAATACCCAGCCGTAATCTTCCCACCAACGCCCTTGCACTGAATGACCACTACCAAAACCAAGTGTCGTACCAAATATGCCACCAACTATATATCTGTAGGGGCTTATTTTGTTAGGGACAAACTTTTCCTTTTGATTTGCAACTAGCTCGTTTGTGAACAAAACACTACTAAACATGCTGACTACAACCACGAAAAGTCTCAGCATCTCCCCCATACTAACTTGAATTAAGAAAGAACAGCACCCTCGCTTCATTGTATAACGAAGAACAAAACTGCGTCAATCCTACAAGGTTAAACAAAAAGTACTCAGGCATGTCGGTACGGTCAGGCGTTCCTACGAGGTATAGCACCTATAGCGATTTCGTCTTTCTTTAAACTATTCAAGGGACATTCTGCTGGCAAAGACCTAACTCTCATCTCTGTCTACTAACCATCCAAAGAGCCACAAACCTGTCACTTACCTTCTAGAACCTCCTAAGAAGCTATCAATAGCAGCTGTCTTTTCTTTAAGGACGGACAGCATTTTTTTCAGCTTCTTCCTATCCCCTGAGCTTAGCTTGTCGTAATAGAGCTCATACTTGACTAATTTATCGAGATCCTCCACCGCGGGAAGTGCATCGTAGTACAGAAATTCACGTTTCACTTCCTTCACCCAACGATGGTAATCTCTGGACATTTTTTTATACAATTTTTCGCTGTAAACTTGCTCGCTATGCAACAGTTCATACGCTTGAATCTGCACAGACTCATATTCTCCGTACGTTTGTTCGATATCTGCATACATTTCGACTAACAAATCCCTGTACTGCTCGACGAGAGTCATGGAAAAACTGTCGTGCAAGATGATTTGGCTGATGTTTCTCAGCTGCCTTGCATTACTGTTTATCTTGTCAAGAAGCTGTGGATTGGGCATAGTCCTGCGTAGCACTCTGCTTGCTCTAACTTTCGTCTCACTATGTATTTGGCCACAACCGACCAGAACGACTAGTGCCACACATGCCAGAAATTTCACGGTAATCCCCTCAAAAAATATGTTCACCGACAGCAAACCAAGTCGCGATGCAACCTAGCAGACAGAACCGTATCAGGCGAGTATAATATCTTTGATGTGGGGGAATTTTTTCTGCAACACGGGCACAATGCTGTTAAAAATTGCTGCTTGGCTAGAGGGACAGCCAGAGCAGCCGCCGAGTAGTTTTAGCGTCAGTACGCCGTCGCGGTAAGACACTGCCTCACAGCTGGCTGCATGCAGTTTCAGTTGTGCCGCCAACTCGGTGGCAAGGCAGTTTTTGATCTGTTCAAGCTCGTTCACGTCAACTCCATTCTCTTCGCTCACGGGCAGCTTTTTGCCGCTTTCTGCTGCGCAGGACTCTTTGCCGCTTTCTGCTGCGCAGGACTCTTTGCCGCTTTCTAGCTGCGCAGGACTCTTTGCCGCTTTCTAGCTGCGCAGGACTCTTTGCCGCTTTCTGCTGCGCAGGACTCTTTGCCGCTTTCTAGCTCCAGTGCATGATCAGCTGGTCGATTGCCAGCCCTCCGAACAGCAACAAGATATAGTAGCATGAAAAGCGAAACAAAGCCATCTCGCTGCCACGTCCGAGACGAAAGAGCAGTGCCCGCACCAGAAACCAGACGGTGAGAGCAAGACTAGCAACGAAAAACAGCAGCGAACAATCGCTGACAGCATAAAATCCAACCAGCACTGGCAGTAGCAAAAGGATGTAGACGACAATTAGGTTTTGTGTTTTGCGCACACCATATACGACGGGATACATCGGCACCGCGGCACGGCGATAGTCCTCGCAGTAGTGGATTGCCAGTGCCCAGAAATGTGGTGGTGTCCAGAGAAAAATTACCAAGAACAACAGCCATGCCGACCAACTCAAGTTACCCGTCACCGCCGCCCAGCCGATAAGCGGCCCGACTGCACCCGCTGCCCCGCCGATAACGATGTTCTGCGGAGTCATGGGTTTTAGTACCAGCGTGTAGAACAGGGCGTAGAAGACAATCCCGCTCAGTGCCAGCACCGTTGCCAACAGTGTCGTGCCCCACGCCAGCACCGCTAGAGCCGCCAACCCTAGCGACAGTGCGAACAGCACCGCTCGTCCGCGACTGATCCTCCCTGATGCGAGTGGACGTTGACGTGTGCGTGCCATGCGTTGGTCGAGGTGTACCTCGAAGATGTGATTGAACACACTGGCCGAAGCCGCAGCCAGTACCGTTCCCAGCAGTGCACCGATGAACACCCACAACTCGAAGTTGCCCGCAAATGCCATCAATACCGAAGGGATCGAGGTCACCAAAATCAGCATCACGATAGTCGGCTTGGTCAACTGCCAGTAAGCTTTGTTCAGCACAACGCCGCACCTCCAAGTGCTCTTTGCTTGTGCCACAGCATTAAATACTCACAGGTCGCGGCGAAGAGCAGTAGGTAAATTGTTACTCCCAACACGAAGTGCAACAAGCGCAAGCTTGTGCTCAAACCCATGGCAACCGTCACCAAGCCCAGCACTACCTGTGTTGCCAGCAGCCACATGCTCCAACGACAGCCAAGTCGTGTCAACGGCGGCAGCAATGCTCGTCGCCAACCAGCACGGCAGAGATAGATGGCAACACCCAGCACCACGACACCGAGTATGCGGTGCAGCATGTGCCAAACCTGTATTGCCACCTGCGGCCACTCCCATGTTCCCACACAGGTAAGCAGGGCAGGGCAGGCATAGCCACCGTAACCTACGGCGACAACACTGCCCAATGCCAATTGGAGCAGCAGCAACCCTGTCAGCAGTGGCATCAGGTAACGGCCGCGGCGCGGTAACTGTAACAGTGCGAGCTTCTGCGAGTCGATGTTGTGCAGACGCAAGTTGATCTTGAACCAGATGAAGAACGACAGCAGCAGCAAGGCATTAAGAAAATGCAGATTGACGATGGTGGGATTGAGTAGTTTCGTTACCGTCAACGCTCCCAGCACCGCTTGCCATACAAAGATGAGCAGCATGATAGCCAATTGTAACCGCTGCCGACTGCACCACATACCGCAAACAAAACGCACGACGTAGAGGAAAGTTACCAATGCTAGCAGACGATGCAGCCATTCCCAAAAAATCGGGACACTGAAGGTTGGCAGCAACTCGCCGTGACAGAGCGGCCAGTCGGGACAGGCAAGTCCCGCTTCGCGAATACGCACATAAGCACCGACAACAATTACCAGCATGCAGAGCGCGATGACGATGTTCAGGCGCGGTGCGGCAGTACTGGCCGCAGAGGATTTCATCGTCAGGGAACAGCTATACCCAGCCAGATGGGAAAAAACACGCAGAGAAAGAATAGCAGCGGAAACAGTGCCATCAACAGCACTAGGCTGAGCCAGCCGCAAGCCTCCTTCGTTGGATCTCCCTGTATGGCGGGTTGGTCAGAGTTCATTGCACCCCCTCTTCATCAAGATGGAACGTTATACCGCAAAGTGCGCCACAAAAACAGCACTACAGATCGACATGGCCGCGAAAAACATACTGCGCTGGCCCCGCGGCAATCATGTGTCCCGTCGCTTGTGTTTTCTTGGCCAATAACAGACCACCAAGCATCTTGATCTTCAGCCATTTTTCTGCTACTGGCTGTCGCGTCTCCGCCTCCCGTGCGGCAAACACCGCCGCGGCGATCGCACATGCACCAGTGCCGCAGGCTGCTGTTTCACCTACACCTCGTTCGTAACTGCGCGCGTTGAAGACCTTACCATACACGCCTTTGTTCGACCACGTGATATGCACGTTAATGCCTTCGTTGTTGGCAAAACGCTGTAGGTATGCGCCGATTTTGGCGAGATGGCGCGGACGGGAGAGAAAAAAGATCGCGTGCTTGTTAACAATTTCACAAGCGGCAAAGTTGTCCGCTAACTGCGGCATGTCGAGTGCCTGTGCTGCCTCCTGCACGAGTTGCACGAGATCGTCATACCAGTCGAGTTGTGCGTTCACCCGTGCCGCACCGATGTCGGTTGCTACTAGCATTTGTTGCGGGGAGGGAGAGAACAGCTTGCAAGTCACCGTGCGTCCACCAAGTGCGATTTCCAGCATATGGCTGGCGTTTTTGCGGAAGTGTGCCATCGCCGCACAACGTAAGCCGTTGCCGCAGTTGCGAGCGAAAGAGCCGTCTTTGTTGATAACCCAGACCATATACTTTTCACCCGCACAAACGAGAATGATACCGTCTGCACCGATTCCTGACCCGTCTTTTGCGCACAGCTGCCGCACATTTTTGGTCAGCAAACGCATGTTAGTGATGAGCGTCTCTGTCGTAGCCGAGACAAGGAGGAAATCATTCAGGCATCCCTGCCATTTTTCAAAAGATACCTCAGTGGTAGATACAGACATTGATCGCCTCCCTTTCGAGGTTTTCCTTCAGCCAAACGGTAGTGTTGAGCAAGTCGTTGGCCTCTGGTGTGCCCGTTGCCAGACAGAATTCTCGCAGCGCGGCAGTCAGCATAGCCTCCCGCACAATCTGCAACAGCATCTCTGCCGCGACCTGTGGCGCAACCAACTGTGGTGCAAAGTAAAGACCCGCACGACTCGGTCGCCATAACTTCAGAGCGGTAACAAAAGCCTGCACGGTAGCACGATCTACCTGCTGCGAGTCGTCTGGCGCAGGCACAAGATAGGTGTAACGCGACGGACTGCAGTCGGTGTTGGACAGCATGATAGCCTCGTCTTCGCTCAATCCCTGCTGCGCGGCGATGGTAAAAATCTTTTGATAATCTGCCAGTGCCAGTAATTCCTGCGATTGCACCGTGCCACGGCGAAACAGCCCGCTCCAGAAGTAGCAGGCACTGTCTTCGCTTGCAGTGGTAATCTGCAAGACTGCAGGAGCGTTAGCCGCTCTCTGCTCCGTTTCGGTTGGTGACTTCATGTGCAATCCCGTGCAACACACCGTTAACAAACGCTTTCGAGCTGGTGCCGCCGTAGCGTCCTGCCAGCTCGACCGCTTCGTTGATGACCACCTTGAAAGGCGTGGTCAGGGCTGTCAACTCGTAAGTTCCGACCCGCAGCAGTGCTCGGTCTATCCTTGCCATGCGGGGAAGCTTCCAGTTAGTCGCGTAAGCTTCAATAAGCTTATCAATTTCTTCAACATTTTTTAAGGTACCGAAGCAAAGTTTCTCACAAAAAGCATCGTCCACCTGTTCACGAAAGTGTGTCATGAAGTAGTGATAATCGGCTGCGTTGCAGAACAGCTCGCCATGTGCGTCGCAGCGGTAGACATACCTGAGGGCCGTTTCGCGGGCATAACTTTCGGCTCTCATCACACCAACCCTCGCATCGTCTCGATCATCGCCAATGCCGTCTGTGCTGCGCTCACACCCTTGTTAGTCTTGCTAGTTATGCCACAGCGTGCTTGTGCCTGCGCCATATTTTCCACCGCCAGCACCTCAAAGATAAGTGGTGTGCGGCGTTCGACACTCAATTGCAACAAGGCACGGGTTACCTCCGTCGCCAGCAAATCGAAGTGGCGGGTTTCGCCGCGAATAATTGCACCAAGACAGATGACGACATCGCACTTCATCTTGTCCAGTGACGTGGCGACGACGACGGGAATTTCAAACGCCCCAGGTACCCAAAAGGATTCAAGCGTAGCATCGGGTGCGTTGGCTTGCAGGTATTCGCAACAGCCGCGCTGTAGCGCGTGGGTAATCTGGTAATTGAACTTGCTGGTGACAATCAGGATACGCACGACTTGCTCTCCTGTGGATACGCATGCGCGGGTGTATTTTGCAGCACACGCGCGATGTCTTCGATATGCAGCATTGGTAACTGGTGGCGATGGGCGAAGCTTTCCAACTGGGGGCGGCGTGCCATCGTGCCATCGTCGTTCATTATCTCACAGATAACCGCGCCAGGCGGCAAGCCTGCCATCAGCACGAGGTCGCATGAACCTTCGGTATGCCCACGTCGTTGTCGCACTCCCCCTGCAGCTGCCCGCAGCGGAAATACATGGCCGGGGGCGACGAGGTCTTTGGCACTGCTGTCTTGCCGACAGGCGACGGCGATGGTGTGAGCACGATCGTGCGCCGAGATGCCTGTGCTAATACCGTGCCGTGCATCGATGCTGACGGTAAAGGCCGTGCCACGTGGATTAGCCTCACAGCTGCCGTGAGGCATAGGCGGCAAGCCAAGCCGTGCAATAGCTGCAGGCGTGAGACTCAAGCAAATCAAGCCGCGTCCTTCTTTCGCCATAAAATTTATTTTTGCTGCATCCACCTGTGCCGCGGCGAAGATCAGATCGCCTTCGTTTTCCCGCTCCTCGTCATCGACTAGCACAATCATGCCTCCCTCCCTGAGGGCATCGAGGGCAGCGGCAACTCTCAGCGCAGCACCACCATCTATCACTGTTCAATGCTCCCAAACTTAAACAAGAGAAACAAAGCCGATACAGGTACTTTTGTCAAGTGACACAAATGCCACTTGCTGAAAGAGGTGCGAGTATAGTATGTTATGCCGCGACAAAAAGATAAAAAAAACAGCGGGGTGAGTGCCGGTTTGGCAACAGTTTTCGTTTTGGGTGCGGGTAATTTTGGCACTTCGCTGAGTGCATACCTCGGCAAGTTAGGGCATGAGGTACTGCTCTGGCATCGTTCGCAGGAGGTTTTGCAAGCGATTGCGGAGAATGGCATCAACAATCGTTATCTGACCGACTTGAAGCTACCAGAAACGGTGAAGGCAACCGCACAGCTGGAAGATGTAGCACGAGCGGAACTGCTACTGCTGACCGTTCCGTCGCATGCGCTGCGGGAGATGTTAGGGCATTTGCGGCCGTCACTGTCGCACCAGTTGATCGTCAGCACGGCTAAGGGTTTAGAATTGGAGAGTGGCCAGTTCCCGCGCCAAATTGTGGGCGACGTGCTGGGCGAGGATTACGCCAACACGATGGTGGTGCTGTCGGGACCAAGTTTTGCACGAGAACTGGCTGACGGGCATCCGACCTGTATCTCCGCCGCAGGTTTCGATCGCACAAGCTTGCTGCGAGTGCAGCAAATTTTTCACACCTCGCATCTACGTGTCTATACCTCTAACGATCCCATTGGACTGGAAGTGGCGGGGGCGTTCAAAAACGTCATCGCCATCGCCGTCGGTGCGGGTGCAGGTCTCGGCTACGGCGCAAACAGTAGTGCAGCACTGATGACACGAGGACTTGCCGAGATGATGCGCTTTGGTCATAGCATGGGCGCTGATCCGTTAACCTTCAACGGTCTCGGCGGTATCGGCGATTTATTTTTAACCTGCTCTTCGCCCCAAAGCCGCAACTACTCGGTCGGGTATCATCTCGGCCGCGGCTTGAGCCTTGCTGAAGCACAGCAACAAATAAAATCGGTCGCGGAAGGTATTCTAACCAGCAAAGCACTGCACTTTCTGGCCAAAAAGCAAGGTGTACCTACGCCGATCGTCGATGAAGTTTATTTCGTCCTCTATCATGACAAACCAATCAGGGACGCGGTCAACGACCTCATTAGCCGCGAAGCACGTCCCGAACGCGATGATTTTAGCAACTACTCGCCCCACTAAAAAGCACCCAAAGCAAAAAATCACGGTAACATGGTAAAGATTTATATCAAGATGCCGAAGTGAGATCAGAAAGATATGATTTTTTAAGGAGATTTTTGCCATGCAGATCAGCATAGCATTTCGCTCGGCAATTCTTGCTGTATTGCTGCTAGGTAGTTGTAAGTCTGTCGTCAGGGAAGAGGCACACAGCGCAGCGCTTGCGCCTCCGCACTATGTTTAGTGCCCTCCTTGCCAACGACGATGTTAAGCATCCCCGTTTTATTTACACACACATGTTGAAACAAGGCGACATCGAAGAAGCATCTATCCTTATTGCTGGGCAGATGCGGAGGGGAAAAGGGGCTTTGTTGCATAACTCAGGGCCGGCATGTTTATATCCTATAACCCTTTAGCAGTAAGAATTTTATAGGTGTTGCAAAGGTAATGCCTGCACCACGCACAAGCCCGTAGTGTCCACAGAAGTTGACAATGGTCAGGTGCAAGCAGACCTGCAAACCATTTCACGCCAATGCTTCAGCTGGAGCTAGGAAGCGACAAAGAGCATGCATACATGTGTGCATGGTGCAGCAGGATGATTGCACCTGACCCAAACGAGAAGTCTGCGAACACGCAGGGGAGGGGAACGAGAAAGCGGCAAAGAGCCGCGCAAAGCGGGGAGGGGAACGCTCCCCACATAAAAATGCTATGATAACAGCATGTTATAATCAACGGAACTTATGCAACAAAGCCGGGAAAAGGGGCCAAAGTGGCAGTTTTTTTCAGATCATGGGTGATGGAGAGCACTCTGGCAGCCGATGATATCCTTAAGAAAATATCTACCAGCAAATCAGCTATCGAAATTGAAGCACAGCTGAAGAATTTAGATCAGCATACCTATCTGGTGAGAACGGCGTTTAGAAACCAGCGCGAGGCAATCTCTGCCGTTACTGAGGGCAAATATGCCATACCTGAAGCGGAGCACTATTTGCACGCAGCAAAAGTCGAGGATAGTCCTTTAACAGGGTGGCTTAGCTACAATAGCTGGGCGGAAAGTTTCCAGTTCGATCTGAAGAAAGCACTATATAGTGGCAACATAGTGCGTGAAAACCCACAGCAACCTTTGCCTGTGGGAGAAGAACACCTCAGTGACACGATCAAGCAGGCTTGGGAGGCATTCAAGACAAAGTTCGCCCCCGTGCCAGCACTCGCTAACTAACACATCATTTAGCTGCCCACATCAAAAATAGGTTGCTCCTTACTTTTGTCATGAAATTTTTAAAACTTTCACAATAAACTCTACAGACCTCGACACAATTAATACATGCCAATTAAAGTAGATGGCATGGGATCTGAAGATATTTTTCAAATCATATCCACCATCGTTGCCGTGCAAGTTCACAATCTGCCTTCGCGTTATTCCTCGCCCTCAGTAAATAACCTGCATCAGGGTCAGGCCTTGTGCAGGAGCGGTGGCAACCGCGGCTTGGCGGTCGCGGCGGTGCAAGATGTGGGTGCAGTTGAGTTTGCGCCCCAAGCCGATGGCGACAAGTGTGCCTGTCATGGTGCGCACCATCTGTTTGAGGAAGCCATCGCCCGTGAACCACAGTTCGACCATTACTCCGTCCTGCTCGATGCGCAGTTCTTGTAGAGTGCGCACCTTATCGCGGGCATTGCTATCCGCGGCGCAGAACGAAGTAAAGTCGTGCTGCCCTAACAACTGATGAGCGGCACGGCGCATGGCGCTGAGATCAAGCGGGCGTGACACGTGCCACTCATAGGCATGGGTGAAGGGATTAGGCTGTGCCGTATTGCGAATACGATAACGGTAGACCTTCGCCCGCGCCGCGTAGATGGGGTGGAAGGTCTCCGGCACTGCGTCGAGCGCACGCACACAGATTGTCGGAGCAAGCATAGTGTTGAGGCCGCATTGCACCTTCGCAGTGTTAAGCTCTTGTGTCGTGCTGAATGCAGCAACCTGTCCTTCAGCATGCACACCTCTGTCGGTACGCCCCGCGGCAAGCAGTTGCACTGTTTTGCCCGCGAGAATCTTGCGCAGCTCCGCGGTAATAGCCTGCTGCACGCTATGGCCATGTGGTTGCTGTTGCCAGCCGCAGAAGTCTGTGCCGTCGTAGGCAAGCAGGATACGATATTTGTGCATAATGCCGTTCAGTCCTCGTAATAGTGCCTATTGTTTGCAGAAAATTATCCCATCGACTATAATCTATAGTCTGGAGAGTGGTATTGTCCCTTGTCTTACTGTGCGCAAACAGTTAAACCTGTCAATCTTGATTTGGGGAGGATTAGTTGTGAAAAAATTAATTTACAAAATTAGCACCCTGCTCGTCGGCGTAGCACTTGCCTTGCCCGTGATGGCAGCACAATTAGCAGATAAGCAAGAAATTCGCATCGGTAACGGCACTGAGCCGCGTGAACTCGACCCTTCTACCTCTACTGGTGTGCCCGAATCACACATCGAGGACAACCTCTTTGAAGGGCTATGCTCTTCCGATCCGTTCACACTCAAGCCTATACCGGGAGCGGCTGAGTCGTGGCAGATTTCTTCTGACGCAAAAGTCTACACCTTCAAACTGCGCAAAAACCTCAAGTGGTCGGATGGCAAGCCACTGACGGCGAAGGATTTCGTCTATTCGTGGCAACGTGCACTCGATCCGAAAACAGCATCGGAATACGCCTACCAGCTTTACTATATCAAGAACGGCGAAGCCTTCAACAAGGGTAAAATAAAGGATACTAAGCAACTCGGTGTCGTAGCGAAGGACGCACACACGCTGGTCGTTACGCTCGAACAGCCGACACCGTATTTTCTCAATTTGACTTCGTTTCACACGCTCTATCCTGTGCCGCGCCATGTCATCAAGAAACACAAGGGACAGGGGTGGACAAAGGAAGGCAACATGGTCAGCAACGGCCCCTTTAAGCTCGCCGAGTGGAAGCTTAACAAGCATATCAAGCTCGTGCCCAACGAACACTACTGGGATAAGGATCGAGTCAAGATCAAGGTGGCCTATTTCATGCCAATCGAAAACGAAGGCACCGAAGAGAAAGCTTTTATCAGCGGCCAGCTGCACATGACTACAACCGTGCCGTCAATCAAGATTCCGCACTACAAAAAACTCAAAAAGCGTGACCCCAAGAGTGCGGTGTATCAATCAACCCCGATGTTGGGCACTTATTTTTACCGCTTTAACGTCACCAAAAAACCCACTAACGACAAGCGGGTGCGCAAGGCGTTGGCATTGACTATCGACCGGCATCTGATCGTCGATAGGATTACTAAAGGCGATCAGATGCCGGCGTGGTCGTTCGTGCCACCTGATACCGCGGGCTATACCTATCCTCGCACTTTCATCAATGACTCACCGAGCAAGCAAGACCTTGCTGAAGCGAAGCGTCTGATGCAGGAGGCTGGTTATCCGAACGGCAAGGGTTTCCCGAAAATCGACTTGCTCTACAACACCAGCGAAGGGCACAAGAAAATCGCCGTCGCCATTCAGCAGATGTGGAAGAAAAATCTCGGCATCGAGATCGGCATTTTCAATCAAGAGTGGAAGGTATTTCTAAATACAGTTAGAGCACTCAACTACAACATCTCACGGGCCGGCTGGATTGGTGATTATCTCGATCCCAACACCTTCCTCGACATGTACGTCACTGGTGGTGGCAACAACGATCTCGGTTTTTCCAACAAGCAGTACGACAACTATATCAAGATGGCTGCAGCGGAGATTGATCATGCCAAACGCTTGCAGTATTTTCGCAAAGCAGAAGATATTTTGATGGAAGAGATGGCAATAATGCCGATCTACTTTTACACCAACAACAGTCTTATTGCACCGAAGGTGAAGATGTATAGTGTAGATGGCAAGTTGCAGAACTGGGCGGGCAATCTTTCCGATCGTATTCTTCTTAAGTACTACGCTATCGCTAAATAACCCTTAATTCTGGTTTGGTAGTTGCTGAGATATATCTTTAGAAGAATAATGGGGATGTTGCCAGTGTTGTGGATACTGGCAACCATCACGTTCTTCATGGTCAGATGTGCACCGGGCGGGCCGTTCGATACGGACAAGGCGATTCCGCCTGAAATTTTCAAAAACATTCAAGCCAAGTTTCATCTCGACAAGCCATTGATGGTGCAATACGGCTATTATCTTGCTAATCTTGCGCGTGGTGATCTTGGCCCTTCTTTTCGCTATGCTAATCGCACGGTAAACGAAATAATCGCGGAGACATTTTTTGTTTCTGCTCAGCTTGGCTTGTTGGGCATAGCATTCGCACTGTTGATTGGTTTTTCCTCAGGGATGCTAGCCGCGAGCAAGCCCAATTCTATGCGTGATTACGTGCCGATGGGAATCTCGCTCTTCGGTGTGTGTTTGCCTTCGTTTGTCATCGGCCCGCTGTTGGTGCTGGTGTTTGCTTTGTGGCTCGGTTGGTTCAACACCTCTGGCTGGGAAGAAGCAAAGGACAGGGTGTTGCCCTCGTTTACACTTGGTGTCATGTATGCTGCGTATTTTTCGCGGCTGGTGCGGGTTGGCTTTCTCGATATTTTGCATCAGGATTTTATTAAAACGGCGAAAGCAAAAGGCCTGTCGGGGGGTAAGATTTTTTTCCGCCATGCTTTCAAAGGTGGGGTGTTGCCTGCCACTACTTACGGGGGATTGGCACTGAGCGGCATCATGTGTGGCTCGCTGGTAGTGGAGACAATTTTCAATATTCCGGGGCTGGGGCGGTTTTTTGTGCAGTCGGCTTTGAACCGTGACTACACACTGGTCATCGGCACGGCACTCTTGTATGCGACGCTACTGTTAATTATGAATTTGGTGGTTGATATTGCCTATGTCTACCTTGACCCGCGGGTACGGCATGACTGATACTGCTTATCAGATCGGCCTCACAGAAGAAAAGGGCACCAGCTTATGGATGGACAGCTATTATCGCTTGAAAAAGAACAAAGCGGCGGTGGTGGCGTTTTTCTACTTGCTTCTGCAAACGTTTGCCGCGCTTTTTGCGCCTTTGCTCGTGCCATTTTCCTACGAAGAAACAAATCTCATCCTCGGTTCTGTGCCTCCTGATGCAACGCACTGGTTTGGCACGGACGATCTCGGTCGCGACCTTTTTACCCGCACTCTTTATGGAGCACGGGTGTCGTTGGCAATCGGTATATTGGCGGTGTTTGTCAGCGTGGTTATCGGTGTAACTTATGGTGCAATTTCTGGATTTGTTGGTGGTCGCTACGACTACATCATGCAACGTCTGCTAGAAATACTTTACTCAATGCCGTTCATGCTGTTTGTTATCATCTTGATGGTGATGTTCGGCCGCAATATCTATGTGATGTTTATTGCTCTCGGCGCAATTCAGTGGCTGTCGATGGCACGTATCGTGCGTGGACAGGTGATCTCCCTGAAAAGTATGGAATACGTCGATGCGGCACGGGCAATAGGTGTCGGCAACCTAAAAATTATTTTTCGTCACATGGTACCGAACGTGCTGGGGCCAGTTATCATTTACACGACACTCACTATTCCTGCAGTGATCCTCGAAGAAGCCTTTTTGAGTTTTCTCGGCCTTGGTGTGCAAGAGCCGATGGCGAGCTGGGGCACGTTGATTTCCGACGGGGTTGCGGCAATGGATGTCTATCCTTGGATGCTAATTTTTCCTTGTGCGACACTGGTAATGACCTTGCTGGCAATGAATTTTATCGGCGATGGACTGCGTGATGCACTCGACCCAAGGGTGAGTAAACACTGATGGCAGTGCTCGATGTTAAAAATTTAAAGACCTACTTCTACACTCGTGATGGTGTAGTGAAGGCAGTCGATGATTTTAGTTTTACACTGGAATCTGGCATGACACTCGGCATTGTCGGCGAATCTGGATCGGGCAAATCAGTCTCGGTCTGTTCGCTGCTCGGCTTGATTCCCAAACCGCCGGGCAGAATAGTTGCAGGGCAAGCGCTGTATCGAGACGAAGACCTGTTGCAGATGAGCGAGTCACAGTTGCGCCGTGTGCGAGGCAAAAAGATTGCCATGATTTTTCAAGACCCGATGACCTCGCTCAATCCCTACTTGCGTATTGCGATCCAGCTTACGGAAGTACTGGCGATACACACCAACATGACTGCGACACAACAGCTGGCACGGGCGATTGAGTGTATGAACCTCGTCGGGATTCCTAACGCCGAAAAACGCATTCACGATTATCCACATCAGTTTTCAGGAGGGATGCGACAGCGGGTGATGATTGCGATGGCCTTGATTACCAACCCTGATATTTTGATCGCCGACGAGCCAACGACAGCACTTGATGTCACCATTCAGGCGCAGATTCTCGATTTATTGGTCGATTTGCAGCGTAAAATAAAGATGTCGGTAATCATTATCACGCACGATCTCGGTGTTATCGCACGCATGAGCGACCAAGTGTTGATCATGTATGCCGGCAATAAGGTAGAGGAAGGCAGTACCGACGATATTTTTTATCGCCCGCTGCATCCCTACACACAGGGGTTGTTGCAGTCGTTGCCGCGGCTCGATGTAGAGCAAGAGGCGTTGCCCTCGATCGCGGGCTCGCCACCCGATCTCGCCCTGTTGACGAAGGGTTGTGTTTTTGCACCACGTTGTCCGCATCAGCACGCTGTGTGTGTCAAAGACCACCCGATTCCTATCAAGCGCACATCGGTGCAACACACGGCAAAATGTCATTGGAAAGCTAAACTATGAGTGCGTTGTTGCAGGTTAAAGACTTGCGGGTACATTTCCCTATCTACAAAGGTATGATCTTTCAGCGCTGCATAGAAGTATTGAAAGCGGTCGATGGGGTCTCGTTCGAGCTGCATGCAGGTGAGACGCTGGGGTTAGTAGGGGAATCTGGCTGTGGCAAAACGTCATTGGGGCGCGGCATAATTCGTCTTTACACTCCAGTCAGTGGGCAGGTTATCATCGATGGCAAAGACGTTGCAAAAATGAGTGCCAACGAACTCAAGCAAAAGCGTGCGGGTTTTCAGATGATCTTTCAAGACCCATATGCGTCGCTTAACCCACGTATGACGGTGTTTGATATTATCGCCGAACCGCTCTACACCAGCTGGGGACGCCAGGATCGCAACGTGGTTAAGAGAAATGTGCTGGAACTGATGGACAACGTCTCTCTGACACGCAAGTTCATTCGCCGCTATCCACACGAGTTTTCTGGCGGACAGCGACAACGCATTGCCATTGCCAGAGCGCTGGCCTTGAAACCAAAACTTATTATCTGCGACGAGCCAGTATCGGCACTTGATGTTTCGATTCAATCGCAGATTTTGAATTTGCTCGTCGATTTACAGAAAGAATTCAATCTCTCCTATCTTTTTATTTCGCACGATCTATCGGCAGTAAAACACATCTCCCAAAACATTGCGGTAATGTATCTGGGCAAGATCGTCGAACTGGCAAAGGGCAATGAATTGTTCAGCAACCCACAGCATCCCTACACACAGGCACTAATCAGTGCCGTGCCGCACCCCGATCCCAAGCAAGAACGGAAGCGACGACGTATTTTGCTGCGTGATGATTTGCCCAACCCGACTAGCCCACCGAAAGGCTGTCGTTTCAACACGCGCTGCCATAAGGTGATGGATAAGTGTTACCATCATGAGCCACACTTTAAAGATGCAGGGGGCAAACATCTCTCCGCCTGCCATCTCAATTAGCTTTGCACAAGGGCATGGCTTAGTTATCGTTGATGGGGCGGTACTTCTGGCCAGTTAGTTTTGCGAAGCACGTAGCAGATGTAGCCCCCATGGCGATGTTCAGCGGTGGGAGCAAAGCATCAAAGAAAATCCATACCAGTGTCCGCGTATCATCACCGATAGCGGTGAATTCCTTACCAGCATCAATGATGCCGAACCAGTTCCAGAAGAAGATGATGGCTGTGAAGATGAAGGCATAGAACAGCGTGTTGGCTGCGATAAATTCTTGGACACTTGCATTTGCACCGCTGTTACGCAGACGCATGTAGCTGTAGATCAAGCCCAGAACGATCGTGAGTGCGGCACAAGCGGATCGATGATATCCCAAAGCGAACTGTAAGGACTGCCGCTAGTGGACACGTGGTAAAGTGGTTCGACTACCGTGTGGATAGCAACTAATGAACAACATACCTATGCAGCGTTTGAGGGTTACCATGAAACTTCTCTCCCTATGATATTCAGTTCAACTTCCTAGTATAATTTTTACGATGAACAAAGTCAATTTTTGAAAAAATTGTGGAACTACGTGCACTCAGTAATTGGTGATGGCACTGTCTTCACTTGAGCCATCACCAAAGAAGTGAATGCCTATTATACCAACATGTTACTTAAATAATATGCTGGAGATGGGATGTTGAGCTTGGTTTTAAGTCACGCGGTAGGGCGAAGGCCATCGGGATCTCTGTAGTCTGTTTCGTGCTTGTCTGACTTTTCGCTGTTGCACGGCTTGCACAGCACTTGCAGATTATTGGGGTCGAGTTCCAAATCGTGGCGGTGCACACGCGGCTTAATATGATCAACTTCGATAGGTATCGGAGGTGTCGCACCACACTTTTGACACTTTTTTCCATATTTTGCTAGTGTCTCCTCGCGCCGCTCGCGCCATGCATTGCTACTGTAGAAATCTTTAGAGTTGTCATACGTGCAGCCTGTGGTTTTCTCAAAAAGAAACTTGCGATCTTCATATTCAAATGTAGTTGGAACGATAATTTTTCTACTCAGTTCTCTTTTTATTGATAACAATCCGTGTAAAACCTCGTCATAACTTTTGATATTTGCATGAGGAAGGAGTGCGCGGATAACGTAGACGTTGACATCTTTCTCTTGTCCGATACGATAAACGCGGTCAGAGCACTGATCTTCGACCGCTGGATTCCACCATCTTTCAAGATGGATAACATTATTGGCGTTGGTGATCGTCAATCCTACTCCTCCTGCTTTGGGAGATATAACCATCAGAGCAAAGCCGTGCGGAAGTTTTTGAAAATCATCTACTTTCTTTTTGCGTGTATGCCCATTCATAGTGCCATTAATCAGTTGGGGCGGCTCGGCAAGTTCATAGTGCCTTTGTATGACAGCAATAAGCTTGCCCTGCATTTGACGATTTTCCAGAAAAATAATCGCTTTCTCTTCTCTGTTTTTTATCTCATCGAGGACTTCAAACAAAACATAAAGTCGTGCTGAAGATGCAATGAAATCATCATCGTTTAGATCTTTGCTATCGACAAAAGGTGCTAACGATACGGAACGTAGCTTTTGGATAGCAACTATATGCTTAAGGCTGCGATTTCTGATATCTTCTAGGATACGAAAATAGGCATCAGCCTGCGTTTTTGTCATGTTTGCGTCTCTAACATACTCTCGTTTTTGCGGCAAACCATCGAGATGTTTCTCTTTCATACGCCGCAGCAAAAAAGGTGGTGACATTTCTTTAGTCAATTTACGGGTTAAATTCTTGTGCCCATTTTTTGACTTCTCATAACGCAACTTAAAATCTTTGTAGGTGTTCAATACACCAGGATGTACCGCATCGGCAATACACCACAAATCACTGAGTCCATTCTCCACTGGTGTGCCAGTCATACCTATCGAAAATTCTGCCGCCATTGCCTTTGCCATATCACACCGATATGTTGCAGGGTTTTTGATATATTGACATTCATCAAAAACTATCGTTCGCCAAGCGACGCAGCGAAAAATATCTTCGTTTCTTGCTAATGAGTCATAGGTGGTTAACACCAAGTCAGCACTGGCAAAATAACCTACTGCCTCCTGACTAGTGCGGTTTTGTTTTATCCTCGCCAAATCTTCACCATGTCCAATAACTCTATTTCCCAACCCCGGTGCATGCAGATGGGTATTGTGCTCATCTTGCCAATTTTTCAGTAGTCCTGTCGGCCCAACAATTAGAAACGGCTTTTTTTCATCTTCGATTTCACGCAGCCAAGCTAGAAAAACAAGCACCTGAAGAGTTTTACCAAGACCCATGTCATCGGCTAACAAAACTCCGCGTCTGCCACTGTTCCAAGATTCCTGCAACCAGTTGACACCACGCCGCTGATGCTTGTGTAAACCTCTTGTTTTGAGCAGCTTGGGAATATATTTTTTGCAACGTTTTCTTGAGACCACATCTTCCAGAAAGTTATCCCCCTCGATATTATCCTTTATAATTGCAGCTACCTTCGTATTAGACACAGCTTCATGCTGCTCACTTTTTTTCTGTGTAGCACTACTCACGTTTTCTTTGTAGTTGATATTTGCTTTGGCGAGCAAATCGATGTTCTCCTGTGTTGCTTGCATTTCCTGATTGTCAATAGCAACTGTTTTTTGCTGATCTTGCAGCGCCCGCTGCATTTTCTCGATAGCTGAAGGTATCTTTTCTGCTTTTATAAAAACCAGCTCGTTGTCGAGACGGATACCAACGAGATCCTTAGGTACCCATTCATTGTGCGAAGATGGCAAAAAAGATTGCGTCTTCGATGTCCACACACCGATATAACTTATTCTCTCTGAGATGTAGAGCTCATCGGGAATAAAAGTATCAACTAAGTCATCGGAGAACTCTTGTCCCATCTCCTTGCGCAGATAGGTGTTTGGACAAGCATACAGCGCTCTTCTCGCAGCAACTGTTTTTGTCACATGTGCATCTTTTATTACTTGTATGATTTTTTTTAGCTTGTCATCTAACACCAGAAACTTATTATCAGCTACCTGTGTGTGTAGTTCTACTCGCGCGTGATTTTGGAAGTACTCGTGATATTTTTCAAGCTGTTCCTGCGGCAATAAATCCTCGACAGTGCTTTCCCGCTCGTCATTAAGTTTTCCTACTTCTTCTGTATCGGCATCATTAGTTTCGCCGTTGTTTACCTCCTTTAAAAAAACTGGCAATACGGTGAAATTGTCTTTATCTGTTATTCTCAAGCTAAAATGGGATGCAGTGCTCACGTTGATATCTTCCAGAGAGCTATTGTTGTTTAACTTTATCTCTAATATTTTTAATTGCTGCACGAGTGTCAACTTGCGACCGTAGTCTGTGGTGGTATTTATTTTTTCTATCAGCTGTAGTGCCGTGTATATTTCGTGCGGAAGAGTATACCTTTTTTTGTCATGAAAGCTGATAAATGTCCCCTTTAACTGCTTGTAGTCACCCAGAGGTCTACCCGATTTTGTCTTGAAAATAGGTGTGATCTTGTAGTCATCCTGTAAAATTGCACCAGATGCTTGGCATTTGAACAGATGTGGATAGCGCGGTGGCAACTTGAGCATCTCTAGCTGTTTAGGAGTAAAATCAGAAATAACCTCGTTGCTGATAAATATTTTATCTTCCTCAAGAGTAATTTTTTCTTCGAGATGATATATCTTTAAAAAGTCAAACTGTGGATTTTTTTGTAAAAAATCATTCACCTGAACACCATCCTTACTTATCTCAACACCATCATTTTGGTAAAAAACTTTCATGACTCAAGATCAAATGGTATCAGATTATCTTCCTCAGAGGATTCATCCTCTGACAGTACTTCTCCATTCTCTAACTTTTTCGCTGCTATAGCCTCAGGATCTTCAGGCTCAGGTTCTTCAGGCAAATGATCCTCGCGTGGTTGTTTTTTAATCGTTGCTTGGACTTCGTAATCAAACAGTTCTTGCGCTGCAGAAAGCTCTCCAAGCCTATCATAAAGTTTTTCTGTGTTCGTGACATTTGTTTCCCTCAATCTTTCGAGTGCAATTGTCGTGTGCTGTTCCTGCTGGACAAACAGCTGTTGTAGTTTGTCATAAAATTTATCAGCATTTGTGCTACTGTGTTGTTTCAGTTCAGTGAGTGTTTCTACTACTAGCTGACCCAGCTCTGTGGACAGCTGCTGTAGTTTGTCAGAAAAACTTTGACTGTGTTCGGCCTGCTGTTGCTTTAACTCTGTAAGCGCTCCAACCGTCCTCTCTCCCTGTTCATTGAGGAGTTGCCACAGATTGTCAGAGAAACTTTGACTATGTTCGGACACATATTTTTGCAGCTCTGTGAGTACTTCAGCGGTGCTCTGACCCTGTTCTACTAATTGCTGTAGCTTGTCAGAAAAATTTTCGGTAAGTTTGTGCAGCAATTCACCGTTTTTCTGTTCACGAACTGAATTTGCTTCAGAAAAATTGTTGCCGCTAAGTGCAATGCTATTGCTGATACCATCTACTTTCTTGTTCTGCTCTACAAGTGCATTCAGCACCTCGTCGAGAACTTGGTTGGTAGTTGAGAAGATGAGCACATTTTCGAGATTATCGTTAAATTCATGCAGTTTATCTTCAATATGAATTATATCCGTCTTTTGTAGCGTGGCAAACGCCAGTGCATATCCTAAACCAGCAGCAAAGCAGACAAGAGCGTAGCTCGCATTTTTCGCTATTTTCATCAAGATCAGCGCTTGATCTGGAACAACACTTGTACTCACCATAGCCAAGATGAAGACAATAGCCGCCCCGATAGCTCCGAAACCGAGTAAACTCCAAGTGACATGGTTGCTGCGTTTAATTTCGGTATTTGTAGTAAGCAGCTTATCTACACTGAAATAGGAGCTAGGCTGAATGGAATTTTTGACGACAAGCTCACCAGCAGCATTCTTGTCAAAGATGATGTGCTCAGTGAATTCCTGCCAAGCATGTGCGATGAAATGGATGTCCTTGAAACTAGCATTTATTTCTTCATAATCTCTATAAAATTTTTCTGCGCCATCCTCTTGGTAATCTATCAATTTGGCTGCAGTATCTATGTCATATTTTATCTTGCTAATACTATTGGATAGCTGCACGTACTGGCAAATAAAATACAAAGAAATTAACGAGATAAAGAGTAGCAGTGCAACGACAGCCACACCCATGACAGACCTCCCAAACACAACCTGTTTATATAAGTCTTTTCGGTAATAAATCATATTTTCTTACTAAAATTTTTAACTTACTGAAAATAAGTCGATTTTAACTATATTATCTAGGTATTTGTTGATTGAACCACATGCTAAACTCCTCACTTCCGCACCTAGTGTTTAAGTTTTTGTAATTTTTAATTATTTGGTGTTGCTAACTTTTTACTCGGACTATCTGCGCTAGCACTCTGTAGTGCCGGCTGCTAGAACAGACACATTACGTTAATACCACACAAGGTATTCAGCTAGCAACGCACTGGGACGACGACCGATGCGGTCAACGATGGCGGTGGTGTAATGCCCGCGTAGCAAGGGTAAGGACACCCTTTTCCCTTTCTGTTGCTTCATTTGAACGTTGTTGCATAGTTCAGATAAGGTCATCCATGCCTGTAGTTCTAATATTAGCAAGTATTTTGTAGCACTGGCACTATCTTGAGGACAAGGCAGTCGCACCGATGATCGCCTCCCCAAACAACCACTGAGCAAAAACCGTTATCAATTCTCAATGAGATCAGGATGGCATCTTTAGAAATAGAGAGCACGGATGGGTAACGGAAATATTGGGATTGACAAGGCTCTGGTGGCGGGGGAAGACCAGCAACGTTGAGTTCAAGGAGGAGTGCACGCACGATATGAGCAAGGACATATGTGCGTTTGCCAATGCGTCTGGAGGAAAATTTTCCTCTGTGTCACCATTGCAATGGATAACTGGCATATAGATCAGTCATTGCTCTGAGTTTCCTTGTAGGCTTTTGCTTTCCCTGCTTCATAACCCTCTCTATAATCTTTTTTCAGCTGCTTAACCTTTAGATACATACGCTTCATCTCTTTCGCTCTACGCAGTTCGTATACATCGCTCAATAACATGATTCTCCTTGAGCTCGCCTCATTCACCCTAAGCTCAGCCAAGTTCAAGGGAGTTTCGCCGCTTTTGTTTTCAGCCCGAACATCAGCACCAAACTGTAAAAAAACCAAAGCTAACGTATAATCACGCTGATAAGTTGCTCCGTGCAAGGGGGTATCGCCATCACTATCCTTAGCATTAACATCAGCCTTGGCATCGATGAGAACCATAGCTATTTCGGGTTTCTTAACCAGATGCAGGGGAGTGACACCTCTATTGTCCGTAATGTTTGGGTCAGCACCGTACTCAACAAGAAACTTAGCCATTTTCGCATCCCTGACCCAGTGCAAAAGGGTACGGCCCTTGCCATCTCTGGCATTAATATCAGCTCCTCTCGTGAGGAGTGCCTGTGCAGCTAAAAAGCGATCACCAAAAAGAGTGCTAACACGCGCCCTTATAGTCCTCCCAGCCACCAGAGAAAACAGCTCTCGCGTCGCTTGGTCAAATCCTGTTGGATTATGGCGATGCTCCCTGTATGGCTGTTCCGTGCCACAAGAGTACAAGTTCAGGACAGCTGGAAAAAACAAACCGAGGCAGTATCTCTTCATAACTTACACCTTAAAACCATCGAAAATATCATTAAATTACATCGAAAAAAATATCAACTAATAACTTGTCCACCGTGGTATTTTTTCTAGCTACGCTCGCTTGTACTGACAGCCACAGTATTGTCCTCAACAACGAGACCCGCCCCTTTCATCTCAGTGTGGGAGCTATCCGCTGACAACACTGTTAGGTTGCCGTGCCAAAGGGTTGCAACTACAACTTCACGGTTGACTGGGGTGACGACCGATGCGGTCAACGATGGCGGTGGTAGAGTGTCCGCTTAGCAGGGGGATGGTGGCGACCGTGCCACCTTGCCGCTGCACGATGTCAGCTCCGGCGATGTCTTGTGTTTTCCAATCTGCACCTTTCACCAGCACATGTGGGTTAATGCTGGCGATCAGCGCGGCAGGGGTGTCCTCCTCGAACCAGCTAACGAGATCGACACAGCTGAGTGCCGCGATCAGACGTAGCCGGGCTTCGAGGGGGATTATCGGGCGGCTGTCGCCCTTAAGACGGGTGACAGAACGATCGGAGTTGAGGGCGACGACTAGCAGGTCGCCGCGGGCACGGGCTTGTTCCAGAAAGGTGACGTGGCCAGCGTGCAGAATATCAAAGCAACCGTTGGTGAAAACAACGCGACCACTGCTGTTGCCGAGGGCGCGGCTAAGCTGTTGGGGAGCAACAATCTTGTGTGTGCTGCTGTGGCTTTCGTCAGAGATGAGGGATTGTTTTAGCTCCGCGGCAGTGACTGCTTGCGTGCCACGTTTTTCAACCACCAGACCCGCACCTTGACTGGCGAGTTCCAATGCCTGTATCACGGACACATTACATCCCGCAGCAAGTGCCATCAGTGCCGCAACCGTATCGCCCGCTCCAGAAACATCAAAAACTTCACGAGCACGGGTGCGTCGCAGCACAGGGGCTTGAATCGTGGTGATCGGCACGTAAATCATGCCATCTTTTCCCATCGTCACCAGCACATCACGCAGACGAGGATAGCGGCGTTGCAAAGCACGTCCAAGCTGTTCGCCACCGTCTTCCTGTGCCACAACCGCATCGAGGGCACGGCGAGCTTCGGACAGGTTGGGGGTAATGAGATCGGCATCGGCATAGTGCTGAAAATCACAACCATACGGATCGACGACAACCTTGCTGCCGCGGCTGCGGGCGAGAGCAATGAGGCGAGTACTCAACGCAGGTGGCAGCGTGCCTTTGCCGTAATCGCTGAGCAGCAGCACGTCAAATTGCAGTTGCTCAGCCGCGGCATAAAGCTGTTCCTGCTCGGCGGCCGTAAGTATCTGAATCTGCTCGTGGTCAACACGCAACATCTGTTGGTTTTGGGCGTATATTCTTGTTTTTCTTATTGTTTCACGCGGTGCGACACGGATAAGATAGTTGCCGCTGATGCCATCTTGCTGTAGCGCATCTACCAGTTGCTCACCAACCTCATCAGCACCGATGACAGCACAGAGGTGCGTCTTACCCCCAGCAAGATGCACGTTGCGGGCAGCGTTTGCCGCACCACCCGCCATTCTGCGCCGTTCCACGACCCGATGCACGGGCACCGGTGCTTCAGGAGAGATGCGATTGACATCGCCATCGAGACACTCGTCGAGCATCACATCACCCATCACCAGCACGGTGACGGCATTCTTTTCCCATGGCAATTGCATGTCAAAACCTCCTTCGTAGCTAAGCTTTTAACATATTTTAACACAAATGTCACGCCCATACAAAAATTAACTTACACTATGATAGGCATTGCTTGTCAGTATGATTAGAGGTGTTTTTTGGTTTAGCTTCATGTTTTAGACTTTGCTGCCGATACAATGTTGCTATGCGAGTAGAGAAGATCAAAAAGATTGTCGCTAATGGCGATCTGGAGCAAGCACAGGAAGCTTTAGACACGTTGCTGGAGCTTGGCCCCAGCAACGTCGAGGCGTTGAAGTTGAAGGCAGCTTTGCTCAAAGTACAGGGCAAATTTGACGCAGAGCGACAGATTTGGATCAGAATTCACGAGCTTGATGCGGAGGATCTCGACACGCTGCGTTTTTTGCAAAAAAAACAGCTGGAGGAACGCGAATTTTTTTATTTTACCGACGAACTGCCGGGGGGACGTAGGTTTCTTGCTTATCCAAAAAAAATGGCAATTGCCTCGCTCATCGGACTACTCGGCTGCCTGTTGTTTCTCGTCGTCTCACATCTTGTGCGCACTCATGCGCCGCTAGGAGGACGGGAGGTCGTACTGTTGGCCTTTGCCATCTGTGTGTTACTGCCATGGGTGTTGATCATTCATCGTTTCCTAACGGGGTTAGTATCGATCGCGGTTACCACTACTGACATTAGTATCAAGTCACGGCTAAAGACACTTGCCTATCGCTGGGAAGAATTGCATCAGATATGCCTTGCCCACCACCGCACTGCGGAGCGCGAGCAGTTGCTGCTGGTAATCGTGCCACACAGTGCGACCTTGCCTGCGGTGAAGATAGACATGAGCGATGGCAGTTCAAGTCTCTGTGCTCGCTCCTACCTGATTGCCGAGATCAACCGCTTCTGCCGTAAACTCGAACACACACCGAGCGAACAATTGCACCTCAGTAATAGGAAGATGTTGGTTTTCTAAGCTGCACGGGTAATTTATTTGCTCTGGAGTAATCTATCGTCTATTAGAACGTTTTTTTTCTAACTTAAGCAGCGTTTTGTGGCTAAACATGCGCTACGCTATGCTGGTGGAGCATATGACTTGAAAACTAAATAGGTAAGCAGATGCATAGGATATTGCTAGCTATGGGGTTGTTGGCGTGGGTGTTGCCGTTGCAAGCGAAGGGAACACTTGCGATGGTAAAGAAGCGCGGCTACGTGCGTTGCGGAGTAAACACAGGCTTACCAGGTTTTTCTGCTCCAAACAGCAAAGGCAAGTGGGTTGGGCTTGACGTTGACTTCTGCCATTCCTTTGCCGCAGCAGTGTTCGGTGACCGCAGCAAGATTAAGACAACCGCGGTCAGTGCCCAGCAGCGTTTTGTAGCACTGCAATCGGGCGAAATTGACGTGTTGGTACGCAACACTACCCGCACACTCAACCGTGATGCACTGTTGGGAATCAACTTTTCGCCGACTACTTTCTACGATGGGCAAGGGTTTATGGTCAAGAAAAGCACCGGCATCGAAAGTGTCCGAAAGCTTAACGGTGCTGCGATCTGCGTTACACAAGGAACGACCACCGAACAAAATCTTGCTGATTATTTTCGCAAGTATAGCATGAAGTTTAAGCCAGTCGTGATGGAAAGCACTGAAGAACTGTTCAAAGCTTTCCTCAGTGGACGTTGTGATGCCTTCACCAGTAACACCGCTATTCTTGCCGGCAATAGAACGAAAGTTAAAAATCATGCTAATTTGATCATTTTGCCAGAAATTATTTCCAAAGAGCCAGCGGCGGCGGGGGTGCGACATGGAGATGACGAATGGTTTGATATCATTACTTGGTCGATCTACGCCCGCATCGCTGCAGAAGAACTAGGCATTACCTCTCGGAACGTCGATAAAATGCGCAAGAGCAAAGACCCCGATGTGCAGCGCTTGCTCGGTGTCGTCAAAGGCAACGGCAAAGCCCTCGGCCTTAGCGAGAACTGGGCCTACAACATCATCAAACAAGTCGGCAACTATGGCGAGTCTTTTGCACGTCACATCGGCAAAAACACACCGTTACGCCTGCCACGTGGTCGCAACGATCTGTGGTCACGTACCACAGGCGGGTTGATGTACGCCCCGCCCCTGAAATAGCCTATCTTGCAAGACGCAGTCGTCATCATAGTTGCTACATAGAGCATGTATGCAGGCTTTACCCCGCAGTTGACAGGTTTTGCTGTTTTTAGCTAAGTAGCTCCGCAATTCTGCCGATACTCTGTTGTAAGACTTGTGACGCGGGGTGGCGCATCGTGTGGAATATGTCAGTAAAACTAATCGTAATCATCGCACTGCTGGGCAGTGCTTGCCGTGCGCAGCGGGAGATTTCCAAGCCGGGCTATATTGTTGGCCCTACCAACGACATCGAGCGTTTAGCCAATACCGAGGTTGAAAACATCGACATTCCCGCTGAGGTATTGGAAAAGGCAATCAAAGCCTCGATCCTCACCGTTACGGAAATGAATGACGGTAAGCAAAAGTTCTGCTCTGGCTCGCTGATCGAAGGACGCAACACAGGTGATCTGCCACGTATCGTTACCAATCACCACTGTTTTGCAAAAAAAATCAGTGGCACAAACCGCTCGTTGCCAGAAATTGTCCCCGAAGCTTGCAAGGCAACCAGCGTTTATTTTGACTTTTCTATCGAAGAAGAGCCCCTAACACTCAAGTGCAAAAGCGGCTCACTAGTCACCAACTTCGCGGCAGATTTCGCCATCTTCACCCTCGATGGCGAATTACCTGAAGGCTACGAGCCTTTCAAAATCTGGGACGGAGAAGTACCCCCCAACCGCAAAGCTTTCATTATTCATCACCCCAGCGCAAAAGAGAGCGATCCGGGGAGAGAGCACGAGGAGATGTTGAAAGCAACTGGCGCGTATTTTCCCAAAAAAGCCATAACTGTCAACAATTGTCGAGTGTTGGGGCGTTTTGAAGAGGACTTCTGGGCACTCAACCCCAACCTGCCCTTCGGCTTGCGCCACACCTGCGACCTCGTGCATGGGTCGAGTGGTTCAGGGTTGATCGATGCCACTAGCGGAAAACTCTTAGGGGTTAACTGGGGGGGCATTACCCTTACCGTCAACAAAGTTGAGCGTAAAGATAACGTCGCCTCTTCCGCAAAGTTTTTGCGTGAATTTGTCGATAGCAACAATGTCACCGCCCCTCCCATGCCACCACAAAAGAACGACTTTACTTCCTGCGCTCATATCGCGGGACGCGAGGCCGTGCCGCACGAAATCCTGCTCTTCGCTCTCTTTGTCCCGCTGTTAGTTGCGGTGCGACGACGCTTGTCATTACATTAAAAATACGCTAGACTCCTCTTGTTTCTATTGTAATGAAAGAAAATCAAAGATGAAAATAAACGAAGGACTATCTTTTGATGATGTGCTACTCGCCCCGCGTTATGCAGAAGTCACACCAGCTCAGACAGAGCTTGCCACACAACTGACCCGCAACTTGACGTTGCAGATACCACTGCTCTCGGCGGCGATGGACACCGTTACGGAAGCAGACACCGCCATCACGATGGCACAGCACGGCGGTATGGGCATCATTCACAAAAATTTCAGCATCGCTGCGCAAGCGCGGGAAGTAAGCAAGGTCAAGCGCAGCGAAGCTGGACTGGTTAGCGACCCGATTACCGTTTCACCCCGCAACACGGTAGCAGAGGCACTCGACATCATGCATACCCACAGCATTTCTGGGTTGCCTGTCGTTGCCGACGAACGCTTGTGTGGAATTCTGACGGGGCGTGATATTCGCTTTGAAAACGATCGCAGCAAACGTGTCGGCGAGGTAATGACCGAGCGTGTTATCACCGCCCCACGCGGCACGAGCAACAGCGCAGCACTGGAAATTTTACATCAGCACCGCATCGAAAAACTGCCGCTGATCGACAACGGTCGCCTCATCGGACTCTTCACCATCAAGGATATCGAGAAGGCACGCCGCTTCCCCAATGCATCAAAAGATAGCCGCGGGCGGCTGATCGTCGGGGCGGCAGTCAGTCCCGCGCCAGACTGCTGTGCGCGGGTTGAAGCACTGCTAAACGCAGGCTGCGATATATTGACGATCGACACCGCACACGGGCACAGCAAAGGAGTCATCACCGCGCTCACGACGATTAAGCAAACCTTCACGGCCCACAACTACGAGCTAATCGCAGGCAACATTGCCACCGCTGATGCCACCCGTGCACTAATCAACGCGGGGGCGGACGCAGTGAAAGTCGGTGTTGGCCCCGGCAGTATTTGCACCACCCGCATCGTTGCCGGTATCGGTGTGCCGCAACTTACGGCAATCATGGACTGTGCACGGGTTGCGACAAAACACGGCGTGCCTGTCATCGCTGACGGTGGCGTGCGTTTCTCTGGTGACATTCTGAAAGCCTGCGCCGCAGGTGCGTCCACCATCATGATCGGCAGCTTGTTCGGCGGCACGGACGAAGCCCCCGGCGAGATGATCCTTTACGAAGGCAAGACCTATAAATCCTATCGCGGCATGGGCAGCATCGCCGCTATGCAAGCAGGCAGCAAAGACCGCTACCAGCAGGGAGCAATCACTAACCCCGGCAAACTCGTGCCCGAAGGGATTGAAGGACTTGTTCCCTACAGCGGGTCACTGTCCGATAGCCTACAACAGCTGGTCGGTGGTTTGCGTGCTGGCATGGGCTACATCGGGGCGAAGAACATCGCCGCGATCCCTGCCGCAGCCGAGTTCGTCAGGATCAGTCCCGCAGGATTGAAAGAAAGTCACGTGCATGATGTCGTTATCACCAGAGAGCCACCCAACTACCGCCGCTGAACCAATCGTCGTCATCGACTACGGTTCGCAATACACACCGCTTATCGCCCGTCGTCTGCGCGACTTGGGTTACCACAGCGAAGTAGTCAGTGCGGCACAGCGTCCTGAGGTGCAGGCACGTGGCTTTATTCTCTCAGGCGGCCCCGCTTCTATCAGCACAGGTGATAATGTGGGTATTCCTGCTTGGCTTTTGCAAGAAGAGATACCACTGCTTGGTATCTGCTACGGCATGCAGCTGTTGGTAAACAAAGCTGGCGGAGAGGTGCATGCCGACCAGCAACGCGCTTTTGGACATGCTGCGATCGAACTGGCCACGCCTGACGATCCGCTGTTTGCCAGCCTGCCACACCAACTTGAGGTGTGGATGAGCCACTGTGATCACGTCAGCACGTTGCCTGCCAACATGCAGGCAACGGCACACAACGCTGAGGGTGTGATCGCCGCGGTGCGTCATCGCAGTCTGCCGCACTGGGGCGTGCAGTTTCACCCCGAAGTTACCCACACCCAGCACGGCAATCACATCTTGGAAAACTTCTGCCGACGTATCTGCGGACTTACCCCTAAATGGACACCAAAACAGCACATTAACAACATTCACGCGTGGATCAAGGCAGAGGTCGGTGCTGGCAAGGTGCTGGTAGCAGTATCGGGCGGAGTTGATTCAAGTGTTACTGCCGTGTTGTTGGCACGCATTCTCGGCAAGAAACAACTCTGCTGTGTCTATGTCAACAACGGACTGCTGCGGGAAAACGAGGTTGCGGAAATAATAAATGTTCTACACGAGTTGGGGATCGAGCCCCAGTCACTCAACTGTCAGTCGGACTTCCTCAACGCTTTACACAGCGTGACCGACGCGGAAGAAAAACGCCACATTATCGGGCATGAATTCGTGCGTCAGCTAGAGGCATTTGCGCGGGGCAAGGGTTTTACGCATCTCGCACAGGGGACGCTCAAGTCAGATGTCATCGAGTCAGGTGTCGGTGAACACACGCAGCGCATCAAGAGCCATCACAATGTCGGTGGGTTGCCCGCAGAGATGGAACTTAAGCTGCTCGAACCGCTGCGAGAACTGTTCAAAGACGAGGTGCGTGCATTGGGCAAAGAACTCGGTCTCAGCAAACATATCTTGCAACGCCAACCTTTCCCCGGCCCCGGCCTAGCCGTGCGCATCATCGGAGAAGTTACCCCGCCACGTCTTGCCATGTTGCGCACGGCCGATACCATCTATCTCGATGCACTGCGCGAGCACCAACTTTACGACCAGACATGGCAAGCCTTCTGTGTGCTGCTGCCGCTCAGCTCAACTGGCGTGCGCGGCGATCGCCGCAGCCATGCTGCCACCATCGTTTTGCGTGCCGTGCAGAGCGTCGATGCGATGACCGCCTCTGCCTGCACATTGCCCACAGAGGTACTCACCGAGATTGCCGCGCGCATTACCGCACAGGTCGAAGGTGTTAACCGCGTCGTCTACGACTTGACCAGCAAACCACCCGCAACGATTGAGTGGGAGTAAGTATGTTTGGAGGTATCATGAGAGTTAGCGTTATTTTTTTTGCCATTGTCTGTAGTGTATGCAGTGGCACGGCTCTGCTTTATGGGGATAAGCGCGAGCTCAAGAAGAGGCTTCCCAGTCTCTATGCAAAGGACTACGACAGCATTGAGATAGAGTATGACACTGTATTGACAATAAACGGGGAAAAAATAGCAGGTTAAGAGTATCTTGATGAGATTATGGACGAAAAAGCACAGCTCACGAGGTTTTGGGCACAGGAAGCTGTGTTTGTCCCCGAAGCAAGGGAGCTGTTGCAGGACATGGAGCTGCAGGGGTTTCGATTCAACCCCTCTGATATTGGTGTCGTAGACTTAGACTTTTTTCAAGAAGGTATGCAAAAAACTAGCATCGACGCAGCTGTCCTATCAAACTGTCCGTGTTGGGCTTCAGGCGATGGTATAGGATCTCATGGCACAGAGGTGTCCAATCTGATCACGGGTGAATCGCCCATCGGTGTTAGCTCTAAAGGCAAGATTACTATGCTTGGAGACAGTGAGGACTTTTTCTCATCTCACCACAAAATTTCCAACCTACCACCTGTCACCCACTCGTCCACACGTGAGACATTAAAGGTCAAGTCTGCGAACGAATTGGTCAACAAAACAATATTTGTTTATTCCGTGGGGAATTCTTTCCCCGCTACGGTTGATTCTATCATCCATAAGTCAGGCAAGAAAATGATCGTAGTGGGAAGTCTTGACCCCAGCGGCTTTGTCAGTAAATTCTCTCAATCTCACCAGCATGTTGTCGTACTCGCACCGAGCGACAATTTTATCACGACGCGCCGTGGAGCTGATGGCGCATTCAAAAAGTTCGGTGGCACAAGTGGCGCAGCCCCGCTTGTCTCAGGTGCGATTGCTGACCTACGCAGTATTCTGCCTGACTTGACTAGAGATGAAGTTGCCATCATTATCGCCAAAACTGCTACCCGCACCAGCATCAATATCGTCAGTAATCTTAACGGTGCTGGTACATTGAACCAATACAAGATGTTGCGAGTTGGACAAAGGCTGTCAGAAAACGGCTGGCCACACAACAGAGAAAACCTGATTGCTGACGAAAAAATGTATGATTTAGCCGATGAAGCCAAGAAACTAACTGATGCAGCAGAGGCACTGCTTCAGACAACAAACGAAGCTGATTACAAGGCAGGGTTTAAGAAATTACGCACTGCGTTTGCTCTCGATGCCAACAATACTAGAACAAGAACTATGCTCGCAGATCTTTACAAAGATGCAGGATACTCCGTGCAAGCGATGTTCTATGATATACCTGAACGCTCGGTAAGGCATGCTGGTATGGGTTTTAAAAATTTTTATCGCATAGATGAATTGATACGTCATCGTTTTCATAAAGATGTTTACGAAGAGTTGTTGAGTTGGGAAAAGCTAGCCAAAATCGAAAAAATGTATATCAATGCTTTTCATTTTTATCTTGACCATCGTAAGAGCTTTGATAATAAGCTGGTATCTGATATTCCAAAAATCATGTCTGACCATGATTTCTATCCCAATCTCGCCACGTTAGAAAACAACTATTCATCCCAGCAAGACTTGCTGTTATATATCGACATACTGTCCTCATACGGGTTTGAAAAAGAAGGACAGGCACAACTTCTTAACCTCCTGATAGAGTATGTCAGAGATACTCACCCTGAGCTTATGGCAGAGACAGCCATCCAAAAAGCCATTGCCAAACGCAACCTAAACGAAGTCAGTAGGCTTAAACATCGCATATATAATTTTGTTGATCTTGCCACACAAGATGATCTGAATAAAGCAACGGTAACGAGTGAATTACAGCAGGAGTTGCGCAATGTATTGCAGGAAGTTGACCGCCAACCAGAGCTACTGCGCAACGACCCCATCATTGCCAGATATGCACTAAAAAAGGGCGTGAGTGCAGCCAACATCTGGAAAACGCTGCGCAAACTGGCCAAGCGAGCTCCCTAGAGCTTACTTGAGTTCGCGGACATGCAGTTCGCTGGAAATGCGAAAAATCGGCAAAGAGTTCGCACCGCGAGCATCACAAACAATCTCGTTAGCGAAGCAAGTGCAGCATTTTATATCAATTATATCAGCTATTTGCATAAAATGTTGACTATAAGCACGAAAAACGACATAATTTACTTGTTATGATCACTAGAACTGTCAACCCTTCTAAATTTCAAAGTTTTTTCTTGTTCGGAGCACGTGGCACGGGCAAGTCCACCCTGTTACGGCAATTATTGCCAATGAGCAAGCATTTCTGGATTGATTTGCTGGAGGTAGAGACAGAAACACGTTATCTCAACGCACCGCAGTTGTTGTTGCAAGATTGGCAAAAAGCTAACGCTGAGCAGCAGCAGAACAACTGGATAGTTATCGACGAAGTGCAGAAAGCACCACGGCTTCTCGATGTGGTGCATCTTGCAATTGAGAGATATGGCATCAATTTCGCCATGACTGGTTCAAGTGCACGCAAGTTGCGGCATGGTGCAGCTAATCTGCTGGCGGGGCGGGCGATCACCTTTGCCCTGCATCCTTTCAGCGCACAAGAACTTGGAGCACAGTTCGATCTCGACGATGCACTTAATTTTGGGACATTGCCACGTGCTGTCACCCTGCGCAATGAAGGTGTAGAACGCAAGCGTTTTCTACATAGTTACGTCAACACCTATCTGCGTGAAGAAGTGCAAGCCGAAGGTTTCTTGCGTAAGTTTGCTCCCTTTCGTAATTTTTTGCACATTGCAGCCAGCGCAAGCGGCACAATTCTGAACATGTCCTTACTCGCACGTCAAACTGGTGTCGATAAAAGCACTGTGCAGAGATACTTCAGTATTCTGGAAGATACCTTGATTGGTTTTTACTTACCTGCTTTTAGTCGTAGCACACGCATGGCCTATGCCAAGCATCCCAAATTTTATTTTTTTGATACAGGTGTCGCACGAGCAGCATCACTGTCTCTCGATACCTACCTACGCCCTGCTACTTACGAATTCGGACGTTTTTTTGAACATTTTGTCGTGTTGGAAATTATCAAAGCAAACTCTGCACACGAAAAGGGCTACGAGTTTTTTTATTTCCGCACGGATAGAGGCGCAGAGATCGATATCGTTGCCACTAAAAGCAGGCAGACTCTGGCAATTGAAATCAAATCCACCCCAACACCAGACATCACCGCCATCCGCAAGCTCGCCCGCTTGAGTAAGAGCATTGCCAACTGCCAGCCATGTATTTTTTGCCGCACCACACGCCCTTCGCTGGTTGAAGGTGTCCATGTTATGCCTTGGCAGCAAGGGATCGCGGAATTTTTTAGTTGTTGAGCAATCGCTGCCACTGGCAATATTTATCTCCCTCTTGCACATTTTTAAATTGTGCGCGGGGGATGTAGACAAAGTTATTCGTTTTGACCTGCTTTTAGACTTCTCCACCTACATCTGCCACCTCCCTCACCGTTGTTTTTGATAGCTGTGCGCGAGATGTTTGGGTTAACTTTACTTTGCAATGCAGCCGAGTCAGTGCTGTCTGCAAAGATGCAACACTCACCCGCCGCAAACATCGCGGCCCGGACAGTCCGCATAACTTTAGTAGCTGCCTCGCCGCAGACGGGATCTCCGAGATACTCCTGAAAGATGTGGATTGTCATTCTGTGAAAGATGGCCTTTTCTGGCTACAAACAACCACACACAGGGAGATAGGAAATGGTTAGCAATCACTCTATTGGTTCACAAATAAAAAAAGAGTCGGCAGCATCAAGAAGGGGGAGATACCCTAAATTACAGGTCTGTGTTATTGATCAATTCTTTGTTAAGTAAGTTGCTAACAGCACGTCCTATGTTGATACGCACATGGCCATCTTTGCTTTTGTGCCCTGCAGCCCCGATGATTTTCACGTAATCTTTGTTGATATGGGTGACTTTGGCAGGATCGATGCAATCAGTCAGTTTAGTGAAACATGCAATCACTCCCGCGGTGTGCTCTGGGTACTCTGTGAGCATATTACAAAATTTTTCCAACCAAACAGAAGTCGAAAAGATTTCCAACTGACAAGTTGCTAAAATTTTAAGACAGTAACCAAGACGCTTTTTTAGTGGCAACTGCTTTATATCCAGCCAAGGGTTGAAATCACCCATTTTTACGAAATCACCAGCTTCGACTCGACGCTTAAAGAAAGCAATGATCTTATCCAGTGATTCCTTGTCAAGTTTGTCCCCATTACTGCGCAAATCGTCACCAACTGCATACAGCAAACCTCCACGACTCTGTTTGTTATCCTTCGTTATCTGATAATATCGATCAAGCAGGCTGTTCCTACCTGTTAGTGGATACTGACCACCCACATAGAAAGAAAATAAGCGCAGTTCCAGCATATCCAATAGCGTATTTCTGCTAGTCCTATCTGCCCTGAGTTTATCCAAATGTTGCATAGCAAGGTCGAAATTATCCCTAACAATTACAAACATCGTTTTGCCTGGTGCGTTATAGCCAATAAGCGCACCAAATGCTGCTACCCAATTATCTAGGTCGCCTTGTGGAAAAAAATTTGGCCTGTGTTGGCTTGACCACTCTTCATCAAAACTGCTTATACGGGGATAATACACCCCTAGAACAGCATACTCTTCAGGTGTTAGTGATGGGCAGCTTTGTGCTGATAAACGATGTTCAATGATTCTCTTTATTACAGCAAGTTCAGCCTCAGCGCCACATCTCTTCGCTGTTATCGTAAAATCAAATAGTGCCGTCAAAGCACTGCCACGAATGGTGTTGATAGCCTCGTTGAGTGGATCACGTAATGTTGATTGCCTCCTTTTCTCGCTATCTAGGTCATAATCGTACTGTGTGCAAAGCGTCGTCAAAATTGTGCGTAAAAGCCCCCAAGTAGTACGAGATGGCTCTACCTCTTTTTCCAAATAGGCATGGATGAGCCTGCAGATAGCCCATCCTAGACTTGGCCAACTAGGCTCTCTGTGAAGTGTGTTGCCTCCTTGCTCACTGTCGCTTTCACTGGCTGTACGGGAAAGAGTCCGTTTGCCAAATGCCAAGTAGTCGTCTATCAAACCATATTTTTCGGCCTTGATAAGTTCGTACATAGCATAAATTATCTCTTGAATATAGACGGGATACTTTATCTTATCGCAGTTTTTTAGCCAGAACCTCATCCTTTCTCGATCACAAACAATTCTATCCTTGAAAACAGTATGGATCATCGCAGCAAGCCCATTCCTATTGACGAACAAAAAGCTATCGCTTTCGGTAACACGCCTTTCTTTGTCCCACGTATTTATACGATCGAGTAGTCCCTCGTCACTCAAGCGACCGAGCTCATCGAGGGAGAAGGGGCTGCGATCGAACAATGACACCCTATCCATATTCGGAAGCTTGTAATAGGGATCATCAACTTTATTCGGGGGAATATTTTTCTGCTCACACTTTTCTTTCAATTTATGAAAGAGAGACAAATATTTGCCGAATAGCACGCGCTCAAAAGGAAAAAACTGTGTACGACGCAGATCGTCTTCCGTATACCCTAGGTCGCGTTTGCCCTCCAGTGAAGCATTGTTGATAGATTCAATAATTTGCGTTCGCTCTTCTATTGAAAGAAAATCCTCACCAAAGTGTTCACAGGCACTCTTTATCATGTGCCAAAAGTCACCGCTAAGAGGATGCTTGCCGTACCCGTCATGATCAAGAATTAGCCTCCTTATCGATAGCTTGTTTTCCTCGCGAGGATGCTTTCTGTAAAGGCGCTGGCGCAGACGCACAAAGAGCATGCGGTCTTCGTTGCACAAAACTTCATCAAGAGCCGTAATCTTATCCGGTTGTTTCTCGTACACCTTCTCGCATGCAGAGGCCATAGCGTCAATCAGCACTTCTCTGCACTCCCCGCGGCTATCGTCAGATGGCTGATCGTCGGGCTTGTACCAAAAATCAGACCCAGAGATGTCTGCCCTACCGTCTCCAAACTCCTGCTCAAGCATTGCTGAGGTGGCTTTGATGAGAATGATAGCAACTTCGTATGGCTCTTTTTCGACCAGTAAGCGCACGCCTTCATTCATTAGCTTTCGGAAAAAAAAGCTGTCCATGCGCTGTGATAGTCCTAGATCACGTTCCAACTGCTGATGCTTCTCCTGCTGCTCATGTTTTTCCTGACAATCAGGTGCAGCCCCAACCAATTTTTGCAGAAGCTCCAGTGCTGCCGCAGTTTGATTTGCCTTTGCCCAGTGCGCCACCAAATCAACCTCAGTTCCCCACAGCTGAAAACTCTTATCAATATAACTGATCAGTTTGAGCTTTATTTCTAAGGATTTGTCCGCGGGTAAGCACATGGCGATCTTTGCGATCCCGTCGCATATTCTAGGGTTATCAACTGTTGGAATCTCTGCAACAATTCTAGCAACCTTATCTGGCTCAGCGGTTGCTATTTTTACTAGATATAGTATCGGCAACCAAAAGGGGGTTTTTACCCATCCATCGCTCCCGTATACGTTCTCAGATGGCTTGCGAAAGTATCCTCTCTCCTCGATAATAGGTAACCAATTAGCATCCGCTCTTTCGGTAATGTGCTTGAAAAAAAAGTTAAGGTTAGCTTCGTTAGACTCGACTAGCTCGAAGAGGCTGTCGATATCGCCTTCGGTTTTGTCTGCCTTATCCAAAAGGTGACGGATAGCCTTTTGTATAACTGAAATGTTTTCGAGAATTATGTATATAATTTCTTCCGCTTCTTTCATACATTTTTCAAATTTATCAATATCATCATGGTTGTGGTGGGTAAAGTCTTGCAAATCATAAAACACCCTTTTTGCTATTTCTTTTGCTTGCTCGATGTTTCTTCCCCTGACATTAGTGTAGCCAGCATAACTCGCCTCCACTGCCGCCCTCACCCAATCCGCCCTGCGTGGTTGCTTGTTGAGACCCAAGTAGTGCTCGACCTTAACAAGTCCCTTGTCCAAACCATGATCAATCACTTTATCAACCCATCCGTCCCATTCATCGCCTTGTGAATTCTTGTACTCCGAGAGGGATTTGTCTATCTCTTCACGCAACTGAGCAAACTCATTCTCCGCACGCTTGACATCTCCGTGGACTGACCTCAACAACTTTTCCAAGAGTTCGCGCAATGAATTCGCCGCTTGAGAAACACGATCATGGTTGTGAACATCGGACAAGACACGAATAGCACCGCTGTAATAATGGTGCAAAGGATAATCGGAGACAACCTTAAAGCATAACGCATTGTAAAGCTGCCGCTGGGTATCCTTCATCCATTTAGGAAACTTCAGTTTTCTCTCCTGCGGCCGCTTGCTCAACCGATCGCCTCGCAAAAAATCATCACCCATCGACTAGACAAAATTCTTTCCCGAACAACCCCAATACCGCCCAATATCTATAAAAATAAGTTCTCTCCGCCATAAGTCAAGTAGTTGTAACAGATTTTTGAGTTAAGCAAGAGAGGTGCTGGAAAACACATCCATGCGGTTCAACTGAACCGATCCTTCGCATTAGTAATGAAAGTCTTCACTTACCGCATCACTATCTCGAAACTTTGCTGCTCTAGCAGGAGCACTACACTAATGGCAGCGTGAACAGGTCAAGAACAGTGTCGAGACTGGATTGTTAAAAGTGATAAGGTCAAAGGAAATCAAGAACACTATAGCATTTTTAAAAAAGGAGTGTTAGTTTCCACGACGGTAGGCTACTCATCAGATTCGGCAGCTTGTCGCAGGGATAGAAACGCTTCTTTCAATGGCTGGCTGACAGCACTGTCTGGTTCTGCAAGAATCAGCTTCTGGTAGGCATCGAGAAACTCACCCCTGATGCGGTGAAACAGATGTAGAAAGTGGCGGACAAATCCGAGGCAATCCATTACCGCGACCTCCACTCCCTCAAGATGCCTGTAGGTAAGACGGGCGTGTTCGGCCACCAGTTCATCAATGGTCTCTGTGGTAACAAAAATGTAGTTGTCTATCTTAGGTGTATGTGAGGCTATTTTGGTTACAGCAAGATCAATGTCCTCCACGCTGACCCGCTTCTGTTTTACCTCGTAGCAGGTGACAACTCTTGCATCGTTCACTAGACACACTTGCACATCCCCCAGTGCGCCAGTTTGCCTGTCGGCGGCATTATGATGAAAAAGCTCACTGATTGTCTCACCTATTTTATTTTTTGCCGCTGTATAAACTGCAGCAATAAGAAGAACAGGCAACCTGCTAGTGTTACGGCAGGCCAGATGCTGGCCGATCAGAGTAAGAATTTCCTCCGCTGATAGAGGCATCCTGTCAGTGCTGTCACCTACACTCTCAATAAGGGACTTCATCCGCTTTTTTCTCTCGTCGCGTGCGACACATAGCAGCCGTATCGTGTCAGCCAGCACATCCTCTGCGCTCTCTTGCCCACACACAACATCTTCTAAAATCTTGAGAGTATCGCGATAAATACGTCCTGGCCGCCCACCAAAACAACATCCGTTGTCAACGGTTGGTCAATGTTACGCAAAGCTGGTGTGAGGAACGCCGTTGTGGTGTTGCAAGGAAGATTGTACTTGTTGATGAATGCTGTGATAAACTTCTCGTCATACATCCGCCCTGAAAATGCCGAGTTGCCGCCAATTTTCGTGTACGGTTCACGCGGATCAACATGTGGACAATCAATCTTTCCCAGCATGCAAGACATCAGAAGTCTCACGCATGCTCTGTTAGTCAAGCACCCAGCTACATATTCGATTCGCTGCAACACTTTGACATTCTTCACTCTTGGCAAGTCCTGTGTTGAATCGACCATCTCGTAGAGACGTTCAAGAATCTGTTGCGGTGACGCGGTGCTCAATTCGCTCTCGCCTCATGATTTTAAGACTTGGAAAGCACACGCTGCAAACGGTAATTCGTCCACAGAACTTCTCTTCGTGTGCCTTTAGTCGCATGATTAGTCTTAGGTGCTGACACGTGCTTAAACCAGCGTTGGCGTGGGTAAAGTCGATCGAGGAGGTGACAGTCGTAGTTTGAAAAAGCAACCATTCCTTGCACAGAGTTCAGAGCAGCGGCAAGCTCCACATGTTGCACATCCGTCATCTCGAATTTGTATGCTTTTGCGTCGCCGCGGGTTGAATGAACATAAGGGGGGTCACAGTAAAACAGAGTTTCGGGAGAGTCGTAGAGCTTGATCACATCTACCGCGGGACGATTTTCGATCTGCACTCGCAACAGACGTTCCGCTATCTCAGGCAGAGAATTCACCCCTCCCAGCCAGCGACTGACAACACCACTCATTCCAGCTCTGCTTGTATTTTTGCAGTTCGCCCATCTGCCTATGGAAGCAGTCTGTGCTAGCCCTGTTCTTACTTGCCTAGCTCTGACGTAAAACCGACGAGCCCTTTCTAGTGGCGAAATATCAGGATCAAGTGTGCAGGCTCGTCCAAACTCCTCACGTGAAAATGGAGTCAGCCCTATTTTGCGTGCGAGTTCTTCGGGCTTATCACGCAGCACACGAAAAAAATTACAAACCTCATCATCGAGATCGTTGTAAGTTTCCACCGCAGAAGGCGATCTGTTCAACAATACCGCTGCCGACCCAGCAAACGGTTCGCAATAGTGATGGCAATCAGGTAGAAGCGGCAACAACCAGCCTAGATGTGAAAACTTACCACCATACCAACCAAACAGGATAAGTTTTTTCCTTCTGCTGAGTCTCGACACTGGCGGCGGTAAGCTCCTACCAGTGCTGGGTGATGATGGAACTGAGCCACTTCCTTCAGCCAAAGGATTGCCAAACACCTCACCCCGGCGGTGCTTTTCCTGTTGCCCCTGTTTGTTCATCTGATGCATAGCCGAATTATGCCACTGCAACGGAAAGGAGTCAAGCCAGCAGTTGCCGTGAACACACAACACAAGTTGGGTGTTATATCAGGCTGGTGAAGCTCTTTTGGGCGACTGGATACCTCAACCACTCGCACTCTATTTGGGAGCAGTAATCCTTATTGGACGCAGCTTCTACAGTGCATCCCCTCGCTCCCCCTATGCTTGCTTGCCATCAACGTATAGAGTCCTTCCTCCTTGAGAATTTTCACGAACGTGTTGTTGTGCCAACCCTTGCCCTGCTGCTTGATAGGAATCTTCATAGTTGCCAAGAACCTCGCAATAGCTGACTTACTCACGCCCTCAGTATACATCTGCTTGATGGTAGCAACGGCTCTCATTTCAGCCTTGTGGTATGCGATTCTGCCACCGACCCCGCGCGTTTCCCGTAGGTAGTCCATCTGAACTTGGGGGGTTGTGAGCGTTATCTCAAGGGGATTTTATACTTCAGCAGCAGGTCTCTGACGCATGTTTTCGAGCACGAAAATTCACGGGCAATGTCCAGCATCGAGAAGCGATCAACGAGGTATTTTTGTCTGAGCACGCCTTCAGGTATAGGCCGAGAAGCAAGGTAGGTCTCTGATTTTATTGAAAATTGCAAATTGAGCGTGGGCTCTGTGTCGTGATGTCTTGATTCATGACGACAGACTACTACATGTGTGTTGGTGTAACATAGAAACCAGTCTATAAACTAACTTTATCTTAAATAAGTTATGCCCCAACTATTCAATTACATCTACGCGACTAGAGCTGGTGCGCCCATTGTTGACAAACGCAAAGACGAGCGGCATGTTCACAACACAGGCGGTATCTTTTTGGAGATGCCGACAAATCCCTGACTGCAAAACTAGGAAATGGCCGTGATCACGTCCTTTGTGCAGGAGAAGACATGTCCATGCGCCCCAGCTCACGTCTCTCTTGCTGCAGAGCAAAGATGGCAGGCAGTAGTGTGCGTTTGCGTGGCTCGTCGGCACGATGCAAGTCTTTTTGCAGCAGTGCAATTTTTTCTTTTAATTTTTTCCTTTTGTGTATCTGCATCAAGATAGCCAATGCATGGGCGTGGTCGGTGCTATACAAGGCAGGGTTCTTGCGCACCTCTGCTAGCGTTTCTTTGATCACTGCGGCAAGTTCGTCTTCAGAAAGTGCATCGACCTTGCAGTTAAGCGTGCCCTGCTGCAAGTTATCAAGCATCGCCGCCAACAGCGCTTGCCAATCGGGATCGAGAGCCAGTTCCTGCTGCACGAATTCCAGCAACTTTTCGATGTCAAGTGTCTGCGGTTCGGCATAATACAGATGCCCGACGAATTCCATCAACCACATCGACACGGATGCAGCCTTTGGGGTGGATCGAGCTGCGGGTGCTTGCTTGGTGCGTGTCTTGCGCAGTCCTTGTGCGATGGTGTCGCGGGGAATGCCACTATACTCAGCAATCTGCGCAATCAGCGTGCCACGCTGCATGTCATCTTTGATCTCACGCAATAGCGGTAAAATTTCATCGCGCAACACGTTGGGGTAATTGCGCACATCTTGGTCACGCAACTTGCCAATAATACCGAATTCTACCACGTCTTCGGACTTGTCGAGCAGTTGTTGCAATGCCTCTGTGCCCTGCTCTTTAAGCAGGCTGTCGGGATCATGTCCGCTCGTCAGCTGTGCGGCTTTGATGTTGATCTGAGGAAAATCAAAAGTCAGCGGCAGCGCATGCCGTGCCGCCTCAATGCCGGCACGATCACCATCGAAAAGCAGAATCACCTTGTCGATGTGGCGTTGCAACAAGCGCATCTGTGCCACTGTCAGTGCCGTGCCCATGCAGGCGACGCAGTGCTTGATGCCCGCCCGCTGCAGTGCTAGCCAATCGAAATAGCCTTCGACCACAATAGCGGTTTTCTGCGCAGCAATCTCCTGTGCCGCGTGCCACAGTCCGAATAGCACCTTTGCCTTGTGGAAAAGTTCGTTCTCACGGCTATTCAAATACTTGATACGACTGTTGCGGTCGAGCGTGCGTCCACCAAAACCGACCACCTGCCCGCGAGCATCGTGAATGGGAAACATGATGCGATTACGAAAAAAATCGCCTTTATTGCCTTTGTCGCTGAGCAGCGAAGCATCAACCGCCGTCGCAAGTGCTACACCCTGCTTACGCAGCTGCTCCTTCAGTGCGAAGGGAACAGGCAGGGCATAGCCGATTTTGCTGTGCGCAATCTCTGCCTCACTCACGCCACGTTGACGCAGATAGGCCAAGGCTTGCTGTCCCGCAGCAGTTTTGAGGTTGTGGTGAAAAAAATCCCGTGCCTTGAGCAGTGCCTCGTGCATAGCTTGGCGAGGGGCAGTCTTTTTCTTGTTTTTTTTCAAGCTGTCGGTGTCGATACCGTATTTTGCACCGAGAAAATGCACCGCTTCGAGAAAATTGCTGCCATTAGTCTTGCGCACGAAATCAATCACATCGCCCGATTCCTTACAACCGAAGCAGAAGTAACGGTCGTCGAACACTGTAAAACTCGGCGTTTTTTCCTCGTGAAAAGGACACAAGCCAAGATAGCGTCCGCCAGTTTTTTTTAAATTGACCGACTGGCCAATTAAATCGGAAAGCTGCACCTTCTCGCAGATGGCGTTTTTTATTTCAGCGAAGCTCATAACGGTGTTATACACTAGGAGGGGCGGTGTTTTCAATCCGTCCGTGTTTTTTGCCTTTGGGGGAAACATCTATGCCTTCGTTTGATTTTGTTGCAGAGGTTGACCCGCAATTGGTTGATGACGCGGTCAATCAGGTTGCACGAGAAATTTCACAGCGCTTTGATTTCCGCAACAGCCGTGCCGAAATCAACTTCAAGCGGCAGGAAAAGAAAATCTATCTGGTCGCCGACGACGACTACAAGCTACGTTCCTTGCACCAGTTGTTGGGACAAAAGCTTGCCAAACGCAACGTCGATATCCGCTGCCTGATCTATAGCAAGGAGGAGACTGGTTCACACGGCGTGCTCAAGCAAAATGCAACGCTCAAAGACGGCTTGAGCAAAGAGGAGACCAAGCAGATTACCAAGCTGCTCAAGGAGACATGCATGAAAATTCAAACACAGGTGCAGGACAATCAACTGCGGGTGAGTGGCAAAAAAATCGACGACCTCCAAAACGCCATCAAGCTGGTCGAAGAAGCGAAGTTCGCCTTCCCGGTGCGTGCCATCAATATGCGCAGTTGAGGGATGGGACTTCATCAGTACACCCATCACATTGGGCAACAAACACAGGGGGGTTAATTGAAAAAAACCATCATCGCTAACTGGAAAATGCACCAGCTGCGGAGCGACATCGAGCCGTATTGCGACGCACTGTCGCAAGCAAAGCTCAGCGGCGCAAATGTTTACGTCGCACCACCGTTTCCGCTCTTGGTGGAAACCGTCGCCGCGGCAAAAGGTCGCGGTATCGGTGTGTTGGCACAGAACGTACACACCGCCACCGCTGGTGCGTTCACGGGCGAAGTGTCCGCCCCGATACTTGCTGATGCAGGAGCACAGGGTGCGATTGTCGGGCACAGCGAACGCCGCACGCTGTATGGCGAAGACAATGAAGTCGTGGCACACAAAGTGCAAGCCTGCCTGCAGGCAAACCTACTGCCCATCCTATGTGTGGGCGAGTCTGACACCCAGCGCGAGCGGGGCGAAACACAGGCGGTCTTGCGGCAACAGTTAGTCTGCGTGTTGCAACAGGTGCAGTGTACATCTTTGTGCGTTGCCTACGAACCTATCTGGGCTATCGGCAGCGGCAAAACCGCGAGCACCGCACAAGTGCAGGAAGCACATCACTATCTCAAAGAGTGCGGCAAAGAAAAAGATTGTCGGCTAAGCGTGCTTTACGGTGGCAGTGTCAAACCACAAAACGCAGGCGAATTGATGGCTTTGCCCGATGTAGACGGGGTGCTCGTCGGTGGGGCTTCTCTGCATGCCCAGCAGTTTGTTGAAATTATCAACTCAGTTTAATCTCTTCCATGTGCTGCTGCCTCCACAGCTCAGTCGCAGAAATGTACGGCTACTCTCTGTTGCTTTCGTAGTTCTAACTGTGCCAGCCAATCCTTATATGCAGGATTGGGCATGGGCAAGGTATCTTTGGTTACGATCACTCCCATTGAAGGCCTAAACACTGTCAGTCTCGAGTCTGGCCTTGGCTCTGGCTCTGCAAAGGTGCTGCCGTCAGTAAGAGTGAAAGATGCCAGAGGGCTTTTGTTTACTTCACCCTCGACGAAAGCACGCCACTTGAACTTGAACAGCTGCCCAGCACGGTTGTGCCCCTTATAGCTTTTGATCTCGTCTTTACGGATCTTTGTCACAAACCTTTGGCAATCCATCGAGCAAAGCTCCAGCCCGTTTTCGTATCCTCTACAATAGGAGGGTTGGCAAGATTCTGTCGGCACATATGTTTCGTACTCGATGAACTCAATTGCCGTAAGCTTAAGGTCAATGATATCGCTCTCCTCCGCGGATAACTCCCTATCTTCACAGCTTTTGATGTTTGCGTCGAAGTTCTCTACCCTGAGTGTGGTGGGCATCCTGTGGTCATCAAGGGTGATCCTGATGGCAACGTGAACATCGTGCAGGTGGTCTTTACTGGTTAGTATACGCTCGTCATAATGGTATTGTGCGGTGTCTACGGTTGGAACAGGCGGCGGTATTTTAATTTCACCAGCAACATTAGCAACTTGCTCAGCCCCCGTGCATGACAGCGCAAAGATTAAAAATAGCGTAGAACACAAGTTTGCAACCAAAGTCACGATAATTTTCGCTAATTTCATCATCATCTCCTACAAAATCTTCTACATTATATGCAAACTAATAACTAATAGCAATTGTATAATATAAAACAAGACAGATACGCTTTGCTGCATAATGCTCAATTAGTTACAAAATGCTGATATTACAGCACTTTTGCGGGTGGGAGATAGCTGTGTCCATTGTCACAGGGACTTGCGGGCGAATTGCCCACACGCACTAGGACGTGAAAGGATTGGGCGATGGCATTTTGAAGTTGGGAAAGAATTCCTTGACCGCGGCTTCGTCCTTGAAAACATCGTCAAAGCAACGCATCAGCATTGCGCCGATCAGGGTATCGGACGTGTAGGGGGCGATGGCAGTATCGGGCACACCGCGTGCATCCTGTGCACCAAAAGCGGTGTAGTTGTCAGCAAGCGCACCGATACGACCCGCAGGAGGAACTTTGCCATTGATAAAGATCATGCTCATGATCTGCTGATGGTCTGTGCCCTTCGTTGCCAGTGAAGCATCGGCAATGCCACTTGCCTGCCTGACTTTTAGCGCGTGTGCGCCACTACTTTTTTCGTTGTAAGCTGTTCTGGTAAAGTCGTGTGAAATTACTACCATCACGTCATCCTGCAATCCCTGCGCGACGACCCAATCCCAAAAAAGCCGCACTGCGGCGAACAAGATACTGCCGTAACGAGGGGTAGCGCTCGAAGACCCCCCGCCATGTTTGTCGTGATCACCGTAAGAAAAAAGCATGCCCTTTGCGCGTCCGCTACCCGCAAGTCCTGCGGCAAGTTGCAGGTTGGCGATGAGCTGCTCGCTGGTCTTGTGTTCCAGTAAGTAAGACGGCATATCGCAGACCGCACCGCCCGGCAAATTCGTATCGCTGAGCGCAGCCTTTACCTTAGCAACATTCAGTGCCGCTTCAATGCCGCTCCGTAAAGTGCTGCCCTGTGCCAGTTCAGGTGCACCTGTAATGAGATTTTCAACGTAGTAGCTGACACTTTCACGCAGCGTAGCATACCTGCCGCCAATACCGTTGTTGATGCTCTTTAGTGTGTCCCAAAATTGACGCGCATCACTATCAGCATGTGGGATACCGGTGGGATCAGAAAGGCTAGTATGTGCTGCATCGAGACTCGCGGCATTGATCAGAGCGACATTGTTGTTGCGGTAACCCTTGTTGTTGAAGATACTGGAGTAGATGGTTTCACGCGTCGAAGCCGCGCTGCTAGCGGCAACAACATTGACAAAGTTTGCCTCGCCTCGCAGTGCTTGGGCGAATTTCGCCACCCAACTGCCGCTATTGCCCCCAAACCTTTCACCTGTAATCTGAAACGCCGCAGCATCGTGATGCGACAACGAACGCGAGTTGCCCACCGTCATGCAGATATGGTCTTGAAGCGGTTGCAGCACCTTTGAGTACTCGTTGAAAATCAAACTCTTGCCCTGATCCTGATAGTGAATGTTGACGTTGCGGTTGATTGAATCGGCCACTTCTTCGTGTTCAAACAACCCGCGTGGCCACGCACCGACCTTCGGTAAATTACTGTTGCTGCCGTCAATAACTACTTCTTTAGGTGGCAACATGCCTGTAGTCAGTCCATCCGCCGAGCCAAAGTGAATATAGAGCATAAACTTGTTGTCCTTGCTCCTACCTGTGCCATCGCTACTCAGCGACTTCGCCACCGCGATCTGCTCCTTAGCGCAAGAAGACAGGCAGCTACCAAGTGCAGGAATCGCCCAGACATGCTTATGCAGCAGCTCTAAAAGTTTACGTCTGGAAAGCTTGTCATCCACTTCTCACTCCTCAACGCAAGTAAACGCGTGTGTCTTGACCGATCGCCATACACAACAACACATACTGCTGGCGCACTTCTTCTTGCAGTTCGGCGGCATCGCTATTTTTCTGCTTAAAAGCCGTCAAGTTTTTCTTCATCAGCAGTGCGTAGTCACTCGCCCCGCGCTGTTCACCTGTGCTGCTCTGATAGCCAAACATGTGGCTCATAATTGCCGCCACCTCTGCTGGTATCGGTGCGCCGTAGCGCTTTATCAAGACATGCTCGGTGAATACATCGCCCTCAATCATATCGCGCAATGCCTGTGCTTCCTTGGTCGCTAACTGTTGGCACTGGGTGTGCAATACTTCCCGCAACGTCCTGATATAGGCTTGATCCAGCTGACGTTTTGTCATCCCATTGAGCAGCGTGGGAGTTTCACCCACATAGCTAATTGTGCCGAGATCCTTGCGCTGTTGCGGGGTAAAAATATCTGTATCAACGCCAAAAAAACGCTGGAAAGTTACGGTCAGAGGCACGGCATCGAACACGATGACAGGATTAACGACTCCTGCCTGTGCAGAATCAGCCGTGGGCTCAGCTTCCTGCTGATGATCCAGATGGGGTTCTGCACAAGCAAGTAGCAATGTGTAGAGCAGCAGTATTGCATTACAGCGCATCAGCACTCTCCGTAAAAACTTCTGAAGCGATTATTTTTTCCATAACTTTCCACAGTTTTTCACCACTATCGTTGTAAATTTGCCCATACTGGGGCAGCAGTTCTTTGCTCTCTTTGCTATTGGGGGAACGGCGCATAATAAATTCAAACGCACGTCTGACGGCACACTGCTTGAAAGCTTTACCACCACTACCCGCCAAAATATCCGCAAAGCCAGCTACATCATCACCTTCGACGGGAGCGCAATCTGAACAGCCCGTGTCCTTGTAACTCTGCTGCCTGAGTGGCTTAGCACTGAGGTGGTTGTAAAAGTAGATACTATCGTTGCCTGTGTCAGGCCAGCGATAGAAAAAGCGTGCCATCGGTTCGAGATAGACGTGACAGCCCTTACAGTAGGCGCGTAGCTCAGGAACACGGGTATCGTTGGGATCGGCTTTTGCGCCGGGCGGATCGACAAACTCACGGCACAACAAGGCACTGCGTGCTTTGTTGGCCTTCGCCCGCCAACCGTTGGTAGCACGATGAAAGGCAAGCATCGTCAGCACACCGGCGTGTTTATTCCCACCCCGCTCGATCCAATGCCAATCCGTTTTACTCAAGCAGCTATGGTCTTGACCACAATGTGTGTCAAACAGAGAGCGCAAGTTTGGGTAACTGTTGAGCACGTTAGCTTCCAGACGCAACCCGCCAGAACTACGAATATGATAGGACTTGGTGATGATGTTGCCGAAGTTGTGCAAAAAATGCAGGTAATGACCATCAACTACACCTTTGCTGCTGGTCAGAATCTCACTATATTTTTTGTCCTCTTGCACAAGCTTCGCCATCATGCGCCCCGGCTCTAAAGTCATCGCCGCCGCAACTCTGCGCCGATACAAGTTGTCGTTATCTAAATCACCAGAGGCAAGTGCATAGGGAAAACACTTGTGAAAATTCTCGCCGCAAAATCTCGCGGCAATCGTCGCGGGACAAGCTTTGACTGTTTTATCCATATCCCAATACGGTTGCACCTCTATCTTGGCAACATTTTCTCGCTCGCAAAACTCAGCTTCCTGCCACACCTTCTGCAACTCTCGCCACGCACTTTGATTAGTCGTGCCCGCGACACCGTCTTCTATTTTTTGCTTGAGAACATCATATCCGCCGGTGCTATCCTGATTGAATGCGTTGGTATCAAACAACTTCATTAGGTAGTGGCCGTCACGAAAATAGAGATGGCGACTGACGCTGTTTTCGCCGAGAGGATGATGCTCGGCGGGATTGCGCAATAGATTGCCGTAGTAAGCGACGAGATCGGTCACCGCTGCAATTTCTTGCCAATCGAAGACGTAGCGTTTACTACCAACCTCACGCCACTTGAAATGCACCTTACTCATTGCGTTCACACTATCACCGTTAGCTCTAACGGGATGCACGTAGAGGTTGACCAAATCGACTGGTGCAGTAATCAGGAGCTTTTCCTGAAAAAACTGCGCCAGCCGCTGCTCGAATGCCTCTGTATCTCGCAACTCTCTGGCAAGTTCCAGCAAGGTCTTCGTACCCTCTTGATACTGTTTGCGCATAGTTGCTGAGGGCAATTCACCTGTCAACACCAGCGTTAAGCGCTCCAGTGTGAGTGTTGCTTCCGACCACGAAGCATTGGCCAGCAACAACGGAACAACGATGGAAAAAAGCACTCTCATAGCACCTATCCATCGGTAAAAACTGCGTTTAACTTGAGATTTTTCTAAATTTCAAAATACTGCCAAGGTAGGCAAAAAAGTGGCAAAGCTGTATTTTAGTAAGGATAACAACAGGTAATGCGTCCTCCCCAGCACCGTGCTGAGCACACAAAGCTGAGTCTCATTCCCGCGCTGCCTTGCGCTCCTCATCAAGCTGTTGCAATCTCTTCCAGACTACCAACTGCTCAGCAGTCAGCTCTACCTCGCTGAAAAATTTGCCAACCGCTCTTGGAAGACCTTGACTCCCCGATATGAAACCACTAAAAATAGCATCATCAAATTCAGCTCCAGTTACATCGAGGATATCTAGCACTGCAACCTGTCTTTCGATCTCCACAAGAGGAATCGTTCTGGCTTCGTAACGACCCGTAAGCTTGTATTCTTGGGCAAGAAGAGCGTCAAAATTAACATCAATCTTCTCCATTACTTTGTTGCGCAGACTGCCACGCAGTGACTCTTTCGCGCGATAGAGCTGCGCCAAACGGACACGGGCACGCCTGCCACCCAGCTGCACCCCATAGCCAGCAAAAACTTGCGTGGGATCGTCAGCATTACGCAACACAGACATGATGTCTTCTTTTGTAAAACTATAGGCTGCCTTCCACGGTACATCAAGCTGTTGCAGTCTCTGCCAGACTACCAACTGTTCAGGAGTCCTCCCTGCACCACTAAAAAAATCGCGCACTGCTTGTGGAAGATCACTCCTCCCCGATATAAATTTATTAAATCTAACTTCAGCAAACTCATCCCCCGTTACATCAATGAGATTGAGCACTGCAGCCTGTCTTTCGATCTCCGCGACAGTAATTTTTCTTACTCCTTCCTTATTGCCAAGATTGTATTCTTGGGCAAGAAGAGCGTTAAAATTAACATCGATCCCCTTCATTACTTCGTCGTCCAGCTCACGACTCACTGCTTTTTTCGCACGATAGAGCTCTGCTAACCGTACACGGGCACGCCCGTCACTCAATCGCACCCCATAGCCAGCAAAAACTTGTACAGGGTCTTCAGCATTCAGCAACACAGCCATGATGTCTTTTTTTACAAAACTATAAGATGCCCTACGCACTGCCTTGCGCGGCACATCAAGCTGCTGCAGTCTCTCCCAGACTTTCAGCTGATCAGCAGTCGGCCGTGCCTTATTCGAATCTGACTCACTGAAAAAATCGCGCACTGCTTTTGGAAGACCACCCCTCCCCGATATAAAATACCCAAAGCTACCTCTAGCAAACTCATCCCCAGTTACATCAATGAGATCAAGCACTGCAGCCTGTCTTTCGATCTCCGCGAAAGAAATAGTTCTGGCTTCTCCACTACCAGTAAGATTGTATTTTTGCGCAACAAGAAGATCGTTAAAATTAGCATCGACCCCCTCCATTACTTCGTCGTCCACATCGTCACCCAGTGCTTTTTTCGCACGATAGAGCTCTGCTAACCGTACACGGGCACGCCCGCCACCCAGCCATACTCCATAGGCTATAACAACTTGCGCTGGGTCTTCGGCATCCCGCAACATAGCGATGATAGCTGACTTCTCAAGTTTAAGTTTAAGTCTATCTCCACCTGGATAGAAGATCTTGAGATAAGGGTTGATTTTTTGCATTGCGCGGGGCGAGGCAGGCACACTTAACGCAGCAACACTGAAGGTAATAGCAATCATCATCAATGGAATACAAATACGCATAGCCTCGTGACATTATCAACATATTATTATAATGTCAATACATAAATAAGACATGACAACAGCAGGTTAGTCAATTCAATCAGACTTTCCCATGCAGAACTGGGAGCAAACTGTGCCAGTTCTCGCTGCGCACTGACGGTAAACCCAGCGGCACGCGCCGCACTACGGGCAACAGTGGGATGGTGGGTGGTGAGAGCGTGACTGCACTGTAATTCTAGCTTATTAGCACGTCGTGGCTGCGCCAATAAAGCGCTCTAACTTGAGCATCGATTCCAACCACGACGCATTGTCCAGCAACAACAGGTAATGCGTCCTCCCCAGCACCGTGCTGAGCACACAAAGCTGAGTCTCATTCCCGCGCTGCCTTGCGCTGCTCATCAAGCAGTTGCAATCTCTCCCAGATTTTCGGTTGCTCATCAGTCCGCACCACACTAAAAAAATCGCGCACTGCTCCTGGAATACCACTACTCCCCGATATAAAATGATCAAATCTAACTTCAGCAAAGTTAACTTCAGTTGCATCAATAGTTGCATCAATGAGATCAAGCACTGCAGCCTGTCTTTCGATCTCCGCGAAAGAAATAGTTCTGGCTCCCTTACCATTAAGATTGTATTTCCCATCAAGCAATTTGCTCAACTTATCATCGATCCCCTTCATTACTTCGTCGTCCAGCTCACGACTCACTGCTTTTTTCGCACGATAGAGCTCTGCTAACCGTACACGAGCAAGCCCGTCACTCAATCGCACCCCATAGCCAGCAAAAACTTGTACAGGGTCTTCAGCACTCCGCAACGTAGCTATGATATCTTCTTTTGCAAAACTATAAGATGACCTACGCACTGCCTTGCGCTGCTTATCAAGCAGTTGCAATCTCTCCCAAACTTTCAGTTGCTCACCAGCCCTCCCTGCCCCACTGAAAAATCGCGCACTGCTTCTGGAATACCCATCTCCCCCGATATAAATTTACCAAAGATAGCTTTATCAAACTTAGTTACATCAATGAGATCGAGCACTGCAGCCTGTTTTTCGATCTCAGCGAGAGGCATAGTTCTGGCTTCTCCCCTACTACTAAGATTGTATTTCCCATCAAGCAATTTGCTCAACTTAGCATCGATCCCCTTCATTACTTCGTCGTCCAGCTCACGACTCACTGCTTTTTTCGCACGATAGAGCTCTGCTAACCGTACACGAGCAAGCCCGTCACTCAATCGCACCCCATAGCCAGCAAAAACTTGTACAGGGTCTTCAGCACTCCGCAACGTAGCTATGATATCTTCTTTTGCAAAACTATAAGATGACCTACGCACTGCCTTGCGCTGCTTATCAAGCAGTTGCAATCTCTCCCAGATTTTCGGTTGCTCATCAGTCCGCACCACACTAAAAAAATCGCGCACTGCTTGTGGAAGATCACTCCTCCCCGATATAAAATCCCCAAAGCTACCTCTAGCAAACTCATTCCCCGTTACATCAATGAGATCAAGCACTGCAGCCTGTCTTTCGATCTCCGCGAAAGAAATAGTTCTGGCTCCCTTACCATTAAGATTGTATTTCCCATCAAGCAATTTGCTCAACTTAGCATCGATCCCCTTCATTACTTCGTCGTCCAGCTCACGACTCACTGCTTTTTTCGCACGATAGAGCTCTGCTAACCGTACACGGGCAAGCCCGTCACTCAATCGCACCCCATAGCCAGCAAAAACTTGTACAGGGTCTTCAGCATTCCGCAACACAGACATGATGTCTTCTTTTGCGAAACTATAACGTCTCAACCTATCCCAAACTTTCAGTTGCTCACCAGTCCTCTCTGCCTCACTGAAAAAATCGCGCACTGCTTCTGGAATACCCATCTCCCCCGATATAAATTTACCAAATCTAACTTCAGCAAACTCATCCCCCGTTACATCAATGAGATCAAGCACTGCAGCCTGTCTTTCGATCTCCGCGAAAGAAATAGTTCTGGCTCCCTTACCATTAAGATTGTATTTCCCATCAAGCAATTTGCTCAACTTAGCATCGATCCCCTTCATTACTTCGTCGTCCAGCTCACGACTCACTGCTTTTTTCGCACGATAGAGCTCTGCTAACCGTACACGGGCAAGCCCGTCACTCAATCGCACCCCATAGCCAGCAAAAACTTGTACAGGGTCTTCAGCACTCCGCAACGTAGCTATGATATCTTCTTTTGCAAAACTATAAGATGACCTACGCACTGCCTTACGCTGCTTATCAAGCTGTTGCAGTCTCTCCCAGACTACCAACTGTTCAGGAGTCCTCCCTGCCCCACTGAAAAATTTGCGCACTGCTTGTGGAAGATCATGCCTCCCCGATATAAATTCATCAAATCTAACTTCAGCAAACTCATCCCCCGTTACATCAATGAGATCGAGCACTGCAGCCTGTCTTTCGATCTCCGCGAAAGAAATAGTTCTGGCTCCCTTACCATTAAGATTGTATTCCCCCTCAAGCAATTCGCTAAACTTAGCATCGATCCCCTTCATTACTTCGTCGTCCAGCTCACGACTCACTGCTTTTTTCGCACGATAGAGCTCCGCTAACTGTTTGCGGGCATATTTATTCAACTGTGTCCCATAATCTGCAATGACTTGTGCACCCTCTTCTTCAGTCTCAGCACTCCGCAACGTAGCTATGATATCTTCTTTTGCAAAACTATAAGATGACCTACGCACTGCCTTACGCTCCTCATCAAGCTGTTGCAGTCTCTCCCAGACTACCAACTGTTCAGGAGTCCGCTGTCCATCGCTGAAAAATTTGCGCACTGCTTGTGGAAGACCTTGACTCCCCGATATAAAATAATTAAATCTACCTTCAGCAAAGTTAACTTCAGTTGCATCAATAGTTACATCAATGATATCGAGCACAGCAGCCTGTCTTTCGATCTCCGCGAAAGAAATAGTTCTGGCTCCCTTACCATTAAGATTGTATTCTTGGGCAAGAAGAGCGTTAAAATTAACATCAATCTTCCCCACTACTTCGTCATCCAGCTCACGACTCACTGCTTTTTTCGCACGATAGAGCTCTGCTAACCGTACACGGGCAAGCCCGTCACTCAATCGCACCCCATAGCCAGCAAAAACTTGTACAGGGTCTTCAGCACTCCGCAACGTAGCTATGATATCTTCTTTTGCAAAACTATAAGATGACCTACGCACTGCCTTGCGCTCCTCATCAAGCAGTTGCAGTCTCTTCCAGACTACCAACTGTTCAGGAGTCCGCTGTACATCGCTGAAAAATTTGTGCACTGCTTGTGGAAGATCACTCCTCCCCGATATAAATACATCAAATCTAACTTCAGCAAACTCATCCCCCGTTACATCAATGAGATTGAGCACTGCAGCCTGTCTTTCGATCTCCGCGAAAGAAATAGTTCTGGCTTTACCCCTACCAACAAGATTGTATTCCCCCTCAAGCAATTTTCTAAACTTAGCATCGATCCCCTTCATTACGTCAGCGCTTAGCTCATCACGCAGTGCTTTTTTCGCACGATAGAGCTCTGCTAACCGTACACGGGCAAGCTTGTCACCCAATCGCACCCCATAGCCAGCAAAAACTTGTACAGGGTCTTCAGCATTCTGCAACACAGCCATGATGTTTGACTTAGTAAATTCAAGTCGCGCTGCACCCGCTAAGTGAAGTTTAGGAAGTTCAGGATGAGGTCTGATTATTTTTGCAGAAAAAAAACTTTTGTAAAAATAATTATCTACTATGTCTAAAGCTCTTGCAACTTCTGCTTCAACATGTTCTTCCTCCTCAGCAGCTAAGTTTTTGATGCGACCATCACCATCAACGATGACAAATGATTCAACGTCTTTTGTGCCATCTACTCTAATGAAATCTACTTTACGGAAATTAGACGTAAGAGCAAGTATCTTCATGACGATCCTATCTAAATGGACTCTGCCTTTCGGTAATTTGTCCTTATTAACGACGATTCCTCTACCCTTCGACTGTTGTTTAACTCTCTCTTCTACCCCGTTTTTAGTTTCTCCAAATGTGATGATATTGCTAGCATTTGCAAAAGGAGTGCCATCCTCAGCCAACAACTCATCAGGATTTCTCTCAACTCTAAACGCGTAAAAACTGCTCCTTTCTTTGTCAGCAAGTGCTGCTGTGACTGCCGTATTGCGCTTTTCAACCACCTTTTGCGCCGCTGTGAACAGCTCTTCGAGTTCTTCTCTGATAACCCTGGTAAACTCGTGTTTATCAGCAACTTCGCGCAGGACTATTCGCATTTGCTCATTCGCAGTTGCATTGGGCACAAGTAACTCGCCAAACAGCAAGTCATGCTTGCCTGAGTCAAGCAAGCGTTGAGCAACTTCCTTCAGCAAGCCCTCGGCTGCTACCTCGGCCTTGAGAGCATCGTGCAATTGCTGGAATAGAGCGTTAGTGAAGGTCTGGCCTTCCACTTCCTGTGCATCGATAAGTGTCTTTATATTGGCAACAGTCTCTTCATTAATGAAACTCTGCGCCTCCCGGTGCTTATTGATGTTTGTCATGAGTTTACGAATCTGATCCTTGTGTTCAGCATGTTCTAGCATATGTTTACTATCACCCAGCCAACCTATCATGTCTTCTAAAATCTCTCCCGAAGACCAGCTGTAATTGGACATCTGCTGTGCACCATCCCTCAACGCCTGAGTCAAAGAATACTTAGTGCTTATCTTTTGCATTGCGCGGGGCGAGGCAGGCACACTTAACGCAGCAACACTGAAGGTAATAGCAATCATCATCAATGGAATACAAATACGCATAACTCTATGTTATTATCAATATATTATTAGAATGTCAATACATAACTAAGACATGACAACAGCAGGTTAGTAAATTTGACGGGCAGTGTTGCCTAAGTTTTGTGAGAAGGAAGAGTAAAGTCAGGGGCTAAAAACGAGACTTCTGTCTCGTTTTCTCCCGAACCCCTACCAACTTTTTATAAAAAGTTGGATCAAAAAATTTTAGTTATTTATTAGATTAACCAGCTATAATCATTGACAAAATAGCAAGTGCAGTTATGCAACAAAGCCCCCCCATGGGAATCAGAGACACGCTAAGGTGTATTGTCTGTGAAAACAGATAGTTAGCCGATCACAAGCTGAACTATAGGCTAAGGACGCAGCCGTTCGAGCAGTCGCTGTTCCATCCTGTCCAGTTGTCGCTGCACGTGAATGAAGTCATGACCAGCGGGATAACCAGCGAAATAACGGCTTTTACTGAGTGTCTGGCGGAAGTAGCCGAGGTGCAGCAGAGCAAACTCGACCTCCAGCTGTGTGCCGCGCAGTTGCAGAGCGACAAAAGCAATTTCTGATTCATAGAGACGCTTAGTTAAATCAGCAAAACGCACGCGCCTTCCTCGCTCAAAATTATGCCTTTCCTGTATGGCTATGTCCCATGCCAGCGCGATCAGAGGTGACAGTAGGCTGTTGTATGTACGCGTATAGCCATACAGATTTTTTGGTGCTTTCAGCTCTCCCACCACACCTGTGGACGGTTCGCTTTTTGTCTCTGGCAAAGGCGCTCCCGCTACCAAACTAGACCTGTTGACCATGACCACCAGCTGGTGGTAGCCATCTCCTAGCCCCAGTTCGTGTAAATCACCACTGTCGGCAATATGTCTTTGAGCGGTGGGAGTCACCTGATAGCCCTGAGCTTGCGACTCTCTACCGGCGGCAGAAAATTTTTCGACGGCAACTAGCAGCTGACCATCAGTAAAATACCCCATTACCCTGCCATGCAGATATGCTGCTTGCGTCGGCAACTGCTCCTTTGTCAAGGTGAACAAAAATCTGTCATCAGGGTATAGTCCTCCCAAATCACCAAACATCGCCGTTTCACCGCCCTCCTCTATCCAGCCACCGGCTGGCTGCATGGCGGCAACAGGGAAGATAACTTGCTTCTTATACCTAGCGTTGAAAGCGGCAATGTTGGTGAGCAGCGCAACCTTTGTTGATAAAGAAGACTCAACAATGCGTTCCACCAGCGTCTTCTTAACACCCTCAACTAGCGTGGGATCGAGTTCGGAAAAATCGTAGGAAACTAGCATTCCACCGACTTGTGTGACATCGACATAGCTAGCACCATCAGCGTGCTGCACCTCAATATGCTGTGGGTGGTTGTCATTGCTATAAACACGTGAACGACCGATCAAATTGATTCCATTGCTACGGTAGTAGATGACCGCTTCTGCGCCATAAAATTCCTGCTTCTGATCGTGCTTGTTCTCCAAGTAGTAGTCGATATAGCGTTCCTGAATTCCTGCCAGCACAACATGCGCACCGCGATAGTTGTGCAACCCGTCAAGTACCGTTGTCCCAGAGCGCACGGCCATAAGCATCCGTCGGCTTTGCAAACAAAGGCGAGGAAGCTTGCTCAACAGCATTTGGCTTCTGTAGACAAGAAAGCCCCACACAAGTAACCACGCCAAACAGTCCCGCACCTAAAGCCATTTGCTTCAAACGCACATAACGACCGGTTGTTGGTGCAAAAAAATTTCCTACCGACTGTGCAACCCCAACCATGCGTGACTTCACTGATGCCATACGACCATTGCCCAATGCACTGCCATACAAGCATGTTAAAATTAACCAGATAAGTAAAATTTTTTGCATGTAACTATCTCATACTTATATTAAAGAGCATGAAGTGGCTCAGTTTAGACGCGATAACAACAGGTTAGTCAATTCAATCAAGCTTTCCCGCGCAGGACTGGGAGCAAACTGTGCCAGTTCTCGCTGCGCACTGGCGGTAAACTCAGCGGCGCGTTCAGCACTGCGAGCAACAGTCGCATGGCGGGTGGTGAGGGCATGAATACGCCGTAGTTCCGCCTCGTCAGCACGTGGCTGTTGCAACACGGTGCGCAACGTTTCTCGCACTTGGCGATCACCTTGCTGGTAGAGCAAAATAATAGGTAAGGTGATTCTGCCATTAGCGAGATCGATCATCGTCTGCTTGCCGAGTTCCTGCTCCTTGCCGCAGAAATCGAGGGCATCGTCAATGAGCTGAAAGGCAATACCGATATTGAGGCCAAAGGCATACAGTCTTGCACAGGTGCGTTCGTCGGCCGCGGCGAGCAGCCCCGCCACCTTGCAGGTAGCGGCAAGCAATTCTCCTGTCTTGTAGTGCACGATCTTTAGCCAAGTTTCTTCTGTAATGTTGAGGTTATAGAGGTTTTCAAGCTGGATCAGTTCGCCCTCGCTCATCCGCTTGATCGCCTGCGTGAAGGCCGCGATGATACGGAGATCTCCCGTTGCCGTCATCAGTTCGCAGGCACGCGCATAAATCAAGTCGCCGACAAGAATTGCGGTTGTATCGCCCCAACGACTGTTGACCGTCGGTTTACGACGGCGCAGGGTGGTGTTGTCGATCACGTCGTCGTGCAGCAGGCTAGCAGTATGCATGTATTCGCTGACCGCAGCGAGCGGTAACAGGTGTTCGCCTTTATAGCCAAGCATCTTGCAGAGCAGGAAGAAAATCGCGGGACGCAAGCGTTTGCCGCCGCTGCTAAATACATAGCGCACCACAGGAGTAGGCACGCTAGTGCTGGAAAGGGGACTGTCGAGCAAGTAGTCCTGCAGAGCACTAAGCTCCGGCTTGATCGGGTCAAAACAGGAGCGTGCCTTCGGTAGTAGGTGTGCGATGTTGGCGGTGCGCAACCGCTTCTCCGTTAGCGAGAGCATGTGCCTTTCCTTGACAAACGAGCAGCAATCCACAATGCTGTATACCGAGAGGGCAGTCTTACCACGTTCGGGCTGAACTCTCCAATTTTATTATCATAGTCCCACTCAATTCGGGCTTTTAGCACGAGCAGCACAGCATGGACAGCACGATTGCACGACAACAAGATGAGAACATTGCAACGCTCGGCAAACAAGAACTTGCCGCAGTGCATCCCTGCGTTATCTATCGATTTTTACAGGAAAAATCACCTGAGACCTGCTTGCCCATCCTGCCGCTACTGTCCGAAGAACAGTTCGTCAGGCTGTTCGACTACGATGTCTGGCAACGCGAGCGTCTGTCGCCCCAAGCTGCGTTCCGCTGGTTCGAACTCTATCGGCGCATCGACAACTGCGAACTGCTACACCGTTTTCGCAGTCTCGACGAGGAATATCAGCTGGCCATCATGTCACCGCTGGTTGAACTGATCACGCACGAACAACTCGAACAGCTCGATCCGCGACAACAGGACTGCTACACCCCGCTGCCCTGCCACAAACTCTACTATACGGTTAAATCAGAGCTGGCAGAGGTGCAGGAGGCGGTCGCGGCCTGCATCGAAACTCTGCTGACGCAGGATTTGGAGTGGACTTACGCACTGCTTACACAAGCTTCGGGTTGTCTTGCCAACGAGCAAGAAATGCTGATGTTGCAGTTTCGCACCGCCCGCATGGAAGAGGACGGCTATGTTTCCCTCGCCGAGAGCCACAAGATTTTCGCACCTATCGATCTCGATGACTATCGCCAACGCTGGCAAGGCACTGCCACAGCTTCGCTGGCAACACCAGCCGCGACGGAGGATTGGTTCACACGGGTAATCGACTACGTCAACAGCCAGCGGCTCTTCGATGATGCTACCCTTGAGCAGGTGCAGTTGAAACTACTGTTTTGCAGCAACACACTGTGTGCCGCAACCCTGACCGAAGTTAGTGACCGTCGTGGAGTCAAGCAGATGTTGCAGCAGACACGGGCGATTATCGGGCTTGCTCTCGACTATCTGTCGGGCGGAGACCTCCAACGCAGTGCGGAAATTCTCGCGGCTGAGCACAGCCACGTGCTGTTTCGGGTCGGTATGACCCTGATCTATCAGGTGCAGGAGGGGCTGCTGCCGACACTGCAACACCGTCAGTTACCACAGATAGAAGTATTCCTGCGGCTGTATAAGATGCGCAAGTGGCAAGGATTGCAAGATTTCATGGACGTAAACTGGCTCGACGCACTCGGCTACGAACAGCTAGAAGTGCTCAAGGGCATCTTTGCTCGTTTCCCGCACTTGCTCAGCGAAGAGCCGCGGGCACGCTTTATCACCATTACCAGCATGTATTATTATCGCCTGTTGCAGGAACGAGCACAGTTGTTCGCTGAGGGATTTTAGCTAGAGGAACGGCAATGATTTTCACATCACAAGAATTGCGCGGCCTTGCACAGCGTTGCAACGCCCGTTTCCACGATACACGCGGGGAGCGTTGGTTTGTAGTCGCGGCCGCGCAACGTGATGGCGACACGTGGGTACAGGTGTTGCTGCGCAACGATGAGGATTCGTTCCACTACCCTATTGAAGCACGCATCGCGCCTTGCACGACGAAATCACGACGAGCACAAGCGTTCCTCCTGCTAGCCTTTATCGACAGCTACTGGGAAGAATTCTTCGAGGAGGGCGAAGATGTGTTCATCTCCATCGACTGGACGGCTTACGAGTATCAAGAGGAAAAATTTCACCTCAGAGGGCAAGTGCTTAACCGCATGGCAGAAAAAATGGCAGACGAGCTGCTGGCTGAGCAGCTCTAGTTCAAGTCCGCACCACCATCGTAGATTGTCCAGTTGGACTCGCTGTTGAGTTTGTTCTTCGCGCTTGCACCGACGACATTGTATCTTGAGTTGCCCGCATCGAAGTAAACGTTTTTCATCACCGAGCCTTCTGAGATCTTATCCAACATGTTGCTGTAGCTCTCAGTGAATAGGATCTGGCCGATAAGCATGCCTTCCATCGACTTCACTTTACTAAAATCCCAGTCCACAAGGTAGGGGTTCTTGTCCATGCTGCCATCCGAGCCCGTATTGGCAAACATGCGCGACATGTCGGTAACCTTGCCCGTATCCCACCCATCGACTTTGAGGTCATCGACGGCCGCGGCACTCTCAAACATCGCCGCCATGTTAGTCGCATTGCTAGTCTCCCAATTGCTGACATCTGGTGCTGCAGCTCCCGTATTTTCAAACATGCCGCTCAGATCTTCGACCGCACTGGTATCCCAGTTACTGACATCGGGATTGGCGATATCTGCACCGGCAAACATATTTGCCACACTCGTTACGCCGCGGGTGAATTCGCCCTTACGAGCGACGATATCGGTGAGGTTGTCGCATTCCTGAAAAGCCCCACTCATGTCGAGCCAACCGACGCTGCCGAGATCGGGCACCGCGGTAAGCTGGTCTCGGCTGTGAGAAAACTGTTGGAAACTCCACGCTTGCATGAGTCCAAAAATCTTGACCGTATATCTGCCACTCCGCCTGTAAACGTGAACCTTGTCGCGGTCGTCCCAACTGCTGACGTGAGCGTGCTGGTCATCACCCCAATCCACCTCAAAATCGTAATCGAAACCTTCTGGCAGCGGTAACACGATTTTTAACTCGCCGCCGATGTTTTCAACGTTCCACTCCGTAGCGAACGGAAACTCGTCATCAGGCGGAGGTGGCGGCGGCGGAATAGGCGGCGGCGGAATAGGCGGCAGCGGTGTTGGCGGTGGCAACGGCGGGGGAGACGGCGTGGGACTTGGAGTCGGGGCTACACCGCTACGTCCGTCAATGTCGTCAACGCAGCTCACCACGTGGAAAAACAGCACTGTCAGGCACATAAGGCTTGGCAGCAACCTACACACAACTCCATCCCATAAGTAAGATTGCTCTACCCTCTATTATACCGCTTTCACAAAGTTTGAACACCGCTGAATAAAAACAGCCACTTGCAATGTAGTGCGGCACTGGTATAAAACCCCCACCTGCCACGCATCACCCAGCAACAGAGGCACACAGTGGACAAGACCAACATCGAGCAGAAGCTACTACAGAATTTTCCCGACGCAGAGCTACAGGTTGCAGACCTAACTGGCACGGGAGATCACTGGCACATCGACATCAAGTCAACGCGTTTCAAGGGACTTACCACCATCGCCCAGCACCGCCTCGTCTATCAGGCACTGGACGAATTCATGCCCAGTGCTATTCACGCCCTGCAACTCAATACGACCGAGAGCTAGGGTACAGTGGAAAAGGAAAACTCCCGCAGCTGAGCGAGTAGAGCTTGTGCGTCGAGGTAGCCGTTGATGACGATGCGCTTGCTGGTGTCGTGGTCGGCAGGCAGCAGCACGATGCTCGGCAAACTCAAGATGTTGTATTTTTGGCGCAACGTTTCTGTCGCCGCACTGGTCAGCGTGAAATCGAGTTTCAGCAACAGCCAGTTGTTATCCTGCAACCAGCGGCTCAAGGTCGGGTCAGTCCACGTGAAGGCATCCATCTGCTTGCAGCGTTCACACCATTCCGCCCAACCATCGATCAACAGCGGGCGTTGTTGTGCCTGTGCTTGTTGCACGGCTTCAGGCTCGGAGGTCAGCCACGTGACCAGTGTCGGGCGGGTGGTCGTTGTTGCACCCTGACTGAAGGCAAACAGCCCCAACCCCAACAACAAAGCACAGGGTAACGAGCCAAAACGCCCCAGATGCGTGCGCCAAGCCAGCACCGCAGTCAGCAGCAAGCCAGCCCCCAACAACGCGGCACTGAACGGAAACCAAAAGGCCGTTAGGTCTTGCAACTGCTGGTAAAACGGGATGCGCATATAGTAGAAGAACAGTGCAAACATCATCGCCGCCATCAGCAGTTTGGTGCAGAGCTGCAGGCGCGGGGCGAGTTTGATTTGGGTGACTTTGGTGATGAGGCTGCCTCCGCCGATATAGGGCAGGGCAAAACCACAGCTATAGACGAAAAACAGCAGGAAGGCTTCCACCCCAACCAGTTGTGTCGCCGACCACGTCAGCAATGCACCGAGAATCGGCCCCGTGCAAGGGGCAGCAACCAGTCCCGCACCAAGTCCGAGACAGAAGGTGTTAGGCAGTGAAGCCTTACCCTGTCCGAGTTTTGTCCCCAGCTGCTGCAGAAAAGCAAAGTTACCCCAACCCAGCATCGTCAAGCCAAAGACAAACATCAGCCCGCTGAAGGCAATGGTGAACCACAGGTTGCCAAGAATTGCACCGAACAGCCCACCGCCGAAGGCCGCGGCGATACCAAGTGCACTGTAGGAAAAGATAATCCCCGCACCATAGACCAATGCACTGAGCAGCGGCGTGGCACGACGTTTGGCAAGGGTCTTCAGGGTAATCGGAATCATCGGCAACACACAGGGAGTGAAGTTGGTCAGCAGGCCGCCGAGAAAAGTAATCAAAATCAGCCACAACAGCGAGTGTTGGCTCTGCCCCGCGAAGCTGATGAGCGTCTGCTCCACACTCGCTGAAGCGCCTTCGTTTGTATTTGGTGCAGGCACAAACTTGGCAGTAACCGCAGGATTCGGGGACACCTCAGCCAGCACAGCAGTGCTGGCGCGATAGACGTTGATTTGTAGTGTCTCGGTGTAGGGGAAGAGGCATATCTTGTCAGTACAGCCAATGTAAGTGATGGCAAAGGGGAACGTTTCCCCCTGCGGTGTGCCCTTGAAGAGCAGTTCAAACTCACCGCCAAAGAATGTTTTTACCTTCTCGCCCGTCAGCGGGTCGGTAATTTCTTGCGCAGGTGGCTCTTTTGTATGTAAGAGCGCAAGATCGAAAGGAGGCTTGAAGGAAATTTTATCTCGATAGAGGCTGAAATCGTCCAAAGTCGTGAGCCGTAGCAGCACACGGGTGTTGCCGCCCTCGACCTGCGCACCTGCACTCTGCCAGCTAACCACGTCGGCAGGGTTGGGGGGGTCGTCGAAGGCAAAGGCACAAAAAGCCAGCAGCAGCGAGACCAGTAAGGTGTTTGGGAGCGAAAAAAACATCAGGCAACTCAATGACTGTGCTGAATGTTACGGGAATGGCGCATCAACACTTGACCTTTATCACAGGATAACATACACCCTAGCGGTCGTTCTATAGCGAAGACGTGAGAAAGGAGCGCAAGCGTGACGCGGCGCAGACAAACATTCAGCAAGTGGAAATTACGCAAGGGCGATCAGGTTATCATCGTTGCGGGCAGGTCGAAGGGAGCAAGCGGCAAGATCGACAACATCAACCGCAAACGCAGCGGGGTCACCATTGCTGGCGTGAACATGATGCGCAAGCATACTAAACCGACACAAAACAGCCCCGGCGGGATCATCGATAAGCCGATGCCGCTGCACATCAGCAACGTAGCCATGCTTGACCCGCGCCAAGGCGGCCCGACAAGAGTTGGGTTTCGCATTGAGGACGGGCACAAGGTGCGTTACGCCAAAAAATCTGGCGCAATCCTGTAGTTTACGTTTTTTTCTCGGCACAGATAAAATTTATCTTGCTCGTAGGGCGAGTTTCTGCCACAGTACCTGTAGAATTTATCGGCAATTTTAAGCTACAGGAGGTACTTCCATGCGTGTTTCGCAAGTACTTTTGGCCTTGCTGCTGTTGAGCAGCTGCAACGACATTGACGGGCGACTACAAGTCTTCAAGAACTTCTCACTCGTCGATGAGGATGGGTTCGCACGTCAGATTAAAACGAAAAACTACAGCGCTGATTTCTCTTACAGTCGCAAAAAGAAAGAAGTCGAACTTGAGATCGACGATTTCTATCGCGGCAAGGATATCGATTTCGAGTTCCATGTGCCGCACATGTCCGAGATTGACTTCGGCAGCGAAGAGATTGAGATTGAAGTGCTCGCCACCGACAGCGGACAGGACGTTGACCTCAACGCTTTGATTGAGCGGGGGCGGGAGGAGTTCGGCCCTTATCGCAGGAGTTTTGGCAACTACTGCAGTGATCCCTATGCTCCCTACAACTATCCGAGAGTAGTTTATGACATCGTCGAAACAAGCGTGGATGTCGATATAGAAATCAGGAGCAGCAGCACTGAGGATGCTGACGATACCGACGATGGTCTGTTGGCAGTCTTCGAGGCATCTACTTGCCAGCAGGATACAATTGAGCGTTACTGCATCGACTGCTACGGCCGTATCGACTACAGCTGCTTTTATCGCCGCACCTACTATTGCGATTGAGACTGATTGTCACAGTAGCACTGCTGTTCTGTTGCCTTCCCGTCGCGCAAGCTGCCGGGCGTATCTACGACGGAGAAGGCACGTGGCAACGTGCCGATGCACGCGGCACACTGCAGGCAAGCTATGCGCTGTGGTTTTATCGAGAGACAAAACGCCGTGATTTTCGCTTGCAATTGCGTGTCGGCGAAGAGGAGAGCCACGACTTCAGCGTGACGATCGTGCCAAGAGGTGCAGCTTTATCTGCTGCATCTCGACACGTTTCCCGTTTCGTTATCCACAGCATCAGCAGTGCAGAACAAGATAGCGAAGAACAGAATAACCAAGAAGACGGCAGCGAAGAACAAGCAGGCAAGCAACAAAAAGTCGGCGCAGGCACATGTTCGCACAGTGGCTACGAGCAAATCTGTGAACTAGAGTTCACTGTCGCCGACCACAAGATAACCCCGCGCAAGGTTTTCAAACCTAAGCGACGCAGTGCATTACGCACACTATTGACGCTCAGCGGCACGATCACTAAAGATGATGACACGCTACAGTGGTCGAGTGAACTCGCGTTAAATCTCGATCGCAGTGTCGCTTGCAGTAAACAGCCACAGACTTGTGCACGGCAAAACCCGTAATTCCTCAGCTCAGGTGCTCGGACGTGTCCAGATAAAGACCAGCACCCCGACTGCAACTAGCACCAACATGATGTTGATGGCCACGTGCAACTTACCGAACACCAGCGATGCACTGAACAGCAGGACAATAGCTAGTGTTGCGCTGATCTTTGCTCTCAAGCTGATGCGCTTGTGCTCTTCCCAATCGCGGATAATTGCACCGAACAGTCGATGGGCACGCAACCAGCGATGTAGACGCGGCGAACTGCGCGAGAAAAAAAATGCCGACAGGAGCAGAAACGGCGTAGTCGGCAACAGCGGCAGCGGTATGCCAACGATGCCAAGCAAGAGAAAGAACCAGCCAAGAAACAGACTCACGTACCGCCAATTATCGCGCAATCAGCCACCCTGCTTGTAGAAGAACCATTCAACGAGGGGATATCACCCGCTGGAACAATGAGTGCGTTGCCACGTCATGATTTATCGCGTAGCAGTTAGAGATGCCTCACAGAGCTATTTTAACACAATTGCTGATACTTCAAGCACAAGGTGGGAAAAACAACCCAAGCAATACCCGCACCCCCAACAATTTGCCGCACCAAAGAGATCTTCTCTTGTGCATATAACAGATCAAAAAAGATGGCGACCGCTTGGCAATTACTGTCGAAAGCCGCAAAGAAGGCTGGGATAATATCTACGATGCGTTCGATACCAATGCTCGCGGGGTGATTAAAAAGCACATTATGGTTGTTGGTGCAGGTGGTGACGAAAAGGTGATGTTGGACGAGTAGAAAAGTACCTCAACGCAACACTAAGGCACGAATTCCCTTTGCCACCAGCAGTGGGTCGTACGCGGCGCTATCAAGGTAGGGCATGGCATACTGTCCCAGCCCGCCGCTGATGACCACCGTGTTCGTCTGCAGAAAATCACACAGGCTACGCACATATTCAACTTGACTGTGCAACACACCCGCGGCAATCGCCTTGTCGGTGCGGTTACCAAATGCAGGCCGTGCTTGCAAAAACATGCGCCGCGGCAGGCGCGGTAACTCGGTGTAGTCAGCTAAGGCATGTAGCGAGGTCTCCAAACCGGGCAAAATATAACCACCACTATGGTAACCATCTTCAACAGCATCGATAGTCGTGGCCGTGCCAAAATTCACAATCACACCTGCTTCGGCCCCGTATTCGGCGAGATAAGCCTCGATCGCGGCGAGGCGATCGCAGCCGAGTTGCTTAAAATCGTAGTGAGTGCGAGCACGAAACGGCTTGTTGTTCAGTGTCACAACTTCAAAAGCATGTCTCTCTGCCTGTTCCTGCAACAAGGCATGATGGGTATGATTGACGACGGCGGCATAAATTACCCACTTGCCATCGTAGTCCAACACCTTGCGCAGCTTACGCAAGGCTGCCGCAAGGCTGCGTTCTTTAGGCAAGGCTGATAGCGTGAGTTCAGCCTTGTCATCCCTGAACAGCACTAGCTTGAGGATGGAATTGCCGACATCCGCGACAAGCAACGGGTGATGGTGCGATTGCTGATAAGCAAGACGATAGTCAGGCAAAGATGACACCAACTCCTCAACTTTTCCCGTTAGTAAACTTCTGAGCCGCAAGTGCCCTCGCGGGTGCTTTTCTCGCAAAAAAAACTCTTTGCTCCGACACCACAACTCAGCGGCAGCAGCAGTAAAACGTGTATTGCGAGCCAGAGCTTCTTCTTCCTGTATCGGCTTGTCAAGCTCGGTGGCACAAAAGCGTGCCAACTGCTCGCCATACGAGGCAACATCCCCTTCACACTCACAAATTTCCCGCATGCTGATTGCTTGTGCCCGCAACTCTGGCGGAACGACGTTGACATTGAGGCCAATGCCAACGATGACATAACGCCAATGTTCGCCCTGCATCGCCCCTTCGCACAAGACACCGCCAAGTTTCTTGCCATTGTAGAGGATATCGTTAGGCCATTTACAACTCGCAGCGATGCCTCGCGCTTGCAACCACTCGCACACCAGCGCAGACACCAGCAGCGACAGGCCGTTGCGCAACCGCGGCTGCACTGCCAAAGACAGGTAAAGATTACCACGAGGGCTGCGCCACACCCGCCCCGCCTGTCCCTTGCCGGCACTCTGCTGTGCCGCGAGCACGGCGAAAGGCAACGCATGTCCTTGCTGTAGTTCGTGCAATGCCAGTGCCGAAGTCGAGGTGGCTTGCTCAACACGAATTATCTGTAACGCTAGGTGCTGCTTGCTCACTGAGGTTGTTCTGCCGCCTTGAAAAAGAAATGCAGTTTACTGTGGCAATTTGCCAACGATGAAATAGTTACCTCTTTTGTCGGGGTAAAATCAACACACACCTTGCCTGCACGAATGATCTCGCTGGTCAAGGTTAAGAGGTTCTTGACAGACTGCCCACCATGTTTGATTGCGGTGCAAGTCAAGGCAGCACTTGCACTGAGATTACGCAAAGGCCGTGCGGCGTTCTTGCAGAAAAAACGCTGGCTGTAATGTTTTCTCGCCCCAGCATCGATAATAGTGCCGGGTGCGGCAACCTTATTAGCATGGGCAAATGTCTCGGTTTTGCAGACAGCAGTGCAGTGCAACTGTGCCAACCAATCGGGGAGACAATTATCACATTGTGTCAGCACACGAATATCTTTTTGTAGAGTGTTATCCGTAACAACATTATCCATCAGGGCAAAGGGTTTGGCTAACCGTAGATAAAGGGGGACATCGTCGTTACGAGTTGGGTCTTTGTCGCTAAAATAAAACGATAGTGGCTCTTTTGTTTGATCACAAGCCTCAGCAGTCTTACCTCCAACACTAAACCAACTGGAAGCCAACAAACCAGACGAAAACTTAAAGCAAGCAAACTGCGATATTTTTGCCGTTAACTCTTTGCTCGTTTTCTGCTCAAATTTTAACGCAGCAAGTGCAGGCTTATTTAAAAAACTGTTGCGGCATTTTATTTTAAAATTTGTGTCATCCTGTTTAGTAAAAGCATATCTACCTTGATCATCGATAATCGTACCGTTTTGCACCGCAAGATATAGTAATTGTTTTTTGCCGCCATAATTTATTTCACAATCTATTTGCAAAATATCTTCATCAAGCTGTTGCCCTGTATCGTTAAACTGGTGCTTGAAATACACCAGTTCAGCTTCCTGCGCATTTTCTTTACAATCATCTATCAGGGAAAAACTTCGTTTGCTGCCAAGCGGAATGTTGGCCAGCTGACAAAAGTATTTTTTGCCACTGCTGTTTTGCAGATAAAATGTCGCTTCGCCAATCACATAAAAGTTTTCCACCGCAAATGCAGGTGACTTGATCCCCTGTAATTCTTGCTGGATATCGCTACCTGCCTGCAAAATCTGCGTTGTGTCGGCAAGCACTGTCACAACGATAGGCTTGCCTTCAAGCGACAAGCGGGCAATACTGTGTGGCAATATCTGTTCTTTACCCTCACTGTCAGTGTATCTAACCGAAGCATAGCCAAGTTTGCTAACATCAAACCAGTAACCCTCTCCACCACTCTTGATCTCACTTGTCCGCTGAAGACATGCAGACAGTAGTAAAATACTCAATACCATATAATACATAACCCACCCTACTAACATGATCCACTCTTTAGTTCTATTTTTAAACTTTTATCCTTGTCCATCTTACCATCAGCGGGCACAATGTTATCTTGTGTAATTGCCACATTGCCACAATGCGCCTTGCCATCAAATAAAAAGGACAGCTGTAGCTGCAACTCTTGCTTGACAAACATATTTTTTTCCTCTTCACTCACACCACTATAGCCGCTATTTTTGAACTCGGCTAGAAAGGGCACCGCGTAACTAACCCGCACAGCGCTTACCTTTTCCCGATGCCCAAACAAAAATACTGAACGATAGCCAAGTTTGTCATCACGGCTGAAGTAAACCCATACCGATGGTAACACTGCCGTGTCTACCTCTTCTTCTGAACGTGGATCACTGTCTTCTTCAACTACTTCGGCAGGTACCTCTGGTTCAGATGGTGTTACAGGCATAGTCGTTGTTTTTTGTTCAGTCGGTATTGCACTTGTTGTGGGTGCTAAGCTCGGTGTTGGCAATATCGGTGGTGTAGGTGGTGTATATGTCGGTGTTTCTTCCACCGCGGGGGTAGGCTGGCGGGGTTTCTCAACCCCCGGACAACCACTCAACCCTAACCACAGTAGTAGCAGTAGCTTTACCATCGATCATTACCAACTAAAGGTTAGTGCTAGTCTGTGTTTTTTGTTGCTGAGATCGATGTCATTGCAATTTATATGCATGATGTGCACCTCAGGAATAGGGCTAGCAGAGGAAAGCATGAGATTCGTAGTGATGACACACAAGTGCTGATTAGCAACGATTTCCCTGCTCAGCGTGATCTCGTCGCTACTTTTGTGATCAAACGACCAGCTCTTTTTATGTTTAAATGTGCATTTAAGATGTAAACTAGCAAGATCGCGTCCTATCTTAGTGTCACTAGCACACAAGACCTGCTGATGCTCATGTCGTCGCAGCAGTGTAGTGCTAGTAACAAAGGTAAAACCATCGCTGCACCCCTTGCTGATTTCACACTGCAACTCGGTAGCATCATTCCCAACTGGATATAGACAGTTGTCGCACCGTGCGGTCAGTACAACAGAACTCAACAACGTCAAGTCATTGAACGCTGGCGCATCAACGATAAGCGAGCCTCCGCCGGTATTTGTGTTATCAGTGGTATCGGTATTGTCTATGTTATCGCCTGTGTTACCGGTAGGGGGTGGTTCAGGAGGCAGGATACTCGGAAGACAATCATCAGGATTGAGCATACAAGGATCTTCGATGATCAGCGGCGGATTGCCTGTGCCTGCCGAGCCATCAAGACCGGGCGGCGTGCCTTCTGGCGACGGCGGTTCGATACCCGCGGGTCGTTTTAGGCAGGAGATAGCTGCTAAACACAACAACAAGTAGAGCAGGCAACGCATTATTTCGCCTCAAAGGTTATCTTGATGTAGTCTGCTTGTGTGGTGCACTTGTCTAGTGTATCTGTAGCATTTTTCTGACTGGTAGCAACACATATTCCAGGAGACTTATTATAATTTTCATGTTCTTTATCGCCATAGCTAGCCACATTGAGGGCATCATTGCTTGCTGATTTTTGGCAGTTGAAACTGATGAGAAAATCATCAATCGTGCCGTCTTCATGGTAATCTTTAGAGACTTCCAGCTTGGATGAACTACCAGTAAAATCTCGTGTTTTTTCTATGCCAATGCATTTTACAATTCCTGTACCTCCATAACCTCCATACAACTTCCACTCAGCCATGATCTTCACATCTTTTAACTTTGTATCCGCGTTAATCTCTTGCTTCTCTTGTCCATTAACTGTTGCAACCCCAGCTGTTCCTACGTTGGCATGTATGCCCTTGATGCTTTCAGGCCAAGTGCTGGTATCACAATTAGCGGTATTGCCTGCAACAAAACACTCTGAAGAAATTTTTACTGCATCTTTTTTACAAGCAAATTTTTCCAAATTATTAATATCACTAGCAGCGGCGACCAGCTGCCAATCTCTTTCTGTAGCACAAGCCACCGCAAACTGCTGCACATAGGCTTTGTCTTTTGCCTGTTCGTAGCAGTACTTGTTATCGCTGCTGCGCCAGAGCAGGGTCATCATGCCCAATGGTGCACTCCCGCGCAAGCAAGTATAAACTTCGTTACCTGACTGAAAAGATATGTGCAGGTAATCGAATTGCAACACCCCAGCTATTGGGTCACCGCTGAGTGCTACTTGATGAAGGGTAGATGGCACAATTTGTTTTGTGGTGCAGTCGGCATTCGTACACTGCATCACCGCAGCCTTGCTGATGTCTTGTGCATCGAAGACGACATCACCATGCGCAAAGGCCCCCTTTGCCTGCTGCACCGGCTCTTCAGTCAGACGACAGGCACTCAACAACAACATTATTGTTATTACGATCCTTTGCATTGCCACACACTCTCTTGTTGTTCAAGTGTTCTCATGCTCTTACTAACATCAAGTGGCTGTGCGTTTACTTGCTGCAGTTTTTGTTTGATCTCAGTGGCACTCGCACCGCTTACCCACTTGAGAGCCGCAGCTAACGGCCTTTCCACACAGTAATTATCTTCTCCTACCGCAAACGCCAGCAGTAAATTGATAGCTTGTGTGCCATTGTTAGAGAGATCGAGTGCCTTAGCCTCTGAACTATCCTGATTAGGAGGAAAAACCACCGCGGCATTGTATCTCTTGCTCGACCCTACTAGCATAGCCACCCCGCGTTCAGATATGCGCAACACCACGGGCTGATAGCCGCCACTCGTCGTGTCCTTCTGCAAAACTAAATACAACCCCGCACCTTTGAAAGTGGCTGCAGGATCTGTATCTGCAATCTTATCAGCATCGTCAGAGTGTAGCGCAGGCACAACAGGTGCTCTTCGCCGCGGCTTGCTCGGACAAGCAAGCAACGACAAGGCAATAACAAATAGCAGTATGTAGTGTAGCATTACCTATCCTCCGCCCCCTGATGCAGTTATTTCCTCTGGAATTTCCGCAGTTCCTGGCACTGCAAATGCCGCACAAATACCTTGCTGATTGTTTGTTTCTACAGCTACTGGCTGACTTGTAGCTTCTGCTTCCTCATCATTAGAATTAGATGGTTTAAGGGCATAGGTAATTGTGCAGTTATCTTCACTGCTAGTAGTATTATTATTGCAATTCATAGGTGCATCCACCCTTGCCTTAAACGCCGCGATAAAATTTCCAAAACCAGCTATCTGCGTAGCACAAACTCGCACATTGCCACTGAGACAACTGTTATCACCTTTAGCTAAACAAGAGGCTTGCAATACGACTTCTCTTTCATCATTCTCAGCACTGAGATCACAGGCGAAGTCCTTGCCCTCCAGAAAAATAAATCTGCTCCCCTCGCTACCACTCGCTTTGACACAATGTTCAGCCAGCAAATGCACATAGTTTCCATCTGCAGCAGCTCCTTGTGCAGCCGGCGCTGCCGCAGATGTAACTTGCTGCTCGAAGCAAAACGGTGCGGCGCTGTTGCTTTTTGCGATAACATCACGCTGTTCACCAAGACTGACAGTGTGTAGATGGCAGGTATAGATAGGGCTGTCGCTTTCCTTATACTTCCACGAAAAGATAACGTTGGCCAGATTAATCAGCGAATTAAAATTAACCTGTCTCTTGGTTAGCTGCAAGTTCTTTGCCTCATTATACATATAACGCAATGCATGTATTTTGGTCGGCATTATTTTATCAAAATTACTTGTTATATCTTGCCTCACTCCCACTTCACTGAGTGCCATTTTAAAATAAATCCGTTTGCCATCACCATGTGCAGCAAGCCCACCAGTGGCATCACCCAACGGCTGACAAGCAGCCAACAAAACTATCCACAACAGGCGTACCACTAACACTCTCCCATAGACATTTGTTGGCTGCCGCTGTCAAAATTTCTACTTAACTCGATGTTGGCACAGTGCTGTGTGCCATTGAAATTGAAGCGCAACTTGACGGGAATATTCACTTCCGAAAGCTGCATCTTCGTAGCTATAAAGTCACCGGAATCAAACACATGTGAGTTGCCTTGACCACCGTAGTTGACTTTAATATCACTTACACCAGTGACATGGTTGAATTCAAAAAAGGTACGCACGCCAGTGTTATTCTTGTTATCAAGTTTAAGCGTAACTGTTGGCACTTTGCTGGTATCGACCTGGGGTTCAGAAGAACTGGCAATGTTGTCAGCTATCTTAACTATTGTTTTTTCCAATATGTCCACATGAACCTGATCACTTGCGGGGCGCTCGCCCCTGTCTATTTGTACTTTAAGCTCAGTTTTCTCCTTCTCTAAGCGTTGCACTTTATCATTCAATGCTTCCAGATTTTGAGAAGATTGTTCCAGAAGAGCCTCCATGTCGTTAGGATCGGCAACACTCGTTTCTTCTCTGAGACATACACCTGTGGCAGGATCGGGATTAGCACAACTAACGCCCTGCTTTTTCTTTGCACAGCTGCCGATGATGAGCAGCAAACACAAGTTGTAAACAATAGCATGTAACATTAATCCACCTTACTCTGGAGTCGTATTGGAAGATGTATTGGATGCAGAATCAAGCTCAAGTGCGTCATCGAGCCAGTTTAGAAATGCCTGAGTTCCCTTCGCCGCGGCTGCTATTCCAACACCAATACCTAGCTCGGTTAATCTCTGCTTAGCTGCATCTTTTTGTGACTGGGTCGCGTTCTCGTTGTTGAGTGTGTCGCGCAACTCCAAGATTTCGGCCCGTTTCTCTTTATCCTGCTGTATCATCTGCTGAATTTGCTGTGTCTGTACGTCAAGCTGCGCTTGCAATGTTGCTATCCTCGATGTATTAGGGTCTCCCAAACTGACACATTCACCCGTGCGCGGGTCAGTCCCCTCATCACAGTCAGCCTTCTTCGCCTTTGAACATGAGATAGCCAGCAGCAGTAGGCAAGTGATAACTGTTGTGCGTCGTAACATGATGATATTCTCCAAAGATAACAACAACCCATCTCCGAAGTGTGCATCGGTGCATTTGTGCCGCACCTTTAGGTTTTTTAAATTTTTTTTGGCACCACAGCTTAACGTTAGCTCTAAAACAGCCGAAAGGAGAGATGGAGGGTGTCTATGCATAACCTGCTAAAATTATTGCCCCTGTTATCTTTTCTCGTCACAGATTGTGCTCCACCGACGCGCAGTCTCTGTTTCAATCCCGATCCAGTCAGTGGAGCTTGCCGTGACGCAGAGCTGCTGCAGGCAGAAAGGGACAAGGAGCGTGGCGATCGTGAAAGGCGAGCACAACGCCTCGCTGATCTCAAGCAGGCGTTGCAACTTGCTAACACGCAACTTGCTGAAAAGAAAGATGAAATAGCCACAGCCAACAATCCTCAGACTGTTACCCGGCTGAGCCGCGAGCACGATGTCCTTGTCGATGAGATTATCAACTACCTGACGGAAGCATCGCTCAGCTTGAGCGAAGATCTCGGCACAAAACCAGATAAAATCGGCGAGCACGAGCAGCCTATCACCCTTCACCTCAAGCACGACGAAAAAACCTCAGCCATACTGCCTGTGCTCGGCGGTCTCGATCAAGCTCGTGAGGTGCAAGTCAACTACCGTGCCATGCAGCATAAGTTTGCCGCGGCAACGGAGAGTAGCACAAACACAGAGAGTAGCACCGATAAGGAATTCCTCGAAACCACACAGATTCCCCCAACGCTGCGTATACCACTGCAATTACAGTTTATTCTCGACAAAACGATCTACTGTGGCAGCATTACTATCGACGCTGAAGATAATACCGGTGGCGAGGTTGATACACAGCTGGCAGGTGAGGAGGGCTGCTGAGATGCAATACTTAGCCATCTTATTAATCTTCATGCTCAACAGTTGCCAGCAACCAGAGATTGATGCAAACCGTGTGTTAGACACGGGCGCATACGACATTATGCTGACCATCGCTCGCGACCTAAAGACTGCCGAGTTGAGCAGCAAGATCGAAGCTGTGCCGAAAAAATACCGTCTCCAGCTGCACGCATTTATCAACAGTGCACGGCCGCTAGGCAAAGATGCTGAAGAAAAGTTTCTGCCGCTCGTCTTTGCGTATGTTGTTTTTTCCTACTTGCAAGGGCAACCGCCCGCAACTACTGTCCACACCTGCGTGATGAAAAATGTTGCAGTGGGCATGCCGCATACGCTGGAAACAAAACACTGCACCACAGGCGATGCTCTCCTGCAAAAGGTGCGTGCTTGCGTTGCTGACGAGACTAAACATTTCAAAATAGCAGAACACGATCAGAAAAGTGTCAGTTGTGAGTCAACCACAGCCAGTCATTAAGCAAATTAAATTGGCTGTGAGCGTGTGAAGTAAAGCGGCACACCGATTATACCCGAACCAATTGCCCAGAGAATTAAGATACCCTCCACTCCTTTTTGCTGTGCAAAAACAATTACCTTCATAATATCGCTAACCATCTGATCGATATTTTCCTTCTCCACCGAATCAAGCTTGCGATCATCGCGCGTCTCTTTGCCCAGCTCGGTTATCTTGGCCAGCACAGCGGCGCGCACTTCCTCTCTATCTGCACTCTCTAGGCTGTTAGCTAGTACCGCGAGACCTAGCATCACGACACCGAACAGGATAAAGGCAAGCATCACTAACTTGCCTAGCGGCCCTCTGCCTGTCATCATGTTGCTTTTCTCCTTTAATTTGCCTTCACTCGCGTTGTCGGCAATCACAGTGAAAACTTGACCAGATAGTACTAAAGGCACTTCTACTTGTCCCGATAAGCTACAGTGGATTGAAAAAATTTTATCAAGGAGGCGTGTAGTGAAAGCACTGTTGTTACTTGCCATTGTTATCAGCAGCGCGGCATGCAAACGCAGCAGTGAGACGACACAAACTAAGCTGAGTCCACCCTTGTCGGTGATGGAGCGCACGTGGTGGTTCGATGTTGCCTTAGACGAGGAAAGATTTGACCCCCACCACGACGAAGAAAGAAACCCCGCACCGCCGCGAAAGAAAGGCGAGCAGGTTAAAGTTGCCGTGCACGTAGCACTTAACCTCAAAGAGCGTAGTGGGGTAGTGAAAATAAAATATATGGACAACCCGACAAATTGTGAGTTGGTAAAGATTAAAAAAATTGATTTTTATGAAAACGGTGACATAGAGGTCACTTTTCGTGCTAAAGGCAAGAATGAACGCCAGCTACGCGGTATCTTTGGTGAAGAAAGTAACGCGGCAACCGATGCCCCCTACCACAAAAAATTCTACTTCCACCTGAAAATCATGCAACCCCACAGCGACAAAATGGTTTCGCTGTTTAGTATGAACGATACTGAGTCCTTTAACCTCAAGCCTGAAGATGTGCAGAACAAATACTTTGACGAAGATGACAGCAAACACTGTCAGCTAGCTAACAACATCTAAAACCGCGAGCCTTGATGATAGGCTTTGGGTTTGAAGATATTTCCTAATGCATCTTCAAAACGCCACATAAATCATCGGCATCAATACCACCGAGTAAAAATCTTCATCGTCGTTTTCCTCTTCTCTGCTACTATTGTCACTCTCTATCTCCATATCTTTTTGTTTACCATCTTTGTAAACTTTATATTCTTCCTCTCTGTCAAACACATCCGCAAAAGGTATGCCAGCGTTTAAGCCCACACCAAACCCAAACTTAGACAAGAAAAAGTCACGGCGCAGAGCGAGATAGGCAGACATTCTCTTCCAGCTAATTTCAGTCTCTATTTTATATTTTTTCCCTTTCTCGGTAAGACTATAGTTGAACTGCAAATCCCTAAAGGCTAACTCTGCCCCCGCTCCTAATTTAAAATAATTGTATACATTAAAATAAAGCGATGACCCTACGACAAATTCGTAGTAATCTTGACTAAAACCTGAAGATATCCCCTCTTTATTTTTTTCTTTGGCGGCATCGGTTATTTCTAAAGTCATGAAACTATCGTGCCACGAGAAATTTCCACCTACTGCCAGTGACACCCACTTGTTAAAGGCAAATTCACCCTCAATCCCCGTGGCAATAGGAAAAAACTGCGCTATTTCCATGATGGATTTCTCGTTATTGCTTTCCTCGATATCATCGCACCATTTCTTAGTGAGAAAACGGTAACTCGGCGTGTAGAGTAAGCGCAGGGTAAAGGGATACAGCATGTTGTGCACCGACCTATGTTTACTGCGCATTTTTTTGCGGGGTAACCGCTGCGCCACCTTACCCTTAACAGTTTTTTGTGCCACTTCTGTGTGCCAACCTTGCTCAGCTTGTCCGAGGCTCGGAAGGCTGAGCAAAACAAGCCCCAGCATCCACCACCAGAAAAACACCGACCGTGTCATGGTAAACTCCTGTCTGAGAAAACAATGGTGGGGTCGGCGTTTTTTTTCAAAACTGTAGAAAATTACGACAGGCTGAAGTTAGAACCGTGCAAAATTAGAGCCTACCCCTTGTTATCCGCCTCTTTTGCTGCCTACCTTGCGTCCGTTGCGCACCGCCGCCATGATTTCCTCTCTAGGCACGAGGTCTACGGGCAATTCGGCCCGACGCAGGTTAGCCTTATACAGGATTGCCCCCCGTAGCTTGGCATAGTCGAGATCAGCTTCTTCGAGGTTAGCACCTGTGAAGTCAGCTCCTTCGAGATTGGCGTTCCACAGAGATGCACCGTAGAGATCAGCTTTGGTAAAATTTGCATCCTTGAGATTGGCGTAAGAAAAATTAGCGTGACGCAAGTTGCAGCGGGAAAAATCCATGCGGGTCAGAGTGCTGCGGCGCATGTCTTTGCCTTGCAGGTCTTTGGTGGCGCTAAGCAGATCGCTGACTTCCTTGCGGGTCAGTGCGGGAATATTAGCGTTGCTGACGGTGATCTCTCTTGCCATTTTTTACCTCATCAACAAGCGAGCAATATCAAGCATGCGGTGGCTAAAGCCAGTCTCGTTATCATACCATGCTAGCACCTTCACCATGTGCCCATCCAGCACTCTGGTCGCGGGCAAATCAACGATTGCCGACGCAGGGTGACCGTTGAAATCACAGGAAACCAGCGGCTCGTCAACACACTCCAGCACACCTTGCAATTCACCTTGGGCAGCTTCTACCAGCATTGCGTTAATCGCCTCTACTGTCGTCGCCTTCTCGACCTCAAACACGACATCGATCAGTGAGACGTTTGGAGTTGGCACTCTGACCGCCATGCCTTCGATTCTGCCGCGCAGTTCTGGGATTACCAACCCGATCGCTTGCGCGGCCCCCGTCGAAGTTGGGATCATACTCATTGCCGCGGCGCGGGCACGCCGCAAATCCTTGTGCGGCAAGTCGAGAATACTCTGATCGTTGGTGTAAGAGTGCACTGTCGTCATCATACCTCTGCTGATGCACAGGCGTTCGTGAATTACTTTTGCCACTGGTGCAAGACAGTTGGTCGTGCAACTGCCATTAGAGATGATGCGATGCTGCTGTGGATCAAGTAGGTTGCTGTTCACACCATAGACGACGGTTATGTCTTCTCCGCTTGCAGGAGCAGAGATCAAAACTTTCTGTGCTCCGCCTGTGAGGTGCTTTTCCGCCTGTTCGCGCTGGCGAAAGATGCCGCTGCACTCAAAAACTATCTCAACACCACTGCCGCGCCAATCGATTGCCGCGGGGTCGCGTTGTGCGGAAACCGCGATCGCTTTCCCGCTCACCAGCAACCCGTTTTTCTGCACGGCAACTGCGCCATCGAAACGCCCATGCACGCTGTCGTACTTGAGCAGGTGGGCGGTAACCGCGGGGTCGCTCAAGTCGTTGATATGCACTATTTCAACATCCTGCTGCCCTTTAGCACAGGCTGCACGCAAAATTCCCCGTCCGATACGACCAAAACCATTGATACCGACTCGAATTGCCATCAGTTCTCCTTATCTGGGGTTACAACTCGGAAACGGAATGACCTTTGCGTCTCCGCGCCGTGCCGCCTGCCTTCCCCGCGGCGGCAACTTTGACTTATTATCCTGCGGCTCTAACACCGTCGTTTTCACCACCAGTGTCGCGAGGCTGTTGCCGTCGAGTAACTTGCCCGCAGCAATACTTGCTCTGACTAGATGTGCGGTCTTCACGTCAAGTTCAGGCAGTGCTGGCAATCTGTCGATGCCTAGCACTTTGCGCACCCGCACGATCAACAACAATGCCCCATCTATATGCCCACTGTAAAGATACATGCGCGCCAGTAGCGTATAGAGGTCTCGCAACACCATTTCGCTGCGCTCATGGGGCTGCTTTTTGCCGCTTTCTAGCTTCGCTAACTCTTTGCCGCTTTCTAGCTCCAGCCCCTGCACAGCCTCTTGCTGCTGGACAGTCATGGAGTTTTCCAACGTGGTAACAATGCCTTCCAGCTGTGAGACCGAGCAGCCGAAGTTACCCAGCCGCCACTCTACCGCCACCCTGACAAAGCGTGCAAACATGCCTCGTGCCAGCAATACCCGCATACACCTCCAGCCGCGCTCTGGCATTGTCGATCCCCGCAACAAGTAAACCAGCGGGCCGAGCAGCAGCCCTAGCAGGAACAGCAACAGCCCCAGCAGCAAGTCCTTGTTCAGCCTATAAAGGTATACGATGAAGTTTCTCACTCCGACCATCCACTTATCGTCTCACGCAGCAGCGACGCAAGGGGTTCACTTAACCTTTTCAAAACCAATAGACAAGCTCCGACGACTTTAGATACGGATATTTTCGTATTCAGCAATCGCTTTACGCACTTCTGCCGCGCTGTAGTTGCGTACATGCTTGATTTGCTTGAGTTCTTTCTTGAGCAAGCTGTGGCTGCAACCCGCTTCGTTACGCAGGTGTCGCTGCACTGCTTCTCGCACAGCCTCCCAGCGGTCGGTATCCGCTTGGTCGTTGAGCGCTACCAGCGTATCTGGCTGTTCCGCTAGCTTGCGGTAGAAGCGCAGCACAAGCCACTTGCGGATAAACCAAAACACACCCCCTCCGCTGCCCAAAAAAATCATGGTCAGCACCACGCTCAAGGTCAGATAGTCGCTGACAATACCCTGCAACAGCATGTAGCACAGTAGCGTGAACAGCAAGGCGGGCAACAGAGCAAAGCCAATGCTCTTGAACACCAGCCCGCGGCGACGATGCACAAAACTCAGCAGGGCACTCAGTAGCATAGCAATGCGTTCGCTGTGCAGCTCGATGTAGCCCGCGAGGTTGTCGAGGCGATGGCGCGGTGCGGAAAAAATACCCTCTTTGATGGTGCTGCGTTGGTTGTGCAGCAACTGCATGAAGTCTTTTACCGCTCCGTGTTGACGGGCGTTGTAGATGTTGTCCGACCAGGTGATGTGAATGGCAGGAATGTCCTTACGTCCCGTCATCTGTGATAAGTTCCAGCACAGCGTGCCGTATACCCGCAGCAAGTCATCTATCCCTGCACACTCATCGATGCGGTTGAGAACAAACATCACCCGATCCTCGAAACTCTTGTGCGGCAGAGTCTCCCGCAAACTCTGGTAAACTTCACGAATAGTGCCCGCCTTGTGTGGGTCGAAGATAATCAAAATCAAATCCGCAATCTGGGCGAGGTCGCCGATTACCTCTTGATAGTCGTAACCGCGATCTTTCTCGGAAACGCTGTCGAGCATGCCGGGCGTATCGATCAGGGCGAGGTTGTGGAGGTTTTCCGCTTTGAGCAGCTTGAGACGAAAATGGGCGGCGAAACGTTTGCCAAATTTGCGAAAGCCTTCAAAAGGATACTGTGGATCGTTGAGCAATACCTGCCCATCGCGCACCACCACCTCTTCCTGCTGTGTGGAGACGGGGTGTGCCGTGATGACTGTGAACGAGTCGTCCGTTGGAGCTTGCCCTGTCGCCTGAATATCCGCCCCAACCAGTTCGTTGATTAGCGTTGACTTGCCCGACGAGTAGTTGCCGATTAGCAGCACGACTGGCTTCCACTTGATGTTGCTCTCCAGCGGTACCTGTGCGTAGCCATACTTCAACGCCAGCGGTGAGAGCTTGTCCTGCACGATATCGACCAGTTCGCCGCGCAGCGATTCGAGATAATTGCGTCGATAATCATCGTCTACCGCTTCGCCCTCGCGTGGCGCGGAAATTTCTGCAACATTGTCCACTATTGCACTCCTTTACCCACATCTAAAAGATACCCTGTCCACACACAATCTGCCAGAACGGAGATGAAGCTTGGGTGGTGCGGGGGTGCTGATAGCCTCACTTCGTAGGAGCTAGAAAGCGGAAAAGAGCTAGCAACACCGTGGTGCTCGCCAGCCGCAGCTTTACGATCCATTCCAATAGACATTAGTGAATTATTAAATTTTTCTTGTTGATGGTTGTTTTTTTGCTAGGAAGCTCCGCATAGGTTGCATTTTTATAATTTTTTGGAAGGGCTCGTGATGAGGATTTTGTGTTTGTGTGCGTTGGTGTTGTGGTCGTGACAAAGTTTTGCCGCCAGTGTAAGCAAGTTTGAAGGTGACACTACCACCGTCAATGACTGTGGTCCAAGTAAAACATTCCAGCTGCGCTTGCATGTTTTCGATGAGCTTGAGGACGCGTGGGAAGAAGATACTCCTCAAGAGGAGCAATTCACCAGTATCGTCATCTACCTCATGGTACTGGAGGGTAAGCTTACCTATCCACCGGCTATAATGATGGTGCGTGGCAGTGATGTCTACATGGAAAAGATCAGTGATTACGACGATGATGGCAACAAAACTAGGGAGTATGAGAAAGTCGGCCGTGTCATCAGCGATGATGCGACTGGCTTGGTGTTGGAAGCTGATGTCGTGGGAAGAATATCCTTGAAAATCAGCATCACAGGCGAAACCGCGGTCGTCGATGGGAAGATATCTCGTGAGGGCGGGTGTTTTGCAACGTGGCAGAATGAGTTGAAGAGAGCACAGTACGAAGCAGTAGAACTGCCCAAGAGAGAGTAGCTCGACGGTCTAAATGCGGCAGGCTGGCTCGCAATCCTGCTAACCCGCCTGCTGTAGAGGGGTAAGACGCTCCCGCGGCTTGTCTTCTTCGTGATACTCGGCTTCGCTGTTCAGTTGCCACACATCGTGGATGGTCTGTCCTGCGACGATGTTTTCCACTGTCAGCATAGCGGTTAGCATCGAATGATCTTGGTTGTTGTAGCGATGCATGCCGTTCCGTCCGATTAGATGTAGTGTCGGGCAGGTAGCGGCCAGTTCGTCACGAATGGTGGCGACGTGCTGGGCATAATCGTGATCGTAGACAGGGTAGGCTTTGGGTTGGCGCACGACAAAACCGTCGTGAACGTCTGCTTGCTTTGCCAGCCCTAGCTTGACCAGTTCGGCAGTTGCAAAGGCGATCAGCTCGCGGTCAGGCTTATTCCACAGCTCATCACCGGCAAAGCAAAAGTACTCCATGCCGTAGCAGTTGCGCCGTGCGTCGGGAATCAGTTCGGGTGACCAGGCTTTCATGTTCTGAATGCGCCCCACCTTCACCTGTGGATCGTGAATGTAAATCCAGTTGTCATCGAAGGTATTGCGATCCGCAGCGATCAGGGCAACGACCATGAAATCACGATACTGCAACGCTTGTGCAGCAGACAGTGCCTTGTCACTCAGGCGGGGCGTGATCATCGCGACCAGTTCACGCATGGGCAGCGAGGAAACCACCTGTGCCGCGTGATGGTGCTGTTCCTTGTCCTCCGCGTCACAGGTGGTCACCTTCCACTCGTTGCCATTGCGCTGCAAGGCAGTCACACGCTGTCCCTTGTGAATCTGCCCACCTTGTGCGATAATTTTCTCTCCCATCCGTTCCCACATCATGCCACAGCCGTGACGGGGATAGTGGAACGAGTCGATCAGAGTGGTATGCACTGCCTTACCTCTGCGGCCCAACAGTGCGTCACGCATTGCTACCCGCAAAGAAAAATCCTTGATGCGTTGCGCGGCCCAATCAGCGGAGATGGCAGAGCAGGGCATACCCCAAACTTTCTCTGTGTAGGCTTTGAAAAAAATGGAATACAGACGACGACCGAAGCGATTACACATGAACTGCTCGAAGTTTGCTGGCGACTCGATCGGCTGTAGCAGTGCCCTGACATAGGAAAGCACACACAACGTTGAGGTGAGCAGGCCGAGATTGAGCAGAGCATTGCTTGCTCGCAGTGGGTAAGCGAAGAAACGCCCGTTGTAGTAGATGCGGGATTTACGTCGGCGGTGAATAAAATCTGCGCCGAGCAGTTCTTGCCAGACCGCGTTGACACGCTCCGACTTGGTGAAGAAACGATGGCCACCGATGTCGAGACCAAAACCATCATGTACGACCGTGCGGGCGATACCGCCGAGATACTGCGGCTCAGCCTCCAGCACCGTGACGGGCAAGTCCTGTGCGCTCAGCTGATACGCCGCGGTCAACCCCGCGGGGCCACCACCGAGACAGACGGTTGTTCGTTGCTGCGGCAAGTATACGACCTAATATGAATCACTTGCCTTCTATTATAGCAGAAATCAGATATATCTGGCTGTGAGAGAGCAGAAGCTCCGAAGAGCAGCTACTGTGCGAAAACGGCACTCATTCCTCAATTCTCAATGATATCAAGTGCCTATATAACTTCTCTGCCCATACCCTAATGCGTGCTCAAACAAAAACACCGCGAAGATCGCCTCTCACCGCGTGAAATTGCCAGAGAGTTTTCGTGCTCAAGGACATATGTTAGAAGCTTGCTCCTGAAATATAAAATCACCCTTAGAGAGCCATCCGAATACAGCAAGGATGACTGGAGAATTTACGGGAAGCGAAAGGTCGGGGTCAAGACTGTAGATCACAAAGGGGAGTTGAGAACCGTTGCAGCTATCAAAGAGATGTATAGCGAAGGGGTAAGCATCGCTGCTATCGCCAGATTCCTTGATGCCATGAAAATCCCTACCAAGCAGCAGGGGAAGGGCTGGCATCGTGGCATAGTAGCCCCAAGATTATTGAGCGTGAAGGACTACACAAGACAAGGAAAACACGACAGACAGAGTTATCAGCCTGACTATGACAACCTTGCTCTTGGCTAGGGCAGGCTATGTAGCCAAGAAGCTTTCCCAAAAACTGATGGAGAGGAGGAAAAGGAACTGGTTAGTCAGAAATTAAAACTGTTGATGTTGGGCCATGCCACGTTATGTTACACAGAGACATAATGTCTCTACCAATCAGTAGTCCCATGTTTTTGGGATTTTTGGGGTTGCTATGCGCTTCGTCAAGATTGAAAGGTAAGTTGCATGACCCAACCCTTATATTTAGGATTTGTCGAAGCCCAGAGCCAGTAAAACTCAGGTTGACGGTGTAGTCCGGTGTTTCCCTGACACCCGCCGCAGTGTGAGACGAGCTAGCCCCGATCGAGACTAGTTCGAGATCTTTGGCCACAGAGGTGTCGATTGCTGTTCTACTTGCTCCAGTGTCAAGATGTCCCAGAACGGTTATTGAGTTGTTGGAAACAGACTTTTGCCGCTCTACGAGCAAACCTGCTGTGCTTATCTCAACCAAAGGTTGAAGCCGAGATGCATCAACGCAAAGGGTTCGTGAGCAACACTGACTTGAGTTCCCTCAACGAGGGCTGGTGTTACGGTTACGCGGGTACTGATGTGGGTAATGTGAGACATCTAGAATGCCGACTTGAGGAAGCCAATTTGCTCGTCTTCACCGACTACTTGCTGGATCACGAATTCTCCCAGAGTCAAATTAGATGAGGCGTAATCTAGAGCTTTGGGAAAGTCATCAAACACACCCCTAACCTTCTGCTGATCAGCAATAACAACGTGCTTGTATTTGTAAAGGTCGTCAGTAAGCCAAGAATCTAGGTTATCCTTGAAAAACTTTATATTTTTCTCCATTTCCTGCCTGTTAACCATGTCCTTCCCCTAGAACCAGAAACTCCCTATGAGTAGTATCCTAACCCAATTGACCTGCAGTTGCACACACAAAACGCACCGTCCTTATTCTAGACCTACTTCAAGCTGGGAGCGAAATGAGCTAGACCAGAAGGCATGCGTTGGTGTTACAGCTATCCTACCCCACTACCAGACTAGGGCATCACGTCTTGGTGTGCTTCTGGTCGATCTTCATGATCTCCTTCAGCAGGCCGATTTGCCTCTCGACTTCTTCTTCCTTGTGTCTTTGCCGCCCCTCGTTGGCACATATAGGGGCGTGCTCCGTTCTATCGGCATAGCCAGTGATGTCATACACCACAAACAACTCAGGCTCTTATGACCTCTTTTCTCAATGTGGACAGGTACAAAATGCTGCTCGACCGATGCAAGGGGAGGAACATCAAGATTAAACAAGGGAAAGACTTCACTAGGGATAGCATCAGAAACCTGCTGGCAAACCCTCGCTATATCGGCAAGTGGTACCGCAATAAGCACAATGCCGGTAAGCGGCAGAGTAAACTCATGCCCTATGAACGCTATACCGAGGTTAAGCTAGGCCACGGCTGCGTTATAGATGAGAGCTTGTGGCAGAAGGCGCAGGATAAGATCAAGGAGCTGGACGAATCGAGAACACAAGCTACCCGATCACTGCTATCCCCTCTCTGGTCTACTGGTCTTTGATGATGGCTCTGGATTCGTGGGTAGTGGTGCTTGGGGAAAAAATGCCAGCAAATCCACCTATTTACTATAACAAAGCCAACAACATCAGGGTCAGAACCGAGATATTCGAGTCCGAAACCAAGAAAATACTGCTACAGGCTGCTACGAACTCCCCAGAGTTCCAGAAAAGCATTGCCGACTACTCGGATCGGAAGAACAGTTCTATCGCGGTAGCGGCTGGGAAAATCGCCGAGATCGATACGAAACTCGATGCGATGGCGACTGAGCGGCGAAGGCTCGACAATCGCTTGAGCTTCCTGCTCGATAGTAACAATCTAGAAATGGCGCAGTCGTTCAGAGACGAGTATAGCAAGCAGTTTTCAGCTCTGATAGATGAGGAGAGGGAGTTCATCAGCATGAAGAGACAGCTCCAACTGCTGCAAAGGCAGTTCTCGGAAGCACAGCCTCCCTGCAAAGACGGGAGGCTAGGACTTGTCAATGTGGCTATCGACTACATCAAAAAGGAGGATTTGACCTCGCTCAAGTCCATCTATAGGCGATTATTTCAAAAGATCACTATCAGCCCTCTGGACAGGGCAAAAGTGCCGCTGCACTTCGTTTTTAACAACATGACCTCACCCCCTAGCAGGGGGGAGGTCGCAGATTGCACAGTGGCGGGTGAAGCTCCCCGGAACGGATTCGAACCGCTGACAGGGTGGTTAACAGCCACCTGCTCTACCACCTGAGCTACCGGGGATGGCAGTCAGCTTAAAGCAGCAAGGCTTTCCTGTCAAGTGTTTCGGAAAATGCACAACGTTCTCGCGTATGCTGCACTTTTAGGCGTTGCATTTCGGGGCGGCTCTGTCTATCTTGGATAACTGGTGTATTTGTTTATCAGCATGGAGAAGAGGTTTTGCCGGGCATTCACATAGGGGCTAATCAGCCATTTGATTCTGCGTTGAGATTTTTCAAAAAACAGGTTGAAAAGGCGGGGGTTATCTCTGAACTTAAAAAACGCCGCCATTACGAGAAGCCCTCGATCAGACTTAAGAAAAAGTCCATCGCCGCTCGCAAGCGTGCGATCAAGAACATGCGCCGTTTTGGGCACATGGATTGATTTCGTATTTCGTCAGCAAGGAAACACAATGTTGCCAATCAGCCCGGAAAACCTTACCATAGGGACGGTTTAGCAAGCCGGGTGCCGTACCGAAGTGGTCTAACGGGGGGCATTGCAAATGCCTTTATCGTCGGTTCAAATCCGACCGGCACCTCTCTCCCGCGCAACATAGCAAGGCACAGGCGCTAATCAACTGGGGGCTGTCCGTGAAAATCAGAATCCTGATGGTTGCCATCGTCATCTCCGCCTACATGTTCGCGGCTCCGTATATCACCGCCAACAGAATGCTAAAGGCGTTGCGCCACCATGACGCGGCAACGTTGAACGAATACATCGACTTCGACGCAGTGCGGCAGGGTCTGCGTCGTCAATTGCAGCATGTGCTGGAGCAGCAAGTGCCTGATTTTTGGCGCATGTTGATTTTGGATGCAATCGGTGCAGAGCAAAGGAAGCTGAATGTTGGTGAACTAATCGACCAAGCGGTCACTGCCGAGAGCCTCGCCAGCTTTTTGCAACTCCTCAAGGATCAGTCACAGCTTGATGTGCCGCAGGACTTGTTCGCCGACATCTCCATGTCGTGGCGTGGCTTGGGCAAATTCGCAGTGACGATCAAGCGCAACCGCGCGGTGGATTTTATCCTTGAACGACGTGGTCTCAGCTGGCGACTGGTCGATGCTATCCTGCCACTGCCAGACCGCTACAAGATGATGCAGCAGTTCAAGCTTTAGTCGCTTCTGCGTAACACCACCTCGAAATGCCCGCGCAAAGGCAGATCACCGATCCGCACGTCGTGTGGCGACTGCTCGATCTCGACTATCCACGCATGGTATTTATGTTGCAGCCAGCTATGTACGTCCCGCGCTAGAAGGTGTTCGCCGCACTGCCGATGTCTGCCTTTGCCAGTGATAATCTTGACCCGCACGTTGCTCGTTTTGGAGACGATACGACGTAACAAAGCATCGATCTGCTGTTGCGATTCCCGCAGTGTCAGCCCGTGTAGATCGATTTGATGCGCAGCTGTCTTCGCACGCGAGACGGGTTTCTTGATGCTAGTCTCGACGGTGTCATCACTTTTATCGATTTGCAGCGGCATGGAGTCGATGGCATCTTGTAGCATTTGTTGGGCATCTTCTTCGATATTGAAACGAATTCCACCCGCGCGAGTCGTAATTTTTCTAATTTTTTTACGTGCCATTTTTTTGCTGCTGTGCAGTTGCATAAACTTCCGCCGCCCGATAGCTACTGCGCGACAACGGTGCGGCGACCACTGCGGCAAAACCAAGTGTAAGTGCGAATGCTTGCAGTTCTTTAAACACAGAGGGGTGCAGGTATTCTTTCACCGACAGATGCTTGCGAGTCGGACGCATGTATTGCCCGATAGTAACGATGTCCACATCCTGCTCGCGCAAATCACGCAGCGTCTGCTCAATCTCTGCCCTTGTCTCACCTAAACCCAGCATTAAGGAACTCTTGCTGAACAGGTTAGAGCCACGGCACTTGAAGTTGCGCAACACCCGCAACGACGCGCGGTAGGAAGCACGGCGGTCACGCACTCGCGGGGTCAGACGCTCGACCGTCTCGACGTTGTGGGCAAGCACCTCAGGTGCGGCGGCAAGCAACGTCTCCAGCGACGACAGTTCGCCTCTGAAATCAGAGGTCAATAGTTCCACCTTGACCTGTGGTCGCACTGCTCGCACCTGCCGCATCACCTCGGCGAGGTGTGCCGCACCACCATCAGGCAAGTCATCTCGATCGACCATCGTAATCACCGCATAGCTCAACCCCATCACTCGCACGCTGTCCGCTACTCGTTGAGGTTCAGCGACATCGACAAAGCCCTGTGGATTGCCCGTTTTGATGTGGCAAAAACGGCAAGCACGGGTGCAAGTGTCGCCCAACACCATGAACGTTGCCGTTCCCGTGTTCCAGCACTCGCCGATATTAGGACACTTCGCTTCTTGGCAAACGGTAACCAGTTGATGTTGCGCCAAATTTTTTTTGATTTGAAAATACGTCTGTCCTTGCGGCAGAACTGTCTTCAACCATGTTGGTTTGCTGCTTTGTCCGAGTTTATGTTCGGATTGCATGTCAATCTTCCTCCGCTCTCAATTGTAGCTTTTGCTGTTCAACGTGAACACCATTATCTATCGCCGTAGCACGAAAAACCTACGCTACCGTGCGGGAAGAGTTAGATTTCGATCTCGTGTCCACGAAACCTTGATAGATTTCCTGCCCGTCCTTGCTATCATTTTTTTCCGTCTCGACCTGCCCTGACTGCACGAGATACTTTAGCACTGCCTGCCGCGGGTAGCGAATGCGGAATGCTTCGAGAATTAGATAGCAATCGTACAGCATTTGATGTGCACTGCTGTAGCGTTTGGAGATTTCAAAACTAAGTACCTTTCTGATCACTTTAGTTAACAGCCTACGCAGTTTGCCATCGGAGCAGGAAATGTCAAAAGTTATGCGTTTCATCTGCGAAGACACGAGTTTACGATCCTTGCTGGCGGTCACGGCACGTTGCCCGTTGATCAGTTCGTAGAGAATCAGCCCGACGCAGTAGGTGTCGGAAGCGTAGCCGAGGGCGCTGCTGTCGATATGTTCGGGCGAGTAGTAGCCCGGTGTGCCGATCAGATAGTTTTTGTGGTCTTCATATTTGCTGGATAAGCCGAAATCGTTCAGCACGATACGCCCTGAGCGTTCCACCAGAAAATTTCCCGCCGACAGGTCGTAGTGCATAAAGTCACGCACGTGCAGGTGATCGAGTCCCTGCAAAATCTGAAACACAATGGCGAGTGCCACTAATGGCGGCAGTTCGCCGTTACGTTTGATAAATTCCGACCCCGACCAGCCATCGATGAATTCGGTGGCGATGTAGCAGCGGGGCGGCTTGAAGCAACTGTCGTAATAACGCACGATGTTACGATGTTGCAGGCTAGAGTGGACAATTATTTCCTGATGAAATTTGCCAATGAACTTCCTGTTGCAGTAAAGGTTGTCGCGGATGACCTTCAGCGCAACGGTAACGTGGTCGCGCAGATGTACCGCCTTGAACACCTGTCCAAGTCCGCCCGCTCCGATTTCGGAGATAATACGATAGTCACCGATTACCGTTCCTGTTTTCAGCGAACGCATTATGCACCAGCTCCAAGTCTTTCATAATGGCACAGTTGTTTATCGGCTAGATTGAGAAAATCTATAAGAGCGGCGGTCGAGAAATTCCTTCAATGCGCGTGGATAGTCGGTGATGAAGCCATCGACACCTGCCTGTAACAAATCTTCCCACTCCTGTGGGGTGTTTACGGTGTAGGCTACGACACGCTTGCCCAGTCGTTTCAACACCGACACACGGCTAGGAGTAAGCAAGTTTGCATGGGTAGCGACAATATCTGCCATGAGCGGTATTTTGCGCCACGCCGCGATATGTTTGAGCAGGCCGACGAGGCGCAAATCTGCCGATTGCAGGTTGATGCGATGACTCAAGCCACTCTCTTGAATGATCGTCAGCACCTTGTCCACAAAGCGGCGTGCCTTGTAAAACCCAACGCTCTTTAACTCCAGCATCAGGTTGATCTGGGTATCCTGTACCGCAATGATGGCCAGCACTTCCTGCAGAGTAAGAAGGTGATGTATAACAGGTATCTGTTCAGAAAATTGCGGGTTGGCTCTAACGCCACAGTGCAGTACTTTCATCTGTGCCAGTGGCAGTGAGGCAATTGCCAACTCTGCTGGTGGAGTTCTGCCATCACGCCATGTACACAGCTGGGGGTTGATTTCGTGGTCGTGATGCACGACGGGCACATCGTCGGCACTGAGGCGCAGGTCTAGCTCGATGAAATCGATGCCGAGGGCGATGCTATACTGGATTGAAGCGGGGCTGGCCTGCGAGAAGTGTCCCATGCCCGCGCGGTGGCTCATAATAAGCGGCGCTGCTTGCAGCTTACTGCACGATAGGCACAGTAGCAGCATCCTGCGACCCATAAAGCTATCCTCGTTGCGCGATAGTCTATAATAGAGTATCGTCGCGCAGCGGCAGCCCGCGAGCAAGTAATTTTTGCCGTGTAATTTTGGTATTATCTAAAAAACTCGGCCTAAGGTGCTGAAATCGTGCAACAATCATTCAAACTTATCGCCACCTGTCCTGAGGAAAGCAGATCGCTGGTGATGGACGAGTTACGTCAGATTGGTGCAACGGACATCATGGCAGATTTTCGTTCCGTCTACTTCAGTACGGATGTGTCTATCTATTACGAGGTGCATCTGCGGCTGCGTACTGCCAGCAGTCTTTTCCGTGTCGTCAAGACGGTGCGTGCACCGACGGAGGAGATGTTGATCAATCAGAGTGCACGCATAGCTTGGCCACAACTGTTCGACAGCGAGCGCTCGTTCCGCGTCGATGGCATCGATGCTGATCGTAGCGGGCAGGGCATGTCCAGCATGGTAATCAGCAAGAAGATCAAAGAGGGTATTTTTCACAGTTTTAGCAAAAAAAACAGCACTATACCTTCAATTGCCCTAAAAAAACCGCAAGTGCTCGTCATCGGCTACAACCAACGCTACAAATGCACGATTAGTGTTGATACGGCAGGGCAAAGCCTACACAAGCGCGGTTACCGCAGCGAGGGCACACATCCCGCGCCGCTGAAGGAAACGTTGGCCGCGGCAGTGTTGCAGCAAATCGGCTACTGCGGGCGCAAGCCGCTGCTCGATGTAATGTGTGGTAGCGGCACGATTGCAATTGAGGCGGCGATGATTGCTTTGCGTCAAGCACCACTGCTGCAACGTCCCGCGGGAGTGTTTGGTTTTGAGCGGCTGCTGGATTTCGATGCCAAGCTTTGGCATGCGACACGGGGACGTTTGCAACGAGAAGCACGCCCCAAGCTCGCTGCACCTATCTTTGCTTCGGACATCGAAGACAGCTACGTGCAATTAGCAAAGGCTAGCGCCAAAAAAGCGGGGGTGGAAAAGTTTATTGAATTTTCCACCCGTCCGTTTACAGAAGTAAACGTTGACTGCGCACCGGGCACGATCATTGCCAACCTTCCCTATGGCGACCGTATGGGTTCTGCCAATAGCCTGACGGAGTTATATCGTAAGACAGGTGATTGCTTGAAACAAAACTTTTCTGGCTGGGAAGCAGTATTGCTTACCGCAGCCTACAGCCCATGGCGCAGCATCGGCTTGAGTCCGCGCAAAAAATTTAAATTCTTCAACGGCAATATAGAAATCCTTGCCCTCGTCTTCGATCTCTACGCAGGCAGTCGCCGCAGGATTATTCGTAATTGAACGGAATATCTCTCGTTAATTCAACTCAGCGACATTACCGCGAAATTGTTCGATAAACTGATGCACGTGGTAGGCATCGACAAGCCCGTGATGGACAAGAATACAGAGGGTGAAAACAAGTTGTCCGTTCTTGTCGCTGCTGAATTTGCCGATCGTGAACAGTGGTATCGGACTGCCGCTGCCATGCACAAGCGCGTTGAGGCGTAGCCACGGGATGACGCTGAGGTTTACCGCCGTGATATGGTCAGGGTCAGGTGCGGGTGGAATGATCTCCCGCGCTTGTTGGGAATGCTGCTCTTGCTGTTGAACAGCGGCGGCAAAGGTAGTCAGGTCAGGATTGAACAACACGCTACAGTGGTTGATGTCGGTATGTGGGTTCTGCACTACATAACTGCAATAAAGTTCCTCGCGGCTGAGTTCAACCATCGCCTCGTCCCGCACCCGCAAACGGAACTGTGGCACTTGCAAAGAAGCTTGCGCCAACGCGTGCAACAAGAAATGCACCCCCCGGATACCCATCTCCCTCAATCGCGACCTGAAGTCAGTTACAGACACTTCTTCGCACACCGCCAACGCGGGGTCACGGAAACCCTTGGTAAAAGCAAACATCGCCGCACGGCGTTCAATCACACTAGCCATGACACCGCAGGCTAGCAGAAACCAACACAAGCCACAACCTCCAACACAAACCTCCTTTACAGCAACGATTTGTTTTTTGTTTGTATTTTATTTAATTTTTTGTATAATAACGCCTGTATTCTATGAGATAGTGATGCAATTATTGAAAATAACTATGGTTCTTGTCATCGCATTGAGTGCTGCAGCACTGGCAAAAACTACACCGCGGGGCGGCAAAGAACTGCTGCGCCAGTTAGTGCACCAAACGCCGTGGGATACAACCAGGCTAGCACATATCATTAAGCTTGAGCTACACGGTGCTGTTACTGCTACTGACTATGTTCCCGATGCGTTTAATCTGCTCCGGCAGTTGGCCGTCGAAATCCCGCGAGAGGAGCAGGTACAGAAGTTGTTGTTGTGGAAACTGACCACACCACAGGACAGGCAACACTGGCTGCTGGGCACGGGGCACAACTTCACCCTCAACGATTTTTCCGTTCCCGCACAGGAAGCTCTACACAACCTGCTGCTGCAGGTCGATATGCTCATCCACGAGGGTAATATACCCTACAGCAACTCAGCGCCTATAGAATCATACCAGCACCTAGACCATCAGCTGATTGCCCTCGCACGACAACAAGGCAAGAAGACAGCACCGCTGGAGACCAGCCTAGAGGCAAGACAGGCTAGCCTTGATCAACAACAAATCATTGACGAACAACAAGCACAGCTAGCAGAAAGGTTCAATGCAATGCGCGAGATGGAGATCGAAGCACTGTTTATTGACAAGATCAGTGAGTTGGAAAGATCGTTAAGGCTAATACGCGCTTATCTACACGCCGATCATGCCACAATGACAGAACTAGAACAGCAACGCAACACGGTGGAAAAAGCATTTGACGACAAGCTCTTAAACACTCGCAATCGCCGCTGGATTGAAAGGATTGTGGCGCAGTGCGAGCAAGACGTAACCTGCTTGATCACTGCTGGCACAGCACACATGACGTTCGACAGCCGGGATACAACCAGCATCATCACCTTGCTGCGTGAACGCGTCTATCGTGTTGAACCCAGCGAATAACTCACCCTAACTAGCAGCAACCAAGCTGATCACACAACAGCGCCCAGTTGTGCCTGTTGCTCGAAACGCGGGCGAATTGCTTGCAGGCGTTCCTGAATTGCGGACATAATCTTTTCCATCACCTCCACCTCCCACTTATCGCCCTTGAGATTGCTCATGTCATCGTTCAGCCACGTAATGGTCTCGTCAAAAAAGGCGTTAGGGTTATCGGTCAGCGAGTTGTTGAAGGTATTGAGAAGGTGGTTAACCCACACAGCATCAGCGGCGGCAAGGAGGTTAACCAATATGTTTAGTTTACGAGTCGCATCGGCATCTTGCCAACCACCCGTCACCTGAAAAGGAAACCATTCACGCTCACGCCGATGCAGCCACAATTTAATCTGTCCCGCGACATCGACGACAAAAAAATCCGACGGCACTGCACCGTGAAACCCATCAGGACGTTTCCAAACCACACGCATCACACATCTCCAACAGCCAAACCCAACCACCCATCCTGCGTCTCTCCGCAAGAAAGACGCAGCAGCCTAGCACAACGGCAATAAAAAAACACACAGCACTTAACCACCATCCCCAACGACTACAGCACCAGTTCCGTCGCAGGCGGGCGGAGGTTGTAATACGAGGCCATCACCGCGCCGTAAGCCCCCGCGTTATTGATTAGCAGCACATCGCCCTCCTGACAGGGTGGCAAGCGGCGCGCATGACCGAAATTATCCGCCGACTCACAGATCGGCCCGACCACCTCAACCGCTTCGTGCGCGTCGCCTTCTTCAAAACGGGTGAGATTAAAAATTTCGTGATAGGCATCGTAAAGTGCAGGACGCAGCAGAGAGTTCATGCCAGTGTTGACCCCAACAAAATTAACCCGCTCCTTGTGTTTCAACTGCGTCACCTGTGCCAGCAACACCCCCGCGGCCGCGGTGAGGTAACGCCCCGGCTCAATCCACAACTCATACTTCTGTGCCATTTCCTGCAGCGACGCATCTAATGCCGCACAATCAAGCTCACGCTCCTGCGAGTGCTCAGGCACACCAAAACCACCACCAAGATTGAGAATTTTTGCATCCTCAAACTCAGCTGCCAACTCCGCCAACAGTTCCGCTCGCCCCTGCCACTCGTGTGTGGCAAGGATACCGCTACCCGAATGCGCGTGAAAACCCTTGATGACGATGCCGTGCCGCTGCGTTGCCGCTGACATGCGCTCCCTATCGTGCGGCGAAATGCCGAACTTAGAACTCACCCCGCCCGTCATCACATGCCGATGATGCCCCTTGCTGAAACCAGGATCGATGCGTAAAATTACCTCATGCCCCGCAAAAACTTCGCCCCACTGCTCCAGCACATAGAGATTGTCGATCGTCACAATACAGCCACGTGCCAGAGCAAACTCATATTCATGTCGCGCACAAAAATTAGGTGTAAACAACACCCGTGCCATATCCAGCTGTGGCAACACCCGCGCGAGATGCTGGGTCTCCTCCTGCGACACGCACTCAAAATCAACCTTTTGTGCTGCCAGAAACTTAAGCAATGCCTCGTTGTGATTGGCTTTCAACGCGTAAAAGATGCGCTTAACACTGCTCAGCGTGCGCAGTTTCTGCAAAGCTGCGTCCACCGCCGACAGGGAATAAACATACAATGCCGCATCGTGCTGCGCCGCTAACTTCATAAGCTTGCCGCGCTGCTGCTGCCACCACGAGGTCGGGAGCGGCGGTAACGCGTCAGTGCTTGCAGCTTGCAATTGCAACCAGCTGTTGCCAAATACCTCTCCTGCAGTTGCTCCCCCAAACAATAGCTGATGCATCTTGTGCAACAGACGCTCGCTCTGCTCCTGTGCCACAACAAAAGTTAAATTGAGATCGTTGGCCGATTGTGCGACGAGATGCACCGTCTGACGTTCAAAGAGTGCAAACAGCGGACTGAGTTCAGGCAAAATACTGCGGATATTTCTGCCGATAACGCTGAGCGTGGCACAGTGTGGAATTTTGGTGATAGTGCAAAATTTTTGTAAAGTGGCGAGCAACGCATCAAGCTCTGGCTCACGTTCGGGAGTAATTTTGTCGAGCGAAACACTGACGCTCGCCTCCGAAGTTGAGATAAGATCGACAGAAAAACTATGCTGCTTGAAGCAATTAAAAATGTCGGCCAAAAAACCCGCCCGCCGCCACATCTTCAAACTTTCCATGTGCAAGAACAAAACATTACTTTTTACCGTCACCGCCTTCATCATGCAGGTATCGGTAGCAGGACGACTCGACACACGTGTGCCTTGCACTTCGGGATTTTTCAGCGAGCAGAGTTGCAACTCAACCCCCGCCGCGACGAGTGGAGCAATCGCGCGCGGATGCAAAACCTTCGCCCCCATCAAGGCAATCTCTTGCGCTTCGGCACAGCTGAGCATCTTGATTAGTTTTGCCTGCGGGATGCGGCGTGGGTCGGTTGAATAAAAGCCAGGCACATCGCTCCAAATTTCACAGCGCTGTGCGCCTAATCCCCCCGCCAACAGCGTAGCTGAGGTGTCCGAACCACCACGGCCGAGCAATACCGTCTCTCCCGCGTGATTGCGAGCGATAAAACCTTGCGTGATACACAGCGAAGCACCAGCGAGCGGGGCTTGTGCTTCAGGTCGCGGGCTAAAACGACAATCGCTGTCGAGATAGCTGTCGTCGCTGGCTAACAGCAGGTCAGGTGCGTAAAGCCATGCGACTTCAAGTCCCTGCAGCTGCAAAAAACAACACCCTAACCGCGAGGCGATGACCTCACCGCAAGACATTGCCTGTGCCCACAGCGGCGGGGGAATGCGCTCTCGCTTGCCTCGCAATGACGATAACAGTTCTTGCAAGTGTTGCAACTCCGCCTCGATGTCAGCAAGCTGTGTTACTCCCAAAGCCGCTGCCAGGCTTCGATGCTTCGCCTGTAGCTGTGCAAAACCTTCCTGCGGAAATTCCTGCCGTGCCTCTCGCAGCAATTGCTCGATCATGTTCGAGGCTTGCGACAAGGCCGACACCACCAGCACGACGCGCTCAGCTGCCGCACAGCTGCGCTGCACAATGGCGTGAATGCGCTGCCACGAATCGGCATCGGATACCGACGTGCCGCCGAATTTCAACACCAGTGTTGTGCGTGAACGTGACAAACTTGCTCCATAAAAGCTACCAACACGCATATTCTAACCCGAAAACATGTTTTTGCACAGTTGCAACCACCAAACTATAGCGGTGAAAAAAGATAGGCACAAAATTAGACACTGTGTCTGCACGATACAACGCTACAACCGCTTGGCTTGTGATGTGGTTGCCGACAAGATTGCCGTGGCACTCGTTCTATGACCACAGAGTGAAATTACACGCGCAAGAGATGAGGGAAGGCCAGTTGATCACCTTGCCATTAGTGGTAGTTGTGTCATCGATGTCTAGGTAAACGCGGGCCGCCATCGCTAATTTCCCAGTTGCGTTCAGCAACTAGTTGGTGGCGAGCCTGTGCAGCATCCGCGTTGTAATGAGAGCTGCCAGCATGCAACACTACCTCTCGCTGCTTCGTTGTCGCGAGAATACGCAGCAACATGTCGCTGTAGACAGAGGCAGGCAGGGCAAGACCAGCAAACATGTGACGCATCTTAGTAACATTGCTGAAGTCCCAATTGGACATATCAGGAGTAGCGGCACTAGCCCCCTCAAACATACTCTCCATGCTAGTCACCCGCGTTGTATTCCAACGGCTAACATCTGGTTGTGCCGTTGCCGCATCTTGGAACATGCGATCCATACTGGTCACCGCACCCGTATCCCAATTGCTGACATCAGGATCAGCACGCATTGCTCCTCTGAATAGGCTACCCATGTGAGTGACACGAGCGGTATTCCAGTTGGAAACATCTGGCTTAGCCGCCACCGCGTCCTCAAACATAAAGTCCATGTACACCACGTTCGCCGTGTTCCAGTGGCTGACATCGGGATTAGCACGATGCGTACGATGAAAGACTCCTCGCATGTAAACAACGCTGGAAGTATCCCAGTGACTGACATCGGGATTGGCGGAAAACGCACCTTCAAACATGTAGTTCAGGTTAGTTACCTTTGCTGTGTTCCAGTTGCTAACGTCGGGATCAGCTTGCACAGCACCTTCAAACATCGAGCTCATATCCGTCACCTCCGCCGTGTTCCAATGGCTAACGTCGGGGTTGGCACTCAGTGCGTGGTGGAAGAGATGCCTCATGTTCTGCACTGCAGCAGTATTCCAATCACTGACATCGGGATTGGCAGCAGTCGCGTCCGCAAAGAGAAAACTCATATCCGTCACCTTAGCCGTATCCCAACGACTGACCTCAGGATTGGCACTGCTGGCACGATAAAAACTACCCCGCAGCGTGACAACATTGCTCGTATCCCAACGACTGACATCGGGATTGGCGACGAGTGCCCCCTCAAACATATAGCTCAAGTTAGTCACAGAACTCAGGTTCCAGTTGCTGACATCGGGGTCAGCATGCTGCGCACGATAGAACATGCCAGCCATATTGGTCACTGCACTCGTGTCCCAATTGCTGACCTCAGGGTCAGCACTCACCGCACCGTCAAACATATGACTCATGTCCACAACATTGCTGGTGTTCCAGTTGCTGACATCGGGGTCAGCACTTACAGCACCGGCAAACATGTGACTCATATTCTGCACCTGTCCCGTATCCCAACGACTGACCTCAGGGTTAGCAACCGATGCACCGTCATTGCTCAACGACTCACCTCCACCGTCAACCAGATAATCACGTTCGCCATAGATAATTACACCCGGCACACTGCTGAACATGTAGCTCATGTCCATCACCTGTGCCGTATCCCAGTCGCCAACATCAGGATTAAGACTTGCAGAGCTGTAAAACGCACGACTCATGTCCGTTACCAACTCCGTGTCGCCACCGCGCAACACGGTTAGGTTGCGGCACCCAGAAAAAGCACCACGCAGACTGCGCCAACCCATCGCACCGAGATCATCCACCGCGATCAAAAGCTTGCTACTGTGATCTATCTGCTGAAAATCCCAAGCCTCCAACAAGCCGGAGATCGTAACCGTGTATTCACCCGCAAGTGCGTAAGAATGCATAGCATTGTGGTCATTGGCCAACGAAATCTCACTGCTTGCACCATCACCCCAATCGACCACAAAATCATAGTTGAACCCGGTCACCAGTGGCAACACTACGCGGGTACCGCCGCCATCAATGCGCCAGCGCGAGATAAAGTCCTTACCAGACACACTGCTCTCGACAACCGCAGGAAATTCACGCACACAACCAAACAACACCGCAGCAAATGCACAAGACATTAGCGTTTTCTTGTCAAACATATTCAGCCTCATTAATCTTAACAAACCACTGCCAAACACGATAACCGATGCCGAACACATCTTTCCCCAGTGCGGTCTTCATATACCACCTTAGGCAGCGTGTTTCTGCGCAGAAATATCTAACGGTAGGATAGCATAAAAGACATACAATATCAGCAAATATCAGCAAATATCAGCAAAAATCAGCAAAAATCAGCATCTAGGTCATGAAGCCAGACACACGCTACGTTGAGAGATGCTCCTAACTTCCTTGCTAATAAAGTGTTGATATTTTGCATTATCGGCGGTGGAGGTATTGCCAGAGCTTTAATAGTGCTGAAAAAATTGCTTGACTGGCCAACTTATTGTTGATACGGCCATTCATATGGGGGTGTGTTAGCTACTTATCACGCTGGCAACTTCAGGGCGGAGGTGATTATGAGGTTTCTGCTACTGATAGCGATCGTTGTTGGGACGATGCTGTTCTCTCTGCACACTGCTGCCTTCGCGGGAAAAATCGACAACAGGGTGTTTACGGGTATCGACAAGGCGGCTGCGGAAGCTGCGCCGTTGCTGAGTTCGCCTCGTTTCACACTGCTCATGGCTAGCAACGTTATCACCGCTAACAAGCATTTGGCCAATACTATGGCTGATGAGAAAGGAACACCGATTACATTGCATGATGTGGTCGCTAACGAGATCAATGCGGCCTCCAAACTGCCGCAACCAGAAAAACGTCAACTCCCTAAATACATGCATGATATCAATGACCTGCGCTACGATGTGACGCAATATCCACTGCACGTTGCCGTCGCCACGGGTGATTATCCAAAAGCTGAACTTCTGCTAAAAGAAAAAAATCTCGATGTCCTCGCTCTGCTGCTGCTTGAAGGTGCGGCGTTTGACATTGCGCATAAAAAAGCCGCCATACCTATACACATGGCTGCCACACAGAATTTTATCGAAGCACTGGTCATGCTGCAAACACAGCATGTCGGTCAGCTCAAACTGCTGCAGGCACGAGGAGCACGCTTTGCAAAAGCCAGAGAGCTGGGGCTGGCGCATCTGTTCACCCCTTGGCTAAAGAACATCGAAATTCCTAAAGATGTCGCCAAAGTCATAGAGAGAGAAAAGATTATCAACAATACACAACAAGAGGAGAAGTGATCATGCGAAGAACAGCAAAGCTAATGCTGTTGCCTGCACTGGTGGCGAGCAACACTTTACTTGCATGGAGTTCTCATGCAAGCAAGCAGACGCTAGCAAAAGCGAAAGACATTGCCGCACGGTACTTGCTCGGTGGTCAAGTCGTGTGGGGTGAGCACGGTGCGATCGTCAAAGGCATAAGGCTGCCGACTCCGCTCGTGCATGACGACTGGTCGCTGCTTAACAGGCGGGGCTGGCGCGGGCAAGGCGATCCGATATTTCGCAATTTGCAACTTGAACTAGTGCTGCTCGATGCTGATAGCAAAGAAACCCGATCTCGCAAGCTCGTAAAGTCGGATAAAATAACCGAGTTGGATAGCGTGGACAGCGTCAGTGTTGGCGAAGTAGTGGCAATTGACGATCCTAGCGGTGCCGCGGAGTGGCTCATTGCCCGCACTCTCGACGTTAGCAACAATGACGGTTGGCGCACAGTGCTGGTCGAAATGAAAGTGCTTGAACCACAGGACGGCGGACACGGGCAACGTAAGGAGGCACACGAAATCGAGCCTTACTTGCAACTTGTGCATGAAGACCAACTGCTGTTTCGTGACTGAGGTCTTGTACTAGCACTTATTGTAAACCAATAGCAAAATCCCCCCTTTCGTGCGCTGCCGCTTCTGACTGCCAGCTGTAAGCACTGCGAAGATGTTCTTCACTGATTTTTTCTTGCAATTCAATATCAGCAAGGGTGCGTGCCACCCGCAGTGTTTTGATCAACGCACGCTTGCTGAGTTTTTGCAAGTAACTCGCGGTTAGCAACTTACGAAACTCCGTTGCAGGCAAACCACTGACCGCCAGCAACTGTCGAGCAGGTATAGTGTTGTTGAAACGCAAACCGAGCGCATTGTTTCTTTTTTTGCTGAACGCCAAACACCTCAGCACCCGTGCCTGCATCTTCGTCGTCTGATCTTCACAGCCATGTTCGATGAGGTCGAACAGTAGTGCTGCGTCATGCTTATTTTCCGGCACGTTGAGATGAATGTCGATGCGATCCATAATAGGCCCCGATAAACGCCTGCGATAGGCGATAACGCGTGTCAGGGGACAGGTGCATTTCTTTTTGCTGCTGCCCCAGAAACCGCATGGGCAGCTGTTGGCCGCGGCAATCAGGATAAGTTTTGCACACCAACGCACCTTGTTCTTGGCACGTGAAATGTTGATCTCGCCTGTTTCCAGTGGCTCGCGCAACGATTCGATAATGTCGCGGCGAAATTCGGGGAACTCATCGAGAAACAATATGCCGCCGTGGGCAAGGGCAATGTCACCGGGACGTTCCGCCGTGCCCAGCACGCCTTGTGCACTAGCCGAGTGATGCGGGGAACGAAACGGTGGTTGTCCCGCCAGCAGTTTTTCATCAACGTTGACGGTGTGCGCACTGCTGATGCGCAAGGCTTGCAAGTGTTCTTGGCTTTCCAGCGGCGGCAAAATACTCGGCAAACGCATGGCGAACATCGATTTGCCGGTGCCCGGCGGCCCGTTCATAATCAGACTATGCCGTCCGATGGCAAGACACAACGCCGCACGATAGAGGTTGGTATCAAGAATCATGTCGTTGAAGTTGCAGGCGATGGGAGAAAATTTTTCCCGCGTCGCTAAACTGTTGATCGACAACGTCTCCCCTTCACCATAAAGCCACGCCCGCACCTCATGCAGATGCTCGAAGGCACAGATATCGAGATCGGCGAAGCGCTCGTTGTTGAGCTCACGCAGCACGGCAAGGTCGGCGAGATTGTCCTTCGCCACCACCAAACCTGTAAAACCTTCAGCGACCGCGGCGATCGCATAACTGATTATGCCACGCACTGGTTTCAACCCCCCTGCAAGGCTCAGCTCGGCGACATAGACATAGCGGGCGGCATCGACCTGTGCCTTGCCCTCGCTGTTGAGCAGCAGCAGCAGCAGATTGACCGCGATGCCGAGGTCGAACTGATCACCGCTCTTCTTGACATCTGCAGGGGTGATGCTCATGATCAGCTTTTTCGGCGGCACATGCACTCCCAAGCCTTCCAGTGCCGTGCGCGCTCGCTCCTTGCTGTCTCGCAACGACTCGGAGATGTTGCCGATCATCTGCAAACCCGAAAACCCTCTGACAAACTGCGACTCGATTGTTACCACCAGCCCGTTCATGCCGTCACACACGGCACTGTGCGTGATGTTTTTGTCCATTTCGACCCCCACGTTAACATTATTGCCTGCACACATTTTGCCGCGGAAACCGAGCACCTGGCCACTGAGTTTTGCAAAAAACGCGCCCAAGGCGCACTTTTTTCTTTACAATCTGTTTAGGTAAGAAATTGCCAAGCTACCCTGAGGTGGGAGTAATTCCGTAGGAACGCAGAAGCTCTAACATTTCCTCGCTGTGAGCAAAGTCGAGCACATGTTCTTTGCGATAGAGCCATACGTCGGTACCATGGTCGGCAAAAACATCGGCATCAGACTTGCCTACTAACCAACCGTATGGCACAGGATTGCTCGCGGGGTCGCCGGCGGTAATGCTTTCGAGCAACAACTGTGCGATTTCCTTGTCGTCATTTTTAACTGCGGCGCGCAAGGCAATGCGCCCGTGCGCGTTGTAAACATTAACTCCATGCTTGAGTAAAGGCTTTAGAGCCGGCACACCTGTGCGCAACACACCACCCGCGGCATATCCCAGTGCAGTTTTGCCCTCGTTATCGACTGCCTCAACATCTACATCATGGGCAAGTATCGTCTCGACCGCCGTGACGTTTCCCGCGGCAGAGGCTGCCATCAGTGGGGTCACACCGCGGGTGCTGGGTTGCCGCAAGTCAACCCCGTTCGCCATTAAGAGCTGAGCCGTTTCTGCGTCTTGGAACAGAGCACGAACTAAAGTGTCACCAGTGTTGGGACTGACACCTCGTTCAAACAACAACGCCACCCCTTCAAGAATACGCAGTTTCTTTTTCTTGTCACGCGCTCTTGCCTTCTCTGCCCCGCTACCATCACCCGCATAATCCACATAAGATTGATTAGCACGGTAATTAAGTGCATGCAGCACAGCCAAGTCTGCCGCGTTGTAGCCGTCGAGATCTACTTCTTTAGGGTTAAGGTCAGCATGCGCTAAGAGCAGCGGTAGTTTTTCTAGATCATCTGCCCACCTCGCGGCGAGATGCAGTGCGTTACGTCTCTTGTCTCCGTGTTCTCTTACAGGGTCAGCACCCGCATCGAGAAACTGTCCCAACACTGCGGCACTACGATACTCAGCCACTACACGCAGCGGTAGTTCACCATAGTCGTCAGCGATATAGGGATCAGCACCCGCAGCAAACAGCAGCTCTGTGATTACTTCAAGCGGCGCGGCTCTCTCCTTCTCACCGCCCTCGATCGTTGCCGTTACAGCTTCTAACAGTGGCGTTTTGCCGTAGGCGTTGCGCACGTTGATATTTGTGTCGTGCTCAAGTGCAAGCTTTAGCATGTCTTCCCTATGCAGTGCGGCGGCGTTGGCGAGAAACGTGCGACCCTCATTGTTGCGGATATTAAACCGGGCTTTGTAGACCGTGATAAGCCGTTCGGGTATAAGTGTGGTGCTACCGAACGCCGACCAGTGCAGAACGGTGTTGCCATCTTCGTCCAAGTCGTCAATCTTCGCCTCACCTGCGGCGAGTAACCGCTCAATCTCTTTCAACCCTCCCATAAAGGCACTGTAGTGCAGAGGCGGCAGCTTGGAAACCTTAGGACGCATCAAGGAGCTTGCCGTTGGATAGGAAAATGCCACAGCTGGAGAAAGCATCAACAACATTGAAATTAACGCAGATGAGCAGAAGCGCATAAAAATTACTATAAGTGCACTATAACGGCTCGATATATATATTCACAGCGACTATGCATCAAGAAAAAAATGTAAAAATTAGTTGTAGCATGTGACGTGAGGAAGACAGTACTACTGGCGCAATTCAGCGATCAGGGCGATGAGTTCGGCGTGGCTGTAGTTTTTCAGCAGCACGTTAGAACTGTCTGCGGGCGAGGTTTTTTTCTGTGCCAGCACCTTCTCCAGTGCGTCGGCCGCTTTGCGACGTGAGGCCGCGGCGAGGTCGGCGAAAAGTGCCCACTGCTTTGCCAGTTCGATGTGTCGCCACGCGCAAGAGTGGTAAATGCCCCGCGCACAGTAAAAGTCAGCGATAAAAATAAAACTACCCGCGATACGCCGCTCGCCTTGCTCAATCAACTGCTGTGCCTGTTTAGCTTCAGCGCTGGTGGGATAAGTTGCCAGCAGATCGCGCCACGCGGCCAATGCCTGATGGGTGTAGTTCTGTTCGCGATCGACTTCTGTCGGTGCTTCCACCCAATGCGATTGCCCCACCTGAAACATCGCATAGGCACGGCGCGGGTGGCGCGGCCGCAGACGCACGAAACGCTGATAGGAAAGCAGTGCCTCTGGATAGCGTGCCAATGCATAGAGTGCGTCCGCGATCAGCAGCTCGGCTTCGGCAGCCAGCTTGCTGTAGGGAAAACGAGATTTGAAGCTGCCCAAACGGGTGATGGCCAACTCGTAATCACCCCCATCGAAACTCTCCCGCGCGGCAGCAAAGGCCGTGTCAGGATTGGCGGGGTCGAAGTTTTTGGCAAAACAACCGCCGATGACAAAAGAAAAAATTAACAAATACAAGTGCATAGCAACAAATTAGTAAGCATTCACGTTACATCTACCGATCTTACAAGTATCATAAAGGACGCAAGTCGGTAACCCTGTTTTTTGTGGGTTAAAACAAACTGGGGAGAAAATGCCGTGCGGCAAGCTGTCGTCATCATCGCCATGTCGGTTGCCATTCACCTGCTGCTGTGGACGTTCTTCGCCTCACTTGCCACCCGCCAGCAGCCAGTCGCCCGCAAGACTGTGCCACCCACTGTGCTGCAGGTACAGATCGAACCCGCCCCCAAGCCACAACATATCCTTGAAACTGAGCAGGAGGAAACCGCACCACCGACAGAAGCAAGTTATCTCGGTCGCACCAATCATCAGGCTAAAGTTGAGACAAAAGCTGTGCCGCGCCACAGACAGCCTCGTGCTGCCGCGAGTAAGTTCGTGCCCCAGAAAAGTATCGCTGCACCACGTCCCGCCACGAGCAAAAGCGCATCACCCCAGCTGACTTACGCACAGTTTCTGCAAGAATCTCAGCATAGTCTTACCACAAGCAGCAATCAGGACTTCATCTCCGACGACCTTGCCAGTGGTGACGTGATCGACATCAGCACCAGCAAATATCGTTACATCGGCTACTTCAGTGGCTTGCGCAAAGCAATCGAGTTGGCGTGGAATTATCCTGCACAGGCAGTGCAGCGCGGACAGCAAGGAGTCGTGCACTTGCGCTTTGCCATCGCCGCCGACGGCACGGCATCAAAAATAAAAGTCACGCAGTCCTCAGGTCATCGTCTGCTCGATGTCGCTATCGTCGATGCCATCCGCCTCGCTGCGCCCTTCTCCCCCCTGCCAGAGGGGTTTAAGCGCGAGCGGCTCACCATCACCGGCTCGTTTCACTACATTTTGCGCGGCATCTAGGACTAGCTGCTAAAACACTCACTTATCGCCGCCAAATCAGCTTGTTCAACCTTGCCGTTGCCATCAATGTCGGCACGCCTATATGCGTCGGTCATAGGGTCGGGTGGGTCGCCAAGCTGCCCTCCTACGGTAGTCAAGTCAAGGATGTTTATTTTGCCATCATCGTTGAGGTCAAAGTCGTTGAATGTAACCACGATGCGCTTGCAGCGGCGAGTAGTCCAACTCGCACCTGTACTCCTGCCAATGTATTGTTTCCACGCCTCGATACTGCAGTCGCTTGCTCCCTTACTGTCGCCGTTGCTGTAGACCAGAATTGTCTGCCGCACTGCTTCACAGCTCTCTTTGCCATCGGATGTTATCGTAAACTCGACATATTTTTCACCTTTGTTTGTTCCCGTGCTTTCAAGGCCGATGCTATGTTCCACCATTTCTTTAAATTTTTCACCCCTAGCTATCTTCTCTGCCCTTGTGATTGTAGTGGGAAAAGCCGGCACTACCTCTATCCTTATCGGATTCATACCTAAGGACTTGTTGAGGTTCTTGGCGTACACCTTAACAGGAGCACTGTTGCGAGCGAGAGTTACGCTCTTACGTTTATTGTCAAGCTTAGGAATTTCGAGGACGATCTTTGCTTTCATCTCATACTTGCTACCTTCGTTGACCAAGACGATCTCATGCTCTCGCTTGTAAGGCATGCCATAATCAGTGCCACGATCTTTGCCTAGCTTGAAATAAACAAATGCACTCTTACCGGCAGCGATACCGCTGGCGAGTTTGCCTGCTTTCAACGCCTCGTAGTTGTCTCCGCTTCCCTTAACCTGTAACCACGATGCCGCACTAGCAGTTTTAGCTCGCCACTTCAGTATGCCTTCACCAACGTTTTGCACCGTGATGGCCACCGCGTTAACACTGCCACTGCGGAAGGTAATCGCGGCGTTAAGCAGACCGATGCCCGGCTCTCCCGCCGCGGGTTTTTCGTTTTTGGAGTTTGGTTCTGGTTCTGGTGTGATTTTCACCCACATATAGCGTGTTGCTTCATTTTGCAGTCCGTCGTCCTCATCCAAACCACGCAGACAGAGAGTCTTAGTCCCGTCTGCACCGAGATTCAACTCAAGCTTGGTAGTCCCGTCTGCTGCTAACTCCTTCGTCATATAGTTGTTGGCAGAATCAGGGTCAGGATTGCCGTCGATATTCTTGCAATTATGTTCCCCCGCGATGAGCACATACTGGTATTTAACTGTGATTTTATTACCTTCCACTACGCTGTCTATACGGCTTAGGCTATCAGAGGGGGTGTCAGGTGGGCTTTTAAGCTTCGCCTCTGGTGTCACTTCTTCAGCGAGAGCTGCACCATCAACTTTTGTCCAAGTGTAGCGTTTGGGAGTAGCCTGCACGTTACCATCCTTGTCTTTGCCCCTGATACAGATAATTTTCTTGCCGTTGTCACCAAGATTGATTTCGGTAAGCTTGGTACTGATGCTCTTGAACGCTCCGTAGGTTGCATCTTCGCAGGTAACACTCTCGTCACTAAAAAAATCATACTGGTATTCTGTTGCCGTCTCATTGCCACTAACTGTTACCTCAAAGCTGTTCGCACTCGACTCACCTGACGGTAGTCCCTGCCCTGCCTCTATCAAAACCTCTGGTGGTTTTCCCCCAGTTAGGTCGTCATCTGCCCCCCCCACACTAGGTTTTTTTGCACAGGCAACCGCCACCAAACTTAGCAACAAAAGATACGCTCTCACTTTAAACCTCCCCATGCTAAACACCTCCGTCACTCATTTATCGGTAAATACAGCGGATAGTTTAACTTTTTTTTTCATTTTTATTTCAGCGAGTTAGCCACAGTACAGCCTACATCTTGGCGGGGGGTTCGATGCCGAGCAGTTGTAGCCCTCTTGTCAGGGTACGGGCGCAGCAGCTGACGAGGGCGAGGCGGGCCGCACTCAACTGTGGCGAGCTTGCCTGTAGCACAGAGTGTTCACTGTAGTATTTGCTGAAGGTCTTCGCCAGCGTATACAAATAGGTGGTAAGCACTGAGGGTTTCAGCGCGGTGGCCGCGAGCTGCACGGCGTTGTTGAAACGATACAGCTGGTAAATCAAATCCTGTTCAGCCTCTTCGCTCAACAGTTCTAATTGTTCGCAGGAAGCAGAGATGGTGGCTTTGGCGATGATGGAGTTGATGCGAGCACAGGCATACATCAGGTAGAGACCCGTGTTGCCGTCGAAACGCAGCCACACGGAAAGATCGAAGATAATTTCCTTCTGCGGATCGGATTGCAGCATGCCGTATTTGATCGTGCCGAGAGCGAGGCGGTGCAGAGTTTGGGCGGTGAATTCAGCGTCCCAGCTGTCACGATACTTGTCGAGATAAGGTGCGAGTTCACGGCTCAGCTGTTCCTGCAGCGTGCTAAACGGCACGATGTTGCCGCGGCGGGAGGACATCTTACCTTCTTTCAGTCGCACCAGCCCGTAGCTGAGGTGGGCATTCTTGTCCTTGCCGCCAAACCCCATCAGCTCCAGTGCGTTGAACAGCTGGCGAAAATAATGCGCTTGCTCCGCCCCGACCACATAGAGCGAGCGATCGAGCGGGTATTGTTGAAACTTGCGATAGGCAAGGGCAAGGTCTTTGGTGGCATAAAGCGTATTGCCGTCTGATTTCAGCACCATAAAAAAGCCCAGCTCACCCAGATCAGCTCCGTAAGCACCTTCGGACAGCGTAAACGTGCCGTTGTCGATAAATTTTTGTAAAATAGCTTTCGCCTGCGGTGTAACTTCGGATTCGTAGTAGCAGACATCGAACTCCGTCCGTAGCCACTGGTAGATAATATCAAAGTCAGCGAGACAGTATTGCCGTGTTTCCTGCCACAGTTGGTAAAACTTGCCTTGTCGTGTCTCCATCTGCTGCAAGATATGCGACAGCTGCTGCTGTTGTTCGGCATCATCTTTGCGCAACTGCTGCGTGGCAAGCACATAATGCCGTCCAAGCCACTCCGAGCGATGCTGCGCGGGTGCGGTCTCCCCGCTACGATCGAGATGCCAGAGACATTTAGCGATGTGTGCGCCTTCGTCACCGATGTAGTTGGCAGTGATGACACGATGTCCGAGATAACGCAACATACGGGCGAGTGCATCACCGAGACATACGTTGCGGGTGTGGCCGACGTGAAAAATTTTGTGCGTATTCGGCTGAGAAAACTCAACCATGATCGTCTGCACCGCGGCAACCTTCAGGCCGTCAAAGTAATCGCCGCACATAATTTTCGGCAACGTCAGTTGCGCGAGGTGCGTCGCGTCGATGAAAAAATTGAGAAAGCCGCCTTTCACCTCCGTCTTGTGCAGCCAGGCCAACTCCGCAGGCACAAAGTGCTGCTCTAGGCTTACTGCAATCTGCGCGGGTGCTTTACGCAACTGCGCCGCGAACCGAAAACAAGGAAAGGCATAGTGCCCTAGTCTCCTGTCAGGCGGTAAGTCGAGCAGCGCGGCGGTCTCGTCTACACGCAACTGCACGTTAAGTTGTGCCAGTGCTAGTTGTAACGCCACCGCAAGAGTAGTGCGTAAAGGGTCGAGTTTCTCCATAATGTTGTTATGGTAGCGAAGTTGCTGTCCTTTGTAAATTTGTAAACACTCCTGCACCTTGCTTGTCATCGGGGTGACAATGGAATACACTAATTGTTTGAGCAACAGCTGCAATCAAGAGCCTTGTGCCCGCACGAGGGGGAGTATGCTTAAGGCAAGAACTACAGCCAGAAAACCTACCGCGTGGTTGCGTCTATCGCTTACGGCGTTGCTGCGTGACGACAGTCGATTTTATCTGCAACTGCTTGTCCTCGTCCCGCTAGTTGTCTTACAACTCGGCATCTTGCCCGCACTGCTGGCGGGCTATGTTGTCTGCAATTTGATTACGATCTGGGTGGTGCTCAATGCCGTGCTATTGCGCTTGCCACACGCACTCACACTCGCGCTGCTGCTAGCACTGATGTTAGAGACGCACACCACTGCACCACGTGGTCTGTACCTATGTGCCTATGGCACACTCGTCGGGGCGTTGCATCTGGTCAGGGGGCTGGTAACGTGGAATATGTGCAGTGCTTGGCTGGTGGTGATCACGGCAGCAGAGTTGTGGTTATTGGTGTTGGAAAATATCGCAGTGGCAATGCCGCTGGCGGATTTATTTCTACACAGTGGCAAGTACTTGCTGCGTCTCGGTGGCACTTGCTTTGCAGGTTATGTGTTGCTAAAGTATGTTACTATCTCGACGCACAAAATTCGTTAGATGCTGAAAACACCGCTTTCATTTTCTATCATCGGGGAACGCAAATTTAAAATTGCCGCGCTGGTGGCACTGCTAGTTATCCTCGTCTTAGGGGTAAGGCTGTGGTATGTGCAAATCTATCGCGGTGCTTATTACAGCCGTATTGCCGAACACAACCGCATGCGCAAGATTGCCATCCCCGCGCCGCGTGGCCTTATCTACGATCGACACGGTCGGCTACTGCTCGGCAACCGACCTTCCTTCAACCTTCTCTACGTTCCGCAAGATGCACAACAGCATCAAAGCAACTTGCAACTGCTGGCGGGTCTGGTGCAAGTGCCCGCCAACACTTTGGCACAGCGGGTTGAGTCAGCACGGGGGAGACCTGAGTTTCTGCCCATCGTGCTCAAGCGTGCTCTGTCGCAACACGAGGTATCGCTGCTAAACATCAACCGCATGTATCTGCCCGGCATCGAGACGGGCATGTTCCCGCAGCGCAACTACCACGAAGGGTTGCCCGCACACTTGGTTGGCTACATCGGCCAGATTGATGCCGACACGTTACGAGCTTACCGCGCACGTTATCCGCACAAAAATTATCAGCCCGGCGATCTTGTCGGTAAGCAAGGGCTGGAATGGCGTTGGGAGTCTTACTTGCGGGGGGTGCGTGGCTACGAAGTCGTGCAGGTCGATGCCTTCGGGCAGCGCGTGCCGCGCAACGACCATCTCGGACTGCGCTTGCCGCGACAGGAATCAGTGCCGGGGGCAAATCTCGAACTGACGCTTGACTACGAATTGCAGCAGCGCGTCGCGGCGGCTTTCAAAGGCAAGCGCGGGGCAGTGATTGCCATGAACCCACGCAACGGAGCAATTCTCGCACTGTTGAGTACACCACAATTTGACCCACAGATGTATTTGCGCAAACTGTCACACCAGCGTTGGCAGGCGTTGCTGGCTAATCCCTTTCACCCGCTGCTGGATAAAACTACGGGAGGTGAATATGCACCGGGCAGTATTTACAAAGTTGTCACGGCACTGGCAGCACTGGGCGACAAGCTTATCACACCTCAGACACAGATGGAGTGCCGCGGGCGGTTCGTGCTGGGGCGGAACACTTTCCACTGTCATAAAAGACACGGGCATGGGGTAGTTAATCTCAAGCAGGCATTGGTGCAGTCGTGCGACGTGTTCTTTTATCATCTCGGCATGGCATTGGGAGTCGATCGCATCTCCCACTATGCCCGCAAATTTGCTTTGGGGCGCAAACTCGATCTCAACCTCAACGTCGAGCGGCGTGGCTTGATTCCCACCCGTGCGTGGAAACGACGACGACACGGACAAAAATGGCAGCCGGGGGAGAACACAGGGATTGCCATTGGACAGGGCTATAATCTACTCACACCACTACAGATGGTAAGTCTTTATGCTGCCATCGCTAACGGCGGCACAGTCTGGCAGCCTTGGCTGGTGCGGCGGGTAGTCGATCATTACGGCAAACCCCTTGCCCACTACGAGGCAGGCCAGCTACAACACAGCGGGGTGAACACCAAACACTTACGACTCATCAGGAATTATCTGCGTGCAGTGGTCTCAGACCCTCGTGGCACAGGGTATCGTGCTAATATCGCTGGGGTAGAGATTGCCGGCAAAACTGGTTCGGTGCAGACGGTCAGCTTACGCAAGTATCAGAAGGATGCTGATGTCAGCACAAAATGGCGCGAGCATGCTATTTTTGCCGCCTTCTCTCCGCTGAAAAATGCCGACATCGCCGTCATTGTCGTCAGCGAAAACGATCGCATCGGCGGCGGCGGCACCGCGGCAGCACCGATCGCGGCACAAATTATTGCAGCATGGCGCAAACTACAACAGGCATCGTGCCAGAAGGCACGATGCCGCAAACGCACTGCGAGACGTTAGTGCTGGGATGTGTGTAGGTTTCTCACTATCCACAGCGCCAGCGCGGGTTGCTACCACGTGAGCGTGGATTGCCACTAGTGTTGTCACCGCAAACAAGATCGGTACTGGCAAAAGGTAGGCCAGCTTCACTAGAGCTCCCACAACAACCTGATCTGGCACAAACAAGCCGGGCAACGCGGTAAGCATTTGTTGTATCATCAGTAAGCTTAACTAAAATTTTTATAACTATAAAAATTTAACTTATAAGTTGTGAGCAGATGTTTCTTATTATTTAAAATATAGCCGCCAGCTCTCGTAGAGAGCCAATTACTAATCTTTTGATCAATAATAACCTACAAGTGCTGTGTGATTAAGAGTGAGAGTGGCATGCCTCTTTTTCTTAAGGCAGCTATATTTTTGGTTGTCGCCTTTATATTTTTTAGACACGGGGTTGTAGCTTCTTGTCAGGTGCTGGCGTTTATAGTTGCCCTAAATGTCATTTTTAACAAGAAGTGGCACGCAGCACATCAAAGAAGATTTGAAAGACAAAGCCAGATAATGGCGAAGATGCCGCCTTGGTTGAGAATAGCGATAATTCTAGTGGTTGCTGCCGGCACCGCGGGACACCTTATGTTCAGATTAAATGAGTATTGTCAGAAAGAAGAACAGCGTTGCCAGAATCTTCCCAAAGATGTTCGATGAGTAGCTTTGTACTCATGCGGTCTGAAATCTAACGTTAAGGAGATAGTATGTCTCTTTTTATCAAAATAATTGCAGCCGTGATTCTTTTTGGTCTCCTGCTCAAGACTGGCCGGGCTTCTGCTCTTTGTCAGGTGTTGGCATTCATCGTTATCATTAACGTGCTTTTTAATCGGAAATGGCAAGAGGCTTATCGAAAAAGAGAGGAGATGCAGCGGCGCGCTTCCGAGCAGAAACCCACCTTGTTCAGAAAAGCGATAGACAGCTTCTTTCTTATCCTCATAGCGCACGTACTGATTACTTCTTGCCTGAACTGCAATCGCGGTAATCACGATTGTCGGTATCGGCCACCAGAAATTGTCGCGCAGATGCTCAAAAAGTAACGTGCAACGACTTTCTGGAGACTTTTCTCAGTAGATCACGCCGCGCACTCCTAGCCCTTTGAGTTTAGCACAACAAAACCCAAGGATGACCTGAGCAAAACCTGAAAACGGGCTAGCATAGGCAAAGTGGGTTCGCCCGGAAGCAACCAACTAATATAATTGTAAAAATATAGACAGCTCTTCTATCTGTTTTGCTAACAAAGTTAATAAACTTGACATTTTATTTATATTTTACTATAATAGCGCACACTGATTATTGTTTTTACTTTTAATAGGATAACAGCAGATAATTAACGAGAAAGTTGGAGGTTTGGGGTTAATGAGAATTGTATGGATAGGCTTGTTGCTATTGGCGTGTGGCCAGCCACAGGCGGGGCAGGTTTATAGTGATACAAGCCAGGCAATGGTGTTGGGTTTGATGCAGAACGATGGCGGTGCTTACGAATTGCAGCTGTGCAAGGAAGGGGCAACGGGAGCTAGGAAGCGGCAAAAAGCCTTCACGAGCGAAGCGAGTGAGTGTGCCAACCCGCTGGTGACCGACGATGGCGAGGCATATAGCTTCAATATCAGGGGTAAATCGTGGCTGGCACAGAGTCTGCGCTGGGGCGCAGCACTGCTGGCCGGGATTATCGGTGGTGCGGTGGTCTTCAAAGCTGGTCGCTACTTCGTGCGCAAGGGAGCAGCAGCTGACTTGGCACGTGAGTTGAACGCCGAGCGGATGGAGAAATTGCTGGCGGACAAGGGACAGCAGTTGCCCTCAGAGCTTCAGCAGGCCTTGCGGCACAAGCGCTTGCATCGCGAAGAAGCCCGAAAACTGCTGACACTCAACGAACTACACGATGCCGACCTGAAGCGAGAAGCTGGACTAATACAAGCGTGGGACGAACATCTCGGCAAGCTGCGTAGTGCCGTGCTGCAGGGCAAGACTTTCGAGCTGGAAACTGAATTTGCCACTGCTTTTGACGATCTCCGCACTACACTTAAGTCCTTGCCACAACAAGGGGGAGCGGTGGTCGAACTCGACGAGATAGCAGAAGCACTGAAACACAATAAAATCAGCCGTTCACGCGTGCAACGCAAGCTGGCGAAGATGGATCGTCGCGTGCAGAGACAATTTAGCAAAGTGTTTGCCAAGGATTGGAACAAAGCAATGCAAAAAGCACGGCGTGGGCTTGAACGCAGCGACGACTTTCACGGTCGTCGTCAGGTGCAGCAAGGTTTAAAAAGGATGCGTGTACCTGTAACACGGATGGGCGAAGGCAAGAGTTACCACAACTTGCGCAAGATTGCGAAGGGTGGCAAGGGCAAAGCCAGCGACATCACAGCCAGCGTGCAAAAACTGGATAGCAAACTACATACAAGGGTTAAATTGCATGCTGCGGCACAGGTTGACGAGATGACCACCGCGCTACAAGACGCGATCGAGGACGAACTGACACGCCGCAAGCAATTGATCAAGACGCTGCTGGAGCTACAGCAGATTGCCCGTGACAATAAGAAACGTTTCCTCGCACGGAAGATACAGCGGCTAGCCAGTGACATTGATAAAGGCAAAGCAGACGTGAGAAGCGTTACCAAACGCATGGCACACGCTAACAAAGCGATGCAGCGCAAGAAAAACGCGCACAACTTCAGCGAGTGGCAAGACAAGGTGCAAAGCATCGACACATTGCTGACCGAAGCTGACAGTGCCAAAAACTACGTCCAGCTGCGTGCTTCCCTTGGGGAACTACATAAGCTATTGCGGGACACAGGTGACAAGGGAGCTTCCCGCTTTCTGAAGGTGCTTGATCGTAGAACGGGCAAAAAAATCAACCGTCGCAACAGCCTCAGCACTATCCAACTCGAAAGGGTCGATGAGAGAGTCATGCAGTTGGTGGCGCGCAGCCGTAAGAATAACCGTTACCAAGAACGGCTGCAGCAGTGGGAGAAAGCACGCAAGGATGTCAGCGCGGGACTAGCCGATAGCGGTGTCATGCACCCTAAACGTGATCTGGAGCAAGGTCTGCGCGCTCTGCAACGTGCTCTGGAAAAGATACAGGCCGAGCCTGAACTGGCGGAACTCAAACGCATACAAGAGCAGCTTACCGCGGGGCAGGCTAGTAAGCAGCATATTGCCCATACTCTCGACGCACTTGACGATGCTTTCCGACACAGCCAGCAGGCAACGGCAGTCAGTCGCTGGAAGGTTAAGGTGACAGAGGTCAAGGGCATGCTGGCGGGTGGCAGTCCGCTGCTGAAACTCGACAGTAGCCTTGACGGTATCTGGGACAATATGGAGAAAACACTGAGTGCTTCCCCGCTACGGGAAGGCTCAGTAGCTAACCTGAAGAAACTACAGCACTACGCGCTGAGTGGTGACTGGCAAGAGAAGGCACTGGCCAGTCAGCTAGAGAAGCTCGATAGGAAAGTGAAGGCACGGGGTAGCTTTCGCACCGCGGACGAACTAGACGCGGTGCAAGGCAAGGAACGGCGTGCTGCCCAGAGGGAATTGCGGCAACGGATTGCACAACTGCGTTCCGAACAGAGCACGGAAGTCAAGCGTCGAGCCACGGCACTCGGTGCCGCGCTGCGTGAGGGGGAGAAAACGAGAAAAGCAGCACAGGGAAGATTCGCGTGGTTTAACTACGGCGATGGCGGCGAGCGGGTTATCGACCGCGAGCAAGTGCTAGCTGCACTGCGCAACGGCCAGCAACCAGATGCGATCGAAGTGCGAACGGGACTGGAGAAGCTCGCAGCACAGCTGACGGGAGCGACGATCTTCGTGGCCTTGCCTTTTGTGCTCGCTGACAACGAAGCACCGCAGTCGGACGAGCAGCATGAACTGCTACCGCTGCTGCAACAAGTGGCACAAGCGGTTGATGCCCGTATCACACCGGCAGCAAACTGCCTGTTGGGTAGTTGTGCCGCGGGCGATTGAGAAGTGTAAGGCTTTGAGATTGTGTGGCAAACAACACGGAGTAACGGAAACAAGCGCCGCACAACCGACAAGGAGTTGAAGGTTTTTTGTTTTATTTTAAAAAAACCTTACTTTTGTATGATTTTTGTGCTAAAAAACTTTGATTGTGTGGTTGCTGCTTAACTTTGGTTAGTATGAGGAGAGGGATATGTTCAAAAGAATGATGAGTGGCTTGGTAGTGCTAGCCATGCTGATGTCTAGTGCCTGCAGCGAGGTGGGTAATCATGCTCGCACCAACGCCGTGCATGACGGCATGCGTGCGTTGGGATTGGCACAGATGCCTGATGGAACTTACGAATTCAGGCTATGTGAGATGGCAGAGTCCTACACACCAGAGGTGTTGAGGGAGAAATGTATCAATCCTCTGGTTGCCAATAATAGCTTGCCACTTGTCTTCACCGAAATCCCAGAGCGTCCAGGTACGCTGGTGGCGCGGATTTGGAACTGGGGTATCACGCTATTTGTAGCCACCGCGGTAGGGCTGTCGATCTACAGTCTCGGTAGTTACATCGCTAAGATGAAAGTAATCAATGAGCTAAGCCGGGAGGCTAACTTCAAAGGTCTGGAGAACGCGCTGCATGTTTCGCAAAAATACGACCACTTCGATCCCAAACACCTGCCGAAGCGCTTGCTGAAGGAAGACCGCGAGGCTGCTACAACCTTCACTCTCGTGCATAAGCTGCAACTCAAAAGCGGCAAAGAGATTGATCTGCGTGAACTACTTGAAAGCAAGAAGCTACAGAAGAGCTTGAAGAAAGAAGAGGCAAGGGAAATCAGCGAGTTGCTGCTTGAATTTGAAGAAGCCCTCAGAAGTGGTCGCGCCTATACTAAAACACTTGTGCAAGGTCTTGACGAGATGAGTGACAAGGGGATTCCGCTCGTGGACGGCGTGTTAGGCAAGATTGTGCAGGTGTCTAAAGAAGGCAGTTCTAAAGAAGGCAGACTTGTCCTCGAAGATACCATCGATAAGTCTCTGCTCTACAACCGTACGATAAGTAAGGAATATCGCGAGGCATTGCAAAAACTCGACACACAGGTTGCAGGTATACTGGGTAGGGAAGCCAAGAGTGTCAGCAGTCGGCAAAGGAACATTGCCCGTTTGGAAGCCGCAGCTGGGCTTGACGAGGTCTTGAAGGTCGTTGAAGGAGTCGGCGACCAAGCCATCGTAGTGGCACAGAAGGGCGATGAAAAACTGCTAGCACTGACAGAAAACAATCTGCATAACATGGTTGAAGAACTTGGGGCATTGGTTGAGGATGGATCGAAGGGTGCTGACGAAATCAAGGAAAAGCTGACCAGCATGCGTGAACAGATCGATGCTGCTGTAGCTGTGTGGGATAAGCAAACCGAAGAACTGGCAGATGTAACTGTCGATGCCGAGGTTGTCAGGGTCATGGAAAACTTTATCAAAACTACCCGCAAGAAGACGCTCAAAGGGTGGAGCAAAAGTACTAAGGAGGCGAAGAAAGAATTGCAGAAGAGCCTCAGCACACCTGCCTATGAGACTGGTGCTGAGTTCTATCAAAAAATTGCCCACGATGCTGTCTACGCCAAATTTACCATCGACATCAAAGTCAAGAACACGGGAGAAAAAATAGTAGAAAAAGTCAAAAAAATAGTTAGCACCTCAAGGGATAAGCTGGGTGACAACGCAGATGATGGCCTTCTTATCAGCGAACTGGAGGCAGGGGTTAGGAAAGCAAATAACTTCCAAGATCTTAACATAATTTTGGAAACGCTAATAAAAGAATCAAGCCTGTTCAAGTCTTCCCGTGCTGACGGGCAAGCCGCGGATGAACTCGCTGCCCTGAGCGATAAAATTACCGACAAGATCAAGTCGATTATCGAGACCGCGAAGGACGAGGCCGAAAGCAATAAGGTTGACTTTTTAAAAGGTATATCCACACGACTGCACAGCTTTAATCTCAAAGACAACAAGATTTTCCACTACTGGGACAAGGATGCGAGCACTAAACTTCCATATTACAAGCTTGCAAAAGGCAAAGATGCGAATAACAAGCTTGCCGTTAGAATCGCTAACAGGGAAGAGATCGTTGCACGTATTGCCAACAAGGATGACACCGGTAAGGTGCGGGTCGAGAAAGGCGTTGAGAAACTTCTCGGCCATCTCGCGGGAGCGACTACGTTCGTTGCCATTCCCGTCACCGCGCTGCGTCAGAAACTACCTGAACACGCACGTGTCAGTGCTGCCAATCGCTGGGGCGACCTGACGGGTAGCTATGAACTAACTGCAGAAGGGCGCGTTGACGATATGCACACTATCATCAAGGGTATTGCAGAGGCTACGGGGGCAAAGGTTTCCGACGAAGTCTTCTACTTTATGCTGCGTAGTGGCTTGAAGAACAAGCAATGAGATATGCTAACTTACTTTTCCCAGAGAGGAGATACAGAATGATGGGCAAAACATCAGGATTTACAGGCAATACAATGCTAGCGGCACTGCTGTCAGTTGCAGTTGCCTGCGGTTCTGTAAACACACAAGAGGCGGCACAAAGCAAAGCTGTACGCGACCGTTCACGCGTGCTAGGTCTGGCACTGATGGATGACGGCACGTATCAGTTTCGTCTCTGTCGTCTGCGCAAGACCTATACCGCGGAGATGCTCGCCAACGAATGCATCAATCCTCTGCTCAACGAGGACGGCACGGAAAGGGTTTTCAACAACGTGCCAGAAAAACCGGGCACGGCGTTGGCTAAGTTCAGAAACTGGGCAACCGCGGCACTGGCGGGCACGATCGCGGGTTTTGTCATCTACAAGATCGGGCGTTTCTACGTCAAAACCAAAGCCAGAGATAGCCTCGTCGGTAAGACAAGGTTGGAAAGACACACAGCGAAGGTAGACGGGGCGATGGCTAAAAATGACTTCGAGTTAGTCACGCGATTCGGTGCAGCTACTGAGGACAGTGCTGTTGTAGGTGGTAAGGATTTCACCAACGCCATCGCTTTCGTCGAAAACTACAGCAAAAAAGTCGAAGGTAATATCGAAACCGCACAGAAAACGATCGAGACTGCAATTAATGAAAAAACACTGTCAGCCGACATAGACAAGATGCAAAAATCGCTGCAAGAAGCGAGCGAAGTGTTGCAACAAACAGATTCGGGCTTCAATCTCGATAGCAAGCCTATCCAAGGCTTGGCGCAGGAAATCGCAGCACTGGCAAAACAGGCGGATGAACTTCGCAATGCCGGCTCAAAGGATCTTGATGACAAGCTGCTAGCGATGAAGAGAGAAACTTTAGTAATCTACGAGCGTGTGCGTGGCAAGAAGGGTCTGCGTTTTCAGCTTAGCAGTGAGGAAGAAAAAGCTTTGGCTGCTGTCGCTGACGATGATCCCGCCGTTGCCGCGGCTCTACAGGATTGGAAACACAGCAAGGCAGAACTCAGCTTGCTCGACGGTAGCACTGAGATAGAAAAAGTTCTCGTCAAACTCAAAGATGGCAAGGATGAGCTGGTGGAGAAACTGTTGCGCATCGACGATGTTGTTGTCATGAAAAACGATCCCAATCATCTCGACTCTGGCAAAAAGACGATCTTACAGCTCAAGCGGGACATTGAATATCGCCAGCAGGCCATCAAAGAATATCGCCAGGCCATCAAAGAGAGTGGGAACAAGAAGGATACCACACTGTCCACTAAACTAGATGAGGCTGAAGCTGCACTTAATGAGCGCATTAAGCCCTACAACCGCACGCAGAAAAACCTCATCGATAATGAGCAGGAAAAGGTCGATATGGCGATCAAGGCTGACCCTATAGCAGAGAAGATTGAAGAAGAGGCGAAGCTGGCAAAGGCTGCGCGCCGCGCAGACGAAAAAGATGGCCCCATTGCCAGCGGTTTGGGCAAAGTCGGCAATAGCATCAAGATCATCAAGGACCAAGTAAAATTTCTGCGTGGGTTTCCTTGGATCGATGAAGATACACTCAAGTATAGCCAACTCAACAAGATTACCATTACCGATGAAGATAAGATCGTTGCCAAACTCGCCCATGATGTGAAGGTAGAAGATGTCGAAGTGCAAAAAGGAGTGGAGAAACTGAGCGCACAAGTAGTTGGCATCAGTGCCTTCCTGTCTTTGCCACTCACCGCTTGGTCACGTTACCTGCCAGCACATGCGCTGCTCAGTGCGGAAAAAAACTGGACGGAAGTTACGGGCGGTTACGCCACCGCAAAACGCATCGACGACATGCTGACCATCCTCGACGGCATCGCACAAGCAACCGACTCTAAAGTTGCACCAGCGGCAATCACCTTCGGGCTTTGATTTGATTGAGGTCAGCTGTGTCAAGCAGCTGACCAACTCAAGGTGCACGCAGCGGATTTTCCTCAACATAGCGGGGGCTGAATTCACACTTCAGTGTGTTCTTGATGCCGAGCAGCAACCTGTCGATCGAGTTTGTCTTCTTGGTGTCCTGCCACGCGTCGTTGACCAGATAGGAATAGTCGTTGATGAAGGTCTGTTCGGGCAAGCCCCACTCCAGCAACACCTTTTTGCCCTGGTTGAAGTAGGTTTTGTTTATTTTCCACACGCGCTCCAATGTGGTGAATGCACCATCACCGACAAGGAAGAACCAAGCCAAAAAACCGACCACACCTCCACCAGTAATCCACGCGAGGTGGCGGTTTTTCTCCTTAAGATCCTTAGCAGCACGTGCTTTTGCCACTGCCTCCCGTTTTAGTCGCTGGCTGTGGCGAATGTATTCTTCCATATTGGTGAACCATTTCCACACCCTGAGACCGAACCTGATACTAAAGAAAGCCAGTACGCCGCCACCCACGACCACCAAACCCTTGACCACCCAACGTCCCGCGGCCTTCGTGCGTGCCGCACTCGTATCGGGTTGCGAGAGAAATACCGCCGCGCCACCCTCTGCATCGACCAGCGGATTGTAGCAAGACTCTGAATTTGCTAGCAATTCTTCGATTTTATCCATATCCGCATGCAGCAGTTCGACACGATCGCAGAGCAGAAACTGCCATGCCTGCACCTTCCTGCCATCAACGTCTATCTCGGTCTGCACCAAGCCCAACGCTTTGCCGTAATCAGCAACTGCCTGCTCAGTGCTGTACGGAGCGCTGCAACTGCTGAGCACAACACATAATGACAGTAACATCGTATTTTTAATCAATTTTATTCCAAAAACCATATCAACATACCCTCCATACACAATAAGTGGCATGAAGATACTATCATATACGCAATTTTAATGCCATATATTAATTTAGTCTTGTTAAGTTGATGGAAGTGTCTTCTTTGACGTGAACGTTGTCCTCAATTCTAATGCCGCCGCAGGGACGCAGAGCATCGATCAGGGGATGGTTGAGTTTAGGGTTATCACGCTGTTGGTCGAGCAGCATGGGGATGAAGTAGATGCCCGGCTCGATGGTGATGACCTCATCGACCGCAAGCTTGCCCTTGAAGCTCATGTTGGCAAACACAGGCAGCAGCGGCTTGGCGTAGGGACAGGGTAGGCGTTCGCCACCGACATCATGAGTTTGGAGGCCGAGCAGGTGTCCGAGTCCGTGCGGAAAGAAAATTTTGCTCAAGCCACTGGCAATCGCCTCATCGCAACTTACGTCACGCAGCAGCTCTGTCTCGATAAGCAGTGCCGCGATCTTCTCGTGCGCATGATAGTGCAAATCGTAGAAGGGCACATCGCTCTTCACCTCTGCACACAGTTCTTGTTGAATACGCTCTAGCGCTTGTAACAACTGGACGAAGAGGGGGTGGGCCGCTTTGCTAGCCAACGTGCGGGTCACATCGGCCACATAGCCGCGCACACTTGCCCCGCAATCAGCCAGCAACACCTTGCCATGGCGTAGATCACGACGCTTGTGTTGGTAATGCAGCACGGCGGCCTTGTCGTCGAGCGCTATGATTGTCGGATAGGGCAGTTCGTTGTCCACCTGTTGTGTCGCCTGCAGATAAGCGAGATGCATGGCAAATTCCGATTCCCCTGCCACGAAGCACTCATGCAGGTGCGCGTGCCCGCGCCTAGCTATTTTGTTCGCGGCACTGATGCAGGCGATCTCATACTCGCTCTTGATACTGCGGACAGCGTCGAGGCGGGAACACAGTGCTTTGGGGTTGCGGTCGATATGCTGTGGCAGCCACTCGACCTCAGGCCCAATCCACGCGGCTTTCAATTTACGCAATTCGGCAACGAGGTCGTCGCTGCTCGCGATGGTAAAGTTGTCAGCCCAGAAAGGGTCAAGCACCACCTCGTTATCGACCCAGTAGCTCGGCTTGTCGTGCAGAAAGAGCACGGGACACTCGTCGCCTCGCAGCAGCAGCGTGTGTGCAGGCGTGCGTAGCGGACACCAGTGGGCGAAGTGCGGGGTCGGTTTGAACGGCAGGTACTGATCGTCGGCAAAGTACTGCTGCACATCTCCCGCATAGATAGCCAGCACATCGTATTTTTCTGCGTTCAGAGCTTCTGCGGTCGTTTTACGCAGACGCGCGATGTGTGCCTGAAAAAGTTGTGTTCTGGTCAAGCTTACCCTCCTGTGGTTGTCTCATGTAGCAAGCATGACGTTGAAAACTATAGCATTTCTGAATACTGAAGTGTAACATATTGTCGTGATGTTCCGTCCAAACGTGTGGGGCTTGTAGTGAGTAATTCACCGACAGCTATTTTCAGCGGCATCAAAATTTATCTCGAAGGCGTGCGCTGGCTAAGGCAACACCCACGTTATCTCTTCGTGTTGCTCGTGCCTGCGTTGCTGGGGTTGCTCAGTTTAATTTTTATTCTGGGCTTATTTTTTGGCAATTTTTTCGCCATCATGGACGGTATCATGTTTGCACGTCCCGATATGTGGCTGCTCGTGCCGCTTTATTGGGTTCTGTACGCGCTGCTGGCGGTGGTTTTATTTCTGCTGAGTTTCGTGCCGCCGCTTCTAGTCAGCAGTGTGCTGTCTTCACCTTTTTATGAAATCGTTTCCTGCGCAGTGGAACGCGAGCGGCTGGGCAAGGTTGTGGAAATTTCGTGGCGACAGGCATTGATGATGATCATCGAGGAAACAAAAAAAGTGGGATTTATCCTTGCCATTACGCTGCTAGCAATGCTCATCCCCGGTTTAAATGTGCTGGCATTGTTTATTCCTGCTTTTTTGTTGGGCTGGGATTTTTGTGATTATCCGCTGGCACGGCGTGGCTGGAGTTTCAAACGACGTTTACGCTTTACTTTTAAAAATTTTTGGAGAGTCACAGGTTTGGGCTTGTGGCTAATCGTACCAGCGTTGCAGTTTATTCTCGCACCGCTGGCGGTTGCAGGAGGGACACTCTTAACCATCAGCGCGTTGGATGATGCTGGTGATAGCGATAATAAACTTAATTCGGAGGGCTAGCTATGAACAAGGAAACAGCCGTAGCACAGAGCAAAGCGCTCAGTCATGCTGTGGCAACCATCGAGAAACAATTCGGCAAAGGTTCGATCATGCGCTTGGGCGACACCTTGAGCGACTACAGCCTCGACGTAATCCCAACAGGCTCGCTATCGCTAGACATTGCCCTCGGCGTGGGTGGTATTCCACGTGGCCGTATCATTGAAGTCTTTGGCCCTGAGTCGAGCGGCAAGACAACCTTGGCACTGCATATCGCTGCTGAAGCTCAAAAAAAAGGCGGGGTTGCGGCGTTTATCGATGCTGAACATGCGCTAGACATCGGTTATGCCAAAAGAATCGGAATCAATCTTGAAGCACTGCTGGTATCACAACCAGATACGGGCGAACAGGCGTTGGAGATCGTCGATATGCTGGTCAATTCAGGCTCGGTCGATTTAATCATCATTGACTCGGTCGCCGCGCTGACTCCCAAAGCCGAAATTGAAGGCAACATGGGCGATCATCACGTTGGCTTGCAGGCACGTTTGATGTCGCAAGCATTGCGCAAACTTACCGCGACGGTCTCGCGTTCGAGCTGCACGATTATTTTCATCAATCAAATTCGCATGAAGATCGGGGTGATGTTCGGCAATCCAGAGACGACGACAGGTGGCAATGCCTTGAAATTTTACACCAGCATGCGCCTCGACATTCGTCGCATCGGTGCAATCAAGCAAGGCGACGAACTGCTCGGCAACCGCACACGGGTAAAGGTGGTCAAAAACAAAGTCGCTACGCCGTTTCGAGAAGCACAGTTTGACATTACCTTTGGTAAAGGTATTTCCTCCATCGGTGATATAATTGACCTTGCTGTAGCGAAAGAAATAATTGCCAAGAGCGGCCCGTGGTTTTCTTATGGCGAACAAAAGCTGGGGCAAGGCAGAGAAAACGCCAAGAAATTTCTCGAAGAGCACCCCGCACTTTTGAACAAGCTAGCTGACACGGTGCGTGAAGCCTATGGCATTGCACCAGCCAAGAAAAAAGAAGAGCAGCAGCAGCTCGCTGCTGGCAAGAAGGCAAGGGTGTTGAATTAGGACGTAATTAGGACATGAGAAGGGGGGATAAGTGCTACCCCCCTTGTGCAAACTTAATCTCTTCTGATAACTGGTCGCTCGTATTCGCCGCACTTGCCTTCCCAGAGAAGGTCGCGGTACTGCATGTGTTTTGTGCCTTCAAACATCGCTACTGTCTCTTCACCCACGCTGAGACTGACAGCGACGTTGAGTTGGCTTTTGGTAAAGGCAGCCACCGTGTAGATGCGTTGGCCAATACTGCCCCCACTTCTGCTGTGCGGGTTTCGTCTTTCCTTGTGGCTGTTAAGAAGACCAGCTAATCCACCTTTGATGCCGAGATGGGCATTGCAACGATCCAAGTACACTTGGGGTGGCTTTTTAGAGATGATAGTATTACTGATGACGATCTCTGCATCCACAGGCTGACCTGTATCAGAAGCAGGCAAACGTAAGCGCATCTGCTCCGTCTGGCTTTCCATGCTGTAGCTTACAGCTGCAACGTTGAGATTGGCAAGACTGAACCTGAAATCACGATCGTAGCCAGCAACCACGTCGTCAATCTCCATTTCAATCATCGCGTCGCGTGATTTATAGCTAAACTCAGCCTCATACGTGCCTTCCGAAATGGAGAGATCGTAACCATCCTCATCCGTGAGCGTAAAGCCCGTGAACACCTTCAACATCCCGTCGATGTTTTTGTCGCTACAGGAAACCAGCAACGACAATACTGCCACAGCCAACAAAACTTTCATTGTACAACTCCTCGATGCTATAAAGTTAAAAATCGGCCCGATTCTAGCCGCGGTAAATTTTTTTTGCAAGCTTAAACTTTCAGCGAGCGGTCGCTGCAGAATTTTTGCACAAATAGTCACACAGAGCCTTGATCCACTGTGTGTTGGCGTTGAGGCAAGGAATCAATGTCAGTTCTTTGCCGCCCGCGTCGATAAAATCATCGCGCAGACGCATACCAACCTCTTCGAGTGTTTCAAGACAGTCAGCGACAAAGCTCGGACAGACGACGGCGAGGTGCTTAACTCCGTTGCGGGCAAGTTCTTTTACTTTTTCATCGCTCCAAGGCTTGATCCATGGCGTACCAGCAAGGCGCGATTGAAAGGCGGTGCTGTAAAAGTTTTGTGGCAACTGCAAGCTTTGGGCAACAGCATGGGTCGTCTGCACGCACTGCCGTCGGTAGCACAACTTGTTGTTCGGCATAGCGGTGGCACAGCAGTCAGGCGGAGTGGCATGGCAGGGTAGTTGTCGTTGCGGCAGGCCGTGATAACTAAATAGCAAATAGTCTGTCTGGTGATTTTTTTGCAGATAGGCGGAGATCAATGCACTCAGTGCCTGTTGATAGAAGGGTTGATCGTAAAAATAATTGACGACCTGCAGGTGCGGTATTTTTTGTTGGCAGGCAACGATGCGTAGCGCCGCTTCGATGGCCGAACCGTTGGCTGCGGAGGAGTACTGTGGAAACAGAGGCACGATGGTGAGTTGCTCGATATTATGCTCACAGAGAGTAGCAATAGCTTGGCTGAGCGATGGCTTGCTGTAACGCATTGCCACTGCCGTAATGATATGTGCGGGCAGTTTAGCGTTGAGGGCACGAGCGCAAGCGTGGGTAAAAAATAGCAGCGGCGAACCTTCCTTACGCCAAATTTTGCGGTAGGCAGCGCGGGAATTGCGAGTGCGGAACGGCACGATGAGGAAATTCACCAACAGAAAACGGGACACAGGATTAATGTCGATGACACGGCGGTCGGACAAAAACTTACGCAGATAATTGGCCACCGAGCGCAGTTGCAACGACGCAGGTGAGCCGATGTTGATAAACAATACACCGTGACGTGGTGGCGGGGAGGGATAATTCACTTACGCATCTCGCATAAAAATAAAAAGAAAGGGAGCGGGGAAAAAATCCGCCGCTTCCTTTCAATTCAAACCAAGCTTCCTAGCCTAGATCAAAATCCGCGAGAATACGTTACTTGTACCGATTTAGCTGCATCCTGACCCTTCGTTCCGTCGTACTTAAAGGTGGCACCAAGGCCATTAAGAGCCTTGAAAAAGTTGACAGTGCTCTCAACCCTGTGTGTTACATCACCGAAATCAGCATCACCTCCGATAGGACGGTACTGATCGTATTTGGTAACAGCAGCGGGTAGAAGAGGAAAATAGTAGAGAACCGAGCCTTCCTCGGCCTGAACAGCATCGCCAAGACTAGTCCACTCTGTTTTTATGGTCGCACCAAAAACTCCCACCGTGTTGCCTTCGATGTCGGCGTAATCTTCCGTATTCATGTCATACACACCTTCGCCTAACCAACCGAAACCACCACGCAACTGCATCTGCACATTCTTACCGAACAGAGTGCCACTGCCAATAAAACCGATACCGCCAGTACCATCTGCAGCCTGTTTCTTATCGCCGAAATAGTTGAAACCACCATCAAGGTATAAAATGGGGTTCCAGTAATCACTGGCGGTAGGAATTCCCTGCACGAAAGTTGCTCGGCCAATCCAGTCTTCAGCACCTGAGTAATCGTCATCGCCAAGCGATTTAATCCTAGTGGACAAGAACGAACCTTTGACACCAAGTGACGAAAGCTTTTGACTGAGCGTGACACCTAATTCACCGCCAAAGGAAAGGGTATCTGGCTTTCCAGTACTGTTGGAGTAGCTGCCTCCGATCCTACCGTTGTAATCGAGCTCAACACCGTCGCCAACCTCGATTGTTTTGGCACTGCCGACCTTTTTGTCGATCTCCTTCGCTCGCTTCTCGATGTTGGCATCGGCTGCATTCACCACGAGCAGCATGCCCGCACCGACAGCAGCTGAAAGAATTTTTACCCCAAGATTGCGACTGTTGATCGCGACGGAGGTCTCGCCGTTCATGGCAGCCAGCTTCTGGATAAATGGCTGGTTACGCAGCGCCTCCTTGAGCTGTCTCGCACCGTTCCCTACCTTACCCGTTACCCCTTTAAAAGCGAAGCCCTGCACGGACAACAGCACACCGCAGATAAGAATCACAAAATGTTTCACAGAACCCTCCAAAAAATAGTTAAATACGAAACAAGACATGGTTTAGTTCTTAGTAAATCATAAGTCAACAGTTTTTTAAAAATTTTTGTTTTGGCTGAAAATATTGGCTACACCTGCGTTGCGTGCTACAATGTTGGTTTTTCGCTGTCGGTGTGTTTATGAATGCTGTACCTCCTTTTGTTCGGCGTTTCGTCGCTGGCACGACGTGGCAAGATGTCGTGCCTCACTGTGAATACCTTGCTGCGCAAGGTATCAGGACGACGGTCAACATTCTCGGCGAGGATTACCGCGGTGAGCAGGCAAGCCGTGCCGTGCAGCGCGAGTATCTCGATTTGGTTACACAGATGGACGGCAGCAACTCTTATCTGTCGATCAAGCTAACCATGCTCGGCCTTACGCAGAGCGAGGAGTTGACCTGTGAGTTGCTCGACGGCTTGTTGCAAGCGGCGGCAGCACGGGGTGTGTTCGTGCGGATCGACATGGAGGGATCGGCTTGTACGGAGCAGACCGTCTCCATTTACGCCCGCATGAAAAAAAAATACCCCGCACTCGGCATCGTCCTGCAGGCGTATTTAAAACGCACTCGTGCTGACCTCGACCGTCTGCGGGCGGTCGATGCTAAGGTGCGTCTGTGTAAAGGTGCTTACAAGGAATCGGCGGAAATCGCGTTGCAGGACATGCGCACCATTCGTCAGAACTACGCTGAGCTGGCCGAGATATTGTTGCGCAATTTCAGCGATACGGCCTTTGCGACACACGACGACTTGTTGATTGCACGGGTGCGCGCATTGGCGCAGCAGCATGGTGTAAGTGCCGAGCGCTATGAGTTTCAGATGTTGTATGGCATGCGGCGACGTACCTGGCCACGCTTGCGAGCACAGGGCTGTAATTTGCGCATCTATATTCCGTTTGGCAGAAATTGGTTTCCGTATTTTACTAGGCGGTTGCTGGAACGGAAAGAAAACTTTTTCTTCCTGCTGCGTAATCTCTTCAAAGCATGAAGCCCCTCGCTTCGCTCGTGGCGACTCTTCGCCGCTTTCTAGCTCCCGCTTCGCTCGTGGCGACTCTTTACCGCTTTCTAGCTCCGCTGCGTCGCCTTTACGATTGGGTGTTGGGTTGGGCTGACACTCGTTGGGGCTTACCTGCCTTGCTCGTCATTGCCTTCTGCGAAAGCAGTTTTTTTCCCATTCCACCCGATGTGTTGTTGATCCCGCTAGTGCTCGGGGCGAGTGAACGCTGGCTAGTGTTTGCCGCAGGCACGACGTTGGCTTCGGTATTAGGTGGCTTAGCTGGGTACGCGATCGGCTTTTTTGCATGGCAGACACTCGGACGCTGGTTGATTGAAAATGTCATGCGCATCGAACTGGTACTGGTCAATGGTAAGGAAGATGTGCCGTTGCCTGCGTATATGGAAAAACTACTCGATGTGCAGCCCGCTTATTTGTTTCAGACTTTCGACGACTGGAACGCGTGGATTGTCTTTGCCTTCGGCTTGACTCCACTGCCGTATAAACTGATTACCATTGCTGCAGGCTTTGCGCAGGTGAATCTGCTGGTCTTTGTGCTGGCAAGTGCTATGTCAAGGGGCTTGCGTTTTTTCGTGCTGGCTTTTGTGCTGCACAAGCTTGGCCCTCCTGCGAAAGTTTTTATCGATCGCCATTTCAACCTGCTCGCCATCGTCTTTACTGTTTTGCTGTGCGGTGGTTTTATCGTGCTCAGCTGGCTTTTTTAGGCGCGTGCTTGCAACTCAACGAGTCTTGTGCAAGGCAGTTAACAGTCGCTCCATCTGTGCATTATCCAGCGCGGCGTGCAGCGACAGGCGCAGACGTGACACGGGCACGGTTGGCGGACGAATTGCGCCGACGATGACTTTTTCTACCGCCAACTGTTGTGCCCAGTGCAGTGCCTGCTTTGCATCCGCAACCAACAGCGGGATAATGTGCGAGCAACTCGTACCGATGTCAAAATCCGCGGCACGCAGTTTTTTTCGCAATGTCTGTGCAAGGGCAGCAAGATGTTGGCGCGGCTGGGGATTATCTTGAACGTGGGCGAGCGCAGCTTGCAGGGCAATAGCAAGCCAAGGCGATGGTGCAGTGGTGTAAATAAAGTGTCGTGCGGTGTTGATCAGGTAGTCGATAAACCAAGTTGGCCCGCAGACAAATGCACCGCTGCTGCCGAGTGCTTTACCGCAGGTATTGACCGAGATGAGTTGGTTGTGGTCGAGGTCGTGTTCAGCGATCAGACCTGAGCCGTCGCGCCCACGCACTCCGACTGCATGGGCTTCATCAATCAGCAGCACGCCGCGGTAGTGTTGCGCCAGTGCATACAGGCGTGCCAAGTTGCAAGTATCGCCATCCATGCTGAACAGCGACTCGGTGATGATAACGTTCACGTCGGCACGGGACTTGCTTAGTTCCTGTTCCAGTGCAGTGTAGTCGAGATGGGGGTAGATGTGGCGGTGTGTAGCGGGAATTTTTGCCAGTCGAAAACCGTCGATGAGGCTGGCATGATTGAGTTGATCGGAAAAAAACTGCGCGTGCGGTAGAGCTTTAGCAAGAGCTGGCACGCAGGATGAATTGGCAGCATAGCCAGAGGGAAAAAACAGCGCACGGGATGCATTTTTGAAGTGTGCAAATTGTTGTTCGAGTTCTTGAAAAATGGCAAATTCGCCGCCCAACAGCCTACTGCCACCCGCGCCGATAGGCAGTTCTTGGCAACGTTGCCAGACCTTCGTTTGCCAGCCGTTATTGTCGCGCAGACCGAGATAATCATTGTGGTTGAGGTCGAGCCATCCTGTTTGGGAAAAATGGTTGGCAGCAAGGGTGCGCAATTGCTGTTGTGTGACGCGCTGCTGCAGTTGCGTGTCGATTGCTTCCTGTAACCGCTCGATGCCATTCATGAAGTCGAGGCAAGCGGCTGCAGGCCGAGACGTTGTAACAATTGCATATCGGCATCCACGGCGGGATTAGCTGTGGTCAGCAGTTTCTCGCCCATAAAAATAGAATTCGCTCCGGCCAGAAAGCACAGAGCTTGGGCTTCATCGCTCATCTGGGTACGACCTGCGGAGAGGCGCACGCGGCTGCGCTGCATGATGATGCGAGCAGCGGCGATGGTGCGCACAAGTTCAAAGATATCGAGGTCTTTTGCTTTAGCCAGTGGTGTGCCTTGCACGCGCACCAGTAGGTTGATGGGCACGCTTTCGGGGTGCGGGTCGAGGTTGCTCAGCTGTTGCAGCAACTCAACACGATCATTTCTCTCTTCCCCCATACCGACAATCCCGCCACAGCAGACGGTCATACCTGCGGCTCGCACGTGGCGTAGGGTGGCGAGACGGTCGGCGTAGGTGCGAGTGGTAATTACCTGTGGATAGTAGCGAGGAGAGGTGTCGAGGTTGTGGTTGTAGGCATAGACACCTGCTTGTTTGAGTTGTCGCGCTTGCTCGGCATCGAGCATGCCGAGCGTCATACATACTTGCAGACCGAGTTCCTTGACCGCGGTGGCGGCTTCCAGCAGACGAGCAAAGACTTTGTCGCGGGTGGGAGGCGAACGCCATGCCGCACCCATGCAGAATCGTGTTGCGCCGCGTTCTTTGGCACGCCGTGCCGCAGCGATAATCGTGTCGAGATCGAGCAATGGCTCAGCTTGCAGTTCAGCGTTGTGGCGTGCGCTCTGGGGACAGTAGCCGCAATCTTCGCGGCAACCGCCTGTCTTGATCGACAGCAACGAGCAGAGCTGCACTTGATCAGCGGCGTGATAACGGTGATGCACTTCCTGCGCCTGCCTGAGCAACGAGGTAAACGGTAACGCGAACAGCGCGGCGATCTCGTCAGTGCGATAATCGTGCCTTGTTTGATTTGAAACTGGTTGGCTAGACATCGGCGCAAACTCCTCTGTAGATTTACGTAGGTTTACCTTGCCCTCTCTTTGTAGTGTGGAATTGCAAGTTGCGAGCGATATTGTTGCACGCGTGACCCTGACAGCTCGACACCTTCGGTGCGCAGTAGCGCTACCAAATCTATGTCCGAGAGGGATTCGCTCGGATCTTCGTTAGCGATAAGCTCACCAATTCTGTTGCCCACTGCGGTCGCTTTTCTCTCGTTAGAGGGCGGGATGCCGAGTTCACGCAAGTATTTGCCCACTCTTATTGCTGTCAAGGAAAAACCTGCGTCTTGTATCCGTGCCACGAGGTCACGCGCGGTAAGCGGAGCGAAAAGAGGTTCGTCTTCTACCAGCTGTTGAATTTTTTGGCGTATCTGGTCATCACGCGTCTGCCTAAGCAGCCTCTGCTGTGCAGAAGGGATGCCTAGCTGGTAACGCAACTTGCGGATTTTTTTTTCGGAAGTCGGCAAACCTGCTTCTTGCAGCAACTCAGCTAGTTTCACGTCTGACCACGGCTCAAGCTTATTCTCAGCTGCGATGAATTCTTTAAGTTCCTGCTCTCGTGTAGCACGCACTTTGTTAAAGAAGGAAATTACTCCGGCACGACGGCGATACACACCAACTTGTTTTGCAGTCAGTGTTGCACCATCTTCTGCCAGCATGTCTGCCAATTCTTGATCGGTGTAGGAATTAGTGCTACCTCCATGCGCCAAATACGCGCTGATTTTGTTTGCTAAGGCGGTGACTCTCCTCTCATCTGCCTCAGGCAAACCAAGCCGTGAACGTGCCCGCCGTATAGTGTGGTTCGACACGAAAATTCCCCTCTCCTTTAGCACAGCCGCGACTTGCACATCATCGAGGGCGGCAAGGTGATTTTCACCATCTACCACTTCCTTGACAACTTGCTCAAGGGTTACCAGTCTTCTCTCTGTCGCTGTGCCAATACCGAGTTGCTGGCGGGTCAGACTCACCTCGTTCGCACCCATCTTCACATCGTGTTGGCGTGTCAGTGCCGCTATTTTCTTGTCCGTATACTGTTCACTTGGCGGCTCGATCGCGAAGATATTTTTGATCAACCTTGCTTGATTGGGGGGAATACCGAGTTCGTGGCGCAAGTGCTCCACCGTCGCCAGCGAGAGCGAAACACCTTGCTGTTGGAGCTGTCCGAGTATCTGTTGATCCGTTATCGGGGCAAATACGCCCTCACCTGCGACAAGTTCATCAATCTCCTGCTTCAGTGCGTCTCTGCGGCGCTGCTTGAAACCAGGAATGCCGAGCTGCTGGCGATGCAACTGCACTGCCCTAGTCAGCAGCAGGATGCCTTTATCTGCCAGTTTTGCCACAATACCGCTGTCAGAGATTGGTTTGAAATGGTTCTCACGCCGGACAATATCGCTGATTTTCCCTTCTACCACCTTTGGCGACGGTTTCCGCCAAAAACTGAATGAAATCTCTGCCCACAGCAACATGGCAAGAAAAAAAGTTAAGTAATATAGCATGATACGAGCCTCGCACACATATTATCCACAAGAACATGTATAGCGCAACTCTGGCACAATTGACAAGAGGGTGGCATCCCGCAGCGTGGTAAAAAGCTCTTCCAACATGAATTTCAGCGGGGGGGGCATGAAACGTGGCGGCTAGGCCTGTGATACCAGAGGAAAGCGGTTCCATCACCGCGGCTTAGCTAAAGCAGGCAACGATTGCTGGGGGTGCGAAGGATTTCCCCACCCCGCGAGAGATCACGGTCGAGAAAATCGGTGCGGGAGTGGACACAACGGCGCAGTTGTTGCGCTGTCACCTGACTTATCACGAGCATTCGCCTACACTCCCACCCAGTGTGATTGTCAAAATGCACAGCAAAGCACCTAAAGCTCCGCGAGCAAATCGCCTGCTGTCCATCTATCGGCGTGAGTATACCTTTTATCACGACATCCAGCCGCATGCTCCGCTCGTGCGCTCACCGCACTACTCATGCTGGCCTACAAGCTATCCGAACGACTGCTAACGACTCGCCCTGCATAGCTTTCGCCAAAGACGCACATAGATATAATCTAAAAAATATGGTTTTTTTCTGTTGAAGATACCCACTCACCCAGCATTATCTATTAATTTTCCTTGTCAACTGCTTTACCAAAGGGAGCACTTGGCGCATCGTTAGCTGCCGCGCTAGCGTCCTGTTTTATCGCAGAGCATACTGTAAACAGTTTAAATAGGAGAAATATGATAATTAAAAGCGTGATAAAAGGTGCGATCGGTGGTGGTTTAGTTGCTTTCCTATGGTTGTCCATATCTTGGATGGTGCTACCTTGGCATCACAACACGATGCACAACTTTACTAAAGCGGCAGAAGCAGACGTGCAGGAGTTGCTCGAACAAAAATCAGAACACAGCGGTATCTACACCATTCCCCGTCAAGATGGTGAGCACAGCGAGAGTGCGTTATTTGCTTTCATCGCGGTCAAGAAAAGCGGGATGCAGAACAACAAGATGACACAGCAGCTGGTAAATGCATTGTTGTTCTACATGCTGGTTGCGAGCATACTAAGCTGGGTCTTGTATCAAACAAACGTCAATGGTTTTTTCCGACGCGTTAGTCTGGTGAAGTTAGCTGGTTTCGCGGGAGCGTCCCTTATTCTGTTCAATAATTGGAACTGGTTTGGTTTCGACGATATGTATATCCTCGTCAAAGTCATCGACACAGGCATTACCTTCGGACTGATGGGGTTAGCACTGCATTGGCTAGTACCAGTTAGACCTAACTAATTGCAACTGTTGAGCAACATCCTGAGCAGATGAGATCACCACCCCACAGCAAATCAAGGATTCTCATTTAAGGTCTCTGCTGAGATGCACTTCTGTAACATCGTTTTGCTGCTCATGATCCATTAAAGCCTTGCCTACGAATGCGGCAAGGTTAACTGGGACTGCGTTGCCGATTGCTTGCTCAAGGTTTGTTTTTGACCCAGTGAGCTTAAAAGATGGTGGGAAAGTTTGAATGCGAGCACGTTCGAGAGTTGTTAGGGGACGAACTTTACTCAGTTCTATTTCGGTATCGCCGTGATGACCGGGGTAGCCGCCAGGAATCGGCCTGTTTACACCACGCACCGTTGGGCTAGGCTCGTCTACACTAAAGACAGCTCTGCGGCTGTAGTTTCTCGGATGTCGATAATAGTGATCGGTGTCTAGACTGTCACCGAAATAGTCTCTCAAAGTCATGCGAGTTTTGGCAAGAGATGCTCGAATACGTTCACCAAGAAATCCATCCACGCCACCGCGCTGCCCAAACAGAAATAGTCGCTTTCTAATCTGTGGAACATTGCAGTAGCTAGCATCAAGGATAACCTCGTTCAGGTTGTACCCAGCAATTTTTAGGCTGGAAATAATTTTTTTATACTTTTCTGACTTAACAATTCTATCTACATTTTCCATGATAAAATACTTCGGCTTTTGAAGCTTAACAATGTCGGCGAAAACCACTGTCTCCCGCCCTCGTCCTAGATTCTCATTTCTTTTTCCCGCATGCGAAAAGTCCTGACATGGCGGCCCGCCAACAATCACCTCAGGTCTCAACGAGTGAAGTAACTGCAAAACTTTGTCAAGCTGCTCGGAGATGTCAAACCTATACACGCTGTGTTTGAAGTTCTTTTTGTAAATATCGACCGCAAATTCCCAGTTATCAACAGCACCAACTACATTGAATCCTGCCATTTCAAGACCAGCAGATAAACCCCCTATGCCAGAGTATAGATCAACTACCTTCATGCCTAGAATAAATCCTTCGCGTAGAATAAGAGCGCATCAAGTCTTCTTTCTGGACTTAGAAATCTATGTGCATTTCCTTTAATTATATTCTTAATCTCGTTTTTTGAAATAGCTGGCTTTACAAGTCTTGCACACGACATGTACTTATTTGTTTCCTTGCCGCTGATAGCAAAAGATTTGTCTGTTTGGCTATCGTAGTTGTAATCAGCCAGAATTTTTCTGTGGATAATTTTCCCTGTATTAGCATAGGTATCGAGCATCTTAATAATCCACACAAGTGTTCTGATAGGGCGAGACATCTTCCCTCTAGTATCTGATTTGATTTTGTCAACAAACAAACGGGTGAAAGCAATATCGCTCCACACATAGACATCAAAGCAGTTTGTCATTAGAATTGCATCTTTACCTTGTGTTCTCCATACTGGCTGTAAAACATAGCTCCGCTGCTGATTAATCTTGCTGATAACAAGCTGGTCGAAAACACTAACGAGAACATCTATATGTCTAATCACATTATCAGCTCTCCTTAAATCCGCAAGATGCACTAATGGTAGAAGATGTTTCCTTAATTCGTCTCGGTCTGGATATTTTTCAGCGATCAGGAAAGATAGATAAACAACCGAGTCAGGTCTTATGACTAACTCACTGCCCCACTCGGATTCGCTCAACATGCAGGTTGTGTTGTCAGGAAGTGCTGTGAGCTTAATCTCAAGGCAACTAAAGCATGACATGGATTTGTTTTCTCGCACAACCAAATCTATTCTTGGGATGCGATCATTGCTATACACTGAAAACGGCTCGTAGATGTCTTCAAAAGAGAAAAAATGCCGTCAAAGGATTTACAGCCTAGTAGCTCTTCCTGATTAATGCTTCTATGCACGACACCAAGGTTTTCATCTATGGTCACGTAAATAGGTTTGATACCACGTGCGTACATGTAGCGGGTCAGGGCTGCTGGGAAGGAGGTATTGAACTGGTTTTTACCCCAGCTTTTTTTGCCCGAGAAATCCCTGTTTGAGTTCTTGATACCGAACAGGTAGTCGCTCACACATTCTCCATCCAGAAATAATAAGACTATGGTAACGCACATCGCCCCATCTTTCTAGCAAAATTCAGCTGACCACGATGTGCTGCTGCATTGCCGCGCTTCAGGGCTGGATACTGCGCAGCACTTTTTCTTTCAGTTGCGTACAGGATATGTGGCGTGGGTGGTTGGTGACGTAGAAGCGGTGCAACTCGATCGTTTGCTGGTGCTGGTAGAAGCGCGAGTGTTTCTCAATCGGTTCGAGCTGCGGGATTTGGCGGTGGTTTTTCTTGATGATTTTCAATGCACTCTCGCCCTCTACTGGCAAGCGGATAATGTTGCGCAGGTAAGACATAAACTCGAACTCCTCCTGTGTCTCGCTGACAACAGCACGCACGCTGTCGATCAGATGAAAGCGATCACTATCGGCAGAGGTTACCTCGAAAATTCTCTTCCACAAATTGCGTTTGTAAAATAAATCGTCGAGCACTACCATCGCTTCAGGGTTGGAAATTTTCTCCAGCTCTGACAGGATATTATACTCATCGATGCGCATGAAACGGTCGAGGTTAGAGGGAAGAACGTATTTGATCTTGCGCACCAAATTTTGCAACATCGCTTCTGCCGCCACAGGGCTTTTGTGAAAATAAATCTGCGTATGCATCAAAACGCGCGCTTGCAGATAATCCTCACAGGCGGCAAGACCAGAAAACTTCAAGCAGAGATGCATCTTGCCGTCAGAATTGTCGTGATAGAGTGCCAGCGAATCAAGAATGCGAGCGAAATCAAACACACCATAGGACACACCACACTCTCTTGAATCACGCAGCAGATAGTCCATGCGATCGATGTCTAGGTCAGAGGAAAGCAGCTCTTGCCCCAGTACATTGATACCATAGTGCTCGACCTCCGTACCCGCATGTGGTGGGATATCAGCACAGATAATAGACGCAACATCCTGCGGGTGAACACGGGGCTGGACGTGCTCGTGCTCGGCATAAATTTCCTGCAGAATCTTATCGAGCAGCAGCACCGTAAACACCTCGTGATCGACTTCTGCCTGCTGTGCAAGGCGCAGCTGCAGAAACTCCTGCAGATATGGTGGTAAGTCAGGGTTATTGGCAATAATGTCTTCTACCTGTGGTAACAGACGCTCACCGTTATGAGAGAAGGGCGGATGCCCTACATCGTGCAGCAGCGCAGCCAGTCGCAGTGCCTGAGCGATGTAAGGGGAATGAAAAATCGCAGCGAGCAATTCCAGTGGTGGCAACAGGCGACAGATGTTGTTTTTTTCTAATTCTTGGTAGTCGGGCAACGCCGCGAGTGTCTTCGCCAGCTGTTTCTGGTTATCATAAAGCTTGCGCCACGTAACCGTCGCAAGGTGTAGCACGCCGAGCGAGTGCTCAAAACGTGAGTGCGTAGCACCGGGGAAAGCGAGATAAAGAAACGAAGTCTGGCGAATACGCCGCAAACGCTGCATCGCAGCATGGGAGATAACGAAGTTCTCCAGCACCGACAAGGAAATCGAACCATGCAGGTTGTCTCTTATTTCTGCGTGAACATCGAGCATCAGTGTTCCCGTCACTCATTGCCAATAGGCATCTTTGGCCGCCATCACCGAAGGAAACCCCAGCAATTGCAGCTCTGCAACCATCTCCCGCAGCAGCTTAGCTACCACACCTGCTCCATAATAAACGAAAGCGGTGTAAATTTCTACCGCACTCGCTCCTCGCATGATACGCTGCACAACATCGCTACCGCTCAAAATCCCCCCACTAGCCACCAACGGCAGTTCACCCCGCACCACCTGATAGGCTTGCTCAAGGCGTGCTACCGCGGGCAAGGCAAGGCTGTGCCCACTCTGTCCCCCCGCGTAGGGTCTTAGCACTCGGCGCGTATCGGTCAACACCAGTCCGCCGAAACCATGCTCCGCGACACAAGCAACCAGCGCTTGAAATGTACGCCGCTCCATGTCTGGATCAAGCTTCAACCACAGCTGCGGCAAAACCTCAGTGTCCGTCTCCGCCGCGATGGTTTTGATGAAGTCACGGTCAGCGGGAGAACGCAACCCCACCTGCTGCGAAGCGGAGACGTTCAACACGATGAAATGTGCCAATTCCCTGAACGTAGCAATGCCTTTCAGATAGTCATAGACCGCGCCCGCAGCGATCGTGCGACGATTACTGCCGATATTGACCGCCAGTGGCACGGAACTGACATCCCAGCGCAACGCCTGCAGGCGGGCGGCCACCGCTTCCATGCCGTCGTTGGCACAGGCATTGCGATCAAGCAGTCCGAACTGCTGCGGCAGACGCACGATGCGAGGACGCGTGCGCGTGCGCTGCGCAAGGGGCGTGACCGTGCCGATTTCAAGGAAGGCAAAGCCAAGCCGCGGCAAGGCTTGCAGACAGGTGGCATCGGTATCGAAGCCCGCGGCAAGACCAATCGGATGCAGCAGCTCGCCCACCCCACGTAACTCGACCCGCAGCGGAAAATGTTGCAACTCTGGCAGTGGGCGACGCGGCAACCACCAGCCCCGCCGCAATGCCAGCTGAGTCAAACGCTGCGCGGTCGTCGGTGGCAAGAGGCGCAGCAGACGTGTCCGCCACTGACCGTGCAGTTTATTTTTGGGCAATGATGTAGCAGATCCAAGCTTCACATTCTTCGCCTTGTGTGACGTGGCTAAAGATACCGTTACCCTCTCCTTCTTCGTCCGTGCCTTCCCAGTAAATCTTGTGCTTGTTGAAACCCACCTCTTGCAGCAGGTCGCTTATCTCAGCAATCGACCACATGCGCCAGTCGTAGGTGAATACGTTCTTGCGTTTCGCCTCACCCTTGCGCTTGAAGTGAATGTAAAAACGCGCGTGGTTAGTGACAGGGTCGAAGTTGTCCTGATCCCAAAAATAACTGTAGCCAAGCTCTTCGTCCTCCGTCTCCTCTTCGCTAGCCTCATAGCACTTGCTGCCGCCAAAACAGTCGAGAATCAAAATACCATTGCTCTGGAGTGTTTTCAGGCAACAAGTCAGGTATTTTTTCATCGTGACACGCTCTTTGAAGTAAAAATAGCTGAAGTTGACGGCACAGATGATGTCCGCCTTTGCGGGAGCTTTCAGCACGTCTTCTTGATAGGTGGTAACCCGCGCCTGTTGCGACGCAATCATCTGACTGAGATAGTGCTTTTTGCCATAAGCAAGCGGCTCGGCATCGAGATCGACTCCAATGGCACGGTAGTCATGTTCTAAGTTGACCCACTCACAGCACAGCGAGAACGTAGCGCAAAAATCTTCCCGCAAAACTTTGGGATCGAGATCGCGGTTCAGCTCACGATAACTATCGCGAAAAAAACGCACGTCCGTCTCTGGTGATTGCACCGCAAGACGATAGTAGCGATACTTGTCGAAAGGCTCGCGCTTCGACACTGTGCAGACTCCCATGTCACAATACTGCCATTGTGCCACAGTGCCATAATTACTGCAACTTAATCGCCAAAATTGAACAGTCGTCTGGTGCTATGGCTGTGCTGCGTCGGGCGATCTCGCGGTAGAGGTATTGAGCAAAGTTTTCGGAAAAATCCCTGTCTCTGTTACGCAATACCGCCGCGGTCAACAAGCGCGGCAACAGAGAGAGAATGCTATCGGCATCCGTCTCCGCATCAACCGCACTCCTGTTCAGCAAACCGTCGGAGAAATAGACAAGAATATCACCACTCTCATAATTAACAGTATGTGGCACGGCTTTTTCCGCCTTCTCGTAAGCTGAAATAATTTCGGCATTCAGCGACACGAACACTGTGCTGGCCTCTTTGCTATGGATTTTTTCCACCATGGGCAAACCAGCTTCAGTGTTACGCAGGAGATAGAACGCATCACTGCCAGCAAACATCGTCTCAAGAGTTTTCTTCACTGGATCGACCAGTGTCGATGTCAGCGTGTAGTAGCTAAAATCAGTCGGATCACCTTGTTGCACTACTGTTTCCAGCACGCCGAGTGCATCGATTAGACCTTGCTCGCCGCGGTAAACGGCATCAAGCAGCGGAGCAACTGCGGGACTGCGCATAATTTTTTGCAACATGAAGGAAGTCTTGGCCGCACGACCACCATGCCCCATCACGTCGCCGAAACGAATCAGCAACCGTCCATCGCTGAGCAGGGTGGTGTCGATAAAATCACCCGACGGCTGCCCGCCACGCAAGCCACGAAAAAAATACGAAAGCGCACCTAAAGTGAAAGATTCTGCTTCCGCCAGCGACTCCCGCAACTGTCTGAGCTGCTCAAAATAAAGCAGTACCTCCGACCTATGTGCCGTGCGCTGTGCGATCGTAGCGACGACCCTTTGCAGCGACTGCTGTATCGAGTCCGGTAGGAGAGCACGCACCTGCGGCGACAAGCGCAGTTGCGCAGCAGACGCTGCCTGCGCAGCAACAACCCACGCGATGCCAAATAACACTGTGAACCGCGATAAATTCACGCTTCAGCCTCGATAATCCATTAATTGTTGCATATTGTCGCACAAATAAAGATGCCCTGTCAAGCACTTCTTGCTAGTAGCATAATTATCAAATAAAGGTGGCCAGCTACAAAAGTGTTGCTTGAGTTGAGCAACTTCTTGGGCTAAGAATGCTGTGTGACACAATAATGCGAAACGGGAGAACAGACACATGAGCTTGAGTTGCGGAATCGTCGGTCTACCTAACGTCGGGAAATCGACACTGTTCAACGCCTTGGCTGCGGCGGAAGCTGAGGCCGCCAACTATCCCTTCTGCACCATCGATCCCAATGTCGGCATGGTTGCCGTGCCCGATGCACGTCTGCAGGAAATTGCTGTTCACATTGAGACACGCAAGATCGTGCCGACAACAGTTGAATTTCACGACATTGCCGGGCTGGTACGGGGCGCATCACGGGGCGAAGGGTTGGGCAATAAGTTTCTCGGCCACATTCGTAGCGTCGATGCCATCGTGCATGTACTGCGCTGCTTTAGTGCCGAAGATGTCGTGCATACCGAGGCGACGATCGACCCCCAGCGAGATTTGGAGACGATCGAAGCGGAACTGGTTATCAGGGATCACGAGACAGTCAACACTGCACTGGCAAGGTATCGCAAACTTGCCAAGAGCGGTAACAAAAGCAATGCTGCCGCCCAGCAGATGCTGGAAAAACTCGAACAACACCTGCAAAACCTGCACAGTGCTAGGACTTTTTCCCCACCCAGCCTAGACAAGGAACTGGCAATCGTCCTGCGCGACTTGCACCTGTTGACCGCAAAAGCAGTGCTGTATGTCGGCAACGTCGATGATGCCCAGCTCACCGCCACCTCCCCACAGTTGCAGCAGGTGCAGGACTACGCGGCGCGCACGCAGGCACAGGTAATCACCCTCTGTGCCCGTGTTGAAGCAGAACTGGCACAGCTGGAAGCTGCCGAGCAGCGAGAATTTCTCGATGCACTCGGTCTGCACGAATCAGGCTTGCAACGCATGATCACCGCCGCCTACCGCCTACTTGGACTACAGACCTACTTCACCGCGGGTCTGAAAGAAACCAAAGCTTGGACGATCAAAGCGGGCACACGTGCCCCCGCCGCGGCGGGCAAAATTCACTCGGACTTTGAACGCGGCTTTATTTGTGCCGAAGTTTTTACCCTGCCAGACCTGCAAAAGGCTGGCAGCAAAGCGAAACTCAAGGAAAAGGGGCTGATCCGCACCGAAGGTAAGGATTACGTCGTGCAAGATGGTGATATTATTGAGTTTCGCTTCAATGTTTAGTATTTTAACTTTTTATTCTTATCTAAATACTTATTGAGAAAACTACATGTTATTCTTGACATATTTGCTAACGTTTGGTAGGGTGGCGGGTATTTAGTTGTGGCCAGTTTTTAGGAGAATTGAGATGAAAAAATCTATGTTACTTGCATTAATAACAGTAGCCTCGCTCTGTGCAAGTGATGGGGTGGTGCTTGGTTTCCGAGCCTACAAGGGCGAAACACCCACAAAGAGGGTAATTGGTTGGGCCGTTAAAGGGCTTGGTTGGGCCGTTAAAGGGCTTGCTGCTCCAATCGTCTTGGCTGTTAAACCCGCTTGGGGAGATAACAAAACTTTTAGTTTGCGAGACGGTGTTTGGCTGCAAGTGTCCAAGAGGGTAGTGACGGTTTATTTCGTAGCATCATTTTTCGTGGCACCGATATCCAGCAACTTTATCTTCGGTAGTCGTGATGCAGGTTTGGTCGCTGACCGCTTGATACAGGAACGGATTCCCGCCGGCGAAGCGGAAAGGTTGGTAATATATTCTGACGGTGAAGGTGAGCAAAAGTTCGGGGTAGCACGTAACAGCTGGCGGGTGTTCTGGCAAAACAACGCTGACCACAGTGCGGTAGCTCCTCTCACAGCTCGTCGTTGGGACATTGTGCCTCTTGTCGATATTGATGGTTTTCATTCAGCTGACGGCATGTGGCAAGCAATCAACTGGGACTTGCTTCCTGATATAGTTTTGGCAAAAAGAGTAGGCCGAGAAGAAGTTGTTGAGGTGTCCATCGCGGGTGAAATCACTGGTAATGTGCGCATCAAAGATGGGTCAAGTGTCATGATTGGACAGGGAATCGTCAAGCTTGCCGACAAGAACAGTGACAAGAAACTCTATGCCGTGCTCATTGACAGGGAATTTGCGCTAGAGACATTGGACGACAACACTGGCTACGAAGCGCTTGTTGAGCAAGACATAGAGCCTTATTTCAAATTTCTAACTCTAGAAAAATTTGCGGCGGGCGAGGCTGCAGCACAAGCTGCAGCAAACTGACCTACAGCAAACTGCGCAATTCGCCATGCTTGTCGTCGAGACTAGTGATAGCGAGGCGTGTGGCGATGAAAGTCGCAGCGTGGGGTAGCTCCAACAGTTCTCCATCGTCAGTCTTCACCCGCTCTACCTTGACAAGGTGAAAATCGTCGCTGACAACACCATCCACTGTGCCATACATCGTGTTGGTGTTGTCAGGGATTTCCACCGCACCGCTGGTGTAAAGAAGCTGACTGTCTTGTAGCTTTAGTTTAACACGCTTATTATAGTTGACATGTTTCCAGACCAACACGCCACCAACTTGATTAGCAATACTGATTTCCTGCCCGTCAACACTTAGCAGCCACTCATTCTCAGGCTGGGTATGAGCACTGACTATACCGATGTGACTCACCTCACCGAGACGGTAATGCACATACAGATCGTGATAGAATTTAGCTGGAAGCTGGCCGTGATAGCGTTGGTAGCGACTTAGCTGTGCCACATAAATGCCGTTGCGTGATGTCATAAGATTACCAGCACGCAGGCGGTGCTGCCAACCCAAGCCTGCGGCCGTCACGCTTACGAGAAGAAGAAAAATCACGCACCTGAACATCTGAACCCTCACGAGATCATCACAGAAGGCTGGAATGTAGTTTAACGCACGGCAGAAAGCAAACTAGAGCAGAGGCAATGCTTACTTGTGAGCAGCGCGTGGTTGTGGGCATCAAGCTGACGGAAAAGAAATCTCTATCATATCTATCCCGTGACAGTGACTAACAGGAACATAAATATCTCTAATGCTCTGATGGATCATGAACGATGCTGATGTTACAGAAGTATATTGCAGTGAGTGTTTTCTGCCCAGTATTACATAACAATGCCCACTTGCACGACAACCATTTATAATTATTATCTTTTTGCAGTTGTGTAAAAAAAGTTGACAGGTTTGTTGTTTTTAAATTACATTTGCGAAGTTGTATTTTTTATTTGAAAATAGTCATGGAGTTTGAGATGCAATTTTCAATGTTTTATGTTTTTATCGGCTGTACTGCTAACAGGCGTTGTGGATAGTAGTCTGCTGGCTACTGGAGTGAGCATTAGCACAAGGTTACAGGGAACAGCCGCGGGTCAGAGGGTTGTGGACATCTATAAGGGACTTGTGGGGAAGAATGTCCGCTTCTGTTATAGTGAAAGTTCTAGTGGTGAACTCAACTACTACACTGGCGAAATTGCCGCAGTAATCTTGCCTGACATCCGTGACTTCATCGCGAGCGGTGATCAGTATGACACGCGACTCAAGCTGGAAATGAATTCGGTGCAAGCAGAAGACCCAGAAACTTCGGGAGAGGAGCTTCCTAACCTCATTGAGGCTAGGAATGTGGTTACTCCTCACCTCAACTTAAGCTGGGCTAGTCTGGAGGAAGTGAGATTCCCCAGATTGGGAGAAAAAATTAGTTGGGTGCGCGAGCTGGCGATACACGGAAAAGAGAGTATCTCCCTGACCGATACGTATTGGGAAGTGTTAGTAGAGATGGAAAGCGATGGAGATACGCACGTAGAGATAGAAAACCCCTTTATCGTACAATTGCCCATGTTCGATTTTGAGATTTCTTTTCCCAGGCTCATAGGATCAGAAGCAAACGCATTAGAAAGTAGTCATTCTACATCAGATGAGGACTCGTTGCTACTTGCCGCAGAGATGGGGGATACCGCGGAAGTTGTGCGTTTGCATGAAAATGGCGCAAACCTTGATGCTAAAAATGATAAGGGGTTTACTCCTCTGATGCTCGCCGCAACTATGGGAAAGACAGACACAGCAGAACGGTTGATCGAACTCGGTGCAGACCTTGAGGCTAAAGATAACGATGGGCAAACTCCTCTGATGCTGGCCACAACTATGGGAAAGACAGACACAGCAAAACGGTTGCTCGAACTCGGTGCAGATTCTAAAGAGTAACAAGGCATGACATACAGACGGTGTATGGGCTGACCTTACCACTTTTGTTGATACAATCTGCACGCTTAGAGCCAACAAGCGTATTCGCCGTGCGCAGAGGTATCTTTTAGGTAGTTATGTTCCTCCAAACGTCAACTTGCTGGAGCATGTGTCTCAATCACCCCCAACATTGTCAGCGGGAGTGCGCAGCTCTTGAGCCGAGCTGTTGACCCAGTTGCGACCGTCGGGTTTCATGATGTCGGCAGCCGTGCCTGCAAAGAACATGCCCACGACCAGCAGCATCATCACTAGCAAATACCAGACGTAGCGTTTCTCGATGTTCAGGTGCATAAAATACGCCGCCACTAACAATGCCTTGACGATAGCAATGCCGAAAGCAGTGATCAGCGTGAGGATTTTTATCTCCAACATCGGGCCGAGAATACTGATGACCAGCAGCACCAGTAACACAGCCCAAATCTTGACGTAATGTATTGCCGAAGTGTGTTCGCTCATCTCATTTTGCAATATAAAGCAGTGGAAACAAAAATATCCAAACGATATCGACAAAGTGCCAGTAAATACCGATCAACTCGACCCGCTGCAAGTTGCGCTGTCGCAACACGTCAAACGAGATGATCGCCATAATAATCATGCCGACGATGACGTGACTAGCGTGAATGCCCGCGACAGTATAGTAATACGACCAAAAGAGATTGGCCGTAATAGTATAGCCTTGTGAAATTTCATAACTCCACTCAAAGGACTTGATGAGCAAAAACGTCAGGCCACCGCCGATGGTTAACCAAATGTAAAAAAATGCAGCAATGTGCCGTTTCTGTTCTGCCGCCTGATGAGCCAGCACGATGAACAGACTAGAGGTCAACAACACAAAGGTGTTCACCCCGCCCGCTAGTGTGCTGGTGTGGGCGGCACTCTCGCTCCAGTGCGGGTGGAGGTTGCGCAATAGCAGATAACAGGCGAGCAAGCCACCGAAGATAACAATCTCCGAGCCGATTACCCACCACACCGCCAAACGTCCCGTCGGGATGCCCGTCATGCTGCGTGTCGTCGCAATCGGCATCGTGCTCATGCTTTGTCCTCACCCGCCGGTTTCTCGTGCTGCGGCCAAAAATCGCTATCCCGTCCCGGCACACTGTATTCATACGGCGGGCGATAGACTTCAGGCAATGTAGCAAAATTGCCGTGGGGAGGTGGTGAAGGTGCAGCCCACTCCAGTGTATTTGCCCGCCACGGATTGGCACCGGCCACCTTGCCGCGAAACATGCTGACGAAAAAATTATAGAGAAACGGTAGCTGGAAAATCAACATCACAATCAACGCATAGGTGGCGAAAACGCGCAAATTCTGAAAATCAGCACTGTTCAACTCGCTGAACAAATCGTAGCTGTAGATACGCCGATGCTGCCCCGCCGCACCGAGAAAAAACAAGGGCAAGAAAATTAAATTGAAGGGGATAAACGTGCCCCAGAAATGAATCTTGCCGAGCGTTTCCGACATGTGTCGCCCGAACATTTTCGGAAACCAGTAGTAAAGCCCCGCAAAAACAGCCAAAATCGCAATCGGAAAAAACGTATAATGAAAGTGCGCCACGACAAAGTATGTGTCGTGAAAATAAATATCCGCACCACTCGCACCGAGAAAGATACCCGTTACCCCGCCGATTAAAAACGCGGCGAGAAACGACAACGCAAACAACATCGCCGCGGTAAGCCTAATCGAGCCACCATACAGCGTGGCAATGTAGACAAACAACATCTCGGCAATTGGAATTGAAATCAACAACGTCGTCACCGCAAAAACATTCGCCATGCGAGGATCGATGCCCGCGATGAACTGATGGTGCGCCCAGACGAAGAAACTCAACACCCCGGTGGCAAAGGCGGTATACAGCACCGTCTTGTAGGCAAAAAGCTTCTTGCGGGAGAAAACCGTAATTACCTCTGCCACAATCCCCATCGCCGGCAACAGCACTACATAGACCTCAGGATGCCCAAAAAACCAAAACAAGTGCTGCCATAAAATCGGGTCACCACCCTGTGCAGGATCGAAGAAACCCGTGCCCAACGTCTGATCTAAAAGCAGCATCACCGCCCCTGCAATCAGCGGCCCCACCGATGCCATGAACAGAATACTGGCCAACACAATCATCCACAGCACGATGGGAATGTCGTACATCTTCATACCCTTCGCCCGCGAATTCATCAGCGTAGTGATAAAGTTGATCCCACCGAGCAGAAAGGCAACGAACTCCAGCGCCACCGCAATCAGCCACAGCGTCGCCCCATACTGCGTCATGTTATATTTCGCCTGTGCCGACAAGGGCGGATAAGCCGTCCACGCCCCACCAAATCCCCCCCCCGCGACGAAGAAAGACGCGATGAGCACGATCGCACTGAGCAAAAATATCTGATACGAGAGGCGATTCAAACGCGGGAAGACCATGTCGTCACAGCCAATCATCAGCGGAATTAAAAAATTACCAAACGTCGCCAGCAGCACTGGCATCGCCACCCAGAAGATCATGATCGTGCCGTGATTGGTAACCAGCGAGTTGTACTCGTGCGGTGAAACCGTGCCAAACCCCAACACCTCCGTGCCCGGAAAGGCCAGTTGCATCCTAAACGTGTAGGCGAAATAACCACCGATAAGTGCCATGACCATGCCAGTAAACATATACTGCATGCCGATAATCTTGTGATCGGTGGAAAAAATGTATTTCTGCCAAAAATTCTGCTGTGTCACGTCGCCTTGCTCCGTAGCCAGTCGTTATGCGCCGTCTCGTCCTCAATGACTATCCGTCCCTGCATCAAGCCATGCCCCATACCGCACATCTCGGCACACTGAATGTCATACGTGCCCGTCTTGATCGGCTTGAACCACCCCGTGATTACCCGACCCGGCACCGCATCCTGCTTGAGACGAAACACCGGCACCGAAAAACTGTGCAACACATCACGTGATTCGAGCTTAAAGTGATAAGTGACACCAATCTTGACCCGCAACTCGTCAACCATCGCCACATCGTCCTCCGTGCCCAACTGCTTGTCCAGACCCGGATGCACGAATTGCCACGACCACTGCCGTCCGATAATCTGCACTACCTCCTGTGCCGGGGGCAAGTCCTGCTTGATGTCATACCAGACCTTGATGGCAAAGAAGATGATGATCAAATCGCAGACGATAATGAGGTTGTGCGACCAGTGCAGCCATTTTTTTTCCTCTTTCTTTGTGCCCGTAATATACCGTGCCTTCACACCTTCACGCTGGCGGAACTTAAAAATAAAATAAACTAATACCGCTTCGGCAAGGAAAAACCAAACCCCAGCCAACACTGCTACCAAGAGGATAACCATATCGATATCGACAGCAAAAGAGGAAGCGCGTTCGATAATCAGTTCCACAACTACCCACCGTTCAGAGAATGAAAAGCACCACCGTCAGCGCATAGGATACCACGCTGGCAAGGATAATATAAAACACCAACCGAGCAAAACTGTCGGCATCATCAACATTAAAGAAAGCCATTAGCCCAACTCCACCCTCAGCGCAACCCAGAGATGTAAGCTACGACATCAACCATCGCCTGCTCGTCGAGCATCATCGTAATCGGGCGCATCGTCATACCGACGGGATCGCGTTTGGGGTCGTTACCCCGCACACCCGTCTTGTAATTACGCAACTGCGTAAGTAAATACCAGTCACTGCGCTTAACCAACCCCGGAGCCTTCAACTGGGCATTGCCCTTACCATCAGCTCCGTGACAGGCGATGCATAGCTTGTAATGCACCTCACCCTTCACCCAGCTGCCCTTCAACGTCGCCGTACTTTTTACCGTTGGCAAGGAAGCAATGTGGGAGGCAACCGCTTTGATCTGTGCTTCGTTCTTCAAGTGACGTGCCATCGGTCGCATACGCATGCCAGCAATGTCTTCGGGATGCGTGCCCCGCACCCCCTGCTGAAACTTGAGCAGCTGCTCACGCACATACCACGCCTCCATGCCAGCAATCTGCGGCGCACCAACGGTGCGATTGCCCTCGCCCCGCTCGCCGTGACAGACAGCACAAAAAGTGTAGATTTGCTTTCCTGCGTATGGGGACGCAACCACAGGCAAGGCCAATAACAATGCCAAAACAACAAACAACCGCAACAACTTATCCCTCAACCAGAAGCGGACACCTGAGTATCACAAGCACTACAGCAAAAGCAACGTCTTTCACACCGCCTAGACCCAGATAAAGACATACCCTGAACCGCAAGCGGAATCAGGGTGTGTCTTTATCTGCGAGATAAAGTGACAGTGTCGAAAAAACTATTTGCCTTTTTGCACAAATTCCCGCAACTGCGCACCGGGGCGGAATACAGGAACAGTTCTGGCTTTAATTTTGATTTCTTCGCCTGTTTGTGGATTGCGGCCCGTGCGAGCCTTGCGACGTGCGGTCTTGAAAGTACCAAAGCCGACGAGCTTCACTTCTTCCTTACGCATGTTGCGCTGCACAGTGTCGATGAACGCATCCAAAAACCTGTTGGTGTCGGCCTTGGTTTGTTCTGTTTCATCCGCGATTGTTTCAATCAATTGCTGACGGTTCATAACTCCCTTCCTGTATCAAAAAATTAACAAAATAAAGAAACTTGATTTACTAAAATTTACCCCGCAGCCCGCTCAATTACAAGCAAAATCAGCACTATATCACAAAAAAAACACAATTTATTTTCATTTTCTCCCCCTGTGCAGCTTATTTTTGATCTCTCTTAAAGTATGTCTTTAGCTTCTCTAAAATTACGACTGTTTAACAATCATCTTTTTTTTATGGTGTGCAGATGTGTTCGCCGTGCTAGAGTTAAGAGGTGTTTGTTTACTGACATGAGTGGAGATTTGACAATGTTGTTGCGTATAACCTTATTGTTACTAACTTGCTGGTCGCTACAGTTGTTGGCGGCGAAGAAGACCTTTATTTACTGCTCGGAGGGTAGTCCTTCGACCTTTAATCCACAGTTGGCATCAGACGGCACGTCCTTCAATGCCAGTTCCCGCACGGTTTACAACCGTCTGGTGGAATTTGAGCGCGGCGAGACTCGCATCGTGCCCGGTCTGGCACAGAGCTGGTCTTACGACCCCGCCAAGATGACGTGGACTTTTAATCTGCGCAAAGGTGTGCAGTGGCACAGCAATACTTTCTACAAGCCTACTCGCACCTTCAATGCCGATGATGTGCTATTCTCCTTCAATCGGCAGCGTATCAAAGATCACCCATGGCATAAGGTCAGCGGTGGGCGTTACGAGTATTTTGAGGCGATGGAGATGTCGAAGATTATCAACAACATCGTCAAGGTCAACGACTATCAGGTGAAGTTTGTGCTGACACGCAACTACACGCCATTTTTGGCAGACATGGCGATGGACTTTGCTTCGATCCTCTCCAAAGAGTATGCCGATCACATGCTCGCCGCCAAAACACCAGAGAAGCTCGACCGCCATCCGATTGGCACGGGGCCGTTTGTCTTTAGCAAATATATTAAGGACTCGCAGGTGCGCTTCACCGCTCATCGTGACCATTTCGGCGGCAAGTCACCTCTCGACCAACTTATCTTTAGCATCACAGTCGATAACAACGTGCGTTTCCAAAAACTAAAAACACGTGAATGCCATCTCATTGCCTACCCTGCGGTGCAGGACTTGCCGGCCATCAGGAAGAACAGCAAGCTGCGTCTCATGGAAAAGGAAGGTATGAACGTCGCTTATCTCGCCTTCAACGTCAAGAAGAAGCCCTTCGACAACGTGTTAGTGCGCAAGGCGGTGCATCATGCTTTAAACCGCGCCCACTATGTGAAGACGGTATACAGAGGCACAGCAGTGGTGGCCAAAAATCCGATGCCACCCGGCGTGCTCGGTTACAACGAACAGATCAAGGACTACCCCTACGATCCCAAACTTGCACGCAAACTACTTAAGCAGGCAGGCTATGCGAAAGGCTTCGGTGCCGAATTGTGGACTTTGCCAGTGCAGCGTCCTTACATGCCTGATGGCAAGAAGTTGGGGGTTTTGATGCAAGCTGATCTTGCTGCAGTTGGTATTAAGGTCAAGCTGGTTACTTACGACTGGCCGACTTATCTGTCCAAATCACGTAACGGGGAGCATCAGTTGCTTCAGCTGGGATGGTCGGGTGATAACGGCGACCCTGACAACTTTTTGCGGGTGCTGTTGAGCTGTGCGGCAATAAAGGCTGGATCTAACCGCTCCAATTGGTGCAACGAAAAATTCAGTGCACTGGTGAAAAAGGCTTCCGAGATTACCGATTTGGCTAAGCGCGCAGAGCATTATCGTGAGGCACAGCAGCTGTTCAAAGACGAAGTGCCGTGGGTAACGATCGCTCATGCTAAAATTTTCCGCGGCATGAGCCAGCGCGTCAAAAACTTTCGCATCGACCCACTAGGCAGCGATCGCTTCGATGGAGTTGATCTGCAATAGGGATTGTTGTTCACTCAACGCGTGGTGGATGAGGGGCTTGTTATCTAGCAAATATTTAGTTTCTCCCCCCTAAGCCCGGCTTTGTTGCATAACTCAGGGCCGGCATGTTTATATCCTATAACCCTTTAGCAGTAAGAATTTTATAGGTGTTGCAAAGGTAATGCCTGCACCACGCACAAGCCCGTAGTGTCCACAGAAGTTGACAATGGTCAGGTGCAAGCAGACCTGCAAACCATTTCACGCCAATGCTTCAGCTGGAGCTAGGAAGCGACAAAGAGCATGCACACATGTGTGCATGCTGCAGCAGGATGATTGCACCTGACCCAAACGAGAAGTCTGCGAACACGCAGGGGTGTGGAGCTAGGCGTGCCTTCGGGCACGCCTTTGGCAAAGAGCCGCGCAAAGCGGGGAGGGGAACGCCAAACGGAGCGAGACAACATGCAAGCGTAGCTTGTGATGTTGCGAGCGGAGTGCAGGGGTCAGCGAAGCTAACGCTCCCCACATAAAAATGCTATGATAACAGCATGTTATAATCAACAGAACTTATGCAACAAAGCCCCTAAGCCCCCCTTGAAGGTGTGGGCTTAGGGTAGCTAGATCCAGCTGGTGAACCAGCTCCAGTAGCGCAAATAAGGATTGATGGGCAGGGCGACTCCAGTTATGACCGGTAGGTAGTAGATAAAGAACAGCACTGCAATGATAAGAATTGCCCATGCCCACCAACGGTGGCGTGCCAACAGGCCGCTGCCGTTTTCACCCAGCGACAGCAACAAAAACAGCAGCGCGGGAAAATAATAGTAGTGGAAGGACGCACCACGTGCCGTAACCAGCCAAAAGCCATAAAAGCCTGTGTAAAAAACTACAGACATGCAAGCAAGCAGCGAACCCGTGCGATACCAGTGCCAGCCTGAATACAGCAGCGACAGCAGTCCTCCGATCATCAGGAAGGGATTGCCGAGACAGAACACCGCGCGTGTTAAACCTTCTCCCGCAGGATGGTAGCCATACCAGATCGGGCGCAGCATCAGCGGCCATTGCCACGCACTACTCTGATAGCCATGCTCGGTGGAAATTGAATGCTGCAGCTGCCAAATTGTTTTGAAATCAGCAATAAAATTAAAATTCGCGGTGAGCAGATAAGGTAACAGATAACCACCCAGATAGGCAGCGGTGTAAATACCCAGCACTTGCCACGCCCCCAACGGCGCGAGCAGTGTGCTACTATGCCAGTGTAGTGTGTGCGTAGATTTTATCGCAGGTCGCACTTGCAATAGCAAAAAGTGTCCAATGCACAGCATGAAACCGACCAGTGCCAGCCACTTGACCGATGCGGCAAGACCCCACAGCAGTGCTGAACTGCCGAGCAGTATTTTTTTGTGCCGCGGTGCTGCCGTCGTGTAGGCACGCAACAGCAGTGCCAGTGCCCAGACGAGCAGCGCACAGAAGAAAATATCGGGCTTAGCGATGCGGGCATGAACGTAAATAAAGTGGCTGCTCAACGCCAGACAGCCAACATAGGCAGTGCGTGCCAGACCTAGCCCACCGCGAAAGCAGATCTGCAGCAGTCCCAGTATCAACAAAGCACCCGCCAACACACTTAAGCCGCGCCAGCCAACGGGATTATCACCGAACAGCATCATGCTGAAGACAGTAAAGATGTTGTTGAGCGGTGGATGCCATTTGATCGGATTGGTACCCTCGTCTATCAATTTGCGTGCCGCGGGCACATGCGTCAATTCATCGAAATAGATTTCCTCAAAGTTGCCGATACCAATCGCATAAAGCAGCAGCGAGCCGCAGAAAAAAATCAGACAGAGACGCGTGAAGGGTGAAATGTTTTTGAACCTAAGGCTAAATCCACGCATCGAACCAGATCCAGACATTAAAGTAGGGCAAAATGGGCAGCGGCCAGCCAGAAATCACCGGATAGTAAAAGATAAAAAAGGCTAGTGCTGTACCCAGCACTAGCCACGCGAGCAAACGTTGTTTTGCGCCGAGGTACACGCTAAGGCATTCGCCGCTGGACAGCAGCAAGAACAGCGAAGGCAGAAAATAATAGTAGTGGTAGGACACCTTGCGCTCGATGAGTAGCCAGAAAAAAAAGAACGTGCTGTAGAAAGCAACGTTGAGAAAAGACAGCAGCGAACCGTGCCGCAACCAGTTATGCAGCGACCAACACAGCGTCCCCAATCCTAGCAGCAGAAGGAAAGGGTTGCCGAGACAAAATACTGCTTGCACGCTACCTTTACCGCGCTCGAAATACTCATACCACAAGGGACGCAGCATCAGCGGCCACTGCCACATTCGGCTCATGTAGGCATGGTCGGCAGGCACAACCTGCTGCAGTGCCCACGCCTCACGGATGGCGACGATGATATTCTTATCCGCCAGCAGTAGGTGTGGCAGCGCATAGCCGAGCATAAAAAACAATGGGGAAAAAAGAACAAGCGACAGGAGGCTAACACCCTGCAAGTAGCGGGGGTCGTGCCAGTTGTGAGGATTAGCGGTGGTATTGAAACTAAAACTTTTCACCGTCTTCAGCAGTAGCAGATAGACCATGCATACGGCAAAACCCGTCAAACCGATCCACTTGATACAGGTGGCCAGGCCCCACAAAAACGCGGCACAGCCGAGCAGGATTTTTTTGCGCGGTGGGTGTGCAACAAAGAGTGCATGCACCATCAGCACCAGTGCCCAGATGATAAAAGTGCAAAGGTAAATGTCGAGCATGGCAGTGCGGGCGTGAATAAAAATAAAATGACTGCACAGCGCCAACGCACCGACATAGACGACCCGCGTCCGGCGCATGCCACAGGCAAAGCACAGTGCCAACAGTCCCATTAGCAGCAACGAGCCACTCAAGGCACTGCCTAAACGCCAGCCAAAAGGACGATCACCGCCGAGCGTGATTGAGCCAGCAATCAGGGCGATGCCGAGCGGCGGGTGTTCGGGAATGGTGTTGATACGTTGGGCAATGAACTGACGTGCCGCAGGCACGTAGTGTTGTTCGTCAAAGATAGGCTGCTCTGTTACTCCGATGCCAATCTGATAGAGAAGCTGTGAAACGACAAAAAACAGCACGTAAACAGCAATCTTTTGCGTTGCGAAAACGGCTTGAGTTTTTTTTCTAAAATCTGGGTGCATTTTTCATTTGCAAAATCCAGGTAGTTCTGTTAGTATAGCATTAAAATTCAAAACAGCAATTTTTTACTTTAGACAAAGGGAGGTCTATGGCTATGAGTGGAAGCAGGTGTCCGCACTTTGTCCGTCACGGACGTGCAGAAGGTAAAACTGACAAGAGTAAACTCGTCTTTTACAACAGGTGTGGCTTGAAGATGCGCGCTAACGTGCATTATGCCTGTCCGCACTATCCTTTTTCGCACACTTTTGACCATGTTAACTGCGAGGTCTACCACCAAGCCTTCAGGCCCGGTGTGGCTCGCAACGACGTTATGCCCACCAAAGAATTTCAGTATTCGAGGACATTGCCGTCTGATACAATTTCCGACATGAAGCTTTCGTAGCAGCTTCGCACAGGTCTAGGGCTCAAAAATAACTGGCAAGCGGGAAGCTAGTAAGCGGCAAAGAGTCACAGCCGTAGCTCTCGGTAGATAAGCCAATTGGGCACGCCCCTAAGGCTCAAACACAACTGGTAGTTTGACTGTATTGCCGCCCATATAGCTAAACTCAAGTACTTGCCGCGTGCGTGTAGCCGGGAACGGCTCGTCGATGGCCAACATCACCACTCCTTCGCCATGCAGGTGTCCCTGTTTGTCTTTACCGTGATGTGCGATCCCTGTCACCTCAATATCGCTCGCTCCTTCCGGTTGTAACGCTTGCATACGCCAGCGCAGATCGCCACGTCCGATGTTGCGCACTTCCACCATCTGACGGGTATTGTCAGGGGTGAGTGTTACTTCCGTCTGGCTCAGCTGCATTTCAGGAATATACAGTGTTACGGCAAGGTCGGTGCTGAAGCGGCTGGCGAGGTTAGTGAAACGCAAGACTTTTGTATACTGATAGGGCATGTAGGTGTGTTGGTTGAATCCCGGCCACCAGCTGGCATAGTTGTTACCTGCGCCAGCGAGACGAAACATAAGTTTTTGTGTTTCACCCTGCGCCAATTCGCCCGTGATAAGCGGTTGCGGCTCGTGCTCGTCTTTATTGCTAACGTTAGACCAGTGCGCTACGGCACGCATCTCCAGCCATGGGAAGGCGTAGGTGGGCAGCAGTTGTTCTGACTGCAGGGCGAGTTGTGTTTGCACCTCATAAGGTCTCCAACTCATGTCGTTGCGATCTTCGTTGCTGGGCAACACCGCTTCCCAAACCAGTGTGTCGCTGCCGTTGTTCCACACGCCCAATTCAGCACTGCGATTGTCACCGAGCGTGAAGTTAACTTCTTTGCGACTCAACAGCAGACGCGCGGGCTGTGCCTCTGTTGTCGTGCGATGCAGCCACTGATGTGACCTGAGATGTTCGTAATCGCCCGTGACACACAGCGTATGCCAACCATCCCTTGTTAAGCCGTGACTGAGAGGTTCGTCGATGCGACGTTCGTGGTAGGCACTTTGGTCGCCCCCGCAATCAACGCGACCGTTAAGCACCTTGTAGTAGTAACTGTCAAAACCTGCCTGTGCATCTGAGTTTTGCACTTTAACTTCCAACCTATACTCGTGTCGTCGAGGTAGACCGTTGAGCAGCAACGCGGGCTGAGCGTTTTTTTCCCAGCGCAGCATGCTGAAGGTGCGAGCTGCAACGCTATTGTTTTGCACCCTATGTGGCAAGGCGCAGAGAACCTTGATGCCATCTGTGCGCAAGTGCCGTTCGTTGAGGATGATCGTTTCGCCCACTTTGGCTTCGTTGATAAGGTCGTCTTCCGTACACCACGTGTCACGTTGCAATAAACCATACCGATAGCGTTCGACATTACGACCGCGCACTTCGACTTCGAGTTGCTCAGCATTGGAATTAGGCGGAGGGTTGGCAAAATAAATGTAACCTGTATCGCCCCACTCGGCCGCGACATCGCGCAGACTTACTTTGTCGCGCAACTCCTCTGGTAAGCTCTTCTCGCCTTGCATCGCAGCATAGTTAATTTCTTCCGCACTAAAGCTCTTGGCAACTCGACTTACCTCGTCTGCCGCACAAGCAGCCATTAACCCACATAGTGCAATAATACCCACTCGCATTACTTAACCCTCCGCAAAATTAACGCTCGTGCCCCGTATCGGTTTTGTTTGTTGGTTCTTAAATTTTATTTTAAAAAATATTGATTGACGGGTTGAAAAATCTAATTGTAAAATTTTAAAAAATAAAATATAAGAGGCCAAGCTTTTGTCATAAAAAGATAAACAGGCGTTTTTCGTTAAAATTGATGAGAAATTTTGGCAAAAAAACGAGGAGGTCGTGTGCCCTCCTCGTCTGAGGTGTGTATCTAGTCCGGCAAGTTTGTCGAACCGGGGTCACGACGATCACGGCGGCGACGATCTCTATCACGGCGGTCACGACGATCGCGACGTTGTCTTTCCAGATGATCGCCATGCACCAGTGCGACGGGACGATCGCTGAGATGCTCGATGGTGCCGCGGCCGCGGCGCACGGATTGAACTTCGACGAGGTGGTTGGCATCGCTGAAAATCGCGGCGATGCTGCCGGAAAAGCGATAGCGTTGGCCTCTGTCGGTGGGAAAACGTTGCTGCCATTCTGTGCCGAGCATCGCGAGTGCTCGCTCGTCAAAAGTTACGTTGCCATAGCCTCTTGCGTGGGTCAGTAAAACACCGCGAATATCTCTGACCTCGATGACACGGCTGCGTGAACGATCGAAGTGTTCGATCGCGACCTCGTGCATGCGGTATTTGCTAAACAGCTGGGCGATACCGAAGGCGACGGTCGTGCCACGCCTGCCATCGTCACGTCGTCTGTCATCACGTCTTCTGCTGTCACCTCTGACGGTATAGGTGACGAGCACATCGTCGTAGCCGTTAGCGGTCAAGCGGCCGCGCTTGGCATTGTAAAGATTGAGATGGATGTCGCGAATACCCCAGATGTTGCGGCTGCTGAAAGCCTCGTGCAGAACTCGGTTGCTGCTACGCAAATGCTCATGTCCGTGCCAGCGCACGCCTTCAACCACAGAGCCGCGGTTGTTGTGGGCACGCAAGTCGGCACTGTAAACAAATACGGCTGCTAAACATAGCAGGTGAATACAGCTGCGCATGTTCTTCTCCTCACAAAATTGATAAATTTACAGATAAGAGAATTCTGCCTATTATTATGCTGATAGCAGGCATGTGCGTCAATGAAAAAATTACCGCGAAAACGCAGGTAAATTAGTAGTATCAGAGACGGGAGAGCGTCGATCATGGGACATGATAGCTATGATTTGGCTATAATTGGTTCGGGGCCAGCTGGTGTTAGTGCCGCGGTGCAGGCGGCCAAGCTGGGCAAGCGGGTCTGTGTCATCGAGAAGGATTTCGAGAGCATCGGCGGGGCGTGGATTCAGACGGGCACGTTGCCATCGAAGACGTTGCGTGAGGTGCTGGCGATGACCAACAGTGTGCGGGCTCAATCGGGGTCGCAGTGGTCGGAGCGTATCGTGCAGGACATGCTGGCAGGACATTTGTTTGAGCGGGCACGGCATGTGGCGCAGCGGCAGGAAGAGCATGTGCGACGTTATCTGGCCAAGAACGGCGTAGAGTTGATTGCGGGCGAAGGGGCACTTAAGGACGCACAAGCGTTAACGGTGCAGCGGGAAAAAAACACAAGAGTCATCGCTGCCAAGCGTATCTTGATTGCTACAGGCTCACGTCCGCGTCGTCCTGAATCTGTGCCTTTCGATGGCTGGCGGGTAATCGATTCGGATGAAGTGTTGCGCCTTGAGCAGGCACCGCGCAAAATTTTAATTTACGGTGCAGGTGTTATTGGCTGTGAGTATGCCTGTATTTTTGCCGCGCTAGGAGTGGAGACGCTTATCGCTGATTCTCGCCCTAACATTATGCCGGGCATTGATCTGGAGGTCGCGGCCGAGTTGCGTGATGCGATGCAGGCGATGGGGGTGCAGTTTTTGTTAGAGCGGGAGTTGCACACTATTAAGACTGATGGGGTTGAGGTCGAGGTAAAGCTTAACGACGAGACACACAAAACGGATGTGTTCTTTTTTGCCGCGGGGCGGGTCGCGAACAGTGATCGTATCAATGCCAGCGCAGTCGGGGTTAAATGTGACGCGCGGGGCCTGATTGTCGTCAACGCTGACTTTCAGAGCAGTGTGCCTTCTATTTATGCGGCGGGCGATATCATTGGCGCACCAGCTTTAGCGGCCACCTCTTCGTATCAGGGTCGAGTTGCGGCCAGCAATGCCTTCGATATGCATGGCTTGAGTTTTCCGCGTAACTACCCCATCGGTGTGTATACGATTCCAGAGCTTTCTAGTGTGGGCGAGACGGAAGAGCAGCTTATCGCCACGGGGCGGGAGTATGTTGTCGGTCGCGCCGGCTACAGTGAAATCGCCCGCGGCTATATTCGGGGTGACAGTTATGGCAAACTAAAACTGCTTGTCTGCCGGCGCACGCACAAGTTGATCGGGCTGCATATCGTCGGCGAAGGGGCGTGCGAGCTTATTCACATCGGCATGGTATTCATGGAAAAAAACTGCACCGCGCAGGATTTGCTCCATGTTGTCTACAACTATCCGACCCTTGCTGAAGGTTACAAGATTGCTGCCTTCAACGCGCTCAACAAGATTTTTCCTAGCGGTATTATCGGAGACCCACCAACCGAAAAATAAACAGTCCTATTGTGCAACAAAAAATTGCGTAGGTGAGTAGCTAAACTACATGCTTTCAAACTTTAGTCGGTTGACAATATTTCAGGATGTGGATATGGTGGTTGATAACATTCAATTAGGGAGAAAGCATGAGTGACGTAGCACACATTGCACAGAAGCAACGCGAAATGGACGCAGACATTCAGAGCTTCAAAGACCATGTCACGAAAGAGATCGAAGGCCTGCGCACTGGGATGAATGAGAAGTTCGCTGCTGTAGACAAGCGATTCGATGCCCTAGAAGGGCGGATGGATGTGCTAGAGAAGCTGATGAGAACGGTGATAGACCACTTAAAACCTTAAGACCGCGGGGCATGAGATTACAAGTGCATCAAGCAATCTCTTTCTGCGTGACAGCTCTCCTCTCTTTGGTGACCAGCCCTTCACACCAGCATCTGAAGTTATTTCTAGCTATCATCGGTTTGAAGTGCTCTGCCGCTTCCTTTATAAACTCTGAATGTCTGCCCAAAGCTTGTGCCATTGTAGTGCCATAAGTTAGGAGGGCATTCCTGCAATGCTGCGCAGCTTTCACGACGCTAGCTAGCACTAATCAAGCGTACGCTTGATTAGGAAGAGAGGCTAGTGCACGTATTTCCTATTATTTATTTTTGTTTGACAGTAGCAGACTGCCCCCCTTACAAACTGCACCCCTATGTAACCTTTTGTGGACAACACCAGCTTGTATGTCGCAAACACTTTGCTCAGTCCCCAACCAAAACCCCGTATCAATACTCGCTACTTTAGTAGACGGAAAATACAAGATAAAACCACTGTATTGTTGTCTTATGCAATCATAAATCAGAATTTTTGCGGAGCTTATTTTATTTTTCATAAATCCATCTCCAAATATTTCTAAAATTTCCTATCAGGATACACAAACCATCTTTTAAGAACAATTTTTTCACACCTAAAGGTTGGATTTTTTTTCACTTTTTGAGAGAATGGGGGTAGTATATGTTTTAGTTTTGTGTTCAAATATTTATTATGTCGTTCGCATTTTTAGATAATCGTTTTTTCGGAGGAGAGATCATGTCGTTTAGAGTTTGGTTTTTGAGGATGGTGTGGATCGTCGCTGCTGCTGTAGCTCTGAGCGGCTGTCCTGGTGATGAGAATGGTAATGGGACAGATCCTGAAGGTGATGGGCCGACTTTGGCTATCGGTGCAGTTAGTGATGTCACCATGGGTGAAGGTAACGAGACAGCAACTATTACGGTTACTATTACCAGTGAAGATGATGCCGACAAGACTGCCGAGGTTACTTTGGCTGTCAGTTGTGGCGATGCTGTCGAGCTAGCTGATGACGGTAAAATGAAAGCAGTGAACGGAGTTGCAAAGTACACAGATGTTGATCTCGGTGATCACACAGCCGGTGCAAACTGCACAGCTGATGCTTCAGCCACTTTAGGCGGTGAGGAGAAGAAAGCAACACAGGTTAAGTTCAATATTGCTGCTGCTGGCAATGTTGCAACTCACAAGTTGGCAGCTGAAGTCAGTACAAATCGCACTGAAGCTGTAGAATTCTCTATTACTGTAATGTTGAAGAAAGCGGATGACAGTGCCGAGAGTGGAACAGTGACATTTGAGGGTCTCTCTGTCAAATGGACATGTAGTAAAGACGCAAATGATAATTTTGACTACACTAGTGCAAACCCCTTGACAGCAGATAGTGCTAACCCTAACATGTTTAAACACAGTCACCCAGATGACACTGCTGACAATGCCGACAACTCCGACTGTCAAGCTGAAGTATCTGTGACAAGTGCTATGGTTGACGATGCAGAAGTCAGTTTAGAAGCTGACAAACACACAGAAGATATCACTCTTTTAGATGCTTAATGGGCAAACTAGCAAAGTATCTCGGTGAAACAAAAAGAGGAGGCTTCGGCCTCCTCTTTTTTTATCTGCACTCTGCAACTTTGTTGCGTAACCACTACCGCGTATCAGCTAAAAAAGAAAAGACTTTGCTTTTGGGTCGAGTGTCGTTGGCAGCGCTCAGGTGATAACCTCTAGCAGTGCGGCTGCTTCGGCGCTACTTACCGTCACGACATTGCCGGGCATTAGAAACCACCATCTTCAGCACGACAAGAACCAATAGGGTGTCCGTCTTTTTGGGGGCATCTACACTTGTGCCTTTGGTTTGCACACTATACGCAAATATCAATTTTCGGAAAACAATTGTTTTCTAGATGGAGGATGGTAAACTTGGCATTATGTGATTGAGGCCGAGCCACAACAGGAAACAAAACAATGCAGCAACCAAGTTACGTTACCCCTACCGAGCTAGCTGATGCTATTAACGAGCTTAAGGGGTTTATGACCAGCAAGCTAGCGACAAAGGATGAAGTCCGCCAGCTGCACACTGAAGTGGGTGGCCTACGAACTGAAATGGGCGAGCTGCACACTGAAGTAGGTGGCCTACGAACTGAAGTGGGACAGCTGCACACTGAAGTAGGTGGCCTACGCACTGAAATGGGCGAGCTGCACACTGAAGTAGGTGGCCTACGAACTGAAGTGGGACAGCTGCACACTGAAGTAGGCGGGCTACGCACTGAAATGGGCGAGCTGCACACTGAAGTAGGCGGGCTACGAACTGAAGTGGGCGAGCTGCACACTGAAGTAGGCGAGCTGCACACTGAAGTAGGTGGGCTACGAACTGAAGTAGGTGGCCTACGCACTGAAGTGGGCGAGCTGCACACTGAAGTAGGTGGGCTACGAACTGAAGTAGGCGAGCTGCACACTGAAGTAGGCGAGCTGCACACTGAAGTAGGTGGGCTACGAACTGAAGTAGGTGGGCTACGAACTGAAGTAGGACAGCTGCAAAAGACAGTCGTCACTGGCTTTTTGGAAATCAAAAAGCACATGGAAGAGTGGCCAAACATGCCACACCCACGTAACCAGTAGCAATAGTTCAACTACTACCAGCACCAGGCTTGTGGCTGTTCAGGCTACCAACCTGAACGCTGCCTGCTCAAGAAACTAATCGCATAACTGCACTAAAAAATGGGGGGGAGGGTCACTGGCTTTGTTGCATAACTCAGGGCAGGCATGTTTATATCCTATAATCCTTTAGCAGTAAGAATTTTATAGGTGTTGCAAAGGTAATGCCTGCACCACGCACAAGCCCATAGTGTCCACAGAAGTTGACAATGGTCAGGTGCACGCAGACCTGCAAACCATTTCACGCGAATGCTTCAGCTGGAGCTAGGAAGCGACAAAGAGCATGCACACATGTGTGCATGCTGCAGCAGGATGATTGCACCTGACCCAAACGAGAAGTCTGCGAACACGCAGGGGAGGGGTTTGGGGAGGGGAACGAGGCTTTGTTGAATAACTCAGGGCAGGCATGTTTATATCCCATAACCCTGTAGCAGTAAGATTTTTATAGGTGTTGCAAAGGTAGTGCCTGTACCACACACAAGCCTGTAGTGTCCCCAGAAGTTGACAATGGTCAGGTGCACGCAGACCTGCAAACCATTTCACGCGAATGCTTTAGCATGAGACATGGTGCAGCAGGATGATTGCACCTGATCCAAACGAGAAGTCTGCGAACACGCAGGGGAGGGGTTTGGGGAGGGGAACGCTCCCCATATAAAAATGCTATGATAACAGCATGTTATAATCAACGGAACTTATGCAACAAAGCCGGTTAAGGTCACCCTGACCACAGAAGCAGTCGATAAGTTCGTCAACAACAACTTGCGCAATTTTCATCGCTATATGCCACTGTATCGCGACAGAAAAATCTATGGCTTGATCGAGTTTGTGAAGATGGATCGTGGTAAAGAGCGACAGATAACCGAATACGTGCATAGCCTCGGCTTGCTGCTGGTGAAAGCAATTGACAACACCTTCCACTTACTTAGTCCCGAAGGACATAAGCTGAAGGATTACGGTGTAGCAAAGCAGTGACTTACCGTCACAGCGTTGCCGTGCATAAATAGCTGCTCGAAGGTGTGTTTCTTATGCCTCCAATGGCGATCGCCGGCCAGAGCAGGGATAAAAGTTCCTCCATACGTAGCTGACAAATTACAAGCTTTGCTTGAGCAGTTGCACTTCCTTGCGACTCAACTTTGTTGTGCTACAGATAGTGTCTTCGGGTATACCCTGTTTCAGCATGCCAATGGCAATATCACGCCGCGCTTCGAGCTTGCCCTTCGCCAGCCCCTCAGCTTTGCCTTCGACACGTCCTTCTGCACGTCCCTCTTCCCTAACCTCACGCTCTAAAACTTCCAGCCCAAACTCACGCTTATACATGACCAGTTCCTCCTCTGCTAAATGTGGACAGTCCTCAATCTCTAGCACTAACCATGCCTCGACACTCAAACCCGACGCGGGGATAGCGTAACACAGGATACCAGCCACAACAACATCCTTGCCCCTTGCCTGCAGCTCTCGGCACAACGACAGTAGTGTAGCAACTCTGCGTCGATCTAGTCTTTTGTTGTGCTTGATGACATAAAACACCGCGGGACAAGTGAAGGTCTTGCCATCCAGTATCACCGCATCAGGCACACGTTGCAAGGCTACCACTAACTGCTCGTGGGTGGCAAAAGACTGCCTACATTTTGCCAGTGCCGCCAACACATGTTCAGGCATGTCGATACCATCAAGTACTGCATCAACATAGTTGTTTTGCTTGGGTGCGTCATCACTGCCAATCAACAACAGCGACAACACCAACTTGCCCGTATCCCGCTCACGGATACGGGTCGCATAGCCATCCATCTGCAAAAACGGGCGATAGCCACCTATTAGTTTATCCTTGTGCTCCGCCAACAGATAAAAGTAGTAGTCTGTGCCAACGAGATAAAGGCGATAGACAAGATCAGCAAAAGTTATCCGTCCTCCACCCCTCTCAAAAAAAGCATCGGTCGCCTGCTCTGACCTTTCCCAATCTACCCAAGCAAACAAAGCTTGCAACGCGGACAAGCCACCATACTGCTCTGCTAGTTTAGCAAGATCAGTAACACAATCACGCTCACGATTTAAAACAAAGCGGAAAAATCCATCATGCCACTGATGCTCGCGTTTTCGTTCTTTCGGCATACACAGCCCTTTACAGTTTTAGTTAAGCACCTGCAAAAACACACAGCCCGCGGTCAAAAGAACATCATGCCAACAAAGCGACCACTTTAGTACTGATTTTTCACAGGAAAGAGCTTTTTGTGCTTTTTTTTGTTGCACAACAGTATTTTTATTTTTCCGTTGCTTGGTTACGGGGAATTAGTTTTTGGAAATAGGAAAACTTTATGTACGAAACCTGCATTGGGAAGATATGTAACGAACTACTCTAGTTGCAGCCCGCGATAGATGCTGTCAGCGTCGCTCACCATTACGTCTATGCCCTTGTCAAAGCCCAGTAACCAGCCGTCATTATCAACCGTTTCGTCGGCATCGATGGCCGCAAAAACACGCAAGAGTTGATAATTATCGCTGAAAGATGCCAGCACCAGCGCATGGTATTTAGGAAAATAGGATAGCTCCGCTGCATATTCAGCATACAGAGGAATAAATTTATCCTTGTTGACCGCGACATAGTGCCCGTAGATATCAGGATCGTAAAGCGCAACACCACTGACCTGTGTGAGTGGAACGTCAACAACACCGCCACCATCCTCCGCCATGCGCTTGACTGCCACCGTGTTGCCATCGAGGTCGATAAAAGTTGCAATACTGCTGTTGTCCTCGCCATCACGCAGGTGCAGGGTCAACTCGATATCCTGCTCAGCCGCGATCTTGAGATAGTCTTGCACACTAGGGTCTTCTTTCTCAACATCGTAGCGACTGAGGTTAGAATAGTAATTGACAGCAAAGCCACCGCTCCGCATTTGCAAAAAATCTGGACTGTTCAAGGCTTGCCCTCGCATGCAACCTCGCACACCCGCGAACATCGCGAGCGCGGTCAGCCCCACGAGTACACCCCCCACCGTCTTGAAAAAACCACCAACACCAAGATTGTAGTTAGCCGCAGCCGTCTGATTGTTGCACAACAGCAATAAGACCACCGACACCTTGCACAAAAAACCACGCATCCTTATCCTCCATGATAAAGATTAAAAAGCACCACGCTCTGCCTAGCAACTGCCGCAGTGCTTGTCAAGCAAGGGGGGGCACGTGTGGCTTTGTTGCATAACTCAGGGCAGGCGTGTTTATATCCTATAACCCTTTAGCAGTAAGAATTTTATAGGTGTTGCAAAGGTAATGCCTGCACCACGCACAAGCCCGTAGTGTCCACAGAAGTTGACAATGGTCAGGTGCAAGCAGACCTGCAAACCATTTCACGCCAGCCAATGCTTCAGCTGGAGCTAGGAAGCGACAAAGTGCATGCACACATGTGTGCATGCTGCAGCAGGATGATTGCACCTGACCCAAACGAGAAGTCTGCGAACACGCAGCGAAGCTAACGCTCCCCACATAAAAGTGCTATGATAACAGCATGTTATAATCAACGGAACTTATGCAACAAAGCCGGCACGTGTGCCCCACCGACTAGCTCTTGACGTGCAGGAGTAGCTGTGCTTGTCTCATAACGGAGGTTTTGACGTGCGCAGTCTGGTATTTTTCCTGCAAGACATCAAGATAGCTCACAGCGTGTTCGCCATACCCTTCGCCGCGGCCATGCTGCTACTTACCCCGCCAGCAATGTTAAGCTGGTCGGCACTGCTGCTGATATTTGTCTGCCTCATCACGGCCCGCAGCTATGCGATGGGTATGAACCGTGTCCTCGACTACCGCATCGACACGGCCAACCCGCGCACCGCCAGCCGCATGATACCAGCCGGCAAGCTGTCGTGGCAGCAGTCGCTGTGCTGGTCACTGGCGAGTGCGCTGCTGTTCGTCTTGTGCTGTGCCCTACTCAATCGCACCGCTTTTTTTTTAGCCTCGTGGTAATCGCACTGCTCGGCTGCTACCCGCTGACCAAACGCGTTACCGTCATGTGCCACTGGTATCTGGGGTTGTGTCTCGGTCTTACCCCTGCTGCGGTGTTGGTCGCCTGCGGCAGCGATGTCTCCCTCGCCGCCATCGCACTTGGCGGTAGCGTGATGATGTGGGTGGCCGGCTTCGACATTATCTATGCGTTAAGCGATCGCCATTCCGACCGCCAACAGTCTCTGCACAGCATCCCCGCCCGTTATGGCGCGGGCACTGCCGTGCAGCTGAGCCGTGTTTGTTTTATGCTCGTAGTGCTGGGACTCAGCGGCACTGGCTTGCTCACCGCCGCGGGCTTCTGGTATTGGCTAGGCATTGGCTGCTGCGCGCTGCTGCTCAGCGCCGAGCACGTGTTGTTGGCAACAGCACTGAAAACGAACAACCTGTCGGCGCAGATGGCGCGGATTTTTTTTCAAACTAACGCTGCGGTCAGCTTAAGTTTTTTGTTTTTTACCGCAGTGGATTTTCTGTTGGGTTAGCTGTGCAAACAACTTCACGTCGTATCTTGGTTGGCATCACTGGTGCATCTGGCTCGATTTACGCTGAACGCTTGCTGCAAGTTCTCACCGAACAACTCGAACGGGTCTATCTCATTATCACCGACAGCGGCCGGCAAGTGGTCGAGCATGAACTGCGCAAAGACGACACTGAATTTTGCTTACGAAAAATTCTCGCCGACAAAAAGCACCCCCGCCTGCGGATTTTCGCTAACGATGATTTTTTTGCCCCCGTCGCTAGTGGCTCGAACGCTCCCGATGCCGCCATCATCATTCCCTGTTCGATGGGTACACTCAGCCGCGTCAGTCACGGCTTCTCAACCACGCTGCTCGAACGGGTCTGCGATGTAGTGCTAAAACAAAAGAAACAACTGATCATGGTGCCGCGTGAAACACCGCTCAACACCTTGCACCTCAACAACATGTTACGACTGGCAGAAGCAGGAGCATGGCTTGTCCCCGCCACACCTGCGTTCTACCACAAGCCCCAGACAATGGCCGATTTGATCGACTTTGTCGTCAGCCGGGTGCTCGACTGTCTCGATTTTCCCCACGACATCTCACGGCGTTGGAACAGCCGCATGCTTTAGAGCAACTTATCAGCCCAAAGATCATCGAGAAAGACTTGCCCCGGCAGACAGTGAATGTTGTTGCGCTTAGCTGGCATAGGATCGTTGCTGACCAGATATAGTTTGGAGAAAACGCCTTCTTCGGACAGTGCCTGCAATCCTTTAAAGTCTCTGTTGCTAACGGTTGCAGTTGCCTTAACTTCTACGGCAAATTCTTCGCCTACTAAAAAATCTACCTCGTGCCCATAGCGTGAACGCCAGTAGGTGAGCTCTGTTGAGTTGCGATCGATGCTCTCTATCGCAGCAAGTGTACGGGTTACTCCTGTGTCGAAAAAGTAAAACTTAGCTGTGCTTACCGCCTTACGCTTGCGTGAGCGTGCCCACGGCTGCAACAAAGAGACAAGCAGCGTGTCCTCTAAAATCTGCACATAACCGCGCACATCACGCATCGAACACTGACAATCATTGGCAAGCTTAGAAAAATTTATTACCTCACCGTTGGCAAGTGCCATCGTGCGCAAAAAACGTGAGAACGGGGCGAGATTGCGCACCACACCCTCTGCTTGCACCTCTTCGCGCATGTAGTTGAGCACGTAAGCAGCCAGTTCCTTGTCAGGCTGTGCACTGAACAACACCGCAGGCAGACCGCCATAAAACAAGTAACGCTCTAAATCAAAGACGGGAATCTCCAGCCTAACAAGCGGGAACAGCTGTGCCTGCCAACATGTTTGCCCCGCCCCGCCGCAACTTGCGCATGCTGCTACCCGTCAGCAGAAAGCATGTGCCCTCCCGCTCGATCAACATGTGAACCTCATTGAGCAACTCAGGCAACCGCTGCACCTCGTCAATGACAACCAGCTTGTGCTTGTGCCCTGCTAGCATGCCACTTAAGCCATTGATGTTATTGGAAATACGCAAAAACACACGCGGATCAAGCAGGTCTATAACCTCTGCCTCCCCTGCCAACTGCTGGGCAATCAAAGTCGATTTTCCCACTGCCCGCGGGCCAAAAAGAAAATGAGACTTCTGCTGCAAAAGATGACGCAGATCGAGGCGACTTTCAACGATCATATCAACAGCTTGCCACATTTCACGTAAAATTTAACGCAAAAGTGAAAAATTTTCGGTAAAATTTGCGCAACCAAGTAAGATTTTCTAGCAAAGGGCAGTTCTGGGCAGCCACCACAGCCTCGACACCACTAAATCTCTCGCACACTCTAGCGCACGGACTTTTTCAGCGCAGCAATCTTGTTCTTAACCGCGGCAACCTGTGCGGGCGACTCTGGCTTGCTGCGTGCTAGCTTGCGGAAAATCTGGTAGTGCTTCAGTGCTTGACGCACATCGGACGGCTCAAATGCCTTGCCCAGCAACAGATGTACTTGTGTCTGACGCGGACGCAAGCGGGCGGCGCGTTCGAGGTAGCGGATAGCTTTTTTGTTGTGGCCACGCATGAGAAAGATCTTGCCCATGCCCAACAAAGCACCCGCCAACAAGGGATTGCTCTTCAGCGCAGTGAGGTAAAGGTTAGCGGCAGCTTTGGTTTTGTTCATCTCCAGATAGACATCACCCTCGATACTTTGAAAGTAGGGCAAGGTCTGCTGGTCAGCAACATCACGATAGTTGTTGATGACTCCGAGGCTTTTTTTAAAGTTTTGTTGTTTGAGATAAATGCGGGCAAGGATTATCGCCCCGTTGTGATCGTCACGGTCGATCGTTAGCAGCTTGCTGATCATCTGTTTCGCTTCGTTGAGCAGGTTGATGCGATAGTAAGTCCAGCCCAATGACTTCAGCGCCTCAGGGGCATTTGACTTAATACTCAAAGCAAAACGATAGCGAAAAATCGCCTCCGCGTATTTTTCCTTAGCCCGATAGGCTTCGCCGAGATGAAAATTGGTGTCGAAATCACGCCGAAAACGCGGCAAACTCTTGCGCAGATGAGAAATTGCCCGATCATACTTGCCTGTCTTGACCAGTAGCAGACCGAGATTGCGATGCGCCGTCCGGTTGTCGGGGTTCTCCCGCAACGCCGCACGGTAAGAACTGACTGCCTCCTTCAGCAAACCGTCCTTGGCGAACTCATTGCCTGTCAACACATGCCGAGACTGCGTCGTCTGACAAGACACCAACAGCAGCAACGCAAGCAAACGCATCATGCACCTCATACAAAATTGTTCTAACTCCATTATATACCTTGCGACCACGTTTTTGGAGCACCACAACAAAACGAAAAAACACGCGGGAGACAACACTGAATTTCTTGCCGTACCAAAAACAGACATAATTTAAGTAACTTGAAATTAAAAGACGGCTTAACTAAAAATAAATTAAAGTAAAAATAAAATAAAACGATGAGCTTTGCGTAAGTTAATTTTAAGATAATAAATGAGGGAGAGGAAAAGTGAAATTTTTACTGATACTTGTTGTGCTCGGTGTTTTTTCTGCTTGTGGTCTTGAGGAAGGTGAGGGGCAGCACAAGTTCGCGATAAGGAAAAAGGTCAGTGCTGTGTACTATTATGCGAAGTATCGCTTTGCGCTCGAAGACTATGACAATGTCGATGTTGCTGTCAAAGTTGCGGTGCAGTCGGGGCGGGCAACGACTCTGTGGGTGAGGGATTTGATCGTCACCGCCAATCCGCTCGAAGAGGCGACACTGACGACTAGTGGCACTAACAACGTCAACTTCAATGGCACGAGCGGGGGTGATGTCGGCGGTACATACACGGGCAGGCTGGAAACAGGCGAGCGGGGCGAAATCACTGGCTGTTGTGGCGAGATGACTTTTAGGCCGACTGCCGCAAGTACGTTACAATTCGTAGGCAATAAGCTCGAAGACTTAACCGCAGAGGAGTGGGAAAAACTTAACAATGGCTCAGTGCAACCTGATGTGCCAACGCTGATGGTGGCCGAACTGGGCACACAACAGGTAGGGGTGCTGTTCGGCATCACAGGTGCGGATAGTGTGCAGCGACTCGAAGCGCATAACAGCGAGGGCAAGGTGGAAGGCGCACTGGCACGCTGGCAGACAGAGGCGGGAGATGATATTTTTGCCGTCGATGGCACTGACGAGCTTTTTCTGACTGAGGCGGCAATGACTGCAGGGGTTACGGAACTGATCGGCTTTGATGAGAACAACAACAAGGTACTGAAAGCAAACCTTACCGGCACCGCACGTGCCGACACGATTGTTTTGACTGCATCGCGTTTTGCACTGGGAGGATACACTTGGGTAGCTTTTTCAGCCAACCCCAACCCCGATCCAAGTAACAGCCATAGCATTCAGGACGAGGAGCAAAACATTTACCTCAGCCTCAATGCAGACATGGAAGTTCACGACCACCACACGGGAGCTATTGGCTATGCGGGGCATGACGGACGGGGTTTTTGGGTTGGCATAGATACCTTAGAGTGCTTGGTAGGCGGCAAGGTGATGGCAAGGGTGCTCAATACCGTCTACACGGGTGCTTGCCTCGCCGAAGGCAACTAGGGTCTGTTTAGGTTTCTCTAGCAAAGCAGAGAAACCTAAACAGACGAGACATTATAGTACAATCCCGCAGTGGTATTTTGTGCTGACCTTTTCCCTCCTCCCTGAGATGGGGTACGGTCGTCGGGTAAAAGGTCAGCACCAATATCTCGCCTCTATCGTATATCTGTATGTGGCGGCTTATTTATTATACGATGTTGTTTGTTTTTATTAGAACAGAACCCAAACATTACAGCAGGCGCATTTCAGCTTTGCGGTAACTGAGCATGCTGCGCCGGGCTTCAAAGAGGTTCTTGTAGGATTCGTAGCGGATGCGCACTTTTTCAAGCCAAGACCGGGCATCGATGAGTTTGTTGATGTAGGCAACATATTCCTCGTCGCTCTCCATCAGGCGGCGTAGCTTGGTCTCTGAAACATCGCCGTCGTCGAGGCGTTGCATGATGCGAGCACGAACGATTGGTTTCGTCAACTCGTAGCGATCACAGCTTTTTTTCGCTTCGACAAGCTCCATGCCGACCTTGTTGGCAATATGCACCAGTTCTTCCAAGCTCAGCTCGGTGGCGTGTTCCTGCGCGGGCATACGGCTATCTCCAACTTATGAATGCCATCATTATACAGAAAAAATGGTAAAACTACTAAATATCTGTGCTAGATAAGCCGAAACACCGGTTGTAGGGTGAGGAGGACACGAGCGAGGTATCACGATGGTTGCGGCTAAAAAGGTTGATCTAGAAGTCGCTCCGCGGCAGTTTTTTCAGGATAAAATTACTGCAGCGAAGGCGAAGAACGACATAACTATCGACAGTGACGTAGAATTTTATCTAGTTGCACTGCTGTGTGACTTCATTCAACCTGCTCAGCGATCACCACATCTGCAACAGCTCGACACACCACTGGCGTTGTTTTTGAAGGAAACGCTGGAAGCACCTGCCCATGAACAGCCGAACCGCTTCAGAAGCCTCGGCGACTTGAGTCTTTATGTATGTGGCTTTTTTCAGGAATCGTTCAATCGTCGGGTCATCGATGTCGATTACTACATTGCTATTGGCTCGACCGCTTACCACAAGACTGCCGCACGCATAGGCCACAGTTCTCGCCATGTTTACCAAAAACTTTCGCACGATTTTGCCTTGTTGGTTGAACTAGTCGCTGAAGTTGCGGTCATTCCTGATCAGAGCCGCGCCATTGATATTCTTGCCACCTACGATCGCTGGACACGCAGCAACTCGCAACGCCTGCTGCAAACGCTGCTCGAACTGGGCATCGACCCGATCAAAACCGACACCAACACACCACAATGAACACCTTGCTGCGACAAAACATCACTCGCATCGAACAGTGCATCGCGTCTTATTATGGCTTTGAATGTCTCGCCTCTGTCTGTGATTATCTCGTTACGCGGGAGCAGTTGCGTGCCTCGATCACGGCGGCGGAAAGTTATCCCGAATGGCATGCCGCGGGTGCAGTATGGCTAGATGACAGGCATGGCACGGGAGAAATGTTTATCGCCGTTTATTTTGACACCCGGGTAGTGCAAAATTTGACCAGTCGTGACCCGTGGCAATGCTTGACCAACGCCAATCTCAATAGCTTCTGTGTCTTAGTCGAAGAAATCAGCCACTTTCATCTGCTGCTCAACAAAACCACACGGGGTATTGCCTTGCCGCGGCTTGAACTTGAGTTACAGGGCGAAATCGACAAGATTCTCATCTGTGCTGATCTGCTCTATCGTCAGACGGGTAGCTGTCACTTGCCGTCGCTGCTGCAAAAAATTTGCGACGAGCCACACACAATTGCCGGCGAAATTTACGCACAGGCCAACGATCACGCGGCCACTTTTTTCTACCGTTTTTTGCGTCGTGCTGCCCCTGTGCATACCTGCAGCCACTACTTGCGTGCTTTTTTGCGCAAGAATTACCTCCGCCCGTGGCAAGAGAAGGTTGGCAAGCTACTCAATCCTTTGGCGAGAGGCTACCACCAAAATAAAATAAATACAGGAAAATCATGATCGCCCATCGCTCTACCTGTGAAGGGCACGGGAGTCCGTACAAAAACTCGACCATAAATGTTGCTTGATATGGCAACCAGCTGATTTTTACAGATAAAGCCTGAGTTTACATCCGACGATGTCGAGTTTCTTGGTAGGACTGCCCCGTGTCAAGATAGTGTAGGCTCGCGGTGGTAGCCGTGTCGTTGACTTTCCTCTGCAAATAAGCAGAGTAAATGTCCACACCAACTAGTAGTCCGCCAAGATTGCGTCCATCTCCTCTCTTGATAAGTTAAGCACTGCCTCAAAACTGTGAGCGTCGATAGCATCTTCTATCACCGTGATGTAAGAATACAAATTATCCGCGTTATATGTATCGTAATCTATATCGTGATCGTGAAATAAAATTATCAGACTTCGACTGCCTCGTGTGACAAATTCTCCGACTCTATTTTGCAAATGTTTTTTTATCTCAGAACTGTCATAGCCACGTGTAGTGTCACGGGTGTCAATATCCCAAAGGATCATGTTTACATCACGCGATGCGTAGCGTTTGAGGACAGCACTGTTATATTCCCCAAAGGGCGGGCGAACGTAACGCGGGTAAGCACCTGTTCTGGCATGAATATACTCCTTACTACGATCCAAATCTTTGCCCAGCTCACCCAGTGCTTCCCGTCGTGGGTGGCGATTCGCCCACGCGTGTGCCTTCTTCCCATCCAGGCCCGTACGGGCAGCAACAATATGTCCTTCGTCATGCATGCGCTCAACAAGGGGAATGCCCATAATTTTCTCCATGCCGCGAAAATAATTATTACTATTGCTGCGGGCATGTGACTGAATAAAAAACACCGCGTTGATGTCTTGCTCTCCCAACACATTAAGAACATGGCGTGTGCCATTGAGTTCTCCTCTACGTGTATCAGGCCCATCATCGAACGTCAGGATAACTTTGACTGAGTTGTCATGCTCGATAACAATCATACTGTGGTCATGATCGAGTGCTGATATCAAATAACTCCCGTTGCCAATGAGCATCATGGCAACTCCAATGTTGTTACTGCCCAGCACTGTCCGCAGGTCTTTGTCAACGTACCAGTTGTTCAAGGTATAGATAGCTGGCGGCATGTCTGTTAAAGGCATGTCACCTACGCGGCTCACTCTGTCTACACGTATCTCAGTCTCGGTGTCCGCCTGACTTACTCTCGCAGAGGCAGCGCTATCCGTAACTGCAGGTGGCTGTGGTGTTTCACAGGATAACCCTGTGCATGCCAACGCGAGCGCGGCAATCTGTGCGAAAATTTTTGCGACTTTTTTCTGACTGTGGTTAAGCTTAGCACTCGTCTTACCCACCCACGCAACAGCTCTACTCGCAGCAAAAGTTTGTGCCCCATTACTCACCCCGATAGTACACAAGATAGCAAGCACCAATACATAACGCATCCCTTACCCCTCTCCCTAAATTTTGTCATGTAAGTTAACTTGCTATTTCTCTACATTTTTGGTGATAAAATGTAAAGGGATTGTTTGCCGGGCGTGCATATCTTGACGGGGGTGATGGTATTTGCCACCATCGTGGGAAAAATTCCGCGGCGACGTGTTGGTGTATAATCTGGCAATTTTTGTGGCTCTATCTCCTAGAGAAGCAATACTCACTAGCATTATGCATTAAACAGATTTCACCGCTGAGCCCGTTTTCAGGATCGTAGCTAACACCAAGCTTGGTATTCGCCAATAGATCCCACCCACACCGACCAAAATAAGCTGGGTTACTTCCACGTCCCACGCAGTACTCATAGCCTAGATCATCCCGATAGGCCGTGAAGCCTATTTTACAAGAGCATCTCCCGTAGTAGGGATCGCCTTTACCAGGATGGTATGTTCCCACGGTCATCGGCATTAGCATGCCATCGAGGAGAGCGTGGTCTTCACACATCGTCCTGAAATAATCCCGCGCGGGGCTGTGTCTGTAGTGTCTTTTAAAAGGATGGTAGTCTATAACATCGACAGCATCTCTGTGGAGTATAATTCTCTCTCTCTCTCCATTGACAAGCGACCTGCGATCACAGGTAATTGGTTTTACGGGGCCATTACTACTGAAGTAGCCTCCACCCCAAAGGTCTTCGCACCGTCCACCGACCATCCGTCTACCTTGTAACTCGCAACGTAGGGCAGGATCGGCAGGAAGGTTGGGCACTTGGGTAATAAAGTCGTGGTTGAGATCGAGGCACGAGCCGCGAAACCATACGCGCCCTGAAGGGCAAGCACACCGTCCCCCGACGTAGCCATCGTTAATGCCATAGAGATTTCTGCACATGGAATCGACGACGGTCGTGCCAACGAGCGTGCTGCAGCCACCGAAGCTGGGATGGAACAAGGCCTGATCGTTTTGGCAAACACAGACACCACGGCCACTCTGTCCGTAAAAGGTTGCTCCCGTGCCACACATACTCTGTGTGTGATGCCACATGATTGATTCACACTGGCGCGTCGAGGCGTTAAATTGCTGGTTGGGGCCACAGGCACAGAAACCGTTCTGCCACGTCGCCTGCTGCACACCGTTGCAAGCAGTCTGCAACTGCTGCACACTCAAACCAACCCGACCACCGCCCGCGAGTTCACCACACGGAGAGGACATGTTACTGGAGTTATAAACTCTTCCATTGTTGCACTGGCAAGTGCCGTTGCTCATTTGTGCGTTACCGTAACAGGTTTGGCCGTACTGACATTGAAAGTTCAAGCTCCCCGCACCGCTGGGGGAAATCTTGATGTAGCCCTGCCTACACAGGCACTCGTTGCCCACTATCACCGTGTTACTGATTCGAGCACATGCCTTTTGTGCGCTACTTCTTTTCTTACTGCTGGGACAGCCGCTAATCAGCACTGCCAACAGTACCACCACCACGAGCGAAATCGTTGTCCGAATAGCCACCTCACACCTCAAAATATTCAACACTTACGCCTTCGGCTACGCGAATTAGAACTTTAGTTTTATTTTTTGGGTCGGCAAATTATGCCTGAGGTGTGTCTTGTATCTCTTGTGCTGGTGACGCGTATTTTTTGACAGTCAACTGCAAGCCCTGCATAGCAACCACCTCGACCTGATCGCCCGCAGCAGGATGTGGGGCGGAAGATGTTGCCGCCCAAACTTCGCCCAGCACACGAATTTGCCCTTTACCGTCAGAGTGAAAATCCTGCAGTGCTGTGCCTTGTTCCCCGATAATTGTCTCAGCACCAGAGCGGGCTTTGGCCTTCAAGCTTTTGGCAATCAGGTAGCCAATCGTCAGGGCGACCACACAGATAAAGATTGCGCCCGGTGCAATCGTATACCAAGAGACCCGCAAGCCATGTGCGTTGTCGGGATCGACAAGAAACACCGAGCCAACTAAAAACGCTGCCACACCGCCGATACCAAGAATGCCGAAACTAGGCACAAACACCTCCGCGATCAGCAGCACAAAACCGAACACAATCAGTGCCGCGGCGCCAAAACTAACGGGCAACACGGCGGTTGAAATCAACGCCAACAGCAAACAGATCGCACCGAAAATACCGGGAAACAACGCCCCCGGATGCGTCAGCTCAAAACCAAGCCCAATCAAACCGGCAAGAAAAAGCAGGTAAAAGAGGTTGGGATTGCCGAGCAGTTCCAGTGCCTCTTGACGCAACGACGGCTGATAAGGAACAACCCGCGCCTTGGCCGAAACTATTTGCAGCGGTCGATCTTGCTGTGTGACCTCCCGGCCGTGTAATGCCTCCAGCAACTGGTCGCGACTGCTGGCTAGCATGTCGATAACCTTATGCTCCAACGCCTCCTCAGCGGTAATCGACATCGAAGTGATCACAAACGAGCGTGCCATCTCGACGTTGCGCTGACGCACTTCGGCGATCGATTCAATGAAGGCGACGGTATCGTTGATGATTTTTTCGCCCACCTTCTCCGACGTGTCCACGTCCTTGCCACTTGCCTGCACCGGGTGCGCCGCCCCGATATTAGTGCCGGGAGCCATGGCCGCGACGGTCGCGGCCAGCGTCACGAAAGCACCCGCACTGCCTGCATGCGCTCCGCCAGGCCCTACCCAAACGACGATGGGAAAAGGCGCGGCAAGCATCTGCTGCACGATCTTGCGCGTCGCTTCGAGCGCACCGCCGGGCGTATCGAGCTTGATCAGCAAACCCTGATAGTTTTCTGTCGTGACAATCTCAACCGCACGCGCCAACATCTCCACCGTTGCAGTGCTGATAATGCCGACCGACAGTTCTAACCAAGTCGGAGTTTTATCTGCGGCATTGCCAGATCGCACGCTGATGAAAAGACATAGGGAGAGCAGGAAAACTCTAAACATCATGCTTCGCACGCTGTAAGTCCTGTTGCCACAGTTGCATTGCAGGTGGATAGCGCCGCAGGTCAGCAGGGTGAAAGGTCAGTATGAAGGTAACACCTTCCCAGCCCGCGACGCGGTAAGGCTGCCCCTGCTGGCGAGCAAAGTTGCGCGCCCCGCTGACGAGCCGTGCCGCGCTGTTGCCTAGCAAGACAACCGTTTGCACCCGACACAGATCACGCTGTTGCAAGGCACATAGTTGCCCCGCAGACGCGGGACAACCAAAAAGGCGGGTGTATTGGAACGGACGCAGCGCAGGAACGATGCGGTGCAGCAATTGCAGTTCGTCTGCGTTCAAGCTGTAAGCACAGATGCGCACGTGGCTCTGCCCCTGCGGACGAAAAGCACAGAAAGGACAAGCATCTTCAGTGAGCGGCTGACCGCGTGCGTTGCGCCAGTGCCAGTAATTGTCAAGCTGCAGGGTTGCCATTGTCATGTCACTCGTTCGTCCTGAGCAGCGCCTGTATGGTCGCATCGTTGGAACGCAGGCGACGGGCTTTTTCCCACTGCTCGGAAGCACGTTCGCGATTGTTCTTTTTGAAAAAAGCTAACCCCGACCACAGCAAGGCCTCGAAATGTTCTGGCTCGACCGCAAGAATAGCATCGGTCTCTTCGATAACACGATCGAGGCTGACTGAAAAGTAACAAGACACCGCCAGTTTCAGACGACAGGTGCTGTTGTCACGATCAAGTAACAGAGCACGCTGATACTCACGCTGTGCTTCTGGTTTCTTGCCCATGTGTGCGTAAAGATCACCGCACTGCATGTGTTGTTGGGCGAGCTTGTGCAGTGCAAGCTTGTGCAGCCCACTGGCGGGGTCATGGCTGTGACTCAGCTGGGTGTAGAGTTCCATGCCATCCTGATAGCGTCCGAGATCGCAGTAGAGTGCAACGAGGCAGATGGCAGCTTCGGCACAGCTGGGGTCGGCTTTCAGAGCGAGGTTGAACTCTGCCATTGCTTCGGTAAACTTGTTGCGGTGATGCCACGTCTTGCCCAACCAAAAGTGCAGGCGGGCGTTGTCAGGATCGGCCGCCAGTGCCGCGGTCAGGAGTTTGCGCGCACTGTCGTATTGATTTGCTTTGCAATAAATCCTAACATTATCTATTACGGAGTCTGTTTCGCTCTGATGCATGCGCGGCAAACTTTACGTTAACACCCACGCTCTATATTATACAGCAAGTGCAGAGCACGGGGAATCACGAGGGCGGTTTTTTTGTCATCCCGTTCACAGGACAAGCTATTCTCTTTTCTGGGAGCGCTGCTAGACGATGCTGGCAAGGCAATCACTGCTTGCATCTCGGCAAATATCCAAGTTAGGCACAAGAAAGACCGCTCGCTGGTTACCGAAGCGGACATGGCGAGTGAGAGGGTTATCGTCGAGTACATCAAGCGATCCTTCGCACAAGACTACATTTACTCCGAAGAATCTGGCTGTAATCCTGCCTCTGCTGTGACCACTTTTCCCCTCACAATTGATAACGATGAAGAACAGGACGGACTTGCCGAACCTGATTGGAAATTTGCCACACGCAAGGAAGGTGATTACGTCTGGGTCATCGATCCGCTCGACGGCACAACTAACTTTGCCAACAACTACCCTTTTTATTGTGTCTCGGTCGCACTAGGAGAGGTGCGAGCCCGCGGACGCATCGTCACGTTGGCGGGTGGCATTCATAATCCTGTCGAAGGCTCGACCTGCCTCGCCTATCGGGGTGGCGGGGCTTTTTGTAACGGCGAACGCCTCAAGGTAGCTGTCGAGCGAGAACTGCAGGACAGTTTTCTCGCCACGGGTCTCTGCACAAAGCGCAAGCAGGCAACAGGCGGTGAGCTGGTATGCAGTGATCTGATCATGGGGGGAGCGGATAACTCGGTCAGAAGCGACGGAGCTTCAGCACTCGACCTAGCACTGGTGGCGCGGGGTGTTTACGACGGGTTCTGGGAACAGGGACTGAAGCCTTGGGACGTAGCCGCAGGCTGGTTGCTGGTCACAGAGGCAGGCGGCAAGGTGCGCAACTACTACACGTCAACAGATTTCAACATTGAGGGCGGCAATATCATCGCCGGCAATGCCGTAACCGTGTCCCGGCTGGCAGGGTTCATCAGTCACGGTCTTGGGCATGCGTAAGTTTATTCTCGCCCCGCTGCTCGCCGCCTCGCAGCTGACTGCACAGCAAGTGATTACCGCGCACGACGGGGTGCAACTCAACTGGTCACAGTTGCGGCTAGAATTCAGCGGTACGGGACAGAGCGCAACGTTGGCAAAATTAGAAGAGCAGGCTTGGCTGCAAGGCTTTCAGCATCTCAAGCAGGTAATGCCACACATCTACGCCCAGCACTATCCCGCGGCTGGGGGTGCTGCGGCGCAGCAGGCGGCAGCACGTGTCTTCAGGCATCTGCAGTTGCGGGAGACGGTTTTTTCTAGTGACCGCCGTGTGCGGCTTTCTTTTAGTAGCTCACTGGCGTACGTTTTCGCCGCTTCCACCCTGTTAGATAGCGCTGCACAACTGCCGCAAACACGCAATTCTGGTTTGGTCTTGCGGGCAACGCGTTATTTTCCGCCGCGTGCGGTGTACGAGATACGTGGACATAGTGGGCAACGTTACTTTGATGTTAGCATGGTGCAGGAAAAACATTTCCGGCATGGCTTGATGGGACGTTATTTTCGTGATGTGACGGCAAAGCAGCTGACACGTTATGTGGGACGGCAGCCACAGGAGCTGGCGGTGCGGGAAATTTTCCCTGCGGTGCTGGAAGTAGACGATGCTGCGTGGCAGCAGTTTGCAGGCGGCAATGCTGCGCTGCTGGCGCAGGCGCGTATTGTTGTTATTTTTCCCGCCCCTGAGCACAATTAGAGTTGCCATTACGATACAGCTGTGCTACAGTGCTCCCCTTTGTAGTTTACAGGTGTGTGATGCCTAAATTAAAATCCAAACGAGCGGCCAAGAAGCGCTTCGTGTTGAAGGGTTCAGGCAAGATCAAGCGCTCAAAGGCCAACAAGGGTCATATCTTGACCAAGAAGGCGCGTTCTCGCAAGAACAAGTTGAAGAAACAGACATATGTGCATAGCAGCAACAGCGGTGCTATCAGAAGATGTCTCAGTGCGTAGGAAGTTAGCATGGCAAGGGTAAAACGAGGGTTCAAGGCACGGCGACGGCGCAAGAAAGTCATGTCCGCCGCACGTGGCTATCGTGGTGCTCATCATCGAACCTTGCGGGGGGCGTTGCAGGTATTGCGGCGCGGCTTGGCTCATGCCTACCGCGATCGCCGGGTCAAGAAGAGAGTGTTCCGCCGCCTGTGGATTGTGAAAATAAATGCAGCCTGTCGTCAACTCGGCATCAAGTATTCGCAGTTCGTCTACGGACTGAAAAAGGCAGGCATCGAACTTGATCGCAGCGTGCTAGCGGACATCGCCATTACCGATCAGGGTGCGTTCCGCGATCTGGTCAAACGTGCCAAAAGTGCGGCTGGGCTGTAGCTTTTGCTTAAGGTTATCCACATTGCAAATCAACAGCTTTTAACTATAAAAGACGTGATTACAGGCTGTTATTAGAGCTGTAGCAGTTATCCACATGCTTGTTGTGGATAAAGTTGTGGAGATCAGCCTTGAGCATACATACAGCTTGAACGAACAGATGCCTGCTTAGGGGACGTGGTGGAATTGGCAGACACGCTGGACTTAGGATCCAGTGCTTCGGCGTGACAGCCTTGAGCTAACCAACTCGCTCGTTCGGTAACGTGGAGCTAAAAAACATGAGGTGCTGGTGCGATCAGCCTTGAGCATACATACAGCTTGAACGAACAGATGCCTGCTTAGGGGACGTGGTGGAATTGGCAGACACGCTGGACTTAGGATCCAGTGCTTCGGAGTGACAGCCTTGAGCTAACCAACCCGCTCGTTCGGTAACGTGGAGCTAAAAAACATGAGGTGCTGGTGCGATCAGCCTTGAGCATACATACAGCTTGAACGAACAGATGCCTGCTTAGGGGACGTGGTGGAATTGGCAGACACGCTGGACTTAGGATCCAGTGCTTCGGCGTGAGAGTTCAAGTCTCTCCGTCCCCACTCTTTTGTTTGTAGCCGTGCAAGTCTCTCCGTCCTCACTGGGCAAACTGCGTAAATTTAGTGAGCGCCACCCTCATTTGTAATCTCTTCACCGACAACACTTACATACAGATCGATTCTCTCCTTCAGGCTCACACATATTTCTTTGCACATGCCAGCTTCGATAGATTCAGCATAATCGGCAAGGACAGGGCTACCGCTGAGAAAGTATCTCACAGCTCTTGGTACGGCACTGCTTCTGCAAGATGTTCTTTGCTTATGAGCAGTATGTAGTGCTGGTCGTGGAGTTCTCTTTCGCTCCCATCGTCTTCTTGCACAGCAACGACTTCAAACTCATACCAGCCAGAAGTGTGAATTACCAAAGCCCTCCCTATGAGCTGCTCGGCTGGTGCTTGTGGATTGCGGAATTTGAACAGCCTACCTATCTGCTGTGTGGGATGATTAGCTTCTCCTTCGATACCTTGGTAATCGTATGAAGGAGCGGCCAGGTTGTCCACGAACATCCATTCTGGCACTTCCTTGTCAGGGTCATCCGTGACCAACTCTCTAACTACCAGCCTAGCACGAGCTGTCGTGTGAAAAATTCCCTCAGCGGATGGCTTGTGTTCGTTGTCTGAAGGAAAGATAATTCCCCCCGTATGAACATTCTCAACTGTTCCCGCGTAATTAACACCATCTCTGTCCTTGAACTGCACACGCTTGCCAAGCCACTCGCTGCCAGCGACAACGAGGTAAGCTTCGATGATTTCGTGCCCAACAAGCTCATCTTGACCATCTTTATAGTATGTCTCCATGACCTTCAGCTGTATACCGTCTGCGGAGGCATCACCCCATAGCGGAGTGATAACATCTTCAACTATGCCACTGTGGCCGTACCCATCCGTTGCTATCCACGTCACCTTCTTGCCAAGATACTGCTGCATCATCATCTTCGCACCCATCCGCGAGACGTTGATCCTGCCAGCATGAGCGGTAATTGTAGCAATCAGCAACGCAGCTGCTATGACAATTTTCATAACCAACCTCTCCTTTGACAATAAGCCAGTGCCCTTCGTACTCATACTAGGCCTAGCACTCAGCCACTATCCCTACAAGGTAAAATGAGAGTGAAAAACTAACTAAAGTGTCTACGTTCAAAAAACATACAGCATCAGGTAGATAGCCACCCCGCTCAGCGAGACATACACCCAGACAGGCCATAGCCAGCGCACGAGACGGCGGTGACGGGTGAACTGCTGCCGCCAGGCGAAATAGAGAGCTGTAAGGGCAGCGGGCACGACGGTAACCGCAAGCGGAATGTGGGTGAACAGGATGCTGTAGTAGAAGGTGCGTAGCCAGCCTGACCCGCGAAAGACAGTCATCTGCTCGGCACTGTAGTGATAGATGAGATAGCTAACGAGGAAGGCACTGGAAAAAAAGAAAGCACTCAGCATGAGGGTTTTGTGCAAGTGGCGCTGCTGACGAGCAATGGCAATACGTCCCAGTAGCAGAAAAAGAAGTGCGGTGGCGTTGAGTATGGCGTTGAGGGTTGGGAGGTGCATGGTCAATACGGGTAGAGCACTGTGCCTTCGACTTCTGTCAATGTAGCCGATGCAGAGTGTTGTTTAGCGGTGGTTGGATCACAAGCAGGGCGGTTGACGCACAGAATTTGCTGCGGCTGGGCAGTGGGGTTTTTCCAGATACGTGGTGTGTTCGCTGGCCAGTTGACCGCGTAGCAGGAGGGCACGGATTTTCCCTGTAAGCTCAACCCCGCGGTAACGGTCATCGTATGCTCACTACTGTTCTCAAGATAGTGTGGTGCGATGCTTTGCTGCGCCGCAATAGTCAGCAAGTAAATACCTGCATCGCTGCTCTCCTGTACGACTGCGACTGAGCCAAACGAGGTGCGACGACTGATGGTAAAGACATCGCTGGCGGTGCGTGTCAGTGTGACACGCGGCAGAGTCGGTGTGGGCATGATGTGTGGCTTAATGATGCTGACCGTTGCCTCCCGCACAAGTTTAGGGCTGCTAATTAGCATGTAGCGAGCGACAGCTTCAGCGGCGGTTTCCAGTAGCAGGAAGCGACCTGTGCCGATGATGAACTGCACTGCGGCATAGAGCGCGGCGTAGTCGAGCGTATCGCGCAGACGGCAGCTGGCCGCGGCTTTGCGAGCATCGACACTCGCCGCGAGCGACACAGTAACAGCCTGTGTGCGCAAGCGCTCGTCAGGTCTTGTGCCGACAACACAGTCAACACTTATATTCTGTAATTCGACGCGATCCATCGTCATCTCTCTGTAGTGCTCTTAAAAAAGAGGGTCACCAGACACCGACAAGTCTAGTTCCTGTATTGCTGGCAACAGATGCGTAAAATCAAAGGTTGTGTGCGCAAACGATCGCCACTGCCAGTCAGGGGCATAGGACAGTTTTTTGTCGCTCTGGGAAAGCCTGAGCTGCGCGAGCAGCTCAACGGTGTGCCAGTTAGAGGTCAGCATGGCGATGAGCAATGCCGCATCGAGATTAGTAGCACCGAGTTCTTCGATGGCAAGTGCTACTATCGAGTCGTTGCCTCGCATCGCTGCCCACCTGAGTGCCTTGTTGGGATTTGCGCCTAGTTCAGCTAAAAACTTAATCATGCTGTGCGGGTGAGCAAAGATCGCCGCGCCTCTGATTGCGGCATCGAGGTCAACATACGCATCAACATCGTGTGTCACCAAATATCGTAAGACATCTTCTTGTCCCCAGTATACCGCGCGCATGAACAGCTTTTTGAGTTCGTCCACATCTTCAGCTGCCACCGCGAGTGTTGCTTCCTGCCTGGACAGGGCTGTATCTTCTTTATCTGCGCGAGTAACCATACGCAGATCTTCTATCTCAGCCCCAAGACCGACCAGCACCTCGACAACCTGCTGGCGAGCTTGGCTATCAATACGGCGATTACTTACCTCACGCACATACACATGGGGAGTAACCCTACCATCACTGCTAACACTGTGGAGATTTAGTCGTGCACTCGCCTCTTGCAGATCATCGATGCGCGTAAGAAGACGGCTGGTGTCGCGGCTGACAAGCGCAACCAGTGCGTCATTGAAATCATCGCGATTGAGTTCGCCCGCACCGAGCTTGGCTAACTCCTCGACCACATCGGCATAATTATCAAATGCTGCGTAGCGAAACACCGTGGCGAAATTAGGAAACCCAAAACGGTGCGCCTGCTGTTCGACATAGTCCATCGTCAGGAAACCGTGGGCAACAATCCTCCTGTGTAAGAGAAACGGCAACCCCTTGCTGATAGTGAAATACGGTGGCTTGGCAACGACGACCGACTGGACATAGCCTTGCACTGTGGTGGCCTGAAATAAAACGACTAAAACAAAAACGAACTTCATATCTTCCTCACAGTAAGAACAACGCAGAGCAAGCTAACGTAATACATAGTGTCTGGCAAGCATGATGTTCACAAGATAATAAAATACTATGTATAACAACTTGTAATTATAGAAATTTCAACATAAGAGAGGTGCGCACTCCCATTTATCGAGCCGTAGTGTGGTATGTGTTGCGGAGTTTTTACGAGCATCCCCACCAACCACACAGTCAACGTTGATGTCGCGTAATTCAATGCAATCCATCGTCATCTCTTTGTCACGCGGTAATTCTTAGCGCATTACCGCGCAATCGCTAAGATGTTTTTTATTTTCAACTAACACCTGTCTGTGCTAGAATTACCGCAAACTAAGGTTCGCAAACAAAAAACTTAACGAGAGGGGGGTGACAAATGCGCACGCTGCTGTTTTTTTTATTCATGCTGGCCTGTGCCAGCAACGACAGTGTGGTCTTGAGCCTCGACGAGGCCCCGTTTATCTCGGTGTGGGAAGTAGCCGATGGCAGAACGGTGGAATTGGCTTTGCCGAGAGAATTTGATTACGACTTCACAGTGGACTGGGGTGACGGGCAGGCATCAGCGGTCAGGGCGGCAACTGATGAGGAAACCACTCACATTTACGCACAGCCCGGCATCTATACGGTAGTTATCCGCGGTTTTCTGGAAGCCTTGCGCAGCAGCGCTTCGTGGGGTGAGGCAGAACATTGCAGGCTTGTTTCCGTGCCACAGCTGGGTGATGTCGGTTGGCAGGACTTGAGCGGGGCGTTTGCTGATTGTCGCCTGCTCGGTTACGTCGGCGATGGCAACACCACCGATGTCACGACGATGGCGGACATGTTTGCGTCTGCAGTCAATGCGACTCCTGAGGTCAGCAACTGGGACACAGGGCAGGTCACTAACATGAACTTTATGTTCTACGACACACATGCGGCTAACCCCGATGTCGGTCGTTGGAATACTGCACAAGTAACCAGCATGGCAGGCATGTTTCAGCAGGCTCGTGCAGCTGACCCTGACGTTGCTGTGTGGGACACCGCGCAGGTAATTAACATGACCTGCATGTTCTGCGGAGCGACTACTGCCAACCCTGACGTTTCTACTTGGAACACCGCGCAGGTACGAGACATGCGAGAAATGTTTGAAGCGACACTGTTCGCCAACCCCGATGTTTCAGCCTGGGACACCGCGCAGGTAACCAAAATGAACAGCATGTTTGCACAGACGCGCCGTGCTGACCCTGACGTTGCCGCGTGGGACACGTCGCAAGTGACTGACATGTCGTATATGTTCGACAGCGCTCAAACTGCTAACCCTGATGTCTCGGCATGGAACACAGCACAGGTGCGCGACATGAGTGCGATGTTTCAGGGTGCGGGGCAAGCTAGCCCCGATGTGAGTAAGTGGAACACTGCCAACGTCCTTTACATGGGAGCGATGTTCTACCGCACCGACCATGCCCGCCCTGATGTCTCAGCGTGGAACACAGCACAGGTGCGCGACATGGGTGCGATGTTTGCAGGCATGACCTACCCACCACTCGACTTGTCCGGTTGGAATTTCGCCAATACCAGAAAAATGGACGACATGTTTGACGGTGTCTCACTGCCCGTGCCAGTCTACAGCTCTTTGCTAGTGCGTATCGCTGCCACTACCCAACAAAGCAAAGTGAGCTTCAACGGCGGCAACTCATACTACGATGCGAGCGCAGTTGTGGCACGACAAGCTTTGATCGAGAGAGGCTGGGAAATCAGTGATCTCGGTGCAGTCACACCCTAACGCAAAGCCAGCGAAGGGGTGCGGGCGGTGTTAGCAGCAATCCAACCCTTTTTGCCGTCGGAAAGTTTAATCTGCAGGTAATCGTTGGTTTCCTGTTCGACGACGAAGGGCGCACCTTCGTGCAACATGAACAGCGTCGTGTTGTCCTTGCTTGGCCCTGAGTAGACCGCGCTACGTTCAGCTGTCACCGCGCCCCAGTGTTCGGTGAACATTGCCTTCGCCTGCAAGAAAATCGCCGACAGTGCAGCAATGACAATCAACAGCACGCCGAGTTTCAGCAGAAACACAATTTGACGGTAGAAAAGCCAAAACGCAAACAACAGCAGCGCGGCACCCAAAGCCAGCAACGCAGTAAAATTCAGCTCACGGGGGGTGAAAAAATCGGTGATAAAACTCAGCACATCGTAAAAACTACGTGGCATCTCAATACCGAGCTTGTCGGTAATCTTATCCTGCACATGTTTGAGGTTAAATTTTACATCGGCATCACGCGGCAAGTAGTGCCGTGCTGCCAACAACGCGGCCATCGCTTCGCCCTTATGCTGCAGGCGATACCAGGTAATGCCCAGATTGTAATAGATGTGTCCGTTGACGTGACCACTATCTACGACCTCCTGATAGAGAGCGAGGGCACGGCGGTATTCACCAGCATCGAAAGCCGCGGCTGCGGCACGAGTTTTTTCGGCCACATCTACACCCTGTGCTGTGCTGCCCAGAAAGATGAGCGTGGCGGCAAAAACGATGTGCTTCAGCATTTTTTCTCCAATTCTTCTGCTAGGTTATTGGTTTCGGCAACCATTTCAGAAAACTTAACCCCGCTCGTCGTCGCCGCCGCGAACAGTGCTCTTTCTAACTCCTGCAAATGCCTTCCCACCCGCTGGCAAAGGCTTGCTTCGAGTTGCTTCTCCTGCAAACGCAGTTGAATTTCACGCGGTGTCGCCGATAAGCCTTGCATGCCCAGCTTAGCACCGAGAAAGGTGCGAAAATTGTGTGACAGCTGTGTCGCCGAACCTTGCTCCGCAGCCACAAGTGCCCGCTGTGCCTTCCTGAATGTGCGCCATGCCTGTGCCTGTCGTGACACCGCGCGGGGGCGCAGAAACTGCACATACAGATACAGCAACGCGAATACAAGCAGCAACGACATGGCAATGCCGAGCATGCGCAACTGAGCGGCAAGCGGGAAGGCATGGTTGACCAGCAATGCTGCGCCGCGGTGAATGGTAATTAGATCCTTGCCCAGCACTTCTACCGCACTCTTGCGTGCTGTTTCTGCCTGTGCCGCGGTGACGACCTGCTGTTCATCTTGCGCGGCGGCGGTGACTGTCAACTTGCCGAGATCGACTGCCTGCTGGCGAAACTTGCCCGTCGGTGTATGGAACCACGCGAACTTTAGCGTGCCGAGTTCCAAATCACCACGGCGCAAGGGTTGCAGTGCCAGTTTCAGGGTTGCCTGCGAATAAAGCCCTTTATCCCGCTCCTCACGCACCTTGACGGTCGGCTTGTCGGCATAGACCTTGAAATTATCGAACTTGAGATCGAGCGGACGGATACCACGCAAATTGCCATAGCCCTCGATGAACAGGGTAAGCGTGGCTGACTCTGAGCGGTTCAGCTGTTTTTTGTTGAGTGCAGCACTTAAGCGATAGTCGCCAACTACTGCAAGGTTAAGCGTATCGTGGGGCGGTGCTGGCAATGGCTTGACCTTGAGCTGCGCGGCAGGAGAACTGACTCGCTTGCGCACTTGGCGAGTGTTCATGGAAAAAAAATCATCGAAAAAACCGTGCCGATTGCGGCGTTGTTTTTCCGCGGCGATCACCGTGTTCAGCACGTAGCGTGGCACTTGCAACTGCGCCCCCGCCTTCAATGGGATCAACACCCGCTTGACCTCGATAATACTATAGGTAGTGCCATCGATAACCTGCCGATAATTACGTTCCTTGCCGAGTTTGAACGCATCGAAAGCGAGCAATTCGACCTCTTGTTGCGCCACGTCGAGCAGTTTAACTCGATAGAAAATTTTTATAGTTTCAATAATCTGTTCACCCACATACGCCTCTTGGGGGGCAAAGGTGCGGGTAATAAACATCGCCCGCTGTTCCCGCCCACCTTGAATTGGCGCGCTGGCTGCACCGATAATCAGGGTCAGCGGCACGCTGCGCGCGACTTCGTTATCTACTTCAAGCTCTAGCGAGGGAATTTTATATGTGCCTTCCCGCGTCGGGATGATTACGAAGCGATAGCGCACCTCTCGTGTCACCACCCCGTTAACCCACGAGGTGCTATGCGAAGTGCCCGCGGCACTTACCTCCAAGCCCGCAATTGGCGGTAACTGCGGCTTGCTGTCGGCCTTGCCGTTGACAGTCAGCGTCAACACGAACTGATCGTCGATCGTGCCTGTGTTCTTATCCAGCTCTGCGGTAAACGACCCCGCCCACAACGGCAATGATAAGCACCACAACACGATGCTAGCAAAAATTTTCATTCCTCGTGCCCCAAACTCAGCGATGAGCATTGCACTACAACCACATCTCCAATTTGACGCATTGCGCCGTTCTGTTCAACGTTTTTTTCCACTGGCTAAAGTTTATCTTGATTACACCGACACGGCTCTTGCAAGGATGAATAATTAGGTAAAGTGGTTAACTATATATAACAGTGACCGTGCATTATTAAAAAAATAATAACATGGGTGTAAATATTATAAAATTAAAAGACTCTCTTACGAAAATAAAAAGGAAGTTGGAAAAAAACGCGCCGTTCGAGTTCCGATGGGTTTGTAAATAATACTAAACAAAAAGAAGCCCCTAAAAGCAATCTGTCTGAAAAAGAAAAAAAAGACCAATCACAAAACTTTATAAATAATGGTGAATTATCAGCGGCACTTTTTGCCTTTCTTTCCCAAGGTAAATTGCTGTCATGGTTGGGAGAGCTGACCAAAGCTCCCGCGAAAATATATGACAAAGCATTGGATATGGAGTATCTCAAAAACCACATCGGCGGGGGAGATCACAGGCTTTTTGATGGAGGTCATGACATCTTCAATGCTTGGAGCAGAGTAAGAGAGGCCTTGCCCGATGATTCTCTCCAACAAGAAGTTTCAGGGTATATCTCAGCATTATGGAAAGATGTTACCACCACCAAAGGACTGCCATTTATCACTGTCTCCAAAGAGAATTTTGAATCGTGGGTTGAAACCTTAGACTGGATACCTGGCGTTGACAGAAAATATTTATACGATCTGTGCTCTTTTGATGCGATGGAAATCCTCTCCACTGCGTTAGGCGCAGTAGGAGTGCTGTTTGCTCTAAAGAAGAAAGATCAAAAAATGCTGGCGGAGCTTTTGGGAAATATGGGCATAGTTTCAATACTTTCAGCAAACCCGATCATGGGGATTTTCGTCATCGGCACCGCGGGATACGCCTATAAGAAAAAGAAGATGGAGTTTGATAAAGTTGCATTCAGCAAAGCTGCCCTCATGTCCACTTTTGCCGCGGCCCTATTCGGAGTTTTGGGACTTCCCATATTGTTTAATCTGATACTTGTCATAACTCTTAGCAAATTATTTAGAAAGCAGGTTCTCGACAATGCGGAACTTCATGCATTCATCAAAGAGAATGTCTTTGATAGGGTTCAAGAAGAGAAGGAACAAATATACACCTCGGTAGAAGAAACATACAACTCGATAAAGAAAAAGGTTGAAAATTCACCTAAAGCATCTTGAAAACTGAGGCGAAGATTCATCCTGTTTTCTTAAAACCTCACACTTTTCTACCACTGCTTTAATTTTCCCTGTCCTATGCCAATAACAGCAATGTGTAACTGATTATGAGGCGGGCATGAATTTCTCCAAAGCTATCCTAGTGTTGGTGCTACTGGTTTTACTGCCGTCTTGTCGATTTTTACAGCTAAATTTTGCTGAACTAAAATCAGCAGAGGAAAAGAAGACCTTGTTCGATCAGTTGATTGCACTTGCGCCGGACAAGAAAGTTCCCTATCCGTTCGCGGAATTGCTCGCTTATCTCGGTCAGTATGGCGAGCCTGTAGCAGTGCTCATGCCACTCGGTCTGTCGCAATTACGCCAAGCTGGTTATCCAAGACCCGCGCCGTATCGTTGGTTTCAGCGCACCTGAGCTGAGCAACGCCACCACGCAAAAACTCTATCTCAACCTTTTCAAGCAACTGAAACTGACCAATCTGAATGTAGGGGATTTAACTATCGACAGCCGTCTCTTCCTCGCCTACACCAAGAAGACCAACCACATCGAGGTTATGAGTCTTCTGCCTAGCGGGGTGGAATTTGATTATCAGGTGGTAAAAAACTACGGGGCGGGAAATGGCCCATCCATCGCCACCGCAAACAAAAAACAATGCCGCGCCTGTCATCAACACGACAACATGCTGACTAGCGCGGAATTAGGCAGCAACGTCAATCCGATGATTGCCCGCTTGATCGCACGGCATCACCCTGATGGTGCTCTTGGTGGCATTCCTATTATGATTGAAAACAAACCAGAGCGGGAAAATAGCGACAGCTCAGAAAGTGCTCGGGAAGGTCTGCTTACACGTGCAAAGATGAAGATAATGAGTATTGAAAATAGATTTAGCAATTTTCACCATCAAGCACGAATGAACCTAATCAACAATAAATTCTGGCACGATGGCTGTATCCGCCCTAAAGACCGACTAGAGTGTCGCAAGCTGCTGCTGCAGAAAATTTTTACTTGTAGCTTCCTTTGGCAACATCTCATGATGCCTCAGCATACTTGTCGAGAGACAGAAGCAATGCTAGAAGCAAAAAACCTCAGACTACCCCCCTATAGATATATGGGCTTGACAAACTACCACTACCACACAGCTGAGGTAAGGAAAGATTTTTCCTTATCCGCAGCTAGCAAGCTGGTTGTCGATAAAGTCAAAGCGATAAAATTAGGCGACCTCGATCCGCATAGCATCGAAAAAGCTGAACCAGGTATTTATGAACTCGTTTCCGCCTTCCTTGATGCAGCTGGTACGGATATCGAGTTTGTTATTCCGTTTGCTGTGCCACCACTGAGTGCAGAAGATCTCGCTATCATCCACGACGAAGTGGGGCGGTTGCTTATCCATGGGCACCGTAAAGACTTGCACCTCAACACCGCTGACGACCCCACACTCAAACGGGAGGCGAGCATAGAACCGTATATGAAGAAAAATTTTATTGCTGACCTTGAGGATGGAGTAATAGATATATTTATCCAACAAACGCTCTTACCAGCCAACAAGTCCCAGAAAGAAGTTTCCCTCAGCACCATGTACCGTACCCACGCCGTTAGGTTCGAGGCCTTAAATGCCACGTTGGAAAATATCAGCTTCGTGTTTAAACTACCTAACGATAAAAGTATTCGTACGCAGGTATACAAAACAGAAAATGAGGTAACCGCCACTTGTCAAGAAACAGCAAAAGCAAGGCAATGCGAGTTCAAAAATTTAGCGGTGGACACTTCCCAATGTCCGAGCTGCACCAGCGCAACGGTGGATTTCACCTTACGCACCGCGCAAGATCGTCAGATAAAACCTCCTGTATCTCTCGTAACCCTTAAGCTAGATGGCAAAGATTTCAGCTTTGAGTTGCTATGCCGTTCGGACGGCCACAGCAAAAAAAGCTACGAACCCATAAGTTATATTTGCACCACCCACGATGCTTGGCAGGTAGGGGAGGCTTTTACGCAAATGCTCACCGATCGGCACAGCCCGCTTTACTCCGACTATTTTAACCACGCGGCAATCATCAGATACATGCTGAAAAAGCTGGGTTACGAGGAGCAGTGACATCTGTCAACAGCTAACGACGCAATCCAAGACTCCGCTCTTGCGCGGCAATAGCGGGACGGGGCGGGCGATAGAGGTGCTTGTAGGCCCAGAACGCTTCCGCGGCAAGGTTCGGCCCCTTGATAATCCAGGCGTTGGGAATTACCACGATCGCAGCGACGGCAACACGTGGATTGGCAATTGGCATTAGCCCCGCGAACCACGTGTTGATACCGCTGAGTGCTTTGCTGTAAAGCGTGCCTGTTTTGCCACCGATGAGACGACGGAGACGGCGATACTTGCGGGAGCGAAACGCATAGGTAGCCGAACCACCGTTGACCGTGCCAGCCATAATGCGCAACAGCGCCGCGCTGGTCTTCTTGTCGAGCAGTTGCTTTGCCGCACTCGTAATATTTTCCCCCGCCGCGACGTTGTGCTGTAAAATTTTTAAGCGCCGCAGCTTACCACCACTGGCGATGACTAGGTGCAGCCACGCGGCGTGCAAAGCACTGATCCCGACCCGACCAAAACCTGCAGCATATTTGCCCACGGTGTGTGCCGATACGTTGGCTGCAGTCGGTGGTGTCAACGGACTAGGGGGAATATAAAAATCCGCGGGCGGTGCTGTCCCAAAACGCAAGCGGTGTGCATATTGTGTGATAATGCCTAAGCCGAGATGGTTGACGGCGATGCTGGCATAGTAGCCGTTGCAGGACAGCGCATAGGCGCGTTTCAAGCTGAACTTGCGCCGCGTGTTACCCCTAATCCAAGTGCCATCGGCCCGCACTTCGCCACAACCACCCGCAAAGCCGAGCGGTTTCTCGGCCTTCGCGCCCGCAGTCTCCAGCCATGCCGCGGAGGTGACGATTTTGAACAGCGACGCAGCGGGAAATTCCGTAAATAAAGCGGTGTGCTGCTGCTGTCCCCACTGTTGCGGCTGCCGTCCCTGGGCGAGGGCGAGAATTGCGCCCGTCGCCACATCCACCACGACCACCGCGGCGATCGGGTTGCCACGGCTGGCGATGAAACGGCTGAGGTGCTGCTGCAAAGCTGGCTGCACCGTCAGCGGCAGCCTCGTGCCCCGCACCGCGAGGCGAATAACACCGTCACTGTCCGCCGCAGGCAGCTGTGGGGGCAAATGCAGGGGCGCAGAGGTTGTCGCGGCATTTATCCCAACACTTATGAAAAACAGCAGGATGCAGAGCAAGTGACCAATGTGTATTGCCATAGCGACGTTGCGTGGTTATGCAAAAAAACCCAGCTTATGGATCATCGTTATAGTATATCACGAAGGGTGGGTTGGCATTTCCTATTATTTATTTTTGTTGGGGTGGTAGCTAAGTGCTCGGTCGTTACATCGCCAAAGAAATCTTAACCCAGTTTGCCACGGTATTCGTGGTCGTGAACACGGTGGTGTTTATTTCGCAGCTGCTGCGCTTGTCGGAAATGCTGTTTCGTCTCGGACTCAGCCTCGAAAATATCCTTCTGCCAGTGCTCTTTGAGGTCGCCTCGACCGCACCAGTGACCATTCCGACCACGCTGCTGTTCGCCACCATGCTTGCCCTTGAGCGGCTTAACCGCAGCGGAGAATTGACTGCACTGTTGGCGGCGGGCTACTCGCTGTTGAGAGTCTTGCGCAGCGTGTTGGTAGTTGCAGGACTGTTCTACCTGCTAACCCTTGTCGCAGCACTATACCTCGACCCGTGGGGACGACGGGAGTTGCTGGGATTCTCCCAGCGCAAGGCCTACGAGAAGGTAGCAAACATTCGCCAGCATTTGCAGGCAGGGGTATTTTTGCGTGACATTCCCGGTTATGTGTTGCATGTGCAGCGGGTCAGCGCTGAGGGCGAACGCTATCACAACGTCATGCTCGCACCGCGAGCAGAATCGCACCACGATTTCGTTGTCACCGCGCGCACGGCACAACTTGAAGGCGCAGTGGAAACGGGCGACCTGCACCTCGTTTTCGAGCGTGGAGTCATCCACACTGACGATACCGTGCTGCAATTCAAACGCTGGCATCTCGATCTTGTCCGCATCGTGCATCAGCACCTGCTGGGACGCGAAGTCGGCTTCGATGCTCGTCGCCTCTACCCCCTCGCTCTGTGGCAACACCTGCAAGAGAGCAGAACACACGGCGGGCTACCTTCCGTGCACACACAGCTACTCTTGCAGCGCCGTCTCGGACGGCCGCTGCTGGTGTTAGCATTTGCAGTGCTCGGCATGCTGCTCGGAATCCGTCATCTGCGCCGCGGCCGCAACCTCGCGCTGCTCTATACTGTGCTTACCGTTTTTGCTTGCCTCAGTCTCGGCTCGGCCTGCGAATTCATCGCCCACCGCGGGCTGCTTTCCCCCCTACTCGCCATCTGGCTGCCGCATCTGATGCTCGTCGGTGGTGCGCTACTGCTTGCTATCCGCAAGAACAGCCGACCGCTCGGCGAACCGCTGTTGTCAAGGAACTGATGCTACATGCAGAGCGAAACGTAAGTAGACACGCGCAGCAGCGAGCTGGTAAAGGTCAGCTATTTCGTTAAGGCTATGTTCGGTCAACTTCTGCATAGCACCATCTTCCATCTGCACCGACAATCGCACATGATCATCATTCTCATGCAAGTTGATAATGCGTTGCAAGTTACGATGTATACCTTCTTCGTCACCATGCAGTGCCGCTACCCATGCCGCGTAGTCGTAAATCTCTGCCCGCACAATCAGACCCAGTGAAGTCATCCTCCCGAAGGACGGGATGGCTGGTGCGATGGAAATGTCCAGCGTGCGCACCAACTCACGCAGGTGAAGACCAATTTGACTTGCATCCAGCCAAATGTTTTCCAGTTCCAACAACGTGTTGCGAAAATCACTCCTCATCTTATAGCTACCACGTACACGCAGGCGCTCTAAGATTTCCGTCTCGGTTCTCGGCGTGTTATGCTGATTCATCACCAGTATCAGCTTCACTTGCTCAACAACCGATCGGCGGTCAATGGACAAAACTCTTTCCAGAGGCGGCCAGTTGTCCGACACCCCAGCCCGCACCGCTCTCATATAAGTGTCAAGTAGGGCATGGAAATCTTCACTACCGAAAACACTGCGCTTACCATCAGCAGCTAGCACCTCCAGTCTGAGCTCGTTTTCCTGCAAAAAGGAACGTAGTTTTTCTGCTGCAGAAGAAAAGTCCTTTAGAGGGACAGTTCTTGTCTGTGTCTCGCTATGCGCAGGAAACTGTTCCATAACCTCGACTTCATCCCTCCAAGCCAGTGCCACTTTCAACCGCAACTCCCGCTCATACAGAAGAAGTTGTGCTCCGACAAGTGCAGATACCTCCTCGCTCCTGATGCTGGAAAATCCGACTACGCTAATATTCTCCATACCCGCAACACTGGGTATATTTATCTCGCCAAAACTCAAAAGACGCACACGACTACTAAACTTGGCTCTGGAAAAGACAGATTGCCACGACTGCCACCACGAGTTGTTACTCCTCACCAGAGATGGCTTTGCTGCGGACACATCACTCGAAAAGAAAAGTGCCGCGGTGAAGGCGGCACTCATAATGATCACAAAACCAAAACGCAACATGTCAGTATTCTTTCGCCCGCGATTCGGGATAGCCGAGCACATCTTCCCGCACAAAGTCGATGAACTTGCGCGCATTGTCTTTGCTGGTCAGTGCCCAGACCAGTGCATACATACCAAGGCCATAACCTGCCCAAGGCACCGCACCACCCCAAGTACTGACACTCCTGCCGTAAGTCTTGCGGCCAAACTTCGATCCCCACATGGTGGTCAACATCGCAGCAACGACGGTAAACAGCAGCCCTACCGTCGGGTTCAAGTGCGCCGGAAACGGCGGCGTAGTCATCAAGAAGCTCAACAGCTGCTCGGCTTCTTCCTCGCTCACTACATACTCCTGCTGCGGGTCTTCTATCATAGACACAAGCTGACGGTAGATGTCTCGCTTGGCGACGACAGAATCGGTATTTTTCATGCGCACCAGCAGCCCCAGATAGGGAAACAGTGTCTCCGCGGGTAACCGTTCGTCGGCACTCACGTGCAGGTCTCCTTCGACGGCCCGCACCTCCTTGACGAGTGCCGCGGGGGGTGCACCCGCGAATTCACGATAGACCCCTACAATGCTGTCGTAGCTTTCCTGCAATCCTTCAGCGTCCGCAAATGTCAGAGACTTTTTGAGTTGCACCTTGCCCTGTGTAAGAAGCCCGTTGCGAACACCACTTTTCGTTTCCCGCAACTGCTCGATGGAATAGAGGGCAAGCCAAGGCCACCCGAAAGCCCACATTTGCCAGAAATACTTGTAAACCGACTGCGGGCCGATTTTATCGAGCGGAACTTTGGCAATGAATGAGCGCCCGAAGATAGCCCAGAGCAGCCAAATCTGAATCATGGTGAAACCGACGAACAACTGCTTCACGTAATTGCTACCATAGCCAGCATTGCGAAAATCGAAGCTATTTTCGCCAAAATCAAGCAACCCCGCCCAGAAGCTCTGTGTCTGCTCAAGTCCCGTCACCAACAGCTCTTCCATCGGACGATAGTCGCTCTCCTCTATACGCTGTAACATCTGGAAAATAAGCGCGTAACGACCATGCATAACCACTTGATAAGCCCAAAGCTGCCCCATCACATCGTTAGCATGCTCGGCACTCCAGTAGGGTAAACGGTTGGTGGCGGTCAAGTTGCCAATGCCTGCATGATCCTTGTCCAGCACCTTCGCACTGAAGACACGTGATCTCCCGCCATACGTCCCTTCCCACGTGACGCTGGTGATAAAATCAACCACGAACACCTTCCAGTTCATCGAGGCAAGAAAGTCATCAGGATCAGCGAGATGCAAGAAATTGACGTTATCGGTCGAAACGGTAGCCAGAAAGCGACCGGTCGATTCCGCCGCGTCACCCAGCATGCTGGCAGTCCTGTGTCCAATCCCGTCATAGTAAGAAGCAGACAACAGCTGCGGCTTGGTTTTGTGCAAAAAGTTGTAGACGTATTCGTAGTTCACCACGCGCAAATCGCCGAAGATTCCCTGTGTGTGCAGGCGATAGATTTCTTTTTCAAGCCCTATAGCCAGCTTCTTCCACTTGTCCTTGAAGCTGCTGCGGTCTATGTGAGAAATAAACGCATCACGATCTATCTCAGCCCCGCTGCCACGCCGCTGCAGATAGTCACGCAAGACGATGTGGGCCGCCATCTCCCAGCCTAGTCCCTGCGCTCTGGCGCGCTGCTGCTGCAGCGCCGAGATCGCTCGCCGACGCAGTGCCTCTGCCTCTTCGCTCTGGGCATGCGGTACTTGAAACCCAACGCGAACCGTCTCGGAAGGAGAAAGACCAATGTCTTCGCCGACAGCCGACTTGCCATTGACCGCGGCAAAGGGCGACACGCCCGCAGCCAGCGATGGCATCAGTGTCGTCTGGCCCAGTGCCTTCGAGAGATAGTGCCAGAAGGGAAGAGAAAGCGTCGCGTAGAGACGCATACCCTGCAACATCAGTTGGCGGCGAAAATCCCAATCATGACCGCTGCTGCGCGCAGCAAAGTGGGCGATCACCGCGACAGTAGGGATCAGTGCTAACCCAATTATCGTGCCACGTGTCAGGAAACGGCGGTAGCCTTTCCTGATTTTGCGGTAGGGGAGGTTATCCAGCTGATGTCCCAACTCCGAGCGCGGCGGCAGGTCAGCAACCTTGAACGGGTCGGGTGGCCAAATGCGTGACAGACCAAAGCCTGTCTTCAACGCCCACGCCAAGCCAATTCCTGACGCACCGAGAACTCCCAGTCCCAACGTAGTAGAGGCAAAGCTGCGCAGGTTTTCAGCATCGAGATACTTGTAGGAAGCTCGGCTGATTTTTTTGCGCAGGGGCGAGAGGGTTTGTCCGTTAGCATCGGTGTCGGCGAACAGACTTGGCTCACTCCACAAGCGCTCGTAGTTCTGAGTCTGCAGCATGCCTTCCAATTCAGCAATTTTGGCGTTGGCTTCAGGGGTGCGTAGTGTTTTCAAGCTGTTGATGCGATCGATAACTAGATCCCTGCTCTCCTCCGTATACAGCTTGCTCAACATGATCCACGACGAGGCAAAATCACCCCCGCGCAGCTGCTGCTTCAGGTTGTCGAGTTTTTTCTGACTGGCAGCGTCCTTGATAAACTTCCCCTCTAGTTTTTTGATAACCGCCTCAGCCTGATCCCTGATAATGAGGAAATCGCGCTGCCACGTCGCGTAGGTGAACTCATCACGATACGTATTGCGGCGCACATCGTTGGCAATCATATCCTGTAAGCGTTGCGCGCTCATGCTCTGCAACACCTGTTCTGCCTGCACCGATGCCCCGTCGCGATAACGCTCAAACTCACCCGCAGCCATATTGCGTCCTTCCTGCGACCTCTCCGCTGCAAGTGCAGCCTCGACTTGTGCGGGCTTATCTTTCCTGAGCGCGTAGGCAAGACTGCCGAGCAAGTAATTGCCATTGTTGACTGCATCGACGATGACATCACGGGCGAGAACGCTTATCAGCACCTGCTGCTCGTCTTCACCCACGCTGCGCCATAAGACGAGATCACCCGCGGTGAAACGACGTGTCGGCTCAACTGGCAGCAATGCACCGCCTTCGCCCAATTCGTAGGGAAAAGGACTGAAGCCGCGAGTAACGTAGTTCAACTGCAAACCACGCAAGTCCTGTGAGGTTACCGTCAACGCTACCTGGTGCAGGGGAACAGGAGCTTTGAACAGTTCGCGCCGCACGAACACCATGTCGGCTGCGTAAATACTGCCATCCTTAGCTACCAACACCAGCAGCTCATCGTCGTAAGCCATCACCATTGGCTCGATGCTCTCGACGACATGGACACCGTGCTTGTAACGAAAAGCCAGCTTGCCATCATAGACAACCGCCTTCACCCCATCCGGCTGGGGAATGATGCGCGGCAAGCCGCCCTCTGTGCCCGCCAGATGGTAGCGATCGCCGACATTGCCATCCGCACGCATGGTCAACAAATACTGTGCAGTAAGATGAAAAGGGTCTGGAATGTCCTGTGGATAGGTTTCTTCGTCAGCCTGCTCCAGCTCGGCGATAATTTCCTCAACACCGGCCACGGCATCCTTCAACACGGGGTCGTTGCGCAACTCTGCCAGCTGAGCCTGTAACGCCAACGGCAGCAACGCTTCTCTCGGTGTTCCACCCACATCATCATGCACCGCACTTGTCGCGGCAACCAGCTGTAGCGGCACCGCGATGGTTGCCACCACTAACGCAATCAAGACGTTTCTTAAAAAAACGCTGCCAAGTCCACTACCCACAATGTTCACCCTTATTTTATCGGGTTGAAACGAAAACCTACCCCACCAAATTGTGAGAGTAACACATGAAAGTTAAATTTTGAACAAATATTTTCATATTTTCTAAAATTTTTAATGATATTCCTAATGATAGCAATTCTTTTACATAGTTCAGATTAGACACCACTTCCGAAACACCCTTGTGAAACAAGCGAGTTACAGAGGCTGGCCAGCTCCTTCTTTATCTTCTCTGTTGCAGCCCTGATACTATATCTTGGGGGGAACAAGGGGCTTTGTTGCATAACTCAGGGCCGGCATGTTTATATCCTATAACCCTTTAGCAGTAAGAATTTTATAGGTGTTGCAAAGGTAATGCCTGCACCACGCACAAGCCCATAGTGTCCACAGAAGTTGACAATGGTCAGGTGCAAGCAGACCTGCAAACCATTTCACGCCAATGCTTCAGCTGGAGCTAGGAAGCGACAAAGAGCATGCACACATGTGTGCATGGTGCAGCAGGATGCTTGCACCTGACCCAAACGAGAAGTCTGCGAACACGCAGGGGTGTGGAGCTAGGCGTGCCTTCGGGCACGCCTTTGGCAAAGAGCCGTGCAAAGCGGGGAGGGGAACGATCCCCACATAAAAATGCTATGATAACAGCATGTTATAATCAACGGAACTTATGCAACAAAGCCGGAACAAGGCGGTCGTATGCTAACTGCCGTCTAGTATTGTGCCGCGCGATCGGGAGGGTAGCCAAGCACGTCTTCCCTGATGAAGTTCCAGATTTTGCGGGTGCGTTTCTTCTCCAACGTCAACCAGATTGTAGTGTAGATGCCCGTGCCTCCAATAACATAGGGCAATACAGACCTGATAGAACTTTTCTCAAAGCTGTGGCGGAAGAACCAACTGGCCATGACCGTGGTCGAAACTGCCCCCGCTACAACTCCAAGACGGCTGACTGTCTCATTGAGCGAGGTCGGTAACGGAGGGTTGAGCATGACAAAGTGCAACACTCGTTCAGCATCGTCACGGCTTAGTGCTTCTGGTTGCTGTTTGTTCTCTATTTGAGCGACAAGGCTGCGGTAAACATTTCTTTTCTCTATGCGATCATCGCTCTCTGCCATCTTTGTCAGCATGGCGAAATATGACATCAATTCGGCGGAGGATAGACGCTGCGACTCAGCAATGCCTAGTTCATCCTCGACTTGTTCCACCTCACGCACCAGTGCTGTTGGTAACCCGATTTTGAAGTCGCGGTAGACACCGAGTAGAGCTTGATACCCTTGCTGCATACCCTCCGCGTCATCGCTATCGATGCTTGTGCGCAACTGCACTTTTGCCTGCATGAGCATGCCGAGACGGGTAGTGTGTTTTTTATCACGCAAATGTTCGCTGGAGTAGTAGACTATCCATGGCCAAGCAAACCCCCACATGCTCCAGAAAAGGCCAAAAAGATATTGCGGCAGAACACTGCTAGGAACAACCTTCGCAACGAGAGCACGACCAACTACTGACCACAGCAGTGATGCCTGTATCATCGTGCCAGTAATCCAGAGATTGCGCACGTAGCGAGAACCGTAGTCTACATTGCGCAGGTCGAGGGTACTGCCGCCGAGATCGATTAAACCCGCGGCAAAGCTCTGCGGGTTTTCTTTACCCACCAGCAATACTTCTTCGAGCGGACTGTAGTTACTTTCCCTTATTTTTTCTAACATCTGAAAAACCAGCGAGTAGCGCCCTTGCCCACTGATCTGGTAGGCATAGATCTGACCAACAACGGTTTCACGATGCTGCAAATGCATGAAGGGAAACTTGTTGGTCGCGGCCAAGCTTCGGAGATCATCGGCACTGCCGAAGGTGCGCGCTCGCGCCCCCAGCATCGGCTCGTAAATAACGACAGTGAAAAAATCGATCATGAACGAACGCCACACCGTAGAAGCGATAAAATCATCAGGATCGACAACGCGCAAGAAATTGATGTTGTCGGTGGCCACCGTTGCAAAACCGCGGGAGACGTTGCTGCCCCACCTGCGCAGCGTATGCCCCGCACTACGTAGCATTCTATCGTGATAGGTGATATCGAGCAGCTGCGGCTTTGTTTTGGCAATGAAACCATGCACTTTCTCGTAAGTTGTCGTGCGCAGGTCGGGAAAAACACCTTCGCGTTGCAGCTTGGTAATCTCTACTTCAAGACCTACTGCCATCTTCTTCCAACGCTGTTGGAAACCTGACTGCTGCACCGCAGTCACTATATCGTCGTAAGCAATGTCACTCAGCTGTCGTCCCTTTACCCACTCCTGCCAGATAACACGTTTCGCCATTTCCCATCCCAGTGCTTGTGCTCTCGCATGCTGCTGCTGCAGTACCGAGATCGCACGACGGCGCAGGGCTTCATCATCCTTGTCTTGCATAAAAGGAACTTGCCAGCCGACACGCACTGATTCCCCAGCAGCAAGACCGATGCTTGCACCGAGTGGTGAACTACCATTCACCGCAGTGAAGGGAGAAACACGTGCAGCCAACGACGGCATCAACGTCTTTTGCCCCGTGATGTCAGCGAGATAGTGCCAGAGGGGAAGCGCAATCGTTGCGTAAGTGCGGATACCTATCAGAGTGAGCTGTTTACGAAAATCCCAGTCTTGCCCGCTGCCACGTGCGCTCAGCCAACCAACTAGTGCAACTGTGGGAATAAGTGCAATGCCCAGTGCTGTCGCGATAAGGGCGTAGCGGCGGTAGTTAATCCTGATTGCACTGACGTAAGCACTGTTCGGTGTGCGACGGATATCGCCACCCACCGACAAGTCCTTCATCTTGAGTGGGTCGGGATAGAGAAGACGCCTGAGAGAGAATCCCGTGCTCAAAGCTCTTGCCGCACCGTAAACAGCTGCACCAAGCACACCAATACCAAGTGTGGTAGAGGCCATGTGCCTCAAACTTTCGCCATTCAGATACTTGTAGGCCTCCCTATGTACACGTTGGCGAAACGGTGGCAGAGTCTGTTCCGTGTCAGCAAGTAGCTGCGGCTCGTGCCAGAGACGTTGGAAATCTTTGGCAGAGACGATTTTTTCCAGTTCAGTAATTTTAGCCTGTGCGCCGGGAGTACCGGCAAGCTTCAGTGCATTGATGCGATCGATAACCAAATCACGTGCTTCCTCGACATAAAGCTTGCTCAACATAATCCACGAGCCGCCGAGATCACCGCTCTGTAACTGCTTTTCCAATGTTGCGATCTGCTTCTGGGTAGCGGGATCTTTGATCAACTTGTTTTTTAGATCTGCAACCGTCACTTCCGCCTGTTTATTGAGCAGCAAGTAATCACGCTGCCAATGGGCGTAGGTGAAACTATCGCGATAGTTGTTCATCTCGACATCATCTAGCAACATTGCTTGCAAGCGCTTGACATCCATATTCTGCAACACTTGCGCAACCTCTTCGCCAGTTTGAGGGTGTGATGCATCAAGCTGCTTGAGGTTGTCCTTCCTGTGCTGCTTTTCTTGAGCGAGTGCAACGCTCAGTGCCGTTGGGCTATCCGTCCTTAGCGCGTAGGCAAGGCTGGCGAGCAGATAGTTGCCGTTGTTGATGGTGGTAACGATAAAATCACGCTCTACCGCACTGACCAACACTCTCTTTTCCTCATGCTCGCGCCACAACACGAGATCGCCCGCAATAAATCTCTGCTCCATGCTAAGCGGCTGCACCGCACCCTGCTCATCTAGTGCGTGAGTGAACGGGTAGAAACCGCGGGTAATGAAGTTAGCTTGCAACCCACTGAGGTCTTCGCTCTCGATGATCATCGGCAACTTATGCACCGGCAGCGGGGCTTTAAACAGTTCGCGGCTGGCGAAGGTCATGTCGATTGCATAAACCACGCCGTCGGTCGCGATCACCACCAGCAGTTCACGATCGTAAGCAATCAGCGCGGGTGCGATGCTCTCGATAACATGCACACCGTGCTTGTAGCGCAGTGCCAACTTGCCATCAAAGTTGACTGCCTTCACCACGTTCGGCTGGGGAGGAATACGCGGCAAGCCACCTTCCGTGCCCGCCAAATGATAGCGATCGCTGCTATTACCATCGCCACGCATCACCAACAAGTACTGCTGTGTCAGATGAAAGGGATCGGGAATGTCACGTACCGGCGTATGCTCATCAGCCTGCTCCAACTCCGAGATAATCGCCGCCATCTCTGCTGGCAACGGCTCTCCTGTGCTTTTGCTTTCATACTGAGCAAAAAACTCAGGCTGGGATACCTCCGCACCTTCAGCACGCAACGACAGAGGGAACGACAGCTGCACAACGAGCAGTGCCACCAAATACCTATTCAGCAGATCATGAAGCACAACCCCCTCCTTTACTTGTAAGATATTTTATCTATACAATACATATTATATTGAAATAATTAAAAAAAATAAAGAAATAATTAAAAAAAATTAATAAGATACGCCAAAATAAAGACATGATTCGCTTTTTTCCTTAATTTTCAAGTTGTTACACCAATGCACTGCCCTAGCCAGCCCCACGATCTTGATCAATGCTTGTTGTTAGTGTTTTGATTTCGTCATAGAATGGACAACATCAGGTTGTGTTCTCCACAAGTTAGAGCAGCCAGCGTTGAGCAAGCATCTATTTACCTATACCGATCCTGTGCCTGAGCGCCATCTCGACGAAATATGTCAGGTGCTAGAACACAGCGGGGTGGTAGCCTATCCGACCGATGTTAACTGGGCATTCGGCTGCGATGCCAGCAGCACGAAGGCAGTAGAGAAGATGCGGCGCATCAAGCGCATTCACCCTAAAAGCCAGCCGTTCAGCTTGATCTGCTCTGGCATGTCGATGGCAGGCAAGGTTGCGAACATCGACAACCGTGCCTACAAGGTGTTGAAAAAACTCCTGCCCGGTGCCTACACCATCATTCTGAAGAGCAACCGCTCGCTGGCACGGCAGATCAAGGACAAGCGTCTCAACGTCGGCATTCGTATCCCACAATGCACCTTGCTGGAGGCAATTACGGCCCGTTTGGACAAGCCACTGGCAACAACTTCAATGCTGGTGGACGGCGATCAGGAACTGCGCTTCGGCTACGAGATTCAGGAAAAATACGGGCATGCGCTCGACATGGTTATCGATCTCGGCGCAGAAATCAACCCAGCGGAGACGACGATCATCGATTTTACCACTGATATTCCCGTCGTGGTGCGCAAAGGTGTTGGGGATGCCGATGTCTACCTTTGAAACAGTCGATCTTGGCACTATCAGCTGGCACGCTGCGCTGCAAGCACAACTCGATTATGCACAGCGAGCACAGCAAGGAGAACGTTTTCTGCTGTTTGCCGAGCATCCACCAGTGTTGACGCTGGGGCGCAACGCCAACCCGCATAACATAAAGATAAGCCCCTCCATAGCAAAACAGTATGGCATCGCCTTACATCACTGCGAGCGAGGCGGCGATGTGACCGCACATCTGCCGGGGCAGATCGTGTTGTATCCGATTTTACGTCTCGCCAACCCGTTGGGAGTGCGTGCCTACATCGGGGTATTGGAACAAACGGTGCTGGCCGTCTTGCAACGTCACAACATTGTAGCCCGTGTGCATCAAGGATTGCCGGGGGTTTGGGTCGGGAAGGAGAAGATTGCCTTCATCGGCATTCGCATCAAAAACCGCGTCACCCAACATGGGTTAGCACTCAACGTCAACAACGATTTGGAGTTGTTTAAGCACATCGTTCCTTGTGGTCTACCTGACATTGCCGTGACTTCGATACGCCAGTTGCTGGGGAGAGAGCTGGCACTAGCAAGGGTCAAAGATGACCTACGTGTCTGTTTCGGGGCGGCATTGGCAGAGGCTGGTACTTGCATGGTAAAATAGTAGGCAAAGCCTGCGTAGAGGAAATCATGACCGATAATTCCGCCACGACCACACCTGCCAAAGGGCTAGCGCAGTGCTGCCTAAAAACAGTAGAAACACACGGCAAAAATAACACGATGATGACCTGCCCTGTATGTGAAAAAATAATCAAATACTTCACCGATGCATCCGCGTTTCGCAACTACCATAAGTTCTGCATCTCTAGAAGACGTGAGTTTGCTATCGAGGAGAGCAAAAATTACCATCTTATTGCCTTTGATCGTCCCGTTTAGTTTTCCTAAGCTAGGCTTTATTGTCTGCGTTTTCACATCTACCGCTAAAATTTCTCGCCACTCTGCCGATAGCCGAAGTGTAACGTAGCGATTGTGTGTGAGCTATGGCAGATAAGTGGTATATAATTGAACAGTTTGGCAAAATCGGGCCTTTTTCGCTGCAAGATCTGCTGAGTGGCGTTGAGCGCGGCGACTTCGACTACTCGATCACTATCGAGTCGGAAAATACACAACAGCGCACCACCTTGACGGATCTTATCGCCAGGAAGAAAAAGGCACGCCGCACCAAAAAGAAAAAGAGAGCCGATGTGGACGCAACCCGCATCGTTCCAAGTGAAAACAGGCATCGCAATATCGAAATTGTCGGTGCTTCCTCTTCCAATGGCGATTTCGTCCTCAGGCAGAGTTCCCGCGGGCACAGAACCAGCGATGCCCGCAACGGTAACTACGGCTATATGGAAAGGAGACATCGATCGTCCCGCGACAGCAGAAAGTCGCTGTTGCTGATTCCCACGATGCTGGCTGGTGGGGTTATATCACTGGCACTGTTTTATGGCTTACAAAAACTTACCGACAATCGTAACAAAAACCCCAGCGAAGCGACTACAGCCAACATCGTCGATTTGCCACTGGAGCCGGATGAATTTGCACCCGCCAGCAACTTCGAGACAGAAGAAAAGAACCAGCATAAAAATTTTCTCGACATCAAAGCCGCCCGCCGCAAAACCAACCAAACTGTGCTGCTCGGCCCTCTCACCTTTAGCAAGTCGGAGCTATATCGGTGTCGTGTCAAATGTAAGCTTGAGTTCAAGGACAAGCGCGGCAACCATATCACGGGAGTATTCTTCGCCCAAGCCTTCAAAAACGAACTACTGAAACGCTCCCGCCGGGTCGTGGTCGAGGGGCGTATTTCTGCAGACGGCGGCGAGATTTACCTGCAGAGCATAAGCCCCTGAAAGCAGCAAAAACTGCCCGCGTTCAGCGCGGCCCGCCGTCTTTTATCACCCAGCCGTTGCCGACCAACTTAGCACGAGTCTCCGCGGCACTGCTATCGTAGCGTGAATCACCCCCGTCGAGGGGCACGCCGTTTCGGGTGGTCGTCTGCACGATACGGTGCAGCAGATTGCTGTAGGTATCATCGGGCAAGGTTACACCGTTGAACATGCTCTGCATGTTGATAGCTGCTTTAAAACTCCAACTAGTAACATCCAATTGCAGAGAAGTTACCCCCTCAAACATGCTCGACATGTCGATCACCTGCTCCGTCTCGCCGCCATTGACCACGCCAAGATTGCTACACCCAGCGAAAGCACCCTGCAGATTTTTCCAGCCAACATCGCCCAGTTCGTCAACAGCAACGATCATGTCCTTGCTCTCCGTGAAAGTGGCAAAACTCCACGCCTCTACTAGTCCGTAGATGGTAACCTTATAGTCGCCTGCTCTGTCATAAGTATGTTTCGCATCAGGGTCGTCGTATGAAGAAACATAGGGGTAGCCCTTATCCTCTCCCGACTTGTCGCCCCAGTCGATAGCAAAGTTGTAGTTGAAGCCACTCGGCAACGGCAGCCGCACGGTGTCAGCGGCATTAGCCCGCCAAGTCGAGACAAAGCCGCGGTGTGCCATATCGAGAGCACAGGTAGACGTTGTGCCACCACCACTGCCGCCATCAGGGTATTCTCCTGCACGCAGATCGCTGCTATCCGCACCGCACGCACTAATAAAAAGCAATGAGAACAGGAAGATAGGCTTACGCACGACAATCGCCTCCAGAGTTAGTTCTTATAGGTATTTTAGCACAAAAAGAGCAGGCGGATCGAACCGCGTGAGCTCAATTGCCACAGAACATGGACAGCTAAACAACACCGTCTGGTAAACGAGCCACAAGATCGCGCACCTCTTGTGCTCGCTCCTTCGCACACACCAACACCGCGTCAGCCGTAGCAATGACGATCACATCCTTCAAGCCCAGCGTCACAACCTGCAAGCCGCTCGTCTTCACTGTTGTCCCGCGACAAGCACGCATCAAGACCTCGCCTAAGGCAAGATTGCCATCTTTATCAACATCGAAAGCCTGCGCCAGCATATCCCAGCTGCCGATATCCAACCAGCCACAGTCCAGTGGCAACATTGCACAGCGACTGCTGGGGGCGACAACTCCCCCATCGACAGAAGTCTCTTCTAATTGCGCATAGTACTTGTGCAACTTCACAGCATCAATACCACCAGCATCAGACAGACAAGCTGACAACACCCTCTCAACTTGTGGTCGCGACGCTTGCAGTTCCCGCCGAAAAAGCGCGGCACGCCAGACAAAGATACCACTGTTCCAAAAATAACCGTCCGTCTGCACAAATTCATCTGCTTCCCGCTGGGTGGGATGATAGAGGAAACGAGCATGGTAAACGTTCTGCAAGCTCTCAATCGGCGCACCGCGCACGATATAGTCGTAATTTGTCGCCGCGTAGTGCGGTTTAGCACCAAGCAGCACGAGATAGTCGCTCCGTGCCGCCACCACCGCCGCGGCCAACGCACACTGTAAGGCTGACACATCTCTGATGAACGCGTCGGAATGCAGCGAGATAACCACCGCCTTCGGGTCACGCACCAACAATTGCAGCGTTGCCAAGCTCACCGCGGCTAGCGTGCCACGCCCCGCAGGTTCAGCGACGATCTCCGCTGCCAGCGTGTTCGTCTCTCCCACCCGCACCACCTTCGCCATGCGCTCGTAGTGAGCCTGCTGCGTGACTACCACACGCCGCTCCGCCGGCACAAAGCCATCGAGACGCGCCAGTGTCAGTTCCAGCAAAGTCTTGTCGCTACCGATGCGACAAAACTGCTTGGGGCACGCACGGCGCGACTCAGGCCAAAGACGTGTCCCGCTACCACCAGCCAGCACCACCGCGTAAACGTTTTCATCTTGCATCATGATAGGGCTACGTAGCTCCAATTTGATCCGAAGTGCCCCTTATCGAAACGAAAACTGTAGAAAAACTCCGCCGCAGTGTAGGTACATATCCTGACAACGCTCACTTGCGCCGCGGCAATACCGCAATTCAACAGTTGCAAGACAGCCACCAACTGCAAGTCAAGATGCCAACGATCGTCACGTCCCTCACTGATGCATATAGCTGCCTGCTCATGGCTCAAGCCCGCGTCCGCACCGTGCAACGCTTCCATCTCCGCCGGGCCGACTTCGTAAGCCGCGGCACCGATCGCGGGGCCAATCGCCCACAGAGCAGCACGACAACTCAGCCCCTGTGCGGCAAGGCAGCTAACTGCACGCGCCACAATACCAGCCAACAAGCCACGCCGTCCCGCATGTACCGCCAGTGCAAAATTACGCGTCTCCCGATCACAACAGAGGATCGGCACGCAGTCAGCCGTCTTCACCGCGACGCGACAACCGCGCTGCGTGGTAAACAACCCGTCGGCTCGCACACCCACATCAGAGAGCGCTGCCGTGCTCGCTCCCGCAGCAACGATGTCCGTGCCATGCACCTGCTTGACGTGCTGAAAATTAGCTCCGTTACCGCCACGCCCAAGAAAAGCATGCACGACACCATGTGCGCTGAATAGCGGACTGCGCGCGGCAGGGGGTTCGTCTCCCTTGCACGGCACTAAACTATCCCGCGCCGTAGCCCAATCAACGCCTCGCAAGGTGCGGGCTAACGAAATGCTCACTTTTTGTGCAAAGCGACGAAGAGAAACTGACCCTGCCGCTCGATGCGAATATGTGGTCGGCTAGAGGCGTTAATTTGTTTACGGAAAAAACTCATGTCCTTGATTTTCGCCCCATTGACGCTGAGCAACACGTCGCCCCGCTGCAACCCCGATCTACTGGCAGGCGAATTGCTCGCCACATCGACCACTACCAATCCATGCCGACTATCGAAACCATACTGCTTGCGCAAGCGATCGCTGACCCGACTAAGTGTCATGCCAAAAACACCACTACCACCGCTGCTACTCGCGCTGCGGCGCGGTTGCTTCTCCTCTCGATACGCCCCAATCGTAACATAGATGGTTTTGGGTCGAGCACCACGATAGATCAACACCTTCGCCTTTACACCCGGTTTAATCAGGCCGATACTGCTAATCAGGTCAGGCACGCTCCCGACCTTGCGATTGTTGACCGCGACGATGACATCACCAGCACGAAAGCCCGCCTTATCCGCTGGCTCACCGCGCATCACCTGTGACACTAGTGCCCCCTTGATATCGGGCGGCAAGCGCAAGCTCTTGTGCAAATCAGGACTAATGACCTGCAACTGCACACCGAGATAGCCGCGCTGCACTCGTCCGTCATTGATTAGTTGCTCAGCGACGCGGCGCACGAGATTGGATGGCACAGCAAAACCAATGCCGTTGTAGCCACCAGAGCGGGAATAGATCGCGGTGTTGAGACCAACGACCAAGCCCGCATCGTTCAGCAGCGGGCCACCGCTGTTACCGGGGTTGATCGCGGCATCAGTCTGGATGAAGTTGCCCATACGCGTGATGTTGAGATTGCCCCGCCCCACCGCGGAGACGATACCAAACGACAAGCTCGCCTCCAAGCCAAACGGCGCGCCGAGCGCAAAGGCGAGGTCACCGACTACGAGTTTGCTAGAGTCACCAAGCACCAGCGCTTGCAAGCCGCGGCGGTTGAAGTTCTTCGCCTTGATTTCGATTACCGCAACATCGGTGTTGCTGTCCCGGCCGACGACGTTGCCGTCATATACCTCGTCGTTGGCCAGCTTGAGGCTGATCTCATCAGCATCGGCAACGACGTGATTGTTGGTCAAAATATAGCCGCGCTTAAGATCGACGAAAAAACCAGAGCCAAGACCTTCGCGTTTGCGTTTGGGACGATCTTGATTACGCTGCCGGTAGTTGGGGCCGAAGAAAAATTCAAGCGGATCGGAATAGCCAAAAGGCATTTCAATTGTCTTCGAGGTCGATACGTAGACGATCGCCTTGCGTGCCTGCTTCGCAATTACCGCGATCTCCCGCGAAATCTTCTGCAGTTCCCGCAGCGCTGAGCTATTTATTCCCGCACGGTTGTGACGCGGAAGATCGTAAGCAAGACCTCCGTCAGTCGCCACCAACAGCGACACCACCCAAAACCACCTACGCATAAAACTCATGTCAATCCCTCGTTATTCAACAAGGTGCTGTGCAATTACCCAACGCTATCCATTATAGTCGATCTTACCGCAGCACCCAACCTTGCTATTACCTCTTCAGTTGTGCCAATTTTTCAAGGCGTTTGTATTTCTGTCGTGCGCCTTGCAGCCACGCGTTGATCTTCTTGTTGCGAAACACGGGATCGTGCCACTTGTCGGGTAGCTGCATGAACTCCTTCTCGGTTAAAGGCGGACGGCTCAGCTGACGCAGCAGCGCGGTATTGCCGTTGCGTGTTGCTTCTTGCCAAATCTTGCGCAGCTCACGATGCGTATCGACGTGTAAAACCCCGACCAGATCCTTGCGCACCAGTAACGCCTTGATCGACTTCTCTCGATCGAGATGCGAAACATCCTCGCTCTTTAACTTGTAGGGGTTTAGCACCAGCAGCTGCTGGGGGTTCACACCCTTGTAGCTATCAGGATTGACCGCAATCCTTCCTAAGTAAGAAAACTTTGGCCCACCTTTTGCCCCCTTCGGCAGGATAAGCCGGCGCTGCACATCAGGACGCAACAAAAACTCGATAAACCGCTCAGCTGCCTGACGGTTAGGTGCGCCCCGCAGGATGGCGACGGGATCACAATCCATCGTCGTCGGCCCCGTCGGTAACGCATAGCCAAGCTTGTCCTTGCCGATACTGCTAATGCGGGAGTAAGCGTAGAAATCGATCGAAGGCGCGGCAACAGCATCACCAGCCACAACCGCCTTGATCGGGTCACTGCTCGAATGTGTGAAGCGCGTCGTGTTGGCCGCCAATCCTGCTAACAGATGCCATCCCTCATCCCAACCGACACTGTGCATGATAATCTCAACCATCTGCCCCATGCTACCCGAACGGCGAGGGTCAGCAGCCGAGACGAGATTGTAGTACTCAGGGCGAGCTAGATCCGCCCACTGGCGTGGCACAGGCAGCTTTTCCAACTTCAGTAGCTTTTTGTTGTAAAAAATGCCAAACGTAGACATTGCCACCCCATGCCACAGACGATCCTTGTCATGCATCATGATGCCAGCAAGCTTTTGTGGGATCGCTTTCCGTATAGCTTCAGAAGGCCGGTAGGACGATAGCAACTTATCCTTCGCTAGCATGGAAAACACTATATCGCCGCCGCCCCAAAAGACATCGAGACCCGTGCTGTCACTATTTTTGGCAAACTTGGCACGGATAAAACGCACGTTATCGTTTGTGCCACCTTGATCGAGCCAATCAACCTTGATTTCTTTGCCATAACGACGCTTGTAGTCCTCTCGAAACAGCGGAATAAACTCACGCTGCATAGACTTGCGGTGCGGCGAGATGATGACCAAACGATCCACCTCTTTTGCCTCAATACCTTGGCTACCGACGCACAACAATGCTAGTAACAATGTTCTCATCAATATACGCATCACATCCCTCTCATTAATTCACCCATAATTAAACACTCTATTATACCCGGTTCAGCAGCAGATGATCAACTACTCGCTTCGCTCGTAGGTCTTTTTGCCGCTTTCTAGCTCCACAACTTCGCTCGTAGGTCTTTTTGCCGCTTTCTAGCTCCACAACTTCGCTCGTAGGTCTTTTTGCCGCTTTCTAGCTCCACAACTTCGCTCGTAGGTCTTTTTGCCGCTTTCTAGCTCCACAACTCTACAAACCACACGGACAGGATGTGTAACATAAAGTTTCCCCACGACAGCAAAAATGCTATACAAACGGGCGGAGGTATATGTTTTTGCAAGGCTATGTATCTATCAACGGTGTCGTCTCGGAGGCTGAAAAAGCACGTGTCTCGGTGTTCGATCGCATCTACCTGCACGGCGATGGTGTGTTTGAGGTGTTGGCGGGCTATGCGGGTCGCCCGCTCTACTGCACCGCACACGTCGAACGCCTGTATCGTTCGGCGGCACTGATTCGCCTACCATTGCCTTGGACACAGGTGGAATTGTGCGCCGAACTGCATGACATGGCAGCACGCTTACCAACAGGACGGAGCTATCTGCGTCTGGCAGTCTCCGCAGGACTAGGGCTGGGGATGGTGCGTCCCACAAGTGCAGTGCAGAAAACTATCTATTGCCTGCAGCTACCGACCACAGCATACCGCCACAACTGTGCGTTGCAGACCATGCCGCGTGATAACAGCGAACTACTCGCGGCAAAAACCCCCAGCTACCTCGAAACCATCGTCGCCGTCGCCGCGGCGCAAAGTGCTGATTACGACGATGTGCTATGGCTTAACGACCGCGGCCAGGTAGCAGAAACATCAACCGCCAACATTTTTTTCGTGACCAATAACCGCGGCCAACTCAACTGCCATACCCCGCACCCAGAGACGGGGTTATTGGCTGGCTTGACAGCACAGAGGGTCGTAGAAACACTAGCAGCGCACGGCATTGAGGTCGTCCCTCGTGCAATCCACATCGAAGAGGTACAAAACTTCACTGCGGCCTTCCTGTCCTCGTCGGTGCAGGGGGTACGGGCTGTGCAACGCATCGACACACACAGCTATCCGACCAACAGTGCTGCTCTGCGTAAAATCCTACCCCTGCTTGATGGAACTACTTATCCAACAGCCACTTCTGCAAAACTTTCTTAAGTTCAGCATCCTCAATGTTGTGCTTGGCGAGCAGGCGGTCAAGCTGCTGTTCGAGATCGATGTTGCCTAACTCATCGCCATGCTGACCGTCGAGCAAGGGGAACTTGTGGTAGGCAGGTTGGCGTTCAACCCAGTTGCGAGCGATAACTGAGTAGGGAACGTTGCCTAAAAAATTGCTCATCAGTGCCAAGATACTCACTGCTCCCGTCATCGCCCCGATGTTCTCTACGCCCCGCTCCTTGAGTTTTTTTATCAACAGGTTTGAACCGCTGGTGTAGAGGTATTTGGCCTTGAGCAGTGAAAAGGTACTGACATAGGTGGTATCAAAGATGATGCGATCCCAATTGAGCTTTTTGCCGCTGATGACATGCCCAGTGACGGACAATAAAACAGACGCAGCCGCAGTCAGTGCCACCCGATTCTCATAAGACAGTGCTAGTGCTGAAGACGAGAGATAGATGATAGTGAAATCGATCGCGGCAACGATGAACATGTTGTAGAGAAAATCGCGATCCTTGAGCAAATTAATGTTACCTGTCTGCGCCGTTTCCGCAACGAACATCGAAAACAGCGATCCTACCGTGCCCACTGTAAGTAGCAACTTGGTATTAACGTTCTTGAGCTTCTTCTGTTCTTTCGGCATACGCCGCAACACCATCGCTAAGGCTGTCACCGACAAATGCGAAAAGGCTGTGCGGATGAGCGACGTGTTGTGGCGAAAATCGTGATAGAGGTCGTAGGAGTTGAGACCGCTCAGTGCTCCCGTTTCCAGCTGCGTACGCATGTCGTAAAGAGCTTTGGTGCGGTAGCCTGAATATAGCGCCCCCGCAGCCCCCATCGCCAGCAGGGTTAACTTGTTGTATTTGCTCGGCACGCGGAAGGCAGGCAAGGTCAACGCAGCCAGCAGACCAAAGAAAGAGCTGGCCGAGCTGTGAAAATGCTCTGGGGTTATCCGTTTTGCGAAGTAGCTCTCGGCATCACGTTGTAATCCCAACAACGTGTCCTCCTTCTGTTCAGTAAGCAGAGATTCAACCCGTGCGACAAGACCGCGGTGCTTGATGTAAAAGCCCAGCGCAGCAAGTTTATGTGGCCGCAACAAGCCTCGCAACTTCCGCTCTCCACAGGTATGCCGCCACGCCTGATGCAGAAATTTTCTGTTGCCGGTGGTAACTTTCTCCCACGCACCGTCGAGCAGAGGCTGGTTTGATTCCTGTATAGTCTCAATTAGCCGCGCCCCCGTTACTTCCATGCTCAGCAGATGGTAATAATCAGCGACAATTTTCTGATATAGAGGCCGCTTATTATGCCCCACCCCGACGGTTAACAGCATGTTGGCAGGATCGGCTGCAAAAATAGAATCCATCTTGCGATCGAGCACCGCGATCTTGTCATCAAGCGTCTTGAGCCTTTCATTCACCTTGCCCTTGCCCTCGCCAGTAACGCTGCGCATGAAATCTTTCTGCAACTCCGTTCGTTCCTTGCCCAACTCATACAGCCTGCGGTTCATGTGCGTCAAAGCCAACGACAGTATCAGCAGATGCTCAAAATAAGCGGTACGATCGATCCTGTCATCCTCAGTGATGCTGTGCAACTCCTCTTGCCGCCGCTGCAACGATGTGAACAAAGCTTGGCAGCGGTCAAACTTCTGTAACGACTCGATATCTAAATCAGGCACACGCCCTGCAATGAAGGCATAGTGGCGTGCCGTTTTCATGATTGTCGCAGTAAATTCATGTAGATAGACCTGTTCGAGCCGCGCCGCTGGCTCACGTGGCAGCTGCAATTCGAGCACAGACTGCTGTTCAGGGCTTGAGGAGAACGAACTCGTCCCGCAAAAAAGTAGGCTGGTGACCAGCAAGAAAAGTTTAAGTTTCATAGGCAACCAACGGTACTGCAATCGCAACCCGAGAGCACCAACGCCCCTCCCCATCAGGCTTTAAGCGCACATTATGTTACCGTGATCGTAGCACAAGTAGCACGCAATTGTCAATATTTTTCTTACAAAATCAGCACGGAAACTTATGCCACATTATGCGTGCGCAGCAGTTACCCTATGAGTTTTATTTTCTTAGGCTAATTTTTGTTTTTTCCTGTGATGAAAGAGTGTTAAGATTGTTGTAGACTATCTTAAGAGGGATTGTTTCAATGAAAGCAAGTAAACTGTTGGGTGTTTTTAGCACCGCGGTGCCTAAGTTAGCTTCGTCACGACGCGGGTTTCTGTTGTTTCGCTCCTTTGCGCGGACGATGGGGTTCTATCAGGGGCTGCTAACACTAGCGTTTGTAGTGTTGATTGCCCTGCTTTTCAACCATTTTTTAGTTACATTTCAAGAGGTTACGCTAGTTGTTACCGAAGCCGACGAAGAGCTGATTGCCATGCTCGATGCCTTCGTCCTCGATGGTCTCGCGTGGCTATTAGCGCTCGTCTGTGTCTACACTGTCTGCACTACACTGCTGTCAGTACAAGGCGCACGCTATCTACAGGAACAAGCGCAGTCCGCCAGCACAGAGCACTCATCAGAGTGAACCATCACTGTGGCACTGACGGGACATCGGCACTGAGCAGCTTGCCCTCCGCACTGATGGAGATTATCTTGCCTTCGATGACTGGGTGCTCCTTGTTGCTAACATCTATCCAGACACCAAGTGGCAACCTGCTCGCATTTTCCCCTCTATAGGAAACACTTAGTTTTCTGTTCGTAAACTTGAAATTGAAGTTCTTGTAGTCGTGACTTGCTTTCTTACTGACATTGCCTTGGTTATCTTTCACCTCTTTACCACTAGCATCTTTTTCAGCTAATTGCGTGCAGCCATACCACATAAGTAGCGAGAAATCGTTGTCAGTTAAAATCCAGAAACTTATGCCGTCACTACCAATACCGCCAACTCCCTTTTTCGTATCACTAAGGTTATATTTATCGCCATCACCAATCTGCACTGAAATTGGGCCTTTATCTTCGCAGGTCATCGCGAACGAGTTCAGTACATACTTGCCTTTGGTGAACATGAGTACTGAGGGCACGTTCCTATCCTCTGTTTCGGCATCAAGATATAGCATAAGAGGCGGTTTGTTGGCATCGTATAGGCTTGCTTCGAGAAACACCGGCTTACTGTACCCTCCTGTGCCTGTCATGCTGGGGGTAACTACCAGATGAGCTGCCTTGCTAGCCTTGACATACATGCGCAAGAGATGCTTTGAGAACCCATATTCAGTTGTCCCGCTCTGCACAAAGTCGCCATTGTCGTATGTCTTGTCCCCACTGTAGGTAATTTTCGTCAGAGTATTGGCTTCCTCGTCGTATTTCCACGTCACGTTCTTTTCGGTAACGAACAGGGACTCCGTCGCCGAGATTTTGTTGATAAACTTCACATCCCTCAGTGTGACATCTTCGCTTTGAGCAGGCATATCACCCGGCTCGGTTGCGACCTCCCCCAGTTCGTAATGACCAAAAACAACCGCATCCGCATCGACAGTAGACTGAATGCGGTTAATCTCATCAGCACAGGCAAGTGCTAGCAAGCATAGCATGTAGATCCTGAAAATCATTTACTTCTCGCCCAATTAGAGCTACTCTGTGCAGTCATCGTTACTATCGGTTAACTTATGGCAATACCTTAGGATTTTCCATCACCATGCCAGCATCGAACGCCAATCACCGCAAAATCGTGGTTACGACCGCTCTGCCCTACGCCAACGGCGACATCCATATCGGTCACCTGTTCGAGCACTTCATCACCGACTTCTGGGTGCGCTTCCAGAAGATGCGCGGCAACTTTTGCCTCTCGATTTGTGCCGACGACACGCACGGCACGCCAATCATGGTGGCGGCACGCAAGCGTGGCATCACACCCGAAGCTCTCATCGCCGAGGTTTTTGCTGCCCATCAGCGTGATTTTGCTGCGTTTGACATCGCCTTCGACCACTACTCATCCACCAACTCTGGTACCAACCGTGCCCTGTGCCACGAGGTCTACCAGCAAATGCAGGACGCGGGTCATGTTGAAATTCGCGGCGTGCGGCAGAGCTATTGCCAACGGGATAAGATGTTCCTACCCGATCGTTTTGTGCGGGGCAGCTGCCCCGCCTGCAATGCAGCCGATCAGTATGGCGATCAGTGTGAGGTGTGCAGTGCCACTTACTCTCCCGTCGATATGCGCGACGGCACATGTGCCATCTGTGGCGAGACCCCCGTCACCCGTAAGTCTGACCAGCACTTTTTCAAGCTTGACCACTTCCGTGATTTTCTGAAACAGTGGGTCAGGGATGGCGTAGATAAGGAAATCGTGCGCAAACTCGACGAATGGCTGCAGGATAGGCTCAAGGACTGGTGCATATCGAGAGATGAGCCGTATTTTGGTTTTGAAATTCCCGACCAGCCGGGCAAGTACTTTTACGTCTGGGTCGATGCTCCACTCGGCTACATCGCCACGACCAAAGAGTGGTGTCAACAGCATGAGCAAGACTTTGACAGCTTTTGGAAGGATGGCAACACGGAAATTTACCACAACATCGGCAAGGATATCGTCTACTTCCACGCGTTGTTCTGGCCAGCAATGCTCAAGACCGCAGGCTTTACCCTGCCGCGGCGTATCTTCGTGCATGGCATGCTAACCTCCGAAGGGGAGAAGCTATCCAAATCACGCGGCACGTTCATCAGGGCTGCAACGTGGTTGAAACATCTCAATCCAGAGTGGCTACGTTACTACCTCGCGGCAAAAATCAACGGACGCATCAGCGATGTTGATTTCAGCTTTGATGACTTTCGTTCCCGCGTCAATTCCGACCTGATTGGCAAAATAACTAACGTCGCCTCCCGCGGGGCGCAGTTGTTACAAAAAAAACTCGACCGGCGTCTCGGTGTCCTTCCTCCCGAAGGTCATAAGCTGGTCGCACAAGCCGCGGCACAAAGTGAGACGATTGCCATGTATTACGAAAAACGCGACTTCAGCAAAGCGGTGCTAGCTATTCGTGCCATCGTGGACGAAGCTAACCGCTATTGCAACGACACGGTGCCATGGAAATCAATCAAAAGCGATCCCGAACGCACCCGCGGCACGATTACTACCATGCTCAATCTATTTCGCATCGCGGCAATTTATTTAAAACCAATACTGCCTTCCTACTGCGCCCGTGTAGAAGACCTATTCGCGGAAGAAAAGCCGTTCACGTGGGCGAACGCACAAGAAATCTGCGAGCAGCGCACCTTGAACGACTTCAAGCCACTGCTGACCCGCGTCGAAGCCGCGGCGGTAGCACGCATGTGTGAGGACACCAAAGCCGAACAACAGGCGGAGCAAAGCGCATGAGCACTGCCGCAAAACTTACCACACAGAATTACGGCTGGTGTTTTTTTAAATTCAGAGATCGTCAGGCGGGTGTCACAGAAATTTACGATCCCGCGGCAGAGTGCTACCACTACAACTCCTGCTGTCTGGAGCAAAAGCTGTTAAAAGAAATTTACACGCGAGAATTCGCCTTCCTCGACGATGCGCTAGAACACGCCAACCTTGAATTCGGCAACTGGGAGTTTCAGGATCTCAGCTTGAAAAAACCCGCCTGCGGCAGCTGTGACAACCACTAGCAATGATGTCAAGATGATGCAGAGCTGCTCGCGGCTGTAATCGTCATCGGCAACATTTTTCTAGCGATGCCCTTCTGCTCAACACCCGTCTGCATGTTGCGCAACGTCACCGTCTCGCTCTGCATCTCCTCATCACCGACGATAGCCACCCACAGATAGCCACCGCGATGGGCATGCTTCAACTGGTTTTTCAGGCTCTGCTCAGCGACATCGATTGCCGTGCTGACACCCTTCGCACGCAACATTTGTGCGGTCAGCAAGGCATAGCGACGCGCCGCCGCAGTAGCGACAGCGATGAACAATTCAGCACTTGCAAGTGTTGGTTTTGCGCGTGAGACGAGATGTGGCACGAGGCGATCGACACCGATCGAGCCCCCCACTCCCGCGCACGGCTGCGCTGAGAAGCGGGCGATCAAGTCATCATACCGCCCACCCGAACAGACCGAGCCGAGCTGTGGGGCTTCATCGAGCACCGTCTCAAAGACAATGCCCGTATAGTAGTCAAGCCCCCGTGCGACCGAGAGGTCGAATTCAATTCGCCCCTCGCCGCGGCCAGCATCGAGCTGTTGCAACGTCTCTAGTGTCTGTTGCAACGTGCTGAGCGTGGCTTCCAGATGCGTATCGTGGCGCAAAAATTCACCCACGCCATCGAGATCGAGCTGTAGCACATCGAGCAGTTCCTGTGCCTGTACAGGCGTGCCACCGCTTTTCTCACACAGTAGCGCCACAATGCGCTCACGTTCCAGCTTGGCGATCTTGTCGATAACGATCAGCATCTCACTGCGCACGGTGTCATCGAGTGCGGGAAATATTTTACCAACCACTGCATTCAGCAGTGCCCGATGCCCGATGGCCAACCGCCATGCACCCGGTCGCAGCTGCGCCAAAATACTGTTGAACAGCGCGATAATTTCTATCTCCGCGGCACTGCTGGTCGTGCCAACGATGTCGAGATCGCACTGCTGGAATTCACGGTAACGCCCGCGCTGCGGTTTCTCGCCGCGGAAAACATTGCCACACTGCAGGCGACGCAAGGGGAAAAGTAGTTCGGCACGGTGTTCCGCCACAAAACGCGCAAACGGCACAGTCAAATCAAACCGCAACCCAACATCACGCCCACCGTGATCCTGAAAACGATACATCTGCTTGCTGCTTTCTTGTTCCGCGGCATCGCTCAGCGTCGTGCTATACTCCAGCGTTGGTGTATCGATGACGCTAAAACCTGCCCACATCGCCTGCTGCCTTGCAACACTGACGATGTGGGCACGCACCGCGGCTTCGGCTGGCAAAAAATCGGGAAAACCCTTCAGCCGTTGTGCTTTGGTATATCTATGTTTCTTTTCCTGAACCACGCGGCAATTTTTACCGCACGGCAACTATGCGATGCAAGTAAGAAAGATGCCCGCGTTGGTGAACTACCCGAAAAAGTTTACGGTAATGGCTAAATTTGTTACGATAGCGAAGAGGCCTCGGACAGACAATGATAGAGTGGAAGACAGATTAGTCGCGGAAGTTTATGAAAATTACCGCACGCGGTGAGACCGATATCGGCTTGACCCGTTCCTCCAATCAAGATGCGTTTTTAGTTGACGACGCACGTCGCCTCTACATTGTTGCGGACGGAATGGGCGGTCACGCCGGCGGCGAGGTGGCCAGTGACCTCTGTGTCAAGTGTGTGGCGAGTTGGATTGACCAGCAGACCGCGCCCCGCAAACTAGCAAGCATGGATGAGACTAGCCGCCAAGCGCATGTCTGCTCGATGCTGGTGCAGGCGCTCAACCACGCTTCCACCAGTATCTTCGAGCGTGCCCTCGAAGAACCACAGCTGATGGGCATGGGCACAACCGCATCGGCACTTATGATCAGTGGCAAACATGCCTACATCGGACACGTCGGTGACAGTCGTGTCTACTTGATTCGCAACCGTTTCATCTACCAGCTAACCAACGATCACTCGCTGATTGGCGAGCAATTACGTGCAGGCGTAATCAGCCGCGAAGAGGCAAAAAACACTCGCATGCAGAACGTCATCACCCGCAGTGTCGGCTATCAGGAGATGGAAGATGTTGATACCAGCACCATTGCCATCGAGCCAAACGATTTCTTCGTCCTGTCTTCAGACGGCATGCATGGGCGCATCTCCGACGAGGAAATTTCCTGCACTGTTAACAAAAGCAAACTAAATGCCGTTAAGGAACTTGTAGAGTTGGCAAATGCACGCGGCGGCAAGGACAACATTACCTTGATCGTCGTGGTTATTGGTAGTTAGGCGCTTTATTTTGCATTTTGCCAAGTTACAGTCACTGCTGAAACAAGGGGAGAGGAGCTGATGAAACGCTTGACACTGATCGTGGTACCTGGCGATGCCACCGCCTCGCGTACTTTCAGGATACCACGCTTTGTGCCTAAAGCCTTGCTGATGCTAACACTAACACTGCTCTACGTGGCGGTGTTCTTCGGCATGGACTATTTCGATCTGCGCAAGACGGCGGAGCGTTACCGTGAACTCTCGGTCGAGCATGAGGGCGTGAAAAGTGAGATCCGTGTGCTGGTTGAGAAGCTCAGCGAGGTAAAACGTGCCCTGAAGGTGGTGCAAAACTACACCGTCCGTCTTGACGAACTCACTCAGATCGACACCAGCAAGATCAACACCCGCACTGGCATCGGCCCCTTGAGCGATGCTGAGTTCAACGCTCGCTCCCTTAACGTCACGGCAGTTCAACCGCCACAGGCACAGAAGAACGAAGTCGTGCCCGCGGGCATCGACTTCGACGAACTGGCCTTCAGCCCCGTGCTACAACAACTCACCGATGTCGGCAATCAGGCGCAGCGCAGAACTTTTGAGATGCAGCGGCTGTTGTCAAAGCTCGACAAGAAACGCTCGCTGCTGTCGTCTATTCCCTCGGTCTATCCCGTCAAGGGTTGGGTCAGCAGTGGTTATGGTTACCGCGTTTCGCCCTTCACGGGCGAACGAACCCGTCATCGCGGCATGGACATCGCCAGTGCCATCGGCACACCCATTCTCGCCCCAGCAGATGGCGTGGTTATCTTTTCTGGACGTAAGGAAAATTTCGGCAATTTCATAATGATTGCACATGGCTACGGCATCGTTACCCGCTACGGGCACAACGCGCACAACCTCGTGCAGCCCGGCCAAAAAGTAAACCGCGGCGACCAGATTGGCACGGTTGGGGCTTCGGGGCGCACGACAGGGCCACATTTGCACTACGAGGTGTGGGTCAACGGTCATCCGAGTAACCCGCGCAAATTTATTCTCGGTCTCGGTGAGCAGAACCTCTTCTGACAAAATCCTGTTTTTACTCGTAGCATTGTGTAAGAATCAAAGGCAGTCCCATGAGCGCAGCGAATGGTGGTGCGGTGAACTTTCTTAAGAAAATTTTCGGCAGCAAAAACGACAGGGAGATAAAGCGCCTCAAGGCGATGATGGTGAGCATTGCCGTACTTGAAGACGATTACCGCAAACTTGATGATGCCCAACTGCAGCAGACGACGACAACGTTTAAACAAAAGCTGGCGAACGGCGCAAAACGTGAGGACTTGCTGCCTGATGCGTTTGCCGCGGTGCGTGAAGCTTCACGGCGGGTACTCGGTCAGCGGCACTACGACGTGCAGTTGATGGGTGGGATCGCTCTTTACGAGGGCAAGATTGCCGAGATGAAGACGGGTGAGGGCAAAACCTTGACCGCGACTCTACCACTCTATCTCTATGCTCTGAGCGGACAGGGTGCGCATCTCGTCACAGTCAACGACTATCTCGCTAAACGTGATGCTGAATGGATGGGGCAGATCTATCGTTTCTTGCAGGTTTCCAGCAGCGCCATAGTGCATGGTCTCAACGATCGCGAACGCAATGAAGCCTACTCCTGTGGCATTACCTACGGCACTAACAACGAGTTTGGCTTTGACTATTTGCGCGACAACATGAAGGTGCATCATGATCACATCGTGCAAGGCGAGTTAGATTTCGCCATCGTCGATGAGGTTGACTCTATTCTCATCGACGAAGCACGCACGCCGCTGATAATTTCGGGGACAGCAGAGACGGCCACCGAGCTATACCTCAAAACCAACAAGGCAATTCCCGATCTTAAAAAAGGCATCGACTATACCATCGATGAGAAAGCACACATTGTCAGTCTTACCGAAGACGGCATCAACAAGATCGAAGCCAAGCTCGCAGTGGACAACCTCTACGCGCCGCAGAACATCGACGTGCTACATCACGTTTCGCAATCGTTAAAGGCACACGTGCTGTTTCGCAAGGACGTGGATTATGTCGTGCGTGACAAGCAGGTGATTATCGTCGACGAGCATACGGGACGCTTGATGCCGGGACGCAGATACAGCGAGGGACTGCACGGGGCGTTGGAGGCCAAGGAAAACCTGCCTGTGCAGAGCGAAACACAGACGTTGGCGACGATCAGTTTTCAGAATTATTTTCGCATGTACAAGGTGCTGGCAGGCATGACTGGCACGGCCGATACCGAAGCGGTGGAACTCAAAAAAATCTACAAGCTCGACGTGGTCGTGCTGCCCACCAACAAGAAAATGGTGCGCAAGGATCAGGAAGACATTGTTTATCGCACCGCACGGGAAAAATTCAACCAGATCGTAACTGAGATCGAGCGATCACAAAAACGCGGGCGTCCCGTATTGGTCGGCACGCAATCGGTTGCCAAATCCGAACTGGTGTCACAGCTATTAACGAAGAAAAACATCCCACACGAAGTGTTGAATGCCAAAAACCACGCACGCGAGGCGGCGATTATCAAAAACGCGGGCGAGCGCGGCGCAGTCACCATTTCCACCAACATGGCGGGACGTGGTACGGATATTATTCTAGGTGAGGGTGTTGTGCAGCAGGGTGGGCTGTTAGTGGTTGGCACAGAGCGGGGTGAGTCACGCCGTATCGACAATCAGCTACGCGGACGTTCGGGGCGACAAGGCGATCCGGGCGAAAGCAAGTTTTTTCTGTCGCTCGAAGACGACTTGATGCGTATTTTTGCTTCCGATCGGCTGTCTGGCATCATGGCACGGCTAGGTATGGAGGAGGAAGAGTCGATCGTCTCGCCGATGGTGTCACGGGCGATCGAGCGGGCACAGAAGAAAGTCGAAGAGCAGAACTTTTCCAGCCGCAAGCACTTGCTTGAATACGACGATGTCATGAACCAGCAGCGGCAGGTGGTCTACATGCGCCGCCACTCGGCATTGGAAGCACAGTCAGAAATTAAGGATTTTTTCGACATGGTCATCAACCGCGTCTGCAGCGACATCGCCGCACGCTTCTCGCCCGAAGCGACTAACTCCGATCATTGGGATCTGCAGCCGATTCAGGACGAGATTAACAAGCAGTTCAACCTAGAACAGATAAACATCATCGATCATGACGTAGAGGAGATAACGATCGAAGGTGTGGTGCAGATTGCGACGGAACAGATTGAAGCGGCCTATCGGGATAAAGTTAAAGACATCGAGCCGAACATTCTCGTCCAGCTGGAGTCGCAGGTTTATTTACAAATTATCGATGTGGCATGGAAAGACCATCTGCTGTCGATGGACAACTTGAAAGATGCGGTGAGTTTGCGCGGCTATGCGCAACGCGATCCCCTGCAAGAATACAAGAAAGAAGCCTTTAACCTCTTCAACAGCATGTGGATGCGTATCGAGGAAGACACAGTGTCTACGCTAGTACGCATGCCACCGCCACGCATCGAATATGTCGAGCGCACTGTGGAGCAGAACGAAGACGAGCTTATCCTGCAACACCCAGATCCAGATCAGGTACAGGAGGAAGCACCCCCGGAAGCGGTGGCCTACCAACATTCGGGTTCACAATCAGCACCAGCGCCTCAACCTTTTCGTCGAGAAGCCGAAAAGGTTGGCAGGAACGAACTGTGTCCTTGCGGTTCAGGACGTAAATACAAGAAATGTCACGGCCGGCCAGGCACAGACACACAGGCACAGCTGTAGAGGGTGACCGCATGGAGCGAGAACAGGAGCGTATGGACGAAACCATAACTGCCATCGAAGCAGAGGTGGGGACAAAACTGCACCGTCGCATTGAAGATCAGCACACTGAGTTTGGGAACGGCGATCGTAGGGAAAGCACGGTCATCGTCAGCAAGTTGCCGCGTAGCATCACGCAGCTTCCCCGCACGAAGAACACTGCCGTCATTATCGCCATCTCTGTACTGCTGCTAGCTGCGCTCGTCGTCCTGATTGTGCTCATGCTGCGCATGCCTTAGCAGTTGTTCCCCACGCAACTTATATAGATTACACTAGCTTTATCAGGTGGTTACGCATACACCAGCTCCTCTGTGATAAAATAGAAGTATGGGAAACATTGACAGGGATGGGGTGGTGCGCAAAGCAACGTTTTTTTTGCTGAGCGGTCTGTGCTGTTACTACTTGCTAGCACTAGGCAGTTTTTCACCTTTTGACCCCTCGATGGTCACGGCAGGTGTGGGCACACTTGCCATTCTGAACAATCTCGGCGGCGTGTTGGGAGCACATGTGAGCGGGGCCGTGCTCTACCACCTCGGTCTAGCAGGCTTTGCTCTGCCACCCACGCTGTTGTATTTGTATGTTTGCCGACAGCGCGCTATTGTTTTTTTGCTTGTCACTCAGCTGCTGCTCTGTCTGCTGTATGTGTTGGAAATCTACGTACCCGCGACCTCGTTGTTTGGCATCGAGATGCCCGCCGCAGGTGTCATCGGACAGGAGTTGGCCGCACAGGTTAATGCCACGCTAGGTATCGTTGGAGGGCATATCGTCGCAGTAACACTGCTCGGCTATCTCTTGTTGCTCGTGGCACATGCCGACTTGTTAGCACGCGCGGGGCTGGCAATGGCGAAGCTGCCCCGTCGTCGTGTAGCTGTGCCGCATCCGACACCAGCACAGGCAACTACTGCACCGAAAGAGTTGTTTCGGTGCAGTAGTGCGCAAAAAACTCCCGATCGCGAGGCACAACATCGTCAGACCGCGGCGTTAATCAAAAAAACTCTGCTAGACTTTAAAATCGGCGGTGAAGTTCTCAGCTGGCACACGACTCCAGTAGTGACGGTGTATGAATTTCAGCCCCAGCCCGGCATTCGTCAGGCACAAATAACCGCGCTGGCGGGTGACCTTGCTCTGGCCTTGCGTGTCAGTGCAATCATCATTCTGCCACTGGCGGGGCGCAAAGCTCTCGGCATTCAAATTCCCAATCAGCAGCGTAGCACAGTCTATCTCGGCGATATTTTGACCACGCCTGCGTTTCAGGAAAACAAATCTCCACTTAATTTTGCCCTTGGTCGTGACACCAACGGCGATGCAGTGTGCTGTGATTTGCAGACTATGCCACACCTGTTGATCGCGGGCAGCACGGGGTCGGGCAAATCCGTCGCCATCAACTCCTTGCTGTGCAGCATTCTTTCTCGTGCCAGTGCCACCCAAGTTAAACTGCTGCTTGTCGATCCCAAATTACTGGAGTTGTCTACCTACGACGGTATTCCACATCTTCTGCAACCTGTTATCACCGATGTTGACCAAACACGCAAGGCACTGCAGATGGTCGGTGAAGAAATGCAACGTCGGTATACACTGCTGCGTCAATTTAACGTGCGCAACATCGAAGCTTTTCACTGCAAATGGGCACAGCTGCCCCGTGCGGAAAAAAGCCATTGGCGGCAACAACACGGCGACATACTCAAGAACGAGCAGTTGCCCTACCTTGTTGTCGTTATCGATGAACTAGCTGACTTGATGTTAACCGCACCGCGTGAAATCGAACAGTGTATTCAGAGTATTGCCCAAAAAGCACGGGCGAGTGGCATTCATCTTGTGCTTGCCACCCAGCGGCCTTCGGTCGATGTTATCACTGGTGTCATCAAAGCCAACTTGTCTTGTCGGATTGCCTTTAGGGTTACGTCTCGCCACGATAGCCGCACCATTCTCGACATCATGGGAGCAGAAAAACTTCTTGGCAAAGGCGACATGCTATTTCAATGCCCCGGCATGGTGCGCCCCCAACGTATTCAAGGCACGCTGGTCAGCGATGAGGAAGTCCAAAACCTCGTAGCCACACTGCGTGGCACAAGGTGAGCTGCATGATGGCAAAGTCTACCGATTACCAACACAAGCACTACCTCTTTGTATTACGTGGTTTTGCTTTGTTATTGCTGCTGAGCTGCAAACCTTTCTCTATGGTTAAGAATGCTGGTGGCGATGAGACGTTATTTGACAAACTAATCGCACGCACCCCGCAACAAAAAGTTCCTTATCCTTTTACCGAGTTGCTATCTTACCTCAGTCAGTACGGCAAGCCTGTGGGGGTGCTTATACCTCTCGGTCGTTCGTTGCAACGCCATGCAGCAGCCTTTGCCGATCCGAGACGTGCTGTTGGTTTTGGGGAATTAGAGCCTGTCGCGGCAAGCAACAAAAACGTGACAGCCACGTTATCTGCCGCGAGCATGGCTGAGTTCGAGCTGAACGGCCATCTGTTTCTCGGTTATGTGGAGAACACTAAACAAATAGAAGTTATGAGTCTTCTGCCGGGGCAAGGTGCTTTTGATTTCCAGACAGTGGAAAATTATGGCAGGCCAACAATGCGGGTGCAAACGCACTCGCTCGATGCATGTCGCAGCTGTCACCAACACGGCGGTCCGATATTCACACCTTTTTCGTGGGAAGAAACAAATTTTTCTCAGAACGTTGCGTTTCTGCTCAAACGACATCATCCGCAAGGCGAGGTTGATACAATTCCTATCAACATACAGCCTGAACAAAGAGAGGATACTGGAGATGCATCACGCACAGCTGTGATTGACCCTGCACAAGCGTTTGAGGATACCGTCACGCAGGCGACGAACATTCTCAACGATCACAAACTGTGGCAAATGTGTGCCGATGCTGCCTGTCGGGCGCGTTTACTCAGCAAAACTTTTGCTCGCGTTAATCTCGCCCTGTCTCCGCCTGACAACGTCAAAACCCCATCGATTAAGCCCCCTTCTGCGATTATCGAGGATCGTTTTATCGTCAGCAGCGCTGATCTCAACCTATTTCTCATGCTGCATAACGAGACTGGATACAGGAACGCTCTGTCTGGCTACACGCTTTCACCTGCAGCACAAAGTGTCGTTGCTAAAATAAAAAAAGCCCCGCAAGACTTCCACGAGCCTGAACCAGAAGCAGAAGGTTTTTTGCAAGAGGAGCTCCTCAGTATTTTTATCGAGGCCACGAAGGTTATTCGTGGCGAAGAAATTCAGCATACTTCACCTTCGTTAAGCGATGCCGAGTTTGAGACGGTTTACACTGAACTTGAGAAGATACTCGTACATGTGCATCGTAAAGATTTGCATTTGCAGAGCCGCCTTGATCCACAACAGCCACGTGAAACATTTGTACCTGTTGCAATACTTAATACTATCTTCGGCAGAGAAACCGATAAACTTTTTAGACAACAACTGCTGTTGCCTGCTAACAAAAATCTGCAGACAAAAGCTGGCACTTTGGAAAACATTGAACTATCTTTTCTTGATCGAGATTTCGGCAAGCATACCCGTATAACGCTGTACTGGCAATCGACTTTTTTCTCTGAACCTTGGCAGACAGACATTCGTGGCAGTTGCAAGAGCCATGCGTGTGTGTTCAAAAATTTTTCAGTACAAGGCACACTGTTTGCAGACGGAGGCTTCGTTGAAACAACTGCACAGGTGCAAGAACTTCTATTTAACGATAGTATAGTAAAAGGTGCAAGATCGCCTGTCAGCAAATTGACTATCAGTATGGATAACAAGACTTATCGTTATGAATTACTTTGCCACAAGACAATGCTTGAGATGGGTAGTGAGGGCTATCTATGTTCTGCACACGACCCATGGAAATTGACTGCAGCGATCGACAGGTTGAGCAAAAATACTGCAAGTCCACTGCACGACAATATTTTCAACCCCGTCATGGTTATCAAGGCACTGCTGGCTGAACTCGGTTACGATTTAAAAACTTACGCGGGCAAAATTGATTGGCGCAAAACACACCGAACGTCAACAAGTTATACTCAGTCTTCACTGTTGCATAAGGACGTGCGTAAAATTTTAGCTAAATACAGCAGCGGTGCATCGCTAATCAAACGTTGCAGCGGCTGCCACGATACCGATGCTGCCCCTTTGCCTTTTCTCGTTGCTAATAGCATCACACAACTGTGCAACAACATCGCCGCGGCACGCGACAATATCATAGACCGCCTCGACAAAAATAACGGTATTGGCAACATGCCGCCACCGCACACAAGTCAAAGTGAAAATTTTAGCGCACGCGAGCGGCAAGCACTGCTCACTGCATTGCAGGCAGGCAAGCTTGCGTTTTGTCCTTGAGTTGTGTAAAAAGATGCAATTATTTGTAGTAGTAGGTAGCTAGAACTGACTGTCCATAATATTCTTGATTCCATCCCACTCTTTGAGCACCTCGTCCTCAATTCTCATACTGTCTGTAAGTGAGAGCGTCTCCCCGCGGTTACCTCCCTGCAAAAAGCGGGTGACATCAACATCGATTTGTTCTCCTAACGGTGCTGCCCCGCTTTTGAATTCTGTTTGCAATCGTTTTAACTGTTGCACATAGGCTTCCGCACCTAATGCGGAGGAAAGATTAGAGTTTTTAATCACCGTCTCCAATTTTTTGAACTCAAGGTATGTAGTTCTCGTAATATCTCTCAGTTCTGACAGCTCCGCAATAAATGCATCCGGGTCAAAACTGTGTCGCAACCTTGCTATTTGCGTATCGATGTCTTCCGCCGCAGGAAGTGGCACGCGATAGTTCTCGACAATCTCAGCGAGTTTTTTGGCGTAGCCTTCTGCACTTGCTCCCCCGACTAAGTCACTGACCGATGATATGCGTTCTTGCACAAAGATTATCTTATTGGCACTATCGAGGTCGGATTTCTCAAGTGCCATTATCAATTTTCTGAAGACCAATAAAGACTGCTTCACGACCCGTCGGTTCTTGCCTTGCAATTGGTCTGCAGGCTACGAAAGCTGCAAGCAGTAACGATCACAGACATAAGGTTCGCATCTTCTCTAATACTTCCTACTTAGGCACTACGATAATCAACTCGCTGCCAGCATCGTCTTTGAAAACTCTCCACTGTCTAATAAGTGCGGGGCTGCTCATTGTTAGCTTGAAAGAGGCTGACCCCTGCGAGTGTAACTTCACTCTAAACTTCATCGTGAGCTTTTTACCTTTCGTCCAGTTTTTGTCTGTAACAAGCATCTCAAAAAATTTATTGCCTGAGTAAAGATTGGGCTGATTAGGATGTATCCTTGTAGGAATGGAAAAACTAACAGGATTCTCCGCAAATTTGTAAGGGTTAAGTGAACCAACCCTTACCCTTGCCGAGCCATCCCACTTCGCACGGATATCTTGCAGGGCGGTGAACTCAAGTGTTACTTCAGCTTCGTTATTGCTCCCAGTAATACGTTTGGACTCCGAGACAGCGACCGTCGCCAGTCCATCTGCAGTAAAAACCTTGCTTGTTTGCGCAGGTGTCTCTGGCGTAATAGGCTCTGTCTCAGTAACTGAGGGAGACTCAGGCTTTGAGGGTTCGGTTGTCTCAGGTGGTTGCACTGCAGGAGGCTGCCACATCGCGGGTGCATCATCTTGGAAAGTAAGGTGGGGAATGGTGATTGTGCTAGAATCTTTTCTATTGTTTTCTTTCCACTCCACGTTTGCCTTTACTTGCTTTGTCTCTTGGTCAGGCCATATAAGGACAAAGTACCTCTTGTTCGCAGAACATGTGGCATTAGGATCGGCTATACACTCTAAACTACAAAAGGGCTGGTCTTGAAGACAGTTGATGTCACCAAACTTTCCGTGAACGTCCATTTTTTCCAGTTCTTGTTTTTGATCCAAAACCGCGAAACCTTTCTCAAAAGTAATTGTTGGTGGAATATCAGAATCGACACTTAACACCAAGCGACGGCAGTTGTCTGCGATCGTTTGCATGTCGAGTGGGCTGTTTTTGCTGCGCATATTGTCAAAAAATATATCCCCAGAAAGCAGTAAATGCTTCCTATGTGGTGCAGATGCGCGATATTCCTCGCTGATAAGCTCACCGTTGGGGCCATTGAGCATGTGGGCTACAATCTGTCTTGCCCTGTTCTTGTTATAGGCAATAACCTCACTGCTTTTGGCCTCATTGCCTTTTCCTTTCCAGTAGTTCACACATGCCGCGTCACCGATGTAGTTGACCGCGATCTTCAGGGCATCATCTGCTGATCTGATCGATTGTTCCTCGCTATCTCCTGCACGGTGCAGTTTGCACTGCCACAGTAGCCCTGCTAGCACCAAAAACAGCGCTAATGCCTTCATCATAACCCCCTCTGCTAATCATTAACCCAGTAATCACACGTGAGACTTATCGTCCCCTGACACTCTCTGCTTTAGTTATTCTTGCATTTTTTCAGTCACTGGTATTAGCGGTCACTGCTGAACAGGTGCAAATATTTACCATAGCCATCTCGCACTAGATTGTGCCTGGGTACGAAACGCAGTGCGGCTGAATTGATACAGTAGCGCAGACCGTCGGGTGGCGGCCCGTCTTTGAAGATATGGCCGAGATGTGAGTCGGCATAGCGTGACCTGATTTCGGTGCGCTCGCCGAGAAAAATTGAAAAATCCCTGCGGGTGACGATAAATTCAGCCGCGACAGGTGCGACGAACGACGGCCACCCCGTGCCAGAGTCATATTTGGCAGCAGAGCTGAACAGCGGCTCGCCCGACACGACATCGACATACAACCCTTCTCTCTTGTGCTGCCAGAATTCATTCTCAAACGGCCGTTCAGTGCCATCCATCTGGGTGATGCGATACTGCTCGGCGGTCAGCTGTCGCCGCAGCTGTGCTGCCAAAGGCTTGCTGTAGGTGGAAAAATTGCGCGGCTGGGCAACGACCTCCACACCAAGCAGCAACATGACAATAAACATCACTTTCATGAAAAACCCTCCATACTTGAACGTTCGGACGCGGACACGCATAACTTTAGCCAGTCCATCCATCAAGGCTTGCCAAACGGATATGAACAGTGTAGTTATCCAGCGCAAGGGCGCGTAGCTCAGCTGGTTAGAGCACCAGCCTTACAAGCTGGGGGTCTCAGGTTCGACTCCTGATGCGCCCACCAGACCAGCCGATACGCAGTTTGCGACCTCACCCATGTAACTGGGTGAGGATAAATTTTTGAACACAAACTGCAACCTGACTTTCGCCGCATCCAGACGACGCACAATGATCTTGTCAAATATCTGCCGATAGGTAGACCTCAGCGACATCATATCCTTCTTTTTGAGGTAGCCGAGAGCCTCGTTGACATGCTCTAGCCAGCTGTGCTTGCTGGTCTCTTGTGCCTCCCTGAGCTGCTTTAGCAGTAGCTGGCTTTTCCTGCCTTCAAGCTCCTGTTCCTCGTCGTTAAAAACTGAAAACTGCCTCTTATACTCGCTCCTGAACGACTTTTTGCTCGTCCGAAGGGTATAACTATTAGGTAAATCAATAAATGATTTTAAAAAGTTATTTGATATTAAGTGGTTGACTTGACAACTCCCGCGTCAAAGAATTTGCACCCCATAGGATATGATTTTACAGCAAATTTGCTGCCTAGGGGGTATGATTTTTTTTGTGTAAAGATAGGCTAGAATGATAGTATGATTCTGGCTCGTCATCTCGACCTGTCTCGTTTGCTAGCGAGCAAGTCACACTTCCTTTTTGGTGCTCGTCTGACGGGCAAAGCAACGCTTGTTGCCCAACAACTGGCAGATGTCGCATAAGTCATCGATCTGCTCGATGCAGAGACATTCTTGCGTGCTTCGACTGATCCGACGTGGTTTGAACGGGTTGTCAGTCGCAGCAGCAAGCAGATCGTAGTTGTTGACAAGATTCAGCGTCTGCCGTCCTTGCTCAACAGCGTGCAAAGGATGATCACCCATCACGGCATTCGTTTTCTGCTAACGGGTAGCAGTGTGCGCAAGCTGCGACGTGGCGGAGCAAATTTTCTTGGTGGCAGAGCTCGCACAGTGCATTTGTTTCCTTTGACAAGTGGAGAAATTCCCAACTTTGACCTTGAACGTTACTTGCACTGTGGCGGTCTGCCGTCGATATACTTGAGCCAATGCCCTCAAAATGAGCTTGCCGATTATGTGTTTACCTACATGCGAGATGAGGTACAAGCAGAGGGCTGGGTTAGAAATTTACCGCCCTTCACACGTTTTCTGCAGACGATGGCATTAGCTAATGGCGAACTGCTAAATTTCACCAATATGGCTAGCGATTGTCGCGTGGCGGTCAAGAACGTCAGAAACTACGTCCAAATTCTGGAGGACACTCTGTTTGGTGCATTGTTGCAGCCATGGCGGGGGGCACGGCGCAGAAAAGCCATTGCCACAGCCAAATTTTATTTTTTCGACACAGGGGTAGCTCGCATTTTGGCGGGCATTGAGAGAATCGAACGTCGTTCAATTCTCTATGGCAAAAGCTTTGAACATTTTATCTGGATGGAACTGCGCGCCTATCTCTCTTACCGCGCTAAAAACCTTACCGAAATTACTTTCTGGCGTTCGAGACAAGGACATGAAGTAGATTTTTTGGTTGGCGAGGAACTTGCCATCGAAGTCAAAGCCTCGCACTCTGTCTCGCCACGAGACCTTAAGGGACTCCGCTTTCTTGCCGAAGAGGGCATTTTCAAGAAATTCTACCTCGTTAGCCAAGATCGTAGCGAGCAACAACACGGTATCTTCCAACTCGTACATTGGAAAAGCTTTCTTGCAGATCTCTGGAACGACAAACTACTCGATTGACTGACACACTCCTTGACCATTTAATCTGGCGCTGCTGTGTTCCGCATTTTTTGTGAACAACTGCCTAGCAATTTCCCGTGTAGAGAGGCGGTTTTCTAGGTGTTTTTGTTTGAGCACATATTCAGGGATGAACAAAGAAGTAGTTGAACAACTTGATGTCATTGAAAGACGTGGAGTGAACACGGATTCTGTGCAGAAGCTATCTTGCTCCATAGAACTCGGATCTACGAGGACTCCTTGCAGCACTGAGCGGCGATACCCCACGAAAATTGTAGCTTTACATGGGGTTGCCCGCTAGATAAAACTAGTGGCGTTTGTTGTATGCCCTAATCAGCCAGGTTATGCCATCAATAGGTTTTGTTCTGACCAGAACTGTACTGGAATAGGGGCCAGATGCATTACCAGAGACATACTTTTTCTTACCATCATCTGTTGAAATTGGAGAGGCAGTGACTTTAAAATATGCACCGTCCAAAATAAAAATGGCGCTGTTTTCAGGAGCATTTGCCGTCGTAACTGTAGTAACATCATATCTTTCGGGTCCTTCACCGAGAGTTTCATAACCTACCTCTACTTCTACCCCAGAACCTTGGGGATTACTGGCAAAACTACCGATAGCTTCGCCGTTGACCCGCACTTCACAATTCACCGGGTTACCGACAACAAATAAATCGTTCACATTTCCATTCCTATCAACAGTGATCCCGGGGAAATCTTCATCTCTTTCTTCAGATACCTCTTCCGAAAAGTCAGGATGGAAAACAGCCGTCTCAGTTACTTGATACAATCTCGCCGCACACTTAACCTGATCCGTCGCCCCTGCTAAGGTCACCTTATCTTGATTAGCCAAGAGTTTGACGGAGAACATCCCTCCTTCCTTGTCGCGGGCAATGATTTTACTTGTGATCGTTGGTTCGTGTAGCAAGAAGAGCACCTTTTCTTTCAGTTTGAGATAAAACTTGTCTGGTAGAGCATCTTTATCTACTCCAAATTCGATCATGTTATCGTAAGCTATGCTATCAACTGACTTGTTTTTTGTGCTGTCTTTATCATAGATAGAGTAAACTTTAACATCCGTGCTTTCGGTAAGCTCCCCTTCCCCCAGATATACGAGCATTACTTCGCTAGTTTTAATGTATTCAGTTAAAACATCCGTTATGGAAAAGACTGTCTTACTGAGGGAGAATCGTGCAGAACCAATTACTTCGCCATCGCTGTTTTTGAGCTGCAACAAACAATTTTCATCTAATCCCGCCCAACTGTTGGCCATATAAACATCTTCAGCATCGGCAAGAGCACTTTCCACTTCTTCCACTTCGGTATCAGACCAGCGAATCAATCTCATACCCTTACACCCCTCTCCCAGAGATATGCTTGTCTCATGCAATTTTATCTCCTCGTTCTTGAACTTGATCGCGGCAATGGTATCACTAAGCGTAATTCCCAGCGTGGCATCATCTGCGAGGGTAATCTCGATCTTACGTGCCGTCACGGAGAAAGCAGGACTTTCAAAGTCTATCTCCTCAGCGGCAATTTGTGCCACAACTTTGACAACACAGTCTGTTTTATCAGCCTCGTCATCTATCTCACCGATAGTAATTTTTACCTCAACCGTGCCGTTTTCTGTTTTAGCTTCTATCTTATTGTCATCTGTGTATTCTTCTTCGGCACACTTCCACTGCACTACTACCGCAGTGGCAGCAATATCACCGGTTGTAACCGTCTCACCATCAATTTGGATCTTTACCCCGACAGCAAACTCTGTCCCCAGCTTTTGTTCACCTATCGCATCAATTGTGATCTCTGCCCCGGCAACGCTGCCTTCCTTATCAAACCAATCCAAACAGCCACCCAGAACTACCGCGACAATCAATATCTTACTCACTATTTCCCCTTTGAAAAACACTATTGGTAAAATTACTACCTAGCTAAATTATAAACTATTTTCTGCACCGCTGCACCCTCCGTCTAGTTTCACATATTCTCAATAGCAGATTAGAAGAGCGCCAAGACAAGATTTGTTTTGACTAATGTTTTTCTTGAATAGTTGCCTACAGACCGATTTTAGCGAAACCGAACTAACAAATGAAATAAAAAAGGCAATCCGACACCGCGATGTTCCGTTGGGTAGTGGCCATGAAAATTTGCATCTTGCTGCGAGGATAAAACTTTCCTTCTTTAAGTTCAAAAAATTCGTTAGCATCACGAATTTCATTTTCTTTGATCACTTTTAAACCGGCGATTCCTTCGCCATTCAACCAGCCCAACATATCATCTTTTTTAATGGGGTAAAAATTAAACTTTTCTATATCTTTACGCAAGACCACGTTTATATCCGGTAAACAGCGGTCGGCATAATCAACGCTAGAATTGGGGGCAAGCTCCAAACGCAAGGGATTGTGAGAAACAAAAATCTCTTTAGACGATTGGTATAAATCTTCCTCTAAAAAATATTTCTCTACCCCTCGCCAAGCGTTTTCTTTTGTTTTTGGGTCTTGCACTCCTCCTGCTTCAATAGTGACAATGGGAACTCCCAATTCCCGATCTTGCTCCATCAAAGAACCCAGCTGCAACTTAGAGTCGATCAGACAATCCACAAAAATTCCTGCCAGTTTTCTTTTTTCGGGACTATCATTGTGGGAAATAGCAAAGGAATGACTTGAGCCGGAGGTGTTGTGCATATCCACCACTGCTTCGGGACAATGTTTGCGAATCTCTGCCAAAATGGCCAAAGCTAACCGTCCCTCCCTACCTTCATAAGGGGGACGAAAACAACGATTAAGGTCACGTCGTCCGGGCAGGTGGCGATAAAAGAAAAAGGGACGGGTTAATGCCGTCTCCACCGAGCTGATTATAACCACGATGTTAACCGCCGGTTGGCGCTGCCCCTCCAATAACCAGCGATGCACCGCCCTAAGACCAGAGGGTTCATTGCCATGGGTGAGGGTCACCAGTACTCTTGTTCGGGTATGATCTTTACCGGTGAGATGAATCGCCGTCGCACCACCTAGTATGCGCAAAAAATCTTCTGGGGTATCTCCCACCTCGCTTTTATCGGGGTCTTGCCAAATCTTTAATTCCACTGTGCCACTGGCTTTCCATTTACAAAATTTTCCCGATAATCTTTTAACATGCGTGCAGAAGCCTCTTCTGTGGAGCAACTTTTGCGATAGTGCTCATAGCGTTTTAACTGCCAGGTTGCTCCGTTGGTTCTCTTTTCCAGTCTCTCCTCAATGATTTTCATAAAGCGGTCATTGTCGCTCTTAGCGCTTCCCAAAATGTCCAGACCTTCTCGTGCCAAAGGAAGAAACTGCTCAATCAATTCCGTAACCGGCCTTTCTTTAATTCCTCCCATATAATGACTGGGCCAAAGCAATTTAGCATTGATACCGTCTTGAGCACTTCGATAAAAATTGTATTCCGCCAATCGAAACGGCAAACCAGTCATTAACTCATTGGTAGATTCTTTTGTTCCCAAGGTAAGGCCGATAATAAAGGCAGCGTTGGCCATCATATCAAGCACCGTCGGGCCGGCTGGAAGAGCACGAAACTCAATGCGTAAATGTCCTTCATCGACATTGCTGTATACAGCCCTATTCCAAGACCAAACCGTCCCATTATGTAAACAAAGTTCCGACAAAGGCGGCGGATCTTTTTTAGGGTTTTCATCATAGAGTACCGGCAAGATAGCAGGAAAAAGAGCAACATTTTCTGCAAACAACTCCCAAGCTCCCTGCCTAAGCCAACCATGACCAAAGGTTACCCTTGAAGGATGTCGCCAATTTTGTCCATTAGAGTTGCGAAAATCAATACTCTGTTTAAACAAAGCAATGCGGGTTTCTTGCCATAAGCGATGCCCTGATAACAAGGGAGAATTGGCCGCCAAGGACAACACCAAAGGGGTCATCAGTTGAGCAGCATTAAAACAACGAACAAAATGATCGGCAGGAACGCGCAGGTGTACTTGAAAAGAGGTATTAGCACCCTCCACCGCTATCCCCTCTCCCTCCATTAAAAAGCTGTCTTCTCCGTTAATGTTGATTTTATAACGATTGCCTTCTTCACTGGATAGTCCTTTAGCAAGCGCGTGATAACGGGGAAGATTGGTCATATAGGACGGGTCAAAGTGCTCCTTTTTTAAAGTTGGCAAAGTGCCGATAGGAAGAACATTGGCCTCAACGCTGCTTGCATGCTTTTGTAGCTCGTTTAAAAAGGAAGACATTTCCGTACTCAAGGTAGAAAAGGCCGAACCGGGCAATGCCACCGGAGTCATGTTCATTTCTAAATTGTAGCGATTGAGTTCCGGAGTAAACTGGGGATTGTTGGTCAAATTTAATAAGATTTGACTAATTGGAGCAGGGAGATAATCGTTATCCACCAAACAAACCTCCAATTCTGCACCAAGGCTGAAAATCTTCCGATGAAAAGCCGGTTTTTTAAGTTGTTCTCTCAATTGAGCAAGTTGAATCTCTAGGCGACCACTAAAGTCAAGATAATCTTCATCAGTGAAATATTCTTTAACAATACCAGCACCCATTTTACTATCCCCAAATTCAGCAACCGACGTGAGGGCTTAAGCCAGTGCTTTTTGCTGTAAATCATCCGCCACTATTTGGCGGCTAACATCCTATGAGACCTTCTCTATCACAACGAGATTATTTTTTCTTTGGCCTGATCAACAGTCGTGAGATAATACTTATTGACCTTGATACCCACGCGATGCACTGCGACGATGGTAATCACCGTCACCTTACTATATCCTCTTTGTCCACCTCAAATATACACCCACATTTTAGCACAGCACAAAAAAATACACTACACACTCCCAATTTTTTCAGAATATTTTACTCCTAATTGTCAACGTCAGGATGACCACCTCTTGGCATTTGGCAAAACTTGACCTTATGACATTGAAGCTTGAGACGATAGTGTTCACCGCTACTGAAGGCAACGAACGCAGGCAAACACCAACTTCTCAACCTAAGAGAAAACCTCATTCCGCCCTCCAAATGCTAGTTTTACGCCCCTCTCTGTGCGAGCACGGAAAGTTTGCAGAATCTATCAAATCAGATTGTCATGTAAAGCATTTAAGTTTCACTGTTGGCTGCGGCTGTTTCACACCACCGGCAGTTGGCACTACGGCTGGTGTGATTTAGCTAATACTTGATCGGTATCCCGCCGACACCCAGATGTGGGCAAAAAATTATCTTGGGAAAGAAAATATGCGTAACGTCATTTTATTACTGGTTTTGTCACTCATTGTTGCCAACTGCCGCGAGAAGGACGAAGGAGAGCCTGCTGATCCCCCTGCTAAGGGAGATCCTACCAAGCCCGACCCTTCTAAATCGCCTAACACCGAGTCCGACCCTGAAGCGCTGCGAGTGGTGGCGATCAGTGCCGGGAATCTCCACGCCTGTGCTCTGCTCAGCGACGGGCGGGTGAAATGCTGGGGTGAGGGAGCAGGAGGGAAGCTTGGCCAAGGCGACGGGAAGAACTTAGGCGATGGTAAGGATGAAACGGGGGATTTACCGCTACTTTTTTCCAGCAACTACATGCTCAACGCCTGACAGATAGTGCACCGGCCGCGCTTGCGGCAATCAAGCCTTTCCTGCCGTCGGACAACTTAATCTGCAAGTAGTCGTTGGTTTCCTGCTCGACAACGAAGGGTGCACCTTCGTGCAACATGAACAGAGTCGTATTGTCTGCACTCGGCCCCGAATAGACCGCAGTGCGTACCGCCGTCGCCGGGCTTTGTTGCATAAGTTCCGTTGATTATAACATGCTGTTATCGTAGCACTTTTATGTGGGGAGCGTTCCCCTCCCCGCTTTGCACGGCTCTTTGCCAAAGGCGTGCCCGAAGGCACGCCTAGCTCCACACCCCTGCGTGTTCGCAGACTTCTCGTTTGGGTCAGGTGCAATCATCCTGCTGCAGCATGCACACATGTGTGCATGCTCTTTGTCGCTTCCTAGCTCCAGCTGAAGCATTGGCGTGAAATGGTTTGCAGGTCTGCTTGCACCTGACCATTGTCAACTTCTGTGGACACTATGGGCTTGTGCGTGGTGCAGGCATTACCTTTGCAACACCTATAAAATTCTTACTGCTAAAGGGTTATAGGATATAAACATGCCGGCCCTGAGTTATGCAACAAAGCCCCGTCGCCACCCCTCCCACTAAGGAATACTAGCCTTGTCAGCATGTTGCTGTGCTACCAATGGGGCAGGCCGCAAGTGTGAGTGGCAGGGTCTCACGCAAGGCATTACGCGGCATCATCTTCGCTTTCATAATTAGTGCCTGTGCGCTCCAAGAAATCAGGAATGGATTCATCGGGCAGGGGAAAACCGCCTTTGCGCAGCTTGGCCTTCATTCTCTCCACTGCCTTTTGGGTGGCCTTATCGAGGGTGTGCTTTTGCTCCACTACCCAGTTGGGAACCACCACTTGAAAGGCGAGGCCCTTGTAGCGCGCGGAGGAGCGGTCTTGGGAATCCAACACTCGGTCTCCAGAAGTGCCCTCCCAAGCGCGGGCATAATAGGTGAGATGAGTGCGGGGAATATTGCTCATCCTAGCTCGGTAGCGGCCAGGGAAATCCCGTGATTTCATGGCCTGAAGAATCCCGGAGCTATTTTTAAGTCCTGCGCGGTGGATGGGCACATACTTTTCACCATACTCGTCCTTAAGGAATTTTTGTTTTAGGATATCTTCGATGGCCTTTTGGGCCCACGGGCCATCGGCCATCACCCAGTCAGGGTGAGCGTTGCGTAAAATTTCCGTCATGAGTTTGGCCCGCCATTTTTGGGTTAGTCCATAGACTCGCTGCCAATCTTGAGCCGAAGCACCATCCATACCAAAAGGCACCGTCTTAATCACCAGGTAGCGATCTTCCACTGCCAAATCTTCCATCATCACGTGAAGGTATTGTCCACGTGTCCCCGTAAGGGCACGGGAGGTGACCAAATCATCTACGCCATCCGGGTCGGCAAGAATGACCACGCGTGGAGCCGCAAAGCTACCCCGATAGTGCCCAAAGGCTCCAATGCTGGGGTGAGTTTTGATAATATAGGCAGCGATGCCATCGCGCTTGTAACTCATACCCTGCTTGGGGGTATAGAGAGAGCTATATGAAGAAGATAATGCTTGCATCAGTTTGGCGTATTCTTCAGGTGGCCCCGGATCAAATTGGTAACGAACTTGTCCTTGCACAAGACGAGAAATAAACATCTCACGAGAGTCAAGAGCCTGGTTGGGGCGTTGTGTAAGCATTTTATCCATAAGCTTAGAGTCGTAGGCGGGAATGTCACGCGAACCAAAAATGATAATTTGCGCGCCGCGACTTTTTCTGCTGCCTCTCGTTTTGTGTTTGCCGCGGCGAGCTGTAGAGGAAGAAACCATGCGGTTTTCAGGGGTACCAAAATCATAGTAGGCCTGATGAATTTCAGCTCGCCCATACCTATATTTTTTCCCCTGAGCAAAGCGATTTTCATTTGGCCGCCTGGAGTTGGGAGGGCTGGGGTCAGCAGGAATATGCCAGCCTTGCTGGAGGTAGGGGCGAAGCTTGGCCACATCTTTTTCCACTAAATCTGCCACTCGCTTATTGCCATAGCTATAACCTTCGGCCCTGATCCTCTTAGCCCGGTCGGTATCGGGAAAATCCTCTAAGACTTCGAGCATCGCGTCCAATTTTTTATGCGGGGGAGTGTTGCTTATTCTTGCTGCGAATTGATCAAAATCATCTTCCTTTTCTAGCTCCAGCTCCCAGCGGCGGATGGCCGCGTCGTTCTTGGTATGGGAGAGGAAGGTGGGATGCGGCAGAGAGAGCACAAAGATGTGGCTATCAATAGGGTCGCCTTTTTTGAGCTTAAGCCCCTTAAGAGAACGAGTGGGCCTACGATTGCGCGCCTGCTCTCGCTTAACCCAGATCTTGTCGAGGTTGTATCCACCTAGCTGAGCATGGTGGAGAAGCCCGTTACCGTAGGGGCCAGCTTTGGAAAAGACCAGACTCGCAAGGGCTTCATCATGATGCTTTTGGAATATCTCGCGCACTTGAGATGGGGTCTCGGACTTCGTGTAATTGAGTCGCTGGCCGAGCAGACTCCGGTAAACATCTCTACCTCGCCGATCAAAGGGCACAGGCATCTCGCCATTACCTCCCGATGATACCAGAAAAAATTCCGGGACTTGGATATTTTTCATCTCTCTCTCAAAGCGCGAACCCACCTTGCCCCCGCGACTTTCAATAAAACTGGCAATACTATCTTTGGCCGATCCTCCGAAGAGAACAATCAATTTGAGAGATTGGCGATTATTGTTAATAATCCACTCAATCAGATCATTTCTCCACTGGGAAATAGGACTATCAGGGTCTTGAGACATGAGCCAGACATCATTGGGAACAATGGTTTGCCGGGTCTTAATTTTGCCTTTATGCACATACGGAGCTCCTCTAGCACCGTACTGCCCCTTGATGGTAAAGGCATAGGTATTGATAAAGGCTGCACTATACTCTACGCCAAAAAAGGCCGCTAAGCTATGTGCTCGACCACCGAAACCAGCCGTGCCGGGACGATTGGCTGCTTCGGCTATATGAGTACCATCCTGACCAATAAAGAGAATCTTAACGTGGTTGGGTCTGAGAATCATACGCCAAGGGATTGGCCCAAAAGCAGGGCGAAACTTTTGCATGGGTCTGCCATAGCGATGCCGCATGATTTGCAAAGCAATCCCCGGAAAGTTAGGTATCTCAGCGTGCAGATCGATCAAGTCCTTTTGGGTTTCAACATTTGGGCCTGGATCAAAGGCCCAAGGAGCAGGCCTTTCTTCCATCCAAGAGATACCCTCATTGGTTTGTCCTGAAAGAGGTAAGAGCGGTAGAAGTAAAGCAAAAAGAAAAAATGAAAGATTTAAGGTTCTCATGATCTACCTCGCGGCAAGGAGTTATTTTTGTGGGGCTGTCATGTGCAGAGCCTGTAATTTAAATTGTGCGTCTGCGATTTGAGCTATACTTCAAAACGTTGCCCGCAGTCAATAGCATGTTGGTGGTGCCGCTCCCGCCTCACACGCGAGCAAGTTTGTGCCATTTGCGAACGGGAGGGAAAAAGATGGAGGTTATAGTTGTGTAAGAGGCAGAACTGCGCTCGGCAGAATTATCCCTGAGCAAAAAGAGCGTTGATTTCCAACTTTCTAGTAGTGCGCATAGAATTTTCGTATCTAGCTGATTTTGTTATCTAATAAGTTCATCGTAAAATACATATAAAAAATTCCGATACTGGTTAACAAACGATGAGCGACGATGATGCGGCTAGTAGTGGTTCTGGGGGCAATGTTAGGCTGTGGTAGCGTACAGCCATCTGCAACTAAACAGGTCTTTTCCGGCGAGACGGAAACTCTATTTGACAAGTTGATAGCAACGGCTCCAGAGCAACAAATCCCTCAGCCTTTTGCTAAGCTGGTGTCTTTTCTTGGTCAATACGGTAAGCCAATCGGTGTACTAATTCCCCTCGGTCGATCTTTGCAAAGGAAAGCAGGTTATCCCGATGCTTTCAAGGATCCGCGCCGGTTAGTGGGTTTCGCTGAGCTAGATGCAGTAGACGGTATGACAGAGTTCGATATAGCTGGCCGGCTGTTTTTAGGCTACGTAGAAAAGACCGGCACGATCGAGGTGCTCAGTATTTTACCGGGAGAGAAGGAGTTCGCTTTTCAGATTGTGGAGGACTACAGTCATGCAGGGCTACCCGCGGTGAAATCACCGGACAGAAGCGTGTGTACCAGCTGCCACCAACATGGAGGCCCTATCTTTTCCGTTTTTCCGTGGGAAGAGACCAACAGTGATCTTAGGGTAGCCGCTTTGCTTGATCAGCATCATCCAGATGGATTTGTCGATGGTATCCGTATCGGTCACGGTTTCGATATTCCCAATCCTAGCAATGATCCCGCTGATAAGTTTGAAGTATTGGTGACAGAAGCAACTCTCAATATACGTGATACCGAGATATGGCAGGAAAAATGCAAAGAAGTGGAATGTCGCAAAGCATTGATCAGAAATACTTTTGCAGCTAATGCTCTATCGCCTGCAATGCAAGAAGATACAGTGGTGAGTGTGAGCAGTTTAGATGAGCTTATTTCTGTTAGCCATCTTTTTAACGAGACGCAGAGAACGGCTCATATCAACGCTCTACAGAACTACAGCATTGCGGATACCGTCCGTGGTGTTGTGGCTAGCATAAGCATGACAGAAGATTTGCAGCCGTTTGCGCAGCTCACCATGAAGGAAAAGGGGGCGCTGCATGTTATCGATTTTATCCGTGAAATGATCGCACGTACTGCTGGTGAGGAGTTTACTCCCCTGCAAACATTACCTGTGTTAACCGCAACTGAAGTGGATGCCTTAAAGAATGAGATGGAGAAGATACTTATTCATATCCACAGTCAGGATTTACATGTGAATACTATCTTTGACCCTCTGACAAAACGGCGAACCAATACTGACGTTGAGACATTGGCTACTATCAGCAAGGTCTTACAAAAGACAAAACACCTTTTTCGTCGCCAGACCATGCTGTCTGGCAATACTTACGACGTTACCGCCGATGGTATAGTGAAGTTGGGAGTAGATAAAGATTTTTCTCGCTTGCTGTATATTACCACCGACCTCAAGTTATCCGAACTGTCGCCCTTGCGAGTCTTGTTTCAAGCTAAAGAACACAGTCATGTATCCTGCCAGCAAGGGCACTGTGAGTTTAGCAATTTGTGGGCCTCCAATAGTCGAGATATGTTTACGGAAGTGAATTTTTCTTTCTCTGGTGATACCGAATTAGAAAAAAAACCCCGTAACGTCAGCAAGCTCAGTTTCAAAGTTGGCAACAATGCCTACGGAGTTAACCTGTTGTGCAGAAATGTCAACCACACCAAAGGATACCACTACGAGTGTTCTACCTACGATCTGTGGCAGATAGATGCAGCCGTGGTTGCCCTTTTTGCTGAACATAAAAGCTCGGTGCATGCTGAGCTTCTGAACCCTGTAGCTATCGTCAAGGAGGTGCTCGCCAACTTGGGCCATACACTCAAAACGCATCGAGGCAAGATTGATTGGCGACAAAACGTGAATGTTGCCGGTGATTCTACCTCTGCTTGTCATTACCAGCTCGATGCCGGAGATACAGTTAGCAACACGTTGCTTGTGCATTGCAGCGGTTGCCATGCAACTGATATTTCCTATCCTCCACCGTTTCTTTGCGCAGAGGATCATATTGCCTTCTGTCGTAAGATAGAAGATTACCGAGACAGTATGATCAGAGCCTTAGCAGAGGAACGCATGCCTCCTGCCGGTATGAGCACCATTGTCCGACATGTGTTGGTCGCGGGGCTACAAGCGGAAACCGGTTTTTGTGTGTCACCCTAGTGCAGATATAATGGATGGCATCGAGTCTGTGATCGGTGGGCACATCGGCTCGACCATTTTCGCTGTACGACAGCCACACCTTAGTTCGGCACCACATCTTCCATTTAAATCAGTCGATGTGCGGAATATGTCCTCATAAGGCGACAAGTTTAGCCCCCCGTCAGCGGGGCATAATGGGCTTTGTTGCATAACTCAGGGCAGGCATGTTTATATCCTATAACCCTTTAGCAGTAAGAATTTTATAGGTGTTGCAAAGGTAATGCCTGCACCACGCACAAGCCCATAGTGTCCACAGAAGTTGACAATGGTCAGGTGCAAGCAGACCTGCAAACCATTTCACGCCAATGCTTCAGCTGGAGCTAGGAAGCGACAAAGAGCATGCACACATGTGTGCATGCTGCAGCAGGATGACTGCACCTGACCCAAACGAGAAGTCTGCGAACACGCAGGGGTGTGGAGCTAGGCGTGCCTTCGGGCACGCCTTTGGCAAAGAGCCGTGCAAAGCGGGGAGGGGAACGATCCCCACATAAAAGTGCTATGATAACAGCATGTTATAATCAACGGAACTTATGCAACAAAGCCGGCATAATGCCCGCAGAGTGCAATGCCACACGCCATTCCGCTAGTGCCGCGGCACGGGATTGAGCTGTGTTCCAGTGCAGGGGGCGAGGGCTGGTCGATGGCAACTCGATCACGCGGGCCTTCAGATCACCGTAATGTCGTCGCCATTCCCGCTCTCGACGACCGTTGAGCAGGATCGGGAAGGGGCCGCGTTCGGCCAGAAGCTTTCCCACTGCGTTGAGTTCAGCATCACGAATACTGTCGTCGCCAGAACCATGCCGCCGCACATGCGCATACAAGTCCCAGATGGCAAGACCATGCTCGCGCACCTCAGCCACCCGCACGGCATAAGGAGCGTCGTAATTCTCGATCACTAGGCAGTGGGCAAGAACGCGCCAGAACCAATTTTGCGCATGACCATAATACTGCTGCAATTCCAGAGATGCCACACTCGGAAATGAGCCAAGCAGCAGAGCACGAATCTGACCGTCGGGCAAAATCGGCGGCAACCCCCGTAGCCGCGGCAAGCCCCGCGTGGCGGAGGCAGCCTTCACTGATAGTCGCGACTTGGACATCGATTACACGTCTTGGTTGCCTTGCGTCACTAACCTCTGTAGCGAAAATATGCCTTTGGATCAAACGCTTCCCGCACCGCCTCGCCGACAAAGCTGACCAACAACAGCGTGATAAACAGGCAGATCAGCGGGAATGCCGACAAATGATACGAGGTAAGGTTGGCGTGTGCTTGCGATAAAATTTCGCCCCAGCTCGCGGTTGGGGCTGGCACTCCAAAGCCGAGAAAATCTAGCGACGACAGCAAACCGATCGACGCGGCGACAGAGAACGGCGCAAGCGTGAGGATGGGCGTGATGGTATTGGGCAACATGTGCCGTGCCATGATACCCACACCAGACACACCGATAGAGCGCGCCGCCTCGACGTATTCAATTTTGCGCCCCCGCAAAAATTCCGCCCGCATAAAATACGACAGCCCGATCCAACGGAACGCACAGAAAATAACAACCAACAACATAATCGAGGGATCGAAAATCGAAGCTAGCAAAATCAGCAGATACAAGAACGGTAAGGCCGAGATAACCTCGATAATACGCTGGCAGATGAGATCCAATGCTCCCCCACAATAGCCTTGCACTGCACCGACAACGACCCCAATGATGGTGCTAAAAATCAGAATCACCAGCGCAAAGCTCATCGATACCCGATAGCCGTAGATCAAGCGAGTCAACAGATCGCGCCCGCGATCGTCCGTGCCCAACCAATGCTTGCTATCCGGCATTGTCGGCGGTGCATTGCTAAGTTCATCGTCCGATTCGTTGTAGCCATAAGGAATAAAGGGGAAAAGCATAACGTTATCGGGATTGTCCCGAAAGGCTGACTTTTCACGAATTTCCTTATACTGCGCTTCGGCGATGTAGTCCTCACCAAAAGTTTCACCCGAATAGAAAAAAAACACAGGATAGTAATAATTACCATGGTAGTAAACCACGAGCGGCTTGTTGTTGACCCAAAGCTCTGCACCAAGCGAAATTAGATACGTTACGATCAAGATTATCAGCGAGTAGTAGCCGCGTCTTATTTTTTTAAAATTTTCCCAGCGTTTTCTGAGAATTGGATTCAAAATAGCCACAGCACGTCCTTCTACTGAAAATCAATGCGAGGATCGATTATCGTGTAAGTAAAATCAGACACGATATTGCCGATCATCACCGTAATACTCGTAATAACAATGATACCCAGTGCCACAGGGTAATCACGATTGAGCAGCGATTCATAACCGAGCGCACCAAATCCATCCAACCCAGAAATTTTTTCAATCAGTAACGATCCCGCGAGAAAAAACGAGACAAACTCGCTGAAACCCGTCGCAATTGGAATCAGTGCGTTGCGCAAAGCATGTTTGACGATAACGACCTTGCCCGACAGCCCTTTGGCATAAGCCGTACGCACATAGTCAGCGGTAATCTGCTCGATCAGCGAATTTTTCATCAGCATCGTGGTAAAGGCGAACATCCCGGTTACGTACGCAGTCAGTGGCAAGGCCATGTGCATGAACAAGTCTTCGACCTTGCCGAAAAAGGATAAATCCGCAAAATTTTCCGAAGTCAGACCCTGCATCGGGAAAATATCGTAGTAGCTGCCACCGCAGAACAGTACGATCAACAGAATCAGCAACGCAAAACCGGGAATCGAGTAACCTGCAAAGATCACCACCGACGAGGCATAATCGAAAAAGCGCTGATGGTGTAGTGCCTTGATAATCCCTAGCGGTACACAAATCAGGTAGGTGATAAGCAGCGACACGATGCCGAAGGTAATTGACACAGGAAAGCGGTCAGCGATGACATCGATGACAGGCTCTTCATAGTAGTAGGATTCGCCAAAATCGAGCACCAACAAGTCTTTCAGCCAGTTGTAGTAGCGCACGGGCAACGGCTTGTCGAAACCATAGTGCTTTTTTAACGCCTCGACATACTCTTCTTCGATCTTAGCAGAGGATGCGGACGCACCGCCTTCAGCCATCTCGCCACCACCAAAACGCAAGGCTGACAGAGCTTGTTCGACGGGGCCACCCGGCAGAATTTGCACAATAAAGAACGTAACTAGCGTGATGCCCCACAGAGTGGGGATCATCAACAACAGACGGCGAAAAAAGTAGGCATTCATGCCATTATCCTCTCAAAATAAGTGGCAAGCGACGCGGTGAAAATCAGCTTCATTGCCGGTGACGTTTTTCAACTGCGGCTCGGTTTTTTTGCAGACCTCCATCGCATGCGGACAGCGCGGGTGAAAGCGGCAGCCCACAGGAAAATTGCGGTGCGACGGGGGCTCGACATTCAACAGCGTGCGTTCTTTCTGTTCATGCGGACTCGATTTCGGAATCGCGGCAAACAGTGCTTGGGCATAAGGGTGCAGCTGTTTTTTAAAAATCCGTGTGCGGGAAGCCATCTCAACGATTTTGCCACAATACAGCACGATCACCTGATCGCTGATCTTGCTTACCACCGACAGGTCGTGGGAAATAAACAGCACCGTCAGCTTGAACTCGTCCTGCAAATCCATCAGTAGGTTGAGTATCTGTGCCTGCACCGAGACATCGAGTGCCGACACTGGTTCATCGCAGATAAGAATTTCTGGATGCAGAGCCAACGCACGGGCAATGCCGATGCGCTGCCGCTGCCCGCCAGAAAACTCGTGCGGATAACGATTGCGATAATCCCACGACAGCCCACTCTTCTCGATCAACTCCCGCACCAGCTTGCGCCGTGCCCGCTTGGTGTCGATCTTATTGATGCGTAGCGGCTCTTCAATGATGTCGAACATCGAAAAACGCGGGTTGAGCGACGCATACGGGTCTTGAAAGACGACCTGAATCTTGCTGCGAAACCTCCGCAACGCCCCGCCCTTCCAGGCCAGAATATTGTCGCCGCGGAAGTTGATCTCGCCCGCAGTCGGTTCGATAAGGCGGTTGATAAGCCGTGCCAGCGTTGACTTGCCACAGCCTGACTCGCCAACGATGCCCAACGTTTTATTCTTCTCAACATCAAAGGAAATGGTATCGACGGCGCGAATTACTCCGATCTGACGGCCAAAAATTCCACCCTTGATGGGAAAGTGCTTCTTCAAACCCCTGACGCTAATAATATGCTTCTTCTGATCCTTGCCGCTGATGGTGTGCTTACGCATAACCCCAGATCCATGTTGCAACTGACAGCTATGCTGCTACCGTTACCACAGCAACGGTAGTTATGCAACAATAATCCAGTAGATCAGATATCGCGGCATCACTCAGCTCGCATCGGTCGATCGGTGCGCGTGGGTCAATCGTCGGCTACCTTTTGGTTATCCGTCTTGGGGCTGAAGATCAGCTTAGCCTTGTGCTTGAAATTGGTAACACCGCACTGACTAGCACTTACTTCACCGCTAGTTCTATCAGTGATAATGCATGTGCGATCTCGCTGTATACCATAGATCAAATTCATCAGAACTTGCTTGAATTCGCATGTGTCTGTTTTGTATTCAATCCTGCATGAGAGGTACAGCTTATCGCTGCTCTGTCTGGCATCGGATAGCCGCATGGCACAGAAGTCACTGTTAGCATTGCAGATGGCGAAGCTAACACCATTGTTTAACGTAAAAGTATCTTTTATTGTGTCGGTGCTACCACCACGATCGATTTCGATGATGCACTGGAGTGGACACGCGGGTGTTGAGCATTCCTCCCCCCTTCGTCACTTGTACAGCTAACATCGGCTTTGACAGTTGTCGCTGATAGCAGATGGGCAAGAAGCTCGTTGCGGGATGCCTACTCGCAACGCAAAATTTTACCGTTATGATATTAGCTAGTACAGTTATACAATTAGATTCAGTGTGTTAACCCCATGCTGATTCCTCAAAATAATTGTTTTGTTGCCTCTTCCTTTCATCATCTTGTAGCCTCAAGCGGCGGGCCAAAACCGTGAACGAGCGGAGAATAAAATCATTTTTGCACGCGCAACGGACAAGGATAATCCTTTGCTAGCCGTGTCTCCAGAGCGTAGTTCCATAGCCAGCCGCCACCGGCCGTAATCATTAGCCACAGAAAATGATTAGGTTGCAGATAGCCGATCTCATTGCACCATTCTTTTTTCTCCGACCGCTTGAGTTTGGTTTTGGTATGCCTGCTCAAGCAGCGCATACACTGCTTCTTGGTTGGTATTGTCGCACACCCCACACTTAACAGGTACATAGATAGCAACAAGATTCTAGTTGCTCTCCTCCTTCCGCCTCTTCCTCCCTACTTTAACCACCGCGGCACAGGATAAGTATTCTTTAGTTAAGGTACGCGGCAACTCAATCAAGCGGGCCTCTGACTCCGGTGGGTTTGGCTAAGGCCTTGTTCGCCTTCACCGCGGTCTTCAACACCTTGTGCTTGGCTGCATCATACCATGCATAGTGCCATAGTGTGCCACCATAACGCGGCACCGTGCCTTTGATGAAGCCAAACTTATTCCAATAAGCCTTGCGTAAATAGCCCAAGCGCCAACGCAACAAATAGGGATAGTTACTCGTTAAAATCGCATCCATCTCGTGAAAAAGCTTGGAACGCTCGTTGCGATCAAAGATCGGGCCAATCTTCATGATCAACGCATCCAAACGCTTATCAGAAAAACCCGGCAAGTTGTTGCCAGATGGTTGATCCTTGAACTTCGAGTGCCACATCTCATAAGGATCAGGGTTGAGCGAGCCAGTCCAACCCAACTCGGACAGCTCATACTCATACTTGTTCCACTTCTTAATCAACGAAGCCCATGTAATCTGCTTCAACTTGATATCAATGCCAGCCTTGCGCAAGTCTTCCTTCCAAATCGTCAAGTAACGCTCCGAATTCTTGCGCATATAGTGATAGTCGATCACAAACGGCTTGCCATCTTTAATCAAAATACCATCCTTGTTGACCTTCCTAAAACCTGCCTCTCGCAACAACTGCCGCGCTTTTTTCAAATCAAATTCCGTCGGCTTACGCTTGGGATCAGTAAAAATAGAGTTCGGCCAGTAGCTCGCCGTCGGTTTATACATGCCGTAAAAAAGATCCTTGATAAACTTTTCCCTATTCAACGTGTGCGCCAACGCCTTGCGCACTCGCACATCGTCATACGGCTTGCGGCGTGTGTTGATGGTAATACCCGCAAAACCCTCCGGCGACTGACTGTCAACTCGCTGCGCGATGATCCAGTTTTTATTGAACTTTTCCGTTTTAGTGCCTTCTATCCACCGCTTCGGTTGACTGACACTGATCATGTCAAGATCACCCTTCTTGAGTAACTCAAACCTAATCATGTCATCTTCAACTGTGCGAAATATCACCGTATCGAAGTTGTAGCGCCCAATGTTCTGTGGCAGATGCGCACCCCAGTAGTTCTTGTTGCGCACCAACTTGATCGACCGACCCTTCTTCACGCTCTTTAAAACATACGGGCCAGAACCAAAAATATCACTGTTGAAAGACTTGTTGTAGTTCTTGCCCTTCGCTAACCAAAACTTATGACTCGTAACGTTGAACGAGTCACAGATCGTGTCCATGTTAGTAAAGTGCACCTGTTTCGCAAAAATCTTCACCGTACGACTATCAACTACCTCAATCTTGCTAAAACGATCAAACGAAGAACGCACCGCACCAATGATATTGTCAGTATTATGCACGATGTCCCAAAACGCCTGCACGTCCTTTGTCGTCACGGGGGTGCCATCGGAAAATTTTGCTTTCTTGTTGAGATAAAACGTAAACACCTTCTTGTCCGCCGATATATCCCAGCGTTCCGCCAGTAACGGCACATGTTCACCTGTCTCAAGATTGGTCTCGCACATGTTCTCGACAATCAACTCATAAACAAGATACGAATACAAGTCACCCGAAATCGGAGCATTGAGCGATCTCGGATACGCCGTGCCACCCACGATAATCTTTCCGCCTTTCGGCGCGTTGGGATTGCCAATCACGAGGTTCTTGTCTGCCGCCTGCGACACGCCACACCAAACAAACACCAACCACAAAATAAAATCTTTCATTGACTAAATTTCCACTCAAAAATAAATTAGCCCCGCGGCCCGCGCAAACCAGCAATCGCGGGCAACGCCTTGTCCGCCTGCATCGCTGTCTGCAAGGCAGCAGTACGCTGCGCATCATGCCATGCATACTGCCACACACTGCCAAATCCACCGTGCAGAGGCGCACCCTTCGGCAGAAAACCAAACTTGTTCCAATAACCCACCTGCAGAAAACTTATACTCCAATGCAGAATAAACGGATGATTGTTGAACAGTATTTCGTCCATCCGATGGAAGAGATTCATACGCTGTTGGCGATCAAACATCTTGCTACTCTTGACCAGCAGATCGTCCAACTCCCGCGTCGTAAAACCAGATAAGTTACTGCCATGCTTCTGATCAAGAAACTGTGAGTGCCACATGCTATGTGGGTCAGGGTTGAGAGCACCACCCCAACCGATGAACATCAACACAAATTCCTTGTTCTGTAGCTTTTTCATCAACGTCGGCCAGGTCACCAGTTCTAATTTAAGATCTATGCCAACCTTGCGCAAATCCTCCTTCCAAATCGTCAGATAACGCTCCTGCCGCTTGCTCGCATACAGATAATCGACCACTAATGGCTTGCCGTTCTTGACTAACATGCCTTTGCTGTTGACCTCAGTGTAGCCCGCCTCTTTAAGCAACTGTCGTGCTTTTTTTAAATCAAACTTAACCAACTCGTTCTTGGGATTGGAAAAAATGGAACCGGGCCAATAACTCTGCAACGGATCGTAGATGCCATAATACAACTTTTTAATATATCTCTCGCGATCATACGTACGCGCTAAGGCCTTGCGCACCCGCATATCATCGAAAGGCTTGACCCGGGTATTGATGGCGATGCCCCGAAAACTACGCGGATACTGCGAATCAACCCGTCGCGCTACGACCCAGGTTTTTTGAAATTTTTCTGATGCTGTGTCCATCTTCCAACGCTTGGCATCAGAAAAAGCAAACATGTCAATCTTGCCCTTCTTGAACAGCTCAAAGCGAATGGTGGCATCCTCAACCGTGCGCAACACCAACTTGTCAAAGTTGTAACGCCCGACGTTCTGCGGCAGATGCGCACCCCAGTAGTTTTTATTGCGCACCAACGTAATCATCTTGCCCTTCTTGACTTTGTCAACAAGATAAGGGCCTGAGCCGAAAATCTTGTTGCTGAAGGACTTGTTGTAATTCGTACCTTTAGCTAAATAATACTTGTGACTAGTGACACCAAAATAATCACACAGCGTGCTAAGATTGCTAAAGCGTGCCGTCTGCGCATGCAACTTAAGCGTATGCGTGTCTACCACCTCAAGTTTATTGAATTTGCTTAACTCGGAACGCACCCCTCCGATGATATTTTTAGGATTGTGCAAAATATCCCAAAAGGCCTGCACATCCTTCGTCGTTACCGGCGTGCCATCGGAAAATTTTGCCTTTTTGTTGAGATAAAACGTAAAAACCTTACCATCGGGAGAAATATCCCAACGTTCGGCAATTAACGGCACATACTCACCACTCTGGGCATTGAGCGTGCAGAGGTTCTCTACTACCAGCTCATAGACCATCTTTGAAGCACGATCGCCAGAAATGGGAAAGTTCAGCGATTTCGGATAACTCGTGCGCCCAATAACCAACGTGCCGCCCTTCGGAGCGTTAGGGTCACCCACACGTGGGTTCTTGTCTGCAACACGACCAGTCACCGCGGCGCTGCACAACAGAGAACTAATGATCAACACATAAAATTTCATGACATCTACTCCTTAACTATGCGGCCCTTTGATGCCCGCGAGCGAGGGCAGGGCCTTGTCAGCTTTCATTGCTGTCTTCAACACCTTATCTTTCGCCGCATCGTACCATGCATATTGCCAGACCGAAAAGCTGTCACCATAACGCGGGGCAAAATTAGGAACAAAGCCAAATTTGTTCCGGTAGCCGATGCGCAGATAACTCAAGCTCCATCCCAAAATATAAGGGTGCGCATTGAATAAAATACTGTCCATCTCATGAAAAAGCGGGGCACGCTTGTTGCGGTCAAAAATTGGGCCGATCTTCACAATCAGCTCATCCAAGCGCTTGCTCGTAAACCCCGCGAGGTTGTTACCCGCGGGCTGATCCCTAAACTTAGAATGCCACATCGCAAACGGATCTGGGTTGAGCGCTGCTCCCCACGAAACCCCGGCAAGACTGAACTCATACTTGCCCCACTTCTTGACCAGCGTCGGCCACGTAATCTGCTTGAGCTGTAAGTCAATACCAACTTTGCGCAAGTCTTCCTTCCAAATGGTCAAATGCCGCTCGGAGGATTTCGAGACATAAAAATAATCAACGCTAAACGGCTTGCCATCCTTGCCTATCAATATCCCGCTGGAGTTGGTCTTGGTATAGCCCGCTTCCCTCAACAGCTCCCGTGCTTTTTTCAAATCAAAATCGATCATCACGTTATTAGGATTCGCAAAGATTGACGCTGGCCAATAGCTAGTAAGACGATCATAACTGTTGTAAAACAAGTCTTTGATGAATTTTTCGCGATGATAAGTGTGCGCCAACGCCTTGCGCACCCGCACATCGTCAAGTGGCTTACGCCGCGTGTTGATAATTACGCCAGAAAAGCCCTGTGGGTCTTGCGTATCGGCGCGCCGGGCAATTATCCAGTTTTTTTTGAATTTTTCTGATCCCGTCTCAGTCTTCCAACGTTTAGCGACGTTGAAAGAGAGCATGTCGATCTCACCCTTCTTGAACAGCTCAAAGCGCACCGTCGTATCCTCAACGGCCCGAAAGACGAAGGTGTCGAAGTTGTAACGTCCGACGTTCTGTGGCAAGTGTGCCCCCCAGTAGTTCTTGTTGCGCTTCAACTCGACTCGCTTGCCCTTTTTGACCTTATGCAAAACATACGGGCCTGAACCAAATAACTTGCTGTTGAAAGCCTTGTTGAAGTTCTTGCCTTTCACCAGCCAAAACTTGTGACTGGTGACCATGAATGAAACACAGATCGTATCAAGGTTGCTAAAATGTGGTAACTCTGCATATATCTTGAGCGTGTGAGCATCAACGACTTCGATCTTATCAAACTTGTCAAACGAAGCCCGTAACGCCCCGATGATATTGTCGGGATTATGCACGATGTCCCAGAACGCCTTCACGTCCTTCGTCGTCACCGCACTGCCGTCAGAAAACTTCGCTTTCTTGTTGAGGTGGAAGGTGAAGACCTTTTTGTCGTCGGAAATTTCCCAACGCTCGGCAACCAGAGGCACGTACTCACCACTCTCGTAGCTCGCCTCACACAGCGTCTCGACCACCAAACTGTAAATTCTTGCCGATGCCACGTCACCAGAGACAGGATAGTTGAGCGATTTGGGATATGACAACGCACCCCAAACAAACTTGCCCCCCTTGACCGCAGCCGAACTACCGACGACTGGGTTATCACCCACAGCCAACACATGCCCTGACCACAAGACAGTCGCCAACAACGCTACTTTCATAGCACACCTCCCCGGAAAAATTGTCGCGTGTGAGTCCTAGAGAGCTATTTTAGCACAACGGCAAATTTCGGGTAAGAATTTTTTTATCCTGCACGCTTTCGCGCGGCCGACAAGGGATGGAAGCACGCCACCTTGCGCCCGTCGCCACGTCCTCGCAGCGGAGGCACGCTGCTGTCACACTGGCTGGTACGCCGCGCACAGCGGTTGCTGAAACGACAGCCGTGAGGAAAGCTGCCGATCGCCGGGACGTTGCCGGGAATCGTCTGTAAACGCTGCCGCGGTTCTTCGTCGGCATCGATGTGCGGCAACGAGTCGAGCAGACCCCGTGTGTAGGGATGCGCAGGTGAGTCATACAACTGCTCAACCGAGCAGGACTCAACGATACGCCCCGCGTACATAACATGTACGTAGTCGCACATTTCAAAGACAACACCGAGATCGTGCGTAATCAGGATCATCGCCATGCCAAGCGATGCCTGTACTTCCTTCAGCAGCTGCATGATTTGCGCCTGAATGGTGACATCGAGTGCCGTCGTTGGCTCATCGGCAATCAACAGGCTAGGGTTGTTGGCAATCGCCATCGCAATCATCACCCGCTGGCGCATACCGCCTGACAACTCGTAGGGATAGTTCTTCAGTAGCAGCTCAGGCTCGGCCAAGCCAACCCGCCGCAGTAGATCGATGATGCGTGCTTGTGCCTGCTCCTTCGGCAATTCTTTACGGAAGACCTCCAGCATCTGTGTGCCCACCCTATATACGGGATTAAGCGCGGTCATCGGCTCTTGAAAGATCATGACGACCTCACGCCCGCGATACTGGCGTAGCTCCTCCACGCTCATGCTACTGATTTCTTTGCCTTTGAAGAAAATCTCCCCGCTGCTGATCTTACCGACAGGATGCGGGATCAAATGCATCAACGACAGCGAGGTCACCGACTTGCCACAGCCCGACTCGCCGACGATGCCAAGACACTGGCCACGCTGCAACTCGAAACTCACCTCATCGACGACGTTAACGAAACGCCCCTCGTGCTGAAAAGCGACCGAGATGTTCTTCACCGCTAATAACGGCTCGGACATCAACACCACCACAGATACATTATGAACAAGATGTTTACACCTGCCATCCCTATCACAACTTGCCCCCTGCTAGCAATAAATTTCTGCTTTACCTGAGATGCCGTTATCGGCTACAGTCACCTTTGCAGTAGGAGAACTGCGATTGAATTACACAAAACAAGCTATTGCCTGAAATTGCCTAAAGTAGAGATTACTACCGACAACAAGACGGTCGATGTCGCTGACGGCTATGCCCTGATTGACATGTGCGACGACCACGACACCTCCATCCTGTTCGGTTGCCGTGACGGAGCGTGTGGGGCGTGCATGGTGCGTGTTCTCGACGGGGAGGAAAATTTATCACCAATACAGGACGACGAACGCGATTTTCTGGAGACGATGGCGGCCGAGCCTGACGAGCGCCTCGCCTGCCAGTGTCGTGTCAGCGGCGACGTGCGCCTCGAAGTTTCCGAGTAGTGCAGCGAGAAAGCGGGCAAAAAGTCTCACGAGCGCAGCGAGTGGCGGGCACGGGACACGAATCACAGCGGGCAAAGGTCGCAACGATCATTGTGCGTCTGGATGCGGCTTACCCAGACGCACAGTGCGCCCTTTACTACGAGACCCCTTACCAGCTACTTGTCTCGGTCGTGCTCTCGGCACAAGCCAACGACCGTATCGTCAATCGCTGCATGCGCCCGCACTACGAACGTGGCCTCGACCTCACCACCGTGTTGCAGTGGGGCTACGCACGGCTGCTGCGCAACATCAAGCAGATCGGCCTCGCCCCAACGAAAGCCAAGAATATCATCGCACTCAGCAAGATTTTACAAAACGCACACGACGGGCACGTCCCTGATGATCGCCAAGCCCTCGAAGCCTTGCCGGGAGTCGGCCGCAAGACCGCCAACGTCATACTCGGCGAACTCTTCCAACAGCAAGTGCTCGCTGTCGATACGCACGTCTTCCGCACCACCGCCCGTCTCGGCCTGCACACCGCCAAAACCGCCACGCCCTGCGAACAACAACTACTGACCGTCATCGATCGCCACCACTTACCGCACGCCCACCACTTGTTCATCGCCCACGGCCGCAACATCTGCCATGCACGCCGCCCCGCCTGCGGCGACTGTATGCTCAACGATCTCTGTGGTTTCGAGCCAAAAATACCCGCGGCAAAGGAAGGGTCTAAGCCATCACCCGCCAAAAAACTGCTTCACACACAGCAATAAACTCCCACCTCATAAAAATTTCTACCGGCCTCTAAAGTACAAAAAAAACGACCGATACGTATTGTCGAAATTGATCTCGATGCATTACTAACGCGTTTTGTGGGGGGAGAGTAAAGATGCCGATGAGATTTTGCTGGTTGCTGTTGTTGCCGCTGCTGGTCACCTGCAAGGCACTTATCAAAAGTGATACGGCGGCGATAAACCCCCGTGGCTGTGCCTATATTCAAAAGAAAGAACAGCAGCTTTTTTCCCAAGCATCTCGCCTTCAATATACGCTGTTCGCGATGCTGACAGAGTTTGAAGCAAGCACTGCCGAATATGAGCAGCGCACGGGCGAGACTTTTAGCTTTATCGATCGCAAATAGCAGGACTTTCAAGATTTTATCCTGCAACATCAGAAAAAAAGCAGCAGTTTCAAAGCACTACAAGAAGATCTGCACAAGATTTACGGCAAATTACAAACGGTCAACGCTATTAACTACACCAGCTGTCAGAACAACAAGCGGCTTGAACTCGCAGACACGAATTACGGGCTGCTCACCGGCAAAAAGCCTATCTCGTGCTCCAACTATCATGCTGAAATTGCACAAGAAAGACAAAAGATTGCAGAACTCAACAAAGTGTTTTCAACCACTGAGAAAGATGTCGCCTTTCACGCTGAAGAAACTGATACAGTGTCTGCCGAAGCAGATAAACTCGAAAGCTTGTCGAACAAGTTGATGTATACGTTCATGGGTTCAGAAGCTTTTACGATTGGTGCGATGATGAGCTATGGTAAAGTAGCGAAGTATCTCGGTACGGCGACACCACTTGCTTTTGCGGGCATCGAGATCGCTGACTTTGTACTATCGCTCGCGTGGATCTATACTTCTACTGAAGTGCAGAATCTGCGCCTCGAAGCACAACGCTTGCGTTCCAAATATCAGTTGATGGGGATCGACAATAAAACTGTCTTAAAGGAGCTGCGCAAAACAGAAGCACAGGTGCAGTTCCTCGAAGATCTGTTCAAAAACTACTGCGGAGGAAATTGACATGAAAAGTTTAATTGCTCTCATCTGTTTTATTTTTGCACAGTCTGTCACCGCACAGACAACCTGTATCCCCCGCGCTTTTGCTGAAGAGGATGTTGTAGCAAGTTATGAAAAAATGAACGAAGAGAAAAGAGCCGAACTCGCCGCCGTACAAAAAGAATACGCTGAGTTCGCCGAACAGGTGCGCACCAAGAAAAGCCGGGATAATAAGATCGAGTTGACCAATGCCTTCGTCGATGCCGCAGGTGCAGCATACTTTATCCACATGGGTTTGAAAGTGTTTGAGCTGCGAACAATGGTGAGTCTCCTCGCTAGTGACCTTACAGCGCTCATGCAAAGCGTTAGCCCTGGTAATAGCCCTGAAGAATTTAAAACTAACTTAAGGAACTATGTTCGGGGTTTAGATGACCAAAAAAAATCATTACTAAGAAAACAACTCGGCAAAAAATACGAAGATAAAATAGTGAATAGGTTCAGTGATGCAACAAGCTTCATAAAAGCTGTAGTGGATTTTGGCGATAAAGCAGATGACGAAGGCTTTGGCAAAACTTTCAAAGCAAAGCTTAAAGAGCACTTTAACATTCCCAAAAGGGTCCAAAGCTGGCTAGACAATCTAAAAGATCTAGCCTTTGGAGAGAAAATGAAAAAAATGGTGTTCACTGCTGGGAAAAAAATAGGCTTCGCTTCCGCCATACTTGTGATACCGCTAGGAATCTATGTGAACATCGCGAAAATCAATGAGCAGCAACGTCTCGTGCAGCTTACCGCTGAACAAGATAAGGTAATGAAACAGGCACTACTGCTCGAACTATTTCTCAACCAAAAATCTTTCGCCGAACTAGCCGCAACCCGTGCCAAGCTGCAACCTGACAGAGTCTGCCCGCCTACAACTTAAACCTGAGCATGTTGTCTTAAAAATCAAGGAGGTGTCGTTATGAAAATTCTGTGATCGCTGTCCACATTTCTCATCTTGCTAGGGTAGGTACTTTGATCTCATTTTTGTTAGATGGCATTCTTTTAGTGAAGGATGTTGCTACTGCAGATAAAGAAACACTAGATAATTAAGACACAGGCAGAAACCTCGCGCGACCATTAGTGCGAGAACAGCGATTATTTTGATTCACGAGATGTGCTTGTATCGCCGGCTAAAGTGCAAAGTAAAGCATCGGGGTAATGACAAAAGAAAAAAGCTCAAGGTCTTCTGCATCATCATCCTCGATGTCTTTCTCCACGCTGTGCTTTAGCTCACCGTTCTCATAGTTCCCACCCTTCCCACTAGCCTTAAAAGGATCGATAAGTGGCATGGCGATGTTTAATCCTACACCGAACCCACCCCAAGTGAAGAAAAAATCACGGCGCAGATCGAGATGTGCCGACAGTATGTGATAGGTTGTTTCCTCAATTTTCTTATAGCTATCACCTTCAACGGACGTATACAGAGAGCGGCGACTGAAGGTCAATCCACCACCAGCCTTAACGTAATTTTTTACATTAAAATAAAAAGAAGACCACAAATTTATTTCCTTGAAGTTGTTGCTGTAATCCCCCTGCTGTTCATTATCATCCTTAACTATTGGATCTACCCACATAAAGTTGCCGCCAAGTGACAGCGACAGCAGATTGTTGAACAACACTTCGCCCTCAATGCCGCCAGCAAAAGGAAGCATCTGCGCAACTATCTCACCCTCGTCGGCTTTATCTTGCCAGTGCTGCGACAGAAGGCGATAGTTCGGTGTGTAGAGCACCCGTAAAACAAAGGGGTATGACAGGTTACGTGTCTGGGCCTGCCCGCCAAGAGATGTGGACGCAGTTTTTTTCTTAGGCAAACGTTTCTTGGCCAGCCGTCCGTGCTGTGCCACAGCAGTATCAGCCCAACCGTAATCAGCAAGACCAACAATCAATAAGCACAGCAAGATTTTCACTCAGTATCTCCAAGTTAAAATTCAGGTTGTAACTTAATTCTACCACTCCTGTGTAACAACGCCAAGCGCATGGCTGCGGGGCTGACTCCTGTCCGTGAATGATAAAAGGTGATCGTGTGTCCATTCTAGCAGGTGGTCACTGCAAGACCCTAAACTTCCTCGCCCTCGACTTTATCGGCGCGGGTGAAGCCTGCAACCTTCTCACCATTATCGATGTTCATGATACGCACACCTTGCGTGACGCGCCCGATAACACCGACTTCGCTAACATTGAAGCGGGTAATCTTGCCCGCCGAGGTGATAATCATCAGGTCGTCGCTCTCTTCGACCAGTGTCACACCGACGACGGGGCCGTTGCGTTCTGTGACTTTGATGGTAAAGATACCCTTGCCACCGCGTGACTGCTCGCGATATTCGCTCAGCGAGGTGCGTTTGCCATAACCGTTCTCGCACACCGAGAACACCGTGCCCTCACCGCCAATTACCTCCATGCCGATGGCATAGTCGCCCTTGTCGTCCCTTTCCCCAAAACGCATGCCCGTCACTCCCCGTGACGCACGCATCATCGGCCGCACATCTTTTTGATCAAAACGAATCGCCTTGCCCTGCCGCGAGGCAATCAACACCTGATCACCTTCCTTAATCAACGCACACTTGATCAACGTGTCACCCTTGTCGAGCTTCAAGCCAATGATGCCCGTCGAACGCACGTTAGCATACGCCGTCAACAGTGTCTTCTTAACCATGCCCTTCTCCGTGCAGGAAATCACATAAGAGTCTTCAGTAAACTTCCGCACTGGCAAAACTGAGACAATTTTCTCGTCCTTTTTAAGCCCAATCATGTTGGCAAAGTGCTTGCCCCTCGCCCGCAAGTTGCCTTCCGGCATTGAGAATACCCGCAGGTTGTAAACCCGCCCCTCGTTGCTAAAACACAACAGATGACAGTGGTTAGTGGTCTGAAACAAGTCTTTGACGAGATCTTCTTCCTTCGTCAAAATACCGCTCTTGCCCTTACCGCCGCGGCGCTGCGCCCGCACCTGTGCCAACGGCGTGCGTTTCGCATAACCGCCAAAAGTAATGGTTAACACCACTTCCTCGTCGGCCACCAAACTCTCCATCGTCAACTCGTCGGCCCTCTCCCTAATAACCTCCGTGCGCCGCTCGTCGCTGTATTTCTCCCGAATCTCCGCCAGCTCATCCCTGATAATTTGCACCACCCGCGGTGGGTCGTCGAGAATGCCCTGATAATCCTCAATCTGCCGCAAGGTCTCCTCATAATCAGCGATAATCCGCTCACGCTCCAATCCCGTCAAACGCGCCAAACGCATGTCGAGAATCGCCTTCGCCTGAATCTCCGACAGCTTGAACTTCTTGCACAGCTGCACCTGCGCGGTAGCTGAATCCGCCGCGGCCCTGATCACCTTCACCACCGCATCAATGTTCTCCGTCGCAATCTTCAAGCCTTCCAGCAGATGACACTTCTCCCGTGCCTTACGCAACAGATACGCCGTGCGTCGCACCACCACTTCTTGGCGATGTAGATAAAATTCTCGCAACAACCATTTTAAATTCAACAGTTGTGGCACACCTCCGACCAACGCCACCATGTTGATGCCAAAACTCGATTGCAGCGAAGTCATCTTATACAGCTTGTTGAGCACGACATCAGGAATCTCACCTTTCTTCAACTCAATAACAACCCTTATCTCCTCTTTGGCCGACTCGTCGCGCAAATCAGCAATGCCATCGATTTTCTTCTCTCGCACCAAATCAGCAATCCGCTCAATCATGCGTGCTTTATTCACCTGAAACGGGATCTCGGTGATGATAATCTGACTCTTGTTCTTCACCTCCTCGATTTCGGCACGACCACGAACCAATACCGTGCCCCGCCCCGCGCTGTAAGCCGCGTACACACCCTCGACCCCGTGAATAATTCCCCGCGTCGGAAAATCGGGGGCTTTGATGTGCTGCATCAACTCCACCGTCGTAATGTCAGGGTTATCAATCAACGCAGACAAACCATCGATAACTTCACCGAGATTGTGCGGCGGCATGTTGGTCGCCATTCCCACTGCAATCCCCGACGTGCCGTTAATCAACAACTGCGGCAGCCGTGCCGGCAAAACCTGTGGTTCTTGCTCCTTACTATCGTAGTTAGGCGCAAACTCAACCGTCTCCCGCTCGATATCGCTGAGCAGCAGCTCGGCGACACTCTGCATGCGACACTCGGTGTAACGCATCGCAGCAGGCGGGTCACCGTCGATCGAGCCGAAGTTGCCCTGCCCATCGACGATCGGATAACGCAAGGAAAATTGCTGCGCCATCCGCACCAACGCATCATAGACTGCAGAATCTCCGTGCGGGTGAAAGCGACCAATCACATCACCAACGATGCGTGCCGACTTCAAATACGGACGGTTGTAAAAATTCTTCAGTTGATACATCGCATACAAGATACGCCGATGCACCGGCTTCAAACCATCACGCACATCTGGCAACGCCCGCGCCACGATCACGCTCATCGCATAATCGAGAAACGAACTGCGCATCTCCTGTTCTATCGACGACGGCACTTCAGTCATTTCTTTCTAACTCCACTGTATTTTTCGTCGGGGACGGAGATAATACGGTCTGGGCGGCATTGTAGTCGAGACCTTTAGCCGATTCCATGACACGGCTGAGATGGCTGACCAGACCTTCCCAAATCCCCGCACTACAACAAAAAGATAGCAAATCCCCGCCCTCTGTCTGAATCTCTCAACAAATCCTCCTAAATGTCCAAATTTCTTACATTTAGAGCATTTTCTGAAATAAACTCACGCCGCGGCTCGACATCACTACCCATCAGAATACTAAAAATTCGATCCGCCTCGATTGCATTCTCGATATTGACCCGCAGCAACACGCGCTTATCCACCACCATCGTCGTCTCATCCAGCTGTTCGGGATTCATCTCACCCAAACCCTTGTAGCGCTGAATTTGCGCGCCTTTACGCCCTCGCTGCAAAATAAAATCCTTCAATTCCCTAATACCATCCGCCTTCTTGAGCACCTCACCTTCCGCATTCCTGTCAATACAGGACAGCGGCACACGCACCGTCGTTGCAATTTTAGCTGCCAAGCGTTTCATCTCCACCACCGCGGGCGAATTAAAGAAAGATGCATCGATGGTAAAATGCTTAGGAATATCTCCCACCCTAGTGCGCAACGACAACTGGTACCGCCCGCTCTGCTCATCGTAATGCGCCGTCGCCTTCACCGTATTCACCGTATCGAAATGCTGCTCAAGCTCCTTGCAGAGAGCCGTCGCTTTATTCTCATCGGCAACCGACTCGACCGTACAGTGCTCGCTACTGATCAGATACTCGACTACCGCAGCTTCCCGCCGCCGTGCCGCAATCCGCAACAGGTCTTCATACCGCGCCTGACTGTTGAAGGCTGCCTTCAGCGTAATGCGATCCAAACGCTGATCCTCTGCATCGACCACCGTCAAGCCCTCAAGCCCGATGTCACCGAGAAAATCCGCCAACTCGTGATCGTCCTTTAAATAACGCTGCGTCTTACCCTTTTGGTATTTGTAAAGCGGCGGCTGGGCAATATACAGATAGCCGCGTTCAATTATCTCCGTCATGTTGCGATAAAAAAATGTCAAAATCAGCGTGCGAATGTGCGAACCATCGACATCGGCATCGGTCATCAAAATTATTTTGTGGTAACGAATTTTGGCGATGTCAAACTCATCTTTGCCAATCCCTGTGCCGATCGCTTTGATCAACAACTTTATCTCGGTCGAAGACAACATTTGATCAAAACGAGCCTTCTCGACGTTGAGAATCTTACCCCGCAACGGCAACACCGCCTGATACTTACGGTTGCGCGCTTGCTTGGCAGAACCACCTGCCGAATCTCCCTCGACCAAAAACAACTCACACAGCGCTGGGTCTTTCTCCTGACAATCAGCCATCTTGCCGGGCAAGCCGGCGAAATCCATCGCCCCCTTGCGCCGCGTCAACTCCCGTGCTTTGCGTGCTGCTACCCGCGCCCGTGCCGCATCTATGACCTTCTGCAACACCTTCTTCAAAACGTCGGGATTTTCCTCAAAATAAGTGTTCAATTCAGCCTGCACGACAGTCTCAACCCACGAGCGCACCTCTGGATTGCCTAACTTCGTCTTTGTCTGTCCCTGAAACTCTGGGTCTTTGATACGCACCGAGACAATTGCGGTCAAACCTTCACGAATATCATCGCCCGTAACCTGATCGTTAAAACCCTTCAGCTGCGGTGAGTTTTCCGCCAAATTATTGACAACTCGCGTCACCGCCCCCTTGAACCCCGTCAAGTGCGTGCCGCCCTCGCCCGTCGCAATGTTGTTGACGTAAGAAAAAATATTCTCCTTGTAACCATCCGTCCAATTCAAGGCACACTCGACCACCGCCTTTAACTCGCTGCTGCTGTTCCTCTCCTGTCGGGAAATATAAAGCGGCTTGGAATGCAAGCTAACCCGCCCTTTGCTCAAAAACTCACAAAAAGAAACCAAACCACCTTCATAATAAAACTCCGCCTTCTGCTCCTGCCCCGCATCGATCAGGTCAATGTACAGACCCTTGTTGAGAAAAGCCAACTCCCGAAACCGCCGCGACAGCACCTCAAAGCTAACCTGAGCGTCTTCTGCAAAAATCGTGCGGTCGGGCTTGAATTTGGTAAATGTACCGCGCTGCTCCGTCTCCCCGACCACCTCAACAGCAGTCTGAGGATCGCCACAACAATAACTCTGCCGATAAATATGCCCATTCTGATAGACCTCGACCATGCACTCCGTCGCTAAGGCATTGACCACCGAAGCACCTACGCCGTGCAGACCACCAGAAAACGAGAAGGCCTTGTCATCGAACTTACCGCCCGCATGCAAGGTTGTCATCACAACTTCCAACGCCGACTTTTTCTCGGTGCGATGCTCGCCGACAGGGATACCCCGTCCGTTGTCGAGGATGCTGACAACGCCGTCACTGTGCAGCGTGACAACGATGCGGTCGCAAAAACCCGCCATCGCCTCATCGACCGAGTTATCGACAATCTCATAGATAAGATGGTGCAACCCGTCGGCAGAAGTCGAGCCGATATACATGCCGGGACGCTTGCGAACGGCCTCAAGGCCCTCAAGCACTTTAATATTTTCAGCGCTATAGCGTGCTGCCTGCATGGGGGGCGATGGTATGTTCAATGCTCCTCCTGTATCGGTGGTATGACATGCTGCGAACGACAAGCCGGCAACTCAATCTCTGGCACGATGGTGAACGGACAGTCACTGTCCTGAAAACTAACCCACACATTGTCACTCGTCACCGTAGCCAAAATATCGAGCATAAACTTGCCGTTCATATCTATCTTGTAACTCTTGTCCAAGCTGTTCTCCAACGGCAACACTTCCTGACACTCGGAACTGCTGTGTGCGCTCAACAACAACCTGTTCTTGCTAAACTGCATCCGCACAACCCGCGTGCTGTCCGCCGCCAACAACGCCCGCCTGATAACCGTCTGCAACGCATTGCGTTCCGCCTTGCTCTTCAACTGCGTTTTCTCGTCGGGCAAAGCTTCAAAGTAGCGGGGGTAATCAACCGCGGCCAGCCTGATAAACACCCGCCGCCGACTGCTCTCCGCAGCCAAAATAGTGTTGTCCCGAATCACGTAGAGGGTTAGCTCATCTCCCTCATCGCTGCACATACGCGCCAACTCACTCAAGCCTCTCCGCGGCAAACACACGTTATCAGGAAACTGCTGGCTGTCACCTTCAGCCTTCATCTCACAGTAAGACAACCTAATCCCATCACTGCCCACCAGACGCAGATAACCCTCCTCCGTCTTGTGGAAACAACCGACTGTCGCATACGGACGCGGCGATTCAGTGATAATACTCGGCAACACCTGTTCGATCATGTAGGAAAGTTCGATAGCACTGAAGCGTATCTTCTTTTCATCCTGCAACGCAAACGGTTCAGGCCAAACACCATCCTCAATCAGCGGAATTTTGAAATAAAACTCATCTGCCGTTCCCGCGGTTACCACCAACACCGTATCACTTGTCTCCAGCTGGATCATGCCTTCGGGCAACTCCCGCACAACATCAGCAAACAACCGTGAGGGCACAAAGCACTCACCTGCTTCTGCGACTTCGCCATCAATACGATGATATACCGACAATAGCCAATCCGAGGCTGTCAACAATACCTGACCCTGACCGTCCGTTTTCAAAGCAGTCCATGCTAGCGTCTTGTCAGAGAGACTTGCTTGCATCCCCGCGGTGGCGGTATGGAGTTGGTGTTTTGAGGTCTGAATCTTCATCGCATCTCTTCTTCTTTAATAGATTAACTTAGTTAAATATAAAGTAGTAGAAGTAATTGCTGTGGATAAGCATAACAACTCCAGCAAACCCGTGCTCTTCAACGCTTACACCCCCAGCGAACCCTGTGGACAAGCGGTGGATAACCCTTGAATAACTTGTGTATGAACTCGCCCCCCTCTAGCACCGCTAAGTTTACCCACAGGTTATCAAGAGCTTTTGCACAAACATATCCACAGGTTTTCCACAGCTTTACGTTCATACCTTGCGTTCCAACAGGCGCTCGATTGTTTCGAGGTTAGTCTGGAGATCGAGGTCATCGTTGCGACTTGCCTCGATTTTGCGGCAGGCGTAGATGACGGTCGTATGGTCTTTGCCTCCGAATTTAGCCCCGATTTCAGGGTAGGAAGCGTTGCCCAACGAGCGCGACAGATACATGGCAATCTGGCGTGGCACACTGAAGACGCGGCTGCGTTTCTTGGATTTGAGGTCGTTCGGCCTCAACTTGAAATACTCGGCGACGGTCTTCAGGATAACGTCAACGCTGATTTCAGTCTGCGGCTCGTCAAAAACATTGCGAAAAATATCTCTGGTCGTGTCGATATCCATCGGCCGACCTTGCAGGGCGGAGAAGGCTGCGATGCGGTGCAACGCCCCCTCAAGCTCTCGCACGTTGCGGCTGACATGGCTGGCAATGTATTCCGCTACCTCACGCCGCAGGGAGATGCCGAGTTGCTCAGCCTTGTTGAAGAGAATGGCGATGCGATGTTCGGTATCGGGAGGCTGAATGTCAGCGATCAACCCCCAGCGGAAACGATTGCGCAGACGGTCTTCGATGTCGGGTATGTCTTGCGGGTACTGGTCGGAGGTTAGCACAATTTGTTTTTTGGCTTCGTAGAGAGAGTTGAAAGTGTGGAAAAACTCTTCCTGTGTCGCCTTCTTGCCAGAAATGAACTGAATATCATCGACCAGAAACACATCGCAGTGGCGATATTTTTGGCGAAAGTCCCACATTTTGTTGAAGCGCAAGCAGTAGATCATCTCGTTCATGAAGCGCTCGCTGGAAATATAGGTAACAACGGCATCTTGCCGTGACTCGCGTACCTTGTTGCCGACCGCGTTGAGCAAGTGTGTCTTGCCCAGTCCTGTATGCCCATAAATAAAGAGGGGGTTGTAGTTCAGCCCCGGATTCTCGGAGACATTCAGGCAAGAGGCGAGGGCAAACTGATTGCTAGGGCCGCGCACGAAGTTGTCGAAAGTATAGGCAACGTTTAACGAGCCTTGTTCGCTGAGCGAGCGAGAAAAGGACTGGCCGCGGGACGTGGCGGCCTTGCTCTCGCCTGCCTTCTCCTGTGAAGCGATGGTTAATTTGAGGTGCAGGTCATTGAAGCCAAGACTGTTCTTGCACTGTTCGAGCGTGTGCAGGTGGTTGTTGGTGAAGCCCTGATAGAAGACCATGTCAGGGATGTCGATAGACAGCACATCGTCCTTGATGTGTGCGGACTGCAGCGGCTTCAGCCAGACGGCATACTCCTCGTCGCCGATGACACTGCGCATCTCGTCCTTAATCGTCTCCCAGACTGCGTTAGCGGGGCTGCTGTCGGGACACTCCGCGGGTGCAGAAGGATCAGATCCTGCGGTCATTTGTGGATAGTCTTCATTCATGGACAAGCCACCGCCGCGGTGAAAGCGGCTCACTCAATTTTACCTTAAAGACGCAATTTTAACACAAGTTGCCACGGTTGGGAAGGCAAGTTTGCGGACAAGTTTACTGTTGCAGGTTGGCACTGCTGCAGGCAGGGTTGCCGTTTTTTTCGCCGCAGATGATGCAAGTGTCATACTCAAACCACCTGCTGCGCTCATCCTTGACTGTGCCAGACTTGGCAAAGACACCGAAGCAGCGGCAGGCATCGCTCTTGCAGGTGACTATTGCCCAATCGCGAATTTCGTCACCATACCACGTTGCCTCTTCTGGAGGAGCAGAGAACGGCTCGATATCGAGGCGGCAGGTGTTGCCGTTGATACTGAGTTCCCCGTCGGACTGCTGTTTGAAAATGTCTTCCCGCTGTTGGTTGTAAAGGGCGTTGAGGTCGTTTTGTGCTCCGTTACAGCGCCCACCTGCTGGTTCAAGGGGAAGCGAGGGATCGGGTTGGTGATAGTTGAACAGCTGAAAATCTTCGTCAGCTTTAGGTCTCTCTGGCCGCGTGCCGGGCAATTTGCGCACGCATAGCCCGATGCCGAAGTCAGTGTTGGGGCCGGGCGTGGTTGGTATTATCGTAATGCAGTGACACTCAGGGGTAGCATCCGCGGTGCAGGTCAATGCTGCGGTGTAGCCAGAGGGATACCTCTGTCCCATACCCTGTTTGGTGGGGTCATCACTCTGGTTGTTGAGCCAAGGCTCGCCCGCGTTGTCAGCATCATTTCCGAACCAGTTGAGCGTACATTTGCCTTTGGTGTGTGGGTTTTGAATCTCGCCTTCAAATTCATGGCGTTTATCCTTTGGGTAGAGAAATTGCCCGCTCCAGCCGTTGGGAGTTTCGCCGGCAACGACAGCAGCTTGCACTGCGCTGAGGCGACTCGACAGCCAGCACGTCGGCCAGCCGCCCGGCGAAGTCATCTTGTTGCCCTTTGCGTCGGTAAATTGCGTCGGTGGGGCTGGTTCACTAAGCCCTTCGCCGCTGGTAAAGGTAACCTGCTTGTTGGGACAGCTCAGCAGTAGCAGGTTGGCACACAGAATCAGCGCCACGCGGGTCATAATGGCTCACTCCTTCAGCAACACTCTACTCTAGCGGTTAAGCCATCGATATTGCTGGGTAAATTTTAGTGCGTGTTATGGGCACAACAGAACCATTATGACACACAGGGGTGGGAAAATCAAAATCGCGGTGGAACATCTATCTCCAAGCCGTGACTACTGTCCCCACACTTGCTCGCACGTGCCATTGTCACAGACTAGCATCAGGCCTGTTTCTGGAGAGGAGCTACGCAAACCCTCCTCTCGGTTCGACTTGTAGAAAATCGCGTAGCTGCGGCAAGAGGTGTCTTTATCCTCGCAGGTAACCACCGCCCAGTCACGGATCGCGTCACCATACCAGTCCTCTTCGTCGTCGAGGGGGCTAAATGGCTCGATATCGACACGACACGTAGTGTCCTTGTTAGCGGATATGTCTGTATCGTCCTCCATGCGCATAATTTCACTTCTACTGTTCGGGGATATCAAACTGTCGATGCTGGCGTTGGTGACATCGCACCTTCCGTTGGCGGGGGAGTGTGCTTTCAACTGCGGGTCTCTCACTTCGTAGAGCGTGTAGCCGCCGATGTCATCTTCCCTGACACAATCCCCGACGAGGAAGGGCTGTTCGCCATCGAGGGTTTTAGGAATGGTGGTCATACAGGTACAGTCAGGGGTCGAGTCGGCGGTACAAGTTACGACGGCCTCGTACTTGTCTCTGTAGTACTCCGCGTGCGGATCTTGCGGCATCCCGTTCCACAACACTCCAACCCACGGCTCGTCAGGATTGTCCTGACCAAACCAGTTAAAGATGCAATCACCGCGGTTCGACGGGTTCGCGGACTTGCCTGTAAACTCTGTGCGCCCGTTATCTCGCTTGAAGCTACTAGCATCCCAACCACTCTCTACCGCGAGCATAGCCGTGGCGGTGCTGAGGCGAGCGGATAACCAGCAGGTCGGCCACTCTTTTGGTGTGGGAATTGCCTCAACAGTAACATCTTCTGGCTCATCAGCGATGCGTGTGTTTGAGAGAGGAGTGTTGGTATTTTGCTCTGCAGCGATAACCTCCTGCGTTTCGGAGGAGAGCGGGGCGGTCTCGTTCGCACAACCACTTAACAGCATAACTATCAGCCAAGCACGCGTCACACTAGACATACTAAACACGTTATTCTCCTCTAACACCCTCACATCTAGGTATCGGCCGTTTTTGGGATTACGTTAGCTGTTTTGCAAAATAATTTTTGGCCTTTGTTCCCTACGGCAAGGCTGCTTGTTTGCAAGTGCCATTTGTACACAGCAGGCAGGTGCCGTATTCAAACCCCGCGTCGCGCTTACCCTCCTCGTGTCCTGACTTATTGTGAATGGTGTAGCAGCGGCAGTTGGTAATCGGATCGGTGCAGGTTGTTATTGCCCAGTCACGGATCTCGTCGGCATACCAGTCTCTTTCCTCGTCGAGGGGAGCGAAAGGCTCGATGTCAGTGCGACAGGTGCTACCACTAGCCCCTGTGTGTTGGCTGTCCTGATTCTGCTGCAGAAAACTGTTGTCGTGCAGTCTGGCTTTGCCGATAGCACTCGTATCTGCGGACACCGCGGTGCATCGACCTGCGGCGGGTATAGTTTGGCTGTTATCAGGGTCGTTATAGTTATACAGTTCGTGTCCGCCGGCGGCAGAGTCTCGCACGCACAGCCCAATCTTAATGTCAATACTACCACCATTCCCGGTGCGATAGGGCGGTGGCGGGATCACACTGATGCAGTTACACTGCGGAGTTGCGTCGGCAGTGCAGGTCAATGCTGCGTGCATGTTGGGGTGCCCAGTCTGTAGTTGCAACACCCATGGCTCTTTGCTGTGATCCTGTCCGAACCAGTTGAGGACACAGTCGCCATGTGTGGTTGGATTCTTTGAGTGGCCTCTGAACTCCTGTCGCCCTTGCTCTGCCGAGTAGAGGGGATCGGTTTTATCCCCCGCGCCAAAACCGGAGATACGGAGAGCGTTCATCGTACTGAGGCGAGAGGAGAGCCAGCATTTGGGCCATCTCTTGGGGCCAGGGATTTCCTCAACGACGACAGGGGGTGGCGGATCTGCTGGTTCTTCAGCAGTAATCTGAGCTCCCTCACCGAGAGCATTAGCCTTCTGATCATCTGCGGACAAGGAAACCCTTGCCTCGTTGCAGCTGAGAGCAGCTAGCAAGCTAGCCAATACGAGAGATGTGGTGATGTATGCCACCATCAGTTGATCCCTTTAACAGCTTGTTCCCGCGGTGGTATCGGTGTGGTTTTACAGAATCTGGAGTCTTTTTTTGTAACTTACTTGAATTTTTAAGAAAATCTTTTGAGCTAGAACGTGTTACTGTTTGGCGAGTTGGCACGTGCCGTTTTTGCACAGCAGGCAGGTCTCGTGCTCGAACATGCCTGAGCGAGCGCCCTCCTCATAGCCAGATTTGTTGTAGATGGAGTAGCAGCGGCAACCTGTGCTCTGGTCGGTGCAGGTGGTTACCCCCCAGTCGCGGATCTCGTTAGCATACCAGTCTTTTTCGTCGGGCAGGGGAGCGAAGGGGGCGATATCAGTGCGACAGGTTTGACCAGCACCCCCCATCTCCTGCCTGTCTTTAGTCTGTTGCTTAAAGTTTTCTACTCCAAGGTTAGCTCTGGCAATGTCTCCGACGGCTTTGAAAGTGGCATCGCAGCGTCCCGCGGCGGGCACGGTCTGGTTATCGGAACGTTCATGCACGCCGTAGAGTTTGTAATTGCCATCCGCGGTTTTATGCACGCATCTCTCCTCGCTCTCATAGAAATCGTTAATGACCACTGGCAACGTGGAAGCGCACAAGCAATCTGGGGTCGGAGTGGCCGTGCAGCTTATGACCGCGCGGTAGTTGGGAAATTCCTGCTTGAAGAGTGCCACCCACGGCTCTTTGCTGTAGTCCTGTGCAAACCAGTTGAGGGTGCATTTGCCGCTGGTAGTGGGGTTCTTGGATGCTCCTTTGAACTCTTGCCGCCCATTTTCTTGCTTGGCGGTTGGTGCAGCCCACGTATCGCCGCGGTTGCCCGCGCTGCGGAAGGATGTCATGATGCTGAGGCGATACGAAAGCCAGCACTTCGGCCATTGCGTGGGTGCGGATACCGTCTCGACGGTGATTTCTTCTGGCGGCGATACTACCTCTGCGTCTATCCCGTTGCCGTCTTGGGTTTCTTCTGTATCTCGGTTGGAGAGTGATACCGACTGCTTGTTGCAGCTGCCGCCGAAGGTGGCAAGTACCAAAAGGGCGATGTATGTCTTGTGTAGCATGAGAATCCTTCCCGACACACTACTATCGGCAGAGGCCGTTTCCATCTTTAGTTTAAGATAGTTTTTTAACGAGATTGCGTCGAGTTGCCCTTTGCCTCAATACTCGCGGCGGTTTCCTGCAGTGCTGCCCAGAAGCTGTCTGCGGGAGCGTAGCCCTGTTCTTCACCAGAAGCAGCTTTTGCTGCCCCCATGAGCATGAGGTTGTCGGCGAGGCCGAAGCCCTCGATCCTGTGGGTGTAATTGTCTTGATCTTTGGTGGTGGAGCGATCGACGAGATAGCCGGCGGCGAAGTCGTGGACTTTTTCGGCATAAGTTGTGCGGGCATCGGAGTCAGAACTGGCGCAGTCAAGCGCGGTTATTTCGTTTTGGTCATCAGTGCCATAGGTTTCTTGCATGTTGTAGTAGGTGAAGACGGGTTTTTGTTGTGCGTGCATGTAGCCCATCTCAAACGCCGTGCCGACATCGGCACTCGGCCCGCGAAAACGCGTGATATTGGCGATGACGAGGTCGGACTCGTCCATGAGACCGACATCGGCGTGAAAAATCCGCATGGCAGTGGCAGGGGTTTCTGTACAGCCATCGATGTCGGCATCGATTTGGGCATCCATCGGATAGAGGCCGATGAAACGAAAGTTTTTGTCAGGCAAAATTTCGTGGTTGAAACGCTCGATGGCCGCGCGCTTGTCTGCACCTTTGGCAATGGGATCAGGCAGGAAAACCTCAGGGCCAGCAAGATAAATTTTTATTTTTTTTGCAAACATTTCTTTCCCTCAAGAGTTAAACCTAAAAACCTTTCTGATAATGCGCCGTGCACACATGGTGACAAGGAACGACGCGGGGAGTGCCGCCAGCAGACCGACGGTGAACATCTTTACCCAATTGGTTAAAAAGGGGCCTGCGAAATTCTTCAGCCAAACCGGCAGAGAGTTGCCCGCGAAGCCGGAGAAGATCGACGTAAAGTAGAGCGACATGCAGAATTCCATACCGAGAGCCATGACAACGATAAAGACGTAGGGCAGGTATTTTCTATCGATAAAGCGTGGTGGCGGAGTGTCTTTTCCGCGCTCGCGACGGGCAAGACAGCGCTGAATGCCGATGAGGCGTAGGTACTCTCGCTGGGCGACGGTGTTGCGGCCGCTGTTATTGTAAATTGACTGCACGCTCATCTCTCGCTCATCTTACGCATTTTGGTAATTATACCAAAAAAAACGCACGGGTGAACAGACATCAACTCGTTTTTTTGCGTCGCAGCACCGAGATGGCGGTAAACATCACACCGAGCACGATGCAGGCGATAACGGTGCTGATTACCGCGGGCTGAATGCTCTTATGCTTGACCAGCAGGACGATGAACAGCAGCAGGGTTGTGCCGACTTCGTTCCAGATACGCAGTTGGCGTGAGGTAAAGCGGTAGCTCCCGCGTGACTGTGCTTTGATGATCGCTTGGCAGCAGAAGTGGTAGGCGAGCAGCAGCATGATGAGCACCATCTTCAGCATGAACCAGGGCAGGTGATGGGCGTTGACACGCATCATCAACACGATACCGAGCACCACCGTTGCCAGCATTGCGGGGGTAGTGATACCGAACCACAGTCGCCGTTTCATTACCACATACTGGTCGCTCAGTAGCTTACGTTCAGCTTCGGGGCGTGTCTGGGCTTCTTGTGCATAGATGAGCAGTCGCCCGCTGTAGAGCAGACCTGCGAACCAGCAGACCACCGCAATGATGTGAAAAGCGAGGAGATTTGCTTGTAGCATCGGCACTCTCAAACTATCGCAGCCCTGTACTAGCACGGCCGCGCAAAAATTAAAACTTGAAACATGGGTCCGAAATTGCTACGCTGCGGCGTTTTCGGTCGGCAGAGTTGCCGGCGGTTGGTTTTTTCGTTCACAGAGAAAGGGGAATTAGTTATGCGTGCTTTTCTATTTCTTGCTGTGTTGGGCAGTGCTGGGTTGGCCTTGGCCAACTATCCACCTACTGTCGATCCCGACAAGCCACAGGAAGATACCGACGAGGTGCGGCTATTGAGTGCAATTACGCATTTGGCGATGGAGGCAGGTGATTTTCATAACGATGTGATGGGCGAAGCCAGCTACAAGCGCTCGCGAGTTCCTGCAGCACGGCTGGTAAGTCTGAGTAACAAGTTGATGCAAGCGGTTGAGGAAGGTGGGCAATGTGTGCAGCTCAGGGTGTTGATCGAAGGTGTCAAGCATCGCCACACCGTCCTGCGGCGGGGGTTTGAGAGTGATCATGCGATTTGGAAAGTCGCACGAGTCGGTTGGGCTTTCAACAGTCTGGCGGAATCGTATCGTGTTTTCAATGTTGTCAGCGGCAGGTATCTGAATAGCAGAGAGTGTTATCAGCATCCGCGTGAGCGTTGGTGAAAAGAGTATTTTTATTAGCTTTAGCCGTCGTTGTATTCCCCGCCTCCCTGTACGCAGCGGCGGGGTTGCCCGCGACGGTTAACTTCTACCAGTGGCTGGTGGTCGAGCAGTTGGGTATCGATGCAGTGTGGTTGCCGACTGCTGGTGCAGTGCTCGGTTTGCTGGTCTGCTTGTTATTGGGGCTTGCCTATCGTGCGCGGGTGATGCGTTTGTTGGCAAGCGATGCTGGTCTTGTGCCGAGTGTGCGCTTTTCGCTTGTCGGTGGGGTCGATGCCATCCTTGACTTTCTGCATGGGCTGGTACGGGATGCTTGCGGGGAAAAATACTTTGTTTCGTTTTTTCCGCTGCTCGCTTCGTTTTTTATTTTTATTCTCGTCTGTAATCTCTCTGGCTTGGTGCCCGGCTTGCCACCCGCGACGGAGAGCATGAGTACTACCGTCGCACTGGGCTTGATTGCTTTCTTGATTTACAACTATGCAGGCTTGCGTGAGCACGGTGTGTCTTACATCAAGCAGTTTTTCGGGCCGTTGCTGCTCATGGCACCGTTGTTTTTTGTCATCGAAATCTTCAGTCACTTATCGCGCCCTGTGTCGTTGTCGTTGCGGTTGATGGTCAACATTTTCGCTGACCACTTGCTGCTTAACGTTTTCACGGGCTTGACGTATCTGCTAGTGCCGGCGGCACTGTTGTTTTTCGGACTGTTGGTTGCGTGTTTGCAAAGTTTTGTCTTTACATTGCTAACTAGTATTTATATTTCAATGGCGGTCTCGCACGACCACTGATTTTAATCACTAATTCGACAGGGTATGTGGAAATGAATTTTGCGTTTTTTGTCAAGACAGTTGCGGTGTTGGTATTGTTTGGCGGCGGTGCCGTCGCTTATGCTGCCGATGACAGTGCGGCGAATAGCGACGGCTTGGTTGCTATCGGTGCAGCACTTGCCATCGGTCTGGCAACCTTTGGTGCAGCATCAGCACAGGGACGGACAGCTTCGGCAGTGATGGAAGGTATCGCCCGCAATCCGAGCGCCAAGGATCAGGTGTTCATGCCGTTTATCCTCTCGCTGGCACTGATGGAATTCCACGCCTTGCTCGGCTTCGTTATCTCCTTCTACTGGACATTCTTCAAGTAGTGAATTGCGCGTGGCAAGCCCTTCCCGTCACTGTGTGGTGACGAAGGGCTTAGGGCTATTCCTGCGACAGTAGAGGGAACTTTCTTCATCAGGCACACTTCTCAGGTGCGGCTTGTCTTGTTTCGTTTTGTGTTGTTTTACACGCTAATAATCAGCTAGTTACGCTTGATGCGGCCTGTCCCGGCATCGACCCAAAAGTTGACCGTCTCGGCATCTGCGGTTAACATAGGAGGTAGGAATTAAATTTATATGGAGGGTGTGTTTTGATGCGGTTGGTAGTTCTTGCTGTCTTGTGTGTTCTGTTGTCTGCTGGTGTTCGGGCACAGAAGCGCGGTGAGGGAGGCATCGATGATTTTTTGGCCGCGACGCACTCGCTTGAGCATCAAGAGGACACGCAACTCGTCGTCAATATGGACGACAGTCTTTTCAGTCAATATAGGGCGGACAATATTCATCTCAACACGCTGCTCTATCTTGCCATGATTAGGCAAGGCACGCCCTATCGCTGGGGTGGACGCAATTGGCTTACAGGGGTGGACTGTTCTAGCTTTACCATGAAAATTTTTCAAGATATCGGCGCTTATTACAAAAGTTTCCAAACTACCAACACCATGCGTAGGGTGACAAAATCCAACGGTTACTACCGCATCTCGATCGACGCAGCGACTGCGGGTGATATGCTTGTCTATGGTAATTATGAGGGCGGTAAGTGGAATGGGCATGTGGTCATTCTCGTTGACCGCAATTTCCGCCATAGCGACTTTCTCGGCCTTGTCGTCGGCAGCCATGGCAACGAAGTCGGCGTGCGTTTTATCAGCTATAAAGGCTTTCCCCACTACTACCGCCACCCCGACATAAGACTCCGCAACGTCCTGCGGGTCGAGGCATTTGCTGACAGGGAGGCGGGTTAGTATGTCCGGGAGGGCAGTAGATTGGGCTTTGTTGCATAAGTTCCGTTGATTATAACATGCTGTTATCATAGCATTTCTATGTGGGGAGCGTTCCCCTCCCCTGCGTGTTCGCAGACTTCTCGTTTGGGTCAGGTGCAATCATCCTGCTGCAGCATGCACACATGTGTGCATGCTCTTTGTCGCTTCCTAGCTCCAGCTGAAGCATTGGCGTGAAATGGTTTGCAGGTCTGCTTGCACCTGACCATTGTCAACTTCTGTGGACACTATGGGCTTGTGCGTGGTGCAGGCATTACCTTTGCAACACCTATAAAATTCTTACTGCTAAAGGGTTATAGGATATAAACATGCCGGCCCTGAGTTATGCAACAAAGCCAGTAGATTGCCCCCCCCCGAAGCTAAAGTTCCGAGCAGCTTGCTTGCGACGGCACAACGTTGAGTTGGAAGGTTGCGGTGCAGGCACAGTCACTGCTTTCGCAGCGAAGGTTGCGATTCGAGCCGCGTTCACTACTGCTGCAAATCATATCGGCGATTTCTTCGTTGCTAACGAGGACGGGTGCCGTGGTTGCAAGTTGCAGCAATAACTCGCCGTAGCGTAATGTGTTTGCACCTTCAGTTTGACATTCGGAAGACGAGTTGCCGCTGCTGGGTGGTGGAGTTGTGTCGGGTGGTGGAGTTGTGTCAGGCGGTGGAGTTGTGATGGTGGTTGGTGTTTCATCGCTGGCAACCTCTTCGGCACTGAACTTAAACGCTTTGGCGGTGGTCTTGCCGTCTTCTGTGTGTGTGCAATTAGCACTATAGTTGTTATCATTGTCCTGCTCACTATTGCTGCGACAGGTACAGAGCTCAGCTTGGCAGGCGAGTTCGGTGGGTAGCGAGAGACATTTAAGTGCGCTGAGCTCTGCAAGTTCAGCGGCAGACATGTGCAAGTCGGCGTGGACGGTTTTGCGTGCGATTTCTTTGCACTGAGCCGCACCGCTTTCGATAGTATTACGGATCTCATTTGCCACTATCCGCATTTGATCTTCGTTGAGATCGAGCAGTTCGTCACCGCAGGTAACTGAACCGCACAGCATTGTTGTGATTGCAATTGTTCTTAACAACATTTCTTCTCTCCCTAGTGTTGTGTGTGTCAATAACTGTCGATAAGCTCCACCATGTCTGTATAGCCCTTATCTTGTGCAATATCGCGTGCTTTCTGGCGTTGTTTGTTGCTAATCTGCGTGCTTGTCCCTGCGTCGAGTATCAGGCGAGCTATTTCAAGGCGGTTGTAAGCTGCAGCCTTGTGCAGTGCCGTATCGCCCTCCGTGTCGCGCAGGTTGGTGTTGACATCATGCTGCCTGAGCAGTTCTTGTACGACAGCCTTGTGTCCGAACCATGCCGCGTAGTAGAGAGCGGTGCGCTGGTCATCAGTTTTCATGTTGATGAGCGAAGCTTTTTTGTTTAGCAAGGCGCGCACGATGCGCTCGTAACCGAGTTGTGTTGCCCAGTGCAGTGCCGTGTAGCCACTGCCAGTGCTGCGTGTGGGGCGAATGTCCGTATGCCCTAACAGTGCTTGCACCGTGTCGTTATTACCACTGGTGACAGCTCGGTGTAGTGGCGTGATCTCGCGGTTGTCGCGGACGTTGACTTCAATACTTTTGTGTGCCAGCAGTGCTCGCACAACTTGAGCGTGCCCTCTGCGTGCAGCAAGATGCAGTGGTCTTTCTTTCCTCGTGCTGTACTCGTTGACTTTGATCGAATCGTAATCCAACAAGGCGTTCACTACCCGCGTGTAACCAAGCTTTGCTGCGTAATGCAGGGCAGTGTAGTCGTTGTCATCGTCTTTAGCATTGATGGCGATATTGCCCTGATTAGCATCGATGATAGCCATGAGACTGTCTTCGCTGTCGCCACGGTCTAATTCTGTCAGTAGCGTTATGGCACTACCGATATCGCCGGCCTCGTATTCATTGAATACCGCCACGACCTTTGTGTGCCCTCTGGTTTTGGCTCGATCGCGTGCGGTCAAGCGCCACTTGTCTTTGAAGGCGGTATTGATACTTGTGTGTGCCAATAACAGCCGCACAATCTCGACCCGTCCTTGATGCGCCGCGTAGTGCAGTGCGGTGAACTGCTTATCGTCTTGCAGATTAACATCGATGTTGTTGTGTGCTAGCAGTTGTTGCACGATTGCCGTTGAACCCCGCTCGGCAGCGAACATCAGGGCGGTTTTATGGCGGCTGTTGCTCGTGTTAACCTCGGTATCTGTGTGTGCCAGCAGTTTGGTAACTAGGGCTGTTTCTTCCTCCTTGACCACAACTAGCAGTGGGCTTTCTTGATGACGGTTCTTGACGTTAACGTCGATATCGAGGTGTGCCAGCAGCAAGTCGATGACCTTGCCGTAATTCTTATTAGTGGCAATGTGCTGGGCGATAGCGATATTCAAGGCGGTCTGCCCTGTAATTCCTGTCACCACCATGTTAACGTCGATATTTCTGTTACTGAGTAATTGGGTAACAGTTGCTTCGTCGTTGTTGTCCACGGCAATGTGCAGGGCAGTTTTGCTATCGCTATCTTTTAGGTTTACGTCGAGGGTGGCAATAGTCAGTAAGGCTCTGACGAAGGTGCTGTTCTTGCTGTTAGCGGCGAGATGCAGCGGAGTGTCGCCGACGTTGTTCTTGCGGTTGGCATCTATGCTAAGTACGGCTACTAGTTGGTTAACGATAGGCGTTTCGTTGCCGCTCACTGCGCTGTGCAAGGCAGTGTTGCCGCGGCTGTCTTTCAAATTCACATCGATGCCTGTGGCATTCAGCAAGGCTCCGACAATGGTGCTGTTCTTGCTGTTAACGGCAAGATGCATGGGTGTATTGCCGGCGCGGTCTTTGCGGTTAGCGTCGATGCTGTTATGTCCGACAAGCAATGTTATCACTGGTTGTGCTTGAGCACGCACGGCTATCAGCAAGGCAGTATCGCCGTTGCCTTTTGTTTCGTTGATTTTGATGCTTGGATGACGCAGCAGTGCGGTAATTGTTTTGGTTTGTTTTAAACGCACAGCGGTAATCAATGGTGTTTCGCCCTCTTTGTCTTTTAGGTTAGCTTGTAAGTCGCTGCGTGCTAGCAGCTTAGTAATTAAACGTTCGTACTCGTATTCGATTGCATAGTGTAGCGGTGTCTTGCCGCTTCTGCTGTCTTTTTCGTTGACATCGAGATCGTCCTCGTTGTCGCTGAGAATATCTAGGGCAACGTCTTCCATATCTTCGTTGGCTTTTTTGTCGCGCAGTTCTTCCATCAGTGTGCCGCGGAAGACTATGTCATCGCCTTTGTTTTGGTTGTCAAAAATATCAACGATACGGGTTTGTCCGTTAGCTTCGGCGCGACCGTAAGCGCTGAGCTGTTGGTTATCGAGAATGGTCAAGTCGCTATCGGTAACATCGAGCAGAATGGTAACCACCTGCTCACTGCCGTGATGGGCGGCGATGTGCAGTGCCGTTGAGCCGGTGGAGTCTTGGATATTGACATCGACATCAGCATCGCTCAGCAGAGTGCGCACGACTTCATCGTTATTGTACTCGGCGGCGATATGCAGCGCAGTTTCGTCGGTGTTGCGGGTGCGCAGGTTAACATCGACACGGCGATCATCGACCAGCATTTGCGTAATGGCCGGGCTGCGCTGTTCGGCGGCAACATGTAGTGGTGCTTGGCCGGCGTTGTTTTGGAGATTGACATCTATACTGCCGAGACGGTAGCGCAGCAACTCGGCAACGATGTCTTCGTATTCGAGATCGACAGCAATGTGTAGTGCGGTTTCGCCGATATTGTTGGCCAGGTTGACGTTGAGCTGGCGATTGCGCAGCAGTAACTTTACTACTTCGAGTTTGTCATATTGGACGGCAAGGTGTAGTGGAGCTGAACCGTTGGTGTTGGTGATGTTGGGATTGATCAGCGTACGTCGCGTCAACAGATCAACGACGAGCTCATACGGGCCGCGGGTGTTAGACGTGGGATCATCACCTTGCGCCGCGTAGTGCAGTGCGGTATTGCCGGTGGCAGTATCGACGTAATTGACATCGAGATTTTGATCAGCACGAATGATCGACAGGGCGGAGTTTTGGCGACACTCGGTATCGCTGGCCCCGCAATAAGTGGCTGGGTCAACATTGCCCACCTTGAGGGCTTGAAGGAGCCGCTGTGCCGAACTCGTGCCATAACGGGTATCGCCGCCGTCGAAGACTGCGATGATGGCTTCTCGTTGTGTGGGGTTAATTAATGCCTCGTCACGAGCCGTGAGATTATTATTGTTGGTAATGGTAGTATCGATGCCGTTCTTGTTGAGCAGTAGTGTCACAGTTGCGGCAGCAGTGCCATTAGTGCTTTTTGCGGCCAAATGCAGCGGTGTATTGCCTTGACTATTTTGTTTGTTAACCTCGATGCCAGTTTGTCGCAACAATTCAGCTACTGTTTTATCGTGTGCATGTTTAGCTGCGAGATGCAGTGCTGTTTCGCGTGAATTGTTTTCATAGTTAAGTAGAGTAGCATCATTGTTAAGCAGCAGACTGACAACAGTTGTGCGACCGAATTGTGCGGCAAGATGGAGGGCATTATTACCACTACTGTCACCAGTCGTGAACAATGATCCGATACCGGCGTAGTTTAGAAGTCCTTGCACAGCTTGATCATGTCCAAATTGTGCTGCGAGGTGCAGTGCTGTTTTTCCTTCGTCGTTTTTTTCACCCACATAGCGGGCAAAATCTGCGTTAAGCGTGCCAATCATGCGATCGTTGCCGGCACGAGCGGCAGAGTGTAGCGGTGTATCGCCAAGGTTATCTCGTACCAGAAGAAAGATACTGCGTTCTGCCAGCAACTTGATAACAATGTCCTGTAAATCTAACCGTGTGGCAATATGCAAGGGAGTTTCACCTTGTTTGTCTTGTAGATTGAGATTAACGCCTGGGTATTTGATTATTCTGCTGATAACTTCTAAATAATCGGCTTTCTCCTCTTGGGTATTGCCGTTGTAGGCGTAGTAATCAACTGCATAGTGAAGTGCCGTTCGTCCTGTGCTCGGCTCTTTGATGTTAATTTCAAGATACGGATCTGTGCCAACACGTTCGCCGCGAATGTTTTCTCTTCCTATGATAAGCAAAGCATCGAACGGGTTTCTAGTCTTGAGTGCGTAGATTAACGGAAATTTTGGCACGCAGCCTTCGTCTGCTCTGTCACTATCTCCTTCATTGGGATCATAGCTTTCATGCTCGTATTCATCGGGAAACAAACAGTGATCCTTTACGCCAGATATGCGGTGGTGGTCGTAAAGCCACTGTATGCCGACGATATCATCTCGCCCTAGCTGAATCTCTGGATTGTTTCGTTTGCCGATGCGATCCCTTGACATCAATGAACGTGGTTGTTTTACCTCCCTTGTTTTTGCGTCACCAGCGATGTGAGTGTCGGCAAGACCAAAGGCATGCCCGATCTCATGCATTAGGTCGAGCTTGTCGTGCGGTCCAATTTTATCCTGATTAATGCTCGCGGGAACATTACCATCACAAATATAGATGTGAGGGCGGTTTATCTTACGGAGTTGTGGATAGTCGCCTATGTTTGCCCATTCCAAACTGTCAAGTTCATCAGGATGGAGATTGTCTAATGCAGTATCAATAGGTGAGTTGTAATATCTGATGCAGCTGGTTCTTATTTCTCCAGGTGTTATTTGTGTTATTTCATCGGAGCAAGGGCAGTCGTTTTGCCCCTTAGAAGCAGGAGTAGAAGCAGGATTAGAAGCAGGATTATTACACGCAAAAGTTGCAAGCATGTCCGACGTGTCTTTACCACCGAAGGGTTGAACAACGATATCACTGTAACGATCAGCTAGCGGTTTGAGCCATTTGGTAAAGGCTTTTTCCACCTCACCGGTTGCATTGTTGAGGCAAAGAATAGGTGGGGTATTAGGCGCACCTGGTGCGTCGCATGTACAACTACCAGGATCTTGTATTAGGTTGACATCATTTTCATCTTTAGCATAAGAGTTGCAGCAGCCGTCACCGTCATGATCCCAGTAACCAACCTTCACGGTAATTGTCAGGTTGCCGTCAAAGCCTGTGTAGGGGTTGTGTGTACAGTTATTTCTAGGCAATGCACACGAATGATCTGCGGTATGTACCTTGTTGATCAGATAGGCATTTGCGTGTTTACCCCCGATAACATGCTCTCTGCCTGTAGACGTACTCGGATATCTCGAAGGATCACCTTGTGTCTTACTGATAAACTTTGACGCGGAATCGACATCTTCCAGCCCGCAGGCACTGCAGATTATGATTGCGCACACCGATAGCAGTTTCTTTGCCATCATTTTCCCCTTAAAAAGTCTACGCTAGGGCAATCGGCTTGTTTTTAGAATACTTAAACGTTTTTTGTTTTTGTCTTAAATTACAAAGAGTTATATGACCAATCTCGCGAGGCAATAACGTGCATTTTGTGCCGCGGTGCTCGGCACATGCGTAGGATGAAGAATTTGCTGGGGGACGAACATCAAGACGATTGCCTACGTTGACAGCTTCAATCTTCGCTAGTCCTTACCAACTGGAGGGCCTCCTAACTGCCCTCATTTGCGTTATGATTGCATTGGAGGAAGGCATGGACTTAGAGATGTCAAAGGTCATCTCGGTGCTGCAGAGCGCACCGTAGCTTCGCTGGTGTGCGACGGACAACACGCCGCGGCGATCACTCTTGTGCGCAGCTACGCGATGGCAGTGGAGGACTTGTGGCTCGCCGTGACGGACAGCGAGCGCATCCCGCGCTGGTTTCTGCCGATTAGCGGTGACCTCAAGCTTGGTGGTCGTTACCAGTTGGAAGGCAACGCGGGTGGCATGATCACGGCATGCAAACGACCGTCATACTTTGCGCTCACATGGTAGTTTGGTGAAGATGTAAGCTGGGTGGAAGTGCGTTGCGTAGCGGACGAAGCCGACGGTGCGCGGCTAACGCTCAAGCACACCTCCCATCTCTCGGAACACTGGTATGAATACGGGCCAGGTGCCGCGGGTGTCGGCTGGGAGTTGGCTCTCATGGGGCTAGCACTCCACATCTTGCAGCCGACCCAACCCAAGCTGGACGAAGCTACCTTCGCTGCGTCTGCAGACGGCAGAGCATTCATCGCTGGCAGCAGCGAGGGGTGGGAACGAGCCGCGGTTGCTGCCGGAGCTAATCCCGCCGCAGCACGTGCTGCGGCAAAACGCACCACGGCATTCTACAGGCTTTGTTGCATAAGTTCCGTTGATTATAACATGCTGTTATCATAGCACTTTTATGTGGGGAGCGTTCCCCTCCCCTGCGTGTTCGCAGACTTCTCGTTTGGGTCAGGTGCAATCATCCTGCTGCAGCATGCACACATGTGTGCATGCTCTTTGTCGCTTCCTAGCTCCAGCTGAAGCATTGGCGTGAAATGGTTTGCAGGTCTGCTTGCACCTGACCATTGTCAACTTCTGTGGACACTACGGGCTTGTGCGTGGTGCAGGCATTACCTTTGCAACACCTATAAAATTCTTACTGCTAAAGGGTTAATTAGCAAAAGTTGGTGATAGCGAGCGTTGCCAGTTACATAAACTCGGCATTAGGTAGCACGTAGCTCGTTCAGTTAAATATCTGTGGCGAGTTGTTGGGAGACGAAGGCAAGGCGGTGGATGCCTATTGCTCTTGAAAACCCTCCATAGGAGTTGTGATGCACGGCAATGATGGTTTACGCAGGTTGCTCGATCAGTTGCTTGCTGAAGGCCGTGAGTGCGAGTGGCTGGAATTTAATGTTTATCGCAGAGAAAAGTTATTTTCGTGTCATTCTCTTCGCACCGAAAAAGTTCAAAGAGATGAGCAGAGAGGAAAGGGTTGAGGCATGCTATCAACACTGCTGCCTGAAATATGTTTCCGGTGATGCCATGACCAACAGCAGCTTGCGGGAACGGTTTGGCATCGCAAAGAAAAATCACCCGATGGCACATCGCATCATCGCCGACACCATTGCTGAGAGGCTGGTGAAGTGCGATCCCACTGCGGGCGAGTCAAAAAGAAACGCCAGCTACGTCCCCGCGTGGGCTTGAAGAGACAGCACACACCCAGAAGATGGGTTTTTGCTTGTTTTAAGTGTGCCCCCTCACTTATTCCGCGTCGATAAACTCGACCCTGCCGATAGGGAGAAATACCGTGTACCCCCATTGCACCCGCACCTTCCGACCACCGAAATCCCCAGAATGCACTGTCACACCGACCGCGGTTGGCTCTCCGATCCTTTTGGCAGCACCGCGGCGACGTAGACAACGTCCACCGTTCCGTAGAGATGATCTGGAAGCAGATCATCTCCCCAACGCGGCATCGCACCGTTAACGCGCTTGAAGGACACCTCTTTGCCTGCCAGTGCGTGGGTTTGATGCATCACGCCCACAACCGCGTGTAAGCTAATTGATTCTTCTTCCTCCCACTCCCAGCCGACATCGTCTGCGGTCTCTATGACAAGCTTCTCTCTGACAAAATTGATGACATAGCCAGTTGAGATAGAGCCATCGCCATCCCCCACGTAAGCGATGTAATTTCCCCAGTAGTCCCGCGAATCGTATGCGCCGCCCTCAGTGTCGGCACTGCTTGTGTCATCAGTGACAACTTGCGTAAGCTCTTGCGGTGCTTCGTCCATGTCGTCAGTGCCGCAACCCATTTGACCGCAGATCAGTGTCAGAGACATGCCGAAAACAAACACTCTCCGCCCCAAGCCACTGCTAACAAAAGCCACCGCCTCTTTTAGCACAGGCAAGTGTTTCGCCTTAGCTACTGCGGGGGTAAGCGCAGGCCCCGCGGCAATGTTCGTGCTACCGAAAGCCAACAGTACAGAGCAAAGCAACCATCTCGACATCATCTCTCTCCCCTTAATAAATTACGGGAACCCTTACAGCGGTATACTAAGATGCCTATAAAACTTCTCAAATTACGCGTGTCAAGTTGTTTTCCAAAAAACGCAGGTTTTATAATCTTCAAATTACAATTATTCAACAATATGCTTGACCTTCAATTCAATATAGTCGGGGTGTAACCGTTTACACCTGTTTTTTATTTCTTAAACTTTTCAGGAGAAACAACAATGGTGATCAGGTGTTCCTTGCTGACAGCGTTGTTGCTGTGCAGCAGTGCGACTTGGGCAACGCCGGTGGCAACCACAGGTGTGTTGACACGCTGACTGCGGGCTGTGCCACAACAGAAGCTGGCCACTGAACTGCATAAAGTGCGTGACGGTCTGCGGCTGGCAGTTTGCTAATTGTCACGGCTGCAGTGCAAGCACAAGAGGGTGATAACATCGTTGTCGATATCGATCTTGATCCAGCTTATGAGTGGGTTAAGGATGGCGATCCCACCCATCGTTTGTCGGTACTTTACCTGCGTGCCTACACGCCTGAACTCGACCAAGCTCACCTGCACCCAATCATCTATCTGGGCAATGATTCTAACGGCGATGCGGTCTTTATCGGACTTTTCCTGCGCGGGCACGAACGCGACAGGCTTTCCATTTGGGGACGGAGTGGTCTGGTGCTAAACGATGTGGAAGACGAAGATCTCGAAGTTTTTGCCGATCCTTTAGGGAGCTGGAGTGAAGTCAATGTCTTCGTTGCAAAGGGCTTGAAGGGGTTGGCTGCCGGTTATGTGCCGGCCCGCGTTAAAAACTTTCCGCTTTACGACATTGGACAGGGACTAGAAATGCTCGCTTGGGGTAACAGTCAAGCCGAGTTGCCGCTGCTCGATCTCAGACTCGCACACCGCGAATGTTTTGTCCTTGACCCACAGGGCTGGGCGAGAGTTGGTGTCGGCTTACATAGTTTCAGGCCTTCGTTGTTGGCTATGTCTAGCCCATTTGGTGCTCCGATTTTTCACAAGGATACGGGTGACCTGATTGGCTTTTATATTGCAGAATCGAACAGTGCCTATCGTGTGGAAGGCGCATGGGACGAGGTAATAGAATTTATCGACGCATTGGAACTAAATGACAACGTGTTTGCAGCACCACTGGCCCAGCGCAAAACCCCTGTGACGTGGGGAGAATTAAAGGCTGTGCGGCGTTGATTAACGACAACTTTACTTGAGGAGATACGAAGATGTGTAAGTTAACCATACCAGCACTTGTCTTTGCACTGCTGCTTGGCAGCAGCACATTATCTGCAAAACCACCCTCAACTGCGGGAGGAATGTCAAAACTACGCCAGCATGCCGTATCCATAGTGTTGGCAACGTCATTGTTGCTTACTCCGAAACTTATCTATGCTCAGGGCGGTGCCGCTGATCTACAGATGCACGGTGATTTGAAGAAGGTGACCTCTACCTCCCGTGCGTAGCAAAAGGGTGCAATTCTCTTGCGTGTCAGCAGCGCAGATGATGGCTGGAGTGCTGGTTTTCACATGGCTTTTATTGGCAATGATGCCGACAACAACTCGCTGCTGGTGGCTCGCCGTAAGCCTGCGCTGCAGGACATGCTTCTCTATCTCGTGCAACCGAACATCTCGGTTAATTTGTATGGGTGGAACGGGTCGATTGCCGAAAACGTTAACGTCGAGGTGGTCGATCTTTTTAAAGACGAGACCGACGGTACGTTCGATATGGTAATCTTTTCTACCGATGTTGATTTGGCACGGGACTATCCGCACATGCAGATGGCGGAGTTTCCGTTTGACGACGAGAAAGATGTAGAACGGCTCACCTACAGGCCGAACAACATTGTCCCCTTCTTGAACATCCTCGAACTGGAACGACTTGAACTCGGCGTGCTGCCCCTCTTCGCTCGTTCCTGCACGACAGTGCCACACGACAAGCTGACCGCTATTGGGTTGAGCACGACCACCTGTGGTCTTGCCGACGCGGCCGTTGGTATTGGCTCGCTGATAGTGGACGAAGAGGGCAAGTTAATCGGTTTCCACAGTGGTAGTATGCCCGACCAAGAAGTGTGGTGGGCATCAGCGACGACCCGCGGGCTGCGTAAAACCGCCTCCACCTTGACGCGCGGTGCATCTGCTGTCAACGCCACCAATAAAACGACCACGACTTGGGGTGCGCTCAAGCGCCGCGAGCACTAATTTTGTGCGGGGAGGCTATCTCATGCGGGTGTTGTTATTGTTGTGTATGTCGGGGCTGCTGCATTAAAGCAGCAGCATGGCGGCCATAACCAGCATCAGTGCGTTTTCAACCAGCGTGACCCAAGTCATCGGCAGCTTGAAAATTGTGCCGAGACAGGCACACTGCACGGTGCGTCCGCGGGTGACGGCTCGCAACACACCCCATGATGAGATGCCGAGTACCAGCAGCACGGCAAAGTTCAATAAGCGTGCTTGGGGTGCGAAGAGATAGGCGATGCCGAAGACGAGTTCAAGCGTTGCGTAAAGATAGCCGTAGGTTGGCCATCTCGTGGCAATTGGGTCATAGCTTTGAAACGCAGCTACAAAACCTTTCAAGTTGAGGAATTTGAAAAAAGAAAAAACGAGAAAGAACGCCCCCATCCACGTTGACATCAGCAGGGCGAACGTCACCTCACGGCTCAGCATGGCAACGAGAACGACGGTAAGCAGGAGGTAAGCAAAGACAAGCAGCAGCGGGAACAACTGTGTCAGCAAACGCGTTTGCTGCACGCGATAACGCGGCAATGTCTGTAACGCCGCATCAACCGCCGCGGCCGTTACGACAGTCTCCGCGTCTATTTCAATGCGATCAGGATGGCGGAAGACTCGCACCGTCTGAAACGTATCGATCTCGCTAAGCGTGGCGGTTATTTTAGCTACACATTTCTGGCAGGTGATGCCGGCAAGAGGAAATTCATAAGTTTGCATTGTCACTAGACCTCGCAGAAATTATAGCACAGGTCTATTTAAGGTGGCAGGCTTTTCCTACCAACACGCGATGCTCCCCCTACAAATTAAAACGCATCAACGCGGTGCGAGCATCTGCTCTGGTTGTACCCATGCATCGAACTGTTCCGCGGTGGCATAGCCGAGCCGTTCAGCAGCTTGCTTAAGCGTCAAGCCTTGCTCATAGGCAGTCTTTGCCACCCTTGCTGCCTTGTCGTATCCTATGTGGGGATTGAGAGCGGTAACCAGCATCAATGAGTTGTGCAGATGGCGTTGCAGTGCCGCATGGTCGGGTTCGATGCCCGCAACACAGTTGTCGTTGAAGCTGCGCATACCGTCTGCTAGCAGCTGGATTGATTCGAGCACATTGTGCAGGATCACAGGCTTGAAGACGTTGAGCTGAAACTGTCCGAGACTGCCCGCGATAGCAACCGTAGTATCGTTCCCCATTACTTGCGTACAGACCATCGTCAAAGCTTCGCACTGCGTTGGATTAGCCTTGCCCGGCATGATCGAGCTGCCCGGCTCGTTGGCTGGCAGTTTCAGTTCGCCGATACCACAACGCGGCCCGCTGCCCAGCAAACGAATGTCAGAAGCAAGCTTCATGCAGGCGACGGCGACGAGTTTCAACGCTGCACTGACATTGACCAGTGCATCGTGTGCGGCAAGCAGATGAAACTTATCCGCCGCACTGACAAAGGGATGTTCGCTCAGGCGGGCGATGTGTGCGGCAACCTTCACATCGTAGCCGCGCGGTGCGTTAAGTCCCGTGCCCACCGCGGTGCCGCCGAGTGGAATGGCATAGAGACGCGCTCCTGCTTGTTCGACCACCTGTGCCGCCTCGTCGAGCTGTGCCTGCCATGCACCGAACTCCTGACCGAGTGTCAACGGCGTGGCATCCATACAGTGCGTGCGTCCAATCTTGACGATGTCCTTGCAGGCCTCGCTTTTTTGCGCCAACGTCGCCCGCAATTTTTGCAGTGACGGCATTAGTTTTTCGTGCAAGTCAAGCACCGTCGCCACGTGCATCACCGTCGGGAAACTGTCGTTAGAGGATTGCGACTTGTTGACATCATCGTTAGGATGGATGGGATCTTTGCTGCCTAGTGCACCGCCGTTTATTTCGATGGCACGGTTGGCGATGACCTCGTTAACGTTCATGTTGGTCTGTGTGCCACTGCCCGTTTGCCAGACGACGAGGGGAAAATGCTCGTGCAACTTGCCTGCGATAATTTCATCGCAGGCCTTGACGATCAAGTCACGCTTGTCGGTCGGCAAGACACTTAGCTCACAGTTGGTGAGTGCGGCGGATTTTTTTACGATGGCAAAAGCACGGATGACGGTGGGCGTAAATTTTTGGGTGCCGATACGAAAATTTTGCAACGAGCGCTGTGTCTGTGCCCCCCAATAGCGATCACTGGCAACCTCGACTTTGCCCATCGAGTCCTGTTCAAGACGAAAGTTGCTCATCCTTCGGTATCTCTCCGTTCAGTTTGACTTGTTTGATAAACGGTAATTTTTTCAAATTGGGCGGTTCTTCGTTGAACTCTTCGATACAGATGACGTTGTGGTAAGGAATATGCAGGCGGCTGGTTTTGGCAAAGCGCCGCCGTGTATTGTCCTCGTCGGGCAGGATAATGTAGCGGCGATGATCGTTAAACACCAAACCCTCAATAGCAATCATGCCGAAATACTCGCTCGCCTGCACGGTGGTCGCGATGACCGTGACTGGGTTTTTGGCGTTTTTTTCCAGAAATTTCACCCGATAGCGGCGACGACTCTCAACCATCACTCCCCCGCGTCACATACACGAGCATCGCTCCCTCATGAACAAGACAAGCATACCTCGCAACTAAATACAACCCTGATAGCAGGGCGGGCATGCTTATGATTTCTTTTTCGCCGTGCTTTTCAATTCCTTGAGTGAGAGCCAGACGCGTTCGGACTTGATGCTGTGGCAAAAAATCCACCACAGGGTGATATTTATTTTGCTGCTGTCCTGCAGCGTTGCCAATCCCTTGTGCTGCTTCTGCAGGTGTTGCAGTTTTTTGTGAATTGCATTGCTGCGCTCGTTGCGAGCGAGAAATTCACGCCAATCGCGGCTGGTTTCAAAGCAGGCAAGTGGTCGACCTGCGACGATCGGATACAGCTGCCACGCGTTGCGGGTGTAGCTCGGCACAGCCAGCATTCCACAGGTATCGAGCAGCGAAGTCAACGCCGGAGGCAACGCGATCGCGGCAAGGCGGTCGATGTCACCTTGCCGGGTCTGATTAAGAAAGATCGACTTGAGGAATTCGGTAAACTTGTTAGGGCGTTTTTTTTCTAACTCGGCACGCTTGAGCGACAATTCGCCGCGCAGCAAAAATTCCACCAACACCGCCTGCTCGATGGACAGATGCAGGCCATCACGTCCGACTTTGCGGGAAAAAATCGCCGCGATCTGACGTATCATACGCCAGCACTCCTGCTTGTTTTCGATCGGGCCGAAGGCATGTGTCGCGGCAACGGGCACTTCACCCACTGCAACCCTGATGCCACCGCCGTGCGGCTGCAAAAAAATTGTGGCGAAATCACGCTGATAGCCGAGACAGCTCTTGACGAGACGCTCGCCCTCGCTCACCCGTTGCTCCCATAGCATCGCGGCGTAGAGGTTGGGAAACGGCTGGGCGTGGAGACTGCTGGCTTGCAGGATGTTGCGCAACACGGTGCGAGGTAGGTCACGATACTGGCTCAACCCCCGCACGTCACGCGCGAGGTTGGCGTAGCTGGCCTTGAAGATGAGCTTGCGCTCCCGATCGAACAGCCGCATCACCCCCGGACAGGTGGGCATGTCTTGCAGGGTTTTGTTGTCGATCGCCCAGCCGAGTTTCGTGCATGAATCGATGTCGCCTTGCAGCCTAATTGCCTCGATGATCGACTCGACACCACGCGTGCGCATTTCTCGCAGTAGCTGTGTGAACAGTGCTGCGGTTGTCTGTGCGTCACCCTCAGCACGATGCGCTGCCGACACCTTCGCGCCCAGATATGCGGCACTGCCCTGCAGCGTCTTGTCGGGAGTGGCGGGGAAGAGCTTGGTGGTCAGCAAGTGGGTGCAAAGATAGAAGTTTTTAATTTGTTTGCGGCAGACCTTGAAGGCAAAGTGTTTGATGAATTTCATGTCGCCACCACAGTTGTGGCTGACCAGCACGCTATCACCGATGAAATCGAGCACCGCGGGCATGACCTCCTCGATCGTTGGTGCGTCCTTGACCATCTTGTCGCTGATGCCAGTCATCTTGCGCACAATGGGAGGAATGGGGATGTGTGGATTGACCAGCGTGTAGTAGCGGTTGCCGACCTTGCCGTTCTGGTAGCTGAGAGCACAGATCTCGGTAATGCCGTTCTTTTGTGCATTGCCGCCCGTCGTCTCGATATCGAAGACGATGTAGCGTCCCGCGGCGAGTGTCGTGTCTATCTGATCACGGCAACGGGCGGAATAGCTGTCGCTTCTGCTGCCACTGCTGTGCTTGCTTCTACTGCTGGATGGAGCGGTCATGCTTGACTTCTTGAACTACGTGCTACTAACATGATAATGCCATTGAATGGCCGCTTATCCAACAGGATAATTGAGGAGAACATGCCAGATTTTCATCTTAACGAGGAGCAGCAAGCTCTACAGCGTGCCGCGCGTGAATTTGCTCAGCGTGAGATGATGCCGCACGCGGCCGCTTATGACGCATCGATGGACTATCCCTGGCCGATCATCGAGAAGGCCTTTGCACAGGGACTAATGAATGTTTTCGTGCCAGAGGAACACGGCGGTCTCGGCCTGTCGCACCTCGATGTAGCACTGATTGTCGAGCAGCTCGCTTACGGCTGTTCGGGTATGGCAACGGCAGTAACGGCCAACGAATTGGCACTTTCACCCCTAACGCTGGCAGGCAACACTGAACAGATCCAAAAATTTACCGGCATGTTGCTGGAAAAGCCGAGTGTCGCCGCTTACTGTGTCACCGAGCCAGATGCGGGCAGCGATGTCGCCGCCATCACCACTACCGCCAAGAAAGATGGCGATGGCTACCTCCTCAACGGCGAAAAGATGTGGATTACCAACGCCTCCGTCGCCAGCTGGTATTTCGTGCTCGCCACCCTCGACCGCAAGCTCGGTACGAAGGGCATGGTCTGCTTCGCCCTTCCCCGCGATTTGCCCGGCATCATGCCCGGCAAAAAAGAAAAAAACATGGGGCAGCGCTGTTCCGATACCCGTGCTGTAACCTTTAAAGACGTGAAAGTGTCCGCGGCCTTCCGTCTCGGCGAGGAGGGTGATGGCTTCAAGATTGCCATGCGCGCCTTCGACAAGTCCCGCCCCATGGTCGCCGCTCTCGCTACTGGGGTTGCCCAGTGTGCCTTTGATCACGCCTTGCGCTACTCACAAGAACGTAGCACCTTTGGTAAGCCAATCTTCGCACATCAAGCGGTCGCCTTCATGCTGGCGGAAGTGGCAACCGAGATTGAAGCTGCCCGTCTGCTGACATGGAAAGCGGCACAGCTGCTTGATCAGAAAAAGCGTGCAACGAAGGAGGCATCGATGGCGAAGCTGTTCGCTTCCGCGGCTGCGGTCAAGGCTGCCGAGCATGCGGTGCAAATCTACGGCGGTTATGGTTACAACAGCGAGTATCCTGTCGAAAAACTGTATCGCGACGCGAAAATTTTTCAAATCTACGAGGGAACTTCCCAAATTCAAAAACTAATCATCTCCCGTCACTTGGTGCAACAGTAAAGGAGTAAAGCATGAAAACGCTAGTCATCTGCATATTGCTAGGGTTGGGTAGTCTGTTTTCCACACAAGTTGTGGCTAAATCGCTGGCGAATAAGGGCGTTGGTGCCGCGCAAAATTGGCTAGAGATGAATCGCTTCTACCAAGAATCTTCCATATTTGCTTTTAATGAAATTCTTGCCGCACTGCTGATGAATGTGACGGAGTTCGCTAATAGGAGCGGACTGCCCGGTGGTCGCTTACGCGATTATATGAACGGCGAGCTCTTTCTCGATGAGACGGAGTTGGATACGATCGAATTTTTTGTCAACGATGTCAAGGAGATCGTGCGCACATTTTACGGCGACGATACACTGTCGTTAAATATTAAGGCGAGGAAGCTGCTCTATGGCGTGGTCGATATCGACAAGTTTAGGCGTTACGCACAGATCGAGACGGATGTGCATGAGCTAATAGAGAGTGGCGATGAACTTACTCCCGAACAGGAGCAGCTTGTTAACAAGGTTGATGCTATCAGCAACGATGCCCGTGCTCGTATCAAACATACGGTGACTCTCGCAGATATTAACTATTACAAAAACAAAGAACAGGTATCGAGCCAAATTCTCACCGAGATCCTCAATCGCCTGCATCTATCTGAGGCGCAGCTAGCGCAACGCGCCTCTCTCAACACGGCAACTATCGCTGCACATCAGAGCGGGAAGCTCATCTTCGCTGCCGATGATATGAAAAAAATAAACACAGTGCTTGAATATGCGATCGACAACTTGCCTCCGAAACAGCGCCGCTGGAAACGACGCAGTAGCATGCGTATAGACAAAAACACCTATGACCAAACAGAGGCCGTGTTGCAGCTGATACTTCTCTTGCGGGACTTCAACCCAGCGGTGAGCGTGGAGCGATATCTACATGACCCACAGCGGCGGGTGGACGATTAAAATTCAAGCGGCGACTCAAGAAGATTAAGCACTTTCTTTGCATCCGTCATGATGTCACCCACAGTTTCAGGGTGATGGAGCGGATGCCCACCCGTAAGACCAGTCTTCAAGTCAGGTTGACTTGGCCGGTAGAGCTTATTGGTATCCAAAGCTTCTTGCACGCTTTTCGCCACCCCCGCCGCCCAATTTCTGTAATCCGCGTGTGCTTGGTTCTTAAGCGTCTCAACTTGATGTGCGGCCGACAGCTGAGGGTATTCAATAAATCCTCCCACCTCTCTTTCAACACCACGCGCATAGCCCTTCCTGACCTCGACCACCTCCCACCAGACATCCTGTAACTGTGCTGACAGCGCTTCATAACTTTTCTGCTGCGCGACACCCCTTGCCATCACTCGCACCGCGGCTTTGCTGCCTCTAATAGGATTAATGATCGATCTTAAAATATGCCTCAGGGCAATTGCGAACTCATCTTTGCTGAGGGGCTCTTCTTGCCGAGCGATTGGTTTGCAACTCGAAAACATAAACAGGCACAAAATTTTCACTACGACTAGCCGCATGCCACCTTCCCCTAATTTGGCAAGTTCAAAACAATATTTTTCACGATTAGTATCGGCTGCTTCTGTTTTTTTTTAATCTATTCATGATTTTTTCTGTTCTAATTTTGTAAATACTTCATACTATTCTAAAAATTGTTGTGCGGGGCTGAATCTGCTAAAATTTAGGCATGGACTAGACGGTGATAGGGGAGAGCACGGATGCATTATCGGATGAAAAAATTCGGCAGATATGTTCTAATCTTCGTGGTGTGGATTTTTTGTCTTTCGGTTCGCGTTGGCGACAAGACGATCTTCGACCATGCACATGGGGTGTTGGTGGAGAATCGCATCGTTAGTGCTATCGATCAGGAGCTTAGCGACCTGTGGCACAGCATCGGCAGGACGGCACGAGTTGCCTACCAGCGTATTTCTGGCCAGAAGCAAGGTGAGGATGGTGTAGACGAGCGGGTACGGAGCGGGTAACGATGATGGCAAGCGGAATGCAGCAAGAACATCTACAGATTGTCACTTGGCCTGCGCCGGTGTTGGAAACACGAGCGGAGGAGATTACCGAGTTTGGTGACGAGTTGCGTGCCTTTGGCGAAGCCATGCATACAACGATGCAAGCCGCACACGGCATTGGCCTAGCTGCCAATCAAGTCGGAGTGCTGAAGCGCATTTTGGTCATCGAAATCCCCTGGAGCTGCAAACGTTACGGCGAGCAGGCCGAGACGCGTCGGGACTGGCACGATCGTCGCTACACGCTCGTCAATCCAGAGATCGTCGAGCGAGAAGGCACAATCATCTTCAACGAGGGCTGCTTGAGTTTTCCAGAACTTTTCGGCGAAGTCGAGCGAGCACGGCGCGTGCTAGTGAAAGCACAAGACGTGGATGGCAGGGCACAGGTGATCGAAGGCGACGACCTGTTCGCGATCTGCTTGCAACACGAAATCGATCATCTCAACGGCATCGTCTTTATCAATCACATGACCAAGTTGCGCGCCGATGCGATCAGGCAGAAGATGCGCGACGAACCGACCTGAATGCAACCGCAAGCCATCCGCGTCGCCCCGTCACTGCTTGCTTGCGACCTGCTCAATCTGGAGCAAGCGGTACATGCTCTCACCAACGCGGGCGCTGACATGTTGCATATCGATGTCATGGACGGGCATTTCGTCGCTAATCTTTCCTTTGGCTTGCCTATCGTTACGGCACTCAGCAAAATCAGCAAGTTGCCGCTGGATGTGCATCTGATGATCGCTAACCCGCAAACGATGGCGGTGCGTTATCGCGCCGCGGGTGCGGCACGGGTGACTTTTCACTGTGAGGTGCAAACCGATGTGCGGGCGATAATTACTGCACTCAAAGCCTGTGGTAGCGAGGTCGGTTTGGCACTTAATCCGCCCACGCCCGCCGACGCGGTCTTTCCTTATCTCGATGAACTCGATATGATCACTGTGATGGCGGTCATGCCCGGTTTTGGCGGGCAGGAGTTCATGCCGGCGGTGTTGCCAAAGGTTAGTGCCTTGCGTGCCCGCATCGGCACACGGGCGATCGATCTCGCCATCGACGGCGGCATCAATGCAGACACTGGGCGACAAGCGGTCGCCGCGGGTGCGAACATGCTGATCGCGGGCACGTATGTCTGCACCGCACAAGACCGTAAAGCTGCGCTGGATCAACTTAAACAGAGGACGTGACGATGATGAGACTACTGCTGTTGATGAGTTTGTTACTGCTCGGTGCAAAAAACAACAACAATGCCACTTTGATACGGGTCGGCGGTGAGTTTAAGGTGAAGTCGATTCAAAAAACAAAAGACCGCAGCTTCGTGATAACTTTTTCGAGCACCGATCTCAAGGCACAGGTGCAGGAGATAACCCTCGAAAGTGCCTACCTGCACGTTAGCGTTGAAGAGGGCAAGGTGCTACGTCTCTCGGCAGAGGTTGCCGCGCAACATGGACGTGTCGTTGAAGCGAGACAGATACTGCTTTTTCTGCCCACTCACGGCTCGTATCTGCCGGTTTGGCTGTTGTCGCGCTCCGCACCCGCGCTATCTGACTTGAAGGGAGCGAAGTATATCGACATGCACGCCCCGCAGAGCGATTTCATGATGTTCTAGCTGCGGGTGTTCATGTCACGGGTTATTCTTTTGCGCGGGACACTCCGCCATCACGAACAAGCAGGGCACACATCATGATTGACTCCACCGCGGTGCGCAACTTCTTGCTGCACACTGCCACGGGATGGATATTTCTCATCAATCTGCTCGTGTTTCTCGTTACCTGCTGGTTGGGGGGGACATTCTTCGGTGCACCGAGCGCCGATGTCTTGATCTCACTGGGAGCGAAGGATACCGTGCGACTCGTGCAAGGTGAGTGGTGGCGTTTCTTCACGCCCGTCTTCATTCACGTCGGCATGATGCACTTTGCCTTCAACAGTCTCGGTCTGTGCGTTATCGGCCCGCGCATTGAAGAAATTTTTGGCCAACGCCTGTTCTTGCTCGTTTACATCGGTGCGGGTATCGCAGGTAACCTGTGCAGTGCCGTGTTCACACTCGGCATCAGTGCGGGAGCATCAGGTGCGCTATTCGGCCTGCTCGGCGCGGGCTGGTATCTCGACCGCCGTTTTCGCCGCCGCTTGCAAGAGTTGTCTCGCGGCATGCTGCGCGGCCGCAGTAACTTCACCGTCTTGGTCGTCATCAACGTGTTGTTTGGGTTCATTATGCCCGGCATCGACAATGCCGCGCACATCGGTGGACTGCTGTTCGGGGTGGCGGCAACGATGGCGATACTGCGTCTGCGTCCTAACCGTATCGTGCTGACCGATCGCCGCCGCGGTTTACGTATCTTGCTTGCTACCGCCGCGGTGCTGCTCGTGCTCGCGATTGCGGGGGTTGATCGCAACTTTGCCTTACAGCGTCTGCTCGTCGCGGCCGACTATGCCGAGCCGCCGCTCGCCTACTTCTACTATAGCAATGCCCTGCAACTCGCCCCCGCCGCGGCACCGCTATACTTCAAGCGCGGCGTGCTACTGTTGCGCGGTGGTGCGGTGCGGGAAGCATTGGCCGATCTGCGGATTGCTAGTCGCGACCCTGCTGTCGCTCAGACAATTGCGGCATTTCTCGATGCTTACGCGGCAGAGGGCTTTCGCACCGAAGCGGATATTATCAGACGTAATTTGCAACAGCAGGACTACGAGCTTTAACATTTTGCGCAGCTTAGTGCCAAAAGTGCCTAGCAATACACACATGAGCTAAACTTTTCTTCCACACTACCGAAATCACCATTAAGAACGATAATGAAGGTATATAGCTATGCGTATCTTGCTGCTATCACTATTTTTGCTTGGTGCATTTTTTGCCTGTAAAAAGCAATCCGTAAATACTTCGGGAGGAAAATTTGCGGCCCGCCTGACTGATCCTATGTGGGGTGAGGATAACCGCCTCATTAACCACGTGCATGAGAGCGAATGGACTATTGCTTATGCTATGACTTCCAACTGTGATATGTACGAATTACCAGAAGACAGGGTTTTTGAGGATGCCATCTCACGTGCTATCCAACTGTGGCTTGAGCCAGTAAAGAAAGTCGCTGAGAGTATGGGTAAAAGTGTGGTAGTAAACTTCAAATATGCCAAAATAGCTCCGCCAAAACAACCATATGGCCCGCTAACTTCAGAAGAGCAGTCACACCGACAATTTCAAGCAATCAAAAGGCAAGAAACACTTTTCACAGAAAATAATGTCAAGCTTCGCATACAGTTTGACTGCTCTTTAGGTATAAGCTACGTCCCAGCCAAGAAATATCAATTACCTTTTATACGGCTATTTTACGACGACTACACACACGCGGGAACGATAGAAGGGACGCACTTCAATTTTAGCACTCTATTGCATGAAATGGGTCATACCTTTGGCTTGCTAGACACTTACTCACCTGATGATGCGGGGCAGCCAGTATCTATTATGTCCTCCGCTGAGTGGGCTGCTTTAGGCGAAGATGACATCAAGGGTATCCAGTGGCTTTATCTCTACACCCATGCAAGGGACAAATTGCCAAAAGAAAATCTATGTTTTTTCGCGGATTATGAGCCATCCAAATGGAAGAATGGAGTGTGTCTGCCCAAGCACCCTCTCATCACCCTTCTCAAGCAAGCTGAAAAACACGAGGTACTGGGAAACAACAAGGCTGCACGGAATATTCTTGAAAAAGCTAGGAAGGCAATTGGTACCCATCTCTTCATTGATCACAACAAGATCAACGCTCAAGACGGAGATAGTAATACTGCTCTTCATCTCACGGTAAAGTATTACCTCGAATCGACCAAAAGGCATCCCCAGCACCCGTCAAGCTGGTCTCTTGACTCGCACCTGCCCGGTAATTGGGCTATAATAGGTGTCGCCCTGCTGCATTATTTGCGTCATTGTCCTAATATGAGTAAGGAGGATGGGGAAAGACTCACGCAGGAAGAACGCAAGCAAGCTTTCAAGGTAATGTACGAAGAGTGTGTTAAAAGATATGGGAATTACTGTGCTTGCATCGATCCTCAGATAAAAAACAACGAAGGCAAGACCGCCCGTGATCTTGCCGTGGATGCAAACGCTGCGGATATAGTACAAGCCATTGATGCTGCGCTTAAGCGGCCTTGAGTTCCGACATACGGGCACACGCGACAAATCTTGTGCAACGCGGTGGCTTGCGCTAACATGTCCCTTTTATCGCGTGATATTGAGATAAATGGTATCAGCCGCGGCATGCTACTGTTGCGCGGTGGTGCGGTGCGGGAAGCATTGGCCGATCTGCGGATTGCTAGTCGCGACCCTGCTGTCGCTCAGACAATTGCGGCATTTCTCGATGCTTACGCGGCAGAAGGCTTTCGCACCGAAGCGGATATTATCAGACGTAATTTGCAGCAGCACAACTACGAGCTTTAACATTTTGTGCAGCTTAATGCCAAAAGTGCCTAGCAATACACACACGAGCTAAACTTTTCTTCCTACACAACCGAAATCACCATTAAGAACGATAATGAAGGTATATAGCTATGCGTATCTTGCTGCTATCACTATTTTTGTTTGGTGTGTTTCAAGCCTGTAAGAGCCGTCCGACGGACACTGCCGCGGGAAAGTTTGCTGCCAAGTATAGTGATGATTTCTGGGGTGAAAGTAAACGTCTAATCCAAGCAGTTCACGAACGTGAATGGACTATTGCCTACACTATTTCTCCAAGATGCGATCTAAATAAACTGCCTGCAGATAAAGTTTTTGAGGATGCTATCTCGCGTGCTATCCAATTATGGCTTGAGCCAGTAAAAAAAGTTGCTGAAAAGTTAAATAAAAGCGTCGAAGTAGAGCTCAATTATTTGAAATTGACGGCTCAAGTGACTAAAAGCGTTGATTTTCACATTAAGCAATTGCAAAAAGAGCAAAAATTACTGGTAGAAAATAACACTAAACTGCATATAATTTTCAGCTGTCTTCGCAGAAGAAGCAATGCATCTATTGATGTCTATGAACGACCTTCCATACGTATATATTCGACTCCCAGTGACCAACATTGGGCAAAGCAAAGTGGAACAATCGGAAATTCCCCCTTTAGTTTTGGTGTCCTACTGCACGAAATGGGTCATGCCTTCGGCTTGCAGGACACTTATCCACCTCGTGATGCAGGACAACCTGCATCTCTCATGTCATGCTCTCTCACCGGCAATGCTTTGGGTGAAGACGATATCAAAGGCATCCAGTGGCTCTACCGCTACGCACACGCAAAGGAGAGCATTCCGAAAGAAACCCCCTGTTTTTTCGCGGATTACGAGCAACAAAAAGGGCAGAAATTCGGGAGATGCGCACCCAAACACTCTCTCATAACTCTTCTTAAGCAGGCTGAGGCGCACGATCACTTAGGAAAAACTGAAGTTGCAGCCCGTATCCTTGAAAAGGCTGCAAAGGCAATTGAGACCCACCTCTCCTCTGATGTTAACAAAGTCAACGCTCAGGATGAAGACGGCAACACGGCTCTTCATCTTGCGGTAAAATACTTCCTTACCTCAGAAAAAATAAATACTATGCAACCATCATGGTGGCCAACAAACCGTCATCCGCCAGTCTATTGGGCTGCCGTAGGCACAAGTTTATTACATCTTCGTCAGTGTCCCAATACGAACAGCACAGGTGAACAACGCATGCAGGAACTGAAGCTGATTTATGATCGGTGTGTTGGCCAAAGGAATAAAAACTGCGTATGCATCGATCCACAAATAAAAAACAAAGCTGGCAAGACCGCCCGTGATCTCGCGGCAGAGGCAAAAGCAAACGACATAGTGCAGACCATCGATGCAGCGCTTAAGAATCCTTGAATTCCAATGCACCGGCGCATGTAACAGAGCTTGTGTGATGATGTTGTTTGCGCTAAAATATCTCTTTCATCGCTGCTATTGAGATAAAAGTGGTATCAGCTGGTCGAGCCGAAAACAACTATCGTGCCATACCTTTGGCGGCGGTGATTGAACAAAAAGATCACGAACTCCTGCAACTTTTGAACCGCAAACTTGACCCTGACGACATGTTGGTCTCCGTGCGGGATGGCAGTGCTACGGTTATGCTGCATGCGGTAGATATAGACAGACTACGCCAAGCGGTCGCGGAACTGTCGGCATCGTCAGAGACGAGCGACATTCTCACGGCGGTGTTGCTCGCGGTCGAGAGCATCAAGAGTTACGGCATTCGTGCGGGTAAACGTTACTTCGTCGGCTATGCTGATGCGCGCAAGGTGGTAGATCGCGCCGACAAGGAGTTGCGCCGCGGCAAACACTACTATGCCAACGATCACGCTTACGCTGAGACCAACAACAGCCCGCCGCCACAGTTTATTGACAAAATTATCGCCGGCGACGCAGAAAAAGTGCTGCACGAATTGCCTGACAACTGTGTTGATTTAGTCTTTACTTCTCCACCTTACAATTTTGGGCTAGACTATGGTGGTAGTGGCGATGACATAAGATGGGAAGAATATTTTCAAAGACTTTTTGCCGTTTTTGATGAATGTATCAGAGTGCTAAAGTTCGGCGGTCGTATTGTTGTTAATGTGCAACCACTTTTCTCTGATTATATTCCCAGTCATCATATAATTAGCTCTTTTTTCATGCAACGGCACTTAATCTGGAAAGGCGAACTGCTGTGGGAAAAAAACAACTACAACTGCAAATACACCGCGTGGGGCAGTTGGAAAAGCCCCGCGAGTCCCTACCTTAAGTATACGTGGGAATTTATCGAGATATTTGCCAAAGGCTCTTTGAAGAGCAAGGGCGACAAGGCCGATGCGGACATTACCGCGGATGAGTTTAAGCAGTGGGTCAATGCCAAGTGGAGTATCGCCCCAGAACGCAACATGCGCCATTACGGGCATCCTGCCATGTTTCCCGAAGAACTCGCGGTGCGGGTACTGAAACTATTTAGTTTCGCGGGCAGTTTTGTGCTCGACCCGTTCGCTGGGGTTGGCACAACTGCGGTGGCGGCTCAAAAACTGCACCGCCACTATCTCGGCATCGACATCTCGCCCCAATACTGCCAAACAGCAGAAGCACGGCTGGCAGATTCAAGGCTGGCTAACTAGATAGCGCAGGCTTTGCAACAGCAGGGTGCGATCGTGGATGAGCACTTCTTGGTAAGGATTTTGTAGTAGTTTGAAAATTTCTTCCTGTTGTGCTTTGATTTCTGCAACTTTTTCTAAGGCAAGTTCTTGTTCAGCAAGTTTAAGCGATGTCAGCAGCACGGTGACACCGCTGCTGACGATGATGATGGCGGGAATACCAACACGCAATGTTTTGCTGATAAAGCGGCCACGCCCTAGCTTAATGAACAGCCCGTTCCAAGACTCGACCGTCTTGCTGGCTGTTTCTCCTAAGGCACTTACGGGGCGACTGTCGAATATTTTCTGCAAAAATTCTTGCAGTGGTCGCCAGATTTTTTGCCGCGTGGCTGACCGTGAGTTACGCAGGCCACGTCCACTCGCTGCGCTCGTGGAGACTTTTGGCCGCTTTCTAGCTCCGCTCGTGGAGGCTTGTGGCTGCTTGCTAGTTCCATCCTCGTTAACACGGTAATGAGTGTTGAAATCGAACCCATCCCAGCGCGACGGTAAAATTTTTGCCGTGCGGGAGAACCTACCTGCCATGTTTTTAAGTGTCACAGGGGCTGATGCTGCGGTAGCAACGATCGCGGTCGCGATCATGCGGGTGCGTTGATCTGCCGACTTTTCCTGCAAAACATGTTCTGCGGTCTGCAAGCGTTTGAGATTGCTCTCGATCAGGTCGAGTGGAAAATAACGCCCGCCGAGCAGGTCCTCGCACACAGAGGTGTCGGGAGAACAGAGGCGGAATTTTGCTGACGTTGTATCGCCACGCGATGCATGCTCGACCTGCAGTATCGCCCTCTCCCCCGTGCGCAACACCGCGGCAATGGAAGCCTGTTCGAGCAGTAAATCCCGGCGTGATAGCGCGGCATACTCGGCTAGCAAGTGTTCGTCACGTGTGCCGAGTGGCAAAAATTTTAACCCCGCCCGCCATCCCCAGGTGCGCTGATAGGCTGCACCGATACCAGCACTGATTCTCTTGTTGCGCCGACCGGGAATGGCTATGATGATACCTTGCTGGCGATGGCTGTAATCCTCGCCAAACTCGGCACTCGACAGTCCAAAACCTAGTGCCCAATCTCTGCGTCGTGTCTTGGTGTAGGTGAAGGGGCCGCTGAGATAGTTCATGCGATAACGATAGCTGCCAAAACGCCACAGCAACAACGCTCCCGCACCATAGCCAGCTTCTGCTTCCAGTGCGGTCTGCAGCCAATGGCGACCGTTGTTAGCATGGCAGTATTCAAGCGCGATGTCACCACCGAAGGCCGCGATCAAGCCGGCACTCAACCGCCCTGATACGCTGTGGCAGGTGGTCGTTGGCTTGATGAAACGATACAATAGCGTGCGCACCCGATCACCGTAGTCGCGCAAGCTGGAAACATAACGTGCCTGCTCGTTGCGCTCGACTCGCACTTGCGCGTGGTCATGCCGATAGGTATTGCAGCGCTGCAGCAGTGCCGCGGCATCTTCGCCGCCCTGAAGAGTTATGCCGGCGAGAATGTCAGCCGCTACTCTTGTTCCTTCAAGCCCACCCGTGCGTTTCTCGACCAGCGACCGCACGCAGCTGAGCACAGGCGCAAGCATCGCTGCACCGAACACCTGCTCATTATCTCCGCTCTGCCACAGACTCGCAGCGGCAAGTTGCAACTCCAACTCGTCGTCAGTGTCGAACAGCACCCGCAAATCGTCACTGGCAGACACATGCTGCACGTTCGCAGCCGCCACGTTCTCGATAGCCAGTAGCGAGAGTAATACGACTAACTTCATATAAAGGCTAATGCCCTCTCTAAGTTACATCCATTTACTGACGCGGATGGCAACGTATCACCCACCACCCAAAATGTCAAACACACTGCGATGTTGCATCTGTACGAGCATTCAAACCCTGTTCACAAGCTGTATATTTAAATTTAAACAACTAATATAAAAGATATTTTTTAATTTTTTTATCAAAACATAAAAATGTTCCACGTGAAACGTTGCCTGAGGATAGCTTGCGCCTCACCAGATGAATGTGTGCGCGAGTTATCACCTCAAAGAAGCAAGCACAATCCTTCAATTATGCTTAGTGTTCCACGTGGAACACTAAGCTGGGGATAACTGCTAGCTGCTTTTGATCTCTGAAAAGCGATTTTAATGCTTAAAATAGCAAAATTGCTATTTTCAGATAAGTACTAGCACTTTTTTTACTAAAAAAGCTCGGTTTCGATAACATATACATGTTTTTGACTAAATATAGACTAATTTTATCAAAAACGAACCAACGTGGCCGGATTTGAGCCTTAAAAGCTAATTTATAGGCCGAAGTCTAAAATTTTCGCTGAGTGTTTCACGTGGAACACTCAGCTGTGGACAACCACCTGTGTATTTCGGGGGAACACTTGACGGCTCATGTGAAACACGGGCTGTGGATTAACTGTGGATAACACGTCTAGTGCCGAATGTTCCACGTGGAACATTTTTAAATTTTAGAAAAATAAATTCTTTTTAATAGTTATATTAACTAGTTACTGAAAATTACGGGTGGCTTTTGCTCTATCCAAACAGATCTTCGTTAACATGGGGCATGGCTCGCTCTCGCACGATTAACCTCTGAAAAGCTATGCGATGCGGGCCAACCCGCTATGGTGTGCAATACTGAGCAACAAGCCGCTGCCGTTGAGAAAATTGCGAATCCCTCTCCGTACTTCGTCTGAACTCACTTTGAGAAGTAAGTAACATCTTCCTTTGGCAACTGAGACCTATGTAGAAAGAGTGTGTAGTGGGAGAGAGGATGTCTCTTGTTCTCGTAGTCTATGCCATATTCGGCAACTACCTCTAAGCGATCGTCGGTGTAGACTTTGTTTATTCTCGCGATGATGTAGGGATATTCGAGATTATCAGCATCGCTTATCAGTTGCACGTATCTGCCAACATCTTTGTGATCGGGAATAAGCACACCGCCGATTCTAGAGGGCTCGACAGCCTCATACACGACAAAGTCTTCGAGTTCTTTAGAGGGGATGCTGTCGAGGCTGCCAACCTTTATTTCTTTTCTGCCGTCGGGAAGAGTTCCCTTGATCGTGCCGTAGACAACAGAGGGTGGCTTGCCACCACCGTTATCATGCAGGTAGTAGACCTCCTGCTCCAGATAGTTGTGTTTTGCTAGCTTTGTTTGCTGACGTTCTCGGTAGCGGTCGAACAGTTTGGGAAGGAAGCCACCTAAACTACGGAAGGAGGGAATCACACTCATTACTCCGAGAACAGATGCTGGCCAAGAGGCGAGCAAGATAACCGCGTTTTCTGTGAGCAGGCCCGTGGTTAACATGGCGATGCCGAGTGTCCATGTGGACATAGACAGAGACTTAAGAGCAATATCTGGAATGTGCCTATCGACAAGTTTGCCGATGACACCGTTGCGTGTAGTTGGAAGACCAGACGGGGTCGGAAAATCCATAGCCACATCAGGGGAAGCTGCTGCTAACAAGGGATCAAAGCTAAGGCGTTCTAATAGCATGGCTTTGTGGATGAACACAGTGTGTTGGTCGATGGGGAGCGTTTCACCATTGCTATCGATGACCTTTTCCGTAACTATTTCAAAGTGACCGTCGATGTAGACTTTGTTTATTCTCGCGATGATATAGGGATATTCGGGATTATCAGCATCGCTTATCAGTTGCACATACCTGCCAACATCCTCATGGTCAGGAACAAGTATACTGCCGATTCTGGCAATTTCGACTTCTTCGTACGCTTCCAGCGTGGGAGTGATTTCGGCAGACGCGCGGTCATCTAATTCGCCGATTTTTATCAGGAGCTTGTCGTCGGAGACAGCTCCTTTTACGGTGCCATAAACGACAGCTGGTAGTTCGCCATCATCGCCGTCACGCAAGTAGTAGACTTCCTTGCCTAAGTAGTGGTTGAGGCGGCGGTCTAATTTTGCCCTCCGCAGTTCTCTTTGTTTTTCAAATGTTTCAGAAAGTGGAGCTCCTCTGGGTAGGGAGAGAGATACTCCAATGATTCCATGAGGAATTATGAAGAGAGAGGAGACGACAGGGAAAAAGTCGAGTGTTGCCACGCCTGTGATGAGTAAGCCAACGCCTGAGGTCAACACCGCGGTGGATAGCAACTTAACCGTGATGTCTGGAGCACGCTTATCTATAAGATCAAGCTATACCTCCATTTTTCATTACTATCAATGTATAGCCGTGCTAAATACGAAAAACAATAAAATTGATTGTATGAATCGCATAGTTTTGTAAAAGCTTGACTTCACATTGCTTTTTCTATAGATAATTACCGGCGTTGACTTGCCCGTGCCTCCCGAACAAGAAAAACTCTGAAATTTTAGCAAGTTAAGCAGTATCTGGAGCACTATGTCTAAAAATTACCACATTTTGGACACTTAGTTTCGCTGCCGTTGTTGCATTGCAAAGCAGCGCACAAGCAGTGCAGCACGAGGGAGTGCAGCGTAGTGTGCGGAGTGACTCCGTCATCAAGCTCAATGTTCTCTACAGCTTCCAGCCCGGTGTCTCGGTAGGCTGGGAAATATTCCGCATGAAGGAAGAACTCGAAGCTATTTTTAATAGGAATGTTGACCTTGTAAGAAAAGAGGCTATTCAGAAAAGCAAGAACCCTTACCGCAAGCAAGAAATACTAGATTCTTATGAGGTTATACATGAGCAAGATTGACGACAGCGTCTACCTTTGTGATATTTTGAATTATGCCAAAGAAATAAAAGATTTTGTTGAAGGCAAGTCATTTGCCGATTTCGATACAGATAGAAAATGTGTTCTTGTGGTAATAAAATCATTAGAAATTATCGGTGAGGCCACAAAGAATCTTAGGGAGGTTGATCTTCTCTGTAGTTAGTGGGGGATGTCACTTCGCCACCCAAAATTCACCGCCAACAAAAAACTGTCACAAATTCTCGCATTGTGTCGTAATAGTATGCATGCGAACTTGTCTTCTCATTATTGTTGCCCTACTCACTTGCGGGTTCACTTTTCGTGAGGCGGTGCAGTCCATTGCCCAGCACTCAGCCGTAGTCGCACTGCAACGCAACGCTCAGGCCGTGCGGCACGAGGGGGTGCAGCGTAGTGCGTGGAGTGAGCCTGTTATCAAGTTCAACGCTAAAAACCTATCGCCAGCGTGGTTCACAGGCAAAACCACACCGATGAGTGGCTTCGATGTCAGTATCATGCAAAAAATACCGCTGACAGGACGGTATCAACACATACACAAGGCTTTTGTTGCGGCAGAGCAGGGCCTGCAGGCGCAAGCGGAAAACCACCAGCGTGAGCTGTTGCGTTCGTTGTGGCAGATTTTGATTACCGAGCGCAGACTAAGTGCCGAACACAAAATTTTACAGGAAAACCGCGGCTGGCTGCTCAAAACCCTCAAAGTTGCCGAACAGCTCTACACCAATGGCAAGAGCACTCGCCGTGCCGTGCTCGACATACAAATCAGAGAAGCAGAAGTCCGCACCGCCTTGAGCAACAAAGCACAGGCACGCCACGAACAGCTGGCCAAGCTCCAATACCTTATAGGGCAGCGCACAGAGATTGACCCGGCCTCGATCCCCTGGCAACTGCTCGATAGTACAGCATCCGGCAACGGCGCACAGGACTACAAAGAACAGGCCTTGCAGCACGCAGTGCAAGCTAAGCGCACACAGGCACAAGCGCAGCGCACCGCTCGTATTCCTGACCTCACACTCGCGGCGGCCTATCGCCCCAACTTTGACGGACACGGCAATTTTTTCACCTTCAGTCTCAGCCTGCCGTTGCCCCTCACCGCTAATCGCAGCGCCGCTTATGCCAAGAGTTTACAGGCACAACAGCAGGCTGAATTACAACTCGATACCTATCGCAGCTTCAGAAACAGTGAGCTAGATTTTTTACAACAACGCAGCACTAAAATAATCGCAGAGTTGCAAATTTTGCGCGGCGAAACACAAAAATTTGCCCGTGACTCACGCCGTCTTGCCTTCATCTCCTATCGTCATGGCGACGCAACTTACGCGGAATTGTTGCAATCAGAGCTGCAATTACAGAACATTCTGCTCAAACAAGCAGCACTACAAGCCCAACTCGCGGGGACACATCTAAAGCATCGCTATCTCAAGGGAGCAACACTGCATGAATAACTTATTGTTAACTTTGGTAATTACTGGTGCGATTGCAATACCTTCATTCGCTGCAGACGATAAAGCCAACATGTCAGCCGAGCACAAGCATGAGCAGAGTTTTTACTACACCTGTTCGATGCACCCAGGGATAAAGGAGCATGAGCCGGGCAAGTGTCCGATTTGCGGTATGAACTTAACTAAAGTTGAAATTGAACCAGACGAGCCGAGCGCACAGGAAACTGCAGGCAGTGCTGTTGCTGGTACGACAGTGGCAGAAATAAAACTGCGCAAGGCACAGCTGCAACATTTTCGTCCTGCATATTTTACCGTCACGACGATGAAGATGCAGAAGCGGGTGCTTTTGCTGGGCAAAGTTTTACAAGCTGAGACCCGCGAAAAAACAATTCCTGCCCGTGTCGGCGGCCGCGTGGAAAAAGTTTACATCAAGTCCACTGGTAGTAAGGTGCAGCGCGGCGATGCGGTACTCGATCTCTACAGCCCCGCGCTGATTACCACGGGCGAGGAATATCTCGTCGCCCATCGCAGTTTGCAGCAGTCCACCAGCGCTAACTTGCGAAACATGCTCGCGCAAGCTGAGAAAAAACTGCGGTTGTGGGGTATCAAACCCTTTCAATATAAAAGGTGGGCGCAGCGCGGCAAAGTTCCCGAACGCGTCACTATCTATTCGCCTGTCGGTGGCGCAGTTAAGAAACGCTATGCCGTCGCGGGGCGGTATTTCAAAGAGGGGCAGATTTTTTTTGAACTCTATGACCTGTCGAGTGTCTGGGTGGAAATTGACGTTTACGAGCACGATGCTAATCTTGTCACCCTCGGTCAAGCGGTGACGATGCAGTTTGTTGCTGTGCCCGGTCAAGCGTTGCAAGGCGAGATTGATTTTATTTCGCCCGCCCTTGACACGACTTCTCGCACGCTCAAAATTCGTGCCACGGTTGACAATCCCGGCGGCGAACTCAAGCCCGGTATGATTGCCGATGTTACCTTGCAAATCGAATTGCCCGGCCTGCCGCTGGTGATTCCTCGCAGTGCGATGATTGACACGGGCAAACGCAAAGTTGTCTGGACAAAAATTAGTGCCAAAAAATTTCAAGCACAAGTAATTCAAACTGGCTACGAAGCAGAAGGCTACGTCGAAGTTAAAAGCGGACTGGAAGAAAATCAACAGATAGTGCTCGACGGTAATTTTCTGCTCGATGCACAGGCACAGCTGTTTGGTGGCTACAGCGAAGTGAGTAGTGATGCACACCATCATCACTAAATTAATCACCGCGGCACTGGCGCATCGTGCTGTAGTCGTCATTGCCTTTGTCTTGATCGCACTAGGTGCGGTCTTCAGTCTCAAGCACGCCCATATCGATGCCATTCCTGACATCGGAGAAAACCAGCAGATTGTCTTCACCGAATGGCGCGGGCGATCGCCACAAGATATCGAAGAGCAGGTTACTTATCCGCTGAGCGTGTTGCTGCAAGGCATTCCCGGTGTCAAGGATATACGCGGCACGTCTGCCTTTGGTTTTTCCACCATCTATCTGATTTTTGACGACGAGGTTGATTTTTACTGGAGTCGTACCCGTATTTTGGAAAAACTTTCCACCGTGGGCGATACCCTGCCCGACGGCGCAGTTGCCAAGATGGGGCCTGATGCTACTGGTCTCGGTCAGATATTTTGGTATACAGTCGAAAACGATGCCGATGCTGAACAGCCACGCTCACTTGCCGGGCTGCGTTCGTTGCAGGATTTTTATGTCAGGTATCTGCTGCAAAGCGTTAAGGGTGTTAGCGAAGTCAGCAGTATTGGCGGTTTTGTTAAAGAATACCAAATCGATGTCGATCCTAAAAAGCTTTTTGCCTTCGACGTACATTTCAGTGCTTTAGTGAAAGCAATTAAAAACAGCAACATGGATGTCGGTGCAGAAGTTATCGAAGACGGCAGCCGTGAATTTGTCGTGCGCGGTAGAGGTTTCTTTACCTCGTTAGCAGATATTGAAAACGTTGTCATCGCGGTGCGCAACAATGTCGCCGTGCGGGTGCAAGATGTCGCACGGGTAGGAATCGGCCCGGCGTTTCGGCGTGGTGCGCTCGACAAAAATGGCACAGCCAGTGTTGGTGGTGTGGTAACCATGCGTTACGGCGAAAATCCACAAGAAGTTATCGATGCTGTCAAGGAACGACTGCAAGTGGTTGAGAAGGGCTTGCCCCGCGGTGTTAGCCTCGTGCCTTTTTACGATCGAACCGAACTAATTGGTGACACGATTGCGACGGTCTACAGTGCGCTCAGCCAAGAGATAATTATCACCGTCATCGTTATTTTGCTGTTCTTGCTGCACTTACGTGCCTCAGTGCTGGTTTCGTTGACGCTGCCGTTTGGCACAGGGATAAGTTTTATTCTGATGTGGCTGCTGGACATCGATTCTAACGTGATGAGTTTGTCAGGACTGGTGATTGCTATCGGCTCGATGGTCGATATGGGCATCATTATGACGGAAAACATCTACGCTAGCTTAGCGGCACAGCCTGAAGCAGATAAACAACAGCGTCTGCAGATAGTTGCGCACGCGGCACTAGAAGTCGGCCCCGCCATCATGACCGCGGTGATGACGACGATCGTTACTTTTTTACCCGTGTTCGCCCTTGAAGGCAGCGAAGGCAAGCTATTCACTCCGCTGGCGTGGACGAAGACACTGGCGATGTTTGGCTCGCTGCTCGTTGCCGTAGTGCTGATCCCCGCGGTGGCAACCTTTTTTCTGCGAGGCAAATTAAAACCGCTGCAAAAAAACAAACTTAGTCACGGTATTGTTACTAGTTATCGTTTTCTCTTGCAGTGGCTGTTGCGTTATCGCTGGCCATTTTTGTTGTCGCTCGTCCCACTTCTAGCGGTTTCGTATTTGGCTTTCAATACTTTGCAAAAAGAATTCATGCCGTCGCTGAACGAGGGCGATATCCTCTACATGCCAGTGACTACACCCGATATCAGCATGACGAAGGCACGGGAGCTGTTAGCCTATACTGATCGCGTGCTCAACGAGCATCCGCTGGTCGCCTATGCGGTGGGCAAATTGGGACGCACCGACTCGGCACTCGACCCTGCACCGGTGGCGATGCTAGAGACGGTGGTAAAACTCGTGCCGCGTGAACAGTGGCCGCCGGGTAAAAGTATTTACGACATCATGCACGAACTTGACCAAGCGTTGCAGGTGCCGGGGTTGGTTAACTCGTGGGACTTTCCTATTCAGACTCGGATCGGCATGATTTCGACGGGCATCAAGACCGCAGTCGGCATAAAAATTTTCGGTGATGATTTGCAGCAACTGGAAAAACTTGCTGCGCAGATTGGGCGGGAGGTTGAGCAAATCGATGGTGCTTACGGGGTTTACGCGGAACGCATCAGTGGCAAGCCCTACATTGAATTCGATATCGATCGGATTGCCGCGGCACGTTTCGGCATTAATACAGGCACGGTAGCGGAAATTTTACAGACCGCGGTCGGTGGTGTGTCCATCGGACAGTTTTACGAGGGGCGGGAGCGTTACCCGATTCGGGTGAGGTATGAAAAAGAACTGCGGGATCGTATCGACGAACTTAAACGTGTGCTCGTGCCCGCCCCGACAGGGCAACATATTCCGCTTGAACAGCTGGCAGAGATCAAAGTTGTAACAGGGCCAGCGGCGATTCAATCGGAAAACGGCATGTTGCGCGCCCTGGTGCTGCTCAATGTCAAGGGGCGCAGTCTTGGTAATTTCGTCGCTGAAGCCAAGCAACATATAGAACAGAAGGTGAGCTTACCGCCCGGCTATGCGCTGGTATGGGCGGGCGAATACGAAAACCAAACACGTGCTAACAAACGTTTGATGTTGCTTATGCCTTTGGTATTGCTGATAAATCTGTTCATTATTTTCTTGGGTCTCGGCGGGTTACGCAACGCATTAATTGTTTGCAGTGCCGTGCCGCTGGCAATGGTCGGTGGCGTGCTGCTGCTGTGGGCGGGCGATTTTAATCTTTCGGTGGCGGTGTGGGTGGGTTTTATTGCCTTGTTTGGCATTACTGTCGATAATGGGGTGGTGATGATGACTTACTTGCAGCAGATTCTTAAGAAAAAGCAGCCACGCACGCAAGCGGAGCTTAACGACTGCATTCTCGACGCGGGTGGGCGGCGGGTGCGACCGCTATTGATGACTACTGTGACGACAGTGTTGGCACTGCTGCCAGTGATTTGGTCAACCTCGACAGGCAGTGAAGTGATGAAGCCGATGGCGATTCCCGTGTTGGGCGGTATGGCAGTGCAACTATTGACGCTGTTCTTGGTGCCGGTGATTTGTTCTTTCTTCCCGCCTGCAAACCAAGCGGAGGAGAGTTGACCGCTTACCATGCCATTAGCGACGAAGAGTTGATGTGCTGCTATCAGCGTGGCGATTACGCGGCCTTTGAACAGCTCTATTTTCGTTGTCAGGGACATGTCAATGCCTGGCTGCGTCGGCGATTGCAAGATGACAGGGTGCGGGAAGATGTGTTTCAAAATGTTTTTATCAAACTGCACAAGACACGGGCACGCTATGATAGCAGCTATCCCGTGCTAGCATGGCTGTATGTTATCTGTCGTTGTGAGTTGCGCGATTATTTGAAAAAACCTGCTCCGCATTGTGTTGCATTGCGCGATGAGCATGCGTTGGCAGAGCCGCAGCATGAAGATATATACTTCGATCTCGATGGCGAGAAGCGCTTGACTACGGATGAAAAAATGGTGCTGAAGCTCAAGTATTTTTCCGAGCAGGATTATCGCAGCATCGCGGCACGTCTTGGTCGCAGCGAGGTCGGGGTGCGCAAGATCGGTTCACGTGGCTTACAAAAATTACGCTTAAAATATAGACCGGCGAGGTTGTGATGCGCAAAAATTCTGAAATCAACGAGGAGTTACGGGAATTTATTATAGGCAAAGACGAGCGCGTGCCAGCACAGGTACATGCACGCATCTTGCGTTATGTCAAGGCTGAACTGCAACCCGCGGCGGCGCTGGTCTTCGCTAAACTCTTGGTAGTGCAGGCGGTCATGGGAGTGCTGACACTGTTGTTTTGTCCGCAGTTTGAGCTGAGCTTGACCAACAGTGTTGAACTGTTTCATTATTTTCACCATACCTACGGCGCAAGTGTGTGTGCGCTTGTCTGCGGGGCGCTTTTCACCGCTCCCGGTGCAGTTTTTGCTGCGTATCTGCTAAAAACTGCAGAAGTGTGCAAGGTCAAGCGGGCGGGCTTGTGCTATCACCTTGCCATCGCGGGCGTGGCATTGCTGGCGTTTTTCTTGTTCGGTGCGGACGTGTTTAATCAACTGGCACTGTTCTGGTTTACCGCGGCGGCGTTAACGGCGACACTGCTGTTCGACCTCAACCTCTGGCTGCGTCCGCTGGTGTTGCGTCGGCACTCCTAGAGGCATACATAGTATGTTGGCTGCTGCGGCTACTCGGTGGTGAATCTCTGCAGTGGATGCGAGTGCGTCGTTTAAAGCAATTCATTTAGGTAGCGCTTAAGCAACCTATCGGTAATCTGTTCACCGCGATCGCTGAGTAATTTGATGTTTTCTGGTGTCATTCCGCAGAAATCAGTAGGGTACTCGGCAACCTTAGCGTAGGACACGAATTGGTCATCGGCGGAGAAAATTTTAGTGTCTTCATAACTTAGATTCGCCAACACAAAGCCTTTGATTGCCCCTCTATTCTTGTATTCATGTAATACCTTAAAATTCATTGAGCGCACTCTTCGCATCACCGTTGCAAAGCACGCCTTAAACTTATCCACTGTATCAAAGATACCCATGATGCGCTTCTTTAGCTGTATCTCTTCGCTGTCCTCAGCATCACAGGCGATTATATAATCAAAGTCATCATGTGGGTAGCTATACTCGGCGGCGCGATCTGGAAAAATGGGGGTAATGCCTAGGTTTTCGTAGACCCCCCCATCAGTCAAGAAAACTTCTCTCTTTCTTCGTACTCCGTCCTTTGTAAACCTAAATTTCCTATTCATTGTTCTAAAAAATGCTGGGTGAGCTGCTGATATAGCTACGGCCTCGGCCACGCTGACCGATTCTGCAGATGCTTTGCCTAACATCCAGTTACTAATGATTTTGTTGCTAAAACGAAACGCGGTGTGAGTGCTGAGCTCACAGGCATTAATTACTATTTCAATCCCATCACGGGTCTCTGCTGACAGCTTCTTGCCTTGGTAGAGTCTCTCGTCAAAAACCTTTACCAATTCCTCAACTTTAAATGGAACAGATGCCGTGATGGATTTATGAATGTCAAAAAATCTGTTTTTATGAAATCCAGATGCTAGCTGTTGTGTAACCCTTGCCGTGAATTCCTCAAAACTATCGTTGCTGTAAGCATACATCGCACCGATCACCGAGCCCCCGGATACGGTGGAGATTAACGATACCTTACTCAGTACGCCGTGCTTGTGCGATGCCTTTAGGCAACCTAGATGGAAAGCCATTGCGCGTGAGCCACCACCAGACAAACATAATCCAATTTTAGGAGTGTTTGCGTTTTTCATCTTACCAAACAAGCCTCGTCCATAATTTTAGCATCTGCGCTAGCATCCCCCATTTTTTCAAGTGTGACACCGTGTGCATCGATAGTGAAAACCATAGGCCTTGGCAGGTTGGTGTTTAGATGTTCCATAGTAACTAGGAACTCACCATATCTAGCATGTGCTTTTTCTCTGTAGTAATTTGCAGCTTGGCGATGTGGAGGCTGGTTGGAGCTATCGTCAATGGGAATTGGTTGACTGGAGGAGACTATGTAGCAGCCAAAGTTTCCTTGGTTGAAGAGCCAGTCGATACTCTGACTCGGCATGGTCACCTCCTTCCCCCTATCAGCTGCTAGTGAGAGATAGGAACAGTGATGCGATACCCGATAAATGTCCCATTGCAACCGCTCTTCACGCTGGCAACATCTCGTAATTCTGATGATGTCTTCGAGTACCTCCCGCGTTGTGTCTGCTCCCATCATTACCCTTGTTTTCCTGCCGCCGTCAGCGAAGGTAAGATGTAAAAAGAGCGAGCCATCGTTTCTGCTCTGCAGTCCGTCGCCGTCGCGAGACGCAAACGGTGAGTGTACAAATATCTCAAGACCATCGTTTAGGAGATCCAATCCTGGCACAACATTTCCAGCACTAGTAACAATACACTTTTGTGATCGTGGGCAATCTATACCCTCTCGTCTAAGCCACTCGTCTAAAAGTCCGGGGCTGGAGAACACCCTAACTCCATCTCCCTCTCTTAATCTATGTCTTGCCTCTTGCCTGATCGCACGATCATCACCCTTTAAACCCTCCTCGACGATCATCGCGGCCGGCACCCAGAGTTCTTTTATTCTCACACGATCCTTGCTTTGGTATTTACTGGCGTGCTTAAACGCAAAAAAATCCGCAGCTCCCCGCGTGTGATCCTCATCAGCGTGAGTAAAGGCTACAATATCGAGATATGGGCTATAGTGGTCAAGCTTCCTCATTAGCTCCCGCTTGAGCATCACCTTCTCGTCACCACACTCATCAGCGCTTTTCGAGTGAGCGTAGTCGATAAGCATGTTCTTGCCGTTTTCAAGCTCAATCAAGGTCGAATCTGCGTTACCAACTGGATAGAAGGTTATCTTCGGCATCATACTCTCCGCTAAATACTCGCTACCCCATATAAAACGGGGCAGATCATGTATTGTTGCAGATATTTGTTAATTTTTCAAGTTTTTATAAATATAAATGTAAAATTATAGATATTTTTTAGTTATTTCAGTTGATTAGAAAGTATTTAATCATAATTTAGCCACTCGCTTAGAAAAATTGCAGATACGGTGCGAAGTGTTCTTATTAAGATCGACTTGTTTAATGGGTAGGGGTATAATTATTCAACTACCTGTATTTCCTTGATTTTTATCTGATCAGGAGCGGGGTAAGCACGATAAAACTTACCAGCTTTGTAAATGAGAAAGCTCGGCGTTGTCCAGGCATCGAGACCGAGCAGCAGTTTTCCTTGCGGTGAACGGCAGACGAGCGGCAGGTGAAAGTGTCCGAAGATGCCCGTATCCGCGGAGCAGCGATCGAGCCACGCCGCGGCATAGTGCTGCACCCGCTGTGCATCGCAGTCGTGCGTGGAGCTGCGGCGACGCGATAACTCTGCGACTTTTGCACTGATACTGTCGAGCAGTTTGCCCGGCATGCGGGCGGCGAGGAAACCAGTGGCCTGTGCTTTGAGCAGGCGACGCAGCAGGTGATAACCTCGGTCTGGCAGCAGCAGGTCGCCGTGCGTGAGTTGCACGCGGCCGCCGTCTGGCAAGGGCAGGCAGTAGTCGAACGCGGTGCAGATTTCGGCGGGCAGCCAGTTGCTGTCAGCGAGGTGAAACTCGTGATTGCCTTCCAGCAGCAGCACCCGTGCCGCGCAATCTTTGAGTGTTTTCGCACAAAATGCAAATTTTTTCTGAAAATATGGATGGTTACCGAGACAAAAATCAAACACATCACCCAGCAAAGCTAACGTGTGCAGGTCATAACGACGTAGCAAGGCAGTGACTGCAACAAACAGGCGACTCGTCGCGTCATCGGCGGAGCGCAAATGCAGGTCGGACATGAGCACCGTTGCCCCTTGTAGAATGTCGGGTGCAGCTTGCGTTGAATTAGCTTGCAAAGTGAGATGCATTTTGGTTTCTTATCATGTCGGTTAGCATCAGGAGACCTTAAGGAGGTTAAAGCAAAATGGTGGTCGAGGACAAGGTCAAACAAATAATAGTCAGTCAGCTCGGAGTCGAAGAATCCGCGGTGGTCGGGAAGGCCAGATTTATCGAGGATTTAGGTGCTGATTCGCTCGACATCGTCGAGCTGGTGATGGCGATGGAGGAAGCGTTCGAGATCGATATTCCTGATGAAGAGGCGGAAAACATTCGTACTGTAGATGACGCGGTCTCATTTATCCGCAAGATAAGTCCAGAAAAAAAGTAATCTTACCATGAAGATTGGCATCGCAGCCGACCACGCAGGGCGAGAGCTGAAGGAGCTGCTCGTTGCCGTGCTCAACCCGGCCCCGCAGGACTATGGCGTGCATGATGAGGGTGCAGTGGATTACCCCGACTACGCTTGCCCGTTGGCGCAGGCCGTCGATCGCGGTGAGCTCGATCGCGGCATTGCCATCTGTGGCACCGGTATCGGCATGGCAATCGTTGCTAACAGATTTAAAAACGTCAGAGCCGCGGCTATCTGGAGTGAACAGACTTGCCTGATAGCGCGCACGCACAACGACACCAACGTACTCTGTCTCGGTGCACGCCTGCTCGACAACAAGCAGGCAGTCAGGTTGACGCAGTTGTGGCTTGACACGCCCTTCAGCAATGCGGAACGTCATTGTCGCCGTATTGCCAAGACTGCAGCGGTGTGTGCATGAACAAACCTTGGCTGCTACTGCAGGAACACGACAACGAACTCTTTCAGCTGTGTGAGCGCGAGCTGGTGCGTCAGCGTGAAGGGTTGGAGCTGATTGCATCGGAAAATTTCGTTTCACCGCAACTGCTGATGGCAGTCGCCAATCCTTTTACCAACAAGTATGCTGAGGGACTGCCGGGACGGCGATATTACGGCGGTTGTGCCGTTACCGATGAACTGGAAAGCCTTGCCATCGCCCGCGCCAAAAGCCTCTTCAAAGCTGAATTTGTCAACGTGCAGCCGCATTCGGGAGCACAGGCGAATAGTGCAGCGTTAATGGCGCTGGCAGAGCCCGGCGATACCATTCTCGGCCTCGATCTCGCGCAAGGCGGGCATCTGACGCACGGCTCGCCGGTTAATTTTTCTGGCAAACTCTACCACGCGCACTTCTATGGCGTGTGCGAAGAGACGGGACGGATCGATTACGATTTTGTTGCTGCACAAGCACGCGAACTCAAACCGAAGGTAATTATTGCGGGGGCGAGTTCCTACCCGCGGCATATCGATTTTGAAACTTTTCATCGCATCAGCAGAGAGGTCAACGCCCGCCTGCTCGTTGATATGGCACATATTGCGGGTCTCGTTGCTGCTGACCTACATGCCAGCCCTCTGCCGTGGGCGGATGTCGTTACCACCACGACACACAAGACCTTGCGTGGGCCTCGCGGTGGCTTGCTCCTGTGGAACAATGCAGAGCTTACCCCTGCTCTCAACCGCGCCGTGTTTCCCGGTACACAAGGCGGCCCGCTACAGCACGTTATCGCGGCAAAAGCACTGTGTTTCAAAGAGGCAAGCAGCGCAACGTTTCGCACCTACCAGCAGGACTTAGTCGATAACTGTCGTGCCATCGCCGCGTCACTTACCGCACAAGGCATGCAACTGGTAACGGGTGGCACGGATAACCATCTGCTGCTTATCGATCTGCGCGGCGGTGACTTATCAGGCAAAGATTTCGAACAGGCACTAGAGAAAGTTGCCATCACCACCAACAAGAACATGATCCCCGGCGATCAACGTAGCCCCTTTGTAACTAGCGGCCTGCGCATCGGCACAGCTGCCGTTACCAGCCGTGGCATGGGCATAGATGCGATGGAAAACATTGCGGCTTTTCTCGTGCGCACGCATGCAAACCACAACAATGTTCAATACCTTGATGAGTTGCGGCAAGAAGTGCTCGCGCTTGCTCGCCGCTTCCCGCTCTACCCGCACTGGTAGCGGGCGACAACCGACCAGCTTCAGCATTTTTAGTTGAATCAGCAGAGGGAAGTCGTTAAGCTGCTCGCAGTTATCTATGTTGGTGTTGAGCTGTGCGCATGTTGTCCCTTTTGCATCTCGGTAGGACTGTCGAAGATCAAGTGTGCCTTGCCGAAGCAGTGCAAAGTGGTGCGATGGGTTATCATTTTCTCATCAACAGTGGCACTGATATAGATTGGCTACAATGTTCTTTGCTGGCTGCTGCCCCCGACCTCATTTTGTGGGACATTGCTGACGATGTGTTGCTCTCACAGCTTCTTCCGAGCATCAAACGTGATTACAAGCAGGTGGTGCTCGTCGTGCGTTCCAGCCACGATGACCCACGGTTAATTACCTCCTGTTTGAGAAGTGGTGCGGATGATTTTCTCTCACAAAGCTGTGCTGCCGAAGAAATCGGGGCGCGACTGGTGCATGCGTGGCTCTGTCGCCGCTCTGCTACTAGTCGCAGTTTTCCACATGCCGTTGGTGCAACGATGCAGATGGTCGCGGCACAACTTCTGAAGGTGCTCAACTCCGCAGTCGCGGCGATGCATATCTGCGGTGAATCTGGCACGGGTAAGGAGGTCGTTGCCAACATTGTGCGTGACATCATCGCTCCGCGGCCGCTGGTGACCATCAACTGTGGTGGTGTTTGCCCTGCGTTGATTGGCAGTGAGCTGTTCGGGCATCGCAAAGGGGCATTTACTGGTGCGGTGCAAGACCACAGCGGCTACGTGGAACAGGCTGACGGTGGCTGGCTGTTCCTCGACGAAGTTTCCAGCCTCGACCTCAACACACAGTCTGCACTGCTGCGGGTGCTGGAAAATCACGAGGTAGTGCGGGTGGGAGAAACAAAGCCGCGGCGGGTTGAAATCGGTATTCTTTCCGCCAGCAATGTGCCGATCGACGATCTTGTTAACGAGGGTAAGTTCCGTCTTGATCTCTGGCAACGCCTGTGCGAGATGGAGATAAAACTGCCACCGCTACGAGCGAGAAGCAGCGAAATTACTCAGCTGGTAAACCATTTTCTAAACACTATGCAAGGCAACCCTTGGCGCATCGCTCCCGAAGCGTTGCAAGTCCTGACTGCCTGTAGCTGGAGCGAGGGCAATGTGCGGCAACTGCGTAACTGTTTACGTTCGATGACCGCCTACCATCAGGACGGCATGCTCACCCCCGCCTCTATTCCGTCCCGCGTTTGGGAGCAGCGGCAGGCATCTAGCGCGGCAACTCTCGATCAAGAACTGGCCATCGAACTGCGCAACGCTTTTCGGGGTCGCTTCAACGTCACCTATGAGATGCTGAGCCACATGCTGTTGCTGGAGTGTGTCAAAGAAAATTTCTGTCACCGGGGGCGCTGCGGGGTGAGAGAATTCGCCAGCAATTTCAACATTCCGCCCAGCACGGCCTCACGTCGCCTGCGGATGCTGGTTGAGCAACATCTGATTAGCGATGCAGAACTGGCTGAGCTGATTGCTATCGATATCCAGGCTAAAAGCGTTGAATACTCTGCAGTGCCGCATCAAGCTCGGTAAACTTGAAAACATAGCCCGTTGTCAGCGTGCGCCGTGGCACAACCCGCTGGCTGGTGGTGACAACGGTCGCCTTCTCGCCCAACAACAGGCGCAACACCAACTCTGGCACCCGCACTGGACTGGATACCACAGGACGGAAGCGTCGTAGCAAAGCATGATGCAGCGCGTCATAAGTTATCGCTTGTGGTACGGTGAGGTTGTAGACCCCGTGGCAGGAACCATCCTGCAGCACGTGGTGCACAAAGCCGCAAATATCATCGCTATGCACCCAGCTCACATACTGCTTGCCACGGCCCAGGGAAGCACCGCCACCAAGTCGGTAGATCTTGCGCAGCACTTGCAGTGCCCCGCCGCCCTCGCCCAGCACCATGCCAAGACGCAGGATTACGCAACGATTTTCTAGCTCCGCACTGGTAAGGCTCTCCTCCCACTGTTGTGCGGTGGTGGCGAGAAAACCTGTGCCGCCCGCACTGTCCTCTACAAGCTTGGCCGCACCGCGCTCGCCGTAATAGCCAATCGCGGCAGCCTGTATTACCACTGGTTGGTGCGACAACTGCTGCAGTGCGGCCGTCATTGCCCGTGTCGTCTGCACACGGGAAGCGACGAGTTCAGCCTTGCGTGCCTGACTCCAGCGTCCTTCCGCCACCGACGCACCCGCCAAGTTGACCACCACATCGACATCGGCAAGTGCTGCGGCGGGAACCGCGCCATCCTGCTGCCAACGGTAAACCTGCGCAGGATAAGGAAAAATTAGCTGTGCCGTGCGGCTTAATACCCTCAGGGCACAGCCCTCGGTGTGCAGAAAAGCACCGAGCTGCCGCCCGATAAAACCACTGCCACCGATTAACAACACATTTTTTCGTTTTTTATTACATAACAAGCTTGACACCACAATAATTATTTGATTTTGACTATAAGTAGCTACTTTAATTATTTTATGGAGGAATCACAATGAAAAAGTTACTGTTGCTAGCAGTTGGCACTGCTCTGTCGGCGTATGGCAAAGCCCCTACAGGAGGCATGCTCACGCTTAAGAACGTGCGGGTCGAAGGGATCAGTTCAGCTATACTTGAAGCTGGCCTGGCACAGGTTGTGAGGGTAAAGCAAATTACCTCGTTGCCAGAAGCACACATGGCAACGGATAAAGTCTTCGCGGCATACACAGAGCTTCTGCAGCATGGCACTGAGGTCGAGTATGATGCCGAGTATTTTTACCACGCAAATACAGAGGGCGAGGATTATGTACTTTCTAACGAGTATCTGCTCAGTCTGAACATCGAAGCGGGGCTGGAGTATTTTAAGAACGTTATTCTGATGGCTACTGAGACGGAAGAACTACTTGCATTACAGCAAGACTCCAGGGCTTGGCACACCAGTGCCGATCAAAGTGCTGCCACACTGATCGCTGAGGCGAAGCAACGATTGTCCAACATCGAGGCAAGCAGTGACCCGCTTGAAAAGGACAGACTCAGCCTCGTGCTCGCGGATATGAACTGGATCAGAAAAACGCTTTTCAACAGCCAGCCTCAGCGCATCGTGCCAACGAGGGGAGAAAATCATCCAAACGTAGAACTCTTGGAAGAACGTATGCTGCACGGAAGACCTGCGCAATAAGAAGCCAAACCACACGCAACCTTCCATCTCAAAACTTTGCCGACGACTCGTTCCAACAGCGGCTCTGTCAGTCGTGACAAACTAATCCGCGGTGCGAATTTCTTCGCCCAGCGTGTTAAGGTCAGCTTGGGAGCAAAGTTTGCCTGATTACAGCTCAAGAATGAAAATTGTGCAATCTAAAAGCTTGTCTGGTGGCCAGAATAACGTTAGCAGCACCGTGCAGAAGATGCTAAAATTGGAGGTATAGTCAGCTATTTTGGATGACCCGATGCGGTTGCTCTTACCCCTCTTGTTTTTGTTGATAGGCGGATGTGGCGTAGACGAGATGTACTCGTTGGCTAAATCCGAGTGTGGCAATGGCTTACCTTGCGGCGACATCTACGGCAGGGACTTGTTACAAGCCAACAGTGCTACTATCGATGCCTTGCGCGCCTATATGCTGAACAAGCAGCTTGAAAACCGCTACGCGGATACGCCGTTCAAGCATGAAGATGACGGGCAGGGCGACATCGACGATTTGATGCGAGGGTTGATGCTTGTCAAGAAACTGCACGGTATCAACCCGATTTTTGCGCTCGCACTATCTATTCATGAGTCGGGTTGGGGGACAAGCCCGCAAGCACTTGGCAAGCACAACCTCTGGGGTTGGAACGCTGCGGATGGCAAGGAACACAATGCCACCACATTCAACTCCTTCACCCACGGCTTCAATAGTGTCTTCAACTATATTAAACGCTCGTACTTGAGTGCTGACGGCCGCTTCTACAAGCCTTGCAGCGCACCACAAAAATTTACCCGCTATGCACGCAAGGGCGGTTGCACGGCGAGAGACTGTGGTGCATCGCTGGCGGGGATGAACTGCATGTATGCATCGGATAACGGTTGGGCACGAGGTGTGCGCGAACACATGAACAACGTTACTGCCTACATCAACAACCATGTCGAGCCTGCCGCGGGCTGTGCAGTAGAAGAATCGTGATCTTTCCCTAAACTGCTGCATTGGCGCAAGTGCTCAGCAACGCACTTGCCGTTGTAGATCCTAATACCTGATTAATTCGTAGCAGCTGGTGTTTAGGCAAAATTTACCACAAATCTAAAGGTTTTCGCTGAATAGCCGATGCATCTGTTGGGCGCACTGCGTTGTTTTGAAGTTCCTTAGCGGAGGCACTGCTATGAAAGTGTTACTAATTGCCATGCTGCTGACCTCAGGCTGCCAGGTAGAGCAGCAAAGTAGTGAGGACAAGGCGTTGCTCAAGGCAGGTAGCAAGACTATCACGGAGTTGTCCGATGCGATGCTGCCAACGATTAAGCGTGTTGTCAAAAGCGGTGCAACCAGTGGTGATTATGACGAACTGATCGCCTTGGTCAAAGCCGGGAAGACAGAGGGCAAGGCAGCAGCACGGGCTTTTAAGATGCTGGTACAAAAGCCGATTGTAGAAGTTGACACATTGGTTGTTCGTCTCAAGGCAGTGCCCAAGTCAAATCCACTCGCGGCAAAGGGGGATAAAATCATGCTCGCAGATCTCAACAAGAAACTTGATGAGCTCAGCGAAGCGGTAGAAGAACACAACAAAGCTCTCGTGGCCCTGAATAAACTAGGCATCAATCCCCGTGATTTGCGTGTCAAGGTCGAAGCGCAGCAAGCGCGCCGCTGGAAGGGGGTTCTTAAAAAGAACTATCCAGATCAGTTTAGCAAAATGTCCTCTCTGGAAATACAACTGAACAGAACTACCGATGTTTTGGCGGGTGCGGCCGCGGTATCGTTGCCGCTCAGTCTCAAAGAATTCATGAGCAGCGATGAAGACTGAGGTATACGTGCGTCTTGGGCTTGCCGGTGCTTGGCTTTGCTCCTGCCTGCAGTTCTCTGAAGTTCTCACGCGAGACAGCGAGGGTAAGGCTTTTGCAAATTTTCAGGAAGTGCTCGATGGTCACGACTACTTTGCTAACGAAGACACCAGCCTCGTCTTCAAGCTGTTGCCCGATTACGAAATCTTACTAACAGAAACACTGCGCCAGCACAAAGTCACAGCCCCCGCGGAAGTCGAATATGTCCAAAAAACTTTGCATAAAGTGCGTAGCATGCGTGCCTATGGCTACTACACACGTTGTTTTGTCAAACTCGGATCTGTAGGCAAGAGCGATGCACCACGACCACAGCACATCAACCAGTTGCAAAGCGATTGGCGCGAACGCTATGACCTGACAATGCTCGATGATCAAAGGTTTTGTTATCTGTATTTGTCAAAAATGAAAGAGCTAATGCCGGGGCAGATTGATCTTAACCAAAAAAATAACGTGTTCTACGACGCAGTGATGGCTAACAAGACACAGTCACCGACGGAGACACCGCCTGACGTGCACGCCAAACGGAAAAAGCTGCGTCAAGTGTTGCTGACCAAAATAATTGCTTTGACCGAAGCCGCGATGGGCAAAAATTTGCGCTTGTTTGCCTTTGAAACGACAACACTCGACACTCTCTGTCGGGAAAAGTTTTTGCCTCCCGGCCCCGGACTGCACAGCAACCCCTATCACAATTTCAATAGAGAAGTATGTAGTCAGCTCAGCCACGACAGGTTGTTAAACATCACACAATATCAGGAAAAAATACCCGGCCGCGTTGATACCACGGTGCAGAAGTTTTTTACCGCCGCGACTGAGCTTACCACAGAGCTAAATATCATCATCGCTAAGCTCAACGAGCATCGCATTGCATTGAACACCGTGTTACAAGCACCGGGGGCGACGCAAAAGGTGAGCTTAGTGTTGCCGTGGATTAAGTTGCTCAACGAGGTGAATCTCGGTGACTACGAGGTTGTGACCTTGTGGGAAAATTACATGAATACCGCGGTAGAATATGCTCAAGACGGCTATCTGCCACTGCTCTTCAGTGAAAAACTACAAAAACAGAGCGGTGATATTCACCTCAACAGGCGAGGAAAGTGGCTTGGCTTTGGCAAGGTAGAAGTGCCACTACTAAGGCCGGTCGATGCCGCAACGACGACGAAGGCAGTCATTGAGCTAAAGGAACAGCTTGTTAGTAGCTGGCTGGAGTTGAAGGATAAAGAACTCACAACTTATACAGGCAAAGACGGGGAGTATTTATTTCAGCTGGCCATCAGTCACGAACTATCCATCGCTCAGCTGCTCACGCAGCAGCCAGAGTATGCAGTGGTACTCAACCACCTGCTGCTCGACTATCAGTTCGATTCCTGCACTCCGCAGTGGCTGCGCACCTTTCAAAATACGTCGATGGCCATCGATCTCGCCTTTATTCCTGTCGTGTTGCTCGTGGGTTTCATTAGTGGGGGAGCTGCGGTCGTGCCATTGATGCTGATGGCCAACGCCGTTAACTTTCTGTGGGTCGGTGTTTCCCATGCCAGAGAACGAGTTGCTGCCAATCGCTACAAGCTGCTACAGCGAGCACTACTTAGCGGCAATTCCACCCAGGTTGCTGAAGGTATGAAACGGCTGGAAAAAATACACCGCAACCGCCGGGAGATGATCCTCTCCGGCACTCTCGGCAGTGCCTTGAGCTTAGCAAATATGAAAGCTCTCACACAGAGCACATCCCTCCTCGCGAATACCGCACTGGACGTGAAGGCTGGACTTGTCGCCGACTTTGGGGGAATTTCAAGCGAAGATGACCCAGCCGAGCTTATCACTGGCAATCAAGGGGAAAGCTGCTTGCAGAGATTTTTGCGTAAGTGATGTCTATCTGTTGTGGCAGTCATGGAACGAGAATTTTATCCAGCAAGTGAACTGAAGAAATATGGAATTTACAACCTGACACAGGCATTGCTAGTTAAAGTATGATTGTTAAAAAATATGTAACCCCAAAATCCTTACTTGATGTGATTAACCATCGTCTGCGGGCAACGGCTGACATTGAGGGTGTAGAGGCAAACAGTTTACTCCGTCATGTGGCATTTGACAGATTGCTAGCAAGGATTTTTAAAGTCCAATAATTGTCTGGGTTGCTTAGAGGTGGTATATCTTGGGGACAAAAATACCAGCAGAAGCTTGACATGTCTTTTTCTACTTTGGTAATCCATACGGCAGCTTAGATGTGTATGGCATATTACTAACAATCGAGGGAGATAGTGTTGTAAGGAGCTTTCTTTTTGCACTGTGCATCATGTCGTTACTGTTCAATGGTGTTGCGTAGGCACGTGGAAATGTCAGCGCTCAGTCCAGCGGCAAGGCTACGAAGATCGCCACCCAATTAAGGCGGTAGCTATCAGGCGTATTGAAAACGGCTAATTTATTTCTTTTAAAACCTTCAATCAATAAATGCTAGCAAGACCTGTTATCATTAAATGGTAGCGGGTCATTATCCTGACTTCCGCATTTTTGGAGCATTGTTGCATAATTCAGCTTTACTGAGCACTACGTGTGGAGGGGGTATTACGAAGGGACATCTAAAAAACTACTGTAATATCTTAAAGGTAAGAGATAATACTTCCATCTTGAAATCTTATTTGCTACTAATCTAGGGTCGTTTATTAACTACTAAATGGGGTAACTTTGAGTAAGGTGATATTGTTAATGTTAGGTGTACTAGCCGAGCCTGTGTTAGCAACTAAATTTCCCTCGACAAGGATTAGAACAGCCGTCATGGAAGCTATTCATGCAGGAAATACAAAGACTTTGGCTACTGTGCTTGCTAAAAACGGATTGGATGTCAATTCTATTCTTATGAGGGGAGGATATACAGTGTTGCATGAAGCCGCATTTGCTGGCGCACCTGAAGTTGTGCGCTATCTTATCGATCAAGGTGCAGATGTAAACGTTACCGACGACGATGGCTGGACTCCCCTCGGTAACGCGATCTCGTTCGATAAAACAGAGGCAGCTGCACTACTGAAACAAGCGGGAGCTATCGATAGTGAAGGCTTTCGCATCAAGGCAGCTCCTACTCTCCTTTCCATCGGTGATGGTAACGAGCAACCGAATGGATTCGCCGCGGCATTGGGGGTACGATGCGACGCGGGTTGCGTTAATTGAAAACGGCGAGTTTATTTTTTTCAAAATCTTCAGTCCGTAAATGCTAGCAAGACCCGTTATCATTAAATGGTAACGGGTCTTTAATCTGGCGTGACCAGTTGGTAAAGCACGATCTTGCCGCCTTCAATCGTCTGCACAACGGCAGCTTTTATTGCATGACGGTCATCCGTGAAGCCAGATAGCATGGTAGCTCCACTGTAGTCTACCGTCGCGGCAATCTCGTCGCGGATCGCGGCACCGTCCAGACTTCCCGCCCGCGCGATCGCCTGTACCACGATGCGTACTGCATCATACCCCAGTGCTGCTCGCGCTGTGGGAATCTCGCCGCCGTTAGCGGCGGTGTAGTCAGCGATAAACTGCAACGTGTCGGCGTGCAACTGATCGGTAGGGCCAGTGGCGGAAAAATGATCCAAGAAGTAAGCACCTTCGAGAGCAGCGCCCCCCGCTTCGACCAAGCCCTCGCCACCCCAGCCATCTGCACCGATAAAAATTGCCTCAATACCCATCGCTTTGCCCTGCTTGACCACCAGCGCGACCTCAGGGACAACACCCGGCACAAAGATCACCTCTACTTTCGGCTTAGCTTTAGCCACTGCCGTCAGTTGTGCAGCAAAATTGATATCGCCAGCGCGGTATTGTTCCTGCACGACCACCTCATTGCCCTCCGTACCTTCAAAATTTTCTATAAAATTTTGCGACAGCACCCTTGAGTAGGCATTTCTTCCTTGGGTAAGCACAGCCGCAGTGCTAGCTTTAAGTTCTTCTGTCGCGAACTTTGCTATCGCCTGTCCTTGAAAGGTGTGCGTAAACGCCGCCATGAAGATATAATTTCCCGATTTTGTAATGTTTGGATTGGTAGCTAGTGTGGTTACCATGGGAACTTTGTGTTGGTGGGCGAGCTCTGAGACAAGCAGTGCGTGAGCAGATGGGCCTATGACGGCATGTACCATCTGCTCGGTGATCAACTCACTCGTCAACTGATAACTTTGACCGCCGTCCCCCAGGCTATCCCGTGCTAACAGCTCTACATGTATGCCATCGAGCGCGGCATTAATTTGATCTGTCGCTAATTTCGCGCCAGAAAGAGCAGTGGGAAACAATGTCCCGTCGTAGTTCAAACCAATTCTGATGGTGACACTACCATCTTCTCCTTCCCCTATTAAGTTAGCAAGACCGTTCAATTCTAAGGGGTCATCGCAAGATATGGCACTACACATTATAGCGATAGAAGTTCCAGCCAGTAAGACCTTGCGTCCCAGATCGAGCTTTGCCGTGCCGACCATGGTGGTCAACTTGCCCACCACTTCGCCTTGCTTAACTCGTGTCCACCATCCTGCATTGCTTGCCAAGCTATGCGTTGGCAAGCAATGCAGGAGAACCAGAACTAGCGCAGTAATCCTCATCGTAAGCTCCCCCTGATAAGGGTATTAAAACCAGCCTATTGTCTTGGTCTGACTAGAGCGTGGAACGCGCTACCACCATCTCTAACCGTCTCTATAACAGCACTTTTTATCGCGTGGCGGTTTTCAGTGAAAGCAGAGATAAATGTTGCACCGTTGTAGTTTTGGGTGGCAGCAAGCTGGTCGCTGATCGCGGCTCCCTCCAGACTATCAGCACGATCTATCGCCTGGGCGATAAGATATACGGCATCATATCCCAGTGCTGAGCGCGATATAGGCCTCTCCCCCCACACTTCGACGTGATTTTGGATGAAAGCGATTGTTCTTTGGCTTAACCCGATTTCTGGCTTGGTATAGAAGTGATTAGAGTAGTACGTGTCTTCGAGAGCAACGCCACCGAATTTGACCAAATCAGCGTTACCCCAGCCGTCTGCACCGATAAAGTTAGACATAATGCCCATCTCTTTGCCTTGCTTGACCACATACCCGACCTCAGGGACAAACCCAGGCACGAAGATCGCATCTGGGTTTTTATCCTGCACTGCCGCTAGTTGTATGCTAAAGTCGGTAGCATCGGCTGGGTAGAATTGTTGCACCACTACTGCGCCACCCAAGTTCTCAAAATCATCAATAAAAGTTTGCGACAGCCCCTCCGAGTAGGCATCTCCCTCTTCGGTAATCACTGCCGCGGTGCGAGCTTGGAGATTGTCATAGGCAAAATTCGCCATTATCTTTCCTTGAAAACTATCCGTGAACGCGGCCATGAAGACATGGTCACCTGCTGCGGTGACGTTAGGATTGGTAGCTGTCGTTGTCACCATAGGAATTTGATTGGCCTGAGCTATGGGCCCGACTGCTAGCGCATGAGAAGAATACTCAGGCCCTATAAGTGTATGCACCTTATCTACTTCAATGAAATCGTGCGTCAACTGGATACTGGTGGCGACATCTTTCATGTTTTGCCGTGGTATCAGCTCTAGCTGCAGGCCGTTGATACCACCCGCGTCGTTGATCTCATCTACCGCCAGTTGCGCACCAGTCAGCGCGTTGATGTCAAACCTCCCGTCGTAGTTCAAACCGATGAGGATAGCGGTGTCTGTGGCATCCATACCCTCATCTTGCATCATTTCTGCAATTTTACCCGCACCAGTTCTATCACACGACATAGAACCGCAGGCGAGAAGGGCGATCGCTCCCAGCGATACCACGTACCTACCGACCGCGTGAGCCTTCGGGCTCAATTGCTGAGCAACCGCGCCACCTGCGAACGCACTGCCATGCAACAACGATACCGACAACAACACAATACCTAGAAACCTCAACATAGCTCCACCCCCCTTAGAAAGATAACGAAATTAACCGATGCCTCTGGCAACAAAAAACCAAAGCACACAGCTCATATAAAATAATTCTGACACTAGTCAAGTAATTATTTGCGATGTTCTCGTGTAGCAACTATTTTTCATGAGTTCTGCGGGCTTTTCGTCCACAGCATTAGTCCTGTGGAGTTCTTCGCCTTTCTGCGCGGGTGAGGTCTTGTAGTTTTTCGTGGTCAGTAGGAGAGGCTTGGTCAGTGAGACAACGTAAGCATGGTACTGGATAGCAGGCTGCGTCGTGTTAAACGCAACTCTTTAATTACAAAGAGCTGCGTTGGGCTAGGCTGCTAGAATTATTTGACTCCATGTTGGTTGATTTCGTGTGCTGGTATTGGAATTTCTGGCACGAATCCCGGTATGAATACCACATCGGTCTTTGCAAACTCGGTGAGAATTTTCTCGATCTGAGCGATGCCATTGATCGTCGCTTCAAGAGTCATACCAGTCGGTTTTCCTTCTCGGTAGTTCTTGATAGCTTTATCCGCTTGTAGAGCTTTGGTTTGCTTCAGAGCAGAGTCTCTCCATTGGCGGAATTCAAGGCTAATCTCTGCCACCTCCTCTGGTTCTGCCATAAGCATCTCCTTAACGAAGTAGTTTAGTGCTGCTTCTAATGTGTAGTTGAGCATGTATTCGGGGGGTCTATTGAAACCGTTTAATTGTTTGGTGTAGATGATATCTTCGTATTTGCTACGTGGGTCATCCACACGACCCTTCGCACCCACGATTTCCCTAAGTGCCACGAACATCTTCTCGGTGGCAAAGTTAGCTTCCTCCAGCGAGGTGATAGTTTTGGTAAAAACGTATTCAGGAAGAAATTTGGAGTAAACAGCCGTACTGTTTCTCGCATTGCCAGTAACGGACATGACGACACAGCACACCAACGCACATACCAGCTGTTTTGCAAATATTTTCATTGTAATGCCCCCATAATATATTGGAAAAAACAGACACGTAGTGTGTATTACAAAATTAAGCGTTTTGTGTAAAAAAATAACTAGTTGTAAAGACTAAGTTAATCGGTTTTTTTGTTGAGTGGCAGTTCTGTGCCTTCTTTTAGGAGGTCAACATACTCGGTGTAGCAGAAGATGCGGGAGCGTTTTCTGTCGGTTATCTCGTGGAGAATGCCTGCCTGCTGCAGTATCTTAACCGTACTGTGTGCCGTTTGCCTTGTCGTCTCTAGCAGCTGTGCTACTCGTGCAACAGTCATGGCAGGGTATTGGGGGAGAAGCTCAAAAAGTTTTACCGCGGTTATCGTGCTCTTGGGAAAATTAATAATTTTATCGCGATCGTGTGTGGTCAGTTTTGTTATTTTTTTCGCACAATGCACTGCTTCATCTGCAGTTTCGGCTATGCCACGAAGGAAATAGCTTGTCCAGCCTTCCCAATCACCTTTGGTGCGCACGGCACTAAGACGGTCGTAGTATTCTGTGCGGTGGCGTTTAAAAAATAAACTGAGATAGAGCAGAGGTTCAGAGAGCAAGCCCCAGTGTTTGAGCAGCAACGCTATCAGTAACCTCCCAACCCGCCCGTTGCCATCAAGAAAAGGATGGATAGTTTCAAACTGCACGTGTAGCAGCCCTACACGCACCAATGGTGGCAACTTGTCCTCACCATGCACATACTTTTCTAGATCAGATAGCAGTTCAGGCAACCGTTGTGGGGGTGGAGGCACATACCGCGCATTTTGCGGATGGCTACCACCAATCCAGTTTTGGCTGCGGCGTATCTCCCCTGGCGTTTTGTTGTGACCTCGTAACCCCTGCATGAGATGCCAATGTGCCCCGCACAGCAGCCGCGTTGAGATGGGCAAACCGCCATCTTTTTGCATCTCTGCCAAGCAAAATTCAACCGCGCGCAAATAGTTGCAGATTTCCTCAATATCAGCATCTTGTTCCTTCACGCTTGCTTCCGCAGTAGCGGCGATTAGATCTGGCAACGTCGCCTGGGTGCCTTCTATCTGGGAGGTAATGACCGCTTCTTTCCTCATAAAGCTGTAAACAAATACCCGCGTCGATGGAACGATGGCACTCGCTAATTCGAGGCGAGCAAGGGCACGTTCGGCCCGCTGTAACAAGCGGCTGTCTTCTTTACCAGACATGTCTAGGGGCTGATCACGCGGCGGCAAAGGGTAAGGGGTGAAAGCCTCGTAACTCCCTTTTTCGTCCCCGACTGTTGCGTATGTTCCTGTTTTTCTTGTCATTTATACCGTTAGTTGAGTATTCTTGTCTTCTTTGTTCCTTAGTAAAGCATTCTTACCTAAGCTCGGAGCTTAGTAAAGTATACTTTAATAATATCCTCCGCTAGGCAAGTGCTCTTCAGCTCTACGAGGAGGAGGCGAGCTGACCCTAGACCGATAACATTCTGAAAAAATTAGGAATATGCAGTGTATTTTTCATACACTGTGCTACGATGCGGGGCTTTGGTAAAAGGCCACACAAGGGAAGCGTGGGGCAAACTATGCATCCATGCATAACGATCGAGGCACGATGCAGTCATACGACATAATCATTATCGGTGGCGGCGGGATGGGTTCTGCCGCGGCCTACCACTCAGCCAAATCAGGGGCACGAGTGTTGCTCTTGGAGCAGTTTCAGCACGGACACAAGCATGGCAGTTCACATGGAGAGACACGCATCATTCGTCTTAGCTACGACAAGCCGTTCTACACACAACTGATGCAAGCCGCGTATGCCGAATGGCGTGCCCTTGAAACTTTCTTTCAGCGGCAACTGCTGTTCATCAGCGGCGGTATTATGCTGGCCGCGCAGTCACACCCGCAGCTCAGCGCGACGTGGGACAGTCTCGATGCCGCGGGAATCGCAGCGGAGTGGTGGGATGCCGCACAACTCACCCAGCGTTTTCCACAATTTTGTGTGCCCGAAGACATGGCTATCCTGTGGCAAAAAGACAGCGGTCTGCTGCATGCCTCAGCTTGCATTGCCGCGCACTTGCAGCTAGCACAACAACACGGCGCGGAAATTCGTACAGCCACACCCGTCACCCGCATCGATTGGCACACGCAACCCGTAACGGTGCACACTGACTGCGAACGCCTATACGCCAATAAAGTGGTGGTAACCGCAGGTGCGTGGACAGGGCAACTGCTGGCTGAACTCAGCCTCCCGCTGACCGTCACACGTCAACAGGTCGTCTACTACCACCCCGCTGAACCTGCCAATTTTAGGATGGATCGTTTTCCAACTTTTATCGAACTGACTGCAGCAGATGAATTTTACTACGGTATTCCTTTGTTTGGCACAGGAGGACTGAAAATCGCCCGTCATGGCGGTGGCACACAAGTTACCCCCGCCACCTGCGAGCGCACACCCGATGCCGATTACATCGAGCAGCTCGATCGCCACCTGCAGCCACTCATCCCTGAGCGCGGCAACGTCGCACACGCAGAGGTCTGTCTTTATACTGAAACACCCGATACGGATTTTATCATCGACACCCATCCGCACAGTTCGCAGGTGCTGATCGCCGCGGGTTTTTCTGGACATGGCTTCAAGTTCTGCGCACTCGTCGGGCGGATTTTGAGCGAACTCGCACTGCACGGCGAAACTTCTTTCGATCTCAGCCCATTTCGTATTGGACGTGCGACACTGCTTGCTGAGCGCAGCTAACTGTTAAGAAAACATCTTAGACGATAAGTGACTAGTTCACGACCGAGCAGTTCGAGCACGGGAAGGAGTTCGGGTGAATTCTTGCTACCTGTTACCAACAAGCGCAGCGGTAAATACAGCTCTTTGGTCTTGAACCCACTCTCCTGCTGCACAGCTTGCAGCTGTGCCTTGATGTCTGCTTGTGTCCATGCAGTAAGGTTTTCCAGCCGCTCACACAAGGTTGTCAGTGTCTGTGGGAACTCTGCTCGCGGTTGTAGTGCTGCCAACTGCTGCTGATAATCCTGCACACCGTCGAAAAAAAACGCCGCTTTTGCAAAAAATTGGGAAAAATTTTCTAGCCGGGTGCGCAATAACGGATAAATACTGCGTAACTTCGTCTCGTTAAGCATTTTCTCCCGCACGTGCTGCACGAACGCATCTTCGCTCAGGTTTTGAATATACTGCTGGTTGAGCCACAGCAGTTTTTGCATGTCAAACACGGGGCCGCCAAGATTGAGGCGCTGCGGAGCAAAGGCGGCAATCATTGTATCACGATCGAACAGCTCTGCTTCATGCTCAATACTACCGCCGATTAGTGCGAGGTAATTGACGAGTGCGGCTGGTAAGATGCCGAGCTGTGCGAACAAACGCAAGGCGACAGGATTTTTGCGCTTAGAAATTTTAGAATGGTCGCGGTTGCGCAAAATCGGTAAATGCAAAAAACGCGGCGGCGTAAAACCTAAAGCTTTATAGAGCACCACGTGTTTTGGAGTCGAAGACAACCACTCTTCGGCACGAATGATGTGGCTTATCTGCATGGCATGGTCATCGACGACACTGGCAAGGTGATAGACAGGGTAGCCATCTGATTTTAACAACACGGCATCGTCGAGTTGGCTGTTGGCGATGCTTATTTCACCGCGCAACTCATCGTGAAATACCGTCGCGCCAGCGAGTGGCATCTTCAATCTGACCACCGACGGCATACCTTCACGCTCTTGTCGTGCAACAATGTCAGCGGCTAAATTGCGGCAGTGGCGATCGTAACGCGGCGTTTGTTTTTGTTGGCGTTGTGCATTGCGTAAATTTTCGAGACGCTCGGCCGGGCAAAAACATCGGTAAGCATGCTTACCCTGTAACAATGCTTCAATACTGTGCTGATAAAGCGGCAAGCGTTCCGATTGTCGATAGGGTGCGTGCGGCCCGCCCTTGTCGGGGCCTTCATCGTAATCAAGTCCTAACCAGTGTAAACTTTCGAGCAAACGTTGCTCGCTGTCCTGCCGCAGCCGTGTGCGATCGGTATCTTCGAGTCGGAAGATAAACTTGCCGCCTCTGCTGCGGGCATAGAGGAAATTGAACAGTGCTGTGAACGCAAAGCCAACATGTGGATCGCCAGTTGGAGAAGGTGCAACTCGCACCCGCACGTTGCTCACCGCGTGTCCATCAATCGCATCCAACCTCTGCGGCGAGCCACGCCTCTATCTTAGCTAACGTTAGGTTGCCCTTTTCTGGATCGGATTGGTTACCACCGCCATGTCCCGCACTGCTCTGATTGCTGATCTTGAGAAACAGCTTCTCGGCAGTAGCACTCTGGGTACTTGCCTTCAAGTTAATGCGGTTTTGTACCACTACCGCGGCATCGTCTTCTTCCTTCACCATTGTCAACCCACCTGCAGCGAAAGCATGGCACGAGTTGCAGGACTTGTCGATCGATGGCTGCACATTTGTTTTAAAAGCTGCCACCGCCGCCTCTGCATCACACTGTGGCACTTCACCCGCGTCGTCATCTTCGCAATTTCCTGTGTCTTCGTTAGTGTCTTCGTTAGTGTCCTCACCTGTGTCTTCGTTAGTGTCTTCGCCATTACCGTGGTCGTCATCGTGACTAACGGCATGTCGCAGCCCGTCATCGGGTACGACTCTGTCGTGCTCAGTCTTCTCTTCACTGCGGTAAAAATCACACCCCGACCACACGAACATTGCCAACAACGGCAGCATAAACCACTTCAACATCAACACCCTCCAGTTACTAACTATCAGTATACATGAACATGGTGTGTTAATGCCACCGCTGCACTTTTTTGTCAGCCTACTGCTTACTGTTAAGAGAGTTCGAGATGTCTCTCATAATGCTTGTCTGTTTCTAGTCTGCCGCGTTACGATTAGCTTCCAACTTATCAACGATATCCAGTAAAAATTTCTTTACATATGCCAGATCAACTTCCTCCCCTTCCACTATGAACCCAATATCACCGATCATCTTCTGCGTATTGGGGTTGTCGAACAAGGCTTCGATCAGCTGCCTCAGTTGAGATAAGAAGAGTGTATAATATTCCTGTGGCACGTCTGAGCCTGTTGTGAAGATAGCAAGCTCCTCGATTTCGTCAAACAACCTAATGAGATCGGCAGTAACCTCTTGATCAGACCACAGTTCTCGTATCGTGCGTACCCGACTCACTATGCTTGCCAGCGAGCCTAGCTTCAGATTTGCATTGATAACCAGAGGTTCGGCAAGCAAGAGATCAATACCAGCCATCAGCTTTTTCACGTCGAGCCCCTGAATGATGGCGTTAGAAAGCTGTTCCACGACGATACCATCTCGTTGTGTACCCCTGTAAACCTCTCTCAACGGAGTAAGATCCAAATCTCGTGCTAACTTAGTGACTAGGGTGGCAAACTGTTCGTCGTCGAGCGCAAAGAAAGCCTCAAGCATTAGCGACGCACTAGTGTTAAGGTGGCCTTCAAGAATGTTTGTCAGCTCACTTTGCAATATGCGTCCGTTGTCCCCCGTGTCAGCAAAAATTTCGTCAAGCTGAGCGATGACCTGTTTGTAGCCGTCGTGCTGTATAATGAGCTGCCGGAATTTATTTCTTGCCACAAGACGCTGAGCGAATACCTGCTTGGCTTCTTGGCTCAGTGCAGCTGAGAAAACACCTCTGAGACCCCCTGTCGCAGCATGCAAGGGCAAAGCTACAAAATTGATTGCCACCAAAAAAATCAATGTTTTCATTCCAGTTCTCCACAAAAACTAAACAGACACTAATTTGTAATTAAGATAACGACTAACTGTCAAGTCATATGATCACTTGATGTATAGAAATTTAAATGTTTTCAATAAGTGCTTGCAGACCAACCAGTGGCTCACCTTCAAGGTATTTCAGGCTGGCCCCGCCGCCAGTGGAGATGTGCGTAAAACCTTCGGTAAGTCCGCAGGCTCTGACCGCGGCGACTGAGTCACCGCCGCCAACGACAGTGATGGCATGGCTAGCGTGGCAGGCCGCGGCGACGGCGTGCGTGCCGCGAGCGAAGTTTTCCCACTCGCAGACCCCCATCGGCCCGTTCCACAAGACTGTGCCCGCACGGTCGATGGCCTTGCCGTAGTGCTCGATGGTGCGCGGCCCGATGTCTAACCCCATCAAGTTGTCTGGCAGGGCCGGGCTGTCGATTTGCACAGGCGTGGCTTGCTCGGAAAATTCCGCCGCGGCAATGTGATCTTGGGGCAGGAGAATTGCGATGCCTCTCTCCGCAGCGCTGCGGAGAATTGCGGTAACGAGTTCTTGTCGCGTATCGACTTTTGATTTGCCGACATTGTGTCCTTGGTGGCGTAAAAATGAATAAGCCATGCCGCCACCGATGATTACCGTGTGGCAGTATTTGAGCATGTTGAGAATCACCGCAATTTTATCGCTGACTTTTGCCCCGCCGATGATAAACACGAACGGACGTTGTGCCGCGTGCATGATTTCGTCAAGTGCGGTGAGTTCCTTGCCGACTAGTAGTCCTATGCCGCGGTCTGCGGGAGGAAACAGTGCAGGCATGCCGCTGACCGACGCATGTTTGCGGTGCAGCGTGCCGAACGCCTCGTTGAGGTAGACATCGAAGCCTGTCGCCAGCTGCCGGGTGAACTCAGGGGAATTTTGTTTTTCGCCCGCGTGAAAACGCAAGTTTTCCATCAGCAGCAGTGCCCCGCCTGTCATCTGTGCCAGCGGTGCGACGTTATCTGTGCTGTAATCACGTAGCAACACCACCTCTCGTTGCAACAGCTGAGCAAGGTGCGTTGCCACTGGTTCAAGCGAAAAGGCGGGATCGTGCTTGCCTTCTTGCGGTCTACCGAGATGCGAAGCCAGCACGAGCAGCTTTGCTCGTTCTAGCACGTACTTGATACTCGGCAATGCGGCATGCACACGACTGTCATCAGTAATCTGCCCGTCGCGCAGTGGCACGTTGAAATCAACTCGCATGAACACCTTGCGGTCTTGTAGGTCAAGATCTGGCAAAGAACGAATAGTGTTTTCAGGCAAGACTGGACTCCTGCAAAGTTGAGCGGAGAGAGGGGGATTCGAACCCCCGGTGCCTTTCGGCACAACGGTTTTCAAGACCGTCACCTTCGACCGCTCGGACATCTCTCCGCAGATGGCTGTATCATATTTGCCGACAAGATTCTATTACTGCGACACACGTTTACACAATTTTGCACGGCACATGGGACAATTTTGTCCCATGTGGCACAGCTACGAGGTGGTTAGCGGTGCTGCTGCAAGCGTAAATGGTTGAATTTCAAGGCAAGTGTCTTATGGCACACTTTTTGCTTATGGGTGATGTGCTGTCGGCATCTGTCGATGGTTAAGGGGTTTGGTGTTCTCCTGCTTGCAGGGGAACACCGAAGTAAGTGTTCACGGACGTATAGGTTTGGTATGTTATGTCTACTGAATGGGTTGATTGGGATGTGTTCAAATCGGCAAAAAATTTTAGGCAAAACGGGCTTAGCTTGTGCGAGAAAAAATGAAGAAGAAATTTTCACCGCTGCAGTTCAATAGCGAAAAGAAAATGGATGATCACCTTGAGCAGACTAATCTTGGCGAGGAGTTTACTCAGCGTGGCAAGCTACACAAGCCAAAAAAGAAAAAAGAAAATTCGATCTGCCTGAGTGGTTGACGCAAAAACTGAACGAGGAACACAGTAAGCGCGGCGCTTGACCACACCACCCCTTCCCCAAAGCTCAGCTACCACGAAGCGGTCAGCATGAGATGGCGCTTAGCTTGCACTGCACTAATTCCTGATTTTTTTGAAAAAAGGGTTGCATCCCTAGATATCTGATGATGAAGGAGACGAGCATCATTTTTTTTGAAAATTTTGTGGAGGGGTTTTGACATGATGTGGAGGGTTTTTGTTGCAGTGGTGTTGTTGTCGCTCGGTGTTGCAGAACATTGGGCAGCACGCGGATAAGGTGAAGAACTTCGCCAAGCACACGGGGATTGCTGCGGGTGCATCGGTGATTATGGCTGGCACGACGGTGTTGCCGTCGGCTGCGCAGCAGGGTGCTCGGCTCAATTGGCGGGATGTCAATCATAATTAGCCCGCTGAGTTCAAATCGGTTTTTATTTGGTCACTAAAGGAGACACGCATAACGAGCAGTTTTTTCTCGAAGTCATCTATGTCGGTGACGATGAGAACGGAGATGCGCTGCTGATGGGCAACTATCTGGATGTGGTCGCGCGTGACTTTGGGAAAATGGGACTTGCCTTGTATGGCTATGATGGGCTGATCATAGACAATGTGGAACTCGGTGAGGTCGGTCACTTCCCCACGCTGCATGGCTATACGGAGGTGAGTATCCACGTAGCTAAGGGTTTGGAGTTGTCCGCTGACTACATGCCACTGGATGTGCGTCAGTTTCCCATCAATGACGAAGGTGGCGAACTGGAGATGGTTTCCTACTGGCACGACTACGAGCATAACCATCACTACGACATTCCTGCAATTTGGCGCACCTGTAGCATTGTCCGAAACGATGGGTGGAATCGAATTGGTGTCGGGGCGAGCAACTGTTTCCCAAACGGGGCGTGGGGCGCACCGCTGCTTTGGTCAAAGACACGCCAACTAGTTGGCTTTCATGACGGGGTCAGCCGCGAGGTAGTGACTGTCGTGGGTATCAGCAGTGAACTTGGTCAAATTCGTGCGTGCAGTGCAGAGCAAGCCGTATGCGGTGAGTGCGGGTGGCAAGTTGCCGACTTTGTGAGCACGTATAAAGAGCGGGCAGTAATTTCTAGATAACAATCTTTAGTTTGGCGAGGTGTATAATGAATTTTTTATTCGCAAAATTTTTCCTATTGTTATTTTTGTTGACGGGCAACTCGTATTGGCGAGCGCATTGCACAAGCTGGGCAGGCATTGCGTACCAAGCTCGTGCCCGCGGCGATACTCGTGGCAGGCTTGGGCGTTGCTGGTGCAATTCCCAGCGTCTATGCTTAGCACGAGAATAATGCGGTGATGGAAGAAGAGGGGGAACGCGTGGCAGATCGTCGATGACCAATCTCCTGCACACCAGAAGTCGGTCTTTAATCTCTACGTAGACAGCGTTTATGTGGGTGAAGATGGTAGGAAGTATGACCTTGAGCTGCTCTTTCCGCTGGGTTACCTCGGCACAGACGATCAAGGTCGGGCGGTCTTCGTCGGGCGAACAGTGGTTGGTAGTTTTTTCGTGACGCAACTAGCCGAGACGGGCAGGTCCAATCTCATCTCCTATCGTGGCATGGTGGCGTAAAATGTTGTGGTTGAGCAACTCGATGTGCTCGAAGACCAACTCGACAATGTGCTCAGTATGGTAGCCATTGCGGTAAGCGGTGCTGACTTGGGTAATGAATACGAGCCATTGCTGATTGGCAGCTATCCGTTTAGGGAAGAAACAGCACTGGAGTTGGTCAGCTATCACCGTCAGACCTACTCCCCTATCTTGTGGAGTGCAGAGCTTGAGGAGTGGGGCACTGCTGATAAAATTCCGCTGCAGGTGCGTGAATGTAATTCAGTGCCTGACCCTAAAGGGGGCAAGGCTGGTATCGGGCTACACACCTGTGACGGTGCTGGTAGTGACGGTATCGCACACGGAGCATTGCTTTTTTTAGATGGCAAGCTCGTCGCCCTACAAAGTCGTCCGCTTGAAGATGGCGTTGCTATGTCTGTTGAAATAAATCAGCAGCTCAGGCAGTTTACCCACAATCTTCGTCGCGGCGGAGCCTACGCGGTCGATGCCCGCGACAAAGCAGCTACCACATGGGGGGCAATCAAGGCGGGTAACCGCTAAGCTTAGTTCGCGTTAAGTATGTGCGGGGGCGGGATTCAACTTTCGCCCCTGTTTTTTTGCTATTTGGCATTGTTTTCTAATTTGTTTTTAATGTCTGCCCCTCATCGAGACCACCACCAGTAAGTTATGTGAAATTATCATTCTGCCGCAGTTTGCCCAATTTATGTATAGACATGGTCACTATGATATGCTGGGAGCATTGCAAGCTTACGCCTCCGCTTATCATCCCGACCTTCAGCTTCTAAAAGACAATACGTAGTTTTCTAGGCACGCGGCAAGCAAGCATCAGCTGCAGTTTAAGAAGAAAAAACACACTAAAGAAAGAACTGCATCCTTCCGATAACCACGCGTAGGATAGTATCTCCTTTTGTTTCATAAGAGGAGGGTTTGTTGTGGAAAACAGTATGGTATTGTGGTTGGCAGTTGTTTCCTTGTCAGTGTTCAGTGCTGTTGGTTGCAAGCCTATTGTCAGAGAAGAGCCAGCCAGCGAAGAGCAGTATGTTAATGCGATTAAAAGAATGCGTTACATTTTTCGTAATCTTCTCGATAACGGGAAGATTACAGAAGCACGGGATATTTTTAGGAGTACTTTGTATAGGGGGAATATCGAAGAAGCACGCTATCTTCTCATTGAGCAGATGCGAGGAGGTGATGGGACTAAGGTGGTGGCTCTTTTCGAGTCATTTGTAGCGAAGAGGATACAGGATACTGGTGATATTCTTGATAATATACGTGTTGTCAAGTCAGTCGACGAAGTTGAAGTAGAGCTAAAGAATTTAGCTAAGCAGGTTAGCTTGGTAAGAAAAGTATTTGCCGAGCAACAAGAGGCGATAGCGGCAGTTACCGAAGGTGAAAGAGGTACGCGGTATCTGCAAGCGGCTCAGCAAGAAGACGCACTAAATGTGCGACTAGATTTCGATCGCTGGGCAGAAAGTTTCCAATCCAATCTGGAAAAGGTACTGCTTCATGGTTACGGAGGAGGTGAGCGTCTATCTCGCCCCCGCATCCCTGCGGAGCAACGGTTGAGTAACAAGCTCAGACGCGCTTGGAATGCTATCAAGGCAAAGAGGTTAACCCCTTGCCTGTTCCTGCTAATTGACACAGTAGCACTTCAAACTTAAGGCTAAAACGGCAGTGCGGAAATTCAGTTGCGCTTGACAAGTAACTGCGCCTTAATCTTGCGGACAGGTGGGGTTTTAACCTTGACGGAAGCAAGTAATGAAGGCATGGGTGGCCTCATCTGGTAGAACAAGGCACTAGTTATGCAGAATTTCTTGGCACGCAGCACGATCGTCAAAGGGTAAAAGTTTGCCCGCGACTTCCTGAAATTTTTCCGCACCTTTGCCTGCAATGAGCACCGCGGCGTTTTTACAGTTGCGGGCCGCGTGGATGGCTTGAGCAATGGCAGCATGACGGTCGTGTTGCACGGTAACGTTGCTACGGTCAGCGATACCCTGCAGGACTTCCGCCGTGATTGCCACAACCTTCTCATCTCGCGGGTTATCGGTGGTCAAGACGATGTGATCGGCGAGACGCGCGGCGACTTCGCCCATTGCGGGGCGTTTGGTGCGATCACGGTTGCCGCCACAGCCGAATACCACCCAGCGCGGCGAGGCGAAAGACAGGGCAGCAAGAGCAGCACGTAGCGCGTCGGGTGTATGAGCGTAATCAACTATAACCAAAGGGTTTTTACTAACTATTTCCATGCGCCCCTCGCTGATTTTTATTTTTTTCCAACACACTGCCGCAATCTTTGTTTGCAGTAAATTTTCTGCCGCCAGCAGTGCCGCGGCGAAGTTCAAGACGAGGTGGGGGGCAAAAAAGCCCAGCTGACCAAGACGTTTTTGCCCGTTCATCACCACTGCTAGCTCAGCAGTCAAGTTCTGTGATTTCAAGATGTTAACCTGCATACGCTGATGATCAGGCAGCTGCTCAGTCATCTGCTTAGGCTGAGCGTAGTCATAGAGCCACAGCTGGGGGTGAGCGATACCGAGTTTGTAGCGCAGTGCCTGTGCCATAACCTGTTGCGATATGATCAACAGTTGCGCGTAGTCACGATTTGTCGTGATAAAGTGCCACTTGGCGGCAAAATAGTCACGCCGCGAGGGGTGAAAGTCACCATGATCGTCGGAAAAACTTGTAAAAATAACGGCTTGGCAGCGCAGCGATGCTACCTTGTGCATGGCGATGGCGTGCGAAGAGACTTCGAGCACCACGTAGCGGACGCTGTTTGCCTGAGACCAAGCAAGAATTTTATAGAGCAGGTCGGGATCAGGTGTGGTCAGAGGGTTTTGGCACAACAGCTGATCATCACAGAAGATGCCATTGCTGCCGATTAGCACAGTCTTTTGCTTATGCCGCGTAAGCAGCTGAGCAAGCATGGTCGCGGTGGTGGTTTTGCCATTTGTACCTGTTATACCAACGATATTAATATTTTGCTGTGGGTTGCCTTGTGCCGCGGCGCACAACACCGCCCAACTACGGCGGGCATTGCCGACTACGAGCAGCGGCACGGAGAACTTTTTTGCCTGTGCGGTGATGTTTGCCTGATCACTGATGAGTAGGCAGGCCCCGCCTGAGACAGCTTGTGCTAGGAAAGTGTTGCCGTCGTGGGTCAAGCCGCGCAAGGCGAGAAATATATCGCCGGCACGAACTTGCCGTGAGTCAACACACAACTGCCCGCGCTGCGTCGCGGCCGCGACGAAGTTTGTGAGATTGTGCCAACGCAGTTCGCCAGCGTTGCGCAGGCAAGCAACTGCGTCCTGCACTTCAAGCGCGGGATAGGGAGGGAATAGTTGGCTCACAGCTTTTTGGTATATCTTCGTGCTCTATCCTTCAGCACTCCAAACCACGTGATGAGACAGTCGCGGCTATATCTTGATCCTGTTACTATGACGTGTTTGGGGAATTGTTTCAGCAGCAGCGAGAACATCACTTGATCGCCAGAGCCTTTGCCTTCTGTGTTATACAGGACAGCGGTGGCGGAGAGGCTGTTGTCTTGTTTCAGCACCTTACCGAGCAACTGCTCGTCGGTGGTGGATATGACCTTCTTGTCGTCAATAGCAAATTCGACCAAGTCGTTAGCCCCATCGTCATCGCCAAACTTGTTTGTGCCATCAAACGAAACTCGCAGTAGCACGCGTTGTGCCACGATGTGTTGTCCATCCCTCGATCCACGTGGCACAACGACGTAAAGGTTAGCTCTGTAGTTGCCGCTGCTGGCATCGCCGACCACCTCGTGGCATTGCGTGCCGCTGAAGTTAAAGGCGACATTACCCTGAATCTCTATAACTGCGGCAGATAGTTGCCCCGCGCTGAGCAAGCTGCATACGAGCAAAACAGACATACGTAACAACATGATCCTTACCTCCTTGAAGAGCTACTAAAGCCATGCCATCGTGCTGGATCAGCTAAAAATTTTCAATCCAAAAGTGCGATGTCTTGTTTCACGTTCAGGTAGCGTAAGACGCGGGAGGCGATACGAGCGAAGACAGGTGCAGCCCACTTGCCACCGTAGCGCGGGGTGTTCTGCGGCTCAAACAGCGAGACATAGATGGTGATGTGGGGATCGGCGAGTGGGGCGAAGCCGATGAATCCCGCGATGCGGCGGGTTTTAGAGTAGCGTTTTAGCTTGCGGTCGAATACTTCCGCGGTGCTGGTTTTGCCGCCGACGCGGAAGTGCTGGAGGGCGGCGAGTTTGCCCGTGCCGTGTGCGACGACCCGGCCGAGTGCATTGCGCAGCTGGCGGGCAGTCTCTGGTTGCAGCACGCGGGTGATCATCTGCGGTGTCTTGGCGGTAATGGTCTTGCCCTCGCCGTCTTCTATGCGTTCGAGCAGCTGCGGTTTCATCAGCTTGCCGCCGTTAGCGATACTGTTGAAGGCGGTGATTAGTTCGATGCCGCTGGTGGCAAAACCTTGTCCGAAGGAGATGTTGGCGAACCTGATTGCCGACCACTTGCTGAAGTGATCGATGCGTCCGCGAGCTTGGCCGGGCAGCGACATGCTGTTGACGACGGTGCTGAGGCCAAAGTCGCGGTAGAGCTGGTAAAGGCGTTCTGCTCCAAGCAACTGGGCAATTTTGTAGATGCAGATGTTGCTGGAGTAGGTGAGAATGTCCTCAGTGGTCAACGCGGCATGTGGCTTGTCGTCTCTAATTGCGGTGTTGCCGACTTCCAGTCGTCCGTTCTCGCAGTAGTGCAGGTCAGATAGGGTGGTTAGGCCGCGCTCAAGGGCGGCGGCGATGACCAGCGGCTTGACAATCGAGCCCGGCTCATACAGCGTGGCGACGGCGGTGTTGTGCAGATGGCGGGTATTGATGTGCCGCGGCTTATTGGGGTCGAAGGAAGGGTAGTTGGCCAGCGCGAGAATTCGGCCGCTGTGCGGGTCGGCGACGATGACAAAACCCTTGCGTGCACGGGCACGTTCGATTCCCAGTGCCAGCTCTTCCATGCTGATTTCCTGAATGACACGATCGAGTGTTAGGTGTAGGGTTGCGCCGCTCGTGGCGGGGGTTGCTTGTGTTGGAGAGTAAAACACGGTCTGATTGCGGGCATCTTTGATCAAGCTCAATGCTGTGCGTTTGCCGTGTAGTTGGGTTTCAAACTGCTGTTCGATACCAAGCAGACCAGTGTTGTCGATACCGACGTAGCCGATTAGGTGGGCGAATTTTTCCCCTAGTGGGTAGTAGCGATAGGGTTCGGTGATTGGATACAGCCCTTCGATGTTGAGGGCGAGGATTTTCTCGGCCACCGCGGGGGAGACTTTGCGTTGCAGCCAGGCGAAATAACTGCGCCGTTGGGCGAGGGTGGCGATACTGCGGGGGGTGTGGTTGAGATGCCGTGCCAGTGTGTGTTGCTGCTGTGCCGTTGGTGCGAAGACACGTGGATTGATGGCGAGACTTGGACGGCGCACGCTCAGTGCCAGTGGAAATTTGCGTCGATCGTAGATATTGCCGCGCCATGGGGCTAGATCGAGAGCCTCGTGATACTGGCGGTCAGCCATATCATCGAGCGTGCTGCGGCGATCGTAGTAGATAGTGAGCACGACGGTTTTCACCGCGACGAGGGCAAAGCCGAGGAAAAGCAGTTTTTGCAACAGACGTGCCCGTGGATGGACGAAACGTCCGGGGCGGTAGTGCTCGTCGTGGCGGTGGTGCTTTTTCAAGGTCGTGCCAACGCCAGCAGTTGTTCACGGGCGGTGATGCGTGCCAGCTGCACTTTCAGGTGGCTGCGGCGTTCTAGCAGTGTGACCTCCTGTTTTTTTAAGCGTCCGATCTCATAGCCGAGCAGCGTCGATTGGTTACGAACGTGCGTGCGGCCAAGTGCCAGTGCGAAAAAAATGCCGAATAGAATTAGTAGCCAGTAGTCTTTCAAGGTGCGCTCAGATGAGTTTTTCGATACAGCGTAATTTTGCGCTGCGTGCTCTTCTATTATTATAGATTTCCTGAGCGCTAGGTTGAACTGGAAAAGGTTTGAGCAGGCGCGCTTGCGGTGCAGATGTTGCCGCAGTCAGCGGTATCGAGCGGGGTAGAGAGGCGTGCGGTGCTGTGGCTAGGGCGCGAAAACTGTTCTTGACGAGTCGGTCTTCGAGCGAGTGAAAGGAGATAATTGCTATGCGTCCTCCCTTGCGCAGCAAAGCAAAGGTTGCCGTGTCGAGCAGCTGGCGCAATTCCCCTAACTCGTCGTTGACGGCGATGCGCAGTGCCTGAAAAACACGAGTAGCAGGGTGCAGGCGGTGGCTGCGATGATTGGTGCAGGTGGCGACCAGTGCGGCTAGTTGGTGCGTGCGTGTGATGGGGGTGTGAGCGCGGGTTTGCACAATGTAGCGAGCGATACGGGCTGCGTGTGGTTCTTCCCCGTAATCGCGCAAAATTTGTGCTAACTCCTCCTGCGAGCGATTATTGACGAGGTCGGCAGCGGTCAGCTGCTGGGTGTTTTGACTCAGGCGCATGTCGAGTTTTCCGTCGAGTTGGATAGATAAGCCTCTTGCGGGGTCGAGCATCTGGGTGGAGGAGAAGCCGAGATCGGCATAGATGCAATCAACCTTGCCTTGCAGATCGAGTTGGTCGGCGAGCGTGGGCAGTTGCGAGAAGCAGGACTGCTGTAAGTGCAGGCGTTGTGCTTGCAACTCAGCGGCAAAGTTAACCCGTGCCGCGGCAATTGCGCACTCATCGCGATCTATGCCGATCAGCATACCTTTGCCCCCCATCTGAGCTAAAATTGCCCGACTGTGGTCGCCCGCACCGAAAGTGGCATCGATACAGAAGCGAGCCTTGTCTGGCGTAAGCATTTGTAATAACTCATTTTTTAGAGCAGCGCGATGGGGGTGAAGAGGAGGTGATGATTTTTTTTGCATCAGCGTTAAAGTCTGTTCAGTTACTATCCGATTGTAGGTCAGACAGTGAGAAAAGCAAATCGGAGTTATTGTGAAACAGGTAGCCTTCTCATCTTCTTCTAAAGCCTTGATTGCTAGTTGGGCACTGGTGTGTGGACTAGGTGTTTCTTGTTCTAGCTCGCAGAGTGACGAGGAGAGCCTCGAAGTTGCGGCGGAAGAAACCGCGGCTGGCAACGCTGGAGCAGGACAGGAAGCATATACTGACAATCAGATTGCTCTTGCTGGTGGCGAGGATGATATTGGCAACAACGATAACCTCACTGTAGGTGTAGATCCGGGCGGTGATAATCAAGCAATAGAGGGAAACGGTGAAGCGGGGATGGAGTTGCTTACCGAAGGTAATATGGCTGAAGCGAACGAAGCTGGCAATGATATTGCTAACATTGCCAACAGCGGTTACGGCAACGTGCTGGCTGAAGCTGGTGCTGATCCAGACTTGACTGCCGATCAAAGCCAAGAGGCGATTGAAAGTGTAATTGATGAAAGCAATGCGACCGTGCCAATCTATGACCAGCTGCCTGAGGCAAACACCGCTGCGGGTGGTAATGAAATAATTGAAACTGCGGGTGAGTTGCCAGCTAATTATGAGATGTCTGGTGGTGAGATGGGTGGAGCGGAAGCATCGATGCCACCACCTGCTGCGGTTGAAGGCTCAAGTTTGCCAGAGATGGGAGCGAAGCTTACTTACGTGGTCAAAAAAGGTGACACACTCGGTGACATTGCGCAAAATATCTACGGTGACAAATCAAAATGGCGTGACCTCGCGAGATGGTCAGGATTTTCTAATCCACATCTCATCTTTCCCGGCAACCTTGTATACTACCAATATACAGAGCAATCGGCTGCGTTCGCCCAGAAATACGAAAGCCAGCCGAAAGCAGAGGTTGTAGTGCAGGCGGGTGATTCGTTGTCTGGGATTTCCGCAAGGGTCTACGGCGATCCTACCCACTGGGTGATTATCTGGAGACACAACGGACACATCGCCAATCCCGATCGCATCGAGGTCGGGCAGGTCATCACCTATCCACAGCAAGGCTACTTGAGTGTTGAGCACAACACAGATGGCAGCAAAGTGGGCAGCAACAGCGACACGAAGACAGAGGTAGAAACTGCTGATCAAGATGAACAAGCAGCTGAGCACGCGACTAGTCAGGAAGTTACGCAGCAGATCAAGCAGACATTGCCTAGCACAGTAGCAGCTGAGCAGGAAGCCGTCTGAAAAGCTGAGTCAGCTTATCTACAGATCACCTAATTACCAATCCAATTTAAGTAGGAAAGCGAGCTAGGAGGCAGTCCTTGTTAACAAGGTTAGTGCTCGGTGCAGCATACTTCCATCAAGGTTGGCATTTTCGTTCCATCTTTGTTCTATGTCAGGGCTGATCGTTTCATATTTTATCCGCAGGCAAGGGCGTGGTTGCCGAGCAAGAGTGTATGGCTGTATGAGTTGTGCACGGTAGCACCGTGCATCACGACGCAGTGATCGAGCTGAGCAGGCGCGTGGATAGTCACTTGACTGCTGGTAATAAAGGTCTGTGCCTTGATCAGGCAGTTTTTTTCTATATGTGGTGTGCCGACGATGGCGTGATTGTGGTGCAGATGCAGGTCATCGTCGAGCAGCGTGGCTATGTGCAGGAAGTCATGGTCATGCTGTAGTTTTTGGTGCAGTGCTTGATGTGCCCTGAAAAAGTTTGCTGGTGTGCCGATGTCAAACCACAGGCCACGATGCAAGAATGTTGCAATGGGATAGTGATGGTCGAGGGCATGTTGCCAGGCATCTTTGATGTGCGTGAATTCGTGTGCCGCGATCAGTTGCAAGAACTCGGCACTTAACACTTGCGCACAAGCGAAGGTATGGGCACTGGCACGAGGATGTTCTTGCCGCGTGCCCTCTTCGAGAGCGATGAGATGCCCGTTATGCACGTAGACAGGGTGGGTGTTGGGCCGGGCGGTGGGCAGCAGAGCGAGGGTGGCGATAGCCTTGCGTTGGCGGTGTGTTTGATAGAGGGCGGCAAAATCTATATCGCTGATGATGTCGCCATTGTAGGTGATGAGGTCGGTGTTGAGTTGGTTGAGGTTGCGCACAAAACCAGCTGAGCCGAGCAGGGTTGGTTCGTGCAGCAGTGTGACCTGTGGCTTTTTTCTGCTTTCTAGTTGCTGTGGCTGGCGGGACAGGTGGGCAAACTTGTCGGGCCGGTGGTGGGTGTTGATGTAGATGTGCTGTATTCCGTGCGTGCGCAGTTGGTGCAGGGCGATGTCGATGAGTGGTACACCCATGCAGGGCAGGAGTGGTTTAGGAATGGTTTCGGTCAGAGGACGGAGGCGACTGCCGTAGCCGGCGGCGAGGATGAAAGCGTTTGCGGGAAGCGACATGGGCAAGATGCGGTAAGTTTTGCTCTGTGGATATTTTAGCAAATTGTTAGCGTTGGCAACAGGGACAACTAACTACCTGATGCCCAGCAGGAAAACCACTACTTCCATCAGTGCATTCTGGATAAGGCCAGTCATCACCAATAAATCTGAGCAAAACATGGCCAGGCTGAGGTTGTGCTACCCTTTCTATAGTCACCCCAATACACCCTCTCTACGGGAGTGTTGGCAGAGGAGGTCATCTCCTTCAACTCTATTTTGTTTGGTTTGCCGTGCGCTGTCATAATTTGCCGCGCCATTGTGATGTATGCGTGGTCTTCTGCCACAAACAGATAGACTGCGTGTTAGTGTTTACTTGCTTTTTCACTATCAGCAACTTTGATTTGGACGGGATGCTGTTGATCATGTGTGCACGAAGATACGATACGCTCGTAGCCATAACGAAAGCTGCTACAATTCCCATTGCACTCTCCAAGAGGATAAAACACAAAGTACATATCGGCTATTTTTCTTTTGGCAATACTACATTTATGTGCATAAATCACAAATAATTTCATGTTTTATTTAAAAACTTTACTAAATCCCTAAAGGGAGGACTTCATGATGTCGGTATGTTAGCAAATTGTCAGCATCGGCACGAGCGCGGGCTTGCATCTTCAGGCGCTAGGTATTACATACTTCTTTGCTATGATTTTGAACGTAGGCAAAACAACCCAAGCTTCGATGACGCTCGTGTTGCTGGGCAGCGAGGAGTGGCTGCGTGCGATCTATGCGTCGTTTCGTCCGTCGGCGAGCGTGTTGACGGGGCGGGTCAAGGTCGTGCCGAGCCATGCGGGGCAGGTTGAGGTTGAGGGTGACCTCAACTACGAACCGCTGGTCAACTGCAGTCGTTGTTGGGACGAGGTTGTCTGCCCGCTGCAGGTAAAGTTTAAAGTCTGTTATCGCAAGTATCGCCGGCAAAAATTGCCCAAGACGCTGATGCTCCGCAAGGAAGATTTCGATGCGTATTATTACGATGGCGAGCGTATCGACTTGTCCGAGTTAATCAACGAACGGGTGCAACTAGCTTTGCCTGACAGCACTGTGCCTGTGGGCGAAAACGGCAGTTCTTGTGAGCATTGTCGGGTGGATTTGTGCGATCCGCTCGTTTACGAAACGCGGGAAAGATGATATAAGGGGTAGTTTGCAAGCGAATGGGTGTTCGTTTGCCAGAGACAGGCGGCCGCACTGAAGGTGCTTTTATATGGTGGGCGGCGGCTGAGGTTAACCTTCAGATAAGGAGTTGCAATTGGCAGTAGCGATTAACATGCGGGAGTTGTTGCAGGCGGGTGTCCACTACGGGCATCAGACGCGGCGCTGGAATCCGAAGATGCGTCCGTATATCTTTGCGGCGCGCAACGGCATTCACATCATCGACTTGCAGCAGACGGTGCAGCGCTTTCAGGCGGCGACGGTATTTTTGGAGAACCTTGCGGCATCAGGCGGACGGGTGTTGTTCGTCGGCACTAAACGGCAGTCGCGGGAGATAGTTGCCAGAGAAGTGGCGCGCTGCAAGATGTTCTACGTCAATCACCGCTGGCTTGGCGGGACACTGACTAATTTTCAGACTATCAGGCAGAGTATTCACCGCTTGCGCAAGATCGAGGAGATCAGCGCGGACGGCACTTATGACAAGTTGCCGAAGAAGGAGGTGCTCAACCTCGAACACCAGAAGTTCAAGCTCAACCGTAACCTCGGCGGCATCAAGGACATGCATGGCTTGCCTGATGCGGTGGTAATTATCGATGCACACCGTGAAATAATTGCGGTTAGTGAGGCAAAGCGGTTGGGAATTCCGATTGTGGCGATTACTGATACTAATGCCGATCCGACAGGGCTGGACTATATTATTCCCGGCAACGACGACAGCCTCAAGTCGTTGACGTTATTTATTACCACGTTGGCGGAGGCTTGTGCCATCGGCAAGGCGAGATCTCCAGATTTTGCTGCCGGCAAGGACAAGAAATCAGCGGCAGTGGTCGAGGGTTCGTTCTACGATGCTCGGGGGCGCTCGGTGGCGGTAGAGAAGCGCGGTCGCAAACAGCGTGATGCGGCTGATGGCGGCGGTGAAGAGAAGGACGCGATGGTGCAGACAGAGGTCGCCGCGGATGCAGACAACAAGGGGCAAAAGGAGTAGCAATGAGTGTGAGTGCGCAGGCTGTCAAGCAGCTGCGAGAGAAGACTGGTGTGGGCATGATGGAGTGCAAGCGTGCCCTGCTGGAGTCGAACGGCGATATGGATAAGGCGGTGCTGTATTTGCGTGAGCGAGGCTTGTCGCGTGCGGCGCAGAAGTCTGGTCGTGCGGCCACTGAGGGGTTGGTGGTGACGCAGATCGATGCGACAGGACAGCGCGGGGCGATCGTTGAGGTAAGCTGCGAGACGGATTTTGTCAGTAAAAACGAGGAATTCAGTGCCTTTACGCAGCGTCTAGCGGAGCTTGCCGTGCAGCAGCGCATTGACTCGGTGGAGGCATTGGCAGCGGCCAAGTTAGGTGAGCGCACGGTGCAGGAGCAGGTGGTTGATTTGATCAGCAAGATTGGCGAGAACATTGCCATCAAGCGGGTTGCGTTGTGCGAACTGCAGGAGCCGGGCTTTGTCAGTGGCTACGTGCATTTGGGCGGCAAGCTGGGCACGCTGGTCGGTTTGAAAACTGCAACTCCTGATGCACATCGGGAGTTGGGACGTGATCTTGCCTTGCAGATCGTGGCCAGTGCGCCGCGTTATCTTGTGCCTGACGAGGTAAGTGCGGTGGAAATCGAGCAGGAGAAGGAGATCGCCGCGAAAAAATTGCGCAAAGAAGGTAAGCCAGACAACATCATTCCGAAGATTATCGAGGGTCAGATCAATAAATTTTACAACGAGGTGTGTCTGCTCAATCAGCCACACATCAAAGAGCCAAAAACGAGCGTGAGTGCATTTATGCGCGAGAATGCGCCGCAGGTCGAGATTACTGGCTTCGTTCGGTTTCAGGTCGGGGTTTGAGGTATCTACAGAGAGGTATGTGATGGAAGAATATGCATCGGAATGTCGTGCGAGTATGGACAAGCGGTTGCGCAGTTTTGATGAGGAGCTGTTGCGGATTAGAACGGGGCGGGCTTCGGTCAGTTTGCTCGACAGGGTGATGGTCAAGTATTACGGCTCACCGACACCACTCAATCAGGTGGCTACGCTTACCGTGCCTGATGCCAGAGCGCTCGTCATTACTCCGTTTGAGAAGAAAACGCTGGGTGACATTGAGAAGGCGATTATGGCTGCCAATCTTGGTTTGCAACCCAATAACGATGGCAACATTATTCGTGTGCCAGTGCCACCTCTCACTGAAGATCGTCGCAAAGAGTTGATAAAATCTATCAAAAAACTTGGCGAAGATGTCAAAGTTGCCATCAGGTTGTTGCGTCGTGAGGCAAACGACAAAATTAAAAAAAACAAAGACCTTGCTGAAGATATGAGCAAGAAAATTCAAAAAGATGTGCAAAAAGAAACAGATGCTTGCATCGCTGTCGTCGATCGTCGTCTGGCCGAAAAAGAAAAAGAGTTAATCAGCCTTTAGGTTTTTTTCTTTCAGTTGCTGTGCCAGTAGTGCCTTGATGTCTGCAGTATCTGTTTCAGTGTCGATGCCTAAGTCGGCGACGGCGAGTTTGGTGCTGGTGGGTAGTTGGGTGGCGATAATGGCTGTGGCTTGCTGGTGCGACAGGCTGTCGCGGGCACACAGACGGGCAAGTTGGGTGGCTGGGGTGCAGTGCGTGACCCATAGTTGTTTGAATTTGCGGTAAGTTCCAGTTTCCACTAGCAGTGCGGCTTCGTAGAACCACAGGCGTGGTTTGTCTAATAATCCTTCCCGCTGTAGTTTGTCGGCAAGAAGTTCCCGAATGCGGGGATGCACGATGTTTTCAAGTGCTTTGCGTTGTGCGCTGTCGTTGAAGATGAGTTCGCGCAAGCGAGCGCGGCGCAGTGTGCCATCTTGGTCGAGGATGGTGCGGCCGAATGTTTTTGCTATCTCAGCCAGTGCGGGTGACTTGGGAGCAACTGCATCTCGTGCCAGCATATCGGCATCGATCACGGGGTGTCCCATGTCACGCAACAGTGCGCTGACGACACTTTTGCCGGTGGCCACACCACCGCTGAGTGCGATGCCAAATTCACGACTGAGTTGTTCGGCAGTCATCGTCAATCATTCCTATGCCTATTTGCTTCATCAAGCTTTAGAACAAGGCTAAAGGTCTTCTTCTACACTGAACTGAACGTCTTCTGCATTGAGCCTAATACCATAATCAATAATGACTTCATTAATTATTTTCAATTGTTCCGCTGTTAGACGGTGATCTTCTGGCCTTACGTTAGCGAATGCTGTGGAATAATATTTGGCATCAGCTGCATTGAGCCTAACACCTTGATAATTAAAAACTTCACTAACTTTTTTTAATTGCTCCATTGTTCGGTGGTGGTTTTCTTGTCTGACTTTAGCGATTGATATGTTAAAATATTCGGCATCAGCCTCGACCCCCAGGCTAGTGGTAAGTGCAATCACTGCCTCTATCGCTTTTTTGTCTGAATTGTCAGCTATTAATAATGCTTTTGCCAGTAAATAACTAAGATGCTTTTTTTCTAGTTTAACACCGTACTTAATGGCGAGATCATTTATGCGAAGTATTGCGTTGTAGCGAAGGGGGTGGCTAAAGGCGTAGCGAAGGGAATCCATCGCCTGTAGCATTGTTGTGGCAAAATCGTCAGCATTGAGTTTGATGCCATATTCATCGGCAATCTTGACCGTTCGGTTTAGTGTTTTGTAGTGACGGCCTTCTACTGCTGCCTTCATTGCCGCGACGAAATGCTGGTGGTTGAGCGTAACGCCATGTTCAGCAGCTAGCTCAAACACTTTTCTTACGCCATTTGTGTTTCCACTGCTTGCCACCTGTGCCACTACCAGACCAAAATCATCGGCATTGAATTTAACGCCCCGCTCAGCAGCAAAATCAATTACCAGCCCTAATTGTTTTGTAGGTTCGGCCAGAAAGAGTATCTCTTCTGCCACACGTGCCAGTGTTCTGACATAATAATACTTATCTTCAAGCTTAATGCCAAGTTCATCAGCAATCTCAGTGAGTTGTCCTATTGCTTCATAGTTCTTTGCTTCCACGGTGCGTAGCATTGCCCCGTCAAAAAACCTGCCTTCAAGCTTAACGCCAAGTTCATCAGCAATCTCAATGATTTGTCTTACTGCTTCATAGTTCTTTGTTTCCACGGCGCGTTCTATTGCCCGGCCCCAATTGTCTTTGATTTTAATCCCCTGTTCAATTGCAATCTTATTCACCAATGCTATTGTTTTGGGGTCGCCGCTGCTTGCTGCCCTCCACAGCACACGGCGGCCAAAAAGATCTCCTTTGAGTTTGACCTTGCGTCTAGTAGCAATTGTAAAGACGTGACTTATTGTTTTGGAATTACCATTGTCAGCTGCACATTCCATTGCATAGCAAAAATCATCGGCATTGATTTTAAGACGGTGTTCATCGGCAAGTTTTACTACTAGGTCTATGGCTTCGAGATTGCCACTCTCCGCGGCGTTACGGATCATAAAGCCAAAAGTATTGTGATAATCGTACGGATGTCCCCGTTCATCAGCCAATTCCACCAGCAGGTCTATGGCTTTAGGGTTTCCACTGTTGGCCACGTCTAGCAGTGCCCGGTTAAGATCACGGTGATCAATATTAGGGCTATGATCAGAGATAAGCCTGACAACCTTGTGTATTTTCTTGTATTCGCCAGTTTGTGCTGCCTTCCTCAATACTATGGTAATACTGCAGGTATCTGTGGGGGATAGCCAGCTGCCAATCCTCGCAGCCATCGTGTTTGTCCTAGCCGCCTCAACCTCAGCTGCAAGTAGCAAAAAAGCAAGAATAAGTGCGATTTTCATTTGTGTTTTCCTCTAAAAATTTCAACGAACTAGCGCAGTCTAACGTGATAAAATTTAATGTCAATATTTTTAATAAAATATGACAATAAATAATTATCTATTCATATCAATCAGTTATGTTAAGGTATGCTTTTTTAGTAAAAATCTAAACGGCAGGTCGAGGGCAATGATCAGTAGCAGTGCTGGCAGGTAGGCAGATTCGATTTGCTCGGTGGCCAGCAGCGTGATGAAAGTAAGCAGGGTAATTAGTGCGAGGCACAGTGTCAGTGGCAACAGGTGTGGTAATTTTCTGCGCTGCTGATACAGCTTGCTAAAGTTGGTGTGGTGTGCAGGTATTTGTTTTTCTACTTTCTCTGGCGGCAGAAACCATAGCGCTAGCTTGTCAACAAGTCGAGGCTGCCTCTTACTTTCTCGCCACAAAATTTGGTAAAAATGTAAATTAGCGGTGATTGGGTTGAAGTTAGTGGGTGGTGTGGTGACTCCGTAGTCGGGTGTTTCTTCTTCTGGTTGAAAAGTGCCGAGTAGCTTGTCCCAAATGATGAAGACGCTGGCGAAGTTTTTATCGAGGTATTTGGGGTCGCGTCCGTGATGCACGCGGTGATGTGAGGGGGTGTTCATGAAGGTTTCGAGACAGCCGAGTTTGCCGATGGTCTCGGTGTGTGTCAGGAACTGGTAGAAGATATTGATGGCACTGAGCAACATGAACCACCACAGGGGTAAACCTAGTAGGGCAAGGGGCAGCTCGAAGACGAAGGTGAACAGCGGGCTGATGGCTGAGCGACGAAAGGCGATGCTGAGGTTGAGTCTTTCGCTGTGATGATGGACGATGTGCATTGCCCAGAGAAAATTTATGCGGTGGGTGGCGCGGTGCGAGAGGTAGAAGCAGAAGTCGAGCAGCAGAAAGTAGCATGGCAGTGAGGCATAGAACGGCAGTGGCGGCCAATCCGCGGCGTTGAGCAGACGGCAGTTGTCGTAGACGACGATGTAGGCGCTGAGTCCGGCGATTTTAAGCAACGGTCGGGTCAGGTGCGAGAGCAAACCTGCGGCGATGTTGCTCAGTGTGTCGATGGCAAGGTAGTTGCGTGGCCTGACACGGCGGCAGAAGAGATATTCGAGCAGCACGAAGAACAGCAGAGCTGGAATGGCGAAAGCGGCAAGCATCAACAACCGAAAGTTAAACAATGGGCACGGTGCAATTTTACCAAAGCTACACGTATGCGCAAATTGTTACGAGTGTGCTAAGGCAGTTGGTATTTCCACAGCAGCGCGAATTGATGGCCTTGATGGTCGTAGCCGTAGTGGACTTTCGGCACTAGCAAGCTGTAATTTTGTGCTGCGGGGCGATTGACCATTGCTTCAACCACCCCGCCAGCCCACACTGCGGCAAAGCCTGCAAGGGAGAGGTAGGAGTAGAGTTTCAATGCACCCACGTAGTCCTCCCATTCGGTGATAGTTGCCTCCCATTCGGCTTCGTATTCGGCGAATTTCTGCGGTGTCATTCTACTTTTGGCTGTTGGGGTGTGCAGTTCTCTTTCATCGTAGTAGTCATCGAGTCTGGCTTGATCTTCTCTCAGACGGGACATGTAGAAGATGAAACTGCCAAGGGTTAGGATACCTGCCGCGGCGAAGGCGTGCCCTAGCTTGTAGTTGTCGTTCATGTATTGACCGACCCCAAAGGGTAAAAATCGCCATAAGTCAGAATCTTCGTGGTAGTAGTGGCTGCCTCTATCTGCGCCGGGTGGAAGCAGGAGTTGGCCCGAGCGCGTTTGCTTTCCGCTTGTTTTTCCCTTTTTGTTGAAGATGACACGGGGTGGTTTTTTGGCCTTGCCTGTGAATAGATTGTTTTTATTGGCTTTTTTCTTTGCAACCTGCCGCTTGCCTCTTGTGTTTTGCTTCCCGCTCTTGGTTGACTTGGCGGTGCTCTCCCTCTTGCTAGTGGATTTTTTAGCTGCGTGCTTCGGGGTAACTTTTGCTGCCGTCACTCGGCGTGATGGGGACTTTGGTGCAGCTTTTGGTGTGTTTCGCTTGCTGGTGATAGCTTTTCCGTGAGACGGGTAACTTTTGCTGACTGGAGGTGGGCTGGCGATTACTCCAATGCCTTTTTTGCTGTCTTGCTTGATTTGGAGGAAAAATTCTAACACGGAACTGTCCAGCGCTTCGTCGGGATAGATTTCTGTCTTTGAGTCGTATTTCAAGGCGCTGTGGAAGCTGGCACGTGCATCTTTCTTGCGCCCCAGCATATACTGACTCAGACCTATGTACTTGTAAACGCGACCTTTTGTTGCGCGGTTAGCTCCACCGCGCAACACGTCGAGGAAGGCATGTTCTGCCCCCCTGAAGTCGGCGCGGCGGTATAGCTTGATGCCGCGGTCATAGCTGTTGGCGTGCCCAGCTGCGCTGAATAGTGAGGCTACTAATATTACTACAATTAAAGCTATTTTTTGCATATTACATCATTCCTACCAGCGTCCTGCACCTAAGGCGATCGGCTATGTTGATCTTTTTCCTTAGCGGTGCGTTAATTTATAGTATCTAGGCCTTGACATTAGTTATTAAGGTCTTATATTGGATGGTATCGGGGGCGCACTGGCTTCGACAGGTGCATTCGGTGAGTTAAGGAGCATGTCCGGGCTTGGAACACATCCCGGTAAAAAGGTGTTCTACTGCATAATTGGCGACAATTACGCACTCGCAGCCTAAAGACTAGGCTGCCATCGACCTTAAGGGTGCTGGTCTCTTTTGGAAGATGTCATTTATCAGCTGGTTCGCGATGACTTCCGTCTGGAGCTGTTGCGGGTGAGATCAATCAGACTACATCTTGCAAAGCCTGGTCGTGGGCGTTGCGGGAAAGAGATTAAAACACGCGCCTAAGCATGTAGTCGCTTTGACCAGCGGGCATTTGGACGTGGGTTCAATTCCCACCGCCTCCACCAGACCAGCCGATACGCAGTTTGCGACCTCACCCCTGTAACTGGGTGAGGATAAATTTTTGAACACAAACTGCAACCTGACTTTCGCCGCATCCAGATGACGCACAATGATCTTGTCAAAAATCTCCAAACCTAGATTTTCCCCTTGCTCTGGCGGTCATTCATATGAGTGGATGGGACTATATCCCTTGTTGGCCAACAGCAACATCTGGAAACGGCTTGTGACAGTTTCTGAACGCTGAAAAGAGGGGAATCCGGTGGGAAAGCTTTGTAAAATCGCACCGATGGCTGCTATATTAGGGAACAGGGGGAGTTGTAATGCGTATTATGCCGTCTGTGCTGCATTGGGCGTTGGAACGTGGTAACCACAGTGTCGATGGGCTGCGATCAGAGTTTCCCGATCTGGAAGCATGGGGAAGTAAACAACAGCCAACACTGGCAGAACTTGAAAAATTTGCCAACGAAGTAAGCGTCCCTATTGGTTACCTTTTCCTGTCTAAGCCGCCTGTTGAGAAGCTGCCCATTGCAGATTTCCGCAGAGTGCGGAACGATAGCAACATGCGTCCTAGTGCCAATCTACTTAGCACCATATATGCCTGCCAACGCCGACAGAACTGGTATCGAGAGTACCTACTATCATTAGGGGAGACTCCGCTTGATTTTGTCGGTTCTGCCAAGCTATCCTCATCGGCAGTAAAAATTGCCACGATAATGCGTAAAAAACTTGGCTTTGATGTTGAGGAACGCGGTAAAATCATTAAATCCAAGGAAGAAGCGTTAAGTACTTTCATTGGGTGCACAAGTGCTGCCGGTGTGCTTGTCATGGTGAACGGTGTTGTCGGCAACAACACAAGACGTAAGCTTGATCCACAGGAATTCAGAGGCTTAGCTCTTTCCGATCCTATCTCGCCACTGGTATTTATCAACGGTGCAGACGCGAAAGCTGCACAGATGTTTACTCTAGCCCATGAGCTAGCGCATCTATGGCTAGGAGAAACTGCTCTGTCAGATGTAAACATTGCTAACTTTGGAGATAGGTCTGAACACAAAGCCGAGCTGTGGTGCAACGAAGTTGCCGCGGAGTTTCTCGTTCCCAGTGTTCATCTCGCAGAACGATGTAAATCACAGGCTGCCAGTGATAAGGAAATTAAGTATCTTACCAACTATTTCAAGGTCAGTAAACTAGTGATTCTGCGCCGTTTGTATGACATCGATAAAATGTCTTCTAGCAAATTTAAGTCAGAATATAAAAAAGAATTAGCGATTCAAAAGATTAATAAGTCTGCTAGTGGTGGTAACTTTTATGCGACATTTAACAACAGAATGAACTCGAATTTTGTTCGAGCACTGATTACCAGCACCTTAGAAGGCAAAACTCTCTACCGGGAATGTTTTCGGTTGCTGGAGATAAAAAATGCGCAAACCCTTGAGTCACTAGCAAAAAATTATGGAATAAAGATTTAATGAAATATCTGCTTGACTCAAATGTTTTTATAGAGTCAGGGAAAAGATATTATAGCATGGATATTTGCCCTGCTTTTTGGGAATGGCTCGTTGCTGCTAATAAAAATGGAAAGCTGTTTAGCCTTGACAAGGTGAAACAAGAACTATGCGAGATTAAGAAGGATGATGTAGCTAAGTGGGTTAGCAGTATCGACTCTGGTGATAGAAAGGGCGAGTTATTTCTTTCGTCACAAGAAGCTGCTGCTGGTATGCAAGAGGTAACATCTTGGGTAGATAAAGCAGGCTATGAAATGGCAGCAAAAGAAGAGTTTTTTAGCACCGCTGACTACTATCTAGTAGCATACGCTAAACAGGCGAAGCAAATCGTGGTGACACAAGAAGTAATTTCATCAGGAAAGAAGAAAATAAAAATTCCCAATGTTTGCATGGGACTGGAAATAGAATGTATCAACACGTTTGATATGCTGCGGAGAGAACGTGTGAGGTTTACTAGATACGAAACAAGTAGATAGCATCCTTCAGTTTTCAGGTAAGCTCTCGGTAGCGGACAAACTCTTATCGATGCGTTCAATGGTGGATTTCCGCGCTAGAGGTAAAAGATTCTTGGCAGCATAGCCTGCTCCAGCCAAAAGCAAGGTTGTTATGGTTAGGCTGATGATTGTATCCATGAGTTCTTCCTAGATTTAGTCTTTGCCGCATAAACCCCTTCCCTCTTGAGAATCGTTACGATCATGTCGTAACGCCAGCCCTTACCTTGTTGCTTGGTGTGCAGCTTCATGGCATTCAAGCATCTGGCGATTGCCGACGTGTTCATTCCCTCAATATACATCTTCTTGATGGCGGCTATGATTCGTAGCTCACCCTTGTGGTCTACGGTCTTGCCGCCGATCTTACGCTTACCGTAGGCGAACCACCTAGAACCGCGGTAGTCTGAGGCTTTGCGTAGGGGGATGTTGTATCTCAGCAACGTGCTTCTAACATACGTTTTTGAGCACGAAAATTCACTGGCGATAGCCCGTATTGGGAGGCGATTTTCGAGATATTTTTGTCTGAGTACATCTTCGGGGATAAACGGATAAGTTGTTAACTATCTGACTCTATTAAGAATGTGTTGTTGAGTGCAAATTCTGCGTCTTGGCAACCACAGTCCACCAGACCTAACCGCTCACTGCCGAAGCGTTGGCGCACGTCAACGAGCAACGTGTTAGCAATCTTGGCCTTTTCCTTGTCAGGAAGTTTGTTCAGCAAGTCATTGGCAGTTGGCATTGTGTCTCCTTATGATTTGGTCAAGGTAAGTACATTCTCTGTCAACCCTACAACACTCCAATTCGCACATGAGGTTAACAAACTTCAGCAAGTTGTTGAAGCTGTCCCTGTCCTTCTTGGCTTGGTATGTAGCCCTAGACATATCTTTCTTGCACTCCCTACAAGCACTGTCTAGGCGGCTACCTTTGGCATAAAAGGCATGCCTCGGCAGCTCACTATTACACCTACTACAGTGTCGCAACTTCCCAACATCATATATCCCCCTCACCACATCTCTTTGTTGGCAAAGGTATTGGTAGGTTTAATTTTTACTGCGTAATGGCAATGTCCACACGATCTTGTCACACTCACACAGCATGTGTCTTATGCAGGACAAAAGCCGTTTTTGTTTCACGATACGCTGCAAGATAATCTTGTTTATGGAATTGCGTGTAATGAAACAACGCAGAAAAAGATTTTCCACTACTTACAAGTTTTGGAGTTAGACAAAGACATGCACAGTATGTTCAATCCGCTCACGCCTGAATTGTCAGGTGGGTAGATGCAAAATCTCACTATCATGAGAGCCTTGCTGCGTCCTGCCTCGATCCTCGTGCTGGATGAAATTACTGCGGCAATCGACATGGTAATGGAACGCATCATCATTAACGAACTGCGTGACATTGCCCGCTGTGAACAGCGTGGGGTGTTGGTCATTACACATCATCAACGACTTTTAGCTGAGTTTGATAGTGTATGGTTGGCACAACGCGGGCAGCCAGCCTTTATTATGTGGCACACATGAGGAATTGCTCGCGCGGCATGTGGATTATCGTGATTTTGTGCAGACGGGGAAGGCATCATGCCTTCCCCGCGGGAAAATGTTTAGAGGCAGCAGATTGTGCTTCTGTCCGGTCCCGGTCCGATTATTATATGCTCCTTAAGCTTCTCTTCTGCTTTGACCTTATCAACATCAACAGGCTTAATTCTATTATCGCGGCGAGGGTAGGTAATAGTTTTCGGAATAGCAGCAAGCATTCTCTGCTCGTTATCTTTGTCGAGGGAGACCTTATGCGTAAGAAATAGACGGTAGACATCTTCTCTGATCTCTAATTCTATAGTCGCTTGCTCCCCATCTTCAGCAGGAGTTAGCTTGCCTTTACGGAATGTGGCATGCACGACCTCGTCGTCTGTGGTAACCCGCGATTTTGTTTTATTCTTTATAAAGTTCGGTGGCCCAGAGTAACTGGTAATAGTCCACTTGAAGTTAGCCACGCGACCATCGTCGAGACGGACAGCGTAAACGTAATTGAAGGTATTGATGGAACAACCGAGAAGCCCTCTGCACGTGGTTGTGTCATAAATTTTTAGCGAATACACAAAACTACCCTGTTCGCCAAGGTTATCGCTCCAAGCAGCGCTGCCTTCAGTATAAGAATGGAGACGTTCCCGTGATAGGCTATCCAGCAGCGAATACGTCCTTAGATCCAGATCCCCCCACGCGGGCAACGTCCACGCCCCCAACAATGCCGTTACTAAAAGCAGTCTCATCATGATAACCCCCTTAATTAAAACAATAAACCAATACCTACTTTCTTATAGACGAAGATTCAAATAATGTCAAGCATCAATGCAAAAAATCAAAACTTTTATACAACAGCCTAGAAATACAAGTAATTTTCTGTTCCAGAGTGCCTATCAGGGATGGAAGTTGCGCAGACCAATGCCTGCGGGAGGTGTGATGATTTTTTTGTTGGTGGGGCAGATGAGCAACAACTAGCTTGTGATTTCATTCTTGTGATCGCCAAAGGTGAGATTATCGAGATGGATTGTGATGATGGACATGGTAACGACAGGAAGATAACGCTCAGCCGCGAAATGGGTATTGCCGTGCTACAATGTGTTCTTGACTTACATTAAGTTTTATTCTGTAGGCTACTGAATGTTTATTGTCAGAGGTGATAACGGCAGCTAGTAATACATCTATGTTTCACTTTCTTCATTATCGCTATTCTTGACAGGAGTCTCAATCTGTGCAACAGCAGACAATTCCGCCTTCTTTATTGCTGTTACCTTTTCTGTTTCACGCTGAGGGCGATTAAACCAATCGGTGCTCCAAATGCGATGAATATGCCAACCCTGTCTTTCAAGCACTAGTTGCCTTAGTCAGAGGTGAGCAATGAAAAGCAATATCAGCTAAAATTTAGTTTTTAGGTTATGATAAGGTGCAAAGCTCATCACAAAATATCATGAATTACACTCACTCAAGAAATTCGATAATTCCTCAAATGCTTCACCGAGATTTGCTTTCAGATTGCACTCCTTAGCCATTCTTGTAAATGGCGTTACCCAACTTCTGGGTGGCAACTCAAGTTTATTTGGCACAGGGTGCGTACCTCTAAACTCAAAAACAATCTGCATGGCTTCTTTGACTTTGCGGGTGCTCATCTTGTTCGTCCTGATCAGAAGGAGCATATCGACAAAGTCTTTTGCCCTGGAGTTAGCGTTGTCACGGGGATGCGTGTAGGCATGGATTTTCTCAGCAAAGTGCTGCTCTAGTGAAATTGCTGCTGCTTCCCTTGTATGCAGCCCTGCAAAAGCTAGCCAATCTTCACCTTTAATAGGGTCAAGGGGTTCAATGATGGGGTTGCCAATACCTACGTCCAGATGAAATCTGGCAAATACACGGCCATCAACTTGAGCTATGACGGTAAATCGTGCTCCCCCGTAAGGAGTGGCGATAATGTTCATTTTTGATGGTTCGATTTCAAACGAAAAGAAATCCTCCAGGTCGATAGAGCAGTATTTTCGTAGTTTTTCCAGTATTAGGGCGTTGCGTAACTCAGGGTCTTCAGAAATAATATTACGCTCTCTTAAGTCCAGATCAATATCTTTCGTGGCACGAGAACTATTCAGCCTGAGCTCCAAAGCATAACCCCCCTTAAGCACCCATGAGCTAACTTCTTCAGAGAACAGGCGGACAACTAGCCTATCGAAAGCTATTTGCCGACGCATCCGCTGTATGTCACGCTTGCCCGACTTTGCTTTCGTCTTCAGACGATCGGAAAGGGACGCTAGTAAAGCATCAGCGGTCAAATACTTTCTACTCATCATAGAATGCGCTCCTGATTTTCTTCTCATCGTTAGAACTGATCAGCCCTCTCTCGGAGGCCTCTTTCACAGCTTGCCAGATCAGAGCTTCTTCGAGGTGCTTGGCTCTTGCTACGTCCAGCAAAGTTTTCAACGGTGTGGTAACGGCAAAGCCACGCATGGGGCGAATGTCAGCGTCGTTAAGACTGCCCCGCCACAGGACAAGAATATCTGGTATGGCGTTGAAACGCCGAAACTGTTTAGGAACTGTCATATGTAGCTTTGCGGGCATGAGATCACTGAGATCGTAGATCCTAAGTGCTGTATCATGCGAATAAACCCCTTGTGGTTGCTCATCTCTGTTTCTAGCCCAGAGATACCAGAGTATGAGTTGTGCGTCCTCATCATCTTGAGGAAACATAGGCAAGCTATAGATACCTCGCATTTCCCGAATCCAGTTGCCAATGCTCACGTGATACGAGTGATTATTGCGTTTATAGCCAGCTTCTTCGGCCTGCTTTGTCGTGAACATACCCTGTTGCCTAACCGCGTATTTGTAGAGCCTCTCTTTTGCTGACAAAGCGTTCTCCGTATAATAGACATATCTATTATGTTAATTATACACCAGGGCTGCTGCATGTGTAACTGCCTTACCTCAAATTTTAGCATATTTAGCATATAAGTTATGTCTATTATGATAAGACTTGCATATATAGCATAATATTTATGTCATATATGCAAGTAGTGCAACCCAATCAAAAATCGATCCCCCCTCTCCTGTCAAATTTCCCAGATGAGGAGAGACCTTTATCAATACGTTTAATGGTAGCTTTATTTACAGTGAGCAACAGCTTCTTGGCAGAATAGCCTGTCCCAGCCAAGAGTAAAGCTGCCATGGTCAGGCTGAATGATGGTGTCCACTTCACACCTTCCAGATTTAGTTTTTTGCCACATATACCCCCTCCTGTTTGAGAATCTCAGCGACCGTGCAGTTGTGCCAGCCCTTACCCTGCTGCTTGGTGGGCAGTTTCATAGCATTCAGGCACCTGGCGATGGCCGTGGTGTTCATACCCTCGCGATACATTTGCTTAATAGTGGCGATGGTGCGTTGCTCACCCTTGTGGTCGATGGTCTTGCCGCCGATCTTACGCTTACCGTAGGCGAACCACCTAGAACCGCGGTAGTCTGAGGTTTTGCGTAGGGGGATGTTGTATTTCAGCGACATGCTTCTAACATACGTTTTTGAGCACGCAAATTCACTGGCAATAGCCCGTATTGGGAGGCGATTTTCGAGGTATTTTTGTCTGAGTACATCTTCGGGGATGAAAGGATAAGTTGTGTAACTATCTGACTCTATTAAAAATATGTTATTGAGTGCGAATTCTGCGTCTTGGCAACCACAGCCCACCAGACCAGCCGATACGCAGTTTGCGACCTCACCCCTGTAACTGGGTGAGGATAAATTTTTGAACACAAACTGCAACCTGACTTTCGCCGCATCCAGACGACGCACAATGATCTTGTCAAATATCTGCCGATAGGTAGACCTCAGCGACATCATATCCTTCTTTTTGAGGTGGCCGAGAGCCTCGTTGACATGCTCTAGCCAGCTGTGCTTGCTGGTCTCTGCTGACGATCTTGTTCTCAAACAGCAAACGCATTAGCTTGAAATCCCGCTCGCCCAAGATGACACCCGTCAACGTCCTGTTGAGGACAAAGTAATCACCCTCCTGCCAACTTGAGCTTCTGCTCTGTTTCTCGATTGAAAAAGCAAATGACATGTTGCACCTCCATGCTGAAATTGAAAAATTCTCCCTCCTCATAAGAGCGGAAAAACGCAACCTTTAGTGAATAAATCGCAACCTTTTGACAACCACACCGCAAACTTTCCACAAGCATTTCGCAACTATTTGGCAACCTTAATAGGCTAGCTGCCTCTCCCTCCGCTATTCCTGCTTTTGAAGTGAGCTAGCGATCAAATTTGGCAGCTAGAAAAATTGTCCCCTCAATAAGACGGAAAAAGTCAACCTTTGTGGAAGAAACAACAACCTCTAGCCAACCCCTAAGTCAACCTCTGGTCAACTCCAGTATGTTGGCGGCTTCCCTTGCCGCGACGACCCGCTTTTGAAGCAAGCCAGCGATCAAATTTAGCTCATCGATCCGGTCTTGAACCGAAAAAATTTGCTGCCATGTTGCACCTCCAAATTTTGGCAGTTAGAAATAATTGTCCCCCTACTAAGGCAGAATTTGTCACCCCCTCTTGCAAAAAACACCGTTTTTAGGCGGTTTTGGTCAACTTCTGCCAACTTCTGTCAACTTTCGTCACCCCCCTCCTATCTATGCTGCAATAACGCCCGTTGATGTGGCTATGCCTCCTAATCTCATTCTTTGACAACCACAGCAGCTTTTATTACTTTTGCTTGTTGTTTTTACTTACTAGGAGAATTAACAATGCGGTTCGTTAACGAAGACACGGTGGCAGCCTTAATTAGTAGCTTGGCTAATGGCAGTAAGGGTTGGCTGGTAGAGTTGACGAAGGTGCTTAACAATGGTGCGGGGGCGCATGCGGTGGATGCGTTCATGGATGCGGTGAGAGGGCGCGGGCATCGCATTGTATTCGGGCATGATATTTCTTATCTGCCTGAAATTTTTGACAAATTCGGACTAGGCGGGGTGAAGCAGTACTTTGTGCATTTCTCCAAAGACGTAATGAGTCCTGACGGCATCCCCTTGCCGTTTGCGCATGAGATACAGCAAGCACTTGGCTTAAGTCATGGACAGGCCATCAACTGGCTGTGTCTCAATATCGGTGACATCGTGGCGGGGGGCTTCTCGGTATGGCACACGACCCGTGTGCTCAAAATGCTGCAGGAGGGCAACTTAAGCAAAGGCACGGCATTGATGATTTTGATCACTGCGAGCCCGAAGATTGCTTTCTCGCTGGCCAATCCTAATCCCATCGGTCTTGCTAGCGGCGTTACTGACCTCGCATTGCTGACCTACTATGCCTATCCTGTCATCAGCGATATCGTTAGCAACTTTCTTTTTCCAGAAAGTTGTGGATTGCCTGAGAGAGGTGATAGCGGCAGTTAGGCATACATCTATTCTTTGCTTTCTTCTCTTTCTTTGCTTTCTTCATTATCGCAATTCTTGACAGGAGTCTCAATCTGTGCAGCAGTAGACAATTCAGCCTTCTTTATTGCTGCTAGTGCCTTTTCTTCTTCACGCTGAGGGCGATTAAACCAATCGGTGCTCCAAATGCGATGAATACGCCAGCCCTGTCTTTCAAGCACTCGTTGCCTTAGTCGGTCACGATCACGTGCAGATTTGGCACTGTGGTAAGTTGCACCGTCACACTCAATGCCTAAGATGTAGCGCCCTGTTTTTTTGGGGTCTTTAACGCCAAGATCAATAAAATAACCTGCAGAGCCAATTTGATGGTCAACCTCATAACCGTGTTGCCGCAGAGCGTTGGCAACCTCCTCCTCAAACGGTGAATCTGCCTCTCCAGTTGGTTTATGGCTGTCGGTAAGCTCGCCTGTTTCTGCATATTCAAGGTAATTTTTTAGCACCTCTATACCACGACCTTTAGCGCGGCTGAGGTCAATATCATGTGCAGCAAGATTGGTGAACACTTCGCAACGCATTCTTGCTCTGGTAATTATGACATTCAATCTCCGCTCTCCACCATCTCTATTGAGTGGGCCAAAATTCTGCAATATCTTGCCATTGCTATCACGCCCATAGCCTACGCTGATAAAGATCACATCACGCTCATCACCTTGAACATTTTCCAAGTTTTTAATAAAAAATGGCTCTTTCCCATGAGTATTGAAAAATGTTTGTTCGTGTGAAGAATCATTTCTTCGCAGTATCTCAAGTTGAGCTTCAATTGCTCTCATTTGAGCGACACTGAAAGTTACCACCCCAAGTGTTCGTTGGCTGTGTTTGTTGGCATGTTCCATGACTTTTTCTGCAATTATTTTAGCTTCCCCTAAGTTAGTGCTACTATTGCCACGATCATAGGTAGTATCGGACAAGTGATGATAGACTAATCCAACCTCGCTTTTTTCAGCATCGGGGCTTGGAAAAAGCAGCAATTTGTTTTGGTAAAACTCCTTGTTCGACAAGGCAATAAGCGATTCATGACGACTACGATAGTGCCACTGCAGCATGCGCTGCGGTGCATTTTGGGCATTAAATAACCCTAGAATACTTTCGATGTCAGCAGCAGTATTTTCTTCTGAGCTGTCAGTATCGTTATCATCAATATGTTTACTAAAAAAGTCTGTGGGTGGAAGCTGATGCTGGTCTCCAATTACAATTGCCTGTTTACCTCTTATGATTGCTCCATAGGCATCAATAGGCTTTACTTGACTTGCCTCATCAAAAATCACCATATCAAAACTTATCTTACCGGGAGGCAAAAATTCAGCAACAGAGAGTGGACTCATCATGAACACAGGCTTTATTATTTGGATAGCATTCCATGCGTCAAGCATAAGCGTGCGTATCGGTCGGTGCTTGCGCTTTTTCTCATATTCACGTTTTATTACATGCAACTCATCACTGGCATCAATATTTTGCAATAAATTTTGCCGATGTTGGTTTGCAATCTTAACCCTATTAACTTTGAGCGAAAGCTCATCTAACTCTTTAAATTTTTCCACCTTATCTTGATGTGATGCACCGCTAAAACGGGTAAGAATTGGATACTCTTGCTTTGCTTTTGTAAGAAGACCATCGTAATAAGTGTACTCCAGCACATCAGATAAAAACTCACTAGCATCAGGCCATTCATTAGCAATAGCTACAACATCAACGAAGCTGCTGCTCTGTGGTTCTTTTATAACGAAGCCGCTGTTATCTAGTTCTTTTATTAAGTCGTTGTAAATGGCAATCTCATGCAGTTTCTCTGCCTCAAACTCCCAACGTTCAAGTATTGGCACCTGTTCTGCCAACGAGAGGCCTTTCAGGCCAGCCTTACCAAAATGTTGCACTTCATCAAGTTGTATCTCTTCGAGAATTTGCTGAAGGCGCGGCCAGTAATCTTTTTGCCAGTGGTCAACTGTTGAAAATAATTCATGCAATTTATTTAAATCAGGATTTTCTGCAAGATATGCAAGCGATGCTTTGGGCGACTTACCATCTTCAATCGATTCGTGTATTGTTGAGAGGTAGGTAGTCACCTCTTGAAGGTAAGACCAGTCAGATGCCTCACCTTGCCAATGTGTGCCAAAAAGCCTTTGTCCTGTTTCACGCATGTATGCTACTTGTTGCTGTGCCTGTTGTGCATTTATGATTGCTTTAGCAATACGTATGCAGTTATCTAATGACGAAGGTGTGCGTTTACATAGACTCGCTACCTTAGTGTGGGCACGATGGTATTTATGTGAAAGAAAACGCCACCATCTTTGTCTGTAGGCTAGCAATATTTCATAGGCTTGCGAAATGTTTTGCGACAATACTTTGATGCTAAGAAACTCATCATATTCTTTGTGAAAGCTGCGTAACTTTTTTCCATACTCCAATTTTTGCTGTAAAGCATTGCTCTGCGTCAGCCATTCCGCCTCCTTTACCTTGATGCCTGCAATTTTTGGAGTGTCTAAAAGATTCTGTGTAGTAGCTAGTAATTTTTTGATATCTTTGATGTTATCAGGTGCCTTGATTTTTACATGTTCTGCCAGTAGTTCAGCTGATTTCTTTAGATCAGCTGTTGCCTCTCTTGCCTTGCCGGCAATTCTTCTCATCACATATTGATCAGGATTTGACTTTTTACTGCCCCAAAATGGATGTTTTTTGGGCTGCCCCATGTTCTTGAGGTGTTGCTGTAATCTCTTTGCTTGTGCTACAGCTTGCTCAATGGCAGAGGCTGAATACTTGCCTTGATATGTTAGAGGAGGAATATCAACTTTATCAAGGCGCTTTTGCAGCTGCAAAAGCTTACCATACAGACGATAAGTTGTTTCCCCACTTTCGCCAATTGGAGAATTTATTGCTTTACAGTAATCGTTCAAAACATTTCGACGATCTTCTAACTGGGCATGGTCAAGGGCACTGCTGTTTTTTTCTCCAATTTCCCGACTGCGAATCAGCTCATCAATAACATCTTTCTTGTTTGCTTTATTGCTGTGTAATTCCAGACAAGCATCTCCAAGTCCTACTTCATCAAGATTGCGCTTGACAACTTCCAAAGCTGCCATCTTTTCTGCTACAAACAACACTCTCTTGCCTTTAGCTATGGCTTCTGCAATTAGATTAGTAATCGTTTGGGACTTTCCTGTGCCAGGCGGCCCTTGTATGATGAGGTTTCGACCCTGACTAACATCATGTATAGCTAGTGCTTGTGAGCTATCAGCATTGACAACATGATTAACCGTCGTTGCGGGAAGATGCTCATCTATATTGGACACCTCATCGCTAATAGAGGCATTTGCTTCCTGAAAGGGAGCATCCAGTAAAGATGATAAAACGTTGTGCTGTAGTAGAGCTTTATCATGCCAATTATCTGCGTCAAGGTCACGATACATAAGAAGCTTGGCAAAAGAGAAGAAGCCAAGTGCAATTTTATTTTCGTTAACTTTCCAACGTTTAAAACTTTCAATTTCTTTGCTTACACTTTGAAAATAATTACTAACAGGTTGCTCGCTTTCCCCTGAAAAATTAGGAAGCTCAAAGCCAAACTCTTTCCTTAATTTTTCTTGAAGAGAAAGGTTTGTGCCTATCTCTTCCCCTGTGTAGCGCACACGAAAGCGAGCACGAACACTGGTGCGGTCAAGGCTTACGGGGATCAGAATTAACGGTGCTAGGGTTGCCATATCACTGGATTCAGATTCATACCACTCAAGCATACCGAGAGCAAGATAGAGAGTGTTAATGCCTTGTTCCTCGATAGATGTGCGCGCTAGGCGGTACGTTGCCATTAAACGCTTTTGTAAATCAGCCGCGGCATGACTTGTTTGTAGTTTACTGTCTGTAAACCGAGCTGGGTCTTTTTCTGCCTTGTCATCTGCAAACATCAGCTTATCATCTTCAGGGTCAGTTGCTGGTAAGAAAGACATGGCCTTATTGTCATGCACCAGTATTTGATAAATATGCAGAGACAACTCGTCAACTACTTCAACACCTCGCACCTTGGTAGTTTTGTAGTTGATGAGAGGGTTACGGCGACCAAGATCAAGCAATTCAGCTCGTGCCGCGTCCAACTTCTTTTTTATTTTTTCATTCGCATGGTTCATAGCTGCCTAGACCCTCTCTAATCATAGAATACCATGATAAAAGCTAGTCGCTTAACATAACTTCTTCTCGGAACGAATTTGCACTACCTTGAGTTCAGTGTGTACGTTTTTGTGGATGTAAAAATAAAAGTATAACATCTTATTATTGTTGAAGTTATAGGGGAGATGTGTCGCTCTTTTGTTTGGCTATATGTTGGCAGATATTGCCTATCTAGGCATTGCAAATGCCCCCTCTATGCCCCGCTTTTGCAGCGAGCCAGCGATCAAATCTGGCAGCTAGAAAAGTTCCCCCCCCCCACTAATACAGAAAAAGTCAATCTCGCGGAAAAAAGTCAACCGCAAGAAACAGGTATCATTCCAGCGTATATGGGATCTCTTTAGAGTATCTCCGGGAAACAGAACCAGAGCTAATGGGTACTTGTCTGTCTTGTTTTACCTGTCAGACTCGGCTGCTTGGCGAAGGGACAGGAATGCCTCCTTAAGCGGATGGCTAACTGCACTGTCTGATTCCGCGAGCACCAGTGCCTGATAGGCATCGAGAAATTCGCCCCTGATGCGATGGAAGAAGTGCAAGAAGTGTTGCAGAAAGCCGATGCAATCCAGTACTGCAATTTCTACCCCGTCAAGTTGCTTGTACATGTTCCTTGCATATGCGACGACTTGTTCTTCAATCGCTTCGGTTGTAACAAAAATGTAGTTGTCGATCCGTGGATTGTGTGTAGCAATCTTACTCACTGCTAGGTCGATGTCATCTACGCCTACCCGTCTTTGTTTTACCTCATAGATGGTAATCACCCTGTCGTCACCCGTCAGGCATATCTGCACATCTCCCAGTGCACCGGTTTGCCTGTCAGCTGCATTGTGAGGAAGGAGTGCTCTGATCTTCTCACCAATTTTGTCCTTCGTTGCTGTGTAAGCCGCAGCCATAAGAAGCACTGGTAGACGGCTTGTGTTTTTGTGAGCGAGGTGTTGGCTGATCAGAGTGATAATTTCCTCTGACGATAGAGGTGCTCCTCTTCTACCTTTGCCAACCTCTGACACTAGTACCTCTATCCGTTTTTTTCTTTCATCACGCATAGAACAGAGCAAGCGAATCGTGTCAGCTAGGACGTTCTCTGCTGTCTCCCGTCCCCGCGCAACGTCTTCGAGTAGCTTAAGCGTATCGCGATAAGCTCTACTCGGCCTTCCAACTAGAGCAATACCTGTTGTTAGTGGCTTGTCTATGTTACGTAGGGCTGGTGTAAGAAACGCTGTGGTGGAATTACAGGGCAGGCTGTACTTGTTGATAAACGGCGTAATGTACTGCTCGTCGTACGTACGTCCCGAAAACGATGAGTTGCCACCGATTTTTGTGTATGGCTCACGTGGATCAACATGTGGACGGTCAATTTTTCCCAACATGCAGGACATCAGTAGTCTCACGCAGGCTCGGTTTGCTGAACAACTTACCACGTATTCTATTCTTCGTAGCGACGCAGCACTCTTCACCAGCGGCATTCCATGCCTCGATCTAGCTACGTCGTGCAGACGCTCAAGAACATGATAAGGAGATTTGTTGCTCAACTCTTCTCCATCTCCACCACGTTAGAATTGGATAACATCCGTTGCAAATGGTAATTTGTCCATAGGACTTCTACCCGCGTACCTTTTGTCGCGTGATTTGTTTTTGGTGCTGCCACGTGTTTGAACCAGCGTCGGCTTGGGTAAAGACTGTCCAGAAACTGACAACCGTAGTTTGAAAATGCAACCATACCACGCACAGAATTTAAAGTGTCAGCTAGTTCTTCGTGTTGTTCATCTGTCATCTCGAACCCGTATGCCTTAGCATCGCCACGTGTTGCGTGAACATAAGGTGGATCGCAGTAAAAAAGTGTTTCAGGAGAGTCGTAAATCCTTATCACGTCAACCGCTGGACGATTTTCAATCTGCACCCGCAGCAGGCGTTGTGCTATATCAGGCAGTGAACTTACCCCACCCAACCAGCGACTGATGACACCACTCATGCCTGCTCTGCTAGTATTTTTGCAATTTGCCCACCTGCCAATTGAGGCAGTCTGTGCTAGTCCTGTTCTTACCTGCCTTGCCCTGACATAAAATCGTCGTGCCCTTTCCAGCGGTGAAATATCAGGGTCAAGCGTGCATGCTTGACCGAACTCCTCGCGTGAGAACGGAGTCAGTCCGATTTCGCGTGTCAGCTCTTCGGATGTATCGCGGAGTGCACGAAAAAAATTACAGACCTCACCATCAAGATCGTTGTAGGTCTCCACTGGCGAGGGCGGTCTATTCAACAGCACCGCCGCCGATCCCGCGAACGGTTCGCAGTAATGATGACACTCAGGCAGCAGTGGCAACAGCCAGCTGAGGTGTGAAAACTTCCCCCCGTACCAGCCAAACAGAATTAGTTTTTTTTTGCCGCTTAGTCCTGATACCGGCGGTGGTATGTTTTTGCGCGGCTGCTTGGCTGATCCTATGTTTTTGGACATGCTGTGCTCCTATAGCCTGCTACTGCATGGAGTAGAATGGCTGGTGTCTAGTATTTTCTAACCCCACTCATCTGGACGTTGCTCGTAGTATTTAACCTTCTTGATAATCCCGTATCTTGCTAGTTCACTTTTAGGATACAAGCCCCTTTCTAATCCTTCCTTGACAGCTTGGGTAATAATCCACTCTTGGAGGTGATTAGAGTTGATAACGTCATACAAAGTGCGGGTCGGGGTCGTAACTCTGTAGCCGCTCATCATGCGACAATCACTCGGCTTGAGCCTGCCCGTGTAGAGCCTGAGAACTCCCGGTATAGGTGCACTCCTTCTGAAGTCCGGTGGAACTGTCATGTGAATCTTAGCAGGATTTGAGTCAGTCAAATCATAGATACTCAGTGCTGTCTCATACGAATAAACACCCTGTGGATTACCATTCCTATTGCATGACCAAAGAGACCATAAAGCGTACTGAGATTCCACTTCATAAGGGAAATTTTTCAAGCGATAGATTCCCCTGTATTCCTTTTCCCAGTTCCTTGCTTTAACGTGATAATGATGATTCTTACTGATAAATCCAGCTTCCACCGCCTGTCGAGCAGTGAAAAGGCCATGTTGTGCCTCGGCAACACGGTAGAGAATATCGTGGTAATTCCGACTCATGAGCATATAATCCGTAATAATTAAGTATTATACGCTTAGGTACCCACAGTTGTCAAGAGGGTGTTGCTGAGGTAGATCAAGGATCACCACAGACAGGGGATTCAAGATGACCCACTGGATGCAGGTTGATAGTGCACATGTAGCTCAAGCTTGCAAGAATGTTACATTAAGAAGATCTGTGGCCGAACTTGATCAGGTTATCGCTAGATGGACAGACTATGCCCCATACTGGACACCTGTTTGCAACTTTTTCGCCACAAAAAGCATTCTTTGCATCATATCAAATGAGCACAACATCAGTTCAATTCTCCAAGTCGTCTATGCTAATCAAGCCCTTTTTAAGCAGGCAGTCTACTGCTCGATCTGTGCAGCTACGTACCTCATCGCTGCTTTTGCGCCCTGCAGCTACAATGGTTTTCACGTAATTTGTATCTATGTAGGGTATCTCTATGTCATCTCGACATACAAGCCTTTCAAAACACTCAACTACCTCTGCTGTGTGCTCTGGTAGCATTTTGCAAAATTTTTCCAGCCAAACATGGGTTGAAAAGCTTTCTATCTCACAAGTGTCCAGAGCTTTGAGACAAGCACTAAGCCGCTCCTTAATGCTTAGCTGCTGGACATCAAGCCAAGGATTAAAATTATCCATTTCTACAAAATCACCGTCTTCTAGCCTTTTCTTGAAGAAATCAAGGATCTTTTTCAGTTCATCTTTGCTAAACTTATCGCTCTTGTTACGTAAATTATCACCAACTGTGTAGAGCAATTTTCCCCGACGTTTTTTATCAGATGCAGTATTAGTGTAGTATTGATCGAGTAGGCTGTCTTCACCAGTGAGAGAGTATTCACCAGCAAGATAGAAGGAAAACAACTGTATCTCTAGTGGATTCAACATGTTTTCTCCGTAAGTATCTTTTGACCTGAACTCATCCAGATGTTGCATAATAAAATCAAAGTTGTTTCGCACAATTTCAAACATAGGTTTGCACGGCTTGTTATAGCCGACAAGCGCACCCAACGCTGCGGCACACGCCTTTGGTATGTTTTGGGGGAAAAGAGCCGATCCATGCTGGCTTGCCCACTTCTTATCAATTGCATGCAAGTGAAGGTAGTTCACACCAAGGATAGCGCATTCTTCTGGCTGCAAAGCATACTCTGTCTGCGGGGATAGACGCTGCTCGATAATTTGTTGTGCTGCCAAGAGATTAGAATTAGCTTTGTATTTATGCGCAACACTTGCAAAATTGATCAGTGCTGTCAAAGCGCGACCACGAATGGTGTTGATGCCTGTGTTGAGTAGACCTCGCCGTACGGAAGATTTTTGTTTTTTCCCGTCAAGCTCGCGATCATACTGCGTGCAAAGCATTGTCAAAACTGCTTGCAAGCTATTCCAAACAGAAGGTGCTGGCTTTACTCCCTTTTCCAGATATGAGCTGACAAGATTGCAAACAGCCCATCTTGGACTTGACCACCCCGGCTCCCTGCTAAACTGCTCCTTGCTCTCTTCGTTGTGCCATTTCCCATCAGAATAGGAGAGAACCCGTTTACTAACTTCCAAATACATACCAAGCATGCCATATTCTTCTGCCTTGACATGCTCGTGCATTGCAAAAATCATCTCCCGCAAGTAGACAGGGTGTGCTATCTTGCCACAATTTTGCAGCCAAAACGCTATTCTTTCACGGTTACAAGTGATCAAATCCTTGAAAACATCATAGAGCATCCCGGCAAAGCCAGTCTTGTTGATGGCAATGATCCAATCGTCCTTGACGAACTGTGTTTCATCATCCCAGCCATTTATGCGATCAAGCAATTCCGTATCACTAAAGCAGGTAAGTTCATCGTAAGAGTAAGGGCTGCGATCATGTCTTGATCTCCTTTCTGTCTCCGTAGGAGTGTAACAAGGAGGGGCTTCCTTCTTCTTGATTGGCATGTTTTTTAGTTTTTGTAAAATACTCTTATATTTACCAAACAGCACACTCTCGAAGGGGAAAAACTGTGTGCGACGAAGATCTTCCTCTGTGTATGATCGACTGTGTTTAGCACTAAAAGACGCTCCATTGATGTCCTCAAAAATTTTTGTGCGTTTCTCTACTGTGAGTAGCCCCTCACCGAAGTGCTCGCAAGCACTCTTTATCATGTCCCAAAAATCCTGACCAAACGGCTGTTTTCCATACTTATCATGTTTAAGGATAAGATCCCTTATCCAACGCTTGGTCACCTCACTGGTATATTTTGTGTAAAGACGAAGACGCAAGTTTTTGAAAAAAGGTATATCCACTTTACGCAAAATTTTATCCAGCTCTGCAATTTTATCACCTTGCTTTTCGTAGACTTTCTCGCAAGCAAGTGTCATTGTATCGATCAGCGTTCCCTCATGTCCTTTTGGCTGGTTATCCAGCTGCTCACCGCCAATACTAAACTGAATATTCCAATCAAAGTAGTCTTTCCCATTATCGTGAGACTTCAGTCTGATCATCTCTGACACGGTTTCGATAAGAATATGAGCAGATTTGTATGGTTCTTTTTCTACGAGTTTAGGAACGCCCTCATGCATTAGCTCGCGGTAAAAGTGGCTGTCCATACGGTGTGAAGGCTCTAGCCCTGTACCTACTAACAGGTGCACCTTCTCCATGTCACCTAGCTGCTCATTGTAATCCTTACGTCGCTCTCGTTTTTCTTTGTCTTCAGGGTCAGGAGAAAATCTGACCAGCTCTTGCAAGAGCTCCAGTGCAGATGCCGTTTGGTTGTGTTTTGACCAGTAAATTAATAGTTTGGTGGTTTCATCTCCCCAGAGACTGGAGCTTTTGCTCGCGTATTCGAGCACCTTTGTCTTTATTGTCATTGACTGTTTTGGAGGTAGTAGCGTAGCAATCTCCATCACCATGTTGCATATTCTAGGATTATCTACTGCTGGAATATTTGAAACGACCTTAGCAACCAGATTTGGCTCAATACTCGCCATTCTCACTAAGTAATCCATCGGTAACCGAGTTGCATCTGCTTTACCACCAGGTTTTACTAGATTAAAGAGTTCCTTCAGTTTTTTTTTGTCTCTATCCATCGTATTTTTGTATCTCTTTTATTGGTTTTCGTTTTGTTGCATATTGTCTATCAAGAATACGGGGCAAATTTTCATTTATTTTTTTTATAAACCCAATCAGTTCTTTTCTAATCTTATCTTGATCAGTGTTTTTTGGGTGGTGAGCATGGCGTTCTAGGCCTCTCCACAGTTTATCCATCTCAATAACCTTTTCACGATTAATTTCAGGTTGAACCCCTCTCGCACTACCCGATGCTAACACTCTTGCTATTAGCTCTCGTCGAGTAGTGTCGTCGTTAAGATCCAGGTATTCTTTGAGATCCAGCAGTAGATTTTTAAAAGACTTGGAACACACCTCACTTCCATATTCCGACAAAACCTTTCTCATGCCGCGTCGCTTTTCTTTTAGCTTTCCTGCATCTACTACTTGCGGCTCCCCGCAGATAAGCCACACTAGCTTTTGTACAAGTTCCCGCAGCGAATGAGCTGCTTGAGCAAAGCGATCAGGATTGCTAGATTTAAGTGCCTGAATAGCTCCGCGGTACATGTCTCCCAGTCTATGCTCACACTCTACGGCATCCAGCCTCTCGCACAGCTGTTCATCATGTAAAAAATTGCCACCCATCATCAGCATCGCGAAACCTTGCCCAAAAAAACTTCAAAATCGTAGCTTCAAATCGTCCATTAGGTTAGCGTACTGTCGAAGCCTTGAAATCGGATAGTAACATGTTGTCCCGTAGATCAAACAACTACACCGACATTTTTACCCAACATCCCTTGATTTTCAACACCCGTTGTTGAGAACTAGATGGGCACAGCTATTGAACAAGTGAGCAATTCAAGCTGCCGCTCTGCACCAACATTGCTATGTTCAATGATAAACGCGTTAAAAAAACAGGTAATAACAGTAAGTTATTACATTAAAGTCTAGGCTGCACCGACATGAATTGTTTCCTTATCAAGCATCATCTGCCCTTCACTCGAACTAATTGGGCAGCCCCTCCCCCACGTTATTTTCTGCTCCCTCATACACCCTCAGCTACAGACTTGGCAAACACCAAGACAAGCCTCACCTTCTCATCGTCAAGGCGATCGCTCAGTTCTTTCAGCTCACTGCGGGGTGCCATCTTTTGCTTGTAAAGTCGCACCCGTTCATTGAAACTCTTGCGCTTCAAGCCATAGAGGTTGAGCAGGGCATCGAGTCTGTGATCGGTAGGCACATTGGATCGCCCGTTCTCGATATGCGACAGCCATGCATTGGAGCGGCACAGGCGTTTAGCGATGGCACGCATGGAGATACTCCAAAAAGTTGTGTATTGCCTCATAGAGGAAGGTAGACTCTAATCCAAGCGTTCATATAGTCGAGTGCGCTTTGCTGATCCTCTCCTTGATCTGGGTAGCTAAGATTCCAGAGCCAAGGGAATGGCTTGTCGTTACCGTCCGAAATGATCTTGTGGAGAAGTGATGCCTGCACAGCACGCAAAAAGGAGAAATCTTGTCCTTGTCTGTCGCTATTGCCGTTTGCTATGCCTGCCACAGAAACGTAACTCAGGTCTTGAGCCACTTCCATAGATCGTTCAGGATATTTTGAATCTGTTCCCACTTGCTGACCAATGCTTTCCAACTTGCCTGACAAATCGTTAAATTCTTGGAGTTTAGCAAAGAAAAAATTTTGCAAATCAGGCCCGCGCTGCAAGTCCTCAGCAGCAAAAGCATTCCAAAAAGCTTTATTCTTTCGCAAGGACTTTGTCACATGTTTAGACACAGCTATTGCCTGAGCAGTCAGCTTTTTTGCCATCCGATGCCTGTCCTCCCACTTTGTGGATATGGAGGGGTTGTATGCGTTGAACTCAGTCATTTTGTTCTCATACACCTCCCTTTCAGGATAAGAATCCTCGTGGCTGTTTTTGATGGGTGATGAATGGCTGAGGTATGGGATAATGGATGCACTAACTTGCCAGTAGCGGGATAAAGCAATGTGCGCCTCTAGTGGGTTCTTGTAATGAGCCAGCCTGTCGATGATAACTTTCTTGAAGTAGCTGGACAGAGCGGGAGGCATCTTGTCCAGTGTCCGTGACTTAATAGGCACTCGCAAGCTGACCCCACTTATCGCTTCGCTGGTCAGTAGGTAATATGTCTTCCCCGCCTGCAGCAAACCACTCCATGACACGATGTTCAGCACAACCACCAACAATTTTGCCTTCACTGCATCCCCCTGAAGTAAGATTAGATAAATTAACGCACCCTTAGATGCTCTTGATGCTTATAACAGGCACATTAACACAGTCAAGATTTTTCTGTTGCGTCCCATCTCTGGCTATCACGTCTCTTTGACAATTTGCGGTAGCGATCCCATCATAGCAGTATCTCCTACCCATTCTGTGCCCAACAAACTGCTAGTTAGTGACCTCCCCCCAGATGAAGGCCGATAAATCACCAAATAAGCCGTAAAGCTATTCTTTGCCCCTCGCCCTGCGTCCCTTAGCGTAAACCCCCTCCTGTTTGAGAATCTCAGCGACCGTGCAGTTGTGCCAGCCCTTACCTTGTTGCTTGGTGGGCAGCTTCATGGCATTCAAGCATCTGGCGATTGCCGACGTGTTCATTCCCTCAATATACATCTTCTTGATGGCGGCTATGATTCGTAGCTCACCCTTGTGGTCTACGGTCTTGCCGCCGACTCGACGCTTGCCATAGGTAAACCACCTAGAACCGCGGTAGTCTGAGGTTTTGCGTAGGGGGATGTTGTATTTCAGCGACATGCTTCTAACATACGTTTTTGAGCACGCAAATTCACTGGCAATAGCCCGTATTGGGAGGCGATTTTCGAGGTATTTTTGTCTGAGTACATCTTCGGGGACGAAAGGATAAGTTGTGTAACTATCTGACTCTATTAAAAATATGTTATTGAGTGCGAATTCTGCGTCTTGGCAACCACAGCCCACCTCAATCACAGACCACCAGTTCAACCTAGGTGTGTGGCAAGGCATCTACCTGTGTGAATTCCGCAATCGCAGTGTGTGGCGCAGTTTAATCGCGTCAATATTTTATTGACAATTGGTTAGTGTTGCAATAATAATAAATCCGTCACTATAGTTATATTTGCAGTAACATGTGGTATTCATTAATAAATTTTCTTTTGGTACTGTCTATCTGTGTCCACAGCATCGCTGCATTGTCGTTTTCGCCACGTGTAGCGACAAGAAGTGCGGAGCTCAAGCCACAAGATTGGGGTAGGGTGGAGATGTTCCTTTGGGGTGAGGCGCATAGGAAGACCGTCATAAAAGGTCGCCCGCTAAGCAAACGGTGGGATCGTGAGGCCATCGGTACACCTGAGGTGAGGCAGCTTTTAGCAGCGATTGAGTTCCCTTTACATCCTTCCGAGGTGAGGATTTTCGACGGTAGTTTCCGCGGTTATGAGGAATTACTGTCTTCCGTACAGGAGCACGGATCGTTGCGGTTGGCAGACAACTATGAGCTTCTTCCCTACCCTGAGCGTTTGCAAGAAGCTACAAAACACAGTGTGTTGGTGGCGCACCTGCTCGCGGGCAGGTCGGCAGGGGTGAGTGTCATGGGAGAAATTTCTTTGCTATCCAATGCAGATCCACTGCTTGACCATACTGTCAGCCAGTATCTACAGACACCCGGTGTCATAAATCTTTCCAAAAAAACTGCTACTATCGATGTTGATAGACTTGGTGTTGTGGGTGAGAAGACACTCTTTGTCGCCTCTGCCGGTAATATATTCCCTAGTAAATCGAATACTGCCCTGCTCGCTTCACGCACTCTTGCACGAGATGGCAGTATGAAGATAATGCCTATTGGAGCTATCGGCCCCGATGGACTTGTCGTAAAGAGTTCGGTAGCAGATCATAGCCTTGTCGTTACCGCACCCGGCGCTGATCTTTTTTCCTTTGATGGCAAAAAGGAAGTGATGTTTAACGGTACTAGTGCGGCTGCTCCCATTGTGTCTGGGGTGCTAGCCGATGTTAGAAGTATTTTACCGCAGCTAACGAGAGACAACGCCGCATGGCTGTTAGAGAAGACCGCAATCAAGACCGTTACCAATGATGTGAGCGAGCTCAACGGCGCAGGTGTGGTGAATCACTATAAGATGGTCAAAGTGGCCTTACGCTTGGCCACAGAAGGCTACGACGGCGAGCTGATGCCCGCTAGCCTCGATGCTTACCTTGATTTCCGTGAAGAGGTGGCTGACTTGCTCACCGCCGCTGAAAATAGTATCGTGGCGGCGGAATTTTTATGTAACCTCCGCCGCGCGTTTTTCCTCAATCCTGACGATAGGAGTGTAAGAGCTTATTTGGGGACTGCCTACGGAAGAATGCAGTTATCTGAGCAAGCTGCTTTTTATGGAGTTCCTTCCTTAGAAGGCAGTAGTGAACTTGTTAAGCGCAAGCTTGAAGAGCGTGCTGATCTGGTAACGAAAAAAATTCAGCTCCCTCCTACTGCAAAGCGCTTTTTTTATCAAATCATAGAACGTGACATTGAGATAGCAAGTGATGGGGTGCCGTCTCGCGAGACTAAAATAATTGGCAGGCTATATATAGCTGAAAATGATGAAGAATTTAATATTATAAAAGCAAAAGCTATATCGAAAGCTATACGGAAAACTGTTTTATCTAGATTGTCGGATACTATTATGAAAAAAAATATGTCTTTAATGATGAGAAATGTTTCTGTCGCAGCTATTCTCTGCGCTTCTCTCTCTTGCTCGCAAGATACTCCAGAAAGAAGATATGAATGACCGCCAGTCTTGAACCGAGGGTTGGTTACCTCATACGAGACTGATAACATGTACCAATTGTTGCAAACCTTAACGACTGGAGGTCACTCATACGAGTAGATTATTACCTATTTTTATTTTTTCTTAAAATTATAGACACAAAAAATTAACTTAACTGTAAGCAAATGCCGATGCCAGAGGTGAGATCAAGGTACTACTGCACAGATGTGATATGACTCGAATGGCAAATGGGTTACGTTTTCCCCAGCTTGAGGAGTTTTTTCTTCTGAAAATCTGGAATACTTCGACACCACTTACTTCGCTTTACCAGAGAAGAATAGATTTCTTAAGGAAAATTGGGAGCGCGAAAGTTATCCGACCTAAAGGAGAAGAATTTATTTCGTGGAGGTCAGCGTTTCGTGACAACTACTACATATACCCCTCTCTCTCTGTAATAATCGCTAATCGTATGATGATGCTAGCCTCTGGTGTTAATTGACAGAAGTGGGAACGCTGTAAAAAATACATAATTACTCTATCTGAAATTATTGACAAAATATATTTTTGCTACACAATATACATAAGTTCCATGGGTTTTGTGCAGTGAGAAGTGACAAGTATTCTGCCCTTCATCGGATAGCCGAACAGCAGCAGGGGTTGTTCACCGCCAGCCAAGGTAGTAAAGATTTTCGCCAACTGTCGGTGCCAGCGATCAACGACTACAAAAACTGGAGCGGAAAGGTGGATAAGAACAGGTTTTTTAGCATTAGGAAATACCTGTCTCGCACACCAGCAGATGCCGACACCTGGCCAACATCGATACGTGATGGAGTTTCGGGAGTGCGTGATAGTCTCGAAAATTCACCCCATAAGCACGACCTTTTACGTCAACGTTTAGCCGTCTTGCGATGATCCTCATGCTGGTGCGTTAACTTGGATAAAGCACTGCTGACAAGCATCTTCACTAACACCTGATTTTGTTGCCGCACAATATCAACTATCAGGTAAGCCGCCTTGTCGTGCAGCAGCAAGTCACGATGAAAGGGTGATACCCACAGCATCGTTAAGGCTTCGTTAAGTGTATGCCCACGTGCTCGGTTCTCGCCCAGTAAACGCCGTCGTTGCTTGTGTAAAGCTTGCTTCACCGCGCGCAGCTGGACGCGGTCGTGAATAACGCTGAAACGTTCCTTCACGTGCGGCACTCTTTGCAAAGGCAACGCCGCCAATCCCATCTTAGCCCGCACCGCTGTCACCCATGCCTGCACTGCTTGCTGCTCTTGCCCACGCCGAACCTGCTGCGGCAACAAGGGGGCCTGCATAGCAGGCTTGCCGACAGGAAAAACATAGAGCAAGCGCGGCCCTGTTTTGTGGGGTTGCTGCGAAAGACACCTGACTGCAACCAAACCATTGCCCTGTCTTGGCAAGGCCAACTCAAGCTGCTTAATTGCCAACACCTGTGTGCGTTGCCAGCCACTCGGTGCATAGCGCGCTTGCAGGCCACGACAATAGTGCTGTAGCCCTGCTGCTAACTTTACCCTATGCCCCTTAACCATCGCAGCATACGGGGCCGAGACACTCAGCACCCAGGCGCGGCCATCCTTACACCTGCCATACGCATATCCCGCACTGCCCTCACGCTGTGCCTGTGTGCGCGCCAACTGCTCCGCCTGCTTCGTGTATGGCAACGTGCGCAAGCTGAGCAGTGTGTCGTAAACACCCGCCCGCCACAAAGACTGCACGTCTCTCTGTGTTGTGCAAAAAAGCTGTGTTTTTTTTTGTAAATCTGTGCGCAACCGCAGAGGGGGAATTTTTGCTTGCCCATGCACCTCGCAGAATAGAAAGAGCAGCCCTGAGCTTGCTAACAGCCACCTTGCTGAAATTGCCAAGTGCGTCCTCCTGCATGTTATGCGCAACTACTAATGTAGCACTTTCTTCCCGCATACACACAGGCAGATTTTATGCTAATTTTCCCGCACAGCATTGCCACCGCAATCGACGATCGACCTTTTCTTGAGAAAATTAAAGATACTAAACAGCCCTCTCGTATGCCACTGCATCGTGTTTTCCAGCCTCAACACCTTGCGGCTCTCAGTATCTATCAACATTTTCAACGTCCTCTCGATGTAGCCTGCGTATCTTCCCCCGCCCCCGCCGATGATGCTAAAGGGGCCATTGCCACCTTTGTAGTAATTACCATAACCCTTAACTTTCAGGGAGACTGCGCCGTCATCCCGCGGCTTTAGCTCATAGTAGTCTTTCAGCACACGCTCTGTCCCCCTAACCTCCGTTGCCTCAGGATCGATCTCAATAGAGAAGCTGTCTAGCACACGGTTGTAGGTTTCACCATTATGATCCGTCGTCTCCTCTAACCGCATGATCGAGATGTAGCGGCCCATCGCACCACTCCCCTCATGCAAAGACATGTCACACTCGCCATAGCGAGATTTCCCCTCAGCAAACAAGGTGTATAGGTCTTAACCCGCACCAGTATAAACCCTCTCTCCTGCCAGAATGTCAGCACCCCACAGCACACAGCACAACAAAATACACGTCTTCATCCCAACCTCCAGAAATTAAAATTGACCAAGAATGCGCCCAGCGTACGGATGACAATGCACCTTGTCAATCAGGAAACCGAAGCAACTAGTTGCCGAGAGCAGTGGTTGCCACGTAGTTTTTACAAAAACTCACAGTAGGAGTTGACAGCCCAAAAAGAACAGATTAGCAATGTTCCAATTTATTTATTTTTTGTAGGGTCGAGTGATGAAGTGTGTGGTTGTGTTGTGCTGTCTGTTGTTTGCTGCCCGTACCTTTGCCCGCACTGAAAATAAACAATCTTGCTTTGCGTTGACATTTTAAATTTTTTCCCATAATCTTCGCCTGAATTTTAGGCGTAATTTTTTATTGTGGGAGGGTGAGAATGAAACCCCTGCCTTTGTTCGCCGCGCTATCGCTAGTGATGGCATTGTCTATGCCGACAACGTCTGCGCAGGCAAGTAATCTCAGTGTGCGAGAAGCGATTAAGCAAGTCGGGCCACAGTTGCGGAAACTCGCTGTCGCGGGCCGGGTAGCAACCACCGCGATGTGCTTTGCCACAGCTTGTGTGATAAATTTCGCCGCACCGGCAGAGGCTACCGATACCGACTACTTGAGTTCCGATGTCGAGTTACTGCATTCGGGAGATGTCAGCAGCATCTTCGCAGAAAACAACCGCGTAGTGGAGAAGTCTGCAAACGCACAGCCTAAGCTCACCTTCGGCCATTGGCTCGCGAAGGGGGTTTATTACAATAGCGGTGACAATCTTGGTGTGCTGCGTTTCGGAGTTACCGCCAAGCGTGGCAGTTTTACCGCCTTCCTGACCACCGCCTACCGCTATGGCCTTGATAACAATGGCATCGACGACATCCCCGTCAAAACTCGCACGTGGAGCGGGCTGAAAGGCACGTTGATCGACAACGGCGAGGGGCAGATGTCTATGGCTACACCGCGACGAAGCTTTCCACCAGCAAACATTTGCGTGTCTACTCGACACAGAACTATCTGCTGTCATATCGCTCAGGCCCGCTGCACATCGCCAGCTTGGGTTATGAATACGTCGATACCGAAGGCAAAAAACTTTCTGGCGACGAGGGTGCGGACAACGTGCGCTCACACGGTGCGGCACTCTACCGTGTCGGCATTAAGTATCCGCTCACCGCTAGCGATGCCATTACCATCGACCTCAAGTTGAACAGCGTCCTGCATCTCGGCGACATCGGGCTTATAAAACTCGGCGAGACCTGGCAAGGCGAACTAAATGCTTGGGCTGGTGACGATGCCGATCTCCACCACAAGCTGTATCACCGTGGCGGTGGCAGCATCAACGTTGAGTTAGCTGACGGTCGCGTCAAGTTAAGTTTTGGCGGCGAAATCCACCACACCATTGGCGGTAACATCACACTTTCCGATGCAGACGGCGACTTTGACCTTTCTTATACGATTCTGTCGGTCGCGGGTGTCTTCGACATCATTCCCAGTCAAGACATCTCGTTATCTGCTTCTTTCGGACGGTATGACCAATCGGTCAACGCTAAACTTGGCAGTGAGACCTACGAGAACGACAGCTGGGGCACGAGCGGACGTTTTTTGATGCAGAAGAAATTCTAGGCATACACCTCCCCTACACAAATCCACAGATGCGCAATACATGTATCTGTGCTACAAGGTTAAGCGGGGGCTAGGAAATGCCAGAAAAACTTCTTCTCGTAATTCTCGACGGTGTCGGGCACAGCCCACAGACACATGGCAACGCGGTGCATGCTGCGTACACGCCATCGCTCGATTACTTGCGACAGCATGGCTTGTTTACGACCTTGAAGGCACACGGCACCTGGATTGGCATGCCCGCCGATGATGACCTCGGCAACAGCGAGGTCGGGCATATAACACTGGGTGCAGGGCGGACGTTCGATCAAGGGGCGAAGCTCGTCGATAAAGCCATCGACAGCGGTGCGCTGTTCAAAGGACGCAGCTGGCAACAGGCAGTGAAAAACACCATCACCAACAACACGACACTGCACTTTATCGGTCTACTCTCCGACGGCAACGTGCATGCGCATCAACGTCATTTGCACGCCATGCTGACACAAGCGAAACGTGACGGTGTGCCGCGAGCACGTATGCATGCGATCCTCGACGGGCGCGATGTCCCCGCTAAATCTGCCGAACACTACGTTGCCGAGTTGCAACAACATCTGCAGCAGCTCGGTGACTTCGATGCCCAGCTTGCCTCCTGTGGTGGCCGTATGCAGATTACCATGGATCGTTACGAAGCAAATTGGGAAATCGTCAAGCGAGGCTGGGAACTGCAAGTGCTCGGCAAAGGGCGGGTGTTTGCCTCCGCCGCCGAGGGTATTGCCACACTGCGGGATGAACGTGATACGGACGATCAGTTCTTGCCGCCGTTTCGCATCGCGGGCACACACAGCACGATCGATGATGGCGATAGCGTTATTTTTTTCAATTTCCGCGGCGATCGTGCCACCCAGGTATCACAAGCCTTTACCGCGCAGCAATTCGACAAGTTTGAGCGCGAAAAACATCCCGCGGTTTTTTTCGCAGGCATGATGGAATACGATGCAGATCGCAGTATTCCACCGCACTATCTGGTCACACCAGCCCGCATCGAGCACACGCTGACCAGCTATCTGCTACCACTCAAGGTGCGACAATTTGCTTGTAGCGAAAGCCAAAAATACGGGCATGTTACTTTTTTTTGGAACGGCAACCATTCGGGCTATCTCGATCAAAAGCTAGAAAAATATCTGCGCATCCCCTCGCATAAAAATCTCAACTTCGATCGCCAGCCATGGATGAAAGCCTTAGAAATTACCGAAGCAACCATCGCAGAAATGGAAAAAGCGAGTTTCGATTTCGCCCGTATAAACTTTCCCAACGGCGACATGGTTGGGCATAGCGGCGATTTCGATGCCGCGGTGGTCGCCGTCAACATCATCGACCTGATGCTTGGCCGTCTCATCAACGCTTGCCATCAGCACAAAGTTAAACTGATCGTCACCGCCGATCACGGCAACTGCGACGAAATGTATGAGCAAAACGCGCAAGGTGAGCAATTGCCAAAAACTTCGCATACACTGAGTGCCGTGCCGTTTTATTTTTACGATCCGCACGACACAAAAAAATATAAGCTCACCAACACCACCGACCCGACACTAGCCAACGTCGCTGCTACCATCCTGACCGCGATGCACCTGCCACCTAACGATGACTTTCACCCCTCGTTGCTTAGCGGGTTGTAGAATCTGGATCTGCTACAGTAACACCTATCACCGACGACTTAGTTTTCTTACCCGTTTGACTGTCTTAACTTCTTTCACGATAGCCACGTCTGGGTGCAGCTCTAAAAAACCTTCTGGTCAGCACGTATGAGTGTGTTAATTTTACACATATTGTAAACAACATGTGAACTTACTTAGACAATATTAATATGTAAGAGTCAGTAGATACTTAGTGTTGACAACTTCCCCGTATCGTGGCACATTGACCGAACCTTAATTCTGGATCAGCGTAAGTGTCCCACGGATTCTCATCTGCGGAGGTGAACATGAGGGGAGTATCTGCTTTAACACTGGTGGTGTCGAGTGCCTTTTTTTCTACAGTAGTTTATGCGCGAAGCGCTAAGGTTTTGGAGGTACTCAAGCCGATAATTTCTGTCAGTCTGAGGGGAACTGATATTGTGACTTCGGCTTCCCTTGCCACCGCTGCGGCTGATTATTTACGGGTTAAGGAACACCTCAACCTCAGAGATAGATGGATAAGTTATCTGGGCAAGCATGTGCGCTTCCAAGGTGATAAGAAGGCACAGATCTACGGCGGGCAGGTAGTAGGTTATCATATCGATGCTCACGACCAGCCTCATCTTGAGATTCACCTTTACGATGATCTCTATCCAGAAGATATGGATCGAGTGCAAAATATTCATCCCGGTCGAGTTACAGGCACACTCACTTATTACCCCCACCCTCATGTTGGCAGTGAGGTCGAGGTTGACAAGATATGGTCAAGTGTCATTGGAGCAGCAGTGGGTGGGAAGGGTGTGGTTATTGGTGTCTATGAGGACGAGGTGTGGATCGAAGACGACCACAAGCATTACGCCATCAAAGTTAGACATAACAACCAAGACCTTCTCGTTTTTAGCGATAGCATCAATTTTTTACCGCAGCCATAGTGATAAGCTAGACTTTGTTGCAAGCCAATGAAATACCGCCCTTGAACTAATGGCGATACCTGTCAATACCGCTCTAGTTGGGGAAATTTACACGCTGGATAGACTCTTAAGGACTCTCTTCGCTGACATCTGTCTGCTCTTCTCCATCTGTAACTGAAAAGATGCCGCTTTCCCCCCACACATTTTTGTCATTAACAACAGTTTCCGCATGCAACTGATGTACTCTACCAGCCTCTAACTGCACCTGAAAGGTTCTGGCCCCGCGCTGCAACTTTAGCTTTCCTCCAGTAGCAAACTCCTTAAAACAAACATCACCTTCGGGCTTGCAGGCATCGTCTTCATCTTCAGTATTACTAACGCGATACTTGAGCGTCACCATGACTTTTGACAAATCGCCGTCGGTAACGACTACATTACCATTCTTGAGTTTAACGGAAACAGTTGTTGTTCCAGAGCCGTCTAGCGCGGCATTGATCGCGGAGAACACTAGCGTGTAGGGCGTGTAGGACGTGCCAATGACATTAATACTAGTAGGAGCATTTGTTACCAACCCAGTTGACCTACGCTCGCCTGCACAGCCCACAAATGTAGCTAATCCACTTAAGCTAATAAACAAAAATACCGTCTTTAGCATCTCTGCTCCTACAATCCGTCTGCTTGTTGATCGGAAGAAATAGTCACCAACCTAAGGCATTTTTTAAAATTTACCGTTGAACAGAGATAATTGTGATATTTCAATAAGTTAGCGACATAGACTACCGAACTCATCCCCGAACATTACCCGGTTGGAAGACAAAGATTCCACTCCCCAGCGGTAGCAACCACTGCTGAAACTGAGCTCCGCATCCGTTCCTTGCAGAACGAAGGTCACCGAACCGCGTCCATCACGCAGGGCAATGTTGGCAGTGCGTGCCGTGTTGACCAGCCGCGTGCCGCTGACCGTCACCAAATGCAATTTCACTGCAATGTTAGCAGAAAGATGGTCGAGCACAAGACCTCCTTCGATGTCGAGCGTTACCTTTGCCCCCTCGTGTTCCAACTTCCAATCAACGCTGCTCTCCCTTCCCGTCAGCGTGATACGACGCGTGCTAGAAGTACTACGAGCAACGAGGTTATGCTCATCCAGTTTCCGCACCAGAAAGAGTTTGCGCAACGAACTGCTATCCAACCGCAACAGCACTCCTTGCACAGTATTGCCAGCCTCATCTTCAACCGCCAACGTAGTTCTTACCCCTGTTGCCACGAGACGGAACAATTCACCCACTTCAACATTCAGCAACTGCTCACCGCTGTCGCCGTCACCGCCGCTGCCACTTGCGTTGTCGTTCCCACTCGTGTTGGTGTTCTCCCTCGCATTGTCATTGCGGGTGCTGTCATCGCTGTTGTTGTTATTACGGGTGCGCGTCGGTTGTGTTGTCGGCCGCGGGGTACGTGTCGGCTGGGTTGTCGGCCGCGGGGTACGTGTCGTTGGTCGCGTGGTGCGAGTCGGCCGTGTCGTCGGTTGTGTCGTTGGCTGCGTGGTGCGAGTCGGCCGCGTGGTGCGAGTCGGACGCGTCGTGCGAACTGGTCGCAGCGTGCGAGTCGGCCGATCCGTCGGATTTGTCGTGTAGGTACTGCGGTGTGGGTCATTGCTAATTACAATCGACCCTCTTGTAGCATCGGTAACTTTGTCAAAAGCATCACCAATTCTAGAGGCAATGTCGAAATCGGCATTGACATCAACATCAACATCAAAATCAAGGTCAGCATCCGCATTTAAATCAACATCCCCATCGAAATCCCAATCTAAATCGATGTCATCGTCATCATCATCTTCGTGTGTGTGGTAGGGATAGCGTTCAATGGTATCGGCTTTGCAACCACCAACCAGCAACACCCCCGCCAGTAAAATTTTCCAACTATAAAGCAAAACAACTACCTCGCGAATTTACAGTTGCAAGTAAATCTCACCCATCCGTCGGCAGGCATACAGGGAAAGTTTAGTGGCGCGGCAAGATAATTTGCACTCCATCAGCGGTTGTTGAAGCGCAACTAGCTATTATCGTTGTTGGATTGCTTTTAGTTTGCCGTTTTTGCCAAGAACTGCTTCTTTGGCGGCACTGCTCTTGCGAAAGGCATGGCGGTTTTTAATTGCCCAGCTGTTCGCGATGAAGGCGGCAAGAACGTTCTGCCTGATCCGTGTGTTCTCGGCAGAATCATCTGAGATGAATTTTTCCAGCACCTCTGCGGCATAGTCGGCCTTCTGCTTGATGAGAATCTCCGCCGTAGCAAAACGCACCCGCTCATCATTATCGTCCAAAAGATGCACGATATCGCGACTCAAGTCAGAGACATCAAAATCGTGCAGATGACAGAGTATATCGTAGTTCTTGTCTACTTTGGCACGATCAAAGGCGACAGCACTGAAATCAAGACAGGCAAGCAGCGCACTCGCGACCTCCTTCTCGCCACCAAGTTGTAACAGGATTTTAGTCGTCCATGCGATATGATCGGTGTGCCGCAAATGCTCCCTCGCGATCGCCAACACCGCCTCCTTGTCGTAGCCCATGAGGCTCTTCATGGCCTGTTCTTTCTCCCGCGTGTCGAGGATGCCGTTGTCGAGATTGTACTCAAAGCGTGCCAGCAACGCCGGCACCGCAAACTGTGGATCGTCATATTCACCCAGTGCTGTCAATGCCAACCACCTGTCTTCCTTCATTGCTCTGGGATTTTTGGTGGCACGGCAATACCTTGCCTTGCGTCGTTCCCCCAGCCAATGGCTGATTTGTTTGAAAATATTCATCTCTGCCTTGCCGCGATCATCAAAAATATCACCCAAGAACTATAGTATACAACCGCACCCACCCTCACGCCAAAAGAATTCAACACCCCCCAACACAGTAACGCTAGCTAACTGTTGACAACAGCACACCCCACTGATATAAAATTGCCCTTCAAAGCCGATCGGCGGGAAGGGCTCATAGCTCAGTTGGCAGAGCAGCACACTTTTAATGTGCGGGTCCCTGGTTCGAGACCAGGTGGGCTCATGTTGTCGAGAACCGTCCCCATCGTCTAGCCCGGTCCAGGACACCGCCCTTTCACGGCGGCGACGGGGGTTCAAATCCCCCTGGGGACGCTTTTAATACGACGATGCATAGTGCAACAAACTAGGCCGTTCCTGCCTTTTGTCTGCTCACGGCTGCCCGCCCTTTCACGGCGGCGACGGGGGTTCAAATCCCCCTGGGGACGCTTTTAATACGACGATGCATAGTGCAACAAACTAGCCCGTTCCTGCCTTTTGTCCGCTCACGGCTGCCCGCCCTTTGACGGCGGCGACGGGGGTTCAAATCCCCCTGGAACGACTACCAGCAACCAACCTCCGTATCTAGCTCGCGGCTTCAAAAGCCAGCAAATAAAGCTGAGGGCATATATTCGCTCATCTGCGTTAGCAGATGAATAAAAAGCCACGCTCCTGCCATTTAAGTAGCTTATCACACTAATAATATAGCACTTTATAAATTTACTTAAAGAAACATCAAAGCTAGCCGATACCTGAGCATAGTGGTTTTTTGTACTGGGAGAATCATGCGAATTTTTGGGACAATCTGGTTGCTGCTGTTGTCACTGAGCTGTGGCAACACTCAAGTCTACACCACACAGAGCACGGCGGATGCTGTTGTTGGCACTAGTGCAGCTGTCGTCTGGCGTTATACGGTCGTCATGGACAGGCTGTTGGTGAGAGACTTTGATGCCACCGCAATCACCCAGAAGAAATTCCTCAACACCTTTACGCAAAAGACGATGGCGGTCGTGCATGCTCGCCTCAGCAATGACATCGGCACAGCACTAAAAGTCGGCTCGGTAATAACTGCACTGCAAGGCCAGTTTTCCTCCGATAGTGCCGCGGCAAAAGGCTTGAAAAAAATTGTCGATGCCGCGACCGCACTAGCACTTAACCGCGACAAGGCGAAGAACAAGCAACTCGGTAAAGATTTCAATGATGCCGTGTTCGTGTTTTTCAGCGATGTAAGCCTGCGCCAAGCATTGGCAAAGAAGGGTAGTTTTATCAGCACAAAACTTAAAGGGCCACCCGACATTGTCGCTGAAATCATGAATCAAGAATTCATCAACGAAATACTCGCGATCCAAGAAACCAATATCCTGCAACAAGTTGTCGATATCCCAACGCTCTTTGATGAAATGATAAACACGATGCATACCGTGTTAAACGACGCAGCACTGATGACTACGATGACCGACCCCACCATCGTTGACGCGGCAAGCGCAGTGCTGCGCAAGTTCTTCACGCTGTATAAAGAACTGCGAGCAGAAAAGGACAACCACGACGTAAACACCATCAAAGCACGTGTGATGAGTATGCTCAGCGGTCTTAACAGTCAGCAGTTGACAGGTGCGACAACACTTTCCAAACCGTTGTGGGCTGCCGCCCGCCCCGTGCATTTCAAAAACCTCAAACATACCGATGCTTGCGACAGCAATGCTTGGCAAGCAGTGCAGGATCTCGACGGTGAAAGCCTCATCACCAATCTCCCCGAAACAGCTATCACCGCACTAGCACTATGCCGTATCAATGCCAAAAGTTGCGATGCATGGGGTGATTGGGACATATGGACACCCGTGACAGACACCGTATGTGAGGGCGAAATGCTCACCCAAACACGCATGCGCCAGAGAACCTGTCCCGATTCCTGCGATAGCACGGACTGCGATACTACCGATACCGAGACACAAGACGTAGATGGCACAGAAGTGTGTGTTGCGGAGCCTGTCTGTGAAAATTCCTGTGACACAGCCTGCACCGCTTGGCAGATATGGGAATCACAAGCATGGTGGCCACTCACAGACACAGTGTGTGAGGGACAAAAAATACAGCAAAGAAGATCAAGGGTGCAACGCCGCAGCTGCACCAATCTCTGTGCAGACAAAGATTGCCCAACATTCCAAATAGTTGCACCGCGCAAACGCACCGTCGAAGGCACACTTGATTGCCGCGCTCAGCCAGCACCAACCTGTACGTGCTGTGATGATCAGAACAACGAAATAACTTCTTGCCCCAGCAACAGCAGACTTGCATGGAACTCAGAGACCTGCTCCTGTGGCACATGCAGCAGGGATGCAGTCATGTCATGCGGTGCAGTTTACAGCAGCGGCAAACTGCATGACGATCGTGCCCTCGATGAAAACTGCGCCTGCTACTACAAAACCAGCGGGCTGATCTGGGCACTTGCCATCCTCTACGGCACTACCAAAGGCAAAGAACTACTTGACACATCTTGTGCCTTGCAAAACGTCACGGCCTTCAAGGACAACAGCGAAGGAAGAGCAATACGCACCACCCTGTGGGATGATGGCTGCATCACCGCCGAAACCTTCGGCATGGGCTGCCGCGCAACTAACGCAACAGCAATCAGACAAAAATTCATCGATTTTCACGACCGCCCGCTAACCACCCAAACAGAAGAAGGACATTGGGGGCTAGGTTGCTCACAGGTATTCAGTGACAGGCAAACTTTTGCGCGCAGAATGATGCGTGTCATACTCACCTGCGGCGATCATTCTCACAGCACTGCGGCGTGGGAACAACTCGGCAAGCCGCCGCATTTTGACCGTCTATACAAGAAAACCAACTCCACCTTCCTAGAGAGAAAACTACCCGAATGGGGACAGCACCTGCAAATGTGCGCAAGCGCATACCAGAAGAATAGACCCGACAGAATTGAAAACTGAGGCATAGCAATTTCTCAAGAACCTCGTGCCTGCAGCCAGCGATAAGTATCACTGACAATCGTTGCCAGTTCTGAATGTTGCGGCACAAAGCCCAATTCCCGCGCCGCTTTCGCATTGCTGAGCTGCACCGTCGCGGGATCGCCCTTACGCCGCACTGCAATGTTGAGTTGCAAACGCTTGCCACTTGCCCGCTCGACCGCCCGCACAACTTCGAGGTTGGAGTGCGACATACCCGCACAGATGTTGAAACTCGCACAATGCCCGTGCCGTAAGTTTGCCGCGGCACGCTCGTGTGCGGCAACGACATCAAGCACATGCACGTAATCCCTGCGACACGTGCCATCTGGAGTGGGAAAATCATCGCCGAAAATTGTCACCGTCTCAGCCCGCAGCGCGGCACCGATTAGATTAGGAATGAGGTGTGTTTCTTGCTCACGCTGCTCGCCATACCCATCAATCGCACCCGCGACGTTAGAGTAGCGCAAAGCTACTGTGGCAAGTTGCATGCTCTGCGCCGTGTCGTTGAGCAGTCGTTCACAATCAACTTTAGAACGTGCATAAGCAGAGACAGGCTGCAAGTCCGCAGTTTCATCGGCAGCCCCCTTGCAACTGCCGTACACAGAACAAGAGCTCGCAAAAACCACCCCCGGCATCGGTGCACACGTTTGCACTGCAGCAATTAAGTTAGCAGTAGCAGTAACGTTATCGGCAAACACCGTATCGGGCACAACGCCAACCGCACTGTGGGCAGCAAAATGATGCACTACCTGCGGTTTATGCTCTGCCACGATCTCCATGAGTTGCTCACGTTGTAACAAGTCAGCAGTGATGATCTCGACTGTCGGCAACTCTCGCAGCAGATTTTTTTTGCTCGCATCACTATCGACAACGACACAACGATGCCCTGCCTGTGCTGCACATGCGACATACACACTGCCAACATAGCCCAGCCCGCCCGTCACTAACTCAACCATCGCAGAACTCCTAGCTAGAAATCGCGCGACACAAACTGATGTAAGAGGCGATTTTAATTTCAAAACTACTCGCCCCACGTGAAAGATCGCTCAGCGGTCGTGTAAAACCCTGCAAGATAGGGCCAAAGGCGGCGAAGTTGCCCATGCGCTGGCATATTTTATAGCCGATATTGCCCGCATCGAGGTTGGGAAAAATAAAACAGTTTGCATCGCCACGTATTTTTGCTTGCGATGATTTCTGCAGCGCAATGGCGGGATCAACCGCCGCATCAAACTGCAACTCGCCGTCGCTGCTGATTTGCGGAAATTTCTGCTGAAAAAGCTCTAACGCGGCTCGCACTTTCTGTTGCCGCGGGTGCTGTGCCGAGCCTTTAGTGGAAAAAGACAAGAATGCCACCTTTGGTGTTGCGTCGGGAAAAAGTAAGCGAAAAGTTTCCACCGTGCTGGCCGCTACCGCTGCCAACTGCTCGCTGTCAGGATCGATGATTACCGCACAATCGGCAAACATCATGTTGCACTGTTGACGGCTGAGCAAAAAAGAACCGCTAACCGTGCCTCTCGCCGCCAACTCCAAAAATGTCAGCGCGGCACGAATGACATCCGCAGTCGTATATGTTGCCCCCGCACAGACTGTGTCCAGCTGTCCTGTTGCCAGCAAATAAGTCGCTACGTGCAGCGTTGACATCGTCCGTCCCTTCACCGCCAACTTCTCTTGCACCGCGGCCACTACCTCAGGGTGATGACGCAAGTTGAACCAGACGATACGCGGATCGTGCAAGTGCAGCACACCATCAAAACTGCGGCTGAGCTCTGTGCAAGTTTTCCTGTCGTGAAACAAGTAGAGCTGCTTGACAGCATTTTCCGCCACCAACTCAAGCCCCGCCCGCAAAACACGCGGGTCGTCACTCTCTGGCAAGCCCAGCACTTTCGGATGCTGTTGGCAGCGCAAGCGCAGCTTGGTTACAAGGTCAGACATCGCAGACACGGGTGTCAGTGGTGTCGGTGGTTGCCATAATGAAGCACACCCCGGCTCTTGTTATGAATCAGATACAAGTGGTAGTTGGCGTATAATGCGTTGCCAGAATCGATCTGTACTTTCACAACCATCAAACCATTGTCGAGAATAGATACGACCGCACTGTCCACCACCTGTCCACCCCACGTCACGCCGCGAGCACCGGGAAGGCGGCGATCCTTCCAGCGCACGGAATGATTGAGGGGGTAAGCGCTACCCGTGACAAAGGAAACGCCATTGCCCAACATTCCACTGACATCCTCTAGCGAAGCGGCTCCAATCTGCTCGACAGCAATAAATTTCTTGTCCTTTCCGCCCGGCAGAAAAACTGCGACCTTACCACCTTGTTGCCCCACGGCGTAGGCCAAATACTTGCTACCGTCCGTTCCGTAGTAGTAGATGACTCTGCCAACAAAATCCGCCGCGGTGTATTCCTCTGTGTGGTAGGCACTGACCGCTGGCGGCGGCACTTCCTCGTGGGGCAAGGGTGAGCCGTCACGCTGTGCTGTCGCGTTTGCCTTACGCTTGCGATCGTAACCTGCCAGCACCGAGAAAAAAGGTGCATTGATCTCCGTTTCCTCCAGCACCACCTGTCCGAGACCGCTAAAAATGTTTTCCTTTGGCACGAGATGTAAACCCGTGTTCATATGGTGAAAGTGTTTCATCAACAGCGGCGATGCATTACGATGTGCAAGGGGTTCAGTGCTACCGTCGTGTGGGTCAGAGGCAAGCGGGGTGTGGTGATACGGTCTGATGACATAGCGACCATCCTCCGTTGTCGCCGCTACTACCCCAAAAGCCACCTCTCTTTGCTCCTCACCAGCAAACACCAGTCGGCCATCATCTAACGCAGTCACCTCCATCGGCACAGCGGCCCTTGTCAACTCCAAGCCATGTCCGTTGCCATCTGGTGTGAACGTGACGAAATTACCGATTATGCTGTAATCCCAATCCACCAGAGCCTCGATGCGCTCGATGGCAATTGTCACCTCTTCATATCCCCCAACCTCTTGTGTGGCGAGACCAGTGGGAAGCATAATGTGCATGCTATGACCATCACCGGCAGCGACAAAACCACGCTGACCAACTCCATCTCTGGTGAAAAAAACAGACCTGCCAGCATATTCTTCGCTCCGTGTCGCCTGCGGGTCAGTGCGAGGTCGCAGCGCTGGCACAGAGGAATTCGGCACCGCGTCGAGTGACAGCGGCATAAAGAGCAGTGCAGCCGAAGTCACGACGGGCAATACCTTGCGGACCACTCCCTTGAGGGCACTGGGACTGGCATCAGCTACGGTGTAACTTGCTATAATTGTAATGAAAACGGCGAGAAGCAGGCGGGCTAACCACATGTGTTACCTTTCAGTTTGCGAAGTTTTATCAGTTTGCTGTACTTCCTCCCTACCTACACATAACACCTATATCGTCTCGCAACACATTGTCAAATGACTATGCTGGCGAGGCCGTCTATTTTATTGTGGCAAGCCTAAGGGTGTGATTGTTAGTAGAACAAGGATGATTGTGTCGAGGTAGAGAAGGTTGTTGGCAACACTTGAGCATCACAGGGCTGTCTTCCAAGACTACCTACAAGCTTACTGCGACAAGCTATACCGCCGTCCTTCGCCACTCACTGCAGCCATGCGTTACGCCCTGCTCGGCAACGGCAAACGAGTGCGTCCGCTGTTGCTGCTGCTGAGCACACAGGCACTCGGCGGCGATCTGCATGCGGCACTGCGCTCTGCACTAGCAATCGAATTATTGCACACGTGGAGCTTGGTGCATGACGATCTGCCCTGCATGGATGACGATGACGTGCGCCGCGGGCAGGCGACTGTGCATAAGAAATTTGGCGAAGCAGACGCACTGCTGGCAGGAGATGCTATGCTCAGCGATGCCTTCTATCTGCTGAACGCTGAGACGAAGATCACCGCAATAGAAAAGCTTTTGCCTGCTAATACTCGCGTGCATCTCGCCACCCTCTTCGCCCGTGCTATCGGCAGCCGCGGCATGGTTTATGGACAGCACCGCGACCTACACACACAGCAGCCAACACCTGCCGATCTTTGTGCAATTCAGCGGGCCAAGACAGGCTGGCTGATTGCCGCAGCTTGCGGTGCGGGGGCAATTGTCGCCGTCTCTGAACATGTCATGCCATGCGTCAGACTCGGACATCGCATCGGGCTGGTGTTTCAGATTATCGACGACATTATCGACAACGAACAGAAGGGGGCAAGTTGGCTAGCAGTAATGCCAGCGGCGCAAGCACAAGCCGAAGTCGAGCGGCAGATGGCACGTATCCGCCACAGCTTGCGGCGGCTACAACTGGAAGACAGCACTCTGGCACAGTATATCGAGGCACTGGCATTGCGTTCCCAATGAGGGTGGCATCCTTCTTGCATGGATAAGCATGAGAATGTTGTTGCTACTGACTTGTTGTGGAGGTCTCGTGAAAAGTTTTATCGATCATCTAAGTTGCTTTAATCTCAATGAATCCCAGTATTGGGTAGTTCCCGATGTATACCGCCGTGGTGACTTTGAAGTGAGCTGGTTCAGAACGACTACGGGAGAGCCAGTGTGGAAAGTGCGAACACGTGGAGAGAATGCCGAGTGGCAAGAATTCACCAACCGTGAGGCAGTGGTAAAGCTGTCCGAATGCGGCATCGATCTGCTCGAACTGCGCAATCATATCGCCGACACCGTGCTGAGACAGGCGGTTTATGCGGCGCAAATCAGCAAAAGTGCGAGAGAATTGCTAGGTGAACAAACTGTAGACAGTGCCGTGGCCGAAAACGAAGTATTTGTCGCCGATCTCGTCACTAAGATCAAGGGAATGCTCAACAGCACCCAAAGCGAGAGTGAGGCAGGCAACCACCACGCCCGTAACACGCACCTGAAACTCGTCTCGCAACCCGCGCAACCCTAAGTGGGATCATTATCCCGCAACCTACTATATGCTCTCATTGCTTGAAATGAGAGCAGATGGCATCCATGTCACGCTAAAATCAACAAAATAATCACAACCAACGTTGTCATTACCAATCAGTTGATTTTATTGTTAAAACAACACTATTACTTTTTTAATTTATATTAAATTTTTCACTTGCACACCTATATTTAAATAAGATACACCTGTAATCGTTTTTGTTAAATTGTGTTGAGGTGTGTTATGAAGTCTTTATTTTTGGTAATGGGTGTCGTTTTTGGTGCTGCTCTTACTGAGTTGTGCGAAGCAAGGATCTCTCACGGATCAGGAGTGCATTCCTACTTTGCTCACAAAAGTGGTGCACGCGGGCAGTATTTGCTCAAGTATCCTGTGTTGCCTTGGTCAAGTCTGAAGTCTAGGCGGCAGGCAGTTGCTGCTGCGATTGCCAGCATCAGTACCATCGGAGTGCTGTACCACAGTCGGGGGGTCACTGTGGTAGATCAGAATGATGAAAGCCACCTCCAAACTTCTCTGTATGAGATTATGGAGAACGTAGTGGCCATCCATTCGGGGTTACCGCGGATAGTGGTTGGAGATGCAGGGTATGAAGAAATAACTCTTACAGTAGGTGAGCCTATTGATGCCGATGGTCTAGAGCGCCTGGGAGAAAGTATTGTTATGCCCGATGCTTGGACACAATATGCTGGTTGGGGGGCAGAAGTAGGACAGCAACTGCGAGAGGCACTGGAGAGATTGCCAGAAGCTATACTTGAGTCTTACTACAAGAAAGATTTTCTTGGTCTTTTTAATAGGGAGTTTGATTCCAAAGAAACACGCATGGTAGTTGGTTGGGAAGGAGCACGAGTTCCACCGTTTGGGGGTAGCCTCGATCTTGTAGAGAAACTAGACATGCCTATTTTAGAAGCAGTTGCAGACAAACAATATAAGCCCCGCTTTCCCAGTGGTTTTATCGCTGATATCAAGCTTCGCGAGTAAATCTATAGCGTGGTGGCTGCCGATTGACCTACAGCAGCCACCACCGACATCGACTAGAAGGCATCGCTATCCTGCAGTACACGATCGAGGTTGACCTGCAACTGCAACCATAGCCGATGGTTGCGCAGCCTCTGCGCCTGTTTCTGCAACCTCGTCCGCTCCTGACGCAAGACCACGCGTTCATCAGGTCGCTTGTGCAAACTAGTCATCAAGCTGCTGCGCTGCCGACGGGCAGCACGCGACTCACGCAGGGTGGATGTTCTGTTTGTTGTCTCGCCTCTCATTGGCCTATCTTCCGCAGTGCTGGCGCAAGTTCCTGACCAAGCCTGCTATTACGCCAATGCTGTAAACTGAAAAAAGCATCCAACATTGCCTGTTTTTCCAACTTGTTGCAGCCAGCAACGATATGGCGTGCCTGTGCCAGCGTGCAGGTAGAAAATACCAAGCCTAGTTCGGCCGCGATCTGCTGGCGACGAGTTCGTACTCGCGGCGGTCGTGTCCGCAAAGGCTGCGGTGCGGTTCTGCACCACACACGCAACTGCCGGCTAGCACGGATACGTGCGATAACGTTCGGTAGATAACGGCGGTCAGTGAATAGCTTGCGCTCCCGTGCATCGCCCAACAAACTCGGAGTACTACGTGTTTTGCCGTGCTCCCGCTCAGGCCATGCCTGCCACAAGCCCTCAAAATTGACCCGCGACTCGGAGGTCGCCACTCGCGGCCTATTTCCCATCTGTCTTTCCTTGCTGCATTGCACTCGGCTCAGTGCTACGCGACGCAGCCAGCAATCTCGCGATCGCCACCATCTCCGTCCGCAGTCGCTCCTGGCCATCCGCGAGGGCAAGTCGTAAGCGGCAGTTTTCTAGCCAAACCATAAACTGCTGCCGTAATTCTGCTTCATAGTCCATAACTATTATTTTACCCAGAAACCAACCCTCTGCACAGTAACTGCTAGCTTTCGCATTGTAAGTGTGAGATGCTGATAAACTGTGTTGAAAAATTTGCCTTATTAAGGAGTATTACCATGTTTCACCTAACCCTCACCACCCTGTGCTTACTACTCACCTCCGCAGTCGTCGCGGCAGATTTTTCCAAAAAAGATCTCAAGAGTGACAAGAGCAAGACAAGCTATGCCATCGGTGTGCGGACAGGACAAAATTTGTCCAACCAAAAACTCATCCTCGATGTGCAAGCCGTTGCCTCTGGTGTCGAACACGCTTTGCAGGATGACAAAAAAATCCTGATGACCGATAAGGAAATCACTGACGTTTTACAAAAATTTCAGCAAGAAAGGCGCAAAGAATTGGATCAGATAGGCGAAAAAAACAAAAAAGCAGGCGAGGAATTTTTAGCGGCAAACGCCAAGAAAGAGGGCGTAGTTGCTCTGAAGAGCGGTTTGCAATACAAGGTGCTGGTGAATGGCACGGGTGCGATCCCCAAAAAGGACGATACGGTTGTCACGCACTACGTCGGCACACTGATCGATGGCAAGGAATTCGACAGTTCGCGGCAACGGGGAACACCTGCAACGTTCCCGGTTACGGGCGTGATCGCGGGTTGGGTGGAAGCCTTGCAGCTGATGCCAGTTGGCTCAAAGTGGATGCTCTACATTCCTTCGCAGCTGGCTTATGGAGCACGCGGGGCTGGACAGCTGATTGGCCCCAACGCCACGCTCATCTTTGAAATCGAGCTGCTAGAGATAAAGAAAAAGTAGATGGCAAAGCTCGGACGAGCACTACTAGCACTACTGCGCTCTTACTTCATCGGTATCGGTGTGCTGGTAACGTTCCTGTTCTGTCTGCTGCTGTTCAATCTGGCACGGCTCGATTTCAGCACTTCCAGGTCACACGAAGCAGTGCTGCATGGTGACGCGGTGCTGGTTCTCGATGTCGGTGGTCAGTTACGGCGTTGGCGCACTAGCGCAGGTGGCAGACGCTTCTGGCCACGGCTAACACTAGGTATGCGTACCACGTGGGTGTCTGACCTGCAGCGAGTACTGACGTTGGCTCGTGACGATACCCGCATCAAGGCAGTACTGCTCGATCTGCAGGAAAACTTGCACGGCAAGTTAGTTGACTTCGCCGTATTGCGGGGACTGCTAGCTGACTTCGTTGCCGAAAGCGACAAAGAGGTGGTCTGTTTCCTCGCCGCAGGTGACGACAACAGCTACTTCCTTGCCAGTGCCGCTGATCACATCGTCATCAGTCCCGTGACAACGCTGGAAATTCCTGGCCCCGTGCTGCACCTCACCTACTTCGGCAGTGCCCTCAAAAAACTCGGCGTGGGCGTGCAGGTAGTGCAGACGGGCGATTACAAATCTGCCTTCGAGCCGTTTGTGCGCAACCAACCCAGCCGCGCCACACTGGAGATGTATCGCAGTATCGAACAAAACCTGCGCAGCTATCTGATCAGTGCGATCGCCAACGGTCGGCAACGCGAAGAAAGCGAGGTCAGCGCATGGCTGGCACGTTCCATCTTCAGTGCCGCGGAAGCACAGGCACATGGCGTGATCGACACTTTTGGTCACCGTAACGATGTCTTAGCCGCACTCAAGGTGAAACTGCAGGTCGAGGAGCATGTCGCCTACCGCTCCTATTTGGCCGCCGCCGAAGCAGAATCAGCCGCTGACGGCAAAGGTGGTCTCGGCTTGATCGAGGCTTTGGGGCCGATATTTATGGACGGCAACGAGTGGGATACGCTGCTGCCGCGTCGCATCATCGCCGAGTTGGAATGGATGCGAGAGAACGAAGACGTGCAGGCAGTAGTGCTGCGCGTCAACAGTCCCGGTGGTTCTGCCGTTGCCTCCGAACTTATCTGGAAAGAAGTTACCCGTCTTGCCAACAGCAAGCCCGTAGTTGTCTCGATGGGGGAGGTGGCTGCGTCGGGTGGCTACTACCTCGCGGCGGGTGCGAGTTATCTGCTGGCAGAGCCTGCGACACTGACTGGCTCAATCGGTGTGGTTGGTATGCTTCCCAACTTTGCAGGTTTTGAAGACGAATACGGTGTCAGTTTCCACGTCGTCACCGCTTCCGAGCGACGAGCACTTTACAACACGGGCACCGCGATGACCGCTGCCGACCAACGCATCGTGCAACACAGCTTGCAGGAAATTTACCGCGTCTTCAAAGAGCGCGTCGCTGACGGGCGCGAAATGGAAATGGCAAAACTGGAACAGCTGGCGGGCGGGCGCGTGTTTACAGGTGCGCAAGCCGTTGAAGTGGGGCTCGTCGATGCGCTGGGCGACCTCACTGCCGCTTTTACCAAAGCGAAAGAACTAGCCGAGCTCAACCCATCCCTAAAATACCCGCTCTATCGTTACGATCACGGTCGTCTGTCGTTTTTCGACTGCTTGCTTGCCACCTTCGATGTTAAGCGTTGTCTTGAGGCACAGTATTCGCGCACGTTCTTCCAGCCCACCACCCTGCGCAGCTACCTGCGCTTGCTCGCCCCTAACCGCTCACAGGTGCTGGCACTCTGGCCACACTTTGTCGGCTGGTGAGCACAGGCCTGCCTAGTGCTTTCAAGCTTTAGCACGGTGCGATTATCGGCTGTCTACATCGAAAAGATCGCAGCAACTGTTGCCGAAAATACTACTTACCTACATTTTTTGTAAAAAATTCACTCGTTGGTTGATAGCAAAAAAAATATTTATATATAATTTTGCCATCGCTTTTTTTAATTTTTTGGGAGGATCGTGTGATGAAGTATGTGGTTACGTTGTGCTGTTTGTTATTTGCTGTGCATGCGTTTGCAGACAATGCCTACTTTGAGGGCTATGTAACCGTCAAGGCTGGCAGTAAGGAAGCGAATGCGAAGGTTCAGTATGTGTTCAAGGATGGTACCGGGGCAATACTGGGAGAGCTTTCTTTTGAAGGCAACTTACCGCTAGACATGGACAAAACCATGCGCTGCTCACCGGAATGGGGAGATGCTCAAGCGTCTGATTGCTAAAGACCATGTCACCTGCATGCACTGCAAGGCAAAGCAAGACATCATACCATGAGTGCAACGTAAGGAAATGTCCCTTGCCCTAAGCATCATTGCCCTTGTTGTTATCTGCAGGAGAACTTTTCTTGCCTCTCGCTCTCGCGTTGATCAGAAACTGCTCTAGCGGCAAGCCTGTCAACTGCTTGACACCTCTGAAGAGGACGAAGAGGGCGATGAAGGTGACCACCAAACAGGGCAGAACGATAACTGGAAAACTCAACGCCATCATCTTTCCCAGCTCTTGGTTGAAGGCGGCTGTGCCAGTTGGACTTTGCAAAATCATTGCCGCTAAAATAAAATTCAGCACTGCACTGAGTAAAAACGAGGCCGCCAATAGCCATGTCGTCATGGTCATCAGACGGGCAAACTGCTCTTCGTTGCCGCGGCTGCGCAGACGCGCGGTAATCTCATCAACCTTGAACATATTAGCATTGAAAAACAAACTCTTGACAAGCGGGTGACGCGTCTTCATCGAGATAACGATCGCCAACCCGATAAGTAGCGGGATGAGAGCTTCCTTAACCGCGAACCAAACGCCATCAACTTTCAGCAGCCCCAGCCCACCCGTCAGCAAAATACTGATAAAACCCAGCGCAGGAATAAAGCCAACTTTTTTGTTTTTAGCAAAATCATAGATGCTGTAGCAAAGTGGAAAGGCAAGACCGATCAAAAACGCATACAACGCACCGAGACGATCGTCGTCGCTCAGCTTGAGCAGAATTAACGACGGAATCACAACGTTGAAGGCAAGACTAAACAGCGGGTTCTCACGCTGCGAGGCACTCATCGGCAGCTCTCACGGCAACACAGAAGGTGGAATATAAACAGCAGCGCAGCAAAACGCAACCGAGCGGGTGGAATCAGAAGGGTGCTTCCTCTTCAATGTAGGAATCAACCCGCTGGCGCAGTTGCATACCCGTCTTCCACGAGGGTAGTTTCTTCGGCGGGACTTTTATTTTGTCACCGGTCTTGGGGTTGCGCCCCTCGTAAGAACGATACTCACGCACCGAGAACGCCCCGAATCCCCTGATCTCGACGCGCTCGTCGCGACACAAGGCATCGACGATAGAGGTGAAGAATATGTCCACTATCTCCTCGGCACGTGCCAACGTGATGTCCGCACGACTCGCGAGGCTCTCGACCAAATCCGACTTGACCATCCTGCACCACCTTGCTCATACTTTATACCAATATCTCTATTTTATCAGGACGATATAGCAAAAAACAAGGCATGCCGATTAAATTTTATCACCTTTGCCTATGAACTAAAGGTTGGTAGCCATGTTCAAGAAGAAAACAATGTGCTGGCGAGAAAAAACATGACACAAAATCAGTTTTCGGGTTTAATATAGCCCTGCTGTGGAGGTTAGGTTTTGGACTACATCCCCATCGAACAACCGATCGTCGATCTCGAAGAAAAGATCGCCCTGCTGCGACGCATGGATGCGGCACAGTCACTCAACCTCGATGCTGACATCAAAAAGCTCGAACGCAAAGTCAAGGAACTGCGCACCCAGATTTTCAGCCGTCTGAATGCTTATGAGACCGTGCAGCTCTCCCGCCATCCGCTGCGTCCCAACGGACTAGATATAATCGCGCAAATCTGTACGACCTTCATTGAATTTCACGGCGATCGTAATTTTTTCGACGACCCTGCCATCGTCGGGGGCATCGCCGAACTCGACGACTGGCGCGTCGTCATCGTCGCCCACCAGAAGGGACGTGGCACGAGCGACAACATCGCCCGCAACTTCGGCATGCCCAAGCCAGAGGGTTACCGCAAAGCCCTTCGCCTGATGACGATGGCAGACAAGTTCAACCTGCCCATCATCACACTGATCGACACGCCGGGTGCTTATCCGGGCGTTGGAGCAGAGGAACGTGGCCAGTCGGAAGCCATTGGTCGCAGCATCATGATGATGGCACAGTTGCAAGTGCCCATCATCACCGTCGTCATCGGAGAAGGCGGGAGTGGCGGAGCACTGGCTATTGGCGTGGCAAACCGCGTCCACATGTTGGAGTACTCCGTCTACTCGGTCATCTCGCCAGAGGGCTGTGCGTCGATTCTGCTGAAAAACGCAGAGCAGGCAGAGCAGGCAGCAGAGTCGTTGCAGCTAACGGCAGCAGGGGCACGTCAACTCGATCTCGTCGATTCGGTTATCGACGAGCCCAGCGGTGGTGCGCATCGCGATCTCGCCGCAATCGCACAGAGCATAAAGCAAACGATACGACACGACCTTGAGGAACTCACCCGCTTATCTCCTGTTCAGTTGCAGAAGCAGCGCGCCGAGAAATTCCGTGCCGTCAGTTTCTTCCGCGATGATCGTTGAACTGCTCAAGACGAGAGCTGGAACATTTACGGTGGCATTGCCCGCCGACAAGTCGCTGACGCATCGGGCACTCATCTTTGCCGCCTGCGCTAAAGGCAACAGCACGATCGTCAACCCCTCGACCGCCCGTGACTGCCAGACGACCGCTACCGTGCTACAACAGCTAGGCGTGACACTGCACGGACACGAGCGGTTAGAGCTTAGCTCGCCCGGCAAAGAACAACTGCTGTCCCCACCCGACCCACTCGATTTTGGCAACAGCGGCACTACCGCACGCCTTCTGCTCGGCCTACTGGCCTCGCTGCCCCACATGTCCTGCGCCTGTCAAGGCGACGCGAGTCTAAGCGCACGCCCGATGGGGCGCGTAGTGCGCTGGCTGCGCAAGGCAGGAGCAAGCATCGAAGGCGAAAGCGGCGGAGAGCGACTACCACTGACCATCACAGGTAGGCAACTGCGCCTCTTCAACTACAAACTGGAAACAGCTTCAGCACAAGTCAAGTCGGCACTGCTGCTCGCCGCAATGAACATTACGGGTGAAGTAAAGCTCAACCTGCCTGAGGGCGCACGCACCCACACCGAGCAGATGCTGCAGAAGCAAGGCATCGCTTGCCAGTGGCACAGCCATGGTGGACGGCAACACCTTACCGTGTGCGGCCCCTACACACTGCACCCGCAGGTGTGGCACATCGCTGCCGACCCTTCGGCTGCGGCGTTTTTTGTCGTGCTCGGCTTGCTGTTGCCACGTGAGGTGTGCATCGTTTTACCTAATGTGTTGGCCGACGATAACAGGATGGCATTTCTGCACGTCGTCACCGCAATGGGTGGCGAAGTACAGCGCCAAGATCGCGGCGCAGATGCCTGTGAGCTTGTGGTGCAAGGCGGGGCGCGGCTGCAAGCAACTCAGGTCAGTGCGTCTGATATACCTGCATTGATCGATGAAGTGCCGATCCTAACGGTGCTCGCTCTCTTCGTCGCGGGCAAGACAGTCTGGCACGGTGTTGGCGAACTGCGCACCAAAGAATCCAATCGTCTCTCTGCACTGGTAGAGCTTTGCCGTGCTGCGGGACGAGGTGCTGAGGTGCAAGGCGATAGACTCACAGTTTATGGCAACGATACGCCCATTACACCATACACGTTTGACGCGCGCGGTGATCACCGTTTAAGCATGGCGGCAGCTGTCTGTGCGTCATTTGCAGCGCAGCCGTGTGTGCTGGAAAATGCGGCATGTGTGGACATAAGCTTTCCTAATTTTTTTACACAGCTATATGCGGTAACACAGGGAGGATAGCGAATGGGAAAATACGTTGTGGCGGTCGATGGTGTCGTCGGTGCGGGTAAGAGCACGGTCTGTCGTATGGCGGGCAATATGCTCGGCTGGCCAGCAATAAGCACAGGCGTTTTTTACCGCACTGCGGCCTTTATCGTGCATCGACATGGTCTCAAACTGGATGCCGAACAAAAAATCAGACAACTGCTGACACGAGAGTTGGAAAAGGTGCACTGGCATCTCACCACCAGTGGAGAAATTCACTACGGGAAGGAAAAACTAACCACGCAACTGCAAAGTGAGTTGATGGGCGATGCGGCCAGTATGCTCTCGGAACTATCCGCCGTGCGTGAACTGCTACTACCCATGCAACGAGAGGTAGTGCATGCCTGCCAACAACTGGGTGTCATCGTCGATGGCAGAGACATCGGCACAGTCGTGTTCCCGCAAGCAGACCTGAAAATTTTCATGGTAGCTAGTATCGAACAACGTGTCCTACGCCGTGCCAGCGACGAAAACATCGACCCACAGGCACTGCTGGCAAAGATCAAAAAACGCGATGGGCGCGACAGCAGCAGAACACTCGCCCCGCTCAAAAAAGCCGCCACCGCCATTGAACTAGACACAAGCACTATGACCGCGTCACATGCAGCAGCATGCATGGTAGCACTTATTCGTGAGCACTTGCCGAGCGTGGAAACTTAGCGCATAATGTGAGGGTAGAGATGTTAACGAATGAGGAATTAAAGTGAACGAATTAAGCGATAACGTTAAATCCGTACCGACATGGCAGCGGTTGTTTTTTGTACTGCTCTACCTCGTGGTAGCATGCGTAATCGTCGAGGCGGTGTTCGTGACGGTAGTCGTGCTGCAGTGTGGGTTTTTGCTACTAACTGGCAGGAAAAACGACAACTTGCTACAATTTGCAAGTTCAGTACTGCGCTACTACGTGCAAGTGCTCGAATATCTCTGTTTCAAGAGCGACGCACGCCCCTTCCCCTTCAATCCTTGGCCTTGAATTAAAGGGGCTTTTCTCCCATCGCTACCAACTCAGCGTTGATGGCTTGGGCGAGGTCGGTCTGCAGGTTGCTGAAAATTAGCCTACGCCCGTTGACAAAGAACGCCGGCGTGCCGCTCAATCCGAGGCGCTGTGCCTCGCTCTTGCCACGTGCCACAAAACTCAGCGGCTCTTTACTCGCCATACAGCCGCTGAATTGCTTGTTGTCCAGCCGCAATTGCGTGGCCAGCTGTGCGGGAGATTTGGCTGTCAGTTCAGCCTGCCGGGCAAAGGCGAGGTTGTGGTATTCCCAATACTTGTTTTGGCTATTAGCGCAATACGCTCCCTGTGCAACAAGAGCCGAGATGCCCGAACGGTTGATGGGATAATCGATATTGACCACTCGCACCTTGTTCTTGAAACGCGGCAAAATCTGGCGCAAGTGCATAGAGGCCTCGCGACAGTGGCCACACTGATAGTCGAAAAATTCAACGATAGTTATCTCACCTTTGCCCTTGCTAGGAAAACCCTGCGTCTCAATAGTAAACTGCGGAGCAATTGGCTTAGACAGCAGGAGTTGATACATGCCCTCCTTCTTCACACTGGCGAGATAGTCGTCGCGTTTAGATGCGCTCTTTTGTGCCTGTAGGTAGCGCAACAATTGTGGCTTGGCCTTGCCATAATCGTAGGGAATACGTGCCTTGTTGTCTTCGTAAAATTTCTTTATTTCTTTCTCATCTATTTCTCCATGGCTTAAAATTTCCGAACGCAACACCTCCACAGTTTTTTTTGTTTTTTCTGCGTCACTCTTAAGCTGATTCTCAAAGAGATGCTCGGAGATAATGCGATCCACCTCTTGGTAATAGCTAAGTTTTGCCTCGTAGAGGTGTTGCATCAATGGCGGTGGTAGCTTGTCGTCGGTGTGAGTTTTCTTTTGAAAACGGTAGAGATCATCACCGTAGCCTTTGCTGCCGAGCAACACAAACATTGTCACCATTGCAATGTTGCACAATTTACGAAGTAGAGCTGAGCACATGCTTCCTCCTAAATTCAAGTGTAGATTTTTTTTACCATACTTGTCCGAAAATATACAGTAAAATTTATCAACTCTAGTGAAATTTTTTCTCTTGCAACGTTGCGAGTCGTTATGTAGCTTAGATGAAGGATTTTATTTTTAATTAGGAGTTCGGTTATGAAGTTACTGTTAGTTCTGTTCGTATCTCTTTGGTCGTTGGCTGCATTTGGCAGTGTGCATTCGCTTCACAATCAGTATTTCAGTGGCAGCGGTGTCGCTATTCATCCTGATGGCAGTGCTAAGCGCTATTTGATCAGCCTTTCCGTCAGCAAAGAAAGCGCACAAAAGTTCCATCTGAACTACGATTTGCAGTTCGGTAACAAGAACGTGTTTTTTGATCTCGTTTACATGCATGACACGCCTGATTCCAGCTTTTTCAGCATTCACATGGGCGACATGCTCGTTGGTCATGGCTACTGCTGGGGCATGCAGTGTCACACCAACTGGAGTCATCACGGCCACAACGTTGAGTACAGTTATCACCGCAGTCGTCGCACCGGTGCAATTCACGGCATGGGTTCTAAACGCGGCAAAGATGGCCTGGTTTACATTTGGAAAGAGATGCTACGACCACTTCACTAATATCTGGCCGGCCAGATAATTTCATGGCCAAGTGATGGTTAGGTAATTTTTGATTATGTTTAATTATTTTGTCAGGGAGTTATTCATGAAATTTTTAGTTGCGGTTTTGTTCTCTCTGGGTTCGTTGACTGCGTTTGCCGTGGCCGATGACTCAACTTATAACTTGTCTTACAGTTCTGCACACAACTTTGAATATTATCACGGTTCAGGTGTTTTCAAAAAACCATCTGGCAAGAGTGTTAATTTTCTTGCATCGTTGACTATTCGCAGTCTTGGCGATGGTCAGTTCAATTTTATTTACGGTATCTATCTTGACCATAAGAGCAAGCACTATGACATAGTGCTTAGCGATCGTGAAGGTGCAAGTTTTTTTGATGTCATGTCTCGCGGCGAAAACATCGGTTACGGCTACTGCTTGGGGCACAAGTGCCACCTTGAGTACAGCTTCATGGGTTATCACGTAGAAGACACTATCAAGCGGCACAAACGCGGCAACGCGCTGACCTGCACCGGCTCAAAGCGCAATGCAGATGGTATCGTCAAGTCTTGGAGAATGTCGCTTAAGAAAATTTTCTGATTTTCTGAGCATATTTTTCACACATACACAAACCGGCGGGGGGGGGTTATCCCTTTGCCGGTTTTGTTTTTATCTAGGTGGTGCTGACAATTTGCCTATAATCTTGTCTAGTGGAGGCTATTGTGGGCATCTTCAGCCATTAAGCTTATGTCAGTAAGGATAGTCTTCATTATTAGGACGTTCCGAGTCAAAATCCTCATCATCATTAGGCTGTTCCCAGTCAAAATTCTCATCACCAGTATTACCCAAGTATGTCACCTCCTCGATCAAGTTTATAATTTCCCAGTTGCCGGAGATATTAGCTTGGTTAAGGGCGGCACGTAGTGCATCAGCTGAAGCTAAGTCGCTACTAATGATGCTCTTCACCAGTGCCATGTTGTTTTTGTCAATCGCTTTCGCCAATGCTCTGTCAAATACCTCAGTTTCTATTTCTTTTTCAACGAATGGTAGGATTAGGATAAATTCAAGAGCATCTGGCTTCCAGTTTTCCACAAATTCTACTACTAGATTCTTCGTCGCTTCCTTTAATTGGTCGCTATGCTCCAATAAGAAGTATAGCAATCCGGTGTCTCTAGCCTCTATCACAGCTTGTACCACTACGGATGGATCAGCCACCTTGAGCTCGATTAATTTACCTAACAACCATTCCTTATCTTCATAGCCTCCATAGCCAGAGCTGTGCTGTGATAACCACAGCAAATGCTTTCGCAGCTCAGCGTTGAAACTAGTTGCTCCCTCTTCGACAAGGAACTTTATAGTTTCAAAGTGAAATTCCTCAAAAGGATAATCATCTGCGCCTTTAAAAATTTCTGACAATGCTGTGTTGAGAATATCTGCCCTATGTTCGTCGGTGTTAATCGGCCTAACCGCGTCCTGGACACTGTTGACAACCTCTGACATTTGGTCTGGGTTGTCTATATCGGAGAACAATGCTAACAACACGATTCCTATAATTTCACCATTACCACTACGGCTAGCTACTTGCAATGCTGTTGCCAGCCCAGTTTGCCCCGCTATTGCTTGGACGAGGTTACGCACTACATGTGCGTTGTTTTTGTTAGTTGCCGTCAACAAAGCTTCGTCTAGTCCATCAATCGGTACAGGGTTGCCTGGGGCGGATAGCCGCCATTGTGATAAAGGGCTAAAAACCTCGTCATCCCAGTTTTCTACCAGCGTTGGCCATAGTTTGTTCTTCAGCTCCAGCCCTAACTCAAATTCGTCGTTATCTGCCTTATCTCTGTCTAGAAAGTATTTTAGCAGATTGCTATCACTGCTCTTTATAGCGGATAACACCATTGCGTTGGTGTCGGCTAACCCAAGTTTAGCAAGTGCATCGAACATCTTATCATCCACATCTACGCCATCTTTGTTTGCTGACGATGGTAAGCGCTGTCTCAACGCTAAATCGATGTCGAGCTTGCTTGCTCCACCTTTAACGAGTAGCTGTACAGCTTCGATCTGCTGTTTATCTAAGGCCGCTAGTAATGCCCTATTGAGGGTAGCTTTCCCTCCGTTCATAGGTAGTGCTGCAAACGAAACCGTGGCTAAAGTTACAAGAGCAATTGCTATGAGTATAGCCCCCATACCCTTAAAGTTTAAAGTTTTCATATTTTCCTTTGATTAATAAGAAGTAAACAAGATCGAATGAGCATATATTTAATAAACAGCAAACGTCAATTGTTTTTCTAGATTTTTACAAAAAAAATAACATATTGATATAATTTACTAAATTTTAGATGTAATACAGTAGAACTTACAACGGAGCGTATGTGGTGTGGAGCACCACGTAACTTGTCGATCTACGGCAGAAGAAATTTTCCCCGTGCAAATGCCCCTCTCTAAGTCTACCGCACTTTATATTGTGAGTGTAGCTCCTGGGTACCGAAGCGAGAAACTCGATAACAATCAGATGTAAATGCGCATTTTATTCAAAAAAATTAACTGGTTATCATGTTGAGCAACATTTATGCTCGAATTTTCGTGCGGACTTCCCGTCCTTTGCAGCGTGCCCGAAAGCACACCGCTGAGGACGGCTCTCTGCAGTCTGCGCAAGGCAGGGGGCAGAGGCGAATTGTCAACACTACACAGAAAACAATCGCGGGGCTAAATTTTCTTGAGCGTCAGGTCATGCTCGGCGGTAATATAGCGCACTGTACCTGATTGTGAGCGCATCACTACCGAATGTGTGCGTGCTCGTCCGCCGTAAAACTTTACGCCATCGAGGAAGGTGCCGGTAGTCACGCCAGTGGCACAGAACATGACGTTGCCGGAGGCAAGCTCTTCTATATTGTAAACCCTCTCTAGATCTACGATGCCCATGCCGCGTGCCCGAACTTTCTCCTCCTTCTTGCTAAAAATCAGACGACCCTGAAAATCGCCATTCATACAGCGCAGCGCGGCCGCCGCCAACACACCCTCTGGTGCGCCGCCGATGCCGAGCAGCACATCGATATCGGAGTCGGGGTGCGCGGTAGCGATGGCTGCCGACACATCGCCATCACCGATTAGAAAAATCCGAGCACCAGCCTGTCGCACCTCGCTGATTAACTGCTCGTGGCGAGGGCGATCGAGAATACAAACGGTTAGGTCGTCGATCTTGCATTTTTTTGCTCGTGCTACCGCACGCAGGTTAGCCGACGGCGAGGCATTGATATCGATAGCACCGCGTGCCTCAGCTCCGACTGCTATTTTGTCCATGTAGACATCAGGAGCATGCAGGAAGTTGCCCTGTTCCGCGATGGCGATTACTGAACAGGCATTCGTACCACCTTTAGCGCAGATGGTCGTGCCTTCGAGTGGATCGAGGGCAATGTCGAGTTTCGGGCCGCGCTTCGTGCCCACCTCTTCACCGATGAAGAGCATTGGGGCTTCGTCGCGTTCGCCCTCACCGATGACAACGCGTCCCTCAAAGTTGATCGTGTTTAGCATACTGCGCATCGCCTCGACCGCGGCACGATCAGCATCGTGCTCACTGCCACGTCCCATGCAGCGAGCACACTTGATCGCCGCCGCCTCCGTCGTGCGCAAAAACTCAAGTGTAAAATGCCGTTCCATCACTTACTCCTATTCGCACTCACCAGCATACCCAGACCGCAGCAGGAATTCAACCTACACGAGCACAGCCGCGCACGATGGCAATTCCCCCAGCACTGATGGCAATCCCGACGTACAGCTCATCCAACCAGACGTTGTCGGGGTAAAATTTCCATGCTGTAACTCCCGCAGCCGCGGCAAGGCAAATGGTAACGAACTGCCAATCTCGTATTTTGTGTTGGGCAAAATAACCATACAGCACAGGCAATAGCAGGCACGCAGCCGAATATGTCCCCAGCACTTTCCACACCTGTGGAATATTGTTCTGAAACAGCTGCACTAGCACCAGTGTCAGCAATCCCGAAAAGACGAGGGCGAGAATGTGTGGCCATTTCGACTTGCCGCTCTTGTAACCACACAGGTCGAACGACACCGACGTAGAGGCAATGAACAGGTAAGAATCCATCGTCGAAAGAATAGTGGCACAGATACCCGCAAGAATTAGCCCCTTTAAACCCGCGGGTAAGACAGCCAAACTGTAGGTGAGGTAGGCATGTGCCGCGTCGAGTTCTGGATACGCAGCGCGGGCATACATTGCACCAAGTACCGTGCAGAGATCAAAGGTTATCCAGATGCAGGTGGTGAGTAAAATTCCCTTGCGAGCTACCGCCAGCGATCGTGCCGCGAAAACACGCTGATAGAAATTGGGATCGACCAGTGTTGATAAGGCAATAAAGCCCCATACCAGTGTCGGTAGCAGCGGCTCGCCGCTGAGCAGCGTGAAGTGTGTCGCAGGGAGATGCTGTTGCAAAAAATCATAGCCGCCATAGGTCAAATAAGAAAATATCAACACGATTGCTACTGCCACATACATGGTGATAAACTGAGCGATGTCAGAGTAAACAATAGCCCGAAACCCGCTCAGTGCCGAATAGCAAATGATTGCCAGCAACCCCAATGCGGTGCAGACAAAAAAATCACCGCCGCTGATAGTTTGCAAAAAAATACCGAGACTGATGGCGTAGACGATGGGCAGCACGTTGAAGAAATTAAATATGCTGCTTAGCCGTCCCGACCACGGCCCGAACATCTGCGTTACAAGCTGTGGTAAGGTCATCGCATTGAACTTGCGCACTGCAGGTGCAATCAGAAAGGCAAACAGCAGGTAAGCCACATACCAGAAGATACCCTGAATCAAAAATGCATAGAGGCCTTTTTCAAAAGCAAACTGTGTGACTCCGAAGATGCCACCGTACCATGTGGCCGCGAGTGTAGCGATGAACATCGGCAGGGTCAGCTGCCGCCCCATCAGCATGTAGTCGAGAAAACCCTCCTGCGCCGAAGTGATACGGCCTTTGCGCCGCGTTCCGTAAAAGACGAGTAGAAAAGTCGCCACCATCACTGCTGCGAATACTAGCCAGTCGTAAACTGTGATCGTAGCAACTACTTCTGCTGTCATCTACTCGTCTCCGCGTTTCCGCACGGATGCCGTTTAGGTTTAGCTAACTAGAACTGCTTTCAGCGCTCCAACGTGGGCATGGCTGGCTCTGGCTGCGTAACAACAACGCGATGCGGTTTCCAGTCCGCCTGCACGTGCGCAAAAATTTGCGCGGAGATCATTTCTAACCCAGCACGGCTTGGATGAAAACAGTCGGCTGCCAAGTGCTTTTTCTCAAACACCTGTGTTGCCAACGACATAGCTGCCGTGATGCGAAGTGTGTTAACCGCGACCGCGATCTCTGGATCTGTAGGCGGTGTGGCATTGAGGTTATCAGTTTCGTCCTCTTTTTCGGGCCAGGTAGTTTTATCCAAAGCACTGATCGCGGCATTGACCGCGTCCAGCTCCACCTGTCTTGCATCGAGTTGTGCCACATCTGCACCGTTGAGGCGAGGACAGAGACTTGCTGCTTGCCGATGTTCAGGCGGGGCTAGGCCACCATCTCTTATTTGAGCACAGGTATAGGTCTTGTCGCCTTTAGTGAACGCGACATCTTCAGGACTAGTCACGTCACGAAATACGCTGACAACTGGCAATACGGGCACAATCAACAGCTGTGCTTGGGCATTGCGGGCAAGAATTTTCTCGCTCACACTCTTGAGCGATGTAATCAAAGTGTCGTGGTTGAAGTCTGGGTCACAAAAATCGTTTGTCCCCGCCTCCAGCACGTAGTGCGTCGTTTTAACGTTGGCACGCTCAAGCTGGGCAGCAATATCCCCATCGCGCTCACCACTCACTCTTGCACCAGATACGGCGAGGTTGTGGACGTAGAAATTGTTGTGTTCGATCCGACAGGCAAGCGACACACAGTGTTTGCCTGATGAAAACGCATTTTTGAAATGATGCTTGTAGTACGCATCAAACGCCGACGGATGCTGCGGCTTACCGCTCAGCAGTGCGTTGAAGAACTCGTTGTCGGCGGGCAACTCCGTTCCCATCTGCGTGTCACCCAAAAAACCAACTGCAACGCTATCGCCGAGCACCGTTAGACGAAAGTCCGCGAAGCCTACCGATACTTCAGGGTTGCCATCATGTTTGTGATCATGCTCGTGCTTGTGCTCACTGCCACTGGGTTCGCGATCGTAATGAAAATGCTCGTTAACTTCACACGCGGGTGCAAGAAAAAGCGATGTGGACAACATAATTACAACGTAGATACTTTTCACCGTGCTCCTCCGTAACAAATATAAACCATGCCACAACATCAATCTACATTCTAACCCGACACGATCTTTTTGCAAAGCCTAGCTAAGGTTTAGGTGAGTGACTGTACTATGCCCGGCGATATGGAGCGTAAGGCATGTCACAAGCCTCCTTTTGTTTCTGGCCAGCAGTAGCTATGTAGTTTCTGGACTGTCGCTTCATGTGTTTGCAATGCTTTGTGTAATTGTTGGGCTGCTTTGTGTCTTTTCCCCGCTATCTGGGGATTCTGCAAAGGGCTGAGGCCGAGTGTGTGCGCTTTGCCCAACTTATTTAGCGACATATCTACCTGCCTCATTTTGTCGGCTAGGAATGTATTTAGGAGTATCCGCTTTATCAGAGGACATTCTTGGCATGCCTCTATTAGGCACTCGATCTTCTGTGCGGCTTTGTGGGTGTCGTTGTTAACGCAGTTACTTGTGAGGTTCTTTGTGAATCTAGTGTGAATCTAGCTTTATCGAGTTCTGGCTGGCATTTGAGCATGATCAAACTCCACCTCATGTGTAGCCGAAAAAACTAACTAGAAATACTGCCACCGCTTGTAGCAATGTCATCGCCACTTGCTCTTTCACGCTTAACTCAGGCTTTTGCTTCTTCACCATCATGGTCTTCTTCGGTGCACCAGCGGGACAATGATTACAAAGAGGTTAGAAAATCAGCGGATTACTCTTGTGATATCAGTGGATTACAAAAAACCCGTTTTTTCCCGCTTGCACAGCGGTCATCCATATGAGTATCTCAAGTTGAATTCAAGACAGTGTCAGTTAAGCTCTTAAGATAGCAGGTATTGAGTTTTGCGTGTATGTGCGTTACTCAATGCGTCAGTTTACTTACTGATGGGGTGAGTGTGCAGGATTGTAGCGATGTTGTATACCTGAAGCAGCTAGTTTTGGGGCCGATGGCGAACTGCGTCTATCTTGTCGGTTGTCCGACACAGCGAGAGTGTCTTGTTGTCGATCCCGCGTGGGAGATCGCACGGATCATAGCAGAGGCTGAGCACGATGGTATGCGCATTGTTGGCATTTTGGCGACACACTTTCATCCCGATCATATCGGTGGACGGCTGTGGGGCTACGACATTCCCGGTATTGTCGATTTACTAGAGCAGCAAGCAATGCCTGTTTATGCCCATCCACTGGAGGTGGATGGCATCAAAAAAGTTACTGCTGTTTCCACCCGCGACATCAAAACTTGCGATAGCGGCGATCGTATCACCGTCGGCAACATCAGCATCACCACCATCCACACGCCGGGGCACACACCGGGTAGCCAGTGTTTCTGCGTTGAGAACAGTCTGATATCTGGAGACACACTGTTCATCAGCGGTTGTGGACGGGTAGACTTGCCCGGTGGCGATGCCGAACAGTTATACGACAGCTTGCACAACAAAATTAAAAAACTCCCCGCAGAGACGATCGTTTTGCCGGGACATCACTACGATGCGGATAAGTCTGCCGCACTCGGACAGCTGCAGACAACCAACCCATATCTGCAAGCTAAGTCGCGCACGCAATTCATGTCAGTGCTTTGTGGTTGAGGACGGACACTGCTCAGCTTGACTACATAATTCAGGGCTGACCACATTGCATGGCATAATCCTTGTCTAAGCTAGTATTTTACGGGTCTGGTTAGCATTGCAGCCGAGCTATGAAAACAGATAAATGGCATCGACTATTTTTGCTGGGGTAGCGTGCTACTCCGCGTAAAAGTTGCCCAGCCCTTGAGGTAGGCGAAGGCAGTGGTTAATTGACGATCTTGTTGCCGTTGACGTGGCCAGTTTTTGACTTCTCTCAACAGGCCGATATTTTCAGAAAGATCGCTCAAATCCTGTCCCTTGATATGACGCTTGAGATCCGACTCTCTGGGGCCGTTCTTCTGCGTGGCGGTCGGCCTGCTGGCAACAAAAATATCTGGCTCGATACCTTTCGCTTGAATCGAGCGATCGTTTGGCGTGTAGTAGCGAGCGACGGTGAGTTTCAGGCCTGACCCATCGGGCAACACGATTAACGTCTGCACCGAGCCCTTACCGAAGGTAGTCGTGCCGATAACGATGGCACGACCATGATCTTGTAACGCACCCGCGACGATCTCAGCCGCACTTGCCGTGCCGCTGTTGACCAGCACCACGATGGGAAAACCGCTGTAAGTACCACGCTTGTGGGCAAACTCACGCTCGATGCGGTTGCTGTTTCTACCCACCGTTGAAACGATCAAGCCCGCCTCGATAAACAGGTCGCTAACTTTAACCGATTGTTCCAGCAAGCCGCCGGGGTTGTTGCGCAAGTCGAGTACCATGCCCTTCAGCGTCGCCCGGCTGGTTTGCAGGGCTTTTTCTAGCTCGTTGCCCGTATCACCCTGAAAACTGTTGATTTTGATATAAAGTATATGTTGGCTGAGGCTTGCTGTCTGCACAGACTTGATCTTGATAACTTCCCGCACCAACTCGAAAGTTAACATCTCGGCCTCGCCGCGCTTGATAACGAAAGTTACTTTCGTGCCAACTGCCCCCCGCATTTTCTTCAGTGCATTATCGCTGCCGATAACCTCTACCTTCTGCCCATCGATAGCGACGATCTCATCGCCCGACTTGATGCCCGCCTTCGACGCAGGCGTGTCCTCGATGGCCGAGATGACGATGAGCCTCTCCTGCTCCCGCGACACGATAATGCCCACGCCGCCAAACTTGCCCCGCGTATCCATCGTCAGCTGCCGAAAAGCCTCACGTGGCATGATCACTGTGTGCGGGTCGAGCTTGCTGACCATGCCCTGCAAGGCATTCTGAATCAGCTTGGTCTGTGCCACCTGCTCTGGATCAAAATAACTTGTCTCTAGAAAATAAATGACCTTCGCAAAAGTCTCTAACGCCTGATAACGTTCCTCGCCAGCGCTTAGCGTACCGCGGCTCAACACAAACAAAAATAGAGAAATAAAAAGAAGACGCAAAAATTTAACTACGCGTTGAGCCATGCCACTTATCCTACCACATTGACATATCTACAGCTATTTTTTTTGTAGGCGATGCCGCAATGCCAGTGCCGCCCGCCGTTCTTGCAGGTTAAGTCCCGTCTGACGGCTATAGGTATCGACGGTGACGAAAGCCTGTTGCCGTTTGCCCGTGCGCAAATAGATACCGCTCAGGTAACGCACTGGCTCTAAACATTTGCGGCAGAAGTTTTTCGCCTTGTTCAGCCAGATGATGGCATTGTCGTAACGCTGCTGCTGCCGCTCCAGCAGCCCCAACTTTAGCAGTGTCAGGTAGTAAGAGGGGTTTTCTGCCAAGGCCTTGCGATAATAGTGCTCTGCCCGTGCGTAATAGCCGCGCTCTTGGTAAATCAAGCCAAGATTGTGGTAAAGGCGTTCAGTGCGGGGATAAGCATCGTTTCTGCTCTCCTTCAATAAGGCAAGGATCAGCAGCTGTGCCTGTGACCAAGACCTCGCCGCGATAAGAGCCGAGCTGAGATTAAGTCCAGTCTTTGCCTTGCCATTCTGCCGATATGCCTTGTGTAAGTAGAAAACCGCCTTTTCAGGATTTTTCAAGGCAAGCTGCGTGATTCCCATCAATTCAATAAAATCGGCATTGTTGGGATTTTTCTCAAGAATTTTACGTAGTTCCCCATGAGATTGCGCCGGCAAGCCTGAATTTAGGTAGCTAATAACGATGTTTTTTTGCGACTCAAGAATTTTTGCCGTGTCCAGCTTGGCCTTGCCGCTGGTCTGGCAACCGCTCAACAGCAGTGTGGCGACGGTAGCAATGATGAATTGCATGGCATCCTCGTTACGGTTGTGCTGGCGATCTTCTCTGTCTAGCATTATACCTTATAATCGTGGCAAGGTGTGAGCGACGATGACAGACACAACACAAACACTGGCGGAACTGCTCCGCACGGCACGCACCCAGCATGGCTACAGCTGTTCACAGCTTGCTGTTGCGACCAGAGTGCCGCTCGCCTTCATCACCGCCATCGAAACGGAGGATAGTGCCGCTCTGCCTAAAGCGGTTTTTTGCCGCGGCTTCCTACGCATCATCGCCAGACACCTGCACCTCGAACCCACCCCCCTACTAGCCGCCTACACTGAACTGTACCCAACACCAGCAGCATCAAGACCACTGCTCTCCACCAACGACGTGCTCATCGGGCAACACAATACAATAGCACGCCCATGCCGCAAGCCCTTGCTGCTGATAACATTAGCGGGCGTGCTGCTCAGCGGAGTCGCCTTCTACTTCCTGCACTGGCGCACAACAAACCTGCCTGAAACATCAGCCCCCACAACACTAGCAGACAACGAGCCGCCCGTGACAAGCGCAGAAGTGTTCCCACTCCCACTGCCCACTGCGACAACACCTGCACCCGCGCCTGTGCGACAACAGTTGCGCTTGCAAGTAATTCGCCCACTGCAAGTCGAGATAGCCATCGACGACGGAGAACCTGAGCGTCGCATGCTGTTGCCACAGAGCTATGAGTTTGAGTTTGAGCAGCGGGCGCAGCTAACGATTGCCGACACCACTGCGGTCAAGCTGTGGTTCAACGGCGAGGTACTTGGCAACTTAGCGCGAGGTGGGCGACAACGGGTGCTAATCTTCAAGGCCGCACCCCGCACCGCAGCACGGACAGAAGAAAATGCAGGTCATCACTTCCAGCACTGAGCTCAAGTATATCTTGAGCTCAGTGCCCCGTTCGCTTGCCTTCGTGCCAACTATGGGTGCATTGCACGACGGACATCTAAGCCTCGTCACGCTGGCAGCAAAGAACGCGTCGCAAATCATCATCAGCATCTTCGTTAACCCGAAACAGTTTGCACCACACGAAGACCTCGATGTCTATCCTCGTCCACTAGCAAAAGATTTGGAAAAATTAAAAAAACTCGGTGTTGATTTTGTTTTTACACCATCTTCACAAGAAATTTATCCGCCTGATTTTCAAACTGCCGTCGTCAACGACACGCTTACAGATGAGCTCTGTGGCAAAACACGTCCGCAACATTTTCGTGGTGTGTTGACGGTAATGTTGAAACTTTTGCTGCTTATCAACCCACAGGTGCTCGTGCTCGGCAAGAAGGATTACCAGCAACTGGTCGTGATCACGCGCATGATTGCCGACCTGCGACTGCCGATCACTGTGTTGGCGGGAGAAACACAGCGAGACACAGACGGTCTCGCCTTGAGCAGTCGTCTTGTTTACCTGAACGACGCGCAGCGCGACGCAGCACATGCCATCTACCCTGCCCTGTGTGCGACTAGGCAAGCTTATGCTGCAGGCGAACGCCGTGTCGCTGAGCTCGTGCGTATCTGTGCCGCGGAATTGCAAAAAACTACAGCACTGCAGATTGAATATCTCGAACTGCGCACTCGTGACGACCTCGCACCTGTCACTGAGGCAAGCGCCCCACCTGCATCGGTACTGTTGGTGGCAGTACGTGTTGGTCAGACACGTTTAATCGACAACATCGAGCTGGGCAGTTAGCTCCTGACCGTATAATAATCTTATGGCTATTTTTTCACTGGGAAAACTATCTGTTTTGCCGTTCTCTCTCGTCACTCAACAACGTCGTATGTAACTAGCTGAAGTTTTAGAAAAAATAATCTTTAAGCAAAAAACTGTAGCATAACATACAATACCGTTGACATCATTATCTTAACATGATAAGTTGACTTGTTTCTTCAACAATCTAGGTATGCATCATGCAATTTTTTAATTACTAGCTTACTATTGGTTAGTTCCGTGTCTGCAGCACAGGCTGGCGCACCTTTGGCGAGAGCAAAGCAGGCGTTTGACCCGCACAAGGTGTTTAGTGCTGAGTTGTTCACACAGTTACCTCTCATACAGCGAGAGCTTATGCTGACCGAGCTTAGCGGGGTGGAGCACCAGGATACCCAGTGGTAGCATAACTTCTCCTCTTGAATGGTGGCAAGCATCGCTCGTGGGAACGGAACAAGACTTGGAACAGAAGATTACAATGTATTACAAAGATGGGTCATACAGTTCAGATCAGTACGGCACTCACTATAACACCAAGATTTTCCGAATAAAGAATGCCTGGAAGGTAGACTTAAGTGCCGTCATGCCACGCACCGCGGCCTTGACGGAGGATGATTTTATTGCTGCGTATGAAGAACAGAATCGTCTCACAAGAGAGTTTGCTGTGCAGAGCGTTTTGGACTTGGTAGCGCATGGATACGTTGGCGTTGTTGAAGCCTTTAAGCAACTCAATACCCAGCAGGCTAGGGAGGTTATTTTAAACACACAGCAAAACTTGCTACTCCGCGAGGGTGAAGAAAGCATTATCAAGGGCTTTAACGAAAAATTACTCCGCGCAATAAGACATCTACAAGCACTGCAAAATCAGATGATGAATAGTGACATCAGTAACTATAAACGTCTGTTTGTTGAGGTTGATATTAGAAAAGCCGAAGAAAATTTGGAAAGATTAGAACTAGTTACTAGAATTGTATCAAATGCATCTATGATAGCTGTCATGGCAGGATATATAGCCGAAGAGACTTTGGATAAATTTGCCGCGAAAGCATCCTATGAAAATAGGATAACTAGTGATATAACCAGGCAAGATGCAATCTTCGAGCTTTACTACGATGAGAATAAAAGACGTTATTATTATGGTGATGATTTCGACGCGTACGACAGCGTTGTTGATTTCAGAATTGCGCAAGGTGAGGTCAATAAAGTCATGGCCGCGGCAGTTACTGACCTCACTCCTGCAGCTTATACTGCGTTGCAATTCTTATCCTTTTGGGACACCACGAACGAGGAATTATTGGCAATCATCGCCGCCGAAGTGGAGCAGGTATTGACACACTAACACTTGCCCAAGCTGCTAGATGTTTTCGTGAATTTTGATCTGGCAGATTTCATCTTCGTTTTCAAATTCAATCGTGGTTAGCACTTCGCCGACACCGAGTTTGCGCACGAGAGCGTTGATACGTCCTTTGATGGTAATCAACGTGGCAACATCGACATCTTTGCGCACGACCACATGGGTTGACATGACGTGCGATGCTCCATCGAGCGACCAAGCGCGTGTGCCATGCATATCGAGCACGCCGTCGGCGGCATTGCTGGCGATAACTTCTTCCTTAATTTTTTGCAAATCCATGCCCGCGGGCACTGCTTGTAAAAAAAGTTTGAGCGTTTTCCACAAATTTATCGACACACCCCGCACGACGATAACGATAATAAAGAGCGACAGCAGGGGATCGAGCAGTGGCACATCGAAAAACATCATCACCAATGACACCACGAGCACTGCGACCCACGACAGCGTGTCTTCGATAAGATGCCACGCCAACATTCTTTCATTGGCGGTATGGCCTTTTTTAAGGCGCAGTGCGGCGAAGCCGTTGACAACCACACCGAGTAAAGCCAAGACGAGCATGCCTTTGGTGTGTGGCGTAGTCGGGTTAGATAGTGCAGGAATAGTATAGAAAAGCACGGCAACGCTTGCACCGAGCACACCAAGCCCGCTGACTAGAGCTGACAACAGCGACAGCCGCCGATAGCCAAAGCTAAATTGATTGTCGGGACGACGCTGGGCGATTTTTTCAAAAAAGAACGCTAGACCCAGTGAAAGACTGTCGGACAGGTCGTGAATAGCATTTGACGATACGGCCACACTGCCAGTGATAAAGCCACCGACCAATTCGATTAGGGCGAAGATAAAATTTATAGCAAAGGCAATGCCGATGTTTTTGATCGCTGAATGACTGTGCCTACAGCCACCCACACGCAAATCTGGTGTAGGCGTGCGTACATCCCAATGTTTGTGATCGTGTTTGTGCTTGTCGTCATGATCGTGATTAGACTCGTGCTGTCGCCCCATCTCATCCTCTCTCGATCTCACCGCGGAACACTGTAATGCTACGCACTGAGTCGAGAGGAACTGCAAGAAACAGTCCTCTCGCTGACTGAAAAACTATGCACTAGCGCGTTCGCAGTCGTGCATTTTTACCTCGTGCCCATGACAGCACATGGTAAACTGCGGCTTGTGGGCTGCGTCATAAACAACGAGATCGACATGATGGCAATGTGCGTAGACATGTGCCAACTCACGGGCATGATCGAACGTCTCTGCTTTAGCATGCACCACATCGTTATCACAGCAAATTAAAAAACTGCCACTGTGATCATGTCCACAGGTGTTGGCATCGTTGTCAGGTGTGCTAGCATTGGCATGTCCTGCCTTCACCCATGCGCACCATGCGTCTGGGTTGCGATGTTCGTAGACCTCGTGATCTTTGCCATCGTGGGCGCAGTTGACCGACAACTTTGCCGCTTCGCCGAAAGTATCGACACAACCTTTGGATGTTTTGCTGTCGCCGTCGAGACAGTAGACTTCAAAATTTTTACTCATTGCTGTTCTCCAAAATTCGTTAGAATAAACTCTATGAAAAATCTAATAAGATTATACTGCCAAGAAAACATATACTCAAGCAAATAATTAACTTTCTACCAACCACGTTTAGCACAGCCATGTAAGACAATCTGTATTTTGCGTTTTAACTCAGCCAGTGCCGCGCTGCGTTGTTCGGCACACGTGAGCACAGGCAGTAGGCGGGATAGGGCAAGGGCACGATAGCAGTCGAGTGCCGCGTATTGTCGTGACAGTTGATCAGCATGACCGCCGTATTTAACCACGATTGCCTGTTCGACAAAGCCGACTTCATAGTGGGCAGTGATACGCAACCACAGGTCATAATCTTCACAGACAGGGAGGTCTTCGGCAAACAGGCCGACTTGATCAAACAGTGACTTTTTGAGCAGCACGGCGGACGGACTTATTAAGCAACGCGCTAAGCAGGCGAAAAAAATATTACCACCACTTTTGCGATGAATTTTGCGCGGGTTAACCCTTACGCCGTTGCGTATCCAGATTTCTTCGCCATGCACGATCTGCAACTGTGGATTGTGCTGCAAGTGTGTGGCTTGCAGTTCCAGCTTGTGTGGCAGCCACGTGTCGTCCGAATCGAGCAGGGCGATCCAATCGCCGCGGGCTTGGGTGATGCCGAGATTGCGGGCATGACTGACACCGCGTTGGCGGATACTGAACCAACGCAGCGGCAAGGCAGGATAAGCCTTGTGCCACATGTGCTCAATTGCTTGGGGGTCGTCACTTGAGCCGTCATCGACAACCAGCACTTCCAGCGGAGGATAACTCTGCCGTGCCACCGAGCACAAGGCCCGTGCCAGCAGCCGACTGCGATTGCGAACAGGAATGACGACCGAGATACGCACGCTTACGTTTCTTCTTCCTGTTGGGTGCGGGTGGAGTAAGTGATGAGCAGGGTGGTAAGGCTGCGCACCAGTGCTTCTGGCAATTGTAAGGCTTGTCCTGTGCGTAAGTTTTGTCGTAAGATCAGCTCTTCGACCGCACTGTCAGTAATGGCAATGTGCTGCTGGCGTTTGAGTTGCCCCACACGGTGGGCAAGTTGCAGCCGCTCGGCAATGTGTTCGAGCAGGCGTGCATCGACGGTGGCAATTTTTTTCCTGAGCGTATCGAGATCGTCGTTCATGCCCATTGCTCCCCCCTCTGCGGCACAACGCCGAGCTTACTTGCGGTTGCAACACTGAGGTAATCTTTGTTAAGGATAAAACGCTGTAAGTCTTGTGCCACTGTGGGAACATGTCCATGCTGATTGAAAAACTTATCCTTGCCTCAGCTTCACCTTATCGGCGTGGGCTGTTAAAATCAACGGGTGTGATCTTTGATACGGTCGTCTCTGGGGTGGATGAAAGCAACATTACGCCGCCCACACCTCTGGCGACGGCACAGCAGCGTGCCGAAGCGAAGGCAGCTGCGGTGGGACGTGAACACCCGACTGCGCTGGTTATTGGTTGCGATCAGGTGCTCGACCTCGACGGCGAGATGCTCAGCAAAGCCACCGACGCAGAGCAGGTGCGTGAACACTTGCGCCTGCTACGTGGGCGTGAACACATACTGTACTCTGCTTTCTGCCTATATTGCCATGCACATACGACTCCGTTGCTGCACACTCAGGTGGTAACTACAACGCTGCAGATGCGCACACTGACGGAGGAGGAGATCGCCGGCTACATAGAGCGCGGCGAGTGGTCGGCAACGGTTGGCTGCTATCGCTACGAAGATGCAGGGGTTAATCTGTTCACTAGCATCACGGGGACGGAAGACAATGTCGCGGCACTGCCACGCTTGCCCTTGCTGTGCAGCTTACGTCGTCTCGGTATCAATCCTCTGCTTAATCCTGATCCGCCGTGGGAATTGATCTCTTAACCTAGAGCCAGGCACAGTCTGAGTTCACAAAACGGCAGGCTTGCTATGCACTAAGTTCTTTCCTCCGCCAGCGTGGTCGCGGGTTTGATCAGTTGTTGCAGCTGCGCCGCTCTTTTCTCTTTCTCCTGTTTACGCTCTGCGTCTTTTGCCTGCTTGCGCTGTGCTCGCAGTGCCCGCATCGCCTCCTTGTGGCGCTGGTAATCGGCACGACGGCGTGCTTTGAGAATTTCCTTCGTCGGTAAGGTGTCGTGGTATGTCATCAGCTTCCCTGTCATTAGTCGTGCATCACCATTATATACGAACAAGACGCGTCCGCATACTAATTGAATCTGTCAGCCATTCACGTGACTGACAGACCATTTATTGCACGGTGATCGCAATCGGGTCGGTGTATTCCCAACGCCCAGAGACTTCCGAGAAGCCACCGACACGCAATTGATACGAGCCAGACATGACTCCGCTGAGTTGCACGGAAGTTCCAACGGTGGCAAAACGGTAATTGGGGGTAGAAAAATTACCAGAAGAAATTTCAACACGGTAGTAGGAAATTTTTTCATCGCCGCTCCACGACACGCTGCTATCGCCGCTGATACTCGCCCCTGAATTTGGCTGCGACAACGCAATGTTGCGGCGCGGCGGGACGCTGATAACAAACGACTGTGTCTCGCTATATTGGCTGCCATCGGCACTTTCTAAATGCCAATACCACTTGCCTGGCCAAGCATCGCGCAATCCGTAGCTGTTGCTGCCACTCACTCTTATCCGATGTTCAGGCGATGTCATGCTGCTGCGGCGCGCGAAGACAATGTAGTCGGCCGCACCTTCCCACTGAAAAAGTGCATCCCCTGTGGTTTCGTCGTAGCCACGCATCTGTCCACTGCTAGGCATAACCACCTGCATGTCGCCAATCGCTCCATCCATACCCGCGGCTTCCATGCCTGCTTCGCCCTCGACAGCTAGGTCACCTTCGGCCATTTCTCCGTCGAGCATGCCCTCTTCTCCCAGCATACCTTCCTCTCCTTCGGCAGAAAGTGCGCCCTCTTCGCCGACAACTTCTTCACCGGGCAAGGGTGGTGCTCCCATCTCTTCACCGCCTTCTTCGCCAGACACGAAGAAAACAATGGCAAGGACGAGCAACAAGCCACCGACAGCACCGCCGATGATCATGTATTTCTTGCGGTTAAGATCCGAAAACGCCCCTTCACTGAAGAGCCGTGAAACTGCACTTGTGCTTGCACCAGTGGTGGTTGCACCCATGCCTAACTCGTTAGTTTCCAGATTCTCGGACTCGAAATCATCCTGCTGTGTTTCGCCAATCATTGCTCTCCGTCTCCCTTTGCTAAAGAAAATGATCTGTTAGGATAGTCGGATAAGTTCTCGTTCAACCTTAGCGGCACGCTAAAATAAATTTTAGGTTATTTGGTCGCTTACACAATTAAGGATAATAAGGAACTGTTTCTTCAAAATAATATTTTTTTGCACAAAGTAGGCAAAAAGTTCATTCTAATAACATTTTGCACACTGTGCTAGTATTGAAGTGTGGAAAATTTCTCGCGCGTGAAATAACTTCAAGGGCGGCAGGCGTGCGTCTTCCATGTGTTGCCGCGATTCTTGCTTCAGGTCTGTTTTGAAAAAATCGTATCGCATCTGGCTTGCCGTGCTTGTTGTCGGCGCGTTCTTTGTGTTTTTCGGGGAACTGGCACTCGATCGCACTCTCAATTCTGCCCTGCTGAGAACGCTGTTGCAGGATAAAATCGGGTCTATGCTTGGTCTTACCTTCGACTATCGTGCAGTGCAAATTTCTTTCATCCCGCTTGGAGTTGAGTTTCAGGACATCAAGGCTCGCGACGATGACGAGCAAGAATTCAGTGCGGTGCGGGCAACCGCTGACCTCTCGTGGTGGTCGCTGTTCATGGGCACGCCTAAAATCGGCAACTTTCGCATCGAGAAGCCTGTTTTGCGTTTCACGCAGTCGGCTGAGGGCGAGACAACTACAGCGGGCGACAAAAAAAATACTGTGTGGCACTGGCCACAGTTGATTACTCACTGGCTTGAGCGCATCAGCATCAGCGATCCTGACTTGCGTTTTGACCTTACCTCTGCTGCAGGTCAGCGACATCTGTTTACCGTGCAGGGTGGCGAATTGCGGCTGGATTTTCGCCCTGCAGACAAGGTGCTGATGACACTGCATCTCGACGCAATCGACTACCGCTACGACGACAAGCAGCGTTTGCAGGACTTATCTTTCGCGGCCGAAGGTGAGTTTGGCACGCAGGGATTTGCTTTCAAAATTGACAGGTTGAATTCTAAAAACATCGAGCAGCTACGTGGTGAAGTGCAAGGGCAGACGACGGTTGATGCGCAGCAGGTGATGACTTCACCTCTGCAAGTGCGGGGCGATTTTGAGCTGCGCGGTGATCTTGCCGTGCTCGACGCACTGCTCGACATCAAGCGCAGTCATGGGCGCAGCGAGGCTGATTTTAGCCTTGAGATGCGTTTTGCTCCTGACACAGCTGTGGATTTCAAGGCTGCAGGTCGAGCAAAAGTTGAACAGGCACTGCTTGGTGGCATCCAGCTGCACGATAGCGAGGCACACCTTACCGTCACGCCGCAGCAGTTGCTGCTCAAGGATGGCAAGCTCGTCGTTGCGGGCGAGCCACGCGGCACTTTTCACGGCATGGTTGGCTTTAAGCCTACCGTGTTCGACTTTGACGGCAAGATTGAGCGGATAACTTTTGCCGAGTTGATGTCTACTTTCAACACCAAGCTCGACATCTTCAACTTTGATATCGCGACGCAGAAAGTGCGGGTGCGTGGCAAGGGAGAGCCTTTCTCTTTGCAAGTGCAGAGCAAGGCAGAGCTTTCGGCATTGCAAATTCGCAAGCTTCGCAACCACCGCGCGCCTCCGGTCTGTGCCATGCAGTTTGACTTACATTCCAACCGTGAGCGCTTGCGTTTCAAACATTTGCGGGGAAACTGCACGAAGGCAGAGCGTAACTCTGGAGCACTGACGATGCAGGGCACGATTGCCTACGGCACGGGACAACTCGACCTGCATGTAGACGCACCCGCGTTCGATCTCACCGCGGTGGATTTTCTCTTGCCAGAGGAATTACAGGGACAGGGTGCAATAAAAGCCACTGTCAGTGGTGTTGGTGATGCGGTCATCGTCCGCACCAAACTCGACCTGCAAAACGTGCAGTTGCAAGCAGAAAAAGTTGGCAGCATCGTGGCAGAGTTGGATTTTCACCGTAACTTTGTCGATTGGCGTGCGGTACGTCTTCGCCCTGCACATGGTGGCGAGGTGCTATCACCACGCGGCACGCTCACCTATACAGATTTGCGCTTCGACGCAGAGCTAGATGCTCGCGGTGTGAGTGCGGCTGACTTACAGCCCTTACTGCAGCGAGCGAAATCACCGCTGCTGTTCGGCATTGACAAACTATCGGCACAGCTGTCTGGTTTTCTTCCCTTTCCGTTGGCCTATCGCGGCAAGCTGCAAGCACAGTTGCAAGCACTGCAAGCAACAGAGGGTGAAAAAATTGCCGACAGGCTAAATTTTACCGCAAAAACTGGCAAACGTGGCTGGCAGTTGACCCTGCAGACTTTGCAGCGTGATGCATTGCTCCTGCACGGCAGTGTCACGCAGCGGCGGCAGGTTGCTTTTCAGCGGGAAAAATTTGCTGCATCACCACATCTGTGGGAACGTCTTGGCTTGAGTCGCCACGATAAATTACAGGTGCAGTTCAGCGCAAGGCAGGAGGGCAAGACTGCTCAGCAGTTGCCGTATCTCGGTGAACATTTTAAGGCACGCTTTGCCGCATTTAGCCTTAAGTTAGCAGGAGCAGTGCGGCGTTTGCAGGGTGAGGTGCAGGCGGAACTCGATACAATCTCGCTGGCGGACATGCAACTTGGTGTGCTGCGCGTCGTGGGGGAGGTCGATGGCGGTAAAGTTGCGGTGCGTCTAAGTGGTGCGACGCGTAGTTTGCAGGGACAAATGCAGGTTGATTTTGCTGCGCCAAAGTTGCCGTTTACGTGGCAGTTGGTGTTTGACGCGTTCGATTTGCATCAACTGTTCGGACGCGGTAGCGACGAGGACAACTATGCACGCTTGAGCGGGCGGTGGAACATGCAGGGCGAATTGCTGCAGTGGTTTAGTGCGAGTGGTGAGTTGGCACTCGATGCGTTGCAGGTGCGTCATCGGCCTAATATCGCGAGAGAGCGGGCTTTTTTGCTGCAGTTACAAGAACCGCAGCGCATCTTATTAAAGCATGGCAAGCTGACGGTGGCTGGCGCTAAGAAAATTACCTTCAAAAGCGGCGACACGTTATTGGCGATTGAACTGCGTCCTGAATGCACGTTGCGGCGACCGACACTAGATTTAGGCGGAGCTATCGACACGGCAATTCTGCCGCATTTTTTAGACGAGATAGATGTTGCCACAGGTTTTTTGCAATTGGAAGGCAAGTTGCGCTGGCAGCGCAATGAACCACAAGTAAGCCTTGAGGTCGAGCGCTTATCGCCATTGGCAGTTAGTGTCGCGGGCTTGCGTCCTGCATTCAACGACATTGATATTCGTGCCAGTTATCGCCGCGGGACGTTGGTGATTGAGAAACTGCAGGGACGCAAGGGCGAGGGCTTAATTGTTGTGCAGGGAGAAATTCATTGGCATGACAAGGCGCAGAGTTTTTTGCAACTCGATTTGCGCAACGCCCACTTCATCCATCCAGTACTAGGTTTTAAGAATACGGAGTTGCATCTTGACGGGGACTTGACGCTCAGATGGCGTGAGTTACCACTCGCTTTAGAGGGCAAGCTGACGGTTAGCAGGGCTTCTAATTTCAGTGATTTCGACATTCGCAAGGTAATTCTGGCCAGTTTTGGCGAAAAAAACTACCGCCCTACGTCGTTGGCACGCAAGGCGGTAGTTAATTTTGACCTCAACATTGTCGCCGATCGTTCCTTGACGATTGAGAATCGTAACATGCAAGCACAGCTTTCGGCACGTTTGCAGTTACGGGGTGACAACGTTGCTCCGCAACTTGGTGGTTTTGTTAAAATCGAGCGCGGGCGATTTGTCTATCGTCGCAGTTTTACACTGACGCAAGGAATGATAAGTTTCGATGGCGGGCGGCGCATCAATCCGCGTCTTGATATAAGAGCTACTAGTGAAGTTTCTCCCTATGTGGTCGATCTGCTCATCACGGGCACGGCAGCCGAGCCAGTGGGAGAACTGACAGTTACGCCTTCGCTACGTGATGACGGCACGGCAATTAGTAAGGCAGACATTCTGATGTTGTTGAGTCGTGGCACGTTGCCCGACCCGAACAAGGCACTTGCTGATACGGGCAGTGCCGGTTTTTCGGAGGTAACGAACGTGCTCGTCGGGCAGTTCGAGCGGCCGTTGGAGGATCTTTTGAAGCGTTCTGGGCAAGATGTCATCAGTCGTATTTTCATCGACACTTATGCCTCACAAGAAGGGGTTCTTTATCCGAAGTTAACTGTGCCGATAAACCTGCCATGGCGAGATTGGGGGCTAAGTTTGCAGGTCGATCCTTACATGTGGAAGTTGCTGACGGAATATCCCATTCACGACAGTATAACTTTGTCTGGTAGTATCTCTGGGCGAAGTCGTGATGATGAAGAAAAGTTAGAAACGCGGGACGGTGCTAATGATCAGGCGGTGGATCTCAAATTTCGTTTTAGCATTCCCTAGTCGCAGTCTTTGTGCTGCGCTGGTGCTGCTGTCGCTGTGGGGCGTGCGGGGGCAAGCTGCGGCATGGATGATCGAGGGGTTTGTGTTGCCGCCAGAGGAATTGGCAGAGTTGCAAGTACGTTATCCTGTGCTTGATTCGGCACACAAGTTACAGATGTTGTTGGAGTATTTGGCACGGCAGCGCAGTTTTACCGAGTTGCGTATTATTCAACGTGATGGCACGTGGGTGGTTCAGGGCGAGTTGGCCGCGGAGATTACTGCAATTGAGATCGATACGGTCACGTACTATTTGCGCAGCGAGTTGGAAACAATTACGGGAAAATATATCGGGCGAGTCGATTCGATCGACAATCGGTTAAAGTTGAAGCAGGAGCTCAAGGAGCTGCTGCGTGCTAAAGGTTTCCCCCAAGCGACGGTAATACTGCGAGCATTCAGGACAGAGGGAGAGGCAGGCTACCGGCTACTGGTGGACAAGAACTATCCCTGTGTGATTGCGAAAGTTGAATTGCCCTTTATCTTGCCAGATGACCTTGAGCTTGCGGTAGATACAGGTGATCTCTGCGATGTCGGCATAGTGCGCACTGCGATCGATACCTTGCGCAAGGAGTTGCGCGATGATGGTTATCGTGACGTGCGGTTGCGTTTTGACAAGATAACTTACGATGCAACGCAGCAGCGGGGCACGTTGACGTTGTTGGGACAGTTGGGAAGGAAGATAACCTATGTCTTTGTCGATGAAGACGGTGATACCTTAGCAGATTTTTTTCTCGAAGGAGTGAACACAGAAGCAACGGTTGGCGGACAAGAAGCCTTAGCCGCGGCATTGCGACGGCGTTTGCGCAGTCGTGGCTATGTGCAGGCGACGGTATCGCAGCCGACTATTGAGACAACTGTGGATGCGTTGACCTATCGTTATGTCGTGGCGGTGGGGGACAAGTTTAGCTTGAAAGCTGTGCGCTTTGAGGGTGTAAGTTTTATCACTGCGGCACGGGCGGCGGAAATTGCTGCAATTGAAGAATTCGCGCAAGAGGAAATACAGGTGGGGTTGACAAGGCTGTCGGCTTTTTATGTTGAGCATGGTTTTCCGCAGTTACAGATAAGTGAGGCGCGCCCTGTGTATGACATGCGGGAAAAAACTGCAGAGCTGGTCATCGCCGTGGTAGAGGGACAGCAGCGGCACTTCAGTTATTTGACGGTGCGAGGCAATCATTTCTTGAGCACGGAGCAGATTCGAGAGCTGCTTGACCTCGATGAAGGCGAGGTTTTGGATCAACGCAAGGTGCAGGAGTTTGAGCAGAATTTATCGGCCGAGTATCAGCGCCATGGTTTTATTTACGTGCAGTTAAAATTAAAAATAGACGTGCCTGATGTGAACAGCACCGCGACGCGGTTATTGTTGGCGGTGGTTGAGAACCAGCGGGCGAGGTTTGGTGCGCTACGTATCATTGGTTTGAAACGCACCCAGCGGGAGGTGGTAACGCGGGAGTTGTTGTTTAAGTATGGCGGCTGGTATGATCAAGCAAAGTTGACTGCGACGGAACGGGCCTTGAGTAAGTTGGGGATATTTAGTTTGGTGCAGGTATTTGCAGAGCGCTCGCCTGCCGCGGGGCGACAGCAGGAGTATCTTAGCATCGTTGTTGAAATCAGAGAGGGCAAGCCGGGGCAGTTGAGTTTCGGGCCTGGCTATAGTTTTCGACGAGGTTTGCGTTACAGCGCAGGCCTGGCGTGGAATAACATTCTCGGCACTGGCCGTAAGGTGCGTTTGCGGGCGGCGTTCAGTGAAGAACAGCACCAGAAGCCAGTGGCAGCGGAGAGTTTACTCGGCACGAAAATGAGTGCTATTTATTTTGAGCCGTATTTTTTAAATTTCCCGCTGCTCGGTATTTTGTCGCTGGTGCGTTCGGCAGAGGCAGATGAGTATCAGCGTTTTAAAAGTTCTGCGGAGGGCACATTAATTTACGAATTGTTTCCTGACAGCAAGTTAAGTATTTATTATGGACAAAAGGCAAATCGCACTGAAGGCACGCAGGAGCAGAAAACCAACCTTATTACTTCACAACAGGTGCGTATTGGTGAGGCGGGGGTGCGTTTTTCGCTCGATCGCCGCGATCGTATTTCTTGGCCCGCAAAAGGTTTGACGCTTGACCTCGATTTAAGCTGGGCGCGTTATTTTCTTGCTAGTGATCTTGAGTATTTTAAATTTAATATGGTCAACAATTATTTTTTCAGTTTGCGGCAGGATTTAGTTTTTGCTTTTTCTCTTTCTTATACGTCCTATTCGCAGGTGCAGCGCAAGTATAGTGAGGTAAACATTTTGCCGGCCTCGGAAAGACTGATGATCGGTGGTTCAGATTCGGTGCGTGGCTTTGCTAATGCTAATAACTTAGGGCCGTATGTGCGTTACTACGACGCGGAGCATGGTCATTATGAGAACGAAGTCACGGGTGGAACGCACAAGTCTTTGTTTAAGTTTGAACTCAGGTATCAGTTTTGGCGTGGTTTTTTGGCCGCGAGCATCTTCATTGATAGTGGCAATACTTTCTTTACTGCCGCGGAAGAACAGGAGTATCGTGATTTTCTAGCCGTACAGGAGCGTGACAATGCACGGCAGCGCTCTGAGTTGTATGACAATTTTAATTATGAGCTCAGTGACTTGCTCACTAAGCCGCAGTTTTTGGTGACCAAGCACTATATATCGCATGGTGTCGGGATAAATTACTTAAGCCCGATTGGTCTTGTCAATATCGCCTGGGGTTTTCCGCTCAGCCAGCCGTGGGTGGAGGATTGCGAGCAGTCGGTATGGCATTGCCGCGATCGCCGTATAGATAAGGAGCACTGGTATCAACGTGGCCGTTTTCACTTCAATGTTGGGGCACGCTTTTGAGGTTTTTATTTTTGGTACAGTGCTTGCTTTCGTGTTAGACTGAAGTTCACTTTCTTTTTATTCGCGGTAAGGAAGGGTGGCTGAAATGTTTTGGCGCGGTGTCTTGATTTGTTTACTGTGTGCCGCTGGGCCAGCGCGGTCTGCTAGTGGCAAGGCAATGCTTGACGCTGGTTTGCACTGGGACGGGACTAATTTTCAAAAATTGAACGCCTATGTGATTAAAAATAAAAACAAAATTGCGGTGTTTGACTGGGACAACACGGTAATCAAGAACGACATCGGTGATGTGACGACGTTTTACATGTTGGCGCACGACAAGATTGTCAAGCCGACGGCATGGGTGCGTACTAGTCGGCACTTGAGCACAGCTGCGGTCAAGTCGCTCAACCAACACTGCTCATTAATGCAGAAGGGACGTTTTCTGTTGACGAGTAAGAACAAAGCTTGTGCAACAGCAATCTTGTGTATTTACTATGAGGCTAAGGTGTAGGATGGACAGACGCAGCCTGCCTCAGCGGATGTGCGCTGTTCTGGTGTAAATGCCTACAAGTTGTTGCCCCCTGCGAACGGTGACACTATTGAGCCGGGCTATGCGTGGGCGGTCGCGTTGCGGGCGGGGCGTACACCTGTGGCGCTTAGAAACATCGGCAGCACTGCGTTTAGTGCGGCATTGGCACGCGCGGTGGGAGCTAAACAGACGATTGGTTATGTGCGGGGTCTTAATGTCTATCTTAGGGTGTATGCACAGATTAAAAATTTAATTGCGACGTTGCAGAAACATGCGTTTCGCGTTTGGATTTCGACGGCATCGAGTCAGTATATTGTCGATGCCATTGCACCGCAGCATGTTGGGGTGAGGGCTGAGCGTGTTATCGGGGTGCGACCTGTGTTAAGGAATGGCAAGCTAACAAGTGATTTTCAGGGTTGTGGCACTTTTGCTGCTGGTCAGGACATTATCAATTTTCGGCAAGGCAAGCGCTGTTGGCTCAATCGCATCGTCTTTGCTATCAGCGACAAAAAGCAGCAGTTATCGCGGGTATCTCCTATATCTTTTGCCGTGGGTGATTCTGATACGGATTATTTTTTCTTGCGTGATGCCAGTGACTTACGCTTAGTGATTGACAGGAACAAGCGTGAGGTGATGTGCAATGCTTTGCAGAATGTCGATTCCAAGTGGATCATTAACAAAATGTTCATTGCACCCAAGAAGTTGCGGCAGCGGAGCTATCGCTGTGCAGGATTCAAGAATGTGCTAGGAAAGATAATCCCCGACCAGAAGGAACGCCTCTAGCTTTGGTTGTACCACTGGCCGTACGGTGAGACGATCCCGGCTTTGTTGCATAACTGCTCTTGTCATTTTTGCCAATGATTATATCTGGTTATCTTAATAAATAACTAAAAATTTTTGATCCAACTTTTTATAAAAAGTTGGTGGGGGTGTTGGGGGCGAAGCCCCTGACTTTCTCTTCCCCCAAGGGGTTCAAAGGGGCGAAGCCCCTTAATCCTTTTAGCAGTGGTGATTCTGAGTTATGCAACAAAGCCGACGATCCCCCCGTCGCGGGTCGGTGGCACAAAGCCAGCTGGAGAAGCGAGCACTTTCTGCCCACCCCTCATCCCTGTAGTTCACAAATAAACCTCCGTAAAATCAGGATGTTATAGATAATTATTGCAAAATATCATCTGGCTCATGAAAATATGTAAAGTTTTTTACACAGACACCGATACTGTCCTTGAGGACGTATGTTGTTTGCAAACCAGGAGGACATGACATGTTTGGTCGGGTTAAGAATTACTTTGTGTTGTTGGGGGCACTGCTCTTACTAGTAAATTGCTCTCCTGTAGGGCCGACAGGTGAAACCGCTTCTAGTCACCCCGCTGGTGGTAATGTTTGTGGTAACGATGCTACTTTCGAGACACCCCAGCAAGATGTACGTACCTACCCTCTAAAAAACTACGGTGAACTGGAGGTAGTAAAGCCTGCGGCAGAAGAAATAGTAGCTAATCAACCGTTTGAAATTTCTCTTACCTTCACTGCTAAGCAGACGATAGCTCCGATAACAGAGCGGGATCTTAGCGCGCGAGGTGGGATTAACACGCATGATGCGATTATACGCGTCATTTTCGTTGGTAGCAATATCGCGTCGTATAGGAGAGTCCCTAAAGCTGGGGCGGAGTTTGTAAAATCAGCTAATGACAATAATGATTACTCTATGATCTATTTGAAGGAGATGCAGGCAGGTGACAGCTTCTCAATGACTTATACAGTTACACCAAAAAAATCGTTCGATTTTGATGTGACCATAGTACAGAAGGATAGTCCAACCAGTTTTTTTGGCGGCGCTCAGCGAATAGAGGTTGATTCCAATGGCGGTCTTGCTGTTATGGGTATAGAGGATACTGAATATTATGAAAACGAATACGGGAAAGTTTCTTTAGATGCGGAGACAGACAAGGTAGTTATCGTGGAAGAACTGACTAGGCTAGCTTTTACTTTTGAGGCAAAGAAAGACATTAATCCGCTAGAAAGCGACCATGCAGTAATATTAATGCTATTTCCAGATGCTACCTTTGTCCCCGACGGTCGTAAACATAGCAATTTTTACAAAAACTATGAAAAAAGCGGCAGTCAATATAAAATTGAAATAAATAAAATGAAAAAAGGAGATAAACTTACTTTTTATTTTAAAGTCCATCCAAAAAAGCAGTTTACTGTCCGTACATATTTGCGACCAGGCCGCGGTGGTGCGTATGAGCCTTTTAAAGGTGGAAATGGTGCAGAGCAACATGTGCCATACAATGCACAGAGCTACTGTGATTCGGAGGAATCTGAACAGCGCATGCATAGCCTTTATTCTAACCAAGAATTCAACGCAAAGGAATATAGCAATACAAAGGGGAAAATAACAGTTACCACCACAGGAGATCACGTTTATGCTAACGAAAGAAATACTTTGGCGGTAAAGTTTACTGCTCTACGCTCTGTGTCGGAAGGCGAGAGAATAAATGTTGTTTTTCCTGACGATAACTTTGGGTTGGCCATTGCCAAGCTAGGCAGAGCGACTAGCTTAACAGATTATAGTTCATCTATCAATAGACACTACCGTCTAAATAACAACGACCACATTTATTTAATTTTTACCAACGCTATGTCGGCGGGCGACAGCTTTACTATCAATTTTCCCTTTACAGCACGGAGTGGCAGCCGAAGTTACCGTGTAGAGTCAGAAATTGGTAGAAGCGGGTCGTTTAAAGCCTTCAAGTCGGGTGGAAATCATCCTGCGGTTAGGGTTGTACCTAAAAAGTGTCCTTAAAAAGTTGAAAATGATCCCCCCTACCTTCAAGATAGCGGTTTCATTCTTCTTCCTCCTGCTCTGCACCTTGGGGTGCAGGCAGGAGGAAAGTGCGCAGGCGAAGTTCGTTGCCTTTGCACAGCAGTATGGAGAAAACAAGAAGAGTTGGCTGATCAACAAGGTGCGTAAGTCGTCATGGAAAATTCACTATGGTTTTGCTGACAACAACAACTGCGTCGGGGTATTTGGCAGTGCAGAGCTTGCTCAGCTTACCGCGGCGTTGACAAGGGTTACGCGTGTCTGGCTGCAAGCGTTAGAGCATCGCGGTAATATCGTGCAGAGTTTCAACTATGAGTTACTGGACACAAAAGATGTTATTTTCGACCGGGGACGCAGTTACGAGCGTAAGTTTGGCTATGGCTTGCTCGGACGTGGCAAGCCTGACCTCGCCATAATTTTCTACTGTAGGGAGGGACGTTCGTTTGCTCAGCGCAAAGGTAATCCTCCAGAGCTGCACATCATGCAGCGCCGCGGGCTTAGCAAAGATAGCATGACCAAGCAGCGTCGTTACCGCATGACGACTGTTTTGCACGAAATTGGTCATGGGTTCGGGCTAGGGGACACCTATGTTGATGCCGAAGGAGAGAAGGCGCGCTACAATATCAGCGATGGTGGTGTAGCAAAGACAGTCGGTACACAGCCACTGTCGGTGATGAACCAGCATTACCTGATAGGCATTGACCCAGATAACGCAGAGCCTAAGATTGGCTCGGACGATCGTGCGGGGCTTAATTGGCTTTATGATTTTCATCATCGCAAAAGCATCCGTCAGAATAATTGTCCTGAAGATTACGTCTATGAACGCAGCACCAAAGGCTGTGCGCCACGTTATCCACTCATCTTTATGGTCAGGCAACTGGGGCTGGAGGCGGTGATTAAATTTTTACGAGATGATCCCAGCATTGATCTCAACCAGCAGGATGGTCTTGGCAATACCGCGCTGCACTATGCCGCTAATTTATCTGCACAGCATGGTCGCGAGCTCTACGATTTACTGATCAAGCATGGTGCAAATGATACTATCAAGAACAAGAGCAATGAGACGGCACGAGAACTGCTCGCTGACAGGGTTAGTGCTAGCAGCAAGGCGTTTATTGCAACGATATTTGCTGCGGCGCGTCGTGCCCGTCAGCAGAATACTACGCCGCAACAACAGCAGCGAGAAGATTTAACTAGAGCAGTCATGTATGCGTTAGTGCGTAAATTTTTCGCCGACACCAGCAACGATGTCAACATGCAGGACGCGATTGGCAACACGCTGCTGCACTATGTGGCGATCCATGGTCATCTTAAACTGTTGCCGCTTTTGCTGCAGCAGGACGACATTGATATCAACGCACAGGCGCGGGTTAACGAAGAGACTGCGCTGCACAAGGCGGCGAGATACGGCCAGCCAGAGGTCGCAGCAGCTTTGCTCAACCGTGCTGACATCGATAGCAGCATTAAAGATACTTGGGGGAGAACGGCACTCAGCCGCGCTCTCTATGAAAGATTTCGCGCTAGCAACAAAGGCAAGACAGAACTTGCCGCGAAAATTCGGGATGTCGCGGAACTCATTCGTGATCACGAGCGCGACACTGCGTCGGGCACTGCGCCACCCGCAGGTATGAACAACAGCAGCGATAACACCTGTGGCAATCCCGCCTCACCTCCTATGCAGGGGGAAAGAGGGTCGGGATAAAAAATCACTGTTGCCTCGCGGCCAACTCCATTGAGAGAGAAAGATCGAAACTTGTTAGGAGTTTGTCATAGCGACCATTAGGATAGCAGTTGGCGACAATTTGTGAATAATATAAGAGATGCTCTGGGCGATTCATCTATTAAGAAGAGATGTTCTGCCAAAAGTTAGTAAAATAGCAATTTAGCTTACCTAGATGGATTAATCATCTCACTTTGATGTCATGCTAGTTGAAAAATCTTTCCGTCTACCGCCTCTGTAGCTGCCAACATAGGTGCATAACTGGCAGTTAATCAATCTTATTTGCTAAAAGTTTCGGATAGGTTGAAGTTTTGTTGACAAGGCAGGAGAGCTGTGTGAGCATAAATATAGATTTATCTGAATATGATTAATTAAGGAGTAGTCATGAGTGCGGTGATAATTCCGTCTTTCAAGTCTGACTTGCCTGAGTTTGAACCCAAGCCGTTAAGTGACCATGATGTCGCGGTGGAGATGAACGGCAATTGGTACTTGGTAGGTAGCCAAGCACAGCTTGAGAACCCGTTAGCCGAACGTATGCAGTACGGGGATTTTTCATCAATTGAGATGCAGTTGCTGGCGAAGGCCGCGGTGGCTAAGGCGGTGGGCAGGTCGGCGGATATTCATACTTCGGTGGCTATTTCCGCGCCGATAAAATCCATTGGACGTTTTCGTGCTTCGAGCGGTGACATTTTGATACAGGGCAAGCAGTTAGATTATTTGCGCCATGCACTCAAGGAGATTAGCTTTCGTCTCAACTCTACTGGTGGTGAGGTACAAACTGTCAAGGTGAACATCGATAAGGCGGTGGTGATCAGTGAGTTGTCAGCTGTCCTTCAGGTTATCCCTAGCAAGTATTTACGTTATTGTTTGATGCAGTGGGGGCATGGTGATTTGCAGATGGTGTGTGTCGATAATGGCAAAGTAGTGGGAGAGCCGTGTTCGACGACAGGTCTTTGGTCAGCGGTACGTCATTTTCAGAAGTTGAGTGGTTTGCCTCCCTCGCCCGCCTTGCAAGCGTTTCGTGACGGCTATCGAGTCAATGGTGCGATGGATTGCAGAATAGATTGTGTTGCAGAGATTGGGAGTGCTATCGAGCATCATATAGTTACGGACATGGCTGCCGTCATGAACATGGCTCAGAAGCATGGTCAGCGCAACATCATTGTTTCGGGCGGCACGGTTCATAACGAGGTTGCTATGCGCCTATTGCGACAGGAAGCAAACGCGCGTCGTTTTGAGATATGGCCTGTGCACAAGTTAGACGGTGTTACGGTGGACAACCCGATCAACACTTGTCTTGTGGGTCTTAGTAACTTCGCGGCTTTATGTTTCGATCTTGGTCACTCGGCAATCAAAGCACAATTTGGAGATAGGCATGGACAGCTTCACTAGAGCGGAAAAAATGACGCGTGTCAGGGATCGCTATGAGCTTCCTGCAACTGTGACCATCAAGATTCACACTAGAGGTCTCGATCAAGACCTGCTTGACGCGATTCGTTGTCTGTTGGTGAGCAATAAGGATGAGCTGCCTTTTGATCTCGCTCGCTATGTGGCTTGGCCTAGTAATCAGCGGGCGATCACGGCGCGGGCGCAGATTTTTTTGCGCAACGGGTTTCTCGATCTCGTCGAGAAGAGTGTGGACGACCCTCACCGCCGCGGTGCGACACGATCGCCACTGAAGGTTGGCCAGGATGGTTTTCCATCCGATCCGCGTGTGCAAATTTAACTGGATGGCGGGGGTACTGCCAAAGGTCGTCTAGTCATTGGGTCGTATCGTTGGCAGCGGTGTGGGGTATAGTCTACAGGTAATATTAATAGTTTCCATCTCCCCAAACACACTCGCTCTCTCCCCCTTACCGTATCTTACCTCAATAGTGAATCTTCCTGGGTTAAACTCATCTCGCAGCACTTCGGGAACAGGGGTGTTGGAATAAAACCTCGACGACCCTATATGTTCCGTGCGGGGGACAAAATACATCTTACCCTGAGGTTTGTGGTTCGGGGTACAGTAGGTTGCCTCAACATACTCGCGCATAGCTTCGTAGTTGGGAAAGAACTTTTCTGGGTAATCTTGGTTTGATCCCGTAAAAAGATAGCCACTAACTTGCAATTCGACAGGCAGTGTGTCGCCCTGCTCGCCAAATTTTTCGGTTCTTGCGTCAACAGTCAGCCAGTAAGCCTTCTTCTGATAGGTTTCCACAATGAGCAGCTTGTGAACACCTTCGTCTTCATCCTGTGCTTCACCTCGCGCCACCCAAGCACTCAACAACACTGCCATCAGCACAAAAATTCTCATGATAAATCCCCCCAAAAGTCGTTAGTGAAAATATAAACAAACCAACAAAAGATAGTATACTGTTTTTTTGCAGTCAAGATTTTTTTCAAATTTTTTAACGTGGTTGCTTGCGAATAGAATAAAAAAATGGCTGCATCGTGCTACTCTCCCACAGTTAACACTGCAGTACCATCGCCGCTGACAGGCTTAACTTCCGTGTTCGGAATGGGAACGGGTGTTTCCCTGCCGCCATCGACACAGCCAAAGAGGAAGTGGTAGATATTTTTCAGTCAGACGGTGTTTTGCACGTTCAACCTAAAAAAGAGTGAACGAAAGATTAAGCCTCACGGCCGATTAGTACTGGTCAGCTCCACGCATTACTGCACTTCCACACCCAGCCTATCAATGTCCTTGTCTTGAACTGGCCTTCAGGGTTTGCACCAGAGAAATCTAATCTTGGAGAAGGCTTCCCACTTAGATGCTTTCAGCGGTTATCCCTTCCACACGTAGCTACCCGGCGATGCATCTGGCGATACAACCGGTACACCAGAGGTGTGTCCAACCCGGTCCTCTCGTACTAAGGTCAGAGCTCCTCAAATTTCTTGCGCCCACAGCAGATAGAGACCAAACTGTCTCACGACGTTCTAAACCCAGCTCGCGTACCACTTTAATTGGCGAACAGCCAAACCCTTGGGACCTGCTTCAGCCCCAGGATGTGATGAGCCGACATCGAGGTGCCAAACCTCCTCGTCGATATGGACTCTTGGAGGAGATCAGCCTGTTATCCCCGGAGTACCTTTTATCCGTTGAGCGATGGCCCTTCCATTCAGAACCACCGGGTCACTAAGACCTGCTTTCGCACCTGTTCGAGTTGTAACTCTCACAGTTAAGCTCCCTTATGCCTTTGCACTCTACGAGCGATTTCCATCCGCTCTGAGGGAACCTTTGCGCGCCTCCGTTACCTTTTGGGAGGCGACCGCCCCAGTCAAACTATCAGCCAGACATTGTCCCTGACCCGGATAACGGATCGAGGTTAGATACCAAGATTCATCAGGGTGGTATTTCACGGGCGACTCCATGCCTGCTAACGCAGACACTTCATAGTCTCCCACCTATTCTACACAAATCAATCCGAATACCAATGCCAAGTTATAGTAAAGGTTCACGGGGTCTTTTCGTCTTGCTGCGGGTAGACAGCATTTTCACTGCCACTTCAATTTCGCTGAGCATCAGGCCGAGACAGCGGGGAAATCGTTACGCCATTCGTGCAGGTCGGAACTTACCCGACAAGGAATTTCGCTACCTTAGGACCGTTATAGTTACGGCCGCCGTTTACTGGGGCTTCGATTCAAAGCTTCGCTCGAAAGCTAACCTCTCCTCTTAACCTTCCAGCACCGGGCAGGCGTCACACCCTATACTTCCTCTTACGAGTTTGCAGAGTGCTATGTTTTTGATAAACAGTCGTTCCCCCCTCTTCTCTGCAACCGGACTACGCTCCAGACGCAAGGTCTCTCACGTCGCCGGCACACCTTATCCCTAAGTTACGGTGTCAATTTGCCGAGTTCCTTAGCCTGATTTCACTCACACGCCTTGGGATTCTCTCCCTGCCCACCTGTGTCGGTTTGCAGTACGGCTTCGTCAGTTTCAACACTTAGCGGCTTTTCTTGGAAGCATGGGATCACCGACTTCAGGGCCGAAGCCCACGTCGTAACATCTCAGGCTTAACCTTCCGGACTTACCTAGAAGATCACCCTACATGCTTGAACCGGAATCCAATAACCGGCCCGGCTACCCTTCTCCACCCCCGCATCGCTCCACTGACAAAGTACAGGAATATTAACCTGTTGTCCATCGACTACGCCTTTCGGCCTCGCCTTAGGTGCCGACTAACCCTGGGCGGATTGCCCTTTCCCAGGAACCCTTGGGCTTCCGGCGAACAAGATTTTCACTTGCTTTATCGCTACTTATGCTAGCATATGCACTTGCAGTTCCTCCAGCATCCCTCACGGAACACCTTCGTCGGTTGCTGCAACGCTCCTCTACCACTCACAGAGACCGAAATCTCTGCAAATCCATAGCTTCGGTGCCGCACTTAAGCCCCGTTACATCTTCCGCGCAATAACACTCGACCAGTGAGCTGTTACGCTTTCTTTAAAGGATGGCTGCTTCTAAGCCAACCTCCTGGCTGTCTGTGCATTGTCACATCGTTTTCCACTTAGTGCGGTCTTAGGGACCTTAGCTGATGGTCTGGGCTCTTTCCCTTTCGACTATGAAACTTCTCTCCCATAGTCTGTCTCCTATGCTTAACCGTAACGGTATTCGGAGTTTGACTGGGTTTGGTAGCCGGGTAAGGCCCCTAGCCCAATCAGTGCTCTACCCCCGTCAGGAAACGCATAAGGCCATACCTAAATATGTTTCGAGGAGAACCAGCTATCACCTAGTTTGATTAGCCTTTCACTCCGATCCACAGGTCATCCCAAGTTTTTTCAACAACTACGGGTTCGGTCCTCCACTGGGAATTACCCCATCTTCAACCTGCCCATGGATAGATCACCAGGTTTCGGGTCTAATACATCCGACTGAATCGCCCTATTCAGACTCGCTCTCGCTACGGCTACGGTGCTGAACACCTTAACCTTGCCAGATACATTAACTCACTAGCTCATTATGCAAAAGGCACGCCGTCACTTTCGCTCCGACTGCTTGTAAGCAGATGGTTTCAGGTCTATTTCACTCCCCTCAACGGGGTTCTTTTCACCTTTCCCTCACGGTACTCTACACTATCGGTCACTGGGTAGTATTTAGCCTTGGAGGATGGTCCCCCCAGATTCAAACAGGATAATTCGTGTCCCGTCCTACTTGGGAACGATTCTACCTCTGCTCGGGTTTTCGTGTACGGGGCTATCACCCTCTACGACAACGCTTCCCAGCGTCTTCCACTAACCCATACAGAGGCGTTATGAACCGCCCCGCAACCCCCAGCAGTAAACCGCTGGGTTTAGGCTGTATCGATTTCGCTCGCCGCTACTCTCGATATCTCATTTGATTTCTTTTCCTACAGGTACTTAGATGTTTCAGTTCCCTGCGTTAGCTTCGTCGGGCTATTTTGTTCACCCGACGATACCCTTAAAAGGGTGGGTTCTCCCATTCGGACATCTTCGGATCAAAGTTTTCAGACAACTCCCCGAAGCTTTTCGCAGCCTAACACGTCCTTCATCGCCTCCCAGTGCCAAGGCATCCGCCATCTGCCCTTAGTAGCTTAATCTATTCACTCAAACTCTTTATCAGGCAAAATCATCCCGTCAAGCATGTGCTCAACAGGATATGCTTGAAAACACTGTCATGCACACACCAAATCCGCTGCGACACAAAAACGCCGCAGCCTCTCAGGCATGCACACTGAAAAATTTCTACCACTATGCAATTGTCAATGAGCTGACAACTGAACAGCACCGAGCAGGATCACAGGGTGGTCAAACATTCTCATTGGTGTTCAAATCCTTTTAGAAAGGAGGTGATCCAGCCGCAGGTTCCCCTACGGCTACCTTGTTACGACTTCACCCCAATCGCGACCACGGCCTTGGTACGCTGCTTCCCAAAGGTTAGCTTACGTGCTTCTGGCTATGATTACTCTCGTGGTGTGACGGGCGGTGTGTACAAGGCCTGGGAACGTATTCACCGCAGCGTGCTGATCTGCGATTACTAGCGATTCCAACTTCATGGAGTCGAATTGCAGACTCCAATCCGGACTGAGACAGTGTTTTACCGATTTGCTCCACCTCGCGGCTTCGCATCAGTCTGTTTCTGCCATTGTAGTACGTGTGTAGCCCTGGGCATAAGGGCCATGAGGACTTGACGTCGTCCCCGCCTTCCTCCGATTGACACCGGCAGTCACTTTAGAGTGCTCAACTTAATGTTAGCAACTAAAGACAAGGGTTGCGCTCGTTGCGAGACTTAACCCAACATCTTACGACACGAGCTGACGACAGCCATGCAGCACCTATCACCCTGTCCCCGAAGGGAAAACCACATTTCTATGGCGGTCAGGGGATGTTAAGCCCAGGTAAGGTTCTGCGCGTTGCTTCGAATTAAACCACATACTCCACCGCTTGTGCAGGCCCCCGTCAATTCCTTTGAGTTTTAGCCTTGCGACCGTACTCCCCAGGCGGGATACTTAATGCGTTAGCTTCGCCACCCAGAGGTTTAACACTCCAGACAGCAAGTATCCATCGTTTACCGCGTGGACTACCAGGGTATCTAATCCTGTTTGCTCCCCACGCTTTCGCGATTCAGCGTCAATGCACTGCCAGGTAACCGCCTTCGCCACAAGTGTTCCTCCTGATATCTACGAATTTCACTTCTACACCAGGAATTCCGTTACCCTCTCAGGCATTCAAGATCAGCAGTTTCGACTGCAATTCCGAAGTTAAGCTTCGGGCTTTCACAATCGACTTGCAAATCCGCCTGCTCGCACTCTACGCCCAGTTATTCCGAACAACGCTCGCACTCTCCGTATTACCGCGGCTGCTGGCACGGAGTTAGCCAGTGCTTCTTCTGCTGGTACCGTCAAGCACTGAGACTATTCGCCTCAATACCCTTCTTCCCAACCGAAAGAGCTTTACAACTCGAAAGCCTTCTTCACTCACGCGGCATTGCTGCATCAGGCTTGCGCCCATTGTGCAAGATTCCCCACTGCTGCCTCCCGTAGGAGTCTGGGCCGTGTCTCAGTCCCAGTGTGGCTGATCATCCTCTCAGACCAGCTACCCATCGTAGCCTTGGCAGGCTTTTACCCTGCCAACAAGCTAATGGGACATAGGCCGATTCACAGGCGGTAGCTTACAAGTAGAGGCCACCGTTTGCTCTCGCGAGATCATGGGGTATTAGCCACAGTTTCCCGTGGTTGTCCCCCTCCTGTGAGTACGTTCCTATGTATTACTCACCCGTTCGCCACTCTACTCACCCCGAAGGGCTTTCACGTTCGACTTGCATGTGTTAGGCATGCCGCCAGCGTTCGTTCTGAGCCAGGATCAAACTCTAAAATTTGTAACTTCAGCGAAAGTCCGAAGACTCCCGCGGTTTTTACGAATCAATGACTCGGTGATCGCTCCTCGCGGAGCAACCTGCACCCTATAAATAAAGATCCTTAAACTCGCCACTATTCAGTTGTCAAAGAGCCGCTACCGAAGACAGAATCAAACAACCCCGAATTCGGGCAGCGAAGAGCGAATCTATAGATGTGTAGGGGGGATGTCAAGAGGTATTTGTGATTTTTTTAATTTTTTTGTTTGGCAGCCCCTCGTGGTAGGAGGGGCTGCCCAAAGAGCAGTGCTGGTTTCAACCAACAAGCTTGCCTACTGCTCGTATTTCTTAAACATCTCTCTATGCTTTTCGGGGTTCTTGTCGGGTCGATACTTCTCATAGATCCTCTCTTTGTGTGGGTTTGTAGGGAAGATTTTTCCACGCTGCATCTCCCTAAACAGATCCCACTCTGCCTCCTCCAAACTCTCCGCTAGCCCCTCCGGTGTCTGCGTATCATCAAGCTCCTGTCCCATAACCAAGTCCTGCTTTACGACCCAAGCCAATGATGCCGCGTCGATCTGTGACACAGCCCCCATTGCAACCATCGCCCGCATGATCTGCCGCTTGAGCATCATCGCCTGTATTGTTGCAACAGTCGGCGGAGACATTGGCAGGGCGGATTGCTTATCTTGAGTTGCATCCCTTTGACGTGCAGGAGGTCGGTGTTGAGGTAACTCAGCAACTCTGGGTGCGAGGTGGATTTCCCGATAGTTTTTTAGCGACAAACGATAAAGATAGCATGCGTTGGCGGGAAAATTTTATCCGCACTTATCTTGAACGTGATGTGCCGCAGTTGGGAGCACGTATCAATGCTGTGACGTTGCGTCGCTTTTGGACAATGCTAGCACATCTGCAGGGCAGTGAATTGAACATGGCAACTATTGCGGGTAATCTCGGTATTGATAACAAGACAGTAGCAAGTTATCTCGACTTGATGATTGAGTTGCTACTCGTGCGGCGACTCAACCCCTGGCATCGCAATCATGGCAAACGTTTGCGCAAAAGACCTCGTGTCTACCTGCGTGACAGTGGTGTTGCCCATGCCTTGCTGGGTTTGTCGTCGTGGGACATGCTGCTAGGGCATCCTGTCGTCGGCGGCAGTTGGGAAGGCTTTGTCATCGAAAACCTTCTAGCAGCCACTAACGATGAGAGCGAAGCTTGTTTTTATCACGCCGCTAGCGGTGCAGAAATTGATCTGCTGTTAGCACTGCCTAAACGTGAACTTTGGGCAATAGAAATCAAACGCAGCACAGCACCCAAAGGCAGCCGCAGCTTTCACAATGCCTGTCGTGATGTGCAAGCAACAGCAAAATTCATCGTCTACCCTGGCTGCGAGCAGTTCCCACTTGCAGGAGATACACAAGCGCTAAGTCTAGCGACATTGGCAAACAAAATTAGCCGTCAGCAAGACTTGTAGTAGTGACATGACTCGCTTTGGCAAGTCACGCCAGTTAGGTGCTGAAGGATTCCGTGCGAATCTGCGCCTTGTCAACGCCCATAGCAAGCAATGCTGCGATGGCTGCCGCCATCATCGCTTCTGGCCCGCACAGCATGAAGGTTTTGTCGGCAGTATCTCCCTTTAGAACATCATTGAGCATCGTCGCGTCGATGCGCCCGTGTCTAAAACGCTGGTTTTGCTCGCCCGTCAAAGTCAGGTACAGATTAAAGCGTGGCGAGGTGGCGAAAGCCTGCAACTCCTGCCAGCCGATCAGGTCGCGGGTGGTGCGATAGGAGACGAGTAGGCTCATTTCGGCGGGCGCACCTTGAGCATCCGTAGGCATGAACTGCCTGATAATGCTCAAAAACGGAGTCACGCCGCTGCCTGCAGCGATCATGAACAGATGCGGGTGGTCATGTTCAATATCGTAGCAAAAGCTGCCCATTGCTCCTCGTGCTCGTAAGATCATGTCTTGGTGCAAGTTATCATACAGCCAGTTGCTGACCACACCGCCGACCGTGCGCTTTACCGTGATGCTGACGAAGTCCCTCTGACAGGGTGAGCTAGAAAGCGTGTAGGAGCGAGCGATCGCCCCGCCCTCGAAGTGATCGAAACGGAAGGTCAAGTACTGCCCCGCGTGATAATCAAACTGACAACCACCCTCCTCAGCGTCAGCCATCTGGAAAGTGCGTGTATCGTGCGTCTCATCGACGACCGCGATGACCCGCAGCTTCATCCACCCCCGTTTTATTCGCTTTGGACGTGCGAGAACGATTGCCCCCTCCTTGCGGTGAGAAAATTTTACTACAAAACCAACTGAGCCGTTTTTGCAACTCTACCTGCTGCAAAATATAGCAGATTTGGTGTAAAATAGAAGTCAGACTACCACATTAAGGCTAACACCATGAAACTTCTACTGACCATCACGCTGCTGATCGCTATGCCCCTCACCCTGCTGGCCAACGAACACGAAGCTGAACAACAGAGCGAAGCGCAGCAGGAGATCACCGCTCCCCAAGCTGACATGCCGAGCCAAGAGGCCAACGCACAGGGCGAGGAAGCTGCCGTGGAGAGCAAAGAATTCAGCGTACCGGGCAAGGAAGCTGTCATTGGACAAGAAGAAATCTCCATGCCAGAAGAAATTGCCGCGTCGCACCGCGAAACAGAGGATAATAAGCGCAACGAACGCTTCGTGTTGTTCATCGATGCCTTGAAATACCGCGTCACCACACACAGTATCGATGCCACACACGGCCGTAACAAGAACAAGACCAGCATAAGTTCAAGCTCGACTACTACGACACTGCGAGCACTCGATGCCACCATCGGACTGAAGAGCTACCACGATCGCCTGATTCTCGGTTTTGGCATCTCTAGCAACCTTGTCTCTGCCTCCGATGCCATCAGCGGTGGGGTGCTGATGGCTGGCTATCAGTGGCTCGAAGGCCTAGAGGTCGGCGGCCTGCTCTACATCTCCAATCGGGAGAAAACCACCACCACCCGCAGAGAGGATACTGTCGATGATCAACTTTTCACCAGCAACGAGGAGAGCACCAGCTCCAGCAGTGTCCACTCCTTAGGGCCTTGGCTCAAGCTGCACGCGGGCAACTACTGGCAAGCACTGTTTGCCATCTACTATACTTCTTCGCATACCGAACAAAAATCCGACAGCGGTCAGCAAACAAGTGACACACAAGACACGTTCAACAATCTGACAACGTCTGTCGAACGCAGTTACTTTGCCCTCGATCTTGTCTTTGGCCCCTGGATTCCCCTCACCGAGCGTTTGACTTTTGTGCCCCAGATTAACATAACTTGGTATCTGCCTCGTGCCTACACACAGACGACCACCATGTCGTCATCAGGCGGCGATAACCTCGCTGAAGATACGTTAGAATTCGATGAACACTCCAGCCTCGACTACTCGCTGGTGTTGGGTGGCTTGCGCTACGAATTTTGAGACCCCGTGTGATTACTACAACAACATATGTTTGCAAGGAGCAAAGAATGAGAAGCTTGACCAGCCTGATTTTTGCTTTGGTCGCCTGTCAATTTTTAGCAAGCTGTAAGATGAGCGCGTGGCGCACCCCCAGGCACTCTATAGTGACAGGGGAAAGGAAAATACCTATCAGTAAACTCCCGATGAGGAGAGAAGTCTTTATGGCGGCCGTCATGTCTTCCCCCTTGATCATGATCAAACTTAAGGATGGCAGGCGGAGAGGGGCGCGTTTTTGTTCAGGGGTTTTGATTGCAGGTAAGGGAGATCTACCGCGTGTGTTGACCACCCAACACTGCTTCAGGCAAACATCTGCAGAAGAAACTCCTGATATCATACGTGATGCTTGTGCCAACACTGTAGTTTATTTTGACACAGACAATAAACAGGAAGGTAAGGATGGGATTGTGCCAAAGCTAGAACGCACATGCAAACGCGGCTCGCTGCGAACTAGTTTTGAGGGTGATATAGCCGTATTCACTCTGTCAGCAGCCTTGCCCTCTAGTTATACAGCCACTGAAATTTGGCAGGACGCTGAATTTCCCGCCAATCGCAAAGTCTTCGCAATTTACTATCCTTCTAATCCGTCTGCAGTAAAGGGGACAAAACCGGTGATAATTGAAGGCGGATTTAACGGCACAGTTCCCCCCAAGTTGATGAACATAGCCAACTGTCACATAGAGAGGAGAATACCGGCCAATCTCCACCAATCCTCTCAGCTGCAGCATTCGGCTCACAAACTCCCATATGCCGTTGTCCACAACTGCGTTCTTGTCAAGGCAAGTGGTGCAGGTTTGATTGACATGGAGACGGGCAAGCTCTTGGCATTACATTTCGGTCACATGGCGGCTGGTGAAGTTAGAGTCAACACTGCCACACATGCAATGCACTTGCGGCAGTTCTTGAACGGAGAAAAAGTTGCACTGCCGTAAGCTATGTGATGTTTATGTGTGCGCACCTCTCTAAAGAAACATTGGCATTGATGAACACTCCAGCCTTGACTACTCGCTGGTATTGGGTGGATTGCGTTACGAATTTTGAGCTACATTGTTATCTGAGCACAAACACCCATGACATAATTTGAAAGGATCAGAGATGATTGGCAAGACTCAACAAATCTTACTTACCTTAATCACACTATCAGTCATGACCAGCTGCAAGACAAGCGGATGGGGAGCAGATATTTCTCAACCCGACTTTATCTTAGGGCCAAACGATGTTAGGAGAGTAGCAGACATCGATCCTGACTCTTTGCCAATAGCAAGAGAAGTCTTTGACAAAGCCAGCGCATCCTCTCCTATGATCATGGTCAAGCTCAAAAAGGGGTGGAAAAGAGGAGCACGCTTTTGCTCAGGTATTCTACTAGCTGGCACAGATGGTTTGCCACGCGTACTGACTAACCAGCATTGTTTCCGAGAAAAGGCAGTAGAGGATACCCCCAACATAAAGCCTGATGCCTGTGCCAGCACGGTAGTTTACTTCGACAAAATCGCTGTGCCGCACAAACGAAATGGCATCGTGCCGAAGTTAGTGCGCAAATGTAAGCAAGGGTCGCTACGCACTAGTTTTGAAGGTGACATGGCGATTTTCACACTTGCGGAAGCGCTGCCATCTGATTACACCTTCACTGATATTTGGCAAGATGACGAAATTCCTGATGGTCGCCAGGCGTTTGCCATCCACTATCCGTCGGCAAAGGAGGCCGGTGTGGGGATGGTGAGTATCGATGGGGGGATTAATGGCAAAGCTCCACCCAAGTCGATAACCGCAGATAGTTGCCTAGTGCTGATGAGATTCCCATCCGAAAGGGCCGATAAACCAGATCTAAAGAATGTCGCGTATAAACTGCGATACTCTGTTATCCACAACTGCGATCTAGCAGGGGGGTCAAGTGGTGCGGGGCTATTGGATGCTGAAACGGGTAAGCTGTTAGCCCTGCACTTCGGGGGAGTAGGTCTTACGACAATCAATCTCAACACCGCTACCCACGCAATGCACCTAAGCCAGTTCTTGGCAGGTGAAAAACTCACACTGCCGTAACACACCGTTACATCAAGCACACCAGCCTAACGAATCGCACCCGTGTACGAGGAGCGAGCAAGCAGCAAAAAGCCAAAATGAGCATTAATTAGTCTCAGCCCAACTGAGTCGCACCCTTGCACGTGAGTTGCCCAGCACAAGTTGCAACGGATCTGCATGGGTAAGAGGCGAAGGGTCAAAGACCAGCAGATATTCGCTGCTCCAGGGGGTGACGTTGCGAAAAAATAACTCTAGCTTGTCCTTGTTGCGGATTTTTTTGATGACGACAGGGTCAAAACTGCTATCGCCGTTGCGCAACCGCACCGTCCAAGTCAAATAATCACGCAGGTCAACATGACTTGGAGTAGCAAGGCTAACCAAAAAGGCCGTCTGACGCTGACGAGCACTGCTGGCAAAAATATCGTCGTGACTATCTGCTAACAGACGATGCCGCTGGCGAAATGCTTGCAGGAAAGCTGGAGACAGGTGTGTGGCCTTGACCGAAAACTGATGCTCGAAGCCGCGATATACCCGCGAAGTGCGCGTCGAACTGTCGTAAGCACTGGCATAACGACGATCGCTGCCGATGTCGGGCAGTGCTTCGACACGACTGTCGAGACGATGCAAACAGGCACTCAAGAGCATGGAAGTGATAGCGAAGAAACAGCAGGAGCTAAGCGCTAACCCTGTTGCGGCCCGAAGTCTTTGAGGTGTAGAGCTTTTGGTCGGCCTTTTCAAGTAATCCCTCAGCAGTGGTAATTGCACTGTTAAGCTCAAAAATACCCAGCGAGATCGTCTGGCGATGGTTGGTTACATCTCCGCCATCTTTCTCTAGCCTGAACGTGTGTGCGGCAACCGCTCGCCGCAGCCGCTCGGCTAGGTCACGACAGGTTGCCAACGGCGTGCTGGGCAAAATAACGATGAACTCCTCCCCACCAAAACGCCCCAGCGTGTCGTCCTTGCGAATGGTGGAGGTGACGATCTTAGCTGTCTGTCGCAACACCGTATCGCCAGCATTGTGCCCGTAGGTGTCGTTGACCTTCTTGAAGTGATCGAGGTCAAGGTAGATAATAGAAAGCGGTTGGCGGCGATTGCGGTGGAACTTGATCTCCGACTCCAGCGTATCGACGATATACTGCTTGTTGTAGGTCTGTGTACCCGCGTCGATCGTTGCCATGCGGTAAATCTTATCCTGCACGATGGCATCGACGTTATTGCTGGCGAAGAACTTCAGCAACACTGTGCCCAATCGCAAAAAATCACCATCCTGCAGCCTGACCTCACTGTTGATGCGCTTGTCGTTGATAAACGTACCATTAGCACTGCCGAGATCCGCGACAGAAATTGCACCGTTGCGCTGACTGAACTTGACGTGCTTCCTCGATACGCTCTGCTCGTCGATGCGCAGGTCAGCATCTGGTGACCGCCCCGCAACGTGCGACGGTGCCGCGAGATCGAGATGGAAACACTTGCCCACCCTGTTGCCGCTATATTGAATCAAGCAGGCTGTCTGACGTTTCTGCGCATCGGCGTAGACGGTTAGCTCAACGTCCTGTGCGATAACGGTTTTGTCATCGATAATGTCAGACATCTTCATCAGTCGTCTTTTTGGTAGTCACTACTTAAATATATCACGTCTCTTAACAGGAGAAAAGCAGACCAGATCTGCCGACCATGCCCTCAATGAATTTACTTTTCTTCCCGCTGTTTTTTTGCTAAACACAGGTGGGAATGGCAATTTTACGCAATACAATTGTTTCGTTTCTTATAGTCTCTCTTGGTATCGTCTGTATCGAGTTCAGCTTACCGATAGCTCTTGGTGAGTTTCTCGCAGGGATGATCGGCAGTTTTTTTATATCTCCCGCCGATGTTCCGTGGATTTCCTTCATCTCCGATCTCGGCCTGCTATCAATCATGTTCATCGCTGGCTTTGAGGTCGATGCCAAAATTCTGCGCCTGCATCTAACCCGCAACTGCCTTGTCGGGGCAACTTCCTTTGGCGTGCCATTTGCGCTGCTTATCATCACGGGACTGATTGCTCAATTTCCGTGGCACGAAACTATCATCATGGCACTTGCACTCTCTACAACTTCACTGGCTATTGTCTTCACCGTGATCAGAGAAACCAACCTAATTGCCAGTGTGGAGGGGCAAATTTTGTTGGGTGCGGCGATGGTCGTTGATTTGATTAGTATGATCCTGCTGGGCATTATCTTCGTTGAATACAGTCTTACCAACCTAATCGCCTTCATCGGTCTGGTGGCTGTCATCCTGCTGGCGAAGAAAGTTCTTATCCCTACCTTTGAACGTTATAAAGGCAACCGCGTCGAGATCGAACTGAAGATAATTTTGCTATTGCTGCTGTCACTTGGTATTCTCGCCGAGCAAGCGGGGGTGCATGCTGCATTGATCGCCTTTTTGCTGGGCATTATGCTCTCCAATATAGATCCCGACCACGAGGAAATTATCACCAAGCTCAACACAGTGGTCTTCAGTTTGCTCGCCCCGCTGTTTTTTTCCCACGCCGGCTTGAAATCGATTTCAAGGAACTGGATAGCTTCCACGTCATCGTCATGCTGGTGGTGGCAGTGATGGCCATCGGCGGCAAGTATGCTGGTTCGTATTTGGGGTTGTATTACCTGTTTCAGCGCAACAAAAGGCTCAGCCGCTTTGGGGGGCTGCTGTTCAACTATCGCTTGAGCTTTGGCATCGTCACCGCTATGTATGCCTTTGAACGCGGTGCACTCTCAACTGGTGTGTATAATATCGTTTTGCTGGTCATCGCTATCAGCTCAATCTTTACCGTCATCATGCAACGGCAACGTGGCGAGCCGCGTCTGACCGCTTCGGAAGGCTGAACGATGTTCAGCTGGGAAAATGTGCGTCTTACTGCACTGACCGTCGAATTGCCGTCCGAACGAGTCAGCACCGCGACACTGGAAGCAAAACTCGCCCCGCTTTACCACAAGCTCCGTATTCCCATCGGCTACATTGAACAGCTATCTGGCATAAAAGAACGGCGTTGGTGGCCAGCAGGCACACTGCCAAGTTTCGGAGCTGTGCGGGCAGCACGCAAGGCTTTGCAGCAGGCAGGCATAGCCGCACAGGAAGTAGAAACGCTGCACTATGCGGGCGTGTGTCGCGAACACTTTGAGCCAGCCACTGCCTGCCGCGTCGCGGCGGAGTTAGGCATCGGTGGGGCGGTGCAGGTTTACGATGTCAGCAATGCCTGTCTGGGTGTGCTGAACAGCATGGTCAGCATCGCCAATCAGATCGAGTTGCAACAAATAACTTGCGGTCTCGTCGTTGCCTGTGAATCGGCCCGCACGATTACCGAGAAGATGAGTGCAGCAATGTTGCAATGCACCGAGATGGAATTTTTTCGTCGCACCATCGGTGTACTGACTGGCGGTTCAGGTGCGGTGGCAGTGCTGCTGAGCCACAAAGACTACGCCCCGCAAAATGCACACACCTTGCGGGGTGGCGTGGCGGGCAGCGACCCGCAGTTTCACCGCCTCTGTCATTGGGGCGTGGACGCACAAGGCACAGAGACACTGGTACTCGACAGCATTGCCCTACTAAAACACGGTATGGGTATCAGTGAACGCACCTTCGCGCATTTTCTCCGCCACTTTGATTTAAGCCGTGAGCAAATTAATAAAGTAATCTGCCATCAGGTAAGCTACAAGCACAACCGCAGCGTGCTTGAGTTGTTACAAATTCCCGCGGCAAAAGAATTCAGCACTTACGCCATGCTCGGCAACATTGGTGCGGTTTCGTTACCTCTGACGGCAACGCTTGCGGCACAGGAAGGTTTTCTCAACGCGGGCGACTTCGTGGCTCTGCTCGGTATCGGCAGTGGCTTTAACACTGTCATGCTAGGGGTAGAATGGTAAATCATCTAACATTGTTCCTCGACAGCCAGCCTCTCTTCCACAACGTTGGCGATTGGAACATCCATTACTGCGATCAAGGCCAGGGTGAAGTGGTCGTTATGTTGCATGGCAATCCGACTTGGTCTTACTTTTATCGTCACCTGATCGTGACGTTACGCAATAATTATCGTGTCATCGCTTACGATCATGTCGGCTGTGGTTTTTCGGACCGCCCCCCCGCCGATAGTTACGCGTGGACATTGGCGCAGCGCAGCGCTGATTTTGAAAAGTTTCTCGCTGTGCTCAACGTGAAAGAAAAAATAACGCTGGTCATGCATGACTGGGGGGTTGCCATCGGTTGTGGTTATGCGGTGCGCTATCCAGAACGTATCGCCCGCCTAATCGTGTGCAATGGTGCTGCTTTTCCTCTGCCCCGCACAAAAACATTCCCGTGGCAACTGCAACCCTTTCGGCATAAAGTTTTGGGTAAACTGCTGGTGCAGGACTATAATTTTTTTCTGCATGCCCTGCTGTTGACCGGCACGCAAAAAAAAATCCCACCCGCGATCAAAGCCGCGTATCTTGCACCATATTCAAGTCGTGCGGATCGCCATGCGCTGTGGCAGTTCGTCGCTGACATTCCCTTGACTGCCAATGATCGCAGCTTTGCCACGCTGACTGCTATTGCCGATAACTTACACCGTCTCGCCTCGTTGCCCATGCTGTTGTGCTGGGGCAAGCGTGATTTTGTTTTTGATAAAAGTTTTCTGCGCCAGTGGTGCATTCATTTTCCTCAAGCACAGCTACGCGAATACGAACACTGCGGGCATCTGCTGCTAGAAGACGACCCCCACCGTATAAGTCGAGATGTGCGGGATTTTATGAGTGGCGGTTAGGTACCTTGAAAAACATCACACAGGTATGGCAACATCGCCATGTCGTCGCTACGTCGTCGCCGCGCAACGGGAGGTTTTAGCCTGCACTGTCGATTGTAACTTATTTATTTTATTTTGTTTTTATTGAGCATGTCGTCGCTATGTCGTCGGATCAGCAAGCAGCAGCTTGCCCGTCACTTACAGCCATCAAGCGTGGCATTGCCAAAGGCACACTGACAGAGATTTCCTATCCACGGCGGGAGCTTAAGTCTAAATGGAGCACTGATCGCGGTAAGAACATCTCTGCCATCGCCAATCATGAATCGTTAACAGGTGGGTGGATATTCGTCGGGGTTGATGACGATGGCAAGCTTACTGGTAAGGATGAGGTTTGGTGCAAAAAAAGCTACGAGAAAATTGGCAACCAGATCAATGAATTTCTCAATCCTACGCAAGTGGTTAAAGAAATTCACACTGCATCTTTTGACGGGATCTTCTGTATCCTGCTAGAAATTCAAAACCCCGCTTATGTTACAGACTGGATGGAACAGGGCTACAAACAGGCAGGAAGTTCTATCTCTTTAGGCACGAGTAAGCAGACCAAACTCGCTCTCGGACAGGGGGGAGAGGGCTACACGCAACGTTTAGAAACTGCACGAATTGCACATCCACGCGGTCAGTTCTTGAGCTGCCGTTTGATGTCAGCCAGCTCCTCAACACTGAGCTGAACGGACTCACGGACAGTATTATCGTCCACACCACGCTGCAAGAGTTTGCGCGCTACGGCGAGACGCTCCTGATGAGCACCCTTCTCGATGCCCTTCTCGATGCCCAGCCTCTCGGCTCTCTCAAGCCCGAAATCTATCGTTGGCATAAACCTATTCTCCTTCTTCAAGTCTGGCCAGCGCTCACGCTCGACGCGATTAAAATCTTCCCGCTCAATAACGTTGTCGGCATCTCCGTAGTAATCCCTTAGCACGGTGAGCAAATACTCTGCCTCTGCACGAGAAAGAAGCTGTGCTTTTTCGAGCATGAAGGCCACCGTATCGTCGTCAGCATCCCACAGCTCACCCATGCCATATACGATAATACCGATGGCTGTTCGCCACTGTCCATAGCCTATCGGAAGGCAGCTGGCGGAGGTTCACGACGTTGCCGAACAGCTTGGGCACCCAAGGAGCGAGCTCCTTGGCGGCTTCTGGCACATCCTCGTCCCCGAACACCCATTGGAGGTAATCTGACGGTGGCTGATAGTCCCTGTTCTTGCAACACAGCAGAACTATGGGAATAATGATGTCGCGCCGCCCCTCTCTTTTCTTCCCCCACTGCTGGCGCTGTGCACGGCATAACTCTACGTAGTATTCCATAATTTGTATGATGGCATCGGGGTCTTTGTAGCTCTTGTGTTCAAAGATGAGCGACACTGTAATGTTTACGCCACTTACATCTCCCTTCAATGGCAACGAGACCACGAGGTCAGCCCGCAATTGTCCCCCAGCCAGAGTGATCAGCTCCCCGTCTCGGACAACAACATCATCCAAGCGAGCATGTGCGAGCACTTCAGGGGGAAAGATGACTTGCAGTAGCTCTTTGATATATTTCAGATTCTTGAAGATTTTCTTGAAGAAACTGTCGTGCAAGGAGGCTCGGTGGCTTGGAGGTTTTCGCTGTCCTGCTTGTTTTTTCTTCACCCCACACCTCTTGGCGCGCTAAGGTCGCACAGAAGGTGCGGCTAAGCCAGCTGGAGTTTCGCTTAAGCTCCGTGCGGAAGTCGGGAGAAGCTAAGCGAATCATCGGTCTTGGCAAGAGTCAATCAGAATCCGTGCAACTGCCCAACCTTTTCCGCCAGTGGCAAAAAGGCTGGTCGGGTCGAAAATGTTAGGCGTGGTGCTTGGCGGTTTTTTGACAGAGAACAAGGCACGCGTGTGTAACAACGATAAGCTGGGCAGGATCATTGCTTTTTCCGCGGCTAGAAGACGACCCCCACCGTATAAGTCGAGATGTGCGGGATTTTCTGAGCGGTAGCTAATTGTTTGCAAAGCCGTTTGCAAATACCTCCAGCACGAGACTAGCGGATCATAGCCCTAATTAAGTAGGAGCGAATATTAGCTGCCATTACTACGGGTTACAATTTATTTCGTAGGTACACGGTTGGTTCGGACCAGGGCACCCCCTTCGCCCTGTTGGTCCTGGTGGTCCTGGTGGTCCTGGTGGCCCCCAGGGGACTGTGAATGAGATCTCGCCACTGGGACCGCTGCGATTAAAGGCATGAATACCCACAGCTCTCCGCAAAATGACATCGTTTGGGTCGTGCCAGCTGGTACAGCCCGATTCCACTAGGCACGTAACTGTGTAATTCATGTAATCGTAATTGATAGGCCTGCTCTCAGCTGCGACACGGAAGTCATCATCACTCTCCCCGCCGCTAAGTGTTACGCAGCGTGGCTTTTCATTGTCTTTCATCCATTCGATGTAACCTTCATCGCTGCAGTCAATGGCTTCAACCGTTCGCTTCTCTGCGTTGTTACGTATTCCCGCCAGAACATTAGTCTTGCTGGCAATACTGCAGATAGCACTGCCGGCGATGAGTTGATCAGTAACATTGTTGCGGAAGAAGCCAAGTGTTGCTTCAGAATCGTTAGGGCATGCGTCTGAGTCAACGATAAGCGGCACTTGACTACACTTTGTATAGTTAGAATTAAAGTCATACTGAATAATCGCTCCCGTTCCAGAGTACAGTGCAGAGCCTGCACTGTCCAATTGGGTCAGGTGCCCGCTCTCACACTGAGTGTAGTTGGAATTTGGAAGTGCCCCTGATGTATTATGGTGCAAGAAAACGATTTCCTGGCGATCAGCCAGCTTTGTATTGACGACCGGATGCTCCTTGCGGATAAATTCCACCGCAACCTCGACGGCTATCAACGACTCTGGTATGGCATAACTGTCTGCCTGCAAGACACTGCCACTGCTTGCAGCCACCTGGTTTGCGGTCACCTTCCACCACTGACCTGATGAGCCTGAGTTGTTATATGCATAAAGGTCATCGGAGAGGTAAAGACCCCCTGTAGGGATAATGGCATTACCACCACGATCACAGATAGCCGCGGAGCAGCTGTCGCGCGTTGCGTCCCAACCAGAAATAACGATGTTCTTGTAGTGCTTGAGCAGTTCCTCGCGCTGCTCTCGCAACCTAACGACTGCCATCGTCTTCGACTGATTGCCGAGCAGGCGTGCTACTGCCAGCGCGACGATACCTGCCAGTGCTACCGCCACCATTACCGACATCAATGTCATACCACTACGCATGTTTTCTCCATATGCCAAAAACTACGGATTACGACATACAGGCCACCACATCTGTGTACCAGGAGGCCCCTTACCACCCGAACCACCCGAACTACCCTGAGGGCCGGGATACCCCCGCAACGTGTCACATACCACAGAACCAGCGGCGCTGATCCCGACGACCCCGATGTTGTCTACAGAGATGTTGCCAGTGCAGGCGCTTATTTCGGTAAACGACGAGGGACTACATATTCTGTAGTTAACCATCTTTCCCCTGCGCTCCAATGCACACTCGACATTGCTCGCGGCACCCGAAACATTTTCGCCAATTTTCCAGATCACACTGTGGTCAACTCCGCAATCGGTAGGAGTGACCGAGACCCGACCACCACTTGCAACTTGACTGCTACAAGCGACATCTCCGCCGGAGGTAGATTGTACTACCCCGCCCCACAAACTATCCGCAGTAGGGCAGTGAGCAGAAGTGATATCAACAATTTTCTCTCCGCAATTAGTGGTCCTACCGTGTGTGTGCAGTGCGATACGAGTTACCGCCTCATCACTACACGTATTCACGATATAGTTGGAGCTGCGCCGCACCCGTAACTCGCGCGGATAGTTCAACTGTGGCAGGTAGCGTTTTCCTGCAGACGTTACCTGCCACCTGTCGGCAATAAAATCCTGTGTAAGCACAAGATCGACAGCGTTGTTGCTCATCTCTGTCCACTTGAGCTCGATACTCCACCAACCGTCAGCAACATCATTTATAACAGACTCTTTAAGATGTTTGACCGTCTCTGTAGTGAAAGTGACGCTTGAACTCTGGAAGTTGCCAGGATCAAAATCTAGTTCCCCCCTCATCTTGAAACGCTGCCTATTTGCTGGTTTATTAAACTTGCAATCGGGACCTTTCAGCTTCATAGGCATGTTTAAACCACAGCCACCCTGCCCGAAAACGCAGTTACGCAACGCCCTGTTGGGATTGGCAGCTGTACTTTCAGCCCCATCGTAGAGAGTACACCACCACACCATGTCGTCGTGCAGCAAGTTGCTATAGAACTTGTAAATCGCGTCGCCCTTGTCGATCAGCTCCATCACCCGCAACGAGTTCATCTGATTGACCACTAGCCGTACTCCAGCTACTGCCAATATACCGGACAGCCCTACCGCCACCATGATGGAGGTCAGTGTGAGTCCAAGCTTGCGTTTATTGGCTAACATTACTAACACCACCTATTAAGAACAAGGAGGAGCAGGATCTCCCCTCTCCCCTCTCAGCCCTCTTGGGCCTGGTATTCCTGTTCTTCCTCGCGGTGCGTCTACACAATTACTCACCGCGCCGCTGTTACTAAATCCTCTTATTGCTTGAGCTCCAGTACAGGGATAACTGGAGTTCTGCGGCTCAACACCGCCCTTGTTAGATGGCCAGCCAGGACGAGCGCTTGAACACTGAAACGTACCAACCAGCTGACCATTTTCATCTCTCTGGCGAATTTTGACCACGCCATAGCGGTTTGTCTCACTACAGTTCAGTGCAGTAGTACCCTCATCGACCTTCTCGACCAAGATGTTGGGGTGGCTGCAGTGGCTGATCCCGGTGTGTGGATCAAAGAAGGAGATCGCGGTCGTACCATTGCCACCAGTTTCTGGACACTTTCCCTTGAACACCGTGCGTGGGGTAAGAGATGCTCCCCCATAACCACTATACGAAGATCCAGCTCCATCGCATTGCAACTTCAGGTCTGCTCCTCCTATTCCAGCTAGAATACCACCGAAACCATGATTACTGCGAAAACCACGATAGCCAGGTGCTCCAACACCGCTGAGGAAGGGGTTGGTTTTAATGCCACCTATCGTGCTGGTGTCGCTTACGTTATAGCAGGGTGGAACTATCAACGGCCCGCGGCTCGAACAAGCGACAAGGCCAGTTATAGGATCGAAATCAACCACTGCGGCATCACCCATATAGGCATTGACACCGGTGCCCGTCATGTGTGGGGCAGTGGTTGCAGAAGGCACAGGGCCAGCACCTGTGCCGGGGAAGTAACCAGTGACGCGGCCATCGGAGCAGTCGGATGCTACCGTGCGGTTCATGTAGATTGAATACGCCTTGTCTGCCAAATCAAAACTTACGTCAAGGTCATTCTTGATATTTTTGCGGTTGGCTGTGAGGATGAGTTTCACCTCCACCCCACGCTTATTACCCCCTAAATCAGCATCGAGTGACTGCCACTCAGCTTTGAGACAGAAGTGCTCGGTGGAGGAGGTGTCGTCACAATGTGGTGGCACTGGTGGATCAGGTGGGTAGACAGGTAGACTGCTGTGATCCTGCATCTGCAGCTGCAACCCGACACTAGGAATGAGCAGCTTTGCGGTTCCTGCACCAGCTAATCCCTCCTGACAGTCGCCCGTATAGTCATATATATCCAGCGAGCCTCCAGGACGTGAGGCGGTGGGGTCTCCACCGCTAAGGTAAGTCTGCAGGGTGCTGTTCCGCCGGATCGTACATTCCCACGTGCTGCGGTTGGACACGACGCTGCCGTAGTAGGTTATCACCTGCTCGCGGAAAGACATCAGGTCGCCAATCAAGCTGACGTTGGCGCGGTTTTGCATCTGCTGAGTGTAGACCATTGCGAAGATGCCGAGCATCACCGCGCCCGCCATCACCGTGACGATACCGAAACCTCTCTCGCTTCTCACCGCTAACCATGCTTGCAATAGAAAATTCTGTTACTATTATGACACGTTTCTGCATATGAATGGCAACTTTTTTCTGCTCACTATTATTTTTTCTCCTGTGCTTATAAATTTTCGACTATACTGCTGGGCGAGACGCTTAATTTTCTCATTCTAAACTAACGGTGTGTTCATGCGCAGTCACGTTCAAACAAAAGCACCCCTCGCCCTGCTCAGTTTCCCCGGCTCAAATTGCGAAGCCGACTGTCTTACGGTGTTGTGCGAACACTACCACCTGCGGGTGCAAGTCTACCCGCACACCACCTCCGCCCTGCCGCGTCAAGTGCGCGGCGTAATCGTGCCCGGTGGGTTCAGCTACGGCGATTATCTGCGCGCCGGCGCACTTGCCGCCCACACACCGTTGAGCCACACGCTGCGCACCTTCGCCGCCCGCGGCGGCGCAATCATCGGCATCTGCAACGGTTTTCAAATCCTCACCGAACTCGGCCTGCTGCCCGGCACCTTGCTACCAAACCACAGCCGCACCTTTATCGCCCGCACCGTGAGCCTCACCGCTGACAACTCTCGCTGGCAGCTGCACGGTGAGTTGAGCATGCCTATTGCCCACGCGCAAGGGTGCTACTACCACCCCAACCCGCGCCAACTGGAAGATAATGACCAAATCGTGCTACGCTATGCAAACAACCCCAATGGCTCACAAGCCAGCATCGCTGGAGTCTGCTCCGCGACCCAAAAAGTCATCGGGCTAATGCCGCACCCCGAACGGGCGTGGCATCCACTACTCGGCGGCAGCACCGACGGTCTGCAAGTGTGGGATACCTTTCTCGCCGCTTGCTCGTAGGAAGGACGCTGAGAGTGTACACAGTGGCTCCTTTTTCTAGCTGGCAATCCACAACATCTGGAGAGATTTTCTCTTTGTGTTGATGTATGCTAGCTAGTGTGGTGCTGACTTAATCATGTGATGAAGTGTGTTGCACGTGGCAGATAGAAAAGACAAGCCCGACCCAGAATTAGAAGCAATTAAAGCTATTTTTCACGCCGTTGGTGAGGAGCTAAGTGTAGTCGCACGGATGCAGAAAGAAAACGCCCGACAACTCGACAAACAGCGAGCAGAAGCCGATCGGAGGCAGAAAGAATTCGATCGTCAGCAGGCAAAAACTGACCGACTGCTGCGCGAGCTCGGCAAGCAGATCGGTGGTCAAGGTCAACGCTGGGGTAAAATTATCGAGTCGCTGGTTGGGGGTGATTTATGCATGTTGATGACGGAGTTTCTAGGTGTTGAGATCGTCGATATCAGCAGGAGGGTCGAAGTTAGGGATGTGGAAATCGATCTCGTCGCAGTCAACACCGATACGGTAGTCGTGGTTGAGGTAAAGACCACCCTACAGCAGGAACATATCGACAAATTTATCAGCACCAAACTCAGCCGATTTACCATACTACGACCACACTACAAGGGCAGTAAGATCTATGGAGTAATTGCTTTTGTGAAGGTCGATAGTAATGCTAAAGAAATCATCGACTACGCTATCAGCAAAGGCTTGATTGTCATCAAGGCGATGCGTAGCACGAATCACATCGTCAATCCTAAAGACCGTAAACCGCGCAACTTCCACCCCTGATCAGCGTTCACATTAGGTAGCAGCTAAGTGGAGATATGCTACCAGTTTTGATGTTGTCGCCGAGCAAGCCCACGCAGAAGTACTCAGCAAAGAACGTAGCCAGCATCACTCTCACGATGCTTGAGGAAGGCGAGTCTGAAGCCAAGATCTGTCGTGTGACAGGTCTGATTCGCAAGGAACTGCAACTGCTTAAGCATGGTTTGAAAGAGTAGCGTGGCTGGCGTTGTTCTGCTGCTAACCCGCGCGCCGTGCGATACGCTTGCGCCAGTTATTCACCAACGGACTGTTGGGGGCGTACTTGCTAACTATCTCTAACTCTTCACTCGCAGCATCGAGATCACCGCGCTTGTAAAACTCCCGCACAATCTCAATACGGTTGAGCAGTAGCAACTGACGCTTGCGCAACCGACTCTTGTCATCTGCAGGCAGTTTACGCAAGGCGACCTCACGCATCGCCACCGACTTGCGGTAGGTGGCGACAGCCTTGTCGGAGTTGCCACTGCGTGCATACGTGTTGGCAAGGCTAGAGAGAATGTTGGGATTGTTCGGTAACCCCGCGGCGGCTCGCTCAAGATGCACCACCGCCTCGTCCTCACGTCCATCAGACATCAGCATCTGCCCGATACCAAGCGAGATGAAAGATGAATTCTCAGGTGTCGCCTTTTCCTGCAAACCCTGCAAAAAACTTAGCCCCCCCTCGACATTGTTCTGCTCCGCGTAGATCGCCGCCAGCTCTGCCAACACCAAGCGGTTTGAGGGGTTTACCTGCAAGGTACGCTCCAACCACGGTACCGCCGCCGCCGCGTTGCGGTAATCGATCAGATGCACCATGCTGATTTCAATCAAAGCCCGCTCGTTGCGAGGATCTTTGCTGAGTATCTGCTCCAAAATTACCAATGCATCTTCAGGGTTGCCGCTGTCAATCAACGCAACTGCCTGCTCGATCGCACCATCGTCTTTCTTTGTCTCGGCCTCATTCTCGGCACTCGCGGCAGTATCAACAGCCGCAGTCTCAACCGCAGTGTCGCGTTCAACAGGCGAACGCTCTTCATCGGCCTCGCTGCGCAACGGACGTGTGCGCGTCTTGCGCAACAGCTGGGTCTCTTCCGATGCAAACGCTGGCTCGATCATCTCTTTATCCTCTGGCGCAAAATAAACCAGTAGTGCGACAAAGACCGTCAACGCCGCTACGAGCAATACCAGCGATCCCAGAAATTTGATTTCATTGCGACCTTGCTGACGTTCCGCACCCATCTGCTAACCCTCAATAATTAACCCAGAACCGCCGCTACCCATACGTTCAAGGATAGAAGCAGATCTGGCAATAAAATCCTTCATCATGTCCGCTGGCAAGCGTTCATGCTGCAAGCAGGCGAGATCGTAAATCTGATTGACCATTAACGCCACATCTTTTTCTTTCTGGGGTAACGCCGCCATCGACAGCAGTTTTTTAATCGCCCCATTATTATGATTGACCACCAGGGTGTGCTCACTCACTAACGGGCTGTGGTATTCCTGCCGCTCCAGCCGAGCCATCTCTGCAAAACGACGGGCATTCTCATCGAAAATCAACATCGCCGGCACATCCGCCGACTTGAGATTCTCCACCTTCACCTTAACCCGCGGCCGCGTCAACGCCTGGCGAAACAAATCGCCGATCTTCTCACTCTCATCCTTGTTATCGTGCGGGTCTACGATTTTGCTCGCTGCATTAGTGAGATTGGCAGTGATGTCGCTATCGATCCGCTTGAAGCTATACTTGCGGCTACTGCGCTGCTCGACAAAAGATATAAAGTGCCCATCGATCAGCGTGTTGGCAATGAGCACATCGATGCCCTCGTCCTCAAACATCTGCACATACGCAGCCTGCGCATTCGCATCACTCGCATAAACGATCTTGCCATCAGTCTTGTCTTGGTTTTTCTCCAGATAAGCATCGAGACTGAGAAACTCACCCTTAGTTGTCTCGTAGATGACATGCGGCAGCAGCTTGTCGTGAAAAGTCTCGTCCCGTAACATGCCATACTTGATCAAGGTATGCATGTCAGGCCAGTATTTTTGGAAATCCTCCTCCGCCGTCTTTGCCATGCCCGCCAAACGATCAGCCACCTTCTTGGCCACGTGTCGAGAAATCGTGCGCACCTGCTGATCGTTCTGCAGGTGACTGCGGGATACATTGAGCGGCAAATCAGGACAGTCTAGTGCCCCCTTCAACAACATCAAATATTCAGGGATCAACTCCTTGACATTGTCCGCCACAAATACCTGATTACAGTAAAGCTTGACCTCTCCCTGCGCAGCATCCAGCTCATGTTGCAAGCGCGGGAAATAAAGAATACCCTGCAACAAAAACGGATAATCGACGTTGAGATGTATCCAGAACAGCGGGTCAGGACTGGTCGGAAACAGCTTGTGGAAAAAATCGAGATAGTCCTTGTCACCCAAATGCGACGGCGACTTCGTCCACAATGGTGTAGGATCGTTGACCGTTTTGCCTCCCAAACGTATCGGATACTTGATGAACGCACAGTATTTCTGCAAAATGCCCCGCAACGTTGCCTCTTGCACCATCTCGCTCGACTCATCACTGATATGCAGGATAATCGACGTGCCGTGTTCCTTGCGCTCCGACGGCGCAAGGCTAAAGTTGATTGAGCCATCACACGACCAGCGCACCGCCTCGGTGTCCTGACGACAGGAAAGCGTGTCAATCTCAACCCGCTCCGCCACCATAAAACTCGAATAAAAACCAAGTCCAAAATGACCGATAACCTGCTGACTTGCCTCCTTATCTTGATACTTAGCGACGAAATCCTGCAACCCAGAAAATGCCACCTGATTGATGTAGCGTTTGATCTCGTCCGCCGTCATGCCGATACCCGTGTCGGTAATCGTCAGCGTCTTCGCCTCACGATCACACGTTATCGTGAGGGCAAACTCAACCAACTCCCGCGTCTCCTCGCCCAACATGTTCAGCTGGTGCAGCTTATGCATCGCGTCGGCCGCGTTCGCAACCAACTCCCGCAGGAAGATTTCCTTCTCGGAATACAACCACTTCTTGATAATCGGCAGGATATTCTCCGCATCAATGGAGATCTGCCCCGTCTCGGTACTCATGTTCTCTTCGCTCTTTCCTCTGTGATTTTAGATAGTTACAGGCAAGAAGGACACCACTCCAACACAACCGCCGTTGCTAGGATACCAAATTAGTGACGCTTTAACAAGAGAGGTGCGATAAGGTCACCGTCAGCTGTACCCACAGCTGACGCACAGCCTACTTGGTGATGTGACGCACGTAGAGATTGCTGTCATCGAGGTGGGGTACGATGTTATCAGCACTCTTTTGCTGTGGATCGAGGTAGACATGCATAGCATTGCGAGCGGTTTTCTTGATCACCAGCATGCCGTGAAGTTTGCTGTAAGGCATGTGGTCTTTAGGCACGACAAACTCCTTGCCGACGCTAAGTTTACTACCCATCTCGGCGCTAACTATTTGCTGCAAGTAGTTCAGACCCGCATCCGTCTCAGGCTTGTAGGACTCGCTGCTAACCTCAACCTGCACCGCACGAACACGCCGGCCATCGTCGAGGTTAGAGTGCTGCCCAAACGTGATCTTGCCTTTGAGATGCTTGCGCAAGGCCACCGTGGATTTGTCTTCCTTGCAGCTCTGACCGAGAAAATCATGCATCAGACTGAAAGTCGGCTCTTTTTCAGCAAAAACTATCTGCAACTGGTGTGCGACCACTCCGCCAGCCGTTGTCCCCGCAGAGACATCATGACAGTTAGGCAGCCAAGTGCCCTCTGGCTCGATGCTAAATTCATTGCTGTGGGTACCAGAACTAGTCCCCCTGTCCTGCACTGGAGCAGGAACACACGCTGCCAGTGCTATCATAGCGACCATGCAAAGGATGTAGTTTTTCACGAGAACTTCCTACGTGTCTGTTAATAATGGTATCAGAAAACGATGATCCCCGCAGAGATTCAACGCATTTATATACTGCAACAACACCGCACGGGGGGAAAAGCCCACCGCCACTGCCGCCACCTGCATCATGGCCGCGTCATTAGCCCCATCACCAACAACAGCCACCTCGTGCAAGCCGATGCCAAGCTCGCGACACTTGCTCTCCAACCAAGCGCGCTTGCCCTCACCATCAATTATACCATGTTCACCATTCGCTGTAAGATACCCATCGACAAACTTAACGCGACTACCTTGACAGTCGTCAAATTCAAGCACTTTGCACACTTCTTTCACCACAGGATAAAATCCAGATGAGATAAGAAAAACTTTCATATTGCGCTTTTTCAATTCAACCAGCGCATCCCGAATGCCCGCGTTGAAATGCAAGTCACGGTGTAAAGTGACTACTTGCTCCTCGCTGACTGAGCTGAGCATCTTGATACGCCTATCATAGACCTCCTGATAAGACAGAATGCCTGCCATGCCCTGATCGGTTAGCCTCGCGATCTCATCCTTCTTGTCAGCAACTTGAGCCAGTTCGACGATCGATTCTTCCCGCACTACCGTGCGATCCATGTCGAAGAATACTGCCTTGATGTGTGTTTGCGTATCTCTGAACCCGCAGGTAATGTTATGCAGGTGGCAGTGCTGCCAAAAATCAAATGGCAAGGCACGCATCTGTTCAGAGGGGATAGCAGCAACTAGCATCGTCGGCGAGTCGGTTTCCTCCCACTTGCTCAACTTGAGAAAATCGCGCATAACGCGTGTATTATCCGTAACAACCCGTGTATGCGTCATCGGCACACCCTCCACATGCGAAATTTAGCCTCGCGTGCTACAATAAAAAATATACTGCCCACACTTTACACCGAGCGAGGATAACATGACACAAAAAAACAACATTTTGACAGTTGTCGTCTCCATTTGCGCCGTGCTTGCACTTAGTGCCTGTGTGACTGAGAAGAAAAAAGGCGAATCCACAGGTACCTACAGCGAGCAGTATTGCATAGCCCAGATGAAAGCCTACGACAGCTTGCGCAAAGTCTGCATCTCACCAGACCTTACCTTCTGTGCCACACAGCTACAGATGGTCAGGGGAGCAACTTCCTGTCGAGCACCTTCCAGCCAAAGTGACTGCGATGTTCTCGGCAGCAAATTAGGCAAAAACTTGAGCTGGAAGAGCGGCAAGTGCGAACAGACAACTGGCGCAGGCCACGGCAAGCTGGACAGCAGTATCAGGATTGACTGGAATGGCAAGAAGGGGCCGGTTCAGGGCGCACAGCGTGCGTTCGTTGATATTGGCAGTGTCACTATCATCACCAAAAAAAACGACATTCACCAAGTTAATATTATGAAAAAGGCAGGTTCAACCTGCGAACTACGCAAGGCACGCAAGGCAGAAGCAGGTGGCAGAAGTTTCAAGGTGGAAGCCAAAGGCCCCGCGTCTACCTGCGAAGGCGAGATTTTCGTCATTAACAAAAAAACAGGCGACTACAACGTTGAAGAATTTGAGGTGAGGATCAACTGACCCATCTTTAATCGTTCTCTTTCCCGCGCCACCCTGCTAAAGTGCGACCTCACGTGGGGCGGGAAAACACGACCCAGCAGGGATAACCACAATGCCAGCACTCCCGACTTGTGCTTGTGCCTCAGCACTTGGCACAGCCAGATGCCGAACGTCACCGCACTGTGTTACGGACATGTTGTCGCTATGTCGTCGCTGCTTGACGGGCAGTTTTGTCTCGCTTTGTCAACCATAGCTGTCTGATTTTGTTTGTTTTTTTGTGAACATGTCGTCGCTATGTTGTCGGAATGTCGAGGACTTAATTTGTTGCGAAGATACCCACGCTGTGTTACGGACATGTTGTCGCTATGTCGTCGCTGCTTGACGGGCAGTTTTGTCTCGCTTTGTCAACTATAACTGTCTGATTTTGTTTGTTTTTTTGTGGGCATGTCGTCGCTATGTTGTCGAATCAACCACTACTATCTCGTCCCTCGCTTGAGGCTATCAAGCGCAGTATAGCTAACGGCACACTGTCGGAAATTTCCTACCCGCGACTAGAGCTCAAGTCCAAATGGAGCATTGAGCACGGTAAGAGCATCTCTGCCATCGCTAATCATGAGTCGCTAACAGGCGGGTGGCTAGTTATCGGAGTCGATGACTGCGGTAAGCTCACGGGCGAGGACGAGAACTGGTGTAGAAAAAATTACGAGAGAATTGGTGATCAGATCAATCAACACCTCAGTCCCTCGCAAGCGGTTAAAGAGATTCACTCTGAATCCTTTGAGGGTAGCTACTGTATCCTGCTTGAAATTCAAAACCCCGATTATGTTACAGACTGGAACGGGCGTGCCTATAAGCGTGCGGGAAGCTCTGCCAAAGAAATGACCGCGGGAGAGCGTGCTGCTCTGGCGATGCGTTTGCCGGGTGACGACTACTCAGCCCTGCCATGGCAGGGTGAGGTCAACAGCGCGTTGGTGCTTGATTTTGCTAAGAAGGTGATTGAGAACGGCTCGCGAGATTTTCCTCAAGACCTGTCGCAGCTGAGTGCCTCACAAATTTTGCAGATAATGAACTTAGACGAGAAGATGACTGCGGGTATTTTGTTTGGCGATGTGCCTGTGCGTATAGCCCACTATGATGCTAACGATCAACCAGCCAGTACCGTTGCAGAAAAAGGACTATACACTATTCTTAAAGATAGTTTTATCGCCCATATTCAGACCGCGTCGGAACGAAAAGGTGCTGCTAGCGAAGGCACCTCCATATCGTTGAAGGAATACCGACCTTACCCAACCAAACTGTTGCGGGAAATTTTGGCAAATGCGGTCGCTCATGCTCTCTATCAACGTCATCGTGGTGAAATTATCGTTGACATTCACCTTGATCGCGTCATGGTGCGCAACAATGCACCACTGGAAGCGGAGGTTTTCGCCAACCAGTGGTTTTCCCAGCGGACGATGGCGAAAAACAAACTGTTGATGGGGGCGTTACACACCGCGGGAATTACTGATGAGCTTGGTACAGGTAAGGCAAACGTCTTCAGATTGGCAATAGAAGCTGGCAAAGAAGAGCCGAGCATCGATTTTTTCAAAGATAAAAACTTCGCCAAGTGGCACATAACGGTATACAACAGCCATAGGCATGAGCACATCAACAATCTACTGAGCAAGATCAATTACTCGTCGCTACCCAGCCCACTGCATAAGATGATAGCAGTTGCGCTCATCCTGTGGAAAGATCGCCAGTGGTCTGAAATAAAAACACGTCTGGACGATCATTATGAGAAAATTGCTTACGAGGTGGTCAGGCATGATGATACTCCCGTCATTATCATCGATGACGATCTTTTTGTGCGCCGCTGGGCCGAAGTTGCTCTTAAGGGACAGAGTAGCAAAGGTTTCACGCCTTCAGAGGAAACAATGATTCTGAGGGTGCTGACAGACTTGGCTAACAACTCTGCGCATCAGATCACTGTGCAAGAGGCAAGACGAATCATCGGTCTCGGTAAGAGCCCCTCAGAAAGTGTGCAGCTGTCCAATCTTTTTCGCAAGTGGCAAAAGGCTGGGCTGATCGAAAATGTTAAACGCGGCACGTGGCGGTTTACAAGGTCTGTTTAGGTTTTCTCTGCTTGGCAGAGAAAACCTAAACAGACAAGATATAACCCAAACCAGCATTGGTGTATTGGTGCTGACCTTTCCCTCCTCTCTGAGATGGGATACGTTCGTCGGGTAAAAGGTCAGCACCAATATCTGTGTCTTTTATTATACGTTTGTGTGTTGGTTTGTGTATTGTATGGTGTTGGATGTTTATATCGGAATGAAACCTAAACAGACCATAAGGAGCACCGATGCCAGCACTCAAGGTCACTGTTCTCGGCAGCGGCACTTCGACAGGAGTGCCAGTAATCGGCTGCGATTGCGATGTCTGCCACAGCCAGCAGCCAGAAAATCATCGCACCCGTGCCTCGTTATTGCTCAACTATGACGGGTGCAACACCGTTATCGACACCGCCCCTGAATTCAGACTGCAAGTGCTGCGTGCAGAGGTAAAATCACTTGCCGCGGTGCTCTACACGCACATTCACGCCGACCACTGTCACGGCTTCGACGACCTGCGCATGTTTGCCTTCCGCGACAAGGACAGTTCCATTCCCTGCTACATGCATACAGACTTCATCGCTGGTTTCAAGCAACGGTTCAGCTATGCCTTCGATGCCCAAACAAAATACTATGGCACACTGCCCCAGATAGACTTACAGCCGCTGCCAGACAAGCCCTTCGATGTCGCGGGGCTGCAGGTCGAGACCGTGCGTCTGCCACACGGGGCGGTTATGACCAACGCTTTCCGCATCGGCACGTTCGCCTACGCGACAGATTTTAAAACCTTCGCCCCCGAACTGATCGCACACTGGAAAGACAAGATCGACACGATGGTCATCAGCGGGGTGCGCTTCCGCCCCCACAAGACCCACAGCTCGGTGCAAGAATCCGTAGCAATCCTGCAAGCTCTCAACGTGCGCCGCGGCTTTATTAGCCACCTCTCGCACGAAGTTGATTACCACAAACACCGCAGCGAACTGCCACAAGGCATCAACTTCGCCTACGACGGGCTGAACTTCACGGTGTGAGGGAGATAGAATTTAGCAACGGTGCGAACGCTTGAGTAAATCAGTATGAAGACATTTATTATTCTATTGCGCGGTGTTATGCCAACTGGCAAAAACAAAGTAGCGATGGCGCAGTTGCGTGAGGTACTTGGCAAGCATGGCTTTGACACACGTCCGCACCTACATTGCAAGCGGTAATGTCTTGGTAAATACCACACTTTCTGCAAAAGATATTGAAAAGCAGACTTACGACCTCATTAAAAAATACATCGGGCCAGATTTGGTTGTAATAGTAAGCTCAGGTGCTCAATTACAAAAAATACTTGATGAAAATCCGTTCCAAAGTGGATACGACATCTCTCGTGTGTTCTTTGTGGCGTTTGCTACCAAGCCCTCTAAACTAACAATACAGAAGATTCTCAAAGAAGACTTTGGGGGGAGTGAATTGCAGTTTGGCAAATACGCTGGGTATATGTACATTCCTGGCGATGCTTCTCGTTCCAAGTTGGGCAACAATTTTCTGGAGAAAAAGCTTGGAGTTTCGGCAACAACAAGGAATTTCAATACTGTGAAAAAACTGATTGAAATGTGTTATGAGTGAATAATTTTATAAATTTTTAAGAAACAAAGAGTCTAAAGACTGAGATCTCAGCACTGCCCCCCTCTTCCTTGATAAACCTAAGCAGACCCTAGCCGCGGCTTTGTTGCATAACTCAGGGCCGGCATGTTTATATCCTATAATCCTTTAGCAGTAAGAATTTTATAGGTGTTGCAAAGGTAATGCCTGCACCACGCACAGGCCCGTAGTGTCCACAGAAGTTGACAATGGTCAGGTGCAAGCAGACCTGCAAACCATTTCACGCGAATGTTTCAGCTGGAGCTAGGAAGCGACAAAGAGCATGCACACATGTGTGCATGCTGCAGCAGGATGATTGCACCTGACCCAAACGAGAAGTCTGCGAACACGCAGGGGAGGGGAGCTAGAAAGCGGCAAAGAGCCGTGCAAAGCGGGGAGGGGGAACGATCCCCACATAAAAGTGCTATGATAACAGCATGTTATAATCAACGGAACTTATGCAACAAAGCCCCTAGCCGCCCCTCGATAACCCAATCGGTATCAAGCCGCAACAAACGTACATCACGCAGCCGCACAGCACACTCGCCAGTTAGCTCCTCCCCCCAATATCGTGCGTTCGGCTGTAAGCGCGGGGTTTGGAAGAGATGCACCTTATCAACCAACCCCGCAGCAAAAAAAGAAGCCCACAGCTGTCCGCCTCCTTCCAATAGCAGAGAGTAGATGCCGTGCTCACAATAGAGAGTTTGCAATAATTGCGAGACATTAAACTTGCCATCGGCCTGACGTGGCAGAGGTAACAGCACCGCCTCTGATGGCAGCAGTTGTGCGCTACGCTTGGCCTCCGTGTCAGGCACGACGACGATGACAGTGTGCGGCTCGGTCTCAAATACCCGCAATTTAGCTCGCAACGCCGCGACATCGGCAAGCACCACTCGCCGCGGCGTGCGTCGCTGCGGAAACGGCACGCGCACGTTCAAACGCGGGTTGTCAAGCCTCAGCGTGCCCGCGCCAACGAGGATTGCGTCGTAACGCTGTCGCAAAAAATGTCCATACTGCAAAGCACGTTTGCAGCTGAGGCGCAGACGCGGCTGCGCCGCTGACTCTTTGCCGCTTTCTAGCTCCTTCCTCGCAGCAAAACTGCTGTCGAGACCCGCGGCGATCTTAGCAGCCACAAAAGGACGCTGGCGTGGCTCTTTGCCTCTTTCTGCTTCGCATGACTTTTTGCCGCTTTCTGCTTCGCATGACTTTTTGCCGCTTTCTAGCTCCACCCCACCCGCAGCGTGAAAAAAATACGCCTCGTCCAGCCACTGCAAGTCGCGATGTTCATACTTGTGGCAGACAATACCAGCTTGCACCAGTTCGTCCAAGCCACTCACCTGCGGGTTGGGGTCATCCGCACCGAAATGCACTTCACGCAAGCCATGTCGTAACAGTAACGCACTACAAGGTGGGGTTTTTCCGTAATGCGTGCAGGGTTGCAAGGTGACGAAAAGACGTGCGCCGCGCAAACACTCCGTCCCACCACGTGCTTGGGCTTGGGCGACTGCGTCCGCCTCCGCGTGCATTGCTCCATAACGACGATGTGCTCCGACAGCGAGCAAATGCCCCTGCGCATCGGTGATGACACAGCCAACCAGTGGATTAGGGGAGACATGTCCCAGCCCTGCAAACGCGGCACGATAGGCGAGCGCATAGCACTGCGTATCACACAGCTGCGCACTCAACGGTGGTGGCTGCGGGGTGAGTAGGAATTCGTCTTCAGGCACACCTACATACATGCCGACGATTGAAACCTACCACCACCGCTATCGTCAAGAGCAATTAGCTACGCTAATTATTTGCCGCTTTCTGCTTCGCATGACTCTTTGCCGCTTTCTAGCTCCCGCGTGCCAGTCCGCCATCGCGAATCAGCCAACTGAGCTGACTGTGCAAAATCTGGCGGGCAACGCGACCGCTAGAGTCGTATTTTGACAGTCCCCCGTCAAAATACACATTGCGGTTGGCCGCTGTCTCCACCAAACGAATCAACAAGGCACTGTAAAGCTTGGTAGGCAGCTTCACCCTGTAGAGCATCTTATACATGGACATGACGCTAGCAAAGTTCCAGCTGGTCATGTCTGGCTGAGCGACATTTGCGTTGTAAAACATCTGCTCCATGTTGGCGACGCGAGCAACGTTCCAGCTGCTGACATCGGGGTTAGCTGCCTGTGCCCCGTAAAACAGACGTTCCATGTTTGTCACCTGCGACACATCCCAGCGACTGACATCGGGATCAGCGCGCAACGTGTCTTTAAACATGCTGCGCAGCGTCGTCACCTGCGACACATCCCAATTGCCTACATCAGGATTGGCAACCAGCGCACCGCTGAACATGGAAGCCATCGTCGTCACTGCCAACGTGTTCCAACCGCTGACATCGGGGTCAGCAACTTCCGCCCCACGAAATACCCCGCGCATCGTCGTCACCGCCGCGGTGCTCCAGTCACCGACATCGGGATTAGCCTGCGGTGCGTTGCTGAACATAAAGGCAATGTCGGTCAGCGCACGCGTGTCCCAACGACCTACATCGGGATTGGCTTGTAGTGCCCCCTCAAACATCGCGGGTGCTCGTGTCAAGCCCGACGTGTTCCAGCCACTGACATTGGGATTAGCAACCTGTGCATGCCGAAACATACCATCTGCACGCACCAGTGACGCGGTGTTCCAGCTGCTGACATCTGGGTTTGCCTGCCCCGTCTTGCTGAAAGTAAACATCATCTCCGTCACCTTGCTCGTGTCCCAACCACTGGTATCAGGCGTTGCTAACGGAGTCATGTGGAACATGTAACTCATGTCTGTCACCGCACTCGTGTCGCCCCCACTTACCGTCGTCAGATTGTCACAGCCCATGAACGCGCCGTAGAAATTCTTCCAGCCAACCTGCCCCAAGTCGGTAATCGACACCAACCTGTCACTGCTGTCGGGATGGCGGAAAAAACTCCACGCCTCCAGCAGTCCCCTGATAGTAACCGTGTAAGTGCCCGCCGCGGCATACGAATGCCGCACATCGGGATCGTTGAAGGCATCGACCTGTGCAGTGCTGCCATCACCCCAATCGATGGTGAAGTTGTAGTTGTAGCTGTATGGCAGCGGTAGGACTACCTCCAGCGCACCATCCATCACCTGCCATTCCGATACGAACGCATTGTTGTCAGTCTCAGTTCCCCAGGCTACGCCTGCACTAACGCCGACCACTGCACAAATTAACCAGCAAAAACGCCTAAACATCGCGACCTCCCAACACGTCGCCTCGCTCCCGCAAAGGCCAACTAAAATGTGTGAAATTAACTGCTTATAGCGTAACAGATGCGAGCTAAAAGATCAGCAAAAATCAGCTCAGGCTGTCAATATGAGCGATCAACGGTGCGTCACCAACGGCGACCCGCCCCAGCCCCTCACGCTCACACAGCGCACAGATTTGCTCGCACAGCTGCGGCAAAACATCAAGCCGCCGCGCCAGTGCCGTTACCACAAGCGCGACCCGCTCCTCCTCGCTGTATATGTAGGCACAGACACGGTAGCGAGCACGTATCTTAGCGCCCAAATGCCGATAGAAGCGCTCGTCGTGCTCCGCTCCCTCAATATCAACGGGAATTTTGGCGACCAAGACATACATGCAGCAGTTATTCTCCTCTTCCTAGCTCCGCCCCCTCAAGATCAACGGGAATTTTGGCAATCAAAACATACATAAGCACGCTACATACTAGCTATAACCACAGTAGTAGTCCAGATAAAATATAGTTTTTTGCATAAAAATAAATTTTATTGATTTAATAATTGATGAAAAATGTTAACATATAGAGAGATAGCGCGGTTGTTTCACCGTTAGTTCTAGTGAACCCTACTGTCCCGACCGAGACCCTTTGCCCACAGATATTTGACCGCACGGTGGCATGATTTGTGCAACGTAAGCTTTAAAGTGAAGGTGCGTTAACTTCAACTAGGAAAGCGAGTATGCGAGTCGTAACTGTCTTATTTTGCTGCATTTTTGTCTCATGTATGCCGTTACAGGTGCTATTTGTGAGCAGTGCAGCCGCCGCAAAAGTTCCTGATTACAGGGAATTAAAGATCGACTATCGGCTCGCCTTTGAGAAACGCCTGTCAACAGATTATGCAGCTCTCGATGAACTTGTCAGTCGCACGCAACTTGCTCTCGACAGAGGCCAGCTTACCGCTGAGCAGCAGGTGGAGGTGCGCCGTTGGCAACACAAGCTGCGCAGCTTCCTGTCCTTTGCGCTGCTGGCAATGGGCGAGAACGCAACCACTGCTGACATTGCAGGTGAACCACCTGAGGCAGGCAATCCTCCGCAGATGGCTAATAGCAAGAAAATACAGGGGTTATCATCTTTGATACTGAACAGGATGCGCAATGCCGACGCGACACGCATTAACCCTGAACAGTCCAATAGCGAATTTTATCAGCAGGTCAAGGCTGACAAGCACGATAACGAGAATGTTAGCCAGCAGGCAAAGGACAATTTTTCTAGGGCACTGATAAACAAGTCGTTGGAACTCACAGAAAAGAGTGTCAGAAAATACCATCGCCTATTCCCCTTCGTACAGCAAAGCTATGCCGCGGTCTGCAAGGAAGTTGCCGCGGCAGACTGTTTGCAGCTGCGTATGCAGGATAGTGCCGACGATTTTCAGGAGCAGCCATTTACCAGCGTCGAGCAGGTTACCGCGGAGGTCAACAAAACGATTGCCGACTTGAACACCATAATCGCCATGTTGTCGAGTCTCAAAGCCACCAAAGATGTGTTTTTTATCTTCAAAGAGACAGATTTTGACAACGTAGCGGTGATGCGTCTCTATCACGCGTACGAGATGACCCTCTTTAACGCGGCGCGGCGTGGATTCTTGCCCGTGTTGCTTGCTCCTACCTTCAGAGCGAGATCTGGCAATATCTATCTCCAACATAAGGGTGGTCTAGACTTCTTACAGCGACTTGGCTTGAAAAAGGACATCGCCCATGCCGCGGGTGAAATAAAAAATCCGCTGTTGACGGAGGTCAGCCATACAGCAGTCGAGCAGTCGATTGCCGAAATACAGCGCACCACCATCGTGCGCTGGGTCAAGTTGCGCGAGTTAAAGAGCAAAAACAAAACATTCTCAGACAAAGAACTCTATCAGTGGAGCATCGTCAACGAAATTTCGACGGCACAAGTTGTCTTGCAAGAGCCAGCCCACAGCATCACCGTTACCCATCTGCTCAATCGCTATCAGGATAAGAACCGTGACCCGCTTGTGCTGCGCATCATACGGGGTGTGACCGAAGCGGTCGAGATCAGCCTGTTCCCAATCATGTTAGGTGGAGCATCGCTGCTGACCTTTATCTATCCCCCACTGGCAGGTGCCGGTTTAGTAGGCAAGGCAATTATCGCCGCCACCGCGGCCAACTTTGTCTGGGTTGGCGTGGCTGGTGCTAGCACCGCACTTACGCACCAGCGTTGGCTACAACTCGAACATGCACTGTTGACAGGCAGTTCGGAACGCTACGAGGATAACTTAAAACTGCTGCGTGAATTTCACAAAACACGCCGCAATGCAATCGTCGCGGGAACGATTGGTTTGCCAATGAGTGTGCCTTCGATCAAATTCGCACTTAATCACATGTATGAGGGTAAAAAGACATTACTCATCGATATGGTTGCAGGCATTTTCTCCGCCCGTGACGAATTTGGCTATGAAGGCAAGTCGGATGCCGACGTGCATAGTGGTCATTGAGGACTGTGATAATGCAACTGCTTAACTTTACTATTCTGTGTTTTCTTGCCGCCTGTGCGCCAAATTTTTCTGCGCTGCACAGTGCAGAAGACACACCTGACCTGTGGGAACGCGAACTGCATGTCGAATACCAGCTGGCGTTTGAAAAAAGGCTTTACGTCAACCTTGAGGAAATGCATGACCTCGAAGCCAAGACCAGAGCTGCGCTACAAGACACTAGCATAGCTACACGCAACCTCGCCGCGGCACAGCAGCACCACCACAAGTTAAAAAGCTATCTATCCTACCTCTACATCGCCAACGCGCTGGAGGATTCAGGCATGATAAGAAAAAATCTTACCGCCCTTGTGCTCGACAAGCTGCGCCAGACACCCGCGGTGCTTATCGATGTGACACACTCCAACGAGGATTTTTATCAACAGGCAGTGTCAGGTGAGTTTAGCACGAAGGATATTGATAGCACCATGCAGCAGGAGTTTTTTCAAGCACTGCTGGCCACAATCGTAATGATGACAGAGGATACGCTGCGTTTGCAATACCACCTGTTCCCGTTCATGGCGGATGACTTCAGCGCTATATGTCGCCGCTATCGTAATGAAGATTGCGCGTGGCTTGCTTCCAACACACAAAGATTGAAATTGCCCAATCATTCTTTTAGTGAGATTGCTCAGGTGACCACGCGTGTTAATGACACTGTTGATGAACTGAATATCGCCATCAATACTCTGAACAGGTTGCAAGCTACCAAGCAGAAATTTATTTTTAAGGAAACTGATTTTGAGAATAAAAAAGTCGTCCAGCTCTATCAATACTATGAGCTAGTGCTGACGAATGCGTTGCAAAGCGGAGTGTTGCCTGTCATGTTTGCTGATGCTTTTCGTCAGCGTAGCGGCAATGTTTGGCTCAAGCAAAACGGGGTTAGTGCGGTTAACAACAAATTGTTGACCGTGGTTACAGCGATGACGGTTGCCACCTCATTGCGAGAAACACAGCAGAATTTGCTCGATGGCTTGGTGCAGCTACGCAAAATGCAAAAAGATAAAGCTCTTCTCCACGACAAGAAAATCTATCAGTGGGTGGTCAACAACGAAGTCGCGGTGGCACGTGTTATTGCCCGAAACCCCTCACAGGCGTTGGTTGTTGCGCATGTGTTGCACAAGTATCAAGATAAAGCCCGCAATCCTCTGCTGCTGATGATGGACACGGCAATCACAAAAGTCGAACTCAGCTGTTTGCTGCTGATTGTTCCCGCTCTGGCAGGTGGCGCGATCCCTTCACTGGCCGTGTACAACTTGCCGCGTGCTATCGCTTTTGTTGGCACGTTGATGAACTTTCCGTGGATTGGTATGACACAGACAAAACATGTTATTGCCCGCAATCGCTACCTGATGCTGGAGCAAGCACTATTGCGTGGCAGTTCGCAGCGTATTACCTACAGTCTGAAGCTGTTGCATGAGATGCAGCGTCTCCGCAAATACGCCATTATTTCGGGAGGGCTTGGTCTTGCTATGAGTGTGCCCGCTATGAACTACATTATCAATCACACCGATGTAGGTTTTCGCAACAACCTCGTTGATATCGTTTCCAGTGTCTTTGCTGATTACGAAAATTTTACCCTCTTTATGTATGAAAACAGAATTGACATGTCGGAAAGCGAACTGGAAATAAAACTAGGACACTAACCTGAAACCTTCCACAGTTTTGCTAATCTTAAGATCCCGCGCATAATTGCTAATTTTTAAAATTAACTTGTCGATAAATACAACATCAGATTGGTGTGATATCAATGTATGTTGTGCAAAAAACAGTGTTTTTTCTTTTGTTAGCGGCCACTTGTCTGTCTTGCAAGCAGCTGGGGGAGTCGCGTTTGCAGACGAAAAAGGGGGCGGAGCGCACGGCAGGAATTGCTGTGGTGTATATCGGTGCTGCTAACTGTCGTCGCTATCTGGCCGCACAGGGGCGTAGTGCGGCAGAAATTGCACAGGTAATCGACAGGAATAAGAGTTTTGGCAGATATATCACACATCTCGTCGATGGCGATAACGGTGAGTTGATTACGGTTGAGTTTATGCAGGTGCGCCATAATTTTGACTTGCAGTTTTCAGGTGATCGTTTTTTGCGCAAACTAACTGCCAGTACGGTGAGCATGGCACAGATTGAGGGCAGCTGTCGGCGGCTGTTGTTGCGGGTCGATTCGGCGGGGGTTGTGCCAACGCTTGAGCTGTTGGCTGGCACGATGCGCAAGCGAGAGCAGGCCAAGCATATGCGGGAGGATTTTGGCGATGATTATGGTGCAGTGCAGTGCGACGAAGTGTTCTGCACGCTCAGTGCCGTGCGCAGTGCAACTCGCTACTTCAGTTATCTACTGCCCGCGGTGGACAAGCTTGTCAAGGTGCGCGTACGCTGGTGTCCTCAGCAAGATTGCAAAGAAACCCACACGGAAACACTTACCGTCACAGGCATCACCCAGTAATGCCTTGATCGCCCTGTGATACCTTGACCACACCCATGCCTTAAGTCACAGTTCGCGCAAAGCCTCCTTGAGTACCCCCTCATCGTGTAGCGGATCGTCGTCGATAAATTTACGCAAGAAGTCAGCAGATACGGCAAAGTTTACTTTTTTTGTAATTTTACCAATTTGCAATCTAAGACCACCCCAGCTAACACCAAGCAGCTTGCCTGTTTCAAAATCGATCAACGCCGCCCCGCTCGATCCCTTAGTCATGTCACAGCTGTGCGCCATACCAAACGGCACTAAACGCCACAAGCCCTTATCAGGCCGACCTTTAACGGTACAGCCATCGGCAGATACGGCAGTGATAGGAAAGTAGTGCCGCGTGCCGGGCAGTTGGCTGACGCTGCGTGCAGGCGAAGAAAAATTGTGGATAACATGTGGATAATGTAGCAAAAAAGCTTCGCGTTGTGCTGGAATCACCCCCTTCCAAAGTGTGAAGGGACGATGCTGCGGCGGCAACTCATGCCGCAGGGTAAAGATGGCAAGATCGGCACTGTCATGTGTGCGCAATGAGCCGCGCAAACACCCTCGCCCCAACAAGGGGGCATCAGGCTGAGAAAAATTAAAATAAACGCTGGTGCGAGCACAGGCTGAGGCAGGCAACTGTTCTCGTGCCGCGGCAAAGCAGTGCCGATTGGTAATAATACGCGGCTGCTGCTCGCCTTCCACCGCAGGCAACAGCGAGCCGAAACAGTGCCGATACTTACTGCCCACCACCGTTACCAGCAGTGCTGCAGCACCGAGACTGCGGGTCAAGAGCGCAGCATCCACCTGCCCCGCTTCCCGTGCCACCGCTACGGGCACAATCTCATTGATCCCGATGATGTTACCCCGCCGTGACAGCGGCTGCCGCTGCGCCTCACAGGATAATAACACCAGTAATGTAAACAATAACTTTGGCATCAACAAATATACTCCCCCCCTCCGCAAGGAACTATCGGCAATTACAGACAAAATCCGTAGAAAATACACTATCTGTGTGTTTCTCTTTGTATTTTTTGCTGGTTTTTTTGCTAACCTACACGAGTGCAGCGCAGGGGGATAGCACAAAGTAAGACTTCGTCGCGTCTATTCCCCCGATTTTAAAATATTAATAATAAACTGAGTCAAGCTCCGCCGCACAAGATGGTGAAAATACCAGACAAGCTACCGCGATAACTGCAGGCAAAACGCCTTGCCGCTTTGACAAGAAACCACTGACCTATGAATCAGGCTCAATAAAGGCGCGTAGCTTCTTGCTGCGCGATGGGTGACGCAGCTTGTGCAAAGCTTTGGCCTCGATCTGTCGAATACGCTCTCTAGTAACGTTGAAGCTCTGCCCCACCTGTTCGAGCGTGTGATCGACATCTTCGCCAATACCAAACCGCATGCGCAGCACCTTTTCTTCGCGTGGCGAAAGTGTTGCTAGAGTCTTGCGGGTCTGTGCGGCAAGACTGCCAGTCACCACCCGGTCAGAAGGTGTAGTTTGTGCCTTGTCTTCAATAAAGTCACCAATGCAGTTGTCATCATCGCCGATGGGTGTTTCCAGTGACAGCGGCTCAACTGCGATCTTGAACACTTTCTTAACTTTTTCGAGCGGCAAGTTCATTCGCACGGCAATCTCCTCAGGAGTTGGATCACGTCCCATCTCCTGCATTAAAGTGCGTGAGGTGCGTATGAGTTTGTTGATTGTCTCGATCATGTGAACGGGCACACGAATCGTGCGTGCCTGATCAGCGATCGCCCTAGTAATTGCTTGCCTGATCCACCACGTCGCATAAGTGGAAAACTTGTAGCCGCGCTTATACTCGAACTTATCTACCGCTTTCATCAAGCCGATGTTGCCTTCCTGAATCAAATCGAGGAACTGCAAGCCACGATTGTTGTAACGCTTGGCAATAGATACCACGAGACGCAAGTTCGCCTCTGCCAACTCTCGTTTTGAACTGCCCGCCCGTTCCTGTGTGAGCTTAAGCTTCGCCAGTGTGTCTTCTAATTTGTCCGCAGGCAAAGAGAGATTTGTGCAGACACGCTGCATCTCCTCATAGGCCTTGCGTGCCTGCCCGATAACTAAATCGCTGCTGTTCGCTCGTGCCGCCCGTCCTTCGCTGGCAAACATGGATTCCAGCTCTGCTGTGTTCTGCTGCAAACGCTGCGCACAACTGCTTAAGGCTTGACTAGCTCTTTTGAATAGTGCCGCCTCCTTCTCAAGAAAAATGATAACAGAGGCAATGAGTTTTTTATTGAGGCCAAGTTCCTGCAACGTGGTGAAAATTTTCTCCTTTGTAGCCGCAATCGTCGCGGCTTTCTTGGTTTTTTGTAAACTTTTGGTAAGAGTAATAATATCAGCTATTAAGTTGTGTATTCTCGCTAGGTTGAGGCTGTTATCGTCATTATCGTCATCGCTATCGTAAGATTTGATGAAGGTGCGCAGCACCGCGGTGCTGTTGAGCGACTTATCGGCTGTATCGACAATCTTGCCTAGTGCCGCGGGAATATCGATCAACTGCCGCAGTAAGTTGATCTCCTCTTCCTCGATTTTCCTTGCGATAGTAATCTCCTGCGCCCGACTCAACAGTGCCACACTGCCCATCTTCCGCAGATAGATCTTCACCGGATCTCTGGAACGAGGCAGTGACGCATCAAAACTGTCCTGTCCCATATACGACCGTCCGCTCCGCTCGCCAAAGATGAAGGGATCATGCCAAACACTGCGTTCTTCATCACGTGCGGTGGTAAGATCAGCAAATCTTTCACCAGCGTCACCCTCTGTATCACCTGACTGCCCCTCAGCATTGACAGCGGTCTCCTTTTCGATTTCGCTCATGAAAAATTTCTCCTGAAAAATTAGATAGTTAAATAAAAAATTAAGACAATCGTTCCCACATGCCGACAAATTCTGTGGCGGTAGCGTTTCACTGTTGAAACTGTGATTGTTTAGAAAATGTTAGCTTATTATTAGAAGAGAGTCCAGAAAAAAATGTTTTATGCGATAAAAATGTCACAGCTCTTGATGTTTACTAGACTGGGTGGTTTTATTTGGAAAAGCAATTTTTGAAAAATAAAATAATTGGTTTAAATTTCTTAACTTTTACTATGAGTGTCAATTTAAATTTTTTTTTCATACCTCTTCTTGCGTTTGCTTGCCTGTATAGTTGTAACCGCGGCGGGCTTGGCAGTGGTAGGGATGACACGTCACGCTCCGCGGGGGTGGACATCAAGGTCAAGAAAATATCCAACTCCTCGCAAACTGTAATGGGCCAGGGGCAGTTGCGAATTTACGCGGCGTATCCGCTATTGCTGACCTGCACCAACTGCCCAACGTTGGACATCATACTGCCGTTTATCGAAGCTCCGATGGAAACGAACAAGTACGTCTACACGGCTGATTTTGATTATTCACTGGTCACACAAACAGAAGTCTGTGCCTTGACCCTCAGTGTCGTCAGCAAAAACAACAGTGCCATAAACGCCATCAAGAACTACAACGTTTACGTCTGTCCCCGACAGGGATCAACAGAAATATGTGACACAGCCAACGCAGCGCCAAGCTGCGCCCATATTGGGAGGTAGCCATGCGTGCGCTCTTACTTACTACATTACTCATTACCGCCTGTCTCTCCGAAGACGAGGTCAGCGTCAGTCAAAGCGGTGATGTCATTAGGAAAGACTTGACCAATGTCAACAGCCATGCCTATATCGAGCAAGGTGAGTGCCTGATCGATATCAAGAGTTCACTTGACTTAAACTCAAACACCTCACTTCCCCCGCTTGCTAACAGTCAATGCCTACCTAGCTCAAAGTTGTCATGGCTGTTCAGGGCGAAGAAGGTAGAAGAAAGTATTCAAGCAAAACAGCACATGAAGCTGGCGGTGCTACTCGACACCTCAAGTTCTCTACGTGACAATGATCCGGGTGGAGAGCGTTACAAGGCACTGCGCACCTATCTGCTGGCACTCTTTGACAAAATCAACAGCAATGACAAGGGTGCTGATGCACTCATAACCTCAGCAGAAGTTCAAATATATCCTTTCAAGTATTGTGATAAACGAACAAGCAAAGTCCATCGCCTAACAGTGGCGCAGAGCAAATCGCGTTTAGATTTTGAAACAGAAATAGATACCCTGATAGGAACAAATTACACCCACAAAGGAAAAGTCGAAGATGTTGATAAAAGCTTTGATAAACTTACCGAATATGGTGCGGTTGGATCGACCAACTATTTGCACTCACTCGCTAAAGCGATAGAATTTTTCGACACAGCAAAGGCTGACGACCTGAAGCAAGTGCTTATTTTCTCCGATGGTTTGCCGTTTACTTTTAACGACGGCACTGGCAATGGTGCGAATAACACGATCAACCTGTCTGCGTCGGAATGTGGTGTGGGACATAGATACAATTATGTGAACTTAAGGGCAAAGGTTATCGGAAACACCGACAAAAAGTTTGCCCCCGGTGTGGATATTCAAGCCTGTGTCACCGACGAATTTTATCCAAAAAATACTTGCTGGAGACCAACAGCCAATAGTCAGGGGCAGACTAACACAGGCACAAACGTGCCGAAAGCTTGGAGCGATCCACTCAATCACGTTCTCGGTATGGTGCAACACAGAGCTGTCATCAATAAAGCCAAAGCAGACCACAATTTTCAGGTTTATGCAGTGCTTCTGCGTCCAAGCAACTGTGATTCGGTGATAGATAAGTGGGATAAGATTATTTGTAAGGAAATTACCGCGTATCTTGCCAAGCCATTCTTTGAAAGTTTTGCTAGTAACTACGAAGAAGCTTCAAAGGCGGACGAATTAGCTAAGAAGCTAGAGGCAACACTCGATGCTCAGACGCGACGGATCGATTACAGAAGATACGGCACGGCACACATCAATACTCTCAGCAAAGCCAGCAATGTTACCGAAGTAGATAGCAGCACAAAGTGGAACAAAGGCAATCTCATCAAAGTCGGCCGAGATAAGAAGAGCGATACCGTATATGAATATAAGGACAACGCACAGAATACCTTGACGGTTAACCATGGCCTGTATGGACGCGGCGGTAGTTTTGAGATTGGCTATGATTTTGAGTTTCCTGAGGCAAATAGCAAAGGCGTAACTGACTGCCGCAGTGCTGACCCCAGCAAAATTGGCAATCTAGAGGTGAATAAATACAAAGGCAAAGGCTACACCGCGTGGTGTTTGTTGTCGCCGCGCTGTGACAGAGACGATCAGTGCTGCGATCCCAGCAATATCTATCGGGAAATTACCACTGATGAGGGAGTGCAGCACTGCGCTAACAAAGGGCATAATTGGCGGTGGAACGGATACCCCAGCTGCGATTGCCAGTGCGATCAAGCTGCCAAAGCAGCTTGTCAAGGCAAGGGTCAGAGTTGGAACGATGCGACTTGCACCTGCGAGAGCGCGCCTGTGACTACCTCACCAGAGTGCGTGCCAAGTACTACTGTATGTTGCAAGGGTGGCAAAGGGCAAGCTCAGCCGCAATGCAGTGCGAAAGCTGGAGAAATTTTGGACGTTGCAAACTGTCGCTGTGTGTCAGAAACATCACAGCCCCCCCCAACATCATCAACACAACGAGAGTGCGACCGTAGCCGCGAATGTTGCGATGGCGATACGGTGATTACATCGCAATCCTGTCCCGCACGACAGACTTGGCTGGGGTTTCCGAATTGCCAATGCGTGCGCAAAACAACAACGAATCCGCCCATAGTAGTGCCACCAACGAATCCGCCCATAGTAGTGCCACCAACAAATCCTACCCAGACCAACACTGGTACTATGGGTGGCAAAGAGCGTGACAACACCGAAAAAGCCGGCAAGGTGCTAGGTGAGGAGGGCGACCCTGTTCCGCCAATCCCGCTACCTAATCAAGGCATTGTCTGGGGTGGGTTCGAGAGCTTCTAGGGTTGTTTTTGAACAAGTTCTCTAATCAAAAACCTGCAACGTATTGCTAGCCGCCATCTGCTCAATCTGTGCCCGACTAAAGACGCGTGAGGAAGAAAAAAGCAGCACACACGACTCGGCACTGTCGTCGGGGAGTGGTTCTTCGATAGTGATTGCCCGCCCGTCAGTGCAGGCTTTGCGCACGGGTATGTGGCATGTCTTGCCATCAGCTTCGGCGACAATCGGGTTAGCGAATTTTTTCACCCGATAGCCGCGTGCCGCCAGTTCCTTCGTCACTAATTCGCGATCAAAACGATTGAAACGGATCGCGGTTTGGACGCGTTTTTTCTCACAGCTGGCACAACGCCGCCCGGCCCAGCGCCGCTCCTGTGCGTCGAGATAGATTTTCGAGCCATCTTTGAGCCGCTGCCCATTCCAGTGCCAGCCAACGAGACAGCCACAGTAAACACACTTGCGGACTTGCTGCTTTGCTTCACTCACATTCCAACTCCATACTACTTACTATTATAGCACAGACGATGGCACTAATTGCCTAGTGGGGGGAACGCAAAACGCGAACTCACTTATTGAGAAAGGTTCTGCTAGCTTCGATTTCGGCTTTCAGTCCCTGCAATCTCGGAATAGCCTTGTCGAGAAAACGGTGGGCGGTTTTTTCTCGCGTGCTGTCTGCCTCTGCGTCCCAGACGAGAGCTTCGGCGAGAGCGACGCGACATTTCATCTCACACAAGCGTTCGGAGTTAAGCAAAGCATGGCTGAAGTCCCGTAATTTGATGTTTTTTTTCAATTTTTCCAATCCCCGTAATAAATCCTTCATGCGCAGCTGTGAGACACCACTGGCAAAATTTTTACCGATCAAGGTGAGCAGTATCTTGACAGTTGCTGAATTGACAAGTTGCTTGGCTTTATTAAGTTTTTTACGTAACTTACTGCTTTCAGAGATGCCCTTGACGTTTAGAGCTAGCGTGCGTTCGATGAAGGCACGCGGATTGCGCAGCACGCCCTTGAGCAAGTCCTTGACACACATCAGCGCTTGAATTTGCGACGTGCCTTCGTAGAGGGAAAGGATCACGCTCTGTCGCAACCACAGTTCGGGCAAATACTCGCGGCTGTAGCCATAGCCACCGTGGATCTGCAAGGCATTGCGAGCATGCATGACGACATTCTCACCGACTTGATACTTGATGAGTGGTATCCACTGCCTGATGCGGCGGCGGTAAGCACTCATCCTATGTTCCAGCTGGTGGCGTAATTCATGATCGAGGTCAGGATTAGCTGTGAGGTAAGTCTTTGCCATGTCGATAAACGACTGGCGAAAAGCTGCTTTATAGACGAGGCTGCGGATTGCTTTAAGATCCATCTCCATATCGAGCAATTTGTCGGCAATCAGTTCATGTTCAGCTATTTTCTTGCCCCACGTGCGTCTTTCTGAGGCATAGCTCGTGGCAAGACGGTAGACTGCTTCAAGTGTGCCCACGCCCTGAAATCCAGTGACAATTCGTGCTCCATTCATCAGCAGCAGCATGTAGGAAAAACCTTTGTCGGCTTCGCCGAGTAGTTGTGCTTGTGATCCGTCGAAGTTAAGATCGCAGGTCGCGGAACCTGCCAAACCGAGTTTATCTTCAAGGCGGGCAACCTGATAGTTGGGCTTGCCATCGATCAGCCGCGGGGCGACGAACAGCGAGAGGTGCTGCAAACCCTGTCGTCCCTTGCTGGTATTAGCAAGTACCAGAGCCACGTCGGCTGCTCCGTTGGTAATGAAGCGCTTGCTCCCGTACAGATGCCAATTGCCATCGTCCTGCTGTTCAGCATAGGCAGTCAGAGCAGCAAGGTCACTGCCCGCGCCTGCTTCCGTTAGCACCATGCAGCCCGACCATTCTCCACTGCTGAGTTTGGGCACATAGCGTTGTTTGAGTTCTGCGTTGCCGAAAATTTCTATAACTTCTGCTACTGTGCCGTGCCAGATGACATTTAGGGCGGTCGAGGGGCAGGCACGGAACAGCAGTTCAAACATGCTGCACTGCACCATGAAAGGTGCTCCCAGTCCACCCCATTCAGTGCGACTTGTGAAGGGAGCAATCCCCATGTCATACAGCAGCTTGATGTTAGCTGCCAGCCGCGGCCCTGGCAGCAAGTTGCCCAACTCGTCGACGCTAAGTTTTTCGTCCTCCACCTGTCGTGTGTGGGGTGCAACTTCGCTGCCAACCACCTCACCGAACGATGCTAAGGCCTGCAACCAAGCCTGTTCATATTCTTCGGCAGTGCTGGCGGCAACCGCGTCTCGATCCTGTGTAGAGGTAAGCGCGTAGAGTTCCTGCAAAAACCCTGATTGGCGCAGGTGAAAATCTAAATCGGGATTGTCAGAAAAAAAATCTGCCTTCTTGCGCACAAACTATCCCCACAATGGCGGACGCAGCCTAGCATACTTATGCCTGTAAAGTAAACAGGTGCGTTTTCTCTCTTCCAAGTAGGTATCGTGAAAGCTTGATAGGAAGCTATCATTTATTTACTAACCAGTGACACCTGATCCACTCCCACGTGATCTTTGTCACTGCTGACCCGCCGCCCTTCCCACGTAAAAATGGTTTCATATCAATATGTTACCGCGCGGCAAGTGTTATGCAGCCAGAGTCTGATATTGGTATGATGCAACAGAAAACAGTTTTTCTCCTACATTATCACTAAAGTATAGCGTTAATTTTCCGATAACCTTTACGGCATTGTGTTGTTAGCAAAACTTTAAGATGGGTCTAATACAGTGAAGCGCATCGTTTTACAGTTATTACAGTGTGTTGTCTCGTTTGGTATGCTGTTCTTGTCTATGCCCAGCTATGCTGAAATGTCGGAGGAAGCGGCACGTGCTACGGCAGTGCTTATGCATGGACGAATCACCGGTATCCCTCCTAGTGTAGAGACCATGACTGCCATGACGAAGTTGTTGACAGAGGGTGATGCTAAGGGAGCAGCGTTGTTGGCTACCGAGAGTTCTGCTTTCTACAATCTTAAACTGCGCAGTATGTTTAGTGCTTGGTCAAATGTTTCAGGCAACACCAACACGGTGTTAAACGATATGGTGGCAACGTTAATCGGTATTGTCAGAGATGATATTCCTTTTAAAGAGGCACTCTATGGCGATTATCTCTATACCGCACGGGATGATTTGCTTGTTGAAACGCAGAAGACACTGGACGATAACGGGCAGCCGCTTAGCCGCAATAACGCCAGTGACTGGTGTAAAGCTAAGATGTTTCCTCCCTACGGGGCGACCTCTAACGAGCATTACTATTGTTTGCAAAAGTACGGGCATGATTTAAAAGACAGTCTCCAACAGAAAAGACAGTCAGAAGTTGATCGCGGCCACTGGTTTAAGATCATCGGTGATACAAGAGAGTACGATGAACAGGGAGAGGTAGTTAGTGGGCAAGTGTTGTGGAAGGTGGTGCAAGAGGGTGCTCTGCCACGTGAGGGTATAGCTGGAATTCTGTCCACGAGGGAGTTTGGCCGTGCTTATTACTCTGCTGGCACTAACAGAAGAGCTACTGCTTTTGTATTAAAATACTTTCTCTGCCACGATATGGAAAAGTTGCACGATATAAACGTGCAAGAAAACTTTATTCGCCAAGATGTAAGCCGTGAGCCCGGTGGTGATCATAGCCTCTTCAAAAAACGATGCCGCGGTTGTCACGCGGGAATGGATGCACTCAGTGGCTGGAACGTCTACTACGATTTTGGTGAAGATGGGGTAAAGCGTAGCGATAACGGCAGGTATCTTGGTGAACAGCTAACTTACAGTCACGGTGTAGTGCAAAAAAAAATAACCAAAAATGTTATCGATCCGGATGTTGGTTTTGATTACCGCAAGGAAATAAACGCTAACGATGCTTTCAGAAACCTGTGGACAGAAGGGCAGAACGAGGTTTTAGGTTGGCGTGGCGAGGCTTCTGGCAACGGTGCGAGGGAGTGGGGGATGATGATTGCGGCCAGCCAAGCATTTTCACAGTGCATGGCAACACATGTTTACGAAAATGTATGCTTTAATAAACCAGAGTCAGACAAAGAAATGCGTGCTAGAGACGCACTAGCACAAAATTTTGAAACGGAACAATATAACATGCGTAAATTATTTGCTGACACTGCTGTTGCTTGTTTAATGGAGAGTGAGTGATGCAGTTTCTAGCCAAAATGACACTCTGCTGTTTTTTTATATCTGCCTGCCAATCTGGTGTGGATAGTGAAGCTGAGCAAGCTGGTACTGCCGCAGTCGTGACTGTAGAAAAAGTCTCCAGAAAAATAGGAGTACGAAACTTTCAAGAGATAAATCTAACTATGAGCTCGCTGACTGGAATCGACAACCAATCAAAACCGATAAAAGAAGTTTATAACATTGTAAGCAGTATGTTGCCGCTCGACAACTCAGCGAATGCCTTTCACCCTCCTGTGCAAGTTGCCGTATTTCGCTTAGCTAGTTCCTACTGTCATCAGTTGATAAATAATGGGGAGGGACGTGCTGAGATATTTCCTGAGATAGATTTTGATGCTCCCGCAGCGGTTGCTTTAGCACCAGATAAACGTGACGATGTTGCCACTGCTTTCGTGGCTGCTTTCTGGGATCGATCTGCGGCAGTGCAATTACCTGTATCAGAGTCGGTGGCTAAGATTACCCAGTATATCGGTGAGGCACTCGGTGAGTCTAGTGCTACCAAGGACTCGGAGCGTTATATTGCCAATGATGTCAAACCGATGCGACAAACTAAGGAAGTGCTTTTTACTGTCTGTAACGCGATGCTGGCCAGTGCGCCAGTGATGTTTCATTAAGTATTAATTATGGAGACATGCCATGTCTACGCAAAAAAAATTGACCCGCAGAGAATTTCTCAATACTAGCGCGGTGCAGGTCTCTGGCTCGGTATGTCTGCCCAGTCTTGCAACATTACTCTACGGTGGTAGGGCATTGGCTACGAATAATTGTGCCCCGCCAAAGGTTGTGAACAAAGATGCTCCCGCTTTCATCGCACTCGATCTGCAGGGCGGCGCAAGCATTGCTGGCAATAATGTCATGGTTTATGACACTGGCGGCGAACTGCTTAGTGATTATCGTGGGCTGGGCTTGCCACCTGATCTCCACCCTAGCAAGACAGACATGCTAAATACTGAACTTGGTCTGCCCATGCATGCACACAGTCCAATGCTTAGAGGCATCAAGTCTGTTGCCGCCCAAGAAGTCCTTGCTAAAGTAAGTGGTTGTGTAATTTGCACGCAGTCTGCCGACGATACCAGCAACAACAGGTTGGCGACCGCACCGGGAATATTTTTAGGCGGTGCAAGTGGTACGATCGTGCCTTTGGTTGGCACGAACCCTTCTTTTCCCGGTGGTTCGGGAGGTAATTCGGTTACGCCATTCAGCTCTGGTGTTACGCCTGCTTTCATCAGGGATGTAAAAAGTGCCCAGCAGCTTATTTCGCCCGGTGAATTTTGGTTACGCTCACCTGAAAGAGTGGCTGGAGTGCTATCTCTCATAGAAGATATGAGCAGTGCGCAATTTAAAAGATTTTCGCAACTGAGTTTGCCTGAGCAGGCAAGAAAAATGATAGAGTGTGGTTATTTAGATGCTGCCACACTGCTAGACCCAGCCCGCGACAGTAGTGATGTTGTAACCGCCGCCGATCTTGATCCTAACAAGCACGCAGCTTTAAGTGGTAAAAGTTTCATTACTGACCAACAGTTTGTCGCGGCCATTGAGATCGCCTACCTCATCATGGAGGGTTATGCTGGGTCGGGAACGATAGCTCTTAGCGGTTATGATTATCATGATAGCACGGCCACTACTGGCGAAGAAAGAGATGAGCAGGCTGGAAAAGTAATCGGCATCGTGCTGGCCATGGCCGCGGCACTCCAACGCAAGACTATGCTGCATGTCTATACCGATGGTGGTGTCGATGCTGACAGCAATAAAGACCCCCAGTCTGTATCAGATGATGCTGTACAGAAATATATCTGGCGAGGGGATAGTGAGTCACGTGCCGCGGCTTTTGTGCTCGTTTACGATCCTAGTGCGCGACCTACGGTAAGCTTTCAGCAGATGGGGGCTTACAAAGCTGATGACGGCGGGACGGTAAACTTAAATCCAGAAAAACATGCCAAGATAAGCCAAGCTCCAATAGCACAAGCAGCGGTAGTATTGGCGAATTGGCTGGCTTGGCAAGGTAGAGAGCAGGAACTGAACTCCATTATGAAAGATAGTCCCATCCGCGATGAGGAGCTTGATGATTATCTATTTATGAGAAAGTCGTGATGCTGGTCTATCGTGACATGGGTGTGCTGCTCACGATGGCACTAGGATGTGCAGGAGACTTTGACAGCAGAGTTGCATCTCCACGCAGTAACCAAGACCTGACTGCTGCTGACGCACAGAAAGTCTCTGTTGACGCATTTGCGCAACACACGCTCCCCTTGCTGAAGGAAATGTGTGCTGGTTGTCATGGAAATACTCAGGCACCCCTGTTTGCTGTCAGTGATGCTGAGCAAGCTCATCGTGCAATCATCGAAGGTGACAAGGTGAGCTTTGATGATATTCCTAACTCGCGTCTAGTGCTCAGACTGACAGCAGATAAGCATAACTGCGTTGACGACTGTCAAGTTGACGGAGAAAAATTTATCGCAGCTATCACTGCGTGGAAAAACGAACGGGAAAAATTTATCGCAGAAATATCTGCAGCAAGTATAGTAACCGATAGCTTTAATCCTAGAGGCACAAAGAGATTGCGCTATGATATAGGCAAGCTAGTCAGCAACCAATACGACGACGAAACTATCATGCTCCAAGCAGATATTAAGCCGCTAGATTCTGGTGGAGGATACGTGTTGAGCAACCTGCAGATTGAGACTAGCAGTGAACTTGTCTATGTCAAAGGCATCAAGCCGGTGGTAAACGGAGTCTGGAATCAGCTTAACTCAAGCCTTACTAGGGTTGCGTGCGCTGCCCACCCGCCCGCGAGCAAGCTTGCTGACTTTGCTGATAGTACCATCATTGTTGAAGATATGAAGGCTGATCACCAGCTTTCTTTCTCATTTACAGAAATCCGTATCGCTGCCGCGGGAGATCAAAATTGTGAAGAGGATAGCATGACTACAGCAGAGAGAGAAGCTTTCCAACAAAAAAAGAACGAGTTCAACCAAACTACGCGTAGGAATTTCAGATCTTATTGCTCGTGCCATGGCCCCTACTTTGAAGGCGACACTGCCTTCAATCGCGTCTGGATAAATAGAGAAAATATCGTTAGAAGAATGACGGTTAGCAACGAGAGGATAATGCCTCCTTCTGTAGGTGCCGTGCAACTGCCGGGAAATATAAAAGAAGAGATGCTAGAGTGGCTGAATGACTAAATCTTTCCTGACTCCGCACCTAGAGCTTTATTTTTGTTGGGGTGGGGGGAGGTAGAAACAGCAGCGTGCAGGCTACAGCGTGCACCTAATGTAGCCTCAAAAGGATACCACCAGCTGCAGACCAGCATGTTTTTTGTTGAGTATAGGCATGACTGAGGAATTGATCTGATCCGTCTTAAAAGTGAGATGCGCGGGTGGCCACCACACACTTACCACTTCGAGTCCCCTGACAGCCCAGAAAGCAATCTGCCAAGGACGCTTCTTACGATTGTTCTTGCGGACACACTCCTCATAGGCCGGTTCGTAGATGTCCTTCTCCTGGGAAATCCTGCACATAGGAAACATTCCCCCTACAGCTGTCACAATGGCAGCGATGGTAAAGAACCAGCCATAGCCCTTTTGCCAACGTCCTTGCACCGCGTGACCAATGCCTAAGCCAATCGTGGTGCCGATTACACCACCGAGGACATATTTTACTGAATTGATGTCGGTTGTGTTGTTTTGCATAGCAATTACCATATCAGCTACTCCTACAGCGGAGTCACATCTGGCAATCGATATGACAGCAGTCTTCCCCTCCACGCCGAGAACTTCTACGCTGCACTTGCCGTTTTTATTTACCAGCAACAGGGTATCGCCTGCCGTGATGTTTTTATCAGCCGTTATGGTTGCCTTTTTTGCTCCGACATCAATTTGTTTGACTTCGTAGTTGGCCGCTCCATAGCTCGCGCAGAGAGCAGCTCCTATGGCAATAGCGATAGTCAGCTTGTTTTGCATGGTGTCCTAAGAATAATGAAAAACTACTGCCATTTTACACCCAAGTGCTATTAATTGCAATATCGGGATAGCTACCCTATTCGTTCAGTTTTCGGCTACTAACATTTACACGAATCCAATTGCCGCTAAGAACTCGCGCATCGCGGCCACACATTTTTCTGGCTGCTCTACTTGCATGAAGTGTGTTGCGTCGGGCAGGAAGTCATAGTCCACCTTGACCATGCCACTGAGATCATAGCTCGGCAGGTACGAGTATGACATAGTGGGGTCAGCCACCGATGACCTTTGTTGGCCACGCAAGGTAATCAAGGTGTAGCGGTGTGGTGTAGGCGACGGCATATTCCATCAACCGTGCCTCGTACTCACGCGGGCAGCGCAGCTCGTAACCATCTCCATCTGAACGGGCACGTAGTGTTGTTTGGGCAAAAAGCTCTAAAACACCGGGTAAGACGTGTTGGAAATGTGGTGAGAAAGCGAGGATCTCAACGAAGTCTTCTAGAGACTGAAATTTATCTGTACGGCGACTCATTTCTTTCACCCGCTGTATAATTGACTGCTCAAGGAGTTTCTGATCAGTCAACTTATTAACCAACGGCGGGTCAAACAACACATTTGCCACGTAACTATCACCCTTGTGGGACGACAGCAGTGGCAGCAGAGATGAAACAGAGTGGAACACTCCTACGATTGGTTTGCTGCCGTAGTGATGATCAATCTCTGTGAGAATTTTGTCATGGTCTTGCACTAACACGGGGACGTTGTGGTTGGCAAGCAGACCGACAGTATTCCAGCCATGATTACGGAGGTCATAAATTATTAGATCAAAATCTTTACATAGAAGTGACCAGAATGGGTAATAGCAATCACTCGCGAAGCCGTTGCCATGCGTAAGCACGAGGCACTGCTGTGCCTCTGGGCTGCCGTGACGACGCAAGGTGATGGTGGTATCCTTGTCCACATGCACACAGTGGGTAGAAAGAGGTTTGGGAATTTTCCAGATAGTTTTCTTATTTGTATGAACTGTCAAAGCTTGCCTAAGATTGTATTGCCTGGGGAAAACCCTACGTAAACTCTAACACTAGAAGAGAAATATGGCGAGAAGCCTCTCGACAATCTTGTTTTTGAAGGGGCTTATTATTCAGTAGGAGATGGAAGCCTTGCAGGTTAGTGGCAAAGCTGTAGACCACACAGGATAGTTGCGAGCTCTCGCTCCACAGGCAAGCACATCAACAAAGCAAAGGTTGCGTGTGCGAGAGAGTTTCTATGTTTTGCTTGGGCAACACTGATGGCGGTTGCGTGAGTATAGTTGCTCTAGCGGTCATTCATATGAGGATATAAACATGCCTGCCTTGAGTTATGCAACAAAGCCACGCTTACCTTCAAAAATAAGTACAGGCATTACAGAATGGCAGCCACACCTATCGACCCACAAAAACCCCGTAAAGTGGGAGTTTTAGAAAATCTCAACAAGAAAAATACACTTTTCGTGCGGAAGTCGGGATAAAACACACAAAAAATAACAGCTTGAGAAATAGTGGGTCGCGTTGTCTAAAGAAAAAAAAGCTTAAAACCGAGTAAGAATTAAAGGCGTGGCGGTATTAGATATATCTGCGTCAGTTGGAGAGGGGTATGACAAAACTTACCAAAGCTTTTTTTGCCTGCATAGTAGTAGTAGCTTGTAAGCAAGCATCCGAGGTAAAAGTTGCTCAGAACAGAGATCCAATATTAAGCACGGTTACCAAGCTTTTTACAAAGCTGATCGGGCGACCGCCTCATGCGACAGAAATTCAGGAGTACCGTGATGCGATAGAAAAACCGGAGTACCAGGGCAAAGCTTACCCTGCAATTTTAACCACGCTGTTGGCATCAGAGGCATACTGGCGTGAAGGATTCTATCACTTGCATCGTAATCGTCTTTTGATTGATGATAGCTCAGAGCTTTTTCAATTTATAGCCAAAAATGATCTACAATCTCTTAAGCTTGAACTTGCAGATGTTGCAAAGTCTAAGCACTACTGGGATATTTTAACCTATCGGGAGCGGTGGCTGCCGGTTCCCTATGATTACTGTGTGGAACAATTCTTCAACAACAGCGAGGAAGCAGAACCTACCTGCATAATAGAAAAGATATTACCTAATCAAAATATTTACAACCTTTACGCTAATGAGTGTTGCACAAAATTACCGGATCTACTAGATCCACCTTATTGTAGCGAGTTAGATAGCAAGTATCAAGGTTTGTTTGCAAAGAATTTTTGTGACGTAAAAGAAGAAGATAAGAATGAAGAAGATAAGAATGAAGAAGATAAGAATGTAGGTTGGAAGGACGAACAGCTAAAAAATGCAATATTTCTTTACTTTTCGATGGACTTTAATCGGGATCTAGTTAATCAGGCTCTAGGTAGAAGAAATGCAAGTAGATTTTTTATGTTTGAAGTGCCGGAAGGCAGTCAGAAGAAAGATTTATTCTTAAAGTATCCCGATAGTGATAATACTTTTCTCAAAGTGAGGATGACTGATATAGATGGAGTGACAGCGAAACAGATTGAAGCAACAGCAGAAGATGTACAGGGCATTCATGCCAACCCTTATTGGTTATCACGGCATCGTACAACTTCTAAAAATAGGCATCTACATCGTGCTAGGATAATTTCACTTAGCTGGTTTTGTGAGGATATTTCTCCTGATGCAGCAACCAAATCTGATAAGCAGCCAACATGGAAGCAATTGCTAAAATTCAGAAGCTATTTTGCAGAAGATGATAAGCATGCCACATCAGATCAAGCTTGCTTTAATTGCCATAAAAGGATTCAGCCGATTGCTAACTACTTTGGGAAAATGTCAATGGGGACAAATTACAGCATAATAGAGGAGGCTCCTGATGAGCTTAAGCGGCGTTTTTTTGCTCAGGAAGAAGATGCTTTCGAACGTCCTGGTGTTTACTATGATCCACAACGAGGAATGTTCTTTGATCATGACAATAAACGCTTTGATGATTTTGCCAGTAAGTTTTCTTACCATGATTCTCTTATCTATTACCCAGGCAGTGGCGACGATGTGGAGGATAAGTACTATGATAAAAGGAACAAAAATTATCTAAAACCTGATAAAGTAATTGTCAACCCTATCGAAAGTTATGGTTTAGGTGGGTTAGCAGCAACTATCAGTTCTTTGCCACTGGTAAAAAAGTGTGTTGTTGAGTCTACTTGGAACACAATTTTTGGCAGCGAATGGAGGCTAGGCAGCAATGAAGTTGATGAAGCAATTAGTGCTTTTGAACAGTATGGCTACGATTATAGCAAGCTTTTGGAGCATTTACTGACAAAGAAAAAAGCGGAAATATTTTTTAGTGCTGCTGATGGTGAAAAAAGATTTCAAGAGATGGTAGCTGTGGAAAAAGAAAAACTTGCCTGTGATGCTATGCAAGAACTGCCTGGGCAAGAAGATCTCAGCATCGCCGCGACAAGGATTTTCAAGGCTAACTGTGTCAAGTGCCACCATTATAGTGATGTTAAAGGTGATGTTAAAGGTGATGTTAAAGAATATCCAGAATTCAGTGACAGACACTTGTTTAAAGAAAGCGGGGAGCTTGATGAAGATAAATTTGAAGAAGATGTCAATATCGGGACTATCTTGGACAAAATTTTTGATAACATGCCACTAGGTGGCATCTATGCTGAAAACGTCAACCTCAATGCTGATCAGCAACAAAAAATAATGACTTGCTTTTTGGAACAAAAACGCGGTGGCGACACTGAATTACCCCAAAAACAAAAAAAAGAGGATTTGAATAACATTCATGAGGTGAAAAATAAACTATGAAAATAATACTATTGTGTATAATTTTTATCGCAGCATGCAAGCCCATAGGCGATGATGCTTCCCAAACTCAAGGCCGAGATACCTATGCGTGGTTCAAAGAACCCGCAGTAATAAGAGACACTATCGTAAAAACATGGGGCATCGCGATCAGAAGAGGAGATGACATCAGGTATTTCGCACGACTAGGTCAGCTTTACGGAGCAGTAGATCCTATCACTGCTCGTGTGCTACTGCGAGAACCTAGTGGCACTTATGTGTTGGCCTTAGACATGGTTTCACTCTGGATCAGTGATTTGTTGTTGGTTAAACAGGTGTCTGATGAATCTGGCAGCCTTCAACCTCTTAGACAAGGACCAGTTCCGGTTACGGTTCCTGTTGAACAGGTGTCTGATGAATCTGGCAGCCTTCAACCTCTTGGACAAGGGCCAGTTCCGGTCACGGTTCCTGTTGAACAGGTGTCTAATGAATCTGGCAGCCAAGTTCCGGTTCAGGTTCCTGTTGAACCGGTATCTGATGAATCTGTTGAGCCTAAACCAGCAAACATGCTATTTCATGGTATGATTGGCTTTTCACTAGATGACTTGTCTGATAACTATGAATGCTTTGATGATGCTAAAAAAAAATGGTGTGATGCAGATGATAAGATTACTACTGGTATGTATTCGGCTAAGGATAAGGAGCGTTTGCTTGGTTTGCTTGATCCTGATCTAGCCAGCAGTGACCGCAAACGTTTAATGCACAACATCCAAGATATCGGTGATTTTCTTGGTGTCACAATTGATAATCTTCTAACTATCACTGACAGCGAAACTGACAGCGAATATTCTCATGTCCCACACTACTTGCTTGATGCAGTTTTCATCCCTAACCTTGATGATCCCCTTGATGATCCCCTTGATGATCCCCTTGATGATCCCCCTAAGTGTACTAATGAGAAGTCTAGCGATAATCGGTATATCGATCCTCTTCGTCGTTGTGATATTCAGGCTTGGAAACAGGTGGTGCATACTATCTTAATGAGTGGCCCATTTTTTATGTCTTTACCGAATAGATCAGTAGGAGAAGCAATATGAAATTGACACGTCGAGAGCTTGTTGAGCATCTGCGTAATATTATTTGTGCTGCTGGCAGCTATCAGCTCTTACCATTTTCGCTACAGGCTGAGACACCATCTGCTGAGACACCACCTGATGATGAGCATTTTTTTATTTTTGTAGAACTGAAAGGTGGTGTGCATCACCTTATTTCTACCGATCATCCTGATCCTGATAAACTGAACGCTATCGATAAAGATGGTAGCAACGGTATAGTAATGCGTTTTTCGCCTAAAGATAAAAAAGGTTTTTATACAGACACTGATCTTACACCAAAGTTCAAGTCAATGCTCGATAATAGTGGAAATTCAGATCGTCCTTCCAAGAATCCAGCTTTCCTGCCTAATGGACGTTTCGTGGCATTGCCATACCAGCAAAACCCAGCGGATGGATTTCTTGTTGGTTCAACCCATCAAGGCCAGTATCAGTACCGTTTGGGGATAGCTGGATTGCCGTTAGCTAACTATACCAATGATATCAGCGTCCTCCGTGGGGTTTACATGCTAGGTGATTTTCACGCTCCCGCGGGGCAAGAGGTGTTTAGTGGTAGTAATCGTAGTGGAATACATGTGGCGGGAGTCCTAGCCAAACTACTAGAAGAGAGACATGGTAAGAAGCTTCTCGACAATCTTGTTTTTGAAGGGGCTTATTATTCAGTAGGAGATGGGCGTTCTTCAAAGTTGGAAATCAAGCTTTCTTTTAGCTTGTTGGGCACTTTAGCAAAGCATTATCGTAACGCAGCTACCAGTGGGGTAAGCCCCTCCATCACTATCTCTCAGGCATTGAAAAAAAACCTTCCCTTCAGTGATACACAAAATAGTACCATGAAAAAATATATCGAGGCGATGCAAGAAATGGGCAGGATGACTAAAAGCTTGAAGTCTCTGAAAGCAGAAGACACGGATATTTCTCTGGAGCTTGGTATGCAGCTTGATACCTGCCTTGAACTTTTTAGAAATAATATCTCTCGTGTTGTTACCATATGTGTGGGAAGTAGGAATAGCACTAATAACGTTGATCAATTTGGGTTATTTGACTCACACAGAGGTCTTTACCATCGGACCCAGGAAGCATCTGGCAGTAGCCAGCATCATTTGAGTTTAAAGAGCACAATGCAGCACCTCGCTGATTTTATAAAAAAATTAAAAATTACCGACTCCAACATAAAGGGCAAGAAATGGAGCGAAGTGGTAACACTTGTAGTGAGCTCAGAGTTTAGTCGCCCCTCGAATTTTTCAGGTAACGAAGATAAGTCTGAATCTAGATCTTTTGGTAACGGTCACTACAACTTCAACAATAACTATATTCTTTTCGGTAAAAACATTAACAATGGTGTGTGGCTTGGTGAAAGTGATCCTATCACACGCTTTCCTTATGTTGTTGATTTTAACAATCTAAAAAACAACAGTGGTAAGATTTTTCATAACACAGTGGAGGAAACAAAAAACGGACAGATGAAAATGATGAGTGAATTTAAGGGTACAGATGCCCTTAACCCTAACATGAACCAACCACTGGGAGGAATGCAAGTGCCGCGGCGCAAAAATAACCCGGAGCAACGTGCTTTCATGGCAAAAGATGTTGTTAAAACCATCATGGCTGCAGCTGGTGTGAGCGAGGATGCTTTTCACCAAAAATACTATACCGATCCTTTCTATGATGATGCAAAGCTGATTAAGCAGCTAAACAAAAAATAGACAGATAAGCCGTACGCCACGAAGTCAGTTTAACATGAATATGCAGTGATTATTTTATGCTCGGTGCAGAAGAACCAGCAGTGGGTTTTCCAGGTAGCTGGCGGGTGTGGTAAGGCACTGTGTCCCCAGTGCCCCAAAAGCAGTAGCTGTGCGAAATCGCCAGAGAGTTTTCTTGTTCAAAAACACGAATAAGAAACCTGCTTCTGAAATACAAAATTCCCCTGCGAGAACCGTCTAGATACCATAAAGAACACAGCCGTATCTATGGCAAGCGGAAGGTCGGTAGCAGAGTTGTTGATTACAAGGGTGAGATTAGAACTATCACCGCCATCAAAAGGATGTACGACGAGGGGGTTGGCACTAATGCTATTGCCAGATTCCTAGACGCGGTGAAGCTCCCCACCAAACGGCAGGGTAAGGACTGGGATCACAGCATGGTCACTGCGATTCTCAAACGAGAAGGGGTGTACATGGAGCAAGCTGGTTTAGGGGAGGGTAAGGGGGCTTTGTTGCATAACTCCAGTTTTTGGTTAGCTTGTTCCCTTTGAGTGCTCTTTTTATTTTTTTCTAGCTCACTGCTGTGGTCATTGGCATTCCCAGAGAGGAAAGTTTGTTGAGGATCATCGCCTTAATTTTGACTTCGGTCACCTGATGACTGTGCTTCCTGCTAAAAAGTGCTTCACCGAATCTCCCTTTAAACCTATTCATCTGGCACTCAATCAAACTCCTACGATGGTAGCCGCTACGCTCCTTCCAGCCAGATTTGCCATACCTCCTTATATCCAACAAAATCCTGTTCCTCTGCTCCAGCCCAGGATTCTCTCTCACTATTTCCGCACTCGCCAGCTTCATGTTTGGCTTCAGGTCAATCACAGCTGTGCCTCCCTTACCATCAATCAGATTAAAGCATTCCGTCGCTAGGTACGCCTTATCCCCATAAACTTTGCCTACCTTACCCTCCATACGCCTCAGCATGTGCGCAAAAGCCTGATTATCAGAAGTTTTGCAGGTGGTAAGCTCCAGCTCTTTGATCTGAAAACCCTCAGCTGTCATACCCAGATGTAGCATTTTCCAGTTCTTGACGTTGAAACGATGACTAGGTTTGGTTTTCCACTCCCCACGACCGTATACTTTGAGACCAGTCGAATCAAACACCAGATCGACAGGCCGCCCTCTCATCTTCTCTATGCTCCTTCTGTATTCCACTGAGAGAGACTTCATTCTCCTGCACAGGGTAGTGTAATCTGGCACAGGCAGAGCAATTTTCATCAGCGCAAACAGTCCCCTGATAAATCCCTCTGCAGAACGGTAGTTGAGTTTATACAGTGTGAGTATAGTCAGTGCTAGCAGGATGGCATCGTTGCTATATGTCTTGGGACGACCGTTTTTTCCTTCACGGGGAGCAAACCAAGAGGTTAGCCTTTCCTTTGACACCAACAGCCGGATATCGCCACGGCTGACGAGGTGGTTGTTGTATTTAGGCCAGTTGAGTGTTTTGTATCTTTTTTTCTTTTTTTGTGCTAAGCTTTTCTTCACCGCGAGCCTCCGTTGGGGTGTTTTTTTATTTTATTACGGATGTGCTCGCTGTTCTATATCTACTTGAAATCACTTCAATATGTATTTGTTATCTTGTGGGTGTTGGCCTGCTATCTAAACAAAGAAGGACTTCATATGTCTGAGTTATGCAACAAAGCTGGTGTTAGCTGTCAAACAAAATTTTTAAAAAGATGTTGAGGTTATAATTAAACAATATTGATCACTTACCAAATTTTGCCAGTACCTTATCTTCTTGTTCGTCAACTTGGTAAGTTGTAAAAAACTTAAGTTTTTCTCTTAAGTGCCGATAGATCAGGCAAAAGGGATAGGTATGAGAGCATAATGCGTCGCTACCCAGTACCCAACCTGGTAAGATGAGGGCAAGATGAGATTTTTGTTTATTGTTTTAATTACAGCAAGTTGCGGCAACCAGATGTCTATGTCAACTAGTCAAGTTGACGAAAAGGACGAGAACAGTGCTAATCTCACTGGTAATAGGGTAATGATCGGAAACAAAAGCACCACCGACAAATTCAACCAGAATCAGAGAGGTGTGCTGGATATTTTATTGGTCATCGATGGTTCAGGTTCGATGAATGATGAGCAGAATAAGTTGAAGAGTAATTTGCTCGATTTGTTGACTCACATCAGCGACAGTGATTGGCAAATTGCGGTTACGAGTACAGGGCAGACAAGTTGTTTGAGTGATAGGATTACGAAAGAAACACCTGATTTTGAGCAAAAATACAGTGAGTTGGTTAACGTTGGTACTAGTGTTAATGGCGAATATCACTTCTTGAAGGCTATGGATGGGTTAAAGGGGAGGTGTGACGGTGGCAACGTTTCTTGGTTGCGAAAAGGCTCGTCGATAGCGGTGATAATCGTTACCGACGAGAATAACGAATGCCATGGGTATGAAGAAAGTGGTGCACTGCCTGTCACCGCTTTGTGCAAGAGCAGCGATCTCAAAGCACTGTTGGCAGAGATGCGGCCTAAGGGTAACGCACAAGTATACGGGTTGTTGCCCTCTATGGATGAGTGGAAACAGAACATAAATAAAGACCCTGGGGTAGTTGATATTTTTAAAGTCCACGGATCTATTACGGACAGCAGTTATGACGCAACCTTGCGGGACATTTCTAAGCATGTTTTTGCTACCCTTGAGGATGTCTTTGTCCTCTCGCATATCCCCGCGGGCAATGTGTCGGTGAAGGTAAACGACAACGTTGTGGATGGATCATTGTATACGATCGAGGCAGATAGCAACCTGATACGGTTTGATAAGGGGTATGTCCCTACATCAGGATCAGATGTAGAGGTGTTTTATAGCTCTTTCCACAAAGTAGCTGAGGCTGATGACAACCCCTAGTACATCTATCTCTCAAGTCAATTGCATGCTCAAGGAGATGTTTTCGCACCAGCAAGTTGCTCTCGAAAATCAGTGCCATCGCCAAAGTAGTAACTAGCAGGATGGCTGTCTTTATTCGCAGCAAAATACTCCTCAAACTCGTCACGATTTAGACTGTATTCTGCCAGTAAATCGTTGAATAAGACATCTAGCTGTCTTCCTGCTCCCTTCTCGCTTTCCTCTGCGTGGATCTATCGTACGTCTGCTGCAAGCTCTTTGCACCGCCAGCTACCTCACCCCACGATCACTGCAAGAGAGAAGCTCTCCCATCAAGGCTGCTTCTTAACAACTTTATCAATAATCCCGTATTCCACTGCTTCCTCGGCAGTCAAGTAGTAGTCACGATCTATATCCGCACGTACCTGTTCTGGGTCTTGGCCGGTATGCTGCGACAAAATCTCTATCATCAGATTTTTTATCCGGTCTATTTCTTTAGCTTGGATTCCTACATCCGTTGCCTGCCCTTGTGCACCACCGCTAAGCGGTTGGTGAATCATAATCGTTGTATTTGGCAAAGAATATCTCTTGCCTTTTGCACCAGCAGCCAACAACCAAGCAGCCATGCTTGAACATTTGCCGATACCAAAGGTGCAAACATCCGCTTTAACGTAATTCATAGTATCATAAATTGCCATTCCCGCATCGATAGAACCCCCAGGCGAGTTAATGTAAAGATGAATGTCTTTATCCGGATCTTCGCTATCGAGAAAAAGCAACTGCGCAACGATAGCATTAGCCATTTCATCGCTAATAGGTGAACTCAAGAATATAAGCCTATCCTTCATCAGACGCGAATAAATATCCCACGAGCGCTCACCGCGGGGGGTGCTCTCCACTACTACAGGCACTAAAGCAGCATTTGGGGGTCTAGCTGATAGTTTGAAGCTAAACATGATGCCACCAATCGTTACCATAGATACTAATACAAGTTTAAGCATAATCACTCTCCATAAGTTCAACCACTATTGAATAGCAGGTACTACCTACAAAAGCGAGATACTCCAAAAAGCATGCTTTGACAAGTGTATTTTATATCTTTTGTCGTTTGCGAAGGGAGGTCAATGCAACAAAGCTGTTTTTTTGTGGAAAGGAGCGCAGCATCGCGCCCCATAGATCAGGCGACAGCAAAAGCAAGCAAAAATTCACGGCACGAGGAACGAGAACTCAGGAGGAAAGCCATCTCTATGCACCCGCGGTGATGAGAAGCTTTGCCGTTGCCGTGCGCCCATACCTGGCCGTGCGCATCAACGGCGTATCGCCAGTCCTGTGCCGATGCGTTGCTTGCCATCAGCACTGTAGATTGCCGCGATCTTTTTGTTCTCTGTCTCTTCCATCAAGGCTGCAATGACGATCGGCTCTTCTTCCTCCCCGTCGGGAATAATCGTCAGTTCAAAAACTTTACCCTTATGCTCGTACAGAACCTTCGCACCAGTTTCTTCATCACTAGCCTTGACCTTCACGTGGCTCTCAAAGTAGAGATTAGTTGCAAAGGCACGGGCAGCAAACAACAGACAGCACACCGCCACCAGATACTTCATCATCCAATCACCCCAAAAAATAAAAAAACGATGGGGGGCACGCTAACTGGTTTTCCCCCCTCCCTGTCAATCTCTGTGTGAATTTTTTGTAAAAATACACGCGCGGTGCGGTACGATTGGCAGAAGCAGTGCTGCTTTGGTTTTGCTTGACAGCATGTGTGGCCATCCACATATTGGGCGCACTCTTGCTCTATGTTTTTCCCGTCGGCAAGCCTACTATGCGTGCTCCCTTGTTGCCGCAGAAAGTTCGGCTTGAACAAGAGCGGCAAGCGGTGCAGGCGTGGGTTGCTGCATGACAAGGTTGCTTACCTCTGGAAAGTTCAATAGCTATTTCCCGCTACTGGGGTTTGATTCGGTCAAAAATAAACATGGAGAACATACTGGATTCTATAAGCCTAACAAGGAGGAGCTGAAGCAGGTTGAGTGGGTTATGACCTCTTACCTCAAGGTAGACAGGTACAACACATTGCTCAAATGGTGTGGGGGAAAGAAACATCAAAACTAAACGAGGAGGAGATTTCAACGGGGGGTTAACACATTGGATCTAATCGCATAACTGTACTAAAAAATGGGGGAGGTCACACAAGCTAAAGCAATACGGAATACTAGATTTAGCGGAGAATTATCTGTGAGATACAAGACTATTGAGGCTGTCTACATGATGGTTAGATGTTACTACGAGGAGGTAATGTCGTAGTGCCACAACTTTTGGGAGTTACTCCATTTGATTTTGTTGCAACTCCTTGTTAGCATGTAATAACGTTGTTTTGTAAAGTCAGGTTGGTTAGGTTGGCATATGCGTAAGATAGTGCTGCATCGCCCCCCGAATGCAGAAATGTGCCCACTAGGGTTTCACGTTGTTAAAGGGCATTGGCGCACATGTGCGAGTGGAGCAGTTACATGGGTCGATGTTCACCTCAGAAAAAACCGCGGCAAAATAACGATGTATCTTTTTGAAAATATGCAGTTTCTCTATTGGAATAACGCCAAAAAATATCCCAAAATAAACGCTATCAAAGGCTTTCTAGGACACCACAACCTCGATAGTGTCATACAATTTTGGTTGAGCTACTGGCGTAGCAGAGGGGTGAAATTCCCCCAAGGACTTGACCCACTACACATAAAAGCACTAATTGCCGCAGAATCAAGCTTCAATCCCAAAGCTAAAGCAAAGACCAGTACGGCAACAGGACTAATGCAGGTCTTAAGCACATCACTGCAGCGTTTAAAAGGAGTTAAGAAAAACAATTGGCGCGAGGGACGCGACAATTACCTCAGAATTTCGCGGGAAGAATTAAAAGACCCTGTTGTCAACATCGCTGTGGGTACCCGATGGCTAGGGCACAAGTATTTCTTGCGCAGAAACCTCAGCAAGAAGGGAATTCGAGAAACTATTCGTGATTATCATTCACGCACAAAAGAAGGAGAGGCTTATGCCGATAAAATTCTTAAATTGTATCGTCTTTCTCAGTAGCGTACTATTCACTACAAGCGTGTATGCTCCTTTAGGGGATGTGTCAACAGGGGTAGACAGGCTACAGTTAGCAGATGGCGAGATCGTCATCAAAATAAACAGGTCGCGCCAATGCATACAGGATGCGGAAGCGGGCAAGGATGTGGATTGCTTCCCTAACTCCATAATAATGTTGAAAAGGAAGGGCAAGGTTTACGATCTTACTCATATTATAGAAAAATGGAATGAGTTTTATGTTTATTTCGTTAAAATAAGAAAAAATAAATATCTGGTAGACCTGAACAACGACAAGCGAGACGAGATCGCTATTTTGCCGATGCTCTCTGGGGGCGGAGCACACGTATTGACTGCTTACATCTATACCGTTATGGACGAGGGGCTGAAACTTTTTGGCGAAGGCAGGTTTTTTTGGGAGTTCGGCAGTCATGTCAAATTCGGCTGCCCCCGATGCTGGAAATATGATTTGCACCAGTGTGATACCTGCTACTGATTGATGCTTGTGTCATCTGCACACAATGCGCAAATGTTTGTCCAAGGGGTTGTAAAATGCATGCACAGATGCTTGCCGTTGCGCTGATTAGTTTGGTAGTACTTGGTGGATATGACAAGCAGGGCTATTATCCAGGCAGAGCAGCTCTTGACGGCAACAAAATTCCGATCACCAAGCTGCCTTCTATCATTGAGAACGGTAAGCTTATTGACATGTGTGACGAAGGTCAGATCCCCTACCTTGACCATTGCTTTGATAGCGTCCACTTTGAGGCTGAACGAGCAGGATTTAGGTTAGAGTCGAAGACGCGTATCTTTGCCGCCTGGACGACTGCCAGCCAAGTATGGCTTAAAACATTCACTACGATTGAAACATGGAACGGAAATAACTTATCACATGGCTATCGGCTCACCTATAAGTGCATTGATGGGTCGTCTAGTTGTGCTATCCCATCGTGGTTTCGCATCTTAAAGACAAAAAAAATTGGCAAAACACACTACATGGATTACCTCACACTCAACACTCATTACAGGTGGGGCGGTGTCCTGACGGGGCGCACCACGCACAGTTGGCCAGTGCAGGGAACGATCGCCATGAAAGGCAAGGTCTACCCCTTGCCAGTCACTAAAAAACAGGTCAAGAGTGTGTATGGCCATTCTTCGCCCGTAAGGACAGCAAGCAAGTATCTTGAGACCGTTTTCAATTACGACTGTGACCCTACAATACTTCCCGACTGCTCTGTGAACGATGACAATAAGCCACTCATGCACATCTCATACAAGGTAGACAACTATCAGAGAGAGGAGGATATGAAGCTTGCAGATAACTAACTGTTTGCAGATCAACCATGCGAGCGGCAAGAGCAACTGCGCAGTAGCAAGAAAAGAAATCGGGACGACTGCTGTGCGGAATCTTTGTCCAATCATAAGTTATCAATGAGATCAGGGGTCTATGACACTTCTCCCCTCATACCCGAAGCCCTGATCAGACAAAAATACCTCGAAAATCTCCTCTCAACCAGAGAGATTGCCGAGGAGTTCTCTTGTTCAAAAACACGGGTCAGAAGCCTGCGCCTGAGATATGGGGTACCCCTGAGAGAGCCAAACAAATATCACAAAGACCATTGGAGAGTTTATGGTAAACGGCGAGTCGGGGGCAAAGCAGTAGACCACCAGCGGGAGCTGTGCACCATCGCCGCCATCAAAAGAATGTATGCCGAGGGCATGAGCACCGTAGCTATCGCAAGAACGCTGTCCACCATGCAAACCCCCACCAAACGACAGGGCAAGGGCTGGGATCACAGCATGGTCATTGCTATTCTTAAACGGGAGGGGGTGTATGTGGAGTGGCGCAATACACGGGAGAGACAGATTGTGACATCTTTGGTCTCGTCTTGACGGGGGGTCATGCTAGGTCTTATGTAGGTAATTTATGAGGCATAAAGCCATTCTGGAAAGCAGGCCAGCCCACTATCTCCGCTGCTTTTTTCTCATTTTCTCATTTTCTCATTTTCTTTCTCCGCCTTTCTGTTCAAATCAACGGGGTTGCCACAGGGTGGACAGCACCAAGAAAATTTATTGTGAGATATGGCAAACTCTCCCATCCTGATTATGTCCATTCCTATAAGAGCTTTGGGAACTGTAGAGCTCATATCTACTTCCCCGACACATATGGGGAAATGTCCTATATCGCCAGGCACCCCTTCCAACACTATGCCAGCAACATATACTGACCTTCGTATAAGACCCGCCGCCGTGTTAGTGTTCCTCATTCCAATGAGGTGAAGATTAAGCGTTTTGGCAACGCTGGCATCCACAGATGTAGTGGTGCATCCAGTGTCCCAGATCCCGTCTATCTCGATGCATCCCCAATCTCTCGTAGACTGGATCGGGATACCATCACGGTCGAAGGGGTTGAGAACCTTCAATTTGCAAAGGAGTGAAGTATCTTCTCTTTTCAGCACTGTGCTGAAAGAGACATGGCACTTGTTTCCTTTGGGGTAAAAAATTTGTGCATCTGGTGGTTGCAATGGATGTTATACCGTCTAAATCAGAGAGAAGTTGGCTTTGTCATCAACCACATGCTGGATGATGAATGTCCCCAACCTGTGCTCCTTAATCGTTTCTTCCAGTGCTTCCTTGAAGCTGCTGTACCGCTTGTCCTGAATTTTGTCGCCCACGACAACGACAAAACTGCCTGGACACTCGTCGAGAAGCTTGTCCTTACTCTCCTCAAACACCTCAAAGCTACGATTCAAAGCATCCATGCCATATTCCTCTGCCACATCACTACAATTTATACGGTAGCCCGCTTTACTGCAACCCTCATACATTTTATCGCAGATATAGTGTGTTAACCTTAGCTAGGACTGAATTTGGAGGTAGGATCAAGCTGTTGGCCTGACAACAAAACAGCTGTGCAGTAGAAGCGGGGGTGCAATCTCCGTGCCTGCTGGCTCGCATCGAATTTTTGCTAGTGACAAGTCCGACAGCTTGTAAAACTCAAGTGCTGTTTCGTAAGAATAAATCCCCTGTGGCTCGCCGTTCCTGTTGCATGACCACAGAGACCACATGACATACTCCGAGTGTGGCTCGAAAGGGTAGTGCTTAAGGCGGTAAATTCCCCGGTACTCCCTCTTCCAATACCCCAGATAATAAGCGTGATTGCGAGCATCAAACCCAGCTCCTATAGCTTGGCGGGTGGTAAACAACCCCTGTTGCTGTTCGGCTATCCTGTCTAGGGCAGAATACTTGTCACTTCTCACTGCACAAAAACCATGAATCCTATGTATATTGTGCAGCTAAAATACATTTTTATCAATGATTTCAGATGGGGTGATTATGTATTTTTACACTGCTCTCGCTGGCCTCTAAAAAGTTATGGGAGGAAATTATGCTTTCTGTTATGTATAAATCTAGCAATATCAAGGTGTTATATCCAAGGTGAGCTAACATCCTCATATAACTGCCCTCTATGTCCCCATCCTTGACATAAGAAAGTGCGAAGCATACGCTGACATTGTTATGAAGCCGCTTAACCCCAGTGTTGGTAATGTTATTCCCTTTCCGCATGTGGACAGGCCACCCCCTGCACCCTCGACTCCTAAATTCGATAGGATTGCTGAGCGGGCGGCGAAGCTTGCCAAGCTTTCTAACTACCCGTGTGAATTCGATTTTGAGATCTATAAACGGTTGGAAACTAGGTTTGGTGCTAACCAACCACGGGGTGGGGTGGTGTTTCAAAGCCCTTTTAAGCTGGTCAATAGCCACAACACTTGCCAGCAGTGCCTTTATGCTTTTGAAGTCGATACCTATGGTCGAGGCTGTATTCACAACTGTGTCTACTGCTATGCCAAAGCTGAACTGACAGTGCACGCCTACTGGAATCGCCCTTTCCCTATGCCAGTCGATATAACAGAGATATGGAAGACCTTCTACTATGCCCTTGAAACTGACAAAAAATCACGCTGGCGAGAAATGATCGAGATGCGTGTTCCGCTGCGTATCGGCTCTATGTCTGATTCCTTTATGGTCATAGACAAAAAATATAAGGTTACGCAAGAACTGCTAAAAATGCTCAGTTACTATGATTACCCTTATATCATCTTCACCCGTTCAGATTTGATTGCTCAAGATGAGTATTTGCAACTGTTGCGTCCTGATCTTTGTTCGGTGCAGATGAGTATCGCTTCGACCAACGATGAGATGAATCGTCAGATAGAGCCGGGTGCACCCAGTACTAAGCGACGCTTAAAAGCTTTACAAAAACTTGTGCGTAGCGGTTTTTGGACAACTGCGAGACTAAATCCGTTCTTTCCCATCTATCCAGATGGCTATTTCACTGATCCCAATTTTGACCGTAAGAATATGCCTGAACCTTTCCCTTACTCCAGCTTTGATATGGTCGATGAGATAGCAGATCACGGTGTACCAGCAATTTTGGCTGGTATTGTCAGGTTATCGAGTTTTTCCCTCAATCAAATAGAAAAAGCTTGTGGTCGTAACTTGCGCGAGTTTTACCGCGACAATACGAAAAAGACTGCCATCTTCACCGAGAAAAAATCTCGTGATTTTCACTACAGTGATGCGGAGATCAGAGCATATTATGAGCGTATTCATGCCAAGTGTGTGCAAAGAGGTATTCAGTTCACCACCTGCTACATCGGTAATGGAGAGAGTCATTTTTGGAAGGATCAAGACCTGTGGTCTAACAAGAAAGACTGTTGCAATGCCATCGATCGTGTCGAGAAATTCGCTAAAACTAAAACCGCGCGTGACATCAGCTGGGATGTAAGAATGAAACACACCAACAACAAGTGCCTAAAGCCAGACAACAAAGATACACTGCATCGCCCTCTAAACCATCGTGACTAAAAAAACCTACACAGGTATCAACATCCAGTGGCCTATTTCCAGAGAAATACTTGCTGGCAGAAAATCCATCGAGACCCGCTTCTACCCCATTCCCGCAAAGTATCTCAACCAAGAGATGTTGCTGATCGAAACCCCCGGCACACAGGGTAAATTCAAGTCTCGTATCACTGCTTCTATTAAGTTTACCAAGTGCTTCAAATACAAAGACCCTGAGTCATTCTATGCCGATTACCCCCGACACCATGTGGATAAAGACTCACCTTGGGCATGGAAGGATAAGCCAAAGTGGGGATGGTATGTTGAGGTTGTCAGGACTATCGACCCCCCTATTTCTTTTTTGGGGAAGAAAGGCATTGTTTATACTAAGGATATTTCGTTTTGAATTTCTTCTAATGTAGTTATTTTCTATGTTCACTGTAAGTTCTAATGCTAGGTAAAGTTCCTATCTGCGAACACTCTTCTGCTTATGACTTTCACTATCCCGTATATCTGTGGTTAAGCTATGTTTGGATCAAACAATTTTCAGCACTTTCTTGCTTCGCTTATTCAGCTTTGCATGTAGATAGCTTATGTCTCTATTTCCCTTGACTGAGTTACAGTGGTGACACAATAGCTGCAGATTACCATCTGTGTCAGAACCACCTTTAGATCTAGGGATGATATGGTCTTTTGTCATATTTAGAAATGGAAAGTGCACTTTACAGCCAGCACATAGTCCTTCTTGCTTACCATAAAGGGTATGTTTTACATCTTTTGATGGTCTAGGAGCATTACGTACGGGTAGGTCTTTCCTGACAGTTACTATGTTCGATTTTTTACCTAGTTCATTGGCTAGCCTCTGCTTAACTAGTTTGCCAGCTAAATCACTTAAATCTATGCCAATCCATCTCCTTTCTAACTTCTCAGCTGCAATACACGCGGTGGCACAGCCACAGAAGGGGTCAAGAACTAATCCATCCTCAGGGCATGAAGCCTCAATAATTCTCTCTAAAAGCTTGAGTGGCTTTTGTGTTTTGTATTCCGTTTTCTCTTCTTTTGTTAGTGGCATGTATTCAATGAGGTTATTTGCCTCTATCCCTTTGTCATCCTCTTCGAAGTATTTTCTGTAAGGTTTTCCATTTTTGGTCCATCCAAGTCGGCCTTCCTTATCCATCTTCTCTAGCTTTTCTTTTTTCATCATCCAACCATAAGGTGGAACATACCCTTTATACTCATACTTTAGGTTTTCTCTAGCATTTGATCTATTCAAGGTGATGTTGTCAGCCGCATAACGTCTCCCGTTTTCATCTTTTCTTTTATACTTCTCCTTTAACTCTTTGTCTGTCCGTTCTCTTATAGGAATTTCAAAAAAATAGTCTGCAGTTTTAGCATAAAATAAAATATGATCAACCTGATCCCCATAACTTCTCTTTTTGTGCTGGCTGCCCTTTTTCCCGACTTGCCTATGTCTAGATAGGTTGTTTATAAAGTTGGCCTTTTTAAAAATGCAGTCCATGAGCAGTTTAAGGCTGTGAACCATAGTGTTGTCACAATGAAGATAAATTGATCCCGTGCTTTTCAAAATTCTGTGTATTTCTATAATTCTCATTGCCATATAAATGAGGTAGGCTTTATCTTTTTTACCATTAACAACCCCAATAGCATGTATCACTTCGTAGAGTTCTTGATTCTTTTCAGACAATTCTCCCCACCATGCTTCATCTGTATCAGACAGTTTCCACATATCCTTGAAATGAAAACCAGCCTCTTTACTACCAACTGGGGCCTTGTAGTCTTTATTAGAGTTAAAGGGAGGATCTAGGTAAACTAGATCAATGGACTCACTCTCTATACCCCTGATCACCTCAAGATTGTCCCTAATAAAAATACTACGATTGAATTTATCCGCGCTTACTTTTTCACCTGCGACCCCAAAATCAGCAAGAAATGCTTGCCAATTCTTTCGAGATTTGGCCTTGCCACTGATGAGCTTATCAAACAGGACAGCGTACTTCACCTCCTCTTGAGCAGCAGAGTCAAAAACACGAAGCTCTTTGCCATTAGTGATAACCGCGAGCATGCCTACCTTGTTTGAATGTAGATAGAGGACTCTGTCGTTATAATACTCTTGCAAATTCTCCTTATCAGTATCAGTGACAAACAAAGCCCACGGGTATAACTCATCGTTGTGAGGTTCAAAGTCAGGTGATTCTTTGCTCGGTTTACAGGGGACAAACTCGCCCTTAAGCCCCATAACGACTTCAAGGAAATGTTTGCCGAGTTCCCTTTTTTTCCTATGGGAGAATTCCCCTCTGCAAGAGTCAACCTTGCCCAAAAACTCCTCAAGCTGGGTGAGACGTAACTCGTTTGCTCTTCTGGCCATAACACACCTGTGCAGTAATACCTTGATTTCATCTCTCACATCGGCCACTTGTTTTAGCTAATTTAATTTTGTTTCAAATTTTTTGAGGTAATAATTTTAAGAAAATACAAAAATCGACAACAGTATGATTTATACAAATGGATTGTAATTCTGAGGTGCTCTATTTTTCAAAACACTTGTAGTGTTTCCTTGCTCTGGCGGTCATTCATATGAGTAGGCTTGGGAATTTTGCTCGTATAAGCAAGTGCGAAGATAGAAACTACCCATCCCCTTTATTCTGGTCAGCCTGCTGGGTGAAAGCCTCCAACTCGCGGATATCTGCCTCGTCAGCCTCAATCGCTTTGCGCTTCCTGCGGCTATCATCGAACTGCTGATAGCGTTCCTCAGCCAGTTTCTTGGCTACCACCATTTCGACCTTGCCAGCATGAGTTAGCAGATCACGTTCGTTGAATTGCAGAAAGGCATCAAGCTTATCTGACCAATGTGCCATTGTTATGGTCTTGCGTTGCTTTGCCTGATCTTCCGCGTAATCGAGATACATGGTTACGATACGATTGAGCTGTTCGATCTCATCCTGCTTCAGATAGTTTTTGGCGGTACTAACATCACCCTTGCGGACAACTGATCCTTTCCACGAGGTAAGATCCATATTAGGCTGGTTCGGATCGCTGCGGCTAGCTATCAACTCTGCTGCTGTCTGTCCGGTAATTGCCCACAACATCTTGTTCTGCACCTTCTTGAAAAACAGCTTGGCCTGCTCTGAATTCTTATCGTAATCAACCGCGGTGGTGTAGAGATCCCTGATCTTCTGATAAAAGCGTTTCTCCGATGCTCGGATGTCACGGATGCGTGCTAGCCATTCATCGAAGTAGTCCCACTGATCGCCATGCTTGAGACGCTGATCGTCCATAGCAAAGCCCTTGACTAGGTATTCCTTGAGAGTGGTGTTTGCCCACCTGCGAAACTGTACGCCTCGCGGTGAGCGTACTCGGAAGCCGACGGCCAGAATCATGTCCAAATTGTAGTGAATGGTGCTATATACCTTGCCATCAGCAGCAGTTCGTCGGAAATTCCGACAAACTGAATCTTTGTTCAGCTCCTGGTCATCAAAGACGTTGCTGATGTGCTCAGCTATGGTAGATCGTCCCTTATCGAATAATTCAGCGAGATCATCCTGAGTCAACCAGACCGTGCCATCACTGGCACGCAAGCTGACCTCAGCAAGACCATCTTCTGTTTGGTATAGGATTAGTTCGCCGCTCTTCATCCTAGGTACCTACACCGGGGCGAACAGAGCAGGCAATGGAGAATCACGATACATCTACTCTGCCATACCAACACTAGGGTAGCTATGCCGAGGGTCTAGATGGTTTGCCTACGATAAACGTAGGGTCAGGGGGCAAAGCTGCAGGCCACGGGTGAGTAGAGAGCCATCGCTAGGTTCTTAAACACTGTAGATGCCCTCCAAACAGTAGAGGAGAAGATAAGGATTAAGCAGTCCACAATTACTTACAAAGTTGTGGACACATTCTGTGCAGCGGTTGGATTGGTCGGAGTTACAGGAGCGTGATCTTTGTTTTCTTCTCCACTTTGCGGAAGATTGGGCGAAAAATTTGTTAAGTATCCTAATAAGTTGCCGTGAGATTTTGGCTGGCGGAGGGCAAGATAGCGGCACATTGGGGAGTTGAGCGGCTTTTCTAGTTCTACATAGCACGTGGAGAAGAACGCTGCCGCGGGGAGAAGAATTGCCTTCCCTGAATTTTCCCGACTCTGCGCTTAATAAGCATGCAGTCTTCACACGGGAGCGAGCCAGCGACCAACAAGCCGCGCAAAGCACCTTTACAAGCAGAAGGTGACACCTCAAAGCGAACTGCACGACCTGATCGACCGCCTCGACGCTGACAAGGTTATGGTATGCCTTTCAACCAGAGGGTGAAAATTTAACCCGTGCAGTGTTTTGTCTTGGCAATCCTTTCCTGATGATTGGTGGGCTGCTGTCGCTGCTGTGCTCGTGTTGGCGTTGGTACCGCTGCCCATTACTACTTTATCTGCGCTACTGGAGTTGGTTCACCAGTTGGACCTAAGGAGCAAGCGGCAAACAGCCGTGCCTCACTCATATAGTATGGTAGCGTCTTCCTTCATGATGAAATCGCCCCGTTCCATCCAAAGAAGGTCGTAGGGCATCGCAGCGATATCTTCACGCGCTGTGAACACGTGCTTATCTCCATCTTGCCGCATGTAGTAGATATCCTTTCGCAAGCGAACTATAACATCACCACTGGTGTATCTTTTAGAAATACGAGCAAGCAAGTAGATATCGTCGGTGGTGTTTATCTCTGTACGTGAATCAGTCATAGCACCATGCAGATAGGGTAGTATATCCGATGGTGGGATAGGGAACATCACCTGCTTGTTTTGCTGAGGGTCATGAATAATTTCCACCCCAACGACTTGTGATGCATCAATTTCTACGGAGGGTTGGTCGATAAGCACACCCGCATCAGAGACATCAGAGATAGTAGCCCAGCCATACTTGCTGCCACTGCCTTCTTTCTCCGTAAAAATGATTGCCAAACCTCTGCGGAGTGATTCAGGGATGATTTTGCCTGTCTCATCGTGAAGCTTTACTAACTGGTAGTTATCTTCATCATAAATCTTAATCACATCATCACTAATCTTAAGAGAAGAAATACGACCAGGAAACCAAGAAGTACGACCAGAAAACCAAGAAGTACGAGAAACCCAATTAGAAGGATGATTACCAACCCAATCAGGAAGACCGTCGTATACCCCATGCTGGTTGCTGTCCTTCAGCACAATCCAAGAGCCGTTGGCAGCAACCATTTCTGGTTGGTTCTCAATAGCTGTATCTACTTTTGCAGGAGCATCGCTTTGCGGTGCATGCTTTGCATTGTCACAACTGCCGAGACACAACATGAGAGGTAGACCTACATAAATCAGCCCTTTCTTGAGGGAGGCAACCGCGGCATTATTTCTCCAACCGACCAGTCCACCCTGAGATTGTGCCATCCCTGCGCTTAATAAGCCGAGTGCCAACATGCAGATAACTGCTAGTCTTCGCGTACTATTCATAATATTACTCCTTATTAAATATAGAAATACATGATCTACAACTACAATACATCTGAGTTATAAATAGTTAGGCATATACTGTCAATACTGCGGGATAATTTTTTTTAGTGCTTTGATTATATTTGGTTATTTGTTGTTAGACACTTGGTGGAGGCATCTCTGCTGTGTGGCAAAGATACCTCTATTATACACACCTCAGCGCAAATCCGCTCCATCAAAGCGATCGTTGCCCAGTGGGTCGATGCGAAAGTTTTTGACCCGTTGGCTCATGGTTATGTCAATGCAGGCAACACTAGTATTATGCTTGTCGTTCACGCCCCCAACGGCGACGTGAACTTAACAGAGACTTTGCAGCTTATTGATAATAGGGGCAGGATAACAGCAACATCCGCAGGAGCACCATTGCTTGGTGACATCGCTTGGATCAAGCACAACACAGGCCTTCTGCGTTGGGTGGTTAGCACAACTGCCCGCAAAGGTACGGGCTGGTAGGGAGGTTAGGGGCTGGTGTCTGGGCAATGATGGCAACTAACCCGCTGCCTCAACCTCTCGCGTGGCTTGTGAGAATGCTGTTGGTCATTTCCTACGAACTGCGCCAGTGACATCTTTTGTGTATGTTAGAGACATGTAGGGTGCTCTCGCCTCCTACTCTCAGGCTTCTATCTGCCTACTATAGGTTAGAGGCGGCAAGGCTTTGTAAGCACTTGATATTACTAGTTGATGGCGAAGGAGGCTGCAAGCAATCAGAGGAATAGCAGCTATTCTGTCCTGTGCCTGCCACAAGGCAACTTAACAAGGTTGGCCAAGAGGCTGACCGATGGGTTGTCGTTTCTTCCATAAAGGTTGACTTTTCCCGTATTAGTGGGGGGCAAGTGTTTCTAGCTGCCAGATTTGGGTCAATTGAGACAGCATAATTTGATCAATAGTTCGCCCCAAAAATCGGGTCATCGTAGCGAGGAAAGCATCTAGCCGACGGAGGTTGTCGAATAGTTGTCAAAAGATTGCCTAAAGATTTCCAAGAGGTTGTCATTTATTACTCGGAGGTTGTCTTTTTCTGCTCTGTAGTGAGGGGGAATTTTTTCAATTTCATCATGGAGGTATAGCGTGACAGTTGCTTTTTCGGTCGAGGAACGGGGCAGAAGCCCAAGCTGGCGGGCGAGTGATTACTTTGTCAGTGGCATGACGCTGACGGTGGTTATCTTGGGCGAAAGGGACTTCAATATAATGCGCTTGTTGTTTGAAAACAAGATCGTCAGCAGAGAGCAGATAGGCAGTCGCTTCTTCCCCAGCGTCTCTAAAGACACGGTGAACAGGCGATTGCGCAAGATTGCAGGGCTAGGCTTGATCAAGAGAACGACCACAGCAGTAGGATGTAAGGTGATTTGGGGCTACTCGCTAACGCCAAGAGGCCTTGCTAAGATTACACCGACGACGCCGTATGAGGTAAAAACCAAAGCGACAAGAAGTGAATGCCCTCTGCATGATATAGCCTTGAATGACATCCGCAAGGCATTTGAAGCCAGGGCATCCGTGCAAGGCTACTATACCGAGAATGTTCTGCAGACCCGCATAGACTTCAAAGATGACAAATGGTTTCAGCCATTCATTGAGCTAAACAGTGATGCAATGGCGGAAGTCGATTCAAAAGTTGGGACGTTGTATTTGTCCATTCGCTTCGCTCATGGCAAAGCTTTTTGCCGCTTTCTAGCTCCCGAATTCGACCTGACGCACAAGAGCCATCGCCGTTATCGGCGCAAGCTTAATGCTTACTATGGTCAGCGCAAGATTGACGGAGTGCTCTACATCTGTGCGGACGAATACATCTTGCGCACGCTGCGCAAGCTTGACCGCGAAGCCGCCGAACGCCATCACAGCGAACATAAATTGTATCAGGCTATGCTCGTCGATGTCACTGATGTAGAGGGAGAAATGGCATTTACCAATGCGAACAGGAACATCTTCTGTGTGCACTAGGAACATGCAGGGTGCTCTTTTCTCCTGATGTCGAGATGATGTCGGGGTAGGCAGGCAAAAAAGGGTAAATTATTGATATTACGTTATTTTTAGCGATGATATTTTTCTCGATCAGAGAGGATGCCGCTGTTAGCATTATTTACACCTAATAGGAGGAATTTTGATGCAAACTGACCACGTAGCCAACAAAGAGATGTGGTGAGGGGGATAGATGATGTTGGGAAGTTTAAGCACTGCACTAGGTGTAACCATGAGCTATCGCGGCAGGCCTTTTATGCTAAAGGTAGCCGCCTAGACAGTGTGGGTAAGGAGTGCAAGAAGGCAACGGCTAGGATTAACTACCGTGCCAACAAGGACAGAGACAGCTTCAACAACTTGCTGAAGTTTGTTCGCCTGATGTGCGAGATTGAAGCTGACAGGATCGACAGGATGTGTGATAACCTTGACAAAATTATTAGGAGACACGATGCCAACTGCAAATAACCTGCTTAACAAGCTCCCTGACAAGGAGAAGGAGAAGATCGCTAACACCCTGCTTGACGATGTGCGCAAACGCTTCGGCAGCAAACGCTTGGGTCTCGCACCCAACGACACACCCACCAACTTCGCGGTAGATTTTTGGCGGGTGTCGTCCATTGATCAGCGTGATGGCTATTCATTGGAGGCGCAAGAGAGCAAGGCAGCAGAGTATAAGAAGGCCGCAGGACTGAAGAGTGTCAAGTCGTGGGCAGTGAGCGAATCGGCCTCGAAGGAATTCGACCGCAAGAAATTTTTTGAGATGATCAGCTTCGTGGTTGAGCATAGCATCAAGAACGTGGTCTTCGACAGAATAGATCGTGCCTGTCGAGGATTGCGGGCGGCAGTGCTAATTGAAGACCTGATCGAGGCAGGCGTTAGGTTTCACTTCGTGCGGGATAATCTCGTTGTGGACAAGCATTCATCGCCGAGCGAGAAACTACGCTTTTATTTGGGTGTGGTGCTGGCCAAGTGGTATATCGATAACCTCAAGACCGAAGTCAAGAAAGGACTGAATACGAGGCTTGCAGAAGGCTATTTCAATTCCAAAGCCCCTGTCGGCTATGTCAACGTCCGTCCCAAGTTCGGCAAGGCCAACCTTATAGTGCATGCGGGGGTGGGTGAATTCATCGCTGAATGCTTTGAGCTATACAAGACAGGTAATTATTCTCGCAAAGACCTTGAGAAGATTGGCCTTGAGAAAGTTATTCGCTGGCAGGATAAGCGGCGAGTTTCTGATGAGAACGGTAACAGCAGGGCTATTACTGTAGAGAAACATGTCACCCACAAGATGCTCGAATACGTCTTGGTTAATCCCGCCTACTGCCAGTGCAGGCGGGTTGATGGCAAGGTAGTGAAGGTAGAGAACGCCAAGTGGCCAGCCCTTATCTCCTACGAAACTTTTATGGCTTGCCAGAAAATAAAGGGCATTCGGGCAGCACAAAAACAGCTCAATACCGCGGTCAATATCCCCAAGCCGCTGATGCAGCTGATGAGGTGCAAAGAATGTGGCCATGTCGTGACAGGCGAGATAGAGAGGAAGGCTTCGGGTAAAACTTATGTTTATTACCACTGCGCCAACCATCGCCATTGCTCACAACGACGTATCAATACAGAGCAGAGGGAGTTGTTGAGGCAGTTTGCTGCAGCTTTTGAACCGTTCGCAAGGTTCACACCTGAAACTACCGCTGCCTTCGTGAACACGATTAGAGAGCGAGCAAAAGACATCAGCCTTTATTCGGTGCAGGAGGTTGAGGACTTGCAACGTCAGGGGGCTCTGTCCACAGCAGAGCTGAATAGTATCGAGGAGATGAACAAGCAGGAGATAGAAGCGGCTGAAGTTGAAATCGGTATGCATCTCAAGGCCGACATGCGGACGGTAGAGGTTGGCTTGAACATCATCGAACTGTTGCGCAAATCCCGTGACTTCACGCGTTTGGAGGGGTTTGAACTGAAAAAAGCACAGCTGCTCAAAAGCATGTTATCGAACCCAACGCTGAAAGATGGAACTGTTAAGTTTAATTACAGAAAGCCGTTCGATGATCTCTTGATTTTGACAGAGGGTCGGAATTGGTCGGGGCGACTGGGATCGAACCAGCGACCTCATGCTACGCCGCTTTTGCTTCGCGGGCTCTTTGCCGCTTTCTCGCTCCAGCTCGCTTTTTAGCTCGCTTCATGCGCTCAAGCACAGCCTCACCTAGCGGCAAATATAGGTGCTGCTAACCAGCCAACTGCGCATTAGCAGAGTAAAGGAAATCGGGGCGACTGGGATCGAACCAGCGACCTCATGCTCCCAAAGCATGCACGCTACCAACTGCGCTACGCCCCGTGTTTATGTGCTACTAACTGCGCTATACCTCGAACCAGCGACCTCGTGCTATGCCGCTTTTGCTTCGCAGGCTCTTTGCCGCTTTCTCGCTCCAGCTCGCTTCATGCGCTCAAGCACAGCCCTACCTAGTGGCAAATATAGGTGCGGCAAACAAGCAGATTATCTGTGCTACACCCAGTTGCTTGGGTGGCATACTAGCAGGCTGGAAGCATAAAAAAAATAAAAATGTTGACCATGCTTGACTGGCTGGTTATATCAGCTTTCTATACTCACAGATTACGTGCAGAGGAGGATTATTGTGCGCTTGTGTGTTGTCGTAGCAGCTTTGCTGTGCGGTGATGTCGGACGAAGTAACGCGTTGCAGCAACGGCTTGCTGCGGAGGTAGTGGCTCATACTAGCAGCATGCTTGTCGTTCCGCCACAATTGTTGCTGTATTTGAGTGGGAAAAGTCCAAGTAAGTCAGCCTCTGTTCTGCAACGGCTGCACCGCGAACAGGAGCAGCAACTGTGGGCACGGGTGTCTGTTGATACAGATGGGGTGTTCGCGCATCAGTTGCGAGAGCTTTTACAACAGGCGTTACGGAAAACGCAAGCCGAGCTGGTCGCTGATTTCAACAACATGTTGCAGCAAAATGTCTGGGAAGGGATGAGTCTATTCTCCTTCACCTACGGCCTTGGCGGTGACGTGCAGTTTTTTCTCGATTCACAATATGGCACACACACGCTGCTAAGTAACGCCCGCTTTGGTAGTATCGGTGGTTTCAGCGTCATTGCTCCGCAGCAGCAGCATGTTTTTGATTTTAGCACAGTGGCGGCGGTGGATATTGAGCAAGATTTTTTCGCCTTGCAATCGCTGCCACCACCAGTTTTCACCCCGCGCCATTACGTTTTTCACGGCGAGCAATACGTCTATGTTCTGAACCGAGAAACACTGGCACTGGAGTATGTGGGTCATTCGGATACCGAAATCGACGACAAACTGTCGTTTGCCAACAGGGTGCATAAAATCGACTTGGTTAACGAAGCTCTGCTCTCTGTGCGCTACCGCAATGCAAGTGGTGGGGAATTCGTGCAACTGATTGATCTCGACAACCTCACTACCACCAACGCAAGGGAGGTTGATGGCAAACTTCTTGCTGTCGCACCGCAGGGCAATAGGCTGGCAGTGCAAAACAATCGCTATCTGGAGATTATCGACCTCGACAGTGGCAGTAAGCACGTTTTTCCCAGTCGTGCGACCAGCGTGAGTTTTTCTGCTGATGGCGAACGGCTGGCCTACATCGATGGTGACACACTAAGCCTCGTTAACCTTGCAGTATCTACGATACAGATACCACAGCGCATCGCCTTGGCACCCGAACAGACGTTGGTAAGTGCCGAGCCACCCGCCAACGAACTGTTGTGGGATGGCGATGACCTCTATGTCATGCATCGAGATGCCCTTTTACGTGTGAGCAGCACAGGTGAAATCGCATGGCAACAGGGGTTGCCTGAAAACATGCATGCGCTGCAACTCATTGACACACAGCACCTAGCACTGTTCTCGGAACAGGAAGTGCTGCTCTTCGCTAAAGAAGATGGCACACGTAGGGTGCAACTCGCGGCTGATAAAAAACAGCGTATTGCTGACCAGGCTTTTACTGACCGCTATCTCTCGTTACTGCTCGAAGACCGCTTGCATTTCGGCGCATTCGGTCTCACACTGGCACGCATTCCGCTTGCACAGCTGCTACAATTGCTTGAAGCGTCACCGCTATTGCAGAAGATCGCTACGACGGAAAAATTCACCTTGAAACGAGATCGCTCCCGCTTTGCTGATTTGGTGCTCAGTGCGGTCGAGCAGCACCTGCAGCAAAACCAAGTTGCAATTGCACAGTTGGTGCAACTGTTACGGGAACTGTATCAAGCCTACCATCTCGTTTCTGGCTCGCACTATGCCTTCGCCAACATTTCTGACGTGCTGGTGCGACACGAAGAGGAGGTCGCCCAACTGACAGCCGACGATCCTGCGTTGGCAGAGTTGTTGCGCACAAGTTTTTTCTGAAACCACCTGTTTCCTGTGCTAGAACATTGATGATACATGGAGCGGTGGTGAAGGACACAGATGTAAAAGAATCGTCCCAAGCTCTACGTGGCGTGACACTCGATTGGGTCGTGAGTGGTTCGATTGCTGCAGTGGAGGTAGTCAAGGCAATCAGGGCAGTGCGTCGTCTCGGTGCGCAAGTGCGGGTGACGATGACACGGGAGGCACAGCGTTTTATCACCCCGACAGCTTGTGCGTGGGCGAGTGGCAGGGAAGTCAGCACTGACTGGAGTCCGCTGGCTGACCATATCGGCGAGGGCGATGCACTGGTTATTGCACCGTGCTCGGCTTCGCTGCTGGCCAAAATCGCCGCAGCGATTTGCGATGCACCTGCACTGTCGTTGGCGGCATCATATCTCGGTCAAGGCAAGCCGTTGATCGTTCATCCCTGCATGCATCAGACGCTGGCTGCCAATCCCTTCCTGCAAGATGTCTATCAGCGAGTGACAGAGCAGCTATCTGTGATTGTCTCACTTAAAGAAGAGGGCAAGGATAAATTTCTCCCGCCGCAGCAGTTGGCGGATGAGATTGCCCACCGCTATAACGGTGGAGGCAAGAGAGGTGCTGCCATCATCGTCAGCGGTCGCACCGTCGCATCAATCGATGCAGTGCGGGGCATTACTAATTTTTCCAGCGGCGAGATGGGCATGCTGCTCGTGGCCGAACTGTATCGGCAGGGCTTTGCTGCGCACGTCGTCAGTGGTTTGAGCGAATACCACCCGGCGGCTTGCAGCAGTCTGGTCAAGGTCAATACGCCAGCCGAGATGGGCGAGCAGGCACAGTGTTTGCTACAAGCGCATCCTGATGCCGCGCTGGTGATGGTTGCTGCAGTGCTGGATTTCGTTCCCGCAACGGCTGTGGACGGCAAAATTTCCTCGCAACAGCATGAACTGAACGTGCGTCTCGTGCCAGTGCCGAAGCTCATTCAAACCCTGAAAGCACGCTCGCAGGTGAAGGTAGTCTTCAAGTTGCCCTCTAATTTCGACCCCGAACAGGATGTGGAGAAGACAATCGGAGCATATTTCGACCCACAAAAAAAAACACAGGCCAGCTTGTTGGTTGTCAACCCATGGCAGGCGATGTCGAGGGGTGATTACCACGCGTATCTATTTTCTCCAGATTTTTCATATACTTATGCGCACAGCAAGCAGGATACGGCACGCCTCATCAGCCAACACATCGCCGCGAAATTGGGGGGTAAAAAAAATAAACTGCACGAAATGTAATTTTATGGTATGCTTATCTTCAGAATTTGGTTACAAGAAACAATCGCTAATTTTCGGATGAGTAAGATCTGACATGAACAAGAAACTTTTTATCGGCGGATTGAGCTGGAACACCAGCGAGGAGAGGTTGCGGGAAGCTTTCGAGCAGTTCGGTGACCTCGAAGACATCAGGATTATCACAGATCGTGAAACGGGTCGTTCCAGAGGCTTTGGGTTTGTGACCTTCGTAGAGGAAGAACCGGCACAGAAGGCTGTTGCTGAAATGGACGGTTCGAGTCTCGATGGGCGCAACATCAAGGTAAACGAAGCAGAAGAAAAGCCTCGTCGTTCCAACCATCAGCGCAGCCCTAGGAGCACCGGCTCTCAGTACCGCTGAGAACACTTTCACCGACATAGCTTGAGTGAAGCAGCCAGACTTGCCTTGTTGCAGTCTGGCTGGTGTTCAGTGGTGTGCGTTTCTATGCAGCTATGCCTACAGCTTGAGTGCGATATGGCATTCTGTACGTGAACGGTAGGGGAAGGGATTCCTGCAACCACTCAGTGCTTCTTCGACGCAGTCGCCTTGATCGGGATCGTAGAAGGCACCGCGGAAGTATGCCTGACACGAACGCGGCGTATGCTTGAAGGCATCACGCGTCGTTTGGGTCTGTGTTGTGCATTGCTCGCGAGCAAAACGGTAGGAGGCTGTGCCCTCAGGCAACAGCGGTGATGCAATGCTGATTTCTAGCTGTGCATCGTTATCGTAGAGGTTGCTGTGCAGAGTGCTGTGTGCATGTGCTGAGCGGGGATTGTGCTGAGCGGCGTTGCATTGCCATGCCTTGCCTTCGGCTCCGCGCACCGTGCAGGTGAGACGCAGTGCCAGCCATGTCTGCTGCGGCTGGCGGCCACGCGCTTGTGTGTGTAGTGAGACATCGTGTAAACCGAGTGCGTTTGGGGTGATGGCGAGTTGCTGTTGCGTGCCCTTGTTCGTATGCGTGCAGCTGAGCTGCGGGGCGGAGGCGAACAGAGTGGCAGGCAGGATCAGGGCGAAAAGCAACGAGAACAAAGACATGGTAATTTCCTTTCACTGGTGTTATAGAAAGCCAGCAGCATACACCAGATGCATTAAGTTGACAAACAGGGTGCACAACAAAAGCATTGCGCGCCAACGTAACTTCAGCTATTGTCAGCAGCTGTGGTTTTGTAGCACGGAGATGTAAGTGGCTGTCATAAGGAGGGATAGAAAGTCGTCATCTCTGGAGCTGGTGGGGGCGTTGCGACGACTCGCTCCTTTGTTGGAAGAACAGGGCGAGGACGATGCTGCGATCTTCTTGTTAGGGTCGGCAACAGTATTGGAGAAGCAGGAACACGGCAATGCGGCATTTTCCGCAACGATTGGAGAAATACTCGCAGCTTTCGAGGGCGAGGAATTTGAACTGATAGCCTACACCCTCAAGACTAGCAATGATAGAGACTGGTCGAAGGCGGACGAGCTGGCTGTAGCCAGCAACAGGGTGCTCTCACTTGCACGCCGGCTGAAGTAGCACTTAGATAGCCACACAATTTTATCACAACCCGAAGGGAAAGAGGCTAGACTGTATGCAAGATACCGAGCAATTCATAAAAACATGCGCACAACGTTATCACCAAGAAATCAGTGGGGATTATTTCATCTACCATGCATTCCAATACGAATTCTGTCTCAACGCTGGGAACAGAAAACAATTCGTGGTCGTCAATGCATGGCTGGAGCGAGAAAGCGGCAAAGAGCCTCGACACGAGCGCAGCGAAGTGGAGCAGCAGGACGATAGCACGGGAGACTTTCCCGCTACGCTCCACACGATGTGTGATTGGTATGGGGCAAATTATCCTGCCTTCCGCGACACACAACCACTTACCTTTGCCCGCTGCTACTTCTATCTCCCCGTGGCACTCAGCTTTGTGAATGAGGCACGGGCGCTGTGGGAAAAGTCACACGGCGCACCACCGCCTGTCTACGACGCACAGCATGATTTTTGGCGTGAACTGCTGGCTGTTGTGCAAGACAAGTGCCAGCACCAGCACTTGCTTTTGGCATGGCTGCACTGGCGTTACGGAGAACGGCAAGCTCTGACGATTGCGGTCGAAAACTTGCCACCCAATCCCTTCGTCGAACGCCGAACCTTCGGAGCACGCCGTGACGGACGTGGCCGTGACGGACGTGGTCGTGATGGACGTGGTCGTGATGGACGTGGTCGTGACGGACGCGGGCGTGAAGGTGGAGCAAGACGTGAAGGTGGAGCAAGACGTGAAGGTGGAGCACGGCATGAAGGCGCAGAGCGTATAGTTGGTGAGCATGGCACAGACCGCCCCCCGCGGCGCGATGCTGTGACTCGGCGTGATAGACCGCGGGAGCAAGGCTTCTCCGCTGGTAATCGTCGCCCTGCAGAACGTGAGAGCAGTGATAGCCGTGTTGTGGCTGAATTGACCGCTGCAATGGCCAGCGAAATCGAAGCCGCGGTAGCAATCATGCAGGGTGATAATGAACATCAGGGTGTAACGCTGATGCCTGCTAACAGCTACTACCGTCGTTTGCAGCACAAGATGGTGTCCAATTTGGGACTCACTTCGATCTCGGTGGGAGACGACCGCGAGAGCAAGGCAGTGAAGATAGTACGCGATGCGTGACTAGAGTGCTAGCAGTGATAGCTCGAAACACAACCATCCTCTTGACCCGCTGCGAGGCAAAGCACTGAAAGATCTCCCGCACGACAAGTCAGACCACAAAGCCTTGCGATCAGAGCGCTATGCAGCACTTGATCTAGTGCTACAGGAAGCGCAAGCTTGGTTGCAAAGCCTTGAAGACGGCAAGGTCGGTGCAAGTGCATCGCTGGCAGAGCTGAACACCAAGCTAGATATCCCGTTAGGTGCTGAAGGCATGTGTGCCGAAGAGGTAGTTAAGCATCTGGTGACGGCAACCCGCGGTGGTTTGATGGCCAGTGGTGGCGGGCGGTTTTTCGCGTGGGTGATGGGCGGCTCACTACCCGCGGCGTTGGCAGCCGACTGGCTAGTAAGCAGCTGGGATCAGAACGCCGTCCTCTACAATTGCAGCCCCGCCAGTGCGGTGATCGAGGAGACCGCGGGCAAGTGGTTGTTGGAATTGCTGGGTTTGCCTAGAGGAGCATCGTTTGCGTTCACCACTGGTTGCCAGATGGCACACTTCACCTGTCTAGCTGCGGCACGGCTACGGGTGTTGGCACGACTCGGTTGGGATGTCGTGCAGGATGGCATGCGAGGTGCGCCACCGCTTAAAATTATCACCAGCGAGAATCGCCATGCTTCGGTCGATCGTGCGGTGCGCTATCTCGGCTTAGGCGAACGGGAAATCGTCGCGGTCGCTGACGACCGGCGCGGGCGTATGCGTGGCATGGCATTTGACAAGGTGTTGCGAGCCTGTGGGGATGTGGCGAAGATTGTCGTGCTCGATGCCGCGGACTTGAATATTGCGGCTTTCGATGCTTTTACAGAATTGATTCCCCAAGCGCAGACACAGCATGCTTGGGTGCATGTCGATGGTGCATTCGGCCTTTTCGCCAGAGCCAGTGTGCGCAAGAAGCACCTCACCGCGGGTATCGAACTGGCTGACAGTTGGGCAACCGACATGCACAAGTGGCTCAATGTCTCCTTCGATTGTGGCTTTGCTGCGATGCGAGATAATTCCGCACACCGCGAGGCGATGAGCATCCACGCGGCCTACATAGATGTCGATCGTATCTCCCGCCATCCGATCGACTGGACTCCAGAGTGGTCACGGCGAGCGCGTAGCGTGCCTGTTTACGCAGCGTTGATGCAGCTTGGCAAGGATGGTGTGGCAGAGTTGATCGAACGCACCTGCCGGCATTGTGCTGAACTTATCGAGGGCATTGGGGCTTTGCCCGGTGCCGAGATCGTGTGGAAATCAGAACTCAATCAGGGGTTGCTGCGCTTTCTTGACCAGCGTCCGAGCGCCGATGCTGCTGATCATGATCGCCGCACGTGGGAGGTTATGGATGCGGTCAATGCCACTGGAGCTGCCTTCTTCTCCTCTACCGTCTGGAGGGGTAACTTCGTTATGCGGGTCAGCGTCGTCAACTGGCTGACAAACTCAGCTGACGTGCAGCGCACTATCGATGTTTTTCGGGAAATTCTTGCTAGGCAAGTGTAACACACTAAATCGAAGTCTATCTCGTCCTTTGAGGCGTATTGATATTGACAATCATTCTCAAAATGGATAGAATAGTGTAGCTTGTTCAAATTCTTTTTGCGAGGCTTGTTGTGCGCGTGACCTTCTTGTCGTTGTTTATTATCAGCATTTTTGTTGGTTTTGATGTCGTGCGGGCAGAGAGCAGTGTGGCTAGCACCAAGCAGCTCGTCATCTACACTTCCCGTGCTGAATATCTGCTAAAACCGTTGCTGGATAGGTATACTGCCATGCATGGGGTGAAGTTTCGCTACATGAAGGGTAAAGCTGCGGCACTAGTGCAGAAGCTGATTACTGAGGGTAAGAACACGCAGGCCGACCTGTTGATTACCGTTGATGCAGGCAATCTTTGGTTCGCAGCACAGAACAAACTGCTTGCCCCGCTCAAGTCGAAGCAGTTGGAGACCACCGTGCCTAAACATCTGCGTGCTGCTGATCTGAGTTGGGTTGGGTTATCGGTCAGGGCACGCCCGATCGTTTACAGCACCAAGCTGGTAAAAGCAAAGGAGCTGAGCAGCTACGAGGATTTGGCCGACAAGAAATGGAAAGGCAAGCTCTGCCTGCGTACGGCCAAGAAAGTCTACAATCGTTCACTGGTCGCGATGTTGTTAGAGGTGCATGGGGCGAAGAAAACCGAAGCGATGCTCAAAGGTTGGGTGAGCAATCTCGCGGCACCAGTTTTTTCTAGTGACACGAAGGTCATCGAGGCGATCAACGCGGGGCACTGCGCCCTCGGCATCGTCAACACCTACTATCTTGGACGCTTGCTGAAGAAAGACCCTACCTATCCCGTGCAGATTTTTTGGCCAAATCAAAACTCTTACGGGGCGCACGTCAACATTTCTGGTGCTGGCATCGTGCGTCATTCCAAAAACTACGCAGCTGCGCTCGCCTTTCTCGAATGGCTGAGTCAGGGTGAGGCACAGCGTATGTTTGCCGATATCAACCTCGAATATCCCATCAGTAGCAAGGTGGCACGTAATGCCATCGTGCAGGGGTGGGGGGATTTCAAATCCAGTAGTATGAGCCTGTCCCGCATCGGCTCACTGCAGAAAGAGGCGATCAAGGTGATGGATCGAGCTAGGTATCTCTGAGGTGTCGCCGCGCACTGTCTTTTATCACTTTCTCTTTCACACGCTGTGTCTGTCGCTGACTGCACCTGTGCTGTTGCTGTTCACTGCTTGGTATGCTGTCGATACAGAGTTGTGGCAACATGTCGTGCAACACCTGCTGCCTGACATCGTGCTCAACTCGGTGCTACTGCTGCTCGGCACGAACCTCTGCACCGCCGTGCTGGGTGTGACTGCCGCGGCACTGGTGACGCTGACGGAATTGCCGGGCCGCAGAATTTTTCAGAGTTTATTTATCTTTCCTTTTGTCGTTCCTCCCTATGTTTTTGGTTTTATCTACGTCAGTGTGTTTGACAGTGCTGGTTTTTTGCAAAATTTTTTGCGAATTTTCCTCACTGATTTTTTTGTAAATATCCGCAACATCGGCGGCTTGATCATCGTGTTGTCACTGGCGTTGTTTCCGTATGTTTTTTTGTTTTGTCGGCAGGCTTTTATCAGTCAGGGGCGTAAATTGTTGGAAGTTGCGAAGACACTGGGGCACAAGCCGCTCGCGTGTTTTTTTTTGTGGTCTTGCCGATCTCCCGCCCGTGGCTTTACGGGGCGTTGATCATCGTCTCGCTGGAGGTGCTGGCTGATTTTGGCACGGTGTCGATTTTTGCTACCGAGACTTTCACGACAGCTATTTACAAGGCGTGGACAGGATTTTTTTCAATCGCTACGGCACGGCAGCTAGCATCGTTGTTGCTGGTGGCAATTTTGGTTTTTTTTCTGTTGTCGGAATTTTTTCAATCGCGTCGCCGCTATGAGGTGCATGATAGTGTAACTGCTTTCAGCCGTATCGTGCTGCGTGGCTGGGCGAAGGTTGCGGCATTGGTGTTTTCAATCGCACTGGCACTGTGCGCCGCGGTGTTGCCTGTTGCAGTGTTGGTGCTGCTGGTTGTTGAGGCGGAGAGCTTTGCTTTTGACCATACGGTGTTACTAAATTCTGCCATCATTGCACTGGCTGCGGCCACAGTTGCTACTGTGTTGGCGGTGTTGTTGAATTTCAGCCGCTATATGTTGGCCTCCGCTAAGTTGATAAAAATTATGTGGCGGTTGTTGATTTTCGGTTATGCGGTGCCCGGTTCGGTGTTGGCAGTGTCGGTGTTTACTTTCTTGAATTATGTTTTCAGTAGTTTTTTCCCTGCAGCGTTGTATCTTCTCAATGGTTCGCTATTGGTATTGTTGTTTGGGTTAGCGGTGCGCTACACCGCGATCTTTACACTCAATCTCGATCGTGCCCAGCTCCGTATCCCCCACGTCTTTGCTGATGTTTCCAGCACCTTAGGGCATGTTGGCTTTGCCATGTTTCGGCGTGTGCATCTGCCTTTGCTGTTGCCTGCGCTGTTTTATACTTTCTTGATCGTGACGATCGAAGTTTTGAAGGAGATGCCTTTGACGCTGATGACGCGTCCGTTTGGGTGGGATACGTTGGCGGTTAGTATTTTTGAATTTACTTCGGAAGGCTTGTGGGAGCAAGCCGCGTATCCGTCGTTGTTGTTAGTTGCGGTAGGCACGGTGCCGGTTTATTTTTTCTCTACTTCGCTGAAGGAATACAGCTGATGACCTTGTTGCGGGTTACGGGACTGCGTTATCGTGTCGAAGATCGTGTCATCCTTGAAGATGTTAGCTTACAGCTGCGTGCGCACCGTATCGGTTGCCTGATGGGTAAGAGCGGTTGTGGCAAAACGACTCTGCTGCGTTGCATCGCGGGTCTTGAGCGCATTGAAGGTGGGAAGATTGAGATCAACGACCAGCTAGTTAGCAGTAGCAGTTATCATCTTGAAGCTGAAAAGCGTCAGGCGGGGGTTGTTTTTCAGGAAGGTGCGCTCTTTCCGCATTTGACGGTAGCTGGTAACATTGCTTACGGCTTGATTGGTGCAAGTCGTGTGGCAAAAAGCGAACGTGTGCGTGACCTGCTGCACTTGCTCGATCTGGTTGGCTGTGATCAGCGTTATCCACAAGAGCTGTCGGTCGGGCAGCAGCAGCGGGTGGCGATTGCTCGTGCGCTTGCGCCGCGGCCTTCGGTGTTGTTGTTGGACGAGCCGTTTGCCAATCTCGATCTGCCGTTGCGGGAAAAAATTCAGCACTCGTTGCATAAAATTTTCAAACACTACTGTATTATAGTGTTGTTCGTGACGCATAATCAGGACGAAGCGTTTGATTTTGCCGGAGAAGCAGGCTTGTTGGCGGATAAAAAAATTTTGCAGTGGGGTTCGCCGCACGATCTTTATCATCATCCCAACAGCCCCACGGTGGCGCAGTTTATTGGCAGTGGCACGATTTTACCCCTGCGACAACATGATGATGGGCAGCTGAGCTGTGCGCTGGGTGAAGTTGATCGCAGTTGCATTGACTGCAGTAAGCTAGGTCGGAGAGGTGCTGATTATAGTTTATTCGTGCGTCCCGACGACATTGTTATCGACAAACGCAGCAAACTGCGGGCACGCATCGTCAGCACTTCTTTTCGCGGTACGCATCAGGTCTATTGCTTGCAATTGCAGGATAAAACAATCGTCAGCTGTTTCTGTCTCGACAGCAGTGTCGAGTTAGAGAAAGGCGCAACGTTGCCGATAAAACTATATCCACAACGCAAGATGCCTGTCTACCCCAACACTTGATACTGAAGCAAAAGTTTTTGCTGATGTTTTCTTGCATTAAGATAATCTTGCTTTTCGTTTTGCCTTGCTCTACCCTGACGTAAGATTTGCCATCGCTAAAGAAAAACTCACACAACACAACATCAGTAGTGTTTACTTCCACACTTCGTCCTCCGCATCATCTAACCACTCCTCGACAAGATTGGCACTGTGGTTTGAAAACAACAATGTCTCGGCTCGATCACGCTGTGTATCCTTATTACCATTTGCATAATGCTGCTTTACGAACAGAAAGAAATCGTAAACCTCACGCGGTGCCTGTTCAGGCAAGGCTTGCCACCCCCGCTTGTCAATAGTTTTCACACGAATTCCTCTGTTAATGCCAACACTACCCTAACACGTGTGCGCATCAAGCGAGTTACATGCCTTCAAAATTCCAGCACAGTAGATGTATAGCTCAATCCATAGCTGTTAAAACCATTGTAAACATAAAGACAGCACTTTTCAGTTCCTTTAACTCAACGATTCAACCCGCGTGTGCGGGGAACATTTTATTGTGTGATCTTTGTTGTTGTTAGCTTTCGGTTCAGCCCCGCGTGTGCGGGGAACATGTGTACCACGCTAATTTTAAAGCATAATTTGACGGTTCAGCCCCGCGTGTGCGGGGAACATCGTGACCTGAACCCCCTCAATCACAAACAATACGGTTCAGCCCCGCGTGTGCGGCAGTGAACGCAGTGTTGACAGCGTTAGCTGGTACAAATTATTTCTAAGCTGCCTGTGCGGCAGTGAACGTCGGTTTGTTGAGAATAAATGCGTCATTGGCTTTCTAAGCTGCCTGTGCGGCAGTGAACCAATGATTTTAGGTGCGATCGGTTATACAGCTTTTCTAAGCTGCCTGTGTGGCAGTGAACTAGCAGTCGGCCTAACAGTCGGCCTAACAGTTTTTCTAAGCTGCCTGTGCGGCAGTGAACACCGTAGAGACAAGAGTAAGCCGCCATCGAAATTTCTAAGCTGCCTGTGCGGCAGTGAACCCGCGGTGCGGTGGGCTACACGCAATCTAATTTTTCTAAGCTGCCTGTGCGGCAGTGAACGTGAATTGCCCTTAAGTGGTTGATATTGCTAGTTTCTAAGCTGCCTGTGCGGCAGTGAACTAAAAGCGGGTTCGGCAAAGACTCTGCTGGTCTTTCTAAGCTGCCTGTGCGGCAGTGAACACACAGCCACCCCACCAGTTGGAGGGGAGATATTTCTAAGCTGCCTGTGCGGCAGTGAACCCCTAGTGTGTTAAGACATAGCTCATAAACAGTTTCTAAGCTGCCTGTGCGGCAGTGAACTTTGCGTAGTTTGTATGTGTCGTTAACCTTATTTTCTAAGCTGCCTGTGCGGCAGTGAACGAAGTCGCGGTGGCCAGCGTCAATAGCCCAGCTTTCTAAGCTGCCTGTGCGGCAGTGAACGCGGGCATATCTGCTCTTGGCTCGCATCAGGTTTTCTAAGCTGCCTGTGCGGCAGTGAACTTGTGAGAGTCGGCCATTATAGCCTACTTAGTTTTCTAAGCTGCCTGTGCGGCAGTGAACGTTAACTGCTTTGTAAGCTGCCGCCACACACTTTTCTAAGCTGCCTGTGCGGCAGTGAACACTATGGCAAGGTATGTGGAAATGTGCATAGATTTCTAAGCTGCCTGTGCGGCAGTGAACCAAATCTTTAGGCACTTCCTTCCTCTTCAATTTTTCTAAGCTGCCTGTGCGGCAGTGAACTTTAGGGAAGACAAAAACAAAAAAAAGAAAGATTTCTAAGCTGCCTGTGCGGCAGTGAACGCCCCACACTCGGAACTTGTTGTTGGCCGAAATTTCTAAGCTGCCTGTGCGGCAGTGAACTTTCGTCAGCTGTCGCCATCACTCACCTCTATTTTCTAAGCTGCCTGTGCGGCAGTGAACCATATTTTCTGCTTAAGAGTGCGCAGCAGCTCTTTCTAAGCTGCCTGTGCGGCAGTGAACTTAGTTGTTAACTCAGTCTCAATATACTTATCTTTCTAAGCTGCCTGTGCGGCAGTGAACTTATGACCCCACAGTTATGGCGTATTGTGTGCTTTCTAAGCTGCCTGTGCGGCAGTGAACTGAGGACTGAGGACTGAGGACTAGCTACAGTATTTCTAAGCTGCCTGTGCGGCAGTGAACTATCTCAAATAACTTTAGTTTTTATTTGTGCTTTTCTAAGCTGCCTGTGCGGCAGTGAACATCTCTTATCGGAACATACCCAGATAACCTTATTTCTAAGCTGCCTGTGCGGCAGTGAACCAATTACTAACCCTGATAGTTGCTACGGTAGTTTTCTAAGCTGCCTGTGCGGCAGTGAACATTTCAGCTGCATGTGTCTGCCTCCTTTTTATTTTCTAAGCTGCCTGTGCGGCAGTGAACCAGCACAGAGTTTAAACCGCGGGTATATTATTTTTCTAAGCTGCCTGTGCGGCAGTGAACTATTGAATCTATATACAGTTCTGCTGCTTTCTTTTCTAAGCTGCCTGTGCGGCAGTGAACCCTAGAAAACCAGCCCCGTTGTGAATAATGTATTTCTAAGCTGCCTGTGCGGCAGTGAACATTCTCGTAAAATGATATCACGCTCTGTTGATTTTCTAAGCTGCCTGTGCGGCAGTGAACCAGCACAGAGTTTAAACCGCGGGTATATTATTTTTCTAAGCTGCCTGTGCGGCAGTGAACCTTATTGAAAATCTTCAACAGCTAACACCACATTTCTAAGCTGCCTGTGCGGCAGTGAACCACAGAGATCAGGCACGTAACCTTTCTGTCCGTTTCTAAGCTGCCTGTGCGGCAGTGAACATCCCCAACGACTGGTGGGCTGACATTGTTTCTTTCTAAGCTGCCTGTGCGGCAGTGAACAATCTTATACGGTGCAATACGTGGCAATCTCATTTCTAAGCTGCCTGTGCGGCAGTGAACTGTAGGCAAAATCGCACCTTTTTCAAACAAATCAGCTCATTAGCGGTTTCGGTGTGAAATGATCAATGGTTTTGCTTTAATTGCTAACCTGTTGATTTTATTGAAGCAAAAATTTGTTGCGGGAAGGAAGGTCAAAATTTTGGCAATAATGCTATTCGATCTGTGGTACAAATGAGTTAGATTGGTGTGCAATTAAAGTAACGGCAGAAGAGCTTATGGCATCTTTTAAATAACAAAATTCATCGTGAGGGAGGTTGTCTCTCAAAACAAGAACAGGTCTCTCCTTCGAGTCTTTGCTATCGTGAAGAAAGACTCACACAACACGACATCAGCAGTGTCTACTTCCACACTTCGTTCTCCGCATCGTCTAGCCACTCCTCGACAATATTAGCACTATGGTTTGAAAACAACAATGTTTCGGCTCGATCACACTGTGTGTCCTTATTATCCTTTGTATAGCACTGCTTCACAAACAGAAAAAAAACATAAACCTCACGCTGTGCCTGCTCAGGAAAAGCTTGCTACTACCGCTTGTCAATAGTTTTCACACGAAGTCCTCTTTTAATGCTAACACTACCCTAATACACGTGTGCGCATCAAGCGAGTTCCATGTCTTCAAAATTCCGGCACAGTAGATGTGTAACTCAACCCATAGCTGTTAAAACCATTGTAAGCAGATGTTTCAGCAGATTTTTTCACAATAAAAAGGCGAAACCGCTGCCCCGAACTGGCACTACATATATTAATATATGGCGTTTTTAGTTTCTGTTGCTTGAAGTTAACGATCCTTGCATCAGCCTCATCAAGAGAAATACTCTCACGCTCCGACATGCGTCGCACCAACCGTCGAAAAGCAGATGCTGATTTTGGTTGCTGCCGCCGATAAATCGCATAACTGCTTGCTCGTGAGGGCACAGCACGAATACCAGTCAAATGCACATAATCACTAAATTTTGCCAGCTGCTTATCATTAAATTTTTCTAAAATATTCTCATCGACAGACAACAAACGCAACTTGCTCCCCAACCCTTTTGGATGATATTCAGGAAAACTAATGCCAATTGGCACAGTCTCATCAGCATCTTGCATCTCCACAAAACCAATATGAAGTTGCTGAAACACCTTCTGCAAAACAAAATACTGATTGACATCGCATGTGCGACGCAAAGTTATATCAAGATAAACTGTAAGCAAAGCTAAGCTCCTTGCTCTTTTCCACTCTCTCCAAACACGCCACCACGCACTAACACCGCCATGACATAGTGTTGATCCTCAATAGAGGGTTCTTTATCATTAACGACCCAACCATCAAAGAGATTGTAGAAATCTTTTTTGCTCTTCGGAGCACGGAAGGCTTTACCCATATTGGTTACCGCACCATAAGGCTCAACAGCAATAGTACCTATGCCATTTTCAGCCCCAAAATCAGGATACCATGTGTCAATCGTGCGCAACGCATTGCCGATTTTTTGTGAGTGCATCGCCGCGGTATCGTTAATATGATACAACACCTTACCTTTGTCTCCCTTACCAGTTTTCTTATCTAACACCAGTTCCTCACTAGGATAGATTTCCTGTGCCCTGCCAACCTTTGCATAGCAAGTTATTTCAAGTATAGCAAATTTCTGCTCATCACACAGAGCTGTATCTATAACTTTTGTCAAATTTTCTACCTCACTATTTTTTCCTTCTGAAAAATCTTTGAGAGGATAATCCATAGAATTAAATTTACCAATCTTCTTGTCCTTGTGACTGACACATGTCTCTACGTTTTCTGCTCCAACCCGATTGCGCCACAAAAATCGTGCATTAGCAATGTTGTGTGCATAACGACGCGCTAGCTCTGTAAATTTATGCTCTTCTTTGTATTTTTCAACAACCTCTTTATACTTTTTTAGCCATTCAGCATCATTACAAGCAGATGGATTTTCAATTCCCCCTAGCACCTTCAAAGTGAACCGCAAACGTAGTGTGTCTCGATCAGGGTCTAGCGCACAACTATCAATTGTCTGAAGATTTGGCTTTTCAATCTCAGCATCAATCTTATCTGCCTTTGCTCCTTTTAAGCGATTAGAAATTGTTCCACGCACTGACTTTTCCTGTAAAAGCAACGGAATAGCTTCAGTGTTATCTCTTTTTTCCCACACTGTAGCATACATACGTCCATCCGAAGGAACTAGCTTCTTTTCAAAAGCCAATACCGAAGGTATCTTACCTTTTGTCATCACTGACCCTCCCTATGTTGCTGTTGACAAAGATATAAATTATTTTCCAAATACACATGATAGTGCCACAACATATCGTCTAGACTCTTTGCCCGATACGGCATGACAAACTCACCTAATGTTACCACTGCCTCAGCAAAACGATGTGGTGTCTCACTATCACGCTGTCCACTTACTGTGCCTAAATCTGTTATGCCATGAAAACCCGTAGCAATCGGCACAAGCCAGCCCGGCGCTATCTTCTCTTGCTTCCAACTTACATTGCCTTCGCTATCTTGCTCACATCTGCTTGTTACCACAAGATAATTCAACAAAGCATCAGCTGCATCCTGCCCATTTGTCATCGACGCAAGCATCAAGTCACGCCGCTCTTTAATAAAATAACCGGGCATAAGTTGCCTTGTTAATTTTTGTAGCTCTCCCTCTTCGTTCTCGTCAACTAAACTACATTTTATCTCACCGAATTTTAAAATATCGCCGCCAGCAATTCGCATTGTTGGTAAGATAGATGCCATTTTTTCACATAATTGATCCAGCTGTTTCTTCTCAGCTATGTTGTGCTCAATAAGCAAAGAAACATTTAAATTACACGTAGCCTCAGGGATAAATGCTTTGTTATGTGCCTTATCTCCCACAACAGATTTCTTATCGATACGTGTAGACGGGGGATTTTTTGACATAATAAGGCGATTTTCGTATTTTTCTGAAAAAGTTTTCATATTTATTTCATTACATACAACGCCTACTGATTTAAATTTTATTCCTTCTCTAATTCTCTGAACATGCCGCTGCAACGCGTGCATAAATCCTAACCACGCAGTCATTGCAGGAAAACCTGCAGTATAAGGACTTGACAGTGCGTTAGCATTTTGTACCTTAATGTTTTTTAGCAGAAGCAGTCGTCGTATCATCTCAACCAACTGATGTCAATTAAACTCTTCACATGTATAAAAAAATCATCGCCCAGAGGGGTTTTTCTGCTCCCCAATGTGTTGGCATATCCCCCCATAAACCAACGTGCAAAGTTGTTAATTATTTCTGTGGCATAAGCATCAAAGCCAGATGCTTCACGTTCTTCGCAGTACTTGTTATCAAGCCACTTTTTCTGATAGCTACGCAGGTTTTTATATGTCTCATGGTCACTCCAACCAGCCTCTTCGCCTCTAATTCTCCACACTACATCCATCACCCTATCTAAACAAGAAGTTATCCATCTGTCACGCCCTTGTCTTATATCCTTCTTATTCCAATCAGCAGCTTGTAACTTGTGAAAACCATTAAAAATATCTTCATAGTTTTTTATCCATAAAACATCTGTAAAAAAATTGCGCTTAGGCAATTTTGCTCTTTTGCTGATTTTTGGTGGCAGACATGGCAACAAGCAACACCCCTTAAGCTTAGTGGCAAGATAACTGATATTTTGTGCGTTAGCACCACCGTAAGAGATAGTAGTAAGTCCCCAAATATCGTGATGCCCATCAGCGTTGTATTCGCTTTTTTTTCTTGCCTCTCTACTTGCTTTTGCTGTATCGGCAAATCTTATTTCCTTAAGTTTTTCATGCATATTCAAAACAATTCCCACAGGAACAAGAATTGACAACAAGTGGTAGTTATTATCGACAGGAAAATATACTTGCTTCAGTTCTCCACTACTTGGCTCTTCTGGTTTAGGTGCAGCCAGTAGTTTACGCAATCTGTCTCTGACGCTTGCATAATCACTGCCATAGATGGACAGATAATCACGAGTCTCATTTGTGTTCTGTTGCAAATGCTGGTAAACACTTTTGCCATCTCCAAGCTTGTCAAACATAAACTTAGCTATTCCTAAAGTAGCAGCATCCCCAGGAGAATCAAGCTCTGTATTTTCTACATTACCAGATCGCAGAAAACCATCGGTGTTACCGCGCAACTGTGCGTATATATTTATCTTCACATCAGGATGGGAAAATTTGCCAACGTGTGTTGCTATCAAACGCGGCTTCAGTTTTGTAATTTTTTCTACAGATTCGTAGATAGTATTCTCATCGCTCACTTTTTACCCAGTCCCAGCTGATCGGAGTATATAAACTCATTATCACATTTTATCAGATACAAAGGAAGGCTGATCTCTCCGTAACGCAACGAAGCTTGCTCACGGGTGAGGTTTTTTTGCTTGGAAACTTCTTCCAGTGCTGCTCGGTAATCTCGGTAATAATATGAGAGCCATAATCTATTGCGATCAAAGGTATCCTTGCCATGCTCTATTCCTCTTTCTCTTTCTATTTTCACTGGATTGCCCTTGCAATCTTTTTCAGCAAAGTAAAGACGATCTGTATCTTCGGCATATACAAGAAATAAATTTACGCTGTTATCATCCTTCCTGAACGGTTGCAAAATCTGTGGCAAGGCAGTCAAGCCCCAACAGTGGGTGAGATAGCCTTGCAGTGTTTCAGGGCCAACTACATTGTATTTGGCCAAAGCATCCGCGATAACCTTATGCTCTAGGTCTACAAGCTTTTCTTGTGAGTGTAAGACATCAGGCTTGATAATGCGTGCTGTTGCATCGATGCGCTCGGCAATTTTTGCTTCGTCTAGTAATTTTTTCAAATCGTGAGTTTTTAATTTATTACTGCCAGTTCCTTCAAAACCAGGCCGACAAAACACAGGCTTGTCATCTTTATTGTGCAATGCCTTTAAGTTGTATTGCATAAGTGCTACATTCGCTGTGTTGATTGCATCCTCTCTATGCCTGCGCACCCTTCCTGCCAACTGAATGATAGATCGAAAAGAAGATGGCTCAACCACTGCCCAATCGAAATCATGATCACGCCCGATTTCCTCCACAGGAGTGGCAACGACGATAAACAGCACATCTTTTGTCTTGCTGCTGTCGAGATGCTGGCGGATAATAGGATCGCTAAAACTTTTGTTTCTACCCTCTACATTTAACTTTAAAACATTGTCGAGATGTTTTTCTTGCTCACTGCGTAACAGCATTACTTGCCGACTGTGGTAGGCCATAATTTTTACATCTATGTCACTTGGCCATTCAGTTGTCAACAGATGCCTGGTTAATGCAATACACGGATCGACGTTAGCAACACGTACCACCCCAAATGACACATTTACTTTTGTTTTGCTGTCAACACTGCTGTGTCTTTTGTGCAGAGTAAACGCAGTAGTTTTAATTCTTTCGTAGTAAGCATCTCGCTTGTTGTCTTCGCTGTCTTTTATATCATCGCAACCGATAATCTCTCCTTTACGTCGCATAGTTTGCTTGTGTAGTTTTGTTACACGTTTTTTTACAAAAGCGTTATGCACTTGCCGATAATTTTTAAGACACTCAGAGGTTAAGGCAATGTCGTTTATCTTTGTATCGTGTTCGTCGATCCAAATGCAGCCTACATTAGAACAATAGTTTTCCCTGCTGCGACAAAACAACTGCCAGCCTTTTTGATAGGCATTGAAGTAGCCTTCTGCCAAGTCAGGCGGAATAGTTGCTGATGAAATCATCACCCTACGTCCTAACATTCCCATCAAATGAATCAACCTGCCGATAGCTATCAAATCACTACCGCTGAAATCATCGACCTCATCAATGACTAAATCAGAAGACATCAAACGTAAACTGGGCAAAATATAACGCCCGCCACGTTTTGTTTCCGTTGCCGCGATGATATGGTCGATAGTGCAGACGAGGATAGGTGCATAGAGAAAATTTTTGTGTTTGTCTCTGTTCTTGCCTTTTAAAATTTTTTTGGAAAATTCTTCCTCAATATAGCTGTTCTCGTAATCCAGCTCGCTCTCCCACAAGTCTTCCTGCGATTCCGAACCCGCTTTGATATGTGTTTCAATTTCCTGTTCCTGCTGTGTCTTATCTTCGCTTTGCTTTTCGTGTAACTCAACTACTGCCTGCGAGCCAATAACCACCGCTAGCTCATCCTTATATAAGCCAATACGTTGACGATATTCATCGCCCGTCTGCAATGTCAAGGTGCGCAAGCCTAACGCGAGCACATAGCGCAAGTTATCTTCCATCAAAGCATGCATGACTTTAGCATTAGCAAAGGTTTTGCCCGCACCAGTACTTGCCATGTTTACCGCAAAGATCGCCTGATGCTTGCTTTTGTTCTGCTGCTGCCACTTGCTAATTTTATCGACTGCCTTGTTCTGCCAGCTGAACTTGCCTGCACTGCGTTTTCGCAACTTGTGACTTTTATCTGCTGACAATGTGGTAAAATACGACTCAACTTTTGGCAACAAGCACGCAACTGGCATTGCCTCTTTCATTACACCAACAAGATGCTCATCGAGTTTTTGTTTCATACGAGGCTGCCACTTGCTTTTGAATTTTTGCGGAATTTTTTCTGTATTTGCATACAACTGGCAATCACTTTTCCAGTCAGGGTCAGTGTCTTTCGAAGAATAATAGTGATCGCCCAGCATCAACGACAAGCGCGCGTGATGCAGAATTACTCGCCAGCTTCCGTTTGCCATACAAGCCTCAACTAAAGACAAGCACTCTGCCATCTTGCTTGCCCACCTACATAACTGTCGCAGCCATTGCTTTGATTCGACAAGGATGCCGTCGGGAAACTCAAGCTTTGCCTCGCTGTTTCTGTAGCCCCAGCTCTCTTTTACTATTGAAAAAGTTTTTCTGAAGTCAGTAAAATTATTTTCACAACGGCCTTTTGCTTCTTCTTTTTTCAAAGATGGCAGGCGGTGATGAGTAATTATCAGCCAGCTAAGCAGCTGTGCAGTTGGCGGCAAATTCTCACGAGGACTATTGTTGCTGCAAACATGCTTAATAATTTTTTGCTCATCAATTTTACCTGTTGCCAATTTTTCCAACCACTCAGCGTCGTTACCAGCATCATCAACAAAAGCATTGAGCAATAGGTAAGATACCCACTCGTGTCGCAGGGGGTCGCTTATATTGCCAGTTTTTTTTAATTTTTGCTGAAAGTGCGTGTTCGCCTTACCCCAATCATGCAACAGTGCAGCAAGCGCGGTTAACGCTTTGATCAACGGCAGATAATGCCAGTCGTTTTCCCATTGCATGTTGAGCAAATTTTTCTTAGTGCGATGCACGGGAACTTGACCTTGTGTGTTGAATTTATGACGATTGCCAACTACCCAATACAACTCTGCACGGCTGCGACTACGTAGCCAATGGCAGGCAACGGCGGTGCTCTTTGACGCGGTTTTGCGCAGTTGTTTTTTTACCGCGTCGAGTCCTTCCAGTGTAATAACTGTCTGCCACACATTGTTGCCGATGCGATCGGCAAAGCTATCGAGCACCCGACGAGTTTTTTTCAGGGCATTTTTTTCGCATTCAGAAACAAAAACCACCATCATGGTGTAAGCGCGGCCTCTTTGACGGTGTTAAACATATAATCTAATGCCTTGTGCTGGGTGAATACCTGCAAACACTGTTGCCGAAATTCCTGCTCACTTGCGCTATCTTTGGCACAGATAAAAGCCCACGGCAAAACAAGTGTGTCCTTGATTAAATCAGCAATATCAAAAACCAACGCACCCCGACGGGTCTTGCCATGCATAACCGCGAAACTATGCGAAATTCCTAACACCCATAAAGTAGTTGCTGCTAAACCGTAAGCAAGATAGTTGCCGTGATTTAAAAAAACATTGGCTTTGTCATAGGACTTGTGATCACGGGAAAAATCACCGTAATTTACTCGGCTCGCGGCATATTTGTAGAGATGCTTAGCCAATTGTGCCTCTATTGTCAAAAGTTTGTTAACATCTGTAGCGGCATCAGTATCTTGGTTAAATTTATTGAGCGCAGTCTCGATTTCTGCATCATCGAGATAAAATCCCTCGTTATGCAATTCTTTATCTTTTTGCCAAACATTACACATAAATTTTAGTCTGGCTTGCTGAAATTTTTTTGCCACCTGCAAGCGACTCTCCGCATCAAACCAAAACTGCATCCAGCCTTGCATGTATTCAGTCGGGCGATACTCGCTCTGGGGAGATAGCCACTCTATTTCGCTTGCTGCCAATAAAGGCGTTCCACCGCCGCCACAAAACCCGATCATCACACCCGCGCTAACCAACATTCGCACTGCTGCTTGTGTAATTGAAGTGCCTGTGCCCAGCAGAATAGCAGTAGTGTTGGCAATCGGAATGTTCCAATAATTCTTTTGTTGTGTATCCTCGCTCAAATACAGCACTCTGCCGTCTTTCTGCATGATCCGGCATTTTTCGAGGTAGTAGATGTTGGCACGCTTTGAGTGCAGTATTGCATTGAGATTATTAAGTTTTTCCATCTAATTTCACAACCTCACTCAATACCCGACTCGTAGAGGCGATCGGCTTCTTGTGCGGCTTTGCGTTGAGCAAGGATGTGTTCGTACCAGCTGGTGCTTTGTTCGATCATCCATTGGTTGGCGGCGAAGTGGTGGGCGGGGATTTGTTCTTCGCAGAAATCGACGAATTCACTGATGCTGCCGTTGGAGTGCGTTTTGACCCATTCCTTGGCGGCTTTTTTGAACTTATTGGGGTCAAACATGAGGCCTCCTTCCTTTGTTTACAGCAATGCATCTACCACACTGTTCGGCTGCGAAGCGAAGAGGCTTTAGTAAAAATGTTTGCCACACGGCTAAACGGCACTAATCGCGCTATTTTTTGGCCGGAGTTGCAGAGCTTGATGTTGCCGTCGCAGTAGATTTTGCCTTGCCAGCTGATTTTGCCGCTGGCTTTGCCTTGCTTGCTGACTTGGCCGCGGCGGTGAAAATAAAATCACCCGTCATTAAGCCCACGTGACCGGGAAAAGTGCAGAAGAACACGTATTTTTCGCTGACCTTAAGCTTGCTGGTGGGAAAGGTGACACTCGTCTGTTCTTTGCCGCCAATCATGCCTGTCGCGGCAATGATGCGTGCGTCGTCCTTCTGCAGGTAGCCGTCCTGCGGCCCCGAGGTCACCCCCGCGGCAACGGTTGCCTCCTTGTCGTCCACCTTCGTCAGCACCCAATTGTGCCCCATCGCCGCCTTCGGCAACTGCCCGCTGTGGGTCAGTGTCACCGTCACCCGCGAGCAAGAGCTATCGACCTGCAACACCTTCTTGTCATACTGCATCATGTCGCTGCCCGCGATCTGCAGAGCACAATCCTTGCCGTGCAACATCGACGCACACATGAACAGCAACAGTGCCAATATCTTGTAAAAACTAAACATATTGTCCTCCATTATTAGTTACGCAAAATACGCACCCATTATACCGCAGCGCCCCGATGTTGCAACGCTTAGCAATAAAACCCTTGCGCCGCAGCGAAATAAATGGGGTAATAAAAGAAGGAAATGTTACCCCCTTTAGCGGTTGCATTACCCCCTTTAGCAGCAATGGAGTCAATCACTTGCACTCACTTAGCGAGTCCTATATCGCAAAAATTGTCTTTGATAACAAACACTTATCTATATTAAGACAGCTCGGTGAATATCGTGGCAAGCAAGAACTCTACTATCGCAAGTCGCCCTCGGCTTTGGATTCTCTGCGTCAGCATGCCATGGTTGAGTCGGTCGAGTCCTCGAATCGCTTGGAGCAGATTACCGCACCGCGCCAGCGCATCGTCGGGCTAGTGCGGGAGAAGACTATGCCCAAAGACAGGTCGGAACAGGAGATTGCTGGCTATGTAGAGGCACTGCGTTTGATTCATGCGACCCATGCGAAGATGCGCATTGATGCTGAGGTTATTCTGCAGCTTCACGAGCTTATCTACCGCTATCATCCTGAAGAGGGCGGAATTTTCAAAAAAACGGACAACCTCATCGTCGAAAAAGATGTGGATGGCAACGTTGCAAAGGTGCGTTTCAAACCCATGCAGGCAGCGCAAACACCTGCGGCAGTGCAAAAGCTTTGTGGTCGCTACAACGAATTAGTTCTCACCGCGGAAACACTTCTCGTCCTGCCGTTGACAATTCTTGACTTTCTCTGCATCCATCCCTTCAAAGATGGCAATGGCAGAGTAGCTCGTCTTCTGACCCTGCTCATGTTACACAGAAGTGGCTACGAAGTTGGCCGCTACGTCAGTCTTGAACGTATCTTTGAACAGCAGAAGGACGGCTACTATCAAAGTTTGGCAAGCAGTTCACAAGGTTGGCACAGTAGTGAGCACGACCCTTTCCCGTGGCTCAACCACTTCTGGGGTGTCATGCTCGCGGCTTACAAAGAGTTTGCTGCCAAGCTCGAAGCCGTCAAGCACACCGCCACTGCCACCAAAGCCACACAGGTAAGACTAGCAGTGCTCGCTAAATCCACCCCCTTCACTATCTCGGACATCGCCGCCGACTGCCCTGAGGTTAGCAGTGATACAATCCGCAACGTCATCCGCCAGTTGCGTGACGAAGGCACAATCGCCGTGACAGGCACAGGACGCAATGCCAAGTGGTTCAAAACAACGCTTGTTTAGTGGGTGCGGACATCCTTGCTCATCACACCAACCCTCCCCCGAAGCTTCACGGTGTTGCAGTGCTATCTATGCGGTAGTAACTCTTCCTGGTCCTGGCCCAAGAGTTACCATGTTTGTACAACTCCATCCTGTGAATAAAGTGGTCTTCAGGCAGTTCTTCCTTCAATGTACTTCTTGCTCTTCCCAGCGCACTGCCACTTTCAAATCCAAGCTTTTCTACTATTTCTTTTATGTAAATACCCCTTCCCCGCAGCCGCTGCATGTTTTCTTCTGTGATTGTGAGTTGGTTTCGAGCTAGATTTACACTGTAGTCAAAGTAGCTCTGATACAGGCGGGAACAAGCATCACCTTCTGCCATGGCACATTCAGTAACACCTCCACGTATTTTTTTTACGGGCAGCACTTCGTCACCATTTCTGTCAAAGAATTTCGTTGCCCCATCTCCTTCTTCGACACTATCGACATAAGCATTGAGGAGACGCAACTCTGACGAGTCTATTACTGCTTCAATAAAAATATTATCTGTTTGTTCAGGCTCACTGAGCAGAAAATTATACAGACTATAGTTGCGGTAGTTTCCAGCCCAACGCTTGCCAGTGCTGCGCAACAGTGCTTCCATTTCTACCACATCACGTGGACTTTCTAACAAAATTCGCACCATGTCTTCAGTGAGCGCGGTTTGTCCCCAAATGGCAATCTTATCCGAATGCTTGTGCTTACCGATGTAAAACAACACCCTGTTTTCAGCGAAATACACATCGTATGCTCCCGTGATGACTTGCGCAGGCATTTTAGCATATGCATTGTGGGTGAAACTGATACTAAAAATGATCAATGCTACTCTTAACATTGTCCACATTTTAAAAAATCACATAAAACACAACACTCACATTATCATAAACACATAAATCTGTCAACTAATAACTTATTATATAATTTTAGAGGCTTGTGCTGCCATCAAAACAACTACGAGGCTTCGCCCCTTTGTTGGCAGGTGCAATCTGGTGATTGAAGCTTGCCAAACTTGCCCAGCTTTGCTTTAAGAGGATGATTGCCTGTACATGGCAGGCAAGGAAGTGTTAGCACAAAGGAGGCAGCTCATGGATGACGATAACGTTCGTCCTATTAATCGCCACCGCAGTCCCGGCGATAAAATTCTCGATGAAATCAACAACTTCTTGAACGAACTGGGTTTTGGCAAAGTAGGCGGCAGCGGCAGTCGCCGCAGCAGCAATGGCAGCGGACGAGGTGGCAGCGGTGGCAGTTTTGTGTCAGTGTTGATAATAATTCTTTTTATTCTCGTTGGTTACGGGGCGTTCTCATCTTTTTTCACTGTGCAGCCGCACGAACTTGGGGTAGTCACGCGTTTCGGCGAGTATGTGAAAACGGTCGATAACGGGCTGCATTTCAAAATTCCCTTCGGTGTTGATGACGTGGTCAAAGTGCCCATCAGCAGTCAGCCGATGAGTTTTGGGTATCGTGAGCGATCGATGGAACGACGCATCATCCGCACCTCAAAAGACAAAATCAACGAGGAAAGCATCATGCTGACGGGCGACCTCAACGTCGCCACCGTCGAGTGGAAAATCGAATACCGTGTCAGCGACCCGCGCTCGTTCTTGTTCAGTGCCAGAGACCCTGTGCGTAACGTCAACGACCTGTCGCTGTCGATCATGCGCCGTGTCGTCGGCAACCGCTCGGTGAGCAGCGTGTTGACCACCGATCGTATTGCCATCGCCGTCGAAGCGAAAGAACTTACGCAAGAACTGATCGATAAATACGAACTCGGCATTAACATCGTGACGCTCAAACTGCAAGATGTTAACCCGCCTGACGAAGTAAAGCCTGCCTTCAACGAGGTTAACGTTGCCAAACAAGAGCAGGAAGAAACGATCAACAATGCCGAAAAAGAATATAACCGCATCATCCCTGAAGCTCGCGGCAAAGCAGACAAGCAAATCGCCGATGCACAGGGTTACGCCATTTCAACTTTGAACAAGGCACGCGGTGAGTCGCAGCGTTTCGCCTCTGTTTATGCCTCGTATCGCAAGTCACCCGAAGTTACCAAGAAACGCCTCTACCTTGAAACAGTCGAGGAGGTGATGACTTCGTTGTCACGTATTACCGTTGTGGACAGCGATCTAAAGGGCATCATTCCACTCTATCACAAACCGGATGTGTTGCAAGATTTTATTGGAGATGATAATAAGGAGCGAATACGTGAAAAGTAGTGTTTATCTTATCGCCGCGCTGCTAGCGGTAATCCTTGTCTACAGTTCTAGTTATCGGGTGCGGGAAGAGCACCAGGCTTTGATTGTGCAGTTCGGTCGTATCGTCAGTGAGCCAATTACCGAGTCGGGTTTGCACTGGAAGCTGCCCTTCATTCAAGACGTGCGTTTTTACGAAAAACGCTTGCTGACGTGGGATGGCGACCCTGAACAGATTCCCACCAAAGACAAGAAATATATTCTCGTCGATACGACAGCACGTTGGAAAATTTATGACGCAGTGAAATACGCCAAAATCGTTATCAACGAGTACGGGGCACAGAACAAACTCGACGGTATCATCGACGGTATCACCCGTGACACGATTTCCAACCACAACCTCGTCGAGTCGGTGCGCAACGACAACCAGATTATCGAAGACCGTGCCAAGTATTCCAAAGAGCAGGAACAAAGAAAGAAAGAACAGCGAGAAAAAAATGAACCCATCGGAGATATTGACGAAGAAATTATGGGCGAAATCGCGTCAATCGAAGTTGGACGGGAAGAACTCAGCCGTATCATCATCAGGCGTGCTCAAGAAGAACTCAAAATCTTCGGCATCGAACTAGTTGATGTGCAACTTCGCCGCATTTCTTACGTCGAAAGCGTGCAACAAAAAGTTTATCAACGCATGATCTCCGAACGTTTGCGTATTGCGGAAAAAATAAAATCGATCGGTAAAGGTGAGAGTGCAAAAATTATCGGTAAAATCAACAAAGACCTGAAAGGCATCGAATCCGAAGCACTGCGCCGCAGTGAAATAATTATGGGTAAAGCCGAAGCACAAGCAATCGACATCTACGCCCGACATCTTGGCCAAGACCCAGAGTTTTACGAGTTTTCCCGCACACTAGAAGCTTATAGAAAAGCCCTGAAGAAACGCTCAAACCTACTGTTATCATCGGATTCAAAGTTTCTGAAACTCTTTCATGAGGGAATTTAGAGAGAAGTCAAATATAGGGGCATTAGCTCAGCTGGTAGAGCGCTGCAATGGCATTGCAGAGGTCGTCGGTTCAACCCCGATATGCTCCATTAAGCTGGCCGAGGGACATATTTTGTCCAATGCCCTGCGAAGGGATGTAGACACTTTGTTAAAGACAAACAAAACAAAAAGCCAACTCCAACATAGTTTCTCATCTAACCGAAATGATACACATGGCAATGCACTCAAGGCACATGGGGATAGACTGGGCGGAGAAAATAGGGTTGGTGGTCAAGCCATTTGGTGAAAACAATAAGCTTGAAAACATGCTGTATTCGATGCATGACTTCCGCCTCTTCTTATTATGGAAACAGCATCCCAGTGCAAGCTATTTTGTGATAACTCTGGCATGTTTGCGACATCAGCAGCGGGAAAGTGACCTAAACACAAAGTCTAGTATAACCACCTTGACATATTAGACATACTAAGTGCAATGCCCTTCAGGCTGGGACTGTTTAGTAGATCGTTTGCTCAATCGTCGTATCTGGCCTTTTTGATGCAGCTCTACGTGGCAAGAACCTGCCTGTTGTCGCATCCCGAACGACTTTCCGAGCTATTTTCCCTCGTCTGCTTGCGGGGGAGTCGATAACCTCACGCATAGTTGTATCTGGCCGCTTGTCTTCCTCACCATCGGGCACAAACCGCCCTGTTCCAGCATCTCTGGTTCTCTTGTTTGCTTTACCCATCTCACTACCTCCAAGCAGTAGGCTAACGACACGATGACTGTGTCAGTGTGACTGACCAACGAGTCAGTATAGACCCGTGAATATTGGGAGAAATTTAAATATTTTTAATAAAATTGGTGCGTTATTACGTTAAAATATATGTATTGATCTACAACACGGCGGGGTTGATATTTTGATCCTAGTTGTGAGAGAATGATCTCACTTATCTTGTCGGGTATGCAACAGAGTTGGTGTTCACTAGAAGCAGCGTACTATGACAAAACGAGCGATACATAACGCCCTGTTTGTGGCGATTATTACCAACAATTGGGAGGTTGTCGTCGAATTGCTGGCTTTCTTGCTTCATTCTATGAATAAATACCTCCTTAAAAGCGAGCGTTACAAAAAGCGGCGTAGCGACGGTGTTCACCGATGCTGAAGGAAATGAACGCCGTGCTGACGCGGTGGTCTCGGTGATGACCAAAGACGGTCAGCGGGTTGTCTTCCTCATCGAGCACAAGAGCACGCAGGACAAGGGGCTTTTAGGACAGCTGCTGAATTATCAGGCACTGCTTGAAACACACCTAGCCGACAAGGTAATCACTATCGTGATCTCTAAAGCCAAGGGATGCTGGCGTATACCTCTGCGCTTTCAGGGCAAGTTTACCAAGAGTGCTAACGCAGTTGGTAGCAGTGTAGCTCTAGATTTCGGGTATTTGCTGCTGCATCTGCCCGATTATAGTCAGGAGGACATCATTAAAATGTTTCCCAAGAGCCACCCCTACATGCTGCCGCTGCACTGCATAAGGGACTTGACCCGTGAGAAGGTGGCTAAATTTTTTCACAGCACCCTGATATTAGAGATAGAGGAGAGAAAACGGCTCTTGGAATTGTCAACTGACTGTTTCTCTAAATTCAATAGCGATTTCAGCTTAGCTGTGCTAAAGGATATCGAGGTGGTAGCTATTAACAAACCAAAGGACAGACTTATGAATAAGCTCAAGATTGGTCGTGAAGGCTGGCTCGAAGATGGCATCATCAAGGGTCGGCAAGAGGGGATTGAGGAGATCGCATTGCGCATGCTGGAGGATGGCATGAGTATTGCTGCTGTCTGTCGCATCACGAAGCTCAGTCGCACAGTGTAGTGAGCAGGCTAGAGCGAGAGGGGATGGAGCTAGAAAGTGTCAGAAAGCAGAGCAGAGCGAGGAAGCATGCCTGAGTTGGCTGGGTGTCCTGCCCGCTACTGGCAGCCTGCCACCCCAACGGCTGTTGCCGCATGCTTGGGGTGTGCCCAACAGTCAGGAGTATCTCTAGCCCAAGTCTAGGCGGATACCGCCACCCTCCCCTTCCGTCCCACGACGTAAACACCCTCCTTCTTTAGAATCTTTGCAACGGTGTTTTGCTGCCAGCCCTTGCCCTGCTGCTTTGTTGGTATCTTCATGGTGTTCAAGAACCTTGCAATAGCTGATGTGCTTACACCCTCGCTGTACATCTGCTTGATGGTAGCGATGGTGCGCAACTCGGCCTTGTGCTCGATGCTTCTTCCCCCTACCCTGCGCTTGCCATAGGTATACCATATATTGTAGCGTCTGTGGGGTTGCCGTAGGGGGATTTCGTGCTTTAGAAGAAGGTCGCGGATGTGTGTTTTTGAGCACGAAAATTCACTGGCAATTTCACGAGTTGAGAGGCGATCTTCGAGATATTTTTGTCTGAGCACGCTTTCAGTAATAGGAGGAGAAGCAACGTAGATATTTAATTTTACTAGAAATTGTGGAATGAGTAAGGATTCTGTGTCGTGATGGCTTAACTCCATCGCTCTGCTCATGGGGCTGCTAGTATCGCTCGCTTTCTAGCTCGCTTCATGCCCGCGAGTTCCAGATAATATTTACGACAGCAGACCACACCCATGCGAAGGGATGTGGACATTTCATTAAACACAAACTCCAATTGCAACCTTGCATTATCCAACGGATGCACGATAATTTTTTGGAACAGCTGCCTTTATCAGCAAATACGTAATTTTATGTATTTACTGTTGACTCACCGCCCTACTCTATGCGATGCTTAATTACAGGATTATCTTAATTTTTATGTATTTACTGCATGAGCAAAGATGCAAAAATCCCATCACATAGCACTTTACAAGCTTGCTGAACGACAGCAGGGGCTGTTTACCGCCCGACAAGCGGTCGAAGCAGGATTTGATTATCGCAACCACTCTTACCATGTCGCTGCGGGTAACTGGGAAAGAGAGCATCGGGGGATTTATCGACTTACAAGCTTTCCCTATTCTCCTTCGTCACAACTAGTGATGTGGTATCTGTGGTCGTGTAACAAGGCGGGGGAAGCACAAGGGGTTTACTCACACGAAACGGCATTAGAACTATACGAACTGTCTGATCTTGCTCCTGCCAAAATCCACATGACAGTGCCACCAAACTTCAGAAGAGAGCTAGCTACCCCCAAGCTACTCGTATTGCACAAGCAAGCTCTTAAGCCAGAGGATTGGCGATATGTTGATGGTTACAGGTTAACCACTCCAACCAGAACTTTATACGATGTTATTCACTCACCACGTGTGCCAAGAGAATTTGTTTGTCAAGCTATCGATGAGGGTATGCGACGCGGCCTATATCCACAAGATGAACTGAAAAAATACAATATTCTCAAAACAAGCAAGGGTATGTTGAAAAAATATGCGTGGTAACAAGTATGAGACAGCGGCAGCACTAAGACAAGCAATTACTGACCGCTTGAAGAAAATTGCCAAAACAGAGGGCGTAAGGGCAAATCGTCTTTTTCGTCATCTTGCCTTTGATCGCTTTCTTGCCCGCCTGTTTCACACGGAAAAACACTGCTGGGTTCTAAAAGGCGGTTATGCGATGGAACTACGCATGCAGCACAGTCGCGAGACAAAAGACATAGACTTGGCGATGCTTGAAATGACAAGCAATATGTATGCTATCCTCACCAAAGTCACATCGCGATATTGCCATGCTTATGCCCAAATGAGGCACTCCCCATGTTGCAAAATGCAGGTGGACGAGGGAAGAGCTAGCCCCGCTCAAACTGTCCCCGAAGCGCACAGGGAGTGCAGGTCAGGTTGTGCGTCCAAAGGCAAGGTACAGGTGCTTGGTGTGGCTAGTGGCTTTGGTAATGTTGGCTAGGGCAATGTTGTTCGTTAGTCCTCGTTGGCATTCTTTTAGAGTATCTCTTCATCTACATTTGTAGTGCCTTCTCTCAACAGAGACTAAAGCTTAGCCATTAGCCCAATTCTTACCTCTGATGATCAACATAGCCCATCGTGTTGGGCTTCACTAAGTGCATTGGTGGAGGGTCAAAGGGTTTCCAAGATATCAACTATGTTGATTGTCTCTCTCACGTTTTATTTGTTTCTTAACTGCTTTAATACTGCCTGTGTCAACATAGAACTTAGTTCCTTCTGAATCAAGCAGGAAAAGACGATCAGCACTAGTCAGAAATTCAACCCATTCTTTGGTGTTAGGTATACGGAAAACTTCGCGAGCACCAGCAGCAAAGTAAAACATATCAGTCTCATCGCGTTTGTGGAAAATGGTATCAGAATTAACAACCCGTTGTCCTCCTACATATTTAGTTTGAACTAAATCTTTTGGTAACGGAGTAATTTTGAAAATTTCTGGGGAAAGATTTTTATTAGGGTAGGTACGCCACCCTACCTCTCGATAGAGTGGTAACGTTCGTACCTCCACGTCGTAATTAGCATAGAGGAAGGTAACATATTTATTGCAGTTGTTTGACACTGCCAGCGATGTGAATGACAACTCTTTGTTATCGCTAGGTTGCCAATTTAGTGTTAGTGTTAGGGACTTTCTGCCTAACAACTTGTCTCGCACTTTCCTGTGTAACCAATCACATAGTATTTTTACCTGCGGAATTTTTCCTATTATACTCTCCCAGTTGATCATGTAAAATCCCTCCTACATAAGCAACTCGGACGAAGTGTTGACAACCTTTAGTAGAACTGTCAAGTAATTGTCCATCTGTTCAAGTATAGCAAAACACTTGAACTTGGTTGTTGTGTTCAAAAGTAAACTGCTACTGCTTTTTGGAGCTATCTGTTCTGCTGTCGAGATACTCATATGGATGACCGCTGTGCCCCGCGTCGAGAAAACCCAGAAAGGGGGACTTAACCACTGTCCCTTTCTAATCGAGAGAACGTTTGATCTGATCTAATTCCCGCTTTGAAAGCTGGGCGGCCTCGCAGATTGCTAGTTCATCAACACCTGCTTGCAAAAGACGCTTGACCATCTCCAGCTTGCCCTGCTCGATGCCGAGTTGCTTGCCCTTACGCATGGCTTGCTTGGCGGCCTTGTCTGCCCTGGCGGCCTTGTCATAGGTGAATTCCATCTCTGGCATAAGTCTCTCCTCCTCCTTCAGCTTTGGAAAATACAGGCGTTCGACCCTTGCGAACCCTGCCCTGTCATACCCTTTATCGGCACAATCATAGTAATCTATTAGCACACTCAAGACAAACGACCGCCGCTGCTGGGCTAACAGGCGGGCTTTTTTGATAATCTCACCCACGACTTTATCGTTCATCTCCCAGTAGTTACGCATGCCGAACAGTGCCAAACTTACCTCCTCGCCTCCCCGACGCATGCGACGATAGGATAAATCATGTAAGTTCACTAAAAGACAGTTAAAATTGGGAAATTTCCTGAAACACTTCTTCAGTTCTTTAGGTGCACCTGCTTTTGCAGTGACCAGCTGAGATAGTCAGAGGGAATGATTGCCTGCTTGTCCTTGCAACAGGTTACGATGATGGGAAGAATTATGCTGCCCGACTCCTGCGCAATCTCGTTGTAGTAGCCAAGCATCTGCAGGACGGTGTTGTTGTCACGATAGCTTTTGTGTTCCAAGATAATCGTGATGATGATGTGGAAGCTTGAGTTCAACAAAGGCACTTCCATCACGATGTCTGCCCTGCGCTCCTTACCCTTTGCCCCCGTTGCGACACTCTCGCGAATCTTCACCAACGGCCAGTTGAAGATAGTGTATAAGCTGGGCATAAGCAGAACATGCATCAAAGCACGGCAGTATTCAGGATTTTTGAAAATTCTCTTGAAAACAGCGTCGTGTGGATAGGATTGTTGGGATTTAACAGTCTTGCTGCGTTGTTTTTTCTGCATCTTACGTTGGTGTCTGTGCTGCCTCTCACGTTGTTGCTTCGTCATGTCTGCCTTTCACTCGTTGTCTACACCACTATACATAGCCTAGCACGAGGCAGTTAAACTGGTCTATGCAGGAGTGATGCCCCGTGCCCGATGGTAGCTAAACTTTCGCTGCCCTGTGCCTACGTCCCTCCACATAAACACCCTCTCGCTTTAGGATTTGTGTAATTGTGTGGTGATGCCAGCCTTTGCCCTGCTGCTTGGTAGGGATCTTCATGGTGTCCAGGAATCTAGCGATAGCCCTTGTGCCGACTCCTTCGCTATACATCTTCTTGATGGCAGCAATGGTGCGTAGCTCGGCCTTGTGCTCTATGGTTCTGCCGCGGACTTTCTGCTTGCCGTAGGAATACCACGTGTTGTTGTATCTGTGTGGTACTCGTAGTGGAATTTTGTATTTCAAAAGCAGGGTTCTAACGTGTGTTTTTGAGCACGCAAATTCACTGGCAATTTGACGCATTGAAAGGCGATCTGCGAGATATTTTTGTTTGAGCACGCTTTCAGTAATAGGAGGAGAAGCAACGTAGATATTTAATTTTACTAGAAATTGTGGAATGAGTAAGGATTCTGTGTCGTGATGGCTTAACTCCATCGCTCTGCTCATGGGGCTGCTAGTATCGCTCGCTTTCTAGCTCGCTTCATGCCCGCGAGTTCCAGATAATATTTACGACAGCAGACCACACCCATGCGAAGGGATGTGGACATTTAGTTGAAGACGAATTCCAACTGCAATTTTGCATTGCCCATGACTGGGGGAATAACTTTCTGAAAATAAATTGCAGCTCTGCCTCTCTAACGCACCGTAGCTTTATTTAGTGCGCGTGCAAGATAGCTCATCTCTTGCTTGTCAAGGCCTGCTGTGGCAACCATAATATCAGATATGAAGTCAAGTTCTTTGTACACTGCAAACGTGTTATCATCACCAAGATCGTCGGCATTGCCATAGACTTCGGTAAAGGTACTGCTGGGGACTCTTTCACTTACAAGATATTCAATAGCTTCTTGATGAGATGCCTCCGGTAAATCTAGTTGTGCGATAGTCTCCTCAAATGTGTCTAGCTCCGTTTCAATTGCTCCGTGGGTAAAATCATGGCGTGCGGGTAATGCATTATTTTGACTTTTCATAATATTTTCTAGTTCATCGATGATTTCATTTTTGCTAAGCCTGTTGTAATGTTTTTTCCAAGCCTCTGCTGTTATGTCATGCATTTCTTCAAACTTTTTTGCTGCATAAAGTTTTTGAAAAGCTGTGATAACACTTGCGTACCCGTCTGCTGACATGCGCACAGCACCATGTGCTCTTTGCAGAAGAATCTTAAGCTGGGTATTAAACTCAGCTTCGATGTCAACCTCGTTCACATCTTCAGCAGCGATACCCTCAAAATTACGTAGATCAAATACAGCTATCTTCTTTACTATGTCGCGTGCCTCTTCCCGTGTCAGACGGCTGAAGTGAGGCAACACCTCCATCGTGTTAACCCTCAGCAGCGCAATTGTTTCGTCTAACTCGGCGTGAGATGCATGTGCTATATGTTGCACTAAGTTGTCAATGTGCTGCTCGCTACCACGGAGGTTGCTGTATTGGTAAGCCTCCTTCGTAGCACGTCCGAAAGGCTGGTCTTCCCTCAAAAGAGATTGTAAATTGATCCAGCGATGATCTTTTGCATGTAATGCACCAATTGTAAGTGAAAGTACCTGCGCTACCTTGAATCTATGTGGCATGAGATGCTTGGCAAGAAATCCTGTCACAGGAGACGCAGCCATTCCTGCCTGTGCTCCATAACTACTTGACAAAACAAAAATAATTAAAAAATACCACTTCATAACAATATGCCTCACCTGCTAAAACAACAAAGAAACACATTATTTATAGATAATTTTAAGATGATTGTCAAGAAAAAGCTGATCCAACACTCTTAATCGCCCTGATAAATTTTTTCCAAGAATGCGGGGAAGTGGCGTTTGCTCATGTCCATCGCTGCGGTGATGTGTGGGTTGTGTTGGTGTAGGACTTTCAAGGCGTTGTCAATCCATCGGCGGTGATGGCGAATGTCGATTGACCATGTGTAGAATTTTGCTAGCGGAATTGTGAAAGAATGTACGCCGATAAGTTTAAGTTTACCATCTTCGTCATGCCACCACACGGGGCCACCAGAGTCGCCAGAATTTATTCTACGAAAATAATTGGTAAACTCCAGCAAGTCGGATTCCTGATAATCACGCACCAGCTTAACCGTTGCCTTGCGTGCCCTTGATGGTTGCTGCCCAATATCGCCAATGCCATAGCCAGCAATGGTTACCTGCTCTCCGCTGAGGTCACGTTCAGGTGAAGGAATGGCAAAATTAATTTTGTAAGGCAACGCTAACGGTTTTTCCAACCTGATGATAGCAATATCTTTGAAAATAGCACGCGGCTCTTTGAAGGTAAGTTTTTGCCAAAGCAAATGCCCAGCTTTTTTACCGAAATTAGACAAAAAAGATTTACTGACAACAAAAGATTTGCCCTCGCCGATGGTGGAAAATTCTTTGCCATCGTCGGTGATAACCTTGCGGTCATGCCCGACTAATACTTTCGCACTCCAGACACCTTCAACACAGTGTGTCGCCAGCAACACATGCTCTGGACTAAGCAATGTTCCTGAACAGTGCCCGTGCCTAAACCCATCACGATATTCAACAGTAAGCTTAACTAACACAGTATAACGATTGAGCGGGTCATTGCCTGCAATCACCTCAGGGCCGCCAACTTGCACTTTCGCATGCTCAGCCTCGCCACAAGCAAACAACAACAAACTCAATATGACAAAAAATAACCTGAACATGTTACTTCCCCTCTTTGCGCATTTGCTTTTGCTTGTCCTTACTCTCTGTTTGCATAGGCAACTGTAGTGTGGCTGGACATTGCATCGCATCCCGTGAATCAAGCCAAGTAAAAATTTTGCGCAAACGCTCCAGTTCATCCGTCGAAGTGCTATGTAGATGGGAGGAGACAAGTTTTCTGCTAGCAAAACGACTTGTCGAAGCGCTATCAAAGCTAAAGAACACAGCCCCCGCGTAAATTGCTATCTCAGTGCCACAAGACACAGCCGCGACTTTGCCCAGCGTTACCATCGTCAACGCCGCCCCAGCCCCGCTAATAATTGCCATCGCAACATTACCAAACAGAAATACCGTCGAAGAAACAAAACAAGTCAACGACAACGGTAAACTGACAGGATTGAAAAGTAAGTGATCGACGATATTACTCTCCTTTGTGTCCGCTAACAACGCCCTTCGCACATCCTTGTGTGACAGCGAACGCGGTGTTAGCAGCACACTCCCTTGTGCTAGCTTTAGTATGGCTTCCTTGTCAGCAGAAACCGATTCTTGTGAAACTTCACTGGCAATATTCCGCCCATAGAAACAATGCTGATCATTGGGCTGCTTAGTGGCGAAAATTATTGATTTTTTCCCGTCCTGCGCACCATTGTCAAAGAGATGCCGCACGCTACCATTACTACCCTTATGTTCCCCACAGGCCATCACAAGTAGCACGACAATGTAAGATAAGTATCTCATATTACAACAAAAACAATTAACAACAACAACATCGTGGTAATTATACCATAAATTAAAATATTGTCAACTTTTAATTATTTTGGTTATAATGGCACGGAGAGTGTGCCAAGCAGAACTAGTCTCTGGTTATACAAGAGGTGAGTATTTCTAGAGACACTCTAGAATAGCTAAGCTACTTAAAAGCCCCTATTGCTGTGAGTGCATTGCGATTCTCATCGATCAGAAAGCCGGGCTTGCCGATCGGCTGATCGACTTCAAAAACATACCACTGTCGTACTGGGGCAGATGCTACCAGATGCGTAACATGTGATTCCTTGTCTAAACTCTTAACCTGCAGTTTTTGCTGTTGTGCAAGCCCGTTTTGCATGGCAGATGCCAGATGTGTGCCACTGATGAGTATTCTGTTTTCCGTTATAAAACCGCCAGCGGCGATCATTTGCCCCTGCATCATAACTAACGCTATTGATTTTTTCATATCATCTTTATCCATTTCACCGCGCACCATCCCCGGCATAGCATCGACAAACTGCTGCACGTCCTTTGCATCCGTTACTTCTGATGACGGCACTAGATAGCCCACACCCGGTAACTTATTGATGCCGGGGATAATGCTTGCAGCCGGTAGTAAGTTGAGAAACATAGCTAACGTGAAAATAGGGTAGCACAAAATAGCGAAAGGTAATGGTGCAGGACTAGCAGGAGCACCGTACAGGTTTTCTCCTGCCTCTCCCTTCCAAAAACCAAGATAAATGATCAAAAGAACATTCAGGAGGGGAATTAAGCTAATAAGAAACCACCAACCATTGCGCCCAAGGTCGTGCAAGCGCCTCACAGTTATGGCAATACCGATCCATGTTAACAATAGGATATAACCAATCATCGCTAGAACTTTGATAAAGCCTGGCAAGAACACGCACATCGGTAACAAGATATAATACGACATCGAGGTTAAGACAATAAGGCCTCCCAGAGATACAACGTATGCCGAAGCAGAAAGTCGCCCCCTGATGCTGAGCAAAAACTTTTTTATACCCAGCGATCCAATTCCTATGTCGGTAGGGACAGTGGTAGAACCAGATAGCCTTTGCCTACTAGATATTCTCTGCCTACTGCTAGACATATTTTGCTTGTTGTAAGTTGCACGCTGTCCAGTGTGAGGAACATTCGTTTTGTTGGGGGGAGTTTGCTGCCCGACAGGATAAATCTTCGGCCCTTTAGGAGGAGTACCATTCCCACCATTGTTACCACCACCATTACCGTGATCCATTGTCTCTCCACAGTAAAAATAACCGTTCATAAGTACGTTCGGTAATATCAACTAAAAACTAAATATTTTCATAAAAAAATATAAATATCAAGTGGTTACAATCAGCAACTACTAACCCTCAACACTCCCATTTTCCGCACCTAGAGTTTGATTTTTTGTTGGTTTAATTTTAACTATCTAATACTACGTAGTTTTTGTTGGGGGGCAGCATTGTTGGCCTCAAACTAACTACTGCATCCTAACAAGGTCTAACTAATCTGCTCAAAACTTGTGCAATCGTAGTGCCTATGGAAAAGATAAAACCAAATTATATCAATTAGTCATGCCGACGAGCCGCTGGAGTCAGGAAAAAGTCACCCGTCACACCCTTGCCGAATGAGTGCGAACGGTTTAGACTTGAAGGGTTGTAAATTTCTGCGGAAAACGCGCCGATGCCTCTCATTCTCGGTGATGTCGGACACTACCTGCTGCTGCTCTGCCTTATCGTCAACATCTACGGCACTGCGGCTTCGTTGCTGGCGGCACGGCTGCGGCATCGTCGTCTCTATCTGTCCGCAAAGGCCGCGCAGACGGGTAGCTTTCTGCTGGTGCTTGCTGCGTCGCTGATTCTCTGGATAACTTTTTTTGGCCGTGACTATTCGCTGTTTTACGTCTTCAAAAACTCCAGCTCTGACCTGCCATCCTACTACACCCTCACAGCCTTTTGGTCTTCGCTGGAAGGCTCGCACCTGCTGTGGACACTGCTGCTGTCGATTTGCACAACGCTGGCACTGTGGACACATGCACGTGATAACGAACATATCATGCCCTACGTCAGTGCCGCGTTACAGGCAGTGCTGGCGTGGATGTTTTACCTCGCCGTGACCCACTCCGATCCTTTTGTGCGTCTGTTTCCCGTCGCCAGCAATGGACAAGGTATGAATGCTTTGCTCCAGAACCCCTACATGGCAATTCACCCGCCGACACTGTTTATCGGCTATACGGCGCTCGCAGTGCCGTTTGCCTACAGTGTGGCTGCACTTTTTTACGGCGACATCACCGAAGGCTGGTTGAAGACCACCCGTCGTTGGGCTTTAGTTGCCTTTTGTTTTCTGACTGCGGGTGTAAGTCTCGGTGGGCGTTGGGCTTACGTCGAACTTGGCTGGGCGGGCTACTGGGCCTGGGATCCGGTCGAAAACTCCAGCTTCTTGCCGTGGCTGTTCTGTGTCTGCCTCTTGCACTCACTGCTAGTGCAAGAAAAACTCGGTCACCTGAAACGCTTGAGTCTCGTGCTCGCTTTTTTTGCTTTTTTCTTCAGTTTTTTCGGCACGTTTATCACCCGTTCAGGGGTTGTCAGTTCAGTGCATTCGTTTGCACAATCGCCCATCGGCCCCAGCTATCTGCTTTTTCTAGCTGTGCTGCTGCTATTTTTTATTATGCTCTACGCGCTGCGTGCTCCCGCGATTCTGCCTGCCGAAACTGAGCGGGTCTGGGGTGTGGCAAAAGAATCCGCCCTGCTCATCACCCAATTTATTCTGCTAACACTAGCCATTATTGTTATCATCGGCACGATGTTTCCCATCGTCTCCGAAGCTCTGACCAAGCAACGCATCTCGGTGCAAGCACCCTACTTCAACGCCTTCGCTCCGTGGATTGGGCTGTGCTTAATCATCGCCATCGCCCTCGGCAATATCATGCGTTATCAACGTGCCCAAATCGTCGGTGGTGCAAAACTACTGATCAGCACCGCACTGCTGGCATTGCCCTGTGCCACACTGTTCTGCTATGGCGGCAAGGTATGGCAAACACCTGAGGGCTTCGCACTGGGCGCACAACTAGTGGGTATCTACCTATGTTTTTGGAGCTTGCTGGTCATCAGTGGCGATTTCTTCTATCGCTTGCGCCAAATTAAATTTAAAATTAAAATTTTCGCCACCCGCAATCTCGGCTATCTCGGTGCTTATGTTGCCCACATTGGTCTGCTGGTCGCAGTACTCGGCTTTCTTGGCAACTATCGTGCGCTAGAAAAAAACGTCAACCTCAACCGCGGCGAGCAAACAGCTTTCTTTGGCTACCAATTCGTCTTCACCGGTGTGCAGGACAAGAAAGCCGACAACGCCTTCATTCAAGAGGCAACCCTGCAAGTTACCCGTGCGGGACAGGAACAGTTCACCCTCTATCCGGGCCGCAGCCGTTACCTGACGGCAAAAGAAATTTTCCACGAAATAGCGGTACACGGTGGTTTTTGGCACGATGTTTATGTCGTGCTGGCTGATTACGAAACAGAAAAACAATCGGCAACCTTCAACATTCACATCAACCCCACCGTGCGTATCGTCTGGATCAGCATATTCCTGATGGTTGTTGGCGGTCTGATTGCTTTTGCCGATCGCTATCGTGGCGAACGTAGTCGGGACTTTGTTGGTAGCGGGGCGACATGAAAATACTGCCAACACTACTGCTGTCCTTAACCCTTACCGCAGCTTACGATCGCGACGAAAATATTAAGCCACAGGACTACCAGCTGTTTGAAGAGTTGAGCAAAGACTTGCGTTGTCCAGCTTGCCAAGGTTTAAGTGTGTGGGAATCCGATGCCGTGTTTTCCAATCAAATCAAAGACATGGTAAAGACAAAAATAAACGCTGGTATGAGCAAAGAAGAAATTATGCAATTCTTCACCGCCCGCTTCGGCTACTGGATTTTGCGTGAACCTCCGAGCCGCGGCTTCAATGCCCTCGCGTGGTGGATTCCACTGGCACTACTGCTGAGCGGCCCCCTGCTGCTGTGGTTTTTCTTCTGGCGACGCAAGCAAACCGCTCCTGCACGGGGTGTGCGCAGCGTCGAAGCCATCATTGCCCAAATGCAGCAAGAATTAGCACAGCGACGCAGTCGTCAAGATATGTCTTAGTTAACCTGCTGGCGATAGAGTGCAGCTATCTCCTCAAGGCTGTTCTTGTCCAAACGTATGGGATAGCTGTCTTCTGAAGTGCTGACCTTCATTATGATGTTATCGTCAGGATTTTTTTTCATATTCATAATTAACGAGAGAGAAAGTTCCACCGCGTCCTTTTTTTCTTTTTCCACCAGTGCCATAACTCTGGCGGCAAACTCGTAAATTTGTGCCTGTGCAACCAGCCCCGGTGAAAGCGTATGTCCTAATTTCGGGATAATTACACTTGAAGAGATGTCCCAATCGACCTTCAGGTCAGCCTCTTGCATCCTTTCCAGCTGTGTTTGGTTCAACGGCACACGGTCGAGAACATCGAAGATGATCGAGCTAAAATTGCTTGTTGTCAGCCACCGGCGCTGGTAGAAACGCTGCATTAACTCAGCCATTGTCATTTCCGTGCCCAATTCTAACATAAGCTTCAGCAGTGGCTTCCAACCCCGCATACTGCCACTGAAACAGAAAAAATCTTTGCAGGCACTGTATTCACCCAACTTCAGCACATATTGCTTGAGCAAGGCATCGCTATCGCTAAGTACACTCTCACCTTTAGGAGCAAAGCGCACATCCAACGTCATCGCTTCGCTCTCCAGCAAATCCACGATGCCCTCTGCCTCGCGTTCAGCCAGTCTGCTGCCCGTCCCCTGCGTCAATGCTAACACGCGCAAATTATACTCACGCACCATCAGCTCGACTAGCACACTCGCCGTCACCTCCTTATCGCCAATCACAAAGCCGACATCAAAGTCATTCAACGCACGCACAGCAGGTAAGTTTAATTCTATCTTGGTCATGTTCTTCAGTGCTGGCAGCGCCTTGCCGTACTGCTGCATGCGGATACGTATAGTACGACGATGCTCTATCACCCCCCTCACGCCCCGCACAATGCCCGCCTGCAGCAAATCACCGCCGAACATCAACGCAATCACTAAAAATAATTTATACATGTCTCTCCAGTATCAAAAACTTAACAGACATGATATTTATAGCAAATATACAAAAAATTTCGATAGATAGAGTAAATTACTAAAAATAAGATAAATTCAGGAGGTTACACAATCTATACTTATCACCTAGCGAGGTGGTCTTATTCTAGTTGTATTCCACATCTCCACACTTTTTCCCAAGTCGGTATCAGTTTGGGTGCTGTCAGCTTGCCTTGCGGCTGTGGCAATCTGTGCATTGACGATTTCGCTGTCGATGTTCTCGGATGCTGTTACCTCATCATCGATGAAGACAAAACCTCCATCGTGCTCTGGCAGTGATGCGTGGACAAAGACAGTGAATGGCTTATCAATAGGGGATTCGACATTGTTGTAATCTATTTTGTTATCAATCTCTATCTCGTAGTGACCATCATCGTAAACCCTGCTTACCTGGCCGATGACATACAGGTAGTCAAGATTACTGTCAGCATCAGTTAGTAACGACACACGCTTGTGCAGGTCGGGGTGGTCAGGCACGGATATCCCTTTGCTATCGGGGTAAATTTTTTTATGCTTATCGATAGCGACTGTCCCGTGGGTTGTTTCAACAGCCAGCATGCCTTCGTCGCGATCAAACCACCCTATCTTGCCGAAGCGTAGCGTGGCTTTGCCGTCACGCAGTTCCGTGTAATAAACTTGTCGTCCTTTGAGTTCGTGGTGGATATCCTCGATGTTATAGCTTTTATTTATACTCCAAATTGCCAATGCACCAGATACAAACAGCCAAGGTATCCCTACATTAAGTACCGCTTCTGGCCCGCCCAATGCACCGGCACCTAGTATGATGAGAGGCCAACTAACCAACCCTATACCGAAGGCATATGCTGGCTGGCGCGAATTATAGGTAGCTTTTTGCAGCAAACGACGGGCTGGATTATTACGCACAATAGGCATACTTCTGATTTCAAGCCGACCTGCCTGTGCGGGCAAAGTGACGATCGAGGCGTTAAGAGAGAAAGTTACCAGCAGAATAAGGACATAGCGCATAACTGAGACCTCCTGATAAGATGAAGTATAGAGCTGCCTCCCCCGCTGCTGTGGTTTTTCTTCTGGGGCGCATATTAAATCAATCGTTGGGAGACAAAATTTTGTCTCTATCGATGAGAAATTGAGCTTTTGTAAATTTCTTATCGGTAAAATTGTGCTCAACTTCAACGCTGATCTTGCCATTATTAAAAAAGTAGTCAGTTTTTCCTTTGACAATACCATGTCCTCTGTCGATAAGACGAACTGCCACCTCGTTAAGAGGTTGGGCTGAGTCAGTCGCAAAGAACACAGACTCAGCATATAGGTCACCATTAGCGTACAGGTCTTCGTAGTTATCCCAGCTGCTTTCCACACCCTCAACCTGCTCCATAGTAATCTTATTGCCATCCGCTGTGAGGAGAAGTATCTCACCCGCGTCACCATGCACAGTTCGAGCTACTTGGCTGATGCGATCGCTTTCCTCCTCTCTATAATGAACGGCTTTGCCGACGTAGTATTCCTCAATGACAGCATTGACAAATTTATCTCGCCTTTTGATATCGAACCTGCTGCTGGTGGTATCAATTATTGTACATAAACCTCGTACAAGCATAAATCCTGCGCAACCAGCTGTGATAGCTATGGTGATAGACCCTCCAGTGGCTAACACGATAGCTGGTGCAGCAAGCAAGGGGAGAAACGCAGTGGGGTGTGTTTTAGACAGAAACTCCTGCACAGCTTTTTCCATTCCTACACCCTTAGGTGGCTTGGCATGCACCTGACTGCTGCCCAAGAGCACGCTGAGCGATACAATACATAGAAATTGTTTTAAAAAGTTAGCATACATAACACTTATTCCTTATAAATAGCATCAGATTAGCAAGTTGTGCTATATCAGCGGTCAAAAGTCAACAGGCAGGTTTCTGATTCCAAGCAATTTCGCCTGTGCTGGAAAGGTGCTGGCTGTGGTATGGAGAGAGAATAACGCCAGCAAGATAGATAAGGAGATAGCACATAGCTGAGCGCTACTAATTAAGATGCAGAACGTTACCCACGCCACCTGACTCAACAGCAATTTAGTCGAGGACACCGTAGCAGACAAGAAAAACTTTCGTGTGCATCACTGAGCGAAAACTTACAAGCCCGGATCATGGACTCGGCCACGTGTGACCAGCTTGACGATTAGCAGGGCAATAAAGGCTGCGGTGAAGCCGGGAATGCTTTCGTTGACAGTCTTGCTCAGGCCGAGCGTCACCCACGTGATGACCGTGCCACTGCCAGCTAGTGCGATCAACAGCCCGCCCCATTCTGGAATACGGACGTTGAAGAGCCGCAATAACAGCAGCGTGCCGATGGACGCGCCCATACCGTTGAAGGCAAAGACGACGAGTACAAAGATATTTTTGTCGGCCCACAACGCGATCGCGGTCGCGATCAAAGTAATGACCACCGTGCCCGCTTTGGCAAGCATAAGCGACTCGCTCGGTGGTTCAGGCAGGTCGCGCGACAACGAGGCTGAGCAACTGATAATCTGCGAGTCCGCGGTAGACAAAATCGAGGAAAATGCCCCCGCCAGCACCAGACCAACCGCGATTGCAGGCAACATCGCCTGTGCCGAGAGAAACAGTGACATTTCCGCATCGAAACCTGCCGCGTCCCTGAGAATTACCCTCGTGCTCAAACCTACCAGCGTGCACAAGGTGAGAAATAGCGTGTCGAACACACAGGTGGTAACGAAAAACTTTTTCGTATCCTTGCGCTCTGCCAAGGCCATCACCCGCACCAACACATGTGGTTGCCCAAAACTGCTTAGCCCGAACCCAAACATGCCAAAAAAGAACAGTGCCAGACCGCCGTAGCCGCCGATGGATAAATTTTGTGGCAACAATGAGGTCTGATCGCTGCCCATCGCAGCTGTTGCCATGAACGCATCATACATCGCAACGACACCGCCTTCCTTGACGGTAGCAACGATAAGCAGCATCAACATGCTAAAAGTCATGATGATGACCTGTGCTGTGTCCGTCCAGATAGAGGCACGAATGCCGCCCGCCCAGCAGTAGAACAGAATTATCACCGCACTCAGCACGATACCAACATATACAGGCTGGCCGAGCGCAACCTCAAGTGCCTTGCCACCTGCTTTCAACTGCGCCGCGGCGTAAACGCTCAGGAAAAACAAAATTAGCAAGCCGATTAAACGTCGTAGCCAGACACGGTTCTCGCCGTCCTGAAAGGTTATCAATTCGCCGAGACTCAACGCCCAGCCGCCGTGATTCATTGCCTGCAAGCGAAAAATAGTGAGCCAGTAAGCGATGAGTCCACCAATAATCAGACCCAAAGCCATCCAGATTACCGCTGTGCCGCCCGCATAGGCTGCGCCCATGAAACCCGCGAACATAAAACCGCTAAATTTGGAGGCACTGCCAGAAAGAGCCAGCACATAGGGAGAGACATCCTGACTAGCGAGAAAATAATCACCCTCCGAGCGGCGACTCTTGCGCGCTGCCATGAAGCCGATTACGCCCGTGATGCCGACCAGAAAAAATAAAAAACTAAATAAAGCCATGCGGGAGGGTATACGGAAAAAGTGCTGATCCTGTCAAGCCCTAACCAATGCCGTAAGCACGCAGCCTTTTACGCAAGGTGTTGCGGTTCATTCCCAGCAGGCGGGAAGCTTGCATCTGATTACCGCCCGTGTGACGCATAATCTGGGTGAGAAAAGTTTTTTCAAATTTTCCCATGAAAAACGAGTAGAGGTTGTCAGGTGAATGCTCGCCCAGCTGATTCAGAAAGCGAGTGATCTTGACCTCAATCAACTTGTCCAGCGAACATTCGTCCAACAACTGTGGTGAATGAACACCTACCGCGGTGGAGACAACCGTACCGTTAAGCATGCCAGATACAGATTTCCTACCCTCGATGCCACCAGCTTCCACGCTTCAGCTCCAACTTGCCGTTAGGTCAGGATTCCAAACAGCTGCATATCTAACAATTATAGCTGCAAGCGTCAACAGCAGAAACTACCTCCTGCGATTGAAATGCACCGCGGTTTTCGCTATAACCATACTGAGCAGAGAGCTGTTCAGGAGTTGCAGAGATTGAAAAAAAAACAAGAAACCAGCGCAGAGCGCAACACACAGCCCTCGTCCACCATGCAAGGCGAGGCTGAACAAGGGCATTCTTCACCAGTGCAGGACAATTCACCCCAACATCCGGGCGGCTGGTTCGCAAAATTTTTTGCCGAAGCCCGGCCACGTGAACTAGCCAAGCGCGTGCGTGCCGTGCGTCGTGCTGCGGCAACTTACAACGACCAGAGCGAAAACGACCGCTACTTACGCCTGCGGGCTGAATTGGAAAATTTTAAAAAACGCACTGCCAAAGAAAAAGAAGACCTGCACCGTCACGCACTGGAAGGCATCATGAAAGACTTGCTGCCCGTGCTGGACAGTTTCGAGAAGGGTTTCGTTGCGCTCCAAGATGATAAAACCATCGCGCAAAGCTCCTTCACCGCGGGTATGCAACTAGTTGCCGAGCAGTTGCAGAAAATTTTAACTGGGCACGGGTTGCAGGTGATCTCCAGTTGCGGTGAAAATTTTGACCCGCTGGTGCATCAGGCCATCCGCCGGGAAGAATCGGCTGACGTGGACAGCGAAATCGTCGGCGAGGAATTCGCCAAAGGCTATCAGCTTCACGGCCGTCTCTTGCGCCCCGCAATGGTCAGTGTGCGTGTTCCCAAGCCACCCACAGACTAGCAGAGCACAAGGCATAAACTGCCTGCGCAACCTCTCCGCTCAAGTTTCTAACTTCCTTTGTCGAATAGTTTGCAGATGCTTCTTAAAGACGGAGTTCTGCCAATGCCTGAGCAAGAGGAACACGGCATCGTCAGCGTGGGTATGGAGTTCCCGCTGTTGCCTTTGAAAGATATTGTCATCTTTCCGCACATGGTTGTGCCTGTGTTCACCAGCGAGGACATCTGCACCAATGCCATCAACAGTGCCATGCATAACGGCAAACGCATCTTTCTTTCCGCCTTCTGCAGTCAGGAGGAAGATGATGGTCTGCTCAGCTCGCTGTCACCGCCGTTCGATGTCTACGATGTCGGGCTTATCTGCTCGATCATTCGTACTCGCAAACTCTCCGACGGGCGTATGCGGGTGCTCGTGCAAGGTGTCTCCAGAGCAAAGATTACCCATCTTGTGCAGCGCGAGCCTTACCCACGTGTTTGCGTGCAGCCTGTGCTTGAGCAGAGCGCACAGCACAACACCGCCGAAATCGAAGCCCTAAGCCGTGCCGTGCGGGAAAATCTTGAAACCGTCGTCAGTCTAGGCAAGCTCTTACCTCCCGACATGCTGATGGTGCTCGAAGATGTCAGCGATCCCGCGCATCTCTCCGATCTCGTTGCTGCGCATCTCAGCCTCAGAGTGCGGGAAGCACAAGGCGTGCTGGCCATTGCCTTGCCACTCGAACGCTTGCGCAAGGTTTGCAATTTCCTCACACGGGAAATCGAAGTCTTTCGCATGCAGATGAAAATTCAGTCGCAGGCACGAGAAGAAATTGGCAAGGTGCAAAAAGAACACTACCTGCGTGAACAGATCAAAGTGATGAAGAACGAACTTGGCGACAGCGACGTGAAGGACGAAGTTACCGAGTTGTGGCAACAGATGAAGAAGGTCAAGCTAAGTCCTCGTGCCAGAGAAGAGACAGTGCGGCACATCAAGCGGCTGGAAAAAATGCATCACGATACCAGCGAGGCAAGCCTTACCCGTGCATGGCTTGAGCATATTCTCTCCCTGCCGTGGGGAGTTTTTACCAAAGACAATCTCGACCTGAAACGAGTCAAAGCAGTGCTCGACAGTGACCATTTTGGTCTCAAAGCTATCAAAGACCGCATCATCGAGTATCTGGCAGTCAAAAAACTTAACCCCGCCGCCGCTAGCCCGATTTTGTGTTTCGTCGGCCCTCCGGGAGTGGGCAAGACTAGTCTCGGTCGTTCGATTGCTAGAGCAATGGGGCGAAAGTTTGCCCGCGTTGCACTCGGCGGCGTGCGTGACGAAGCCGACATTCGCGGCCATCGCAAAACTTACGTCGGTGCGTATCCGGGACGCATCGTGCAGTGTTTGAAATCTGCCGAGAGCAGCAACCCTGTCATCATGCTCGACGAAATCGACAAGATCGGTGCTGACCATCGTGGCGACCCCGCCGCGGCACTGCTTGAGGCACTCGATGCCGAGCAAAATTCAACCTTTGTCGATCACTACATCAGCGTAGAATTCGACCTCTCTCGTGTGCTGTTCATCGCTAACGCCAACACGATGGCAACTGTGCCGCACGCACTACGGGATCGGCTCGAAGTTATCGACATCTCTGGCTACTCGGAGGCGGAAAAAATTTCGATCGCCAACCATTTTCTCGTGCCCAAACAACTGTCCGAAGCAGGTTTAAACAGCAAAGGCTTGCGGGTTAGCTTCAGCCGAGCCGCTCTCAGTAAGGTTATCAACAGCTACACACGGGAAAGCGGCTTGCGCACACTGGAGAAAAAAATCGCATCGGTCTGCCGCAAAATTGCCCGACAGGTGGTTGAAACCAACGTGACCGCCCGTGACATAAAAATCACTCCACGCCAAATCGTGCGCCAACTTGGTGCTGGTTGTGTCGATAACTTCAGCTATCGCGATGTCCAGAGCGGCGAGGCACTAGCACTTGCCTACACTCCGTTTGGCGGTGAAATACTTGCCATCGAGACCAACGTGCTGCGCAACGCTCAAACTCGCATGAAATTGACAGGCCAAATTGGTGAGGTGATGAACGAATCAGCACAGACAGCGTTGAGTTTCGTCGTCGGCAACGCGGCGTTTTTTGGTTTTGATGCCAAACTGCTGACCGCCAACGCAGTTCACATTCACGTGCCCGCGGGTGCGACACCCAAAGACGGCCCCAGTGCTGGTATCAGCATCACTACCTCTATCCTGTCCGCGGTGCTCAACGTTGCCCCGCCACAAGCCGTCGCCCTCAGCGGCGAGATAACACTGCATGGGCGTGTGCTCGCAGTTGGCGGACTGAAAGAAAAATTTCTTGCCGCCCAACGCCATCGCATCTTCGAGCTAATCTTGCCCGCCCAAAACCGCCCCGCGGTGCAAGAATTAGCCACCGATGTCAAAAGGAACATCAAAATCCACTACGTCGATGACTACTTCGCCGCCTTCCGCTTGCTCTTCAACAGAGAACAAGATCTCAACTACCGTCCCCGCCCAACCCGTGCCAATGCAGGCAGAACACTGCGTCAAATCAGCTAGAGCTTGCACAATGCCTCGCGGTGCGTTTACTGTAGCAGTGTGATGCGCTCTCGTTGGATAAAATTTTTTTTCGCACTGCTCATGCTCGCCGTCTTCGTCGTGTGCTATCAGCAACTCAGCTCACGGGCGATGCCACGTGTTGCTCCCGATTTTGCTTTGCCTGCTGCACTGCATGCCGAGCAAAAAATTACCTTGCAACAGTATCGTGGGCAGGCAGTGTTGCTGAATTTTTTCGCCACTTGGTGTCACAACTGCCGCGCAGAAAAAAAATTCATTCATGCCTTGCAGCGTGAACATGTTGAGTTGCCCGTCGTCTCGATTCTGACATTCGATGCCGATGCTGACTTGACCAAGTTGCAAGAACAGACGGTAGCCATCGATCGTGATGGTGCGGTGGCACGGCGTTACGGAGTGCGCTGGTTGCCACAAACTTTTCTCATCGATGCTGACGGGCGTATCGTGCAACACTTCGCTCAGCCGCTCAATTCCAGTCGTTATGCCGCGTTGACGGATCGCATTGCGACTGTGGATAAAAAACCCGTGCATTGAGCTGCGCCAACACATAGTTATCTCGGAAACGCATCAGCTTCCATTTTTTTTCGCCCTTGTTAAAATACAACCAATCGAGACCGGGATAGAGCGAGGCATAGGTAACGTAAAGCTGGCGGCGAGTATCGCTGAGCGTGCGTAACACGTTCATGTTCAAACACTCGGCATAACGCAGTGACCGCCGATGCAGTTGGCTTTCGCCATATACGACGGTAATAATTTGCTGGCGGGTCAACTGATGGTTACGCACGGCAAGAAAAGCCTTGAGCAGGGTGATACGACGGCTAGCGCGATTGAAGGCAAGCTCTTTCCCGTCGCAGTAAAAGCAATCTCCCCTGCTCCACAGGTGGGGCAGCTTGAGAAGAGTTTTAGCTGTGCTAAAAGCATCCGCAGGTACTTCCTCCGCAACAGTGGGGGCCTGGGCATCGTAGTGATGCTCGGTGACGACCGAGCACGATAATTCAGTATGCATATTTTCCTCATCAGTGAAATGGATTATTTTACACAGAAGAACAGAGGCGCAACGCAATGGCCACGGCTTTTTGTTGCTAATGTGTGAAAAGCAGTGGCAGCAAGAATTTCGGGACATAAAAAAATTCTAGCGGCGGCACTGCTTTTCCATTTTTGGTAAATTTTCGCCTGCACGGTACGTTGCCAAACAAGGCACAAGTGCTTACAATATTGGTAACAGGTTGGGCTGTGAGAGCCAATCGATGCCATGTCTGAGACTACTAGTGCTGGTGCTGTCGTTAGCTGCGACTGCTGTGGAGGCGGGGACGGTGACTGATTATGTTGGCGATGTGTGGAAAAACTTACGCGAGAAGCTTGCCGCCCCAGCGATGCGGTATTTTTATTACCCAGACCGCATGGAAACACCTCTTTCCCCGCTTTCGCACAGCTTAAAAATACAGGAGATTCTTTTTCGCACAGCAGATGGTGTGCGTTTGCATGGGCGTTTTTATCAGAGTGTAACACTGCCGCGTGGCACGATCGTGCAGTTTCACGGCAACGCGGGCAACATTACCAATCACGTCGGCATACTGTTGTGGCTGGTGGAGCATGGCTACAATCTGTTCGTATTCGATTATCGTGGTTATGGACGTTCTGAATCCAAGCCGTCGCCGTCAGGCTTATATCAAGATGCGTTAGCCGCGTTGCGAGAAATGGAGCATTTGCATCGCACCTATGCTGCGGACGGGCTGCTGACCATCGTTGGACAATCGCTCGGCGGGGCCGTGGTGTTAAAGGCATTGGAGGATTTCAAGGCGACACTGCCTGTTGATTTGTTAGTACTTGATTCAACCTTTGCTTCTTACCGCAACGTTGCTCTGCGTATCACAGGAGCTAGTTTTCCGGGCGTGCTGCTTACGCCATTGGCATGGCTGCTGGTTTCCGATGCTTATGCAGCTGACCCACAACGTTACACCCACCGCCTGCTAGTGCTGCACTCGCGAGGCGATCAAACCGTGCCATTCAGTTGTGGCCAGCGTATTTATGAACAAGCTGCCTCAAGGGACAAAGACTTCTGGACCGACGATGCTACGGCACATGTTCTGCTCACCCCCGACAGACCTGATATACAGAAGCGTTTTTTGAAACTACTCAGTGAGTTAGAAAAAAACTAGCGAGCGTGTACACCAGCTATTAACCTACTGTTCCCGCGGGTAGCCGATAATGCACTCCAAGTTAGGCAGAGATTGCAATTGAAACAATACCTCGTCGTTCATGTCTACCTTTGCCGATGATGCGAGGGTAAATTTGATTTTGGGGTAGCATAACACGAAGTGCAGCGGTGTGTTGCCGATGCTGTCCGCACAAATTTTTTCGAGACGTTGCAGGGCAATAGGATGCTCGTGTGCCAGCTGTTCGCTGCGCAGTCGCAAGTAAACTTTTTTGACCAGCTGACGGCGCACCTCGCTGACTGGGTTGATTTCCTTAACGGTCAAACTTGTTCTATCGTTGTATGCCTTATCTACCTTCAGCTTGACCAGCACCGTAGTATACAGTGGTGGAACAGGTGTATCACGGTCGAACAACGCAACATCCAACGTTTTCGCTTCATCCTCCAGTGTCAGCCATAAGATACGCTGCTGATTTTTACCTATTCGCTCACTGACTTCGGTCAAGATCGCTAACACCAGTACCTCTGACTGGGCGGTAGACAATGCCTCCAGTCTTGTCGTGCGGAAAAATTCGCGATCGCTGCGATAAAAAGACAGCGGGTGCTTGGACAGATATGCTCCCAGTCGTCTTTTTTCCGTTGTCAGCGCAGCGAGACTAGCTGAAGGCACACCCTCGCGGTCAAGCTTCCGCTGCAATGTGTTCAGATCATGCGCAGAGCTGTCAAACAGGGTCGTCTGCCGTTGTTTTTTGCCACTGTGGATTTCCTCGCTGTGCTTGACAAGTTGCACACTGTTTTTATACACATAGTCCCGATCAATGCCAAATGCATCTAAACAGCCGCAGACAGCCATTAACTCGAAATTTTTTTTCCCAACTTTGGTGAGATCGACGCGCTTGATGAACTCAGTCATTGTCTTAAACGCCCCGCGTGCTTCACGCTCTTGCTGCACAACCTTGATAGCTTTGCTACTCAAGCCTTTAATGGCGGACATGCCAAAAATAATTGAGTGCGGTTGTGTGGCGCGTGGTAAAAATTGCCCCTCGCTGTCGTTAATCGAAGGCGGCACAAGGGTAATGCCTAAACGCCGACATTCGTTGACATAGCGAAAAGTTTTCTCGCCGTAGTCGCAATCGCACGTCATCGTCGCGGCCATGAACTGGGCAGGGTAATTAACTTTAAGATACGCGGTCTGATAACTTATCAAGCCATAGGCAGTCGAGTGACTTTTGTTAAAGCCATACTCGGCAAAGCTCGCCATCAGGTTAAACAGTTCAACGGCTTTTTGCTTATTAATTCCATTTTGCACGCAGCCCTCGACGAAACGCGACTGCTGCTGAGCCATCTCCTGTGGTTTCTTTTTGCCCATCGCTCGCCGTAACAGGTCGGCCTCGCCGAGACTGTAGTTAGCTAGCATTGATGCAATTTGCTGCACCTGTTCCTGATAGACGATGACCCCGTAAGTGTCTTTCATTACTGTTTCGAGTTGGGGCAGAAGATGCACGATGGCCTTCTTGCCGTGTTTGCGATCGATAAAATCATCGACCATACCTGAACCGAGCGGCCCCGGACGAAACAGGGCAATTGTTGCAACAATGTCTTCAAAATTTGAAGGTTTCAACTTCTGCAGGAGCCGAATCATGCCGTGACTTTCCAACTGAAAAATGCCAGTGGCGTGTCCTTCGCTGATTTCACGATAAACTTTGGGATTGTCGAGCGGAATTGTGTCGATGTCGAAATCCTTGTCACATTGTGCCCGAATAAAGTTGATGGCTTGTGCAATGACCGTCAGCGTCTTCAAGCCAAGAAAATCAAACTTAACTAAGCCTGTCTGCTCTGCGTTTTTCATCTCATACTGGGTGATGAGATGCCCATCATCCGAACGATAGACGGGCACATAGTTGGTAATCGGAGCATCGGAAATCATGATGCCCGCGGCATGCACGGAGGTGTGGCGGTTAAGTCCTTCGAGCTTTTGGGCGAATTCCATCAACTCGCGATAATCATTGTCCTTGTCAATTTCTTCCCGCAGGCGTGGTTCTTTTTGCAGTGCTTTGTCAAGGGTGATGCCGAGTTCGTTAGGAATAAGACGAGCAAGGCGATCGACTTTTTTGTAGTTGATTTCCAGCACTCGCCCGACATCACGGATGGCAGCTTTGGCGTTCATTTTACCGAAGGTCGTTATCTGGGCAACGTTGTCAGAAGTATAACGTTCGATAACATACTTGATAACCTCGTCTCTGCGCCACTGACAGAAGTCGATGTCAAAGTCTGGCATCGATACCCGTTCGGGATTTAAAAATCTTTCAAAAAATAAGCTATGCACGACGGGGTCAATATTTGTAATACGCAAAGCATAAGCAACCAGTGATCCCGCGCCTGAACCGCGACCGGGGCCGACAGGAATGTTTTGTTTTTTTGCCCAGTCGATAAAATCATGGACGATTAAAAAATAACCGGGAAATTTCATTGCGGTAATAACGCCCAATTCGTATTCGAGTCGCTCTTCGTATGTTTGCCGCTGTGTATCGGATAAAGTTGAATGCTTTGCCAAGCGCTGTTGCAAACCCTCACGGGCATAGCGCGCCAACTCTGCTGCAGGATCACCCGCCGGTGTTGGTAGGTGATATTCGCCGAATTTTAACTCAACGTTACAGCGTTCCGCAATTTTGACGGTATTAGCAATAGCTTCAGGAAAGTGAGCGTAATGCTTTTCAACCTCTTCGTTGTCGAGTAAATGAAAATATGCATCACTGTTGCCGCGTTCTATGTCGCTGAAAGTTAATTCGTTTTTGATTGCTAAAAATATATCGTGTGCTGCACGAAAATCACGATCGATGTAGTGGGCATCGGCAGAACAAACCAGCGGCAAATCAAAATGTTTAGCAATACTTGCTTGTGCGTCGAGAAATTCACGTTGTTTAGGCAAGCCGTTGTTTATCAGTTCGACGAAGTAGCCATCTGTACCGAAACGGCGTTGCATTGTCGCGATATGCTGTTCCAGTAACTGATAGGCGGGACGGCAGCTATCGGGCAACTTGTCCAGCGCTAGTTGTTCGCCACCGTGTGTTTGCAACTGCTGCACCAAAAAACCTAGCTCGCCTAGTTGACAGCTAGAGAGGGCGATCAACCCCTCGCTAAGCGCATCGAGCAGTTCCTCTGGCACGACTGGCACAACCTCTTCGGTCTCCAGATAACCGCCGCTGCTGATTTTGATAAGATTGTGATAGCCGACGTTGTTGGTCGCCAGCAGCACGAGGTGGAATGGCTTGGGTTTTTTCTTGATGAGCTTAGCCGAGTCTGGTTGGCCGCGCAAAAAAATCTCGCAGCCGATGATCGGCTTGATACCCACAGCACATGCCTTCTCGTAAAAGTCAATCGCCGCGTGCATATTGCCGTGATCGGTAACCGCAACCGCATTGTGCCCCAAGCCCTTCACCTTCTCTAGCAGTTGCTCGATCTTGATCGAACCGTCGAAAAGGGAATACTCGGTATGCACATGCAGATGTGCAAACTCAGCCATGCAGATTTATCCGTATGGCTTATGTATTAAAGCGATCACACCTCAGCGTGACCGAAAAACTTGCTCTCCTTGCACAGCGACACCGCTGCCTGCTAACTAACATCGCGCTCTCCCAGAAATATTTGATTGTCAACCTCGTTGAGGTTCATATCACGCAACCGCGGCAGTTGGCAAGCTTGTACTTCTCAGCACGTATAAACAAAACATGGTGGTGAGATATAATCTTCCTCTGCTCACATCTACTGTGCTTGACAGAAAGATTTCCTCTTTCCTATAAAGACCTGCAATTTTTGAGAGATGACCTATGTTTGCCTGTGCTGTCTTTTCCCTTGCACTATGCACACTGAACATCACGGGACGTTTGCCAGTTGTGTCAAAACCTCTACAACGGCTCATCGCTGTGAGTAGCGAGCGCTTGCTCACCCATCGTGTACAACACTCCCTTAGGCAACCGTTGCTGGCTTCAATGCACTTGATAATAGAAAATGAAATCGGGATGGGTGGCCTTGATGCATCCAGAAAAACACAACTCAAGCACGAAGAAGGTGTCGATGTTGCTGACAAATATGGTCGAACACCACTGATGAAGGCTGCGGGGCGAGGAAACTTGGAGAGGGTGAGGACGTTGCTTGAAAGTGGGGCTGAAGTTAACGCGGTCGATGCAGATGGTCGCACCCCGCTGATGATAATCGCAGCATGGGGACGCATGGAGACTGTGCAACACCTGACGATTACCAAGATGCTGCTGCAATACGGAGCTGAGGTCAATGTTACCGCTAAGCGTGGTCATACGCCCTTGATGGCCGCGGCGCAGTGGGGCGCACGGGGACTGTGAAGATACTGCTGCAGCACGGCACTGAGGTCAACGCTGCTTGTAATTACGGGCACACACCGCTGATAGGTGCTGCATGCTACGGGCACGTGGACGTTACTGAGTTGCTATTGAAGCACAAAGCTAAGATCAATGCTGCTGCCATGCTTGGCTACACGCCGTTGATGTATGCTATGTGGCGGGGGCATTTGGATGTTGCCGAAATTTTGCTGCATCACGGTGCTGAGGTAAATGTTGTCAATAAGTACGGTAACACACCGCTGATGTTGGCTGCACGCTACGGGCAGTTGACTGCTGTTGGAGCATGGGGCTGAGGTAAATACTGCCCGACGAAGGTAATACAGCGCTGAGGTGGGCTGAACACAGCGATAACTCGGTTTTTATTTTCAAACTGCTATTGGAACATGGAGCTAAGGTCAAAACTACCGACTAAGGATACGCTGCCTCCCTCTCTCAGGCGATCCGCGCCTTTCAGGCGTATCTCAAGCTTTTGTTCCTGTTCGTTACGACCGTAAGACTCTAGTCTTGCAATTGCTGCAAGGCCGTGAGCACTTCCTCAGCATGGCCACTGACGCTTACCTTAGGCCAGACCTTTTTGACAATGCCGTCCTTGCCGATGATGAAAGTAGCTCGCTGCACGCCCATGTATTTTTTGCCGAACATGCTCTTCTGTACCCACACCCCGAAGCTTTGGCAGACTTTTTTGTCAACATCAGCCAGCAGCGGAAACTCGAAACCATACTTTTGCTTGAAACGCTGATGCGACTCAACGCTGTCGGGACTTACACCGACCACCTCGCTGTCGAGTGCACGAATTTTTTCGATATCCGCTTGAAAATTAACTGACTCCTTCGTGCAGCCCGGTGTGTTGTCCTTCGGATAGAAATACAGCACCACGTTGCGCTTGCCACGATACTTAGCAAGATCGAGTGTCTTGCCGTCATCGCAGGGCACAGACACCGCGGGAGCTTGGTCACCTTCTGCTATCATTGTTCATGTCTCCGTTGTCTCCGTTTCTCGATGAGAGCTGCCTAACACAAGCAGCCGCGGAGGGCAAGCCTTTATTGCATGCACACCGAAAACAAAGAAGGATTGATGATCCCGTCGAACATCACGCCACCCTCTCCGCGGAACTCTTAAAGCAGCGTGCCAATCGTCATGGGTTTGGGATTTTGGTGGGCAGTGCTTGCCGTATAAAACACAAGGTGTGTGGATAAAAAATTCCGAGTTAGGGCAACAAGTGCTGTGCCGATGCCAATTTTTTCAACACGCCAAGTGTATCTGCTTCTCGCAGTTCAAAAAATTTTCAGTTATTGTCCAGTTTGGTAAGATGATCACGGCGCACGAGTGTCCAAAATCTACTCTCCTTTGTTAGGGGAACAAAGGTATCGGACGACTTTTGCACCCCGTAAACGAGCACCACACGATAGTTGTTGCTGAGGACAACTCTTACTTTGCCGTAAACAGTTTCCTGATGTAGGGTGGCGAAATGCTCGTCCTCGATTTTTTGCATGTGTATTGACGAAAATTTGACGAAGTGATCGCTGTAATCGTTGTGAGAGTGCACGTAGATACCCTCGATGAGTGAAATGTCGATAGCCTCGCGCAACTCGCGGGTTTCAGGATCGATCACTTGCACCATATCTTCTTCGCCTTCGTTTGCCTGACCGATACCGAGAAAATTGCTGCCATCACGTTGGTAGTGAATCAGCACGTTGTTGTAAAAAACTGGCAACAACTCATCTTTTGCTATCACATAGGTGTCGATTTGATCGTGGCTGATACCACCAAATCCCTTTGGGTAACGGATATTGATTGCATGCGGATTAGCAGTGCCCGCAGGCTGAAAGTCTTCGGGAGGAGCGACGGCAAGCGGCATAGCCTCTTCGGGTGCAGAAGATGTGGCTGCAACAGCAGCAGGGGGATCTTGGTTGGGGTTGTAGTATGGCTTCATGCAGGAAGATAGGTTGATACAGGTTGCCATCACAATGCTGCCATACATGATTTTTTGTATGCTTGGATGTGCATGGCTGAGGCGTTGCCGCCAGTTGCCTTGTACCCGAAGCATCCTTTCTACCCCGCCGCTTGCCTCAATCTGAGCGAGGGAAAGCAGCAGTGCCAACACAATTAAAAATTTCATCGTTACACTCTCCAAATAGTATTAAACTTTATCTAACGAACCGCACAAGTTCTATATTCTATAACTACAAACATGGTAAGGCAACTATTTTTGCGTTATTGGATATAATAGTGCAGATTGTATCAACAAAAGGCCACGTTCACGATTACTTCCTCTACGAAAAGTGCGGAGATGGTTTATATGCTAAAGAAGCTATTGGCTATAGTTATTTAGACGGGGTCGTGCTCTCCCACAACCTGGAAGCAATAGAGAATTATTTCAGCGAAGCAGCATTCATAGCTTTGCCGCTCGGAGTAAGGCAAGATGATTTGACAAACGCACACCTCACCCAATGGGCACGCAAGGCATTGCAGCCGGCCATCGGGTTCACCGAATGGCTGCACTATGCTCTGCTCTGCCGCGAGCCGATAAGACTCTGAAGCTAGCGCATTAAAGTGGTCAACGAGCCCGGCTCAAGCTACGGTCAAGGTTTCTTCATAGCAGTCGAACAAATTGAGCAGATCCACAAACGACTCACCGAGCTTGCTACCGTCCACGCACAGTTGCCTCAGCACCAAGAAACTGGGGCAAGTTTGGAAAAGCTCGTGCCAGCAGAAGCACAATGATGGCAGTGTCTATGCGAGCACTGCTGCGGACACATATCAACCAACGATTATCTGCTTGTCAGGGTGCTGCTCAGCATATTCTGACGACAGCACGAAGGACAAGGAAGTCTTGCTCACCCCGCCTTTATGCTCCAAATTGCATAACTTTCCACGCGCTGACCTCCGGCGAACAAACAAAGTTCCACCTGCATTCCAACACATGCAAGAGTGCAACAAATAGGTTGCCGTAATTTTTTTACAAGCGCGGCAATTTTTTTTACAGAAAAATGCACTCGCTGTATCCCTTGTGTAGCAAGGGTTTTAGTGTTTACAGGTTTTGTTGCGAATTTGTAGGGGGAAAGGCTTCTAGTTTATAACTAGCTGTTATTAATTTATTTTTAGCCATTTTTGTTTTTATTGGTAAAAGTTTGCCTGCAATTTTAACTGGCCGGTCAAGGCTTGCAGCGGCATTCCCAGTCCGCCATAATCTGATTGTAACGTCGCGATTGACGAGAATATATTGCGGAGCTGTTCAGCCAGAGGTTGCTCGTTGAGTGTGCCAAGGCGAAGCAGCTTCGCGTCCCCTTGTGGGAGATGTGCCTAAAACTTCACGTCCTCTAGCGTATAAAACCCACTACTACACTTGTCGAGCCACGACACAAGACGCAGCGCACCTTTCGCAAACAGGTCACGCGACAACGCCCGATGCGTAATAGTAATTTCCTCGTCATCACCAAGAAATGCCAGCTGATGCTCGCCATAGATTTTGCCGCCACGCCGCGCATTGATGCCGATCTCGTGCGCTTGCCGCCGGCCCTGTCGTTGCGTGTTGACGAAGTAGCGGCTGTCCTGCTGGCAGAGGCGTTGGGCGATGTAGAGTGCTGTGCCACTCGGTGCGTCCTGCTTGCCGCGGTGGTGCGCTTCGCTCAATTCAATGTCAAACTCAGTGCCACACGCTTGCATAACCGACAGTGCCGCGTTGACCAACAAGGTAATGCCAACACTGGTGTTAGGGGCGAGGAGCACGCGCAAGCTGAGTTCGGTACTGAGTTTTTTCCACGCCGTCAACAATGTCTCGTCAAGACCAGTAGTGGCAATCAACACCAGCTTGTTACGTAGTTTTTCTTTTTGTAGCACAGCACACAAGGCAGCGTTGCCCGCGGGCGAAGAAAAATCGATGATGACATCGACCGCCGCATCTTGCAGCGCTAGAGGTTTGCCCTGTGCGTCGCAATCACCTGCCGAAGTCGTGCCGCCGCTTAAATTCCAGTTTGGGTTGGCATGCAAGCAGCGCGCCAACACCTCCCCCATGCGTCCGCTGCGTCCGTAAATCCAGACGTTAGACATTGTGTAGCTGCTGCTTAGCCGTGCGATAGATCTTTGCCACTGTCGGTGCGTTCGCCTCACTGAGGGCAGCAAGCGGTAGACGTAAGATGTTTTCCAGCGCGGCGTAGTCTTTCGCCAGTAGTGCCTTGACCGGTGCGGGGTTGGATTCGATGAACAATGCCTGCATCAGGGGAAACAGGCATTGATGATAGGCAAGGGCACGGGCATTGTTGCCTTTGCGATAAGCATCATACATTGCCTGCATTTCACGCGGCATAATGTTTGACAGGACGCTGACACAGCCTTCACCGCCTGCAGCCATGCTCGGCAGAAAACTTAAATCATCGCCGCTGAGCACAATCTTGCGCGTGGCCAGCACTATTTCGGTGTAAAAGGCCATGTCCGAGCCAGCTTCCTTGATAGCGGTCAGCGAAGGTATCTCGCTCAACTGCCGAAACTGCTCGATGGTCAGCTTCTGTCCCGTGCGTCCCGGAATATGATAGAGGCAGATTGGTACAGACACCGCCTCAGCAACGGCTTGAAAGTGTTGCAACAGACCCGCAGTGCTAGGCTTGCTGTAGGGTGGAGTGACGATCAACAAGCTGTCCGCACCGCTATCGACCGCAAGTTTGGCAAACTCGACCGTCTGTGCGGTGCTCAGCGTGCCCGTACCGCTCATAATTTCCAACTCTGGCTTGGCGCGGCTGACCGCCCGTTGCAGCAGTGTTAGTTTTTCCTGCACCGTCAGCGTCAAACCTTCGCCTGTGCTGCCGATAACGACGATTCCGCGAATCCCGCTTGCTTTTTGATCGTCGAGCAGCGCATCGAAAGCACGCTGGTCAAGCTCTCCGCTGCTGGTAAAAGGCGTAACGATCGCTGTCCAAATTCCCTGCATCGCTTATCCCCTTACTCCTGCTGTGGTTGTCCCTTTGGTATAATAGCAAATTTGCCACTGCTCATCATCGACCAGCTTTCGTTTTCTGTATGCGCCTGCTGCATCACCGCAGGCGATGGTGTGTGATGTGGTTTGATGTCATCAATGTTCTTTACATAACCCTGTTGTAACAAGAAGAACACCAGCTCTCCTGTTTTTTCCAGTATTTTGTTCAGCTCGCTGATGTCAGTGCCGTGCTGGTTAGAAAAAGCCTCGCGACTGTAGTGACCGCTAACGATGATCGCTTCACGGGTGAGATAAGTTAGCTTACCGATATCTTCCAGATTATAACCCATGCGGTTTAGTTGTGCGACTTGCACGCCGCTGGCACTATTTTTCTTGTCATTGAGCAAGGCAATGAACTCCTTAAAGACATCGCTGTCAGCTTCTACACCCAGCTCAGATGCTACAATTGTTTCAAGATCGAATGCCTCCGCTTCGTAAACGCTGGGGACAAAATTACCGACAATCCCTGGCTCAGATAGCAGGTCAAAGTAAAAGTTCGGGTAATATTCTGAAAAAAATCCGTCTTTATCGGGCAACACATTTTGTGCAAGCAACATGTTTGCCACCTGTGGGGGAATTGTCGCGGTGAGGTTGGAGTCGGTATAGCCGCGCTGCCATAAGGCACTCAGCGTATCTCCTGGCAAGGGCGGATGCTTGACGTGGTTGCTGCGTAACAAGTAGTCCTCCCGCCCGTTGTAGAAAACCCTTGCCCGCCCTGGTACATGAGGGGTATCGCCATCACCAGCGTAGACAAATTCCATCGTGTTGTTTTCGATAAAGTCTTTGAACTTGCTCTGCAGCTCCTGGTCGTCCATGTCCTCGCGGTCGATAGCTCTGATGAACATAGCAATCCCAAAACTTTGCAGAAAAATCTGTTGCACAGGTGTACGCAGCCCCCGCTCCTGCACCGTGTTGTATGCTATAAGAAATGCAGTTATCAAGGCACGCAGCTCAGCGTCCTCGCCCAACACCTGCAGCACCTTTTCCTCCGTCGGCTCTGGATAGAAATCTTTGAACCACTGATCGCGCAATTCCTCCATGTGCTGCAACAACGTTTCACCTTCCAATTCCTTCAGCTTCTCAGTGCCGAGCTGTTCGTTGACGAAGTCGGTCATCGCTGGCGGAATTTCTTTGCTAGCCGGGAAGTGGCGCCGCCAGATTGGTGAGGCAGCCATCTTAGTCAAGCCATGTTCCTTGACCAGTGTTTGCAGATACGGACGAGCACTACCCTGATTTGTCAGGGGTAAAGCAAGGAAACTGAGCACGACAATAAAAATTTTCATAACCTTTTCTCCAAAGTAAACAACAAACCACGATGTTCTAATACTTGCACACACGAATAGCAACAGGTAGTGTTGCTGAGTTATGGAAGCGAAAAAATTTACCGTTGCCACGTGGAATGTCAATTCAATCAAAGTGCGCGCCGCACAGGTACTCGATTTTTGCGCCCGCACTACCCCTGATGTGCTCTGTTTGCAGGAACTGAAGTGTGAGACGGACAACTTCCCTGTCGCAGACTTTGAGGCTGCGGGTTACCACAGTGCTGTCTTTGGGCAGCGCCAGTATAATGGTGTGGCTGTCCTCTCTCGCCGTGAACCGTCTGCCGTGCATGAGGTAAGCATGGTAGCAGGCGACAGCGCAGCACGCTGGGTGCAAATCGAGATTGACGGTCTGCACATCGTCTCGCTCTATGCTCCGAACGGCAACGAGGTTGGCAGTGACAAGTATGCCTACAAGCTCAACTGGTATGCACAAGCCCACCGCTATTTGCAGCAAAAGTTCAAGTCTGCACAGGACAGTGTAGTGTTGACAGGCGATTTCAACGTTGCCCCCGCCGACATCGACGTGCATGACCCGAAGTTGCGGGCGGGTAAAATTCTCTGCTCGCAACCCGAACGCGACGCATGGCAAAGTATCTGTGCACTCGGTTACCACGATTTTTTGCGCCACAAGTATCCGCAAGAGGTGCTCTACAGCTGGTGGGATTACCGTCACCTCAGCTTTCCCCAAAATAAAGGTTTCCGTATTGATTTCATGTTGGTATCTTCAGTGTTGTTGCCGCGTTGTCGCGACGTATGGATCGAACGCAACGAACGTAAGAAACGCGGCGAGATGAAGCCCTCCGACCACGTGCCAGTTGTGCTGGCGTTGGAGCTAGAAAGCGGCAAAGAGCCTCCACGAGCGAAGCAAGTGAACAAGGAAGTGAACAAGGAATGAGCAATACCCTGACTAAAAAAGCCGTTGCTGAAGGTGCGCGGGAAGATTACCGCTATGGTTTCAGCACCGATGTTGAGGTGGTCGATTTTCGCAAAGGCCTAGATGCTGATATTATCAAAGAAATAAGCAAGTTACGCAACGAACCGCAGTTTATACTCGACTTCCGTCTCAAGGCTTACCAGCATTGGTTGAAGATGCATGAACCGCGCTGGGCGGCGGTTGATTATCCACCGATCGATTACAATGCGATGCGCTACTACTCTGCCCCGAAGAGCAATCAAGGGCGTTACAATAGCCTCGATGAGGTAGATCAAGAGATTCTCGACACCTTCGAGCGTCTCGGCGTGCCGTTGGGCGAACAGAAACGGCTGATGGGCGTGGCAGTTGATGCTGTGTTCGACAGTGTCTCGGTTGGCACGACACATCAGGAAGAGCTGGCCAAGCACGGTGTGGTCTTCTGTTCTTTTGGCGAAGCATTGGAAAAACATCCGCAGCTGATCAAAAAATATCTCGGCTCGGTCGTGCCTTATCGCGATAATTTCTTCGCCGCACTGAATGCCGCGGTGTTTACCGATGGTTCGTTTGTCTACGTGCCTGAAGGCGTAAAGTGTCCACTCGATCTCTCGACTTACTTTCGCATCAATGCGATGGAAACGGGACAGTTCGAGCGCACCTTGATTATTGCCGACAAGGGCAGTCAGGTAACTTACCTCGAAGGTTGCACTGCACCGATGCGGGACGAAAACCAATTGCACGCCGCAGTAGTCGAGTTGATTGCACTGGAGAACGCCGAAATTCGCTACTCGACGGTGCAGAACTGGTATGCGGGCGACAAGGACGGCAAGGGTGGCATCTACAACTTTGTTACCAAGCGTGGCTTGTGCAAAGAGCGGGGGGCAAAGATTTCGTGGTGTCAGGTGGAGACAGGCTCGGCAATTACGTGGAAGTATCCGAGTGTAATTTTGCAAGGCGACGACAGTCAGGGTGAATTCTATTCGGTCGCCCTTACCAACGGACGCATGCAGGCTGACACGGGCACGAAGATGCTGCACATTGGCAAGAACACCCGCAGTAAGATAATTTCCAAAGGTATCAGTGCCGATCATTCCCGCAACAGCTACCGTGGCCTTGTCAAGATGGGACGCAATGCCGACGGCGCACGCAACTACTCACAGTGCGACTCGATGCTAGTCGGCGATACCGCCGCCGCCAATACTTTCCCTTACATCGAGGTGCAGAACGACAGTGCTATCGTCGAGCACGAGGCGAGCACCTCCCGCTTGAGCAGTGATCAACTCCTTTATCTCAAGAGCCGCGGCATCAAAGAAGAAGCTGCCATCAGCTTGCTGCTCAACGGTTTCTGCGAGGAGATTTTTCGCAAGCTGCCGCTCGAATTTAGCGTCGAGGCAGTCAAGTTGCTAGAGATGAAACTCGAAAAAAGCATTTGCTAGCGGAGCTAGCAAGCGGCAAAGAGCCTAGCGGAGCTAGCAAGCGGCAAAGAGCCTAGCGGAGCTAGCAAGCGGCAAAGAGCCTAGCGGAGCTAGCAAGCGGCAAAGAGCCTAGCGGAGCTAGCAAGCGGCAAAGAGCCTAGCGGAGCTAGCAAGCGGCAAAGAGCCTAGCGGAGCTGATCAAGATCAGGTGCGGGGCAGGGTGTGGAGGTCAGTTTAGCGAAGCCCGCTAAGCCGCCGCGTGGTTTCAAACTTACCCACATCTTCTTGATGTTGAGGTTGTGATCGAAGTCAACTTGTCCGAATAAGAATTCTCTCCTGTGCTTGACAGACGTAGTGAGCATCTCGTAGCGGAAAGCAATTCCTCTGTGCTTCCCGTCGTCCGCGAAAACGGTGAGTGTCAGGTGTTCCTCCACGCCTGCCGAATAGAAAAAAGGTATCCTGAAAGGCTTGTAAAGCGACAGAATTTCCTCTGCTAGCAGTAGCCGCGCCAGCTTGAGATGCGCCAACCCCTCTGTTAAGGCACGAAAATCGCCATCTCCATCCGCATGAATGTCAAAGTTAAGTGCTGGCTCTGTCGGAACTGAGGCAGACGATGGTTGCCTCGCTAGCACTGTGCGGTAAGCTGCCTCTGCTTTATTGAACACTTCCTGATCGAGTTGAACACCATGCAGGTGTTCCTTGTAAGCGATCCTTCCAGTTAGCAACATGCTGCGCCGTCGCTCTATTGCCCCCGCGACCTCGCGGCGGTTGAAAAATCTCCTGCCAGCAAACTTGATTTCAGTTTGTTCGGCGAGGTTTTCAAACCTATAGCTGTCGTTTGCTGCTATATGCAGTCTGGAAAAACCCCGATACATGCTATCACCCAGTTCCACCAATGCTCGCTCGCTGGCAGCAACCATACCTAACAATTCTCGTATCTCGCCGATCGTTCTGCTGCGTTCTGCTGCAAGCCAGTTGAGGCGAAATGGCAAAGTGAAGCCGTTATACAGCCTGTCGTGGATGGCATAGTTCTTGTCTGCATGGTAAAAAGTTAATGGTTCTGCAGTGAGATACTTTTTCCCTTCGGCGTTGGTTCGAGGTAAGCGGCAATCCTGATCGAATCCTCTTCCTCCGTCGTCTGCATATGCATGTGAGCAATCTTACCCTTTACCGTCACCGCGATCGACCAACTTTCAGTGTGCGTTCGCTTTTCCGATATGTTTTCTTCTGTCTCTTCGCGTTTGATAATGGCAACCTGCTCGCTGCTGGCTTCAGCCTCTACCGCAGCCGCATCAGTGTGACCCAATGCATCAACTGCAGCAGCAGGGGAGGTGGAGACAAGTGTCAGCAACGCACCACCGTAAAGCGCAGCCTTCGCCCAGCGATCGAGATTGGGGAGCTGTTTGCCGCTGAGCCGTCGCAAACCGTTCCGCACCATGCCATTCTTGCCCGCACCATGTAGCGAAAATGCCGTTACGGAGTCTAAATGCAGCGTGACGACCAGCAGCAACAAAAACCTGACCACTTTATCTCACAACACAGTAGCTAGTGAGCACCAAGAAATCGGCAACGATAATATACTCACGAGAAAAACCTGCAACGGCTTTTTTATCAGAATATTTTCCTATTGACAGCAAGGTAGCCATTGCCTACTTTGCGCGATCTGTTTTCATTTGAGGAGGATTAGAGATGCGTATTTCGGGTTGGTTCAGGAGATTTAGTCAGCATTTTTCTGTCGTGGCGTTGGCGTTGTTTCTTGCCACTATGCCTAGTTCGGCTGCGGCGAATGGCAGGATTGGCACCGCGATCAAGCAGGCAGTGCCAAAAGTTAGCCAGCAGTTGGTCAAGGGTGCGAAGCTGGCCCTTGCCTGTGGTGTGGCAATATGCACGTTTGGTGTAGCTTTGCCTGCGGTGCAGGCTGATCAACAAGCACCGCCATCAGAGTCGCAGGTAGCACCGGCAGAGATGCCATTCATTCCGTTCACAGGCTCTTGGTCTGCGGCTACTGGGGCTTATACCGACAGTTTCGAGGATTATGCTACATTCGATGTCACTTTCAAAGGCCGGGGCAACTTCCGTCTGCCGGGCGTAAAGGATGATAAGAGTAGTGCTGAACTGCTCTTCCTGACTTCTTTCCGCTTCAAGCCTGAGGAAATCGACACGCTCGATGCGACAAAGGTACTGCCAGTTACCTATGCGTCTGCCAAGATTTTGCTGTTCGATCGTGGCGAGGGCAAGATGTCCTACGGCTACAGTGATTCATCTATTGCTGCCCTGATGAATAGCATGTGGTCGCAGTATTTGCGCAACTACGTGGGGCATTACAAGAAGGGGGTATTCCAGTTTGCCTTGTTAGGGTATGAGTATTTCGATAACCTTTTCAGAGTAGTGGAAACGGACGACCCTGCGCGCGGCAGCCATGTCTCGCTTTACCGCGGTGGTCTTGAACAGTATGTCCCTGTTAGCAACAACGTGCTGTTGCAAGCCAAGCTTGAGTCGTCGTTAGGGTTGGGTAACATCGGCGGTATTGATCTCGGTGGCGTGCGGCAGGATCGTATCGAAGCGACACTTGACGCAGTGCCGGGTATGGGCAGTGCCGAGATCCGCAACAGCTTGTATCACGAAGGTTCAGCAAGACTGATGGCTATCCTCGCACAGGGTAGACATGTCTTCTTTGTCAATGTGTTGCACGGCACGACCATCGATGGCTTGATCGAGGCAGGCGATGCCGAGGTGGGCGACTTTAGTGTCAGCAACAACGGTATCGAGATGTATGGTAAGGTTGGCATCATCGACAACATTTCCATCGAGGCTATGTATAGCCGGTATCGGCAAACTGCGCAGGCATCGTTGGGAGAACAGGAAATTGTCTATCACGAAAGTGACGGACACTTAGGGTTTGTGCAGCTTGTCCTGACCGTGAACCAGTAGATGCCAACGAAGCGACAACTGCCTGTCTACACACGGGGTGGCGACAAGGGGCAGACGGCGTTGGCGACCGGCACACGGGTAAGCAAGGACAACGTGTTAGTCTGCGCTTACGGCACGGTGGATGAACTGAATGCCTGTGTTGGTCTGCTGCACGACAGTCTGCAGGCACATGGGGACGCGTCTCGGTGGAAAACACGGGCTGCGTCTCTGCGTCGTATCCAGCACGAGTTGTTCAATCTTGGCACGGAAATCGCGGCACTGCCGCACTTACAGGCACGGTTAATGTTGCTCACCGCGGCCGATACCAAGCGGCTGGAGACGGAAATCGACACTTTAAGCGCACCGCTACCAGCATTACGCAACTTCGTCCTGCCCCGTGGCCATGTGCTCGTTTCACAAGCACACGTCTGCCGCACTGTCTGTCGGCGGGCGGAGCGTGAGCTATGTGCCCTATTGAGTGGAGAGCACAAGCCTCGTCCTGAACTCATTTCCTACTTGAATCGCCTCAGCGACTGGTTTTTTACCCTCGCCCGCCACCTGCTGCATGAGCTAGAAGTAGCAGAAGAACTGTGGACACTGCGGTAAGTTTGCCTCCATACAACCTTGAGTACCGCACTATGCTACTTTAGCAGCAAGCTGCTGAACCCTTACTCAACTCTCACTCAAGCTATCCTTGTGCACCTGCCTCGATAAGCAGTTTGGCTATCTCCGTGTGCCCATACTTTACAGCCTTCATCAAAGCAGTTTGACCGTCTCTGTCCCGAAAGCTCAAATCAGCACCTGCCTCGATAAGCAGTTTGGCTATCTCCGTGTGCCCATAGCTTACAGCCTTCATCAAAGCAGTATTTCCACTCCAATTGCTCTGCACGTCGAGGTTAGCACCTGCCTCGATGAGAAGTTTAACTACCTCAGTGCTCCCAGACTCCGTGGCACTTATCAAAGCAGTTCCACCCCAATCGCCCTGAGCGTCGAGGTTAGCACCTGCCTTGATGAGAAGTTTAACTATATCAGTGCTCCCGGACTCTGCAGCCTTCATCAAAACAGTCTCATCTCTGTTGTCCTGAGCATTGATGTTAGCTCCTATCTCGATAAGCAGTTTGGCTATCTCCGTGCTCCCAGACTCCGCAGCCTCTGTCAACGCGGTATCCTTATATCTCGACTGAGCATGGATGTTAGCACCCGCCTCGATAAGCAGTTTGGTTATCTCCATGTGCCCATATTTTGCAGCCTTCATCAACGCGGTCTTGCCAGAATTGTTCTGAGCTTCGACATCAGCACCCGCCTCGATAAGAAGCTTTACTACCTCCGCGCGCCCATACTCTGCGGCCTCTGTCAAAGCGGTGTCGTTATAATTGTTCCGAACATTGATTTTAGCACCCACCTCGATAAGAAATCGGACTATTTCCGTATGCCCGTACTCGGCAGCCTTTATTAGGGCATTGTTGCCATGCTTGTTCCGAGTTTCGATATCAACACCAGCCGTATAAGGATGGTATTGATCAAGCAGATGCCTTACCCGATCGAAACACCCCTTCTTTGCCGCCATCAACAACCCATAGCTATTACACTTGCGTTGTCGCTCTTCACTGCGAGAATCTCGAGCTGCCTGCACAGTCGCACCATACACTGCAACCATAACAAGCACAGTCAAACACCTACTTCTCAACGTAGAAGAAAAACTCATCCTGTCCTCCCATCCAAATAGTAATTTTACTATGCACAAACGACAAAATTTGTCGCGGTCTATCAAATAAGCTGCCTTAGGTAAAGCATTTAAATAAAGTTTCTGTTGAAGCTAAGCATCACACTTGTGCATTCACTGTCGCGGGTGATGTCAAGCTTGGGGAAGCTGTGGATACTGCAGTGAACTTGTCGCCGGCAGCCTGATGTGATAGATGTAGAAGTGGTGGAGGGGTTCACCTGCAAACAGAGGATTTTACTGTGTTACGCCTAACCCTTCTGCTTTATTGTTTTTTTATCGGTTCGGTAACTTTTTTCTCGTCCTCACTTTCCGCCCGCAGCGGTGCGAGCAAGGTGGCAAGCGCGGTGTTGCCCGGCAAACCGCGACCTGCTCTGCTCTCGCCTGCAGATATGGCAATGCATCTCGACTACTACCAGCTAACTATGGGGCAGGCGGATTTTGATGCGGATAACGAGGCTGTGATTACCGCCAACTATTACGTGCGCAAAGTTCCGCAAGGGGCATATCTTGTCAGTGCGGGATTGGAACAGGTCATTCACTACATTCTCAATCTCAATTTCTCGGCTGAGGCACTCGCATGGCTTCAAGACAGCGGTGATTTTAGTGCTGATTATCTCACCGAACTGAAAAACTTCCGCTTCGATGGATCTGTCTACGCGGTGCCCGAAGGGACGGTGGTGTTCCCTGACGAGCCGATTATCAACGTTACGGGGAAATCACGTGAGGTGCAGTTGTTTGAAACCTATCTGCTGGCGGTGATGAATTTTCAAACGCTGGTGGCGACGAAGAGTGCTCGTGTTGTCCATGCTGCACAGGGGAAAGCTGTCTATGACTTCGGTGCACGACGCGCCCATGGCAGAGATGCAGGCTTGCTGGCCGCGCGAGCCGCGTTTATCGGTGGGGCCAAGGGCACATCGCTGGTATCGGCGGCACAGTACTTCGACATTCCTCATGTCGGCACGATGGCGCACAAGTTTGTCTCCGAACGTCCGATTGAGCTAGAAGCTTTCCGTGCTTATGCCCAATCTTTTCCCCAAAACACGACCCTGCTGCTCGATACTTACGACACCATTGAAGGGGCAAAAAACGCCTGCACCGTCGCACACGAGATGGCGGCACGGGGTGAACAGCTGCGCTGTGTGCGGCTCGATAGCGGTGACCTTGCTGCACTCAGCCGTCAGGTGCGGGAGATGCTCGATGCGGAGGGGCTTGATTATGTCAAGATCATCGTCAGTAACGACCTCGACGAGTTTCGTATTGCCGAGTTGCTCGCCAATGGTGCGCCGATCGACAGCTTTGGTGTTGGCACACGACTAGCAACCGCAGCGAACTACAACCCACACACAGGCGAGGGCGGTGTCTCAGCTCTTGCAGGTGTCTACAAGTTGGTTGAGCGTGACGGCGTGCCGATGGGCAAGCGTGCCAAAGACGAGCCTGCCAAGGCAACGTTGCCGGGACGTAAGCAGGTCTATCGTTTCAGCGCTCCTGATGGCAATTTTTACCGCGACTTTGTTAAGTCCTGGGATGCGGCACCACCTTTAGGTGCGGAACCACTCCTAGTTCCAATTATCGTAAAGGCTAAGCTGCGTCACCACTTCCCATCTCTGGATACAGTACAGGAATACGCGGCTGAGCAGTTGGCAAAACTTCCTGATAAGCACAAGCAGCTGTACGAAGCTGAACCTTACTCTGTGAAAATAGACCCTGAACTGCAAAAACTTCATATTCCGTGATAGCTGATGTAAAAGAGAATATTGAAGATTTTTCTTCTCTTTTGTTATAGTACCGCGCTACTCGATGTTGAGCGATTAATCGTTGCTATCGGTGGTTGAAACTGCGAAACTTAACACATGCTGCCGCGTACGCGGGTATGCTATGATAATTGACTACGGTAAATGGGAAATTCATGACAACAACGAACGAAGCTGACCTCGATTTAGGGCGGGTCATCTCCGCGGTTAGCAAGGATAAGAACATCGATCAGGCGATTATCGTCGATGCGTTGGAGCAGGCGATGATTCATGCCGCTCGCCGTGACTATGGCTTGAATGCCGACCTCGAAGCTCACTTCGACGAAGATGGCAACGAGATCGAACTGTATCAGTTTCGCACGGTGGTGGACGAAGTCACGGACAAAGAGACAGAGATCACGATTGAAGAAGCTAAAGGTCACGATGAAAGCACCGAGCTGGGTGACTCGGTCGGAATCAAGATTGACACCTCTGGGTTTGGACGTATTGCTGCACAGCAGGCTAAGCAGATTATCGTGCAAAAAGTGCGCGACGCAGAACGAGCACAAATACATGAAGAGTTCAAGGATCGTGTTGATGAAATTATGAGCGGGCATGTGCGCCGTATTGAAAAAAACGACATCGTCGTCGATCTCGGCCGCACCGAAGCCGTTATTCCGTGGCGGGAGCAAATTCCCAACGAGAAGTATCGGGTCAAGGATCGGGTGCAAGGCTACGTCATCGATGTGCGGCGTGCCTCACGCGGCCCGCAGATCATCATGTCACGTGGCTGTGTCAAATTTATGACGGCACTGTTTGCGCAGCAAGTGACAGAGATTTACGACGGCATCGTTTCGATCGAGAGTGCGGCTCGCGATCCGGGGCGGCGTTCCAAGATAGCCGTTTACTCGCGGGACAGCTCGGTCGATCCCGTTGGTGCTTGCGTTGGTCTAAAAGGCATGCGAGTGCAGGCAGTGGTCTCGGAACTGAACGGCGAGAAAATCGACATTATCCCTTGGGACAAAGACCCCGCACGGTTGGTGTGCAATGCGCTTGCACCCGCGGTGGTCTCCAAAGTTATCGTGGACGAGGAGAACCGCAACATGGAGGTGGTTGTCGCCGACGACCAGCTTTCCCTTGCCATTGGCAAAAAGGGACAGAACGTCTCCCTCGCCGCAAAGATGACCGGTTGGCGACTGGATATCAAGAGCGAGTCCAAACTCAAATTACAACTCGACGAGGTCAAGAACACACTGGGTGTGGTTGAAGGCCTCGGTGCTATGCAGGCTGAAATTCTGGTGCGGGAGGGCATTAAAGCACCCACAGATGTGGCCGAGCTAGAAACCTCAGCACTGATGCGCTTGCTGAATCTCAACGAAGAAACTGCAGCAAAGATCATCGAAGCTGCGGCACATGTAGACGAAGCAACACCTGAAGCACCGCCTGCCGAGTCGTTAGACGAGGAGACAGAAGAACTGCTAGCGAATGCGGTGTTCGACCCCGCACTGGCAGCGAAAGCCGAAAACGATGCGGGTAAGGACAAGCGCATCGAGATGTTTTTGAAACTCAAAGGTGTCGGTGAAGCTCAGGCAAGCGCACTGGCTGACGCGGGGTATGCGACCATCGGCGACATTATCGCTGATTCAGCTGACGAGGTTGCCGAGAAAGCCAGCATTCCTCTCGGTATTGCTCGAACGGTGCAGATTGCCGCTGACAAATATATGCAAGAACAGTCCGAAGAGAAAAAACCAAGCAACTAGAAGGTTCGGAGAGTTTCTGTGTGCGGCGGCCGCGGAAAGGATTGAGGTATGTCTAAAGTGCGGGTGCATCAGCTGGCGAAGGAGCTGCAGGTCGAGAGCAAGGTTCTGCTGCAGCGTATGAAGTCGCTCGGTATCGTCGTCGTAAGTCATCAGAGTACCCTTATGCTCGAACAGATTGAGAAGATCAAAGCTTCCTACCAGAAGAAAGAGACCGCCTCGCCTGCACGTCCTAAGGTTTTGATTCGGAGACGTAAGCAGGAAAAACCAGCTGCAGCAGCCGCTCCTGTGGAGGGCGAAACACCCGCGGCTGCACCTGAACCAGAAGTTTCTGCACCCGAATTAACCCCTGAACCACCCGCGGTGGAGGAAAGCAAGCCAGCTGCAGCCGAACCTGTGGTCGCGCAAGCTGTGCCAGAAAAACCGCATGAGACCGCATCCGCAGTGGCGTATAAGAAGGCGACGAAGGACAACGAAGTCGTCTCGGAGGAATATGGCAAGGTCAAGTCTTTGGCCAAGAGCAAGCGGGCAACGGCAGCGCGCACCCGTGAAATTCTGCGCGGCATGGAGGATGACATCGATGCAATGGTGGAAGAGCCGAGCGAGCGTCCCGCCGCGGCAGTAGTAAAGAAAACCGTCTACGTGCCGACAGGCGCAGCCAAAAAACGCGACTTGAAACGCAAGAAAAACCTGCGCAAAACACTCATTACCACCTCAAAGGCAGCCCATCGTCTCATCAGGATGGGTGAGACTATTCAAGTTGGATCGTTGGCACGGCAACTGCGGGTCAAGGCAAGGGAAGTTATCCAGAAATTTGCTGAAGATGGCATTGAGGCAAATGTTGATACCGAGGTCGATTTCGATGCGGCAACGCTGGTTGCCACCGCTTACAGTTTCGAGGTGCAGAGTAATTTGCGCACCTTGCGTGATATTCTTGCCATGCCATCTCGCGCCAACGCCACTGAGCGGGAACGTCCGCCAGTGGTGACGATCATGGGGCATGTCGATCACGGCAAGACCTCAATTCTCGATGCAGTGCGCAAGACTAACGTTGCAGAGGGCGAGGCAGGAGGCATTACCCAGCACATCGGAGCGTATACGGTGGACGTGAACGGCAAGGTGGTAACTTTTATTGACACACCCGGCCATGCGGCTTTCAGTGCCATGCGGGTACGGGGAGCGAAGGTGACAGATATTGTCATTCTGGTCGTGGCTGCTGATGATGGAGTTATGCCGCAGACGATCGAGTCAATTGCCCATGCACGCAATGCCGAAGTGCCGATCATCGTTGCCTTGAACAAGATCGACAAACCTGACAAGAACCTCGATCGCATTTTCAGCGAGCTGTCGGAGCGTGGAGTGCAGGTCGAAAAATGGGGGGGCGAGGTGCAGTGTGTCGAAGTTTCGGCGAAGGAAAATATCGGTATCGACACCTTACTGGCAGCAGTGTTGCTGCAAGCAGAGGTGATGGAGTTGAAAGCCGATTACGAGGAGGCACCTTCTGGTACGGTGATCGAAGCACATCTCGATAAACATCGAGGTGCAGTCGCAACGGTAATTGTGCAGAGTGGCGTGTTGCAGCGTGGAGATTACGTGGCAACGGCATCAGGCTACGCACGGGTGCGTGCCATGATCGACACCCGTGGCGAGATCTTGCCGCGGGTGGGGGTGTCCACGCCTGTGCAGGTGACTGGCTTTGCTCAAGTACCCGCGGTTGGCGACCCCTTCACTGCAGCACGCAAGGAGAAGATCGCAAAGGAGGTCAGCGAGTGGTATCAGAACGAGAGCAAGCGTGATCAAGAACCGCCACCTGTCGTTCCAGAAGAAGAATCAGAAAGTAGCCCGCTCGACGAATTATTCAGCAAAGCAGCACAAGCGGAGACACCGCAGCTAGCGTTGATCGTCAAGGCCGATACACAAGGCTCGGCAGAGGCAGTGGCGGGGTCGTTGGTAAACATCAAGTCTGACAAGGTCGATAACAAAATCTTGCATCAAGGTGCTGGCGCAGTGGTCGAGTCCGATGTCATTTTAGCTTCCGCGTCTGATGCGATGATCGTAGCCTTCAACGTGCGTGCGCACAAGAACATCGAGGAGCTAGCACGTAAGCGTGGAGTGAAGATCAGTTACTTCTTAGTCATCTACGAGATTATCGATGCCGTGCGCATGCTGATGGCAGGACTGTTACCACCCGAAATCAGCGAGGTCGTCATCGGTCAAGCAGAGGTGCGTAACCCAATCAGTATTCCGCGGGTAGGGTTAATCGCTGGTTCTTCGGTCACCTCTGGACGCATTACCAGAGATGCAAATCTGCGTCTGTTACGTGATGCCAATGTTGTCCACAGTGGGCGGGTAAGTTCCTTGAAACGTTTCAAGGAAGACGTGCGGGAAGTGGCACTCGGTTACGAGTGTGGTATTGGCATCGAAGGCTGTCATGATATTCGAGAGGGCGACGTTATCGAGGCTTACCTCAAAGAAGAGTCGATGCCATCGCTGTAGGGAGTTTATGCTATGCGTGCTGTGCGACTTGCCGACCAAATAAGAGACACCGTTGCTATTGATCTCACCACCGTGCTGCGTGACCCGCGCCTGAGAGATGTGACTGTTACCCATGTCAACCTCAGTGCCGATTTGCAGATTGCTACCGTCTACTTTCGCACATTGCGCGACGATCATCGCCCGACGTTGGCAGCACTGAAGGGTGCGGGCGGTTTCCTGCGCCGCAAACTGGCACGGGTGCTTGCTGTCAAACGCGTGCCAGAGTTGCGCTTCTTTTACGATACCAGCGTTGAACATGCTGCCCATATTGAGGACTTGCTGGCAAAAATCAGGTTAACCTGATTCTATTTGGTGCGATTTTTATGTGACTGGCAAGAAAGAGTGCGAAGGAAGGTCAGCCGCTAAAAAATGTGCCTTTTGGAACTGGAACGTAGCAAGTGTGTATGTTAATATTTAAATTGAGTTATTTTTTGTACAGATTAGAAGATCATCGGTGTTAGGCAACGCAACAACAGTTAGAGCTATGATCAAAAGTGCACTTGCTTGTGCGGCAATTGTGCTACTTGCTACCGTCTGCGTGGTAGTTTTGAGTCAGACATTGCCTGCGGGCTTGCCGCACCATCTGCGTAATTTTCAAGTCGAGATCGCTGGTGTTGACTATGGAGTATTTGATCGCATAGGTGGAATCGAACATGTCAATGTCGCTGGTGGCGGGCAGGGTTACTTTGAGGTAACGCTGGAGCGGCACTTCGTCGCCCATCCGTCGCTGTCCTTCTGGGCGAAGCGGCAGCGCACAAGGTACACGCGGGCATCGGATGTCGTCTTGTCGGTGCAGGTGGATGGCAGCGGACATCGCTATCTGCTCAAATATTGCCAACCGCTGTCGTGGTCGGTCGAGTCGGCTAACACTGCTTCAGGCGGGTATCATGAAACTGTCGTGCTTGCCGTTCAAGACATCAGCCACCTTTAGTTTTCCTGCATCGCTGCTGCTCCTTCTGCTGTCTTTTGGCTGCTACAGCGTGCATTTGCTCCAAAAACCATCAACGCTACCGCGTCAGGACTTTTTCCCCACAGTTAGATTTGCCGACGAACACGGGGTAGTTGTTGCGAGGGCAGTCGATCTGTCCTGCGACACCTTGTCACCCCTGCGCTTGCAAGTCAAACTACATGGCGCACCGCAGGCTTTCATGCCCAGCTTTGTCGTCCATGCCGACAACACGTTGCACACGGAGATCGACGGGCTTGTTCTCACTCCGCCACAAGGTGTGCGTCCCGATTACCTGCAACTGCGACAGATACTGTGCCGTGCCATCGCTCGCCGCGGCAGTTTTTTTTATGGCACGGCAGACAACATGTTGCTGAGTTCTCTCGCTACATGGCTGCAGGTATTGTCCCCTCCTTGCCAAATAACCCACCAGCCTGCTCGTGGTTTTTACTGCGAGCTACTTGCTTCCGCGTCACAACCTGAGAAGAAAACGCTGGAGCGTATCAAGCTCCGCATGGTCAGTGCGTGGCAACGGCAGCCATATTTGTTGACACGCCGTCTTGCCATCGCTATCGATCTCGCACAAATTCTCACCGACGGTGAGGCGCAACGTCTGACCCGCTTCTGCCGTGTTTTAAGCGACTCTTTCGTGCGCGAACTGCCGCTAATTTTCATCAGCGTGCGTTGGCAGCAGAGCGTGTGCGATACACAAGATGTCGCGGCAAGACTCAAGCACGCCGCACTCGGTCTGGAACTGGCAGTGCAGGAAATTACGCTGTTCAAGCAGCTCTTCGAGCGTGCCAGTCACCGCGGCAACGTTGCGGTGAGAATTGCCGCGCCTCTGAGTCACCGTTTCTGGGTGCTGCTCACACCAACTGCAGATACACGAGCAACAACTGTGCACCAATACCAGCAAGTGTTGGCAGCACGCGAGCAAAACAACGCTGTGCCACGCTGCTGGCATCCGTTTTTTTCCGAAAACATCCGTCTCCACAATCTCGCCAAAGCCGTTGGTCTGCACGCGGGGCACTGTGCCGCGGTGCGTTACCCGCAATTGCCCGCAGCCGCCAGCAACGACCTTTTCGGTGACTATCTCGTTGCGAGCATTACCAGCGAGACAGAATTCGCCATCTCCAACGGACGCACAAAGTTTCTGCGCTTGCCATCGGGAACTTACGACTATCGTATCTCGCACTTGCCCAACTATTATTTGCCTACATCCCGTACCGAAGTGGCCCGCGGCTCGATGCAGTGGCGCAAGCAACGCCTTAACCATCAAGTGTTGCGCTAGAAGAATGGCTGTCAGCGCCACGCAAAAGTAATCTAATCATACTCCATTAATAATCAACTATTTTCATTAAATTTTTAATTTTATACACTGAAATACAAATAATTTGTTGTAAAATAAACTTGTAAGATATATATTTGTGAGGTAACATGGTATTTCTACAGGAGTTTAACATAAAATTTTTATTTAGTTTCAATGTGTTAGCGTGTTGTGTGGTTTTACTGCACGGTCTTGAGGTCAGGGGCAGTGCTCTCGCTCAAAACGCACCTTTTGTGCCGAAGGTTGGAGATGCGGTGAGTAAGGCATTGGGTATCGTACAGCGGTATGATTGGCATGAGTTAAAGGGCTTTATGGACGAATTGGTGCAAGAAATAGATGCTATCGACAGCGACGCGGTGGCTACCATCCTGCAGAAGAAAGTTGTTGGACAACAACTGAAGAGGTGGGCAGCTGATCAAGTTTTAAGTTTGATAGCGATACAAGACATAGTTGCTGAGCATACAGAAGATGACAACTTGTTGCAGTTGTGGAACAATAACCCTCACAGTCCTACAGAAAATTTAATTGTGAAGATCGGGTTTCCTTTGCTGGTACCGCCGCAGTGGGAGAGAAAGTACTTCAATGAAAGGGAATTTTTGTTGGCAAAGTTTGCTAGCCTACCGCCTATGCAGCAAGCAGTTATTATCAACATAATCTGGAGTTCAACCCTGAAAGACCGCCACCTCGGTTCTATACATGTGGGTGTGTCGAGTGATTATTTTTTGAAGATTAGAGAGCAAGACGCTGAAGCTTATTATTCTGACCAGCATTCACTAGAGGTGCGACGAAGGTTACATGCATTGCTTACCTTTGATATGAGGGAGAGCATGCCCGCGACTGCGGCCTTGACCAATGAAGACTTTCGTATTGATGACGCTCATAGCTTTCGATACTTTCACCATGTCTCGTTAGTGGAACAATTAGCGGTTGAAGGTGTGATGCAAGCTGTGGCAGCTGGTTTCCCACAACTTGCTCGCACTATTAGTCAGTTGACTGAAGAGCAGATAGCTTATTTGAACGCAAACTTGCAAGATAGTGATGGTTTCGAGGGGCACAGTCCTAAGCGAGGAACTGAAATCGCGGTAACACAAGATCTCAAATATTACGCCGCAGTACGTTTTTTTGCTTGGGCGGGTATAGGTATGGATTATGCTAGACTTGATGCTAAAGTCCGAGCGCTAAGAGATTAGTGTGGAAGACGAGTGCGCTAAAAAACAGCTAACATAGTTACCCCAGCTGCTACAATTTAGTTGTAAAAAAACAACTATGTGTCAACTAACTCTAAAGGAAGCTTGAGGACAGGCCAAGCTCCTCCTCAATTCGCAACAGCTGATTGTATTTGCACAATCGCTCGCTGCGACACATCGAGCCACTTTTAATCATGTTGCTGCCTACAGCAACGGCGAGGTCGGCGATCGTCGTATCCTCTGTTTCGCCAGAACGGTGTGAGATGATGGTAGTGTAGCCGATGTCTGCTGCGGTTGCGATTGTAGCAAGTGTTTCGCTCAGTGTGCCAATTTGATTGAGCTTGATCAAAATCGCATTCGCCGCGTTCTTTTCTCTACCCTGCAGCAAACGCTCACGGTTGGTGACGAACAGATCATCACCTACCACCTTTACTCGTGCTCCGATTTTTTTGGTCAGCAGTGCGAAACCTTCCCAATCCTCTTGATCAAAACCATCTTCGATCGAGATGATGGGATACTTTTCGCTCAATGCAACGAGATAAGCGACCATCTCCTTGCGAGTTAACTCGCGCTTTTGCAAACAGTATTTGCCGTTCTGATAAATTTCCGATGCTGCAACATCGAGCGCTAAGCCAACCTCACGTTGCGGGTCGTAACCAGCCGCAGTGATTGCCTCTTGCACGAGATCGAGTGCTTGCTCTTCGCCGTCAAGACACGGGGCAAAACCGCCTTCATCACCAACGGCAACACCGAGTTTATTTTTTTGTAAAATTTTCTTGAGTTCGTGAAAAATTTCTGCCGCCGCTTGCATGGAGGTTGCAAAGCTTGGCATGCCATAGGGCACGATCATGAATTCTTGAAAGGCAAGACCGTTATCGGCATGCACCCCGCCGTTGAGAATGTTGATCATCGGCACGGGCAGGCGTGTCGCACGTGCCCCGCCGAGATAGCGATACAGTGGCAACTGGCAGGTGCGTGCCGCGGCCTGTGCACAGGCAAGGGACACCGCTAGCATTGCATTTGCACCGAGTTTTTTCTTGTTAGCCGTGCCGTCCAATTCCAACAACACGGCATCGATTGCCTGCTGTGCAAGCACATCGCGACCGTTGAGTGCCGGAGCAATCAACTCACGTACGTTTTTCAAGGCCTTCAGCACACCTTTGCCGTGGTAACGTTGCGCATCACCATCGCGCAACTCGCATGCCTCAAAGCGTCCCGTCGAAGCCCCTGACGGGACCGCGGCACGTCCTTTTACGCCGTCGGTGGTGATGATCTCGACCTCGACCGTTGGGTTACCGCGTGAATCGATGATTTCACGTGCCAAGATGTGGGCAATGCTGCTCATGGTGTCCTCCGTCGTGCTGTGCGGTTGTGTAGAAAAACATGCAGCAGCTGCACTGCCGCGGGGGTTATGCCACTGATGCGCGCAGCTTGACCGAGTGTTGCAGGTCTGATGCGGGTAAGCTTCTCGACAAACTCACCTCGCAAGCCCGCGATGGAAGCAAACTCAAAACTGTGTGGAATACGCACACGTTCGAGATCGTCGAGCAGTTTCATGTTGCGAGCATCACGTTTGATGTAGCCCTCGTAACGAATTTCAATCTCGGCACTGCGCAAGGCACAGGGCGTAAAATCTCGCAACTGCGGCACAAGTGCAAGCATCTCTTGCTGACTAACATCGGGACGTTTCCAAAAATCACGTGCCGTGCCTCGTCCATCGCTGAGTCTTGTGCGTTGCAGCAGTGCGAGGCAATCCTGCAGTGCCGTGCGGCGTTGCAGGAAACGAGCCGCAGTATCACCATCGACCAGTCCGATTTCAATACCAAGTGGAGTCAAGCGCAAGTCAGCGTTGTCCTCCCGCAGCTGTAAACGGTGCTCAGCACGAGAGGTGAACATGCGATACGGCTCGCTCGTGCCTTTAGTGACGAGGTCGTCGATCATCACACCGATGTAAGCTTGCGTGCGCGGTAGCACTATGGGTGGCCTGCCCTGACAGGAATGTGCGGCATTGATGCCTGCCATCAAGCCCTGCGCCGCGGCCTCCTCGTATCCAGTCGTGCCGTTAATCTGCCCGGCAAGATAGAGGTGCACGGTGCGTTTAGTTTCAAGGCTGGGGTAAAGTTCTTGGGGATCAACGAAGTCATACTCGATTGCATAGCCGGGCCGAATTATTTCCGCCCGCTCCAGCCCTTTGATCGAACGTACAAAGGCTACCTGCGCCGCAATGGGCAACGAAGTTGAGATGCCGTTGGGATAAACTTCACACGTGTCATAGCCTTGCGGTTCGAGAAATATCTGATGCGACTGGCGGTCGGGAAACTTGACTACCTTATCCTCGATCGATGGGCAGTAGCGCGGGCCGACACTTTTGATTTCACCGCTGTAAAGTGGTGACTGGTCGAGGTAACTACTGACGATCGTATGCGTATCGGTATTGGTAGCGGTAATATGGCAGGGTAATAGTGGCTGCGTTATCTTTTCTGTGCTGAAGCTGAACGGGATAATGTCCGCGTCGGAATCCTGCCGCGTCAGTTGGCGGTAGTCGATGGTGCGGGCATCGAGACGTGGAGTTGTGCCAGTTTTCAAACGCCCGACGGCAAAGCCGTATTTTTGAAAAAAAACTGCCAACGCCACTGCCGCGGCATCGCCGGCGCGTCCCGCGGTGATACGAGTTGCTCCGATGTGAATGAGTCCGTTCAAAAACGTTCCACTAGTGATTATTACGCGCTGGGCGCGGCAATGACCAAAAATTTTGCTGTTCACACCCTGCACCTTGCCATCGGCAACGAGCAACTCCTCGACGCTGTCCTGCCGAATGTGCAGATTGGCTTGCTGTTCCAGAGTTTTTTTCATGTAGCGCTGGTAAAGTCCCATGTCCGCCTGCGCACGGGATGACCACACGGCAAATCCACGACTGCGGTTAAGCACCCGAAACTGAATGCCTGCACTGTCGATCGCCTTGCCCATCTCACCACCGAGTGCGTCGATTTCCTTGACCAGATGTCCCTTCGCGGTGCCCCCAATCGCAGGGTTGCAACTCATCGCCGCGATACGATCGACCGCGTGCGTAATCAACAGTGTCTTCGCCCCCAAGCGTGCTGCTGCCAACGCTGCCTCGCATCCCGCATGTCCCCCACCGACGACGATTATGTTGTATTCCTCGTTCATCTACTCATATCCACGTTTTTTTGCGGGCTGCTAATTCTTTGCCGCTTGCTAGCTCCTCGCATGTCCTCCGCCGACTACGATTATGTCATATTTGTCTTGCATTTTCTTACCTCTATGCTTTAGCGAGCGGTCTGCTAATTCTCTGCCGCTTTCTAGCTCCTCGCATGTCCCCCACCGACTACGATGATGTCATATTTGCTTTGCGTGCTTATACCCAAATCAAAACCCTGCAGATCAGGTTATACCACGTTTAGGCTGGTTTTAATTTAATTTTAGGCAAATAAATGTTACAATTAGCGGCTTAAGCTACCCTGCTTGGCGAGTAGCTCAGCGGGGATAACAGAGAAGGGGGATTGTCATCATGTTTGCTGACATGGAACAGATGGGACATGAACAGGTTGTTTATTGTTTTGATCAGACTACAGGGCTGCACGCCCTGATTGGTATTCATAGCACGGTACTCGGCCCCGCACTGGGTGGGTGTCGCATGTGGAACTACGCTAACGAGCACGAAGCATTGCAGGATGTTCTGCGACTGTCGCGGGGCATGACCTACAAGGCGGCGTTGGCTGGCTTGGCTTTGGGAGGCGGTAAGTCGGTAATTTTTGGCGATCCTGTCAAGGACAAGAGCGAGGCATTGCTACGCAGCTTTGGCAGGTTTGTGAACAGTCTCGGCGGCAGATACATCACTGCGCAGGATGTTAGCATTAGCAACACTGACTTATTGCACATGCACAAGGAGACCAAGCATGTCGTCGGTCTACCAGCAGAGATGGGTGGTACTGGTGATCCCTCGCCGATGACGGCACTGGGTGTCTTCAGCGGTATCAAGGCTGCGGTCGAACATCGTTTGCAAAAGAACAGTTTGCGCGGCGTGCGAGTTGCCGTGCAGGGTTGCGGCAGTGTTGGGAATAAGCTCTGCCACCTGCTGCACAAAGAAGGAGCTGAATTGTGGATCGGTGATATCGATGCGAACAAAACTGCACCGCTGGTGGCAAGCTGCGGGGCGAAGGTGATAGATAGCGATGCACTGCTATGTGCTGAAGTCGATGTGTTCTCTCCTTGTGCCCTCGGCGCAATTTTGGACGACGACAGCATTCCGCAACTGCAGGCCAAAATCGTCGCAGGTGGTGCGAACAACCAGCTAGCAGACGAGAAAGTACATGACGAGATGCTGCGCACCCGCAATATTCTCTACGCGCCTGACTATGTCATCAATGCAGGTGGGTTGATCAGCGTTTCGTATGAAATTAAAAAAATGACAGGCACAGCCGCCGAAAAAACCAAAGCAATCTATGACACGTTGTTGGAAATCTTCCACCGTGCCGAACAACAGGGTGAAGGCACCGGCAAGACCTCCAACCGTCTCGCCGAAGAGCGGGTGCGTCGGCAGGTAAGAGCTTCTATCAGCAACCAGCAACGATTGATTGGCTAAAACACGAAATTCAAGCAAAGAGCAGTTTCTCCAGTGCCGCGATGCGCTGATTGCTGTCCAGCTGCTCCCAGTCGGGTAGTTGGTGCAGGTTGCCGTTCTTCAAAACGATGGCACGATCGCACAGCTGCGCGGCGAGCGGTAAAATGTGGGTGCTGATCACGTTACTGAGCTGCTGTTGCTTGCGGCTCGTGAGGAGCTCGTGCAGGGTTCTGAGGTGAAAGACATCAAGGCCAGAGAACGGCTCGTCGAGCACCAATAGCGGTGGCTGATGCAGGGTGGTGACAGCAAGACCAACTCGCTTCTGCATGCCATGCGAGCAGAGGGTCAGCGGCAAGCTCTTGTAGTGCGCACAATCCCAACGCTGGAGAGCCAGCGGCACGACTGTGGCACTGTTCAAGCCGTAAAGACGCGCGGCGTAATGCAGCAGTTCCTCGCCGCTAACCCACGGGGGAAAGACAGGTGTCTGTGGTAGGAAACCGAGTGCTTTTTTAAGCGCAAAGGCTTCGGGGGTGAAGCGCTGAGCGCGGAAAACTACCTCACCTGCGTCAGGGTCTAGGTTGGCGGTCATCAGATTGAAGAGGGTGGACTTGCCCGCACCGTTTTTGCCGAGAATTCCGAGTGTTTCGGCACTGTTGACCTGCAGGTTGCAGGGGCCGAGTTGGAAGCCTGCGGCGAAGGTTTTGTGAATGTCGGTCAGGGTCATCATGCGCGATAAAACCTACCTTCGCTGTACTGCAACGCATACCAACGCAACAGCGGATACAGCAGCACGCTGAACCAGCTGGCGAGGATGGCAGTGCCGATGAACAAGGTACTGAGTGTCGCGGTAATATACTGCACCGCGGGACGGCGCACATCGATTTGAAACAATAGCAGCGGCATCAGCAGCGGGGCAAGTGCGGCCAGCAGCACGACCTTTAGGACTGCGGGGAGAAGTGGCAATATTGGCTCAGCCAACAGCAGTTGCCCACTGATGAAGCAAAAAGCGCAGCACAGCACACAGCAGAGGGCGAGGCTCGCACCAATTTTTTCGCAGGTGCGAACGTATTGGGTGTGCGAGATGCCGAAGTTTTTTTCCGCCCACGCAAACTGTGCGTCACGAGCTGCCTGTGATGCAAGGCTAAAGGAGGCCAGCAGTCCACAAACGAGTGCTGCGCAACCAAACACCTGCAGCGGTGCGTTGAGGTAGCTGAGCGGGAAACAACTCAACGCGGCACAAGCGGCGATGCCGAGCAGCAAGCGTTCGCCCTGCAAAATCTGCTGCCAGCGCCACGAGAACAGCGTGTGCTGGCTAGCCTTGTGCTGTGGTACGGGGTGGGGGTGGCGGGCGAGCAAGAAGCCGAGCAACAGTGTGGGCGGAAAAACAAACAGCAGAGATATAAAGGAATTAGCACGCAACAGCAGGTGGCAGAGCAGCACTATGACGGCGGTACTTATCAGCAGCGCCCAGCCGCCGCGTAGCAAGAGAAAGACGCGTAGCTGGTGTGGTTCTGCGCCGAGATGTCGTTGTAGTTGGCAATAGCGGTCGTGGCTGGCATGGCGCATAAACTTGCCGAGACCGAAGGCGGTGATCGCGGTGCAAAGTAGTGCGGCTGCATGGGCGAAGCTGTCACGCATTGTAGGGGAGATGGCAGCGACGGCATGGTTGAGAAAATCGTGGAAGACATAAGCGAAGGTGGCAGCAACGACAAGGGCGCAGAGCATCACGGTGATTTCCTTGCCGAGATCGTAGCGCACCCGGCGCAGCGGTGCAAGCATGCTACACCTGAACAGATATGTGCAGGTTGAGTGCAGGGCTTGGCAGCTTTTAGTCGGCATCGATGCAAATTTCCACGTCGCCCATGATACGGCTCTGGCAGGCGAGGCGTTCGTCGGGATCGGCACGCATAGCCCGCAAAAAATCCTCCTCTTTAGCATTGCGTGGGGAAATATTTTCCCCACCTTGCAGGACACGGAAGATACAGGTACCGCAATCGGCGTTGCGGCAGCCGAATTCGATGGGGGTGTCGTCGTGCTGTGCGCACAGTGCTTGAAAGCCCAGCCCGCACCGCACCTGCCATGAACGTGGTGGTGCGGGTGGTTTGGTGATGGTGACGGTGCAGGCTTGTTTCAAGGTGTGTCCTTTTCTTTCGGCATCAGTTGTTCCCGCCAGAATGATTTTTTGTAGAACTTGCCGCGGTATCTTTTGTGTGTGGGGTTATCGACCATAAAGCCACGCCCGCGCTGGTCATCGACCCAATCGATGGTCGAGCCAGTGACAAAACGTAGACTGTCGGTATCGACGATGACATCGACTTTGCCTTGTGGGAAGTGGTGATCGCTCGGTGTGGGATGATCGAAAGCCACACCATAATAGAAGCCATCACAACCCTTACCTTCGAGATAGAGGCGCAGGCTAGGCTTGCCCGCATCCTGTTGCAGCTCCTCTGCTTTAGTAACAGCTCGTTCTGATAAGGTGATACTCATCATAACCTCCTTGCAGAGGTGATTTGAGCAGAAAGCGAGCTAAAATTCAATGCCGAATTTTGGTGGTAAGGGAGGATGATGGAAGAAAAAAATGTGGTTCTGTGTCATAATTATTTGATTTTATTTTTCTTTGCAGATAAACTCGTTAGCAGTGGTAGGTTTTTGATTACAATCACTTGTGTAGGAGAGTAGTTATGCGTTTTCTGATCACAGCCCTCGTCTTCGGCTTGGCTTCCATTGCTCAAGCTGGCGATCAAGACAAGCACGGAGATGGCAAGACGACGGTCAAACTTTCATATGACTGGAGTGTGTCTGTCACCGATGAGAATCTCGGACGAGATACGGAGGATGATGGAGATTTTAAAGTCAGGGCAATTGAGAACAGTGCTGATGCCGAGATTGATTTCAGCAAAGAATGGGGTGGTGTCAAAGTCGATGTTAGCTACAACTTGGTAAACGGTCTGGAGAGCGCGGTTGCAACTGCGGAATTGCCCCATAGTTACCTGAGTGTTGCCTTTGGTAAGGGCGTGTTGGATGTTGGTGGTTGGCAGGAGTATTCATCTCCGTACCTCTCTTACCACAACCCGTTTCCAGAGTATGGGCCGATGGTGAAGGTCTTTGCCCCGATCGAAGGTTTCGGTGAGTTGTCCTTGATGATTACTAACGATGTGATGGAAGGCGACGACAAGCGTTGGCACAACGACGACAAGTCGATCATTGGTCTCGCCCAGTACAAAGGCAGCTTTGGTGCCGTTTCTCCCTTGTTGCAGTTCGCGATGTATGACTTCAAGTCCGGCGGCGATGACGACAGCAAAGACGGCTGGCAGTCATGGGTAATGGCATTAGGGGCGAAGATCGCTTTGCACAACTTGACAGTGCATCTTGATTACGTTCACGACAGCCGCAAGAACAAAGATGGTGAGAAGGATATTGAGAATAGCACCACCGTTTATCGTAACTACACTGCGGGTTTATACTACGAGCAAGGCATGGTTTCGCCGTGGGCGAGCATTTCGATGCTAATGTCTAAAAACGACGATAAGCGTTATGAAAACATCGAAGGTAACTACATGCCACCTGCTGAAGGTGCTGGCAAAGATTACGATGAGGCGTTGAAGAAGATGTTCGGTGTAGAGAGCTACGGTGACCTCAAAGACTACCAAAAATACAGCTCCAACATGATGGTCTTGGAGGTTGGCACATACATCAAATGTATAGAGGATAAGGTGCTTCCTTATATCTCTTACAAGATGAAAATGCACAAGATTGATACAGACTGGACTAAAGGAGACAGCGACACAGCTGATCAGACCAGTCACAGTATTACCTTTGGTATTGAAGGCGTTATCTGATTTCTGCCGCAACGCAGGATTTTGTCAAAGCTGGGGGCGTGTGTCCCCCAGCTTTTTCTATGTTATCTTGACGGTAGCATCTCGTAGGTGGTAGTTAGTCTCGTTTGTATTGAGCAAGGAGATTCTGACGGTGAGTTTGCAGGTTTTTACGGACGACAATTTTGATGCTGAGGTGCTCAAGTCGTCGCAACCAGTGTTGGTTGATTTCTGGGCTCCTTGGTGTGGCCCTTGTGTTTCAATTACGCCTGCGATAGAGGCGATTGCAACAGAGTGGCACGGGCGGGTGACGGTTGGCAAGGTGAACGTAGACGAGAACGCCAATACACCGGCGGCCTATGGGGTGCGTTCGATTCCTTACTTTGTGCTAATCAAAGATGGTGAAGTTATCGACACTGTTGTCGGAGCTTCAAAAGAAAAATTAACGGCAATGCTCGAAAAAAACATCAGCTGAGTGCTATCGCGGGTATCGACGAGGTAGGGCGGGGCTGTTTGGCTGGCCCTGTGTTCGCAGCTTGTGTGGTGCTCGATCAGTCGCGACTGGCACGTTTGCCGGATGCTGAACGCAGTCTGATACGTGACTCGAAGAAACTGACTGCGCGGCAGCGGACGAAGGTGTTACCCGCGATTTTGCAGGTTGCGTGCAGCTATGCGTTCGGTGCGGCGGTCGTTGCCGAAATCGAGCGACTTGGCATTCAGACGGCCACGTTTCTTGCCATGCGTCGTGCTCTGTGCTTGCTACCACCACCTGATTTGTTGCGTGTCGATGGGCGGTTTGTTGTGCCTGAGGTCGAGATCGCACAGCAGGCAGTGGTAGGTGGTGATAGCTTGCATGCGGAGATTGCCGCGGCTTCGATCGTGGCGAAGGTGGCACGCGATCGCTGGATGACGGCACAGGCGGTGCGTTATCCGCAGTATCATTTTGAACGGCATGTCGGGTATGGAACGCGTCTCCATCTGCAAAAAATCAGCGAGCACGGTATCTGCCCTCTGCACCGCCGCAACTTCGCCCCCATCAAAGACTTTGTCACCCAAGCAACGTGCTCAAGCAGGTGAAGACGCGGCGGCTGCATGGTGGGAGGCACGTGGATGGTGTATACTGGCACGCAATTACCGTGGCAGAGGGTTTGAAATCGATCTCATTGCCGCCAAAGAACGTAATCTTGCCTTTATTGAGGTCAAGGCACGACGGCGTGAGTTGACCCGCACACTGGCAGAATTCATCACACCCCGCAAGCGTATGGCACTACAGCGGGGCGCGCAGCACTTCATCACTGAGCACCAACCCGATGCCGATCATTACCGTTTTGACCTCTGTCTTTACAGTGCATGGGGTAAGATTACCGTGCTGCCTGATGTGCTGGCTGAATGATGAAGGTGGTGACATCGAGATAGTGGTGCTACAATTGTGGTAAAGCCTGTGTGAAAAGCGGTGAGTTAGATGAGTGACGAGTTACTTGAGCAGTATAAGTTGTGCGTGCAGATGGCTGATGGGGTCTTGCAGCGCAAACAGTATGCCAATATCTTCTTCTTTGCGGTCAACTCGACTACTATTCCCTTGCTGATTGCCTTTGGGGTTTATGCAAGACATGCGGGAGTTGCGCTCAATCTCTTGTCTTACGCAGTACTGGGGGCAGCAGCGGTTGGGATTATCAACTGCTTGACGTGGTGTTACCTTCTGCAATACTACCATAGGTTGAGTAGTGCAAAATACGAAGTTGTACAGAAGATGGAAGTAAAACTCGGCTACAAGCCATACTGCGACGAGCAGGAAATCTTGGTGCGAAGCAAAGACAAGACATATTACCGTCCGCTCGCGGTGGTGGAGTCGCTTGCTCCTCTAGTTTTTTCTCCCTTTTACATTGGTGGCTTCGTGTTGGCACTCATCTGGATGGTCAGCAGTTTTTAGATCGCTTTTTTGTTCAGAGACATGCATGTCTAACACTTTTGGCAGACTGTTTCGCATCACTACCTTCGGTGAGTCACACGGCAGCGCGGTAGGGGTGGTTATCGATGGTTGCCCGCCACGGGTAGAAGTAGCGCGTGAAGTGGTGCAGCGTTATCTCAACCAACGCCGACCGGGGCAGAGTGCCCTAACCTCACCACGGCAAGAAAAAGACCGTGTCGAGATACTGTCAGGCATTGAGGATAATCTTACCCTCGGCACTCCGATCGCATTGCTGGTGCGGAACACTGATGTCCGCCGTGAGGATTACCGCGCCTCAGTTCTGCGTCCTTCGCATGCGGATTTCACCTACCTCGCTAAGTATGGCATCAAGGCACGGAGTGGCGGTGGACGTGCCAGTGCGAGAGAAACGGTTGGACGGGTTGCTGCGGGTGCAGTTGCGATGCAGGTGCTGCAAAAATTTACCCCTGAGTTGGAAATCCTTACGTGGGTCGATAGTGTCAAAGACATTTGCTGCGATTTTTCCCCGCAGCAGATGCAGCAACTGACGGCAGTGCAGATTGAAGGCAACCCACTCAGATGTCCCGATCCTGAGCGAGCCGACGCGATGCGGGTGGCAATCGAGCAGGCTCGTGATGCAGGTGACAGTGTAGGTGGCTGTATTACCACGATGATTAAAAACTGCCCTGTCGGTCTTGGTGAGCCAGTGTTCGCCAAACTCGATGCCCAACTTGCCCAAGCCATGCTCAGCCTACCAGCGGTGAAAGGTTTCGAGCTAGGCTCAGGTTTTCACGGCACACTTCTGCACGGCTCAGAGCACAACGATGCCTTCGTCAACCAAGATGGGCAAGTACGCACCACCAGCAACCACTCTGGCGGTGTGCAAGGTGGTATTAGCAACGGCGCAGACATTTATTTCCGCACTGCTTTCAAACCCGTCTCGACCATCTTTAAGCCCCAGCAAACACTGGATACTGACCAGCAACCCATCACCTACCAGCCCCAACAAGGACGACACGATCCTTGTGTGCTACCTCGTGCCGTGCCCATCGTCACCGCCATGACCGCACTGGTGCTTGCTGACAACCTACTGCTCAGCCGCAGCTACTGTGGTAAAAATTAAAAAAAGCGAAATAAAGACAGCAATTCATGAAAAATAATATAAATTAAATAAGTGCCTCATAATAAATAATTTATAAATAACTCAAGAAAAAATAAAAACAATCGAAATTGTTTATGAGTTGTTTTTCAAAAAAATTGGAGAGGCATGATGAAATTATTTTTGTTGCTACTGTCGGTAAATGCTGTTGCCTGTGGGGAACGTCAAGCAAACGATCAGGCACTGGGCAAATTTGCTACCAGCGAAGAACAAAAGGCAGCAAGTAGAGGTGATTATTTTTATGCCCGCTACCGTTTTACCTACGGAGAGTATGAAGATGTAGAAGTGGCAGTGCGGGTAGCACTGCGTAACGGGCATCCTGCGGTATTGCGGGTGAAAGACTTGTCCTCCGAAGCGAAAGACAACGCAGTTGAGCAAGCGGTGTTGAGCAGTCGTGGTTGTAGCCTCTCTTTCAAGGGCACATCGAGTGGTGCAGAGGGAGGTTCATATACAGGCGAACTGGGGCAGAGTGGTGGCACGGTCAACGACTGCTGTGGTGAGATGACTTTTGTTCCTGCGGTCGATACCACGCTGACTTTTGCAGGCACAAAACTTACCACGCTGAGTGCAGTTGACTGGGAGCAACTGACTGGCGAAGAGGAAACCACCAGCACGGAAGAATCTGATGACAACGACGACAACACCGAGACAGGTGGCAACACCGAGACGGACGACGACAGCGAGCAAAAATTTTATGCCCTTGACAGCAGCACTATTCTGTTGAGCAAAAACTCGTTTCTTCCCCCTAGAGCGGGGCAAACGCGGAGATACCTGATGCAGGCAGTCATCGGCACTAACGATGATGGCAAGCATAGACCACCAGTGGTGCATATCAAGCGGGTCAACAATAATGGCACGATTGCTGCCGAGTGTCTTTCCCTCCTGTTCAACGAGAAAGACAATACTACTGGTAACAGCAGCGACGGGCGTTTCAAATTCAATTTCGCCCTTGGCACATCGACGGTGGACAACGTCTGGGGGTTCAGTGACATGTATAGCGATGACCCTTACAGCGATGACATCTTTTTTACTATCGGGGTGCAGTTCCCCGATACCCCCGGCAGCACGGTCAGCTACAGTGCGCTGCGTGCAGGAGCTGGGACTAATGATGCCGTGCCCCTTGTGCCCAAAAAGCTACTGGCAACGCAGAACAAAGAATGGGGTATTGCCGATGACATAGTTGCTGCTTTCGGCGAGGGCAGCGGTTGCGACCCACAGGGACACAATCGCATCTGTGCGGGCTGCATTATGCAGTGATATGTTCAGGGCGACACCGAAGCCCAGACACGCACGCGCGGTGCTACGGCTTGGCATTCTGCTGTCACTGCACCGCGTAATGCCGTCATCTCCTGTGCAACGACATCTGCGACGTGTTGTTCTAGCTCGCTGGTTTTTTCGCTCACCAGCTCCCGCAAACCCTGTAACTCGATTTCATGTTGCTTGGCAACGGCCTGCAACTGTTGCACGATGCTCTCACCGCCCTGCTGCAAGGCTAGCAGCTGCGCGGTGTGTGCTGCATCACTGGCAGCATTCTCCTCTCGCTGCGTCTCGGTGTTGCTTTGCAAAGTCTCCAGAGTGCGCTGCTGCTGTTCGTGTTGTGTGCGTAAAATATCCCGCAACTGCTGCACGGCATTGTCGTGCAATGTTGCAACCTGCCGCTCAAAATCAGCTAGCAACATGCGCCAACCGCGGGATAAGTTTTCAAAGCCGCGCAAAATTTTCTTTGTTTGTAAAAAGTTATCTTCAGTTACTGATAAATTCGTTTTGCTCTGAGTTGCGAGCAGCAGTTCGCTGAGTTTTTTCTGCAAGGTTTGGCTGGTGTTGGCGACCACTGCGTTCAGCTGTGCGGTCGTTTCTTGTAGTATTGTTTTGTGGCGTGTCTCGATGTCGTCAGCGACGGAACTGACTGCTGCGGCCGAGCGCTGGCGCGTGAGTGCCGCGCGGGTACTTTCTTGGTAGGAATACAAGTCCGCGGGGCGGTAGAATGGTTTCAGGTAGCGATCAACGCGTCGCCGCCCGACACGCAATTCATGCCCTGATATCTGTGTTAGTCGCGAGCGTTTGATGTCTAGTGCTGCCATCACGTCTTCGGCGGAGAGGGTAAATTCCTCCTCTTCGCCACGCAACCAGACGACCATCGGCAGTGCGCCGCCGTTTTGCACCTGTTCTGAACTGCTTTCCATAGCTGTTAAGATAACAGAACAGGCCGCATGGTTCAATCCTGCCGACCGAACACCGTGCGTATTTGCCACAGGCAGTAGAGCAGCAGCATAGCATTCGCCAGCCATGCCGCGGCGAACGGCTCAACTGCACCGACACGTCCCAGTGTAGTGCAAATACCGAGCAGCAGCCAGTAGGCGAAGCCGACGGCAAACGTTGCGAGCACTCCTTGTATGGCACGACGTTGATAGAGAAAGCCGAAACGTAATCCCAGCAGCACCACGAACAGCGCGGCACACGGGTATGATATTTTCAAATGCAAGTCCACCTGCTGTCTGAGTGTGTTTTCGCCGCGCTCATGTCGTGAGACAATCAACTGCTTGAGTTCAGATCGTTTCAGCTCCAGTGCTTGACGCTGCTCCCGCTGTAGCCATGCGAGTTTGAACGGCAACTCGGCTGCGACACTCTCTTTTTCCTCCGCCCGCACCAACAAGCCGCGGCGGTCGTAGTGTTGCATCTGTGCCTCGTTCAACAACCAGTCTTTGCCGCGATAATCGGCCTGTGCCGCGGTGGTGATGGTTTGCACACCGAAATCGTCACGCAGGTGTATCTGCTTCAACCCCAGTAGACGTTGGCGATAAGGATCGTAAGTTCGATAACGAAAAATTATGTTGCCATTCTTCAGCCAGACATGCTTGTCGTGGCGATACTGTGTATCTCCTGCCATCTGTGCCTCTAAACGCCGCATTTTTGCGGCACTGGCTGGCACGAGCCATTCACCCGCGAAGCAGCCGAGGGCACTGCACAACACGCCTCCTGCCAGCAGCGGTGCGAACAGGCGCAGCGGCCCCGCTCCTGCAGCACGCATGGCAGTGATCTCGTGGTTGCGTCCCAGCACCATCATCGTCAACACCGATGCTAGCAACGCCGTCACGGGCAATGCTTGCACGATGAAAAACGGTAGCTGATAAAAATAAAACAGAGCGATGTCCAGCGCCGGGGGCTCGACTTTACTGAAAAAAACCCGTGCCCGATGGCTGAAATCGAAAAAAATAAACAAAAACAAGCAGAGGGCAACAACTGCCAGCGCATAGCCGCAGTAACGCTTGAAAATGTAGAAAAATAACCGCATCTTTACCTACACGGCTAGCATAGCTGTTTTTTTTGTTTTTTTCATCTGCTTGCGCACTTTGTTTTTTTCATCTGCTGTTGCAGATGACAGGGATGAATGCTCTCTGCTTTTTTGTTAGCATGTCGAAAGAGATTCAGTGATCTGATGCTGCTGTGAGTGCCAGACAAAGCACGGTACTTATGTTTTTCCTCTCGTGCGTGCTACGCAAGACTTTTTGCCGCTTGCTAGCTCCTATGCTTGCTCTCCTCGGCGGGGGCCTATCGGAGTAGCAACAGCCCTCACCAGCATAGATAGGCAGAGGTTGTTGGCAGCAATCAGATCACTGAATCTCTTTCGCCAGCCTCTAAAGCCGCGAGCCTTGATTCGGGGTTTGGTTTTGTGGAGAGAACAAGCACTGTGCCTGAACACATGAAGCGAGCTGGAGCTAGGCAGCGGCAGGGAGTCTCGCTCGCGAAGCGAGCGTTACAAATAAGGCGGCGTAGCGAGCGTTGATACGGTTTGGTTTTGTGGGATAGTGCTTGCTACACCTAAGTCTGTGATGTCCGCAAATATTAACAAGGGGGCAGTAGGTATCATCACTGTGAACCCATTTCACGCGAATGCGCCAGCTGGAGCTAGGAAGCGACAAAGAGCTTGCACACATGTGTGCATGGTGCAGCAGGATGCTTCCTCCCAATCCCAAACAAAATTAGCGAACAGAAGGGGTGTGGAGCTAGAAAGCGGCAAAGAGCCGTGCAAAGCGGGGAGGGGAACGCTCCCCGCATACAGACGATACCTGTTGACCCAACCAAAAGTATGCAAACAGAAGGGGAAAGAGGAGAGAGGGCTATCATCACGCCGGAAAACATTGTTCTGTCTCACTCATTTTGATAGATTACCCTTGTGGTTTTGAGGGACTTGTGAGCAAAAAAACAGCAATTACACCGCTGCGCGCGGAAAATTATCCTGAATGGTATCAGGCGGTAATTCAAGCTGCAGAGATGGCAGAGATGTCGGGCATTCGCGGCTGCATGATCCTACGCCCGTGGGGTTATGGTATATGGCAAGAGTTGCAACGCATTCTCGATGCCGAAATAAGGCGCACGGGGCATGAGAACGTTTATTTTCCCCTCTTCATTCCACTATCCTACATCGAGAAGGAAGCGGCGCACATCGAGGGTTTCGCTAGAGAGATGGCGGTGGTCACGCATCATCGCCTCGAACAGAAGGACGGGCGCTTGGTACCCGCTTCCCCGTTACGTGAACCGTTGGTGGTGCGACCGACTTCGGAGACGGTTATCGGGGTATCGATGGCGAAGTGGATCAACTCGTGGCGAGACTTGCCGCTGTTGCTGAATCAGTGGGCGAACGTCGTGCGTTGGGAAATGCGACCGCGCATATTCTTACGCACGACCGAATTTTTGTGGCAAGAAGGACATACGGCGCACGTCGATCGTGAAGATGCGGAGCGCGAGACACGGCAGATGCTCGCGGTCTATCACAATTTTTTGCAAGACGAGCTGGCTATTCCTGTGCTGAGTGGCGCAAAACCAGCGAGCGAGCGTTTTCCCGGTGCGGTGGATACGCTCTGTGTCGAGGCGATGATGCAGGATGGCAAGGCATTACAAGCGGGCACGTCGCACTATCTCGGCAACAATTTTGCCAAAGCTGCTGGTATTCGCTTTACCGCTCGTGATGGTGAGAAACAGTTCGTCCACACCACGTCATGGGGTGTTACCTCACGCTTGATTGGAGCACTTATCATGGTGCATGGCGACGACGATGGCTTACGTATTCCACCACGTGTTGCGCCCCGTCACGTCGTTATCGTTACCGTGAGCAACGATGATGCGGCACTCAATGCCTATGCCGACGAGCTCTGCCAGCGTTTGTGTGCGGTGCGTTTTGATGCGCAACGCTATGTCGTGTGCAACATCGATCGTCGTGACTTGCGCATGGGCGAAAAAAACTGGAGCTGGGTGAAAAAGGGTGTGCCCTTGATCGTCAACATCGGCAAGCGTGAATTGGAAAACCGCACCGTCAGCCTCAGCCGTCGCGATCACTCACCACAAGAAAAAACCAGCCTTGCCAGCGATACCTTCGTTGCCCAGATAAAAGAGACCCTTGCCGCGATCCAAAAAAACTATTTCGACAACGCCAGCAATTTTCTTGCCCAGCATACGCAACGCGATATCAGCACCTATACCGACTTCGAGCAGGCTTTCAGCAACGATGTGTTCCCCCATCCCTTTTTGCACGTCAAGTGGTGTGGCAGCGAGCAGTGCCAAGCACAGGCAGAAAAATTAGCGGTGACGATCAGGTGTATTCCCTTCGAGCAGAGCGACACTGCGGGGAACTGTGTCATCTGTGCCAAAGACGCGCAACTTGATGTGGTTTTTGCCAAGTCTTATTAGAGCGCAGAGTTTCTACAGACATAATGCTTCCAACGAGAGACTACGGTAAGCTGCTTAAAAAGTGCTAAAAACTACAAAAAGTCTGGCGAAGTATTGGAGGTGCAGGAGCTGCCTGCATCTCCAATACAGTTTAATCTAGCATTCCTCCTAATTCTCCTTTTCCTTGTTATTCTACTATTTGGCCTGTTGCATCAATTTTCAGCTCTTCGATCCCAGAAGTTACTTTGCCTTCGACGCTCTTGTATTTGTGGAGCAAAGTCATTCCCTTGTAGTTGACAAGGACAAGCCACGCGGTGTAGTCATCGTTAGGAGTAATGTTGCTGTTGTCTGCTTTGCGGGCTAGCTCTTGCATGTTGACAGATTTTGGAAATTCATAATCTTTAACAACTCTATATTGCATAATATCATTTAGACGTTGGTATGTGAGTGTGTCGGTGTCGATCCACGAAAATCCACGCTCAGCGCTCACCTTGTCAGACAGCAAGTGCTTAACACTTTTAACACGCTTTTCAATCTGATTATCCATAATCACAATCTTGGCTGAATTTGTCGGTTCCAACTTTAAAAAATCTAGAACAACATCTGTTACTGCAATCGGGATATCTTTCTTGACCAGTACCTTTATAAAGCTCTGCTTTAATGCCATCGATGCACCGCCAGTAGGACTGTTATAGATGGTGCCAGCAGAGGCCGTGTGGCCAAAACATGACGAGTACTGTTGCTAAAGTTCTCATTTTCGCTCTCCTATAAAAAATTATGTAAAATGATCTTCATAACGTGTAAAGATCGCACAATCCTATGCAATTAATAATAAAATGTAAATATTTTTTTGTATTTTTTATTTTATCTGTTAAATCAATAACTTGTCTAATTTTATCTTCCATGGCAAGGAGGAGTGTTCCCGTGCTAACAGCCTGTTGATTGCTCGAAAATTCACTTGGCTATATGGAAAAAATAGAACTATATCAATATGTTATGACGATGGCAGCATTATGCAACATAGCCGCTACACCCTCTCGCAGCAGATTTCCGTCATCAGTCCTTCCTCGACTTTGAAAAGCCAGCCGTGAATAAGAATGGCTTGGCTTGGCTTGGCTTGCCTTGCGAACGCAAGCGAGTGCGGCGATGGTTGCCACCTGATGCTTGATGTTGAGTTCGCTCAGTGCAATAGCGTGGTCGGCATTGCCGATACGGTGTTGGTGGGTAAGGTAGAGCTGGCGCAGCGGTGCGAGCTACTGCTGCACACTGCCTGTAGCTGTGCCGTTGATGGCCGCGGGGCAATGCCACCACAATATGTATGGCCACAGACGATGATGTATTCAATCTTGAGGACGGTTACCGCATACTCTATGGCACTGGTGACGGTGCTGGTGGGGTTAACCTGATTGGCGACAGTAGTTTGGATAAAAAGCTCACCGAGCGCTGCACCGATAATCTTCGCAGGAACGAGACGCGCATCGCAGCAGCCAAGCCAAAAGGCTCGTGGCGATTTCTCCGCAGACAACTTGGCAAAATAATCTCGGTCAGTGGCAAGCTTGGCACTCACCCAATGCTTATTGCGAGCGAAAAGTTTATCTCGTAGCTCAGTCATGGCTCAGTAAAATGGTGTGCTACTAACCAACTATCTATGCACTGTAATACTTGCATTCACGCATAGCAAGCGGCAGCGAAGCCATTCAAAAGCTAGCTACAGGAGAGATGGAGATGGCACAGCTGTCTGACCGCATCACGCGACAGCAAGTGGCGCGAGAATTTTACGAGAAATAGCAAAGAAAGGGAAAGGGCGGAGGAGTGACATTGAGCTGTAGTCTCTCTGTGGTTAGTGCTTAACCAGTCCGTCTATATAGATGTTCACGCTGCCAAAAATAAAGGTTTTTCGCATCGATTTCACGCGAGTATCTTTACCGAAGAGCAAGCAAGGCAAGTATCAGAGCCTTGCTGCATATCTATTCCATTGTTACACGAGAAGGCTGGACGCTGGAGGATAAAAGGCTGTGCTGCGGCTGTTACTCGTGCTATTTTTTACTTCTATTGATGTTTACTCGCAGGCGGGAGTGTCTCGTTGGCGTGATGTGGTGCAAAAGGCAAGGAGGATGCCTGTGCGGGCAGAGATCGAACAGTTGGCGGCGAAGATTGAGGCACACCGCAGCGCATATACACGGGGCGAACCGCTGCTTAGCGATTTTGAATACGATACCCTTGAAGAGCAGTTGCGCCAGCTCGACCCACAGCATCCGTTGTTGCAACAGCCGGGCGTTGAAGTTACGGCAGAAGCAAAGGCAGCACATGCTGTGCCAATGCTGTCGTTGCAGAAAACTTATCGCGTTAGCGAATTGCTCAGCTGGATTGGCGAGCGGGAAGTCGTCGGCACGCTGAAGATCGATGGCAACAGCCTCAGCCTTGTCTATCAGCACGGAAAGTTACAAGTCGCCAAGACACGCGGCGACGGACAGCGGGGTGAAAACGTCACTGCGAAGAGCAAGCATATCGAGGCCGTTCTTGCCACCCTCAGCGATACCCGTCACCTTGAAATACGCGGCGAGCTGTATTGTGAGACCGCAAATTTCTACACCCTTGCCGCGGAGATGGAGACACTGGCATTGCCGCGGCCGCTCAGCCCGCGCAACGTCGTGGCGGGATTGCTGGGGCGCAAAGAGCATCATCAACTCGTGCGCCATTTCAGCTTCATGGCTTGCGACCTGATTTATTACGACGATGGTGCGTTGCCAGCCACCGAGATGGACAAGTTAGCTATCCTGACCGCGCTCGGTTTTGTCCTGCCACAGCCACAGTTGCTCACTTCACCCGCAGCACTGGAAGCCTACCTCGAACAGGTGCGAGAAAAAATCGACGCAGATGAATTGCCGCTTGACGGTGCGGTTTTTTCCTTTAACTCACTCGCATATGCACGTGAGCTGGGCAGCACCGCGCACCACCCACGCGGGCGAATGGCCTTCAAGTGGCAAGGCGAAACTGCCGTTGCCAAAATAGAAAACATCGTCTGGGATACGTCTCGCTTCGGTATTGTCACCCCCGTAGCGGAGATTGTGCCAGTTTTTCTTAACAACGCCTCCATTCGCCGTGTCACACTGCATAACTCTGCCAACGTCAAGCTTTACAACCTCAAGCGTGGTACCGAGATAAAAATCGTGCGCTCTGGCGAGGTTATTCCTAAATTCCTTGCCGTAGTGCGAGAAGGCGAAGGTGAGCTTGCCATCCCGACTACTTGCCCTTCCTGTGCCTCGCAACTGGAAGACGACGGGGTGCGGTTGCTCTGCACGAATAGCGACTGTCCTGCGCAGCATCTGCGTAGTGTGCTCAATTGGGTAAGGTGTGCTGAGATCAGAGACTTGAGTGAGAAACGTCTCGCGGCGATGATGGAGTTGGGGCTAGTCAAGTCAATTCCCGACCTCTACCGCCTGACGCAGGACGACCTGTTGCGTGTGCCGCTGACTGGCGAACGCATGGCAACCAAACTGCACGCAGCCATCACCGCCAGCAAAAAAATTCCTGCTGAACGGCTGCTCAGCGGTCTCGGTATTCGCGGTGGCGGGCGGGCAACTTGGCGAGCACTGTTGCTGGTTGCACCAACAATCGAGGCACTGCTAGAGCTCAGCGCGGCAGAAATCAGCGCCATCGATGGTTTTGCGGAAAAGTCAGCCCAGCAGATATATCAAGGGCTACAAGCACGGCGCACCTTGCTCAACGAACTGCTTGCCGTCGGGGTGGAAGTCATTGCCCCCACCATGCCGCAGGGCGACAGCCAACAAGGGGGTAAGTATGTCATCAGCGGGGCATTGTCACAGCCACGTGCCTTCTACCAAGAACTCATAGAAAAACACGGCGCAACCCTCGTAGCGTCTGTTTCCGCCAAGACTACTGCCGTCGTTACCGCCGACCCGAATTCGACCTCCAGCAAGGTTCAGGCAGCACGCAAGTTTAACATTCCTCTTATCAGTGAACAAGAGCTGCTGCTACGTTTGGAAGAAAACTTACAAAAAAAATAAAAAAAACGCTAGTATGCTATTGACAGTTGCCTGCACAATTATTACAACAGCCATAGAAATTTGTCAGGTGAAGGGGGTGTCTTGTGTTTGCGAGTACGTATTTGTGTCGGTTATGGGGTTGTCTGTTGTTGTTAGGTAGCTCTGTTTGTTCGTTTAGTTGTTCTTTAATCATGCTAAGGGGAGGAAGTCATGGCAGCTGTTGAACTGCGACCCGGCGATGTTCTTAATATCGTCTGGTCATCGGTGCAAAATACACCACTGGGTCGGAAGGAGGTTGAGTCGAGTTTCTCATACCAATATGACGAGCTGCTCATCCAGCTCAAAGCGAAAGGGCGGCGTGGTGGCCGGCGCAACAGTGGCACGGAGGGGGCGCGCTTCAGTCGTCTCGTGGCGTTGACGGTCAATGCCATCAAGAAGGGCACGTGGTCAACGGGGGCGAAGATCGATCGTGATGTCGTGTATGGCAAGATGATCAAGCGTTTTGGTGAACTCGATAGCAGCGAGTATACCAATATCACCCCCAACGCAAAGAAGTCGATCACCTACCTGATCCAGAAGAAGACGGCGTTGCGCATGTCGCAGAAACGCGAGCTTAACTCAATGTTGGAAACTATTCACGCTTCTTAACAGCAGCTGAACTTGGCACGAAAATGAGCCAAGTGGCTCATTTTCGCTCTTGCCATTTGCCATTTACCCAGCTTGCCGACCATTTGCTCGGCTTGCTTTGCGACTTTCTCGGCTCCATGCCGCTTTCTCGCTCCATGCCGCTTTCTCGCTCCGCCATCCCGACGAGATAGTAGCTGCGTGTTTTGCGGCTGAATTTGATTGCCACCTTGTTGCCTTCATTGTCCAGCGGCGGTGCTTCGAGCAAAAATTGAAATTTAGGATCAATTTCGCTTGCATGCCGTTGCAGGTCTTCGACTAGCGGCGCACGTGTTTCCCGTGACCGCGGGTAGTTGCTTGATGCGAGAAAAATTCCCGACGCACCGTCCCGCAACACAAAATAGCCGTCCGATTTTTCACAGCGCAACTCAGGCATAGGCACGGGGTCGGCGCGCGGCGGAGCAGCTTCGCCGTTACGCAGCAACTTGCGGGTGTTCTTGCATTCAGGATAAGCCGTGCAAGAAAAGTATTTGCCGAAACGCCCTGTCTTCAGCTGCATGTCCCTGCCGCACTTGTCGCAGGTCAGCAGCGGCCCCTCATACCCCTTGATCTTGAAGTTGCCATGTTCAATCTCGTAGGCAGAGCAGTCGGGATTGTTGGCGCAGATGTGCAAACATCGCTGTGCATCAATAAGGTAGGCTGTCATCGCCGTCGCACAATTCGGACAACGATGCCGCGCTTGCAGTTCTTTCACCCCCTCATCATCATCGCTGACCGTCTCTTCACCCGCGACGAGATTGATCGTCTCTTTGCAACGTTCCTTAGGCGGTAGCTGATAGCCCGAACAACTCAAGAATACCCCCGTCGAAGCATTCCTGATCATCATATTGCGCTCACATTTGCACTTGAGTTTGATCTCCGTCGGGGCGTTGGGACGCATGTTTTCTTCTGCCGCCTGCAGGGTTGATTTGAAGTTGCCGTAAAAATCGTTTAGCACCTGTAGCCACTTTGCCCTGCCATCCGCGATCGCATCCAGATCCTCCTCCATGCTGGCGGTGAAGCCAAAATTCATCAGCCTCTGGAAATTTTCTTCGAGCCGACTGGTAACGATGTCACCCATCTTGAGCAGGTAAAAACGCCGCTTCTCGACTTTCACATAACCGCGCTCTTGGATCGTTGAAATAATGTTCGCATACGTTGACGGTCTCCCAATGCCGCTCTTTTCCAACTCCCTGACCAGTGCGGCTTCGGAATAACGCGGCGGTGGGCGGGTGAACCGCTGGTTTTCTTCAATATCGATGAGCTTCAGCACCTCGCCTTCACGCAACTCTGGCAAGATCACGTCTGTCTCTTTACTGACGGGTGGCAGCACCTTCTGGTAGCCATCTAATTTCAAGATACGGCCGCGCACTTTCAGTTCAAACTCTTCTGCCGTAATCGTGACCGTTGTCGTATCAAATTCCGTCCGTGCCATCTGGCTGGACACGAAATAACGCCAAATCAACTCGTAGAGACGCACCGCCTCTGCATCTTTAAAGACAAAATTCTGCGGTATGAGTTGCACGTCCGTCGGGCGAATTGCTTCATGAGCTTCCTGAGCTGCTTTGCTGCTTGCGTAGACGTTCGCGCTTTGCGGCAAATATGGCTTGGAGAAGTTGCTGCCGATGTAAGCTCGACACGCGGCAATGGCATCCTTGCTAACGTTGGTCGAATCGGTACGCATGTAGGTGATGTGTCCTGCCTCGTAGAGACGCTGGGCAAACATCATTGTTTTGCGCACCCCGAAGTTGAGACGTGTGCTTGCCGCTTGCTGCAAAGTCGAAGTAATCAGCGGGGCGGGCGGCTTCGATTGTGCTGCCTTCTTCTCGCAGGCACTGACGACGAAACGACATTGTCGCAAGTGTGCGCTCTTTTGTGCGCAGCTGTCCTTATCGAGCGGACGAAACGGTTTATCTTGTTCTTTGACCACCTGTGCTTTGAGCTGGCTGCCGTTTTTAAGGTTGCAGAAAACTTCCCAGAACTCTTCGATCTTGAAGGCGTTGATTTCCTTCTCACGCAAGGCAATCAGCTTGACCGCCACCGATTGCACCCGCCCTGCCGACAGACCGCGGGCGATTTTTTTCCACAGCAGAGGCGATACCATGTAGCCGACGACACGGTCGAGGAAACGCCGCGCCTGCTGGGCGTTGACACGATCCATGTTGATTTTCTGCGGTTGTGCGAATGCCTCTTGCACCGCCTTGCGGGTAATTTCGCTGAACGTCACCCGTCGATAGCGTTCTTCCGCTCCGCCAATCGCCTCACGCAGATGCCACGCGATCGCTTCGCCTTCACGGTCAAGGTCGGTAGCGAGGTAGATGATATCGGCAGTTTTTGCCAGTGTCTTCAGCTCCTTCAGCACTTTTTCCTTGCCCGGCAAAATCTCGTAATATGCTTGCCAGTTGTTGTCTGGATCGACAGCAAGACGGTTGATCAGTGCGTCGTGGGTGGATTTTTTGCTCGTCGTCTTTTGCTTCGCCGCCGTGGGTTTCTTGCGCCCACCACCGCTAGTTGGCAGGTCACGCACATGCCCGATACTCGATTTAACGACATACTGCCGTCCCAGGTACTTGTTAATTGTGCGAGCTTTCGCGGGCGACTCGACGATGACCAGACTTTTAGTGGCAGCCAAAATATGCCCCAATACGTGAAATTTTTTACAAAAAAATCACCGCACCAGAAAATCTTCTGCTGCGATGCCTGTTCCTACACCGATAACCTTGCATTCGGCAAGGCTTTCGATGCGGCGCACATACGCCAACGCTGCGGGTGGCAGCGCGGCAATGCGTCCCTGTGTCGGAATCGCCGCCGTCCACCCTTCGCATTCTTCCCAAACGGGTTGGCACTTTTCTAGTATACGATAGTCACAAGGAAATTCAAGCAATCGTCCCAGCTCAGGGTGTTGGTAGGCAACACACAGCTTAATCGCTGGCAGTCCCGACAGGATGTCGAGTTTGTTCAAGATGATGCCATCGAAGCCGTTCAGTTCCTGTGCATAGCGCAGTGCTACGCAATCGAGCCAGCCGATGCGCCGTGCTCGCTGCGTAGTCGCTCCGAACTCCGCCCCTAGCTCCCGCAGCTGTGCCGCGGTGTCGTCGTGCAGTTCCGAAGGAAAGGGGCCGTTGCCGACACGGGTCAGGTAAGCTTTGGCGATACCGTAAATTTTACCGCAGGCACGTGGCGCAACACCCACGCTGCACAAGGCCGAGGCCGCCAGCGTTGAGCTTGAGGTGACGTAAGGATACGTGCCACAGCTGATGTCTAGTAACACACCCTGTGCGCCCTCGAACAGCACCGCATCATTAGCACGAATTTTTTTGCGCACCTGTGCTTCTGCTGCGCAGACGTGCGGGCGCAAGCAATCCGCCGACCGCGCAAAACATTCCCACGCCTCTCTGTCTTCATTCTGACTGGCAGCAAAATGTGGCTCGCGGTGCATCTGAGCAAGCCACTTCTCCCGCCGTTCAGCATCAATGTAGTCTGCTATGCGCAAACCGCAACGCAAGGCACGCGTGCTGTAAGCGGGGCCAATGCCGCGTCCCGTCGTACCGATCGGCTTAGCTTGCTCTCGTTCCCGTCCTTGATCCTGCCGAATATGCCACGGGGTGATAACGTGTGCTGCTCCCGAAATCCACAGCTGTGCGGGTGTGAGTTGCACATGCTTCTCCAGTTCACGGAGTTCCTGTTCAAGGGCAACGGGATTGATCACCATGCCCGCGGTCAAGGCACAGGCAACCTGTGGATAGAGCACTGCCGATGGTAGATGATGCAGCACGACCTTCTGTCCGTTATGATAGACCGTGTGTCCCGCATTGTTACCCCCCTGAAAACGCACGACGAGCGCATAGTCACGTGCCATGCGATGCACCCACTTGCCCTTGCCTTCGTCGCCCCACTGCGCACCGACGACGATGTCAGCTCTGCTCACCACAACTCCCACGTGTAAGTCGCAAACATCTGCTGTCTATAGCTTAAGTGGGAGAAGTTTGCAAAGTTTGCAATCCGACATGCGCCGCACAATGCTGTATGTTATCATGATTACATAGTTGCGGAGTTAGCGTGCGAAAAATCTGGTTAGTTGTCGCGGTTTACTACTGCTTGCAAGGCTGTGACTTCCTATGTGAGCTTTCTCTAGGATGCCATGAAAAAGAGATACCGCGAGACGAACCTTTTAAGGCAATTTTACAAACCGAAAAAATCAGCAAAGAAGTCGGAGAATTATTTAGCGTTGACATCAGCCTTGAAGACGAGGATGGCAAGCCTGTCAAGATCACGGAGGACATATCTCTATCGGGCAAGTATCGCCGCTATCTTTTCGTGACTGGCAAGGGGCAGCAACTTGAGCAACTATTAAGGGTGGAAGAGCCTGCGGACAGTAATTTCCGTGTTGGTTGGCGCGAGGGGGGGATATTCCTGCCAAGCCAACCCCCACCACGTCGTAACGAAGGCAAGGTGATCGATAATGGCAAAACCGTTCGCTTTGAGAACCTCTTTCACCTAGAGAAGACATCGGCAACGCTTGTTGTCGATCGTTACCATAAAGGAAAACCTGTTACCGATGACTCTATCCCTTTTGAGATTGTCGATAACACCGGGGTTACGGTTGACTTTGCGCTAAGTCATGCCGACAGCATGGTCGTGGCAAAAATAACTGAGGGCGATACTAACCGTGATTATCTGCTGTACAGAATTTTATCCCTCGACGATGCAGTATATTATGCCGAAGTAGTAAAAAAAATCACCCTCGATGCAGAGGGCAAGGGCGCGGTGATCTTTCCTGTTAAGCAACTGGATAGAAGCTGTCAAAAATCCTTCACAGTGCTACTCAAGGCTAGCGATGGCGATAACAGCCGTGTTGTCCACAGGGAAGTAGATATATCTCCATGTCTTGTGTCTGAAGATAACGGCACTATCAAAGCGACTGACGAAGGCTCATTGACTTTTACTGAGAGATCGTATTCGTCATGTAGCAGTGCAGATGCCAAAACGATAAGCTGGTCTTATGCTTATCGCAGTGACTACACTAAATTAAGCGAAGGAGGTACACTAGAGCGGGTAAATCCGAATGCGCGTACTGTCGATCTTGGCACAATTGCTGATTATGATAGCAGCGCATGTTATCTTGTGGTAGTATGGTCGGCATGTCTTGGCGAAGTAGATTCACGTCCAACAAGGGGTAGAGTAGGTAATGGTTGTTAATGTGAAAATTTTAGTGCTTGCCGTTATGTGTGCTAGTTTGCTTTGCTTACAATCTTGTTCTAAGGGAAGCTATATCCCTATCTTTACCGTTAAAAAAATTGAGCAAGAGGCGGGGCAGTTATTTAAGCTTAAGACTACTGTAAAAGATGGCAAAGGTAAAGACGCTGAGCACAGAACGGGGTTTGATTTTATTCGTTTGCAATTAGAGCAAGATAGCAAAGAAACAGATTTTCGCTTACGACAGTGGGGCAACCACGATGATAACATAATTTTTAGTAACAGATATAAAACAATAACCCGCGACAATGGGGCAACCAGGCAATACAACAATCTCTACTATCTGCAAGCATTCAGTGGCACGTTGGTCGCAAGTGTCTTTGGTGTAACTTATAGTGGTAGCAACAAAAACAGCATCCCACTGAAGATTACTGCCAACAGAGGTATCAAGGGTGTCTTTACCTTGAACGATGCTACCGACGAGTTGACCTTGCAGCTGAGCAACGCTGAGCCACTGCAACAGTACAAAATTGACTTGGCTAATAACATCAATTATCTCGATTACGGCGTGGCAAAGATAGCAGACGCAGATGCCGACGGAAAAATTAACAGCAGTTGGACTTTGACGAGCAAGATTGACAAGCAAAAAGTTTGTGAAGCTGAATTTGCAGCCAAAGTTGCAAGTAATGATAGCGGCACAGATGATATACGCATCATCTCTACAGTGCTTGAATTTCCCTGTCTCAGGGAGCATGATCGTGACATAAGTGTTAACAACGATGGTTCGGTACTTTTTGGTGACAGAACGGCACAGATTAACTGCTACGGAGCATATTACAAAGAGGCGGAAGTGCGTTGGTCTTATGCTGAATACGACAAGTATCCCGCGGGCAAGACCGAGAATGGAGCTTACATATACATGGATCGCAAGAAGACCCAGTTAGGTAGCATTGCTGATTACAAGCCTGATGAACTTTGCTACTACATAGTGGTCAAGGGAAAATACAAGTGTTCTGAAAGGAATAGCAGTAGCGGTGGCAGCATTGGTGCCCGTGCCTTACACGGCAAGTGTGCGGCTACGCCTTAAGCAGGACAGTGCTCCTAAATTTCAGTCACCGTTGTGCTATTTCTTGGTGATGGCCTGCATGTTGGCAGCAGGCTGTTTCGGCAAGGTGTATATCTATATTAGATGCAGGGATTTGGTTATTGAGACATCAATTCCTAATCACTGTCGATATCCGTCCCTGAGTCTGCTCATAGGGGTGTAGCGCATCAGGCACTCATAAATTAGCAACATAGCTCCCAGTGTTACGAGAATCGTCATGATGTATTTGATGTCCGCTGGCAATATCCAGGTTCGCATTGTCTTCTGTAGTAAAATTACTAGAGGTGGGTGAAAAAGAAACAGCCAATAGGCGTTGTCAGAGATGTAATTCCATATCTTACTTTCATCACTTATCATATGACGGAAGAGACCAATCACGGCAAATACCATCACCCATGTGAATGTTGCTTGCATAGCTACCGAAATCAGATATTGCATTTCGGATAGGTGCAGCCCAAATCCTGGTACTGGAAACGCAAAACGCAAAATACCGATGGTCATACCGATGGGAAAAATAAGCAGCAAACCCAATAGCAACGCTATCACCCAGTGTTTTCCTAATTTGCCGCTATTATCATCGCAATCGTAGTAGACGACACCGAAGAAGAAAAAGATACTATAGTAGAAAAGAACATGTGCTGGAGGAAAGATGGCTGTCGCATGGTCAGGGCCAAAGCCGGCCATTGTTCCTTGTGCTGCCATGAACCACTGGGGAATCATGGTCAGAGGTATTAACCACAGATAGCGATAGGGAGATAGCACCATCTTCTTTGCTATCCCTGTCCCCTTCCACCGACCAGCAATTGCAGCATAGAGAACAAAAAAAGGCATCAGTAAGCAGACAAACCATAAGAACCAGATGTGATAGAGAGTTTCCTTCTCTGCCAGTACATACCACACATCCTTTTCTCTGGGTTCACCCTCACTGGCCGTAGCATGTTCACTATCCTCTGCTAGTGGTGGCGGTATCTTGCCACTAGCTTCATGCTGAACTAAAAGTTCAGCTACGTTTACCCAGCCCAGATGAATCTCTCTTAAATCAATGACAAGCTGCCACTCTCTGATCTTATTAAGCGTATTTTTCCAGCCAAATTGGGCGCGCTGCAACGGTGTTTCACCGTTGTCATCTTTGGCAACAACGTTAGCACCTCTTCGTATGAGAAGCTCTGCAACTCTGTCTTGACCCATAGAGGCAGCCTCGTGCAGAGCTGTGCCACCATCGTTGTTTTCACTGTCTATCCTCGCGCCTATCTTGAGAAGATGGTGGACAACTTTAACCTTATCGGCTGCCGCCGCCCACGTTAGGGGAGTGAGGCCATTTTGGGGATCGGGTGCGTCGATGTCCACCCCCTTAGCTAGATGTGTATTAATTTTTTCCACATCCCCATTTCTTGCCGCACACCAGATACTTGTTGCAGAGGCTTCAGGAGATACACAGATAGGGTTATTACCTCTATCTTGTTGAGCCAGTGACCTTATCGCATTCATGTAGAGCCAGGTCGAAAGTGGAACAATCGTAGCAAATGTCAGTAAAAAGGGTAGCAGTAGGTGACGAAACCTGTGCCGTAGCATTGCCGTTAATCCCAACCTACGCCATAACCTTGCGGTAAAAAAACCACTGGTAAGGAAGAACGTTTGCATCAAAAAGCCACTCCCCATTATGAAGGGAATGACGTACCAAATACTCCTTTGTGTATCTTGAACGGGCCAGGCTGAGTCAAAAAATGGCAAAGAGCCAAACTGAGCCAAAACCATCAACATGGCGATGGCACGCAGGGCATACAGGTCACGACGGAAAATGGGAGCTGGTGTTTGCACTCCTGAATAGTAGCAATTTTTGCAAATAGAGTCTATAACTACTGCAACTTCAATATGGTGTGCCACGGAAAATTCAAGCGGAGGGTATTATCGGCGAATGGTAGATAGGATGCAGCAACCACAAGCACTTAAGGCGTAAACGTTGGTTGCCTATAGCTTAGGCCGGAGAAGTTTGCAAAGGTGAGCATGATGTGTTGTAGGATGAGCTTGCTGTCGTTACCACGTGTTATGTAGAAAAATGTGGCAGAACAAAAACAGGGGCAAGCGCGATCGCCAGACCCTGTTTTGTGCGGTCAAACGCTACAGCTTGGCTGGATCAACCTTGCCGTCTCTGAACAGGCGTAGCCACACTAGTGTTTCTTTCCTGTCAGGGCGATCGCTGATGTCATTTTTGTAGACCTTGTAAGCTGTCGCCAGCCACTCCTCGTAATTTTGAGTAGTGAAGCCTTTGCCACTTGTAGTAGCAGCGAGTTTGGCGATTAGCTTGATCGATTCAACTTGTGCGTAGCGAATCGCATCGTAAGCAGCCGCGTCGAGGCTAATAGCCCCGTTGCGATAGGCCAGACCGATGAGGGCGCGACTGCCGCGTGCCGCACCAACCTTCAGCACAAACTCCAAGAATTTCCGCTCTATCATAGACGGTTCACCGGGAGAGCTTTCGGCAATGGCACTGGCAACTTGCTCGGTCAAACCACAGCACGTGCCGCCACTCTCCTCTAGTTCTACGATCATTTTGCCCAACGACTGGCGCGACACCTCAACCTGATCACTGCTCGCAAAGCCTAACGCGGTTGACAACAACAGGACTACAGCACCTGCAACAACAAGAAAACGCATTGAACACCTCAAAAAAAAGATGGTTGAATATTATGTTACACGGTACTAAAAAACAATCTTACAGTCAAGTTCTTTTCAAGTTTTTCTTGTTGACTGTCGTTTTTTTTTGCTATGAATTGCCGTGTTGTTTGTTGATTTTTTTTAATTTTTTTTGAGGTATTCAGCATGAAAGGTTCAGCTATGCATATCATAATTGTCCTGCTGTGTGCGTTGTTGTTTGCTTCTGTGCATGAGGCAGAGGTTCAGGGATCAGCTGGAGCGGTGCGGGCACGGCTCAGTGCTCGTGTCGGCAAGGTGAAGAATTTTTTCAAACCCACTGCCGACAAGCTGCTGCCCCTGCGTAAAGGTGCGACTAGTGCGATGTTCGCCGCGTTAATTTATGCTAGTGGCATGTTGCCCACTACGGCGGTGGCACAAGATTCGCCTATTCAGTATCAGCAGCGCGATAACGAGATGGTCATCTTACGTCAAAATGATGATGAAAGGCTACTCATGCCTGTGCAAAGTTGGCTACCGCTGGAAGAAACTCTTACCGTCAAGGCACTTATCGTCTCCCCAACTCTAGTGCGTAATTTGGCTCAAACCTTGACCGAATTAGTTGATGAGGATGACGGTGATGAGTTGGTAGTTAGCAGGATGTTGCGCTATTGGGATGCTCATCTTGGCTCACGAGGAGTAAATTTGCGTACCGCGGTGGAAGCCGTGCAACTTGCGCACAAGGAGGGACAACTTGCAACACGGTACGATAGACTACGAAGGCTATCCGATTGAGGTACTAGAACAGCGGCTTGCATTGCTTACTCTCGCAGAGTTGACTGCAAGTTTGAATGCTGCTTTGGTAGGTGAGAACGGCTATTCGGGTGTTAGCTATTATGCTGCGTCCCGTATCATTGATCGCTACATCGAAAGTGGTTACGTGATGGTAGAGATGGACGACAGCGGGCGTGTCAAGATGGTACATCCGCACTTGTACAACCACAGTCCTGAAGGTAGACTCATTAGTGCAAAAACAGGCAAGAGCCATTTACCCATATGGCGAACAAGCTACGATAGAATAATGAACATTGCTATTGTTAACGATCACGACGGTGTTTTGAGTATGCTGCTTAGTGTGATCAGCAGCAAGTACTACGATCCGCATCAACATCTGGCAACAGCAGCGAAGTTGGGTCGCATCCAGATGGTAAAGGCACTGCTGACGGAGGTGCAAGAGCGTCGCAACTATGCCTTGTCTGCAGCAGCGCATAACGGAAATCTAGCGAGGGTCATGGTTCATCTGGCAAGCGGAGCTGATGACCTCAATTGGGCACTGACCGAGGCAGTAGGATCACATGAGAGAGATGTCGTAGATTTTCTCGTTGCCCTTGGTGCTGATAATTTCAATAAAGGCCTAGAAGCGGCTGCGGTATACCACAACCTTGAAGAAGCGGAGCGTTTCATCAAGCTTGGGGCTGATAATTTCGATGAAGCACTGCAGGAAATGCTGGAATATACTCCTTCTGCTGATAAGGTGGCAGAATTGTTGATCGTGAGAGCCACCGCCCTCGATGCTGCACTGCAAGCGCTGCTGCAATCTGAAGCTGTGTATAATGCCGGTGGCGACTTGGTGGGTGATGAAGAGGCTTTGGTGCGCATGCTGATCAGGGCTGGTGCTGATGATCTCAAGGGGATACTAGATTATTTGCATAGCGACGACATGGATTACATGGATTACGACTCAAAGATGAGGCTGGAGAAGGATTTATTGCTAATATTTGCGGCGGGAAGACCGCAGCAAAATCCTGCACAATTGCCGCTACAGCATTAACGTATGTGTGGAACACGGCGGTTCAATAACCGCCGTGTTTGCCGCGCAGCACACTGCCAACAAGTTGGCAGCAGCATACGAACAGAAAAAACACCGCGGCCAGCACAAGTGCTAACAACAGCAATGGCAACACCACCAACAGCAGTGCGGCTAACAGTCCTTTTTCGATGGTGAGGACACGTGCTGCCACTGGTCTGCACCAGCGTTGATGCTCCTGCTCGACACGAATGCGCTGTTCCTGTTGTTGCGTGGCACGGCGCTGTTCCTCGAATTCGTCCTTTACACCCACAACCTGTGACATTAACTTTGCCCTATTCAAACGTAATCCATGCCATTCTAGCAAAATGTTCCGTTCCTTTCTAGCCTGTGTTGTGGCAAAACTGTGTTGTGATGGTTGGCAGCGGTGTGCTTGTGTCAGAAAAATTTCCTCTTCAACCTCCCCTGTCTGTGGCGGAGTTGCCGCAGGTGGCAGAGATGCACAATCTCGCTGCCGACGATGTTGCTCGTATCAAAGCTTTGCTGCAACGCACCCCGACGCTGACCGAGCTTGCCATCTTTGGTGCGCTGTGGAGCGAGCACTGTAGCTACAAGTCAACCCGCGCCTTACTGCGCAAGTTACCCCGTGAAGGCACAAATGTCGTCGTCGGCCCAGGTGAGAATGCAGGGGCGGTTTTATTTGAGAATGATCTCTGTCTCGTGTTCAAGATGGAGAGCCACAACCATCCGACCTACATCGATCCTTTCAACGGCGCGGCAACTGGTGTTGGTGGTATCATGCGCGATATATTTTGCATGGGCGCACGGCCGATCGCTAACTTTAATGCCTTGCGCTTTGCTCCCGACCATCGCACTCACCTGTTGCCCACCGCCGTCAGAGGCATCAGTGCTTACGGCAACTGTGTTGGTGTGCCAACCGCAGGTGGCAACGTAGCCCTCGATCCGCGTTACGCGGGCAACTGTCTGGTCAATGTCATGACACTCGGTGTCTGCCGCCAGCAAGAATTGCATTTTGCTCAAGCGGGCAAGAGTGGCAACCTTGTCGTCTATCTCGGCGCAAAGACAGGACGTGATGGTATACGTGGCGCAAGTATGGCTTCGCAGAATTTCGCTGACGGAGAACAAGAACGCGGTTGTGTGCAGGTCGGCGATCCTTTTCTGGAAAAACTCCTGCTGGAAGCAACACTCGAACTGCTGCAGCAAGACCTGCTGGTCGGGTTGCAGGACATGGGCGCGGCGGGGTTAACTTCCTCTGCGTTTGAAATTGCTACCCGCGCGGACAAAGGCATGCAACTCAATCTCGACCATGTCCCCTTACGCACCGATGCTATGCGCAGCGACGAGATTATGCTGTCCGAAGCACAAGAACGCATGCTACTGATCGTGCCGCAGCAAAACTACTCGCAAGTCGAAGCTATCTGCCACAAGTGGTTGCTTGACGTGGCCGTCATTGGGAAAATTACCGCGTCGCCATGCATGGAAATTTTTTTTCAGCAACAAACCGTCGCGTGTATTCCGCTCGTTAAAGAACAGATTGAAGCTCCGTTACAACAGCATCGGCAAACGCCGCGTCACCTGTCCCTTACCACTGATGCTACGGCACAGTTGAACGTACGGTTGCGAGAGCGTGGGATCGCAGCGGTCTGGCAAGCGTTGCAAAACGAACAGCCCGACCAGCAGGAAATTTACGAACAGTTCGATCGTAGCATCGGGCAACGCACGGTGCGCACCTCGGAAGACGGCGGTGCGACGGTATTGTGGTTGCGCGATTGGGGGCTGCAAAACCAGCATCGCGGTGTGGCGGTAGCGACGGCAGCACTCGAAGACCTGTGTTATCTTGATCCCCGACACGGTGCAGAACAGACGGTGATGAAGACCGCCCGCATGCTCTATGCCTTTGGTGCTGAGCCGTTGGGCATGACCGACTGCCTCAACTTCGGCGACCCGCAGCAACCGGAAGTTATGTGGGAACTCGCCGCCTGCATTGACGGCATTGCCGCCGCTGCTCGTGAATTAGCAGTGCCAGTGGTAAGTGGCAACGTCAGCCTCTACAACGCCAACAACGGTCACAGTATTCCGCCCACACCGATGATCGGCTTGGTTGGTAAAATTGACGACATTAGCACCATGCCCGCCGCAGTCTGCACAAGTGAGTGCCTCCTCTATTTGCTCCAGCCCGATGCACCACCCGCACCATTGCCTTCAGCCGCGTTGCGGCACGTACTCGAACTCTCTGCGCTGCACGTTGCCGTGCCCGCGGTGAACTGGACGCAAGAACGTGCCGTTGCCGTGTTGCTCAAGCAAATGCTGGCACGCGGGCTGCTCGTCGCCGTGCGCGATATTTCCTCTCGCGGCTTGCTGCCAACGCTGGCGGCAATGCTGGCCGCACAAGATTTATCGGCAGACATCACCGCCGACCCTGCCGACGATCTGTTGTGGTATTTCAGCATGCTGCCGTGTGCATATCTGCTTGCTGTGCCGCAGAACAAGGGCACGGCGTTGACAGAGATCTCCTTGCCACAAGGCATGCAGTTAATTGCACTGGGAAAAGTACAGCGCGGGCGTGAGTATCTTTTGTGCGGCAACGGTTGGCGGGTGGAGTCTGTTTAGGTTTCTCTGTGAAGCAGAGAAACCTAAACAGACAAGATATAACCCAAGCCAGCATTGGTATATTGGTGCTGAACTTTCCCTCCTCCCTAATATGGGGTACGGTCGTCGGGCAAAGGGTCAGCACCAATATCTCCGCCTTATAGTGTATGTATGTATGTTGGTTTATTTTTATACGATGTTGTGTGTTTTTTAGATGAGCGAGCGTTTTGGTTTACATTGGGAAGGTCAAGAGCGCAGTCAGCGAGAACTACATTGCCCGCCACAGAGCAAGTTGCAAGCGTGTCGCGAGCAGTCGGTCAATTGGGATAGCAGCAGCAACATCTTTATTGAGGGTGAAAATCTCGAAGCTCTGAAACTGCTGCAAGCGACGCACGCAGCCCAGATAAAGATGATCTACATCGATCCACCTTACAACACAGGGCGGGAGTTTACTTTCTGTGACAACTACCGCACACGACGCAAAGCGCAACAAGACGATGGCGGACAGCGGCATGCACGTTGGTTGAGTATGATGTATCCACGCCTCTGTCTTGCTCGTGAGCTGTTGCGTGCCGACGGGGTAATTTTTATCAGCATCGACGATAACGAGCAGGCGACCTTGAAGCTGTTGTGTGAGCAAATTTTTGGCAGTAAAAACTTCATCACCCAGATCATTTGGAAAAAGCGCAACTCGCCCCCCAACGATCGTGTCATCGGTACACAGCACGAATATGTGCTCGTCTTCGCCAAAGACCACACACAGGTAGAGCTGAACCGTAAGGCGCGCAGTAGCGCACAGCTGGCACGCTACAAGAACCATGACAACCACCCGAAAGGACGGTGGGCGGCGGACAACTTGATGGCTAACATCAAGGGCGGCAGATATGTGCCGACACTGCACTATGCCATCGAGAATCCCACCACGGGTGAGCAGCACTACCCTTCGGGGCAAGGCAACTGGCGTTTCAATAAAGAGAAAATGCAGCGGCTGCTAGTTGCCGATGAAATTTATTTCGGCAAAGATAAGCGCGGACGACCACAGTTGAAGCGTTTCCTGTGCGACCTCAAGCATGGGGTAAGTTGGTCGTCGTTGTGGAACACCGCCCCGCTGAACAGTCAGGGGTCGCGGGAGATGCAAACGCTGTTCGGTGACCTTGCGGTCTTTGAGAATCCAAAACCGAGTGGCTTGATCAAGTTGTTGATCGAACTTGGCTCGGATGAGGGCGACACGGTACTCGATTTTTTTGCTGGTGCAGCCTCGACTGCCGCGGCTGTATTGCAGAGTGGCCGGCATTTCTTGCTGGTGCAGTTGCCTGTCGCAGTGCCGCCTAACAGTGCCGCTGCTCGTGCTGGCTATCACGATATCGCGGCTCTGGCACTGGCACGCATTCGGCTGGAGCTGGAGCGGCATGGTGGTGATGCAGGAGTGAGGGTGCTGCGTCTTGTGCTCTGACATATCCAAAATTTTTTAATCTAGCTTCCACCCTCACAGAGATACCAAGAACCAAAACCAAACCCCAAGAGGCGTGCCAGAAGGCACGCTTCAAAGCTCTCAGCGTTAGAAGATGAATAAAGGTGATGGCATAGTGTCTGCTAATACCTATATCCATCTTTGCGGGCGAGGGTTGTTGCGACTTTGTTGCATAACTCAGGGCAGGCATGTTTATATCCTATAACCCTTTAGCAGTAAGAATTTTATAGGTGTTGCAAAGGTAATGCTTGCACTACGCACAAGCCCATAGTGTCCACAGAAGTTGACAATGGTCAGGTGCAAGCAGACCTGCAAACCATTTCACGCCAATGCTTCAGCTGGAGCTAGGAAGCGACAAAGAGCATGCACACATGTGTGCATGCTGCAGCAGGATGATTGCACCTGACCCAAACGAGAAGTCTGCGAACACGCAGGGGTGTGGAGCTAGGCGTGCCTTCGGGCACGCCTTTGGCAAAGAGCCGCGCAAAGCGGGGAGGGGAACGCCAAACGGAGCGAGACAACATGCAAGCGTAGCTTGTGATGTTGCGAGCGGAGTGCAGGGGTCAGCGAAGCTAACGCTCCCCGCATAAAAATGCTATGATAACAGCATGTTATAATCAACGGAACTTATGCAACAAAGCCGGTTGTTGCGACCTCGGTAGGCTCCTGCCAAGAGGCGCAAGCAAGCCTCGCCCGCATGGGAAAAATGCATAAGTACCATGCATTATCTGGCAAATACAGCAGACACTATGCCATCACCTTCATTCAGCACAATAAAAAGCAAAGGGCATGCCCCGTCAGGAGCGAGAAAGCGGCAAAGAGCCTTGCGCTAGCGAGCAGATGAGAAATAACACACCTACTTCGTGAGTTTGGCTTGCCTGAAATCGACGTGTTTGCGAATTTTAGGGTCGTATTTTTTGATCAGCAGTTTTTCGTTTTCTTTTTTTACTTTTGTCGTGTAATAATAGCCCGTTCCAGCGGTAGAAACGAGTTTGACGACCTCTCGGCGGGTTGATTTTGCCATGTTCAGATCTCCTTTGTGTCAACGCACAGCTATTCTTTGTAGCAGGAGTGCATGTATGATGCAAGCAGGAAATTACAGTGTGCTTGTGCGGAGCGAGCGATGAGCAAGTGGTTTTGTGCCGCGGAGACGCTGGTAGTTTTCGTACTGGCATGGCTGCTCTTCTACTACTTGCAGTTTACTACCCCATGGATAAGCGGTTACGACGGCTACTATCACATCAAATATGCTTGGCTGCTACGTGAGCAGGGCATTTTTCAGGAATTCCCGTGGGCGCAATTTAGCTTGTGGAGTGATCATTTTTCTGACAAGGAGTTCCTCTTTCATGTCTTGTTGATTCCCTTTACCTTCTTTGCTGATTTGGCGACGGGGGTTAAGCATGCCGCGGTGGTGTTTGCTGCGTTCTTCATCGCTAATTTCAATCTCGTGCTGCGTCTGCATCGCGTGCCGCTACGCTACCTGTGGATAATATTGCTGCTGGTGGCTGGTGATGTGCTACTGTATCGCTTATGTCTGCCGCGTCCGCATCTGTTGTCGATGAGCTTTATGCTATGGCTGGTGCATGCTACAGTGCGGCAACGCTATTGGCTGTTGGCAGTGTTGAGTTTTTTCTATGCGCAGTCCTACACAGCTATCCACATGCCTCTGGTGCTGGGGATTATTTTCTGTGCAGGGCAGTTGCTGATGCGAGAGAAACTCAGCTGGCGATCGTTATCCGTGCCGACAGTGGCAGTACTTGTTTCGTTGCTGGTCTCGCCGTTTTTTCCCCACAATCTGGTGGTGTTCTACGTGCAGAACCTTGAGCTGGCATGGCAGCAGTTGTTCTGGAACATCAACCTCTATCAAGGCACAGAACTCAAACCGATGTCAACGCGCTACTTTTTTACCTACAATCTGCCACTGCTCATGCCATTCGGAGGTGCACTGTATCTGGCGGTGTTGCATCCCAGTAAAGTTAGTCGTGAGAGCAAGCATCTGCTGGCGATGGCGGCGGCCTTTATCGTCATGACGATGATTTCAAAACGTTTCGTCGAGTATTCCTACCCCATCGGGCTGCTCTTCTGTGCCTGCTATTGCCGTGATCGTTGGGGTAAGGTCGATTTGCGGACACTGTGGTCACAATCCAAGCTAAAGATGGCTGTGAGCGTGCTGCTCATCACAGCCATAGCTGGTGCAAGTGGTGCAGCATCCTATCGCAATCTGCACCGCGACCTTATCAGTGTAAAACCCTCACGCTACGAACAGGCGGCTAAATTTTTGCAACAGCACACACTTCCCGATACGACAGTTTTCACCTGCGATTGGGATGATGCGCCCGAACTGTTTTACTTCAATCACCACAACCGTTACATGATTTTCATGGATCCGCTTTTCATGTATAGCTGGTCGCCGCAAGTCTGGCATATCTGGATGAAAATTGCTAGCGGGACGGCGGCTGAACGCACGGCAAAAATTCTTTTTAATGATTTAAAAATTCAGTATGGCCTTTGCACGGGTAATTACTACAATTTGCGTAAAATTATCGAAAACGATCCACATCTGCATATCGTCTACGAAGACAAAGAGGTCTATGTCTTCAAGGTAACGGCCCCGCCTGTTGAAGATGCAGCCGAAGAGAGCGACTGAAGTGTTTAGTCAGCAAAGAAGACGATATTTTCGCCGTGTTCGGTCAGGTGATAGCGATCGCGCAGCACTTTACGGGCGTAGCTGCGGGAGTTTTTTATTTTGCTGATTTCGTTGGCAAGGGTGTGGTTCTCGGCTTCGAGTTGGGCAAGTTGTTGTCGCAATACTGTGGCACTGCGTTCAAGGCGGTACTTGTGGGTCAGCGAACTGCTCCCACGCACGATACCCACGCCGAGTACGATGATGCCGAAAACAAGCAGTAAACGCAAGACATTGCCCATGCTGCTATTATACACGACACCGCATGCGCATGCCGAGATACTCCTATAAAGTTGTGGATTGCCCTAGAGTAGCGGGGTCTGTTTTACCGCGAGGAAAGCTCACTCCAGATGATTAGCAGGCGATAGAGGTCTGCAGAGTCATACTATGAGCTAGATGGGTGACGACGACACCACCTAACAGCATTGTAACAGACTAATACTACAAGAAAAGCACGTAATTTTTTCCTAAAGTCGGGAGAATACCCAAAAAGTTGGGTGGTACTGTCTCAAGGCTATGTTTGGCGACGAACGGCAACTTGCAGTAACTTATTGTTGCGCATTCAGTTTCCACCCATGAGGTATAGTCTGGTGCTCACCTAGAAGTCTTGAGCCCAGCTTTGTTGCATAACTGCTCTTGCTGCTGACTCTATTTTACTATGCCCGCAGCCGCCCACCCAGTTAGTTGTTGACAGATTCTTAGTTTATTGCTACACACCTTTAATGTTATGAGAAAGTTATTGCTGCTAACATCTATCACACTGGGAGTAGTTGCCCTTGTTCTGGTGGGGCGCTGGGTAGCTACGTCTTCTGATACCTCCGTGTCAACACCAGTGGTGATAGCAGTACCTAACTGGCCTTCAGCACGCGCTAAGGCGCATGTGTTCAAACTAATTATTGAGGATAACTTTGGTATTGAAGTTCAGCTTCGGAACAGCACCAACACGGTTATTTTTGAGGGCATGAATAATGGTTCAATGCACGTGCATCCAGAAGTTTGGCTTCCTAATGTGGATAATCTGCGACGAGAGTTTGTGGAGAAGCGAAAGACTGTACGGCAAAGTCCAAAATCAACTCCAGCCGATCAGAGAATCTGTGTAACTAAAGGGACTGTCCAGCGAACGGGGATTGTTAACTTGCGCGACCTTTCCGATCCGCGGATGGCGAAGAATTTTGATCGTGATGGTGATGGTCGTGGTGAAATGTGGATCGGTGCTTCGGGATGGTCTTCAACAAATATTGAAAAGATTCGTGCTAAATCCTACGGCTATGCTGCTACTATGCAGCTCAGAGAAATGGACGAAGTATTGGCATTAGCACAGCTTGACGCAGCAGTAACAAAAAAAGATAACATAGTTTTTTACTGTGACTCGCCACACTACACCTTCGTACTTTACGAACTTGTAATTCTTAAAGAAGAGCCACACGATCCTAACCAGTGGAACATAGTGCAGCCTACGGAAGACCCAGATTGGCTAGAGAGATCGCATGCTCTTACCGCATGGAAGAAAGCTTCTCTCCATGTTTTCTACGCGGCGGCACTGGAGCAGTCACATCCTGTGATCGCCAAGATGCTGTCACAGGTGGAATTTGACGGGAAAATGGTTGCAGCCATGAACTACGCTCTCGCGGTAGAAAAAACGTCTTCAACAGAATTTGCCCGGAAGTGGGTAACTGAAAATGCTGCTCTTGTAGATAATTGGCTGTTCTGATCAACGTATATATAAGCGTGTGCCTATACTAAAACATGGCTGGTATTAGCGCCTTATTTTGCTATAGAGCAGGAAAGTTTTTCGTAATTTGTGGGAGGTTCGTGATGAGGAAAGTGTTGTTGGCTGTGCTGTTGTGGTAGTCGTGGTGTGGCGTAGTGCAGGCAAATATTGCCAGAGGGATTACACAGGTGTTGTTTCCCGCCTAGCTGAGTTTATTGGAAGCTGCGTATGCGGGCTCTGTCAGAGGTGTGCGGATGGCGTTGTGGCAAGGTGCTAGACATTCATGTCCAAGCTTCCTACGGGTATTTGCGTGAGACGCATTACCGCGACAATCTGTGCATGCATCGGGTAAGCGCAATGAGTAGAATCTTTGGGCTAGACATGTCGAGATGGTGCGTCTTTTGGTCGATAGTGGTGCTGATTCTAACTTGGGCGGCAAAGCACTAGGTGTATAGGTTTTGCATAATTGCAGTTGCTGGGTAAAATGTAAGTGATGCTGTGTGTTTTTGCCGAGAGCTACCGACGTGACAACTGCAATGCACACCTTTGACGAAGGCGAAATAGTTTGGCAAGCTGATCCTGAACGCCAGCAGAACAGCAGCATGCATCGTTTTGCCATGTGGCTCAACCAGCGCTTTGCTGATAAAGGCTATGATTTTCACAACTACGATGACCTGCACCGCTTCTCGCTCACTGAAGCTGACTTGTTCTGGCGTGCCTGTGCGGATTTTTGTGGTTTTATCTGGCAACGCGAGCCAAGCTTGACCTATCGTGACAATGCTGAGGGAATGCGTGGGCGATGCTGGTTTCCCGACGCACGCTTCAACTACTGCCAAAACCTGCTGCACCGTGGGGAGGATGATGACATTGCCCTCTACAGCTATGTTGAGGGAGCGGCTAAAATCACCACCATAACGCGTCGCCAGCTGCGTGATAATGTTGCCCGCTGTGCTGCGGTATTAGGCACGCTGGGAGTACACAAGGGCGATATTGTTTGTGGAGTGCTGTCAAACGTGCCTGCCGCAGTGGTTGCCGCACTTGCAACTGCCGCGCTTGGTGCGGTGTGGTCGTCCTGCTCGCCCGATTTTGGCGCACAAGGTATCAGCGATCGTCTGGAGCAGATTGCACCCAAAGTTATCTTTTTCACCACCGCCTATGTCTATGGACAGAAACGGCACGATCGCCGTGCCGAAATGCAAAAAGTGCTGCGCAAATTTCCCCATAGCCATGCCATTGCTGTTTCGCACCTCGACGACGCTGAGGGCACAAGTGATGCCTTGAACTTTGCCGATCTGCTTGCCAATGCTGCCAGCCACGCACTGACGTATGCGGAGATGTCCTTCGCCGATCCGCTGTGTATTTTATTTTCCTCTGGCACGACAGGAGTGCCTAAATGCATCGTGCAGAGCGGTGGTGGCACGCTGCTCCAACACCTAAAGGAACACGTGTTGCATGGTGATCTTGGCCGCGATGATAGACTAATGTTCTACACCACCTGCGGCTGGATGATGTGGAATTGGCAACTTTCTGCCCTTGCCGCGGGCTGTGCGGTCGGTCTTTATGAAGGCGCACCGCATCACCCCCGCATCACTACACTGTGGGATGTCGTTGACCGCACTGCCAGCACCGCTGTCGGCATTAGTCCGCGCTACCTCGATCTCTGTGCACAGAAAAAATCCAACTCTATCCCTGCTTTGCCTGCACTGCGCACAATTTTTTCGACAGGTGCGCCGCTAGGCAGCAATCACTACCGCTATATTTATACTTGTGTCAAAGCTGACGTGCATCTCGTCTCAATTTCTGGCGGCACGGATATTATTTCTTGCTTCATGCTTGGCAACGTGTTGCTGCCGGTCAGAGCAGGCGAAATTCAAGTCAAAGGTCTTGGCATGGCAGTTGCAGCATGGGATAGCGAGGGTGTTAGCCTAGTTGATACACAGGGAGAACTGGTGTGCACCGCACCCTTTGTCTCAATGCCGTGTGGTTTTTTGCACGACCCTGACGGCAGCCGTTTTCAGCAGGCGTATTTTAATTTTTTCCCCGATCGTGATGTCTGGCGACACGGAGATTTTATCACCATCACCGCACATGGTGGGATTCGCATGCACGGCCGTTCCGATGCGGTGCTCAACCCGCACGGCATCCGCATTGGCACCGCGGAAATCTACCGCCAACTTGAGCAGCTTGACGAAGTTGCCGACGCAGTGGTCATCGATCACCAGCAGGGAACAGACAGTAGTATGATCCTGTTCGTCGTGCTCACCAACGCACAACAGCTGGATACAGCGTTACAACAAAAAATCAAGCATACCATCGCCGCTGGTCTCACCCCCCGTCACGTGCCGCGCAGCATCGTGCAAGTGCCTGATATACCCTACACCGTCAACGGCAAGAAGATGGAGCTGGCAGTAAAGTGTGTGTTGGCGGGCGAGCATGTCCACAATCGTGCGGCAATGGCTAATCCACAGGCAATCGATTATTTCACTAAGATCAGCAAAGATTTTGCCTAAACATGTGATCTAACTGTCACGTCGAAGCATTTTCTACTCATGCAGTCTACGTTGGCAAAAACTTCACCCTTTATTTTTATTTTATTTTTACTTTACCTCTCTCAACCACGTAAATTCTGGCGGGTGAAAGTTCCCAGTGCTGGTTTTCTTCGGCATTTATGGCAACGGAAACTCGGATGGCAAGCCGTCCGTCGCTGAAAACGCCAGCAACCTCGCCATAGAGACGCGCGTCAGCAGACACATCCTGTGCTTCTTCGGCATGTATCAGCTGAGCATCTGCCTTGCGGCCGATGACTGCACTCTTGCCATAGTCACGGTGATTCCAGACCAGCACCGCCTCGATCTGCTCGACATCGGTAAGCCAGCTATCGATTAGCACCTTATCTGTTACCAGTTCGTCAATACGATAGGCAATGCCAGCTCGCACACCTTCCAAGCCTTTACGCTGGTAGAGAACAAGTAAATCTTCGTAGTAGTTGATGTCATAGGTGTCTTTGTTGTTCTGATAATCATCTAGCTCGGAGGAGTAGATGCCATCCCTGATGTCGGTCACAAACAGCAGCAGGTTGTGTTTGAGTAGAAAGTCATTGATGCGGGACAACATCGAAAAACCCACTTGGCGTTTTAGTGGCATTTGAGTGCTGAGCAGACTGCCGTAAACCATGTAGTTGGCAAAGGCAGGCAACGACAGCAACAACATGATAAAGGCGGCCAGCAAAAAACGACGCATCTCAACCTCAAAACAATTAGCTATACCCCCCTCCTACAGCACAGTGAAGTAACTTGCAAACAAAAAACAGACTGCTAGACCCTCGGTTCAAGACTGGCGGTCATTCATATGAGTTGTGGATGGGACTATATCCCCTGCAAGGCGGTGGCCTGTTCAGGGCGATGCAGCGACGGGATGTTGGGGCGGTTAAATTTTTGCTTAAACATCTTCGTGGTGCGGAGCTTAACACCGTCGTCTGCCGCCGATGTGGGTGACTTTACTCCGTTGCAGTGGGTGGTGCATCGCTTTCTTTATGGGGTGGCTGATGGCATGTATGAAAACGTAAAACCAGCCAATGAGGAGGACAGGAAAAAATCTTTCAACATTGTCGCTCTGCTACTTGCCAATGGTGTAAATGTCAATGCCCACGATCGCCATGGCGATGCACCGCTCCACCATGCCGTGCATTTTTTGCACAAGCCTCGCACCGAACTGTTGTTACAGCACAACGCCTATGTCAACACTCGCAACAGTGTGGGGGAAACGGTGCTGCATGTTATTGCTCGCGTTGCGAGAGGCTATCGTGGCCGTGCCGAACTTACGGAGTTTTTGCTCAACGAAGGCGCAAGCTATAGCATCAAAAACAAAACTGCATTTAACATCGCCATCGCCTGCTGACCTCACGCCGCGGCATGTGTTGCTCAGCAGCGTGCAAATGCCCGGTATAACCCACACCGTCAACGGCAAGAAGATGTAAGTAGCCGTTAAACGTGCGTTAGAGGGCGAGCATGCTCACAATCGTGCAGCAATGGCTAATCCACAGGCGTTAGATTATTTTATTAAAATTAGTGCAGATTTTCTTGACTATGTTGAAAATTAGTATTATTGTCGGGCTTATCGTTGGTTTGTAGTGCATAATGTAAGTTTATGTCGCAAATCTTTTTTTTAATTTTTAATCAGGAGGTTAAATAGATGATATTTATATTGTTTTTGGTAATTACCTTGTCATCTATCGGTGCTCAGGTAAGTGCGGCAACTCCAGATATGGAAACAACAAGAAGAGCGGTAGAGGCGGCACGTGGTGTCTATCGTGCATTGTCTGAGTCTGGAAAAATTCTAGGCATACAAGGGATGAGTGCGCTGTTGGTCGATGGTTTTCTGCAAAAATTCTGGTGGGAGGAAAGTGCGAGTAGCACTTATTTAGACCTACTCAGCAGTACTCGTGCTATTGATGTCAATTCCGACCTCGCTAATGGTCGCACTATCCTGCACGCACTTGCGATAGAGGGGGGACAGAATGACATTGAGATGGTGCAGCTTTTCACCAAGTACACGGACACCAAGCTCGATGTGATAGATGACATAGAAGGAGATTCGCCCATCGAACTTGCGGCGAGGAGTGATAACTTGGTGGTGGTGAAAGCTATGCTGCCAGCTAGAGGCTACAGCGAGGATGAATACAAAAAACTGCTGCAGCTTGCAGTGGAAAACAATAATGCGGAGATGGTGGGGGCACTTGTAGAATACGGTTACAGTAAACGACATGAGGATAAACAATTGGCCACCTATCCCAATCTTTTCTTGGGTGAGGCATGGGAGACCGAGGTAAACGTAGCTGAGATTATTATCAAGCACGGTGGTGATCCTAACTACAAAAAACCTGTGGAAAAGCTGGTCAAACGGTATGCTGGAGTGCCGTCTGATCATTGGGATGGAAGCTGGCATTGGTTTAGCCATGAAAAATGGCAAGAGGCAGAGCCACTGCGGCAACCTATCTACAATCAGGTAAAAACTCTGCTTGAACGCGGTGCTGATTTAAGCAAGTCACCGTATATTTTAGATAATATCATGGATAGAGAGATGACCTTCCTGCTGCTCGAACACGGTGCTAAACTCGATCACAAGCGTCATCTCAACCAATCTCTGAATTTTTCGCCAGGAAACAACAGTGGCTGGAGTATTATTGTCCGTGATGGAGTCATGTCTCTCAGCGATTCTGATGATGGTACTCTGTTCCATGCTTATCTGGAGGCGCAGAAGCAGGAAGCGATACTTGAGCGCTTAGAGAAAACGGAACAACAATAAGTTTTTACCCGATGAGATATTTAGGCCACCGCGCTCTTGCAAGGTGGCCACCTTTCTTACTCCCACCATGCCAGCACCCTTTGAGTAACGGCCGCGACGGTAAAACCAAAATGTTCAGCAAGATCGCGGCCCCGCGCACTTTTGCCGAACTGTTCAACACTGATGCATAGCCCCGCATCGCCACGATAACCTTCCCAGCCTTGTGCAACGCCAGCTTCAATTATCACTCGTTTGCGCTGTGTTGAGGGCAATACTTGTTCACGATAGGTGCGTTCCTGCTGCACAAAAATTTCTCGACAAGGCATCGACACCACCCGTGTCTGCAAGTTGTGCTGACGATTAAGGTGCTCGGCAACTTGCAGTGCTAGTGCTACTTCACTGCCAGTCGCGATGCAGAGCAGATCGCGGGCGTTTTCGCCTGCTAGCACATAGCCGCCGCGAGCAATGTCAGTTCGCTGTTGTGCGGTGCGCCGCAACAGGGGCACGTCTTGGCGTGTCAAGCAGAAAGCCGTGGGCAAAGAAGTATTCGCCGCCACTTGAAACATCACCTCTGTCTCCTCCGCATCGGCGGGGCGGATAACATAGAAGTCAGGTATCGCTCGCAAACTCGACAAGTGCTCGACGGGTTGATGTGTCGGCCCGTCTTCGCCGACAAAAAAAGAATCGTGCGTGAACTCGTGTATTACCTTCAGTCGTTGCAGCGCAGCCAGCCGCAGTGCGGGACGCATGTAGTCGGAGAAACACAAAAAGGTTGCGTCGAAGGGCAACATGCCGCCGAACAGGGCAATGCCGTTGACGATTGCCGCCATAGGAAATTCACGCACACCAAAAGCCAAACCCCGTCCGTCACGTTTAGCAGCAGTGAATTCACCGACATAAGTGTTGAAGTCTTGCGTCATGTTCGATGGTTCGAGGTCAGCACTGCCGCCCATCAAGGTCGGCAAATGCTCGGCATAGTGGCGTAGAATTTTGCCGAAAGCCTTGCGTGTCGCTAGTTTTTCACCTTCCCAAGTGAGAGCAGGCACGGCCTCGAAATCAACCGTGGGCTGATAATGTTTGTTCCAGCGTGCGGCGAAGTCTTGGCCGGCTTGTTTTTTGTCAAATTGAGCGTTTTTGTTACGCACGAATTCACGCTGCCCTTGCATTTTTTCTTGCCAAAAATCTTGTGCCGCGGCAGGCCAGAAAAATTTTGTCTTACCTTCCACACCAAGTTTTTGCCGACTGAACTGTGCTTCTTGTGCTGGCAACGGTGCGCCGTGATAACGATGGTCGCCCTCGACCGCGTGTGTGCCCTTACCCATCACTGTGTTGCTAATAATCAGCAGTGGTTGACGGCGTGCGCTGCGTATCGATGCCAATGCACTCCTGATTTGTGCGTGGTTATGCCCATCGATGGTTACCACCTGCCAGCCAAAGCCAGTGAAGATTGCCGCGTAATCGTCAGAGGTCACGCGCGCGATCGCACCCGAAATTTGGCGGCAGTTCTTGTCATAAATCCAAGTCAAATTAGATAGGGCGAGATGCCCCGCATAAGATGCCGCCGCAAGCGTAACACCTTCTTGCATACAGCCGTCGCCGAGCAGTGCGACGATCTGCTGGTCGAACAGCTCTGGGCCAAATTTTTCGCGCTGATAGAGTGCAGAGATGGCAAAGCCGACTGCCATCGCCGCACCTTGACCGAGCGGCCCTGTCGTGCATTCGACACCGGGTAAGTGTTGTTCGGGATGGCCGGGCGTGCGGGAATCGAATTGGCGAAAGTTTTGTAAGTCTTCTACGTTGAGATAACCGATAGCATAGTGCAGGGCGTAGAGCAGCATCGACATGTGCCCAGCACTCAAGATAAACCGATCGCGCCAGTGCCATTGAGAGTCGTCGGGGTCGTAGCGCAGATACTCGGCGAACAGCAGCGTCGCCAAGTCCATCGCCGACAGCGCCCCGCCGATATGCCCGCTCTGTGCTTCTTGCACGGCATCGATGACCATCGCCCGCAAGTAGTCGCTTATTTTTTGCAGTGTCATAGACATAAAGCCTCTTCGCCCTCAGCGACACAGACATCGTACTTGGTCTTGTTGAACCACGTAATCTGACGCTTGGCATACTGGCGTGTGGCGTAGACAATTCTCGTTGCCAGTTCTTTTTCCTCCAGCTCACCGCGCAGATAGGCGACGACCTGCCGATAGCCGATACTCTGCATCGGCTTTGCCTGTGGCGGGCAGCCACTCGCCAGCAATGTTTTTACCTCTGCAACCAGCCCCGCGGTGAGCACGTCCCTTGTGCGTGCCTCAATACGGCGATGCAATTCTTCCCGCGCTGGTTTGAGATAGATGACCCGCGGCGACAGTTCTTCGCCCACGACCCGCGGCAACTCGTGTCTCGCCTTGCCGCTCACCTGCGCAATCTCAATGGCACGCAACAGCCGCACCCGATCGGCAGGGTGAATCTGTGCTGCTCGCTGGGGGTCAAGTTTTCGCAAACGCTGTGCCAGCTGGATATTGGTCAGACACTCCATTTCGGTGCGCAAGGCCGTGTCCGCGGGCGGTGCGTCGTGCCAGTTGTAGCCGAGCAGAGCACGCCAGTAAAGACCGCAGCCACCCACTACCAGTGCCGTGCGGCCACGGGCAAGGATGTCAGCAATCACTCCCCGCGCCGCGTTGCGATAGCGTCCTGCACTATAGTCTTCGTGTGCCGCAACACTGTCGATAAGATGATGCACGATCTGACGACGTGCTGCGGTATCAGGCTTGACCGCACCGATGTCAAAACCACGATAGACCAGCACCGAGTCGCAGATGACTATTTCCGCATCGAGCTGGGCCGCAAGGCGCATTGCCAGCGCACTCTTACCCGCGGCCGTTGGGCCGATGATGCCTACTACCCTGTCTTTGGCGTAGACCAAGACCACACCCTCACAAAATTAACACCCTCCTTATACAAAAAATGAGCACTCGATACGAATGTGTTCGGAGCAGATGTATGAATTAGCGATAAAGCTGGATTTTCCACCCAATCTTAGCTAGAGCAGGACGATACCGTCTTGACAATGAAAATGCTCGGCAGGTATTTTCATCATCTATCGGGCTATGTCCCCTACCTGTAACAGATGTGGTGTTATGTATACCGTCTCAAAGTATCTAAAATCTTTTCATCTCGAAACGGCGACGGCCTTGAAAGAGCCACTTGCCGAGAAAAATGCAATAAAATTAAATGCTTGTGCAATTAAAAAGCGTATTGTGTTTCCCTCAGGTCAGGCAACGCTGGCCAGTGACGACCTTGATTTGCAGTCACGTCTCTGGCTGCGCAAGAGCCAGAATTTGCAGAAAGCGAAGCGAGATGGCTTCGTGTTTATCTCGTTGACTGAGCGTGACACACGTTCCCCCGATTTTTGTCAGGTTGGGATTGAGGCGAAGCTGGTCAAGTCGCTCAACCTCGACAACGGCGAGAAGGGCTATCTCGTGCGTGGGGTGCGTCGTATGCTGGTCGCATCGCTGGCACGCAAGGAAGACGGTGGCTATCACTCGGTGGTGAAGCCAATCGAGAACAGCGCACGCGTATCGTCACGCCGTATTTTGCGACAAGTCAGCAGTTTGCGTGCTTCGCTGTCGAAGTTATTGAAATTAAACGATAATATTGACAGCAAGACCCGTGCTTTGCTGTTGAGCAGCACCGAAGACCCGCACCGTCTCTGCGATTTGATCGCACCGCACCTGACCATGACCTACGAGGAACAGCTGCCGCTGCTGTCGTTGCCCCAGCTTACTGTTCGCCTCGCACTGGTGAGCAAGTATCTCAACCGTGAGATCGAACTACTGAAGTATTCATCTGACATTCAGAAACAGGTCGAGGAGCAGATTACCGCAGGCGAGCGTGCCAACTTCATCAGAGAGCAAATCAAGACCTTACAGGACGAACTAGCCGATCTTGACGAGCATAGTTCGGAGGTCAAGAGCCTGACCAACGCGGTGCAGCGTGCTGATTTGCCACCCCGTGTGCGTGAGATTGTCTTCAGCGAACTGGAAAAAATAGACCTCGCCCCCTATGGTTCAAGCGAATACATGATTTCGCACCAATACCTCAGCTGGCTGAAAGACCTGCCGTGGCAAAGCAAACCGTTCGTGCTCCCCGAGCTTGATAAAGCCTCGAAGATACTCAACAAAAACCATTTTGGGCTTACCGCTATCAAGGAGCGTATTCTCGAACATCTGGCGGTTATTATTCACAGAAGAAAGATCGAGGGGCAGATTTTGCTGTTTGTCGGCCCCCCCGGCGTTGGCAAAACCTCGCTGGTCAAGTCGATTGCCGATGCACTGCAACGTAAGATGGTCAAGATTTCGCTCGGCGGCATGAAAGAAGAGATCGAGATTCGCGGCCTGCGCCGTACCTACGTCGGGGCGATGCCGGGGCGCATCATTCAAGCTATTAAGCAAGTCGGCGACAGCAGTGCGGTGATTTTGCTCGACGAACTCGACAAACTTGGCAACAGCGATAAGCACAACGACGTGCAGGCAGCGCTGCTGGAAGTGCTTGATTACCAGCATAACAAGGCATTCAAGGATCTTTACCTCGACGTGCCGTTTGACCTGTCCAGTATTCTGTTTGTCGCGACAGCTAACGATAGCAGCACGATTCCTGCCACACTGTTGAGTCGCATGGAAGTCGTCGAGCTGTCCTCCTACAGCGATCAAGAAAAAATAAAAATTGCGCAGAAACACCTCCTGCCGCAAATCAGAAAAAAATTACAGATCGCCCCGCGCCGCTTCAACTTTGACAAGGAGGCACTGCTCGCCGTCATCAAGAACTATACACAGGAAGCGGGTGTGCGACAGCTACAGCGCAAGATCGAGGACATCGGCCGCAAGGTAATCAGACAGCACGTTGCCTTTCGCCAGGAAATTCCCACCTCTATCAGCGGGGCAAGTGTCAATCAGCATCTCGGCAAGCCGCTCTACCACGACGAGCCGAACGACTTGACCTTGCCACCGGGGGTGGCTGTCGGGCTTGCTTGCACCGCTTTCGGGGGTGAAATAATGTATGTCGAGACTATGCAGATGGCGGACAAAAACGGTGGGCTGTTGCTGACGGGATTGCCGGGCAAGGTGATGCAGGAGAGTGCGGCGATGGCACGCTCGGTAATTACCGCATTGGCAGAAGAACTTGGCATCGAGGCCGCAAGATTGGAAAACTCGCGCCTGCACGTGCATCTGCCCGATGGTGCAACCCCGAAAGATGGCCCCAGTGCTGGCTTGGCGGTGTTGCTGGCCTTGACCAGCCTGCTGACTCGCCGTAAAATAAGAGCAAGCCTTGCTGTCAGCGGTGAGATTACCCTGCGTGGTCAAGTGTTGCCCGTTGGCGGAGTCAAAGAGAAAATGCTCGCGGCCTTTCGCTATCGCAAAAAAGAAATTGTCTTGCCACGTGCCAATTTGTGCGATCTACTTGAAGTGCCAGACGAAGTGCTGCGCGCTCTTTCCTTCTACCCAGTGGCAACCATGCGTGAAGCTCTGGTCTGTGCTCGCCTGTTGCCCGTTGCCCGTCCTGTGCCTGCACCGCAACGCTTGCGCAAGAAGGACATTCTGGCCCTGCTTGCAGAATCGCAATGAACACGATCCTCTATGCCGATGCCAATGCAGGCTTGCCCGCCACTGCTCGCCACCTCGATCAGGTTTGCAAACGTCTGCTGGCGGCGGACGGCAACCCATCGAGCGTGCATGTCTTCGGACGCAAGGCACGTATCGCACTGGAGGAATCACGCCGCTACATCTGCAGCTACCTCAAGATAACACCAGATCAGTTTATCTTTACCTCTGGTGGCACGGAGAGCAATAACCTTGTCATGCGTGCTCGCCTCACCGCGGGCAAGACACCGCATATCATCTACACCGCAGGCGATCATCCCTCAGTGCGTGCTACCGCGACACACTTGAGCGAACAAGGCCTGTGCCGTATCGACAAGATACCCCTCGACCGTGATGGCATTGTGCAACGCGACAAGCTCGCACAGCTACTGTGCGATGACACGGTGCTCGTCTGCTTGACACATGCTAACAGCGAGACGGGAGTCATCAACGATGTCGTGGCACTCGCACGACTGGTGCAAGACCTTCAGCCCCAAGCACACGTGCATTGCGATGCGGTACAGACACTGGGTAAGCTCGATTTGCAGGGTTTTTTCAACGACACCGCCATCGACAGTGCCGCGTTTTCGGCGCACAAGCTTGGTGCATTGAAAGGCTGCGGCGGTCTCTATATCAAGGACAGTCACGCCTTGTCAGCTCAGCTAAGCGGCGGCTCACAAGAACAGCAGCGTCGCGCCGGCACGGAAAACCTCAGCGGCATCATTTCCTTCGGTCTTGTCATTGCCGCACTGGAAGAACGACTACCGCGCTGGCAACAGCATGTGCAGCAACTCAAGAACCTCCTGTGCGCCGAACTCGCTAACATTCCCAACCTCGTGCTGCACGGCAGCCAAGCACACTGTTTGCTAAACACGGTCAGCTTTCATATCGACGGTGTGTGTGGCGAAGATCTGGTCTTAGGCCTCGACCTCGCGGGTTTCGCTGTTTCTAGCGGCAGTGCCTGCTCGTCAGGTATCTCCCGCAGCAGCCGTGTCCTCGAGGCGATGGGTTATGAAGATGATGTTGCCAGCAACGCCGTGCGGGTTAGCTTCACCACCCAAGGCGATCGTCACGACATCGTGCGCATGGCCGAAGTGATACGCACTGTGGTTAAGAACAGCAGCCCTCAGCAGCGGAGACAAGAGCCTGCTGCACTTAATCACTGAACAAAACGACAGGTGCGCCAACAAGGGAGAGTTTGCTGACGCACCAATCTCCAGCCGGGAATATCGGTCGCACCCGCGCCGGAATTCTATTACCACCCTCTTATTCAAGTGATCGGAATTTTTTAAACTTTTGTAAAAAAATATAATTTACTCTTTTTATTTTAAGATGTTATCTGGCTATTTTTTTGACGTGCTCCTACCGGCTTTGTTGCATAACTCAGGGCCGGCATGTTTATATCCTATAACCCTTCAGCAGTAAGAATTTTATAGGTGTTGCCAAGGTAATGCCTGCACCACGCACAAGCCCGTAGTGTCCACAGAAGTTGACAATGGTCAGGTGCAAGCAGACCTGCAAACCATTTCACGCCAATGCTTCAGCTGGAGCTAGGAAGCGACAAAGAGCATGCACACATGTGTGCATGCTGCAGCAGGATGATTGCACCTGACTCAAACGAGAAGTCTGCGAACACGCAGGGGTGTGGAGCTAGGCGTGCCTTCGGGCACGCCTTTGGCAAAGAGCCGCGCAAAGCGGGGAGGGGAACGATCCCCACATAAAAGTGCTATGATAACAGCATGTTATAATCAACGGAACTTATGCAACAAAGCCGAGTCAGCCACCCCACATAGCTAGCTGACTCCCTATTTTCGTGATGCTCGCCTAGAGCGCTAAGGCATCCGCGTTGACTTTGAGTTTGTAGAACCGTGCCATTGCCTTCAGTATGACCCGCAGGTTGTCGTCATCCTCCAAGCTAGTCACGTTACGGAAACTGGTAACAGAAGTAACGTCATGCCAGTATTGATGTGTGACAATGGCAGTTGGGCTGAACTGATGCGTAAAAAAGCCAGTTTTTATTGCCTTGGGGTATGCTCGACCTGCGTCATCACCGCTACGCTTCCTGCGTGCGTCTCGCTTAGTAAGCTTTATCCATTCATGAACCGCAACAATTGCCATGCCAGTACCAAAAACAATACTGGCAGTACCAAAAAGAATCGGGAATTCACTTGTGTAGCCAGTTGATATAGCCAACGCCACATCAAGTACTCCTGTCCCAATGAGTAGAGTACCTAAAATCCCATTCGTTACAACTCTTTCCCCAACGCCATCTGCTTCATCGAGCGGCGACTGACCTAGCTCTCTAGCTTCAGATGCGAATTCAGATTCCAGATGTGTGACATCCTTATGTGCTGCATCCAGCTTGTTGCCGATAAAATCAACCTCTTGGCCACTTTTGCTCAGCAACGCACTGCGGCACACGTTCTTATCAGCAAACGTTGCGGCACTGTATTCTGGCAATTTTTTGCAGACCAGCAAACGATAGCGCTGATCTTTTGCTGTTGATCCAGCCTGCAAAGGCACGATTCCCAGCACATGTTCGCCGTTGGTTATCGCGGCGGTCTTTGCTACAGGACTCTGACCACAAGCACAGATAGCCAAACAAATTAATGAAGATAATAGCTTAGACATGTTACTTTCCTTAAGTAAAATAGGCAAATCACATATATAATATTCACAATAATATTGCAATAGGAAATTTTTTAAAAAATTATAGTAAGTTACAGGTCAGCGGCACAGAGTTCAATTGAATTCAGCCGCGGGGCATTGCAGGCCAGCACACTGTTTGCTAAACACGGTCAGCTTTCATATCGACGGTGTGTATGGAGAAGATCTGGTCTTAGGCCTCGACCTTGCCGGCTTTGCTGTTTCTAGCGGCAGTGCTTGTTCGTCAGGAATAGCTCGCAGCACAGCCACCCCACATAGCTAGCTGACTCCCTATCTTAGTGATGCCCTCCTAGAGTGCTAAGGCATCCGTGTTGACTTTGAGTTTGTAGAACCGTGCCATTGCCACTAGTATGGCACGCAAGTTGCTCTCGTATTCCAAGTTAGTCACAGCGCGGAAATCAACCAAAGAAATGTCCCGCCAGTGTTGATGTGCGATTAGGTCAGTTGGGATGAGCTTAGCTTTAGAAATGCGACCCCTTGCTGTCCTCTTGGGATATTCTCGCCCCGCGTCATCACCGCTACGCTCTCTGCGTTCGTTACGCTTAGCGATCTTTATCCCCCTGTTAACTGCACCAACTACTATGAGCGCACCAAAAACAATAAGGCCAGCAGTAGCAACAACACTAGTAACGTGTATCAAAGAGTCAAGACCAGAAGCGGGGGGAGTAGATACCTTGTCTGCACTGAGGAGATGCTTTTGATATAATACCCCTAAAAGAACAGATAGCCCCCCAATCATTGCATGAGACGCAACTGAACTTCCCCTTTTTTCGCTGAGCGGCGACTGGCCAAACTCCCTAGCTGCAGGTGCTAAGTAAGACTCCAGATGTGTGACATCCTTACTTACTCCATCCAGCTTGTTGCCAACAAGATCAACCTCTTGGCCATCTTTAGTCAGCAGAGCACTGCGGCAGACGTTCTGGTCAGCAAACTCTGCGGCACTGTATGCTGGCAATTTCTTGCAAACCAGCAGACGATAGCGTTGATCTTCTGCTGTTGCACCGCCCCGCAAAGGCACGATGCCTAGCACGTGCTTGCTGTTGGCTACCGCCGCGGTCTTTGCTACAGGATTTTGACCGCAAGCGCACATAGCTAAACAAATCAATAAATATAATAGTTTATGCATGTATCTATCCTTAAAATAAAAAATACCAATTATATTATATAATTTTAATAATAAAATTGCAATAGTAAAAATTATCAAAGATTAAAGTAATTTACAGATAAGCGATACAGTTCAGTGGAACTCCGCCGCGGGGCATTGCAGACCAGCTGAACAGGGTTTGAAGGTGAGTTTGGCAAAGCCGGGCACGTCGCCACGTGGTTTCAAGCTCATCCACATGCCCTTGAGCTTGAGAGCACGATCGAACATGATGTGGCCGAGCGTAAACTCCTTTTTGTGCTTCTCCGCAGTGGTGCGCATCTCATAGCGGAAGAAACTGTCTTTCTGCTTGCGGTCGTCGGGGAAGGTAGTGACGTTGAGGTGTTCCTTAACCCCGATGGAATAGAAGAATACCAACTGGTGCGGCTCGTAGGACTGCAGCAGTACCCTTGCCAGCAGCAAGTGCGTCCACTTGAGTTGCACGAGCGCGTGTGCCAGCTGCATAAACTCGGTGTCTCCCCGTGCACTGGCATCAAAGGGTAACTCTTGCATGGCTGGCAGCGCGGGCGCAGTGCCTTGTTGTAACTCAAGCACGGCATGGTAGGTTGTGTTTATCAGCGCGAGCATGTTTTGCTCTAACAAACACTTGCCGCGGCGTTTTTTGTGAGAAATTCTTTTTGTGCGCAGTTCGTTTTCTTTTTTATTAATTTCTGCCGTAACTTTATCACGTTCAAAAAACCTTTTCCCAGCAAATTTAATCTCAACCTGTGTGTCAAGATTGCTAAACGCATAAGCAGCACGCTTAGCGATGTGTAGCTTAGAAAAACCACGATAGCATGCCTCTACCAGTTCAAGCAGTTCGGTTTCCCTTCCGCTGACTTCTTGCCCAAATTTTTGCAACTTACCTATCTGTCTGCTCCGCTCCAAAGCTAGCCAGCTAAGTCGCAGCGGCAGTGTCACTCCGTTATACTCCTTGTTGCTAGTGGTGTAGGTGCTGTCGGCATGGTAAAAACGCATAGGTTGATTTTCGAGATACTGCTGCCCTTTATCTGTCGGGGCAAGATAGCCAGCAATCATGATCTGCTGGCCTTGCTCGGCAGCTCGCACATGCATGTGGGCAATTGTTCCCTTTGCGGTGGCATTGACAGACCAACTAAAAGTTTGAATCGTGGCAGTGCTAGTGTCCACCCGTGCCTTGAACTTTATCGTGCAACTGGCGAGTAAAATTAAAACAACAGGCATAATCTTCATTTTTTGTCCCCATTGACGCGGTGTTATACCCATCTCCAGCTAAAGTTAGTCACTATCTTCCTGCGTACGCGTGGTCGGTAGATGAGGTGCAAAAGCTTAGTGTCGCAGGTATAATAGTTAACAGGAGGTGATGTATGCAGGACGGCTGGATTTCTATCAACGACTACGCTCGCAAGTTCAACGTCTCGGACATCACTGTGCGCAGACGTATCAAACAGGGCAAAATACCCGCAGAACTGAAAAACGGCAAATACTACGTCAGAGCCGATTACCAAGATACGAGCACAGCTGCAGGGCAGAACGCCACTCCGCCACCGGGAGTTGTCTCCACCACCCGTCCCTCGTTCTCACTACCGCCACCGCCAACCAGCGTGTCCTACACGGCTACCGAGCCACCCAAAGTCGTTGCGACAGAAATACCCATGCAGACTACCCCCCCTCCAGCGCAGCAGAGCAAAGAACTACTGGAGTTCTGCGATCGCTATCTCGCCGAGCTAAAGACTAGAGAACAGCATCTTGCCAAAAGACATGAGTCAGAGATAGCCCTGCTCGAAGCCAAGCTCGCCAAGAAGGACAGCGAAATCACCGCCCTAAAACAACAAATCGAAGATCTGCAACTACTCGTTAAAATTCTCGAAAACAAAATTTAAACCAGTGAAAATTTACTGTGCCGTTCTGTATTTGCGATCCAATGCAGCACTGCTGCCAAAGACGTATTGAGTAGCTGAGCTTAAGATGCCGCAGCATTTATCCGTCAGTCTGTGTCAACCAAAAATATAGTTTTACTTAATACAAAAATTTGTCTATATTCCCTTCAAAAGTTCCGAGTGTAGGTCGGCTGCCGATCTGAGTGCTGTCGATGAGGAGGGGAGATGCACGTGCGGGCAACGAGCTGTCTGGCTCTGCTGCTGTTCTGTGTTGCGCCGCTGCACGCGAGTGAGCGCGTCGATGCGTTGCTGGCACGCAGCGAAGCACGTCTTGGTGGTCTTGGTGGGCTTGATGCTGATCCTACCGAACTGCCCAAACCACCGTTTGGCGAAGCACTCGTCTCGCCGCTAAACATCGCCACCTTCCTCGCAGGCGTAGGTGTAGCCGAAGGTATCAACTCCCAACTGCTCAACGACCCGATGCGATTACAGGAATACTTCGTTTCACTCGGACAGCCGCTGACCTACATAGCCTTCATGATTTTCGACATGTCCCGCTACACGATCAGCCGCAGCCTCTATCCGCTGACCTCCAACCCTTACACTATTCGCAGTCATCGTGATCTCAATTTCATCGACAAAACTGGTGGCTACATCGCCCTTGCGGGTGCATCGACCGTCTTGCACCTGCTGTTTGAAATTATCTACTCACCGCATTTCAAAAAACTACAAACCGCTTCCGATGCAACCGCCTTCAAACACGATTTAAATAAGCTGCTGCGGGAAAATTTTCTTTCCACTGATCGCTGGATTGGCCGCGGCATCGGCACAACCACCCTGCTCGCCGCCGCCGTCAGTCAAGGCTATGTCGCGGGCTTGCGCATGCCCCTGCAAGAAAAAATTAAAAGCACCATCTATCGTGCCATTGCCAGCCGCCCGCTGGTCGCCGATGACTTGTTGCTGCAAACGTCTTATGACGGACACGGCCTCTATGTGGAAAACATTATCGCCAAAAAAAATGGGGCAATTAACCATGCCGACCTCACCAAATACCTACACCAGCCGATCAAACTGAAAAAAGTTACCATCATGCTGCCCCGCTTCAAACTGAAGGGCAAGTATCTCGCCTTCACTGGTGCAAGCGTCGGGATAATGCTGCACGTGCTCGATATGGCGCTGTTCATCGAATTCGATCACCTCTACACCGCCCTGATCGAACAACCGCTGTGGCAGTTTATCCATGCACAACGCATCGCCAAACTGAACACCACCATCAAGGACATCTGTGCCAGCTTGCTGCGCTCGCAGGACTCTTTGCCGCTTTCTGCTTCGCGGGACTCTTTGCCGCTTTCTGCTTCGCGGGACTCTTTGCCGCTTTCTAGCTCCATGCCGCTTTCTGCTTCGCGGGACTCTTTGCCGCTTTCTAGCTCCATGCCGCTTTCTGCTTCGCGGGACTCTTTGCCGCTTTCTAGCTCCATGCCGCTTTCTGCTTCGCAGGACTCTTTGCCGCTTTCTAGCTCGCTGCGCTCGCAGGACTCTTTGCCGCTTTCTGCTTCGCGGGACTCTTTGCCGCTTTCTAGCTCCATGCCGCTTTCTGCTTCGCGGGACTCTTTGCCGCTTTCTAGCTCCATGCCGCTTTCTGCTTCGCAGGACTCTTTGCCGCTTTCTAGCTCCACGCCCGACCTGCAAAAGCTGCGTTCCCATCTCGACCAGCTGTCACAAAGCTGGTTCGATTACCGCATGCTGTTCATTCTCAAACTGCTGATGTCCTTGCGTAGCTGGCACGATGAACTAATGCACCAAGATCGCCGCTTCTACCAACGCCTGTCCTTCTATCGCTGGCTGCTTAAAGGTGGTGACTATCACGACGCACAGTTTCTCTACAACAATCACAACTGGCACGCTGCGCCGCACCGCGCAGAGTTTCAACGCACCAAAACCAAAATGATCAAAGACATGTTCTATGGCTTTCGCCAACTCGATTTTTTCAACTACAGTTTCTTCGGCAAAACTATTGCCCACCAGCACTTCCCCGCCATTATTCCGCCCGCAAAGCGCCAGCAATATCCGCGTAGTACTCTCACCCTGCTCCAGCGGATACAGAGCGAGCGGGAGGATTTCATGGCGATGTTTGAACAGTGGGGTCGTGCTTATGGAAAAAAATTTGAAACTCAACGTCGCCGCTTTATCACTCGTTACAACGCCAAAACACGGAAGGAGTTCAGCAAGATATATCTCACCGACAAGCATAGCATCGGTTCACTAAAACGCTTGCCCAGCAGCCCCTTCCTTGCCTTTGATCACGAAATTAACGATCTCCACACCCTGCTGCATAGCGTGACAAAAAAAGCCAATATCCAACAGCTCGACAACGCTCTTGCCGACTTGAAAAACTACTACGCTGATCTCAGTCTGCGCCGTGATGAGAGTTTTCTGCTCGACAGCAAAGCTCAAGAAAACGCCCGCATTGCCATTGCAGAGCATTGGGAAAAAATACGTCAGCACCTTGAACAGCTTCCGCCCACGCAACGCTCCCTCGCGCAGTTATTGGCGGAACGTATCGAACTGACGATGATCTTTCGTTTCGCTTACGTGTCACTCGGTTCTTATTTACTGGATAGCAAACATATTTATCTTAAACAGGAGGATTAAGATGGCTCTCAAGATTTTTTTTCTCACGCTGCTGCTCACTGGTAGCACCAGTGTCAACGCCCAGCAGTTCTTTGCCTCCGCCGCGGTTGCCGACACCGTTACCAGCACCGAGACGTTGCCGGCCTTGCTGCAACAACGTGATACCGAAGACGCACAGTTAGAATTGGAATACCGCAGTGCCCAGATCGTCAAGCAACTGGAAAATTCCGCCAGCCTACCACAACTGCTCCAACGCCTGCAGTTCTTGCAAGCTTTTAGTGCCGCGCAGCCCGCGGTGCAGGAATTTTTGCAGGTCGATGTCTTTGAACTCGCCTACGCTCGCTGGCAAGAGCTAGACCTTTCGCCGCTTTCTCGCTCCATGCCCGATTGCACAGCAAACCAGACACGCTGCACCAACATCGCCTTTTTGCGCCACAACCCCTTCGTCTTCGCGGCCCTCGCGCAATTGCCTCGTGCCTACACCTATGTCAACGCCGTGCTACCGCTCGCTGCCCCCCGTGCCGCGGCCCTCGCTGTTTTTGACCTGAAGCATGCCACGCAGGTCTTGTTCAGCATCACCGAGCCGCGTGATTTTTTCAGCAGCCTCGCACTGCTACGGCGTGTGTTGCTTTACTACGGGCAGCCACTGCACGAATTTGAAGCAAGCGTCGCCCAACACAGCCAACTCTTGTTGCGTCGCACCCAGATAACACAAGCAACATTGCTCGTCCTTACCACCGCCACTAGCTGGAAAGCGGGTCTGAAAAAACTGCTGCGCAAGCAGAAATTGCCCAAGCGCATGCTGCCTCTGCTGTTGCCGCTGTATCTCAGCTATCTTATCACCGAACAAGCATTTGCTGAGCAACGCAGCAAATGGCAACAGGCCAGGCATTACTCGGATCAAATGCTGCTCTACCTTGTGCAGGAAAAATAATGCGGTATTTTTTTAGTAAAGCTTGCTTGTTTCTCGCGCTGCTCTGCACCCACGCGGTGGCAGTGGATTTCAAGACATACTATCTGGAGCGCAGCGACAATCCCGACCCAGAATTCAGCCTGCTGCTGCACCTCTACCAAACACAACTCAACGCCAGCCTCTCTACTAGCCATTACCACCGCTTCCTGCTGCACGCCCTGCTCGGCATCCCGCCGCGTCCCTTGCCGGCTATGCTAGAACTACCCTCGTCCATCACCTTGCCGCACGACGACTGGGCAGTGCGCGAACGCATTTCGCTCCCTGATCTGCGGCGCGCCGCAGTCGCACTGGCACTGCAGCAAGAATACGAACCCTTGCCCGAGCACTTAGACCAGCGCACGCTACAGCGACTGCTGTCCACCAGCATGCGTTGGCGTGGCAAGAGCACGACGCTGCGGGCGCATCTCACAGGTTTGCGAGATAGCACAGCCGAGATGGAGCACGACGACCACGCTTTGACACATCTTCTCGTGCGTGCCGTGCTGCAGGTGTTGTGGGCTGAAGGGGCGCGTTTGCAGCAGTTGCAAGTTTTAGCACAACGTATGCCGACGGCGCGGCAGTTGGGGGTGGCGGAGCAACGTCAGGCGAGCGCGGTGCTGCGCTCGCTGGTGCTCGCTGTCGATGAGCTGCAGGAGTTGCAGTTGAACAACGCCGAGCGCGGTTTGCTAGAGCAACTGGTGCGTGATCAGCAGCGACAGCGCCGCGTGCGACAAGCTATTGTTGGCGGCGGGGCGCTGACTGCTGCGGTGTTGTTGAGCCGAGGGATGTGGCTGCTGCGCGGTATTGATGTGCGTGCTCTGTGGTCGCAGCGGGTGCTGGGTATGCATCTCGGCTACAGCGTGACGACACTGGCTGCGCTCTATCCAGCGTGGCAGTTGGGGAAGGCAGTAAAATGGCACGTGCAGCGAGCACTGCAGACCCCAGCTGACCTACGCAAGCAAGGCGATTACCGCATCGCTTATCTCGCTTTTCTCTCTAACCCGCGCAATCTGCAACACCAACAACAGCTGTTGCATACGCTCAACCGCTGCCTGCAAAAACTCCAGCCGCTGTTTGCTGAGCAGGAAATCAGTGTCAAGGTCAATGCGCAGCGCAATCGCTATCGCATCGTGCGTGAGGCTAATCACCTCAACATCGCGGTGCCTTACAGTGCTAGCAGTGATGTGCGCTTAGCGCTGGAGCAAGTAATTTTGCAATACTATGATGGACAGTTGCCGCTCAACGTGCTGCCTGCCGAGGTCAGATACTGCCGCCGTGACAGAGTTTGACGAACAGCGATAGAATTATCAGGAACAGCACCACCTGCACGACGTGGAAAATTTTCCGTCCCCACGAGCTACGTGCAGAGGAAGTGGCGCGTTGTGCCTTTTGTCGCGGCGGGGTTGAAGCCTTGCGGTTGCCGCGGCGTTTTTTGGCTTCTTCCAAACTGACAACCTTGCGTTCGTTCACGGGCAGACTCACACGTAGTTAGGGGCTTTGCCGTCCAGCCACTTGATGCTGCAACCGACGCTTGGCTGCTGTTCGGCGAGCGGAGCTTTGCCGTCGAGTAAGCTTTCGAGAGCAAGACGCAAGTCTTCGCCGTTGACAGGCACGTCGTTGCCGGGACGGGAGGCATCGAAACGGCCACGGTAGACGAGCAGGCGGTTGGCATCGAACAGATAAAACTCTGGGGTGCAAGCGGCGCGCAGGCTTTTGACGAATTCCTGCTCCTCATCCCACAGGTAAGGAAAGGTAAAGCCGAACTCCTCCTTGCAGGCGAGCATCTGCTGCGGGCCGTCGTCAGGGTAACGCTCGCTATCGTTAGCACTGACTGCCAGCGTGAAGATACGCTCTCGATACGTTGCACATAGTTCAGCCAACTGCGGGCGCAGGTGCTGCACGTAAGGACAGTGATTGCAGATTATAGCCACCAACACCCCTTCGGCTGAAGTAGGCACAAGGCTTTTGTCTACACCTTGCATTGTGGCAGGATCAATCAAGCTGAAGTCAGGCAACGGTGTCGAGAGTGGCAGCAGCTTTGATTCGGTCAATGCCATGTCATGACTCCTTAGCTCGCAAAAATACCAAAATAAACGACCACATGGATTCTAACATTATCGTGGTCAAACAAGCTAACAAAAAAGCTGGATCGATACATGCAGCTAATCTAGTAGCTGAAAGAACACTCTATCTCTTTCACTTTACTTTGTTTTTTAAAATTTTGAAGTTTTGTAGATTTTTGATAGGGTGGGAGGTCTTGCTATATCTGAAAGGCATATCAATGAAAACTAGGATGGTTGTAGCAATAACTGCTTTATCGTTAGCGTTTGTTCCTTGTGATGTCGAGGCAGTGGCAAAGAGCAAGGGGTTGCTGGAGAAAATCAGGTGGTGGGGGAAAATCAATTCGTGGGGCGAAGTTAGGGTTAAAAGCTTACGCAGACATTTCAATACTGAGCAGGTTGCTACCATCAACAAGTGGCTCGCAGCTGGGGATATCAAGCCCTGTTATGCTGTCATCCCATACTTATTTATGCCCATAGTGTCGCTCAATGATATATTGGCGACCTCCGTACGCTATGGTGATCATGTCATGGCAGACCATGTTGTCCAGCTTGCCGTCAAGCATGATGTTGGACTTGAAGTCCTCTCACTGAATCTAGGAGAGGCACTGACGAACGAGATTGAAAACGATAGCATCGACACTGTTAGTCGTATGGTTAAAATTATTTCTGAGCAGGGCATTGAAACACTTTACTCATGGGAGGTCGAAGCGGTGTTTAAGTTTGCAGCAAAGCACAACCGCATCGACATATTCGAGCACGCGCTTAACATGCTCTCTGTGCGAGGTCAGAAATTTCGCTCATATTATGTCGGTGATTTGCTGAAAATCACAGCAGAACACAATAGTATCGATATAGCAGCGCAGGTGATCAAAACTGCTGTGGAGCAAGATATTAGTCTTTCCTCATGGGATATCGCTAGTATGCTTGAGACTGCGGCAAAATTCGAACGTGACGACATATTAAAACTGGTAGCCGAACTTGCCAGGAAGAATGGCATTGATCCTGACGATGTTTACGGCTCTGGCAGAGCTAGGCATTGGGGTGCCGACGACTATGTGGGAGACCCTTACGAGGTAATAGGTATTAGCGAAGACGCTTCGCCACGCGACATTAAGAAAGCTTTTCGCACACTGATCAAGCAGTATCACCCCGACAAAAATTCCGGCGATAAAATTGCAGAAGAAAAAGCGAGAGAAATTATCAGTGCCTATAAGAAACTGCGAGACATGGGTAAGGCAGATTAGGGCACGGCTCTGTGGCACGTTGTGTGCTGCTGCTTGCCAAGTATAAATTGAGAAGTAAATTCTAACTTCTCAATTTTTAAAAATTTAACAAAAATAAATTGAAAAATTAATTAAACACCGCGGTAGTCAAATTTCAAAAGGAAGATTGACACCCTAGGCAAAACAGTATCCGCATCCTGTGGGGGGATATTTTTGCTTGCTTGCGATTACCATAAGCATCTGCTGATAACGCTTAAAGTTCAAATCATTAGTGCACCACACAGCACGCTACAAAGGCGTTGCGGCCGAAAAAAAACTGGATTTGGCTGGCTGGTCAATTTAGACTAGAAGGTAGGATAAGCAATTCAACTAGAGTTTTTTTGCGAACGTCGCCGACGGGAGCTAGAAAGCGGCCAAAGGTAGGGCCGCGAGCGAAGCGGGAGCTAGAAAGCGGCCAAAAGTAGGTCGCGAGCGAAGCGAGTGGCACTTGGGTCTGTTTCAATTTTAATGACGGAGGGTGTGTTATGTTGGTCACAAGAATTTTCACCGTGCTTGTTTCCTTACTTGTCAGCACGGTGTTGTTTGCGTTTGTGTCAAACGAAAGCAGTGAGCAGGATGCACGCAAGGTGGTGCTTAGGCCACAAATGCAAGCGGTGGACAAGTCCATCAAGGGCGTGACATCGGACACTGTCGTCAAGCGTGACCAACTGTCAGGCGCGGCACGACTTATCACTATCGTGCCAGAGTATACTAGTGCGCCAGTTAACAAGCGCACCCAGCAAAATTTTGAGCAAGACATGCACCGTTACGTGCTGGATAACTTCCGCCTGCTCGGTGTTGAGTCGAGTGACTTGCGTCTTGTGCCAGATGCAACGCTGATTACCGATGACGTGGCTTTTTTCAAATACAACATTTTCCGTGACGACGTGCGTGTTGAAGATGCCGCCATACTGTTTCGGTTTAAGTTGGGCCTGTTGGTACAGGTGGTGAACTATAGCTTCGCTGAAGCACAACCGCCGTCCACAGCTGCACCGTTGAGCAATCGTGAGCTGCAGGAGATTTTGCGCCGTGAGCTGGGTGAGAACGATTACGTTGCCATCGGTTCGACATGGCGGGTTACGGCGAAGGACGATGCCTACCGCTTGCTTAAGGTGCGTCACTTTCGCCAACGGTTTGGACGACAAGCGGATATTCAGATCAACCCGCATACGGGTGAAATCTACGAGGTCACGCCGCGGCGCTATTATCTTTCGTCACATGGCTATGCACGGGCGACTATTTATCCACGCTGGTATCGGCAAGACTTGGATCTCATGCCGTTACGTGGTGTAGGCATTGATTTTCTCGATGCTGCGGGTCAGGTTGTGCGGCGTGTGCCTAGTAATGACGCAGGTCGTTTCATCGTGCCGAGGGGAGAACTTACTCCACAGTTGAACGGCGTGGTTGGTGCACAGATAAGTGTTAACAATCAGAGTGGGCCCGCGGTAAGCGTTGGCGGTGTGCTCAACGGTGAGGTGTGGCGCACGTTCATCGGCAGACAGCTGGAGGCAGTGGTCTCCAATGACAAACTCGTCGCCCAATCGATGGTTTACTACCATCTGCAACAAATAGTGCGCACCGCATCTAACTACATCGCTTCGCCTTGGTTTGACCGCCCGCTGACGGCCAACACCAACTTGACGCGCACTTGTAATGCCCACTGGGATACGCTGTTTGGCACGGTCAACTTCTACTCTGGCGATGGCAGATGTGCTAATACGGGACTCATTGCTGATGTCATTTATCACGAATGGGGGCATGGTCTTGATGCCAACACTGGCGGTATTGTTGACCCTGCGTTCTCGGAAGGTTTCGGTGACATCATCAGCATGTTGATGACACGTTCGCATGTCGTCGGGCCTGATTTTGGCTTGAACGGCAAATCGGTGCGTGATCTTGAACCAGACCGTGTCTATCCACGTGATGCCAGTGGCAGTGTGCACAGCACAGGTCTTATTATCGGCAGCACTTTCTGGAATCTTTTCAAGGCACTCAAGGAACGCTATTCCGAAGACGAGGCGATTGAAATTTTACGACGCTATGCGTTTCAGATGATTTTTACTGCTGAACGCTACACCGATGTCTATGATGCACTGCTAGTGATCGACGATGACGATGCTAACTTGAGCAACGGCACGCCTAACCTCTGCGTGCTTAATGGCATTTTCAATCGTCACGGTCTTGCCACCATCAACGGCGAATGTCAGCTGGCTGAGTTCACAGAGACACGCAGTCGCGAGCGGCATGGCAATGGCAACCATGTCATCGAGCCGGGCGAGACGATCGAGCTCAAGGCGTGGCTCAAGAACACTACGGAGCGTGATTTTGTCAATCTACGTGCACGTGCCAGCTCGGAGAGCGTATATCTGCAGTGGCATAAAGATGTCGTAGTTTGGAATCGGCTCTCATCTGGCAATATCATGTCGAGCGATGCACCACTGGTATTTACCGTCAGCGAAGACACGCCATGTGGTGAATCTTTCCAGGTAGACCTTGAACTCGACATCGAGAACCAAGTGCGCAACTTCAGCACTGTTCTGCATGTGGGCACTCATTCAGGTAAGCCTGACTTGTTTCAGGGTGTTGGTCTGCCACGTGAAATTCCTGATAGCAGTGCGGTCGAGATAAGCTTGTTGGCACAAGGGCAGCAGTGGCGTGAGGTGACCGAAGTCTACGCAGCACAGCTTAAATTCAGCCTGTTCCACTTTGCTCATCAGGAGTTGATGGTCGAGTTAGTTACTCCCGATGGTAAGTCTGTAGAGATTTTCAACGGCAAGCAGGGTTTTGGTGTGTTGACGGTCGAGCAAGATGTCAGTGAATTGCTGCGTGGCCATCGCGGTCAAGGTGAGTGGCTTTTGCGGGTTACTGACAGAAGACAAGGCACGGTTGGTTATCTGATAGACTTCGCCCTAAGTCTCACTCCCAACGTGTTTACCTGTCAGCGATAAAACAGCTGTAGTGCGCTGCTTGGCAAAGCTAGCGGCGCACTGCTTGTCATCATACTGTGCTATGTAGTATAGTAGTAATTAGAAAATAAGTCTGAACATAACTCAACCCCGGCCTCTTTAAAGGCTTCGGCTGTGTGCGTCCTTTTGCTATCTAGTGTTCGGGCAATGTTCAACCTCTTGAAGGGAGACGGCTATCATGTCCTGTTCAAGGTTTCTTTCCTGTCTCGTCGGTCTATGTATCACGTCTGCTGCCTTTGCTTTTATTGCGCCGCGCAGCAGTGATGTGGGCGATAGCAAGCGCTACCTCAGAGAACAGATTGTCGTGCGACCACAGCTTAATGCGGGCGCATGGCTTACGGACAAGAGCACGGCGGGTGTGGCAGTGAGCGTCGAACGGGATCAGATCAGTGGTGTGCCGCGGCTGATTTCAGGTGCGGATCTTGGACATTTCTTGCATCTGCAAGGTGGAGACGAAGCATCATATCTCGACATCATGCAGCGCTACATCGGTGCCGGGCAAGGGGTTTTGGGCGTGACATATCGTGACTTGCGTATGGTGACAGATGCGACTTTTGTCAACCACGACACTGCCTTTTACAAATTCGATGTTTATCGTGATGATTTAAAAATCGAGGACGCGACTTTGATGTTTCGTTTTCGTCACGGTCGTCTCGTGCAGGTGGTAAACCGTACTTTTTCTGAAGCGCAGGTTGCTGAGGCGACTGTGCCTGCATTGAGTGATCGTCGTTTACGGCAGTTGATCGAGAGTGAGTTGGGCACGAACAAGTACACAGCACTCGGCTATACGTGGCGGGTGGTGCCGCGTGATGGAGCTAGAAAGCGGCAAGGAGTCTCCACGCGCGGAGCGAGTCGCTATGAGCTGTTGAAGGTGCGTACTTTCCAGCAGGAGTTGGGTGAGGGCAACCGCGTGCAGATCGATATGCGTAGCGGGCGGGTGTTTGAGGTTGCGCCGAACATGTTCTACAGCGGTATGGCACGGGTAGAAGACCACAGCATGGTGGATGGCTATGCGCGTGCTAGCGTATACCCGCGCTGGTATAATGAAGAGTTGGTGGTCAAGCCGCTGTCCGAGATTACTATTGGCTTGACTGGGCCTGCCCCCGCACCACAGGATGAACCTGCACCGCAGGAGCAGCCTCCCACATCGGTGATGACTGACATTGAGGGGCGTTATACTATCTCCGCAGCAGCTGTGCCGAAGATTAGCAATATCGCCGGGGCAAAGGTGCGTATCTTCAATCGCACTGGCCCGCGGGTTGCGGTCGATGGTATCAAGATGGGTGACTTCTGGCAGACACAGGTCAGTCAACAGGAGGGTGTGCTACCCTCGCAAGACAAAATTGTCGCGCAGTCGATGGTTTTCCATCACACCGATTATATTTTTCGTCTTGCCGCAGAATATATAGTCACCCCATGGTTTGATGCGCCGCTGCCTTCGCATACTAACCTCTCACGTTCTTGCAATGCACACTGGGATTCACGGGCGGGGACGATTAACTTCTACTCTGGTAACAACCGCTGTGCCAATACAGGTTTGATTGCCGACATCATCTATCACGAATGGGGGCATGGTCTCGATGCCAAGACAGGCGGCATCAAGGATGGTGCTTATTCGGAAGGCTTTGGCGACATCATGTCGATGTTGATTACCAAGTCGCCGATTATCGGGATCGGTTTTGGTTTGAACGGACGTGTCGTGCGTGACGTTAATCCCGACAAGATTTATCCACAGGATGCTAAGGGTGGTGTGCATGCCGAAGGTATGGTGATTGGCAGCACCTTCTGGGATCTGTTCAACGAATTCAAAAAATACTACACCGAAGACGAAGCACTTTCCATCTTGCGTAAGTATGCTTTCCAGATGATTTTCACGGCAGAAAAATACACTGATGTTTACGATGCGCTGCTGGTCATCGACGATGATGATGCTGATTTGAGCAATGGCACGCCCAACTTCTGTTTGATCAACGAGCCGTTCTCACAACATGGTTTGGCAAGTTTGGAGCGTCGTTGTCTGATTATCAGTTTTGTGCGCAACGACGTGCAGGAGTTGCACGGCAATGGCAACCGCATCATCGAGCCGGGCGAGAGGATTAAGCTTACCTCTTGGGTGGAAAACCTCACCGATAGTGTGTTGGAAAACTTGCGCGGGATTGCCAGTTCAACGAGTGATCACCTTAGCTGGGAGAACAGCAGTGCCGAGTGGCAACAGGTGGCGGTGGGCGAGAAAGCGCCGAGCTCGCGTTCGGTTGTCTTTACCGTTGATCCCAACGCAGCTTGTGGTTCAGAGTTCAACATCGACCTCGATTTTGATGTTGGCAAACGCAAGAAACACTTCTCGGAAAATTTCCTTATCGGTCGTTCCGCGGGGCAGAAGGAACTCTATCAAGGGGTTGGCTTGCCGATGGAAATTCCTGACCTTGAAACGATTGAAGCCGATATTTTGGTTGATAGTATTGACTGGGGTGAGGATACCGTTATTTACGAGGCACGACTTAGGTTTGATCTAAAACACACCTATCACGGTGATCTCAACATTAGCTTGATCGCTCCAAATGGCGAAGAGCTGTTGGTCAAGAAGATGAGCGGCCGCGGCAGAGGTGTGTTTACCTTCGACGAGGACATCAGCGAGCTACTACGTGATCGTGTTGGGCGAGGCGAATGGCATTTGCGGGTTACCGATGTTAGACGGCTAGATCGCGGTATACTCAACGACTTTGTGTTGACTCTCACGCCCAAGAAATTTATCTGCCACCCACCTGCTTGAGCGATACGTCGCAGGCTAAAACTTGCCGCATCTTGCGGCAAGTTTTAGCCTGCACACAGCGAACGCATTGCCTTTAGTCTTTGAGCTCCACGTAACTACATTTGTTATTTTCTGCGCCGTGGATATTTCTATTTGGATTTTGATTTCACTGTATTTTTTCTTTGCGGTAGGCAAAGGCATAGGAACAGGTTGTAGTTTCTGATCACGCAGATGTGGCGAGCAGCTCACCCACCAGCTGGGCGATTTCGAGGCTTTGGTTGTGGTTCAGGCGTGGGTCGCAGGCAGTGTGGTAAGCACGTTCGAGGTCACTTGCTTGCAAATTGTCCTGCCCGCCGAGACATTCGGTGACGTTGTCGCCGCTCAATTCGAGATGCACGCCCCCCAGCCTGCTGCCGTGGGCGCGATGCAAAGCAAAACTGTGTTGCACCTCTGTGGCAATATGCCGAAAATGACGTGTTTTCACGCCGTGTGTAGTGCGGAGAGTGTTGCCATGCATCGGATCGACCGTCCAGATGACGTGCAAGGCCGCGGCCTGTAGTGCGTCGATGAAGCGCGGTAGCAGTTCTCGTACTTTTTCGCAACCAAAGCGTGCAATGAGCACAATGCGATCGCAGGCATTGTCGGGGTTGAGAATACGGACGATTGTGACAATTTCTTGCAGGTCGGCAGCGGGGCCGATTTTGATACCGATGGCATTGCTGATACCACGCAGATACTCGACGTGTGCCTGCTGGCTGTGTGCCGTGCGGTTACCCACCCACAGCAGGTGTGCGCCATGATTATACCAGTGCGTGTCGTGGGCTGTGGTTAGGGCTTGCTCGTAGGCGAGCAGCAACCCTTCGTGGCCCGTAAAAAAACCGCCGTGCTCAGGTGACCATAGGTCACGCATGTATTTCAGCGTTGCCGCGGCGCACTGGTAGCCCTGCTCAAGCCGTTGCGGGGCTGGTTCGCGTTGGCTGGGGTCGGGCATGAAGGAATTGACATTGTCACCCTGAAACGTATGCATGTGTTGACCAGCAATGGTTTCAAACGCATGCGTGCGTGGCTTAGCATACTGCCCTGCCATGCGGGCGATGTGGAGCACTTTGGTGTCAGCTTGGGTGCGGATAAGCGCGGCCATCTGCTGCATGATGTGCAGACGCGTGTGGACTTTTTGCGGGGTGCAGTCGGCGAAGCGCTCGGCACAGTCACCACCTTGCAAGATAAAGGCTCGTCCGTCAAAAACTTGTCGCAGCTGCTCTCGCAAACGCATAACTTCTGCGAACGTGACGAGGGTTGGGTATTGCTTGATTTGTTGCAACACCGCCGCGAGATGCATTTGATCTCTGTATTGCGGCTGCTGCTCGGCTCGATACTGTTGCCACGAATCGACTCGCCAGGTGGCTGTCATGTGTGTTCCTCGTCATCTGTGCAGCTTAGTCTTTGCTGCTGTTGTCGGTTCGTGCTATGTGCTATCATTTTTAGCGGGGGTTGAGAAGCAGATGGTGTCATGCTGAACTACATGCTCTCTTACAGCAGTTGTCACGCAAGCTTGTTGTTGTTTGCTTTAGCATCGGTGCTGGAGCTGGCGGTCTTTCAGACTACGGTTAGGCGTAAGCTGTGCCAGCGGCTTGCTCTCTATGCTTTCACGGGCGGGGCGATGACAATTTCTGCAACAGTGCTGTTGTTCGTGCCGCACAGTGCTCTACTGTTGACCGCGGCGGTCGCGTGGGTGGGGGTTATTGCGGCCTTCTTTTTCAATGTCAGAGCGATCATTGCCTTCCTCGCACCGCTGGCCACGCTCATCCTGTTGCTGCATCTGCTGTTCAGTGCAGGCAGTTTACCTGCTGTGGGAACGAACAGTGCGATGCTTAACCTGCACATCTTGCTTGCTATCTGTGGTGAAGCCTTCGCGGTTGGTGCTTGTGCGTTGGCAGTGCTATATCTGTGGCAACGACATATTCTGAAGAAAAAACTGCTAAAGTGGATTGGCATAGAGATGCCAGCGCTCGATCGCATTGGACGTTTGCTGTTGTTTTGCTTGTGGACGGGGTTTGTCTTTCTTACCGTTGCGCTCTTGACGGGAGCGGTTTATAGCCAACTGCATTCTCATGCGCTAAACGAGGGTATAAAGCTGAAGATAACTTGGGCATTGGCGGTGTGGGGTTGGTATCTCGCCATTCTTATCGGCAATAAAATTCGCACTAACTCACCGCGACGTGTTGCCCGCATGAGTCTTGGCGGGTTTGTGTTGTTGGCGTTGGCGTTTTTTGGGCTGCTCTTGCAGTAAGGGGCATTTGATGGCACAGCAGGACACGGCAATTTTTTGCGTCGGTATAAGCCATAAAACCGCGAGCCTGTCGCTGCGGGAGCAGTTTCACCTTACCGATGCCAAGATTGCAGCAATTATCAGCGGTGTCAGGGCAAGCTTTGCTTTGCGTGAACTGGTAATCCTCTCAACCTGCAACCGTTGCGAGTTATACGGCGTAGCTACAGGTGAATGCGATTATGTGGCACTCTTTGCCGCAGTGCATGCCCAGCTTGCCCCACAGAACGAGACCTGGACAGAAAATCTCTACGTCCTGACACAGTGGCAGGCGGTGGAGCATATTTTTTCGGTAGCCGCGGGCATTGACTCGTTGATTATCGGTGAAACGCAAATCACGGGGCAGTTCAAGCGTGCTTTTGCGTTGGCAAGTGAGGCACAGACTTGTGGTGTGGTGATGACGCAGATTTTGCAAACCACGTTGGCGACGGCTAAAAAAATTCGCACGTACACTGAGATCGGCAGCCGTACGGTGTCGATAAGTCATGCTGCGATCATGTTGGCGAAGAAAATTTTTACCAACATCTCTGCTGCCAATGTGTTGATTGTCGGTGCGGGCGAGATGGCGAGTATTGCAGCTCGTAATGCTATCAAGCAGCGGGTGCGTTCGCTAGCAGTTGCCAATCGCACCCGTGCTCGTGCGGAAGAACTGTGCTGTCAGTTGAGCAGCACCGCGGTTGCCGTTGATCTTGCCGAGCTGCCTGAGCGCCTTGCTTGGGCCGATGTTGTCATTACCGCTACTACAGGGCGTGAATATGTCATTGTGCCTGCGCACATCGAGCAGGCACAACACCAGCGACGTGGCAAGGCGATGACTTTGATCGACATTTCGCTGCCGCGCAACATCGATCCTCGCTGTCAGGAGATAGAAGAAGTGTATTTATTTGATCTCGACGACCTCAGGCAGATTACCGACCAAAATCTCAACGCTAGACAGCAGGCGGTGGCACAGGCAGCGGAGTATATTGCCCACGGTGTCGATACCTTGCACAAAAATTTCGTCGAGCGCGAGATTGGCATGACTGTTGCTGGGTTCAAGAATTTTCTGCTCGATGTCGTGAAGGCACAGACCGACCAGACGTTGGCAAAATCGCTTTACGGCACGTTGACCGTGCAACAGCGGGATGGCATTCATCAGTTGGCTGACATTATCGTCAACAAAATCGTCGGGCAGGTGAGCCTGCGTTTGAAGGATGCATCGGTGCGTGAGGAACATGTGCTCGATACCTTCCGCAGTCTCTATCGGCATCACGGCCGCAGCTGATGCCATCACTGCTTATCGTTGCGACTCGTGGCAGCAAGCTGGCGTTGTGGCAAGCTCGGCATGTGTTGAGTCTGTTGCCTCGTGTCGGTTTGCGGGGCAAATTGCACATCGTAAAGACGAGCGGCGATCGGCTCAAGGACGCACCGCTGTATGATTTTGGTGGCAAGGGGTTGTTTGCCAAAGAAATAGAGGCCGCACTTAACCAACGCCAAGTCGATCTCGCTGTCCATAGCTTGAAAGACATGCCTGTGCAGACGACACAGGCTGAATTGACTTTCGCTTGTGTGCTCAAACGTGCCAGCCCTTGTGATGTGTTAGTCTGCCAGCCGCGTCATCATGCCTTGTTGGGCGGAGCGAGAAAGCGGCAAGGAGTTAGCGAGTGCAGCGAAGCTGCGACGGCTAAACTGTTCACTGCTGCTGACTTGCAGCGTTGGCGGGGATTAACTGTTGCGACGGGCAGTTTGCGGCGGCGTTATCTGCTAGAGCAGGCGGACGCAGGCGTTGTGGTGCGAGCATTGCGTGGTAACGTCGATACGCGGCTCAAGCATTTACAGCAAGGGCGGTATGATGCGCTGTTGCTTGCCCATGCTGCGCTGCAACGGCTTGAGTGGCAAGACTTGCCGCATCGTGTGCTCGATCCGACTTGGTATGTGCCGAGTTGTGCACAGGGAGCGATTGCTGTGCAGAGTCGAGTTGATTGCGAGCACAACGCAGCCTTGCAACAATTGGATTGCGGTGTGACACGACAGGCGGTGATGCTTGAGCGAGCGATTATCAAAGCTCTGGGTGGCAGCTGTGCCTTGCCTTTTGGCTGTTTTGTGCGCCGCGCGCAAGACGAGTATTTGATCGATGCTGTTGCCCTCTCCCCAACAGGACGACAAGCACGCACTGCGTTCAGTGTTGCAAGTGACACCACTCCTGAGGCAGTGACTGCAGAGGCGGTGCAGAGATTGCGTGACGATGGTTTACAGCTCGTGTTGCATGAGCTTGGCTTGTAGTTTTTCGTTGACAGCACGTCTGTTATCTACGTATGCAGACAGCCACTGTCGTTGTTTTTCTAATTTTTTATCGAGGGGACATGTCATGTGGTATGTGCGAGGTTTGGTCTGTGCCTTTGCGGTTATGTTGGCGACCGTGTCATTCGCAGAGGGTGAGGAAGGTGCTGTTGATGAGACCCCCAACAAAGTCGAGGAGCTGTTGAACAGCAAGTTGGCGGAGCGTATCAAGGTTTACTTGATACAGGGCTTGCTGGAAAGCGAGCAGCTGTCGCAGTATGTCGATCGAGAATACTGGAATTCGATTAAAGATGACTTCGGTGTTCGTGTATCTACGGTTATCACTGAAGATAAATTTATTCAGGCAGCATTGCCCATCCTTGAAAGCGTGCGGGTGGAATTGCAAGAGCTGGTAGAATTGGCGCTGCAGGAACTTATTTCTCGCCCCGAGAATGCTAGCGTGAGTATACGTAAGGTCACTGATAAGCTGAACCAAAAGGTGCTGCAATTGGTTGAACAAACCGTCATCAAGCTCAAGGAACTCGCAGCAATGAAGCCAGAAGAGTACAGGGCACTGATCGCTAATCTAGGCGAAGCTACGGGCAAGTCTGCCAGTAACGTCATCGAGACAACAACACTGTTAGTGGCTGCTATAGTTGTCATATTCAGGGGGTACCCTCTTTATTTCTGATTTTGTTCTTAGCTATCCTGCATCGTTTGCTGCACGAGACCACGATAGTGATGCGTGTGCCCCACCTCCTAGCGGCGTTCGTTTGTCGTGGCAGCGTGTCGTGTGGGGTTGCAAGCTGGCTGCTTGTGAAAAATGGGGAACGCGGCAAAAGACCGTTGACAGATTTTTGTTGATAGATATAAAACAGGCCGCCATCGTGGTTGTTTTTAAATTTTTATCGAGGGGACATGTTATGTGGTATGTGCGAGGTTTAGTCTGTGCCTTTGCGGTTATGTTGGCGACCGCGGCATTCGCGGAGGGCGAGGAAGCTGCTGTTGATGAGACCCCCAACAAAGTCGAGGAGCTGTTGAACAGCAAGTTGGCGGAGCGTATCAAGGTTTACTTGAATCAGGGCTTGCTGGAAAGCGAGCCGCTGTCGCAGTATATCGATCGAGAATACTGGGATTCGATTAGAGATGACTTCGCTGCTCGCGTCAGCACCATCATCAGCGAAGATGCGTTCATTCAGGTGATACTGCCAATTCTTGATAGTGTGAAGGCAGAACTGCAGGAGTTGGTAAAATTGACCTTGCAAGAACTGGTTGTGCGTGGCGAGAGTGTTGCTACGAGGGTGCGTGTGGCTATGGAGCAGTTGCGCCAGAAGTCAGCACAGGTGATCGAGCAAGGCATCACCAAGATCAAGGCATTGGCGGAGAGCAAACCAGAGGAATACAGCGCGTTGCTCGATAAATTGGGCGAAGCTGTCGGTCAGACTGCTAGCAACATCAAACAGGAGACGACCTTGCTAGCGGCGACGGTCTTGTCTATCGCCACCAACAACATAACAATCTACAACCCGTAGCTCCTAACTAAAAAGTAAAAAGAGAGAGGAGGCACATTACCTCCTCTCTCTTTTTACTTTTATCACGTGCGCTGGGGGCAGTTTCTTTTCTGGCAGCGACCGAACAGCACGTGATGATGCGAGGACAGCTCGAAGCCGTGTTGTTGGGCGATTTCGACCTGTTGCTGTTCGATGATAGGGTTGTGAAACTCGGTGACTGTGTTGCAGTCGATACAGATAAGATGGTCATGGTGATCGTTGGGATCGAGGATTTCAAACACAGCCTGCCCGTTGATAAAACTGCGCTGCTCGACCAGTTCTGCGTCTTTGAGTAGATTGAGGGTGCGGTAGATGGTGGCGATGCTGGCACGTGAGCCTGCTTTTTTCATCAGGGCGTGCAGATCTTCGGCACTGAGATGCGGGCGAGCATTGAGAAAAAATTCAATAACCTCCCGCCGCGGCTTTGTTTGTTTGAGGTTGTGTGCCGCGAGGTATGTTTCGAGTTTATCCCAGAACCAAGCGAACCTTTCCATATCTTGCTTATACCCACATATGTTAGCGTAAGTCAAAGTCTTGCTTGTTTGCGGTGTGGTTTGCGACGTTGATCACCTGTGGTTGCCACAGCGTGTTTTTTGCTTTGCTGAAGCGCCGGGCAAGACTCTGTGTCCATGTTCGTGTATACTTGTTGTTGAGGTTGGTGCGCACTGCATGGCGGGTGACATCGATAGCTCGTGCCAGCCAAGCCATGCCACGATAACCGAGTAAACGCTGGTCGATTTGCCTGATGGTGTCGAGGCTGGTCGGTGCTGTGGTGGCACTCAATCCTTGTGGCAATTTCGCATAGCTGCCAATGAAATCGATAAAGAAGCCGTCCTTCAGTAAGTTCTTGTCGGCAACCTGCTGTGGCGAACGCCAGTGATGTAAGCCAATCACAGTTGTTTCTGCCAATGTGTAGTATTGAAAAAGCTTGACGAAGTATTTTAAAATTTTAAAATCGTCAGGCAGAAAAACTGCGTCAAATTTACGCAATTGCCGATAGATCATCTCTGTCTTGCCTTCTTGCTCGGTATCGACCGTCTCTTCTTGCACTTCAAACAAACGCTGCACGGCAAGGCTCATCGAATCAAAATCATCACGCTGATAGGTGGCAAGGGTGAACTGCAAACCCGCTGCAGCCGCATAGCGCCTGACGTGCTGCTGCACCTTGCCGTTTTGTGTATTGTTTAGCATAGCTATTTGCTTGAAGCCACGCCGTTGCATTTCTGACACTGCTTTGCGCACGAGACGACGAAAGTCAGGATAGATGGAACGCATCAGATAGGGATCGTCTTTACGCCGTTGACCGAGATAAAGAATAGGGACGTGATAGTCATGGCAGACAGTCATAAAATTACGCATCTTGGTGCGAGGCAGATCGGTGATAATGCCATGCACCTTGCGTTGATGAATGGCACGTGTCAGACGGGCAATACGATGCCGACCGTGCAGCACTTGCTGGCGTAATTTGGCGTTGTCCGCTTGCTGTTGACGGTAAATTTTAAAACCATAGTTGATGTCACGATAGTGTGGGTGATTTTGCGAGAGTAAGATGGCGATGTTTTTTGTTTGCGGTGGAATATGCAAATCATGGTCGATAATGTTACCCTCAAAGCTAGTGCCATGTTGAATGTCTTTGGCGATATGATAAAACTTAAGCGGGCGGGCTTGCTTATGCGCACAGCTGCTTACTACGATTATGAGTAACATACGCCAGCTCAGTTCCATTTGAAAAATCCTCGAAAATTACGATTTTTACTCAACGCCTCGTAGGGCGAATAACGTTTTGTCGGAACTTTGCTGACGGGAAAAAACATTCTAATGCCTTTGGCATCGAGCGTGCCGTAGCGCGGGTTGACCCGTGCGGCCACTACTCCTGTTGGCACGGCAAAGCCGCGGCGTGTGTGTGGTGGCGTGACGGCTTGCATGAACTTTGCCCACAACGGCAGTGCCACCGTTGCTCCATAAGTACGGCGAGAACTTCGCGAAAAGTCATCTTTGCCTACCCAGACAACCGTTACTCGTTCGTTGCTGTAACCGCAGAACCAGTTATCTTTTGCACCATCGGAAGTGCCTGTCTTGCCCGCGACCCAACGATGCATGTTTTGATAACGGCTAGCAGTGCCATGTTTAAAAACATCCTGCATCGCGGCGGTTATCATGTAGCTGACTTGTGGACTAAGCACATCTGCTTGTCTTTCTTCCTGTGTCGAAGCACGATAGAGCATATTACCGTGCCGATCAGTAATTTTCCTGATAGCAATCTGCTCAGTGCGCAAACCTGCGTTGGCAAACACCGCATAAGCCGCGGCCATTTCCGTCATGCGCAAATCCGATCCACCCAGTGCCGTGCCAGCTTCTTCTTTCAGGTGGCTTGTGATGCCAAGTTGTTGCGCATATTTAATGATGCGCTTGATGCCAAATTTTTTAATAAGGTCGATGACGGGCAAATTCAAAGACTTGTAAAAAGAACGGTAAAGCGTCGTTTCCTTAATAAACTCGTGACGATGTTCACGCGGACGATAGGCATCGATGGAAATCGGTGCAAGTAAACTGACATCGTTCCACGTCATGCCGTGTGTCAGTGCATAAGAGTAAACGATGGGTTTGAAAGCAGAGCCGGGCGGGCGTAGTGCCTGCACCGTGCGGTTAAATTTCGAGCGGCGATAGTCTCTGCCGCCGACCATTGTCAAAATTTCCCCACTGAGCGGATCGACACTCAACAGTGCCGCTTCCATGTCGGCAACTTCCTTATATTTAGTAATCTTATCGATGTTAGCAATAATCTCTGTCGCCTGTCGCTGACTGGGCAAATCAAGTGTCGTATGAATACGCAAACCTTGATCGCCAATGGTTGGCCAGTCGAGAATGGCGGCGGCTTTTTTGATAACATAATCGACAAAGTGCGGCGCAGTTTCTAGCCGCGGCGCACGGTAAGGCTTAAATTTAAGTTCTTGCATCGCCGCGGCGTGCATTTGGGTGGTGTCAATTTTGCCACTCGCGGCCATCGCCTGCAAAACTTGCAGTTGTCGTTGCCGTGCTGCACGTGGAAAACGTATCGGGTCATACTTGCTCGGTGCACGAAACAGACCAGCAATCATGGCTGCTTCCGCCCGCGTTAACTGCTGCACATCTTTGCCGAAGTAACGCCGTGCCGCGGCACCGACGCCATAAGAACGGTTGCCGAGAAAAAAATTGTTTAGATAGATGTTGAGAATTTTTTCTTTAGGCATAATACGTTCCAGCTCAAGGGCAAGAAAAATTTCTTTCAACTTACGCTGCAAAGTTCTTTTACTGGTTAAACTGTAATTTTTTACCACCTGCTGGGTAATAGTGCTCGCCCCTTGCCTGACTCCACCAGCCTTTAAGTTACGCCACAAGGCACGCAACATTGCCTTGACATCAACACCATGATGGGTAAAAAAATTACGGTCTTCAATAGCCAACACCGCATCAATAATTACCGCGGGCATTTTTTCCCACGGCACATAAATACGGTAACGGGAAAAAACTTCCGCCAGCACCTGCCCATCACGTGCATAGACAAGTGTGTTATCACGCTCGGTGTGATCGATGATACTATCGAGTGCATCGCCGTGATCGAAATCGACGATATCTGTCATCAAGATAACGCAGACACCGAGCACGATTCCGCCGAACAGTGACAGGGCAAATAAGAAACGCATTTTTAAAAATAACTTTTGCATTGGTCTACCCAGATCATCGGCAGAGTTCAGCAAATGTTTAGGCTAAGATGCCAACGCCACATATTTTTTTGTTTGAGATTATCAGAAATTTTAAATAGAAAAACTTAAAGCTATTTAAATAGTTTTGTGAAAATTACGCAAGATCACTTGCGTTATCGAGGGGTAATTACGAGCAGTGTGTTAAAGATTTATCTGAGAGACGGAGAGCACGTTTTTGATGGTGAGCATGCGTTGCAGGGCGGATTGGCTCAAGGCACTGTCTATCTCGATCATTGCCATTGCTAAGGCAGTGCGACGTTGACGAGAGAGAAAGATCGAGCCGATGTTGATTTTTTCGGTGGAGAGAAAACTACCTGTATCACCGACTACGCCCGGCAGGTCGCGGTTTCTGATAAGCAGAAAACGACCGCTCGGTTTAATTTCAAATTTGTAGTTGTCGATGTGGGCGAGGCGAGGTTTTTCTTCGTCGAAGATAACACCGCCGACGGCAGTGCTATTGCCCTGTGCGTCGCTGACCACGACCTCCATGTTAGTGCGGGGGGTCGTGGTGCAAGTTTCTTCTTCAAGGTGGATGCCGAGTCGTTGCAGGTGGGATTCGCAGTTGACGATAGAAACATAATCGCTGACCGTCTGCTGCAGGTAGCCGTTCATCCATGAGAGGCGCAGCAGCGGGAATGTGCCGAGTTCGTGGCTGTATTTGATTTTCACCTGCACAGGTGTATAGGTGATGATTTGTCCGATCAAACTGCCTAGTTTTTCCGCTAACACGGCAAAGGCACGATGTAGGGAAGAGTCGATAACCGTCGAGTAGGGCACGTTGACGGGAAAATCGACGACACCGCTTTCGATGGCTTTTCTGATTTGATCGGCAATAGTTATGCCGATGGCCAGTTGTGCTTCTTCGGTCGATGCTCCGATGTGGGGTGTGCCGAAAACTTTAGCGTGAGTGCGCAGGCGTGCGTCGATGTGTGGCTCATCGTGCCACGTGTCCAGTCCGACCATGCCGATTTCGTCGTGTTCCAGCGCCTGCAGCAGGTCTTCTTTGGCAATAACATCGCCGCGGGCGGCATTGATTAAGATGCCTTGTGTGCCGAGTTTGCGCATGATGTTACGATTGATCATGCCTTGCGTTTCAGCGTTAAGGGGTACATGCAAGGTGAGAATTTCACAGATTTCGGCGAGGGTAGCGAGGTCATCGATTTTTTTAACATCGTATTGAGAGAAACGGGCTTGGGGCAGATAGGGATCGTAGCCATAGACTTCCATGTCAAAACCATGGGCAAACTTGCAGACGCGGTGCCCGACATGACCAAGACCAACAACACCGAGTTTGCGTTGCTGCAGTTCTCGCCCTTTGAAGCGATGGCGATCCCAGCCGCCTTGTTGTAAGTGGGTGGCAGCACGATGCACGTGACGCATCATTGTCATGATAAGGGTGAGGGTTAGCTCGGCTGCGGCATTGGTGTTTTTGCCGGGGCAGTTAACGACGAGTATGCCTTTGGTCGTCGCATACTCGATGTCGATGTTGGCTACGCCGACTGCGGCACGCCCGATGATGCGGAGGTGTGCGGCGCGATCGATCAAGTCATGATCGATGGTTGTCTCACTGCGGGTAATAAGCACCTGACAGGTGCGCACCAACTCGCGCAGATGTTCGACGGGGCAGTCAGGGTGGTAATGCAGCGCGACATCGGGAATAGCACGCAAACCTGCTAAACCTTGGTCGTGCAGCTTGCCAGTGATTAGAATTTCCATGCTGCTGCTTCAGTAAACATCTTGCCTTGCATGGGCAGAGTATACGACACATTCCCGCTGTGAGCAAACACTTTCACCGTCGTGGGCGTTGAGTCCTAGCCGATGCTGTGTGCGGGTCTGTGTCTTAGGGGAGTAAAACTGCCTGCCTTGGGCGTTGACCAGCACAGCATCGGCGCGCAGCCGCCAAAAACCTGCAGGGTTGTAGACATACCAGCGTTGGTCTTCTTCCTCATACCATGCGGTGTAGGCACGGGCGGTATGGGCATAGATGCCACGCAGAATTTTCTGCAGCGTCGCCTGGCTGCGCAGCACCTGATAGGTAACCTGAAAACTGAATAGGTCGTGTGTGGGGGTGTCCACTCGCTTCGCTCGTGGAGGCTTTTGGCCGCTTTCTAGCTCCACGCTTACTTGTGGAGGCTTTTGGCCGCTTTCTAGCTCCACGCTTACTTGTGGAGGCTTTTGGCCGCTTTCTAGCTCCACGCTTACTTGTGGAGGCTTTTGGCCGCTTTCTAGCTCCACGCTTACTCGTGGAGGCTTTTGGCCGCTTTCTAGCTCCACGCTTACTTGCAGGTGTCCGTCTTCATTGTCATGCACCGCCAGCACCCGCGCACCGTCCGCAGCCACGGGCTGGCCTGTGCGTTGACACCAGTCGAGCAGTGCTCGCCGCAGATACGGCTCGGCAACCTCAAGCCGCACGTATCCCTCCTGCGCGGGGCGGGAGGTGCGAGGCGGGGTTGCTTGCAGGCGAACGATGTCCTGTAGCTGGTCTTGCCCTATGTGATAGGTGCGACTTGCCTGCAGCAGTGCAACAGCACTCTTTTTTTTGATATGCAATTCTAGTATCTTACCTCGTGCAACGGCCAGCTGTCCTTGCCAGCTGCCGAATGCGTCGCTGACCCCGACCTCTTCCCGCCGCAACTCGTGCAACTGCACGATCTCTGCTCCCGCCAGTGGGTAGCCCTCAGCATCGAGCACCCGTAAGCTAAGGGTTACCGTGCTGGGTAGAGCTGCTTCTGTATGTGCTTGCCACAGGTATAGGGCAAGGCTGGCCAGTGCTAGCCCAGTGGTGAGCAGCAGGGTCGGCAAACGTTTCATGGGTTAATAATTACCATATAAACTGAATAAAAACACATACTTTTAGCTTATAATATTATTTTTGTAAATAAAACAGGCAGTTATTTGCCGTGTGGAATTTGTTCGGCAAAAATAATCCAGTTAAAACAAAGACTTATGTATTTTTATTTATTTACTATTGCATAATGAAATCAATGTGGTATAATTCTATATTATTCATTACTTTTGTAAGAGGGAACGATACAATGTTTAGTAAGGTTTTGATCATAAGTGCATTGGTAGGTTGGGCGACTATCGCACAGGGTGAGCCACAGGAGCATAAAATACCGGTGGGCTTGCAGTTGCGCATTATTCTACTCAACAATCTTGCTTACGTGAAGTCTGATATGCTGACTGCGTTTACGAAGGCCAACTCGCCTGCGTTGCACGATCAGGTCACTGCTGCCTTAGTGAGTGCAATCAGAAAGAAGAGCGGGCAGAGCGAAGCTGACTTTGCGGTATCAGTAGGTGTGGGTGTTGAGGTTTTACAGCGAGCTGAGCAAGAAGGCGTTGGTCTTGATAGTGCGGCATTGGAGAAGATATGGGGCCTGGGTCTGCTCAGCGTTGAGGAGTTGGTTGCCTTGCGCCGTGATGTCGTGGTGTTGGTTCTGTCTGAGGAAGAGAAGGCACTTATCTTAAGTCGTGCGAGCACGGTGGTTAAGAACCTTTTGACTGTCTTGAAGTATATACAGGTTAGCTCACGCAGTGCGGATAGTATGCAGTTGCCAGCGGCGGAAGATATTTTGCGCAAGGTAAGGGAGGACTACAGCATCCTAACACAGTTGGCAGCGGAGCACTACCCACAGGTTAAGGAGTTTATCAGTCTTGAGAACTTGAACGACGAGCTTATCGCGGGCATTGCTACGGCAAGTTCAGTTACTGACAAGCTCAGACACCACGCAGCCTTTATGTTCTTTCAGAATCAAATTAGCAGCTGGAGCGATGAACAAGCTGTTGATAAAGAAGAGTAAGGATGAGTTAGCCCCCACGCGGGGCTAATCCTCTTCTGCCTCTTGGCGACGAGCGTTGCCTGTGAAGCTCGATCCGTCTTCATTTTCCAGAGAAAATTCGTGCGCGATGACATCGTAGGACACGAGCAGTGCTACGGGGCTGCCGTCGGAGACATAGCGTTCGCTGTCGATAGTAATCAGGTAGTAGCCGTTGTCGAAAATTTCCTCGATGATACCTGAACGTTGCACTGCCCTTAGGTCACGTGCACCGTCAAGGTAAACACGTTCGCCGATATACTGATGGTGGTCGAGACTGAAACCTGTCGTGCCTTCCATTTGCTGCATGAACACGAATGCACCGGCATTGAGGAAAGTCTGGGCAATGATGCGGCCATTGCCGTCTTTGCCGATCACTCCCTGATAGTCTTTGTCATCGACAAAAATAAAAAGATCGCGCGTCGGAATTATTTCAGCCTCGCCTCTTTCTTGGAGCACATCGGCAAAGGGGCGCAGTTCTCCCCGCTCGCAGCCTGTTAGTCCTGCACAAGCTATGAGTGTGCCAAACAGTATGCCTTGCATGCCTTGTGTGATTGCTTGCCTTAGTCCGTTGTTTTTTAGGGAGGGCACAAGTTTTGGCGCGGAATTTGCGCTGCTGGTGCTCAACATCAGCAACAAGAGCACAGCAACTTTGTGGCATAGGTGCGTGTCATTGCGCATCGTCGGCTTCCTCCGCAATAACAAAACCTTCAGCATCAGCCCCGTCGCGTGGGTAGGCGAGGATAAAGCGTGGCGTGGCAGTTGGTGGCATGCTGTCTCCTTCGCCGAGATAGAGCCAATCTTCGACGGAGATTTGGTAGAGATCGTTTTTTTCGTTCCAGTTGAGGTTGGTATCAAAAACTGTCACAACTGTGCCGAACCAGCGGTAATCGTCGTGATCGAGCCAGACTTGTGCGCCGATGTCGGGATGGTCGCTGAGGGCTTCGCCGACGAAACCGCTGAGCGTTTGCCTGAAAGTTATTACACCCGACTCGTCGGCAACTTGCGAGCGCAGATAGCCGACCGAACCGCCTTGATAACCGAACCACCACACGCCATCGACGAAGATGCTGAGATTTTCATCACCTTCTCTTTTTTCTCCGATAACATCAAGCACGGAACGCGATGAGCCGTAATCGCAGCCTGTCAAGACGTTGCAAGCAATGATGCTCGCAACCAGCAGGCCACCGACATGACGGTTGAGTTTGGGCAGTGCGGCATTGATTTTAGCCAGCAGTTGCGGTGCACTTTGCACCTTGCTAGCGAGCAACAACACTACTAACAGCATAAATACCCATCGCACTGACATGCATTGATCTCCGTAGAAAATTACAGAGGGCTTCTTGCACAGTCAGATATGCTTGTCAACAGTATTACGCAATAAAATAGCCTTAAGTTGGGTTGGAAGTAGGTTGGGGAAGAGGTTCTTGCTGCTCCTTATACACATTGATAACTTTGCCGCCGCTAAGCTGGATGCGTAACATTGTGCGTAGTGTTGGCATTACTTCAAGGTAGGTGTGGTGCGCTTGAGTAATCGCCCCGCCAATCATAGCCAAAGCTAATCCTAACCCCACAGGAATAGTAATAAGTGCGATCGGGGGCCAGCTACAGTTGCGATAGCTGCAGTCGAAGCAGCCGCTCCAGAAAACACAATGTAATCGGCAACAATAGCAGCCGTCACCGGCTTTGTTGCATAACTCAGGGCCGGCATGTTTATATCCTATAACCCTTTAGCAGTAAGAATTTTATAGGTGTTGCAAAGGTAATGCCTGCACCACGCACAAGCCCGTAGTGTCCACAGAAGTTGACAATGGTCAGGTGCAAGCAGACCTGCAAACCATTTCACGCCAATGCTTCAGCTGGAGCTAGGAAGCGACAAAGAGCATGCATACATGTGTGCATGGTGCAGCAGGATGATTGCACCTGACCCAAACGAGAAGTCTGCGAACACGCAGGGGTCAGCGAAGCTAACGCTCCCCACATAAAAATGATATGATAACAGCATGTTATAATCAACAGAACTTATGCAACAAAGCCGCCGTCACCCCTGTAATAGCTGCACCAGTGCCGGCTATAAAAAACTTTTTCGGAGTTCCTGAAAAATTCTTTAAAGCACTAGTTTCACTTATTCGCTTTTTAAGGTTGGCTAGTTTTTTTGGTGATATACCATCAACAACACGAGCTATGCCACTGCCGAGACTGCCTTGTTTGTCAGCAGTCACCAAGTAAGTGCTGCCATCATCCTCAAAAGTTGCTACCCTCAAGGTATTGTTGTAAACAATTTAAATCGATGCGACGTGCCTTACAGTCCACCCTTATTATGCCATTCCCCTTGTCTCTCGGTACATTCAATTGCAACAATCCTTGTCGGTCGAGAGAGCAGCTGATGCCATGCTGTGCCATATAGAATACTGCTTGCAAGTCAGCCGAGAGAAACTGCTGATTACATTGTATTACATTATGCAGCAATCCCTTTTTATTTATACAATAATAAAAAAAACCATTGCCAGCCTCTGTATCATGCCAAGCGAATTTTTCAAGCAGAGAGGCACAGCCATTATTATTTAGCACGGCATTTGCTGATTTTTTCTTTATTATCATGCTTCTTTTCAACTGTAGCGGGATCAAATCAGCGCCGCGCGTATGGCGTAGATCTTGTGGCGCACTTTTAGGACTGGCAAGGCAACCTTTTGCACAAGTATTTGATATACATTGACAACGTATGACTTGTGTGGCCGATACCAACAGCTTTACTACTAGCAAGTAGCACATGTCTGGAAACGGAGGGTGTTTGCCTAAGGGGAAACACTCCGCGTTAAAGTCGTTGCACCTTGACTTTAACATCGAGATGTGTGTTGCCCCCGCCTTGACGGGTGCCGCGGGTGGGGGGGACATCGCGGTAGTCACGCCCTACGGCGATGCGCACATGGCGTGCGTCGCTGTTACTGCAGTTGGTGGGGTCGAAGCCTACCCAGCCGAGTGTCGGCAGCAGACACTCAACCCATGCGTGGGTGGCGTTGCTCGCGGCCTGTTCGTGCTGCTGTCCTGTCGTGTAGAGGTAGCCAGAGACATAGCGGGACGGAATTCCCCAGGCACGCGCAATGGCAATCATGACGTGAGCATAGTCCTGACACACACCCTGTCGTGTCGCGAGAATGTGATCGATCGTGGACTCAACCGAAGTGCTGCCGGGCAAGTATTGAAAGCACTCAAACAGTTTTGTGTTTAACTGTTGCAAGCTACTCAGGGGGTCGCTGGTCGGAGCAATGCCGTTTTCCTGCATAAAGGTGGTAAGCGTGGCAGAAGTTGCTGTCAAGACACTCGGTTGCATGAAGTCCCAATATGCGAAAGAATTTTGCCAGCGCAGCAGTTCTTGCCACGCATTGGCTTGAAGCGAGTCAGGTAGCGGCTTCGGTGGTTGCAGCTCGATTTCGGCGCACATGGTTATTATCAGTTCGTGATGGCCGCGATGAATACTGAAGTAGTGGTGGTAATTACCAAAACTGTCCTGCTCATTATTCAACGCGGCCGCGGGATCGATGGTCATGTTGAACATTTTTAATTTTTGTTGTTCATCTTGCCGCGGCTGCAAACACAATGCCATCACACTGCCACGTGCGGGTAATTGGTAGCGATAGTGCGAAATATGCTCGATGTGATAGTGAATTGTGTCAGTCATGGCGCAGCAGGACAATCCTCAATACTGTAATCAAACCAACGTGCGGTAATCAAGCGATCGAGTTGGTACAACTGCTCGTGACACTCAGCCAAGTTGAATGGTTTGGTGTTTTTGGTTGTTTTTGGCGGACATGATTTTTTTTCTAGTCTCGTACTGAACTGTTGCAAGTCACGATCTTTGGTCGCGGTGTCGGTTACCAGTGCGTCTATCTTTGCGTTGACGTGCAACAGTGTATGTGCCAACGAACACGGGAGACGGCGATCATGAACGAGCAGTCGCAAAACCTGTGGGGGATCAATGTGTCCGCGATAGTTCCACTGGTAAGTATCGAGCGCCTGATAAAAACGCAGCAGGCTTAGCCAGTCGGCCGAATCGAAGTTTTTTTGCGGGTGGCTAAGTTTTTGCTGCGCCAGCAGCAGGGAACTTGTCTGTTTGGCACGTTCTATAGCACGGCCGAGTTGCAAAAAATGCCAGCCCTGAGTGCGATACATCGTTGCCGCGGTTATGCCCGCAAAAGCTGCGAGTTGTTCGGTCGTGCGGGCATAAAAATTTTCTGGTGTTGGTTGCCAGATTTTTGCCAAGTCCACCTCTTTCAACTGCAACCAAGTACGGTTGAGGCATGTCCACATCTCGAAGCTGAGACAGTTGCGTGATTGGCGGGCATTTTCCCGCCCGTGTGCGAAGCAGCTGTGCAATGAGTCAGGGTTGGAAGTTTCAAAAGTCAGATCGTCCGCGAGCGTGTAAGCATCGGCAAGCATCGAATCATCATCGCGGTAAAGTTCAAACTCAGCTTTTGCAAGTGGCGGACGACGTTGCAGATTGGCATAGATGCGTTGCCAGCCGAAGTGTATTTCCTGCCGCGGCCGATCGACCAGCGTCTCCATCTGCAGTTGCAGCAAGCGGCAAAGATGCTCAGCGCGTTCGAGATAACGTCCGAGCCAGTATAAATTTTGTGCGCTACGAGATAGCATTCAACTCTCCAACACCCAAAGGTCTTTGCCTCCGCCACCTTGTGAAGAGTTGACCACGAAACTGTCCTTGTGCAGTGCGACACGGCAGAAAGCACCGGGCACGAGGCGAGTCTGCTTGCCGTGCAGTACAAAGGGACGCAAATCGACATGCCGCGGCTCGGCATAGGTTTCAACCACACAAGGTGAGCGCGACAGGTTAAGCGTTGGCTGTGCGATGTAGCGGCTGGGGGTTTGTCGCAGTTTTTTTATGAACGCATCACGTTCGGCAGCACTGGCATGCGGCCCGACCAGCATGTCGTAACCACCAGCACCATCGACACGCTTGACGACCAGCTTGGCAATATTGTCGAGCGTGTAGGTGAGGTCATCGGGACGGCAGCAGAGATAAGTTTCGACGTTGGCAAGCAGTGGCTCAGCATGCAGATAGTAGCGAATCATGTCAGGCACGTAGGCATAGACGCTCTTATCGTCGGCTACCCCACTGCCGGGCACGTTGGCAAGGGCGACGTTGCCGAGTTTAAAGGCGTGCAACAGACCGGGCACGCCAAGCAACGAGTCAGGACGAAAGGCAAGGGGATCGATAAAGTCATCGTCGATACGCCGATAGATGACATCGACTTGCCGCAGACCGCTGGTGGTGCGCATGTAGACCTGCCCATTGCTGACCAAGAGATCCTGCCCTTCAACCAATTCGGCCCCGATTTCCTGCGCCAAAAAGATATGTTCGTAGAAGGCCGCGTTGTAAACACCGGGAGTGAGCAGGGCGATGCAGGGATCGGGCTTCTCGCTCAGTTCGCACAGTGTGTCGCGCAGCAGTGTGCCGTAGTGTTCTACTTCCCGCACTTTGTAGCTACGATAGAGGTAGCGCAGGTTTGATTTGATTACCTTGCGGTTGGCAATCATGTAGGAGACACCTGAAGGCACACGCAAGTTGTCTTCCAGCACAAAAAAACCATCGTTGGTGCGCACGATGTCCGTGCCACAGATGGCAACCCAAGTGTTGCACGGAACGTTGACCCCGCGCATGGCAATACGGTAATGCGGACAATTGCGCACTAGATCGGCAGAGATAACGCCATCAGTAACGATACGTGCTTCGTGGTAGATGTCTTGCAGAAAAAGATTCAACGCTTGCAGACGTTGTGTGAGTCCTGCTTCTAGTTCTTGCCATTCGGTTGCAGCTAGCAAACGCGGCAAGCAATCGATAGGGATAATGCGCTCGTTCGCCTCGCCATAGACGGTGAAGGTAATACCCTCACTGTTGAATGAGCGTGCGACCCGCACCTGCATATCGGTAATCTCCGTGGCTGACAGCTGTTGCAAGGCACGATGCAGAGCACGGTAATGGGAGCGCGGCTTGCCATCATTCTGAAACATCTCGTCGTAAAAACGCGGGTCGAGTTCGTAGGCAGAAAAATCCACCGCAGCAACCTAATGGAATTACAAGTTCTTTCGCTACCTCAGCGAGAAAAATTTTGCAAGTTTGTTTTTGAAAAATAATTATAGGGTCACCGTGCTGAATATAAATACGTGACTGTAATAATGAAGTGAAGGGAGTTTACTTTTTCACTATTTACCGCGGATATATCGACATGCTAAAATAGCCTAGTGATTGTATGCCAAGTTTTTATAATAATATCAAGGTGAGTAGGATGTCTGATAAACGCAAACTAACTAACAGTGTTGGTGCACCGGTGCCCAGCAACAGCCATTCTCTGACCGCGGGACGACGTGGCCCGATGCTGCTGCAGGACACTTGGTTTTTGGAAAAGATAGCACACTTCGACCGCGAGGTGATACCAGAACGGCGCATGCATGCGAAAGGTTCGGGAGCATACGGCACGTTTACAGTCAGGGGCGATATTACGAAATACACCAAGGCGCATATTTTCTCTGCTATTGGCAAGAAAACAGAGGTTTTTGTGCGTTTTTCAACTGTTGCTGGTGAGCGTGGGGCTGCTGACGCGGAACGTGATATTCGTGGCTTTGCCGTCAAATTTTACACTGAACAGGGCAATTGGGATTTGGTTGGTAACAATACGCCAGTTTTTTTCTTAAAAGACCCGCTCCGCTTTCCTGACCTAAACCACGCGGTTAAGCGTGACCCAAAGAACAATCTTCGCTGTCCGACCAGCAATTGGGATTTTTGGACTTCATTGCCAGAGGCATTGCATCAGATTACGATTACGATGAGTGAACGTGGTATCCCTTATTCCTATCGGCACATGAATGGCTATGGCAGCCACACATTCAGCTTGATCAACGCCGACAACCAGCTAGTCTGGGTCAAGTTTCATCTCAAGACACAGCAGGGTATTCGCAATCTCAGCGATCAGGAGGCGGCAGAGCTTATTGGTCGTGATCGCGAAAGCCACCAGCGTGATCTTTTTAATAGCATTGAACAGGGTGAGTTTCCCCAGTGGAATGTGAAAATTCAGGTGATGACCGAGAAAGAAGCACACACTTGCCCATTCAATCCGTTCGACCTTACCAAAGTCTGGTCTCACCGAGACTATCCGCTTATCGATGTTGGTGTGTTAGAACTCAACCGCAACCCACAAAACTATCATGCGGAAGTTGAACAGGTTGCCTTTAATCCTGCACACGTTGTGCCCGGCATTGGGTTTTCACCTGACAAGATGCTGCAAGGGCGGCTCTTTTCATATGGTGATGCACAACGCTATCGGTTGGGAGTCAACCATAACCTGATCGCGGTCAACAAGGCACGTTGTCCTGTGCATAGCTATCATCGTGACGGGGCAATGCGCACTGATGACAACTACGGAGCAACACCCGGCTATGAGCCAAGCTCACACAACAGTTGGGAAGAGCAGAAGGAATTGCGCGAGCCACCTCTGCCGCTTGAAGGTGCTGCCGACCGCTGGAATCACTACGAGGATGAGCAAGATCACTTTAGCCAGCCGGGCAACCTGTTCCGTCGTATGACTCCACAACAGCAGCAGGTGCTGTTTGAGAATACCGCACGTTCGCTGCACGAGACGACAACGGCAATAAAAATCCGCCACATAAAGCATTGCCTGCAAGCCGATCCTGATTACGGGAAAGGTGTTGCTAACGCACTGGAAATTCCGCTGAGCGAGGTGATAGCGAACTGAGTGGTAGGTACGCACAAGGAGGCATGTGTGCCTCCTTGTCGAGCGTGAGGTGTTGGGGCTTTGTTGCATAACTCAGGGCAGGCATGTTTATATCCTATAACCCTTTAGCAGTAAGAATTTTATAGGTGTTGCAAAGGTAATACCTGCACCACGCACAAGCCCATAGTATCCACAGAAGTTGACAATGGTCAGGTGCAAGCAGACCTGCAAACCATTTCACGCCAATGCTTTAGCATGAGACATGGTGCAGCAGGATGATTGCACCTGACCCAAACGAGAAGTCTGCGAACACGCAGGGGTATGGAGCTAGGCGTGCCTTCGGGCACGCCTTTGGCAAAGAGCCGTGCAAAGCGGGGAGGGGAACGCTCCCACATAAAAGTGCTATGATAACAGCATGTTATAATCAACGGAACTTATGCAACAAAGCCAGGTGTTGGCCGGTAAAAGAGGTGATACATTTGTTTAATTTCTGCCAAAACATTGACTGACAATGCCTGACTGTTTGATGGCTACTAGGGTTAGCAGAGACGAGCTGGGAGGTTCTATCGCTGACATCAACCCTTATTTGCGCCAGCATGCATGATGCAGTTACGGCCTCTGTCTTTGGCTTGGTAGAGGAGTTCGTCGGCAGCACGGATAAGCTCACTGCTGTCTTCTTTTGCCATCTCGTCGTTGCCAGTGAAGGTGTGGATGCCGATCGAGGCGGTGATGGTAATCTTGAACCTGTCCAACGCGAAGCGGTTGTTGCGGATGGAGTTGGCAATCCGTGTTGCCAGTGACAAAGCACCCGTGGCACTCGTGTGTGGCAGCAGAATGACGAATTCGTCCCCGCCGTAACGCGCGGCGATGTCTTCGCTACGCAGCTGTTGCTTTACCTTTGTTCCCACTTGCGCCAGCACATAAGAACCCATGATGTGGTTGCAGGTGTCGTTGACGCGCTTAAAGTGGTCGAGGTCGAGCATGATGAGCGAGAGATCGTAGTGATAACGACAGGCACGTGAGTATTCTTCGTCGAGACGGCTGGTGAAAAAGCGCATCGTGTGCAAGCCTGTCAGTTCGTCGGTGATGGTCAGGTGTTCGAGTTGTTTATTTTCTTCCTGTAATTTTATCTTCGACAGCGCCAGTTCATCGGTAATTTTCTTGATGCGCAAGTTGGTCTTGATGCGGGCTTTTAGCTCTAGCAGTGAGCAGGGCTTGGCGAGATAATCGTCTGCGCCTGTTGATAGCCCGATGATGAGATTTTCTCGTGAAGAGTTGCCACTCAAAAAAATAATGGCAACATAGTGCTCCTCCTTTGTCAGCACCCGCATCTTGCGGCAGATATCAATGCCAGTTTGCTGCGGCATATCGACATCGAGGATCACCACATCAGGCTTAAAATCAACAAACAGTGTCAAGGCACTGTCGCCGTCCTGTGCAGTCTTTACCTCGTAATCGCTGCCCAGCACGCTGAGATAAAAGGAGCAGACATCGTTATCGTCATCAACGATCAGCAGTTTGTTCTTCAAGTTCCGCCTGCCGTAAACGCATGATTTCGTAAAGCATAAACTCGATTGCTGTGATGGAGCGCACGTTAATCACGAGAGCACTATCCTGCACAGCACTGAGTTGGAGAATTTCGGTCTGCAAAAACTCATACACCATCTTCTTGTCAAGATTGGCACGACTCTTCTGTCCGGTGGCAACGATAGCCAGCACCTGTGCCAACAAAGTCGGCATACGCCACTGTTGCTCACGGAAAAAAAAGCGCCCCCCGCCAGCGACATCAAAACGGGGAAAATGCGCCGAGATGCGTTTCCAAAGACCGTGATGATGGTGATGACCATCGCAACAAGCCCCCCCTAGCATCTGTAGCACCTTCTCCTTGTGTAATTTGCGCACTGTCAACAGCACACTCAGGCTTGTCAGTGCAATCAGTCCCCACTTTATTTGTTGCAACCGCGCCGCACTGCGCTCAACACGTTCAGCCTTTGCTTGCAGCCGCTGGTGCAGCAATTCAAAATCCTGCTGCCGCAACCCGTTGTCAGCGTTCAGCAGCTGGCAATCAGACAGTCGTTGAGCAGCAGTCGCTTGTGCATCGAAACGGCAGCGAGAAAAAAAATAATAGCTGTCACGATAAGTCACCTCAATCGCATTGCCGCTGGTATCGACGAGCAACGCATGCAGCGGCGAAGTCAGCAGTAGTGCAAAAATAAAAAACAGTGTTGTTCGCATTTAAGTTTCTCATTTTTTAGTAGTTACATTCAATATAAAATCATATTTAGTGAATTTGGCGATAGGATGTGCCAAGAGCACGTCCTTGCTTGTCTGAAGTTGGAAAACTCGCTGCAAGTCATCGAGCAATGCTTGCAGTGCTTGTTGGGTCAGCTTGGCCGGTTGCTGAAAATCGACCAACACGGCATCGTTGTGACTGTTGTTCAGCACCTGCGTGACGACGATCAACTTCTTCAAATGCAATTCCAGCGTGAACACATCTCGCTGCAATGCACCGAGATGACCTCGCAGTTGGCGATAATGAGCTGCGGGCAGTGCTCCATCCCGTAAACTGGCATTGAGGTGACTGGCATGCAGAGCGATCAAGACTCGTGCCGCGGCAATAGTTGTCTCAACGAAGTAAACCCGCCGCAGAAACTCAGCGTGGGTGAGTTCGCGTTGAATGCTCTCCCACATTGATTCTGTGCTTTGCTCTACTGCAGGCGATGGTGCAGAGGTAAGCAGTGTGGCGGCGATGATAGGGCGTAGTGGCGACGATAGCAGGTGCGTCAGCACGGTATCGTCGAGTTCCGCGGCGATGTCCTTCTCGATGTCCTTGCTGCGCACGTCTTCGCCCGCAATCTGCCATGTGCCACGTGGGAGACGCTGCCAGCCGCTCAATGCCATGCTAAGGCGGCTGGACAGGGTCAGTGCATTGCTACCAAAGGTCAGACTGTGGTGCATGTTTCTGTAGAGAGTGTGGGTGAAGTTGAGTGTGCCAAAATAGGCAACTTGAAACAGCGGACAGATGGTGTGCAGTGGGCCGATTAGCATCGGCTCGATTACCCCTTCGGTGATGGCGGTGTAAGGCAGCCATGTTAGACCGACGAGCACGGCGCTCAAGATACCACGCTCATGATAGAGGTGCTGCAAAAAACCACGTGCTCGCTGGCTAGTGTTGCTCCACCATGTGGCTTGGGTCAACTTCCGTGCCTCCTGTAGATAGGTGTGCAGTTCCTCTGTCCACGTGTGCTGCGTGCGTAGATAGTCTTGCGTACCAGCCGCATCGCCTCGCAAAAAACAAGTGCGGCAGACCTGATAGAGGTTCGTGTCCTGCAAGCGCGGTGGTACGAGGTTGGTGATCCACGCAAACACAGGCATGGCAACCTGCTGCTGCTCAACTTGCACTTGTAACCAGTCGGTGGTTGCGAACCAATTGTGCTCTTGCTGATAAGTGGCGTGAATTTGCTGCAAGTCCGTGCTGAGGCGTTCCGAGCCGTCTGCCACGGGTGCATAGAGCAGCAACATCGTCAGCAGGCACAAGACCAGCCTTGTTTTTTTAGCAGTCATCAGCATCGTGTATGTATACGAGGGAGGCGGGGTTGTATGTGGGTCTAACATTCCTCGACCTCCGTGCTGTGGAATCAGTGCTTAATCCACAATTATCAATTAAATCATAGGCCTGCATAGCTTCTGTGCCCGTTCCTGAAAGCAAACGAAGACAAAGATACCTAGATAATCGCCTATCGACAAGTGATATTGCCAAGTAATTCTCGTGTGCGGCAAAACGGAGCAAGGATTTGCTCCCGAAATATAGTGAGGGTGTGGCATCTATCTTAGTTGACATAGTGTTGGCTGGTTTTAGTTAGTTTTTTGTTTCTTCATGTCTTTGCTTATGTCTCTGGGAGTCTTGCCGTCAGCATTTTTGCGTGTGTGATCACCGCCGTGATTGTAGATGATATCAAGTAGTTCTTCTATTTTGCCCGCGGCGGCAACTTTGTGCAGAATACTATTGCTCTGTGCATCTGTGCTGTTGATGTCAAGGCCGTGCTCGACGAGCAGTGCAAGCATACGGGTGAATTTATTCCTGTCTTTAAGGAAGCGTGGGCTGAGGTAGGCATCGATAAGGACCTGCAGGGCGTTGTTGCCGTGTGAGTCGTGGTGTTGCAGCTGTGCTTTACCACCTTTCTCCAGCAGTGCTGTCGCAGTTTCAACCGCGTTTCGCTGCACGGCGAGTAAAAATGCAGTTAGTCCTTCGTTGGTCTTAGGCGATAACTGTGCACCGTGTTGCACGAGAATGGCTGCCGGCGTGCTCTTGTTTATCACCGCAGCGCTCGTGAGAGGGGTGTGGCCTTGAAAATTAGCAATGTTGAGATTTACTTGCTTATTATGCAGGAGAAGGTCAAACAAGCCTGCGTCATTTTTGCGGGCAACAGCATGGGCAATGTTTTCCCCGTAGTTGTCGGTGGCATTGATGTCGGCTACTTTATCTAGCATGGCAGCAAATAACTCATGACTAGTGGATTCACCATTGACGATAATCTGCAAAACACCTTGGCCAAAACGATCCTTGTCTTCAACGTTTGCACCTCTGGCAAGGAGATCTTGGGCAATGTTAGTGAAGCCAAACTTAGCTGCGATGAGAAAGGGTGTGCCGATGCTGCTTTCATTAAAAAGTAAGTCTGGTTCGCGATCGAGAAAAAACTGCAACAGCTTGGTATCACCCCTGTAGGCTGCATAGCTGATGGGAGAGAAAAAGAGATCTTCTTCTTGTTTGTTAAGATCAGCACCTGCGGCGAGCAACTGCTCTGCTACTGCCACACTACGAGCAAACATCAAGGGTGTTGCGCCGCGGCGGTCACTGACATCTGCGGTAACGTCATCGCGATCGAGCAGGTAAGCGACTGTTTCGGTATTACCACCTGACACGGCACGATGCAGGAGGGTTGTGCCGTGATTATCAGGCGGGGGTAACCCTGTCGTCGCGATCAGTGTGCGCAGCGAATTTGTGTGTCCCCATTGTGCAGCCATCCCTGTGGGGTAGTCATGGTTGATATCCAGCACATCGGTTTTTGCCCCAGCCTCTAGCAAAATGTTAATTGCTATTGGATCGTCTATGAGCACGGCGACGTGCAACGGCGACCATTCTTGATAGCTGCCCTGTGCATTCACATCCAATCCTGCACGTATTAGCTGTTGTAAGCGGGCGGCATCCCGCAACACCACCGCGCCATGCAGTGCGGACAGTTTGCCTGCCTCAAGCAAGAAGTGCAGATGTTGTGCGATCTTTGGTGCAGACAACTGGCCTCTACTGACCAGCTCAAACACATCGTGTTGTAATGGCGGGCGTGCTTGAGCAAGAGTTGTAATACTCAAGCATAGCATTACCAATAACAATTTCATTATGCAATCCTCATAGCTATAAATGAAAATTATCTATTAAATATAATATCCATCAAACAACGCTAAATATACTCCATTTTGAATGTTAATGCAAGATATAAGGTTAAATTTTAAGTGTTTGTTATTGTTATGGAATTAGTGTGTCATATTTGCAGTGTGCTGGCAAAAGAACAAAACGCGCCCTGCTTGTCAAGCTTCAACATGCCAAAGATGCGACGGCGAGCCACGAAGGAAGCGAGCTGGAGCGCTTGACCCGCACAGGTTGAGTGTGTAGTCTGCTGGCGACGGCTGTTCAGGTAACGTAGCTATGCGACAGAACATCTTCATTGCGGGCACGGGCACGGGCATTGGCAAAACGACGGTTGCTGCGGCGTTTGGCTATGGCTGTAGCCAGCAGGGGTTGCGGGTTGGCTACTGGAAGCCAGTATCGTCAGGATTGCCGAGTGACAGCGAGGTTATTGCTCAGCATGCTCCCGCGGTAAAAATTTTCCCTCCCTGTTTTGCTTATGACACACCTATATCTCCGCATGCCGCAGCGGTCGAGGAGAAGAAAGCTGCGGTCAATCTACCCACACTGGCAGCACGGCTTGATAAAATTCAGAGCATCGAGAAACTCGATATCCTGCTAATCGAAGCCGCGGGAGGGTTGCTTGTGCCGCTAAATAAAGAATTGCAGACGTGGCTGAATTTCTTGGCATTGCGGTCAGAGCTTGCCATCGTGCTGGCCACTAGCAGCGGACTGGGCACGCTCAACCACACTGCGATGTCGCTGCATTGTTTGCAGGATAATGGCTTTGCGGTCAGTGCGATCGTCATGTGCGGCGAGTTTTTTCACGACAACGCCACCATCGTGCGGCGCATGGATCGCCACATCCCTGTCCACAGTTTAGAAATGTGTGTCGAGCTTTCTACTAACAAAGGCTGGTCAGCACAAAGTCATGCATTGGCACAGTTCATCAACGACAGCCTCGCAACCGACGCAGAAGAAGCACATGCCTGGTGCGAGCACGACAAGACTAGTGTTTGGCATCCCTTTACCCGCCAAAATGCAAGCGCAACTCCACGTGCCATCGTCAAAGCAAGTGGTGTGTGGCTGGAAGATATAGATGGACACCGTATGATCGACGGTATCAGTTCGTGGTGGACGAATAATATCGGGCACGGGCGCATGGAAATCGTTCGTAACTGTGCTGCACAGATACGCCAGTGCGATCACGTCGCCTTTGCAGGGCTTACCCACGAGCCTGCGGCACAGCTGGCACACGAAGTTATCAACCTCAGCGGCGGTAACTTCGCCCGTGTCTTTTTCTCCGACAATGGCTCGACTGCGGTAGAAGTGGCACTGAAGATGGCTTTCCAGTATCAGCGTAATCGCGGCCAGCCTGAACGCGACACTTTCGTTGCACTGCACGGGGGCTATCACGGCGACACTGTGGGGGCAATGTCGGTCAGCGATGTCGATCGTTTTCGGGGCGAGTTCAGTTCGCTTTTATTCAAAACTCTGCGCCTCAATCCCGTCACCAGTCATGCATCGACTGTCTGTCCTGAGGGAGCGAAGGACTTGCAACGCAATCTCTCTGCCTGCAAGCAGTTGATTGCTGACAACGAGACACGCATTTGTGCCATCATCGTCGAGCCGCTGGTGCAAGGTGCGGCGGGCATGTTGATGCAGGAGGTCGAGTGGTTACGAGAAATCAGCAAGATTGCCGCAGAGCACGATATTCCGCTGATTTTTGACGAAGTGTTTACCGCCTTCGGACGCTGTGGGCATACGTTTGCTTGCCAACGTGCAGGCGTAGTGCCTGACATCATTTGCCTCGCCAAAGGCTTAACGGGCGGGGTGTTTCCCCTTGGCTTGACTCTCACTAAAGAAGAATTTTTCCACAGCTTTGTTACTGCCAACTGTGCCTTTATGCACGGGCACACGTTCACTGCCAACCCTGTTATCTGTCGCACTGCCTTGACTGCACTGGCAATTGCCCAAAAAGAAAACATCAATGCGCGGGCGCTGGAGTTGGAAAATTGTTTCACCGCCTGGATTGCCCAAAACCAGGCACGACTCAGCAATCCCCGTGCATTGGGTGGCATCCTCGCCTTTGAAGTGTTTGACGCAGAAGCCGCACAAGTTTTTGTGCGCACTGCTGTGGAACATCAGTTGTTTTTGCGACCCCTGGGTAATACGATTTATTTTGTGCCACCGCTGGTCATCGATGCATCTGAGTTAGCACGGGCCTTTCATGCTCTTGAACAAGCACTGACGGAGTTAGCTTGAGCGAAGATTTTTACGCGACCTTGAATACACAACTGCAGGACATGCGTACGCGGCATTTGTATAAAGAAGAACGTGCTATGCGTTCGCCGCAGGGCAGTACGGTGCAACTCGATCGGCGGGTAATCAACATGTGTGCCAACAACTATCTCGGCTTGGCTGCACATCCGCAGTTGGTGCAGGCAGCACAAGCTGCTCTCAAGCGCTACGGTTATGGTTTATCATCGGTGCGTTTTATCTGTGGTACACAGGAAATTCACCGCCAGCTGGAACAGAAAATTGCTACACTGCTGCAGACAGAAGATGCCATCCTCTACTCTTCCTGCTTCGATGCCAATACAGGGTTGTTCGAGACGCTGTTCGATGCACGGGATGCGATTATCAGTGATGCCCTCAACCATGCCAGTATTATCGACGGCATCCGTCTCTGCAAAGCAGCGCGGCATCGCTATCGCAACAACGACATGCAGAATTTAGAGGACAAACTCAAGGCGAGTTGTGACGCAAGGTTTCGCATTATCGCTACCGACGGCGTGTTCTCGATGGACGGCACGCTGGCACAGTTGGAAAAAATTTGTGCATTGGCACGTAGTTACGACGCACTGGTGATGGTTGATGACTCGCATGCGGTCGGAGTTCTGGGTGAGCACGGCGGCGGCACGGTCGAGCACTGTGGGGTTAGCGAGCAGGTGGACATAATCACTGGCACACTGGGCAAAGCGCTCGGCGGTGCTTCAGGTGGTTATGTGGCCGGGCGTAAGGCAGTGGTTGCTATGCTACGGCAGAAGTCACGCCCCTACTTGTTCTCTAACTCGCTCGCACCTGTCATCGCGGCCACATCTTTGCGAGCACTAGCTTTTATGGCAGAAAATCCGCAGTTGCGTCAGGATTTACGTGCTAACAGTAATTTTTTCCGTCACGGCTTGCAAAAACTCGGCTTTACCCTTATCGAAGGTGAGCACCCGATAATTCCTATCATGGTTTTTGAAGCTGAAATCGCGCAACGCATGGCGCAGTTGCTTTACGCCCAAGGCGTATATGCCGTTGGTTTTTTCTACCCCGTCGTGCCAGAGGGCAAGGCACGCATTCGTGTGCAAATTTCCGCCGCCCATACACAACAGGAGCTTGAACAGGCGCTGTCTGCTTTTGCCCATGTTGGACGTGAATTGGGTGTTATTTAAGTTTTGTCATCTGCTTTCAGCAACTGCATGGATGAATGCTGTTTGCTTTTTTGTGCGCACAGACACATATCAGCTGTGCCAGTAGATGATAAAACCACACCTCGCACCAGCATAAAAATTGAAAATTATGATGTACAGATATTTTTGATTCTTGACTCTATATTAGAGCATTGCTACCTACGGAATGTTTTGTTTTCAATAGGTTATGCAAGGAGATACTATGTGGATTTCAAGAGCTATTTTGGGCTTGTTTGCCGCAGTGTTGGTCATTGCCCCTGTGTGTGTTGCGAGCAGTGCACCACTTACAAAGGCGAATTTTTTTTCCACCGACCCTGTCTCTCGCTTGAAGAGAACGGTGCTGCGGCATTCTGTGGTCAAAACGGCGACCGCAGGGATGGCGGCGCTGCTGCTTCTCACCACTAGTGCTCATGGCGAAGGGGGAGCGGGACAAGATAATGTGTCCTCATTTGCCCAAGAGGTCGTTACCGAGAGCAAGAAGAAGCGCGGCGATATCCTCTCGCTCTACTTTGGTGGCGGGCGCAACTACATGGCAGAGAGCACTGGTGCTTATACGACTGATATTGAAGGTGTGGAGTATGAGCGTTTGGGGGATTACTACGGCACATCCACGACCATTGCAGCAATGATAACCAGCCCTGTTGGTGGGTTAGGTGCTCATCTAGGTGATACTGGCATAGAGATGAAGTTTTTTTTCTTCGGTGGTGTTAACAGAGTTGAGACAGGGGAGGTTTTTGTAAGCCCGCGGCTCTTTGATAAAGTCTTTAGAGATACTGGGAACATGCCCAATATTATTTTTGCCGGGACGCGTCAACTTTTCGGTATCAATGCCGATAAAGGCTTCGTAGGTATTGGTGAGGAAGCTATGCTAACCTTTCACTTGGGGCCTAGTATCAATATCCATCCCGTGTTAGGCAACGTTAACTTCCGTACTCCGTCGTTGACAACGAGCTACGAGTTCAAGAACGAAGATGGCAACACGGATAGTTGGACTGAGGAGAAAGACCAACATGTGGGTAATCGTCCTGTTGGTGTAGGGGGGCACTTAGGCCCTGGTCTTCTGTGGCAGGTTAATTATGACCCTTATGTCAGTGACTATTTAGGCTTGGGGTTGAGCTACGTCGGCTCTGTAAGCCACAGGGGTAGCCACACGCATCTTCTCCTGTTCCGGTTCGCCCTGCGGGGTGAACACTGAGGTGAGAGCACTGGGTTTTGTTGCATAGCTGCTCTTGCCATTTTTTATCAATTATTATAGCTGGTTAATCTAAAAAATAACTAAAAATTTTTGATCCAACTTTTTATAAAAAGTTGGTGGGGTTTTGGGGGGGGCGAAGAGGCTTTGTTGCATAACTCAGGGCCGGCATGTTTATATCCTATAACCCTTTAGCAGTAAGAATTTTATAGGTGTTGCAAAGGTAATGCTTGCACCACGCACAGGCCCATAGTGTCCCCAGAAGTTGACAATGGTCAGGTGCAAGCAGACCTGCAAACCATTTCACGCGAATGCTTCAGCTGGAGCTAGGAAGCGGCAAAGAGCATGCACACATGTGTGCATGGTGCAGCAGGATGATTGCACCTGACCCAAACGAGAAGTCTGCGAACACGCAGGGGTGTGGAGCTAGGCGTGCCTTCGGGCACGCCTTTGGCAAAGAGCCGTGCAAAGCCGGGAGGGGAACGATCCCCACATAAAAGTGCTATGGTAACAGCATGTTATAATCAACGGAACTTATGCAACAAAGCCAGAACACTGAGGGGAGAAAAAAAAGAACTTTACTAAAAACCACCACCAATCTCCGGCAACTGCTGAAAGTTGGACAAGGCATGATGCAACGCACTGTCATTATTGTTAAAGACAATGTCAAGTGCAGTCTGGTTAGTTTTGCTTCTAGTGCTGGGGTTCGCACCTTCGCTGAGCAAGAATTCTGTCAGTTCAACACGTTTGCGGTAACCTTGTGCATCACGAGCAATAACATGTAGCACCGTTTCGCCCGCACTGTTACGAATGTTGATGAAAGTGTTGTGCGTCAGCAACAACTTGGTCAGGGGCAGGTGCAAGAAACGCGCGGCGTGATGCAGAGGTGTATCACCATGCCTATCTAAGGTGTTAGCATCTGCACCTTTAGCAAGCAGTACGGCAATAATGTCGAGAGATTTTTTCCTGTCGGCCTCGTTTGCGGGTTTTATGTTTTCATGCGTGCCTCCTGCTACTGCATAGAGGAGGTGATGCACGGCCCACTGCAATGGAGCAAAGTCACCTACATCGGTTGCATAGACGGCATGAATCTCCGCACCACGCTTGAGTAAAAACTCAACTGCACCGACATCACGTCGCTGAATAGCTTTGAACAGACCGCCGCCACGCGGCGGATAACTAAACGCCAGCAACACGGCAGTAAACGCTAATAACAACAAGTTTTTTGATAAAATATGCAACATACTAACACGTTTGTCTAACCTAGATTACCCGTTCAGTATAGCATAGTTTGCCCTGTCGCGGGCATGATTTTTATTTTAACTTTATTTTCAAGATGTTACGGATGTGGCTTGCGACAAGCTTGCTTGTGTCGAGCACTGTGCATGTTGGGGTGGTTTTGGGATGGCACTCCGAGGTAGCGCTCAACCGGTACACGCGCGGAGGAGGTAACATCGTTAGCACCATGTTCGACCGCACTGTCGCTCAACCGGTACACGCGCGGAGGAGGTGTGAGCATCCCGAAACCACTTTAACACCTATGCTATGCTATGCTGCGAGATGAGCAGGGGGAGGGTAAGGCATGTTAGGAGGTGAAACTAGAGCTTTGCTATGTGTGTTTAGTTTTGAATACGAGAGTGGTGCTTGTCATGAGACTACTTGTATTTTACAGCGAAGCACATGTCTTTCTGCTTTTCCAATCGGAAGGATAAAAGCAGTAGGCTCTGATGCGAGTGACTTTACCGTTTTTGTTTGCATCTGGCTTGGAGCAGAAAGGATTGATAACTCGCCCGTGTATGCGTGGCTTGTCTGTAGTTATTTTTTTGGTATCGAGAGCAAAATACTTCTCGTAATTCCAGCGTGTGTTCTCACCCTTATCCTCATGTGTGTTATCAGTGCCATCCTTCAGCAGCCAACCTTGCCACGAACAGCCGATGCTGCCGTCAGAAGATGATGGCGTTGAGATGTGTTCAAAAGGCTTGTCACTGGCATCAGCGTGATACTTTTTGTCACCTGCATAACCGTGTTGCAAGAAGGTGACATGGTTATTGTGGCAGTAGGTGTTGACCATCGTGAACAGCTCATCGTTGTCGAGTGTGTCAATGTATTCCTCGTGTGTTTTTTCCTTTTCAAACATCCATCCCTCCCAACCCTTACAAAAAACTCCATTTTTACCGCTAATGCTATTAATTTCACTACTATAAAACGGTGGGTTGTTTGCACGAAAACGCCAAGCCATCTTTTTGTTGTTATCTCTTGCCCCTTTATTACCAGAGCGCATCCACGAGACGGCGGTTAAGACACGATTTGTATTGCAGAAAACATTAGGCAAGACCCAGTGCTCTGATTCGGTAGTATCAAAGTAATTTTTCCAGCCAACTGTTGTGTCTGAAAACTGACTGTATAACCAGCCAATCGGCAATGATTTATCGAACACATTCTTTGTCTCCCCTGTGTCACTGCACTCGATCTGTTGATAGGAGTGATCGATTATTTTTTTCTCAAAATCTTTATCTGCTGTGGTTTGTTTAATATAGGAGTTGTTACCAAAGCGATACTCTGTCTCTGTCGTTACCTTTAAGACTTCTTGCCGACGTGGTTTAGCTGGTTCGTAGTCATGCTTAAGAGAAGGATCAGCATTGCTAGTATGGGCAATAAGTAGCAGGTGGAATAATGCAGTAATGTTAGTTAGTTGTCTTGACATGAGCCCGCCGCAGCTTTGATGAATGCTGTATTTGTAAGAATTTCCCTCGCACTAAGTTTAATGCTACCACCATTGGTGAGTAGTTTTTCCTGTGTATCTTCAAATATAGTCTTATAGGTATCGTCGGCGTAGCGTAGCTCCAGCTTGATGCTTGTAACTTTTACTGCTTGTGCATTTTCGTTTTTTAGCAGTAGGTAACTCATACTGCTATTTTGGCAGCCATAAGCAGTAACACCGCTGGGCATTGACCCGATAATGCCAGTGAAACCTAGTGGTGTCGCCTCCCCACTCCTTTTGATGTGGTCGGTTGTCTCACCGCGCGACGTAACTTTAATCGTAATCTTTTCAGGTGGTTCGGTAATAAGTTCAAGTGACAGGTCATTGGGGTGGATACAGCGGATAGCGAGACAATCTGATCCATCTTGTCCCCTGACTCTGCGTAGCAATCTATCGTAGCCTTTGCGCTGTAACACAAGATTTTTATTGTAATTTTCAATACAAAGCAACTCGGCAATCACAGCCTCCTTGTCGTCACTCGTGGCGGGTGCGCACGGAACGTTATCGCCACGTGGCAGGTTAGCAGCCAGCGATAGCAGATAAATACATATAACTGTTGTGTTTTTCATAATTACCCCAACTCTCAATAAACTTATCGGCAACTCTCAGATATTTTTTAGTAAAAAAAATGCTCAACAGTGCCGATAAGTCAAGATGGAAGGGGGTAGGCATGGTGCACATTATAGTATTGTGTTGGTTGGTTGCTATTGTGGTCAGTTGTAATATCTTGCAATCGCAGACAGTGCAGCAGGCTGAGGTGCAGAAAACTTTCGCCGAGCTTAGTCAGGCGGAAAAATATGCCTACTTAAGTGCTGTTCTCAAGGCACAGGGAGAAAAAATCAGAGCCACTCGCATTAAGCGTGTAAAGAGTCTCGCGGAAGAGATAACACACAAGGTAGAGCTTACCGTACAGCTTAGTGACGCTGGTTTTGAACGTACCAAGCTAATACGTGTTAGTTGGAGCACGGTGCAAGCTGATAGTGTTGAGTTGTTGCGTTGCAAATCAAAAGATTGGAACACTTCAGCAACGGTAGAAGCAGATGCTAAGGTTGTTAAAGCTGGTTATGATTTTGATAAACTACAGACTGAGCCAAATGCTTATGGTTTTCTTGGCTGCGACCTTGTCTATGGCCGTATTCAAAACGGTACGAGCATCATTGATTACGGAGCCGAGAATAATTTCAGCTATGTCTATTTCTTACGCCCTTGTTACGACAATTACGCCCTTGCTGTTCCTGCAAGCTCTGACACTGATACTAAACAGTGTGGTGAAGACAAGGTATCTGCAGCAGCAGATAGCCAAGCATCGTTGGCTAAAGCAGATAAGCAAGAGTTGGTGTTCAGATACTGTCAAACGGATGCACGGCAAGTATGTTCAGCTATAGAAAACCGTTCAAATACGATCGTTTTCAATCAGGGGCGAAAGAAACTTCCGCTGCATTTATTTGCAGAATTGCGCAAGCTAAGAGCTGAGATTAAAAAACATGAAGATGCTTTGTATAAGGAGGGTCATGTGGTTTTAGATGAGTTAGATGATTCAGATCCTTTGGCTCGTCTTAAGGTGTTTGAAGCGCAGGGTGACAAGCTGGATAATCTTCAGGAAGAACATGATGCAGCAAATGCTTGGCGTGAAGAAAAAGCAGAAACAGTAACATACTGGACAGGGATTATCGGTCAATCCATGGCGAAAAGATTTGGGCATGAGATGTCGTTTGAAGGTCAGGATTGTTATGGCGCGTCCAAAATGTGGAGAAGGAATTTGATAGGCAGAGGGAGGATTTTAGAAAAATGGATGAGGAATTAAAAGAAATACTAGGTGATGATGAACCAGCGACAGCTTCTGAAGATATGGACATGGATGATATGGATGATATGGAGATGATTATGAAAGGGCTAACTGTTGGTGGTTGTGTAGTTAGCAATGGCAAGACAGCTGGCAAGCTTGTCAAGGTAGAGGGGTTAAACCCATTTAAAGACGAAAAGTTTAAGATATCTAGAAATGTAGTAGAATTAGATCTAGATGTAGCATGGGATGACTCAACAAACCCTAGTAGAGCTACAGGAACCGGGGCAGAGTTTGGTTATGCAGAGTGGGGCTTAGCGGCAGCTAACTTTGCTGTTGGTATGATTCCGGCGGAAACCTCAGAGCTAAACCGAGGAGGAGGGGTTGCTGCTTTTACCACTGCTCTCAATGATATTTTAATCAGTGAAAGTGCGTATATTAGAGAGTACTGCCGGCCTTGCCTCGACCACATGGCGCAAGCAAGATTTCATTCTCGCAAAATTTACTATCTCGAACAGAGACTCAAGATACTGAGTGAGCAGATAAAAAGAGAACTACTTGAAAAAGGAGCAGTTGATCCAAATGTGCCGTAATATCTTAGTAATGCTGTATCTTTGCAGCTGTCAGTATTTGGGGATTGAGACAAGCAAGGATTCAGTGACATTGACTCGTGTTGCAGAAACCAAATACGAACAACACATTAAAGCAATTAATGATTGTCTAGAAAGTGGAGGTGGCAAAGAGCTGTCTGCTGATGAACGTAAGGTAATGCTGCAACAGTTACAGAGGGAAGACCAGCAGCGTGACGGTGCAGCAGAAATTGATCCAGCTGCGTATGGTCGTATCTGTGCTGACTATAGTAGCGGCACGATTGAAAGCGAGCAGGTGCGTCGCTGTCGCTATAAGCTAGGCATCTATCCACTCGCGGCGATAAAAAATTGTGTGCAAGTTGCACGTGATGACACACCAAAAATAAAAGAGCAGATTGATTTCTTTTGCCAGCAGGCAAAAGTTGAGATGGATCAGCTCAGCAAAGAAGAGGTGACAGAGCTCCAACTTGCAGGACTATGTTTGTATCATAAACTTAATGAGTATGGCTGCTCTCAACCTGACAAAGCTTTCAGAGAATGTGGAGGGTGAAAGTGTCAAGTAAACATACGATATGGTTGTTGATGCTTTGCACCTGTGCTGCCCCTGTAGCAAGGCAAGATGAACGGCGTGTGCCGCGTGGCTGGACACTTGATGCGAGCAAACAGGATATGAGAGCTGTAAATATCAGAGAGCAGAAAGCTTTTGGTGAGGGCAAGATCATTCATGCTGATGATTTTGGGGCGGAGAGCCTTATTACTGAGGCGACTCTAAGCCCTGCTGATGGCAAAGCAGAACTTAAATACCTAATTGAAGATTACAACAAGTTGCTTTGCATCAACACTGCCTTTGAAGAGACCATTGAAGAATATGAAGATAAGCTATGTTTTGCTACGCTTAGAGATATTCAGATGTTGGAGGTGCATGTCGCGACTTCGGTCAGTGCCTTGCGTAATGAAGACAAGTGGCCAGAGTTCAGGGTGGAATTAGGAGGAAAAGATAGTGAAGATAAAGATAGTGAAGTTTGGGCACATGCACTTGATGGCGGTAGCGTTATTTTTCGGAAAATGTTTCCCGTCAAGCATGAGGGAAAAGACATTCAGGGCTACAATATGAAAGAGGCGATACAGGAAATAAAACTTATATTGAAAACAGATGGTCGCATCAATAAAAATGGCTATATCAACGATTATGTGGTGTTCAAGGAGAGTTTTGGAGGAAAATTTTGTATAAAGCGTGGCCGGTGGACACTGCAACTCGATTGCAAACAACATAAAACAATGGAGAGTGAGGTAGACATTGAAACCAATAGATTGCATATCGATCGTGTTGAAATATACTTGTATTTTGCTGATGACGATCGCCCCTATAAGATCTTTGCATCAAACACTTCTGCACAAGAGCCACTAGTGATTTTAGACAATGTTGTACGAGAATATAGTGTTGCTGGCTTCCAGAATAATCCCCACTGGCTGTTGCATTTTCATTCAAACCGCTGTGAGCCATGGCAAGAGGAACATGATGGCACAGAGTTTGGTAAATATATTTGGAATAAATATATCAAACAAAAAAATAATAGTGCCATTGATGTTTATAAAACGCCACTACACTGTGCTGGTGTGCGCACTATTCCTGTTTATGATGATCCGGTTATCCCTCCTGAGATAGATAAAATTAGTGGATTACTAGATGATGTTGTTGTTGATAAGTGGCTTATTGACAACGAAAATAACTTCAAGCCTCATGCCGATAACAATAAGATAGAGTGTCAACTTCGTACGGCAGCAATTGTAAAAAAAGAAGCCTCAGAGCAGAATAAGTGTGGTACAGAACCAGAAACACCGCTGGAAGTTCCGACAGATCTTGATACTTGGTCAGCAGAGCGACTTAGCAACTCTGTAACAGAGTGGAAAAGTTACAATCACATACTTACGCAAAGCAATATCAAATGTGTATCAGATTTGAACAAGCTAACTGGCAGTGGTTGTTTTTATGAAAAGCAGCTCCTAGGTGGGATACAAGTTAAAATTACAGGGCAGAGGTTGGTCAGTGTTGGTGGTAAGTTAATGACGCGAGCAAAAGCTGATGCGTGTATCTTCGATGAAACAGAAGATCTCAGTGATCCACCTGAAGATAACAATGTCTATATCAACTTAGGTCTCACCGAGCAATCGTATCCTCTTACAGGCTTTTCAGATATTAATAAGGCAGAAAGAGGCAGATTTTACATGGAAGGCAAAATGATAAATGAAAAATATACTAAAAATTTTGCAGTGCGTGATATAAAATTTTTATATCTTGAAAAAACAGCTGAGGAGAAGTTTTTCTCTTACAAAGCTGTTAGTAAGTTAACTCACAATAGGATTTGGATCTCAGGGTTGGGAGGGCGTGAAGACCCAACAGTAACTGCTGTATCAAAGCCAGTTGAACAGGGGATTATTGCCATCAGTAGTATTGAATTAATCTTTGACGGTAAAGTTATTTACCGCCGTGGCCATCCTCCTGACGTGCCAGAGGTGGAAGCGGAAATAAACTGCAAAGAAGATGAAGACAAAAATGATGCTTTGGAAGCGTTATTTGTGCTGAGTAACAGCAACAATGTCTGGGTAGATTATAACGTGTATGGCAATAAAGCCTGGGCTGATTACCGCGACAAGATTGATCACTGTGTCGAGGCAGAGGAATGAGATATGTATTAATATTAGCTTTGGTGCTAAGTAGTTGTAAGTTGCATACCACTGAGACAACAGTAGCGCAGACAAAGAATACAGATACAGCAACTCCTGCACAAGATCTCTGCGCTGCGGTTACGAAGATATCTGGTGAGTATTGTCTTCCCCAAAAGTTCGATACACAGAGTTTGGCTATTAGTTTTCTAGGTGCTGGGGTACAAACAATAAAAAGGTTACCAGACGATGAAAATGATGACACGTTCTTCTATCGTTTTGTGCGTCTCTTTTTTCATGCCTCGTTAGAACGTGATTATCTTGAGATAATGCGTTGTAATGGCGTTAAACGCAATGAGCTTGAATGTCGCGATGGTCGAGAACTAGACGCAAGAGAATCAACGCCGGAATTGCAGCAAGAACTTAATAACCCATTTGGGACGACAGTTAACCGCGCGGGCTTGCGAGATTGCTGGGCAAGCATTGCTGGAAGCCAAGACTATGGATGTGTTTTGCTTGGCGGTGCAGAAGACGGTGGAGATCGGACGGGTCGTATCTATGCTGATGAGCATTTTGTCGATGTTTCAGCTCCTGCGGGGCAGACATTTTTTTACGTTGCTCGTCCTTGTCTCCATGAAGATCGTGCCAATGAATTGACCTCTGGTAACAAAAATTGTTCACAGAATCTGTATGTTTCCAACATAGTCACTGATTTTGAGTCAGACACCATCGACACAGAGCTTCTAGACGCACGGAAGAAAGTAGCAGCGCTTGCTGCTCGTTTAAATTACATGACTGACCAGGCCTATAAGATAACTTTAGATTTTAGCAGAGCTATGCAGCTGAGCGAAGAAGATGACATCAAGAGAGAACGCAGCAAGAGATTACGGCAAGGTGTTGCCATGATCGCAGGGATGACGGTTGGTGCCGCGGGTGCAGTTTATACCGTCGGAGTTGACTCAATTGGCTCTGGACTTGATGCAGGACAGGCACTGGGTGCTGCTTTTGCTGACATTATCGCGTCAAAAGATGACTATCCCCAATCATGCTACGAGTGTATAAAGCTACGTGCGAAGCTGGTCGAGGTTGTCGGTGATGTTGATGGTAATGATTTTAATGCGGATGGTACAGATTTTATTCCTAGTAAGGACAAAGGTATTTTCGGTGATATATCACTCACTAAAAATTCGGGTTATCTCTATCAACAGGTTTTAGATAAGTATGCAGAGGCATTGCAAGCACTAGATAAATTACAAATGGAAAGGGGACGGCATCAATCAGAGGCAAGTTTGCTTGATAAGGTTGGCCAGGGAGGGCCGCTATGAGGTATTATTGGCTACTCGCTATTTTACTGGCTGTGAGCTGCCAAGAATCTGATTTACCTGTTGCTGTGCACAAGACATCTGACATGTCGGTGCCCAAACTTTATGAGCCCTATGATTTGCCAAATATCTTGGGAGCAAAAGGTGCTTACGTAGAGGCAAGATTTGATGGTGCAGAAAGCAGAGAAAGCAGAGTGCCAAAGGTTGATATAAATTTGCGTGTTGGTATACCTGACAGTATACCTCTTAACTATGAAATTCAGCGTTGCCACGCGGGGGTTAAATTAGAAACTGCTAGTGGTGTTGATCCAATTACCAAAACTTATCCGCCGGGCACGGAAGAAATGAAGCAAGAGGACTATCTTTATGTTTGGGGTATGGCTGCTGCGGGTGCTTGCACGCAGCTGGGTAGGAGGCATTCAACCTTTCCTTTCGTTGATGATTTTAACACAGAAGAAATTGGCGGCACGGGTAGTTTTAATTTTTTCTATCTCGTGCGTCCATGCTTGAATGCTGGCAATTCGATCTATAACAAACGCCGAACTTGCAGTTATGCCTTTGCTCGCACTAATAGCATAGAAGGTTATGTCAATAATGTTGCTAAAGAAAATATGCAACTCATCGCTAAACTTGCTGCTCAGCGTAGCCGTTTAGAGCATCGTATGATGCAGATGGCAAGTGTTATCAGGCAGAAGGCACACTATATCCAGCAGTGTGAGTTCAAAGAAGCAAGGGATAACGCCAGCAAGAGACGCTTAGCTGGTCTCGCTAAAGTTGCATTGATAACGGGAGCAGTTGTAGCTGCAGTTGCTTCGGGTGGTACGGCGATATTCTTAGCTGGCTCAGTCGCGGCACAGCTTGGTGATAAAATGTTTGCTGGCTTTAGCAATGCCACCTTAAACTGCCCGACCGGTGTCTATGACAAAAAAAATAAGGACATTCTTGCCGATGTGGAGAAGACGATAGAAAAAATCGGCGTAATTCGTTCTGGCTTAGGCGAACTTGACCTTGAGGGCAAGAAGAGGCCGTCGCTGGAGGAAGCCATACGAAAAACAGCGGGTAAGGAATGCGAGCAGATAGATGGCTTGGGTAAGGACTGCCTGGGCACATAATACACTCAAGTTTTTTGCTCTGCCTGCCGACAGATGGGTATCGTTAACTTACAGATGGGGGTCAGGATGCCCGGAGTCAGGGTGCGGCACGGAGAGACAGTGGAACAGGTATGGAGGTATTTCAAGAAGCAGACAGAAGCAGCAGGTATTTTGAACGAGGTCAAAAGGCGGCAGTCTTATGATAAACCATCGATAAAGCTGAAGAAAAAACGCATCGCGGCGCAGAAGCGGGCACGACGGCAATTATATCATGGGTCTGGTTAGTAAAAAGCCACGGGCGTTGTAACCCGCGGCTTTTTTCTATAGCAGGAGCAAGCAAGTTAGGTTTACTTGTTGCTACTATCTGTGGAGTTTGTAGCTTCGTCAGCTTGCTGACCAGCTTCATCGGCAGAGTTTGCCGCTTCATCAGCAGAGCTTGTAGCTTCGTCAGCAGAGTTTGCCGCTTCGTCAGCTTCGCCGTCTTTCTTCTTGATTTTACGGACGAGATTACCAATTGTTTTGTCGTAGGCGGTGAAGAAGATACCGTTCTTAACTTCGACTGCATCATCTCCTGTCATGGGCTTGCCGTCCTTGTCAAGACCGATTGTCTTGTTATGATTAGTGATCTTGTTATCGATATTCGCTACCTCATCTGTGCTCTTGCCCGCCTTCGAATCTCCCAATTTAGTAGCAGCATCACCGATCTTCTTCTTGAACCCTTCAGCACTCATGAAATGCTTTCTACACACCTTGAGAGCAGCATTGCCCCCTAATGTACAAAACGCGGCTACCACGATCACCCCACCGATGAGGTAGTGTGCCATTTCGCTTCCTTCCTGTTCTTCCTCCGAGCCAGTCGTCATGTGAGACTCGCCGCGCAAATCGGCATGTGGGGCCGTGCCACAAGAGCTGACCAGCATCGCAGCCAACAGCCAAGAAATCATCTTTTTCATAACCAAGTCCTTCCTTTGTTTTAGAAAAAATAAACAAGTCCCTGCACTATAACTAATTAGTGTGGCAAAAGTCAACAATTTTCTTGAAAAATAGAAATTTTTTAATGATTTCAATAAAAAAGCCGCCGCCCGCAGGCGACGGCTTAAGCCAGAGGTGGCTGGTACAGATTAGGATTGGCCGCCGCCTTCTGGGGTATTTTTACCCGCATCGTCAGCCACGTTATCCGTGTTTTTGGCCGCATCGTCAGCTTTGTTGCTGGTTTTCTTGGTAAGATTTTTGATCTTCTGGCCAACTTTGCGCCCTGTTGCGGTAATTTTGTTGCCGATTTCTTTGAGGGCAGCACCAGTCCTTTTTCCCCCGTTTTTGACCAAGCCGCGGCAGTTGAGGTTCTTTGCCTTCAACTTGGGGGTGACCTTAGGCACGGTGTAGCAGAGCACTACCGCGGCAGCTGCGACTGCCGCCGTTATCTCGATGGTCTTCGAGTCCTCCGATGTTTCCTCGCTCGCTTCTTCGCTGTTGACCGTATCGTTCTGCACCGTGCCCGCGGGTGGAGGAGTGCCGCAGTAGCTAACCAATGTGGCTGCGAGTGCCAGAACAGAAAACCTTCTCATAACAAACTCCCTTTTACTGTGAAAATTACCAAAAACCAAATACACGTAGCAAAATCACGCCAGACAGCGACACAACATGCAGCTATGACGATCAAAAGCGCGATTCTTCTACCGCAAATAGACAGGGTATGCAAAGGCAAAATTGTTTTTTTGCCGTCATTTGCATTTTTATCTGACCGCACGTATACAACGGGTTGGGAGTTGAGCATTTTCCACTATATTAGTTTGTTGGGGTGGCGAGCGTGAAGTCATCTGTTTTTGCCGTCAACGGTATTGTCGTCGGTGGTGCGGGTGGTGCTTTAGGTAAATCCGTTGTGCAGCATCTGCTGGCCGCGGGGCGGCGTGTACATGCCATCTATCGTCAGCACGTGCCCCCTGAGGTGCCGGAACATCCTCGACTCAGCACGCATTGCTGCGAGTTGAGCGACGGCAAGGCGGTGCAAGAGTTGCTTGCCCACCTTGTCACGCAGCATGAGGGCATCGAGGCGGTGGTCAATGCAGCGGGCGGTTTTGTATGGGCAAAGACTGCCGATTGCGAGGACGCAGATGTTGATTTTTTGCTGGCTGCGAACTTCAAGAGCGCCTTTTTCTTGATCAAATACGCCCTGCCACACCTGTGCCAACGCAATCACGGCCGCATGGTGCTCATCTCCGCGGCAGCAGCGTTGCAAGGTGGCGAAGTTGGTATGGGTGCGTACCTCGCCAGCAAAAGTGCCCTCAATGCGCTGTTGCTGAGCACGGCGGCAGAATTGCAGGGCAGCGGGGTGACCATAAACGCCATCTGCCCGACAATCATCGACACGCCGCGCAATCGGCACGAGATGCCAACGGCAGATTTTTCCACCTGGGTAAGCATGGCAACGCTCAACAGGACGATCACACTGCTGTTGTCGGAGCAAGGTGGAGACATCAACGGTGCACTTATTACCTTGGCACAAAGCTGAGGCAAGCGTGTTCGGCGAATATGCTTTCGAGGTTACGGTCTGAATTTTTTAAAATCGTGCCGACACGATACAGTCCACAGGGATCTGGACGGCAGCTAACCACCTCCAGTGCGAGGTAGCCGTCGCCGAGCACCAGCCACAGTGTCCTCCCAGAGGGGAGCGGTGTGTCGCACAATAGACCTAGCCCCCGCACCGAGACATCAGTGGCACGTGCAGCAAGGTCGTGCAGGTGGCAGGGATCGAACAGGCGACCCGGCAGATGCCCAGTCATCTCGTAACTGCGTCCGTGAAAACGATTGCTCTTTGTTCGTTGCAAGATGGCCATACCCATATTCTAACAGATTTTCGCGCTGACCTAGCACTATGTTTAGACAGAAAACTTTTCCCAGTGTGCGAGTGTGGCTAGTTTTACCTACTGCGTTTGCTGTGTGTGAGCCATCGATAGATGGCATTGCTGCTTGTCGCAAAGATTGCTAGAATCTCTGCACGGAGGTTTTTGTGTTGTTCGTCGTAGCACTGCTGGTGTGGTTGTATGCAGGCGATGGTGTAGCTTTTCCCCTCGCACTGGAGCAGTATCAGGACGCGGACTTGTCGCTGTTCGCCCGTCTGCAGCAGCGCATTAGTGCCGAACCGCTTAACCTGTGGGTATCGCTGATATTTCTCTGTGCCATTCTGCACACTTTTTTCAGCAAAAATTTTATGCTCATCTCGGTGCGTATCCGCAACGCAGGCTACCGCCGTATCATAACCCAACGACAACGCCGCAGTGGGGGTGAGATGCATCGTGAGGCATCGTTGCGGGCCAGCGATACTTTTCCTGCCCATATTTTGCAGCGACGACGACGCTTTGACGCGGAAAAAAAAGACGACCCTTGGCATCCCTCTAATTTTCGCAAAACCGACATGCCGTTTTGGTCGGAAATTTTCCATCTGCTCGGCGAGGTCGAAGCGGTCTTCGGTACTTGGGTACTTGCTCTGCTTGTCGTGCTCGGACTCAACATAGGCTGGCACGACACCGTCACCTACTTGACGGAAGGTGTGTCCTACGAAGAACCGATTTTCGTGGTGATAATTATGACGATCGCCGCCACCAAGCCTATTTTATTTTTTTCTGAAAAAATAATGCGTTTTGTCGCGCGTATATTTGGCAATTCTCCGCTTTCGTTTTGGTTTGCAGTGCTGACCATTGGGCCGCTACTCGGTTCGTTCATCACCGAACCCGCGGCAATGACTATCTGCGCCTTGTTGCTGGCACGCTACTTTTATACCTGTAAGCCTTCCCCCTCCCTTTCTTATGCTACACTTGGCTTGCTGTTCGTCAACATCTCCGTCGGTGGCACGTTTACCACCTTTGCCGCGCCACCAGTGCTGATGGTTGCCAAAGCGTGGCAGTGGGACACGCTGTTTATGGCGACTAATTTTGGTTGGAAGGCTTTGGTTGGCATTCTCATTGCCAATACCATCTGTGCGGCAATTTTCTGGCGGCAGTTCAAGCAACTGCGTGAACAGCTCAACTCCAATTTGGCCACAGAAGACGAATCCATCCCCGCTTGGATCGTCTGTGTGCATATCTTGTTCATGTTTTGGACGGTCAGCAACGCGCACTATCCGCCGCTGTTCGTCGGTACGTTTTTGTTTTTTTTCGCTTTCTATCAGGCTACTCGTGCGCATCAGCAGCCACTCAACGTCAAAAATCCTTTGCTGGTTGGCTTTTTTCTCGGTGGGCTGGTGGTGCATGGTGGTTTGCAGGGTTGGTGGATTGCACCGCTGCTCGAAGGTCTGTCGCGCGTGCCGCTTTTTTGTGGGGCGTTGATCCTGACTGCCTTCAACGATAACGCGGCCATCACTTACCTCGCCACCCTCGTACCCGACCTTGCCCCACAACTAAAATACGCAGTGGTCGCGGGTGCAGTCGGCGGTGGTGGACTAACTGTGATTGCCAATGCCCCCAACCCTGCGGGGCAGTCGCTGCTCAACAATTATTTTGACAACGGTATCTCGCCTTTTGGATTGCTGTTCGGTGCGTTGCTGCCGACAATTGTTATGGCCGCGGTCTTTCTGCTGTTATGAGGGTGAGGTAGTTAAGAGAGAAAGTCAGGGGCTAAAAACGAGACTTTGGTCTCGTTTTCTTCCCAAGCCCCCACCAACTTTTTGTAAAAAGTTGGATCAAAAACTTTTGGTTAGTTTTAGTTAAGGGGCACGCCCCTTAAAATCCCCCGCTTGAAGGGGAGAGAGAAAGAACGTCGGGGGCTAAGCCCCCGACACCCACATTTGGGGGGAAAGGGGAGATAGAATTGGAGCAAAAATTACAACACAACCTAATCCTACTACCGCCTGACGAGTGCATTATTAGCCGTCTGTGTGCAGACCTTGGTGCACTCGATCGAGCCATGCTTGCCCGCAGTGCCGTGCTGCTGCCGACACGTCGTCTCGTGACCTTTTGTCTCGCGGCGCTGGCGGAGCAACACACAGCTTACGAGCCGCCGCTATTGACGACGCTCGATGGTTTTCTGGCGCGGCTGTGTGAAGCTGAACAACCTATCATCGACGAACTGCATGTCGAGCACGTTTTACAAATGCTGTTGACACAGGGCAAATTCAAATACCTGCGACCTGCTTTTGCGCACGAAATCAGACAGCTGTTCAACGATCTGAGTGCCGCCGACTTGCACGCGCACTTTCATGCTCGCATCGAACAGCAGCTAGCACAAAACCCATGGCTGGCAGAGGGTGAAATCGAGCAGCAGCGGGAGAAATATGCCGAACTACAGCAGTTGTTCACCGCCTTGCAAGCGCAGCTGCAAGAAGATGGCTACACTACCCGCGGTTTTGCTCGTACCGCTGAACTAAGCACGGCTGCAGCTGTGCTGGACGATACCGCGTTTGCTCATATCTACGTGGCGGCGTTTACCAGTGTTAGCAAGACAGCGCGTGTTTTTTTGCAAAAACTTGCTGCATATCCGAGCACAACTTTTTATTTCAACACCACCGCGAGCGACAACCGCAGCAATCCTGTTACGGAGTTAATTGCGGCACTGACACCTATCTCTGCCGTACAAAAGCCTAGTCCTGCACAGGTGCAGGACACGGGGCGTGCTGGCGATACGGTCAGTATTTTGAATTTTGCTTCGCCACAGGTAGAGATTACGCATGCGTTGCAGCGTGCCGAGCAATTGTTGCAGGCGGGGGATGTGCGACCTGCGGAGATTGCCATCGTGTTGAGCCGCGATAATTTTTATTTGCCGCATCTGTTGGCAGTCGTCGAGTTTTTTGCTTTTGACAAAAACATCGCCGTGCCCATTCCCTTGCGCATGACCAGTATCGGTGGCTTTTTGCAGGCGTTGAGCAGTTACGCCTGCGATGAATTCCAAGTGCCTGCAGCGATCGATATCGTTGCCCATCCGCTCTTTGCTGCGACTGACTCGTCGCGTGACAACATTATCAGTGCCTTGAGTGCTGTTCACCGTCGCGGGCCAGGCAAGCTGCGGCGGTTGTTGCCCGCGGGCACACCTGCGGCAGCGGCGATCGAGCGTATCGATGCTATCGTGCGACGCTTTCGGTGTGCGTCTTTGCAGTTGCAGTTGTTGGAATTGCAGGAGTTTTTGCGTGAGTTGCATTTTTTTCAGCTGGCAGCGCAAGAAAACTTTGAGTTGCAGAGTGTCGAGAATACCTTTACTTTTTTGCAAAATCTCGCCGTAAGCAGTTTGAGTGCGGTAAAATTCACGTCGCAGGAATTTTGGCAGTTTGTCGCGGAAAAATTTCTTAATCTGCCGTTGCGCAAGGTAGGTGAGCCGCTGGCGGGGGTGCAGATTTTGAGTTTGCCGGAGGTGCGAGCGATGCCTTTCCAGCATGTGCTGGTCGTCGGTTGTAACGAGGGTTTTTTCCCGAAGGCACTGCCCAGTGACGTTATTATCAGTGACAAACTAAAGACGGCCATTGGACTCAGTAGTTGGCAACATCTTGAGGCGATGGAGGATGTCACCTTCAATGCCCTGTTCAATCGCCGGGCGCAACTCACGCTCAGTTACTGCAGCAGCACGGCGGAGCGGTCACGTTTTATTGAAAAAATTGTGCGTACCCATGCACTTGTCGAGCAAGACTGCACGGGGATGGTGTTGCCAGATCTATTGCCAGCCGCTTTTCCCAGCTCTTTGCCACTTTCTCGCTCCACCCCAGCGGCGGCACAGGGAGCAATACCTGTGTTTGCGCCGCAGAGTTTTTTTGCCAAAGTTTCTGCGTCGAGTGCGGAAAGTTTTATTCGTTGTCCGCTGCGTCATGTGCTACATAAGCTTGATATTGCCAACACGGTGTGTGAGGTGCGAGACAAGAATTCACCGCTCGAAGAGGGCAATCAGTTGCACAGGGTCATTGAGGCATTCAGCAACTCGCCTGTTTATCAGCAAATCTGTCGTGAGGTGCAAGAACCTGAGGGCAGGGTTGCGCAGCTTACCGAACTGCTCAACAGTATTACAGCAACACAGGCTTCATCTTTGCTCAACGACAGTGCGCTTGCCACCCATCTGCGCTTTTTTGCCTGGCCGCGTCTCGCTAAGTTTGTCAGTCATAAAAACATGGCGGCTGATTATCGGGAGCTGAACGAATACGAACTTAGCTTACACAATGAACTGCGCTGGTTTGGTGGCAGACAAGTTGAGTTGCACTGTAAGGTCGATCATATTCACGAAAACCACGAGCATGTGCTGCTGCTGGATTACAAACGTAAAGGTTTACCAGAGGACAAGGAACTCGACACCGCCATCGCTATGCAGCTTGCTTTCTATGCCTATGCACTTGACTGCGAACGGCGTGCTGCAGGCACAAGCTCATGTCTTGCCACGATGGTGACGGGCTACTACAGTATTCTTGACGGGGAATTTACCCTCGTCGCACGCGGGGCTGATATTAGCGCTGATTTTTTGCGCCAGCGTTTCAATTTTAGCAAAAGAAAAACCCGCTCACTTGAAGCATTGGTAGAAAAAATGCACGATTTGCTTAACTTCCGCAGCGGCCACCCTGATGTTTATAGCACAGCCGACCCTTCTTTCTGCGGTGGTTGTCAGTTTGATAATCTTTGCCGCAAAAACGACCCGGCCCTGCAAGAGCAGATTGCCGCACAGAATTATTTGCAAGAGTATTTGCTTAATGAGTAAGGCGAGAGCCTGTTGATCTGTGCGCTAAGCGGCAAAATTTTCCTACTCCTCTCTTCCACAAAAACTAAACATACTTTGTTCTGGATAGTTGTAAAATTTAAGCTGAGAAATTGCAGAAAAAACTAAGTCACCAAAAAAACGGTCGATACCCTTAACAGGTTTATTTGGTGTTTTTTTACAGGAGGACGTGATGAGATGGTCCGTGCCGTGTTTAGCGGTTGTGGTGTTGTTGTCAGGTAGCAGTTGCAAGCCCATGCATGACAGGGATGGGCTTGATCCCGTTAGCGATCCAGAGCGAGCTGTGTCAGACAGGGGAACGATGCTGACCGCGATGGGTGGTAAATCTCGTGGCATCTGTATGCTAGAGTCGTCGCTGCATAATCCTAAGAATGTTCGTCTAGTGACAGATCGAGGAGCAGTTAGTGACAAGCAGCTGAAGTCAGCCCTGCGTTTCATGGGCTATGCTGAACACGTCGGGAGTGTCATCGGAGCTGCTATATTCAGTATTGTTGGTGGAGGTATGGTAGTGGCTGGTGCACCTGTGGCTGGTGCGGCTGTAGCAATCACAGGGTTAGTCGGTGGTGCTGTAGGGTATCGTATCATCAGGGGTAATGTCGAGGGTGAGAAAGCTGGCCCGATTGCAGTTCATTCTTTTCTTTCCAAATTTGGTGCAGTTCCTGTCGTAGAGTATTTCCACCGCAGTGGACGGTTGCAAAAGGTGCTGTCCGATAAGGAAGAATTAAACCTCACTGACAAGAGGATGCGTAAGTTACTTAAAAAGTTGCACAGCATTCACCCCGACTTCCCCGGTGAATGCGACCACATCAAGGCTGAATTGCAACAGAATTGATCCTGTTTGTAGATCGGCGAGGCATGATATCCCACGCATGCCTCGCCGCCAGACCCGGCTTTGTTGCATAAGTTCCGTTGATTATAACATACTGTTATCATAGCATTTTTATGTGGGGAGCGTTCCCCTCCCGGCTTTGCACGGCTCTTTGCCAAAGGCGTGCCCGAAGGCACGCCTAGCTCCATACCCCTGCGTGTTCGCAGACTTCTCGTTTGGGTCAGGTGCAATCATCCTGCTGCAGCATGCACACATGTGTGCATGCTCTTTGTCGCTTCCTAGCTCCAGCTGAAGCATTGGCGTGAAATGGTTTGCAGGTCTGCTTGCACCTGACCATTGTCAACTTCTGTGGACACTATGGGCTTGTGCGTGGTGCAGGCATTACCTTTGCAACACCTATAAAATTCTTACTGCTAAAGGGTTATAGGATATAAACATGCCTGCCCTGAGTTATGCAACAAAGCCGCCAGACCCACCCCTCTAGCAAGTGGTGCATAGCTGTGCTAGACGACAGGTTGTGTGCTTGAGGTAATGATGAACCTGTTGTGTTTTGCGCATCGGGGCGAGTGTGCGGTGTTTCTGCGTCGCCTCGCCTTGTGTCCGCTGTCGCTGTCCTTTGCCGCGGCGTGGCGGGGCGATGGGCTGTATGTGCTGCTCACGGGCGAAGGGATTGAGCAGGCGGGACGCACATTGGCTGCGTTCTGTGCGCGTTATGAGCAAGATATTGCCGCTATCGTCAATCTCGGCATCGCGGGTGGTCTCGACGCGCAGCTTGAACGTGGAAAAATATATCGTGTTCGCACCATCTACGGCGAAAAATATGCCGGACAAGTCGAGCACCACACCTATACTAGCAGCGACCAAAGGGCGATGCATGATTGTATTTCAGCACGGGAGCGGGTGCTCAATGCCGAGACAGGCACATCGCTGGCCAATTTTGCCGCCCTCGTCGATCGTGAGTTGTGGGGGTTGGCAAGTGTTGCCGCCCTTTTCAAGTTGCCGCTGCATGCAGCAAAACTCGTCTCCGAAGTCGTCTTCGACACAGAAATCTGCCAACGTGCCCGTGCCGAACGTGAACAGTATAGTCACGCGCTGTATCAGTTCTGGCAGGAACATTTCACCCCTGCCTCACCCTCGCCGCACCGCGACCCTATGACTGAGTGTCTTGCTGCGCTGCGCACACAAGGATTTTATTTTACTAAAGCGCTACAAGATAAAGTGGTATCGCTGTTGGCGAGTTTAGCGTTGAAATATGGTTGGCAAGCTGGAGAAATTTTAGAAAAATTGACTGCACAAATTGAGATTGAAAAGATTTTAACAACTGTGTCACAACCCAAACAACGTACTAAATTACTGCTGCACCACCTGCAAGAGCTAAGCGATCCCTTTCGAGCGCAATTCGACCAACGTCTTGCCGCCGTCACCGCTCCGCTGCGCAAAGTTGCCAAAGTCACCCACCACGAAGATTTCGTTAACGACGACCTCAGCATCTCCAGCACCATCAAAAGCCACCACGACCTCATTGCTTTGCAACAAGCACTAGCCAGCTTTGATTATCAACGCTACCGCGATCTGCTCAATGGTATTGATACGGAGGTGTGATGCCCTAAAAAGTGGTTTGCAGTCAGGATTTCTGGTCATATTATCCTGTGGCATCGAGGTTAGGTATCTTCCCCCATACATCCCTTGTAAAAAGTTAAGACTTGAGATCGAATCCCAAGTCAACAACAGGCAGACCTTCGCCCATCTCGCTTGCTGCATCACCTAAATTATCGGTCTTGCCATTGCCAAGCTGTCCCTCATCTCCTAGACCCCAGCACTTGACCTCGGCATTATCCAACAAGGCGCAGTTATAGCGATACCCAGAAGCAATCGCCTTGACCGTGCGATCTTTGCCCAGATTGATAGCTTCGAGAGCAGCCATTTGACCTTCTCTGTTACCGAGAGTATCACCACTGCCTTGGCCCAGCTCCCCAGAACCACCCCTTCCCCAGCACTTGACCGTGTCGTTGTCTAAAATGGCGCAGGTGTGTTCATTTCCAGCACTGATAGCTTTAGCAGTGCGGCTAGTGCCCAGATTAACAGTTAGCAAGTCTTCACCCATTTCTCTGCTGTCGTCACCTTTGGGTGTGTCGTTGTCGTAGCCGAGCCTTCCGAATACTCCGTTTCCCCAACACTTGACTTTATCATTATCCAAAATGGCACAGGTATGCTCCCAACCGGCACTGACAGCCTTGGCGGTGTGACCTTCTCCCAAATCGACAGTAAACATGTTTCTTACCTCGTTTGGTGCATCCCCAATATTATTTTCACTACCCTGGCCAAGCCTTCCGTACAGCCCATGCCCCCAGCACTTAACCGTATCATTATCCAAAATGGCACAGGTGTGTTCATTTCCAGCACTGATAGTTTTAGCGGTGCGACCATTGCCAAAATCGACAAATGGGAGGTTTGCCATTTCGCCTGCCTCATCCCCTAAATTATTGGATTCCTTGCCATTGCCGAGTCTTCCGTATTCTTCCTTTCCCCAACACTTTACTTCACCGCTGCTACGTAGCAGGGCACAGGCGTGAGAATATTTGATACTGAGCTGAATCTGTTGCATGACAACGGGATCAGAGTCTGTTTCCGTAGCCGGTTCTTTATCCCCTGTATCACCATCGACTTGTGGTGAGGTATCCTTTGGGTCATTATCGTTGTTTGTTCCCTCTTCTGCTGGTAAAGGGGATTGATTGACTTCCCCTACCTCACAGGAAAAAACCATGAACACCAACGACAAGGAAAGTATGATACTCCGCATTCTTATCTCCATTCTAGCTAGTTTATGTACAGCAGCCGCGAGGCAAAAACACACATGGCATGCCATGTCTTCATCTTCCATTGTACTATCAGTAACATCTGTATTCAAACATGACATCACAATAGCAACAGACAGATAGTTATATGTGGAGGGCAGTTTCTGCACACTGCCCGCTAGTTTTCCTTTGCGATTTCTGTAACTGGTGCACTTTCATCGGTAATATCAACGCTAACGCGATCTGCTCAATGGCATGGATGCGGATACGTAAGGTGTTAAGGGATGTCTTGCAGTAGTTTTAGTAAGTGATCTTGTTGCAAAATTTTCAGGAGGTGTGGTTTGTCTTTTAGCAGCTGAGGGTAGTCTTTTTGCACTTCAAGCAAAACATGCGACTTTAGTCCTATCTCTTCAATGGATAAAACTATGCTCGCCAGCATGTCTGGGTTATCACTGTGTTTGATAGCAAAGACAGTGTGTGTTATTATTTCTGCCAGCAACACGTCTTCCTTGTGTGGTGAAATATTTCCATACAAAACACCTTCAATATACTTTGTATTCTCTTCTTCCATGCGGCGATAGCAAATTTTCAACAAGCTCTCGTGGCTATTGATAATAGCCCACTCCACGATGTTTAGCTGTCCGCCATCGGGAGCTGGAAACACTCGTGCTATCCTGCGTTCATACGTTAGCTCTAACAGTGCGTGCAATTTCACTCCTGATCCTGTTTCAAGACTGTCGATCAGTGCGTCGATCACTTCTACAAGCTTTTGTTGATTAGCTGCATAGGTAGCTGCAAAGGTGTAGGGGTTGTTAAGGAAGGTCAACCAAAGGTTGTCACGCTCAACAGTGAAGGTGCGTATGTTCAGCAAGGGCCGAAGGTACTTTCGTACCAAGTCTGCGTCTAGGTTGGCGCGAATGTAGTCCTCGTTATTGTTATCTTGTATGAATTTGATCAACGGTGATACAGTGTTAGCTAGCGCGGCATCAGACGGATTGTCATAAAATAGGCTGAGCGACTCGAAGCCAAGTTTTTTGTAATATGCAGCTAGTTCCTTTCCCTCGACATCATGAGGATCAAGGGCGGTGCCTTGACGTAGCTGATGTATGTTGTGGGTAAGAAAACCTTGTGTGATCAGAAAATTAGCTTCATCGCGAAAGTCATACATGTCATCGCTGAAGATAAGCTCATGCACACTCTTGCCGCTTTCTTTGGCCTCCTGTGCAATACGATGTGCTACTCGCAACAGACGATAGTGGTTTAGAACCCCCGCCCCATCTATACCCGTAGCTGCAGCTGTAGTAGGGGTTGCCGTCATCTTCAACATATGTTCTGCCTCTGCTGTGCTCAGAGAAGGTATTAACGCCTTAACATTTACTAGTGCAGCGGTAACTTGAGGAGCTGCAAAACTTGTTCCTGCAGAGATCTTTACCTCTCCCTCGCTATTTATAGTCGGCACTAATTCACCGGGAGCAAGAATAGTTATCTGATCGCTATAGTTTGAGAACTCACTGACATGACCAGAAGGAGAGTTGCTGCCAACAATGATCGCTGCATGTGGTCGGCATGCATTACTATCGATGCAGCTGAAATTATCACCATGGTTACCAGCTGAAATGACAACGATTGAGTCCTCGGACAGCTCTCGTGCCAGCAGATCAACTTCTGCAAAATTGTCTGAGCTCAAACTGCCTAGTTCATCTGGTTGGAGTAGCATAGCCTGAACTATATTATCTGTATTCGCTGAAAAATTAACAACGTCAGGTGAACTGCCAAGCATAAAAGCATCTTTATCATCTCCTAGAAAAAGGTAGCCCAACTTTCCTGCAACGCTTGCACCGATAGGGTTATCTGCCAAGATCAGTGCCGCCACCTTTGTGCCATGCTCATTATCGTCAAGCTCTTTGTAGAACCTCTTCACGGACAATGCCTTTTGACTTATTTGAATACGCTCGTTAAACGAATAACCATTTTTGCTATTTATGAGGTTAGTGTAGGGATAAGCAACGCCCTTGTCATCAGGATGGAGAAGAGCCTGCAAGCGTGTGTCAAGCGTGGATTTCATTTTCTCAATTTCTGCAAATAGGTGTGGATCAATACGCGGCTGTAATAATGGCTGTGTCGGTAAGCCATCTAATGCCAAGCCTATGGTAGGCTCATAAAGAGGATAATTGTCCTGCTTGAGCTGTAGTATAAAACTAACGGCCTCTGGGGTATAGGTCACAAGCTGCGCCCAGTTTAGCGGTAGTTTCCCATACAATTCCGTAGGTAAGATAAGTTTGCTAATATTCTTAGGCAGTATAGGCTTGGTTGCCAGCGCATAGTCATGGTTCAATGTCAGAACCAAAAGCAAGCACCTTATGGTTATTTTTACAGTTATTGTCATGTCTCGTGACTCCTGCTGTGATTAATCAAGTAACACGAGCACCCGTGGATTAATGTTGTAGTCAGAGATAGTGGCAATACTGTGTAGTATTTTTTTTGCTTCCGCAACATCGGTAACTGTGATGGCATGTTTGTCGGACAACATCTGCCAGTGCCGACTACGTTGACGTTCCTTGTTGCCCCACACAACGTGATCAAACGCAGCAACGGCCCCTAACAAGCCTGCCCCCGCGGCAATACTTGTCCTCTTTGCTTTGGCTTTAGTCCCGCGCTGTTGTTTTGCCAGCTCCTCCCCTTCGCCTGCCAACTTGTGCCTGTTTTCTGACTCATGCTTTTGTTGAGCAAGTCTACGCTGCTCAATATCAGCTAGGCTATGTGTGTGTAGGTCTTCGGCCTGCTTTTTTTGCTCGGCTGCCTTTGTTTGTACCTGTGCAAACTTTTCTTCCCACTCAGTGATGTGCTTCTTCAACTCGGCAGTTTTTTGGGGGAGTGCCTCTAACTCCTTTTGCCAGCTTGCTATTTCTGTAGATGCTTCTTCTATGTCTTCCTTATTTATGACTAGGCTGTTCTTCATCTCAGCAATTTTGTTACGCTTTGTTGCTATCGTCTGCGAAGGTGGTGGAGAATCGAGAGCAAGGGCAAGTACTCTTTTGCGGAAAGAATAATCATCGCTAATGTCTTTGATTTTGGCAAGCATGTCGGCATCTATGTCGGCGAAAAAAACCTCTCTTGCTGTGGCAATATCCGCATCGACTTGTGTTAGAGCTGCATCGAGGTCGATACTGCTATTTTTAATTTTTTCAGCTAGCTCAATACTCTCCTCTTTAACACGAATTTCCAACAAGTGTGCCATTGCCGTACGGTAAAGCCCTCCCCCCTTTGCTTGGATAGCATCTGCTTTCAACAGCAAACTCGGCACGTACTCTTCCTCATCTAAAGATGTGAGCTGCTCAAAAAGAAACTTATCCTCTGGAAATGCATCGTAATAATCATCGAGCATCTCATATTCTCTAAAAAATCTTGTCACAGGTTCGTTTAGTTCATGCAGTTCTGCCTTTAATTTCTTGATGTTCAACGTATGCCCCTCTTTAACCATCTCTAGCAGTTGTCTTTTGCGTTCCAAAAAACGTAGCGTGTCGGCATTGTTAAGCTGCTGTGTCTTTGCATATCCTTGGTAGAACTCTATACCATCATCACCCAGCTGAAAGCTGCTTTTGCGTTGTGCAAGCCGTTCAGCAAAAATACTGTCTAGCTTAGCAAGGTCTTGCTCGTTTATATCAACATGCAATGTGCCTGCATCGAGTTTATCTGCTATACTGCTATCTAATTCTTCTATCTTGCTCGCAAGTCCCTTTATGTTTTTTCTGATTTTGCTTTTTTCTGCTTTGCTAGCTATCTCTAGGTCTGCTAAGTTATCGGCTTTTGAATTTATCTGACGTGTGAGGGATGATTGCATCTCTGCAACAATCTCGTCGATAGCTGCTGCCATGTCTTTTTCCATGAGTTTTGGATAATAATCAGCAAGGGTAGTATTGTAAGTATAGAGCAAAGCTTTTTTATCGAGCATGTCGTTAACGTTATCTGCTATCTCGTTATATTTGATCCTACGCTCACTTCTTGTCTCTTTTCTTATCTCTTGTAGTGCGGCATCAAGTTCTTCGTCAGCCTCATCAAGCTGTTCAGTGATTTCTTCTTGCAATTGCTTAGCTTGCTGCTTATAGCTGTATTTTCGTTGTCGCATCGCACCTTGCCCTGCCTCTAACACCGCATCAGCCTTGCGTATCCACTTGCGCCACATCGTAGCCCCCACCAACGGTGCGGCGACTAAAGCTAGCGCAACGACAGCATAGCCTTTGTAAGTGGCAAAAGAAGAGCGTTGCAACTCAAAGGGATAAAGCTTCGCTGCCTGCCCTTGAGCATCGAGCAGTGCTACTCGACAAGCATCGGCAGAGTTGCCTCTACACAAGCGCAGTTGATAAGAATAAGAGTTGCTGTCGTTAGCCACTAACTCTAACCGCAGCTGGTCTTCACTGACAGCACTTGTCTGTGTCAACGGTGCTCCACCACAAGCGACAAGCCCTAAAAATAATATGTTACGTATAATTTGCATCGTTTTGTCTCAAAAAATATCAAATGGATCAATAATGATTGCTGCCATTTCGTTAAGTCTGTTCTGCTCTTCTTGCTGTCGTTGCTGCTCGGCAGCATGTCCGGCATCCCTGAGCGTTTGTTCTTGCTGTCGTTGGTGTTCGGTATGCCAGCCATTACTGTCATTCTGTTTGTATGATTGGTGCGAGTAACCTTCGTCGAATTCTTTGGCACTCATTATGCCTCTAACACTTCTTCTTGCCTGTAGTTCTGCTGGCAACCGCATCTCTAGTTCTTTTTCCTTCTGGGTTTGTTGCAACAGCTTCTCTCCCCTCTCCTGCAGTTCTAGCATACGCGGTGTTGCCTCATTCGTTACTGCCGTCTCAATGTTCCGCGACCAGGCATCTCTAGCCTGTGCGAGTCGGCGCAAATGCGCGTCCAGATTATCAGCACTCGCGAGCACTTCGTGGGGGTACTCACGACCATGTTCATCGAGCAAGCCACGTAAATCAGCTAGCACCGCATCTATTTCGTCACGGGTATGTTGATACAGCTCGGTATATTTTTCGCGTTGTGCGGCAAAAACATCTCGTCGCACACCATCGACAGGCATGTTTGTATCAATCTGCTGTTGTGCCTCACGCATCGCGAGGTAAAACCTGTCTAGTTTAGCAAATCTATCCAGCAAGCTGTCTGCTAGTGCAGCCTCATCGGTAAGCGAGACAGTGACATCATAATCAGGGAACGAACTAGGAGGGAACGAACTATGGAACAGGAACAAACTATGGTCAGATAACTTTCTTGCATATGCTTCAACATACTCATCATCAAGTTGCTCTACTATACGATAGTGTTGAAAATTTTTTTCAGCAAAAATTTCTGCAAAACATGACTGACACGAAGCTTGCAGTAATTCGTCAACAAACGCCGCGGCACTTGGCACTAGCTGAGTATCTCGCTTGAGTGCCTGAGCAGGAAAGTCTTGCAGCCTAAATTTTTGCAGCACCCTTTCAATCGGTACATGCTTGACGAGCACTCGCACCCCCGATGCCATCAATGCACCGCTGCCACACAACATCATGACTAACGTTAACCTTACTAACATAATTAATCCTACTTAATAAAAAGTTACTATAGTAATGATACTTTACCATAAAATAAATACATTGTCAAGTAGCATTTTTAATCTTAAATGGTGCAGTCTCACGAGAAAATTAACACAAGATATGTGTCTAATAACACTACTTATTACAAGTAAAGAGCGAGGAAACGAGCGTAGCGTGCTACTTCGGGTGGCAAGGTGCGAGCCTCTGACTTTCAGCGTAAGAATCCCTCACTCTGCCAACAAGGTCAAGTAAGAGGCATAGCGTTCGGCGTAGATGTCTCCTGTGTCAACTGCGTCTTTCACGCCACAGACTGGTTCTTTGTCGTGTAGACAGGAACGATAACGGCACTTGTCGGTGTAGGCGGCAAACTCGACGAAAAAATTTCCTAACTGTGCTGGTTCAATTTCACCCGGTGCAAATTTTTTGATGCCCGGTGTATCGATGACATAGCCACCTGTCTGTAAACTTAATAGGCTGGCATAGGTGGTCGTGTGCTGCCCGCTGCCTGTAAGTTCTTCCGCGACAGCTTGGGGAATCAATGGCGTAAATAAATTGATCAGTGAAGATTTGCCCACTCCAGAGTTGCCACTAAAAACGGCAATGCCCTGTGCCAGAATTTTTTGCAAGGCGACGAGATCGTCCTGTGGGTGAAAATCATCTACCGTTGCTTGCACGACCAGCACTTGATAACCGATACGGCGGTAATTTTCTAAACGAGGTGCATATGTCTGTCGCTGTGTCTCGTCGTGCAAATCACACTTGTTGAAGATGAGCAGTGGTTGAATATTTTGTTTAGCCGCGAAAACAAGATAGCGATCGATTAAAGTAAAATCGAGCGGCGGTGTAACAAAAGCCGACGTAATAACGAGATTGTCAATGTTGCTAGCAATAACGTGCTCAAGTGCCTTGTTGAAAGGGTCGAGTCGTGCCAGCACATTGCGGCGCGGTGCATTGCGCAAGATACGGCAGTGTGGCAAATCTTGCTGTGCATGCGCATCAGGTTCGCACCATACACGATCGCCGACGGCTAGCAGTTTGCGGTTTGATTTTTTTGCCAGCAAAAAACGCTTCGGAATCGTGCCCAACCACACATCGTGCAAATCGATCTCATGCGGTTTTGCTTCAGGTGACACAAAGGCAAAGCCCTTATGCACCTCGACCACCCGTGCGGCAAACGTACTCTCGCTCTGCCGCGGCCACTCTGCTTCAGGTACGGTGAAGTTTTCCCGCAGTTCGTCAGCAGCCCAGTTCTTGCGTGACAGCGGGCGTCTTTTACTCACGACGACACGGCTATTTTTTTGATGCTCTGCCCGATGTCTCTTCCCAACGCCTCAGCGCAACGGCGCGCCATGTCTTGTAAACGTGGCGAGATACGTATCACACCGTCTTCGGATTCTGTCAACAACGCCATTTTTTTGAAATTTTCCATCTGATAACTGACATTACGCTCGTGTCTGTAATCAGGTGCACTGCGTCCCTTCAAGATGGCGATGCGCTGCAACAATAAACGATATTGCCGCTCCAACTCTTGCCGCTGCACCTGTGTATGCTCCTGATAGGCTGCTAGCAAAGTTACTAGCACGGCGTAGCGTTCAAAAATTTTATCCGCAAAACAACCGAGATTGTGCAGCAGCAAAAAGTTATCATCTGCCAATGCCGGTGGTGACAGCTGCGGGTCGCTGTTCAACAACTCCAGCTCAATCATTTTTGCCAGCGTTTCTTCCGCCACTCGCTCAATTTCGCTATCCCACTTAAGAAAAAATTCACCCCGCATCAGGTAGTAATAGTTACAAATTGTGTCAATCAAATCACGCTGTTCAATGCGCTGAAAGTTACGGAAAAGCCGCGCAATCAACGCAGGAATTAGAAACACCGCCGCGATATTGTTTGCCGCATAAAGCAATACAGGATCGTTGTGGTCATCGAGATAAAGAATGTCGCCGCTCTCGTGCTTAAACCATTTTATCTGCGGCATCTCCTGCACCAAATGTAGCAAGGCTGATGGTTCAAAGTCGGGAAACTTAACATGGTTTGACCACTGCAACTGCTCGTTTAGCGCACGCAGCACACGATACAAATTGCTGAATTCAGTGACAGCAATCGACTTCTGTGGTTTTGCCAACAATACGATGGCAGCAAACGATACAGGCGTAATGACGGTATGGTCGGCAATACCTTCCATTACTGTGTGTGCTAGACTAGAGATGGTGGCACTCAAAGCTTGTCCGCGTTTTTCCCCCGCGGCAAGATACTCACCCAACGATAGTGGTGCACCGAAAGAGACATAGGCTTTGCCAAAGGAAGAACTTAAGATCTTGCGAGCATGAAACAGACCGCGCCACGATTCGCTCTTGGGTTTACTTTGTCCCCTGATCTCGCTGACAAATGATTTGGCTTCTATCAAGCAGTCATAGCCGATATAGACGGGCACGAGCGAAATTTTGCGATAATCGTCACGCAGATAACTCTGGGCAATCATTGCCAGCATGCCTGTCTTCGGCTCAAGCAGCAAGCCATTGCGACTGCGGGTGCCTTCAGGGAAAAAACACAGTGGATAACCTTTGTTGACCAGATAGTGCATGTATTCACTGAACATCGTGGTGTAGAGACGATTGCCGCGAAATTTGCGCCGCAGAAAAAAAGCCCCAGACTTGCGAAACAGCGTGCCGATGATGAGAAAATCGAGATTATCGCCGCTGCCGAAGTGTGGTACCATCAAGCCTTCCCGATAGAGCACGTAGCTCAACAACAAGTAGTCAATGTGACTGCGATGACAAGGCAAGTAGATTAGTTCCTGTGTGCGAGCGACTTCTGCCAATGCCGGCGAACGATGCACTGCGATGGCGGTAAAAATTTTGCGGAAAAACCAGTTGAGAAATAAGTAAAAAAGTAATACAAAACGTGGCGAAAGATCAGAACAAATGGCTTCGAGATTTTTGCGTGCGGTTTTGGTAACACGTTCGACCGAAGTGCCACGCTTCTGCGCTTCACTGGCAATGACGGTGCGCACGTTGTGGGAGCTGAGCAGAAACTCAATCACCTGACTGCGGCGATAGAGTTGCGGCCCCAGAGCCGCATTTTTTTGTGTACGAAAGTGAACCCGCAGCACCCGGTTAAGCTTGCGGCTGAGCTGCTCATGGCTGGCTTCCTCTCGCACGAATTCTTGCAGCGAAATTGGTTTACCGAAATTGACGAGAATATCTCGCCCTTGTACCAGCATGATGAGAAAGCGCCGCAGTGGATTGCGGCTCTCGGCATCGCTGAAAAATGCACGTAAGAACGAGCTTTCCTTGCGGCCCGGATTGCGCCCCCAAAATATCGAGACAGGGATCAAGCGCACTTCTCGTGCTGTGTCACGTCGCTGTTGCTCGATCATTTCTTGCAATACGGCCTGACTGCGTTCCGGCTGTCCATGCACGTCAAGGCATAGGTAGCCGCTGCCATCCATGTGGGCAAGATGGCGCGGATGTAGCCGCGGCCGTAGCAGTTTTTTTTGCCGACAGACCTGTTCGAGGACGAGCAAGTCGGTGAACGAGCGGCGGCGCAAGACATAACATGCACTGCTATCAGCCTGATAGGTGCTAAAGTCACGCGGCACGATCTTCATCTTCAACCACGGGAATAGCAGCCGATGCAGAAAGGAGAGATACCTGTTTTTGCTGTAAATGCCCAGAGTTACTTCTTTTCTTGGCAAACATGCATGGCACTGCTAGAAGAAACAGCACCCCCATGCTGCGGGTGAGAATCGAACTCACACGGCATTGCTGCCAGAGGATTTTGAGCCCTCCGCGTCTACCAATTCCGCCACCGCAGCCCCACGTGAGGCGAAGGTAGCACAAGGTGGCGTTTGTTTCAAGCGGGAGGCAAATCAGTAGCATTGAGCGTGGTAGAGCCGTGTGCGAGAATGAAAGGGAAGCCTCTTTTCCTCCACAGATTGTGTTTGCCCGTGAAACTGCTGCTAAAAATAACTCTGCCGATACCTGCCGTTTTTGCGCTGTATTATTTGCTGCTGCAAATCGAGCCAGTCGATGCTGAGCAGATTGTGCTGGCACGAGATCGTTTGCAGCTTGCTAGCGAGGTTTACGATCGGCACGGTATCAAGATTGGCGAATTTGCACAGGAAAAAAGATACTTCGTGCCGTTGCAAGAAATGCCGCGTTATTTGGTTGAAGCCTTTTTAAGCACGGAGGACAAAGATTTTTTTGCGCATCGTGGCATCGATTACAGTGCAACACTGCGTGCCTTGTGGACGAATCTCGTCGCGCAGAGTATCAGGCAAGGTGGCAGCACGATTACGCAGCAGTTGGCACGCATGTTGTTTCTCGATCGACAGAAGACGTGGCTGCGCAAAAGTCGTGAGGCACAGATTGCCGCGGTGTTGGAAAAAAAATACTCAAAAACAAAAATTCTCGAATACTATTTGAACAGCGTCTATCTTGGCAACGGTGCTTACGGAGTCGAGGCTGCCAGTCGTATTTATTTTCGCAAGTCGAGTCGTGAGTTAAACCTCTCCGAAGCGGCACTGCTGGCGGCGCTGCCCAAAGCACCGAGTGCCCTTGCTCCACACCGCAATTATCCTGCAGCACGGCAACGCAGTCAGCTCGTCTTACAGCGTATGATGGCGGACAACATTATTTCATCGCAGCATTACGAGGCAGTGCGTGATGCTGCGGTCAAGATCTATCCACATGCACCGCGTTTTGTGTCGCAAGCTCCGTATTTCAACGCGGCGGTGCGCAAACTTCTGCGGCGTAGATTTAGCATGCAGGCACTCAATCACCGCGGCTATCAAATTCACACCGCGCTCGACAGCAAGTTGCAACGCCGCATCGCAGCTCGTTTTCGCACGCAAGTTGTAGCTCTGCGACGCAAGCAGGGGAAAGAATTGCAGGCGGCCTTCTATGTCTTGCACGCCCGTGATGGCGATGTGCTAGCGGTGCAGGGTGGCTCGGCTTATCGGTTGACGCAGTTCAATCGTGCCTTGCAGACCCGGCGACAGGCGCAACGCTTGCTGCTGCCTTTCATTCTTGCCGCCCTCAGTCGCGGCTCGGCGACGCAAAATAGCCTCAACGACATCGACCCTGCGTTTGAAGCACTGTATAGTGCGATCTTGCAGCAGCGCCAAGTCGATATCTCGGCTATGTTGATGCAGGTGGGCGCGGGTTCTTTGCACAAAATACTCACCCCATTTGCGATTAAACTCGACCCTGCTGTGCCAGCGCTAAGTTTTACCTTGGAGCAGATGACCGCGGCGTTTGCAGCGTTTGCCAATCATGGTTATCGAGTCAAGCCGCGTTATGTTTTACGCATTGACGCGAGCGACGGCAAAAACTTATTTGCTGCAGCATCGGCACGTGGGGCACGAGTATTTTCTTCCGACGCAGCTTTTATTGTCGGCGAAGTGCTACGTATCTTCGCGCAGCGTTACGGCAGCAAGTTGCGCAGCTACGCGGCGAGCAGCAACGATCAGCACAATGCTTGGGCACTCGGCTACAACACTCGCATTAGTGCAGGTATTTGGCTGGGTGCAGAGTATGGTCGTACCCGCTTGCGTGCGGGGCAGCAGCAAGCTAGCAAGTTGTTTGCCAGTCTCTTCCACGACCTTGCACATGACAACACCCCCCGCGTGCGCAAGAACATCGCCTTTGTCAGTTTAAAAGTGCGTGACCACCAGCAGCAGGAACGCTACGTCTCATTGCCCGTGCCGTTGTAATTGGTGTGGTTTAAGTCGCGTGACGTTCACTTTTGAGGTATTGCTATTAGTCTGTGGCTTAACGAGACAGGAGTTTTCCTTGCGGCAAAGGGTTAATTAAATCAGCAGCATAGAACTCCTTTTTTGCTAGCTTATCTAGAAGATCATCGTATTCAGCACTTGATGCAAGCACGACATCTGTTAAGCCTTCAACTTCACTGTTGTCTATTTTTTCTTTTAACCGTCTTTTTTCCTTTTCTGACAGTGTGATTAGATAGCTGTTAGCTCTACGGTACACTTGCTTCAGTGCCCATCCTTCTAGGTCTGCCTGCTTATATCTCTCCCGTAAAGATACCTTCATCGTTAGTGCTACAGGTTTTTGTGGATGGTAAAGCAAAATATCAAAATCTACATTTGGCATCAGCTCGAATTTAGCCTGATAGTAGAAACTAGTAATCTCTTGCTGCATTAGTGTTTCACAAATCAAGTACTCAAAAATTTTACCGTTGATGTTTGAATTACTTTCGTAATTTTTACGGTATTTATCATAAACACTCTTAACAAATTGATGTGGGCAAGTGTAGTTCTTACCTCTAATTAAATTTTTGTATATTATGCCAGTTTTACCGCTGGTCAGTGCATCAATCCCGCTGTGCATTCTTGTCCAATCCTCTGCACCGTGAGGTTGCAGTATTTTTCTTCCAGCTCGATGCCATAGGCAGTGCGTCTATTGTTAATGGTTTCAATCATGGTTGTGCCGCTGCCACAGAAGGGATCGAGCACGGTGTCACCGACAAAAGAAAATAATTTGATGCAGCGTTTGGGTAGTTCACGCGGGAAGGGGGCTTCGTGTCCGATGCGTTTAGCACTTTCGCCGTTGAAATCCCAGATGCCCAGCACCCAGTTTTTAAATTCTTCGCCGCTGATGTCTGACGTGCCTTGCCGCTGTCGTTTCCATTCGCCTTTGTAGAGGACGATAATAACTTCGACAGGGGCGATGACGTGCGGTGCGCTGGCTGACTTCCAACTACCCCATGCGGTGCGACGGGAGATATTGCCTTCGTTCCACAAGATTGTAGCATGGTATTGCCAACCAACCTGCATTGCCAGCGTGGTAATGTCCGCCGCCAGCGGTTGCTTGCCGTTCTTGTTTTTATCGATCGAGACATTGACGCACATACGTCCTGTGTCACGGGTCCAATGCAAACAATTGTTCAACCATTTTTTGCTGAAGCGCAGGTAATCACGATAACCGATCGCGTCGTCTTCCTCTGCACCACTGTATGATTTGCCGACGTTGTAGGGTGGTGAGGTGACGATTAGATCAACGCTATCGGCAGCCAGTGTGTTGCGCCGCGTCGCATCGCCATGCAATAACCTGTGTCGCTTGTCAGCAAGTCTGTTGCGTTGAGCAGAGGTGCGTCGTGGTTGTTGCACCGTATCTAGCAAGTTGTATCTCACGATTAATATTAAGGCTAGATGCTAGCGTAGCACATCCTTACCAAAATTCACAGACTGATTTTTGCTGAACAGTTGCTACTCGTGTTCTCCTTCCGCATGACTACATACATAATAGTTATATTTCTTAAATTTTTTTGTATTTACTTAAAATTTATTTTTGGTGCTGATAAGTTCATAAGCCTTGCTCTTGCAACCACCACAACCACATGGCTGTGGTGGCGCTGTGGATTGATTGCCCTACCTCCGCAAACTACGCTTGAGCAGGGGTAATAAATTTATCACCACGTGGGAGTGCAGGCTTGTAAGCAAATGGTAGTAGGAATAGCCATCCCTATTCTGTTCTCCAACTCATCTCTCTCGTCGAGAGCATTGCCATCCCATTTACCGTTTTTTTCCACCCAAAGATATTTTTCATTTGTATGCTCCCTTGTGTTCTCATCAAATTGGGATGCGGTAATACCCATGTCACCTTCGCCCTTGCTATAGCCATCGCCATCGATGATCGACACAGAGTTGATCTCACAACCTAAGCTATGGCTGTTGTCAGAGGCTTTGAATTCTAGCTTGAAATCGTTGCCAGCCAATGCACAGCCGATCCCATGGGTGAGAGCAAAGCGTATAAACTTGTCACGCGCCTTAAAAACAAACTTTCTGTCCGAACAGGAGTCATTTTTCAGTCCGTATCCGTAGGAAATAGAGGTACTCCAAGAAATTACGGATTGCCTGAGAGAGTGAAGCATCGTATCCTTAGTTGGTAGTTTTTGTAAATGTGGGCATAAACTGGCTGACCATTTAGTGAACAGATCGCCTTCCTGCATCTGGGTCACAGACTTACTAGCCTCTGTATCGGAAAAATGTGTCTCACGTATTTTTGCCGTAGTCAACGCCGCGGTGTGTTTCCTCACCCAAGCATGTTCACTGTCAGCCAGAGATACCCAGAAATTATGCAGTTCAAAGGCGTTGTTCCAAGCAAAAAACTCAAACTTGAACTCGTAATTGCGGCTATCCTTGCCCGCACAACGGTAGCTCAAGAGTTGTTGACACTGCAGGGTAATTTTTTCCACAGCACCGGTTGGTGAAAGCTGCTTCAGGTGCATGCTCTTCGGTTGTTTGTCCTCGACATCAACCCTGATGACGAATTCCTCACTTTTATCGTTGAAGATGGAAGGGTTAGGCTCTATCTGATAGTGGCCGTAGTAGTAGGCCAGCTGACTTGATTGCTTTTGCGGTGTAGGTGTTTCTTCTTCCTTATCACCCTTGTTGTTGTCGTCCATGCCACAAGCACCGAACACAACAAACACCGACAAGGAAAAAATAAACCGTGTAAAAGAAACCATTTCGATCTCCCTTTCTGTTAACGTTCAAACTGTAGAGCATATCGGCGGCTTGCTGCGATAAATTTAGATAATTTACAGAATAGCGTGATAGAGTTGTGCGCAGATGAGCAATAAAGACTTACTCGTCAGTGCCAGTGCTGAAATCAAGGTCGTGACGGGTGTTAGCAGTGCTCTGTGCTGGAGTAGGTTCGTCTTTTTTGGAAAGGTAGACCAGCACGGGATCAGAGCCACCGGTGATCGTTTCTTCGGTGATAACCACTTCTTTGAGGCTGTTCATGCCGGGCATTTCATACATGATGTCGAGCATTGACTCTTCGATGATGGAACGCAAGCCGCGTGCGCCTGTCTTGCGTTTTAGTGCTTCATCGACTACAGCTCGCAAAGCCCCATCGGTGAATTTCAAATCAACCCGCTCGTATTCAAACAGACGCTTGAATTGCTTGACAATAGCGTTCTTTGGCTCGGTTAAAATTTGGATCAACGCCTCGCGATCTAGTTCTGACAACGCACAGATGACAGGCACACGTCCGATAAATTCAGGGATAAGACCGAATTTCATCAAGTCTTCGGTGCGCACATTCGACAATAGTTGCGAGATATCGCGCTTGTCTTTGGTGTGAATAGTTGCGCCAAACCCCATCGAGGACACCTCGATGCGCTCGGCGACGATATTTTCCAGCCCTGCAAAAGCTCCGCCGCAGATGAAGAGAATATCAGTCGTGTCTACCTGCAGGAATTCCTGCTGCGGATGTTTGCGCCCGCCCCGTGGCGGAACGTTGGCAATTGTGCCTTCGACGATTTTCAACAGTGCCTGTTGCACACCTTCACCCGAAACATCACGGGTGATGGAAGGGTTCTCGCCCTTGCGCGCGATCTTGTCGATCTCATCTACGTAGCAAATGCCGCGCTGTGCCAGCTCGACATCGTAATCGGCATTCTGCAGCAGGTTCAAGATAATGTTCTCGACATCTTCTCCAACATAGCCCGCTTCGGTCAAGTTGGTGGCATCCGAGATGGTGAAGGGCACGTTCAAAATACGTGCTAATGTCTGTGCCAACAAGGTTTTGCCGCTACCAGTAGGGCCGATGAGCAGAATGTTTGACTTCTGCAACTCGACATCTTCACCGCTTTTGCTGAAGTTTTTCTTGTGATCGACACGCTTGTAGTGGTTATGCACCGCAACACTTAAGGTGCGTTTGGCGCGTTCCTGCCCAATAACATAGTCGTCGAGAATTTTGTTGATTTCTTTGGGGTTAGGCACTTTGCGAGACGGACTGAGCAGTTCGTCTTTCTCGACCTCTTCGGCAATAATGTCGTTACAGAGGTGAATACATTCGTCGCAGATGTAGACATTGGGGCCGGCGATCAGTTTTTTCACCTCTGCCTGATTCTTACCGCAAAAACTACAGTGCAATCCGTTACCACGCGGCGACATGTCGCCTCCCTTTCTGCCCTGTGTCAGGCTTCCGTTCTGTTAGCTTGAAAAACATCGTCCACTATCCCATATTCCTTAGCATCGCTTGCCGACATAAAATTATCGCGATCGATGTCCTTGCCTACCTGTTCTGGTTTACGCCCCGTATGGTGTGCCATAATCTTAATCATGCGTTTCTTGATGTTAATAATTTCGGCCGCCTGAATGTCAATGTCCGTTGCTTGCCCACCTGCGCCTCCAAGGGGCTGATGAATCATCACCCGTGAGTTGGGCAGGGCATAACGCTTGCCCTTCTCCCCCGCCACTAGCAACCACGCGGCCATACTTGCACACTGGCCGATGCAGTAGGTGCGAATCTGGGACTTGACGATCTGCATTGCATCGTAGACGGCAAGACCAGCTGTGACCGAGCCGCCGGGCGAATTGATGTAAAAGTGAATGTCCTTGTCCGGGTCTTGGCTCTCAAGAAACAGAAACTGCGCCACAATGACATTGGCGATCTCATCGACGATCGGCGTTCCCAAGAAGACAATGCGATCCTTCAGCAGACGCGAGTAAATGTCCCACGACCGCTCACCACGACTTGTATTTTCCACTACCACAGGTATCAGAGCCATCTCTGCACTACTCCATAAAATTCACTCAGCAACACATAATCGTCATCACAGTGAAGAACATTAGCTTCCCCGTGCTTTATCATCATGATCATCAACAATTTTTGCCTCTTTACGCAACAATTTTTCTACTTTAGCAAGCATCCTTTCGTTCTCATGCTCGGAATCATCGTCGTAGGTAATGTTTTCCCGCCGGGCAATTTCTGCTGTGATCAAGTAGCGTTGCGCGGCCTTCGTAAGGATATCACGGATACGCGTCGCTTCAACTTCCTTATCCGATTCTTCTTTGACACGAAAATTTTTCCGCAACGATGCACTATCGAGCAAGAGTGCGACGGACTCTTCCAGCGTTTTGGTGTCCATTTGAAATTCGCTTTCCTCAGTCAGTTTGTCGAGGATAAGCCTGCCCAATAAGTTCTGTTGCTCTTGCTTGTGACTCTGCTCGACCTCTTGAGTGATCTTGGCACGTAACGCCGCCAAGTTTTCAACATCTAAAAATTCTTGAGCAAACTGATCGTCTAACGTCGGCAGCTCAAGCTCATGCACCTCGTGCAGAAGAGCAGTTATCTCGACCTTGAGGCCTTTCTCAGCCGCATCGGGAAACAATTCAGGACAAAGGACTTTCTTGTTTTCGCCGGCCCGCATGCCGACAAACACTTGAAAGTGCGGAGGAAGCTCAACATCTTGTCGGGGTAGCGATAGCGAAGATCGCAACAGGGACATACTTGGCACGGGTTCGTTGTCAATAGTGACAAACCTCGTCACCACGATGCTTTGACTGAGTCCAAGCGTGAAGGGTGCGTCCGAGAGACGATAGGACGCATACTCATGGCGTAGTGTCTCAAGCTGCTGCTCGATAACCTCGTCACAGCTGTCCATAGTTGGATTTTTGATCGAGATACCCTTGTAGTCGGCTAGTTTTTTCACCTCCGAACGTTCTCTGAGCTTATCCTGCAGTGAGTAGAGATGCTTGGTATCTTCATCTAGCGTGTAATCAATCGCCTCATTATCAATATCCTCGCCCGCGTCAAGATCCGCTTCCTGACGAATTTTGGCGTTCGAGATAAAGTGCTTCGCCACTGCTCGGCGTAAGTCGTGGTATTGGCCACTCATCATGCCATTTTCTTCCGAACGCACAACGATGTTTTCCCGCCGTGCGACTTCCGCAAGCACTGCAGTGATAGAAATAACCTCTTGCGCTTGTTCAAGACATTTTTGTCGTACACTTTGCTGGTGTTCCTCGGTCTCACTTTCAAGCTTATGACTGCGGTAGACAGAGTCAGCAACGTGGTCGAGTAGTAGCTGCGGTATTTCTACCTCGCTTTTCGCCATCAACTTGTCTTCGACCTGACCTTCCAGCCATCGACTGCGCGCCTTGCTCTCCTCGTCCACCAACTCCTGCCGGAGCTTGCTGCGCAATGCCTCGACCGAAGGCACATCGCCAGTCTTTTGCTGCACCAGCGCATCGTTGAGTTCTGGCAACAGCAGTTGCTCAATCCTATGTACCTTGAGGTCAAAAGTTACCTTCTGCCCCTCTAAATGGGGGTTACCCCAGTTATCTTTATGCTTGATAATACGGGAGCTGCGCCGTGTATCGCCACAACTCATGCTTTGCAGAGAGCGCTCGATCTCGCCCGGCAGTTTGTCCTCTACTCCGATAATTCTGGTCTGCGCCTGCCCATTTCTAAACTCTTCTGGTTGCGGTTGATTATCGTCAACGACGGTGCAAGAGAAGGTAACCCTGTCGCCCTCCTCAACCCGTTCAGCATCGTCGCGCACTCTGCTTTCAGCGTGCTGGTAGAGAAACAAGCGTAGACGCTTGTCTGCCATTATGTCGAAGTCTCCCCGCAACGGCGGCATGATAAGTTCAAGCTTCTTGTAGGAAGGATCAAGCTTAGTCACTTTGGCACGGATGCCGCTCAATCGCACCCGAAACTCAAACGCCTGCCCTTCCACAGCTTCGCCATCCGTGTGAGCTTCAGGTTCACGGCCAACTGGCGGCAGCCCTTGCGCACGTGCAGCCTTGTCCGCGTTGTCCTTGACCAACTGCGCAGCCACCAACTGGTTGAGATGATTGCCTACCCGCCGTCGCACGGCTGACAAGGGTGCTTTGCCCACCCGATAGCCAGCCACCTGCACTCTACTCCGCATGTTTTGCAACACCCGTGTGTAGGTTTTACCGACTATCTCCGCGGGCACCCGTACCCGCAGGTCAAGATGGCTAAAGCCGCCTGCCTCTACCTTAGAAGTAAGTTGCTCTGTCATCTCAACCAAACTCCTGTGCAATGTCGCGATAGGTGGCGAGAAACTTAGCCCCCATCTCACCGTCAACGACACGATGGTCGAAGGTCAAGCTGACTAGCATTGTCTGACGCACGGCAAGCATGCCATCGATGGCCACTGCTGTCGGGGCAATACGTCCCAAACCAAGTATGGCTACCTGTGGTTGATTGATAATTGGGTTGGAGGTGAGGCTGCCGTAAATGCCGGGATTGGTGATGGTGAATGTACCACCACGCACATCGTCAGCGGCAAGTTGCTTGTCACGCGCTTTCGCTACCAAATCTTGCAGCCTGTGGGCTGTTTCCAACAAACTCAGCTCCCCTGCTTTTTTGACGACCGGCACGATTAAACCATTCTCCAATGCTACGGCACAGCCGATGTTAATGTCATCTTTCCACAGAATATCGTTTCCATCCAGTGAAACATTTAGTAGGGGGAATTTTTTCAAGCACAAGGCCGCGATGTGGACGAAGAAAGCCGTCAACGTCAGCTTAAAACCAGTCTGACGTTGAAACTCCTCCGCTTGCCGCTGCCGTGCTGCACCGATACGCTCAACATCGACCTCAAACACCGTCGTTACATGCGGAGAAATGCGCACCGATGCACTCATGTGCGCTGCAATCAAACGTCGCATGCGGTTCATGCGCTCGCGGCGCACCGCCACGCCGTCTTGGTATTCCTGTCCGTCTTGCTGGTAAACAGCATGTGTTATATCGCTACGCGGCTTTTTATATCGCTCGCTGTCACTCAGCTCTTTGCCGCTTTCTCGCTCCCGCACGCTCTGGTGCTCTCGCCTCTCGGTGTGGGCTTCAAGGTCACGCACAGTGATACGCCCGTGCAAACCACTGCCCCGCACTTGCGTTAAGTCGATGCCCTGTTCTGCCGCTCTTCTTCGCACCAGCGGCGAAGTTAGCAGTCGTGGGCGCTTGGTTGGCACTGCCTTTGCTGTTAGAGTTTTGTCCTTGTCCTGCCCAGCTCCCTCGTCCGCAGGTGAGGTGGTGTCTGCTGTCGATGCTTCTTGCGCACGCGGTGGTGAATCTGTCGCTTTCGCCTCAGCCGCACCGATTTCTGCCAGTAATGCGCCTACTGCCACTGTCTGTTCGGGTGCAACGAGAATGCGTTGCACTATACCTGTGCAGGGTGCGACAATCTCCGTATCCACTTTGTCGGTTGAAACTTCGAGCAGCGGTTCGTTTTCCTTTACCGCATCACCCTCTTGCTTCAGCCAGCAATTCACCCGCGCCTCATGTATCCCTTCGCCCATCGCGGGCAAATTGACTGTGGTTATTTTGCTCACGTCACGCTCCTATTGTATGGGGAGGCGTTCCCCCTCCCCCTTCTGTTCGCGAATTCTTGTTGAGGTTGAGAAAGATCACCCTGCTTCACCATGCACACATGTGTGCATGCTCTTTGTCGCTTCCTAGCTCCAGCTGACGCATCTGCGTGAAATGGTTTGCTGGTATGATCCTTCTCAACCCTTGTAAACTTCTGCGGACAACGCGAGATTGTGGTGTGTAGCACGAACATTGCACTCATATTACAACCCCCATAACAAGGGGCTGCACGAGAGGTAAGAAGTCTGCACATTGACATAGTTCCAGAAACAAGCACGTCACGCTCCCTAAAGATGAATCGCCGCGCCGCTAACACCTGCATGCGCTGCTTCCATGATTGTCTCCGAGATTGTTGGGTGGGGGTGAATGGAGTGGGCTATCTCATCGAGGGTGGTTTCAAGGTTTTTACCCAGCACAAACTCGGCAATCAGTTCGGTTGCCTTTGCATTGATGATATGCACACCTAGCAGTTCGTGGTAGTGAGGATCGAACATAATCTTGATAAAACCCTCCGTATGTCCCTCAATTTTTGCTTTTGCCAGCGGAGCGAAGGGAAATTTAGTTTTCTTGAACTCAACTCCTTGTTCCCGCAACTCCTCCTCGCTGCTGCCGATGGCGGCAATCTCCGGCGAAGTGTAGATTGCCATCGGGCTGCTGCGGTAATCGATCGGAGGTGGTGACTTGTCTGCCATGTTTTCCACCGCCCGCAGTGCTTCTGCTGAAGCTGTGTGTGCCAGTGCCTGTGTTGCGATGATATCGCCGACGGCATAAATGTGGTTGTGTCCCCTTACACGGTAGGTGTCCGTAGCGACGGGCACGAAACCCTTTGCGTCTAATTCAACCCCGATATTCTGCAGCTGCAAAGCAGCGCTGCTAGGAGTGCGGCCGATCGACAGCAGGACTTTGGCAAACATCGCCGTTGCGTTTGCTGTTTTTATCTGCACGCCATCCTTGCCGCGGTCTTCGATTGCCTCTATTTTGGTGTTGGTGAAGATGCTTATGCCCTTCTTCTTGCAACTGCGCTGCAAAGTCTGCACGACCTCTGCATCGCTGCCGCGCAAAATTGTTTCGGCAGCCTCATAAACGCTCACTTTGCTGCCGAACTCGGCGAACATGCAGGCAAATTCCATTCCAACCACTCCACCACCGATGATTGCTAGAGACGGCGGGATGTGGTCGATGCTCAACACGGTATCGGAGTTCATGATGTTGGTCGAATTGGAAGTAAAGGGAGGAAACTCAGTAACTTGCGAGCCACTAGCGATTAGCAAATGCTTGAACTTGAGCTGGCTTTGCTGCTTGTCCTCGCCTGTAATTGCCAGTGTTGTGCGATCTGCCAGTGCTCCTGTGCCCTTGATAACGGTAATCTTGTTCTTCTTCATGAGGAAAAGTAGGCCGCGCCGCTGCTGCTCGACAATATCATCCTTGCGATCCATCACCTTGTGCCAGTTGCAGGAGACTTTCCCACAATCAAAGCCCAAGTTCTTGCTGTTTTTCAGCTGGTGAAAGGTGTGTGCAGATGCTATCAAGGCTTTTGTGGGAATGCAGCCGACGTTTAGGCAAGTTCCGCCAAGATGAGGAGATTTCTCCACCACCGCGACCTTAAACCCAAGCTGTGCCGCCCTTATTGCACCGACCTCACCCGCTGGCCCCGCTCCCAGCACCACAACATCGAAGCTGCCGCCGTCACTCATGTTTCATCCCCCTAACGTAAGAAGAAGTTCTAATGCACTTACACCACAAAATCAACTGCTTGTAGTTCTGGCATGCTATCATTCGACCAAATAACAAAATCTTTTCTAATCACTAAAGTTTTCTGAAGGTTTTGCCGAACAACTGATTGAAGTACGATTGCAATTCGGAGCGAAAAGGGGGTTGAAGGTGAAACGGACATGTCTCGTCGCAGTATTGCTGGCTATCTACGCTTGCGACGAAGGAGAAGATGGAGGTTTTTCTAGAACTAGGGGAGGTCTCACGTTGGGGAGTACTATTCCCGTCTATGACGATGTGTGGAATCCCAGCGCTCGTGGCGAAACGCTGATCAAGATTCGTGGCATCCAGCTCGGCGAAGAAGAGATGGCAACAGTCGGATTGGGTCTAATCGACAGCTCCCGCACTGAGTTCAGGATTTTCCGCAGCAGCGGAGGGGAACTCACCGCCGCGGTCGATACCTACAGTGCAACGGGAGTCCACCTCGATAGCGGTGAGAGCGGCTACGGCGTGGGTAGCCACACGAACTGGAATCACTATTCGGACACGGATAACTATGGCATGGACATTCGTATTCATCATCGTAACAGCGGCCGCCACATCTACCATATCCGTCCAGCAATCAATGGTCTGGTCGCCAAAAAAACTGCTCATGCCGACAGTGCCACTCGCACATCAGCCAATAACATCTATACATCGACCGAATTACCGCCACCAGAACGCGGATTAGTCGTACTTCAGGATAATGGCAAAAGCGATCGCTGTGTCAGCGTGCGGGTCAAGGGGTCGTCCTCTAGCTGGAAGCAGAAGTTGCCGCGGCTGTTTGAAAGCGAAGATGGTAGTGTAATCAGCGCACAAGATAACAATAACCTTGCCAACTCCTATTTACACTGCTTGCGCACTCGTAATCTGCTGAAAAAATAATCGCCCTGCTTACTGCGTGTCACCCAGCTGTTCAGCAAGGTAATTCTCTATGCCGCAGCCCTTGATGCTGTCGAGCTGTGCTTCTATCCAGTCGATGTGCTCTTCCTCATCTTTGAGAATACTCTCCAGCAGCTCTCGACTGCCATGATCGGATGCGTCGTAGCAGATCTTGATGCTATCCTTGAGTAAAGCGACCGCAGCTAGCTCCCGTTCCAAGTCGAGCTTGAACATCTCATGCACAGTCTCACCAATGCTGAGCTTGCTCAAAGCCTGCAGATTCGGCACTCCTTCGAGAAACAGAATACGATCGGTAACCACCTTTGCGTGTTTCATCTCGCCAATCGATTCCGACATGATTTTCGTGTTCAGCCTCTCGTAGCCCCAGTTCTTGCACATACGGGCGTGCAAAAAATACTGGTTGATGGCGGACAACTCCTCCTTCAACAGCTCGTTAAGCAGTTTAATAATGTTCGGATTACCCTTCATAACATCACCTCACATTTAATTCATTGACCATTCCAACATTTTTTGCCCGCATACGCAAGAGATAGACGCACACCGTCCAGTAAAACATGGAAACAGGTCAATCGACCATTTGATGCATTAGATCGTGCCAAAGCTCGTTCATGCCACCAGCACGCACTGCACTGAGCAAATCGACACTAGCAAAAGCCGGCACAGACCAAAGGGTAAAAAATACAACTGCTAATTTTTTCATATCAATATCCTTCGCGAAATAACTCCAAAAGTAAAATTATTGCTAAATTGCAGCATGTTACTATCAAAACAGCAACAGCCAGTGTCGTAAAAAATTAAAACAAGTGATTGAGAATATCTGAAAACTTGTGCAGGGTAACGTCAGGACGCACACGCAGATCATCGCGGTTAGGGACGTTTTGCTTGATCTTGATTGCGGGCGACAGGGCTAGAGTTTTGCTGACGTTGTAGTTGTCCGCAGGCACACCGAACTCTGACCAGCAGGTGAGCACGCCTGCTTTTTTGCCAAGTGCGATGTCTTTTTTAAGGTTATCGCCGACATAAATAACCCGGTCTTTCTCGCTAGCATTGAGACCGAAGTCGCACATAATCATCTCCAGTCCTTTGGTGCTTGGCTTTTCATACTCGGACGGCATTTGCTTGATTGTGCCGCGGTATTTTTTGCAGGCGGTGATAATCTCCTTCAGCACCGCCGGCGAAGGCACAAGTGGCGGGGTATCGAGTCCGTAAACACCATCAAAGTAGGCTGCGAGACCAAGCTGTTCGATCTTCCACACTGCTTCGGATGCAGGTGAGTCGGTGAGGGCGACGATTTTCACGTGCGGACGGTAGCGTTTGGTGGTGTCCAACGTCACGACCGTGCCCGGATACGGGGTCAAAGCTGCAGTTTCCTTTTGTAAAAAAACCTCAGAGCAACGCTGGTAAATTGCCTTACGATCGACTGAGGTGTCTTTGCTCGCCAGTGAAGGCAACTCATGAAGGATGAAGGAGTTTTTCCTGTCGTAGTGCTCCATCAGCTGCTTGAACTCCTCCATCAGCAGCGGATAAGGCACATCGATCATCTCTGCCAGAGTTGCCAGCAGTGCTGTGTTGCTTTCTGCGTAGTAGGGCAGCCAATCGAACAGCGTGTTATCGACATCGAGCACCAATAGGTGCGGAACACTTCTTCTCATCAGGTTTATATGATAGCCCAGATAGCAGGCTAAAGTCTAGGGGGTAGGCTGAAGCAGCCTGCCCCCTTCGTTACGTGCAAACAAGAAACGTTTGCTCAGTCATGATCAAAGCGGTGGCATAGCTCGGCAGCCGCTGCCTCGCAGCTTACTAATGTTGACTAGAGTGAATAAGGGAGACTCGATGCTGACAAACAGCTTGTGATACTTGTCATCACTGCTGAAGTCCTAACAGGCGAAGCCTCTTTTGGTAATTGTCAGTGTGCTGGAAATTTCATTGGTGGTAAGTTGCCTCTTACTAAGGACTTGCCCATTGTCTTCACTCCTAACATACCAGTGCACGGTAGCACCCGCGGGAATGCCGGCTTTGTTGCATAACTCAGGGCCGGCATGTTTATATCCTATAACCCTTTAGCAGTAAGAATTTTATAGGTGTTGCAAAGGTAATGCCTGCACCACGCACAGGCCCGTAGTGTCCACAGAAGTTGACAATGGTCAGGTGCAAGCAGACCTGCAAACCATTTCACGCCAATGCTTCAGCTGGAGCTAGGAAGCGACAAAGAGCATGCACACATGTGTGCATGGTGCAGCAGGATGATTGCACCTGACCCAAACGAGAAGTCTGCGAACACGCAGGGGAGGGGAGCTAGGCGTGCCTTCGGGCACGCCTTTGGCAAAGAGCCGTGCAAAGCGGGGAGGGGAACGCTCCCCACATAAAAGTGCTATGATAACAGCATGTTATAATCAACGGAACTTATGCAACAAAGCCGCGGGAATGCCCCCGTTATAGGACAGAACCCACCGTGATATAGGAGGATATATCTCAAGTGATGCTGTGTTCCGCAGATATGATCTTGGTCGGTTCTCTGCGAACGTTGCCTGTTTCTACCTCGATTACCTGATGCGGATCATTGCTCCCCAGAAGAAAAAACACTACCAACCCAGCACCCAGCAATCGTGTAACCATGACAAACTCCTTGCTATGTTGAAAAAAACAACTAATGCCGGTGCTTATAGCAAAAACAAACGTAGCGCAGGAAGAATGGTTTGAAGAATTTCGCGCTAGCGTTTGCTTCAAGCTAAGTTGCTGCTCACAACTCTGCCGGAAGATGGAGGGCAGGCTGTGTTAGCAGCCTGCCCTATACTCACTCTCCCTTGAGCAGACGTAAGACCTCATGATCTTCATCGCTTTCCAAGTTACGATACAGATCCGCAGTACTCTTGCCTTTGTCGTCTCTCGCGTGAATATCTGCACCAGCTTCCTTCACCAACCAAGTGATAAGTTCATTCATCCTTTTCCTATTGTTAACAATCTTTTCTTCATGAGACTGATTTACCGGTAGATACTTTCTGTTTGATGTATTTTCAAGCGATGCACGCTCGGCTGCTGCCAGTAAAGGCGTGCGTCCTTCTTCATCCCTGATTTCAATGTCAATCCCTTTGCCTTCCATCGCTTGCTCATTGCCGTGTGCAACAAGTATTTTTGCTGCTGCCAGCATCTTTCTAGACGGACGGATTAGTGCATGCAGAGCAGTCTTACCGTCACTAGCTTGTGCATTGATGTCGATCTTTGTTGTGGTTAGCAAGTAGTGGATAACATCAAGGTGGTTTCTTATCTTACGATCTCGCTCAGGCAGTCCTTGCGTAGCTACATGTAGTAGCGTTCTCGAACGTTCATCAACCTCGTGCGGGTCAACATCTTTGGCAATAATAAGCTCCGCTCGTAACTTCGCTCAGTGCCTTGTAATCAGGGGTAGCACCCTTCTCAAGGAGATAGCGTGCTGCTTCCAACTCGCCTTTGGAGAATTCCGATGTGGAGAGAGCAGAGTGTAAAGGTGTGTTGCCATCTAGGTCGCGTTGATCGATATGCGCACCGTACTGGAGCAAGAGTGTGAGCATCTCCACATCGCCTTTTTTAGCCGCGAGGTGGAGTGGTGTTCGTCTGAGTGAAGCCGTTACGTTAGGGTCAACTTGACCTTCGCCACATTCTGCTCCACAGCTTGCAGGTTGTTGGCTAAGGCAGCACTTGCACAGAACAACAGTGGCAACATGATTTTCATAGGATACCTATCGATAAAGCTTAACAAAATGACACACCATGTGTAGCACAATCCAAAAAAACAACAGTTGCCTAAATTATTTTTGCCAACAGCACTCACACCTGCCAGTGTTGGGCGATAAACTCTTGCGGTAGACGCAGTTGGCGGGCAGCTTGAAGGCTAATGCCGATGAGACGGGTACTGATAAAGTGTTTGACCCACGCGGGGCCGCGCAGCAGTAGTTCGCGCCAATCGCCGTCGGCGATGACCTGCCCCTCGTTGACGACGATGATACGGTGCGCAAAACGAATGGCGGTCTCGACGTTGCTGGTGGCAATCAGCAAGGCACTCTCTGGATTGGAGCACAGATCGTGAATCATGTTGATAATAATCGTCGAGGTGACGGGATCAAGCCCTGCAGTTGGGTCGTCGAAGATAGCAACGACTGGCTCAGTGCTTAATGCCCGTGCAATGCCAACTCGCCGCTGCATGCCGCCTGACAGCTCGTGCGGAAACATCTCGCTCGCATTGGGCAGTTTGGTCTTGTCGAGCAGGAAGGTGATTTTTTCCTCCATGCGTTCCCGCGGGAAGTCCGTCATGCGATGCATGGCAAACAACAAATTCTGCCGCACTGTCATGAAATCAAACAAGCCGCCTTGCTGAAAGGCGATGCCAACTTTTTTCAACGCCTCCGTCCACTGCGGATCGTTGGTGTCCTTGACTGGCACCTGCATCACCTCAACCACCCCCGCATCAGGCGACAACAGGCCGAGAATTATTTTCAAAATTACCGTCTTGCCGCAACCACCCGCGCCGATTAAGCTGACCCGCTCACCCGCACCTATCTCAAGGCTGATACCCTTCAGCACCTGCTCGTTGTGGAAAGACTTCTCGACATCTGCTAGATGGATCATCGCTGGCTATGCTAATTTGTCCCGTAATTGCATGTTACCTGCATTGTCGCCTTTTGACAAACAAGGCATCGTCCTTGGATGATTTGGATGGAATTAATCTGACAGGTTTGCTCTGCCACACAGACAGAGCAAACCTGAAGGTATAATTACTGCTGTATTTTGATAGCACCCCACGTCGTTGCAAGTTTGCCAGCAGGTCTGACTGCCAGCGCCGCCTCACTGAGGGCTTGGCCGTACTCAGCAGCTAGATGCGGAATACCTGTTGCGTACCATACCAGCGGGTCACCGTTTTCGTCCAGCAGTGTTGGAGAATCAAGACTTTGCAGTGCGACTAGTTTGCCGGCGTATATCAGTAGTGCGCTGTTAGGCAGGGTTTTGCCGATAATACCGCAGGTGGTAAAGCCGTTATCGATGACAGCGAGGTTTGCGTGTGGCACGGAATTGCACCGCAACCAGCGCAGGATGAAGTTGTTTTCAAGTAGTTCCTCTTCCCGCAGCACAGGCGAGTAGAACAGCCTGTAGGTCAGAATCTCCATAGCGCGCTCTTCCCCATACGGGAAACTATCGTCGAGTGCCAGCGGCTGGTAATCTGCAGCAAGATCTAAACCCCTAGCCTCTAGCAAAACGACATCAAAGATGTGATCGCCTTCCGTGCCATCCTCGAAGGAGTCAATTGCTCTGATCGCCAGTCCGCCACTAATCAAACCATCCCAGCCGTAAAGAGATGACTCAAAAGCTTCTTCGAGGTTTTCCCCGATGTTGATTCCGGATTGGCGTTCGCGTCCAATCAGCAACGAGTTGCCTTTGCCATCGACACCGATGAAGGCAACATGGAAAGCGTACTCCGTTCCCTTCTCCTCGCCTTCAGCAGGAGGAATGCTTGTCCGCAGCAGCATCGCCCCATGACGATATTCTGGGTCATCGGCCACTACTGCCGTGAGTTCTTCTTCGGCTTTACCCTGTGCCGCGGCTTGGTGTAGCGGTGCCGCGGCAAGTGCGATGCCCAGTGCAGGCACTGCAAGAACTCGTCCGAGCTTGGCAAAAGCTTTGCTCGAACGCAGACCAGTACTGTTGGCAGCAGCTTGTGCGCTAAGCAACAGCGTTATCGTTATCACCAGTAAACTTCTCATAACTTAAAACCTCCGTGTGTAAAAAACTACTGCGCTCTCTTGAGCGCACCCCAAGTAACCGCCAACTTGTCTTTGCTGTCCACTGCCGTTGGGTTCAACTGCTGCTCGATAACGAAATCGATTAACGCCTGTGTCATACCTTCAGCAAGTTGTGCTCCTGCCGGTGTAGTTTTGCTGAAGAAACCGACCATAGTGCCATTTTTTAGCAAGAAAATTGGCGCACCAAAAGATCCATGTGCACCATCAATTGGGTTACAGGTACTCCGCCCGATACCGAGCTCACCCCAGACGTTAGCATCGAGAGTCTTGCATGAACGCTGCTTGATGGGCAGATTGGCTAGACTTTCGGGATCATCCTCATGCACACCATACTGCACCATCTGCAGATCTTTGCCGACTTCAGTGACAGGAAACAGCTCTGGGATGACCGGTGTGTATCTTCCATGCAGGTTGAGGTCTTTGATGGTAAAGACCGTTACCTGTGCGTAGAGATCGAGTGGGTCGGGGATAACCTTTACGTCACGCTGCATAAAACCCTGTGTTACCCAACCGTCGTGAGCATAAAGAGTAATGTGGTCTTCTTCATGCCCGACCAAAAAGATGCCCGCCAACATCGGCTCACCTGTTGCTGTGTCGCCAACATAGACTACGTGATGGATGTGTTCGTAGTCAGGGCTACGCAGAGCAAGGTAGAACACCCCACTGCCCTTCGTGACTTCCTCGCTCCAGGCGAGGGCGTTGTCTTCCTCATCCTCTTCACCGAGCCGTTCATTCCAGCCGCGCATCGGCCCCGACTGGCTGCCCGACATGCTGTAGCTGTGTGTGGGCAAGGTCGCTAATAACTCAGATTGATACAGATGCTGCCGCTGCTCGTGCCGCTGGTCAGGCGACACCTTGTGCGCATCAGCGGTAAGTGCTGCTGTTCCACCGAGCAGGCTAGCCGACACTAACGCAGCTAGTGCGTGCTGCGACAACGATACCGTCTTCTCTGCCACCTCACCGCGCAGCGCACTGCGCAACGCCCCCTGCCCGTTCGCCCCCTGCCAGCTGCTGAACAACAACAGCAGTGCAGGCACGAATATCCTGATAATCCGCAGCTCTCTCATTGAAATTCTCCCGTAAAAATTTTAGAAAAAGAACACCTAACAGGCGGCATTTACACGGGCAGAGGTTGTATTGCAAGTGTTTTTTTGTCATGACATAAGAAAAATCGCCACAGTTGAGATTTGCATGTGGCAAGAGGCTTACCTTTCTTTATTTTTAATAAATTACATATTTTGTAAAAATATTATAAATCATAGTTCCCTCTATGCGTAAATATTAGACACCGGCACGATGTCTGTTTTTACGGGGATCAACTCCACGGCACAGACTGTTGTAGCAGAGATTTCTTGACGTGCTGTCGCGGATATTCGATAATTTTATTAGAAGCAAGTGCTTGACTGGGCAAAGACTGCTCGCTGAACAGGGAAAATTTCAAAAATAAAAAGTTAGTGGAGGCGAGTGTGCATAGTGTAGTGTTGTTAGCCGTTGCACTGCTGTTGAGTAGTTGCAAGCCTTATGCGCGCCAAACCTCGGAGTTGTGGTCAACTGCCGACAAAGATTTGACTTTGAAACTTGTGGCGCATCAAGACAATAGCTCGCTGGCAACGCTGGTCGTGTGTTTGGCAATGGACTTGGCGCGTGGCGATGCTGAGGGCGAGGGAGATTATGCAACACATAGCCTGTATTCCCGTTCTGACGGGGAAACCTGTTTCTATACCCTGCACGATACAAGAGAAACCAACACACCTTATTATTTTGCCAATCCGCGAGAGGTGCAGACGGATATTGATAACACTATTGTTCCCATTGGAGAAAGAAAGCGCGGACGAAACCTGCTGGTATCTGGGGTGGTAATTATCGGTGCTGCGACCGCTATCTACATGACGACACGTTCCAACAGCCTGTTTAAAAAAATTATAGAACTTGAAAAAATTAAAAGCGATTTGATGAGTTACAATACCTTGATAAATTCTAGAGATGAAATCAGTGAGCCTGTGTTGACTAAATTTAGCGATGAACTCAGTGATCTCGTCAAGGAATTCCCCGACGGCGAATTACGCACTTCGCTGCAAAAATATCTGGATGGAGAAGATCTTTCACGTGCAATCAGTGATACCGCCAATGCAATTAACACCATGACAAAAGATGAAAGCATGGCAAAACTGTTGATGATAGCTTCAATGTTAGGTGTCGGAGCTGTGTCTGCCTTTGTTTTTATCGATGAACTGCGCAACCGCAAGCCTCAGCCAAGAAGGCCTCTTCCCCAACGCAAAGCCAGTGCATTAGAGGAACTGTTCAAAGACCACGACATGGTTACATTGAGCAACGAAGAGCTGTGGCACACACTCAGACTACTGAACAGCCACTTGCCGGCCCGCATCAACCCCGACCTTATTAGCTTAAAAGGGCTGTTCGACGTGAACATCGGCAGTTCAATGTAGGTGCGCTGGCGCGTCTATAATCGCATACATGCCGCGCTTTTCTGTGACGATAGCGATGCCTTGCACTCAACGCCGTTGGATTCCTCGCCCGCGATTTTTTCGCCAATTCCTTGCTAAAAATAAAACTGTTTGATATTAGAGTGTTGTCTGATGGTAGTTGACAATTATGGGTGCAATTTATTATTGCTATTGATCTTTGTTTTTTTATTTCTAAATGTTAGGAGCGTGATGAAGTTTTTATTTTTTTATATGTTATTATCAGCAGTTATAGGCGAAGTGCTGGCGGCCAAGAAGCTTCCTCTTAGCGGAGAGGCAATCGCTAAGCAGGTGCATTTGATTGCCAAGGGCTATAATTCTCAAGACTTTGCTAGTTATTTACGCACGCGTGCTTTGTTGCCAGCTGATGCTATCCATGCCGCACTAGATTATCGCAATGCGGTAAGTGCGCTGTATGATCTGCGGCCGTTCGTACCTATAATTGCGGGAGAAACACTACCCACGTTGAGTGAGGCGGAGTTGCTGCAGCGGGTTAGGAAGTTTCTTGCCGTTCCTGACGTGGTGACAGACGTAGTGGTAGGACAGGGGGTGCGTAAGCTCATCGCCGCGACCCTTTCTCGTATGGACGCGGGTAGCACTGTGTTGTTGCCTGAAGATCAGTATCCTGTTTATCAAAAATTAGCCGAAGAGCAGGGGGTAAATTTCAAAACTTATGCATCTGTGCCGCATATCGATTGGCAGAGTATTACCGCCTCAGGAGAGGCTGAGCTGCTGATTATTACTAGTCCGCTGTCTCCACAAGGACGGGAGTTGCACGCACAAGAAGTTGCCGCGCTGCAGCAGTGGCTGGCAGCTAGTCCGCCGCGGCGTATTCTATTGGATACAGAGTATACTTTTGACACGCAGTTTGATCAGGCGACGTTGCGTCTTTTTGAGACAGGACAGGCTTATGTCGTTTATTCGTTGGCGAAGTCGTGGTTATTGCCGGGGCATTTAGGGCTTTTGTTTGGGGGTAAGGCAGCAGATAGACAAAAGCTAAGAGAAGCCGCACAACCACCAGATCCGTTACTAGTTGACAGAGCTTTGCGGACTATGGCTGCGCAGCCACAGTTGCCACGGATATTGTCTGACGAGATTAGCGCACGTTGGCAAAAGCTAGAGCAGGAGCTCTCTATTGATAAAATCGCTGGCTATACTCGCCCTAACAACGGTTATTTTGCCGTTGTGCCAGTTGCCGCACGCAGTTTGTTGCAGAGCCGCGGCATGCTCGGCTACCCACTGTCAGTGTTTGGCGCATCGAATACTGATTATACCGTGCTGAGTGCGTTGCCAGAAAAACGCGAAGATGTTTACTATGCAACGGTGCTAAGCAATTTTGCTCGTGCTTATGACAAGTATGCAGGTGTTTATAGCAAAGAGGGAGTTCCTGAAAGCACGTTTCCTGATAAATTTTTTCTGTTGAGTGAGACAGAATTGCCCGCGGGTATCGACAAAGCCAAGCGGCTTTTGCAAAAAACAGCACTCGCGGGCGATCGTGTTCTCATTATTAAAACTTCGGCAGCTGCTTCGGAACTTTTGCCCAACCAAGATAGTGGCATAGCTCGTTATATCTCTGATAATAAAATAAAAATCGAGGACTTGCTCGTGCAAGACGAGACCAGCGGAGAATTTGTTTCCGTGCGTTTAGAAGATGTGTTCGCCGATTCGCTACTCCTCAATACCGAATAGTTTGCTCCCTTTGAAGAGATAACGCCCCGCAGCATTTCTATTTTACCAGTAGCCAAAGTTTGTCAGGCCTGTTGCCGTTTTTGTTTTTCGGAAGCTTCCATTTCAACACAAAGAAGAGAGAAAGATAAGCTTACTCCAGAAATTTTGCAAAAATCTTTTACCTTAGCAAAAGAACGAGGTGCACAGCGTGCAGTTATCAGTGGTGGGGGTGAGCCAACTTTGGTCGGTATCGAACGCTTGAGTGAGTTGGTGGCAGTATCTGCCTCTTATTTTCCCGGTAAAGTTACACTGATAACTAACGGCTTGATAATGGCGAAACTACCTGAAGACAAACTGCTAGATTATTTGTTGCGTCTCGATCGTGCAGGATTGCGCACACTGGCAATATCGCATCACCATCACGATGCAGCAAAAAATAAATTCATGATGGGTGTCGATATAGATGTGGAAAAAATCGCGCATGTCTACGCCCAACACCAAGACAAGTTTTCTAACTTAAAGCTGCGTCTCGTCTGTGTTTTGCAGAAGTCTGGAGTAGGAACACCGACTGCGGTGCAGCAATATATTGAATGGGCTGCAAGCCTTGGCATCACCGAGATCAACTTCAAGGAGCTTTACGTTTCAACTGACCGTGAATCCACGTGGGCAACTTCTCCCAGCAATATCTATAGTGAAGAAAATCGTGTGCATTTGAGCATGGTTGTCGATTATTTTGAAAAAAACAGCTGGGAACTTATCTACAAACTGCCATGGGGATCACCGATCTATCGCAAAACAGTTGGTGCTGAGGTTATGCAAGTTGCAGCTTACACCGAGCCAAGTGTTTGGTGGGAGAGAACTAACGGCATTGCTCGCAGCTGGAATCTGATGTCAGACGGCAAGCTGATGGTGTCGCTCGAAGATGGTGACAGCGAGATTGCTTACTGATTTAAGGTAGCACTATTGCTCGTCAGCAGAGCATTGCATCTTGACGGACTTCAAGGCAAGATAGCTGAAAAAACTTGGCGAAACTTTAGAAAAAAGTAAGAATCACAAAAATTTGTGCTGTATCTATCTGTAGGAACGGGCACTCTTGGTTAGGCTGTGGCTAGCTACCTTGCACTTAAAGCATTGCCATATCATACCGATACCAAGATAAAGCAGAAGGAGGGCATAATTGGATAAGCAAGATAAGCCTATTGTGAACATTACGGTTACCGAGTGGGTAGTGATCCTGTTCAAAATTTTTATCGCTTCGTTGCCAGCTTGGATTTTGGCGGTGATGGTTTACATCTTGCTAGGTGGTGTTATTGCGGGTCTGTTGCCCAACTTATCTCCAAACAATGTTAACACCAGTAAAGTCGGGCATACCGCAGTAAACTGTATATCACCATCAGGTCACTGAGGATCAACGAGGCGGAACGAGGCTATGAAATAGGGTGCTGCCATCACGTATTGTCTCTACTATTGCAGCTTGCTTGGGAGTTTTCTCGCTAAGCTCAGGGTCATAGATTATCAGACCCTCTGTATCTGTATCTTCATCCGACTTCAAACTATCGGTCAGCATGTCGCGTATGTTATTCATACGTGTAACGACATCTGACAGTTCAGACCATTGATTATCTCCATGCCTGAATTCGTTCCATCGTCTTTTGTGAGCCATATTACCTATCTCTTTTGTAACAGCAAGAATTCTATCCACATGCGTACTATACAGTCGCTGCAATGCTGTAATTTCTTTATCTACTTCTTCTTGTTCACTATCAAGTTGATTAACGGCATCAGCCATCTTTTGCAAGAAGAACAAGCGCATGCCCTCAAGTGTACCAAATATCTGATAATCGACCACATAATTTAGATTTGCCACATAGACCATTTCATTGATATTATTACCGTAGCTCACTTCGTAATCTTCTCTAGTATAATTTGTGTGAATGAGAGTAAATTCAAGATAAGGAGACTTGAGATCGGTTTTCATTCTGATTTTGCCGTCAAACGCATCGCTGCCAACCTCATCGGCATACTTACGAATCAATGCCAACCTGCGAGTGACTACCTTCTCAAGTTGTTCAAGAATCTCCACTTGTTTGTCAAAGTCATGCACTATCTTGCCAGTTGCATAGCTGTTTGCGTAAAAAATACCCTTCACACTCTCTGCCAGCTGAGCCACCCTCACCCCATTGACTCCAGCACCGTGTATCTCAGCACACGGCAACGAAACTATGCCACTCATCAAAACAGCAATAAAAAACGCTAGCTTCATTATGCAAGTTCTCCAAATAAATTAAATAACAGCTCACTTCTAATCATAAATAAGAGTGCATGTCAAGTAAAAATGTCTGTAAGTAGTCGTTTTTGTTTTAACGTGCTTGTATTACTAATAATTTTATCGACATAGATGTGGCAAAAACAGAGGCGTATCGGTGCAAGTCTTGGTGGTAGCAGGTGGCTAAATATCGCGGCTGCGTAGAATTTCAAGCGGCGAGGTGCGGGTCGCGGTCTGCGCGGGATAAAGACCGGCAATCAGACAGCAGAGGATTGAGACACAGCACACCGCGAGGTAGACACGGAGGTCAAAGCGCACAGGCAGTTCGGCGAGTAGATAGATGTCAGGTAGGTCGATAATTTTGTAGCGCCGCAAAAAAGCACTGGCTAGCAATGCCGCGACAACGCCAAAAAAACTACCGACCAAACCAATAAGACAGCCCTGTTTCAAAAAAATGGCGTTAATCTGGCGGTTGGTTGCACCGAGAGATTTTAAAATAGAAATGTCACGCAGTTTTTGCGAAACAGAAACAAACAATGTCGTAAAGATATTGAAAATAGCAACGAGAGCGACAAGGGCTACGATTACCGAGATGACAGCACGTTCCTGTTTCATCGCTTCAAACAGGGGGCGGTTGAACGATTGCCATTCCTTAATCGACAGTGCGTAAGTAGCACTCATGCGGCTGGCGATGATACGGCTATCACTAGGGCTGTGCAAACCAATTTCAATGCCAGTGACACGTTTACCCATGCCAAAAAACTGCTGTGCCGTGTGCAGATTAACGATGCCGACACGATTGTCGTAATGTTTCAAGCCCGAATTGTAAACCCCGACGACTTTAAAATTTTTGTATTGCGAAAAACTTTCCTTGTGTGGTGAAATAAGCTGCACCTGCCCGCCGACCTTGCCACCCAGCAATTGCAACAAACCCTTGCCGACAATTATTTGTGGGTTATCACGCGGCTGTGCCATTTCTTTCTGCAACAAGTCCAGCGCATGTGCAGGTTCAATCAAACCCGCAAGACTCTGCACCTTTTCTCTTTTTTGGGGATGAATGCCACGCATCAAAATAGAATGCATGCTGCTGTCGCTGCGCGCCATCGTCTCATAATGCACGAACGGCGACACACCCTTGACCTCGTCTTTAAAATCACGGGTGATTTTGTTAGCCCAGCCGTCGTAGTTTTCGATTCCAGAAGGAAAGCGATAGGCAAGGACATGGGCGTTGGCCGCCAAAAAACGATTGCGTAACTCTTCTTCAAAACCATTGATAACCGATAGCACAATAATCATTGCTGCCACGCCGATGGCAATACCAACGATAGAAAGTACGGAAATCCACGTAAAAAATAAATCCCGTCGGCTTATTTTCAAGTAACGCTGTGCCACTAACGAGGTAAAATTTTTCACACCAAACCTTCTTCTCGCAACCAGGTTACCGCATCGAGTGCATAGTAGGTGAAAATTGCACTTGCTCCAGCACGCTTAATGGCGAGCAACGCTTCCAACACACACTGTGGTTCTGCCAAAAAACGCGCCGCACTCTTAAGCATGACATATTCGCCACTAACCTGATAGGCATAAACAGGCACTTGACAGGCTGCCGCAACCGCGGCAATGACATCGAGATACAGACCCGCAGGTTTGATTAGTAAGATGTCTGCACCCTCGCTGACATCCATGCTTGCCTCGTGCAAGGCTTCGGCACGGTTGGCAGGTTGCATCTGATAATTACGCTTGTCACCTTTTAGCACCTCTGCCGAACGCACCGCGGCACGAAAAGGCTGATAAAAGTGCGAGGCATACTTTACCGCATACGAAATAATGATAGTGTTGACAAAACCTTGTTCCTCCAACGCGTCACGCAGTATGGCAATGCGCCCGTCCATCATGTCCGAAGGTGCGACCATGTCGGCCCCCGCCGCGGCATGGCACAAGGCTTGTTTTTGTAACACAGTAAGTGTGGCATCGTTCAAGACATAGCCAGCGGCATCAATAATGCCATCTTGCCCGTGTGTAGTGTAGGGATCGAGAGCAACATCGGTGATGATCGCCAGCTCTGGAAGGTTTTTTTTCAACAGGCGCACCGTTTGTGGCACAAGACCATCCTCGTTGTATGCCTCACGCCCGTCGTTAGTTTTTTGCGCCGCGGCGATGACAGGGAACAGAGCCAATGCCTTGATGCCCGCGGCAACGGCCTGTTCTGCAACGTGCAGCAGCGACGACTGCGAATGCCGATAGATAGCAGGCAGTGCCTCGATTTCCTCTCGCGCTTGCGTGCCGCCATGCACGAAGACAGGGTAAATGAAATCGCTTGCCGACAGATGACACTCGGCCGACAAGTCACGCACTGCCTTGCTAACGCGCAAACGCCGTAGACGACTACGGGGAAAAAGACGCGGTGGTATCATAGTTCTTGTCCATCTGCTGGCAGTTCTTGCCGCAAAATACGTCCTGCGATTTTGACATAGACCATTGCCATATCTGCGTCGGCGGTAAGCTTGCCGCGCCAACTACCGGCACTGTCGAGTTTTATGCTCTGCGTAGCGAATAGCGTGTCATCCTTCGTGCTACCACCCCACGGCAGGCAGGGAGGAGTGCAGACAGCTACTTTTGCCGCAGTGTGAGCGACAGGCTTGCCATCGTGTGTGACGCTAATTTTGAAGCCGCGGGCATCTTCACGGGTGGCACGCAAAGCCCACGCTGCGGCAATAATGCGCAGCGGAATAGTAATCGTTGTGTGATCACGTGCTGTGTTGTCGAGTGGATCGTGCGGCAGAATGAGTTCGGCCTGCAAGCGACAGTTGTCCAAACACGGTTTATCGAGGTGCATATCTTTGAAATTAATAACCCCATCCTCTGTTTCTTGTGCACCGTGGTTAAGTTTATGTTTTTGTCCGTCGGCACGTACAATTTTCAAACGCACCTCAGTTGGTTCATCTTCTTTCTGGACAACCCTTTCGGAAATAACCACGCTGAGTTCAAACAATTCACCGACTTCTCTGTAGATTTCCGCGATCGCACGAAAAGAAATCAGGGGACGACTTGTTGCAGTGTGCTTGCAGCTTGCCAACCAAGTGAGTGCAAGATAGAACAGGATGCTCGTTCCTACTAAAGAGTTGAAAAGTAAAACCTTGCGCCCCATGAGTTTGTCTATTCCACCGTAACTGACTTGGCAAGGTGGCGTGGCTGGTCGATGTCAGTGCCTTTTTCCAGTGCGAGGTAGTAGGCAAACAGTTGCAACGGCACAGCACAGACGATGGCTTGCAGCAACGGGTGGTCGATGTCGGGACAGGGGATAATGCTGTCGCCGAGGGCACGCAGTTCTTGGTTTTTGGGATTGCCGAGCACGATAATCTGTCCTTCGCGTGCCTTGACTTCGCCGGCATTGGCAACGATGCGGGGGAAATACTCGTCTCGCGGTGCAACTACCAGCACGGGCATGTCGCGGTCGATAAGTGCAATCGGGCCGTGTTTGAGTTCCCCGCCTGCATAGCCTTCGGCGTGAATGTAGGATATTTCTTTCAGCTTCAGAGCAGACTCAAGGGCAATGGGAAAACTAGGGCCGCGTCCGATATAGATAAAGTTGCGTGCCTTGCGATATTGGCGGGCGATAGTTTCAATCTGTGCTGCACTGTTCAAGACATAATCGATCAACAGCGGCAACTTGCGCAAGTTGTAAACTGCCCGTGTGGGTGGCTGGGCACGAGCATTGCGCACCGCGAGCACGAACAGATACCAGATAAGCACCGTTGTAGTGAAGGCTTTGGTCGAGGCAACACCAATCTCAGGGCCGCAGTTGAGTTCAATCAAGGCATCGCAGGTGCGTGCCAGGGTTGAATGCGGATTGTTGCAGATGGCAAGTGTCTGGCAACCACGACTGCGGGCATGCTCGATACAGGACAAGGTGTCCGCGGTTTCACCGCTCTGCGACATGGCAACGACGAGTGTTTGAGCATCGAGCATCGCACGGCGATAGCGCAGTTCGTGCGCAACTTCGGCAATGCTCTCGATGTGCAGCTGTTCTTCGGTGAAGACTGCGGCAAGCATTGCTGCGTGATAAGAAGTGCCGCAGCCGATAATTTTAATGCGCTTGACCTGCTGCATGTCAATCTTGGACAAGGCCAGCATCTCGGTGCGGGGACGCAGTTGGGCGAAATCAAACAGGCGGTGAATGCTGTTTGCCAACACAATCTCCTGTTCGTGAATTTCTTTCAGCATAAAGTGGCGATAACTGCCCTTGTCTATTTTTTGGGTCGGCACTTGCAAGTGTTGGGTCACGGGGAGGGGTTTTTGTGCACCATCGTAATCATAAATGGCGACTTGCTCTCGTTCCAGCACAACGATCTCGGCATCGGCGGGAAACATAAAGTCACTGCTGTGCTCGGCCAACGCTAGCGGATCGGAAGAGAACAGATATGCATCCTTGCCTGCAGCGATGGCCAATGGCAAGCCTTTACGACTCAAGTAGATGCGTTGCGGATCGCGGGCAAAAAACATTGCCAGTCCATAGAGACCCTTGAGCTGCTGCATGACACTGCTGAAGGCTGCCAGCGGGTCGGGCAGTTGCTGCAGGGTATGGGCGACCAAATGCAGCACGACTTCGGTGTCGGTTTCAGATTGGAAATCGATGTTGTAATCAGTGAGCTTGGCGCGTAATTCGGCGTGGTTTTCGATGATGCCGTTATGCACGATGGCGACTTCTGGCGTGTGGTGTGGATGGGCGTTGATCGCGGTAGGCTTGCCATGACTTGCCCAGCGGGTGTGCCCCATACCGAGTGTAGCACGTTGGGAAAGATCCGTCGTGCGCGGTAGCAAGTCGGCAACCTTGCCAGTGGTTTTGGCCACCTGAATCGCATCGTCGTAGACCATCACGCCGGCAGAATCGTAGCCGCGGTATTCGAGCTTGCGCAGTCCTGCGGTGATAATGTGCAGGCAGGGCTCGCTGCCTGCGTACCCAAAAATACCACACATCGCCGTTGTCTCCCTAATAGCAATCGCTGATAGAATTTACCGCCAACGAGGATTGTGGCAGAGGAAGGTAGAATTTGCTACCATAAATGTAGGACTCACAGACGGAATAATCCATGCCACTAGTCTTGACCGCGGACGACTCCGCTGCCATTCAACGTGTCGTGCAGGTGTCGTTGACTCCCTGTGCCATCGATGTCATCAGTGCCGACAACTTCCCTGCCGCACTGGACAAGACTGCAACGCAACAGGTCGATTTGATTATCGCTGATGCGGAACTGAACGGCGTGACTGCCTTGCCCGACCTGCAGCGCCTGACCTCCGCCGGCAAGATCCCGCTCATTCTCTTGTTGAGTTCATATAGCAAAATTGACAAAAGCACACTGACTGAGTTGGGGTTTCAGCAAGTTCTGCAAAAGCCTTTTGATAGTCGCGAGCTGTTGCAGTTGGTTGCTTTCAACTTACAGCTTGATCTTGACGAAGGACGCAGTGCTGGCTGGCAGCCGTTCCCCGCGACAACGACTGTTGATGCAGCACCGCCACCTGCTGGGGCAACGAGCACACCCTCACCACCTGTGCTGAAAGCAGCTGAAAGTGGGGCAGAACACGATGGTGGTGTTGATCACAACTTCGCAGCTTTGGTTAAGAAGGCGGTGTTTGAGTATTGCCAGAACAACTTCCCTCGTATTGCGAGGGAGATGGTGCTCACAGAGATCCGTCGTTTGCAAAACGAAAAATCCGATTCCATCACCAGTAATTGAGCCGATCGTGCCACGCCGCGGAACGAGTTTGATGTCGGTGATGGTGGCAGTAGCACTGTCGGGCATCGTTGCCGTTGCAGTGGCGCGTTTACTGACCAATCAGGCACAGACGATGAAGACACTTGAGTTACGTGAGCAGCGTATGCAGTTGCTCAGGCATTATCGTGATGCGGTCAATGCAGGCTTGCTCTTTACTCTCATCGGACGCTGTGGTGCGGGCAATTTTTGCAGTGCCAACGGCGGAGTGTTGATTCCTAGCAGCGGGCTGTACTTGAGCGATAACCTCTATGAGTATGGCAATACCGCAAGCAGTGGCAAGTGGTGGAAGGTGAGTGCTAGCCGTGCGCCGGCTAGCAGGTATGGGGGACATGAAGCGATCGAATTAACCATCGAGTTTCTGCACACGCAACACCCAGTGATTAAGACACAGCTCAAGCCAGTCACTGAGGTAATTCTTTTGCCTTTCGTGCCTTAAGGGGTGCTAGTGCATCAAGTTGTGCTAGCACCGCATCTATGCCGCAAACAATCACGGAGCATAGTCATACCCCAGATTTAGTGCCGCTATCACGGCAACAGCCCCAAAAACGCCCCCCCACCTCCTCAATATTAAAAAAACAAAAACTCTCCCTTTATTAACCTTTTTTATTTTTTTATTTTTCATTAGTCTTTTTTTTTGTATTTATCTGATATTACTAAGTTGTTTCGCGAAAGTTGGTAAACAGATGCCGTTAAGAGCGTAGTTTTGGACTAAGTGTCCAAATTGTGGTAGAATTTAGACGTTATGATCCAAAGACTTGTTAAGCTTTCTAAATTTCAGAGTTTTTTCTTGTTCGGGCCAAGGGGGGACGGGCAAATCAACGCTAGTTGAGGCAAGTTTTCCGCGGCAGGAATATTTTTGGATTGATTTGCTCGATCCAGAGCAGGAGCTGCTTTACCTGAACAGTCCGAATGCGCTGTGGGAGGAGTGGAAGGCGGCGACTCCTGTGCAAAAAAAAACAGCTGGATTGTTATTGACGAAATTCAAAAAGTGCCGAAGTTGCTCGACCTAGCGCACATGGGTATCGAGCGTTCCCGCCTCAAGTTTGCTTTGACGGGTTCGAGTGCGTACAAGTTGCGGCGTGGGGCGAGTAATCTTCTCGCAGGTCGTGCGGTTACCTTTAATCTCCATCCGTTTAGCTCGTTGGAGCTTGGCGAGGCGTTTGACCTTCACACTGCGGTTAATTTTGGCACATTACCGCGTGCGTGGGCTTTGCGCGCTGAGCCTGTCGAGCGGCGGCGTTTTTTAGCCAGCTACGTCAACACTTATTTGCGGGAAGAGATCAACGCCGAGCAGTTAGTGCGTAAGTTTGAACCATTTGTACGTTTTTTGAGCAGCGCGGCGGAAGCGAATGGCACGATTCTCAACATCGCTAAGCTGGCACGTCAAGCTAATGTCGAGTCACGCACGGCGGTAAGATATTTTACCCTGCTAGAGGATACTCTGCTTGGTTTTTTTCTACCGAGCTTCAATCGCAGTGCTCGCAAGCGACAGGTACGCCATCCTAAATTTTATTTTTTCGATAACGGTATTGTGCGTGCCGCAACACAGACACTAGATGCCGAACTAACCCCCGGTAATTCCGCTTATGGACGAGCCTTTGAGCATTTTGTTATTCTTGAAATAATCAAAGCCAACGACGCAAACGAAAAGGGTTATTCCTTCTCTTATTTCAAAGTCACCAGTGGTGATGGGCTGGAGGCAGAGGTTGATCTCGTTGCCACCAAAGGCAGAGAAACACTGGCGATTGAGATAAAATCCGCAATCCGACCAGACATAAGTGAAGTGCGCAAACTCATGCGTCTCGTTAAGCACGTCGATCGTAACTGCCAACCATACATCCTGTGCCGTACCTCTCGTGCTTATGTAAGCGAAGGAATCACCGTTATGCCATGGCAGGCAGGTGTTGAACAGTTGTTTGGGGACCAACTATCATAGTTAGCCTCAGGTTGTGAGGGTTACCCTTACGGCATTCTAGCCGCACCCTTAACTAGTGCATGCTCTCTTGCATTAATTTGCTAGCATTGACAATTCGTTGAGTGGTGGGGGAGCGTTGCAGCAGAATGCTGACTTCTTCTAGTTGGCGGTGGTCTATCCAAGGCTCAACGGTGATTTGTTGAGCGACGCGGTTGGCCTCGTAGCTGATGCGCACGACGTGTCCGACGGGTACGCCTTTAGGGAAGCTGCCTGCTAAACCAGAGGTAACGATGGTGTCGCCAATGCGCAGTTCGGCCTCCTGTGGCATCTGTAGCACACAATTGCGCAGGTTGCCGTGCAACATACCGCGCACACGGGTGCGTTGCACGAGAATGTCGATGTAAAACCCACTGTCGATCAACAGCTGCACGTCGGCGAAGTTGTGTCCGGCCCGTAGCACACGTCCGACCACACCAGCCGCGCCGATGACAGGCATGCCAGCTTCGACTTTGGCCTGTCGCCCACGATTGACACGCACGGCGAGAAACGGAAACGCCCCTGCTTTGGCAACGACTTCCGCTGCGACTGTTTCAATCGCATAGCTCTGCGACAGACCGAGCAAGGCACGCAGTCTTCCGCTCTCCGCGTTTTTTTCTTGGTAAAGCTGCAATCTTGTCTGCAGTTCCGCCACTCTGACCTTAAGATGTGCATTGTTGGCCGCGGCATCTCGTAGGTCTATGTATCCGTGCCAAACATGAGCGATGAAGGCAGTGCTGTTGTGTAGGGCGTATTCAAACGGATAGATGAGTTCTTGCAGAAACGCTGTGACACGACCTTGATGTGGTCGCATGCTGCTGGAAAAAAACACAAAAGGCACGACCAAGAGCAAGGCCGCAAACGACAGCCGCACAACTCTGGGAGAACGCAGTGCCACGCTACTGCATCGCGATGCTGTCAAGCATGTCGATCTGGTCGAGTGCCTTGCCACTGCCGATTACCACTGCCGACAGTGGGTCTTCGGCCACCATGATAGGCAAGCCTGTCTCCTCCTGCAGCAGCACATCGAGGTTGCGAATCAACGCTCCACCTCCAGCCAGCACGATGCCCTTATCGACAATGTCGGCGGCTAACTCTGGCGGTGTTTTTTCGAGTGCAACCCGCACCGCATCGACAATAGAGTTGACTGGATCGGTGATTGCTTCGCGAATTTCTTCGGAGACGACTTCGATTGTCTTGGGAATGCCGGCAACCAGATCACGTCCCTTGACGTTCATCTTAAGCACCTTCTCGTCGGGATAAGCCGTGCCAATCTCAATCTTAATCTGTTCCGCGGTGCGCTCTCCAATCAGCAAGTTGTATTTGCGCTTCAGATAATTGACGATAGCCTCGTCCATCTTGTCACCTCCGACTCGCACCGACTTGGAGTAAACGATGCCCGCCAACGAGATGACTGCCACTTCGGTTGTGCCGCCACCGATGTCGATAATCATGTTGCCGCTCGGCTCGGTAATCGGCAAGCCGGCACCGATCGCCGCCGCCATCGGCTCTTCGATGAGATACACCTCCCGTGCTCCAGCAGATTCGGCCGACTCACGCACGGCCCGCTTCTCGACTTCTGTGATGCCATAGGGCACACAGATGATGATGCGTGGCTTGACCATCGTGCGGCGATTGTGTGCCCGCTCGATAAAATAACGCAGCATCGCTTCGGTAATTTCAAAATCAGCGATCACGCCGTCCTTCATCGGACGAATGGCAACGATCGAGCCGGGTGTGCGTCCCAACATGTTCTTGGCCTCCATGCCGACTGCAAGGATGCGCTTGCCACCCTTCGCATCGTTGCGCACGGCCACTACTGATGGCTCGTTGGTGACGATACCTTTGCCCTTAACGTAAACTAGGGTATTGGCAGTGCCCAGATCGATAGCAAGATCGTTAGAAAACATCCCTGCCAGCCAGTCAAAAAACATCCCTGCGCCCCCTGATTTGCCAAAAATTAAAACATCCCTCCCCACGAGTATACCGGTATGCCTACAAATCTTCAAGCCACACCACTTACAATACCCACAAGCAGGAAAATTATACAAATATAAAAATTAAATTACTAAAAAAATAAATTAAAATATCTGGCTACCGTTAAATTTATTTTAAAATTTTCAATTGGGGCATAAATTAGATTTTTGTGAACAAATGCGATAAAATTGAGCGTGGAGGCATCTCGTTACAATCCGGCAAGGATAGGCATTTATGAGCGAGTCAAAACCTCCTCGTTCGACCGTCGATGGTTTGCTGGCGGGTCGTCTGGGGAGTTTTGCGGAAATTACGGCATTGCTGCGAGATGGTAAGCTGTTCGCAGGCTGTGCGCTGGAGCAGAAGCACGCGGGTTTGGCGAGCATGTCTGACGATGAGAGCAGCATTTGGTTTGTTGGGCGTGAGATATGGTCTTCACCCACAAAGCTCAGCCATTTGGAGGAAAAGAGCAAGGATTCGGTTTTCACTTTCTTCTATGTGGTGGCGGAGGAGGATTACGATGACTTGCCAGCTGAGTTGCGCACGCCTATCTACAGCAAGATCATCACCCCGATTTCTATACATAATTTTCACGAAATCGTGTCATCGGCACAATTTTCCCAGCGTGACATCCGCACGGCGATGCGGGAGCAGGTGCAGACCAACAAGGACGTGACCGATGTGAAGCATGTCTTGTCGATGTCACGGCAGTTGAATGGTGTGCGTGATGTGCCCAAGCTGCTGCATCTGATTCTCGAAAAGGCACGTGAGATCACGAATGCCGATGCTGGTTCTATTTATGAGGTTGAGCTACCTACTGACAATGTGCTCGATGGCACAATTAATTTTCGTTTCACTCAAAATTATTCGGTCAAGCAGGATTTATCAGCTTTCTCTATCCCTGTTGATGACAGTTCAGTAGTGGGCAGCTGTGTTATGCGCAAAGAGTCGATCAATGTTGAGGATCTTTACAAGCTTGCGGATAAAGGGACACAAACGCCTAAGGCTCGTGGTTTGCAGCACAACAAGTCGTTTGACCAAAAGCTCAACTATCGCTCGCATTCGATGTTGACCACGCCGATATTTGATATTTCACGACAGGTGATTGGTGTCATTCAGTTGCTCAACCGCAAGCGCGATTTTGCTGCCAAGCTGTTGACTCCCAAGGATTCTGACCAGCAGGTTGTGCCTTTTAATGCCAAAGACATCGAGCATGTGGAGATTGTTGCTCAGCAGTCAGGTATTGCGCTTGAGAACGCTCGTATGCACGAGGAGATACAGGACTTGTTCGATGGTTTTATCGATGCCTCGATTACGATTATTGAGCAGCGTGACCCAACTACCAGCGGGCATTCGCATCGTGTTGCGGCACTGACAATGGATTTGGCGCGCATTGTTAACGATATCGACGAGGGCGAGTTTCGCACTATACGTTTCAGCGAAGAGCAGATGAAAGAGCTACGTTATGCTGCACTGTTGCACGATTTTGGCAAGTTAGGTGTTAGTGAGAATGTGTTGGTCAAAGCCAAAAAACTCTACCCGTGGCAGATGGACAACTTAAAGACGCGGTTTGAGTTGGTTAGGGCTTCGTATGAGATTGAATATCTTCACAAGATGCTCGAACTTTACAAGGAGGGCAAGGCTACGGTTGAGGACATTCGTGATAAGATATACCTGCGCAACCGCGACCAAAAACTCATGGAGCTTGGGGACTGCTTGGACTTCATCATCAAGAGCAACGAGCCGAGTGTCACTACAGGACGCAGTGCTAAAGAGCGCATTCAGGATATTGGCAATCGCACGTTCACCGATGTGCAGGGTAACGAACATAAATTTTTGAGCGATGTTGATATGGATTCTCTTTCAGTCACGAAGGGGTCGTTGACTTCGGATGAATTCTATCAAATTCAGGGGCATGTTACGTACACGTATGAATTTCTGAAGAAAATCCCGTGGAGCAAGGGACTCGCTGCCATTCCTGACATCGCGGCCAAGCACCACGAAAAACTTGACGGCTCTGGCTATCCTAACAAGGTTTCTTCCAATGCTATTCCTATGCAGTCACGTATCATGACTATTGCCGACATCTTTGATGCCTTGACCGCTGCTGATCGTCCTTACAAAAAGTCCATATCCCCCGACAACGCCCTGCACATCATGGGTGATGAGGTTAAGCAGGGCAAACTCGATTCTGGTATATTTGATCTGTTCGTCGAATCCAAGAACTACCTACAGGTCATCCAAAAGGTCGATTAGTCAGTGTTGTGGCGTGACGACAGGGCATGCGACGATTTTACTCGCTTAATATGCCTACTTTTTGAGCAAGGCAGCAATGACCTGTGCGTCTTTGTAAAAATCATCAACGTAATAGCTGCTGAAATCACTTTCAAAACCAGCAATAGCCATGATCGTGCGCACGACATCCTTTGCCATCAGTGCTCTTTTGGTGCGGTAACTGCACGTGCCATCTGACTGCTGTGTGCTGCGCAGAGGATCAGAAGATTGCATGTCAGTATCCATAGTAATTTGCATGTCTCCCGACAGATAGCCCTCTTTAAGGGTAATCTTTTGTCCTAAGCCTTTGTTGCTTGCGTCGATGTCTACCACCTGCAGTGGGTTTTCAAAAGCGTTTTCTATATCGCCGTTGTTGAGTTTACAAAAGTCAACCACATGCGGATAACGCGTAATCGGATCACTTGCTCCTAGCCACTGCCCTGCTTGCACATTTTTGCCGAAAAAGATGTAGTTATTGTTAAAATAGTAGTGGTCGTTACCAAATTGCCCTGTCCTGTCATCACTACCAGAAAAATTATTTGATCTGCCAAACTCACTGCTAACCACTACTGTCAACACGTCTTTCCACTTCATGCCATCTTTGTAATCTTCAGTTTCTATCTTTTTGATAAACGCAGCGAGATCGTCCATCGTCAGCTCGGTAAGCTTGAAGAAACTCATGTTGTCACTTTGGTAGTCATCGGTGCTGCGGAAATCGTGGTAATAGTTTTGGTGCGAGTCGAAACCACCGAAACCATCGCCCTGACCGACACAGATGGTAAGTACTCTTGACATGCCGCTTTTAATAAGTGACAGGCAAGCATCAAGCTGCACACCAAGACTGAGTCTGATAGGCCTACCATCGCTGCTGTTAGTTGCAAAATTTTTTTCTTGCATCAGCCTTTGTAAGTTTTGCTTGGCTCGCTCAGCATCATTGAACGATGCTAAATACTCGTCGAGAATAGCTCTCTGCTTATTGCCCAGCCCGTATTTATTCTGCATGGCACGAGCAATAGTTTCGGCATGCGAAAGAGGTAGATCGACATTGCCTTCGCTTTTCTCTGCTAAAGCTCTGATAGTTGCAAAGGGCACTTGTACCGCAGTTTTGAGATCACCCTCATTGGCAGTAACATAGCTTGCGCTACCGAGCACGAGATTGTCTAGTGGTTTTGTGCCGTATTTTTTTTCCAGTAACCTTGCCAACGCTCCCGCGACGTGCGAACCTTTGCGATCGCTGCTGCCGCTGTAAATTTCTTCATTCGCTAGCCCGTGAAACGTACCGCGCATGAACACACCACGCAACACGCTCATTTTTGTAGCATAGTCAGCTAGTGAAAGCGCTGCAGGGCCTAAGCGAATGTTGCTGTTGTCAGGTGACTGATAATAATAATTGTCTTTTTTTGCTGCATCATAAGGCAAGGCACAAAAGTAACCATTTAGCATAATTGAATCTGCCAGTAGACTATTCTGAAAAAACTTTATATCTTCAAACAGACGTTGCTGTTGTGTTTCAGATAGTTGTGAGTTTTTTTCTGCTTCTCCAAAAAGTGTGCCATTCAAAAAACTTTCATAGTCATCTCTCAGAGGAAACGTTGTTACCGCCCGCGATTTTTCTTGTTCAATTTTTTTGATGGCATCGATACTGGGATAATCAGTAGTGACAGTATGGTGCACTCCGCCTTTTAATTCGACAAAGATAAAAAAGTGTTCATCCTTGCTGTCTGCTGGCGAAGAATTTTGTGCAATCAGAGGTGAAGCGATGAGTGGATAAGCACCCGCGGTGCTTATGATATTTCTTAAATGTGCGATAACATCACGTCGAGAAAATTTCATCTTACTCTCCTTCAACCATTTGCAGATTGATATAAAAAGGGCCGCTCATCATGATCGTGTAGACCACCTTGACCCATGCCTCATGATCACTGTCTAGCATTTGTTCCTTAACATCGATAACCTCCCCATCTTCATTTGTAGTCTCACTCACCATATAGTCATCTGCTTTGGGTGCGGAAATACCCTCAGGCGGGCCAAGATTGGGAATAAAAACCTCATCCAGCAAGTGCTGTGCTGCGTGAATTGTTTTTGCTTCATCTACATACAGCTTGTTGTCTATTGCTATGTTGAAAAAATCGCCGATATCTTGAATGTTGTGCATCAAGCGTTTGCGGTCTTCAGTGGTAATATCTATTTTATTTTCATTGTTATACCTTCCCAACTCTATATTATCAAAACAATCACACCAAGCCACACTGTCCATTTTATAGCAGTAATTGTCGGCAAATTCGTCACAACTATGCCCATCTTTGGACTGCTCACTTGTGTTAATTCCGCCGCCAAACAAGAATCCACTCTCTTCCTTTTCTTGCTCTATGAGTTTGCGGCTCAACCAAGCTGAGACAAGATCAAGTGCCAGTACATAGCCGCTAGTGGGTCTTTCAAGGGTAGCTTTCATTAGCAGTTTGTCGATACCGCCGTAAAAGGGGCCGAGTGATGTTATATACTTGTGTTCTTCTCTATTATCTATACGCATTCCCCATGATTTTTTTACTGTATTTGCTATCTGCGTTGGGGTCTTATACCATGTCCTCACCTCTGCTGCACCCGCGCCTGATTTAATCTGTGCGGCCTCTTCTCCCTTGAAACAGGCACTGCACAACAATGCCATAATGATAGCCCACAATCTCATGGTTGCCTCACTATCTCGTGTATCTTTTTGTGATCTATATCCACACAGCTTTTTAGTTCAGGTAACTTTACTCCCATCTCTGCTGCCTTGTTCTCGATGAAACATTTAAAGATGTTGCGCTGTATCTCTCGTGAATTAGTTTTCCGCGATTTAAGCTCGCTCCAGTTATCAAGATCATCATCAAGCTTCTTAATTTCTTGGTAACCGCTTTGTGGCATCATAGGGCCAAGCGTGGCACTGTTGCTACGTAGGTAAATTGTTTTCAAAAAATCTGGATCAATGTCACTATTAAAAACTTTTTCGCCATCCGTGTTTGTGGTAAAAAATCTTGTATTAGTGCTATGGCATCCAACACAGCTAACATTGGCAATGCTCTCACCGTTTAGCTCATGTTTATCGGCAAATTCCTCTTCTTGTAGCTTCTCTTCTTGCTCTCCCTTCTCACTTTTACACCTCCATCGGCGTGCTTCTCTCTCCTCTGCAACCATCTTAAGAAAAATATCTTCGCCATTCCACTGTTGGTTGCCTGCTTCAGGAATGAAATAAGCTTGGGCCTTATCAGTCATCATTAAGTGCTTTAGCAAAGCACGATAGTTAGGCAGATAAGAGACAGCAGAACGGACTTCTTTTTCGCTAAGCTCTGCGCCACAGCCAAATATTTTGTTCCACGTATACTTGACCACACATCTTTTAACTTTGGGCAGATTGCTCAACAGTTCTGCTAAGCCTACCAGGCCGGATTTATTGTGCCCCCACTGGAAAAAATCTCCTTCGGCTGGATTGTAGTAGCCTGTGCCGATATTTTTCGGGAACGGCAACTTCTTGCCATCTGTCTCTTTTTGCAAAAATCTCGCCGCGCTTAACCCTAGTGTTATTCCATCTTCGTATCTTACCCCCGCACTCATGCTGCCGAAATAATTGGCCAGTGGCTGAATTATCTTGTGGCAATCATAACAGTTGTTGCTGCTTTCCGCATGTTTATCGCCAGCGGGAAAGTAACTGGCAAACTTTGCGATTACAGTAGTATCTGGCTTACCACCCTCTTCCTTGGCTTGATTAGGAGAAATGCCTTCACAAAACCAGCTATGGTAAATAATTCTAGCCCGGCGCAGATGTTGGTTGTTATCTGAAGTATAGTGCGTTGATAACCAGTAGGGACTGGCATGCAGCCCTTGTAAATCTTCAGGGAAGGTTGCCTTGATGAAGCTTTTGGAAGTATCGTTGTCTTGACGATAGATGTCTCTATTATCTGGGATATTTGCCTCGATAAAGGTATCCGCATTCTCTGACAAGTGCAGTGAAATGTAGAGTGACAAAGCTTTATAGATGTTGCTCTTATCCCACGTGAAGGGCAGAGCTTCTGCAATGGTGTTACCATCACCGTCTCCTTCTGACTGAAGTTCTGGTGGTTCTTTTGGATCTCCACCGCCGTTACCGGTTTTTTTGCAGTAACTGTCGATAACTGGCTTTGCTGCCACCGCACAAAAGTTTTCTTGGAACAGAGTACCATAATCTGTTTTCATCCTGTTACAAAATTCTGTGTCTTGTTCGGCAATGCTTCCTTCTGTTGCTGAGCAGCAGCGATCTTTGTAAATATCGGTGAACTTGCGTGCTTTCTTGCCTTCTTCGTCACTATAATAAATGCAGTTATCACGATGTTCGACCTCAGGATGCAGCACTGCTTGCAAGAAATGTGTGCACCTGCGTTGATTCTCGTCATGATAGTCTGAATTCGGCTCTGAATCGAGATAGTCCGAACAATCATTGAGTTGCAGACCATCGAGGGGTAGCCAGCGATCACTATAGGTAAATATATCCCAGTAGTTATCGGAACGTGCGACATCTTCCATCTCCAATTTGAGCGCTTCGTGGTCAACTATAGCGGAATTATCTCGCACAGCTTTTCCCAACAGCAGGCGCTCTTCGTGAAAATGCCAAAACCCTTCGCGATAAAACTGCTCTGATTGCAAGATGCTATCAATCTGCTCATCATAGCTTTTTTTCTCCAGTTGCGCCTTTGAGATGCCACCTATATCGGTGCGATCTCTACGCCCAACCTCCCTGCCAATGAGCTTGGAGAACAGCCCGTTGAGTTGCACTACTTCGGGCAGATCTGATCTGGAATCAAGTACTTGTGCTACCGGTGGTTCGCCTTTGCAAGCGGCAGCTGTAAGCGCGGTAGCAATGATAAAGCAAGCGATTCTCACCGTACTCTCCATAATCAGGATAGCTATCGGCAAAGCACCTCACTTTCCTTAGGTATTTTTTGCCCTACATCAAAAATACATGCAGCACACCGTTAACTTCAGCAAAGACGATATATTTCTTGCTGTTATTAAGGCTTGCATCACCAGCATTTGCCGCGGCAGAAGCTTTGAGTTTTGTCGCCGAAGTCACTTTATCAGCATCGAGATAGGCTACGAGATCGCTGCTGCTTTTAGTGCTATCGTAAAGAAACACCCAAGCCTTGCCACTGTATTCACTCGACGCGCTGAGGGTAGCATTGCTCTTATTTAAGGTGAAGGGGGGTGAATTACCTGTGTTGATGGCAAAAGATTCGCTTTCGCCAGTTTTTGATTCCGAGGCAGCAAGCAATTTGCAACTATTGCCTGTACCAATAAGAAAAATTATATCTTCAATTTCACTACTACTGCTGCTTTTCGCTTCTGCCTTATCAATTGTTCCATAACTGATTGTTTGGTATGACTTAGCCATCTGTATCAGTAAACCACAGTTATTACCCGTGATACTAATCTGCACAGCAGTGCTTAGATCTTGGCTATCTTCGGTAACTCTGTAGGACATAGCTTGTGTGCTCGTAGCATCTTGAACAAAGATGTCAAGAACACGATCGCCAATCACAAACGGCACACTCTCTTTGGTGATTGCGATTTCTGAGCTATTGATTGAAGCTCTTGCCTCTGCCTCGCAGCTCAGTGCGTCACTGGTGCCACTCACACCAGGCAAGGTAATCCTATGATTTGCACTCGCCTTATTCTTGTCAATGACAAAAGTATCACTTCTGTAAGTGTTTATGTTTTTGTTACATTCCCACATGATGCTTACATCAACCTTCTCATCAAATGGCTGATCACCTTTTTTTACTGCCGTCTTGCCATCCTTACCAAAGATAGTTGCCGTGACATCAGCATAGGATTGTGTATCACCGCGTGTTGGTTCGATCTTAAGTTTTACAAGATAATCTAGCTCAGATTCAACCCAGTCCTTTGACATGATGGAAAAATTAAGTTCAGTTGTTGCAAGTTTTCCACGCTCCTCATCAGCACTCATGTAGTAAGGTATTTGCACTTCTGCGTTCAGTTCACACTCTATATCTCCACTACCGAAGCTGGGTTGAGCAGGAAGTCCCGTTAGCGTTGTGGACGCTCGGCTTTTATGTGCCACTTTAGTAATTTTTGTTGCCTCTGTCTTTTTTTCACCATCAACATCACAAGACCAGTTTAATTTAATTTCTAATTCAGCTTCAAACGGAGTATCACCTCTTCTTATCATCCTTGCTCCACTTATTCCACCACGTTGTGTCTCAACCATATCATCTTTGTTCTCACTATCTGTAGTAAATAGTACCCCTACTTCAGCACTGCTTTCATCTTCTTTGAGATCTAAGTCCAAAAGTATCTCATATCCAGGCCCGCTGCATCCCGAACTGTCCCCATCTCCCCAGTGACTTCTAGCATCTGCCCCATCACATCCAGACATACTGCCATCGTAGTCATCATAGTTATCACAACCACTTACAAGAAATACCATTAAGAGCGCTGCTTTAATTAACCTAAAAATACACAACATCCCCCACTCCTTAATTGTTAATTTTCGTGTAGAAGACAATCACCTCACTTGCACTCTTCTCATAAAAAATAAAGTAACCACGCGGTACTGTGAGGCCACTGACCTTGTTGCTGTCGCTTGCGCTTATCTGCAATTTCGTGCCACTTGCCACCCCTCCCACAGGAACATCTATATAGCCGACTAGTTCTCTTTCCGTATCTTGCGGCTTGGCATAGGGGTAGACGTAAACCTTACCTGCATGTGTCATCTTATTACCATCTGCTGTAACAAGCTGTCCTTGTTTGTTCAAATCAAAAAGTTTCTGATGTTTACCAACAGAAAGATGTGCACTGCGTCCTCGCTTCCTATCAGCTCCGCTACCACTGCTTGCAATCAGTGTACAGTTTGCAGAAGGATGACTCCAGGCAAAAATGCTGCCATCACCTGTGCTGTTTAAATCAGATATTTTTTTGTCATATAGTATCGAGCTACGGTTTTGCTTGAGAGAGAGGAGACCGTGATATTGTGAATTGCAGGATAGTTGAAGATCTACTTCTGTCTCTAAGGTGTTTGCACTCTCACTCACCACATAATTGATAGGTTTACCGGGGCTATTTTCAGTGACGATAACTGTAAGCTCAAGCTCGTCGATAACAAAATGCTCAATAGCTTCAAGTGGTTGATCGTAAATATCTTTGATCTCAGTATCGGCTACCGTCGCGGTTATCGTACACGCTACTTCGTCGTCAGGCTGCTTTTTAGGAAAATTGGTGTAAGTCTTTTCTATTGATGCTTTTCCAGCCGCAATGCTGAGCTTATCACTACCATTGCCACTAGGAGAGCAACTCCACTCCAAGTCGATATCAACGTTATCATCGAAGAGCTTATCTCCAGCGACCACCGCTTTGAATTCGTTGAAAAATCTTCCCAGAGTTAGTTTGAAACTGACCTGCGAAGCCGATTGTCCTGGTACAATTTCACTGATTTCTAGTGCTAGTGACGCTGTTCCCTCAGTTGCTTCCTCTGGTGATAGTTGGAAGTCGGCTATTCCGTATTCAATAAAGCTCACATCTTCATCATATCTTTCTCTAAATTCTTTAAGTGCTTGGCTGTTACCAAGAATGGTCGCATCTTTAACACTAACTTCACAGTGTATGGTGCGATCACCAATATCATCTTCAGCAATAATTATGTCAGATGTACCTGGCAGGTCGTCGATAGTTAACGTGCCACTGCCCGCACCATCAGCTACATTAAGCTTGGCACTGCCTCTGTTGATTTCTTGTTCAGAGCTCTCGGCCTCCCCCTCTGTATGTTGCCATTGCCAGCATTCCCAGTTTAAGCGCACCTCCACTGCATTGTCGAAAGCAATGTCTCCTGCGACGATGTCATTGCCTTTATCTGTGATAATGCGAACCTTAACTTCAGCACTTGAGTTTTCTTTTGCTGGCTTGACTTTATGCACCTCAAGCTTCCCTTCAAAGGCATAGCCGCCTACAGAACTAGAACTTTCCATTCCCACTTCCTCACACCCACTTAACAACGCGAGCGACAAAAAAACTGGGGCCAGAATAAATTTTGTGCTCGATTCTAATAAGTTAGGTAGGTAAAATCTGCCTTGCTCTGCTCTCATGATCATGTTGGCAATCCTCCGCATTTTTTTCTTATATGTTCTTGCAATCGGAACATTGCAAAAGTAACTTTAATGTTTTTTGGATTTTACTTTGGTTATCAGTCTGATGAGGCGGTTCAGTGGGCGTGGCTAGCTTGTTCTTCCCAGCGCACGAGTCGGGTGGAGATGGCTTCGTCGGCTTCGTGCTGTGCAGTGAGCAGGCGGTAGAGGTTGAGAAATAAGTAGAGGCTTTTCAATTCTCGGCCGCGTAGTGTGTAGTAGATATGTTGCCAGTAGTCGGCGAGATTGATTGTGCCGCAGTTCTCGACTTGGGTGAGGTAATCGCTTGGTTCGACGCGCATGCGGGCGGTGGCAAGTTCGGCTGCATCCAGCAGTCGGTGTCGCCATGTCTCCGACAGTGGCGTGTGTGCTTGCCAGACGGCGAACACAAACGGCAGTCCTGTCATGTCTTTCCATATTTTGCCGAGATCAAGCGTATCAGGAAATTTTTCTGCCGCTTGCAAGGCTTCATCGCCAATCAACAGTTGCACCTGTGCGTCATGCTCATAAGGCACGTGTTCAGCAAAGTAGCGGTAGCTCTCTTCTCCAAACCACAGTTGATAGAAGACATGCAGCAGCGCATTGCTGGTGGCCGAGTGCGGTGACAGCTTGAACAGCGGCAACGGCTCAGCTAAGCGGGAGCTAGAAAGCGGCAAAAAGTCTGTGCGAGCGAAGCGAGTGCTTGTCGCCTGTGTGCGTATTGCACGTGCCATGCCACGCAAATCATGCCCGTAAACGGCGACTGTTTCCCGACAGAAATGTGCTAGTGCCGCGGTGCGAGCGACGATGGCTTGCTTGAGTTCTTGCTGTCCTGCACCGAAGCCGAGATAGACGCTGCGCACCCGTCCATCGCAAGCTACCCCCAGTGGTAGTGCCATGTTGAGTTGGAGGTTATTGAGCAGGCAGATGCTTGAGGCGGGGGCAACCGCGACTTCGTGTGCCAGCAGATAGCGGTTAATTTGCCGCGGCGTGCCGCAGACAAGCCGCAGTTCTCGTCCCCACAGCCGCTGCAATTCCAAGCGCATGGGGAGCAGATTCCAGTAATCAACCCAGCCAATTGCCAGTCGGTCTTCGTTCACTGCGCCTCTGCCATCTTCTTCAGGAAGAGTTCAAATTTCTGTAGGGTGCTGTCGATATCTGCTTCCTGATGCGCGGTCGAAATGAAACCCGCCTCAAAGGGTGACGGAGCAAAGTTCACTCCCTGCTCAAGCATGGTGTGAAAAAAACGCGTGAACAGCTGCTGATCGCCAGCCTGCGCTTGCTTGCTGTCATAAACCTTCTCTGGCGTGAAAAACAGCCCGAACATAGCACCTTCGGCATCTGCCGTCAACGACATGCCGTATTCCCGCGCCAACATCATTGCATTGCTGGTTAGTTTTTGTGTCAGTGCCCCCAACTGTGCGTAAGGTCGTGTGCGTTCCAGAATTTCCAGCGTCTTCAAGCCACAGGCGACCGCCAGCGGATTGCCTGATAGTGTGCCCGCCTGATATACCTTGCCACACGGAGCGAGCATCTGCATAATGTCCTCCCTGCCACCCAACGCCGCGAGCGGTAAGCCACCGCCGATAACTTTGCCCAACACAGTTAGGTGCGGGATAACACCTGTCAGGGTCTGCACCCCACCCCAAGCAACTCGAAAACCTGTCATTACCTCGTCGCTGATTAACAGTGTGCCGTGCTGTGAGCATAGCTCACGCACAGTGCTGAGATAATCATCCCGCGGCCGAATGAACCCGCAGTTGCCGACAATCGGCTCGACGATTAGCGCGGCAACCTCACCCTCATGCTGTGCTAACACTTGCTCCAGTGCCGCACTGTCGTTGAAAGGCACGACCAGCGTATCGGCAGCGACCGCGGCGGGCACACCTGCACTGTTCGCCACACCGTGCGTCAACGCGCCAGAGCCTGCTTGCACTAGCAACAGGTCGGCATGCCCGTGATAACAGCCGCTGAACTTCACAATTTTGTTGCGTCCTGTATAAGCACGTGCCAAGCGCAGTGCAGTCATGCAGGCTTCCGTGCCGCTGTTGACGAAACGCAACCTCTGCATCATCGGCAACGCGGTTTGAATCTTTTCCGCCAGCTGCGTCTCACGTTCCGTTGGTGCACCGAAGCTCAAGCCATCGTGTGCCACCTGTGCGACACACTCAACCACTTCTGGATGTGCATGACCGAGCAGCGTTGCACCATAACTGCACACGTAGTCGAGGTAGCGATTGCCGTCGATGTCCTCGATATATGCACCCTGTCCGCGGGCGATAAAGAGAGGCTCGCCCCCTACCGCAGCAAAGGAACGCACGGGTGAATTGACTCCTCCGACCAGCACGCGCCGCGCGGCAGTGCCCGCGGCACACGACTTTTCTCTGTACATGAGTTACCTGTCAGTTAAGTTCGACCACTTTGTTCTTCAGCTTCAGTTCAGCCAGTAGTGCACTTGAAGCAGATCGTGCGCCCTGCAGCGAAGAAAAGACACCTTTGCGAATGCTCCAGATGGTTGTGTCCCCTCGCTTGACCTCACTGTAAAACGACCTGACCTTGTTTTTCAATAGCTTTGCAATTAGCAGGTCAGCTTCGCCCTTTGAATTCGCCGTTGTCAACTCCAGTGTGTAGACCTGTGCCACCTGCTTGGCGGGCTCGACCCGGCGGCGTTCGTCTAACCCGCCGCCGATACTGCGATAAAAAACTGGTTGAGGCTTATCCTCGTTGCCACTCAAGGCGGAAAAAATACCCCCATCCTTGCCCTTCAATGTAAAGTAGAACAGGGCAACCAAAGAGGCAAGAAAACATACGAAAGTCAGGATAGTTTTGAAAAGCATAAGCTACCTTCCTCCTGTTGGAAATTTACGCTGCATCTCGTCCTTACTCCATTTAACCTTAAAACAAGCCTCTGGGACAAGGGTAGCGATGCATGCAACAAGATGAAGTTGGTGTGTTGTCTGAGCCAAACAAAAATTAGTGTTGTGCCAGAGGAACTGACACTGCCAGTTGCTGTCGTGCTGCACTTAAGATTTTTGCTATGTTGTAATATCCTAAATTTTTAGCATAGGTCAGTGCTGTGGAGTCGATCCACACTCGGAGGAGGGGGTTAGCACCGTGTTCGAGCAGAAGTTCTACTATCTCCGTTTGTCCCTCTTCTGCCGCCACCGTCAGTGCAGTCTCAGCGCGCCAGTTATGAACAGTGAGGTCAACACCTAATTTTAGCAGTAGTTTTACTACCTCCGTGTGTCCATCATATGCAGCCGACAGCATCCAATGTCCAGTACTTCCATAGTCCAGAGGGTTAAGATCGGTGTAAGCGGTGTGTTTGAGCAGAAGGGATACTATATCCATGCTGTGGTTATAAATAGCTAACGTAAACACGCTAAGACCCTTATTGTTCTTATAATTGATGTCAGCACCGTGTTTGAGCAGAAGTTCGATTACCTCTACATCATCCGCGGCTAAGATGAGCAGTGTGTTACCATGTTTGTCGATTGGTGTATTAACCCCCACCTTCTCGACAATAATATCTATCAGTTTTGTCTTGTTTTCCATTTTTGCTGCCACGTCGAGGGCATTTCGGTGATGACCAGCAAAAATATCTGCCCCATCCTTAATCAATTTCCTTGCCCTTTTCCAATCATTGCCCCCGGTTGCTCTCATTAATGGTAACCAGAAATTAGACAGCGATAGCGAATTTATGATTTCAGGATTTATAGTATCACCATGCTGGTGCAGAAGTTTTACTACCTTCGTATATCCTTTCACCCATGCCAACTCGATAAATGGCAATGTTTCGCCATAAGTATGCACAACACCATTAGCCCCTTTTTCCTCAATAAAAATGTTAACCAGCTTTGCCTCGCTCTTCATCATCTTCGCTATGTCGAGAGCATTTCGACGGTGACCAGCAAAAATATCTGCCCCATCCACAATCAACTCTCGCACCATGTTCCAATCGTCAGCGACTATTGCCAACATCAAGGGTGTCCAGCCTTTCTCGTCTAAACCGTTAAGACCCTGCGCTGCCTTTAACAGGAACGCGGCTAAGCCATAGTGTTCTGCTTCGAGGGCAATGTGAAAAGGAGTTTTGAAGCCAAGTCGATTGTAAGTAGTACGTTCGTGATGATGCCGCTCCCTCACATCTGCACCTTCAGCTAGTAAAAGCTCAACACCTGCACGGTCGTTGTTTGTTGCGGCTGCAAACAAATCTTGTGACTCAGTGGTTTTTTCTTTTTGTAACACGGCAAGCTCTGCCTGTGCATAAGTTTGCAGCAGTTCAGCTAGGTGCGTATGTCCATTTTCTTGTGCGTAATCAAGCGGCGAGTTGCTCTTGCTGTCACGCACATTGACAAGTGCTCCTTGCAGCTTTCTATCTCCTAGTAACCGTTTGACGGTCTGCTGCTTGCCCAACCTCGCGGCGTTATGCAGTGGACGCATGCCATTGTGATCAGGCTCGTTCAGCCGTGTGTCCTTGTTCTCTGACAGCAGGTGATTAAGAATGTTAGCACTGCTGCTGTCGTCTTTTAGACTGCCAACAAGGTGTAGGACAGTTTCGTGCTTGTCCGTCAACTGTGAGTTTACGCTCAACCCGTTGTCACGCAGCAGTTGCAGCACCAACTCAGGTCTGTTGCTAGCTAATGCACTCCTAATCTCCTGCACAACAGCAGAGGAGACCCGCGACACAGGCCTTGACCAGGAGGGCATCGCGTTGAGCACGAGGCTTGGCACGATCAACATGCCAGCTAACAACATTAGTTTGTTGGTGCACACAGTTGATCTCCCTTTGTTTGAATTATAGGGTGCAAGCAACGAGGCTTGCTCTTGTATCGGTCAATCGATGTGATTGCAAGCGAGATTCGAGATTGTTAGGAGCGGACACTTTCGGCTTCTAACAATCATGTATAGGAGGCAGGCTAAGATTACATGCGCAACACCACACATCAAAGCACTGCTTGTTTTCTCTGTTGCAATGCGCTTAAGATTGTTCTTACCGAGGGGGAATTCGGACTTATTTTATAATATCTAGCTATGCCCTCTGCGGTCAGGTCGTTCTGGCTTATAAGGTTGGCTTCAGCACCATGTTCAAACAGAAGTTCCACAATCATCACGTGTCCGTATATCGCAGCAATCATCAGCGGTGTGTTACCATTGAAACTGTCCTTTACATTGATGTCAGCACCATGTTCGAGCAGAAGTCGCACTATCTCAGTATGTCCCTCTTCTGCCGCCAATGCCAACGCCGTAGGTGGGCTCCATCCATCTATATACGTACTGATATCAGCACCGCGTTCGAGTAGTAGTTTTACTATCTCCGCATGTCCAGCTTCCGCAGCTGCCATTAACGCTGTAGCATATTTGCCACCTACAATAAAAGCCAGAATATCGATGTCAGCACCGTGATCGAGCAGAAATTCTACCATCTCTGCATATCCTTTGCTCGCAGCCTGCACCAACGCAGGGATGCCCAAATCATTTAAATTGATGTCCGCACCATATTCGAGCAGCAATTTTACCATTTCCATGCTCCCATCCCAAGCTGCCTTCGAGAGAAGCACGCTGCCTGTGACGGGGCATTTTGCATCAACAGACCCCGTTGCCTCAACAAAAGCATCGAGCAGTTTTGGCTCTTTCTTGATATGAAACAGCACCATTTCCCAGTCAGGTAGCTCTATGGCCATATCAAAGGGCACTGCTAGATGATAAGGTCGTTGCAACGCACTTAAAATTGTTTTTATCCCTTGCCAAGATGGAAATGAGTAGTAATATGTAACAATGTCCTTTGCTGTCAGATCTTCCTTGTTTTGGATATAGGTGTCAGCACCATATTTGAACAAAAGCTTAACTATCTCCGTATGTTCTCTACTTGCAGCTAGTTTCGATGCCGATATCATCTGACTATTATTCTGGTTGGGGTTAGCACCGTGTTCGAGCAGAAGTTCTACTCCCTCCGTTTGTCCCTCTTCTGCCGCCACCGTCAGTGCAGTCTCGCCGCGCCGGTTCTTAAAAGTGAGGTCAGTACCGAGTCCGAGCAGAAGTTCTACTCCCTCCGTATCTCCCTCCTGTGCTGCTAGGATTAGCAGTTTGCTAGCTTCAATTGGCCCCATTGCCTTAACAAAAGCATCGAGCAGTTTAGTCTTGCTTTTTATCAGGCTAAGGATCTTTCCCCCTTCCATATTTTGTATTGCTTCCATCGTTAAATTTGCAAGATCAGCATCAGCATCATGCTGCAGCAGAAGTTTCACTACTTCCGTGTGTCCATTGGTTGCTGCCAGCGTGATAAATGGCAATGTTTCACCGTAAGTATGAACGACACCATTAGCCCCTTTTTCCTCAACAAATATATCCACCAGCTGTGCCTCGCTCTTCATCATCTGTGCGACAGCCAATGCATTCTGGATAGGACTGCTGCGGCGATAACCAGCAAAAATATCAGCACCATCCACAATCAACTCTCGCACCATGTCCCAATCGTCAGCCATGATAGCCAACATCAAGGGTGTCCAGCCCTGTTCATCCAAACCGTTAAGACCCTGCGCTGCCTTCAACAAGAACGCCGCCAAGCTGTAGTGTTCCTCTTCAAAAGCAATGTGAAAAGGAGTTTTGAAGCCAAGTTGATTGTAAGCAGTCTTACCGTGATGTTTTTTCTCATGCAGGTCTGCGCCTTCAGCCAGCAAAAGCTCCGCACCAGCACGGTTGTTGTTCGCGGCGGCCTCAAACAAATCTTGTGGTTTTGTCGTATTTTGTAACGTGGCAAGCTCTGCCTGTGTATAAGTTTGCAGCAGTTCAGCTAGGTGTGTATGTCCATTTGCTTGTGCGTAATCAAGCGGTGAATTGCCATCGCGGTCACGAACATTGACAAGTGCTCCTTGCAGCTTTCTATCTCCTAGTAACCGTTTGACGGTCTGCTGCTTGCCCAACCTCGCGGCGTTATGCAATGGACGCATGCCAGCTCTATCAGGCTCATTCAGCCGTATGTCCTTGTCCTCTGACAGCAGGTGATTGAGAATGTTATCACTGCTGCTGTCGTCCTTTAGACTGCCAACAAGGTGCAGGACAGTTTCGTGCTTATCCGTCAACTGCGAGTTTATGCTCAACCCGTTGTCACGCAGCAGTTGCAGCACCAACTCAGGTCTGTTGCTAGCCAATGCACCCTTTATCTCTGACACAACAGCAGAGGAGACCCGCGACACTGGTCTTGAGTAGGGCATCGCGTTGAGGCTCTGGGCAACAACACACGACAACACGCCCACCACCAGCACACATTTGCCAATGCGCATAATCAATTTCCTTTATTTTAACTATAGAGTGCAAACTGATCATGGCCTAAATATAGGTAAGTTTACGAAACTTCAATCGCAAAATCTAAAAAAATAATTTGGTAATAAATTGGGCATGTGGTTGACATATAGTTAAATCCTGAATACGCAGGTAACAATAGAAAGCCGCGGGGGCACGTGTCAGAAAATACTTGGATGCAGCTGAATGGTGTAAGAACCAACAACTGCAAGAACATTTCCGTGCAGATACCCTTGCAACGCCTTACTTGTGTGACAGGCGTATCGGGGTCGGGGAAAAGCTCGTTGGTGTTTTCCACCCTGCATCAAGAAGCACAGCGACGTTTCACCGCCAGTCTCTCGCGGCAAGAAGGGCGGGTACTGCGCTTGCAATGCGAAGCACTGCTTGCTTCGGCTCACAACCTGCCGCCTTCGATTGCCGTGAAACAGCAGTTCAGCAAAAAAGACCCACGCTCGACACTAGGCTCGCTAACCGAAGTGAGCGACTTCTTGCGCCTGCTGTTCTGCCAGCATGCCGTGCTGCACTGCTATCGCTGTGGGCAACAACTCTCCCCTGCCGCACCTGCAGTCGCCGCGCACACCATCATCACCCGTGCTGCTGCGGCCAACGTCATCGTTGCTGCGCCGCTGTGCTATCACCGCGGCGATCGCCAGTTACTGCTCACGCATTTGCGCGAGCAGGGGTTGCCGCGCATCATCGACGCACAAGGTCAACGCATCACCACCCCCGACCCTGCTGCCAGCGATACCTACTACGTCGTCACCGCTCGTGTGCGTGCTGAGGCAAGCAATCACGAGCGCTTGCAGGAAGCGGTCAGCACCAGTTATCGCATCAGCCGCGGCCGGGTGTTCGTGCGTAGCGATACGGGGGATAGTTTTACCCTCACTGCCAATAACGAGTGCCTCGACTGCGGCTTGTCCATCGCCACACCTGTGCCACTACATTTTTCTCGTTATCACCCGCTCGGTGCGTGTCCTGATTGTCAGGGCGAGCAGTGTCCGTCGTGCGACGGGGAACGCTTGCACCCGCGCAGCCGTGCCTACCGTTTGCACGGTGAAACTTTCGGAGCGGTGCAGCGTTTCACGGTGCAAGAATTAGAGCGGTGGTTGGCGGTATCTATGTGCGACGGAGCTAGAAAGGGGCAAAAAAGCCTGAACGGAGCGGAGCAGGGAGCTAGAAAGCGGCAAAAAAGCCTGAACGGAGCGGAGCAGGGAGCTAGAAAGCGGCAGAAAGCCTCCACGAGCGAAGCGAGTGGCAACGGTATTTACGAGGAATTGCAGCAGCGTCTGCATTATCTGCGCCGTCTACAAATCGACTACCTGACGTTGGCGCGGGATGCCGTGTCGATGTCGCAGGGAGAATTGCAGCGAGCAAGGTTGGCACTGTGCATGGGCACGGAACTGGTCGATACGCTTTACTGTCTCGATGAGCCGACCAGTGGCTTGCATGCTGCCGATAGTCGTAGCATGTTTGAGTTGTTGCGGGAGTTGCAGCAGCGCGGTAACACGGTTGTTGTCGTTGAGCATGACCGCTATTTTGTGCAGCAGGCTGATTATCTGGTCGTCATCGGCCCCGCGGCGGGAGCAAGCGGTGGTCGGGTCGTTTATGCTGGCTCGCCACGTGACTGGAGCACCACGCCGGTTGAAATCAAGCGCAAGCGGCTTGACACGACGCTATCTGACCTTAAATTTATCACTGTTGCAGGTGCGCAAACGCATAACCTGAAGAACATTACGGCCAAAATACCATTACGACGGCTGACCTGTGTCTGCGGGGTCAGCGGTTGTGGGAAGTCTAGCTTGATTCAACACACACTCTATCCTCTGCTCGCCGCCCAATTGGGGCAACAAGTGCCGCCTGACAGCCACCCGCGGGCGAAGCGTATTGCCTGCAATGGCCGTATCGGTGCGGTTGTCATGCTTAATCAGGGGTTGAGCACGAAGAATAGACGTGCTAATGTTGCCACTTTTCTCGGTATTTTCACGCAGTTGCGGGAACGCTTCGCTGCCCTTGCTGCGGCTCGGCGGCGTGGTTTCGGCAAGGCGTGGTTTAGCTTCAACACCAAGCAGGGGCGCTGTTCGTTCTGCGAGGGGTTGGGGTTCAGGGAGAACGATCTCGCCCAGCTTGGCACGGTGCGGGAACAGTGCCCTGTCTGTCGTGGGCAGCAGTTTCGGGATGAAGTGTTGAGCGTGCGTTTGCAGGGCAAAAACATCGGTGAGGTGCTGGCGATGACCTTGCTGGAAGCACGTGCGTTTTTGCCGTTGCGGGAGGACATGACCGCGGTGCTCGATCAAGGTATTGCGCTCGGACTCGGTTACCTGACGTTAGGGCAGGCTTTGAGCACGTTGTCAGGTGGCGAAATGCAGCGTATGCGGTTGGTGAAAATGTTTCTGGCGGAGCAGGCAGCGACAGTGGTTATCTTCGACGAACCTTCGGCGGGGCTTGCTGATCAAGATTTAGCCGTGTTTTTGCGGCAAGTCGAACTTCTCATCGCCGCGGGGCACACGGTGATTATCATCGACCACCACCTGCAACTCATCGACTGTGCTGATTGGATTGTTGAGCTGGGGCCGCGCGCAGCAGAGCAGGGTGGGGAGATCGTTTTCAATGGACAGCGAGAGGATTTTCAGCACTGTTCTAATTCAGCTACAGCAGCCTTGCTGCGGGAGAAGACAGCATGACGACACGCGCGGTAAACGTCAGGCATCTCACCGAACGCAAGCGTAGCGGGGCGAAGATTACCATGCTTACTTGTTACGACTACACGTTTGCACGCTTGCTCGATCGCAGCGGCATCGATGTAGTGCTGGTTGGCGACAGTCTCGGTAATGTCATGCTTGGCTATGAGGACACGACGCAGGTGCGGCTCAGCGATATGCTGCATCACGTGCGGGCGGTGGCACGTGGCTTGACTGTGCCGTTGTTGTGTGCGGATATGCCGTTTCTCACCTATCACGGTGAGGTGGGAGATACATTGCGCAATGCACGCCGTCTGGTGCAGGCGGGAGCAAAAGCTGTCAAACTAGAAGGTGGGCGGGAGATTTGCGCACAGGTGCGCGCCCTGGTGAGTGGCGGTGTGGCAGTGATGGGACATCTCGGTTTTACCCCCCAAAGCGTGCATCGTATCGGTGGACATGTCGTGCAGGGACGAGGCGAAGAGTCCGCACGGAAGTTGCTCGATGATGCTCAGGCGTTGCAGGATGCGGGTGTGTTTGCGCTGGTGCTGGAATTAGTGCCTGCAGAGTTGGCGGGGAAGATTAGTGCGATGTTGGCAGTGCCAGTTATTGGTATTGGTGCGGGGCGACGGTGTGACGGGCAGGTGTTAGTGTTGCATGACCTGCTCGGTTGTGATGCTGAATTTGCGCCGCGTTTTCTCAAAAAATACGAAAATCTGTCGGAGCGGGTGCAAAATGCCGTGCAAAATTTTGTCGGTGAGGTAAAAGATGGTTTGTTTCCAGAGCAACACCATGAATATGAGTGAGAGCGGGTTAGTATGAGCAAGCGTGATTATTACGAGTTATTGGGTGTTGACCGCAATGTGGACGAGAGCACTATCAAGTCGGCATATCGCAAGAAGGCACTTGAATATCACCCCGACCGCAATTCAGATCCGAAGGCGGAGGAATTGTTCAAGCAGTGTGCGGAAGCTTACGAGGTGTTGAGCGATCGCGATAAGCGGGCACGCTACGACCAGTTTGGGCATGCGGGCATGGCGGGGCAAAGCTTTCAAGATGTCAACGATGTTTTTTCCAGTTTCAGCGATATTTTTGAGGATTTTTTCGGTTTCGGCTCGTCGTTTGGTTCTTCTTTCGGGCAGCGACGTTCACGCGGCAATGCATCTAAGAAAGGTGCTGACCTTGAATATGAGTTGCGTATTGATTTTCGTGACGCGGTGTTTGGCATGCAGAATAAAATTGCTTACCGCCGCCAGATTACCTGCACACGTTGCAAAGGCACGCGCTGTCGGGACGGATCAAGACCTGTGTCTTGTGCATCGTGTCGGGGCAGTGGCCAGATGCGCAAGACACAGGGTTTTTTCAGCATTGCTACACCTTGCAGTGCTTGTGGCGGGGCGGGCACGATTATCAACGATCCTTGCACTCGCTGTCGGGGTAAGGGTCGTATCTCGGAGGAGAAAAATATCACGGTCAAAATTCCCGCGGGCATCGACGATGGCATGCGCTTGCGGGTCGGCGGGGCAGGTGATGGCGGACATGGCGGGGCGGGGAGCGGCGACCTCTACGTGTTGTTAAGAGTTGGTGGCAGCAAACGTTATCAGCGGCGTGACCACGATCTGTTCGCTAACGAGGAGATCGGCATTGCCCACGCAGCACTCGGCGGCAAGATGCAGGTGAAGACGTTGAATGGAGTTGAGGACATCACTGTGCCTGCAGGCACACAGCACGGTGACCAAATAAGAATTCGTGGTCAAGGCGTGCCTGTTTTGGGTGGCGCGAGGAACGGTGATTTAATCGTTGAACTAAAAGTAGTAGTGCCGCGCAAACTCAAGCGAGAGCAGCGCGAACTGTTGGAAAAATTTGCGGCACTCGGTGACGATCACACTCGCAAGCACGACAGTTTTATTCACCGCATGTTCTCGCCCGACTAGCGAAGGCTAGTGGTCGGTAAAATCAGCCAGTTTGTTGTCGATATGCACGAGTTTCCTGTTAGCACTTACATGTAAGTGCTCTTCTCTAGTATTGCTTCCAATGCTATCTCAAAGACTTGTCTACACCAAGTATTCTTGCCTCGTATGAACGGAGAAATGGGGACAGTTTTCTAGTGTTTTAATATATTACAAAAAACAGGTAAAAAACTGAAAAGCACTAAAGAAAAAATAAAGTGGACGATAAGCTTGGTGTGATTTGGCTTTGAGCTTTTTCAGTATCCATACATTTGCTTAGTTGTTTAATTTTTTTGGAGGGTAACAAGATGAAACTACTAGTTTTTTTGCAACTATGGTTGTGTCGATGGCTGTTGGCTGAAGGAGTAGTTGTTTTATTAGCGGCAGTATTTGTTGCTTGCAAACCGCTGGTGAGGCAGCATGTCAGTGACATAAGTGCCGTCAGTGATGCGCGTTTGACCCTAGGAGTTGTCCCGATTGAGAGAAGCGATAGCATGCATGCTTATCGTATGTTGCTCTGTAAAAAAGCGGAATCATATCCAAGCAATATGCTGGCAGATGATAGCCATTGTCGTGTGGCACTGCTTGACCATAACGGTGCAGAAGTTGCCTTCTTGCCTAACGAGTTCAGACGTGACTTCGCTACCAAGTATAAAGGCTATGCGAAAGCAGCTTTAGTATCCCTTGCTATCGTGCCTGTTGCCTTGGCAGTAGGCTACGCCGGAGCATGGCGGCATGTGAGAAAGATAAAAGCCCCAAAGCAAAGCGTCCTTGCTCAATTGCACCAGGGGGAACTTGGTAAAAGTGGCTGGTAGTACTACAAAAATGTATGGAGGTATAAATCCTCTCGGCACATCAAAGCACTTAAGCGAGCAAAGGTCTCAGAACATGTATCTGATAGAATGACTGCTCTCCGCCTATCCGCAGCTGAAATGTATTATGCTTCTGAACTGAGAGCAATAGAAGATTTCAAGAAATTATTTATTGGCTATGAAACATGGCCTGATGATAAAATAGAGAAAGTCATTAAAGAACTCACAGAGGGACTTGATTCTGGTGACAATGTATGGAACAATTTTGATGCGGAGATATTCAGATACACCTCTGAAGCAATGGAGAAGCACAACATTACCTTTAGTGCTTTAGAACAGGCAGCTCCATCTTTTGCTGATGATATTTTGCGATACGAGCAACTATATCTTAGGAAAAGGTTACCAGAAAAGATAAACTACCATCACATAGAGAAAGAGGTAATTAAAACATATACTGGAATTACTCCTCCTACGCAGGCTGAAGAACTAGCTTCTTACATGCGTAAACTTGATACGGAGATGTCTGACCTTAAAAAAAGACTTCACTCAAGAGGGATTAGTAAAAACACGCAAGTCGAAGTCAGAGACAGATTTGAAACAAAAATAGGCTATGGTGCTGCAGGACTAGGGGCAGCGATTATGCTGGCCCTTGACAAGTCTATCTGGGGCTATGACGAACGACAGGTGAGCAAGCACTGGAATCAGATTTTTGTCGAGAACAGTGATTTTAAGGACACACGGGTGGTGAAAGACGTGATGTTTATCTTGCAAGCACTTGCAGCCGAGTTTGACTTCGTTGTCAACGCGCGGGCGTTGCAACTTGCTAACTAAATGCGAAGTGAGCACAGAGTAGAGTCTGCCACACAGGTGTGTTGTTACTGAGTTCCACATATTTTTGCCTGACTAGCGAGGCCATTGGTGAGGTTGAGAAAAATCGCGCGGCAAGATTTACGTTAGTTTATTCGGCAGCAAAAACAATCAGTGTCTCGCCATCGCTGACGAGATCGCCGGCGGCAACTTTTACTTCCTGCACACATCCCTGTCCTCGTGCCTTGAGGGCAAACTCCATCTTCATCGACTCGATGATAACACAGACCGTGCCATCCTCCACGACATCGCCAGCTTTGACATTTACCGCGACAACACGTCCGGGCACGGGCGCAGTCAACGTAGCCGCGGCACTTGCCTGTGTCTCCGTTTCCCATGTCACCTGCTCGGTTGCGGCGTGATGTAAATGCCCGTCGCAACCGACCGTCATGGACGTTCCCTGTGCTTGCCTGTGTAGCACAAAATGAAAAAAACTTACGCCCGCATAGATGCCACAACCTACTTGCGCCTTGTCATCGACATGGGATTGTAAAATTACCACCTCTGCCTTCACTGCACTTGTCTGTGTAGCAAAAATACGCGACAAGCCGTGATCTTTGCCTTCTGCACCGTAGTGTTCAAGCAAAAATTCCGCAATTTTTTCTAACTCAGCTTTCCGTGCCGCAGCCTTGTCCCGCATGGTTTGCAATAACTGTGTGATGTTTTGAGCGACGAAGTTAACTGTCAGGTGCGCCTGTTGAAAATCCTGATGGGCGAGCAGTGTTTGCAAAAAGACGAGATTTGTTTTTACCCCCGCAATAAAAGTGCGTGCTAAGGCGTGCTGCAGACGACTGATAGCAAGCTCACGATTTTCTGCTGTGGCGATAAGTTTTGCTAGCAGCGGGTCGAAAAAGGGGGAAACATCGCTCGGTGCATCACAGCCGATTTCCCATCTTATACCTGTGCCGTGATAGGGTTGGAAGGCAAGCAAGCGCCCCGGTGCCGGCAAAAAATCGCACTCAGCATCTTCTGCATAGATACGTGTTTGAATGCTATGACCGCGTGGTGTGCGTTTAGTTGGTAGTATGTTGGCTAGTTTTTCGCCGGCGGCAATGTTTAGTTGAGCTGCGACGAGATCAATACCGAACACTTCTTCAGTGACGGTGTGCTCGACTTGCAGGCGCGTGTTCATTTCGAGAAAATAAAACTCACCCCGCTCAGCATCAAGCAAAAATTCCACCGTGCCCGTCGAGTAGTAGGCAACGTGTTGGCCGAGACGCTGCGCGGCAGCGTGCAATTCCTTGCGCTGTGTGTCACTAAGGCATGCTGCGGGTGCTTCTTCGATAATTTTTTGAAAACGGCGTTGCAACGAGCATTCACGCTCGCCCAGCACTGCCAGCTGTCCCTGCTGGTCGCCGATGATTTGTACCTCAATGTGCCGCGGGGCAGCGATATACTTTTCCACCAACACTGCGGCGTTGCGGTAAAGCGTCTGTGCTTCACGTGCTGTTGCTTGCACTGCTTCGGATAGTTGTGGCGCATCATGCACGACCCGCATGCCCTTGCCACCACCGCCGGCAACGGCTTTGATGATGGCAGGCATGCCGTGCTGCGACGAGAACTCCGCTAAGATTTTTTGCGTTGCGGCAGCGCTGCTGTCTGCAGCAATAAATATCGCGGGCACAACTGCAACCTTTGCCTCCGTCGCCATCTGCCGTGCCGCGTGTTTATCGCCCATCTGTGCGATTGTTTTTGCTGCGGGGCCAATCCACGTTAAACCTGCCGCGGTAACTTTTTCGGCAAACGCCGCGTTTTCTGCCAAAAAACCATAACCGGGGTGCAGCGCATCACAGCCTTCTTCTTTGGCCAGGGCAATTAAATTTTCCATGTTGAGATAAAAGTCGTAACTTTCTTGTTCAATCAGATGGAGGCGAGTCACTTCCTGTGCCAAAAAGCGCGGCACGGCATGGTGCACTGCGACGGCAACCGTCTCCAGGCCAAGTGCAGTTGCGGTGCGGGCGACACGCGCGACGATCTCACCGCGGTTGGCAATAAAAATTCTTCTGTGGAATTTGGGCATTCGCTCAACCTCACCAAAAGCTTTTGGTCGAGATTTTTACAAAAAGCTCGTGGGGTTCAAAGGGTCGAAGCACTTTTGTGGGAGTAGGGGAGAAAACGAAACCAAAGTCTCGTTTTTAGCTCCCAATTATTCCCACACTTACCCAGTTCCCCATCTAAAAACAGTTATAGCCTTCACCCATCATACGCGTTGCGGTGACCAGCGAGACAGGTGTGCCTATTGCCACGACTAGTGTGTAGCAGTTGGTGTTGGCCTGCGTGTAGATATTTTCGCCTTTACTGCCCATGAGCCGCAACGAACTGGAAAATTCACGGGTCGTGAACTCTCGTACCTTGCTCAGCTCACCGCCATCATCGACATACCAGCGCACGACCGTGCCAGTTGGAATTTTACCGTTGTAGGTTAAGTGCCATTCGGGACGTGGCGGGGATGATTGGATGACCACATACTTCGGTCTCCCCGTCAACTTGCTCGGCAGTTGTCCGAAAGCGGGGACGTTGCGAATGGGAAAGGTCACTTGCTGCCGCTCACCTTCTGGGGATTGCACCACCAGTGCAAGTTGCGCAATGAAGGTCAAGTTCCATGCCAGTAGGAGAGCGTCGAAGCTGACCACGCCATTGCTGTCGGTAATTTCCCGTGCTACCTTGCTCTCCCGCCATTTCAACAACGCCCCATCAATAGGCTCGTTGATGGTGCTAGTTACCTCCAGCCAGGCCTCATGTCCTGCTAAAGGGTTACCGCCGGTGTCGGTAACGATTGCGGTTAGCGTAAAAACTCCGCCCGGCTTGGCACTCAATGTTTTTACCGCATCGCAGTGGGCGCGCAGCGTGGCAACATCGTTGGTGCTCTGCCCGCTCAGTTCACAGTCGAGCAGTTCGACCTGTATGCCCGTTGCCCACACCTGTCCGCCGCAGCTAAGCAGTATGGTGACAACGAACGAGAAAAAATGTCGGTAAGACATGGATATCTCCTTAATTTGAAGAACTAAAAACGCGCCGCAGACTAGCATAGCTCGTCGAAAAACACAAACCTCACGCCCCGTAGACACTTTCGGTCCAGCTGTCGTCGAGTTGCACCGCCCAAGGCGGGTCTTGCTTGGCGAAGAATGCGGCGATGCCTGCTTTCGCTTCTTCGGAAGCACGTGCCCTGGCAAGCGTAGTGATGGCCGCGGCTTCGTGTTTTGCATGCTGTTGTGGGCATATATCTTCCAGCAGTTTTTTGAAGCTCGCTTGTGCCTGTGGTGCGCACCTTAACAGGGCGTTGATTTCCGCAGGCAGTTCTTTTTTGAAATTATCACACGGGATAACTTTCGTCACCAACCCGTGCTGGGCAGCCACCTCAGCGGTAAAGACATCCCCTGTTAAGCCAGCTCGTGCTAGAAAAGTGCGTGGCATTTTGTTTAATAAGTAGGGCAAAATCAACGCCGGCACAAGCCCGATACGCGCTTCGCTCAAGCAAAAACGTGCCGTCGTGCTTGCCAACGCATAATCACAACAAGCTACCAGCCCGACTGCACCACCAAACGCCGCACCGTTTACCAACGCCACCACTGGCATGGGCAAGGCTGCAAGGCGAGCAAAAAATCGTGCCAAGAGCTTAGCTTCGACGACGTTCTGTGCTTGTCCCGTTGCTCCGCTCTCCCGCATCCATTGCAAGTCAGCTCCAGCACAGAAATTGCGTCCGCTGCCCGTGATAAGCAACAAGCGATGCTGCGCCTTGCCGATAACATCGAGTGTCTTGTTCAGTTCTCGCAACATCGAGGGACTCATGGCATTCGCCGCGTGCGGGCGATTAAGTATCAGCTCTGCGAAAGTCCCATCACCAACCTCGAAAACACGGTAGATGACCTCAGAATAGTCGTGCATCGTTCACCTCCTCGCTGCGCTCGGCCTTGTTGCCGCTTCCTAGTTCCTGTGCAAAAAATTATGGTTCAGATACTCTGGGTATAGCCGAAAACAGTTGTTTTGGCAAGCGAAAAGCAAGATATAGGCTACCAGAGCACCTACCCCATGATGTCTTGACAGCCGTTTGTCACGCGGTTACTCGTGAGTTTGGTGGGTTTTTACCAAGAAGGTCGGTCATGATGAATTTTTTGTGTGTACTGCTGTGTGTTGCGCTAAGTGCTGTGTCGTTGGCAGCAACGTCTGCCATACCGAAGCGGCTGTCGCTGCGTTTCACCATCGGTGGCAAGCACGCGAAGGTCAGGTTAAATTTGAAGGAATTGCACGATCTCGCCGCAAGAGGCGGAGAATATGAGCAGCAAGCGCAGCTGGCTTTAGAGAATATAAAGTTACTGCCTAGTGTCGATAATCAGCTTTTGATGATCAGCATACTAGAGCGAATTGCCAGGAGCAAGGCCGAATATTTTCGTAATCGGAAGGAGTTGCGTGGTAGCAGAAGAAGTCCTAGCTATAGGGAACAAAAGGAACTCTGGCAAGCTATTCATGAGGATAGCTATAGCCAAGATACGATAGAGAAAGTTTATACTAATGTCTACGATGCGCTAAGATTCAGCAACAAGCTGTTGAAATTGCTCTCACCTCTGGCAAAACTTGACTACCTGAGTCAGATAATAGATCGGACAAATGCAATGTACAGCATCTGGGGGGATCGCGGCGAAACATATAGCTTGCTTGAGAGATATGCGGTAGAAGCCGAGAGGATGGCTGATGGATCGTTGCGTTATTATCCATCCGAAGAAGATGTAAAGAACTTGGTAGCTAAGATTATGGCAGAAATTACGGCACAAGACGCGGCGCGGGCGGAAAAAATTCAGCAACAGGTTACAACTGTTGCTCGTCAATTTACTCATAGTGCCAACAAAGAATTCAGCCGAGCTGCCTACTTCCAGGCCATGGTAGCTGAAATGCTGCATGAAAAAGGATTAGCTGGACAAGAGCAGGAAGCACAGTTTCAATTGCTGGTCAGTGACCTCTGGTCGGCACATGCAGATCTTAATTGGGAGAGTAGATGAGGCTTTGTTGCATAACTGCTCTTGCCATTTTTTGTCAATCATTATAGCTGGTTAATCTAATAAATAACTAAAAATTTTTGATCCAACTTTTTATAAAAAGTTGGTGGGGGTTTGGGGGGCGAAGCGGCTTTGTTGCATAACTCAGGGCCGGCATGTTTATATCCTATAACCCTTTAGCAGTAAGAATTTTATAGGTGTTGCAAAGGTAATGCCTGCACCACGCACAGGCCCGTAGTGTCCACAGAAGTTGACAATGGTCAGGTGCAAGCAGACCTGCAAACCATTTCACGCCAATGCTTCAGCTGGAGCTAGGAAGCGACAAAGAGCATGCACACATGTGTGCATGGTGCAGCAGGATGATTGCACCTGACCCAAACGAGAAGTCTGCGAAACATAAAAGTGCTACGATAACAGCATGTTATAATCAACGGAACTTATGCAACAAAGCCGGGCGAAGCCCCTTAATCCTTTTAGCAGTGGTGATTCTGAATTACGCAACAAAGCCAGTAGATGATGTTTTTCAAGAGATTGACTGTCTTCAGTAAGCTGCCTTACCCGTGATGTTCTGACCAATAATGAGCAGATGGATGTCACTTGTGCCCTCGTAAGTTGCTACTGTTTCGAGATTGCACATGTGCCGCATCGTCTTGTATTCGTCCATGATGCCATTTGCACCGAGCATATCACGACAGGTGCGGGCGATGTTCAGTGCCGTTGCTACGTTCGCCTGCTTTGCCATGCTGACTTGCACGAAGCGCAATTGTCCCGCATTTTTCAACTGCCCGATACGCAAAGCTAACAACTGTGCGTGCGTAATTTCGGTTAGCATCAAGGCTAGCTTGCGTTGCACGAGTTGTTTTGTTGCCAAGGCGTTGCCGAAGAGCTTGCGGTCACAGACATAAGCAAGCACTTCTTCGTAACAGGCTTCCGCGGCTCCGACTGCACCCCATGCTATACCATAGCGCGCCTGTGTGAGGCAGCTCAATGCTGTCTTCATCCCGATGGCGTGGGGTAAAATGTTTTCTTTGGCAACGAGCACATTAGTAAAATAAAGTTCAGAAGTTACTGAGGCACGCAACGATAGCTTGCCGTGCATCGTCTTGACGGTCATGCCCTTGCTGTCACAGGGGACGATAAAACCACGTACCTCTGCGCCAAGCTTTGCCCAGACAATGGCAATCTGTGCCATGCTGCCATTGGTAATCCACATCTTTGCGCCATTGAGCAGATAGCCGTCTTTCTGTTCAACTGCTTTCGTCTGCATCGCCTCAGGATCAGAACCGCCATGCTGCTCGGTCAAGCCGAAGCAGCCGATGACTGCACCGCTCTTCAGTTGTGGCAGCCATTTTTGCTTTTGTTCCTCACTGCCAAAGGCGTGAATGGGATACATGACCAGTGCGCCCTGCACCGAGGCAAAACTCCTGATACCCGAATCTGCCCGCTCCAGCTCACGCATAATCAAGCCGTAAGTGATGTCGTCCATACCCGGTAAACCATAGCCGGGCAAATTCGCACCGAGCAAACCTAACTCACCCATGCCGGCAATAATTTCTTGTGGAAACACCTCCCGTCGCCAGCAATCGATCAGCAGCGGCTCAATTTCTTTTTGCACAAAATCCCTGACCGTCTCGCTCACCATTTTTTGTTCGGCGCTGAGCAGTTCGGTGATGTTGAGAAAATCTGTTGCGGACATAAACCAAAGCCTCCACATGCATGTGCTGGTTTATCATACCACAGTTGCGGTTTGCAGAAAAATTTCAGTTTCAATCAACTGAAGGCGAGGGTGGTGTTTGCATAAGTTTCTGCGCGGCGGAATTGTGTGTGTAGGTCGGCCAGTCGGGTGCGTAGATAGCGGCTTGGTTACCCCACGTGTCCCAGTCAGGACGTGTGCCTCTTGCAAATAGCTCCAGAAAAGGCCCCCAGCTGCAACTCTGGATAATGCCGTACTGTTCGTCAGGCTTGCGTGAGTGTTCACGTTTCATCGTTCTCATGATGTTGACCTGTCTTCTTCCGGGAGCGAGAGTGCGGGCATCTTTGCCCTTCACTCCGAACAACACCAGCTCAGTGGTGTTGCGGAAATAAAATCCAACTCCTCGTCCATCGGGAGCTCCGTCCTTTCTGACTTTATGCCAGATGATGTTAGTTTTATAAGTAAATTGCCATGCTTCCATAACTTCCAATCCCTCACGCAACAGGGCGTTAGGTACCCATAGGTAGAGGTGGCTTGGCTTAGCCGCGACTTCGTCTACGGGTAAAGATTTTATTTCTTGTAGGGTCATAGTGGCATAACGGTTCAGCCGCTTATGTTCAGGTGCGACTTTGCCCGTGCGATTGGTGAATTGCCATGGCGGGTCAGCCAGTATTGTGCCATAAAGCTTCCCCCGTGTGGTTTTTAGCAAATCCTCCGCTGCTTCAGAATATTCTGCAGACATGCCTGTTAGTCCGTTACGAGTTGTTTAGTTATACCAAGGGCTAGAATTGGGCCGCCACCGCCTCTGCCCGCATTCAGTCTCGGAAGAAGCTTATTCATGTGTGTGGAGCTAGAAAGCGGCAAAAGGCAGCTCCATGAGCGTAGTGAATGGGGCTTGCTCCGTATTTTCGCATTACCTCGCTGCCCATTTCATCAAACAGGGAGTCGAGAGTGCTGCTTCTGGTAACCAAGATGCCGACGCTTATTTGATTGTATTCAAAGAAGGTTCTGAAGGCGAACAAGTCCCTATCGAATGTCTAGTCTTTGCTGTTCCATTCCATTTCAAGTGCCACTCGCTTCTTCAAGAAGTCAATCTTATGGGTATCCACATGAGTCTCAACATCATCTGCGAGCATTTTTGTCTTAAGTTTCTTCTCTCGCCATCCCAAAGGCCTAAGTATCGTCGATAATTTTTTAGGTATCAGGCTTTCATTGCCACCCGGTATCCTTATGTCGTTACGGGTTAGCCGAAAATTTCTGAGTGAGCTACATATTTCACCAAATTCTTGTGGGAATTCATTGGCCAAAATAGCCGCGGCATGATGACGGTCTTCCACGTCATACATTTTGCCAATATCATCGGGGATGAAATTGCTCCAGATCACAACAACTGTTCTCGCTAACTCTTGGGAGATTATACCAGCAGATTTGTCTGAAGTCTATCTTTATGTGCGGCAAGCTGCCTTCATTCAGAAATGCTATCGCACACCTCTGGGGGCACATAGACTTCTTGTCTTAGCAGTGCTTGTGCCAATGTCTTGCCTTGTGGATCGATGCGTAGTGATTTTGTGCCACCGCCGCCGAGTGCTTGGCTGAGGATGAAGTTAAAGCCTTGCAGTCGTGGCAAGGCGTAGCGCTTGACTTCGCCGTGACAGAGATCGCGAAAATAGTTTTTAACGCGCTGTGCGGTGAGATAAGCGTCGAGGAAATTATACGCGGCAGCACTGCGTGCCAGCACCCCAATGTTTGCTGCATCGCTCTTGTCTCCGCTGCGGGCTAAGCAGAGACGACTGAGTGGCAGGCGTTGTCCCGTCGCGGCCGGTGTGTCTGCGTCATGCACCTGTGTGGCAATCTGGGGGGCAGGGAAAGACGGCTCAGTGCTGGCGGGCGCGGGATCGATGGTAATAGTGGTGTCGCCCTGTCTGCCGTGTATGGCAACCTTTGCTGGCACTGCGTCCTTCGGCAACAACGCCGGCCAGTAGCTGATAATTTCCTGCAGACGCGGTGCGGCATCGACGATAGCAACGCCCGGCGGGCCGCTTAAAATCAACGCCGGCACGAGTTTGACAAATTTTTGTAATTTTTCCCGTGTTGTTGCCCTTGCACTCAAGCGCAACAAAATCTCATCACCTTCTGTCGTCGCCGCAAGTGAACGCTGGCAAGCATCTTGTCCGCAATACTCGATTAACACTTCCTCCAACTCATCAGCATCTCCGGCGATCCGCTGCTGAAAAATTTCTGCAAATTTACGTGCCTTTGCCAACGCTTGCGGGCCGCTGACGACGATACTGCCACTTGCCTTAAAACCATCGTGGTAACACATCGACACTTTATGCGTTGTCGTCGGTGGTCGGCCGCGGGCCTTAGTAATCAGCACGCGATTCTTGTCTTGTTGTGTAAGTTCAAGCGTGCTGAAATCACAGATGACATCAGGTGTGATGTAGTTATGTGGATCACCCATCTCATAAAAAAGCTGCTCGCGCACCGTATCAACCGACACTAAACCGCCGCTGTCAGGATGCTTGGTAAGCACAAACGCACCATCGGCAGCCATCTCAACAATCGGATAGCCCATCGCTTTGAAATCAGCTACCAACTGCCAGTCGGTGAAATTACCCCCTGTCGCCTGACAACCACATTCAAGCAAATGCCCCGCAATCACACCCGCGGCAAGCTTGTCCCAATCCTGTGGCGACCACTTGAATTCGTGCATCAACGCCGCCAACGTGATCCCTGTGTCGGTGACCCGCCCGCAGATAACGATGTCAGGCTTGTCCTGCAACGCCGCCACTACTGGCTGTGCACCGAAATAAACGTTTGCCGCTGCCAACTTGTCCGCTACCTGTGCAAAAGGTCTGCCGTCTTCCATATTAACGAAAGATACACCCTGCGCATGCAAAGTCTGCACCCGATCGAGAATACCGTCGCCATGCACGATGGCAATTTTTAATTTTATCCCTGCTGCGGTAGCGAGCGCGGCAATAGCATTGGCACAAGCAAAAGGATTAACTCCGCCTGCGTTGGTAATCACGCAGATTTTTTTGCTGACCAACTCTGTGAGCACAGGCTTGAGCATGGTAATAAAATCAGTCGCATAGCCACGCTGCGGGTCGCGGTTTTTCAGCTTCTGCATGATAGACATGGTGACTTCAGCGAGAAAATCCATGCTGATGTAATCGAGCTCGCCACCCGTCACTTGCCGTCGCAAGGCATCAGGGTCGTCACCCCAATAACCGCTAGCATTGCCAATTTTGATGCTACGCTGTTCCATAACTACAGCAGTATAGCGCAAAAACAGCCGACAAGAAACAACATTCTTACGTGGAAAAGAGGGCAACACTGCCTTTGAATAGCAATGCGTTTAAAAATTGTAAACAGCACGTAAACCATAAGCACGCCGCGATTTTTCTGCAATCAGCAAAGGCATGATGCTGATTTGTTTTTGCGCCGCGTGGCTTTGCGTGGCAGCTTTGCCAAAAACATAGCCCCTGGCAATGCCGAGGGGATAATCACTTATCCAATGCACTGCATTGTTGACCATTTGAAAACCGAGCAAGCCACACCATGCATAGGCCAACGGCCGCAGCCAACCGCGATATTCAGGGTAATTGGCATCGATAATGGTAAACACCATCGTCGCCGTCATGATATGTCCACTCGGCATGGCATCATAAGCAGAGACATTGTCTTGATAAGTTTTAAACGAAGGAAACGGCCGCCAGCGTCCGCGTGGCACAGTTTTACGATGTGGACTTTCACGTCCAAAACTGCGTTTGCCGATTTGATTGGCGACCGTGCTGGCTAGCAAGCCGTTAAATATCTGACTGCCTGTGGTTAAAGCACGATTCGATGCCGTCAGCAAGCCTGTACCAACAAAGCTAAGGCCAACTATAATATGTATCCAGCCATCACCTAAAAAATACAACGAAGATCCAGTATCTGTCGGGCCACGAAAAATATTAAGATGTTTAAATTGAATAAAAGTTTTGGTGTTATCGTGATTGCCAAGTCCTAAATCCTGACCGATGGCTTGAAACTCAGACAAAATTTCTTCATCATAATAATATGTGATACCTGTTAAGCCCAGCATCCACAGCCAAGCACGTAGCGTTGCAGGTTCGGTATTAAAAGACATCTGCCATGCAGTTTTGAGCGTTGTCGGCACGTCAAGGAGAAAATCAAACGGTGCAGGTCGCTCGTAAGTCAAAGCGTTTGCGCTGATTGTCGTTGTGCTGCAAAAAAACAAAAAAAATGTTAATTTAAATTTCATATACATAACTTGCCATGATGCCTCGTGCCACAAGTGGCGTGAGATAAAAACGAGATTTACTTTTGCGTTCAGAAAAATCATTGACCTTGGTACCAAAAGCAATACCGAGCATCGCCCCTGCAAGCACGTCGTGAAAATAGTGTGCCTTGCCACTTACGCGCTGATAAGCAACAAGCGATGCTAACAGGTATGCTGGCACGCCCGCATACCATCCATGTCTTGCTGAAACCGCCGCGGCAAAGGTAAACGCAGTTGTGGCATGCCCTGAGGGGAAAGAGTTGTAAGCTCTGCCGTTAGGACGTTGCTGCTTTATGGCATGCTTGAGTGCCAGCGTCGTGATTGCTGCATAGACAGTTGCTTTCAACATCACGGTGGCATTAGTAAGATGACGTGGGTTGTTTTTGCCCAGATAATAAGTGCCATACATGTAAGATGTGTAAATTACATTAGGCACAAGTTGCCCCATATAACCGATGGTAGTGTGCATAATTACTAGTCCGCCCGACGCAGGTGGCGGTGCGTGCGTGTCCTTGAAAAAAGGCGCACCAACGATAGTAAGACCTGAGGATAGCAGGAGTTCTGAAAACACGTGATGCGCGCTTAGAATTAGAGAGGTACAATTAAAATTTTATCACGGTGACGAGTGTGAATTCAAAGCGGAGCACAATGCCTAAATCCTCTCCCCGATTTTCGGTCACGAAGGCCAGTTAATCAACTGAACCCGCATCAGCAAGGAACTCGCTATACCACCTAAAGGCTTTAGGTTGCGTAATTTCTATCCCTGATGAATGTGCGGAAGTCGGCAACAACTGCTCGTGGTGTTGTTACTCTGTTTTGCATGCATTAAAGACTTTGCCGTTTCTTATTCGTGCGCCTAAGCTCTATTATACGGATAATTTCTGCCACCTCCCTGAAATCGCCCGCAAGTTGAGTTTTCCCTTCACTACGGGCTTGCTGTTCCTCCTGTAGTGCACGGTCAAGCGCGGTCTTCCCCCATACATCTTTAATGTTAGCATCAATTTTGTCGTAGTGGTGTATAAGCAGCACATTTGCAAACCCAGACCGACCGTGTCTTATCGCTTTGTGCAATGCGGTTTCCGCGTTGACACGTGCTTGGGTGTTAATGTCTAAGTCTTGTGATCGTTCCAGCAAAACATTGAACAGACTACTACTACCATAAATCGCAGCATAGTGCAGTAGTGCATTGCCCACCGCGTCTTGTATGTTAACGTCGTTGCGCTTATCAGCAAGAAATTATTGCACAAATCTCAATATAAATGTTGTTTGTCTACCTGCTAAACTCAACTGTCTTGCTGCAGTACGGCGCACCGCGGCAAACACTGTGGCAATAAATTGGCTGCTCTTGCCCTCAATAATTTCTCGTGCGGTCTCGTTATTTTTGTTTTTAATTGTATCTTATGCGCCGCGGCTAAGCAGAAAATCATACAGCTCGCGGCCATACAACCCAGCAAGATTTGCGGCATAGTGTAGCGCGGTATTGCCAAGACTATCCTGCTGATTAAGATCGGTATCAGAATCATCTTGCAAAAGTTTATCTATTGCTGGCAAATGCGCTTGTTTAGTGGCAAAGACAAGCTGATAACGCGGCCTGCAGCCTTTGGTGTTAGGTTCGTAAACGTAATCTTGGGGACAACTATCTTTGTTAACGTTTTTGCGTTGGTGAAAATCATACAGCCAATTAAGTCCAGCATGATCGTCTGCACCAAGCATCAGTTCTAAACTATCAGGGTCGATGCCCATCAGATAGTGAAGGTTCATCACTGATAGTGGCTGCAGGCCGATCGTTTCCTTCGCTCCACCATCGCTGGTGTTGTATCTCACTAAGTTTTTACTGAAGTTAACGTAAGTATCAGCAAGTCCGAAAGCATGCCAGATCTCATGCAGAAGAATAGACTTGTCGTAGTTTTTTCCTTTCTGATAGATATGCAACTCTATTGGGGTTTTTGTTACTCGTGCGAATGTAAGGTCATCTTTGCAGTGGAAGATGATCGCGAGATAAAACTTGCGGTTCGGGCTACTATAGAATGTGTCATCATAGAACACTCGTTCTATTTTATTCCACTTTTTTAAAAGCCCGGCCTCAATAGTGTTGGCTAATTCATAACTAAAATTTTGCACAATGTTTACTCTGTGCTGTAAGGCTTGCAGCCACGTCTGTAGAGCTTCTGTTATTGATGCAGTAAGTTGATTACTCAGCTTGTTCCCCCCGCCGCAGCCGTCGTTGTCAGCAAAGCCGTAGCGTATTTTCCACTCTGGTTTACGCACCTTGTTGATTAGCAATCCCTTCCTATTTCTTTTGTGAGCCTGAGCAAGAGCAACGAACTTTGCTTGGGTATCTTCCTGCTTTTTACAGCTCGAAATACAAAGTATGAAAATGATGACAATTGTGTGGCAAAACATTCGCGTGTCCTACGTTTGTTGCTTGCGGCTTATGAAGCGAACAAGTATGTCGGTAATTGGGAAAAAATTTTAGAATAGTGAGCCGTAACAATCTAGTTCAGAGTTGATGATGAGGGAGGATAGCTGTGTTTCTCGGCTATATTTTCACTCAACTAATCTTCCATTGAGAGGGGGGGTAGGAGAGACTTTGTTGCGTAACTCATAATCGCCAATGCTAAAAGGATTAAGGGGCTTCGCCTCAGAAAGTCAGGGGGCAAAAACGAGACCGAAGTCTCGTTTTTGCCCAAACCATCACCAAAATTTTTTAGTTATTTATTAGATTAACCATTATAATTATTGAAGAAAATGGCAAGAGTAGTTATGCAACAAAGCCAGCAGGAGCTAACTAAAAACGAAATACACCAAATTTACTGGGCACATCTTGCACCTGTGCACTGGCAGCGAGGCCGCGGGCCAGCACCGCGCGTGTGTGGCGCGGGTCGATGATGCCATCATCCCACAGACGCGCGGTGGCGTAGTAGGCAGAGCTTTCGGTCTCGTATTTAGCGAGGATCGGCTGTTTAATTTTTTCTGCCGCGCTGCTGCTCAGTGTTTCGCCTTTTTTGCGCAACTGCTCAGCTTTCACTGTGGCTAGTACCGACGCAGCCTGCTCGCCGCCCATCACCGCGATACGAGCATTTGGCCACATAAACATCAAGGTCGGGTCGAAAGCACGCCCACACATGCCATAGTTGCCCGCACCATAACTGCCGCCGATAACTACCGTAAACTTCGGTACATCGGCGTTGGCAACCGCGTGCACCATCTTCGCCCCGTCTTTGGCAATGCCACCATGCTCATATTTTTTCCCCACCATGTAGCCCGATATGTTTTGTAAAAAAATCAGTGGCGTGCGTTCTTGACAACATAAACTGATAAAATGTGTCGCCTTCAACGCACTTTCAGAAAACAAAATTCCGTTGTTAGCGATAATGCCGACCCGATAACCCTCAAGTTGAGTAAAACCACAAACTAAGGTCGTGCCGTAATTTTTTTTGAATTCTAAAAACTGCGAAGCATCGACCAAACGTGCGATAATCTCCCGCACATCAAACTCCTGCCGTGCATCAGCAGGTACGATGCCAAGTAGCTCGTCGCGATCATAAAGAGGCGGTTGTGGAGCGGAGCTAGCAAGCGGCAAAGAGTCTGTGCGGAGCGGAGCGGAGCTAGCAAGCGGCAAAGAGTCTGTGCGGAGCGGAGCGGAGCTAGCAAGCGGCAAAGAGTCTGTGCGGAGCGGAGCGGAGCTAGCAAGCGGCAAAGAGTCTGTGCGGAGCGGAGCGGAGCTAGCAAGCGGCAAAGAGTCTGTGCGGAGCGGAGCGGAAGCACTGCTCGTCGTCGGCAGCGGCTGTAAATTAGCAACGATGCTGCGCAAGATGTGAATGGCATGCTCGTCGCTGTCAGCAAAGTGATCGGCCACACCGCTGATGCGAGTATGCACGTCCGCTCCGCCGAGTTCCTCCGCACTGACTTCTTCGCCCGTCGCCGCCTTGACCAGTGGCGGCCCTGCAAGAAATATCGTGCCACGTTCTTTGACGATAACCGCTTGGTCGGACATTGCTGGAATATATGCACCACCCGCGGTGCAGTAGCCGAACACTGCTGACAATTGCGGGATGCGCAGGGCACTCATGCGGGCTTGATTGAGAAAGATACGTCCGAAGTGCTCACGATCGGGAAAAACTTCTGCCTGTAATGGCAAGAACGCACCGCCTGAATCGACCAGATACAGACAAGGCAAGCGATTGCGTTGAGCGATTTCCTGTGCCCGCAAATGTTTCTTGACCGTAATCGGATAATAAGTGCCACCCTTGACGCTGAAATCGTTGGCAACGATCATGCAAGGGCGATTGTGAATCAGACCAATGCCTGTGATAATACCACCCGCGGGCACATCATGTTCGTAAAGCTGATAGCCAGCCAGCGGCGAAAGTTCGAGTAACTCGCTACCCGCATCGAGCAGCAGGGCAATGCGCTCCCGCACGGGCAACTTGTCCTTGTGCCGCGAGGAAGAAGAAGGAGACACGAGATGCTGCTGCAATTGTTCGGTGAGATTGAGATTGAAACGATAACGCTGCTGATAGTCCGCTGATGCGGTGTCAATGCTGCTCTTCAAACGCATCACTGCACCCGCCAATCCTTCAGGTCATCAAGCGTGAGGGTGTCGAGGTCAAGCATGCTAGCGAACACCTGTGCCGTCACTTCTGCATCACCGATCGAACGGTGGCGGGAAGAAAACGATAGCCCGTAGTGTTCCGCCAACGCATCGAGTGTGCGTCGTTCTAAATCTGCTAACAATTGCCGTGCCATCTTCAGGGTGCAGTAGATGGGGCAGTGAAAATCCCATTCATGCTTGTCACAGGCAGTTCGCAAAAAAGAGGCATCGAAATCAGCGTTGTGGGCAATCAGCACCGAGCCTTTGATAAACTGCAGAAATGCGTCAATTACGTCGCAGAGACTTGGCTGGTCTTGTAAATCCGCCGCGGTCAAGCCCGTGATACGTGTCGTTACCCACGTCACCCCGTTTTCAGGCTTGATAAGCTGGCTATACTGGTCGCATTTCTTGTTGCCGACATACTTGATCGCGCCGATCTCGACGATCTCGTGCTTCGCAGCTTTAAGTCCTGTGGTCTCGAAGTCGAACACCACCCAAGGGACATCAGCTAAACGCTGGCCGAGATCGGGCATGTAACGCAAAGTTTGGCGCAACCGCAGGTTTCCTGTATGTTGAGGCTTATTCTCTGAGGGTGGAAAAAGCACCTCGTAAAACATCGAATGCCTGAGTTGATCATCCACATCGTCTCTCCCCGTGTATCCTACGAGGAGAGTATAGCGAATTTTGTCCGCAATGTCGATTTGGTTTTAGTGTTTTTTCTTTTGGCGAGATGCTGCGACGCGTTTGTTCTTGTTGTCGTGCGTGAAACCTGTCACAACCCGCAGACGTGGGTTGCCGTCAGCGTCCTTGAACGTTTTTTTCTGGAAATTCTGCAGGATATAGAGGTCGCGGTAAGCCTTCAGCGTGCCCGCCGCGACAAGTGTGCCAATTTTTTCCTCAACCTTGCGATCTTTGCCGAGACGTTGAAAAATTGTTAGCCTCGTCTTATATTGTCTTGCTTGCCGAGACCACAGCACTGGTCTGGTGACGAAATGCCAATCGCCGACGTAAAAATGACTGGGACGGTCGAGCGCGGCACGTAAGGTGAGCTTGCTGGTCTTCGCCCGCCGATAGGTTGGCTGCCCGCGATTGTTGTGCGGCACGAACTTTTGCCACGGGGTAAGGTTCAACGCAATGCGCACCTGTGCATTGGCGGGGGTAAGCGTCTTGTTCGGTGTGCTTGTCTTGACAGGGCGCACGGCAAGGAGACAGGGCAGCAGTGCTATGAGCAGCAGAGTTTTCACAGTCACCTCAGTGGTTGTGGTGGTTTCAGGGTATAATTTGATTTTACCCTGCAAAACGACTCTTGTTAAGGAGACACACGCATGCATATTTCCGAACAGGTAAGGCTTGCCCTGCAAAAATCTTCGGCAATTCGCAAAATGTTTGAGGAAGGTGCACGTCTGAAGGCTGAATACGGTGCAGCGCAGGTGCATGACTTCTCGCTCGGCAATCCCTGCTTCGAGCCGCCGAATGCGGTGCAGCAAGCCATGCGCTCGCTGATCGAAGCTCCGCCGCCGCTGCTGCACTCCTACATGCCGAATGCAGGCCATCCCTCAACCCGTGCTGCGCTAGCTACGTGGCTGGCACAACGTGACGGGCTGGCGGTCACCGCTGCCGATGTCTTGATGTGTGTTGGCGCAGGTGGAGGATTGAACGTCGTGCTGAAGGCAATTCTCAATCCTGATGACGAAGTTATTACTATTGCACCTTATTTTGTCGAATATGACTTCTATGTCCAAAATCACGGTGGCCGTCTCGTTGTCTGTGACAGCGACGCACAGTTTCATCTCGACTGCGACCGTATCGCAGCCGCCCTCACGCCGCGCACTAGGGCAGTATTGATCAACAGCCCGAACAACCCTAGCGGTGTCGTCTATCATAACGATGAACTGCAACACTTGAGCGCATTGCTGTGCGCACACCAAAAAAAACATCCAGAGCAGACTCTCTATCTGCTCTCCGACGAACCCTATCGCCAACTCGTCTACGACGGTGTGCAGTGTAGCTCAATCGGGAATTTTTACGACAATGCTATCATCGTCACGTCGTTCTCCAAAGATATGGGCTTAGCCGGCGAAAGGATTGGCTATATCTACGTCTCGCCGCGCTGCACCATGCCTGACCTGCGCGCCGCCCTCGCGTTCACGACCCGCACGCTAGGCTTTGTTAATGCACCGTCTCTGATGCAAAAAGTCGCTGAACGTGCCATCGCTGCACCTATCGATGTCAGATCGCTCGCCCGTAAACGCACCGCAATGGCAAAAATTTTGCAAGAAGCTGGGCTTGAATTTACTATGCCGCAAGGTGCTTTTTATTTTTTTCCACTTGTTCCTCGTGGGGATGATGAAAAGTTCTGTGATTTTTTACAAAAAAACTACCGCATTCTTGTCGTTGCAGGACGCACGTTTGGTCGGCGTGGGCATTTTCGGCTCAGCTATAGCGTGCCCGACCAAGTGATTGCCAACTCAAGACAAGCATGGCTTGACGCGTTGCAGGCATGGCAGCAACAGAACTAACGGCACTTTATTTGCACATTCCTTTTTGTGCATCGCTCTGTCACTACTGTGACTTTGCCAAGACTGCGAATTACCACGACGAGCTTGTCGATCGTTACTTCCAGCGTCTGCATGAGCACCTTGCCTTGTGGTGTGCGCACTTGCCGCGCGAGACGAGGTTTGCCAGCGTCTATCTCGGTGGTGGCACACCTTCATTGTTTAGCACGCAGTTTGCACCGTTGTTTGCCGTGTGTGCCGAGCGTCTTGCGCCAGATTGTGAGATAACGCTTGAGGTTAATCCACAGGACGTGACGCGAGAAAAGTTACAGCAGTGGAAAACAATGGGTATTAATCGTCTCTCGCTCGGCTTGCAAACTTTCAACGCTCAGCATTTGCACTTTTTGCGACGCACGCACACAGTGGCACAGGGACGGGACGCAGTGTTGCTGGCGGCTGAATTTTTTGCTGACAACCTCAGTGTTGATTTAATTTATGGTTTTCCGCAGCAGCGCATGCAGGAACTTGAAGCAGATCTTGCTGCAGTGCTGGCCTTGCCGCTGATGCATCTCAGTCTCTACAATCTTACTTACGAGAGCGGCACGCCGATTGGCCGGGCACGGCAGCGGGGCAAATTAACACCGCTTGCTGCCGATGTAGAAACACAGATGTATGATTTTCTGCGCACTGAGCTTGCTGTGCAGGGGTTTGAGCATTACGAAATTTCTAACTGGGCGCAGGCAAACATGCGTAGTCGTCACAATTCAACCTACTGGTGTGATGCGGGTTATCTCGGTATCGGGACGGGGGCGCACGGTTATTTGCCAGAGGCAGATGGGGCGGGATTGAGGTATAGCTATGTTCGGAGCGAGCGCACATTTAGCAAATACGCGCTGCCAAGCGTGCCACAGACAATTGCTTTAAAGCAATTGCCGTTTCTGCTCGACACGGTCAGCATCGATAGCCGTGACTGTGACGCGTGGTTGCTTGAATATCTTGCCAGTAGTTTACGCACCGTGTATGGTGTTGACTTACGTCGCATCACAGCAAAAAGCGGTAAAACTTTTGTCCCCACCGCGATGATTGCCTCTGCTCTGTGCGACAGCTTGCTAAAACGCCACAACGATGTGCTCTACTTACACCAAGACGAGTGGTGGCGGGAAAATTTTTGGCTGCAACAGCTGTTGACTGCGTTTGTGTAAAAGAAAGGAGTCACTGAGGAAGTACTCCTGAGGGTCGGTTCTTAAAGAATCTTTCTTCAACGTTTAGGAGTACCTCGTATTTTGGCACTGAGTCGTTGCTAACAACGGAATACCCAGTGCCTTTGATACTTGTGCTTAATTGCCGTCTAAAGCTTCCTGTGCTTGATCAAGTCTGTTCAAGCCGCGCAGTAGTCCCTGCTGATAGGCGAGAACGAAGCGCAAGCCGAGATTTTGCGCCTCAACTCTGGTGATCATGCCACTCACGGCATCTCTTGCTGCTTGTGTTTGTTTTTTAAGCTGGGCAAGGCTCTTTTGCAGGTCAGCAAGGCCGTCGTTGTGGGCTTCGGCACGTGCTCGTGCTGCTTTAATTCCTTGTGTCAGCTGTTTTAGTGATAAGGCGAAGATTTCTTTGCTGATAGTATTGTGCTCGTCAGCAAGTTCGTTGAAGCGTTGCCAGTGCTCGATATAGCCGATGCGTATATCACCCATGCCCATTGTTGCCATCATGTCTGCGTCGGCTTTGCTGGCGCTGAGATACCACAGACGTGCGTTGTCACTTCTGCCTGTCAAGTAGCGGGTAATGCGATTGGTTTTACCTTCATGCGTCCACTGCTCGCGCCATTCTGCAATGGTCTTTTTTTCTGCACCGAGTGCCGTGAGTGCGGTGGCGATGCGGTTGCGATAGAGCCTCAAGTGCTTGAGCACGCTGTGGCAGGTGGTCTCCATCGTGTCAAGCAAGTCAGGCAGGCCTGCTTGCCCTAAGTGGTTACGTGTCGGGTCGGCAGTGCTTGCCATACATACCGAAGCCAACATAAAACTTGTTAGCAGAGCAAAAATCTTCATCTCTCTTCTCCCCATCGAAATGTTAAAAAAAAGTGATTATCTTTGCAAATTATACACCTTGCTGTCCCAAAATGTCAACGGTCATGTGAGGGTTTTTGACTGAGCAGTGGTGACTCCGATAAATTTTTTGCAAGCACAGGTGTGTGTATGTTTGGCAATCATGCTTGTGTGTTGGTTCGGGTTTGACTTAGAATAGTTTATGCAAGCAATTTTTGTGAGAATGACTTTTCGTCGTGTATATTTTTGCAATCTTTTTTTTATTTTCTTGTACACAGCTGGGACAGTTGCCTGATAAAGATGGGCTGGTAGAAATTCAAAAATCGCGCAATTACGACCCTGTCGCAGAGGTATTTATCAATCAAGATCGCGGTGTGATCGATCGCTTGCGTGCCAAGCGGCGCACGCGGTGGTCAAGCTTCACGCGTTGGCTTTTTAAACCAGATGGGGTTGTGCCTGAACGCAAGATGCCAGAGGGTGACCCCGCGTTGGCTAAATTCGTCGCGGCTGATGGCAAACTTAAGGCTATTTGGATTGGGCATTCGACTATTTTGCTCAACATCGACGGCAACATTATTATGTTCGATCCTGTATTTTCTGATGCGGCTTCGCCGTTTCCTTTTATGGTCAAGCGTTATCAGCCACCAGTGGTTAAGTTAGCATCGTTGCCGAAGATCGACTTTATCTTTATTTCGCACGATCACTATGATCATCTCGATCAGGGCACGGTTAAGCATTTTCTCGATGCTCAGACGCATTTTTTTGTGCCGCTGGGAGTGGGGGCACATCTCAGGTATTGGGGCATTCAGCCCTCTCGTATCACTGAACTTGACTGGTGGGATGAGCGCAGCATCGATGGCTTGCGTTTCGTTGCGGCCCCAGCACAACACTGGTCAGGACGATTGCCGGGCCAGAGAAATCGCACTTTATGGGCTTCGTGGATTGTCGTCGGCACTAAACAGCGTGTTTATTTCAGCGGCGATACGGGCTATAACAAGCACCTCAAAGAAATCGGCGATGCCTGGGGGCCGTTCGATGTCGCTTTCATCGACAGTGGTCAATACAACGAGCGCTGGGCTGGTTCGCATCTCTTGCCCAAGTATTTTGTGCAGGCGTTTCATGATTTGCGTGCCAAGCTTTACTTTCCGATTCACTGGGCGATGTTCAACATCTCTCTGCACCCGTGGCAAGAGCCAGCTGAGCGACTGCAGCGAGAGGCCGAAGCAGGTCGTATCAAACTCATCACGCCGCAGCTGGGCGAGCTAGTTACCATTGGTGCCGCGCACCAGTCACGCCAGTGGTGGCGGTGGTAAGCCCTATCTGACACGGGGAAACGAGATACTTCTATAAAGTTGTGCCATCGCACTCCCGCCGCCAATCGTTCATGGGTGTTCTACCTCGGTAGTGGCAGCAGCCGCACCCCACAGGGCGAGCAATTTCAAGCCTACTGAACTGAAATTCATGGCACTGGTCTTGAGCGTGTCGGTTCTGCATCTGGTAGCAGAGTTCCCGTGCAACAATCCAACCGATCTAGATTGCGGCAAAAAATCATTCATGCGAAGATTTGATTGCTCCCCAAAGTGTCGCGGTCTTTTGCTCGGCACTGACCGCGAGGGTTGTTTTGCTGATGCTCACCAGTGCGGGTGGTGCTGCTACAGCATAAGGCAGACCGTCCTCATCGTAGCCAATTTGGAGGCCGACTAATGTGCCGCTTTCACTTTCAAAGATTGGCGAAGAGATGCTGGCTGGATTGTGAGGAACAGCACAGCTATGCATCGCGAACCCTTGCTTGACGAAGAAATTACCTGCGACACAGCTACGGTGCATAGCTGGATAGGCGAAGAAGCCCAACTCGTTGTCGGCGAGGTCAACGCGATAGGAGAGCATTTCCAGTTCCTTGAGCATCTTCATCGGCCAGAGTCCAACTTTGATCGGCTGGTACTCGCTCATGTCAACCTCAGCGAGTGTTAAGATGATTATGTCGAGGAAACGCCGCTCTGGGTGTAGGAAGACCTTCTCTACTTTAATCGCAACCCCTTGCTTGATCAGACCATCATAGCCGACGAGCGAAGCTTCCACTTCGTCGAGGATGTCATGCTCGACACCTTTGCCGTCACGCACGACGGTGAAGGCACGCAAGCTGACAAACTGTGGGTCGCCATTTTCGTTAGGGCCGAGATAACTGGCATGCATGACCCGCCACAGGTCGCCTGCATCGAGCAGGAAGTAGAAATTGGATTTGAGATGTTCCTCTGAACGTACGTTGACCTTTTGCCAATTCTGTGCCAGCGACGGCACGGGGGCAGACAGCAGCAGTGTTGTCGCTGCCAGTGTTGCTACCAGTGTTTTCTTGCCACCCTGTGTGAACTTGGCAAGACCTTGCATCAGTCTTGTCGGCAAGCGCTCAGCTCGCAACGCTTGTCGCCACGCCGGCAGTCTCGGCTGTGCCAGAACGAGTTCAGTTCCCAGTGCGATGACCAGCAGCAAGGATAAAAACCGACCGACCACAGTTCACCTCCTATTGCATGTATACTAACACAGTTAGCGGTGCTACACCTGTTTAGCCAGCCAGTCAAGTTTTAATTTCAACAGAAATTTTTGTAGTAAATTTAGCTGTGTGCTTACTTTTTATGCTGTTCGGGATTAGATTGCACGATTTTATTTTCAAGTAAGTATAGATGTTCGCTGATTTTTTCTAGCTTAGTCGTCAGGCTGTAGAACTCTTGCTGAATGCTAGTGTCTTTCTGCTGACGTATCCTCATGTGTAGGTCGGTCATGTTGTTGATGATGACCCCGATGAAGAGGTTGAGCATGATCATCGTGCCGAGCAGCACGAATGACACGAAGAATAGCGGTGCGAGTAAGGGATAGGCACGCGGTGCAACGCACAGTTGCATGGCATCGCTATAGCCATAGTTGTTGCAGCCATACATCGAGGTGTACATGATGTCTGTCCAGTTTTGGAGCGTTACTACCTTGAGCAGTGACAGCAGAGAGACGTGGAGGTTAGCAAAATGCACAGGATCGTTGGCACTGAAGAAATGCACGCCCATCACTGCGTAGATGTAGAACAGGATAAACAGCAGCATCGAGACATAGCCTATCGAAGACACGCTACGCAGCAGTGCTCCGACGATGATTTGCAATCTTGGTAGGGCAGTAATCAGGCGCAGCACCCGCAAAATACGCACCAGCCGCACGACATAGACGAACTTGGTGTCGAACGGCAGCAGGCAGACGACGACGATAATAAAGTCGAAGCTGTTCCAGCCGTCACGAAAAAAACGCAGCGGCTGCCTGCCGCAGGCAATGATCTTCAACACGATTTCGACCACAAAGATGACAAGGACGATCGTGTCGATCACCCGCAGCGTGTCGTGGAAGCGAGGGGCGAGCGGTTGGTAGGTTTCAACACCAGTAACTACGCCCGCGAAGACGATTACCGCGACGATAAACCAGCGAAAGAAGGCGTTATTTACCATCTTGGCACAAAAATCGACCAAGCTGGACTGAGTGGCACTCAAGCTCGCTTCTCCATATGTCGTGTGCTACCATACATAATACAGGATTTACTGTTTGAAAACTGCATCGAAACATAGTGCGATGCTTGCTGATTACAAAGCTACGCGGAGTTGTTGAAGTACAGCGAGGGCTGTTCAGCAAGTCGGCCCAAGCGGGACAGAAGAGGTAATCTATGGATGTGGTGTTGTCTTTGCAGAACATGCGTTTTGCTTGGACGACAGGTGTGCCTGAACTGTTGCACATCGAAGCTTTCAGCATTGCGCAGGGCGAAAAAGTTTTTTTGCATGGGGCAAGTGGCAGCGGCAAGACGACCTTGCTGAACCTCATCAGTGGCGTGTTATTGCCACAACATGGCACGCTGCAACTTCTCAATCACGAGTTGACATCGCTGTCTTCGGCAGCACGCGATCATTTGCGCGGTGCGGAGGTCGGCTATATTTTTCAAATGTTCAATCTGCTGCCAGCTTTTACTGCTTTGGAAAATGTCTGTGCACCCTGTTTTTTTTCTGCGGCCAAGCGCCAGCGGGTGCGGGCACAGGACATGAGCGTCGCGGAGTCCGCACGCCAGTTGTTGACTGCACTGCAACTCGACCCTCAGGAACTAGCCACACGCCGGGTCAGTCGCCTCAGTGTTGGGCAGCAGCAGCGGGTTGCCGCGGCACGAGCACTGATTGGTGCGCCGCCGCTAATCATTGCCGATGAGCCGACTTCGGCACTTGATCATGAAGTGCGTGGACAATTTCTCGATCTGCTATTCGCCCAGTGTCAAAAATTCAACACTGCGCTGTTGCTGGTTAGTCATGAACGTGAGCTGGGCACACGCTTTGATCGTAGTCTTGCCTTGTCCGATCTCAACCGTGTTAGAGCTGCATAGTGCTGTTGCGGGTAGCGTGGAAGAACTTACTTTACCGTCGTTTGACCACTGTGCTGACAGTGGTGGCGATTGCCGCGGGCATTGCGCTGTTGTTTGCCATCGAGCGGGTGCGTTCGGGGGCACGTGAGAGTTTTGCTACGACGGTGGCTGGCATTGACCTCATCGTTGGTGCACGTGGCAGCCCCATCAATCTCCTGCTTTACAGTGTGTTTCATCTCGGCGATGCCGTCAACAACATCAGTTCTGCAACCTGGCAAGAGCTTGCCAAGCATCCTGCGTTGAAGGCTGCAATTCCTTTAGCGATGGGCGATTCGTGGCGCGGGCATCGGGTTATTGGCACGACCGCAGATTATTTTTCGTATTATCGTTACGGCGACCAGCGGCAGCTTACCTTTAGCGAGGGGCGAGCTTTTGAAGACTTATTTGAGGTTGTGGTCGGGCATACGGTCGCGCCACGCCTCAAGCAGGGGTTGGGTGAACGGCTGGTGTTGGCACATGGGGTGAGTGAGTTGAGTTTTAGCGTGTCGCACGAGGACATGCCGTTCAAAGTTGTGGGCATCTTGGCACGCACCAACACCCCGACCGATCGCGCCTTGTTCGTGTCCTTGCCCGCGATTACCGTGCTACATCTCGATGCTGAGCAGCGGCGGGCATTGCCATCGGTGGCAGAACTTAAGCTGCCGACTATCACCGCAATGCTGCTGAAGTTGCGGGAGAAGTTTGCGATCCTTTCTCTGCAGCGTGAAATCAACACCTACAAACAGGAGGCGTTGACGGCGATCATGCCGGGCGTGAGTCTGCGTCAGCTGTGGCAGACACTTGGCATTGCTGAACGCACGTTCTTGTTGTTGAGTTTTTTGGTGTTTGGCATCTCGCTGTTGGGCATGACGGTGGCACTGTTGATTGGTCTCGATACGCGGCGACAGGAGATGGCGGTGTTGCGTTCGATTGGTGCGGCCCCGCGCTTTATTTTTGCGGTATTGATCGTTGAGGCCTTGCTGATAAGTTGCGCGGGAATCGTTAGCGGTGTGGCCATCTCGTATATAGGGCTGTATGCTTTTGAGCCACTGCTGGTAACAAAGCTTGGTTTAACGACAGGGCTGTTTACACCCGCGGCAAGTGAGCTGTGGTTTTTGCTGGCGATCGTCGGTTGTGCGTTGTTGGCGGGCTGTGTCCCTGCGTGGCTTGCCTATCGCAATTCACTCGCTGATGGTCTGACAGTGCGGATGGGTTAGTTTTTTGTCATCTGCTGGCGCATTTTGTTTTTGTCATCTGCTGATGCAGATGACTGTGTTGATGCTCACTGCTGTTTGTTAGCAAATTAAGATGGCGAGCAGAAGGGGGAGGAGCGCGAGGAGGGGGAACGCCTCCTCGCGTAGCAGAAAAACGAGAGTATGGGGTTTTGGTTTTGGGAGCTAAGTGGGCGTTTAAATTTTTAGGTGCGGCGGTGTTTGTTATCGTTGCCGCGGTGTTAACTTGGTATTTTATTCCCAGAGACCTCAAAGAAGTCGTATCACAACCTCAGCCTGAGAAGCAGCAAACTATCAGCTGGAACACGTTGCAACTGCTCGACTACAAGACTGGCACAGCCCCGCCACCAGTTAAGGGCTTGCATGGCAAGCGGGTTAGGGTGCCTGGTTTTGTTGTGCCGTTGTTAGATAACATCACGGTATTGAAAGAATTCCTGCTCGTTCCTGATCCTCAAGCCTGTATTCATGTGCCGCCGCCGCCGCCGAATTTGATTGTTTACGTCAAGCTGCGCAAGGCAATTCCTTACCGCAATGCCTTTAATCCCGCGTGGGTCAACGGCATCATCTATATCCTCGACACGCAAAGCCAATTTGGAACAGCTTCATGGCGTATGGATGGGATAAAAATTGCGCCCTATCTACCTTAACGCACAACTTTGCCGTAAAACCCACGATAGCTTTGTTGATTTAAAGCGTAGTTGTCTACAATAGCTGTCTAAGACGTTTTCTGTTAGCTTTCCCCCCTCTATGGTCACTATTTCTTGTTTTTCTGCCCAGATTTAGCTATAATACTGGCTTTTAACTCTTGTGTGGAGATGAAGATGAAAAAGCTGGTTTTTGTTTTGCTTATGGTTTTTCCCTTTGCAGTATTGTCAACGGTGGACTTGAAAAAAGAATATAAGGTTTACTTGGCAGGGCCTGATGTTTTTTTGCCTAATCCAGACGATAAAGGTGCTGACAAGAGGGCAATTATAGCTCGGTTCAACGAAGAGGTATTGAGAGATGCGGATTTTAAATTTGTTGCTATCCATCCAGTAGATACCGAGATTGACGATTTCAAACTTGATCATGCCACGGCAATGAAAATTTTCAGAGCTAACATTAAGCACATGCAGAACGCAGATTTTGTCATTGCCAATATGACTCGCTTTCGGGGGCCGAGTATGGATGTAGGGACAGCTTTTGAAATGGGGTACATGTACGGACTTGGTAAGCCAGTCTTTGGCTATTACGACATTGCTGAGACATATTGCACTGTGGATCAAGTTGAAAAAACTGCCTTTAATTGTGCGGGCCTTGATTCCAATGCACAGACCTCCTATGCCGAGAAGATCAAGAAATTTGCTAACGGTTACTTCACCAACCCAGCAGCCCCTGAACAGAGACGAGATAAGTACACCCACTTGATAGAAGGGTTTGGGCTTTCAGATAACTTGATGATGGTCGGTGCAGTGAGGGATCTGTCAGGTGAAAAAACCGGCTATGCCATGGCAAACAGTTTTCTGGCAGCTCTACATGAAGCTGCGGAAAAGTTCCGCAAATTGCATAGTAAACGGTAGATAACACGCCTCTGGTGAGGGAAATTAGTTCAGTGTCGTTGTGCGGCTATGTGTTATGGTTTGGCCACCCGTCACAGTCTAGGCAGGTAGCAAATATCTTCGCTGTAATGCTGTCCTAGATACTCATATGGATGACCGCTGTGCAAGCGGAGAAATCGGGTTTTTTGAGATTCATGAGCTCCGTTAACTTTCAAACTCATAGGCGCGGGTTGGTTACCGCAGTAAGTCCGATACGAATGACGTTATCCTCCTTCCCCTGCAAGTCAGAGCACTATCTGTAATTTTTTCTGCTTACTGTCTGGTAAAGTACTCTATGCCACAGCACATATCCCCACCTTAGCGCGGTGCGGTGTCATGAGTGGCAGGTACGCGGTACTATTTTATCAGGTTGCCCCGCATCCCCTTCAAACGCAAAAACTCTACACAAAATTTATACAATTGTAGTGCCTCAACATAGAGATAAATATATATAATATCAACATGTTAAAATAAAAACATGCGGAAGATAGGAGGCTTGTGTTACAGTGGAGATTAGAAGACACAAACATGGTTGTGAACGGATGCACTGCAGAAGCTCCAGTTTGCTTATTTGCCGGATGTAAACCAGTTATACGTTAAGAGAGGTGAAAAGATGAGAAGTGTTATATTTTTGTTCTCACTAGTGCTTGTTGTTTCTGCCTGCAAGAATAAGGGTGGTGATGAATCAGCTTCTGACTCTCCCTCACCTTCTCCATCTCCCACAGACAGCCCAACAGACAACAAGGGCGCTTCTAAACCGTCAACTGGAGAGGGTGAGAGAGATGGAGGTGAGAATAGGGAAGACGACGACGCAAACTCTCTACCAGAGATACAACTCGTCGCTGGCAACAACTACAACTGTGCGCTGCTGCGTAGCAGCGGCGAGATAAAGTGCTGGGGAGAAAGTGACCTTTATCAGCTTGGGCAAATGAAGCGTGAAAACATCGGTGACGAACCCAATGAGATGGGAGATCAGCTCAGTGCCATCAAGTTGGATGGCACGCGCACTGCCAAAGCTGTAAGTGCTGGTTTGTCTCATACCTGTGCGATCTTGAGTGACGATCAGGTCAAGTGTTGGGGATATGGTCGGAAAGGAATGCTTGGGCAGGGCAACGAACATCTCATCGGAGATGAAGCAGGAGAGATAGAAAATCTGGCCACTGTAGATTTAGGAAAAGATCGCACTGCTAAGGCTGTTGGTGTGGGTTGGGATCACACCTGCGCCCTCTTGGACAATGATACGGTCAAGTGCTGGGGAAGTGGAAGCGCGGGCATACTTGGCAACGGCAAGAAAGAAGACTTGGGTGATAGCAAGGACGAGACGGGTGACAACTTACCAACCATCGATTTTGGCAATGGTCGCACTGCCAAGGCTATCAGCGCTGGAGGTTGGCATACCTGTGTTATCTTAGACAACGATACGGTTAAGTGCTGGGGAAATGGAAGAGATGGCTTGTTGGGACAAGGTAGCGAAGATAATCTCGGAGATGAGGAGGACGAAGTTAAAGACATGCCTGTTGTTGATCTAGGGAATGGCCGAACTGCTAAAGCTATTAGTGCGGGAGGCGGCCATACCTGTGCAATTTTGGACGACGATACGGTCAAGTGCTGGGGGGGAAACACCACCGGAAAACTCGGCCAGGGTCACTCGGCTCCTCTTGGAGCCGAATCAGGGGAAATGGGTGATGAGCTCCCCGTGGTCAATCTAGGTGCCGGACGTAAAGCCAAGTCTATCAGCACTGGCGGTAATAATACTTGTGTGGTCTTGGACAACAACACCGCTAAATGCTGGGGAGGTGGTGCTTATGGACAGCTGGGAGCAGGTAAGGCAGACCGAATCGGAAATAACAGTGGTGAGATGGAAGCACTTAAACCCATAAATTTCGGCAAAGGGCGCACCGTAAAAACCATCACCGCGGGCGGATCACACGTTTGTGCTCTGCTTGATGACAACGCAATAAAATGCATGGGCTTTGGCCAGAAAGGACAGCTTGGCAATGGCAGCACAGACAACTTGGGTGACAATGATGACGAGGTAGGTGATGATCTGCCCACTGTCGATTTGGGCTTCTGACCGAGACCTTTCTGTACTTCTAAAGATTAGTTTTTGTAACTGTAAATTTGAGGGGTGACAAAGGTGCTAAAATCTCATGCTATCAGTAATTACTACTACTGGGTTGCATTGCTGCTCACTTTCATAGCTAGTGGCTGTAAGCCCTATGTTAGGCAGTCTGCTGATGTTTATAAGGCAGTGTCAGGACATATTCTAAAACTAGATAAGAAAGCGGTGGATGACAATACAGTAGTAAAACTGGTTATGTGTGCAGCAAACGGCACTCGCTGCCAAAATACTCTTAATACCGCGAGTGGAGGAGCAGAGTTTTATTTTTTTGACCCAGCTATGATCCACAAAGAACTTGAACAAAGGAAGGAACAAAAGAAAAAACAAGGCAGCATGAAAAGATGGGTCATACTCGGTGTCTCGATTCTGACTATTGCTGCCGGTTCCCGTGCTTTGTATAGATCAGAGTTTATAACAGAAAGTAGTTTTCTTCATGAAATTGATAGCAAAGTTCTTACATACATACGACAGGTATTCCATAAGGGAGGGCGAGGAAGAAAGACTGAAATAGACAGAGACGTAGCCTTCGCAGCCATAGTTGCCGGAATTGTGGGTGTAATAGGTGCAGCTGGCTCAGGCTTCAACCGTTTTGCCTCCAACATAGTAGCGGACGAGAATTGGCAGGGGCAGGAAAAAAAGCTTGTCGATCTGTTTGTTTACAGCAAGCCCGTGCTCGTAAGCAAAAAACAAGCACGTAGTTTGTTGAAGATGCTAGCTGAATATCTACCCGCTAAGGTAAATCCGAAATTGAGGTTACTCTGATTAGCGAGATACTAAGCAAGAAGAGAATAGTCAAGCAACACCAATTTGGCCATAGTAATCCCTAACAATCGTGTAGGCATCTTCAAGCTCCAATTCTATCTCGCACTCTGCTGCAAGAGCAGCGAACTTTTCTGTCCACGTTGCTGGTGGTGCGGGTAGTGCTTGTGGCAAGGGGTGTTTCTTATGTTTGTCAAAGGTGAGATGTAATGCTGTTGCGAGTTTTGCTGTGCTCATTGAGCCGTTTTGGATAAGGAGTACCATGTCGATTAGGTCTTTGACACGAGACCCCATTTGTCCATCAAACAGTGTTGTGTAAGCATGAACTTTCTCCGCAAAATGCTGCTCTTGCGGAATGGCAGGGAATGGCGGGCAATCAACTCCTGCAAAAGCCAACAAGTTTCTGCTGGTCAACGTCTCTAATGGCGTTATTTCTGCATCACCAATGCCAACATCTACGTGAAATCTAACGAACAGTCTGTTATCCAGTATTGCGTCAACATAAAGACGTAGGCCTCCTAATGGTGGAGCAGCCAAGTCAGAAGATTTTTTTTTGACCTTGAAGGAAAAGAAATCTCCTATATCGTTATCTAAATCTTTGCTCAACCGCTCGTATATGGTCGTCTCTGCTTGCTCGTTCTTTAGTATGTCTAGAAACTTCTCTGACATAGCGAGATCAACATCACGCGTTGCTCTTGAATTTTGCCAGCGTAATTCCATAGCATAGCCACCCTTCAAAACCCACGGCGATGATGGGTGTTTAAAAAGCCGAGCGAGCAAACGTTCGAACGCTAGGTGGCGACGAAGACGTAAGTGGGTGATCTTTTCTTGCTTGGCAATCACACGCAGGTGGTGTTGCAGTGCTCGGCGCAAAGCCGTTGCATCCTTGTATTTCACAGATAACTCTCCGCTAAAGCTAGTATTCCATGTATTGCTTTAGCTTGTGTTTGGGGCATAGCCCGCTGGCAATAGCCTCTCTGACAGCTTGGCAGAATAAACTCATCAGATATGTGCTCTGATAGACATAACATCCCGCAAAGTCCTTACAGGGCTAGTAACTCTGTAGCCGTCTACCGCTTGCCAATCATCAGGCGAGAGCTTGCCCTTGCACAGAATGAGAATATCAGGGATTGCTGCACTACGACGAAAACTAGGTGGCACTGTCATTGTTAGCTTGGATGGGTTCAAGTCGGTGAGGTCGTAAATGCACAGGGCTGTCTCATGAGAATAAACACCCTGTGGCTCGCCATTCCTGTCGCATGACCAAAGAGACCAGAGCGTGTATTCTGATGATGGTTCTTCTGGAAACTGCCGCAAGCGATAGATGCCGCGGTGTTCCTTCTCCCAATCCCCTCTTGTCACATAGTAGTGATGATTGCGCTCATCAAACCCCGCCTGCTTTGCCTGTTTAGCAGTAAATAGCCCCTGTTGCTCGGCAGCGATTTGATACAATAGAAAATACTTCTCGATTTTCATAGCGCATAATACTCGTATTCCATAAGAGTATTATGCAGCAAACGTTGTTTCGTTGTCAAGGGGATGTTGCACAGATATAGTGCACAATACCCATACATTATACGAGTATTATACGCAAAAAGCTGTTTTTTCCAATGATTTCAAGGGGTGAAAAACATGGTAGAGATTGTCGTAGCGAGCCATGCCAAGGCACGAAACCCGTAAAAATTATGTATTGTATGACAATATAGCTTGGAGGAGGCTATCAATCGAAGTAGGCAATTCTTCTCCCCGCATCAGCTTTCTTCTCCACCTGCTTTGTTAACTTGAGAGGCTGTTCAAATCTCCCGCGTGGCTCAAGTTTTATCTCTACCAGATAAGATGCCACGGCAACTCGTTAAAATATCTAATAAACTTTTGGGGGACAACACAAGCTTGTGTGTAGCACAAGCACTGCCTCCAAAACCAAACCCACGTTAAGGCTAGCGTCTTTAAGATGCGGGGAGCTAGAAAGCGGCAAAGAGCAGCGCGAAGCAAGCGGCAAAAAACATTACGGGTCACTAGCACCTAGAGATATAGTGCTCAGGACTGGACTTGAACCAGCACAACCCTACGGGTCACTAGCCCCTCAAGCTAGCGTGTCTACCAATTCCACCACCTGAGCCAAATTCCACTATTCTGAACCTACGGGTCACTAGCCCCTCAAGCTAGGGAGCGAGTAAGCGGCAAACAGTCTGTTTACTACCAATTCCACCACCTGAGCCAAATTTCACTGCCTGAACCTATGGGTCACTAGCCCCTCAAGCTAGGGAGCGAGCAAGCGGCAAAGAGCCTGTTTACTACCAATTCCACCACCTGAGCTAAATTTCACTGCCTGAACCTATGGGTCACTAGCCCCTCAAGCTAGGGAGCGAGTAAGCGGCAAACAGTCTGTTTACTACCAATTCCACCACCTGAGCTAAATTTCACTGCCTGAACCTATGGGTCACTAGCCCCTCAAGCTAGGGAGCGAGCAAGCGGCAAACAGTCTGTTTACTACCAATTCCACCACCTGAGCCAAATTCCACTATCTGAACCTACGGGTCACTAGCCCCTCAAGCTGGGGAGCGAGCAAGCGGCAAACAGTCTGTTTACTACCAATTCCACCACCTGAGCCGCTACTGCTGTAGGGAGCGAGCAAGCGGCAAACAGCCTCTGCGTCTTCTTCCTTCTCCACTGGAGCTGGGGTCGCGTTGTCGTTTGGTTTGCTTTCGCTTGCTTCTTGTAGTCTTTCCTTCAGACCGATGTCGTAGTTCGTGCCTTGCATGATGGTAAGGCTGATCGAGGTAATCATGAAGATAAGTGCGAACACATAGGTCATCTTGCTGAGAAAGTTTACCGGCCCCGAAGCACCGAACATACTCTGCGAGCCACCGCTGCCGCCACCTAATCCTGCTCCCAGACCGCCTGAACTACCTCCCTGCAGCAGCACAATGCAGATAATGAACAACGCTGCCGTGACATGCACGGTCGTTACAAAAGTAAGCACAACACGCTCCTGCCTGATACAAAAAACAGCAAAAATGCCGTCTCCCAGAATTGAACTGGGGACACGAGGATTTTCAGTCCTCTGCTCTACCGACTGAGCTAAGACGGCAGTCTCGCCGCCGGTATAATACTTGTGCGTTATTTCGTCAAATTGTTTTTTCGTCACCTGCTTTATTTGTTAGTTGGCTCAGATGGTGGGTGACCTGCTGATAATACTATACAATGTATGCTCGTAGTGCGTACCTCCCTTGCGTGCGGGACTTGCTCGCGCTCCTTGGCGTGAGCCTACCGGAGTCGCGACAAGCTCCCGCTCACAAAGATGAATATTAGTAGGCTGGTGCCACCATCTAAACCAGCTTTTTTAAAGCCGTCGAGATTAGGTACGGAGGCTGACAAGCCTTATCCTCTCAACGCAAGCATCGACCCTCGCTCGCACCACCGCCTTCGCAACACCTGTGTCGCAGGTCTGGTTAGCATTCAAGTGCAAAACGCAGTCAACACTTCCCTCTGCCTGTTCAGTTCATCGAAACCACTGAGGTATGTGACTCAAACTCAAAAGGGTTAGGAGTTTTGGTGATGACTACGTAAGGGTGCTTGTCCTGTGCGTCGAAGAGGGAGTAAGGTTCAAAAGCAATTGCAAACCTTGCCGCGATTGAAAATCCTGCAACAGGATGATCTTCAAAAAATTTTACCATATCGCCTTTGTAAAAATCTCCAAGGCTGGCAATAGCAGGTGAAACTTCCTCTGCCGACAGTGGGGACAGTACGGTTTGTGTCCTGATGCCCACTGTTTCGTACAGCCGCAGTGCTGTGCTAATATCTTTAATAGTGTCTTGGTAGTATTCACGAGCATATCTCATATCAATCTTATCTACTCCCCTTTCACTGTCAGATATGTAAGGCAAGCTTGCGTCACTTCTCGCAGCTGCGGCATCCCCGAAGTAACTGCTGCGGATACTTCTTCTGATTTTATCTCCTAGTGTATTAGTCTCACCAAAAATGTCTTCCAGCTTAGCGCCGAGTTTAAGCAAAGGCAGTGCTACTTTCGCCCCATAGCCTTTTCTTAAGGCTGTGGCTAAAGCTAAATTGAGGGAATAATCATGCTTATTAATAAGAATATCATCCTCAAAGCCAAGGGGATATTCGTTTATCAACTCAACTAGAGCTATCTCTTCGTTAGCACCCAGACTAATAAGCATCTTCCTTACATCATAAGTATAGAAATCGCCAGTCTGCGCTGCGTGTGCAAGTGCTGAGGTAGGAGAGATGCCTCTGTGTGCAATCAAAAAATTTGCCTCATCCTCCTTGCCAGCTTCTGCTGCGGCAAGTAACAGTGCCATAGCGTTTGTGTCAGGTGCAGTTAAAGTTTTTGCGTATTCGGCATTAGCACCGAGTTCAAGCAAAGCCTGTCTTACCTCCATACTGTGATTGTTAAGCGTTGCTTTTGCCAAAGCAACTGTAGGGTCAGCACCAAACAGGTTAACAAGAGGTTTCGCTGCCTCTCTGTATTCATTATTACTAACAGCAAGCAGCAGTGCTCCCGCGAGGCTTGCACCTCTTTGATGCAAAAACTCTACCCATTCCTTTTGCTCTGCAATCTCTGTGCTTGCCACCAACATTAGTACGTAGTCGGCATTAGCACCACGTCCAAGTGCCAATTCAGCTGCTAAGTGATCATTGTATTTTGTCGCTATAATCAAACTTCTATTATCCCTGCTTCGGTCAAGATTGCCATCAAGATCCGAGTACGAACTGTCTAATTTTGCAAAAAGCTGCTTGTTTTGCTGTAAAAAACTCATCATATTTTTTGCTATTTCTGTATCATTCTGCATCTGTTTGGCGACAATCTCGTCATAGCTATGTTGCAAGCGACGCACTGCAACGAGTCGATCGAACGCGTCTTGGTTGGCAGCAAGCTTGGCAATAGCAGTTTTGCGTGCGGTATCCTCCTGCTGAGGTTGTTTTTTTATCGTGTTGAGATAGTTATCGATAATTGACGAAGTAGTTTCGTAAACATCTAGCTCTTGCCGCAACAAATCTTCTTGCCAAAACTTATTATATACTATTATGTGTTTATAAAATTTCGGCATTATGTCTTTATCAATGCGCATTATTTGTGCAATCGTGCCGAAATGATGTTCTACCCATATCTCGTCCGTTTTCGCCAGCAACCTCTTAATCTCTGGCTGTAGCAGATTTTGTAATTTGCTTAGCTGTGCGGTTTGCTCAGCCTCTGATTGTAGTACTTCATCAACAACTTTTTGTACCTTCCCTAGTGGCCCGTGTATGAGTGGCCTAATAGTCTTAGTTGTTGACTGAGGTGATATGAACCCAGTAGAATCAACTAAATCAATATAATCAACATTATATTCGACTAGTTCAGCAAACTTAGCAACAAGTTGCTTGGCACTCGACATGCTATTATCTTCTAAAGCGAGGACAAGGTCGTTACTAGCATCGACAACTTTTTGTAACTTGGCCATGCTAAGCAGTTCAGCAGAGATCATCTCTTCAGCATCGTCAGAAGCAAACGATTGGTCATAGCCTCCAACTTCTAATACCAGCGCTATTTCTTTTTGCCTTGTCTCGATATCTGCAAGGGGTAGTTGCAGATACTCAGTAATTTTTCTGCCGCTGTCTTTACCGATAGTGTTGTATTCACGCAACTGCGATTGCAATTCGGCAAACTTAGCTAGAGTGCCTGAGCGATTAAGTTCATAAAGATTACTCTGATAGTCAGCAAACAGCTGCGTCATAAAAGGATTGACCGAGAGAGAGCTATTGAGCTGTGTTTGTGTCACAAGCTGTAGGGTACAAAATATCCTGCAACAACTGCCGTGCAAAGCTAAGATTTTGCTGTTGTGGCACAGCTGCTGTCAATACGGCTAACATTGCGATAATATAAACAATTTTCATAATATGACCTCAAAAAATTTAAAAACTATTAGACTGTAAACTAATTATAGAAAAAAGCCAACGATCACTTTATTGTTTATCGGCCATGGCTTTAATATAAGAAAATTGCCTATAATTACAAATTGTTAGAAGATTTGATAGCAATTATGCAACAACACCAGGGGAACAGGTGTGGTGCTAGTTGCTATTTGCGTGTGCGCAATCCTCCTCTAATGCTGCCAGCAGCGCATTAAAATCAGCGGGCGGTGGCACGTCAAAGCAGCAGTTTTTGTTGGTGCGGGGGTGTTTGAACTCAATACGACTGGCATGTAGCATTTGTGCCGACAAGCTATGCACCGTCTCACGTAGAGGAGCAGCAAAGGTTTGTGGCAGCTGTGTCGGGCGGTGATAGAGGTTATCGCCAAGCACAGGTGCGCCGAGGTCTACAGCATGCACTCTGATTTGGTGCGTGCGTCCTGTGCTGATATTGATTTTGACGAAGTTGAGGCGTTGGTGAAAGCGTTGCAGCACGAAGAATTCACTGGCAGCATAACGACAATTGCGATTGCTGACGGGGCGAGGGTACGATTGCATCTGCATGCGGTGTTTGCGGTTGCGACTCAAATATGACTGCATGTGCGCATAGTTTCTGGGCAGGTTGCCATCGAGCAGAGCAAGATATTCCTTACGCACTTGCCGCGCCTTGAACTGGGCTTGCAGCAGCTCCTGCACCTTGCTGTTGTGTGCCACCAACAGCACTCCGCTCGTATCTCGGTCGAGACGATGCACAGAAGCGGCATCAGGAATTGTGCTACGCACGTGCTCTATCACCGTGTCGATAGTAAAACCACGCACTTTGTCGAGCACGAGCAGTTCGGCATCTTGTGCCACGATGGTAAAAGGTATATTAGTCATCTTCTTTGCTTCCGCATGTGTGGCAGTATTACGAGAAAACGGCATCCAGACGGCCTGAACATATCTTATGTTTGTTCACTGTGCTACGATAGATGCGAGTAGAGAGAAAGACGTATCGTGCTGTTGATTATGACAGTGGTGGCGTTAGCGTTGCTGGCATTGATTGTGCTGCCCTTTTTTCTGGGGGGCGAGGCACAGCTAGTTGCCTGTGCTGCGATCAACGATCATGCCAAGCTTACCGCTTTGCGGGAGGAGATTATCAAACGTTATCTCGCCGACGAGGGTGCACGGCAGGCGGGGCAGATAAGTGCTGGGACGTGGAATAAACGGCGGATTTTTTTGACCAATCGCTATGTCGATGTCTGCCGTCGTCTCGATTACCTCGCTGCGGTTAGCGATGCACAGTAGTTTTATTTTCATCTGTATCTGTTGGGTAATGCTCGCTATTGCTAGTCCTGTGTGGGGAGAGGTCAAGCTGAGTGAGAAGCATCTTATCATCTTGCGAGCTGGACTCGACAGCGTGTGGGGCGAATATATCTTCTCGGTGCAGAACAGCCAGCAAGAACCACAACCAGCTGATATTACTTTGTTTTTGCCACGCGAGACGGTGGACTTTAAAGCGATTGAAGGTGTAACCGTGGCTGATTTGCGGGTCGATGCCCAACATGGCACAGTGACAATGCAGAAGGAATTTCCCACGGGGGCGACGCTCGTCAATGTTGCCTTCAAAGTTGCCGCACAGGATGGTGCTGCAATCTTGAACTGGGGGGTGGCACATGTTTTGACCAGCGTTAATGTCATGTATGAGCATAAAATCATAGAGGTTTTTTCTGATAAACTAGAGGCCACGCAATTGCCGCGTATCTCGGACGTGCATTTTCGTGCCTTGCACACTACACAGGCATTGACGACAGGGGACAGCTTGCAGGTGCAGGTGCGTGGCATCCCGCGGGGGCGGGCACAGCTGTACTTATTTGCTATTGTGTTTGTCGCTATTCTGCTAATCTCAACTGTGTATCTGGGCATCAGAACCAGACCTTGTATGCCTGAAGGAAAACCACATGAAGCTTAAACAAATCTTTTTTATCGTGCTTGGTTTGATCTTGGGTGGCTTGCTGGTACGTTTCGGTGCGGCAGCGGTCACGGTGGCAGTCTTGCCACTGCTGAAGTTTGTCTTGCCATTGGCCGCAGCCTACTTTGGCGTAAGATTTTTGCGAGCAAAGCTACAGCAGCTAGGCGACACCAAAGAACAGCCGCGGCGAACAGAGGCAATCGACATGTGCCCTGAGTGCGGCGAGGTAATGTCTAATCACCATCGCTGTCGGCCGTCGGAACGCTGATGCACAAACTGTATCTGATTGATGCGATGGCGCTTGCCTTTCGTGTCTTTTATGCTCTCGCTCGCAGCAAATCGTTGACTACTAGCAACGGGACGAAGGTATCCGTGCCTTACGGTGCGGCGGTTTTCCTGCAGAAGTTGATTACCGAGTTCAACCCCGATTATCTTGCGCTTGTTAGCGACACAGAGGCGAAAACATTTCGACACGATCTTTACTCCGACTATAAAGCCAACCGCAGTGATATGCCTGAAGACTTGGCCGGGCAGTTGCCTCTTTTTTTTGAATTGTTTTCCTGTCTTGACATCAAAATTTTAAAATTGCCGGGCTACGAGGCGGACGACATTATCGGCACGATGGCAAAACGGGCAAGTGCCGCACAGCTACATACCCACATCGTCTCAAACGACAAGGATTTTATGCAGTTGATCGACGCACGGGTGGCAATGCTAAACAATGATTATCAAGTACTGCGGGAAGAGGCAGTGCAACAGCGGTTTCAGTGTCAACCACAACAGGTAATCGATTGCCTTGCCCTGATCGGTGACAGCTCTGACAATGTGCCCGGTGTGCACGGCATCGGGGCAAAGGGTGCGGCAAAACTCATCGCTGAGTTCGGCTCGCTCGATACCATCTATCGCCGCATTGATGAAGTTAAGCCTGAGGGCACACGCAAGAAACTCATTGCCGGACAAGAGGATGCAGAGTTGTCGCGGCAACTGGTGACGATTGACACCGACGTGCCACTGCCAACACAAGTGACAGAGCTTACTTATGACGCAGATATTTTTAACAATCAAAGCCTATATGATTTCTATCAGAAACTTGAGTTCAAGCGACTGCTGCCCAACTTTACTTGCCACGAGCAAAGTGCTAGGCGCAGCAAAACGTCACTTGTGGTGCATAGCCCACAGACGTTGGCGGAACTCGAACAGCACGTGCAACGCTTGCAATCCTTGCCACAACTGTTGGTGATGGTGCAAGCAGATAGCATTGACCTCATCACTGCCAAGCCGACACAGATTGTGCTCGGTGATGCACAAGGGTTGTGTGTTGTCGATATGGCTCGTCTTGAGTTGGCAGATGTATGTGCGTTGTTATCGCCGCTGTTGCAAGCGGAAGCAACACTTAAGCTGGGCTATAACCTGAAGAGTGTGTGGCGGGTACTGCAGAATATCAATGTTTCACTGGCGGGCGAGCTTGCCGACGTGCTGCTGTATGATTATCTACTTAACCCTGATTGGCATAACCACAGTCTTGTTTCGATTGGCGAGCGTTATCTGGACAAGTCGGTGGACATGGAAGATATGGTGGCACAGGCAGAAACAGTTTTACTGCTAGTGGACAAATTAACTGCGGAAGTTGCAGCACAGGGCATGGGTAAGTTAGCGACGGAGATGGAAATGCCGTTGTTGCGGGTGCTGGCGAAGATGGAGGCACGTGGTATCTTTGTCGATTGTGACGTGCTGCACAATTATGGTGAAAGTTTGCAGCGAGATTTGGAGGTATTGGAAGAAAAAATTTACGCAGCAGCACCGCGGCCGTTTAATATCAACTCCCCGCAGCAGTTACAGCAGATTTTGTTTGTTGAACTTAAGATACACGAACAGCTCAACATCAAAAGCATTCGTCGCACTAAAACTGGCTACTCGACGAACGAGACAGTCTTGAGCATGTTGAGTGCGCATCCCTTGCCGTGTTTGATTCTTGAGTATCGTGGCTTGTCAAAATTAAAAAATACTTACGTCGATGCCTTGCCGCGGCATGTGCATGAACAGACGCGGCGCTTGCATACAAACTTACGTCAAGATGTGGCGGCGACGGGTCGTTTGAGTTCTGACAACCCTAATTTGCAAAACATTCCCATGCGTAGTGAGCGGGGGCAGTTGATAAGAAAAGCGTTCACGACACAGGATAAGAACAGTGTGCTTATTTCGGCTGATTACTCACAGATTGAGTTGCGTTTGCTTGCTTGTTTGGCTGAGGCGCATAGTTTGATCGAGTCTTTCAATGCTGGTCTTGATATTCATCAGCTGACAGCAGCGAAAGTCTTTGATCTTGAGCCAGAGCAGGTGAGTAGCGAACAGCGGGCGGCGGCAAAGGCGATTAACTTCGGCATTATCTATGGCATGGGAGCACGCAAGCTGGCCAAGACAATCGGTGCATCGATGGCTGCGGCGCAGGAATTTATCAACCGCTATTTTGCTGCCTATCCAGAGGTTAAAAATTTTACCGAAGGACTCATCAAGCAAGCGGCAACGCGGGGCTACAGTCAAACTCCGTGTGGACGGCGACGCACTATTGAGGGGCTTGATGATACCAATCCGCAGGTCTATGCCCATGCTCGCAACATGGCGGTCAATTCTTGTATTCAGGGTTATGCGGCTGATTTGATCAAGCTTGCTATGTTGAAAGTTGATGCCGCACTGCAAACTGCACAGTTACGCACAAAGATGCTGTTACAGATTCACGACGAACTGCTGTTCGAGTGTCCCCGCGCTGAGCTGCCACAGGCGATAGAGATTATCAAGGACAGCATGGAGAATGCTTTGCAAGGTGTGGTGCGTTTTGAGGTCAACGTCAAACACGGCAGCAACTGGCTCGACACTGAGTAGTTTTGTGTGCCTTGCATCTTTAACTTACTAAAAATTTTTGATCCAGCTTTTTATAAAAAGCTGGTGGGGGTGTCGGGGGCGAAGACCCTGACTTTCTCTTCACACAAGGGGTTCAAAGGGGCGAAGCCCTTGTGTGGGGGAAAGAAAGGGCAGTAGCCCTTTCTGGGGGCAAAGCCCCTTAATCCTTTTGAGATAGGTGACTCTGAGTTATGCAACAAAGCCGGGACATAGGTGCTTGCACCTTCCAGCAAAAGCCCATGAGTTTGTCGAACACGCAGCTGACGTGCTACAATTTTAATAAGTAGTTCAATATGAGGTTGGGTTAGCGCTATGACAATTAAATCTTTGTGCCTCGTTGTTGTTGTCTGCATATCAACTAGTGCGGCACTGGCTGCACCAACTAAAGATAGACATGCTGACAAGAAGAAGACCACAGCAAAGGGAAGACCAGCAGCGGGTAAGACCCAAGGCATTACCCCTTTCCGCTACGTCGCAGGTGGAGCGCTGTCTATCTTGCCCGGTTTTGGTTTGGGGCATATGGTGCAAGGACGATGGTTTAACGACTATGGCTGGGTTTTTACTGCGGGGCAGGTTGCCTCCATTTTATCTGTTTTCTCAAATGTCACACGACGCTTCTGTCTTAATTTGCACCTCAGTGATGATGATTACGATTCGTGTGAGAGGGAAAATGAACGAAAGGATAGAAGACAGAACTACTGGGCAATTGCCTTTGCTCTCTTCAAACTCGGCGAAATAGCACACGCTTGGTGGCCGAGCAAGCTTGCACCTTTGCAACAGAGGCAAGCAAACCCTGATGCAGCTGTGATACCAAGACATCGTTATCTGTGGGGTGGTGCTCTCGGCACTACTGTTGGTTTTGGTCTGGGACATGCTGTGCAAGGACGCTGGTGGACGCGGGGACGTGGCTGGGCTTATACGCTCACGCAGCTGCCTATCATAGCAGCAATCTACTCGATGGCGGCTCAAGATAGTTGTGAAGATCGTGCTCGCGCTAAGGAACGCGAACGCAGACACAAGGAAGAATCATGGGGCTGTCCTAATCCCATCGGTGAGGACACCGCGGGGCTTCTGATAGCTACGTTTGTTATCTCCAAAATTATCGAGATCTTCAATGTCTGGGATATAGACTACAACCAGCATCGAGTAGCTGATACTGACAAGCACAACTCCCTGTTGCTGTTGCCTTATGTCGATAATCGCGGTCTCGGTTTACAACTGGCGTTTTCACATTAATATGTGCCGTGCAAGCTCTTACTTGATACGTTTGATCGCCTTTGCTAATACCCGCAACTCACGATCGCGGTAGCTAGCAATGTCCCTAATACTGGCTTGATGCTGAGTAGTTTTTTGCAGGGTGGAGGATAGACTTCCCGCCTAAACGCCCACATGGTTTGCTGAACACACAGCTGACGTGCTACACTTTTAATAGGTAGTTCAATCTAAGATCGGAGTAGCACTGTGACTGTTAAATTTTTACACCTAGTTGTTGTTATCTGTATATCCACTAGTACGGTGCTGGTTGCAGCAACCAAAGAAACACCTGCTGCCGACAATCAGACGGCAACAGAGACAAAAGCTGTACCAGCAAAAACACAGCCCGCACCAGCAGAGGCAAAGCCCGCAGCAACAGAAACAAAGCCCGCAGCAACAGAAACAAAGCCCGCAGCAACAGAAACAAAGCCCGTATCAGCTAAAGATACACATGCTGATAAGAAAACGGAGGCAGAGGCAGAGACAGAGGAAGATGAAGAAGATTATGATGAAGAGGAAGAGGCTGCGATGGATGAGACCGAAGGCCTAAGCCCTTTCCGTTACGTTGCGGGTGGAGCACTGTCTATCTTTCCCGGTTTTGGTCTGGGACATGCAGTACAAGGGCGGCTTTTGAACGACTATGGTTGGGCTTTTACTTTAGGGCAGGTTGTAACTTTTATTGGTATCAATCTTTATGATGATCCTTACTGCTCTTCTTCATGGTCATACAGCGAACATAGCAATTACAACAATAATGCATGCGAAAGAGAGGCTGCGCTCAAGAGAAAAATACAACCTTACTGGGTAGCTGCCTTCCTTCTGTTCAAATTCGGCGAGATAGTGCATGCTTGGTGGCCGAGCAAGCATGCACCTTTACAGCAGAGGCGTACAAACCCTGACGCAGCCGTAATACCTCGTCACCGTTATCTGTGGGGCGGTGCTCTCGGAACCACTGTTGGTTTTGGTCTGGGACATGCCGTGCAAGGACGCTGGTGGTCACAGGGACGCGGCTGGGTCCATACGCTCACGCAGCTGCCTATCGTGCCAGCAATTTATTCGCTTGCAGTTCAAAACAGTTGCGAAGACCGTGCTCGCGCAAAGGAACGCGAACGCAGGCACGAGGGCGAATCATGGGGCTGTCCCAATCCCATCGGCAATGAGACCGCAGTATTGCTGATAGGCATGTATGTAGTTTCAAGAGTCATCGAAGTGTTCAGCGTTTGGGATATCAACTACAACCAGCATAGAGTAGCTGGTACTGGCAAGCGCGACTCACTGTTACTGTTGCCTTATGCTGATAATCGCGGTTTCGGTTTACAACTGGCGTTTTCGCATTAGTTTACTTGATGCGTTCAATTGCTTTTGCTAAGGCCCGCAACTCGCTATCGCGGTAGCTAGCAATATCCCTGATAAAGGTAAACCACGGGGTGATTGAGGGCGTGGCACGCTTAATTTGAAAGTAGTAGGCAATCATGCTCTCCGCGGGTCTACTCTCTTCCACGAAACGGCTGATATCGATGATACCTATGCTGTGCTCGCCTGTTTCGAGCACGAGATCGATGCAGTAGGCGGGATCGCCGATATTGACACTATAATGCACTTTTAAGTCGGGATGTTTGATATTTTCCGCAAGAATTTTTTCAATCAACTGCCCGCTATATCTACGCCAAGGGGTGAAGCCGGGCTTAGGATTTTGGGCGCGAGGCACAAAGGCTTTGCGTTCTTTGACTTGCTGTTGCTGGCGGTACGCCTTCCACAAGTAATCGCTTATCGTAGCACTGCTGTGCTTCAAGCCAGAAAAACCTTTATGCAGATAGTGATAAGCACGCTTCTTGGGACGGCTCATCAAGACGTTTAATTCACCCTTGCGCTTGTCCTCTTCGTCACCTTGTCGAAAAGCCATCATGTTACTGCGATTGATGTCCCACAGATAAAAGATGTAATCACGCTCCTTGCCTTGCAACGCCGCACCCGCTCCATCAAGAATATCATCACCTCTGTTGAGGCGGCGCAAAAACTCGCCTTTTTTTGCTTTGATATATGGTTCATTTTTTAGCAAAAAATAACACAAAGCTACGTCTTTTTCCGTGTTTATTTTTATCTTTTCTTCTGCTTCGATTTTTTTAATTGTATCCTCGACAAATTGCAAAAAGCGATCGACCATATCGGTCTCAATGCCTTTGTAAACGCCACGTGTCTGTCGTGTTGTGCTCTCTGCATGTTCTTCACTATAATCAACGACAACGGCATCACGACTGCCCCACTGCATCATTTTTAAATCATTGTGATAGACGTAGCGGTTAGAGTAAGTGATAATTTCTGGTGGACAACGGTAGTGTTCATCGAGCATTAGCGCAGCCTGTTTGATTTGCTTGACCAAGCCAAAAATATGCGAGCCGCCGCCTTTCAGCGCCTGTCCCTGCGTTTTGCGTAAATGTTCATCAAGTCCGAACTCTTTGAACAGATAGTCATCGAGCGCAGAATTTTTGGCCAAAACGGTTTGTTTATCGTCGCCGACCACCAGTAATTTTGACGCGCGAAATAACAGTGGTAAAGCGTCATCGACTCGACATTGCGTGGCTTCATCGACAACAACCAAATCAAAAATATTTTCAGCACAAGGAAAAAGAAACGGTACTGCCTGTTTGCGACAAATCCAAATAGGAAAAACTTGCATTAACTTTTCTTTTAGGTCATTCAACACAGGCAACGCCATTTCCAACGAATCATAGCTGCCAAGATTGTCACACAACGCGGCAATAGTGGTCAGTGGGTCTGATTTGCCGTGGCCTTCAGATTGCTGTGCCTTGCTAGCAATTTCAGTAAGATTGAGCAGAAAACGCATTTTGACGATACGGTCACGCTCTTCTTGCCGCTGTTCCATAATTTTCAAGATGTCCTGTGCGGTCACGTCTGCTTCTTTTTGTTTGCGTTTTGCCGCAGCTCCTTCATTCTTAATAAAAATTTCATAAGCAAGACACGAGACACGATCTTGACTGGAACGGAGATAGTGATGAATTTTGTTCATCTGAAAAATTACTTTGCTGTCGGCGCTTTGTAACAGTGCTAGCTGGTTGTTCAAAACTCTGCGTATTTTTTTCAAGCGTCCCGTCAATGGGTGACGGATGAGTGCAGTAATGTAACGAAAGGCGCGTGCTAACTTGTATTTGCGTATAGGGAAGGCACGTTGCCATTCCTTGAGAAAATAAGCAGTGACGGCGTTGTCGAGTTTTCTCTCATAAACAATGTTGAGTTTGCTGGCATTCTTGGGTTTGATTTTCAGCATTTTATTGACGAATTCACGTGTCATCAACATTTCTTGATTGTATTCAGAAAGTGTGCCTTGAAAACGGAAAAAGCGATACAAACTACCGAATTTCAACAACTCTCCTCGTAGAAACATGAACTCTTTGACTAGCTTTCTGTTCCAAGTGTTGCGCTCTCTATTCTTACCACCACGACGACTGTAGCCACAAAAGCGAATGAAATTTAAAATGCTTTCAATATCTTTGACAGTTGATTCGTGATAGTTACGTGGCGATAAATTTTTGCTGACCTTTTCTTGCAGTCTATCTTTTAGTATTTTCATGTCGTTATCGATTTGTTTTATCTGTGCTTCATAGTCAGGCGGGTCTTCAACGATATGTTCAATCAATTTGTTGTTGATCAGCATCTTTTTTAGGCTCGTTACCCATGCCGATAGAGTGCCATCTGTTGCAGGAATTTCGTCGATGACCTTAATACTTTGGGCAATAATGTTAGCTATATTTTGTGTATCGCTACTTCCTCTGTGAGCAAAGGCTTTCAGTGGTTCAAGCAGTGCGTGAATAGCACTGCGCTGGTCGCTGACAATCAGCACTTTTTTGCGAATACAGATACTGTGAATGAGCAAGTTGAGAATCGAATGTGTTTTTCCTGTGCCCGGCGGCCCTTCAACTAGCAGGAAATTATGTTCATCAAGTTTTTCTAATAGAGCACTAAAGCTTTTTGGCAAAGCCTTAGGCACCCATGCTCTTTCGGCATACGTGCCGTTGACAGGCACGTATGTTTCTGGTGAAAGAAAATTGCCAAGATTAGAGTGATAAAAGCGTTGTGGGTGCTCATAGGCAATGGTTAAAATTTCGTTCAGGTCATGCTCAAGGCTCAAAGCCACCAAAGATTGCACTTTAGCTGAACGATAGAGAAACACGCTGTTGAGATCAATTTCTGCACTAACGGTAGTGAGATCAAAGAGAATGCCACCCTTGCCGCGTTCTTCAGGTGCCCCAAAAAGAATTTTGCGCACCTGCTCAAAAATTTCTTCGTTAACAGGCAGCATGCGGGATAGATAAACTCGCGTCGGTTTATCATCAATAGTCATGTGCTGCGCCAATAGTGTTTTGAAAAACTTATTGATGTTATCTGTAGATTTGCTTTTAGAAAATTTTTCCACAAGATTAGCGAGTGCAAGGTGATTGAGATAAAAGACACCGTCTTCGACTGGTTCAACAATGATTTCTTTGCCTGATTCTTTTAGTGTTACCTTCATATAGTAGAGCGGAAATTTAAAAGTTTTCATACTACCTGATTGTTTGAAAAGACAGTCGATAATCTCAAAACCGAGCAAAAATTCGCCATGACGATCGCTGCTAATAAACTGCAAAAAATCACTGAAATCACTGGTGGTAAACTCACAACTGAAAGGTGTGTCGGTGAAGTTTTTAATGTTCTGTGCATGCAGTGGCAACAAAATACGCTGTTGGTTAACTTTAGCAGACCTTTCTTGTTTTGGCTCATCTGGATTTTCTTCGGGGTCAAACAACTGTTCGTAGTTGACCACTGCAGGTTGAGTCATCGCCTTCTCTGCTAAGCGTGACTTGAAAAAATTCTGTTGTTTAATATCTGGCACAGCAGCTGTAGGTGGTGCAGGCGGTGCATTGCCGATGAAAGGGAGAATATTACTAAAGCGTAGTCGTGGTTTTTTCTTGTAGCTTTCCACTGAGCACAGCAGATCATTTTTGATCGCTAGCCTACTGGTGATGCTATCGGTGTTTTCTGAAAAGCTAAAACGAAAGATTTTGTGATATTCTATCAAGCGGTTAAGCAAGTCATTAGGGTGAAACAGCTTATGATGGTAGAGCAATTTGTTCAGTGCAGTAACAGCATCGATATCAAATGACATGTAGCCTGTGGTGTCGCCTTTGTGATCGATTTGCTGAATGAGATACTGCTGTTTTTCGTTTAGTTTTTGGGTGATAATAAAATGCACTTCAGAGCGGTAAAATACTTTCGTTTCTGGTGGTAACTTACGGATTTGCCATGACTTTTCAATTGTTTTTAGTGCGCTACGAAAGCGATCAAAAATAAAACGGTTGATATTAATTTTTTCCCGCCTTGCAGTATTTTCAAGCACATAGACGTGAAACCCAAAATCATCCTTAATGCGTGTTATCTTGAACTTATTAGCGCGATTAAAACGCTTGCTCAAGCCAGCGGGAGGAATTTTTTGCGCAATTATACTTTTCATCACAGCACCTACTTAACCAGTAGTGATACTCGTCTGTTATGTGCCCGTGCGCGTGCGAGGGCACGGCCGGTTTTGCCGGCTATACTTGTTATCGGCTTATTGCTTGCATATCCAACTACCCGCACCTTTTTTTTTGCAAAACCTTTGTGCATCAGGTAAAGTACGACGGTACTGGCTCTTCTGCCACTCAGTGACCAGTTAGTTTCGACACTGTTATCTTTTTTGACATGATAGAGATTACGGTCGTCAGTATGTCCCTCAACATCAATAGTATAGTTTGTTTTTCTTATTTCACTCAGTAGTGGGTCGATTTTGCGTAGCGCTTTTTTTTTCAGAGTCGCACTGGCAGTTTTGAAAAGTGCCGCGACTTCAAGGTTAAGACGTAAGCCATCTTTATCCAGACTTATTTTTACTCCCTTATGCTTTGACATGCCCTGTAGTTTTTTGCCTAGCTCTTCGAGTGTGCCACGATTTGAGCCAGTGAAAGAAGTTTTTATTTGCTCAAAAGAAAAAGTTTCAATCTTACTGATGCTTACCAGCATAATAAAAAAAACACAGAGCAATAACATCAAATCGCTAAAACTAAGATAGAACGCGTTAACTTTGTTTTCCTGTTTTATGTTTTGTAGGTCACTCAATTTCATAGGCGTTCACTTCTTTCAAGCGTGCCCTACTCATGCGTCGCTCTGATCTTTTTAGCAGCAAGGCAATCTTGTTGAGTAGTTGGCGATGTGCTTCGAGATAGATAATGTTATGATGCTCGATACGTCCTGACAAGGGAGTAAAAACCAGTGAGCCAAGACCTGTGCCATACACTGTTGTCAGCAAGGCTAGTGACATCGACGCACCGATACCTTCGGGGGTGTTGAGTGAACGCAATACACCGATTAAGCCTAGCACTGTACCGAACAAGCCGAGTGCAGGGGCAATGGTTGCCGCTTTGTTGAGCAGTGACACTGCTAGTTCCCGATGCAAGTACTCGTCGGAAATACGTGTAGTGACAAATGTATCTATCTCCTCGTATAGCAGACCTTTGTGATACATGTAGACGATGTCGTTAAGTAATTCGCCTGTCAATCTGTCACCTCGGCGTAGTTTGTCGAGGCTTTGGTCGTTGATGATGGCTGTATCTAGCTGACGCAAAATTCTCAGCACAGGTCGGTCAGGTGTGCCTAGCAGGGATTTTAGAATTATCTTAATAGAGATAAAAGCAGAAGTAAAATCAAATTGAAATAGCAAAACAAAAAATGTGCCCCCGACAACTATAATCGCACTACGAACATCAAGCACCTGTGCAGTTGCGCCGACACGGTTTGCCACAAAGAAAACAAAGCCTAATCCCGCGATACTGATCAACAGTGCAAACGGATCGAAGCGTTTACTCGGTGCTTTAAGGTATGTTCTTGTTTTTAGCTTTTCCATGCTTTTTCCTCTTTCTCATCGTCATCAGTGATATGCAAATCAATCCCTGCACGAATAACTCGCTCATGCATCAGTTCTTCAAACAAAGCATCTGTTGCAGGCGTTAGCATTTCAAGGCTGAAGATTTGCCTCTTCCACAGGGAGGCAATAACACTGCTGCCACGCACTACTTGCCCTAGCTGTTCTCTTTCCTTATCGCTCTTTACGGTAAAAAGATAAACGCGGCGACTAAGTCTATCGCGTAGCTTGAGACGGTCGCCTTTGATATGTAGCACTATACACACACTTTTTGCAATTTTTTTGCTGCCTTCACCATAGACAAAAACTTTGCTAATTTTGTTATCCTTGTCGAACATAGCAAGACACATTTGCTCTTTTTCAGGCAAGGCATCAAGCATACTTAAAGGCACGCGGTGCGTTTTATTGCGGCATTTTAAAACCAAACAACGTTCTTTGGCAATAATTTCTTTAGCACGTGCAAAAGACATGTCCGAAGGCATTGAATTGCCAGCGGTCAGCGCATGCTCATGGGCAGATTGTAAGTGTGCTACCATCTGCATCAGTTCGGTATTTTTTTTCTTCAGTTCGGCATTTTCTTCCCGTAACTTTTTTAGTTCAACTTCAAGTTCATGCCGATTTTTCTTGTTGCTTGACATGTTATCAGCTTGATAACTAGCGATAATATCTTCATATTTGTTGACTTCTTTGTAAAAATTGTTAAGCAAAGCACCGATTTTTTTCTTATCGGGAAAGCGTATTACCAGACAGGGTGAACCGCGGCGCACGCTGTCACCTTTATGCTCACTGCGTATTCCGAAGCAGAGTCGTTCGAGGCAGGAGAGCATGTTCTCAAAGTTATGCACGAATCCATTAGCTTCGAGAATTGTTTGGATTACTTCAGGTAATTTGCGGAACAGAATACGATCGTAGGTAACGTAGAAACGGTTGAGTTCGCGATCGATCCCGACTGCCGAATAGTCCCCACACAGAGAGAAGTTATCTGTATCAATGGCACGTTCATCGGTGATAATGTTGAGACTGTCAGCTTTACCCATCTTTGCCTATACCTCCATCCACAACACCTATCGGCAGAGTAAGGCAGAACTTTTAGCGCGTAGCAGTCCTTGGCGTATCATCCAAAATACTGTTTAACCACACTTCGCAGTATCTCTGTTATGTGAATGAAACTATTTGATATAATTATATTTTTTTTAAACTTGACATACTAAGTTATTTTTTGTAAAATAGTGTATGTTATTTGTAGTTTCCTTTAGGAAAATAGGATGAGAAACACTATCATTTTACTTCTGCTATATCATTGTTATCAGACAAGTGAGTCCTCCCCCGCAAAAGTTGTGCCTGAAAAAGCCTTCCACTCAACACTACAACATGCGGCACGCATTGCTAAAAGCGACATAGAAAAGTATTCGATGATATCAAGTCATCTGCCTAACTTGTGGAATCAACATTATCCCCCAATCATATATGAGGATAATGTTACCAAAGAAACGTCATCCATAACCATGTTTTGGGCACAAGAAGCTAGTGGCTTGCCTGAGGGTCGAGAGTTTATTAAAGAGATGGAGAATCAAGGTTTCAGATTTCAACCCTCGTCGGTTGGAATAGCTGATGTGGGTTTTGATGTCGAAGGGACTAGGAAAGCTAAACTTAATCCTGAAGTGCTGAAATCGCTGAAGGAAGACAGTGACATTACTCGTAGCTTTCACTACCCTCATGGGACAGAAGTTGCAAACTTGATAACTGGTGAGGACCCCGTTGGCACAAGCTCTAGAGCAGTTATCACCCACATTGATGATAACACAAAAAGAGATATTCACGACGGCTTGTTCAAACGCTTATCTAAACATCCTAGCCTGCCAGATATCATCAACCACTCTATGACATTCAAAGGACATGGCTCCCTAGAGATCGCTGAGACTTTGCCAAAAACATTGAACAGAACGATACTTGTACAAATTACAGGCAACGATTTTCCTGAATCTGTTAACCTATTTATAGCTGAACATGGTCAAGATATGATTGTTGTTGGTAGTGCTGACCCTAGCGGTTTTGTTAGCAATTTTTCACAAGCAGATAAGCATGTGACTATACTTGCAGGTAGCGATGACTTCATCTATTCTTATGGAGAAAATGAAAAATTGGGTAAGTTTGGTGGCACGAGTGGTGCAGCACCTCAGGTTACGGGAGCATTGGCTGACCTGCACAGTATTCTGGGTAAAATGACACGTAGCGAAGCAGCGTACATACTGCAAAAAACTGCTATAAAGACTAGTATTAATATGGTAAGTGAGCTGAACGGGGCTGGCATGCTTAACTACTACAAACTGCTACGAGTAGCACAAAATCTGGTTGCTAATGGCTGGCCACAAAACAGAAAGGTATTATTTGCTGAAGAGATGTATGACTTCACTGCTGAGGCAAAGCACTTAGCGCTGAGAGCAGAGGAACTCCTCATATCTTCGACCAACGATGAAGCTTACGCACGTAGTTTTAAAATGCTGCGTAAGTCTTTTTTCCTAGATTCAGAAAACATGGGGACGAGAAGCAAACTAGCGCGTCTGTACAGAGAAGCTGGCTATGAAGTACAAGCGTTATTTTATGACAATCCAACTATATCCTTGCAGAGTGCCAGCTCCAGTAAAAAGATAGCCTATAGAGCTTTCAAATACTTGACCAGAGAAGCAATGCTGTGGGCATTCTCTAAAAATATGCACACCAGTGCTATTATTCTAGAAGAAAATTATAAAATAATTATCAACAATAATACCAATTATTTTACTCCAAGCATGCTCACGGAGGTGGAGAAAAAGGGTACAAATGCAGATCTTTGGTTAAAATTTATTAAAACTTTTGGTGGTTATGACAACGACGAATACTTGGAGTTTATCATAAAATATACAAACGATAAGTATCCAGAACTACTTAGTCAACCCAAAATCACTACTACTATGCAAAAAAATTAGCAAGAATTCAGAAGCCACTACACTTTAGTATTAAACACACTAGACAACCTGTTGCTGAAAGATAATGTGGTCACCATACTAACTCAGAAATCACGAGTTTCTAGAAGATAATGAGATAAAGAAAAAAGTTGCAGAGAACAAAGTATGCTTGCAAGAAGATGCCAAACAACTTAACACATCACACAGATTTAATAAGCTACTAGAGAACGTAGGAATACTGCCTTAATCAGCTCCCCGCTGACGATAAAACATCGAATTCTATGCGCACGGTAGCGACTTGCGCCTAGCGCAGGGCGAGATGGTAAAACTTACCAAGTTGTAGCGAGCAAAAAAATATCACGGGCCAATGCCAGTCAGGTCAAGTGCTCTTCCCTGACCAGAAGAGCACTTTGACTTTATAGACGACCATCAACTATCGGTAGCAGACGGCAAAATAACTACCTTATCCTTACTCCAAACCTTATCTGATACTACTCCCCTACTCCGAAATGTGTTGAAAATAAAGTTCCCTCCAATGACAAATCCATAAACCCATCGGGGAACGCCTTAAGAAAAACTTCATGAGGCAGCGCACTCGATGGCAGCTTTGCGATGAATGGCTCTATCTCTGTATACAACACATCTCCATCGCTTTCCATCTCCACTAGCACTTCCGTAGTAAGATCTTCTCTATCTCCATGTAACGCGAGCAAGCGCACCCAGCGAATTTTTTCACCCAATGTGTCAGCATCGACTTCTTGCAGACCAGCGAAGTTGAGATTGAGATGACGCAAATACGAATGAATGCTAATAGCATCAATGAGCTTAGGTAAAGAGCTTCCATCAGCTTGTGGGTCTTCCGTCTGCACTGAACCCATCTCCAACTTGAGCTGAACAGCATCCTGATCACCGCTCGTGATAAAGTCATGAATGTCAGCTAAAACTACTGCTTCGATCGTGCCAGTGTAGTGAACGAATTTACCCGCATCACCAGACCTCTCCACAACGAAGCTGACATCCTGTCCCACGAGTCCCTTGTAGATGTCCACAACCCTTTGACCTGCCGCGGTGCCCTGTAGCTTTGTAGGGATACTTACCCCAGTAGCCAGCAAATTGCTACAGACAGCACTTGCCAGCAACACAGCACACAAAAACATTGAAATACGCATCTCTAACTCCATGTAAGCATTTACAAAAAACAACCCCCAAATCCTATATCAATAAAAAATATCATGAGCAAGCTTTTTAAAATATTACACACGCATAATATAACAACATGATATTACTTGACTTTATTTTGCCTAAGCCGTGTCAAGTAAGTAAATAGTAGGATTGGATTGCGGGCATGTCAGCCGCTAGCTTCACTCTCACGACGGGCAGTGACTAGCGTAACAGCTCAATCAACTCTTGGCGGGTGAGGTTTTTGAAAATTTCCTCGTCTTTTTCGAGGTATTTTTCAAACAAGTCTTGCTTCTTGCGGATGATGAGGTCGATTTTTTCTTCAAACGTGTCTTTGGTGATTAGCTTGAAGACTTGCACGTTTTTGTTCTGACCGATGCGATGCACCCTGTCTGTTGCTTGGTTTTCCTTGCTGGCATTCCACCAACGGTCGTAGTGAATAACGATCGAAGCGGCGGTGAGGTCGATACCGATACCGCCTGTCAACAGCGTCGCTAAGAACACACGAGTCTCGGTATCTTCCTGAAATTGGGCAATCAACCGCCCACGATGGCGACTTGCGCCTGTGAGCGAGACGAATTTTATTTTTTGTTGATTGAGATGGGCACTAATAATGTCCACCATTTTCAGATATTGCGTATAGATAACGATTTTTTGGTTTGACTCTAGTCCCTCGAAAATTAACTCCTTCAGTAATTCAAATTTGCCACTCTCGTGCTTATCCAAGTCTAAACCATCGAGCACCAACAGCGGATGATTGCAAATCTGCTTGAGCAAGTTTAAAATCGCAAAAATATGCACCACTGGCACATCATTTGCCCCTTGATCCAAATGTTCCGATAATGGACGTGCCTTGAAATCAATCACGCTCTGGTAGAGTTTTTTCTGTAGTGCCGACAACGTGCAAGTTCTGAAATCAATAATTTTGTTGGGCAAATCAGGCAATACTGCCTCTTTGGTGCGGCGCAACTTGAACGGATGAATGAGGCGTTTCAGCACCATCTCGTTGCCAAGATTTTCGCTAGTCTTGAGCGGCCGCAAAATGTTTTTGTTGAAAAAACGATCTGAGCCAAGATAGCCGGGTAAGAGAAAATCAAAAATGGATTTCAGCTCGCGCAAGTCATTCTCGAATGGCGTGCCTGACAGACAGATACGCATCGCATTCGGTAACCGACATGCCGCGCGATAGGTGCTGGTGCTACTGTTCTTGACATAGTGTGCCTCATCCAACACCACCACATCCCAAGGGCTCTTCTGTAGTTCAAGCACATCACGCTGCAACACACCATAACTAGTAATTACCGTCGTGTTGCCACGTCCTATACGCGGCAACAACACTGCCCGCGACTGCCCGTGATAGATCATCGGTTGTAGTGCAGGGGCAAAGTTGCTGACTTTTTCTTGCCAGTGTGTCAATACCGTCGTAGGGCAGATGACGAGAAAACGAAAGTTCTCTTTCTCGCTTTGAACTGCAGCCAGCAATGCCATCGTCTGATGTGTCTTGCCCAAGCCCATCTCATCTGCTAGCAGCCCATGCAAGCCATTGCGATACAGCCACCACAGCCACTTGAAACCTAAATGCTGATAGGTGCGCAGTTGTAAGTTCGTATGCGTTAATGCTGGTGGCTCAAGTACTTCATCAAAATCAGTGCGGGAACTCAAACGCGCCAGTAGTTTTTTAGAACCGACAAAAGCATCGTAATCGCCGAGTGCCGCCCGCAGACGATGAATGTCGAGGGCTGAAGCTACAATCAGCTCCCCTGTGCTGTCGGTTTGCCAATCGATTTCTGTCAACAGTGCAGGAACTTTTAGCCAATGCTTGTCATGCGTCTTCAGGTAACGACGTTTTTTGTTGCGGGTCAGTAACTTGGTCAAAGGAATTGCGACATCGCCATCGTGATAACTCAAGGACAGATGAAAAGCACCGTCCTGCACGTCCTTAACCTCGATGCGGGTTTTCTTTGGGTCTTCGACAATTATCTCGTCTTGCAAGGCACGATCGATAAAAAGATGCGAACAACTGCGCAGTTCATCAAAATTACTCTGCAGCAACGCCGCGGCTTGATCGCCGAGGTAGCGTTTGGTGTTAGGCAAGCCACCCCATGAACTGTCCTCCACCACAGGCACATAGCCACAGCCCGATAGAAAAAGATACTTTGTGCCCAGCCGTGCCTCAACTTGTGTTGCCACGAGGTAGTCGATGGTTGTTACCGCCCTCTCGCCGCGGCAAAATATCGTCGCCCGACGCAGAACGGGAGTCGTGCGCGATGGCAGTTGACAGCCAGGTTCAGCACGCACCACCAACACCCGCTGCCAAAACATCGATTCGTGTGCGTCTTGACAGAGATAGATGGCGCGCGTTGCGCTGTATTCGGGACATGTGCCAACTCGCACTCCCTCTGTGCTCGATGCGAACTCTGCTGCTTGATCGATGTCAAGATCGTAAGTTGCGGCTTTGCCCTTTTTGATTTCGACATCGACTGTCATACGTCCATCAGTATGCAGTCGTGTCTGCGAAATCGAGCCACGCAAATGCAACAACACTGAACGCTGCACCGACACCGCGGCCGCCCGTGCCCGCTTGCTTACCTGTCCTGTTGGTCGAATCAACATTTCCAAATCTAAATCTTGCACGATGCGATGCTTCTCACGATCGAGATGAAAGATCACCGCGATGATGTGCCGACAGAAATGTCCTCGCATGCGGTTATCTGCACAAGTACATTCCAGCCACTGAATGAAACGCCGACTAGTATGCATCTTGATGCGCACCTCCATCTCTTGGAACTGCTCATCGTCGCGCACCTTGCTGACAACCAGTGCCTCAACCGTTGCTAAATGCGTGATCGCACCAGCTTGATAGAGTTCGAGGCCTGCCTGCCAGTCTAAATCAGAAGTAAACTGGTAGAAATGGTTGATAAACTCGGTCTTAGCCGGTACTGCAGACATAAGAATTTACCATTTTTGGATTCAGTCTCCTATTATATCACTACTTTTCCACATTTGGCAGCATCTATTTGCAAACCCTTGCTGTGTTTAGTTTTCGTCAATTTTTAAAATGGCCAAAAACGCCTGCTGTGGAATCTCCACCTTGCCGATTTGTTTCATCTTCTTCTTACCTTCTTTTTGTTTTTCCAGCAGCTTGCGTTTACGAGTGATGTCTCCGCCGTAACACTTCGCGGTCACGTCCTTGCGCAAAGCCTGAATGGTTTCCCGTGCGATGATCTTCGCTCCGATCGCCGCTTGAATAGGAATTTTGAACATCTGCCGCGGCAGCATGTCTTTAAGTTTTTTACACAACTCTCGCCCGCGTCCAAAGGCATGGCTGCGATGCACGATACACGACAAGGCATCGACTACTTCACCGTTGACGACGATGTCCATCTTGACTAAATCACCGCGGCGGTAATCACATAACTGATAATCCATCGAAGCATACCCGCGTGAAATACTCTTCAAACGATCGTGAAAATCAAAAATCATCTCGTTCATAGGTATGTCATACACCAATCGCACCCGCTTGCTCTTCGTATACTGTAAGTCCTGCTGAATGCCGCGGCGCTCAGTGAGCAAGGCCAACACCACACCGATGTAGGTATCGGGAGTATGCACTTGCAGCGTCACGTAAGGCTCTTCGACCCTATCGATCGTAGCGAGATCTGGCATGTGCGCGGGATTTTCTACCTGCGCCACCTTGCTGTTGCGCAGGTAGACCTTATACAGCACCGACGGCGCAGTAAAGATTAGCGCAAGACCATACTCGCGTTCAAGCCTTGCTTGGGCAATTTCAAGATGCAGCAGCCCCAGAAAACCGACCCGAAACCCTAATCCCAGCGCAGAAGAGCTGTCTTTCTCGATAGTTATGCTTGAATCGTTCAGCTGTAGTTTTTCCAACGATTCTCGCAACAGGTGGTAATCGTTGGTATCGACGGGGAAAATTCCGCCAAAGACCATCTGCATCGCCCGCACGAAACCCGGCAAAGCCTTGACCGCGGGGCGTTCGGCAGCGGTCACGGTGTCGCCCACCTCTGTGTCGGCGATGTTCTTGACCGCTCCGCTGACACAGCCGACCTCGCCTGTGCCAAGTTCCTCGACAGCAACGGCCTTCGGGGTCAAGCGGTTGAGTTTCAGTACCTCGAACTTCTTGCCGCTCGCCATCATCATGATGCGCTGTCCAAGTTTGAGCATACCCGACTCCACCCGCACTAGTGACACTGCACCGAGAAACGGATCGAACCAGCTGTCGAAAATCAACGCTCGCAAGCGTTCCTCCCTGTTATCCTGTGGTGGCTCAATGCTGCTGATGATCGTTTTCAGCAGCTCAGCCACCCCTGCGCCTGTCTTGGCGCTAACCAGCACCGCTTGATCCGCTTCGATTGCCAGTTCGTCTTCGATTTCCTGCCGCACCCGCTCGGCATCAGCACTGGGCAGGTCGATTTTGTTGATGATGGGAATCAAGGTCAAGTTAAATCGCCTCGCCATCTCAACATTAGCTACCGTTTGTGCCTCAACCCCTTGCGTGGCATCGACCACTACCAACGCACCCTCGCAGGCCGCGAGACTACGCGACACCTCGTAGCTGAAATCCACATGCCCCGGCGTATCGATGAGGTTGAGCAGATACTCTTGCCCGTCTGTGCGGTAACACATCGATGCAGTCTGTGCCTTGATAGTGATGCCGCGTTCACGTTCCAAATCCATACTGTCGAGCACCTGTTCCTTCATCTCGCGGCCCGACAAGCTGCCCGTCTCCTCGATCAAGCGATCCGCCAACGTGGATTTGCCGTGATCGATGTGGGCGATTATGGAAAAATTTCTAATATATTTAGGATGATACATTAAATACGTATAAATACTGTGCTTGTAACATGGGAAAGCAGTCTAACAAATTTTGCAACAGTTTTCAAGTTGTTACAACACTCAATGCAATGTTGCCGCGGCAAGCTGCTGTGCATGCTTCCCACCACCCGCGAGACTGTAGGCATCGTAACCGAATTCTTGCATGCGTTCGGCAATAGCGGTGCTCAGCAAACCTACCTCGCAGTAGACAACATAGGTCGGCTCGGCCGGCAGTTCGTGGCAGGTGGTTAGCAGTTGGTTGAAATCATGGTGCAGTGCGGCGGGGTAGTGCCAGTGCTCGTAATCTTGTTTTTGGCGACAGTCGATGACCACAGCGGCGGCGGGAATGTCGGCACGTTGCAGATGCGTGCTAGAGGTTATCAGTGCCGCAATGCGCGTTACGGGTACGACACGTGCTTGCAGGGTTGCTGTTTCCAGTAGTTGCAAGTCGAGGTGTTGTTCCTCTGCCGCGGCACGCTCATTGCTCATAGCCGTGGCGGGGCGGGCATTGTTGAGCTGGCAGTATTCACGCACGTGGGCACTGCGCTCGCGGGTGTTTATTTTTTCCGCCAGGGCAATAATCTGCTCTTTGTTGTAGCCGAGCAGCGGGCGAAACACGGGCAAGGCAGTGGCTTTAGCGATGGCGGCGAGGTTGCTGAGCGTTTGCGAGGATACCTGACCAAGAGCTTCACCTGTGATGATTGCCTGTGCTTTACGCCTCTGAGCAACGAGTGCCGCGCTGCGGTAGAACAGTCTCTTCAGTAGTACCTGCTGGTAGCGCGGAGCGATCTTTTGTCGCAGGTCAGCAATCACCGCGGTAAAATCGACACAAAAAACGCGAGGCGTATCACCATAGCCACAGTTTTTGCAGAGCGCTTCGACCACTCGCAACACGCTCAGCTCATGTGCGCGGCCGCCGTGTAGATTGCAGAAAACAAAATCGAGACTAAGCCCACGATTATACATGAGGAAAGACGCAACCGCAGAGTCAAAACCACCAGAAATCAAGCTGACTGCATGTCCCCCCGTGCCGACAGGCAAGCCACTCTGTGCCATGATACTGCTAGTGAAAAACAGTGCCCGCCGCTCACGTATCTCGATGTTGATAGTGATGTCAGGGTTGCTCAGGTCAACTCGTGCTGCGTATGGTAGCAGTGCCGCACCGACATCGCATGTGACTTGGGCAGAACTGAATTTGTGGGCAAAGCGCCGCTTGGCTCGCACGGCAAAACTTTTTCCCACAACCTTCGTGCGATAAAAGTCTTGTGCATGGGCAACAATGGTTTGTGTTTCAGGAGCACAGGAGGTGTCGATGAGTGAGTAGGACGCGATGCCAGCAACATGATTGAGCCGCTCTAGTGCTTGTACATCTTCGAGTTCGAGAAAAAACCTGCTCCACTCGTCACTCAGCTGATGGTCAACTCCATGCAATGCCGCGGCGATATTTTTTTTCAGTTTTTGCTGAAAACGAGCCCGCACTCGTGCAGATTTTAGTGTAACTTCCGCGCCAATACGAATCAGAACTTGCATTTGAACACTTTCCGCTGCGCTCTAATCATCATGACCAACACAAGAAAACTTATAGCCAGCACTATGTCACATACCTGAAACCAAACCACGTATCAAGTTTATGCGAGACGGTCGTTTGTATTTGGGGAGCCTTCCCCTCCCCGCTTTGCGCGGCTGATTAGTTATTTTTTTAGGATGTGACACAACCGTTATCTCAATAAGGCCACGATCTCCGCTTCGCCGTACTCTTCGGCAACTTGCAGAGGAGTTCGCCCATTGTTGTCCTTAGCATGGATGTCTGCACCCTTCTCAAGCAACAACGCCACGGTCTCTGTATTTCTCAACAACGCGACCTTGTGAAGAGGTGTTTGCCCATCTTTGTCCTTAGCATGGATGTCTGCACCCTTCTCAATCAACAGCGCCGCGGGCTCTAGATTTCCAAAACGTGCGGCGTGCAGAGGGGTTTCCATCTCCTTATCTCTAGCATTGACATTTGCACCTTTCTCAATCAACAACGCCATAGTCTCTGTCTCTCCCCTCCCCGCGGCAATGTGCAGAGGAGTTTGCCCATCTTTGCCCTTAGCATGGATGTTTGCACCCTTCTCAATCAACAACTCAACGGTCTCTGTCTCTTCCCTCCATGCGGCATTGTGCAGAGGGGTTTTCATCCCCCCATCTCTGGCATTGACATCTGCACCCTTCTCAATCAACAGCGCCGCGGGCTCTAGATTTCCAAAACTTGCGGCCTCGTGCAGAACAGTTCGCCCACCATTGTCCTTAGCATGGATGTCTGCACCCTTGGCAATCAATAGTGCTACAGTCTCTAGGTTTCCATTTTCTGCAGCACGGTGCAGGGGAGTTTGTCCCATCTTGGACTTAGCATGGATGTCTGCACCAATGCCAAGTAACTGCTCAACTAGCTCGGCATCACCCTGCACTGCAGCACGGAGCAACCGCTCATCCAGCGTGAGCGGAGCAGATGGGGTATCGCCGCTCGCAGTGGGAGCTGCCTTGAGGGGACGGAAGCCTTCACTATGCTCGCCCCCCGCATTCCCCAGCAGTGCCACCATCTCCATGTTATCGAGTGCTAGTGCCTCATCGAGAGGAGTGTAGCCATACCTGTCGGTCGCGTTCACGTCTGCATCATTGTCCAGCAGATACTCTACAACTTCAGGTGTCCCTTCACCCACAGCCATGTGCAACAGCGTGTCTCCCCCTGCTCGTATGACAGAGTTCACCGACAGTTTGTGTTGCTCCAGCAACGCAGCCAAGTTGTTTGGATTGCCAGCTTGAATGGCTTGTGTGATAGCTCTCCGCACCTGTGCCGAGGGTGGCTTTGCCTTTGCCATAGTTGGTAGGGCAAACATGCTGGCTAACGCCAGTAGCAACAATATACGCATAACTGCACACCTCACTAAACAAATTAAAACTAGGCAGTAAACTCAACAATAAATTAAACAAGACGCAATATAACATTAAAAATTAAAATTGAAAGCAAAGTTTAACTTATTGAGATAAAAACAGAAAAAGTGCTCTGTGTTGTTGCACGCCTTACTTTCTGTCTTAGTGGAGGGCAATTTTTCAATTTCAGCATGGAGGTATGGCGTGACAGTTGCTTTTTCGGTGGATGAACGGGGCAGAAGCTCAAGCAGGCGGGCGAGTGATTACCTTGTCAGCAGCAGGAGATTGACGGGTGTGGTGTGGAGCTAGCAAGCGACAGAACAAGCTCATGCCCTATGAACGCTATGCCGAAGTCGATTTGGGGCATGGCTGCGTCATCGACAAAGCACTGTGGTTGTGGGTGCAGGGTAAGGTCAAGGAACTGGACGAGTCACGAACACAGCTTCACACAGCTCTTTGCCGCTTTCTAGCTCCAAGCACTGTTACCCTCTTTCTGGTCTGTTAGTTTTCAGTGATGGCTCACGTTTCATTGGCAGCAGTGCCTGGGGCGAGACCAGAAGATCAACCTACTATCACAACATGTCCAACAAAATCAGGGTGAAGACGGAGGTATTCGACACTGAAGCAGCGAAGATACTGTTACAGATTGCCGAGAATTCAAGGGCATTTCAGAAGAACATTGCCGACTACTCGACTCGGAAGGAAAGTTCGATCGGTATGGTGTCAAACAAAATCAATGAAATCGACACCAAGCTAGGCGAGATTGAAGCTGATAAGCGACAACTCGACAAGAGATTGAACTTTCTGCTTGAAGATGACGATCTGGAGATGTCACGGTCATTCAAGGACGAGTATAGAAGCAGGTTCTTGGCACTGAAAAACGATGAACAGGTGCTTATCGACAGGAAGAGAAAGCTTGAGCTGCTGCAACAACAGCTTGCCGAGAAACAAGAACCCACTCACTTAGTTTATGTCTCGTCGCTTCCTAACTCCAATGCCAACGAGTGGCTAGAGCACACTCACAAGGCTATCAACTACATCAAGAAAAAGGACTGGCTCTCGCTCAAATCCACCTACAGGCAGCTGTTCAAGAAAATCATCGTCCAACCTCTGAACAGTGAACGGGTGCAGCTGGAGTTCGTCTTCAAAACGCCAGAAGCACCAGATGAGGCTGATAACATGAAGCGAGCTAGGAAGCGAGCGTTACCAACAGACTCACGAGCGAAGCTCGTGGTCAGATTCTGTGTATCGGCATGTAGAGCGCACCCGGAGCGACTCGAACGCCCGACCCCGAGATTCGTAGTCTCGTACTCTATCCAACTGAGCTACGGGTGCGAAGGCACACGGCCAAGCGGAGAGGGAGGGATTCGAACCCTCGGAACAGTGACCCATTCTCTGCCTTAGCAAGGCAGCGCTTTCGACCACTCAGCCACCTCTCCCCTGTCGGACGCAGTATACAATATCGGCGCGGCGCGGCAAGAGTTATCTTGTGATGCAGCTTCTGGACTTTGGGGGGGAAAAGTGCTAGGGTAGCGCGCCATGCGGCCACAATATAACGTCGATCGACGACCTGATTTGGATGCCTTGCTTGCTACCATGATGCTGCTGGTGGTTGTGCAGTTCAGTGCCATGCCGTTTTTTGACTCGCCTTGGGCGATTCAGGATAAGGAGAGGAATCTCTGGTATATCATTCCCTTCATGATGGGCAATGGTTTCTGCTACAGGCAATCTTCGTCGTCTGTGGCTTCTTTGCCGCACGTCTGTTACGCACGCATGGTTTGAAAGCGGTGCTTTGGGATTGGCTACGCTACCTGCTGCTACCAGTAGCACTGACGGCTATCACTATCATTCCTGTCACGGATTGGATGTTTCAACGTGCTATCAGGAATAGGTTGCAAGAAAGTGCGAGCAGTAAGTCTGTCTGCACTGCGGGCAAAGAGGCAAATATCTGGTGTGCCGCTAAGGAAGGCAATCTGCTCGCGGTCAAAAAACGTTTACTTGCAGGAGAGATAGATGTCAATGCTACTGACCCTCACTTTGGCTTTACCCCGCTGACTTGGGCATTGGCTTTACCCCGCTGACTTGGGCAACGATCGCGGGGCACATTGACGCGGCCACTCTTTTGCTCAGAGGTGGTGCAAAGGTGAACAGCAAAAACTACGACGGCGGCACGGCACTGCATGAAGCGGTATTCATGGGACGTGATGATATTGCCGAGTTCCTACTGCTGAATGGTGCAGACAAAGCAGCTGTGGACAATGCTGACAAGGTTGTGCTGTCTCGTGGCACGACAAAATGGGATCATGCGCTCGCTAAAATGGGGGAGTGGCGCATTGAGAGTGACCCACGCGACATCTACGGCGGCAGACTGGCAATCGCTAACCTGTTCTTGGATTACAAGGAGGCCGAAAATGTTGATACTTCCACACGTGTGAAGGAGCAACGCAACAGACCTGTATGGCGACTGTTTACACACAAGGCAATAGCTTACCATCTCTGGTTCTTGTGGCATATGTGCCTGTTGTTGCCTGTCTTTGTGTTTCTGTATGCCTTCTGCACACAACGTTGGCGAGGCTTGCCGCCACGGTGGGTGCACTCTTCGCTTCGCTATCTATGGGTTGATACCTCTGACAATAATTCCGCAGTGGTACATGTCAGCACAAGGAACGGTGGCCGGTTTTTGCTCAGATGTCTCGCCGACTATCTTACCACCCCTGAGAGTTCTCTTTTACTACGGCATTTTTATGCTCTTCGGGGCACTTTACTACGACAGTAATGACCGCAGTGGCGAAGTTGGCAAGCGTTGGTACATTCTCCTCCCCATCGGCCTTCTGCTCGTCTTTCCCGCGGGACTCATCTACGGGGTATTGCGTTTTGTCATTCCCAACCTCTGGCTGGGCGCAAACATCTCGGATTGGCAGCACTTGACTTCGGCAGCGCTGCAGGCAACTTACAGCTGGGTAATGGTCTTCGCTACCATTGGTTTCTTTCGTCGCTTTGTGCCGAACGAAACCAAAGTGTGGCACTATATTTCCAATTCTACCTTCTGGATTTACCTTGCCAATCTACCGCTGCTGTTGCTGGTGCAGAACAGCATGAAAACATGGCTGTTGCCCGCAGACATCAAGTATGGGCTGCAAATGCTCACAGTTGGTGGGGTTTTGTTGCTGCTGTATGAGTTTCTGGTGCGCCGCACGCCGCTGGCCAAGTTGCTGGGGGAGCAACATCGTGCCTGTTCCATGGCAATCTCAGACGAGGCTGATAACCAAGACGACGGGCAGCAGCCAGTGTAGCGCGATAGTCGGCTGCGATGGTAGCACCTGCACTGCGGGTAACTTCGTCTTCGAGTGGAACATCGAAATCGTTTGCACCAAAATCCAAGCCACGTAAGGCAGCATCGTTCTGTGTTAGCACTGACGTGCGGATATGTACGAAGTTGTCGAGAAAGATGCGGCAGATTGCCAACCACCGCCAATAATCCGCGGCACTTATCTCTTTACCACCGAGACGGTTATGTTCGGGCTTATACGTCCAGCATAAGAAACTCGTCAGCGCGTTAGCATTGGCACTCTGGAAAGCACGCAGCTGGTCGAGGTGTTCAAGCCGTTCGTCGAGCGACTCATCAAAGCCAATTACCATCGTGGCGGTTGAGCCGATACCCGCCGCGAGAATTGCCTGCTGTGCGTCGTAGTAATCGCTAACCGTATACTTGCCGCGGCTGTGACGCTCACGAAAACTGTCGGTCAGCACTTCCGCCCCACCCCCCGTAATCCAGCCTGTGCCCGCGTCGCACAACAACCGTGCGCCCGCCGCGTAGCTGACTTTGGAAACCTTGCAGGCAAACATAAACTCAGCCACCGTCATCTCAAAGAATGTCAATTGCTCGCCGTAAGTCTTGTGTAGCGTCTCGAACAGTCGGGCGTAGTGGTCAATACGCAGTTGTGGGTTGAAGCCGCCGTTGAAAGCAATCAAAGTCGCGTCGAGACGGCGGAAGTGTTCTACCCGTTCCAGTACCTCTGCTGTCGTTAGCAGGTAAGTGCCTTGCTGATGCGGGAAACGAAAAAAAGCACAGAAATCGCAATTGGCAACGCAGATGTTGGTATAGTTGATAATCGCCATGACCAAGTAGGTTGCTTGATCGCGCGGGTGAAAGCGTGCCTTGACCGAGGTTGCCAGCTGTTGCAACGTGGCAAGGTCAGCGTTCTCGTGCAAAAAAAACGCCTCGTCACGGCTGATCGTTTCGCTTGTCTGTATCTTTGTGCTAATGTCTTGCAACGCGGACAACACCCGCCTCCCCTGCTGACTAGTATCTTCAATTGTTATCGCTTTGCAGCTGGGATGCAACTGCAAAAAGCAGTTGACGACAGTGCAGATAAAGAGTTAGAGCTATTGCTTTGCTTAGTTGACACAGGTTGTAAGAATGGATGCACAGATTATCATCTCCTTTGAGAAAAAAATTTTTGCTGAGTGCAAGCCGCTGCCAGACTTTCGTGCTGGCGATACGGTGCGGGTCTACTACAAGCTGAAGGAAGGCAGCGGAGCTAAATCTCGCTTCCGCCTGCAGCCGTTTGAAGGCGTAGTGCTGCGGCGACGGCGGGGCACGGCGGGGTCGTCCTTTACCGTGCGCAAAATTTCCGCGGGCGGTATTGGGGTCGAGCGGGTGTTTCCCTGCTACTCTTCCTACATCGACAAAATTACCGTCCTGCATCGCGGCAAAGTGCGACGAGCACGTCTCTACTACCTGCGACAGCGCTCTGGCAAAGCAGCTCGCATCAAGGGTCGTTATGTTGAAGGTGCAGGAAAAAGCGCGGCAAGTAAAAGTTCTGCCAGCAAAAGCAGCGCGAGTAAAAGTTCTGCCAGCAAAAGCAGCGCGAGTAAAACATGAAGACGGTCAAGGTTGCAGTTAGCGGGGCGGCAGGACAGATCAGCTACGGTCTGCTGTTCAGGCTAGCGAGCGGTGAGGTATTCGGCAAGGATTGTGCGGTACATTTACATCTGCTGGAATTGCCACAAGCTTTGTCTGCAGCTGAAGGCGTAGCAATGGAACTGAACGATTGTGGCTTTCCGACGCTGGCGAAGGTGGAAATTTTTTCGGAAGCACACAAAGCCTTTGACGGGGTGCATTGGGCGCTGTTAATGGGATCTAAGCCGCGTACTGCAGGGATGGAACGCAGCGATCTCTTGCTGGGCAATGCTCGCATCTTCGTCGAACAAGGCAAGGCCTTGGCACATGCCGATACTGCGCTGCTGGTTGTCGTAGTCGGCAACCCTTGCAACACCAACGCTATGATTGCTGCTCACAGTTGTCCTGAAGTGCCTTCGGCACGCTTCACGGCGATGACGATGCTTGACGAAAACCGTGCCAAAGCACAGCTGGCAAGCAAGCTACAGGTGAACGTCGGTCAGGTGCAAAACCTTATCGTCTGGGGCAACCACAGCCCAACAATGTATCCCGATTTTGAGAACGCCACTGTTGCAGGCAAGCCCATAACAGAACAGTGCTCGCGTGACTGGCTGGAGGGTGAGTTTATGCATAGCGTCAGACAGCGGGGAGCAGAGATAATTAAAGCTCGCGGCAGTTCGTCGGCTGCTTCCGCCGCCAACGCTTGCCTCGATCACGTCAAGCGCCTGTCCACCCCAAGCAACGAGTATTTTTCTGCTGCCATCGTCAACGACACGGAGCGCTATGGTGTGCCTGCAGGTGTGGTTTTTTCCTTCCCCCTTGCCTCTGATGGCAAAGACTGGCGGGTGGCCGATGATGTCAAACTCTCTGCCTATGCGCAACAAAACCTCGCCACCACCCGTGACGAACTGCTGGCAGAAAAAAAGGCAGTGCAAGAGTTTCTTGGCTGATACAGTTCACTTGCATTGCTCGATGACATCAACCGGGTGCTTAAACTGGCTTTGTTGCATAACTCAGGGCCGGCATGTTTATATCCTATAACCCTTTAGCAGTAAGAATTTTATAGGTGTTGCAAAGGTAATGCTTGCACTACGCACAAGCCCATAGTGTCCACAGAAGTTGACAATGGTCAGGTGCAAGCAGACCTGCAAACCATTTCACGCCAATGCTTCAGCTGGAGCTAGGAAGCGACAAAGAGCATGCACACATGTGTGCATGCTGCAGCAGGATGATTGCACCTGACCCAAACGAGAAGTCTGCGAACACGCAGGGGAGGGGAGCTAGGCGTGCCTTCGGGCACGCCTTTGGCAAAGAGCCGTGCAAAGCGGGGAGCGTTCCCCTCCCCACATAAAAGTGCTATGATAACAGCATGTTATAATCAACGGAACTTATGCAACAAAGCCGCTTAAACTCCGATGAACTCCCAAATCCACCACCTACTCCAGTGGGAAGAAGCCAACTATCGTCACTATCTTCGCAACCATGATAGATTCTGTGTGTTCCTTTGCCGTTGTTAACGGCAGTAGCATAACCAGAATTAGAACTCGCCGCAGCTGAGATGAAGGGAGAGCATAGCAGAACCACTATTAAAGTTTATTCCTGCAGCTATCACCAGACCTTGGATATTCCCTCTGTGTGAAAAATAGTCATAGCGCAACTTCGCACAATCCTCGACCCGGAAGCCAAGCTTGTTCGTGAGGTTAGCAGAACCACAGTGGTTTTGGTCAGTGCCGTTGCCCATCAGGAGAGCGTTGTAGACGACATCGTCTTGACCGAACATCTGATATTCGAGGGCGTAGCTTTTCTGCAGTGATTTGATAACACCGAGATTGTGGAAAGCTTCAGACATCCGTGATCTGGCAACGAACGTTCTGAAGCGGGGCAATGCTAGCGATACAAGAATACCTATGATGGCGACGACAACCATCAATTCAACAAGACTGAACGCCAACCAGCGTTTGGGTAGATCGCCGCGGTCACAGCCAGAGTGCTTTGTTTTACAAAGCCAATCCATGCATCCCCCTACTTATACATACACTTGCAAATAACTCATCGGTCGTTTTTTTTTGCCTTAGAAATTTTTGTATTTTGTCTGTATTTTGTTGGCGTATTTTCTTTAACTATTTAATTTAACTGTTTTTTTGGTTGTGCCGCCACTACAAGAAATTGTTGGCCGATGATCCTATTTTAAGCGGCTATACACGACAATTGCACAAATTTTGGGCAGATTTAGGAAGGCAACGCCAGCCTCGCTCGCTGTTCTGTAGTCTAAGCCGCCACAAAAAAACAGTTGACCGCCGCGGTGCGTGGGCTTATACACTAGTCCCTTCAGTGTGTATTTTCCGGTTTTTTTGTGAAACTCATCTGTCCCTGCATCGTAGCCGCGGCTCTGCTGCTCAACAGCTGTGGCACACCTGCCCCTGTAGCGCAGTGGCATGGCAACCGTGAGTCTGCGCCCGAGGAAGACACGCATGACCGAGGGCAAAAACGTGTGAAGCAGGGTGCGCTGGTGGTTAGCGGGGCACTGGTGGTCAGCGGGGCACTGGTGGCAAGCTGCCTGCTGGTGGCAAAGGTGCGCAAGCTATGTGTGCGTATCATCGCACCTGAACAGGTTAAGAACGTTAATCCGTCACGTGTCGATAACACCGCGCTGGTGTCTGCCTTGCAGTCACAACAGCGCAGTGCTAACGAGATGGCACTGCTGCACGAAGGACTTGCCGTGCTGCGCAAGGAATACGAAGAGTTTCGTGATCACATCCAGAGTAACAACGGCAGGATAGCGAATGTCCTCGGAGCTCTGTTTGAAAACGATACTGTGGATGCTTTGCCCAAAATTATTTCTGACCTTTACAAGGGCGAGCGTGCTGAAGTTGTGCGCAACGTCAAAGGTAGCTTTTCAAAGGGACGAGGAAAAAGTAAAGATTTTGAGATAGATGCCATTGCCATTACTGATAATCGAGTCTTTTTTATTGAAACTAAGCTCACCCTGAAACGTAAAGATGTTGATCTTTTCACCGAGAAACTCGAAAACTTTCACCAGATAAGATTTACGAACAGACGACTTAACAAAGAGCTGCGAAAAAAGCAGGTACATGGCGGCTTATCCTACCAATTCGATTCCAAATTAGAACCCGATGGCAGTTTTCGTGCAAAGAAAGTCTCGGACTATGCTTACGAAAAATATAAACTGTTCACTATTCCTCGCCTCGTGAGCTATGACGCACATCCAAAACATGTAGAGAAGCTGCGTGATTTTAGCCGGCCGTGGTGAAATATTTTGTCAGTTGCGAAGCAACTGACGGTAGAGGGCACTCTGCTTTTTTGTTTGCTTTTGAAAATGTCAGGCATCTATGCTGCCAACACTCTTGCTTGTTCTTGCGGGCGGGGGGTTGTTGCGGCTTTGTTGCATAAGTTCCGTTGATTATAACATGCTGTTATCATAGCATTTTTATGCGGGGAGCGTTAGCTTCGCTGACCCCTGCACTCCGCTCGCAACATCACAAGCTACGCTTGCATGTTGTCTCGCTCCGTTTGGCGTTCCCCTCCCCGCTTTGCACGGCTCTTTGCCAAAGGCGTGCCCGAAGGCACGCCTAGCTCCACACCCCTGCGTGTTCGCAGACTTCTCGTTTGGGTCAGGTGCAATCATCCTGCTGCACCATGCACACATGTGTGCATGCACTTTGTCGCTTCCTAGCTCCAGCTGAAGCATTGGCGTGAAATGGTTTGCAGGTCTGCTTGCACCTGACCATTGTCAATTTCTGTGGACACTACGGGCTTGTGCGTGGTGCAGGCATTACCTTTGCAACACCTATAAAATTCTTACTGCTATAAGGGTTATAGGATATAAACATGCCTGCCCTGAGTTATGCAACAAAGCCGGTTGTTGCGACCCTGATAGGCTCCTGCCAAAGGGCGCAAGCAAGTCCCGCATGCACGGGAGGAATGCACAATAACTATGCCTTGTTAGGTAACTCAGGCAACATAGATGCCTGACATTTTCAAAAGTCGTTAAAGCCGAGTGCCAATCGTCGTGGTTTTGGGTTTTTGGTAAGGTTGACAAGGATCATACCAGCAAACCATTTCACGCGAATGCAACAGCAGCAGTCATTGTGCAGAGGGGTGATCTTTATCAACCAAAACCAAAAGTTAGTGAACAGAAAAGGTAGGGCGTGGAGAGGGGAATGCCCACATACAAAAAACTCCCAACATAAAAACTACGCTTTCTTGACCACCTTCTCTACCACCGCACAGCCGATTGTGTCACCCCAGACGTTGATGCAGGTGCGCAGCATGTCGAGTGGACGATCGAGAATGATAATCAAACCGATTAAGTGAGCAGGAATGCCGATGCGATCACCGATAGGCACAGTGCTCATTAACATGATGAGCATGAAGATACCCGCACCCGGCACGCCCGCGGCACCGACGGCGGCGAGGGTGACGGTAATAAAGATAACGATCAAATCGATCGTGCTGAGATCGAGCATGATCCCAACTGCAGCGGCGTAAGCCTGCATCAAGGTGACGAGGGCAATGCTCTCGTAGATGGCCGTGCCGTCCATGTTAACTGTTGCGCCGAGTGGCAATACAAAACTCGTGCAATCGCGGCTGATACCGGCTTTTTTCTCGACGCAATTCATAGTGGTCGGCAGTGTTGCTGACGATGACGCAGTAGAAAATGCCATCAGCAAGGCATTCTTAACCTGCCCCGCATAGACCAGAGGCGAGCGAGCACCGAACACTCTGCAAATCAGTGGCAAGATAACCAGTCCGTGCACAGCAAGCCCGACAACCACTGCAAAGGCGTAAAGCCAGATACTGGAGATGCCTTCCAAGCCAACTGTCCAACACAGTTCACAGACGATGGCGAAGAAGCCGATCGGGGCCGTAGCGATGATAAACGATAGGATAGTAAAGAACAGGTGCTGCATGCGTTCCAGCAGCACGATAATCTCTGGCACTTGCTCGCGAATCGCCAGCAAGGTCAAGCCACAGATGATTGAAAACACGATAATTGGCAGGAACATGCCCTCCGACAAGGCAGTGAAGATATTGCTTGGCATCAGTGACAGGGCGAGGTTCTTCAGCTTGACGAACATCAGCGGCACGCCTGTCAAGCCCTCCAGTCCTTCTTTGCGCAGCTGAAAGCGTGCTTTAGAGACTTTCTTTCTGACTTCAGGGCTGACCTGTTCGTTATCCAGCATCTGGGTCACCGTGCTAATGATGCGTTCATCACCGCCCGGCTTGAAGGTATTGACCAGCACCAGACCGATAAACACGGCAATACTCGTCGTGGCGAGGTAGTAGACGATGGTGCGGCGGATAACTTTGCCGACGTTAGTGCCCTTCGACATACTCGCTAACCCATAGGCAATACTGGCAAAAATTACGGGAATGATAATCATCTTCAGAGCAGAGAGAAACAGCGAACCGACAAGGTTTAGTGTTTGGAAGAGATAAAAGCCAAAGTTGAAAACACGCTCGGCATCGACATCTGTAGGAATATTGGCAAGATTGAGCAGCGAACCAAAGACAATGCCAGCCGCAATGAAAACAAGGATAAAAACGTTAAGTCTGCGTTTCCACATAATAAAATTACTTCCATTTAAATAAACAGAGAGCAAAATAACAGGAGATTATTTGAAATGTCAATCAAACAGAGCAAAAAATTATTGCAACATGACGAATCGTTCCCCTTCCACCTCTAATTTAGCTATGCACATCGTGCCAAGCACAGGCAAGCTCGTAGCAAGTAGATGAGAAACAAAAAAAGCGGAATTGACAGAGTCTTTGTGATCAGCTAAAAGGAGCACTGTTTCAATCTTTATCACAATTTGCGGAGGGGTAGCTATGAAGCTGTGGTGTAGTCTTTTTGTGGTTGCGCTGTTGTTCAGCAGTAGTGCTAGTGGTGGCGGGAGAGCTGTATCGTTGCTCGACAAGTTTGGGCGTGTAGCTGCTAGCAAGAGTGGCGGGTTGGTCAGCAAAGCTGCGGGTGTGTTAGCCGCGGGGGTCATTGCCTGCACGGGGCTGTCTTGTGACACCAACACGGTCATCAGGGTCGCGGGACAGACAACCCAGCACACGGAGGCTACTGTTCAGGTCAACTATGCCTTGCAGCGCATGTACTACGTTATTGATGGCATTGCGTGGCCGTATCATGCGGTGGATGTGCCTGACTATGGGTATCCAGAGGTTGTGGATCGGGATTGCAATTATGTGCCGATGGATGTGATGTATGGCACGGATGTGCCCGATCACGAGTATGTCGGGGCTGATGTTGCCTACCTATCACCACCTTACGAAGGCGGAGACCCTTACTACCACTACGGCAAGGTGATAGGTTACTACGGCTCTGGTTTCTACGAAGTCGAAGTCTTATCATGGTCTGTCACCTACACCTACACCGAGAGGACGACGCTGAATCACTCCTACACGGTGCTAATCGACTCAACGCTCAATGCCGACGACGGCGGCATTGTCTTGGATATTGGTGAGTTGGAGTGATGCGCTTAATAAGGATACACAGGGATAAGGCTGGGGTGATGCGGGTTAATGTCCGCGGCCGCGCTGCCAAGTCCACGTAGGTAAAAAAACAGCGGCCCGATTTCGGCAGCAGTGGTGTTGATTTGCTCCATCGTCAACGCTCCGAACTGCTGCTCGAAATCGGGCTTGTCGATCGCATTACTGACGATGATTGCCTCGCGGCCGCTGTAGGTCAACGCCCTGATGTCATCCAAACTATAATCAAGCTTAGCCAGTTGCGTGAGTTGGGCAAGTGTTGCGGGTCGTTCGGGATCGTTCAGCACGGCAACCGCGGCAGCAAACTGCGACTCAAAGTCGTCATCCTCTGGGTCAAGCAACAGTTCTTTGGCCAACATAGTCTTGAGCGGCATGTAGACCCCGCGGCTGAGCCGTGCAATCTGTATCAGCGACAAGACCACATCCTCAAAAACTCCGCCCTCCGTTGCCAAATCGATAACGATGGCAAGGTCGAGGCCGTTAACAGCAGAATCGAGCACTTGCGGGGTAAGCTCGCCGCGCACAATTTCATCAGCAAAAGACGGTGGCATCGCCGCGATTTTCTTGTCATCCCAGCCCAGCTGTTGCAATTCGGCTAGTGTCTGTGGGGACAAAGCAGGATGCACAACACGGTTGCTGCGTAGCAGATAAGAGCCGTGATGCAAGTAGTTAGCAAGCTCGACGATGATAAATTCCTCATCGCCAATGTCGTAGAGCGCACCTTCAATGTCGCTGAATAAGTAGATGGGTATGCTGCTGTTGAACAAGGCACGATTGAAGACTTTTCGCAGTGTGTCAAAATTCATATTCCTGTCGAGTGCCATCAAAAATGGAACTTGTTCGAGACTGACCTCATCCAGATGGTCGTATTGTGCTTTCAATTCGGTATAAGCCTGCCAATTGCCCTCATTAGCGGCAAGCTTCTGCATATACAGCAGTTGCATTTCCATAATCGCATATATGGAAGCATAAGCACGGTAGACAGGCTTGGACATCAGACTTTGCAGCACCTCTTTAGGCTGCTCATTGCCAACATACTCGGCCGTAGCACCTAGTGCTCGTGCCAGTGGGGTGAAAAAACTTTTGCTACGTACCAGATCGAGCAAGCCGTAATCAGTCGCCAATGTGTGCAGATAACGATGCACCCGCGGCTCGGAGTAAGCCATTCCACCTGCGATCCAAGACAGCAGCAATAACCATCTGCACCAATTCATATACACCTCCACAAGTTAAGCATTGACAGCTACCTTACGAAAAATATAGCTGCAAGTAACAGTAACTAGTCTGCGTTTTCTACTGCAAATAACCCTTCACTGCAATTCACTTTCGGCCCAATCAAAAAATTTGCGCCAAAAAACATTGTGCAACAATCTTTTTTTGCTACACTAGCACCCGTGGGGCACAACTTCATTGATTGCTAGCGGTGCAGATGTGAACATTGCTGACATGCTTAGCGCACATGCAGAGCAGCACCCAGCTCGTGCCTGTCTGCTGCGAGCACATGGCAAAGACTGGCAACAGCTCGACTACTCCCAGCTGGCACGACGTGTCGCCCAAGCCGCACAGCGCTTGACTGTGCTTGGGGTGCGGGCGGGGACGAAGACCCTGCTGGCCTTGCCGCCGACGCTGGATTTTTTCGTGCTGGTATTTGCACTGTTCAAAATCGGTGCAGTGCCTATCTTCATCGATCCGCGCATGGGACGCAAAAATTTACGCCGTTGCCTGCGTCAATTGCAACTCGACTTGCTCATCGCTACGCCGGTGGTGCGTCTGTTGCTGCGTGTTATTGCTGCGTTGCAAGTCAAGCATACGCTCAGTCCTGCCAGCTGTTTGCGTGCTGACACGACCATGCCTACCTCCAGCTGGCAGGTGGGGGAGAAGGACATCGCCGCGGTGACCTTTACTAGCGGCAGCACAGGCACACCGAAAGGCGTGGTCTACACGCACCATATCTTTGCCGCCCAACTCGCCGCACTGCGTGAAATGTTTGCCATCAAGGGCGACAGCTACGATCTTGCCACCTTTCCGCTGTTCGCACTCTTCGGCCCGCTGCTGGGGCGCACAACGGTGTTGGCGGCGATGGACATGACTCGCCCCGCCCGTGCTAACCCTGCGCATCTGATTGCAGCAATCCGTCGCTTCAACATTGCCTCGATGTTCTGTTCACCTGCGGTGCTCGATAAACTTGCAACTTATGGCCAGCAACACGGCATCACCTTGCCTTCCTTGCGGCAAATAATTTGTGCGGGTGCTCCTGTTAATCCCCGTATCTTGCGCACCGTTGCCCCACTGTTGCCTGCTGACACGCAGGTGTTCACGCCCTATGGTGCAACCGAAGCCCTACCTGTGGCACTAGTAGGCAGTCACGACATTCTGCGCAGCACCGCACAAGCAACGGCACGTGGCGCGGGGATCTGCATTGGCAAACCGCTTGCGGCGGTTGATGTCAAAATAATTGCCGTTCACGATGGAGAGTTGCCATCCGACAAAGACATATGCGTCGCACAAGGAGAAATAGGCGAGATAGCCGTCAGTGCCGCGTGGCTTTCCCGCTCTTACTATGACAACGCGGCCGCCGATCGCGAGGCAAGATTTGTGCTGAAAGGCAAAACTTATCATCGCATGGGTGATCTCGGTTATTACAACACAGAAGGACAACTGTGGTATTGTGGGCGCAAATCACAGCGCGTGCAATGTGCCGCGGGCACGCTGTATACCGTGTGCTGTGAGGGAATTTTCAATGCCCATGCCGCGGTGAAGCGCAGTGCCTTGATTACCGTTAGCTCTAAAGGTCAACGGCAGGCAGGGCTATGCGTAGAAACTTTGCAAAAACAATCTACAGCACAACAGCAAAAATTACGCACCGAATTGCAGCAACTAGCGCAAAAATTTAAAATTACCGCATCGATAGCGCATTTTTATTTTTTTAAAAAATTACCCGTCGATCGACGGCACAACGCCAAAATTTTGCGCGAGCAGCTGGCACAGAGGATAAATCTTGCCGCTTTCTAGCTCCATGCACGCCCTCGTAACAGGAGGGGGGATAGGGCTGGCTTTGTTGCATAGCTGCTTTTGTCGTTATTTTATCAATGATTATATCTGGCTATCCTAATAAATAACTAAAATTTTTTGATCCAACTTTTTATAAAAAGTTGGTGGGGTGTTGGGGGTGAAAGCGGCTTTGTTGCATAAGTTCCGTTGATTATAACATGCTGTTATCATAGCATTTTTATGTGGGGATCGTTCCCCTCCCCGCTTTGCACGGCTCTTTGCCAAAGGCGTGCCCGAAGGCACGCCTAGCTCCCCTCCCCTGCGTGTTCGCAGACTTCTCGTTTGGGTCAGGTGCAATCATCCTGCTGCACCATGCACACATGTGTGCATGCTCTTTGTCGCTTCCTAGCTCCAGCTGAAGCATTGGCGTGAAATGGTTTGCAGGTCTGCTTGCACCTGACCATTGTCAACTTCTGTGGACACTATGGGCTTGTGCGTGGTGCAGGCATTACCTTTGCAACACCTATAAAATTATTACTGCTAAAGGGTTATAGGATATAAACATGCCGGCCCTGAGTTATGCAACAAAGCCGGTGAAACCCCTGACTTTCTCTTCACACAAGGGGTTCAAAGGGGCGAAGCCCTTTTGTGGGGGAAAGAAAGGGCGGTAGCTCTTTCTAGGGGCAAAGCCCCCTTAACCATTTCAGCAGTGGTGATTATGAGTTATACAACAAAGTCGATAGGGCTGGCTGGGTTTTGAACTAGGCTGTTGTTTGTTACTTGATGAACCTTTACTGTTTAGCGGCAAGAGCCTGCTGCAATTCCTCGTCAAGCGAATCCAGTAACCGCTCTCGTCGTAGCGAGTTGTCCTTTAAATCGACAGGAACGTAGTTACGATAAAGTTCAGATACCTGACTTAAGACAGCAAGTGCAGACGGGGTTATGTCTTGTAGCGCAGCCTGTCCTATCTTATTGCGTTTCAGCCACTCCAAATCTTTGTCGGTAAAACTAAGCAGATCATTAAGGTCGGTAAGATCATCAGCGTGGAACTCGACAAGTGCCATGCCTCTATCTGGTGAGTGCGGCATATCATCTAAGTTTTGCAATGTATTTATCTCCATCTCCAGTTGTTCGATTTCCTGTGCAGAGGGAGCAAAAAATGGAGTCTTGTTCCTACGCTCTTTATCATGCTCAAGCTTGCGTCGCTTGCCCTCTATGATCCTTTGCAACTTGATATCTAGCAGACTCTGATTTGGCACTCCTGTTTCCCGTGCTACCTCTAAATCAGAACCAGCTTGCAGTATCCGCAAATTCCACGAAAAACTGAACTTACGTAGGAATTCATCAGCTGCGTCAAAATCAAGTTTGTTCAAGTTGTCAATAATATCACGGCGACCTGTATCGCCTAACGAGGAATCGATAAGACTCACTACACTCTTAAAGTTGAAGATCTTCTCGTTCGACCACCTTCCCGTTTGTGTTGGATTGCCAAAATCATCGAAAGCCTCCGCAGAATCAAGCACATTTTCAGCAGAAAGTTCATATACAGACGGAAGATACTTCTCCAGTCCTGTGTCAATGAGTTCATCACCGCTTATGTAACTCGTGTCATCATATCCTTCTATGCGCATCGCCTTCATCAACACCGTATCTCTAAAATCATGATCCCCCGCCAGCAAGTTGTGCAAGGGCAGGCCTAACTGACGTAAGACCATCGCACGTTGCAGCTGCACATACTCAGCAAAATTATTTTTAAACTTTTCTATACGGTTTATAGGAGCGCTCATTGGTGCGAAGACACTAACGCTTTCCACTCTGCCGACACTAGTGGGTCCCCCAAGCGAAGAGCTTAGAGCAGCCTCTTGCAAGGCAGATTCAGATATGGCATATGCAGAGACAAATGCAGAGATAAATAACAACTCTGTAGTTTCAGCATTAGAGAGTCGAGCAGCCTCTTGCATAGGCAGATCTGCCATAATTGGCATGCGTAGAGGAACAAACTACTCCTAGAGCAATGCTTACTGACAACACTAGAGCAAAAGTTTTCATGATATTACCCATTATCATTAAAAATGACAAGTTCGACACTATCATAATAATTTTGTAGTTGCAAGAGTTTTTATTATAAAAATCAACAAAAACCAGAGCAATAACTATCTGCAAGCATTGCAAAAAATAAAAGCTGTATTGCACTAACTAACACAAAAATTTAAACTTCCCGTCGATCGACGGCACAACGCCAAAATTTTGTGTGAGCAGCTGACACAGAGGATAACTCTTGCCGCTTTCTAGCTCCATGCACGCCCTCGTAACCGGAGGGGGTGGTTTTCTCGGTTTTGCACTGGTCAAGCAGCTGCTTGACGCGGGCTATCGGGTGCGTTCGTTCTCACGCCAGCACTATGCCACCCTCGATCGGCTGGGGGTAGAAAGCATGTGTGGCGATCTCAGTCGTGCTGCCGATGTGCAGCGTGCTGTGCAGGGGGTTGATATTGTCTTTCACGTCGCGGCACGGGCGGGGGTGTGGGGCAAGCGGCAGCTCTATTACCAACCCAATGTAATCGGCACTGAACATATCGTTGCCGCCTGTTTGCGTAACGGGGTCAAGTATCTCATTTACACCGGCAGTCCGAGTGTCACCTTCGACGGGCAGGATCACGAAGGGGTTAACGAAGACACACCCTATACACAAAAATTTTTCTGTGCCTACCAAGAGACCAAGACCATCGCCGAGCAATACGTGCGACAAGATCGCAGCCCTGAGCTCTACGCACTAGCACTGCGCCCGCATCTGATTTGGGGCGTGGGTGACCCGCATTTTCTGCCACGCTTGCTCGAACGTGCCGAGCGTCTGCGTTTTATCGGCAAGGGCGAAAACTTAATCGACACAACCTACATCAGCGACGCAGCTGCGGCACACCTGTGTGCTGCGCAAGCTCTGCGGAACAACCATGCACTAAGTGGACGCAGTTACTTCATTACCAGCGGCGATCCTCAGCGTGTATCCGTATTCCTCAACGCCTTGCTCGCCGCGTGCGGACGGCAAGCAATTGGCAAAAAAATTCCCCGCCGTCTCGGTCTGTATTTAGGTACGCTGTGCGAAACAGCCTTCCGCTTGCTCGGCAGCCGCCGCGAGCCACCGCTGACCTACTTCGTTGCCGCTCAGCTCGCTACTTCCCACTGGTATGACATCAGCCGCGCAAAGCAGGAACTCGGCTACCGTCCACGTGTTTCACTGGCTGAGGGTTGTGCCTTGTTACAAGCAGCACACTGTAAAATAACCCCTGATGACTTGGCACAAGAGCAAGTGCTCGTCTAAATTCCTCCGTCTGTGTTTAGCTGCTGCAGAATACAGCAAAGCTCTCTATTACCAGGCTGTTATCATTGAAACCCTAACTGATGGTGGGAAAGAGGACTGGGGCAAAAAATCGATGTTTAACTATTTGGCCAGCGATTTGTTGCAAACTATCAGCCTCCGCTACGCTAATAAGATGTAACGGTTGCTAGAGCTTGGTAGAGCAGTTAGAATGACACTCGCAGTTTGAGCAACTTTAAGGAGCTAAGACATGGTAACTTCAGAACTCGAATACCAGCATGACGAGGCAACCCTCGCGGGTTTTCTCGCTCATCAGGAAGGCAACAAACCACGTCCCGCGGTGCTAATTTGCCACGCGTGGAAAGGGCGAGACCAGTATGTGTGTAATAAGGCAATTGAACTAGCCAAAGAAGGCTATGTCGGCTTTGCGCTCGATGTCTATGGCAAAGGCGTGCTTGGCACAAGTGTGGAGGAAAACACTCGCCTGATGACTCCCTTTATAGAAGATCGTGACTTCTTGCTACAACGTCTGCTGGCTGGGTCTGAGGCATTGCGTCAGCTGCCACAAGTTGACCAGCAACGCATAGCTGCCATCGGCTACTGCTTCGGCGGGTTGTGTGTGCTTGATCTCATGCGCACTGGCGCACAACTGCGTGGCGTGGTCAGTTTTCATGGTCTGCTGAAGCCACGTGGCAAAGGCAACGTGGCCAAAATCGACACCAAAGCACTGGTGCTACACGGCGGCAGTGATCCGATGGTCAGCTTCAACGACGTTGTCGCTTTCAACGACGAGATGCAAAAAATGCAGGCTGAGTGGCAACTACACGTCTACGGCACTGCACAGCACGCGTTCACCAATCCAGAAGCAAACGACCAAAAACTCGGCACTGTCTACAACGAACACGCATCCGAGCACTCGAACTTCTTGCTCAAGCGTTTTCTGCAAGAAGTTTTTTAGGTACGTAGCACTATCTCAACAAGTGGGTGAGTGTTTTCATCTGCTGGCGCATCTTAGTTTTGTCATCTGCTGACGCAGATGACTGTATGGATGCTCTCTGCTTTTTGTTAGCTGAATGGAAGATAATGTGCAGCAGGTCTGCCGTAAGTGCCAGACAAAGCATAATACTTATCTTTTTCTCCCGTGCGTGCTGGCCTTGCTTGCGCCCCTTGGCGGGAGCCTATCGGCTTTGTTGCATAAGTTCCGTTGATTATAACATGCTGTTATCATAGCACTTTTATGTGGGGATCGTTCCCCTCCCCTGCGTGTTCGCAGACTTCTCGTTTGGGTCAGGTGCAATCATCCTGCTGCACCATGCACACATGTGTGCATGGTCTTTGTCGCTTCCTAGCTCCAGCTGAAGCATTGGCGTGAAATGGTTTGCAGGTCTGCTTGCACCTGACCATTGTCAACTTCTGTGGACACTATGGGCTTGTGCGTGGTGCAGGCATTACCTTTGCAACATCTATAAAATTCTTACTGCTAAAGGGTTATAGGATATAAACATGCCTGCCTGAGTTATGCAACAAAGCCGAGCCTATCGGGGTAGCGACAAGGCCAGCCCCCAAAGATACGCATAAGTGTTAGCCGCCCCTGATCATCACTAGCACTATACCTGAGTGCATGAAGCGAGCTAGAAAGCGAGCGTTACAAAAAGGCGGCGTAGCGAGCTTATATCGGGGTTTGGTTTGGGAGGTATGGTGCTTGCTATGAGCTTTCTTGTATTTGCCTCGATGCTAAATAGTTAAGTGGAGGTGGTGAAGAGGTTGATGACACATGTAATGTTAGTTTACTGAGATCAAGCATGGGGTTGGAGGGGCTTGGGGAGGGAGGAACTGCCCTCCCCAAATACAAAAAACCTTACTAAATGCGTTATAGGCAACCACCACCTAATGGCTGACAAAGACAGAACGGGAGTGAATCAGGTGGCGCAGGAGTTCTTTGTCACGCACACCGATTTGCACGATCCGCAACGCAAGCAAACGCTGGTCGTTGAGCTTTTGCTCGCGCTGAATGCGGGCAAGGAAGGTGATGTGCTCATCCTCTGTGGGCAAGCGCACTTCAATCAGCGAGTTGTCACGAAAGGGTAGTTTGCGGGTCGCCACACAGCTGAGCTTCAAACCCGTCTCGCTGAGATCAAGACAGGTAAGGTGTTGATATACTTCATCAGCACCGAGTGAGTTGAGGTCAACCTGCACGGTTTTTTGGGGATAAAAACGCGGAAAAATACGCCGCTCGTTGAAATTTTCTTCGCTAGAAGACTGATTGCTGACCATAAAAACTTCTCCTAATTAAAAGCACAACACTGCTATACTATTATATATTTTAATAAAAATCAAGCTTTTAAATAGGACTGACCGTGTCAATCACCTCGTCAATCACCTCGTCAACAACACTGGGAGGAGACATTTTTCTTTGGTAGGCAATAAATGCCCTTTCAAAGATGTCATTGAGGTTATCCAGCATATTGTGTAACTCACCGCCTTGCCTGACACCGTCGCCACTTAGTTCGCCTAACAGTTTCTCTTTCAGCCCATGGTTGGGTTTGGCAGCGAAAATCTTTTGCCACTTGCTGCTATCAGCGACCTGCTCAACCACGTCTTTCTTCAACCCCAGCAGTTTACTTGCTGGGCGTGCTATAAGGCCGGGTACTTTCTTCGCGACATTTTCCGCATTACCAATACTAACTTCCATCCCCTTCTGATCAAATTTCGCAACCTTGCCCACCATCGCGCCAAAATCAGCTCGTAGAGCAGTCACCCGCTGCTCGTTCTTGTACAGCTCAATAAAATTTTCTGCATCTATCAGTTTTACTTCACCTTGCCCTATTGCTGCCCTCCTGTTTTTCAACCATTCTCGCACCTCGTCTTTAGCTGCTTTGCTAGCTCCCCTATCTTTACTTTTGGTGCGATCGATCATAGTTTTCAGTTCTTTGTTATGTGGCTTAGGTAGCGGCTGTCCATCTTTGCCCTTATACTTGCCGACGTATAGTTCCCTCAACTCTTTATCTGACATACCAAGCTTTTTTCCCAACAACTTTTGTTGTCTCTTAAGGTTTCGATCAAAAAAGATAAATCTTTTCTTATATCTTTTGCCATAGACAAGATTACCAAAAAGTCCGAGCACTTCATCATCAGACATCTTTTTCACCGCGTTGGCATCAAGCAGCTGCGTCATTGCAGCTTTGCGCGCTGACGATATTCCCATCAGCTTGGGTGGGGTAAAGGTAGAGGGAATTCTTACATCCGAGAACGGCAAAAACCTGCTACGCACGACATCATCGACAAATCCTGCCTTAATTACTTTATTAAACACACCACCTGTATTGTTTTGCATCCAAAGACTCTCAACGGCATCTTTGAAATGCTTGAATTCGCCACGGGCTGAATCCAGTTTTTGCAAAATACTGGTGAGATCTGCTGTGTTGTCAGCATTAGCAGTCAATAAGGGGACAGATTGGATAAATTTACGACAGGAGGGGGCAGAGCAGTATTTGAGCTGCTTAAAGACACCACGATACTTATCTACGGCAGCAGTGCTCAAAACACTCTCTATACTCTTAATCTGCCGCATCGAGGTGCCAACAAGATAGGACATGCGCACAAATTCCGCGGCATCGAACACAGTGAAAGCTGCAGTGATGTAAAGATCACGCCGTGCTTGAAGATATTGCTGGCGGACAAGATGATACTCCTCGAAATTTGTGCCCAGATTGTCGGCAAACAACGAATTCTCGGCCCGCTGCTGCACAACTCTGCCATATTGAAACTGCGCTGCGGAAGAAATGAAACCAGTTGCCGCACCAGTGGCAAACAGAATTGACGGCAATGGCAATGGTAATGCTAATGAAGTACCAAGAGTTGGAATAGAGAGAGCTAAAGCTGCTACCGTTGCTGCAACTGTAACTGCACCGAGCACCCATTTACTGAAAAAACCAACAGGTCGAAAGCGGGTGTATTTATCAAAAACCTCGTTCATGCGGCGAGCGTAGTCTGGTCTGACCAATAATGCTTTGGCAATTGGTAAAATTTGATAATGATCGGAAAAATCTGAAGTTAATTTTATTTGCTGACTGGCATTAGGCTCGTGTTGATGAATTTTTTTAGCAATCTTATGTAGCTGTTCAGCTTGTAAATAAATACCATCCAGCATTTCACCTATTGCTGTGTCAACTGTAGCAAACTGCACATGCGGGTGCATTTTCCAATCGTATTGCAGTTCACCGTTACGAGAGACGATAAACACATCTTCTGGCTTTCTTTTCTCGCCCATCTGTTGCAAAAAAACTTCCGTGCCCATCAACAAGCCATGTGGCTCGCCAAACACAAGGTCATAACGACGTGAATAAAGCCGATAGGTGTTTTTATATTCCTGACTGCTGTTTTCATAATCAATCGTGTTGCCTGCCACGATGTATTTTTTCTTGAATGCTGCTCGTGCTTTATGAGGGTCGGGATAGATTTTGTTGACAGCAGAGACATACATCATCCACGCATCATGAACATTTTGACGTGACAGAGGCGCAAGCTTGACATAGTGCTCCTGCATCTTGACAATCATATCTTCTACCCGTGCTTTTTCCTGTTCAGGACAGAACTGATTGCAAGCATTGCTAAAATCGTGCAAACTGCTTACCCAATCGTAAAGCCTGCGACTGCTGAACCATTGCTGTATCGTGGAAGTAATCGCCGTGTGGTAGATAAGACGATTGAAGTGTTTATGCGAGGTAGCACTGAAGAAAAGCTCTTTCGCCACACTGTCGTTCACCGTTGACACAGGATTGCGGCGCAGTTCATTGATATAATCAGCGGCACTGCGATACTCGGCAAGTTTTTCTGCTAGCGGCAACATATCCCTGACATCAGCCATCTCCAGCGAAGTGAGAATACCGATGCGCAATTGCTCCGCCTTATCATCCTGCTGTCGTCCCATGTCCTCAAGAATCATACGAATCGCCAACCACTTACGTTGTGCCAACAACAACACTTGCCAGTTAGCATCATGGGCACGTTTGCGGTTGTCGTGCAAATAGTGCTGCACCTCGTCGGTGCTGCTAATAATTGCCGCGAGATCAACAGTGCTGTTTTGCCGCAGTAATTCGTGCATCTCCAGCACCGCGGGCGTTACGTTATAGTTAAGATTGACGATCGTTGCCGCTTCAGTGAAAAATTTTCCGCCGTCCTTATAGTGAAAACTACCCCGTGCCGAAATGGTCTCGTGATACTGTGAGTCGAGGTTCTCAAACATCCGATCAAGGCTCAAGTTGTCGTTCAACTCGTTGATATGGTAGGTATCCTGTGCGAACAGACTAACACGTGTGTAGTAGAAATCGCGTCCTGCGTAAGGGCCATTGACTTCTTTTGTCTTACAAAAAGTAACTGCCCGCGCTGCCCGCGCTGCCCAGCTTGGCGAGCCGAGCACGTTATCGCCTTGCGGGTCGCCGAGTGCATTGTCGTCAGCTTTGATCTCAACGCTCTCTTGCCCCGCGGGACAGTAAAAATTGTGTGGAAAAAAACCGCGATGGAGATACACCTCGTCAGGCAACGCTTCGATGGCATCGTTGACAACCATGATCTTGAGATAGTAGCCATCGAAATGGTAAGGGTCTTGCGGCGAGCGCGCTTTTGCCTTCTCCACTGCATCGTGATTCTTGAAGCCCTCAAAGGGATGCTTGCCAGTAATGACATCGGCGGCGAACCCCTTGAACTCACCTTCTTCAAGCTCGGCAACTTCTTCATCGTAAAGCTCAAAAGGAAAAAATTCACCATCGACGACGGAGGGGTATCTGTTCATAAAAATACCGACCGCAACGGTGACATTGCCCTTATCATCACGACGAAACGAGGTAAGATTGCCAGCGTTCATGTCCTCAGCTAACTTGCAGGTCGTCGTCGCAGTTGCCAGTATGAGAGCACAGATTATTTTTTTCATCTTCCTTACCTCCTCGTCATCTCGTTCTCGGCATAGTTGGAGATAATTGTTAGAGGATTTTTTGCTTTGACAAGGCAGTTGCGGTAAAATGCTGTTGCGTAGGAAGTGTGATGGCAACGACACAGAAGACAATCCTCTCTGGCATTCAGCCGACTAATCAGATTACACTCGGCAATTATCTCGGTGCATTGAAGAATTGGGTAAAACTGCAACAGCAGTATCGCTGCTACTTTGCCGTCGTCGATCTGCACTCGATCGTCACTACCCGTGGCGGAGGTGAGCTTGCCACCAACAGCTGGTATGCACTTGCTGCCTACCTCGCCGCCGGCATCGACCCTGCCCATGCCTGCCTCTTCGTGCAGTCACACATTGCCGCACACTGTGAGTTGGCGTGGATACTCAACTGCTTTACATGGATGGGCGAGCTAGGACGCATGACCCAGTTCAAGGACAAGAGTGCCAAAGAAGGGGCAAACATTCCCGCGGGGCTGTTCAACTACCCCGTGCTGATGGCAGCCGACATTCTTCTCTATCAGGCCGCGCTTGTGCCCGTGGGCGAAGACCAGCGCCAGCATCTCGAACTCACCCGTAACCTTGCCCAGCGCCTCAACAATCACTGCGGTCAACCACTGTTCAAAGTGCCCGCCCCGTATATTGCCGAGGTCGGAGCGAAGATCATGGATTTGCGCGATCCTCGTGTCAAAATGAGCAAGACTGCTTCGCATGCCGACGGTGCAATTTTTCTCAGCGACGATGCCGACACCATCAGCCGCAAAATAAAACGTGCCACCACCGATTCTGGCAGTGGCATTAGTTACGACCCAACCACCAAGCCGGGCGTGAGCAACTTACTAGTAATCCAAGCCGTGCTGCTCGACCTGCCACTAGCAGAAGTCTGCATCCGCTATCAGGGGCAAGGCTATGGCAAACTAAAAAGCGACACCGCCGATGTGGTGGTCACTGCCCTGCGAGACATACAGACCAAGATCAACACACTGCTCTCCGACCGTACCAGCCTTCGCCATGTGCTCGACCAAGGCACCGCGCAAGCACAAGCCACCGCCCAGCAGACCCTCAACAAAGTGCGTGATACACTCGGCTTTCTGCCTCATGCCTAAGGTGTATGAGGAGAGAACAAAATCTCCGTCTCGTGTCACCTGTTCTGACAAAAAGCTTGCAACGCAAAAAAATCATGAATAAACTTTGGAAGTAGATGGAGGAAGACATGACGGAAGAAGGTTACCAAAAAGACATCATGCCTGCAGTCGAACTGGCAGGAGAACTCGTCGCGAAGATTAGTGCCGAACTAGGGCGGCTTATCGTCGGCCAGACGGAGCTTAGCAAGCGGCTGCTGATGGCCATTTTCGCCGACGGCCATGTGCTGCTCGAAGGGCTGCCGGGCTTGGCGAAGACCTCCACCATCAAAGCACTCGGTGAGGTGCTCGACCTCTCCTTCAGCCGCATTCAATTCACCCCTGACCTGCTGCCCGCCGACGTTACGGGCACACAAGTATATTCACCCAAGACCACCGAATTCAGCGTTAAGAAAGGTGCAATCTTCACCAACTTACTGCTCGCGGACGAAATCAACCGCGCCCCCGCAAAGGTGCAGTCGGCACTGCTCGAAGCAATGCAGGAGCGACAAGTGACGATCGCCAGTGAGACTTTTACCCTGCCCATGCCGTTCCTCGTCATGGCGACACAGAACCCCATCGAACAGGAAGGCACATACGCACTGCCCGAAGCACAAATCGATCGTTTTATGTTCAAACTAAAAATCTCCTACACCTCACCTTCAGACGAACAACTGATCATGGAACGCATCGCCAGCGGCAAACAAATAACCCTCAATTGTATCGCCTCAACCGCCGACCTGCTGCAGATCCGCGACCTCGCCCCACAAGTGCATCTTGCCGACAAAGTGCGCCGCTACATCGTCGATCTCGTCTTTGCCTCCCGCCGCCCACAGGACTATCGTCTCAAAGAACTGCGCAACTACATCGCTTTCGGCGCAAGCCCACGCGCTTCGATCAATCTCGAAAAAACCGCCCGCATCAATGCCATGCTCTGCGGCCGCAGCTACGTCACCCCCCAAGACGTAAAAGACGTGGCACACGATGTCCTGCGGCATCGGATTTTGCTGACCTACGAGGCCGAAGCAGAGGACAAGAGCAGCGATGATATTATTCAGCAGTTGCTAGCCACCATCGAAGTTCCATAACCAGCAATGCTTACGCCACAACTGCTCAAAGAAATAAAACATATCGAACTGAAAGCGGGTTTCATTGCCAACGAAGTGCTCGGCGGAGAATATCTCAGTGCCTTCAAAGGACAAGGCATGGAATTCGACACGCTCAGAGCCTACCAGTTCGGTGACGACATGCGTAATATCGATTGGAACGTCACCGCGCGCATGAACTACCCACACGTCAAGATAATGCGGGAAGAACGTGAGATGACCTTAATCTTGCTGATCGATGTCAGCGCCTCACAACACTTCGGCTCGACCGCCGCCTCCAAACAAGAAAGCGCCGCCGAACTCGCTGCAGTGCTCGCCTTCCTCGCCATCCGCAACAACGACCGCGTCGGCTTAATCCTGTTCTCCGACCGCATCGAACAATACATCCCTGCGGCCAAGGGACGCAGCCATGTCTGGCACATCATCAAAAGTATTCTTACGCCACGACAATTTAACAGTGGCACAGATTTTAAACAAGTACTCGACTTTTTGATGAAAGTTACCCATAAAAAACACATGTGCTTCCTGATTTCTGATTTCATTACACCAAAACTACCCAAAATACTCGCCAACGTCGCCCGCCGTCACGACCTTATCGCCGTGCAAGTGCAGGATGAACGCGAAACACAACTATCCGCCAGTGGCTTGCTCGACTTTATCGACAGCGAAAGTGGTGCAAGCATCACCATCGATACCAGCAATCCCAGCACACGTGCAGCACTGCAACAAGCTGAACAGAAGCGTCAACACCAACTGCAAAAATTATTGCGTAAAAACAGAGTTGACAGTTTTACTATTACCACTGCCAGTTCAACAGCACGACCACTGATGACATTCTTGCACCAACGCACCATGCCTAGGAAACGCTAAATGCCCTCCTCTCCGCCGCACGGAATCTACGCTCTTATGCCACCCCACTTCCCGTGGGTAATGCTGGCAATTATTATAGCAATTATTATCTTGCTCGGTGTCGCGATCTTCTTCTATCTGCGCCGTCGCCGCCCCACAGTTGTCATCCAAGCAGCAATCACGCCACGTGACCGTGTGCGCGCTGCCCGTGCCAAAATCATCCGACTCAAGCCACCTAACCCTTTTCCCGTCGGCACAGTGCAAGAAAATTATTTTTTTGCACTAAGCATCGCTTTCCGCGAACTAGTCGAATACCGTTTTCAACTGCCAGTTATCGGTGCGACACTATACGAGGTTATACCGCAGCTACAAAAATTACCGCTGGCACGCACAACACTGGCAAACATCGAAGCTTTCATGCACCGTGCCGATGCAATTAAATTCGCCGCCCAGCCGAGCGACCTTGAACAAGCACAACAAGATCATCGACAGGTTATCAAGTGGATGCAACAACTGACTGCACGAGAGGAGAGATGACTATTTTTCAGGGGCTTTGTCCTGATATTTATCCCTCTTCTCCCAAAACGGGGGATGTTAAGGGGGCTAACCACCTTAACTTACTAAAAGTTTTTGGTCGAGCTTTTTACAAAAAGCTCGTGGGGGGGCTTGGGGGTGAAGCCCCCAATTATCTTCCACCTTGGAGGTGTCTGATGCAAAAACGAAACTTTGGTCTCGTTTTCTCCCTGACAAATAATTCCCCTACGTGAAGGAGTGATGAAATGAACATCCAATTCGCCTACCCATGGCTATTGCTACTGGCATTATTGCTGTTGCCCCTTTTTTATTTTTACAGACGACGCAACAAAATAAAATTCTCTAGCACCGCACTGCTTGCCACATTGCCACGTCCTGCCTACCTCAGCATCGCTAAACACGCACTGTTCACACTGCGAATGCTAAGCATGCTGCTGATTATCACCGCCGCCGCCCGCCCCCAACAAATCAGCGGGCAACGCACACAACGCACCTCAGGACTCGACATGATGCTGATCATCGATACCTCAGGCAGTATGCGAGCACTAGATTTTTTCGCGGCCAACGGCGAAAGACAAAGCCGTCTGGCAGTGGTGAAAGAAGTGCTGGCTAAATTCATCTCAGCCCGACAAAATGACCGTATCGGCATGATTGTCTTCGGCGACGAAGCCTATACCCAAGCCCCGCTGACAGCAGATCACGACGTGCTACAGGAATTTCTCGCCCAAGTAGAAATCGGCATGGCCGGCGAAAACACTGCCATCGGCGATGCCATCGGCGTTGCCACCAGCCGCCTGAAAGACATTGAAGCCAAGAGCAAAGTCGCAGTCCTGCTCACCGACGGCGAAAACACCGCAGGACGACTTACACCACTGCTGGCCATGCAAGCAGCACAAAGCCAGCATATCAAAATATACACCATCGGTATCGGCAGCAACGAACCTGTTCCCGTGCCCTACCGCGGCCGTATCATCTACCAACACGTGCCACTCGACGCAGAACTGTTGCAAAAAATTGCCACAACAACAGGCGGACAGTATTTCTATGCCGCCGACAGCGACGCACTGCAAGAAATTTACCGCACCATCGACACCCTAGAAAAAACCACCAAAGAACAACATATCTATCACGAATACAAAGAGCTATATGCGTATCTGCTGTGGCCAGCACTGCTGCTGTTTTTACTCGAACATCTGCTAGCACTGACACGTCTACGGAGACTGCCATGACTTTTGCTGCCGAACAAAACTTGCTGTATCTCTGGCTATTGCTGCCACTGCTGTATTTCTTTTATCTTGGACAACGTGCTCTGCGTAAACGCCTGCAACGCTTCGCCAACACCCAAAACCTCGCCCGCCTCTACCCCACCACAACTTGGCCACGCACACGTTACCTGTTGCTCGCACTCGCTTTCATCCTGCTAGTGCTCGCCCTAGCTCAACCACGCTTTGGGTTTGAATGGGTGGAGCGCGCAAAAACAGGACGCGACATCTACGTCGTGCTCGATGTCTCTCGCAGCATGCTAGCTAGCGACATCGCCCCCAACCGCTTACAACGTGCCAAACGCAAACTTGCCGACCTACTTACCATGCTGGACGGCGACCGCCTCAGCCTGATAGCTTTTGCTGGCGCAGCTTTCGTGCAGTGTCCCCTAACAGTCGATTACGCCGCGGCACGACTGTTCCTCGATCATCTGCACCCGGCGTTGATTCCCGTGCGTGGCACTGCCATAGGCGTAGCCCTGCAGCTAGCATTACGCAGTATAGAAAAATCCTCAACACCAGAAGGTGCTGCCATTATCCTTATTACCGATGGAGAAGATCAAGGCACTGAGCCGCTCACCGCAGCACAGCAAGCAAAGACCGCAGGCGTGAAAATTTTTGCCATTGGCATCGGCGGTGCAGACGGCGCACCAATACCCGCACAAGACGGCGGCTTCGTGAAAGACGCACAAGGCAATCTTGTCCTGACCCGCCTCGATGAGAAAACATTGCAAGAAATTGCTCTGTTAACAGGCGGAGTATACGTGCGTTCAGTCAGCGGTGATTTTGATCTGCAACAAATCTATCAGCGAGGCATCAAAAAACAAATCGACATCACCGAACAAGGGCAAAGCAGAAAAAAAATATGGCACGAACATTTTCACCTGCCACTGATAGCTGCATTGCTACTGCTGCTGCTAGAATTTTTACTGACCTGCAGACTGCGCCTAGCGTTACTACTTCTGTGTCTACTGCCCAGCAGCGGCAAGGCAGAGGACGGACACAAACTGTTTGAACAGAAAAAATATCAAGAAGCAGCCCAAGAATTTCTCAATCAAGAAATCAACAACCACGACGACCTCGAAGCCGTCTACAACCGTGCCGTAAGCCAATTCCACGCAGGTGACTATGCCAACGCTGCTAGTGGTTTTGCCAAAGCTGCACAAGCACAAGACCAACAGTTGGCAAACAAAGCACGCTTCAATCTCGGCAACAGCCAAGTCGCCCTGCAACGCCTCAAAGAAGCTCAACAAGCATACGAGGAAGTGCTGAAGAACGACCCACACGACAAAAAAGCCGCGGAAAACCTTGCCTGGGTGAAAGAACAAATTAAAAAACAACAGCAACAAAAAAATCAAAACCAACAGAAGGATCAAGAACAACAAAAAAATCAAAACCAACACGAACAAAAAAACCAACAACAGCAACAAGAACAAAACCAACAACAGCAACAAGAACAAAATCAAGAACAAGCCAGCAAAGAACAGCAGCAGCCAGCGGAACAAAAAAAACCGCAGCAGGAAAAAGATGCCGAACAGGAGCAAGAACAGCGGGGCTTGAGTACAGAAGAGGTCGAGCGTCTGTTACGGCAGTTGGAAAGCGGGCGTATCGGTGTCAAGCCGAGAAATTTGCAGCCTGCACCCAAACAACGCCAACAAGATTGGTAGTTAGGTTTTAGGGTTGACCCCCCCACGCACCTCGTGGTATGCAGCGTATAGAAGAATATCAAGACAGGTTTTCGGGGAGGGGGGCTTGAGAGAGATACTCCTGAAAGTTGTGTTCTTGTGGTTGGTATGCATGCTAAGCAGTTGTGGTGCAGAAGTATCTGTGCCCGCTTATGTAGTGCGAGGCGAAGCCGCGGGGGTATTGGGTTTTGCGCGTGCTGAGGATGGCTGGCTGTTGTTGCGTTGCAACAATGAGAGCGACTTGCATGCCTATCGTCATGGCGAGGAGCAACAAGCAGGCGAAGGACTGTGCCATGCAGCCTTACTACGGATTTTTTCGACAGCAGAGCTAGCCGCTGCACAGCAGCGCATTGCCGCGGATTTGCAGCGAGGGACAGGTGAGCGTGCAGTGCAAATTGGCTTTTCTGTAACGCTAGCAGCACTTAGCTTACTGATAAGTCATGCCATCGTTGCTGATTTAAGGAAGGTCATTCCCATCACACTGGCAGTGGGGCTTGGCTTGTATCACGCCCATCGCAAGGTGCAGCAGATCGTCTCGATGCAGCAGGGAAAGGAAACAGCACTCGCTGAGCTATGCGATACCAAAACTCGACATAACAGCAGCATGTCGCTGACCAGCATCGAAGAGGTGTTGTTGCGCTACCTAACCAGTGCGTTGCCGCACAGATAGATCCCTCCACACAACGGACAGCCTCCGCATGGTTGCCATGCATTGCTTTGCAATCTTTAGCTCTCGTGTTAGCTTATGCCTTTGGGTGTGTTAGTCAAGCGAGGGTGAGATGACCCGTGCATTGGTGTTAGTATTGGCGCTGTCCTTTCATCTGATCAGCATTGTGGTTGTCTGTATTTTTGTTGGCAATTATCTCGATCGCCATGTGCCACTAGCATCGGTCTCATGGCTGGCGATTACATTCATCGTCGGTATAATTTTAATCGCCCAAAATTATTATGTTTTTTTTAAATTCATGCTGCGGCAGGAGAAGAACAAAGATGAACACGATGGCTAGTTTCGGCGCGGGATTTCTGCTTTTTGCGCTCGACATACTGCTACTCGCCTTGCTGTTTCGCCGTCTGTGCCACAGCAACACACAGATAGGCAGATACCGTTTGCTCGCGCTGTTGGGTCTGCTCAAGCTACCGCTGCTAGGCGTTGGCATATATCTTGTGCTGGTCGTTTGGCAGGCCGACATGCTGTCGTTCGTACTCGGAGCACTCGCAGCACTGTCGCTTGTCAGTGGAACACTGATCGTGTGGGAAAGGCGCAAGACGACGGCTTGATGGGTTTCAGCACAAGCAGCACTTTATCTGCTTTGCTACTCGGCAACAATGTTTTCCAGTGCCATCTCCTGTCGGGACACGTTTAGCAATGCCATGAGTTTATCAAGCTGGGCGTTAAGCTCAGCATTCTCACCAATAGCACGCTGCATGTCTGCCAAGTGACCCGCTAAGATAATTTTGTCATGATGTTCTGTATGCATAGGAAAAAGCAGTACGTAAGCAGACCATCTACGCACAAAAAAACGCAGTGCGTCATCTGATAATCCGATTTCCTTCATTAGCTGTGTGGTTGTTTGCTCAGCGGAGGTGCGCACATTTTCAAGCATATCCTTCAACACAGAGACTATCTCGACAACCACTGACGGTGATGGAAGCGACATAAACATTGTCCTTCTGTCGTTATGTTGAAAGTGGGGCGGCAGCAGACCACCCCACGCTTTGTGCATGTTTTCCAATACCAGCTGTCGCGGTGGCATTTCACGTTTTGGACTGTTCCTATCGAACAAGATGTAGTAGAAAGCAGCCGTATCTGAGATCGCCTGTTCAAATTTTTGACGACCCACACCTAGCTCTTCAAGTAACTCGTCAAATAGCACATTCAACTTTGCGTCATCGCCGATGGCTATTTGCATTTTAATTAGTCTTTGTGCCATTAATGTATGCGGGTCGTTGATGTTACTAAGGTACATAAGTTCATTTAGACCGATCTTTGCCAACAGCTCAGATCTCTTTTGTTCAGGAGATGTTCTTACCACAGCAAGCATTCTATCAACGATGTCTTTGCGCCTATGTATCTTAGGGTGGTTGTGATTATATTGAGTTGCAAGTTCTTCCTCGCTAAAACCGTATTCCTCCAACAGAGCATTGAATAGCTCTTGCTTTTTTTGATCTTCGCCCAATGCATATTTCACATAGGACAACTCGAAGTGAGATGGATTACTTGTAACAAACTCTTTAAAATTGTAAATTACTAACTCACGTAAGCGGTAGTCCACGTCCTTTTGTGTTGATGCTTTCACCGTAAGCATTTCTCTGAATATGGAAGAGATTTTTTCTGCTTTTGCTGGAGGAAAAACACTCTTGTCACCAGTGATGAGTGCATTAAAGTATCCCTTTCCGCTATGAAATACATGAGCTGTGGAGATCATCTTCAATGCCAGTTCTCGCGTAATTTCTTGCTCTGGATAATGCATCTGCCATACCGTACTAAAGACGGCAGTGACATCGGTAATCGCTTGCTCAAGCGCTTGTCGTGTCGTGTCCTGTTCGAGCAGCAATTCATCGAAAATGGAGTTTAGCTTAGTATCTGCACCGATGGCAGCCTGTATTGATAGTAAAATATTGAGCAAATCTTTCCCTTTATGCACATAATCATCTCTCCCCTTATGCACATAATCATCGTAACCTGAATCATGCAATCCAATCTTTGCCAACAACTCGGTTCTCTTCTCCTTCGAGGAAGTTCTCACAGCCCCAAGCATTCTATCGATGATGTCTTTGCGCCTATGCAAATCAGCGTATTTGTTCTTATTGTTGGCGAAGAAGATGTCGAACGCTTCCCTGCTCAGGCCATTTTCTGTTAGCAGAGCATCAAACAGCGTTTGCAACTTTGGTTCTTCCCCGATTGCATAGCGCATATAAACGAAGTCATGCAACAACCCGTTCCCGTGTAACATAACCCGCACCAACCTATCAGCATCTAATCCGATTCGTTTTCCCCACCCCCACATTCGCGGCGAGTGTGCTGTTTCTTCTACCAAAGCAAGCATCTTTTCAATTATAGTTACCCGCCTATCCACATCCGTTAGTGGCACTTGGTTAATGATAAGATGGTCAAGATGGTTGCCAAATGCAGTGAAAGTAGGAGCAATGCTTGCCAGCAAATCTTGCCGAGTGATCTCACCTTCACTCCAGCCAAGTCTACTAAGAATAGCAGCATATCCGCTAAGCGTTTGTTCAAATTCCTCTACCGACAACCCTATTTCTGTAAGAATTTCTCGCAGTTTTTCGTCTTGCACCTCTGCCAATGCCTCTCCCCTAATCCATCGCAGCATCGATGGCTGTACGGTGATATCAGCTATCTTATCTAGTCCTGCAGAAAAACTGCGCGAAGGACGGCTAGCGATAGCCTGTGTGCTGACCAACAAGATAAGAAAAAGTGAGCACAGATGCATCATTGTCTTACTCCATAATGAATGTGATAAACAGATATCATAATAATATAGGCACTATCGCCAGAAACTTATTGATAATATTAATAAATAAGCAAATATGCTCCAAACATCGAGAAAATATATTAAATGTATTGATGTGATGCAAGATTTTTCTACCAGAAAACAAAAAATATCAGCAACACCGCCATTCATGCCTCCCACGTGCCCGCAAAATCTCAATAGATGTGGCATTGTAGCTTGTGCTAACACCTATATTTATGCGAACATCACTAGGGCTTTACTTTTTGATCTACAACTATGCCTGAACTAATCACCACCCGCAAAGAACAGCACATCGATCTCTGTGCAACTCAAGATGTCGAGGCGAGCGATCGTGGCACAGGATTTGCGCAGTTAAGCTTCCGTCCTTGCACCTTGCCCGAACTTGACTGGAACGAACTTGATACTAATGTCGAGCTATGTGGGCGAAGTTTTTCTGCCCCCTTTATCATCAGCGGTATGACCTTCGGCATCGAGCGCAGCGATGTTATCAACCGCAACCTTGCTCGCTGTGCAGCACACCACAACATTCCGATGGGAGTTGGCTCGCAGCGCATCGCCCTTGAAAGCAAGCACAGCTGCGGTAATTTGCGCCGCTATGCCCCTGATATTTTTCTGCTCGCCAATCTCGGCATCTCGCATTTGCAACGCGATCTCTGTTTGCAAGCGGTCGAGATGATTGCCGCGGACGCACTTGCCATTCACCTCAATGTCATGCAAGAACTCATTCAACCCGAAGGCAGCCGTAATTTTCGCGGTATCATGCAAAAGCTATGCGAGCTTGCCGCGGATTTTCCTGTGCCGATTATCGTCAAGGAAGTTGGTTTTGGCATCGACGTGCAAACTGCGACGCGTCTGTATGAAAGCGGGATTGCGGCACTCGATGTCGGTGGCAAAGGTGGCACGTCATGGAGTTGGATCGAAGGACTGCGCAGCAATGACCATGAGACACGCCAGCTAGCCCAAGCGTTTCGCAATTGGGGCATTCCCACCGCCTACAACACCGCGGTGTTGCGGGAGGCCTTGCCGCACTGCCCCTTAATTGCCACTGGCGGTGTGCGCGACGGACTGACCGCCTCGAAAGCACTGGCACTCGGTGCAAACATGGTCGGTCTTGGCTTGCCACTGCTGAAAGCTGCGCTGGTCAGCGATGCAGAAGCGATTAAGGTTATGGATAACTTTATCAGGGGACTAAAAATTACCATGCTGACCACTGGCAGCAGAAAAATTTCTGATTTATCGGCTTCTCTCTGTCTTGACGCACCATATCGTGATAAATTCGCGCAACTTATGGCTAAGCAAGACCACAAATGAGACATCGTTGGACAGCACGGGCAGGACAACAGCAACGACAGTTTTCGTCGCGGCTGCCGGGCTTTTATCAATTGCCGTTGCGGGAACGAACTCGCATCGCTGCTTGTATCGGTGACCTGTCAGCAACAGAGACGCAGAGCCTTGAAAACTATGGCAGCATTGCACGAGAATTGACCGATACCTTTATTGAAAATGCCATCGGCACATATAGTCTGCCCATGGGAATTGCCACTAATTTTCTTATCAACGGTAGCGAATACTTGATCCCAATGGTGGTCGAGGAAACCAGCGTGCTAGCCGCGGCCAGCCATGCCGCGAAGATGGTGCGCGGCGGTGGTGGCTTTAGTTCACAGAGCACTGAGCCGATTATGACGGGGCAAATTCAGCTGTTTCTCAAGGATGACTGTGCCTTTGATACAGTTCTGCACGAACACCGCGAGCAGTTGATCGCGACTGCCAACGCGGGACAGGAACGACTCGTAGCACGTGGTGGCGGGGTGTGCGATCTCGATTGGAAATTTATCGAGCCACTCGCGACGCTAGTCGTGCTGGTGCATGTCAACAGCGGTGACGCGATGGGGGCGAACATCGTCAACACTATCTGTGAACGTATGTCGGCACAGTTACTCGAACTACTGCCATGTGAAGTTGGCCTACAAATTCTCACCAATCTCAACGACCGCCGCTGTGTGCGTGCTGTCTGTGAAATTCCCGCGCCAGCACTTTCCTGTCCGCGTTTTTGTGGCACGGAAGTTATCGAGCGCATCGTGCGTGCCTATCAGTTCGCTTGTCACGACCCCTACCGTGCCGCGACCAACAACAAAGGTATCATGAACGGCATCGACGCAGTAGTCATCGCTACTGGCAACGATTGGCGTGCTGTCGAAGCGGGTGCACATGCATACGCCGTCCGCAACGGTAGCTATCAGCCACTCGCACAGTGGAGTAAACTCGGCACGGGCTGTCTGCGCGGAGAATTAGAACTACCGCTCGCGGTCGGCACAGTCGGTGGCGTGACCAAGCTACACCCATCAGCTCGTGCTGCACTGAAAATTCTCGGCTCGCCTTCCGCACAAGAACTCGCTGAGATTATCTGCTGTGCAGGACTTGGACAAAACCTCGCCGCCTTGCGTGCTTTGAGCAGCGAAGGCATTCAGCGCGGTCACATGAGTCTGCACCACAAAAACCTGCACCAACATCGTCAGCAACAGGGTGAACGTGCGACGGGGATGTCGCAGTAGTTGGCGAAAAAATTTCCAAAAAAGCAAAGTGACTACGCTGAGTAGCTAATGGCAACGACGATGCCGTGCGTCGTTGCCATACCCTCACTGCTTTTTCTTCGCCTTCCCCCTCGCGTTGATTGTTATCTCGCCGTTCCTGAGGCCGATGCTGTAACGCTGTCCTGCCTTCATCTCACCTGCGCCGATTTTATCTGACACTGGGATGCCGATCATCTCTTCAAAAACATTCTGCATTGCTCGCGCACCTAGTTTAGGGTTGTAGCCCTTCTCAAGCAAGTGATCACGCATCGTCTTGGTTAGCAATATCTCAACGTTGTTCTGTTCCAGTTGTGCATTATGGCGTTTGAGCTGCGTGTTGATCAGCTTATTCATCACCTCAGGGCCTAAGCCACCATAGGCTAAAACTGCTCCCAAGCGACCCTGTATTTTATCTGGGATTTGCACTTCGCTCAGATCTGCAGGATTGTGTGATGCTTCTGTCTCCGTTGTGAAACCTATCGGCCCATTTGCTTTACCTGCTGCTGTATTAGCCGTAATGATAATAATCGTATTTTTAAAATTGATTATGCGCCCCTTCCTGTCAGCCAGCTCACCCTCATCGAGAATTTTCAACAACACAGCGTTAATAACGTCAGGATGTGCTTCGCCAAGTTCATCAAACAACACCACCGAGTAGGGTTTTTTCCGCACGGATTCGGTCAAAATACCGCTTTCATCGTAGCCAACATAACTCGCGGGTGCTCCAATCAAACTCGACAGCGAATGACTATCCTTGTATTCGCTGAGATTGATGCTAATTAAGTTATCCTTTGAGCCGAAGAGATATTCTGCCAATACTTTTGCCGTCTCCGTTTTGCCCACACCAGTTGACCCCAGCAACAACATCGACGCAGGCTTATTTGGATCACTGGTACCAACAAGAAAAGGGGTAAGCTTCCCAGCAATTTTTTTCAGCGCCTGATCCTGTCCGAAAATATGCTTGCGCAAGGCTGGCAACAGATTCTGTGCCAGCTTCTGCTTACTCAACAACATACGCTCCACTGGCACGTCTGTCATTTCGGACACAACCTCAGCAACATGCTTAAATTGCAATGTCTGCTCATTGCTCCCGCTTATCACGAGTCTTGCCGCTGCCATGTCGATCAAATCGATCGCCTTGTCAGGGTTGAAGCGGTTGGTAATATACTGATTGGCAAGTTTTACCGCTCCCTGCGCCGCACCGTCGGAGATGTCAATGTCGTGATGCTGCTCGAAAACATTCTTCAATCCATTAACGATAGCCAGCGTGTCTTCGATCGAAGGCTCTGCAACAGAGACAGGAAAGAAGCGTCGCTCTAACGCACTGTCTTTCATGATATGCTTCTGATATTCATCCTGTGTCGTTGCTCCGACGCAGTGCAGGTCACCACGTGCCAGTAATGGCTTCAGAATATCTACCACCCCCCGAAGACTGGGCTGACTAATAAGCTGATGGACTTCATCGATAAACAGGATCGTCTTGTCCTTATTTAGCTCTGTCACAAAATGCTCCAGCTCCTTGACGCGCTCCTCTATAGCTCCATGAAGAACAGTTCCCGCTATCAATGCCCCTACATCTAGTGCGAAAATAGTTTTATCACGCATAGCTTCTGGCACGTCTCCCGCGACGATACGTTGAGCTAAACCTTCAACGATCGCCGTCTTGCCTACCCCAGCTTCGCCAACCAATAGTGGGTTGTTCTTCTCCTTGCGTGCCAGTGCCGTGATCACCTGACGGATCTCATTTTCACGACCGATGACAGGTTTGAATTTTCCTTCTGCCGCTTCCGCATTAAAGTTTCGCAAAAACTTTGGAGCGCCCTTTACCCCGCTCTGACTACGTTGCTGCTGCCCACCTCTTTGTGCATACCCTCTTTGTTGGATTCCTTCCAGCATCGTCTGGCTTAGTTGGTTAAGACCGTATTCAAGCAACAGCTCATACATCTCCTCACTTTTCACTAAATCTAGCGCGGCAGCTGCCTCTCCCCTAGGAGGTACAGGCGGAAAAACAAACCACGCGTCAGGCACTGGGTTTTTACCATTTTTACCACCTGTCACGTGTTCAAGGAGCAACTGTGCCAGCTCCACATCATCTCCAATTATGGCCGAATAAAAGGCGGGAACTCCGCCTACATTACGCACATCGATGCCGTGTTTGATCAAGATCTTGGCGATCTCAAAATGTTCACGCATGTTGTATGGAGAGGTGAGTGCATTCTGACTACTCTCATTGACAGTGTTAACCTTTGCACCCTGCTTGAGTAAAAACTCTACAGCCGCAACGCTACCTGCCCCCATCGCCTTCATCAGCAACGTCGCGTTGTTAGTCCTGCTCACGGTGTTGATATTTATAGTATTAAATTTAACCTTGTCCGCATAAGAGTCGAACAACTCTGCCATCTCTGACATCTCTTCCAGCGGCACAATCATCAATGCCTGACCGATATCAGGCTCAACTCCCGCATCGAGCAACATCTTTACCTTGTTTAGCTTATCGGGGTCTTCGCTAGCCGTATTCGCAGGGTCAGCTGGGATCAATACGACACTATAGATATCCATCTCGTTTCTGCTGCCGCGATACGGATCGACATGCTGCATCAGCGTTTGCAAAGACTCTTTTTTGCCCGAAAACGCGGCCCAGAACAGGGAGTTCCAGTTTTTTTGTTGATCACCCTGCTTAGGATCGCCGCCGTTGTCTATCATGAGAGTGAGCATCTCGTTGCTGCCAACCCGTGCCGCCTCATGCAGTGCCGTGCGACCATACCTATCGTTAATATTGGGGTCAGCTGCATGCAGTAAAAGCTGCTCTGCACTATCGATATCGTTCTCGTAAACCGTCCAGTGGAGTGGTGTATGCCCATCAGAATCACCTTTGTTGACGTAGTCCTTCAACTCTGGCAACAGACGCTCAAACTCTTTCTTCTGCCCCGCATAAATCAGCTTATGCAACAAATGCACTCTGTTTGCCACGTCCGCAGGCAACTGCACATTGCGACATAACGCCGAACCCGCCACAACAAACATTGTTACTACGCCCAAGAACCGCACACGCCCTCCTGTAGACAGAATTTATTATTAGAAAACAGCCAATGGCTTAACCCTACCAAAACAGGAATGCAAGTTTTATTTTTGTCAAAAGATGTTTTTTTTTGAATGAGATGGCGAACTAGGATATGATCAGCCCGCCTCATTACCAAAACCAAGCCCCTGTGTCAAGACTAATGTTTGCATGTGGGGGGAGCATTCCCCTTGTTATAGGGAGGGAGTTTGTATATGGGGAGCGTTCCCCTCCCCTCCCCGAACCCCACCTCTGCTTTGTTTCGGTGTTTTGCATTGGAGGTATTGACATCGAGACTGCAGAAGTGCCAGACAATGCATACTACTAATACTTAAACCCCCCGTGCGTGCTACGCAAGACTTTTTGCCGCTTTCTCGCTCCCATGCTTGCGCCCTTTGGCGGGAGCCGGCAGGGTCGCAACACCCCTCACCCCCAAAATAGGCATTGGTGTTGGCAGTCTTGATGTCAATATCTCCACTTAGCTATGAGCACCGCGGCAAATACAAGAAAGCTCGTGATCAACATAGCGCTCAATACAAGAAAGCTCATGACAAGTATTATCTTGAAAACCAAACCTCTCATATATCCAGTCAGCATCTAAAGTGTGAGCTTATATTCGGGATTTGGTTTGTAATACTGGCATAGTGCTTGTGCTACACACAAGCTCGTAGTGTCCACAGAAGTTGACAAGGGTCAGGTGCAAGCAGACCTGCAAACCATTTCACGCGAATGCTTTAGCATGAGACATGGTGCAGCAGGATGATTGCACCTGACCCAAATGAGAAGTCTGTGAACACGCAGGGGTGGGGTGCGGGGAGGGGAACGCTCCCCGTATAAAAACAAACGCTCCCCCACATACAAAACAAAATGCACCAGCAGATGACAAAACTACGCACCGACACACATAAACACGCCTTCCATCTCTTTGCGAATCAACTGCAAGGCTCTGCTGGTGGTGGTGGAGTTGAGATCGGCCTTGTCACGAAAATAATCACCTTCGTTCATCTTGGTGCGCAACATTTTCGTTTGCCAGATGTTGGCGTTATCTATTTGATGGTCACAGCAGCGGTAATCCTTCAACGTCTCGGCATCGATATAGTCTCTAATGCTAGAGATGTGATGATCAAGATAAATTCTCTTGCCTTGCTCATCTCTGGTAAAACCACGCACGAAGTAATCGATGACCACTACGTCGGACTCGATGGCACTAAGCATAAAGTTAAGTGCCTTCAGGGGGGAAATGTCACCGCAAGTAGAAATGTTGATGTCGATTCTGAACGAGCAGACCTGTCCTTTGCCACGAAAATCGGGGTAGGTGTGGGCACAGATGTGGCTCTTGTCGAGATGCAAGGCATGCAGTGCGGGTGCAGCTGCGGCATCGCTTAACAGCAGCAGTGAGCTTGCTCCCCAAGGCTCGTAGTCTTGCGACGAGACTGCCAGCACACGGGCATCGATGATGCCGGCAATGTCCTGTAACAGACTGTTAATACGATGACGGTTGAAGTGGTGGTTGATGTAGGCAACATATGAGTCCCGCTCCGCAGGGGTGCGGGCGGCACAAAAGTCGTAGAGGTTGAAGTTCAACGTCTTGGTCAAGTTGTTGAACCCCTGCAACTTGATGCAAGTAGGTTCAATCAGCCGCTGCATTTTGACATTATTACTCATTCAGCTTTCCTCATCGTAGTAAGGAGAGTTAACAAAATTAACCTGAAGAGACAAGATATAAGAAGCCTCGCTCTCGCGATCGTCCCAATCTTTCACACGACTGAAGGCAATTCCCCAACATTGCTGCTGTCCGCGATACTCCCCGCCAATCTGCCAGCGATATTGCCACGGCCCGCTATCGTCCAACGGCACACGATCGGCATACTCGGCCTGCAACTCAGCCTGCCTCGCCAGCTGTGCCACAACCCCCAGCCGCCGCACCTGCACCCGCGGCTGGGCACTGTCACGGGCACTGGCATCTAGCACGTGTGGCATGATTTCCCAACTTGGCTTGAGTTGCACCCCGTCGCCCACCGGCAGACCTAAAGCAAATCGCAACTCCTCAAACTCGTGCCGATACACGTTCCACGCCAACTCCTGCCGTAACGACAAGGCTCCGTGTTGCAAGCGCAGATCCAGTTGCAGCGGACTCCACGCCTGCGGCAATACATCATCACCTCGCTGTTTTGCCACTGCTCGCCGTTCGGCCTGCCGTCGATCCCACATCGAGCTGACCCGCAAGCTGAGTGGAGTTTGCGGGTGCTGCGGCACGTGTTGAGCATGCCTCGGCCCCGCCAGTTCCACCCGCGGCAAAGACTGCGTGATGACTCGCCAAGCCTGCTCAAGTTCTAACTCCAACACCTCACTCGGCTGGGCAGCGTGCCTTCTGGCACGCTGCCGGTCGGCGGTGAAAGAATGCTCCTGTGCGGGGGGCGGTTGAAAGCTGCCCGTCGTCCATACTTGCGGCTGTACTACTACACCCACATTGAAACGCACGAGGTGCTGCAACATGCGTGTCTGCTCCTCGTGTGTGGGCAAGGACATACGCCCATCGAGCGGTAAGCTGACCCGCAAACCCGCTCGCCACGTGTGCTGATGATTGCGCTGGTGGTCTACCAGACGTTGTGCCTCCACTTCCCAAAACTGCTCGACATCGAGTGCCGTTCCCACCAGCACGTTGACGGCACGCAACCGTGCTTGCTGATGAGGACGCATCTGTTGCCACGTCCCGATGTGTTGCTGTTGCAGTTGCAGGTGTGCCCAGGTTTTGAAAGCCGACAAGTCGAGTAGCTGCAGGTGACGTGATTGCAGGGTGAAGTTAGCTGGCAACTGCTCACCGCCCGAAAAATACTCGCTGTCTCCCGCTAGATGCCCGCTAAACCCTGCATAAAAGTCAGGATGATCGAGGTGTAGCCATAATCTGCGTGCCGCATACGGGTTAAGGTCGAACTGTGCTTCGCCCCGTCGCATCCGATACAGCGCACGGTTGTAAGCCACATCGCGGCTGAGATCACCCTCACTGCCGAAGGAAAGACGCGGGGTGAGAAAACGCAAGTGATGCCATTTCAACGTGCCTCGCCACTGCGGTGCGTCGTCATGTGCGGCGTTGCGATCGTGCAGTCCTTCTGCCATCAATTGCCAGTGATGCTGTTCCGACAGACGACCGCGGCTGCTCGCAGCAAGACGCAAACCACGACGTTGTAACCAGTCGAGATAAAAGGTAGCATCAGCCTGTGCGTTGAAAGCAACATAAAACGGCTGGCTAATACTGAAGCCTGTCTGTTTGCGATGCCCAAAAACTGGCAACAACAGCCCTGATTTGCGCGCCAGCGGCAGACGTAAAAACGGCAAGAAAAAAACTGGCCAGCCACGCACTTCAACCACTGCGTTGTTGAAATCGATGTGCTCATCTACCACCGCATCGATACGCCGTGCCCGCAACGCAAACGCAGGCGGCTCATCGCCAACACAACGACACGGCGTGAGAAAAGCCTCATCTGCCTGCAAAAAACCCAACTGTTTTCTTGTGATGCGCTTGCTGCGAAATTTGAGATAATAAGACTGCCCTTGTTCGCTAGCATGACGGGTCTGCAACCAGAGACGCTGGCGACGTGCATGGTGCACTTCTTTATCGGTGCCACGGGAGATAATCTGCTCTCGTAAGCGTGTGCTTTCAGCACGATCGGAGATGATCAGCTGTGCGTCGGTGACGACAAAGTCACGCGTCGCAAACCAGTAGCGGACAGTGCTGGCAGACAGTGCTTGTTCCTCACCGGCGACGAGCACATTACCCTTTGCTTCTAGCACTCCTGCTTGCCGATCGATACTGATGTCATCGGCCGTGACAACATAGCCACCTCCGATAACAACGACATCGCCGCTAAAAACCTGCCGTGTGCCGTCTTGCTTGAAGTAGCTCTTTGCCGCATCGTAAAACACATCTGGCAGCTCCGCTGCCGACTCTTTGCCGCTTTCTAGCTCCGCTGCCGACTCTTTGCCGCTTTCTAGCTCCGCTGCCGACTCTTTGCCGCTTTCTAGCTCCGCTGCCGACTCTTTGCCGCTTTCTAGCTCCGCTGCCGACTCTTTGCCGCTTTCTAGCTCCGCTGCCGACTCTTTATCGCTTTCTAGCGGCTGCGCCGCGGCAACGCCGCTACACAACAGCAAAACACTCAGGGCGAACTTTTGCACCGCGACTCCCACTTACAAGCAGCCTAACAGATGCCAAACGGGGGAGCAAGGAGGGCGTACTTTGCCGTCACAAAACCGCGCAGCCACTGCCTCCAGCAGATATGGCAGATTTTTTAAATTTCTCTTTGTTGCCCTCCGTTTTTTTGCTACAAGCTCCGCGTTGATTACCATTTTTTGTAATTTTTTCAGAAAGGACTGGAGATGCGTTTGTTCGTCAAATTGGCGGTGTTGATCTTGCTAGTGCATGGTGAAGTGCAGGCAGAGAGGAGTGTCTGCGACACTTCAGGAATGGCACTCGGTTTGAGTCTCTATGGTTGGGGCTTTCTTGAACTTTTTCCCTATGAAAGCGTGCCCTACGACGATTATACGGTTGGCATCGAGTACCACGACCATCTCCGCAGGGGAAATGGCACTGTAGTTATTGGTATGTCAGAGGAAGGTGACCTAGCTTGCCACGTCTTGAAGAAAGAGGTTTTGGCAGAAGATAGTAACATCAGCTTTTTTAATTTGGTCAATGCTGACACTTCCAAAGAAATCGGCTTTGGATCATGCCTCTATGTAGGGGGGCTGAAACAATCATGTGAGTACCTATATCGGAAGCCCAAGCCCATTGATAGAAGCCCAGTGAACCTAAGTGGACAGATTAAGGTCTACGTAGACATTGCCAACCGTAAGTTTGAAGCCTACGCCTTTCCCGATGGCTCAGCTTTCATGATAGGTGTCAGACTAAAAGAATAACGTAGAACAAGTCCAGACACTGAATTAACTTTTACATGAGAGGCGGGATCAATGCTTGCCTCTCTACAACAACTCCCATTCGTCGTGTGTGCTGAGCAAAGCCAGTGCTTCGCCAAGTCCATAAAAAGAACCACAGATAACCAGTGGCTTGTCGGTTTGCACCGTTGCCAGCGTGTTCCATGCACTGGTGACATCGTCGTGCCAGCAGTGTTGCCATTTTTGGGGCAACTGGGCATGGGTAAGGCTGCGTTCGCTATTTACTGCAAAAATTGCTAGGGGGTCGAGCTGTTGCACAAGCAGCGGCACAATTTTATCGACTTCCTTATCGTTTAGCAAAGAAAACATGCCCGGCAAAATTCCGTAACGCTGTTTTAGCTCAGCGACAAGTGCCAGTGCACCATCGTAGTTGTGGCAGGCATCGAGCAGCAGTTGTCGCCCTTGTCCTGTGTGACGATGGCGCAGGTGGCGTAATTGAAAACGTGCCGGCAAGCTAGGCGGCAACAATTCAGCAGTATTAGTGACTGCACTAGCAAAGCCTGACACCGAGCAGTTAAGACGCGACAACACCCACCAGCTCAAGGCAAAGGCAAGACTGAAGTTGCGTTGTAACCAGTGTGGTCGCGCTTGCAAGGAAAGAGGGATGGGGATGGTAACTGCAGGCAGTGCGGGAAGCTCAACGCTGAGTGTGTCGTCAGCATTGAGTTGAAATTCATGTCCCGCACTGAGCAGCGTGAGTTGTTTGCGTTGCACAATTTCCTGCAAAGTGTGCTGCATATCCGTATCACTTGCTCCTGAACCCTGATTGCCCCAAAAAAGTGGACAGTGAGGACGGGCAATGCCCATCTTATCGGTGAGTATCTCGGCATAGGTATTGCCGAGATACTGCTGATGATCTTTACCAATGGAGACAATTGCCGCGGCAAGGGGTTCGCAGACATTGACAGCATCCCACGTGCCGCCAAGTCCAACCTCAAGCACGTTGATGTCGGTAGCGGTGCGATTGAAAACGTGCAACGCCAGCAGTGTAGTGCATTCAAAAAAAGTTAGCTGCTCGCGCCAGTGCGGGGTAAGCAACAACTCAAGCTCGTACCATAGCTCGAACAAGGTGGCATCGTCGAACGACAGGTGTGAAACCTGCACGCGTTCACAGAAGTGCGAGATGTGGGGCGAGGTGTAAAGACCCACCTTCAGTCCTGCCGCGCGAGACAGGAGCGAGAAGATAAAACCCGCAGTTGTGCCTTTGCCATTCGTGCCGCCGATGAGCACACACGGCGCACGCAGTTGCAATTGTGGTAAGGTGGCGATGACGGCACGCATCTGTGCGAGGCTGGGGTTGATACGGTGTTGTGATGCGCGAGCAAAGGCAAGAATTTTGGTGACAAGCACAGAAATAACAAAGTCCTAGAGTGCGTTGACAATTGGCTTGAAAGACTTGTCTATCACAAGTTACAGCTCCGCTGCGATTCTTTGCCGCTTTCTAGCTCCGCTGCGATTCTTTGCCGCTTTCTAGCTCCGCTGCGATTCTTTGCCGCTTTCTAGCTCCGCTGCGATTCTTTGCCGCTTTCTAGCTCCGCTGCGATTCTTTGCCGCTTTCTAGCTCCGCTGCGATTCTTTGCCGCTTTCTAGCTCCGCCCTATGAGTTGGCGGTGCGGTTTTGCTTGTCCCAGAGAATGTTGAGAATGCTGATCACGCGGCTGCGTAGTTGCGCACGGTGGCAGATCATGTCGAGCATGCCGTGGTCAAGCAGATATTCAGAACGTTGAAAACCTTGCGGCAACTTCTCTCTGATTGTTTGGCTGATAACGCGCGGCCCCGCAAAACCAATCAAGGCATTCGGCTCGGCGATGTTCACATCACCGAGCATGGCAAAGCTAGCGGCAACACCACCTGTGGTTGGATTGGTGAGAATGGAGATAAAGGGTACGCCTTCTTGCTGCAAGGTGGCAAGGGCAGTACAGGTCTTTACCATCTGCAGCAGACTGACCAGTCCTTCTTGCATGCGTGCACCGCCAGAGGCGGAAAAGATAATTGCTGGCTGACGTTCAGCACGAGCACGGTCGAACAGGCGAGTGATTTTTTCACCTACCACTGCACCCATGCTGCCACCGAGAAAAGCGAAATCGAAGGCAGCCACCATGATTGGCATCCCGTCCAGCCTGCCTTGTCCGCTGAGGAGGGCATCGTTGCATTTGAGCTTTTGCTTCAACTCGGTGAGGCGTTGGGCATAGGGTTTGCGGTCGGCAAACTGCAGCGGGTCGGTGCTGCACAGTTCGCGATCGTATTCGTTGAAGCTACCGGGGTCGAGAAAGAGTTCAAGGCGACGTTCGGCGCTGAGTGGTACATGATGGCCACACAATGGGCAGACGTTGAGGCTTGCATCGAAATCCTCGCGATACACGATTTCTTTGCACTTGTCGCACTTGTGCCACAGTGCTTCAGAGGTGGCCCGGCGTTCATGGTCGCCGGAAGAATCGCTACTCATGCTTGACTCATCAGGGTGCAAAGGCGGTTTAATCCTTATCCAACAAGATTTCGATCAACTGTGTCGGTCTGGATGGCTTCCCCAAAGGATGTTCCCCTTTATTGTAAGTAAAAAAATCCAAATATTTCAGGCCTGACTCTTCCAAGAAAAAGATCATATCCACTGTGTGCATACTGTATTCAATCAACAGTCGTCCTCGCGGAGTGGCAATGCGTCCTAACTCACGCAGTGCATCAACACATTCGTGACTCGGACAGGTTCGTCTGTTCAGCGGCCCGCCAAGTGTGATAACCGCACCGAAAGTATCGTCTGGCAAGCCAGTGGCATACATGTCACCAAACAGGTACCACGGATTGGTGACGAATGTTTGATGCGCACCACTGATGTCAAAACTGAAGACGTGGATGTTTTTCCTCTGCCCGTGGGGTATTTTCTCCTGACGATCGATATTCAGCCTGCTCAGCTGCCAAGCAAAGTGGAAACCGCCTGCGGCAACGTTCACTACGGGTGACTCGGCACGTTCAAGGAAACTCTCAAAACGAAAACCAGACTCAGACGTTGAAAAAACATCGTGAAGGTAGTTGACCCCGCGCTCTATGTAGAGATACTCGCCCTGCACAACACCGTCACGATCACGAATACTAGCAACTACAGGAGTATAGTTCTCCTTTACTCGCCGCTGAAATTGCTCGTAATCGGGGGTGGTCTCCGAAACCTTGAGATGGCTCACCTCAGTGCCATCCGCATAAGCCAGAACATTACGCTCATGCGAGTAAAACTCAGGCGGCAGCCTTTCCATACGGATCTCAAAACGATACCGTATTTTGTCATTTCTCAACACTGCAGTCGGCTGATCCAGATGCGCCAGCCACGGGTAGAGTTGGACAAGTTTATGCGCCGTTTGTTGTGCCTTTGGCGAAACGCCGTAAGTTGTTGCCATGCTACCCTGCTTTACCAAAGCTCTAAAACGCTGCAGATAGGTGTGGGCTGCCACCTGTGTTGCATAACTTACTAACAATAAAGCAATTATTTTTTCCATACGCTTGCGTAGTGCCTCATGCGGTGGATTGACGCGGCTGCCGTCAGGACACGACGGGTATATCAAACCTTTACTGCACAAAATTTGTGCTGTCAACAACCTACCTGATGGCAAGTATCTACTGCTAGTCTATTATGTACAGAAGGGGGGGAGAAGAGGTGAAGTCATAAGAACAGCCGCACAGTCGATAGAACTAGGCAGTGGACAAGGGGATGCTAGCAACTAATCGCATGCCCTTTCATGCGACCTAGCTGTCGTGTGAGGGGGACAATCCACCAGTGCATCGCGGGTGTTGCATAAGTTGCTCCCATCTTCATAACGCACTCAACCTGAGTGCATGCAACAGTAACCATTCCAAGTCATTTAAATTAAAAGTAAAATTTTTACTAGCTATAATAATATTATTTTGGTGAGTTCAGCTGCTTGTGTTTTATTGCCTAATCTTTAGGATGTTACAATAAAGATTTTGGTTTTAGCTACAGTATTTACAACAGTAAGTGTCATTACGACACTGCCCAGTAATCAAGCTTACGGCAGGCCTTTTGGCAAGGATAAGGCTGTGCGCAAGATTGCAGACAGAATGGTGAGCACTAACCTGAAAATACAAAAGTTTTTTGGTCAAAACGACTATCTATCAAAAGCTCTTCCCCTTCTGGTCGAGATCAGGTTCGATGACCTTGACGAGTATGTTAGCAGTGGCGGCAGGATGGCATTTGTTTCCAGAGCCGAACGTCCGTCTGCTTGGCTGGATTGGTTGCAGTCTGATAGCCGCGTGAGCGGTGAATTGCTAAAGGACACTAGTTAGATGTTTCCTGAAGGCGATTTAACCGATGTCCTTGAACGCGATCTTGCCTGGCCTGGTCATGGGTATGCGTGAAGTCTACAGCTGGGCTTTTAGTAGAGCTCTGAGTGGTGATCTCGATATTAACGAAGGAGGACTAACAAATACAAAATACGTCACACAACACCCTCTTTTAAATTTTAGAAGGCAGACCGAGAGCTACGCGTCTTGGGCAAAAAAGGTCGAGGCGATGACAAGGGAGATAGACAAAAAATCGAAAGCGAAACAAAAGAAAGCTTTTAGAGAATGGTTAGACACTGCTCGGCAAAATGGTGCGAACAAATCAGGACAGCCAGAATTCTATGAAGATTTTTCTCATATCAGAGAGGCAATGAAATCAATACGCAAAATGCTAACTAAACCAGTGGATATTAAAGGCTTGAAAATATACAATAATTCAGAACTACTTCAAATAAATGTAATTTTTTGGTGAAACTGTATGAACCCCACTTCCACTTCATGCGACCTAGCTGTCGTGTGAGGGGGGGCACTGCACCAATGACCGCAGGTGTTGCGCCAGCTCCGCTGCTTGTGTAGCACACTCCTGCTTGATGCGTGGCAGCGCGCTTGCGTCGGGCACGTCCCGCTTGAGAGCGAGGTAGAATTTTATTTTCGGCTCAGTGCCTGACGGACGCACGCTGACCTTTGTCCCGTCGGCAAGTGTGATCTGCAACATGTTTGTCGCAGGCAAGGCACGCACTTTACCTGTGCTGTAATCGACGACCCGCTGCACAGGTTGGGGGGCAATGCAACTCGGATCGCGGCGCAGCTTAGCAAGTAGTTCCGCCATTTTTGTCTTGCCGTCAAGACCGAGCAGAGTGAAGGACAACAGTTCGTGGTGATAGACTCCGTGCCGCAGGTAAATTTCGTCCAGCACCTCGAACCACCCCTTGCCCTGTGTCTTGAAGTGCGCGGTCATCTTCATCGCCAAACAGCAGGCGGCGATGCCATCTTTATCTCGCACCTCGCGTCCATACAAAAGACCAAAACTCTCTTCACCGCCCAGCAAGAAGCGTCGATATGGTCGCTTGCTGCCTGTCTCGTAATCCTCGATTAACTGCCCTATCCACTTAAAGCCTGTCAGTGTTGTTTCACACTGCACGCCATAGAAAGCAGCAACAGCATCGACCAGCTCAGTGGTAACGATAGTGCGCACCACCAGATTATCGGGTCGCAGTCCATCCGTGGATTGTGCTGCCGACAGCACATATTCCAAAGCCAACACCAGCAGCTGATTGCCATCGACCCGCCGATACGCCTCACCGTCCCGCACCATTACACCGAGACGATCGCAATCAGGGTCGGTTGCCAACACCAACTCGGCCTTCGTCGCTTGCGCTAACTGCACTGCCAACTGCAACGCTTGCGGGTCTTCAGGATTTGGCGAGGCAACGGTAGAAAAATTAGCGTCCGCTTCTCGCTGCTCGGTCACCACCTGCACATCGCCATAGCCAAGTCGTGCCAATGCCCTCATCACAGGACGTGCTCCCGTGCCATGCAGGGGCGAATAGACCGCCCGCACTTCGTCATCGTTGCCACGTGCCAATGCCGCCAGTCCCGCACTGTGCAGGTCGTCGATGCTGTCGTCGATCGTTGTGATCAACTGCTGCCGCTGTGCGTCTTGATAGGGAAGCAGGGCGATACTCGCGTAATCGCTGATTTTTTTGAACTCGGTGATAATGCCACGATCGTGCGGCGGCACGACTTGCCCGCCGTGCTGCCAGTAAACCTTGAAGCCGTTGTAGTCAGGAGGGTTATGGCTGGCAGTGACACATATACCTGCCTGACACTTGAAGTGCCGCACCATGAACGATAGCGTTGGCACGGGGCATGGCTCTTGTGTCAGCAAAGTGCGAATGCCAAGTGCAGCAAGCGTTGTGCACGCGGTCTCGGCGAAAAGACGTGAATGACGGCGGGTGTCGTAAGCAACAGCAACGGTCAGCACCCTGCCGGGGAGTTGTGCTTGTAGGTACCTGCCAAGCGCGCAGGAAGCTTTGCGGATGTTGTAGACGTTAAGCCGTGCCGTACCCGCACCAACCAGCCCGCGCATGCCGCCCGTACCAAATTCCAGCTCCGCACCGAAACGCTCGCGCAATTCCTGCTTGTCGTTGACACGCAATAACTCGGCTACTTCCTCTCTGGTTGCCGGGTCAAAAATCGTTGCATTCGCCCAGTAGCGGGCGCGGTTTACTATGGTTTGCATTGTTCTTGATAGTGGCGATCAATACACTCACACAACGTATGTCCAATGAACAGGTGGCACTCCTGAATACGCGGCACGGCTGACGATGGCACTGCCAAGCAGTAATCCACTTCTCCCGCCAAGCCCCGTTCGCCAACCAACGCGGCTGTCGTTGCGCCCAGCTCGTGTGCTGTGTTCAAGCCGTGCAGCACGTTAGCACTGCTCCCAGAGGTCGAGATGCCGAAGACAAGATCGTCTTTACCGCACAAAGCTCTGACCTGCCGCGCAAAAATTTCGCGATAGCCGTAATCGTTCGCCACCGCGGTCAAGATGGAAGTATCGACCGTCAGAGCTAGCGCTGGTAACGGCTGCCGTTCGGTGCTGAAGCGTCCCACTAACTCTGCCGCAAGGTGTTGGCAATCTGCTGCACTGCCACCGTTGCCCATCCAGACAATTTTGCCGCCCCGTTTCAGTGTTGCAATACATGCCTGTGCCAGTTCCTCAAGCTGTGGCAACATGTCTTGCAAGGCGTTGAACACTTGTTGGTGCTGCTGCCAGCTATTTTCAATTATCTGTCGCATTGCCGTCCTGTGTAATTTCGTTGCCTGCTGTCAAAATCTCGACACTGCCATCGCTCAAGATGGCAATAGTGTGCTCGAACTGGGCGGAAAGCTTGCCGTCCTCTGTTACCGCTGTCCAGCCATCGTCGAGAATGAGAGCCTTCCACGTGCCGACGTTAATCATCGGCTCAATGGTGAAAACCATGCCTTCTCGCAAGCGCATTCCTCCGCCTCTCACCCCGATATGAGGAATCTGCGGTTCTTCGTGAAAAATTCTGCCGATACCATGCCCGACAAAATCCCGCACGACACTAAAACCATAACGATCGGCATGGACAAGAATAGCCGCGCCGATGTCGCCAACATGCTTGCCTACCTTGACCACATCGATGGCACGATAGAGACATTCACGCGCACATTGTGTGACAAGACGTGCCTCACGGCTCGCGGCCGCCGCACCACCGACGATAAAGGTTACCGAGCTATCGCCGTGATAACCATCGACGATCGGGGTAACGTCGATGTTGATAATGTCGCCATCCTTGAGACGCTGTTCTGCATGAGGAATGCCGTGACAGACAACCTCGTTGACGGAGGTGCAGATCGATTTGGGAAACCCCTTGTAATTCAGCGGTGCGGGCACTGCTCCGTGTTCGATAGTGAAGTCGTGGCAAATGTTATTCAGTTCAAGTGTGCTGACACCCGCCTGCACATGCCCAGCAATCATACGCAGTGTTGTCGCGGCTAGTTGGCCGCTGCTACGCATGGCGGCGATCTCGTGATCGGATTTCAACAGAACTGCCAAATTAACTCCTCTTGAGGCGGTATCAATCCAAGTGCACAGTGCGTTAACAAAATTTACGGCTGCTACAGCCTCCTTTTTAAGTTATACCAGTATTGTGCAAAAATTAAGGAGTTTCGTCTGTCAGCAAAATCGAACACAGTTCGGAACTATCAGCTTGCCATCATCGGTGGTGGCATCGCGGGGCTGTCAACCGCCTACCATCTCGGCCGTGCTGGTATCGACAACATCGTCGTGCTAAGCGACCCAGCACGCTCAGCTACCTCTGTCCATGCCGCAGGCTTTACGCTTGGCTCGCTGTTCGACAATATCACAAGGGTTGCGCATGCTTATGGTTTGGAGACCGCGGCGGCAATCTATCGTTTCTCACAGCTAGCACGGCAGAGCCTCATCGATTTTTGTGCGCAACAGCGTATTCCCATTAAACTTGCTCCACATCTACGCTTGATTGTTTCGTCCAACGAACTGATCGAATCGCAGCAAGCAGTGTCACTGTTCCAGCAAGCAGGCTTTGCCGCGCGCAACATTGCCACTGATGCCGACGATGCTGCACGCTTGTTGCTGCACAACAAAGAGACGCACGGGCACATGTTGCCTTGCAACCCTGCTGCCGTGTCTGCGCTGCAGGATGACAGTCTCGGTGGTGGTTGCCTCGATGCAAACCTTTTGTGCCAACGTCTGCAGGAGCTCAGCGCGGTGGAGCATGTGCCTACGGCAGTTGAACAGTTGTGTTGGCAGCAGGATAACAGCTGTGTGTTGCAGTGTGGCAAGCGTAGGCTGCACTGTGAACTGGTGGTGCTTGCCTGCCACAACCACATGGTGACACTGATGCCAGAGTTGGAGGAAATCGTTATTCCCTACAGCGACCAGTGGAGCAGTTATCATGCAGAAGGCAATCAACTTGCAGCTGGTCTTGTTCTCACTGCCAATCACGGTCACGAATGGGCTGTCGTCATTTCGGCAACAGAAATCCATCTCGGTGGCGCACGTTTTCTGCGGCGGCTGGCAGGGACGGGTGATGCGGTGCCGCGTGCCGAAGCCAAGATAAGTGCTTATCTGCAACAGCGGTTTTTGAAGTTCTTACCTGCTGTCGCGGCACTACACTGTGAACGCACTGTGCCACTCATTGGTGTGCGTCCTTGCGACGAACTGCCGATCATCGGGCCGATGTATGGCAACGATCGCATTCTGCTCGCCACAGGCTTTATGGGCAACGGCTTGAGCTGGGGGTTTCAGGCGGGCAAGTGTCTCGCCGACTTGATTTGCCGCGGGCACAGTGACACTCTGCCGCGTCAACTGTGGCCTGAACGTCTACGTGCTTTGCCATCCTAGCCGTGAAAGATACTGACTTATCACCCGCCCAACTCGTCGCCGAATTTGTGCTCGCCCACAAAAACCGCGGCACTTTCCTCTCACATCACGACTATCGTGTCATCCAAAAGTGGCTCGACCACTGCCCTGATGTTGATTTTCTCCTGTTGCTGCTCTCCGATCAACTGCCGCCCCTGTTTGAACGCAATCCCCGCAGCTCGCTGCAGGCACTCGATAAGACAATCATGCGCCGTATCGAGCATCAGACATAAAGAGCAGAGTGACCTCAAGGCTGATTTTGCAGCGGGCAAGTTCAGGTATATTCTGAAACTACCACATAGCTTGCTATGCTATAGCATAGCCTTTACTTTGCTGCTCACGTAACAATTTAAGTACATCCTCATCTGTTGTAATTTGCAGAGCAGTCATTCCATTACTAGTCGCCAGACCAGTCAATCCTCTACTGTCTTGATCCTCAATGTCTGCGCACCACGATCGAGCAGCAGTTTAACTATCTCGATATCATCCGTAAATGCGGTTCTAATCAGAGCAGTATTTCCATACCTGTCTTTAGCCTCAATGTCTGCACCACGATCGAGCAGCAGTTCAACTATCTCGGTTTGGCCAAAATGTGCGGCATAGAGCAGAGTAGTCTCTCCATTAATGTTTTGAGCCTCAATGTCTGCACCGCGATCGAGCAGCAATGCAACTGTCTCGGTATGGCCTGCCATTGCGGCATACCGCAGAGCAGTATTTCTAACCAAGTCTTGAACATCAACGTTAACACCATAATCGAGCAGCAGTTTGACTGCCTCGGTATCGCCAGTACGTGCGGCTTTCATCAGCAGCATCCATTCAAAAAAACTATCTCTATCCTCAACGTTTGCACCATGATCGATCAGCAGTTCAACTATCTCGATATGGCCTGCCATTGCGGCATGCAGCAGAGCCGTCCATCGTATAATACTGCCTTGAACATCAACGTTTACACCATGATCGAGCAGCAGTTCAACTGTCTCGATACGGACTGACGTCTCGATACGGGTTGACATTACGGCATATATTAGAGCAGTATATCCCTTCCTGTCTTTAGCCTCAATGTCTGCATCACGATCGAGCAGCAGTTCAACTATCTCGGTATGGCCTTCACTTACGGCATACAGCAGAGCAGTCATTCCATCCCTGTCTTGAACATTAATATCTGCATCACGATCGAGCCGCCGTTCAACTGTCTCGATATCGCCAGTACGTGCGGCATAGAGGAACGAATCAACCCAAAAATTATTTACCTCCTGTGGTTGTAGAGGGTTATATCCTGTAGCTGGGGGGTTATCTCCTGTAGCAGTAGGAGCTGCCTTGATGCGTAAGCCTTCGCCATGAGTAGCACCCGCTTGCTCCAGCAGTGCAGCCACCTTCGCTGTTCCAAACACAGTGGCCACATCGAGCGGAGTATGCCCATAGTTGTCGGCAACGTTTACCTGTGCACCGTTTGTGATTAGATACTCTACAACCTCAGGAGATCTTTTAGCAGCGGCCTCATGCAACATCGTGTGTCCTCCCGACAGCAGAACAGAGTTTACATGCAGTTCGTGTTTAGTAAGAACATCAGCCAGAATATTTGCATCTCCAGCACGGATAGCTTTAGTTACAGCCACTCTAACCTTTGTTGAGGGCAACTTGGGGGTTGCGAGCAGGGGGGCTGCCAACATGCAGGATAATGTTATTATTTGTGATATTTTCATAAAAAACCTCACAGAATTAGCGGCATTGCACAATGCTTTTAAAAATTAACACTAATAGTGGCATAATGTCAAGATATTTTAAAAAAGCTTCTGACCTCCGCCCCCCCCAATCACATAACTACTTAATATAATTATTGTTTATTTTTTCACAGATACTACTTCGCCAAATTTTGTGTAGTTTTTAGATTTTGTCGGGTATGGTAGACGGATTGAGTTTTACAACAGAAGCTTTTTATCAGCGGTAAAAGAGCAAAGAATATCGTGATGTCCCCCATTCTTTTTAAGACAGTCACGAGGCTTACCTCCTGTTAACTTCTTGTAATAACTAAATAATATCATTATTTTTATATTTTCACTAAAGTAATCGCGCTATTTTGCCGATAGGTCGATGCAAGGTCATGAGGATGTTATGTTTATCGTTGCGCTCAGATATTTTTCACTTTTGGTCTGTGTGGTCATTTTTTTCGTCAACTTTATCTCTTGCGGCTTGCAGTTTTACAAGGTCTCGCTCGACGAAGACACGCAGCAAGAGTTGCCTTATGATGCAACCGATCCTGATTCAGAGTTCTATGGCATTCATGCCACTGCGGGCTGGCGGCAGTTGCCGATTCCTTTTCGGGTTGGTTCTGGATTTAACAGCACCTTCAACCTTACGTCGCAAGAGCAGTTGCAAGGTATCTTGCAAGCGGTCAAGACGTGGGAAACTGTGATTGGCAAGCAGTTGTTTGAGTTTCGTGGTGTGCACAAGGAGGTGAAGGGCGATACGTTCAAGGACTTGTATACGTCTTTATCCGATTCTGTGAACGGGCATTATCTTGATAAGGATTGGGGCAAGACGGGCAAGCCTGAAGTAGTGCTGGCAACGACGATTTGGGAAAACGAAGCCGGCGGTTTGGAGGCAATTAGAACCGCCGACATCAGGTTCAACAGTGCCTTCTATGTGTTTGGCGATAGCCTGACCTTGCAGTATGACGACGCAGTCGGCAAAGAGGTCGTCGATATGGAGTCGCTTGCCTTACACGAACTAGGCCATCTGCTGGGTTTAAGCCATATCGATGAAGATGTAGACATGTATTCGGCCATGAACCCGTCGCTGTTGATTGGCACAGGTTTAATTAGCCGCGGGGTCTCTAAAGGTGATATACAACGCATCCAAAAAATCTACGGCTGCCAAGCAGAAGCTTGCGACGTAAGTAAGGTAGTCGAGAAGCTACGCGAACGCTTCAGCGACGAAGAATCCGACCAAGATCTGAGTAGTATCTGAACGATAAAATTTGTAATTTAGGCGTGGCAATTGTCTCAACTGGCAACCGTTAATTACAAATTTCGTTATGTATAGGCAAATGATGCCTAACCGAAGCTCGCAGTGTTTGAGAGACGGCGGGAATCTTCTTGAGCAGCTGGCACACTTTAGTTAGTAAGTACAAGCATATATAGAAAAAACATAAAAACCTCTAAAGCAAAAAAAAACAGCCGATAAGCTAATCAGAGCGTGAGTTTCGCTTTTTGTAAATTTAGGAGGTGTGTGATGAAGGTTCTGCTACTTGTTCTTGTTCTGTTTTGCACTCAGTGTGTAGCAATGCGGACAGAAAATCCTGTCAGCGATGATGCGGCACTGCACAATCCCAGCGGTAAGATGCGCTTGTATGCTGTCCCCGCAGGTGTGGGAGCAACAGCAAACTATTGTGTTATTTTGGAGAACAACGGCAAACGTGAACTCCTAACTACACGAGGCAGTTTGACGGAAAAACAGCTCCGCAAAGCAGTCAGGTACACCAGCAAAGGGAGACTTTTTTGGGGGTGGTTTCCCCACTCAACAGCAATTGGAGAAGGTGAAAAAGATGAAACAGTCTTTCACATGAGGTTTGGAGATCACCTTTTTTTCAGTGCCGAAGAAGGATTGCGAATAAGTAGATCATCTGCGCTGCGAGATACTAGCGATGAAGAAAACATAGAGCTAACGACGAGAAAAATTAAAATTATTATCGACCGACTCAGAAAAAAACGACCAGATTCTGGAAGATATGGTTTTTGCAATAACGTCAATCTAGAAAAAAATGTGCCAACACCCTAGCTTTTGTAAAAAGTTGTAGATCAAAAATCTTCGGTAAGTTAAAGGGAAGAATGTCAGGGGCTATGCCCCCGACACCCCCCATTTGAAGGAGAGAGAGGCCGTTGAGGTGTTTCACCCCCAAACCCCCACGAGCTTTTTGTAAAAAGCTCGACCAAAAACTTTTAGTAAGTTAAGGGGGTATGTCCCTTAAAATCCCCCATGTGAAAGAAGAAGAGGGGGAGGTTAAAGGAAAAAGTGAGGGGATTCACCCCTTTGAACTCCTGTAGGACAAAAACACCTATGCAACACCTCCCTGTTCCCCCGCGGGAATTTTCTTGACCAACTGGTAGAGGTTTTTATTCAAATTATCTAGCATGTGTCGCGGGGTGTCGAGCAGTTGCGGGGCGGATTGCACGATGAGGTTATCACCTTGCAGCATAAAGTCGGTGGTGTCCAGTGTCAATTTTTTCAACGGTGAACGCTCATGTAATTTTATCTGAAAAAATCCTTGTCGATAGAAACGCATTTTTTCGGCTTTCATTGTGCGCAAGTGCATTTTAATTTCTGCAATGCTAAACAGCAGAAACACTGCATCGGGAATTTTGCCGTATAAATCTTCCGTTTCAACAACCGTGTCAGTCAGTTCATCTCTATCGATGCAGCTAAAGATTTTTTTGTAAAGTTTGAGCCGCTGATTTTCGCTGTCGATATAACTTTTGGGAATTACTGCCGACACAGGAATTTTTATCTCTGGATCGATATCGTAATCATCGTCTTGACCATCTTGGCCGCGCAACCTTTTAATTTCACGATCGACGAGACTGGTGAACATGTCCAGCCCGACTGCGGCGACACTGCCTGATTGTTCACTACCCATTAAGTTACCCGCACCACGAATTTCCAAATCCTTGTGTGCGACTTTAAAGCCCGAACCTAACTCGTAATGCGTCGCCAACACTTGCAAGCGTTTTTGTGCTTCTTCGGTAATGACACCGTCTTTTTCCATCAAAAAATACGCATGTGCCTGCCGATCGGAACGCCCTACCCGGCCGCGCAATTGATAGAGTTGCGCTAAACCAAAACAATCGGCCCGATTGACCACCAACGTATTGACATTAGGCATGTCGATGCCTGATTCGATAATTGTCGTGCAGAGTAAGATATTAAACTTCTGCCCGATAAAATCAACGATCGCCTGTTCCAACTCTGTCTTGGGCAACTTGCCATGTGCCACGACGATACGAGCTTGTGGAATAAGTTTTTGCAATGACTGCTGCATTTGATAGATGTCGTGAATGCGATTATGCACAAAATAAATCTGTCCGTGCCGTGCAATTTCATAATTCAATGCGGTTTGCAAAACATGCTCGTTGTAATCGATAACATAAGTTTTTACCGCCATGCGATCCTGCGGCGGCTCGGCAATCATTGAAATGTCTTTCAAACCCATCAGTGACATGTGCAAGGTGCGGGGAATCGGTGTCGCCGAAAGGGTTAAAATATGCGCCTCTGGCTTCAAGCTCTTCAAGCTTTCCTTGTGCCCAACACCAAACTTCTGCTCTTCATCGATGATTACCAGTGCGATGTTTTGTGCCCGCAACTGCAAGCCAAGTATGCGGTGTGTGCCAATAATTATTTCCAACTTGCCGCGGTTGAATTTTTTTACCGTGTCATCGACATCGCCTTTGCTTACCAAACGATTGACCAATCCGACGCTGATGTTGCTCGGTGTAAAACGTTTGGAAAAAGTGTGGAAGTGCTGCAAGGTAAGAATCGTCGTCGGCGCAAGCAACAACACCTGTGCCCCGCCCGAAACCACCCGCATCGTAGCCCGCAAGGCAACTTCCGTTTTGCCAAAACCAACATCGCCACAGATAAGGCGATCCATCGGCACTGCCGTGCTGAGATCAGCATTAACATCATCAATTGCTCGCAACTGTGCGTCGGTTTCGGCATACGGAAACCCCGCCTCAAACTTAAAATACGCCTCGCTTGGTGCACTGAGTGCCCGTGCTTTCAGCACTTTGCGGCGTGCATGGTTGCGCAATAGTTTTTCCGCCATCTCCCGCGCTTTTTCCTCAACTTTGCGTTTGCGCTGCTGAAAATTTTTCTGCCGTAAACTGTCTAAGGCAGGAGCAAAAGACTCTTCTCGTCCCGAAATATATTTTTGCAAAGTGTTAAATTTATCGACAGGCAGATATACTTTGTCATTGTGAGCATAATTGATGACCATATACTCAGCCATTGAATCGTCAATATCAAGCGTGACGATGTCGGTGTAACGCCCGATACCATGCGAGTTATGCACGACAAGATCGTTTTTTTCGAGATCGTCAAACGAAGTCATAATTTCCGCCGCGGCCTTCACTGCATCGCGTGCTCTTGCCTTTTCTGTCTGCAACAGCACATGGTCGGGAATGACGAACAGGCGTAACTCTTCGCTAAACAACGTGTTGTCAAGCGTGCCATTCGCCAACAGCACTTCGCCCCCCGGTGCCGCGGCAAGCACATCAGCAGCAAAACTCGTCTCCTGTCGAAAAGGAATTTCCTCCTGCATGAGAATGTTGGCAATACGAGTTAAGCCTGACTTGAAAGAAGCTAACAACACTACCCGCATGCCCTCTTCCAGCAACTCCCTGATAACCTGCAACTGTGCGGGCAGCGTCTCCTCTAAAGTGCGCAATTCACCTGCAGTGGTGCGGTAAAAAGACAACTTGCTGCGCTGCGGTGCATCACAGTTGAGCACTTGCGCCTGTGCAGGCAGAATAAAGTCTGCGGCAAAGTGTGCGTCGAGCGGCAAGGCTGAGCGTTGTGCGGCACAGTCTTCCTCGTAACGAGCTTGCAAGGCGGCACGGGTTTCGTGCCCAAAATTTTCTGCTGCGACCTGTGATTGTGGAAAAATAAAGACACTGTCCGACGGCAGGCAGGCCGCACTGGTTATTTTTTTCGCACGAAACAGCGGTAGATACATGGTTAAGTCGGTGAGATTGTAATTGCTGCGGAAGTCTTCTGTCTCTCGATGAATAGTTGCGGTGGGTAAATTTTGTGCCACCAAGCTGTCAAACAGCAACTGCACATTGTGCCCCTCGTCACCTTCCTGCAACACTGCTTCACAGACTGGCAAGACGCGCAACTCCTCGACCTGTTGCCGCGAGCGCATGCTTTCGGCATCAAAAGTGCGCAGCGAAGCGATTTCATCGCCGAAAAACTCAAGACGATGCGGATGCGCACTACCTACAGTGAACAGGTCGATAATTCCACCGCGCACCGCGAATTCTCCCGCTTGCCACGCCCGTTCTGCTTGCAAATAACCGAGCCGTGCAAGTTGCGCACATAGCTGTTCAAAGTCGGTGCAGTCGCCATTTTTGAGGTGCACGGTGCTGGCCGCGAGCGTGTCGGGAGCAAGTGTGTATTGGCACAGTGCAGGTAAGGTAGTGACATACAGCGGCGGGGACACATCGCTGAGGGTGGCAAGGGCAGTGATACGTTGCTGGCTGGCAAAAGTCTGACTGGTGAAATGTCCGCGGCCCCACGGTGAAATGAAGGGCAGCGGGTAGTAGGCAATGGCATTGATGCGCAAAAAATTACCCAGGGCAAGATAATCTTGCTTGCCGCCTGCCACCAGCACCGTGCAACGTGTTCGTTCCTGCCGTAGCAAAGTCAGCAGCACATATTGCACCGCGGCGGTGCTTAAACCAGCCAGCGTGAGTTGCCCTGTCTCTGGCAACTGTGTAGTTTTTTGTAAGGCGGGATAGAGTTCCATCAAGACCTAGAACGCAGCAGATGTAGCGGATTTTTGCGTAAGTAAAGAAAGCCGCTCAGGGCCGCCAATAACGAAAGCAGTATGCCATTGCTGAGCACAATCACCAATGCTTTTAGTTTACCTGTCAACAGCGGCATGTTCTCCAAATACAGCAGCAACAACTGCTGTGCCACACCTCCTATAACTAGCAGCAGCAGGAGAAAAAATAAACTGCGGCGTAGTGTTGCCCACGACCAGCTGATTTTTTCGCGACGCAAACCGAAGGCCAACACCACTGCATTGGCAGTGACGACAATGGCAGTGGTCAAGGCAAGACCACGAAAGCCGAGCACCTGCACGAGCAAGGCGTTGAGGACGAGGTTCAGGGCAATTAAGGCAAAGCTGATCTTCATCACGAACGCGGTGCGATCGACGGCATAGTAGGCGGAAGTCAGCACCTTCATCAGTCCGTAACCGATCAGCCCCATACTATACATAAGCAGTGCTGCACTGCTGTTGTCGGTATCGGCGTGGGTAAAACTGCCCTGCTGATAGATGAGTTGCGTAATATAAAAGTGGTTGACGAGCACAAAGACGAAGCAGATGCTCAACAGCCACAATACCAGTTCGATTGCTTGTTGTAGCAGTTGCGAGGCGTGTGTATCGAACCCCTTGCCGCGGGTTACTGCCTCTGTCAAGGCAGGCAACAGTGCTATGCTCACTGCAACGCCGAACAGAGCAATGGGCAAATGCACGAGACGAAAGGCATAGTAGAGCCACGAAACGGCCCCCGCTTCCAGTGCCGTGGCAAAGTTGGTGTTGATGAAGGCGTTGATGGGCGCGGCACTGCTGGCCACCGCCATCGGCAGCATCAACGTGATAACCTTGCGCAAATCAGGGCTGAGGGGCAAAATTTTACCGCTGGTGCGCAAGACAGACAGCACTGCTACCGACAGTGAGCGCAGCAGAAAGAGGCAGTGTAGCAAGCCACCGAGCAGCACCCCGACTGCCAGACCACAGAGTTCGCGCAAGTGCGGTGGCACGGGGAGAAAGTCGAGTTGCGGGAAGAGACGTGCTAATCCCAGTGCTCCGCCGATGAAGCCGAGATTTAGCAGTAGTGGTGCGCAGGCGCTGTGAAAAAACTTGCCTTCTTGATGCAGTGCTCCCATGAACACGGCACTCATTACTGTCAGCAAAATCCACGGGAAAACAATACGGGTCAGCAGCGTTGCGTCGGCAAGCAGGGTGGCTTTGCGTTCGCCTTCTGCCAGCAAGGTGAACAGATCGACCAGTTCGGGGGCGAAGAACACGCCAGCGATGCTGATGATGAGGCTGGTAAGGAAGAAAAATTTTGTCGTCGCCAGCAGCAGTTCGTGACCGCGTTCTCGTGATTCGAGTTGCAGTTGGCTGTAAATTTTGGTGAAAGCCTGACTCAACGCACCTTCGGCAAGCATATCACGCAGCAGATTGGGCAACCGCAGGGCAATAACAAAGGCATCGAAGCGCGGCGATGCCCCAAAACTGTAGCTCAACACCGCTTCCCGTGCTAAGCCGCTGACACGGCTGCACAGTGTGCCGAGAGTGAACAGTAGGCTTGATTTGATGAGGTTTTGTGTCACTTTCCGTGTCTTTTGGTTGTGGCACTGTCGTTTGTATACAGTAAAAAAACAAAAAAAGCACCGCTCTCTGTGGCGCACGTGTAGCGCTCTTTTTTCCTCCCCCCAACTCTCTTTCCTCCTATCCCCATAACGGGTTCAAAGGAGCGCAGCCCTTTTGTGAGGGGGCACTCGGCTTTGTTGCATAAGTTCCGTTGATTATAACATGCTGTTATCATAGCATTTTTATGTGGGGATCGTTCCCCTCCCCGCTTTGCACGGCTCTTTGCCAAAGGCGTGCCCGAAGGCACGCCTAGCTCCACACCCCTGCGTGTTCGCAGACTTCTCGTTTGGGTCAGGTGCAATCATCCTGCTGCAGCATGCACACATGTGTGCATGCTCTTTGTCGCTTCCTAGCTCCAGCTGAAGCATTGGCGTGAAATGGTTTGCAGGTCTGCTTGCACCTGACCATTGTCAACTTCTGTGGACACTATGGGCTTGTGCGTGGTGCAGGCATTACCTCTGCAACACCTATAAAATTCTTACTGCTAAAGGGTTATAGGATATAAACATGCCTGCCCTGAGTTATGCAACAAAGCCGGGTAATCCACCCCATTCGTACTCAACGACAAGACAACCAAACACCCTCTGTGCTTGTGGAAACACTCCACCTCTTAATTTCTTTACCCTTGTCCAGCGGGGAAAGGGCATTGCCCCTCATGTTCTCGTGCAGCTTGGTTAATAGATGGTAAATTAAGACAACTAATTGTGTTGACATATATTTTATATAATGTTATACTATATTATAAATATAAGATATTACTGGTATAATAGTTTGTTGTATTTTATTTTTTCGCTGGATAGGGAGGCTGATTTTACATGAGATACAGCAACAAGATAACCGCGCTACTACTCGTGCTGACTATGAGCAGCATGTCTTTAGCACAGGGCGAGCAGTTAGCCCGCGAAGATAACCCTGACCGTAAGGATAGCCATTTGCTCAAAGCCGCGGTGGTCGTTGCGGGCATAGCACTGATAGCCATCGGTGGTCACCAGCTTCTCAAACATATTGACAGTAAGGCATGGCGAGAAGCGGCAGAAAAAGCTGTGCGTGAAGCTGAAAAAGCCAAAAAAAGAGCTGAGGAGATACGCCGAGCCGAGGAGTTACGCATAGCTGAGGAAGCACGTGCAGAGGTTCGTAAAAATGCACGTAAAGAGGCGCGGCGCCAAAAACGCCAAGCAGAAAGACAAGACCAGCGTCAAAATGAGCGTAAAGCTGCACGGCAAGCAGAAAGAAAAAAAGCGCGTCAAAATGAACGACAAGCAAAAAGAGAGCGCAGAGCTGAGGAAATACACACAGCTGAAGCCTACACCGCGGCAATGGTCAGAAAACACGCTGCTGTTGTTGAGCGCGGCAAGGCTTTGCAGTTAGAAGCGCAGAGTGGCAAAAAGATGAGTGCCGCAGAGTTACGTAGTATCTATGAGGGAAGGGTGGCAGCTTTAGAAGTTGAAAGAGCAAAAAAGCTAGAAGCAATCCACAAGCAATACCCCGATCTCTACTCATCCGAAGAAATAGCGACAGCAATCACACAACGGGATGAAAAAATTGCTGAGATAGAAAAGCAGTTTGACTCTGGATGGATGAGACGACACGATATTGATCAGATTAACGCTGATTTTGAAGAAAAATATCCAAAGTACGTAGCTATTCATAAACTTGAAGATGAGTATCAGCGACAGCTTGAACATTGGCACAAAATATACGATGTCACCAAAAATTTAACTGACGGTCTGCCTGAAGTAAAATATGCTCCTGAATTAACTAGCAAAATATCTGCAATTATCGACAGCACAGCGATCGACACCGAATTATCTGCTTTAGTGAAACTCGGCAATCTCCAAGAAGTTATCTGGAAATTAGCTGAGCATGGTTTCACCTCTGAAGCTACGGCGATGACAAAACTAATCGAAGATGTGTTGATGAACGGTGAAATAATTAGCAAAGACGCAGAAGCCTTGTCTATAGGAGCTACCAAGCCTCTATTGCTTGAATTAAGCAATGGCTTGAAGGGGGTATTTAAAGGTGACTACGGCCAATACGATAAATGGCAACGGTCGTATGATTGGCCACAACGAGAGATTGCAGCCTACAAATTCGACCAGTTGCTGGGATTGAATGTCTTCCCTATCACTGTGCCACGCCAAATAGGTGATTACAAGGGTGGTGGCTCAATTCAGTTGTTTATCGACGCTGCCGCGGGAAATGACTTCTACAAACAATACGTCAGTTATCTTCTGACTGGCAAAAATATTCCACCTAATAGCCAAGAGTTTAATGTAAAGAACAGGACTTTCTTTGCATTAACGATGGACAGGGACATTGATGCTTATGCCTTCAATAACATTAAGCCTATTGCAGGAAGACTAATAAAAATTGATGCAGAGCAGGCCTTTTATTCTCTCTATGGTAGCGCAGGCGAAGATTTACTTAAAAAGCCTGAAAATTTTTACACTGATGCTGATTTTATTGAACGACTAGATAACATTGCAACTGCACAACTAGAAGAATTTTTTCAGCCACTTTTTGATCCACAAATAGCTGTTGGTATAGTAAAAGGCCTGCACACAAATATCCGCAGCTACATAGACGCAGCAAGGCAGCTGCACCCCTAGGCGCTCCGAACAGTGTGGAAATTGTGAAAACTTGAGCACACTGAACACGAGTAGGTAGCGAAGCTGCTGCTGATGTGATAGAGCTTATCTAGTCACCGTGCTTTAGCACGGAGGCAGAACATAGGGACAGAGCACAGATGACGACACTTGCCGACATTCGCCGTGAATTTCCTCTACTCAAGCGCACGGTGCGTAGTAAGCCGTTGACATACCTCGACAATGCCGCCACTACGCTTGCGCCACGAGCGGTGCAGGAGCGGGTGCAGTCCTATTTCTCTTCCTGCACTGCCAACATTCATCGCGGTGTGCATTACTTGAGTGCGGAGGCGACGCGGCAGTTCGAGGCGACTCGCCGCAAGGTGCAGAAGTTCATCAACGCCGCCGATCCAGCTGAGATCATCTTCACTTCAGGCACGACGCAAAGTATCAACCTCGCCGCACAGAGCTTCGGTCAACAGTTTCTACAAGCAGGCGATGAGGTTATCATTACCGAGATGGAACACCACTCTAACATCGTCCCGTGGCAGCTGGTCTGTGCCGCACGCGGCTGCAAACTGAAATACATTCCACTGACGGCGAACGGCGAACTCGACCTTAGCAAGTTGCCATCACTGTTCACACCCCGCACAAAACTGTTGGCAGTCGTCTATGTTTCCAATGCGCTTGGCACACTCAACCCGCTGCCAGAGATTATCGCCCAAGCACACACCCACGACGTGCGCGTGTTGGTCGATGCCGCCCAAGCAGTAAGTCACCTGCCCATCGACGTGCAGCAACTCGATTGCGATTTCTTGGCGTTTTCAGGGCACAAAATGTTTGCTCCTACTGGTGTTGGTGTGCTCTACGGCAAGAAAGAGTTGCTCGATGCAATGCCACCGCCATATACAGGCGGCGGGATGATTTCCAAAGTAACGATGGCAAAATCGACCTTTCTGCCAAGTCCAGAGCGGTTTGAAGCAGGCACGCCCAACATCGCGGGGGTGCTGGGGTTGGACACCGCCATCGATTTTCTCACCGGCCTTGACCGACAGGAATTACAACATAGAGAAGACGAGTTGCTGCTCAACGCAACCACAGCACTGCAAGCAATCAAAGGCTTGCGCATCATCGGCACGGCAAAGCAGCGGATCGGGGTTGTCTCCTTCGTCGTCGCTAACGTGCATCCACACGATCTCGGCACGCTGCTCGATCACGAGGGTATTGCCATTCGCACCGGGCATCACTGCACCCAGCCACTGATGGCCTACTTCAAAATTCCCGCGACAGCACGAGCGTCGTTCGCTTTCTACAACACCCAACAAGAAGTTGAGCGCCTCGTCGCAGCAGTTCACAAAGCAATCAGGTTTTTCACATGACACTCGATATCCATACGCAGCAGCTCTATCAGCAGGTAATCCTAGAGCACAACCGCACACCGCATAATTTTCGCCGCCTTGACGACTTCACCCACCACAGCGAAGGCTACAACCCGCTATGTGGCGACCACATCGAGGTCTTCATACGGGTGATAGCAGAACAGACGATCGAAACAATTTCCTTCACAGGACAGAGCTGTGCCATCTGCAAGGCATCGGCCTCGATGATGAGTGTCTTCCTGCAAGGACAAGCGACTGCGGTAGCAAAAAAAAAGATGCAGCTCTTCCAAAAACTGCTGCAAGGTGAGAACATAACTAGGGACGAACTTGGCAAACTGCTTGTGTTTGCTACGATCTGGCGCTATCCCGCGCGAGTCAAGTGTGCCGCACTGCCGTGGTACACAATGCGCGGCGCACTTGAAGCGTACTCACGTGTATCTACAGAACAGGAGAACCAACCATGAACGATCTCAATTCCGTCGTTGTCTCCCAGAAACCTGACGAAAGCTGGGAGGCAAAACACATTCACTCTGGTAAAGTCACTTTCGGCTTGAGTCGTGACGAAGCTCTCGACGAAATGCGCAACCTACTCGGCATGGACGAAAGCGGCGATTTCGACGAGCCACTGACCAGCGACCGTTTTGAAGGTATCGCCAAAGACATTGCCCTCTTCCTCGAAGGCGAAATCTCTGACATGCTCAAGAGCCACTCTGGTTTTGGCCGCTTGGAAGCCTTCGAGCAAGGTATCGTCCACGTGCGGCTCGGCGGTGGCTGCGAAGGCTGCCCCTCCTCCACCTTCACTCTTGTGCAAGGTGTGAAAGAACAGCTGCAAGAACGCTTCGGCGAAGATAGCGTCACCGACGTTGCACCCGTGTTTTGAATTTTTTCAGCTATGTAGCTTTTTGTAATGCTCGCGGTGCTCAGGCTCTTCCCCCTCCGTCCCCGTCTCAGGGAGGTGGGGGAAGAGGATAGTGACACTTAATGCTTAACACCTAAGATAAGCAGGGTGGAGGGGCGCGGGGAGGGAGGAATAGGCTTTGTTGCATAAGTTCCGTTGATTATAACCTGCTGTTATCATAGCACTTTTATGTGGGGATCGTTCCCCTCCCCGCTTTGCACGGCTCTTTGCCAAAGGCGTGCCCGAAGGCACGCCTAGCTCCACACCCCTGCGTGTTCGCAGACTTCTCGTTTGGGTCAGGTGCAATCATCCTGCTGCACCATGCACACATGTGTGCATGCACTTTGTCGCTTCCTAGCTCCAGCTGAAGCATTGGCGTGAAATGGTTTGCAGGTCTGCTTGCACCTGACCATTGTCAATTTCTGTGGACACTACGGGCTTGTGCGTGGTGCAGGCATTACCTTTGCAACACCTATAAAATTCTTACTGCTATAAGGGTTATAGGATATAAACATGCCTGCCCTGAGTTATGCAACAAAGCCGGAGGAACTGCCCTCCCCGAATACAAAAAACACCCGCCTCGCACAAATTACTTCTGTTGCAGGAGGCGTAACTGCTCGATAAAACCAGTGGTGGGAGCATTCTTGATGCCTTTTCTACTTGCCTTCTGCAACAGCTCACGATCTGCCTCCTCTGCCTCTATTAACAGCTGTGGCAAATCCAGTTGCTTGTTGTCAAGACCCAGCTTGCGAAGCAGCACAAAAAAGCTTTCGGAATCAATAACTTTCTCGCTATTTGCAAACTGAGCGGCGAGCATACGCTTAGAGATAGATTTTTTTATCAGCATATTCAAATCCAGCGCATTGATGTTTGCTCCATGCATGACCGCCCACTCAGCCAAGCCCTGATTAGGCATTACAACTTTTAAAGAATCGTAAAGTAACTTTTGTAGATCTAGTGAATCTACACTTGCACCAAGTTCAAGCAATCTGTCCATCGCCACTATGTATCTATCATAATTTTCTCGTTCCGAATAATAAGTGCTAACTTCTGCCGCTGCCTGTAATACATTATTCAAGACATCTTGGCGGTCATTGTGGCTAAGCTCAGCCATCATTTCGCTCTTGTTGACTGATTGTATAGTTAACAGCATCATTAGCATGGTGGTTTGTTTAACCAGCTTTGGTTCTAATGAGTCTACATTCGCACCGCGCCCAATCAACCAACTTACCAATGGCACTTTCTCCTCCAACACTGCCAAGGACAACAGTCTGTTCAACTGAGAGATCGTGGTCTCACTGTTGGCAAACAACCAGTCAAGGAACTCCGTGTTATTAAACATTACAGCCATGACGTAGATCTCTAGGTTCAATGACGGCTCGTTGATATCTGCTCCATGTGCAAGCAGCCAGTCTCGCCATTCTGCGCTGTAATTCTGGTCTTTTTTGATTCCCAGCCGCAGCACGTCAAACAGCAGTGCTTGCAGGTCAACCTGAGTCAGATCGACACCCTTCGCGAGCATAGTATCAGCAATATCTGTACGCCCACGGGTCATGTTGTTGTAAAATAACATCAAACTGAAGTCACGAAGATTGGAAGAAGTCTCAGCTTCATTTCTCACCTCTGTGCTCCGCTTGATCGCATAGTCGATGACAGACTCACTAAATTCTCCCAGCGTAAAAATTTCTTCTTGACTCAAATCTACACCAGCATTGAAAAACTGCTGTGCCAAGTAATCTTTTTGTAACTTACCTAACTTAGGGAGGCCATATGTTTGCAACTTAGCACTAACAGCACGTCTCACAATACTCAGGTGAGGTAAATCATTTCTAGCTTGAGCATAATTATTGCCCAACATTGTCAACATGGTGATAGCAACGACTGTCTTTAAATTATTCACAATCACTCCGGTTAAATTAGACAAAAATAGCAAGCGTCGCTTTAATACTAGCTTACAACTGTGTCAATACTAAAATACTAGCTAGAAATGTGAAGTAAAGATAGCTCGTTGCCAAGCACCAAGCCACGCTTATATGCAGCCGTGAGGTTAGCGTGCTATGATGGCATGAGGGGAGCTAGAAAGCGGCAAAAAGTCGCGACATGAGCATAGCGAGAGTGGAGCTAGAAAGCGGCAAAAAGTCGCGACACGAGCATAGCGAGAGTGGAGCTAGAAAGCGGCAAAAAGTCGCGACATGAGCATAGCGAGAGTGGAGCTAGAAAGCGGCAAAAAGTCGCGACATGAGCATAGCGAGAGTGGAGCTAGAAAGCGGCAAAAAGTCGCGACATGAGCATAGCGAGGGGAGCTAGGTATGCAAGTCGTCATCATCGGAGCTGGCTTCTGTGGTCTCGCCGCGGCATGGGAACTGACGCAACGCGATATCAAAGTTACCGTGCTCGAACAAGACGAAGAAGTCGGTGGACTGGCGGGCAGCTTTCGTGTTGGCGAGACACGGCTGGAAAAATTCTACCACCACTGGTTTACCAGCGACACGCATGTCATGCGTCTCATTGCTGAGCTAGGGCTGCAAGATAAGGTCGTGCTGCGTGCGACACGCACAGGCATATACTATGCCCATAATTTTTTCCGCCTCTCCTCTCCGCTCGACCTGCTGCGCTTCCACGCCCTACCGCTGCTCGATCGCCTGCGGCTCGGACTGCTTGTTCCCCGCATGCAACTGGTCAGAGATTGGCGCAAATTAGAAGGACAGACGGCGGCAGAGTGGATTAGAAAAACGAGCGGCGAACGCGCCTATCGCGTCGTCTGGCAACCGCTGCTGCAAGGCAAATTCGGCCCCTCCGCAGATAAAATCGCCGCCGTCTGGTTGTGGAACAAGCTAAAATTGCGCGGTGGTAGCCGTAGCAAAGACGGACGCGAACAACTCGCCTACCTGCGCGGCGGCTTCGCCACGCTCTCCGAAAAACTCGCTACAGCAATTCAAGCAAAGGGCGGGGAGATCAAAACCAACACCACTGCCTGCGGCCTCGCCGTCCACGACGGACAAGTGCAAGCTGTGCTCACCGACAACGATAGTATCAGTGCCACACAAGTCATCGCCACTCCAGCTCTGCCACTCATCGCTGACCTGCTGCACGGCCACGTACCCGATGCCTACGAACAACACCTGCGTCGTATCGACTACCTCGCCAACATCTGCGTCGTGCTAGAACTTAAGCACAGCCTGTCCGACCTCTACTGGATCAACATCAATGACCCCAGCTTTCCCTTCGTCGGCGTGATCGAGCACACCAACTTTGAGCCAGCAGCGAGCTATGGACAGCGCCACATCGTCTACCTGTCCCGCTACCTACCGATCACCGATCCCTTCTACACACAGGAAGATGCGGAGATTGTGCGTTTCAGCTTGGAACACCTGCGCCGCATGTTCCCCAAATTCAACGACGACTACCTACTGCACACTCACGTCTGGCGTGCCGACTACGCCCAACCAGTGGTCGAATGCCACTACAATCGTCTCCGCCCGCCACCCCAAACACCACTTGCCAACTTTCACATCGCAAGCATGGCACAAATCTATCCACAGGATCGCGGCACCAACTACGCCGTCAAACAAGGGCGTGAAATCGCACAACTGCTTCTGTCACTCCAACCAAAATAAATTATAGGGGATGTAGTGTCTGTTTAGGTTCGTTCTAATAAAAACGAGCAGTATCGTATGATAAATAAGCCAATACACACGAATACCTACACGCGAAGCGGGGTCTCCCTCGCCGAAGCGAAGAAAACCCCGATGTGCTCAAGCTCAGTCTGCCTAAAGTGAAAATAATAAAGATTTGATAACATTAAATGTGGATAAGACTGTGCATGCAGAAGAAAGTAAAAAACGGGAGGGAAAAAAATATCTTGCAGCAGTAGAGCTTGAGAAAACTAGTAAAAGCATGTTAATCATGACCATTTGTTAACCTCGCGCTGGGAAGAGGCCGACAGCCCCTTCTCCGCAGTCGAAACAACTCGACGCGGAAAAAAGACCAACCTGGTACCCAGTATTTGAATAGTTACAACACTAATTCACAGTTGTCAATAAGTAAAAATACTTTGGCCATACGGCCAACCTACTTACTTTAGTTTTTTTTGAATGTATGCGTAGAAAAATCCTGTGTAATTTTATGACATTGCAAAAAATTATAGAAAACCTGATAAATTTTTGTTGTTTTGCAAAAAAAACTTTCTAAGATTTTTTTAAGATTTTTCACTGATGGTAATTTTATTCTTGCACCATTGGGGTATAATCGAAGGGATTGGTGATATTTTGTCTAACTTATTGTTTTTATGAATATTTTTACATTTTGGCGTGAGAGGGGCGTTCCTCTGTTGCGGGCGAAGGATAGCCCAGAGCGTCTCGCACTGGGGGCAGCGATTGGAACTTTTGTTGGTCTAACCCCAACGGTGGGAGTGCAGATGGCGATGGTGGTGTTGGTCGCGGCTATTCCGAAGCTGAAGTTCAACGTCCCCCTCGCCTGTGCGATGGTGTGGATTTCCAACCCGCTCACCATGATTCCCATGTATTACGGCATGTATTGGCTAGGGGTGCTCTTGCTCGGCCGTCGTGAAATGCACTTTGACAAGTTCGAGGCGACGGTGCAAGCACTGATCGACTCCATCAAGAACGGCGAGAGCCTGCTCGAATCGGCATGGCAAGGGCTGACGGGCATGTTCAGTATCGGCATGCACGTCGCCGTGCCAATGTGGATCGGTGGGACGGTGCTAGGCATCATCTCCGCCCTCCCCACCTACATCATCGTCCTGCGCGTGGTGCGCCGTCGCCGCGCTGCTGTGGCTCGCGCACAGTCTTCGGAAGCGAATACGTAGCCGCCCTCAGCGTATGGTAGGTATGCACGAACGTAGTGAAGGGCACGCCCAGTTCCAAGTAACTACCATCGTTGTTAGTAAACAGTGATCTCTCCTTCGAGCCAGCTTTCGCCTCTATAGTCGATCGCCCGTCAACATGACATTGGCGTAACAGACAAGGGACAGTGCCACTCCTCCCACTGCTAACTTGTGTGCCTTGAATTTTACACCCTCATGTGCTAAGCTACTGTTCCTGTATGGATGAGGAAGATGTTTGGCGCGCTATTGTATTTTTTTCTTAATAATTTCGCAAGTTATCTTTGCTGCGGTCTGTTCTGCAACACAGTCTGAATCACCGCCACCATCCGAAGTCTACCAAGAAATTCTTATTGTCCCCAGTCAGCAGGAAATGCTGGTACTTGATCGTTACCATCGCGCCTTTGATGCCGACGACATGACCGCTAACGCTGTATATGTCTTGCGCAATACAAGAATGCTAGAGTTGCTGCAAACTAGAAAAGAACTAAAGCATTTTATCGGCGGCAGAGAGCGCGCCCGTAAATTAGCAATGGACAAAAACCTTTCCTTCCAGTTTCGGCAACGCACCTGCAATCTTTACCTCGAAAACTGCAATTCTCAAAGCATGAATATCGATGCTGAAACCTTTGGCAACAAAGGTCTTGCTTCGTTTGTGCGTAGCCCTCTCTATGAATTACACAAGGCAATTTTTGATCTCTACACAAAAGAAGTAACTTATGACAAAGACGAACGCACTAAGTTAGTTTTTGGTCTTATTCATCTCAGCGCTTTGTTGAGTAAGATTGATCGCCATATTCACTGGTTTGCTCACGATGTGTGGCGTTACAAAAAAATTATGCCGCTCGGTGAATGTGCCGACAAAGACGCTACTTATATCGATTACCAGCAGGTAGGACGCAAAAACTGCATCGCTAAACTGCGAGCAGAAAGTGAAAAAATTATCTCGACATTAGCATGGTATCGCAGCCTGTTGATCGATCGTTATCGTATTCTTATTACGCGGGTACGTTATGACTCACGCAGCGATTATCTGTATAAACTTATCTATCGGCAGCTGGAAAAAATTGGTTTCCCCTCCCTCAAACAAAAACTCAAACCAACACCGAACTACCACCAATTGTCATGGCCTGCAGATTTTGAGCATCGCCTGCACGAAGCCTTAGCAGGCTTGTCACAACGGCGTGATTTTCGCATCGTTTTTCCCGCTATCAACAATTACATCGACTTGGCCATGCTGAAAGCTTTAGAGGCAAACACGGCCATGTTGCATCGCTTGGGTGACGAAATTCATTTCGACAAGCGTAGAAGCAAAAGCCTGCGGCAACTGGCCAGCGATGCTGAACTTTGGCAGCAAGCACAGCAGCGGTTCGGCTATCTGTCGCCTGTGATCGATTTTGCCCAAGTTGAGGAAGATTTCCGCGCACAGGCAACAACCACCGAGCAACGCCGCAGTCGTACTCGCAAAATCAGCGACTACAGTGCTGCAGGCTTAGGGGTAGGTGGTCTGCTAGCTTCAGTTAACTTGCCGCCATTACTGAAGAAAAAACCCCTGTTCGCGGCGCTCGTCTGGCTCGTAGGTGGTTCGCTGCTGACCTGGAATGAACTCAACGAACTGCTGCGTAACCGCAACGCAACAGAAGCAGTGCTGCACGGCTACTTCGGCAACAGCATGGATCAGCACAGCTGGGAAGAAGTGCTCACCGCACAGCGGCTCAGGGAGGGCGACACACTCAGCTTTGCTTTCAGTGCATTGTTGTTAGGCGCGGATTTGTTTTTTCTCAACAAGCTAACAAACGTTTTTGGTAAACTGCATGCACGAGTACTAGGAGAGAAAAACCCCCTTGCTGTATCGTTGCGTGAACACAAGGAGCGCATAGCCTATCGTCTGCAGCGCAATGTTGGCAGCAAAGCACGTATCTTCAAAGCTGTGCTGTTGGGTGAACATCTCGAATACTACAGCCGCAATCCCCACATCAATCGTGCCCTGAGTTTTCTCAGCCGTGAGTGGCGTTTACCACGAAGGGTGCTAGACAAGACACTCTTTCGGCTCATCTCCAAAGAAAAACTCGCGGCGGCAATTAGGAAACGCACACAACACAGCGATTTTATTACCTATCTTGCCTCTTCGACGACGGTCTCGTTAACACACCTGACCCTTGCAGAGTGGCGGTTATATGGCAGCGATCTCAAGTATAATCTTGACAGAATCGCGGTCGATTATATTTCCAGCATTTTTTTCTCATTCATGTTGAGTTGGATTAATTTTGGTGAAACGAAAACTATCTTTGCAGGACTTTTCAAAAAAACCCGTAATAATCAAATGCACTTAACTTTGCGGCAGCGGGCAGGAATTTTCAAAACACAATTTTATCGCACACTTGGAGTTGGTTTTATTGGCACATTTCCTGCCGTGTCGTTAATCGAACTGAACCAACTGCGCACAGGCAAGAAGACTACTCGCGAGGCGCTGCGTAATATAATGGGTATGTCGGTGTTTGGAGCGGCTTACATCTCGACGCTCTCCAACCTCAGGGTGCAGTTCCTGCGTGAGGTGAGCCGTGCCATCGAAGGGAATAAGAGTATGATGCTGGTGCTGCATAATTTAAACAGCTCATTCGGACAGTGGGTCTGGGTAAAGAGCAAAGATGCCAGCGGTGCTTACAAAAATGGTGCAGTGCATGGCAAAGAAGAGTATTATCTGGTGAAGGGGGTGGTGGCAAGAACTGAGCGGAGCTATCTGTTTGACTTTATGAATAAAAATCAGCATCCCGCCGTCAGTTTGCAGCTGCCCGAACAGCTTGAGGATCATTATCGTTAATCTTTTGTGTATGTTATGAGACTTGTTTTTACCGCGTTAATCTTGACCACACTCTGTAGCAGTGCCATTGCTGCAGACAAGAACGTGACCGTTCAGCGTGAAGTATTGCTGGCACGCTATGCAGCTATCTTTGCGCCGCGGACTGGGTTTGACGAAGAGCAAGTAGTGGCGTTGGAGGCAGATACCCGCAGTTACTTTTATGACCGCGAAGCGACAGGAGTGCAGAGTGAAGACAAGAACTTGCAACGCCTGCACAGTAAGTTGTTGCTTTATCTTAACTTTTTCCAAATCAACATCAAGGCACGGGGGCGGCAACTATCCGATTGGAACTACTATCGCCTGATGCTCGATGCAGTGCGAGATGTCGATCATCGTTATCTTGCTATAACTACCGATACATCGCAGCACTACTACGATTTGCTGAAAGATACAACCATTGCACATCTGTGGCGAGCAGTGCGTATGTATCAGGAATACTTTCCGTTTCTGCGCTGGGAGTTCTGTTCTCGTGTTGAGGCAAGCTGTCCACAACATCAGTACACCGCTGGTTGGGAGACGGTCGAACAGGTGGTTGCGATTTTGAATGTGGCGATAGATCGTCTCAACGGGAAAATCGAACGCTTGAATCATGTGGCCTCGTCACGGTTTTTGGCGGGCAATGCCACTACCTATCAGCAGGCGTTGCAGAATTATCTCCGCACTTATGGTGAGTTATTGGCTGAACCTTACGGAGGGTTATTGCTGATGATTTCCGAGCAGCAGCATCGCAAAATGTTAGCAACACCTGCACCTTTCAGCAGTTACACATTGGCACAACTCAACGCGGTTGATGTCGAGACGGTACGCGGTCTGTTCGCAAAGATAGCTGAACTGTTTACTGCTCGCATAGAAAAGCTAAACCTGTTGTATGGCAACAGCGATAGGAGAGAGCTGTTGCGTTTCTTGCTCAAGTATCATCGCCAAGTAGTGGCGGAATTTTTGATCAATTACCCGCGTTTTTTCAACATTATCAACTACTATCTCGATTTGGCCAACAACGAGTATGAGCTGGTCAAAAAACGCACAGATGCCGCACGACGCAACAGTGGCTTCCTTGTTGCTGGGGGTGTTGGCTTGTCTTATGCGGCGTTGCACCATTTCTTTCGTTTCAGCAAGGGACAGGTTTTGTATTTTACCGCGCTTGCTGGCGGGGCAGCCGCGACCACCTATGCTGCATTGCGGCAGAAATCACTTATCGATGTTTTTACTTTGCAAGAACAGGTGCAGGCAATGCACGACTCACTAATTATGCAGCAGTCACATGACCTGTTGCATTTTCTACATCAGTTAGGGCAACTGGCGCGGGTGCGTAGTGATGCGTTGTTGCAAGGCGGTATACTGACCATTTATGCATTGTTTTTTGTGCGTCATCTGCGCAAAGCGTGGAGTTATCGGCAGCTAAAACATTTAGGCAACAAGGTTAGCATACTGACTGCTGGAGTTGATGTTACCTACCGTGGCTTCAGTTTAAACAAGATTGGCAAAGCAATCGAGGCTTACCGCGACATGCATCATCTAGACATTACCGAACGACTAGCACTAGTCGAGGAGTTATTCGGAGATTATCCACCATTTCGTGCTTGGCAGAAAAAAGCTGGCACTGTCAAGAGCATGGACGACCTAGACAAAGAACAGATCAAAGCATTGTGGCACATCAGCAGCGAGCTACAGGAGATCTTTGAACCTTTAGACAGCAATGTTGAAGAAATCATCGCCCGTGTCGATGAAACCTACAATGCAGTAATTGTCAAGAACGATCTAGAAAAAATTGGCTATTTCATCCATCGCCTGTTCAAAATCAAAATACAACAAGACATCCCCCCTGTCAGGTGAGCAGCGTACCTCTTGCCACACACTCGTTCCACCCCAACGCAACCCATTTACCCCACCAGTCTGTGACGTTTGAAAATCAACCTTGACATGCTGCCTCTTATCAGTTAGAGAGCAACGCAACCAACAACTGTGGGAGTGCGATCGATGCGTGTTGTTTTTATGCTATTGCTGTTGCAGGTTTCGCTCTACGTCCATGCTGCTACGTCTGGCTTTAAGCAGCTGCGGAACAGTTACGAGCAGTTTTTTACCTCGCGTTATGCATTGGAGCAGGAGTTTCCCTTCCGCCTCATCAGTGTGCGCGATCGGCTGGCGCAGATTACTCCCAGCACCGATGTGATGAAGCCGATGATTTCACTGACGGCGGCTGATTTTCTTGCCAACGAGAAGGTAGACGCACTGCTAACCAAATCCTTCTTGCCACTGCTCTATGGCATTACCGCGGCAGAACCCCACGATGCCCTGACTTTGAGTCGCCAGTTTGTAACCAGTGCCTTGCAGCAGCTTGGCGATGTGTCGCGGGATAAGTTGCAGCATCTGTTGCGGAAAATTCCTAACCGCAAACTGTCCTACACACTATTTCTTGCCCCTTATCGCAAAACCGATGCAGACCTTTACTACGGCAACCAGAAAATCAACATGGTTAGAAACGGAACGGTCAGCCTGCGTTCCGAAGACAGCAGCGATGCCCAACGTCACATCAGTAAAGAAATTGACAACTATCGTGCGCTGCTCTTCTACAACTACGATAAAAAGCGGCATCATGTGCCCACACCGCTAGCAGCAAAACTGCACTTTGAGTTGAGCGATCATACCGCGGTGTTACGCACCGATATATTGCTCAATCTTTACCCACAAACGCTACCTTTTGCTAAAGAAGAGCCTCCTATTGCTTTCCGTAATTTTGTCGTGCCCTCAGGCCGTAGGTTTCGTTTTCCTGTAGCCTTGCTCAGTGTGCATGCCCCACTAGAAGACGAGCAGCTGCCACAGCTACACATTTCCTTCGGAAATTTCGCAAAAATTAAGGATATGGGGTTTACCTTTGATGACAAGTATGGCCATCACTACACCCCGTATCTCGAAGGCAGTTTGCAAAAATTTTCCCCACTACAGGTTAAATTCCGTTTCCAAAAAATTAGCATATCGCTAGCGACCTTGCAGGCAGAAACGGTGCGGACTACGTTCAGTGCTGGCTTTCAACTTGGGTCACTGCGCACTGCCGATTTCGGCAACTTTAAGATTGCCAAGATCGATCAAAAATTTAAAACTGCCATCAATCAAGAAATCGACACGGCACAAGGCAAGCTGCTTAACGAAACACTTGTGTCAGACAACATTGCCAAGTTTATTGGAAACAACACTGTCAAAGCTTTGCAGCAACTGTTCAGCAGTAAAAATGCGATTGCCAGCAAGGAGACTTCACTATGAAAAAAATACTATTTATACTCACCTTTGTCATCGCCCTAAGCACAACACAATTTGCTGCTGCAGCGGAGAGCGTCGATTTGACGTGGCGTTTGCAGGCACGCAACTTGCTAGTGCAAGCCAAGCAAGCAACGAAAGCTTGGTTTCGTTATCGTGAAGTGCAACATCGCTTGCGCCTGTGGTTGAATGCTGAAGTTAACCGTGCTTATGTGCAAGAGTGTGAGCAGCAACTTGGTGTTTATTTTCACTCACGCAATGTGCTCGGTGCATTGTGTTGGGCAAAACGACAAAACAATGTAGAGCAAATAAAGTGGCTGTTGACGCACTACTATCTCGATCTTGCTGTATCGTTGTTGGAATTGTCTAACGATCCACGTTACGAAAAAAAGTTTCAACGCATTGCCGCGGGTTATCTGCGGCATTTTAAAAGTTACGAGCGTGAATTAGAAAAACTCTCTGCTTGCTTTGTGCGCCGTGAGTTGGTGGACATTGCTGCTTGTCTTGAGCAGAATTTTACTCTCGTGCGGCATCCGCGCCATCATATCTACACACAGCTTTCTAGTGCAGTGCAGTATGGCGGCAAGCACCTACCATATTTTAGTCTGAACACTGCACAAACTTTTCCGTTTTACGCAGGGCATGCCGCTTCAGAAACAGGCTGGATTGCTGGCAGTCAGACGCGGTATGTGACTACGGCGCGCACCGATGCGCCTTTTGGACAGGCATTGAATGCTAGTAGCGAGCTGTTAGAAAAAAATTATCCTTTTACAGAAGGCGGGCGTGGTAGTTTGCAAGCGATGTACGACATCATCAAGCAAAAAGGCTATCTTGAAGTATTCAACGAAGATGGCTTCAAGCTTATCGGCAGTCGTGACCCACAACGCCGTGATATGGTTTGGAGTCAGCCACACGGGATCTATCACGAGGTTTTAAAACTAATCGATAATGCCGAAGAAACAATTTTTATCGACGTGTTTTCTTTCGGCGGTGTGATGGGTGTATCACTTGCCAAACACCTGATTAAGCGTTTGCATGACAACAAAAAACTGAAAATCTTTATTTTGCGCGATACCATCAATCACTTCGGAGCAATTGCCGAACTGATGCCAGTGTTTAATTATTTATTGGCGTGGTCGTATCTCTTCCCGCAACGTCTGATTGTCAGTGCGGCATGGATATATGAACATACTTCTGGCTTGCCAGCCTTTGTAAGGCAAGTCATCGACGATAACCTAATAAAGGCCAGCGGTATTCAGACTATGCTCGACTTGTCGGCAGAAGCAGTTTCTGATCACAGCAAACTGATGGTCATCGATGCCAAAAGCTCCCGGCCGCGCGCTATCGTTTCTTCCAAAAACTGGTCGGATCGCACGGGGGCTTATTTTTATGACGATGCAGTTGTCGTTGAAGGAGCTGCTGCTGCAGTGGTGCAAGATGATTTTTATCACGACATGCGACTTGGTTTGAAAAACGTGATGGCACAGAAGTTCAAGGCTGATGCAATTGTTGGGCAAGAAAGTTACATCGATCGTCTTTATACAGGCACGCAGCACAGCGCCTCGCTCGATGTTAAAATCAGTGCGATCTTGCAGGATTTTGATTTACTCGAACGCAACGCACAACTCGTGTCTCAACGTCAGAAGCGGCTCAGCTGGCCAGCATTGCCAAACAATGGCACGTTGATGCGCACTGGCTTCAACAGTGTTGATTCGAGCACAACTAACATTATCGATCAGAACATTCAGGCCATCCTACATGCTAAACAAAACATCTACATCAATGAGCAGTTTTGTTTTGATAGCAAAATCGTCACTGCATTGCTGAACGTCAAGAGCAAACGCCCACAACTCGATATCAAGATAATTCTTGAACATGCGTTGGAAACCGAGCCTGATGGCATTCCCAACTTATTCTATCTGGATTTGCTCATCAATCGTGGCATTGAAGTGCGTTGGAAAAAAACGCAGTGGATCGGCAACATTCCGCAAAAAAATCATTCTAAAACACTGTCAGTGGATGGTAAATATGTCATCGTTGGCTCAGCAAACAAAGATGGAATGACGATGTTCGGCTCGTTCCGTGACCAGCAACTTGATATTTTCGACAAGAGCACCACTGCTGCCCACGACGAGGTTTTTCTGCGCTGGTGGCACAACGTCGAGCCACTCACCGACTACCCGCTGAGCCGGGACCAGTTTGAGCCCTACAGCTACGAGAGCGAATATGTCCAACCGTTTGCCTTTCTCGTGCCAGATTTTTTTGTTGATTTTGAAGGCAAGCCACTGCAAGCGAAAGATTTTCTACGTGTCGGTCGCGGGCTTATCAAGTTGCTCTACGATTACGTCGTGTTGTGAAATGGCACAACTGGCACGGCGAAGAACTGCCACCTAGCAGCACTGGCGATCGTCGCCTCGAACAACAACTCGGCTGGGCGGAAGATACGATCGCAGTGCTCCGCTGTGCTTTCACACTTCGACTTCCCCGTCACGTCGGTTGGCAAGCCCCACCACACGCAGCTTTCCGCGATGCCGCGCGTTACTATAAACGTGGGGTTGCACTGCAAGGCAAGCCGCGGCCCTTACCTGCACCGCATACACAACTCCGCGGTGTGACGCAGCTCAGTGACTTGCAGCCATACTTTGTGGACAGTCTCGTCGTTTGCGATCAACAAGTTGCGCAATTGCATACATGCAACGTGCCACAGATGTTGACCGTTGGTGCAACAGAAGAGCGCAAGAACCTCACTGCGGTTGCAGAGCTTGTGCAGAAATGGCACACACAAGGCTCGCCACAACGTTGGACGATCGTGGGCGGCGGCATTACACTGGATGTGGCTGTGTTTGCCGCGGCGCTGTGCAAGACAAAGATAGTGCTTATACCAACGACTCTGCTGGCAATGATTGATGCCGCACACGGTGGCAAGAACGGCGTTAATTTTTCGCAGTGGGGCAAGAACCAACTCGGCACTTATTACTTTGCCGAGCTCGTGGTAATCTGCCCTGCATGGCTGCAAACTTTACCACCTGAAGAGTTGCAGGCAGGCGGATGGGAAGGGGTAAAGCATGCCTTGATCGCGGGTGATAAGGAACTGCTGCACACGTGGTTGCAGTATTTAAACAGACCACCGACCACATGGCAACTGCCATTGTTGCAAAAAACTGCGCAAATCAAGACCGCGATCGTGCAACGTGACCCTTACGAGCGTGGTGTGCGCAGAGTTTTAAATTTTGGCCACACCCTTGCCCATGCACTTGAGGCTGTCGCACAAGAAAACAACACACAACTGCGACACGGCCATGCTGTCGGTATCGGCATTCTCTACGCTCTGTTGTTGAGTCAGGCCTTAGGAAAAATAAAAAAAATTCCGCAAATTGAAGCTCTCAGCAACTGCCAAGCAATGCTTACCCACACTGAACTAGCAAAGGCACTTAGCTATCACGATCTCAATGCACCACAGCTGTGGGCAAGATTGCAACACTACATTGCCCAAGATAAAAAACAACACAACGCCGCGACATGGCTCTTGTTGCAAGATAGCGTGCCTCTGCCACGTATCAGTGCTGAGGCACAAGCAGTGCCAGAGACAACCCAACATGCTGTTTGGCAACAGTTACTCAGGGCTTTGCTCTGATTTTTTTCTTCTTAATACTTTTTTAGCTGCTAGCGCATTTTGTTTTTTATTATCTGCTGGCGCAGATGACTGGATGAATTGCTCGCTACGCGCGCTTTTTATAACGCTCGCTACGCGCGGCTCTTTGCCGCTTCCTCGCTCCAGCTCGCTTCATGCGCTCAGGCATAGTGCTTGCTACGAGACTGCTTGTATTTTGCATCGCTACTAGAAGCACAAGTGGAGGTGTCATGAGACACACATCTCCTTCGCGCGGTGCCGGTTAAACGTTGCCAGTGAGTACGGCGACACCCCACTCGGTGAAGCGACCGCATTTGCTAAGCAAGAGACAGTTGCACTGCTGCAACAGGCAGGAGCTAAGCATGGCGAAGGTTTCCGTATCAAGGCAGCTCCTACTGCTACGGGAGGTTATATTCCGGCAAATATACTGAATGCTGATTTACACACTGCCGCGGAGGAGGGACATACAGAGGAAGTTGAACGGCTACTCGAACTCGGCGCAAACATTGAGGCTACAGTCGAATGGGGACTGACTCCGCTGATAATTGCTGCGTGGTGGGGAAAGACAGAGACAGTTAAGCTGTTGATAGAACGCAGGGCAAACATCGAAGCTAAAGACGTTGCTGCTAAATGTTGCAGTTCCTACTCTTTCCAGAAATATCTCACCCCACCCGTACTATAACGCCGAACAACTACCCCATCCAGTGCCCTTCCTAAGGCAGTGCGAAGTCCATGTTCAGTTTTATTGGTTGAAGCCTGCACATACAGAGTGTGAACTTCTGGGTAAAGCTTTATGATTGCAGCCATGATCTCATCCGTACTCAGTCCTTCACTGCCCCACTGCATTTTAGCATTTAGTTCAGGGGTAGCAATCACTGTGGAGATAATATCTTGAAGATCAGGCTTTGCACCGCGAAAATACTTGCGAACATCTTTACCATCTGCATCGATGCGCAAGCTAAAAACACTGCCCTCCATCTCCTCATCCAGTGCTATTCCTAAGGCAGTGCGAAGTCCATGTTCAGTTTTATTGGTTGAAGCTTGCACATACAGAGTGTGAACTACTGGGTAAAGTTCTGTGATCGCGGCCATGATCTCATCCGTACTCAGTCCTTCACTGCCCCACTGCATTTTAGTACTGAGTTCAGGGGCAGCAATCACTGTGGAGATAATATCTTGAAGATCAGGCTTTGCACCGCGAAAATACTTGGAAACCCGTTTACCATCTGCACCGATTGGCAAGCTAAAAACACTGCCCTCCATCTCCTCATCCAGTGCTATTCCTAAGGCAGTGCGAAGTCCATGTTCAGTTTTATTGGTTGAAGCTTGCACATACAGAGTGTGAACTACTGGGTAAAGTTCTGTGATCGAAGCCATGATCTCATCCATACTCAGTCCTTCACTGCCCCACTGCATTTTAGCATTGAGTTCAGGGGCAGCAATCACTGTGGAGATAATATCTTGAAGATCAGGCTTTGCACCGCGAAAATACTTTTTAACCTTTTTACCATCTGCACCGATTGGCAAGCTAAAAACACTACCCTTCATCTCCTCATCCAGTGCCCTTCCTAAGGCGACACGAAGCCCAGAATCATTCTTATTGGCTGAAGCCTGCACGTACAGAGTGCGAACCTCTGGGTAAAGCCCTTTGATCGCGGCCATGATCTCATCCGTACTCAGTCCTTCACTACCCCACTGCATTTTAGCATTGAGTTCAGGGGCAGCAATCACTGTGGAGATAATATCTTGAAGGTCAGGCTTTGCACCGCGAAAATATTTTTTAACCTTTTTACCATTTGCATCGATGTGCAAGCTAAAAACACTACCCTCCATCTCCTCATCCAGTGCCTTTCCTAAGGCGATGCGAAGTCCATGATCTTTCTTATTGGCTGAAGCCTGCACGTACAGAGTGTGAACTTCTGGGTAAAGTTCTGTGACCGCGGCCATGATCTCATCCGTACTCAGTCCTTCACTGCCCCACTGCATTTTAGCACTTAATTCAGGGGCAGCAATCACTGTGGAGATAATATCTTGAAGATCAGGCCTTGCACCGCGAAAATACTTGCGAACATATTTACCATCTGCATCGATGCCCAAGCTAAAAACACTGCCTTTCATCTCCTCATCCAGTGCCTTTCCTAAGGCGATGCGAAGTCCATGTTCAGTTTTATTGGCTGAAGCCTGCACGTACAGAGTGTGAACTTCTGGGTAAAGTTCTGTGACCGCGGCCATGATCTCATCCGTACTCAGTCCTTCACTACCCCACTGCATTTTAGCATTGAGTTCAGGGGTAGCAATCACTGTGGAGATAATGGCTTGAAGATTAGGCCTTGCACCGCGAAAATACTTGCTAACCAGTTTACCATCTGCATAGATTGGCAAGCTAAAAATGTCATGGTTCATTGCGTCGTTTAGTGCTTTTCCCAGACTTAGGCGTAGACCTAGTTCAGAATCGTAGAGGTTGTAAACTTTTGTCTCATGCACACTCAGGTAATTGATGAACTCATCACTCGCAACACCACCACTTGCCCAAGTCATTCCTCCTTTGAATTCAGGAATCTTGAGCATCTGGGAGGCGGCATCCTTGAGCAAATCTAATCTCTTTACCTTGACAGCTTTTCTGGCATAAACGCTGCTTGTGACAACACCCAAAAACAACAAGAAATAAATAAAACTTCTCATAATTTATCCTCTGTATAACAAACAAATGCGTATGCACTGCAAACACTGCATTGTATATCATATTTTAATATAATGTCAAGATTGTATTAATGATGTGTAGGTGAGTGAAAAAACTACCAAATAAGGAAAAGTAGGCCAGATTAGTGCCAGCAACACCGTGTGCATCCCACTAAGCCTGAGTTCCGCATATTTTTTGTCTAAGGCATTGATATTATAGGAGTTCACTCCTCTGTTGAGGCACTACGATTGCGCAAGTTTTAGGCAGGTCTTTAGAGCTTGAAAGGAATATGGGAATACTTCAGCCCGACGAGGCGGTAGAGGTGCTTGGCTACGGGGGAAGCTGACATAGGGATACCATACAGATCACCGCTTGTGATGCGGCGCAACCGCGAGAATTATGTCTCCGCAAGTGCTTCATGCCAAACATCATAGCTCGCCCGCTCGCCTTGACGAAAAGCCTCTTCGATCTCCCCCAGACGACGGTAGTCTCCAATCACTTCGCCCACAGGCTTCGTCGAGTTGGTGACGTAACCGCTGAGGCCAGCCCAAGCCGCATCGTTATCCGCCTTGTCCCAACGAATTTTAGCAGATTTCGCACAGTGGCTGTGGGGGAAAGCGCTACCTCCGTATGACTGCCCCGTATACATACAAAACATGGTGCAGCAGGATGCTTCCTCCCAATCCCAAACAAAAATTCGCGAACAGAAGGGGGGTGGAGGGAGCGAGCAAGCGGACAAAGAGCCGCGCGAAGCGGGGAGGGGAACGCTCCCCACATACGACCGCCACGTATGCAAACAAACGCACGGAGGAAGTATGTGTTACGACTTCCGATTCAAAAACACCGAGACAAGCGTGGAGGACATAAATGTCCCCCACAAAAAATTTATTATTTTTAATCTTCGTCGACAACTTTAACGAGCGGAATCGCCATGTCTTCGACAGGAATGTAGATGAAGACTTTGTTAGGTGATTTAGCCAGTTCTTCCATAACTTTCACCGCTTGATGTTTGATATAAAGGGCGGTTAAGGTTTGTTTAACGATTTCTTGTGCTTTTGCCTGCCCCTTAGCTTGAATTACTTTGATGTCAGCTTTTTCTTTGGCAATGGCTTTTTGAATGCGCTGCTCTTCAAGCTGTTGCTGGGCGGCAAGTTTGCGCTCAACGGCGTTCTCGACAACATCGGGATAGTCGATGTTACCAACCGAAATAGTGTCTATCTCAAAAGGTTTGTCAGCAAGAAACGCTTTTAATTCTTTTAGCACTTCAGTTTCAATGGTGTCACGATTTTCCTTAACATCAGGGCTTGCGTAAATTTGCACTGCCTTACGCACCTGTGTGCGCACCGGTTCTTTGATGTTTGTCAGATACCAGTTTGAACCACCGTAGATTTCAACTATCTCACGAATCGAAGCTTCGTTTCGCTTAGTACGAAGGCGTACGTGCGCGGTAAACTCAATGTTCAGCTGGTCAGCGGCAAGAATTTTAAAACGTTCGGAATAAGTGCGATAACGAATATCAATGGGGATGACCTTGTATTCGTTTTGCGAAAAACGCAAGCCAAGTCGTCCTGGCCCCTCAAGCGTGCGATAGAAACCACCTTCGTTACGAGAAAGTTTCACTGGCTCTTTGTACACGTAACCAACGTAACCAGCTTCGACTATCGGGTTAGAGAACACGAAAAATTTTTTCGAGGCGCTGAGCAGAATCGGAGTGCCGATAACTACCGCCGCGATTACCATGCCCTTGGGGGTCTTGATTTTTTGCAAAATCTCCTCACCTAACGACAGCGCCTTGTGCGGTGGAGCATCACGCTGCACCTCACTAGTCATCTGCGTGCCGCAAGACAAAGACAGTGATAACACTGCCACAACAAACAGATTTTTGAAATTTTCCTTTGAAATTGCCATGTTAGCGATCCTCATAATAAATCTCCATAAAAACAACAAACTTTAGATGTCTATCATACATGGTTTTTTAATTTTTTTCAAGAGTTTTTTAAACAAAATACGCAAGCGAGATAGTTGTTGCCAGACGTGGCTTAACGCAGTATCCTCTTGTATCTGCTGCCTTAATAAGGAAAGATGGCGTGCGCATTGCCAAACCAGTTGCCTCACGAGGCTTACAGCTAGCCGCAATCTTTGTGCTGTTGTTGGTGTTTGGTGCTGCCAATCTCTACAGTGCGGGGTTAAACGGCAACTACTGGCAGACACATCTGTTGTATCTCATCCCCGCTTGCTTGGCATTTGGGCTGTGTGCATTACTCGTTCCCCTGCAGCACCTGCAGGCGTGGGCGTATCCGTTTTATGCGCTGATCCTGCTGCTGCACGTGTTAGTGCTGCTGATTGGCTATGAGGCAGGCGGCTCACAACGCTGGCTATCGTTGTCGGTGTTGCGCTTTCAGCCCGCGGAGTTCGCTAAACTGGCTTTGATTTTAGTGACAGCACGTTTTTTTGCCTTCCATCGCCGAGTCAACTGCTGGCGACTGCGTGACCTATGGCTGTTAATTGCCATGACGACAGTGTTGTTCGTGTTGATCTTTCGGCAACCCGATCTCGGCACTGCAGGTATCTGCCTCGTTGTCGTCTGTGCACAGCTGTGCTTCGTGCCAATTGACAGAAAGAGCATGCTGCTTGCCGTGACCGTCGCACTGTTTGGCATCTTGGCGGCGTGGCAGTTCTTGCTACATGATTATCAAAAGCTGCGTGTCCTGAATCTACTCAACCCTGCGCTTGACCCACACGGTTCGGGCTATAATTCGCTGCAATCGTTAATTGCTACAGGTAGTGGGGGTTTTGTCGGCAAGGGCTTTCTGCAGGGCTCGCAGAGCCAGTTGCACTTTTTACCCGCACGGCACACAGATTTTGCTCTCGCCGTTCTTGCCGAAGAACACGGTTTTATTGGCTCGCTGCTGGTATTGCTGCTGTTTGGTGTTTTCACGTGGATTGGCTTGCAAATTGCTGTTCGTGCCGCCAAAGATTCTTTTGCAGCACTGTTAGCAATCGGCTTGACTGTAAAAATTTTTGTGGAATTCGCCGTTAACACCGCGATGATCGCAGGTCTGTTCCCTGTTGTTGGCACACCACTGCCATTTTTTTCTTTCGGAGGTTCGTCTTTGCTTGCCAACAGCTGTGCCGTCGGACTGCTAGTCGCTATCGATCGTGCTGTAGCTTCACGCCGCGGTGGGCAGTGGGTGCATTAACGCCTTGGGGCGTGTTGACTTCCGAGCATGAATAACTTAACTTAGCGCAGAACAACTGGCAGCAGTGCGAGAATCTGGTGAGCGTCTTAACTCTCAATGAAACGCAACAGGAAGCGGTGCAGCATCGCGAAGGGCAGGCAGTGGTCTTTGCTGGTGCAGGCAGCGGCAAGACCCGCATCATCACGGCTCGCATCGCCGCGTTGATCGATCAGGGGGTTGCCCCTTGGCATATTTTGGCGGTGACGTTCACTAATCGAGCTGCCAACGAGATGCGGGAACGAGTCGAACATCTGTCGCCGCAGGCACGCAAGAGCTTGATTGCCACCTTTCACTCTGCTTGCGCCCGCTGGTTGCGGGAATTTGCGAGCGAGCTGGGGTTGCCCAGCAATTTTTTGATTTACGACCAGCGCGATAGCAACACGGCACTGAAGACGGTGCTCAATAGTTTAAATATTCCGCTTGACGATGACAACTCTGTAGCTAGCTATCAGTGGACGATTGCGCAGGCAAAGATAAACTGTGTCTTTGCTGACGAAAATGACAAGGTCGCACATCATTATCCGATGCTGATTGCTAGTGGAGGTCTTAACATTTACCGTGCCTATCAGGACTATCTACGTTCTTGTAATGCGGTTGATTTCGGCGACTTGATTTTGAGCGCAGTTTTTTTGTTGCAGCGCAATGACATGGTGCGAGAAAGTTTACAAAATCGCTCTCGTTACATTCTTGTCGATGAATATCAAGACATCAATCAATGTCAGTTTGAATTGATTCAGTTATTGGCAGCAAAACACCGCAATTTGTTTGTTGTTGGTGATGACGATCAATCTATCTATAGCTGGCGGGGGGCGAGTCCGCACAAAATTTTGCAGTTTCAGGAAGTTTATCCACAAGCGAAAAAAATAATTCTCAACCGTAATTATCGCAGTTCGGCAACGATTATCAACGCCGCGGGCGCACTTATTGCCAGAAACTCCGCGCGGGTAGCCAAAGAAATTTGGACGGCTAACGACGCAGGCAGCCTGATTGAATTCAAGAGCGAAGCCGATGCCGAGATGGAAGCACACGCCATCGTTGACAGTATTGTTAACGAGCAAGATAAGTTCCAGCTGCAAGAAGTGGCAATTTTTTACCGCACCAACAGCCAATCGCGCTTGCTGGAAGACACGCTACGGAAACAATCTGTTAGCTACCAGATATATGGCAGCTTGCGTTTCTACGATCGGGTCGAGATTAAGGACATTATTGCCTGGTTTCGGCTCGTCGTTAACGAGAGCGATGATACAAGCTTCCGACGAGTTATCAACGCCCCCCGCTCTGGTATTGGGCAGCGCTCGGTGGAGATTATCGAACAGCATGCAGTATTGGCAAAGCGTTCACTTTTGCAACAAACACGGTGCATGGTGCAGGAAAATTTTCCCAAAATTGCGGGCAAGCTGAAACATTTTGTGACGACCTTTGACACACTACAAAACTCCTTGCGCACAAGCGAGCTAGCCGTGACGTTGCATATTTTTTTGCAAACGGTCGCCTACCTTGAACACCTCGACAAGAAATATCGCGATCAGGCTGCCGAGAAAAAAGAAAACGTCATGGAGCTTGACACCGCACTGCGTGATTTTGCCCGCCGCTACCCCGAAGCAACACTCGACGATTGGTTACAGTCGGTGGTGTTGGTCGGTGATGAGATGCATCAGAATGACGCTAGTGTCTCGCTGATGACCTTGCACGCCGCTAAAGGGTTGGAGTTCGAGCGGGTCTACATCTCTGGAGTTGAGGAAGGGCTTATTCCACACCGCAACAGTGTTTCGTCCCGTGCTGAGTTGGAAGAAGAACGCCGCTTGCTTTATGTTGGCATGACCCGTACGCGGCAAAAACTCACGCTCATCTGCGCCGCCCGCCGTCGTGTTTTTCAAAGTTGGACGGACAGCACCCCGTCACGCTTCATGGCCGACATTCCCTCAAACTGCTTGCAAAGTGAACACACACCACAGCGACAACGTGCAGCTGCCTCCAACGCACAGCCACAACGCCTCAGCGTCGGCATGCAAATCGTGCATCCTACTTATGGCATGGGGCACATTACCAGTATTGAAAAATCTTTCGACACCATCGATGTACTGGTCAACTTCAACGAATTCGGTATGATTCGAGTGAAGAGCCATCATTTGCGTATTTGAAGTCACGCTTGCAAGCCTTGCCAGACTGGGTTAGCCTTGCCTTGCAGCTTTTGTTTTGAGCAGGATGAAATCAATACGAGAAGAATGTGGTGTGGCCGCGATCGTTGCTGACGAAGCAGTGGCTCGCTATCTCTACTACTGTCTGCATGCCTTGCAACACCGTGGGCAAGAGGCATGCGGTGTCGTCTGTTACGACGGCAAAAAACTGCATAGCCACAAGAATTTCGGGCTGGTGTCGGAGAATTTTACGCCGACAGTGCTCGACACCTTGCCCGGCCATGTTGGAGCAGGACATGTGCGCTACTCCACGCAGGGCGGGCGGGACGTGGCCAACATTCAGCCGTTTTCTTTCAGTGTGCCACCCTTCGGTTTGCTATCGTTGGCGCACAACGGCAACATCACTAACGCCCGCTTGTTGCGCCGCGAACTAGAGTCAACAGGAGCAATCTTTCGCTCGTCTTCAGACACAGAAGTGTTCATGCACTTGCTGGCACGGGCACATGGCAAGACACTCGTCGCACGTCTACAAGAAGCTAAACAGCATGTTAAGGGGGCTTATGCACTGGTGTTGACTGCGGGCGATAAAATTTACGGATTGCGTGACCCGTTTGGCTTTCGCCCGCTGGTAATCGGAAAAAAAGCAAAATTCTGGGTGCTGGCTAGCGAAAGCTGTGCCCTCGATCTGATCGAAGCAGAGTTTGTGCGGGAAGTGTTGCCCGGCGAAATAGTACAGCTCGACATGCAGACAGGCATCACCAGCTTTGCTGGCGAAGCCAAACAGCCCTCGTTTTGTGCCTTTGAACTTATCTACTTTGCCCGTCCCGACAGCCTTATCGCGGAGCGAGAAGTATACGCCGTGCGTAAAGGCATTGGTAAACAACTCGCCGACGAAGACAAGGACACACAGGCCGATGTCGTTATCGCCGTGCCCGATTCAGGTGTGCCGATGGCATTTGGCTATGGCGAGCAGGCTGGCTTGCCTGTTGAAGCTGGCTTCATGCGCAACCATTATGTCGGCCGCACGTTCATTCAACCCGATCAGCAAATTCGTGATTTTGCCGTGCGCCTCAAGCTCAACCCACTGCCACGCAGTCTGCAAGGCAAGCGCGTCATCGTCGTCGATGACTCGTTGGTGCGAGGCACAACCGCACAAAAAATTCTGCGTGTGCTGCGCAACCGCGGCGTGAAAGAAATTCACCTGCGCATCGGCTCACCACCGATTACGCACTCCTGCTTTTACGGCATTGACACCCCCGATCGCAACCAACTGATCGCGGCACAACAAAATATCGACCAAATTTGCCACACACTCGGTGCTGACACACTGCGTTACCTGAGCCTGCCCGCCTTACATCAAGCACTGGGCAACGCGGGGCATTGCACCGCCTGTTTTACGGGCAATTATCGCGAAGCTGTTTTTCAAAAAATTGCTAAGCAACCGTGCGATGATTGAAAGACACATCGATCATATTTAGCTGACTTGCGTGGCTTTGTCTCTGGCAGTTGGTTTACCTTGAGCATTTTTCTGATGCAGGCTGGTGAGAGAAGGGTTACCTTGCCATCTTCACGTAGCATCGCTACTCATTATCACCCGCGTCTGATTGTTGCATCTCCTCCGTCTGCGATACCTCTTCTATCTCCTCCCCCGCACCAACCTTGTATTGGTAGCCAATTTTGTGTATGTTGTGTATCCGTCTCCCGTGGCGACAGCTTTTTCTGGCTGGAGCATTGACCTGATTTATATACGGTTCTATTTTTCTAAACACTGCCTTAACGAGATGCTCGGTATCAGTATAGGAGCTATCGCCTGTATCTTTAAAAACACTAGACATCGTTTTACGAGATTGATACTTATCGACAAAACAGTAAGAAGGGATGGGAATTTCTTTACCCGCACGTTTGACGACACAAGCAAAGTTGTGTGGCAAAAGTTTAATGTGAAAGCCGTTGTAACTTGAGAAACCTTCCTTGATATCAGCAATAGTGATAATCTTGCCGCCTTCTTTGCGACACAGACGAGCAAAGGTGAACAGCTGCTGGTCGGTTTCACATGCCTTTGCATCTATTGCTATCTTTTGTTCGTCGCTACCATCATCGTGAAAACTTTTTGCTTCTGATGGCGAAACCAAACAAGTATGTTCATCATCACCATCTTTATAGGTAAGCAGCATCTTTTCCCAGCGCAGCAAGCGATCGGGAGAAACAAGCTTGTTGCCAAATTCCGACATCTGCTCAACAAGCTCGTAGGAGTTTTTGCTTCTCACATGATGTACTGCCGATGGATACTTATTGCCGTCCTTATCAACTACCATTATTTTATTTGCACTCTTATCAACCGTGACAAATTTTCCTGTGCTGACGATCTCTCTGTGTGGCTCAGAGGTCATCTGCTTGCAGGACAGCACCAGTGCTATGAGGATGATAGTTCTCATTGCCAACACTCCTCAGCTTCTGTTGTTTCCTTTATCTCTAAGCCTTTGAAATCGCTGCTGAGTGATGCTGCAGTAACTTCATCAGGCAAGCTTTCGGCAAACACAGCAATATCTGTCTTCTCTAACTTACCCTCAACACAGTAAAATTTTTCACCCACGCTGACCTTTGCTGCAACATCAAGTGCAGTGCTAAACTCTGTGCCATCTTCGCTGAGCTTTTCCACCTCTTTTGGTGTAACGTGAAAATTAGTTAAGCGTGCTTTCAATACCCTAAGTTCCGTATCTTCGTGCAACGTCTCTTGCTCTGACGCAGCAAGCAGTGCCATGACCACCTTTATTGCCCCTTGCTCTGAACGCAAGAAAGCCGCATGCACGGCAATTACTTTATCCTCTACCTCGTCATCATCCTGATTTTCATCATCATCTTGGTCATTTGGCGTAGGTGTCGGTATCGGTGTCGGCGTTGAGCTTGGCCAAGGTTGTTGCCCCTGCTGGTTTTCGTCGGGTTGCTTGCCGCCCTTCCTGCTGTCTGCCACACAGCTCGCAAAGCATAGTAAAGCCATAGAGCACAGCAATAGTTGCCTTGTAATGTTCACGCCTCAGCTCTCCCTTGCAGCAGGTATCGGCTGGTAACGACAAAAATTTAATTTGTTTCAAAGTGCTTGTGCCTTACTCTTGTCTTTGATTTTAGCAGGTGGACTAAGGCAATCAATTCTTGAGCCTTCGCAACTCTCGTTCCAGTGCCTGCACTTTTTTAGCAAGGGCGGGCAGGTTTTTATACACTGCCTGTTGTCTGCGCCATTCAGCACCGGGCAGGGCGGGTGCGCCCGCGTATTGACCAGAGGTGGGGGGGCTTTTGCCGATTCCGCCTCTCGTGCCAAGCACGACGTAATCAGGAATGGTAAGACTGTTGGCAATGCCTGTCTGTGCCGCCATAATCAGGTTGCGTCCGACCTTGGTGCTGCCGGCAATGCCTGACTGTGCGGCAATCAGCCCGAACTTGCCAAGATCGACATTGTGACCGATATGCACCTGTGCGTCGAGCTTGCAACCCGCTCTGATGCGAGTCTCAGCGAAGGTTGCCCGTGCAATCGTATTCAACGCCCCGATTTCGCAGTTGTCCTCGATGACAATACGTCCGCTGTGAGGAATTTTGACTGCCTCCATGCCCGTCTGCGCAAAGCCAAAGCCATCGTTGCCGATCACTGCCCCCGCGTTGATGACGACGTTCATGCCGATCTCACAGTTGTCTAAGATAGTGACGTTGGGATAAATAGTGCAATTTTTACCAATAGTTACCCCCGCTCCGATGAAGCTGTGGGGATAAACAACACTGCCGGCCCCAATACGGCTACCCTTGTCGATGAACACATACGGGTAGATGATTGCCTGCTCGTCAACCTCAGCCTGCGGGTGAATGTGCGCGAGCTGACTACGGGGCGGATATTCTCTGTCACTGCGATTGAGCCGCGTTGCCAACTCTGCCATCGCCACATAGGGGTTGGCGGTGATGATCTGCGGCACGGACAGCTCAGGAATCGCGGCTGCGACGAGGATGGCACTAGCAGCAGTGGTGTGTGCCTTGTCGAGATGGGCAGGGTTGGTGAGAAAGCTCAATTCGCCACTGACTGCTTGATCGAGTGGGGCGACCCGCACAATCTTAGTGGCAAGGACGGCTTCGTCCATAACTGCCAGTTTTCCCACTGTCTTTTGCAAAATTTCCCTTATCTGCATCGCTGCGCTCCTCAAACTGTCGAAAAATTAGTGCCCTGTACTGATTTTTGACATCTTTGTCTACCAACAGATGATTGCCTTTCATAGCTAATTTTTGTATTCTCCGAAGTTTGCGCCGCTGCGCACGTTTGGCACGTTTTTTGAATCATTGAGTGTGGGTATGTTCATGTATGTTGGCAGGTATACGACCCGTGCTTGTGCTGGAGACGTAGTAATCCCTTGTTTTCTCACATGTATTTGCATGCCGCCGCAGTTTTCGTTAACCCCGCTGTGTTCAGTTGTTAGCAGTTGACCACAGAGTTGAGAATCGGAGCTTGATTTTGCAAAAGAACACCGTAACCAAAACCACCAACCAGTCTGGCGACTTGAGCAAGCCAAAGGCAGAGGCGCAAGCCAAACCCAAAGCACAGGCGAAGCCCAAGACTGCTGCAAAGACCAAAGCACAGGAGAAGCCAAAGGCACAAGATAAACTGAAGGCTCCGGCAAGGCCAAAGGCAGAAACCAAGCCCAAAACTACGGCGAAGTCGAAGCCAGCAGTGGCAAGCCAGCCAGCAGTGGCAAGCCAGCCAGCTGAGACAAAATCTGTGTCAACCAAGTCCGCAGTAACAAAGAAGAAAACCGCGGTCAAAACAACCACAATGAAAAAGAAAACGGTAGTCAAGACCGTGGCAAATAAAAAAGCGGCAGCTAAGCCCGCGGCGACGAAAAAGAAAACTGCGGAGAACACTACCGCGACAACAAAGAAGGCGATTGCGCGGCCGAAAGCTGGCAGCGCCGCTGAACGGGCGTTGGTCGATGAAATCATCGGCGAGTTGCGTTTGATTGCAACGGAGCGCAAGGCACTGGGTAAGGGCGAGATGCAGAAAGTCATCGCCCGCCACGATCTCGATGCAGTGCAGCGGGTGCGTATCACGAAACAGGTAATTCGCATGCTGTCCACGCACGTGCGTGGCAAGTCGGATGACGATTTGCCCATCGATAACAAGATGTCTGGCGACGAGATTTTGCTCGATACTGGTTTTTTCAACGACGGGGGTGATGAGTATACGAGCGAGCAAGAGACGTTAGTTACGCCCGATGCCAGCCTCGTACGTTCTGCTGATCCCGTAAAAATCTATTTGCGCAAGATGGGCGGTGTCTCGCTGCTCAGCCGTGAAGCTGAAGTCGAAATTGCCAAACGCATTGAGGAAAAAGAAAATGCCATTCTGCGTAGTATTATCGATATTCCGCTCTCCTACAGGGTAATCGTGATGGCCGCGAAGCGTTTCGTGTATGGCGAAATCAACATGCGTGGCTTCATCAAGGCTTTCGACGACGATGAAGGCTCTGACAACGAGGAAGGCTATTCGGAGAAGGTTAAGGAAGCTACTAATGCTTTTCTACAGCACGACGATGAGCTGGCGAAGCTGCGTGTCACGGCACAGGGAGATGCTCCCAGTGTGGAGGAGGTGCAATGCTTTGAGACGAAGCGCGAGAAAGTTTTCCGCGAACTGAAGGAGTTGAACATCAACCGCAAGCTGATGACTTCTGCCATCAATGCGATCTCCTCTCGTGCTGCTGCAGTGCAAGAAAAGAAAAAGGACATCGACTACTATGCAGGTCGTTGTAGGCTCCCTGCGGCAGAGCTACGGTCTTATCTGAGGGAAAATACCGACAAGCCGCTAAGCTGCATTTCCGAAAAGGACTGGAAGCGTATCTCACGTGCTTTCGTCACGGCGTATGACAGCTATCATGAGGACATTCGTGATGTCGGACTCGACGGGGATGCCATCGTCACCGCACACCGCACCTTCGTTGATTTGCAACGCAAGGCTGAGCTGGCGAAGCGAGAACTGGTCGAAGCCAATCTGCGCCTCGTCGTCTCGATTGCCAAAAAATACACCAACCGCGGCTTGCAGTTCCTAGATCTTATTCAGGAGGGCAACATCGGGTTGATGAAAGCAGTGGAGAAATTCGAGTATCGTCGTGGCTATAAGTTTTCCACCTACGCCACGTGGTGGATCAGGCAGGCAATAACACGGGCGATCGCTGACCAAGCCCGCACGATTCGTGTGCCAGTCCACATGATTGAGTCGATCAACAAGTTGATTCGCACCAACCGTGCCCTTGTGCAGGAAATGGGGCGTGAACCTGCGCCTGAAGAACTCTCCGCTCGCATGGACTTGCCTGTGGAAAAGGTGCGCAAAGTAATGAAGATTGCCATCGAACCGATTTCGCTGGAAACACCGATTGGTGAGGAAGAGGATAGCCATCTTGGTGATTTTCTGGAAAACAAATCGGTGGCACTACCGACGGAGTCGATTGTTTCCAGCAGTCTCACCGAGCAGACCCAGAAGACGCTGGCGACGCTGACCTCACGGGAAGAAAAAATTCTGCGTATGCGTTTCGGTATCGGTGAGAAAAGCGATCACACGCTTGAACAGGTAGGGCAGAGCTTCAACGTTACCCGTGAGCGTATTCGCCAGATTGAAGCCAAAGCGTTGAAAAAACTTCGTCATCCGTCTCGCAGCAAAAAACTGCGAACGTTTGTCGAATCTTGAAACTTGAAGTTGTTAATTGGAGTTGATGAGGTAGATCATGAGAATAGTTGCATCTGTAATTACCATAGCACTGCTCAGCAGTTGTGGCACAAAACCATCGAAACAACAGATGGTGACTGCCGCCAGCTTGACCCTGAAAATGGAAGAGACACAGGTCGATAGCGAACCAGCAGCAGTATTGATGTTGTGTGAAAACGAAAAGTGCATCAACCCTCTGCGTGATAAAAGCGGGGGAGACTTTCACTTTAAAAACTATGCCGATCTCTACAACCAAAAGGTGCAAGAAGAAGGCAAAGGACAGAAGATAAAGATGGCACTGCTCGGTATTACGATGTTTGCTACAGCTGCGGGTGCTTTTCTTTACATCAAATCTGACGCGATGCGTGGGCGGATTGGCAACCTTAAGGATTCTCTAAGAGAATTGAGTGAAAAACTTAAAATGAGAGAAGAACTTGAGGGAGAGCAAAAAAGGCTTGAATCCATAGATGCTGTTGTAGCACCTACGTACTGGACAGCATTGGGAATTTCCGCACTAGGCACAAATGCTATTGCCTTTGCACCGGGTATTGCGGAAGATGCGTTGTGGCAAGATAATAAACGTGCGCTTGCCGACCTATTTATTCACGGCAGTGCAGTGAAAGTTACTAAAGACGAACTTATCGATTTGTTTGCCATTTTGGTCGAACAAGTGCCAGCGACGGTCGATGTCGCCGTGCAGAGTTACATGTTTGGAATTTAATTGTTGTTGTATCTTAATGTAGAAAGGAAGCTGTTATGAAAATGTTGTTGTTGATGTTGTCGCTGTTGTTAAGTGTCGCTTGTGGAGATAAGAAAAGCGACGAAGGTTTGAACGATGGAAATCTTACCGTGCAGGTGTTGAGAAAAACTATCGACGGTGAACTACGTGCCATGTTGATGCTGTGTGACGGCGACGAGTGTCGTAACTCACTGCGCAATCACAATAGTGATGAATTTTATTTTCCTAAAAATGCCACCGAAGTAAATAGGCGTGGCAACTATCTTGTAGATGAACAAGGTAACTACTTGGTAGCAGACAGAAGAGATGTAAACATAAATAATCGTGTGCAGCGCACAAACCCTGTGCCCGCCAACTATGGTCATGTTGGTAGCAGCCAGCATATTGGCAGTAGTCAAGGCTTCGGGGTCACGGTTGTCAACGGTAAAGTTGGCTTTCACTATGAGTCGCATACCAGAACTCACTATAATAGTGGACGTAGGTTAAATCGTTTTCGTGCGCGGGTAAATCTGCGCAGCGTGCGTGACTACGATGACACACCAGTACTGGTCGGCTATGACCGCAGCGGCGAACCTATTTACCTACACCGTAGCGATAAACGTGATTACCGCGACCACGATGACAGACATGCATACCGCGACAATGAAGACTTTGCTGAAACAGTTGGCACTGTTGCGGGACGTGTAGAACTTATGCGTGCCGTTGCCGAAGATACTTATTGGCAGAACAAAGAGCAGAGCTTGCAACAGCTGTTTGTTCACGGCGAGGCAATCAGGGTAAACAAAAACGAATTGCGCAGTCTGTTGGAGATCGTCACAGTGCGTTTCAACGCCGTGATCGATGCTGAAGTCAAAGACTTCCTCGTGCGCAGATGAGGGAAGCTATGATGAGAGCATGGACAAGAATGCTATTGATATTGCTCACTTCCGCTTGCGCTGCAGGCGGAACGAGCGATGTGCAAGGCAAAAAAAATAAAAGAAACAAAACTGAGTTTACCTTGCAGCTGATGGAAAGAAACATCAATGGTCAAGCACAGGCAGTTTTGATGTTGTGTCAAAAACACAACTGCATGAACCCACTACGCGATAGCGATGGCAGTGAGTTTTATTTTCAAGACCATGCCGAAGCTTACAATACTTTCACACAAAAGAACGGCATTGGTAGTAAGGTAAAATTTGCCCTACTTGGCATTGCCGCGGTCACGGGCACTGCGGGGATTATCTTGCTGATTAGAGCTGGGTTGATAAGCAGGAAGCTGGACAAGTATTCTCCTATTGTCGATGCGAATGGCAATAAGGTCAGCTCCAAGATTTTCAAGGGCAAGAACGTTGATAACAACAGTGTAGAGTATTATATCTCGCGTGGCGATGGCACGCTTTCTGATAAAGAGGTAAAAAAGCTCAGCGAGCAGCGTGATTGGTCTTTTGGAGCTGGATTTGCGGGAGTATCAATCGGCACGATCGCATGGATGACCGCGTTCGCACAGGAACTTTCTACTAATCCGCATTGGCGCCGCAAGCAAAAGGATTTTGAAAAGCTCTTCGTGCAGGGTGAGCGTATTACCGTTAACAAGCAAGAGCTTGCTGTGTTGTTGCAGGTTATGAATAAGAAGCTAGGGGTACAGATTGCCCCTAATGTCGCAAGTTTTCTCTACACGAGATGATGAGTATGCGCACATGCACAACAGTTAGCTTCGTACAGATTGCCCCCAACGTCGCCCGTTTTCTCTACACAAGGTAAAGGTGTGGTGATGAGCATGCAGGACATACACGATATTCAACTGCAACCGCTCGTCACACGAGCACTGGAAGAGGATTGTGGTTACGGTGATTGGCCAACCGACATCTGCATCCCCAAAGACACGCACACCAATGCCCAAATAATTGCCAAAGAACCGCTAGTGGTAGCTTGCATTGAGCTTGTCACGGCGGTTTTTGGCGTGGTGGACAGCGAGCTCAAAGTCGAGCCGCGGGTCAGTAATGGCACTGCTGTGCATGCCGGCGAAGTGCTGGCGATGTTCAGCGGTCGGGCGCGCTCTATTCTCAAGGGGGAGCGGGTGGCGTTGAATTTCCTCGCCCGCTTGTGTGGCATTGCCACGTTGACGACACAGTTTGTGGCAAAGATTGCCGACCACAAGGCTCAGCTGCTCGATACCCGTGATACTACGCCGGGCTTGCGCATGCTGGAGAAAGCCGCCGCGGCGATCGGCGGCGCAAGCAATCATCGTCTCGGTCTCTGCGATGGTGTAGTTATCAAGGAAAATCATATTCGTGCTGCGGGTGGCATCAAACCAGCATTGGCTCTGCTACAGGAAAGCTTGCCACCAACGCTGAAGGTGGAGGTCGAAGTTAAGCAGCTTGACCAGTTGCAGGAGGCACTCGTGGCGGGTGCTGACCTGATTGTGCTCGACAACTTGAGCTGTGCCGAAATTGCATTGGCAGTGCGCATGGTTCAGGGTCGGGTGTTGCTGGAAGCAGCGGGCAACATCACGCTTGCCAACGTGGAAAAAATCGCCGCAACAGGTGTTGATTTCATCTCCAGTGGTGCTATTATACATTCCTCCCGCTGGTCAGACATGGGTCTTGTTTGCGGCAATGCGCCTGCATAGGCTTGAAGTTCTCGCCATTAGGGACGTTCTCTGTCTTTATTTAGGAATTCCATCTTGCTAGTAATGAGATATTTCTTGGGGATGCTACTCTCCCTTGTCTGTGTGTTACTACCGCGGCTAGCAGCTGCACAGGAGATTTCGCCGCAGCACGAGGAGCTGGTGGCAGCACGCTATCGGCAGGAGATCGGCAAATTCAACTGGTACTATCGCTTTGCTTTCCTTGCCACAGCACGCAGCACGCAGCACGCAGTGCTCAAAAAATGTGTGCGTAAAGACGGCAGTTTTTGCGATGACAAGCAGCTAACGCACGTGTTGCGGCAAGAGATAGACACGGTAGCGAATATTGCTGGCTCGATTACGACCTACAGTGTGGCCTTGTCATGCATCATTCTTTCGGCCTATACTGGCTCTAAATTTAACGAATTGCTCGCCTCTCGCAAGAGCATTACCGATGCCCAGCGGGACTTCGTGCGGGTTTTTATTCCGATTATCACGGGCTTCGGTGTATTCTCAGTCGGTGCGCCGTTGTGGGATCCGGTCAAGTCGTTCGTGCGCCGCTGGGCTTTTGCCAGCAATCAGCGCTCGCGTGAAGAAGATGCGTTTGCCGGTGAGTATCCCAACCGCCCTGAACTTGAAGCCTATTGGTTGCAGATTCAAAAGTATTTTAGTGTCAACGCCCAAATCAGCCGTAATACACTCAGCGCCTTCTTGATGCTAGTGACTTCTAGCCTACAAGATGCTCGCCGTGCTTACGATGAGCAGCACTTTGATTACGCGGCAGCACAGTATGCAAAGGTGATGGTGCAGATGCGCTTTCTTTATTCGGAATTAACTCCTACCAATCCGATTTTAACGGCGACGATACATAGTTATTTGCGTGGCATTGATCCCGCAAATGAGCTTCTCGACAAAATCTTGTCGATTACGGCAGAGCTTGATCCACTCAAAGACAAACTCGACGGCCGTGATTATTACGTGCGTTGTATCCGTGCGTGGTTTGACCCAGATTACGAACCTGCTTTCTAGCTCCCCTTTCTATTCACGAATTTTTGTTTGGGCCAATAGGTATCATCCTGCTTCACCATGACTCTGCTGGCGCATTCGCGTGAAATGGTTCGCAGTGACGATACCCCTAGACCCTGTATAAACTTTTGTGGACACCACAAACTTGTGTGTAGAAATAGCCATATCCCCAACACCAAAACCCCGTATCCATGCTCTCGGCTTTAGGGGCTTTTGAGATGGATTGAGCTGGCCAGGCTGCCAACACCTATGGCTATCTCTGTGGGCGAGGGGTGTGCGACCCTGTTAGGCTCCCGCCAAGGGCGCAAGCAAGGGAGCGAGCAAGCGGCAAACTGCTCCCCGCACCCCACCCATTCTGTTCGCAAATTCTTTTTTGGGTAGGGAGTGATCGTCCTGCTTCACCATGACTCTGCTGACGCATTCGCGTGAAATGGTTCGCAGTGACGATCACCCCCCTACCCATCTTTAGCCTCTGCGAACAATACAAACTTTTGTGATGAGCGAACCTTATTACGGGGTTTAGTTTTGGATACGGGCACAGTGCTGAACTCATGCTTTCTTGTATTTGCCTCGATGCTCATAGCTAAGTCGAGGTGTTGACATCAAGACTGCCAACACCCATGCCTATTTTGGGGGTGAGGGTTGTTGCGACCCAAGCAGTGTGCCAGAAGGCACGCTGCTAATTCCTTATTGCCAAAGGGCACAAGCAAGGGAGCTGGCAAGCGGCAAAAAGTCTTGCGTAGCACGCACGGGAGGTACGCATAAGTATCATGCTTTGTTTGAGACAAACGGCAGTCGCAACTACCACAAATTCAACAGTTAACAAAAAGCAGTGAGCATCGACACAGTCATCTGCGCCAGCAGATGACAAAAAACAAACTCACTCAACCTCTATCTGGGGGCGCTTGCCATCGAGTTCAGAGTTGATTTCATCATGTTTCTTTTTGAGCGGGGTGCCTGTTTTGTTGCTGTAGCCGATACTGAAGTTTTTTGAAGCATTGACGGTGAGTTTCAATTCAAAGCTTTCGCCCTTCTCCATCTCGACGATCTTGAGTGAGCAATTGTGTGTTATTGAGCAATGTGGTTGCTTGTTATCTTTGAAATATTCCCGTGTCGATACTGCTGTAACCTTGTAGGTGCTAACCGCGTCGTAGGGTGATATGCCGATAGGAACGTTATGAGTTAGCTGCCCATACTGGGTTATAGCTTTTCTTCTGAGCTGGGCGACAGCAATAAAGGTCAGCGTTAATTCGGCGGCAGTGTCCTTTTTTATTTTGTGTGGCCAAGGCTTGAGACGCATCTCCAACTTGCCGTTGGTGTAAATGGGGCTGAGATCATGAGTTATGGCGGGCGCAGTGCCCGTATAGACGTTAATTTTGGGCATTTCACCACGTGAATTTTTGAAGAAGCGGATGCTGCTCGCGGTGCGTGCTTTGAATTCAAAGTCTTGCTGCGGGGTTATGGTGAAGGTAAGGGTAAACTGTTCTCCCTCATCCATTTTCATCATTGGTGCGGTTGCCTTGTTGGTTGCGAGCGAAGTAAATACAGACGGAGTGCGTTCAAAAAAATCTTTGGCCGCGGCTGGACTTACCTCGACCTTGTTAAGCTTGAAACCAGTGTTTGGGTGAGGAAAATCGACAATCAGGTCGATGGGTGTGTTCTCCTGTGCTATTGCCTTTGCCGCAGTAAAGGTCATCTGCAACTGTGCCTCTTCGTCTTTTTTTATCGCTAGGGGGCTGACTGCAATGCTGCCCCACATGCCATCTTTGTATTCTGTTAGCTGTGGCGGGGCGTTTATCATATCCTGCTCCCCGCTCCCCGCTGTGTCTGCCGGCTGTTCCTCTTCCCCTTCTTCCCCCTCTTGACCTGCATTGGGACATTGTGGTGAGGGTGAAGTTTGCCCCGCACAAAGATCGGTCTGCCCCGTTCGGTCGATGTTGAAACCACCCGGCCCGCGGTTCGACAGACCACCATGACAGCTGTGTAGCAGCAGCGTTAGGGCAAAAATTTGTAGGTAAAGACGCACTATCACTCCTCTCGCATGGCTCATCGGCATGCGAGAGCAAAATCTTAGTTTTTTGTTTTGCGGACAACGAGAACTTGTGTATAGGGCGGTTGTTTGTATACGAGAGGTCGTCCCCCCCTCTCGTGCTTCGCACGTTTGTTTGTATACGGGGAGCGTTCCCGGCTTTGTTGCATAAGTTCCGTTGATTATAACATGCTGTTATCATAGCATTTTTATATGGGGAGCGTTCCCCTCCCCGCTTTGCGCGGCTCTTTGCCAAAGGCGTGCCCGAAGGCACGCCTAGCTCCACACCTCTGCGTGTTCGCAGACTTCTCGTTTGGGTCAGGTGCAGCAGGATGATCCTTACCAACCTAAACAAGAATTTGCGAACAGAAGGGGGGTGGGGTTTCGGGGAGGGGGGAACGACCGCCCCGTATACAAACAAAATGCGTCAGCAGATGACAAAAAAACTAAAAGCTATAGCCAACTTTAATGGGAGTGATGTAGGGCAAGATGCGCCATTTTTCTCGGCATGATGCTTGTGATAGCACACCGAAGCAGAAGCGCATTTTGCTATTGAAGACATTCTCGAAGACAGCCATTGTTATGCCAAAATCAACCCCGTAGCTGATACCGACTTGGGTATTGAACTTACTGCCAAGACCGACCAACATCCACAGACCTTCAAGATCACGATCTTCTTCTCTACTCTTGATGCTGACGTTAAGACCAGTGAGGAGGTGCAACGAACTGTCCTCACTGAAAAAGTGTAGGATTGCTGCGCCGGTGTTGAAACCACCGAAGCCATAGCCAATAGCACCTTGCAGGGAGGTGCGGCTCATGATGTGCCGCGTCACCGTGACTCCAGTAACTCCGACTAAAGTTTTCACCCCTAACACCTGCATCGCGAGCTGATTTTTTTTGTTGCAGCGCAAACAGACATGCTCTTGACCTCCGATTAGCTTGCGCCCTAGCTCTTCGACGGTTTGCTTGGTGACCGACTCGACAATCGGTGCATAGTCGAGATCTTCCTCGTTAAAAGGCTCGTCGGCAGTTGGTTTATCGGCAGTTGGTTTATCGGAAGTCCGCTCATCATCAGCTTCTTCAGCCTCTTTATCGCTGACTACCGTCGTGTCGTTCGAGCCGCGCACTCTCTCGATCACACCCCAGTCGGAACTTTCGCCGTTCTGTGGTTTATCCTGCCCGCTGACCGTGCCACACAGTAGTATGTTGAGTAGCATAGCAGGGAAAATTTTTCGTAGCAAAATCATACAACACCTCACTCTATATTGTTTTTCGGAAGATATATGTGTGGCCTTAGGTGTACTGTTATTTTTTTGTCATAACAAGCAGCTGAGGCAGCAAATTTGCCTGCGACATTCAAGAGATCGTGGAATAAATTATCAAACAAAACTACACATCGTTGCAAAATTTTGCACAAAAACGGAAGTTATCCACAGTTTTTTTGGCTTAACTATTTGAAATTAAAGCAGTAAGTAGGGGTTGCCTCGCTCACTGAGCTACACAACTCAGTCACTTTTTGCCGTGTCACCTGTTAGGCTTTGGGGATTGGTTTGATTTTTAGTTTAGGAGGGATGTGTGATGCGAATGTTATTGCTGTTGTTGGTGATCTCGGTAGGGCGGGAGGCTTGTGCTGAGACATCTAACAAGAATTTGCATGGTGAGGACACGGGTTTGGCCTTGTTGCCGGGGCAAGGGTTGAGCACGGTCGATTGGGAAGCGAAGGGTTTTTGTGTTGATCTCGGCGAGATGCGCACGCAGAGTGGGCAGGAGCAAGGGCAGTATGCCGAGTTTCGCATGTTGGAGATAACTTCTGAGTCATCGCTGCGGGAAAACCTCAACATTTCTGCAGCGGGTATGCTCAAGTCGTCGGTTTTTTTCAAGATCAATGCACGGGTGAATTTTGCTCGCAGTGTCAACAAGAACAGCTCATCGCGTTACTTGCTGGTGCATGTGCGGGTTGCCAATCAGATGTTATTGGCAGGTGGTTTTACGTTTAGACCGAATGCCATCGATTTGCTTAAGACTGGTCGGACGGAGGATTTTGTGGCCTCGTGTGGCAATGAATTCGTTTACGGGCAGCGCACAGGTGGTGAGCTGTTTGCGTTGTTTGAGTTTGAGTTCTACTACGCGGCACGGGAGCGGCTCTTTGACGCAGCGGTAGCGTCGAGTGGGCTGGTCTGGAAAGCGGCGGCGGATATCGAGAACAGTGTCAATGTCTTCAGCCAATTGGGAGCGACACAGATAAAGATTTTTCGTCGGGGGGGTCGGGGAAAAATTCCAGAGATCAAGAGTTTGGTCAATCTGGCACGTGAGTTTGCTAACGTCGTATCGCTGTTGGAGAAAAACTTTGTCACGCTGGATCTGGTCTCTAAAAACTATGCGGGAGTCGAGCCGATCAACCTTGTTACTGGCTCAACTGCGATGTTGAGGCAGGATTTGATCGTACAGCAGTTGGCACGTAACAACGATCAAGCAATTGAAATGATGAACACTATTGCCTATGTAAAGAACCACTCGCACAACTTTGAGCATGTCGATTACGTCTATCTCGATGCCACTGAAAAGATAATTAGGCAGTTCATCAACATCAACAACGAGCATGTGGTTGCTTGCTTTGACGATATCTTCAACGGCTGCAAGATGCCGGAAATTGTCATTCCTGCCTTCAAAGCACCACGCAAGATACGTGCTAGCAGTCCCATGTGTGCGGATGGTTTTAGCTGGTCAGAGGCACACCAAGCTTGCTGTCAAACGCTGAAAAGTGTGGCGTGTCAGCTAGACATTGGCAGTGGCTTGTGTTTGCTCAATCGTTTAAAAACAACTACAGAATGTCAGGAGGGGACATGAACAGGTTGTCATGGACAGTGTCAGTGCTATCAGCCTTGCTGGGTGTACGTGCAGCAGGTGAGGAGTTGCGTGAGCTCAAATATAACGAAAATACAACACTAGCCGCGGAGGTGCATGTTGCTCGTCAGCCTGACGAGGCACTGCTTGCTGCCTATCTCTCGATCGACAACCGTTTCAAGAATACAATCGAATGTGGCGGGCAACTGCTGGCCGCGATCGAAAAGGATGGCAAGATAGTCAATCTTCTGCTGCGTTTTGGCAATTTGCGAGTTTTTCCTTCAGAGGCATTCTCGTATCCACTGGTGCATTTGGTCGGTAGTCGTATTGAGTTGCCATCCGGTTATGTATTTGTTGCCCAAGAGTATCCGCCCCTCAAAGTCAGCTGTCGTGGCTGGAGTTATTTGCAATACTTGCATCCGCAGTTTTGCCAACAAAACGAGGTAGAAACATGCAGCGGTGATAAGGTAAGCTATCCGTATATGATCGATGAGTATTGGCTTGGCTTATGTCGGTGTTAGATCGTCTCGGTGAACTGTTTGTGCTCGGTTTTAGAGGGCTGAAGCTACCTGCTTGGTTGCGTGAGTTTGCCACTGCACATGGTCTCGGTGGGGTGGTGTTGTTCGATTACGATTGTGCCACACGCACACGAGCACGCAACATCAGTGATCCGCAACAGTTGCACGAACTTTGCTGTGAGCTGGCAAGTTTAGCGGCACGTCCGTTGATTTGCGTTGATCAAGAAGGCGGCCGGGTGCGGCGATTGCGGGAAGAGTGTGGCTTTCAGCCTTATCCGTCGGCGGCTGAGTTCAATGCCTTGCCTGATAGCGAAAAGGTCAACTGCACTCAGCGCAGTTTTGCGGAAATGCGAGCACTTGGCCTGCACTACAACCTTGCCCCTGTCATCGACATCAACAGCAATCCTGACAATTCCGACATAGGTCGTCAGCAGCGGGCGTGGAGTGCTTGTATACAAGAAATTGAGCACAATGCACAGCTTGTTGGGCAAGTGGCACGTGCTGTCAATATCGGTCTATGTGTCAAACATTTTCCCGGTATTGGTGGCAGTGCGGTTAATTCGCATGACGAGGTGATGGATTTGACACTTAGCGAAACACAGCTGGAACTGTTCTATCGTTGGGGGCGGGAACTTCACGGCGAGGCACTGTTATTGAGTCACGGCTATGTCAAGCAGTGGGATGTAGCACGACCTGTGTCGATTTCACCGCTTGCGATTGCCCGTTTACGTGAGCGTTGCCCTGCAACGCTGTTGATCACGGATGATTTGCAAATGCAGGGATTGCGTCTGCGTTTCGGTGCTGAGGAGGCGATTGCCGCAGCGGTGCAGGCGGGTGTTGATTTGTTGCTGTTTGGCAACAATATCTTGTTGGAGGAAGAGCATGTCTTCAAGTGGGTGGAGGGTGTGCGGGTGATGCTGGCGGGAGACTTGCAGTTGCAAGCACGGGTTAGTGCTAGTTTGGCACGCATTGCGACACGCAAGGATTGCTTTTATTCATTGTAAAACTCTTGCTTGAAGGTGTCGAAGCCTGCAACAATTCGCAGGTAAAGGTTGGGTTTGCCTTTTGCGAGGCTGGGAACTTTCATGTAGATGCGTGTTTTTATGTCGAGATTGCTGTCGTTTCTTTTGACAGCATGAACGTATTCGTATTCGATACCATCGAATACTTTGGGTGTGAAGTCTTGCAAATTTCCAATTTTCAGGCGGATGCGTAGCCGTTTGAGGCTGGCTTGCGTGAAACTGTGGGAGGTGAGTTCCTTCGTCGTGTTGGCGGCGATGTAGATAACATCGCCGCTGTCGTCTTGTTTGCAGAGAATCATTGTCTGGCCTTCGTTTGACCAGCCGCCGTAGCTGAATAGAGCATAGCCTTCGTTGTAATCCTTGCTCTTCATAATTTTGGCGAAGAAGGATTCCTGCATGGCGATTTGTATACGCGCCTCGCCTTCGTCGTTGACCTTCCACGTGCTGAGGTTGTTTTGCTGGGCAGCTTGGTTGGCACTACTCATCTTTGCGGGTGGCGGTGAGGAGGGTTTGAAATTGCGGTCACAGGTATTTGACATGCCCAGCAGGGGTAGCAGAAGTAGAAATCTCAACATTGTAATCGTCCTATCGTCTATTGTTAGTGTCGTGTGGCTATCGTAGTGTAAGACCTCACGGGACTATTCTTCTACTTCTTTTTGTCGGCAAAGTCACTTAAAATAGTTAGAGGTTTTTTGTTGGAGGAGAGAAATTGATGCAGTTAGCACGGATTGAGCACGAATTTGCTAAATTTCACAGCAGCATCAAGAGGTTATCATCATGTGGGTATCGGCTGCGGGAAGAGATCGACAACGGCTATGTCATCATGCCAAGTGGTAGTGACGAGCTTTTGCTGACGTTGATGGCGGTGACGCATGGCGATGAGGTTGCGGGATTAGCGGTGTTGAACGAGGTGGTGGAGTTTCTGCTGGCGGGCTTTGCGCCCTTGCGGGGTGGGCTGGCTTTGCTTTTGGGTAACTACCCCGCGGTGTTGCGGGGTAAGCGTTATGTGCAGCGTGATTTGAACCGCAGTTTTGCTTTGCAAGAAGTTGCTGCCGAGATGGGCGAGGCAGAGCGGGCGAGGTCGCTGGCTAAAGTTCTTCAGCGAACAAAATTTTTCATCGATTTTCATCAAACTACGGCACGCAGCACAAGTTGTTTTGGCATCTTTCCTTTCCAACGGCGAAGTCTTGCCTTTGCGCAGTTGGTGCAATGCGAGCAGCCAGTAGTAACAAGGTTTGGCAGTCGGTTTTCTCAGGATGGCATGTGTAGTGATGAGTTCGTGCAGGAACAGGGCAATGTTGGTATTACGATTGAGTTGGGGCAGAAGGGCTTTGACCCTACTCAAATTGCGCAAGGTGTATTGATTGCTTTGCGAGCCTTGCGCTGTGTCAAAGCGACTGTAAGTCTCGATAGCGTTGCCGTAACAACACCGCTTTACACTTTTGGTCAGATTATCACTTTCCCTGCAAGTGGTGATGTGTGCTTGGTGGAAGGTCTGTATAATTTCAAGAAAGTTGCTAGCGGAGAACGTTTAGGCATGATTGATGGCGAGGCTGTGGTGGCGGAAGAGGATGGTGTAGTTCTTTTTCCCAAGTATAAGTTTGATCGTCAGCGTCCACCGCATGAATTGTGTCATATTTTGAGAAAAATTGCGGTGGAAGATCTTCCTCAAGAGTAAATTTTTGCAAAAAATGAGAGATTACGTGTTGATTTTGTGAAAAAGTTTCGTTACAGCAAGAAAAATGTTTCTATACTGTATGGTGGTATGGTATGGTTTTAGTCTGTGTTTAACTTATTTTGAGGAGAGTCAAGTGCCAAGAGGAGTTTACGACAGGAGCAAAATCAAGCGGAAGAAGGCTGCACCGGCTGGCAAAGCCAGCAGCAAGAAAAAGCTTGGTCGGCCAACGGCAGCAAAGAAGAAGGTAACCAAGAGTAAACGTGCTCCATGGGGATCGAAGAGTGGCACGAAGAAGAAGGTAACCAAGAGTAAACGTGCTCCATGGGGATCGAAGAGTGGCACGAAGAAGAAGGTAACCAAGAGTAAACGTGCTCCATGGGGATCGAAGAGCGGCACGAAGAGTAAGGTAGCCAAGAGTAAACGTGCTCCATGGGGATCGAAGAGCGGCACGAAGAAGAAGGTAACCAAGAGTAAACGTGCTCCATGGGGATCGAAGAGTGGCACGAAGAGTAAGGTAGCCAAGAGTAAACGTGCTCCATGGGGATCGAAGAGCGGCACGAAGAGTAAGGTAGCCAAGAGTAAACGTGCTCCATGGGGATCGAAGAGCGGCACGAAGAGTAAGGTAGCCAAGAGTAAACGTGCTCCATGGGGATCGAAGAGCGGCACGAAGAGTAAGGTAGCCAAGAGTAAACGTGCTCCATGGGGATCGAAGAGCGGCACGAAGAAGAAGGTAACCAAGAGTAAACGTGCTCCATGGGGATCGAAGAGTGGCACGAAGAGTAAGGTAGCCAAGAGTAAACGTGCTCCATGGGGATCGAAGAGTGGCACAAAGAGTAAGGTAGACAAGAGTAAACGTGCTCCATGGGGATCGAAGAGCGGCACAAAGAGTAAGGTAGACAAGAGTAAACGTGCTCCATGGGGATCGAAGAGCGGCACGAAGAAGAAGGTAGACAAGAGTAAACGTGCTCCATGGGGATCGAAGAGCGGCACAAAGAAGAAGGTAGCCAAGAGTAAACGTGCTCCATGGGGATCGAAGAGCGGCACAAAGAGTAAGGTAGACAAGAGTAAACGTGCTCCATGGGGATCGAAGAGCGGCACGAAGAAGAAGGTAGACAAGAGTAAACGTGCTCCATGGGGATCGAAGAGCGGCACAAAGAAGAAGGTAGCCAAGAGTAAACGTGCTCCATGGGGATCGAAGAGTGGCGCGAAGAAGAAGGCCACGACGACAGCAGGCAAGAGACGTGGACGGCCACCTAAAACACCAGCCTCTGTTCCTGCTACTGATGAGATCAAAGAGTCATCTCCGTTTGATCTTGATTCTGACGATGACGATGACGATGATTTTGACTTCGATGAAGCACTCAGTGATGATGATGATGATGATGATGACGACGATGATGATGGTGGTGGTGATTTCTGGACTCAGGACGAGATCGATTCGGGAGAGGATGATCCTGATGAGAAGTTGTCGGCTGAGGAAAAGGATGACTCGGCTTCCGATGATAAGTCCGATGATAAGTCCGATGATAAGGCTGAGTATGGCACTAGCATCGTAACTGACGAAGACCTTATGGGTGGTAGCGAGAGCGAGAACTGATTTTTGGCAGTGGAGGTGTGTGAGTTTTGTCGCATTACTTGCACACCTCTCGTAATCATTCCAGGGTGCGAGGTATGAAGCGGCGGGGAGTTTGCCGCCGCTTCATACCTATCCTTCCACTATGTCATTGAGGTGAATACCTGTGAAAAAAATTGCTATTTGCACGGGCGGCGGCGATTGTCCGGGTTTGAATGCGGTTATTCGGGCGGTGGTCAAGTCAGCTAAAGGCAACTATGGCTGGCAGGTGTATGGCATCATTGAGAGTGTCAACGGCTTGCTATCTTCGCCGCCGAAGTGTCGTGAGTTGTCGATGCAGGATGTAACTTACATCTTGACGCAGGGTGGCACGATTTTATCGACTTCTAATCGTGGCTCACCGTTTTCTGATGACGAGCAGGGGCAAGCAAACATTGCTCGTTGTAAAGATAATTTTCGTAATCTCGATCTTGATGCCTTGATCATAGTGGGTGGCGAGGGCTCGCAGTATATGGCTTCGATATTGTTGAAGGCGGGGCTGCCAGTCATTGGCGTGCCCAAAACGATCGACCGTGACTTGCCGGGCACGGATGAGACGGTTGGTTTTCATACTGCGGTTGAGATTGCTGCGGATGCGGCGGTGCGTTTGCAGACAACCGCGGAGTCGCATGATCGTATCATGATTCTGGAAGTTATGGGGCGGCATACGGGGCATATTGCTTTGCATGCTGGCTTGTCGGGTGCGGCTAACATTATCCTTATCCCTGAGATTCCTTTTGAGTATCCAGAGATAATTCGCAAGGTTGAGGAGCGCAAGGCACTCGGTCGTTTTTTCAGTCTTATCGTTGTTGCTGAGGGTGCACACGAGAAGGATAATGATCAGATCTATCGTGTTTCCAGCGATGGACGTAAGTTGCTGGGCGGAATTTCGGCGCAGATTTCTGAACGGCTCTTTGCCGATACGGGGATTGAAACACGGGTAACGGTGTTGGGGCATACACAACGTGGTGGCACACCTTCGCCTTACGATCGCAACATCGCTACGCTGTTCGGGTGTCATGCGGTTGAGTTGATCAAGAACGAGCAGTTTGGTCGGCTTGTTTGTATGAAGGCATGCAAGGTAAGTGACATCGACTACGACGTTGCTGAACGGGGAAGTTTTTCTCCGTTGCCTTTGGATGGTGATTACATCAGGAGTGCAGAAGCTATAGGCACGTGTCTTGGCCGCAAACTTGCTTTCCGCGCCAGCGCTTAGGTTTTTATTTTTTCATCTGCTAACGCAAATGGCGGGATGAATGCTCTCCCCGAATAAAACAAACACACGCGAGCTTAGATCGTGGTTTGGTCTTGGGATAAGGGATGAGAATAGTTTGTTGTGGTTATCTGATTATTTTTTTCCTTTGCAGTGCAGCTATGCTGCGGCAGTACCGGCAAGCACTGGCAGAATTTGTCGGGTTGCGGGTGCGCTTAGCGAGTGCATCCGCCGAGACGTTGCAGTCTTTTTGTGCTGGTGAGCGTGGCAAAGTGCAGTTGTTCGCTCTGCAATGTCGGCAGGAGATTGCGACGCGGCAGCGGCAAGATATTTGTGAGGTTGCCGCGAGCTTGTCACAACGCACACGGCGGTATTATTACCTAGAGCTCAACTGCCATCTGCAAAGCAAGTTGTTGCAGGTGTCGTTGCCTAAGGTGCGCTATGTTGTCTTTGGCTGAACTTGCTAGCGGCTGCGCCGCTGACTCTTTGCCGCTTTCTCGCTCCGCAAGCATCAGAGTAGTCGCAAGTCGTGCAGTTTTACTTTGGTGCGAAAGTCACCGATGCTGATTTCAAGAAAATCGGTGGCATTGCGACCTATTTTGATAATGTGCGCACTTTTCTTGAGTGGCAAGCAATAGACCCGCAAGCCGACTTTAGCAGCGGTGAAGGTCAGTTCTTTGCCCGGCAGTGTCGGGGTCAGGATGGGTTGGAGACGTTGTTTCAGTTGCGCTGCGGAGAAGCCATTGGCTGAAGGTTGCGGTGGCAGTGCGTCAACTTCACGTTGCAACTTGGCACGCAACTCAGCGATCGTTTGAGCATCGCGTTGCCACTGGTCGTGATATTTTTGCAGTTTCAGTGTTTCGAGATGAAATTTATTTTTTTCCGCCTGCAGTTTTTGATTTTCTTCTTCGAGACGTAGCAGTGCGGCCTCGAATTTCTGCACATTATCGCTGCGTAGTACAGTGGCACGAGCGAGCAGCGGTGCAGGCAAGCCAAGACTGCAAGCAATTTCTAAACCATAACTCTGCCCCGGTCGATCGAGTAGCAGGCGATAGGTAGGCTTCAAGTCGGTAGTGGAAAACTGCATCGAGGCGTTGCGGAAACGCTGATCGCTGAGTGCAAGTTCTTTCAGCGAGGTGTGATGCGTGGTCACCAGTGTGGTGACATGGCGTGCAGCAAGCTGTTCCAGCACGGCTTGTGCTAGTGCCGCACCTGTGTCAGGGTCAGTGCCAGTAGCAATCTCATCGATCAACACCAGATCGTCTTTGCCCGCTGCCTCTATGATACGCTGTAGGCTGAGCAGATGACTGGAAAAAGTCGAAAGACTGTGAGTGATGTTCTGCTCTTCGTCCATGACAACGTGCAGGTTGCTGAAGATATACATCTCCGAACTGGGAGCAGCGGTGACCATCAGACCTGCTTTCGCCATCATTTGCAGTAGCCCAACTGCCTTGAGCATGACTGTTTTACCCCCCGCGTTGACTCCAGAGATAATCAGCGTGTTGTGGGTATTGAGTTGAAGCGTGTTTTTCACCACTGTCTTTCCTGCTAGCAAGGGGTGAAACATGTCTTGCAGCCGCAAACATGGTTTAGTGCTCAACGTGATGGTGTGGGCGTTGAGTTTATGGGCTAATTGCGCTCTGGCGTGCAGCAGGTCGAGCGCAATCAGCTCTTCGTAGTTGGTGCGCAAGGTGTCGTATTCAGCGGTGACGGCACTGCTTAGTTCTTGTAAAATACGGTAACAGGTCAAGTTTTCTGAAAATTCGATGGTTTGCAGCAACTGGTTGGATTTTTCGATTTCTTGCGGCTCGAAGAACATTGTCTCACGACTACGGGAGAAGTCGATGGCGTTGCCCTTCACTCTGCCATTTGCGTCAACACGCAGTGGAATTACATACTTGTCGTTGCGCACCGTGATGAAATCATCTTGCAAGTAAGGATCGAACTTGTGCTGGTAAATCATGCGGCGTAGCTTGGTCTCGATGCGATCCTGCAGATTTTTTTTCTGATTGCGAATACTTTTCAATTCAGCTGATGCGGTGTCTCTGAGGGTAGCATCGGCATTAATAGTCTTTTCAATCAGCTTGACAAGACGTGGCAAGGTCAACAGTGCAGTGCGAAAGCGGTGCAGCACGCGACATTCCTGCTCCAAATTTTTGCAGAAAACACACCACTTGCGCACGGCATTGAGCAGCTTGAGCACGTCCTGCAAGGCGCATGGCTCAAGTACTTGACCATAAGCTGCTGCCTTGAACACCTTAGTCATCGCTGGCAGCTCGACGGGTGGCAAGGCATAGCCACGTGCCACCAAATCCCGCAGTGCCGCAGTCTGCTCCCAAACACGGAGAATTTCCTCCATGCCGAGTTGTGCGGTCAGTTGTGCGGCACGTTCTTGTCCGCCCTCTGTATGGCAGCAGGCAACGAGTTGATTGATGATCTGTGCCCAGTCAAACTTGTCGGTGCTCAACTTTCCTTTTGTCTTCCTGTGCAATAATTGTTATCAACTGTGTATGAGCGCTTATGTTAATTTCTTGCAACTGGCAAGCACAAACTGGCTGCTACTGTTGCTGCTGTTCGTCATCGGCAGCATATTCGGCAGTTTTTTTAATGTGCTCATCTACCGCTTGCCGCGTGACGCGTTCTGGCGATACCGCCGTTCACACTGCCCACATTGCGAGCAGCAGATACCATTCTATCTTAACATACCACTGGTGAGTTTCCTGCTGTTAAGGGGGCGCACTGCCTGTTGTCAGCAGAAGTTGGCAGTGCAGTATCCACTGGTTGAACTGAGCAGTGCGCTGTTGGTAGCGGGGCTGTTTTTCTACGCACCTTTCATTAGTCTCGATAGCGGGATAGGGGTAGATTACAACCAACTTATGCGCTATCTGCATGCCACAATCTTTTGCTGCTTGCTGTTGGTTGCATCGGTGATTGATTTGCACCACATGATCATTCCTGATGAAATCAGTCTGACAATGGTGGCTTTGACTCCGCTCGTCGTTTATCTGCACCCCGAACTCGATTGGCAGAGTGCAAGCATCGGTGTCGTGCTGGGTGGCGGTGTTATCTATGCCATCGCGTGGGGCTACCAGCTAATACGTGGCAAGGTGGGCATGGGCATGGGCGATGCCAAGCTGCTAGCTGGTATGGGTGGTTGGCTCGGCTGGCAAGCAGTGCTACCGACCCTGCTCTACGCATCATTGCTTGGCACATTGACTGCGATAATTTTGATTCCAATTGGTAAAAAGAGGTATAATTTTCAATCAGCGCTTCCTTTTGGCCCGTTTTTAGCACTGGGATCGGTTATACACTTGTTTTTCGGACAGGAACTACAGTCTTTTTTAAAATTTTATTAAGGCCGTGCTTTGAGCAAAAAAGCCCTTAAACCACAGGCTGCGAGTGAGGCGGTGATCACCAACGTGGTCAGGCCGCACGACACCAATCATCTTGGCACGCTCTTCGGCGGCACGCTGATGGCGTGGATCGATACTGTCGCGGGTATCTGTGCCATGCGTTATGCGCAGACGGCGGTAGTCACGGCCGCGGTCGATGCCTTGCAATTTCAGCAACCAGTTAAGCTAAGTTGGATTGTCACGGCACGGGCGAAGATTAACTACGTCGGCAACACCAGCTGCGAGGTAGGCGTGCGGGTGATGGCGGAGGACATGCAGCGAGGTGTTAGTGTTCATGCCGCCAGTGCGTATCTGACGATGGTAGCATTGGACGCAGGGGGACGGCCTCGCCCACTGCCACCTTTATTGGTACAGAGCGACAATGAGAAACGCCGACGGCGAGCGGCGGAGACGCGGCGGGCAATGCGGCTCGTCTTGCAGCGCAGAGCACAGGCGGAGGCCAAGACATGAGGTGGCGGCTGTGCTTGCTGGCAGTGTGTGTCTGGCTGAGCGATGGGGCATGGGCACGCAAGTTTGTGCCACCCCGTAACGGTGATGTCTATCTCGTCACGGCGGGACTGGGGCGGCAGCTTTATACTCGCTACGGGCACACGGTGTTGCGCATCATCGATCGTGATAGCGGGGCGGATTACAACTTTAATTGGGGTATCTTCGACTATCGCAGTCAGCTGGACTTCGGTTTTGTTTTTTTCAAAGGCATTCTCACCTATCGTCTCGGCGTATCTGGCTATGCACGCATGCATGATCATTACACGCGGCGAGAAAACCGCAGCATGAGCCAGAACAGGATAAATTTCACGGAAAAGCAGAAGGCACAGCTCTTTGAGCTAATTGCTACCAACTTGCGCCCAGAAAATATTACCTACCACTACCAGTATTTTTTCAACAACTGTGCAACGATCATTAGGGACTATATCGACCGAGTGCTGCACGGCATGGTCAAGGAAACCTACGCAGAGCAACTGAGTCCGCAGACGTTTCGTCACTATGTGCGGGGTAACCTCAATCGTCCTCCGATCGTGATCTTTGGTCTTGACATAGTGATGAACAGCCGCATCGATTATCCATTATCGAAGTGGCAAGAGATGTTTTATCCCCTCAAGTTGCAGCAGTATCTGAGCGAGTTGCGTGCGGTCGATGACACAGGTAATTTTACTGACGAGCCGTTGCTGGAAGTTGAGGAAGTTATCTATCAGGGCAACCCGTGGGTTTCTTCCAACATCGACAGCTTTGTGGTTTTCTCTGGTGTGGCACTGCTGTTACTGCTGCTCAGCGGGTTGCTGTATCAGCGCTTTAACTCTCGCTTGCTTTTCAGCTCGTTGTTGATGTTGTGGGGGCTTTTTGCCGCCTTGTTGAGTATCGTTATGATCGTCTCGTGGTGCTACTCTGAACATTTTGACCTGCACCACAACGCTAACCTGTGGCTATTCTGGCCGACGGATTTTATTTTCTGCTGGATCGGGCTGAAGATCGTGCGCCGCAAAAACTTCTGTTGTTCGCAGCTGTTGCGAGGCTACTGTCTTGCCCACCTTGCCACGTGGCTGCTGCTGGTTAGTTTGCGTTTTCTCGGTATTATCGAGCAAAATGTCGATGCTGTGCTGTGGTATGTCTCGCCACTGCTGGTTGCTTTTTGCCTCTTTCACTTGCGTAAAGAATTTTTAGATAACACAAATTATTCTGCATAATTTCTATAATTTTCTCTAGTTAAATCCGCACTGCGAAAAACTAGCCTCAACTCTCGCTTCTTTTTTCCGAAACAACAAGTGTATCTTTACGTTGCATAAAATATGGTGCTAGGTGTGATAGAAGAAAAATTGGCAAAGACATTAGAAGAAAACGGCATGGACAAGAAAGATCTTGCAATGGTCGATATGCTCATCAAGGAACAAGGTGTTTCGTTGATGTATGCTTTGGAGCATACACGCAAGTTCAGCGAGCAGCGTTTGTTATCTATCATGGCTGAATACTATCAAGTGCCGAAGGTAGATTTGCGTAAAAAAATCTTGCAAGCTGCTATTGTCAGCTTGATCCCAGCAACTTTGGCGGAAACTTTTAGAATTGTGTCAGTTGACCGTGCTGGTAACAACATTATCATTGCCACAGGAAATCCTAAAAATTTAACTATTATTGAGAAAGTCAGGTTTGAGACTGGTTATTTTGCTCGTCTTGTACTTGCTACAGAAAGTGCTATATCGATGGTGCTGCAGAAATACTATTCGTCCAAAATATCGTTATCCACTGATGGGAGTAAGAAGGGTGAGAGTAAAGATGCAACTACGAAAGATCGTATTGCTATCAAAACTCGTGGCTCAAATTACGATAACGACGTAGTGGAACTGGCAGATAAGGTGCTTGTTCAGTGTTTTCAACGGGGAGCTTCGGATATTCACGTTGAGCCGTATGTGAGTTATATACGGATTAGAATAAGAATTGACGGCATGTTGATGGAAATTGTCCGGGTGCGTAGCAACATAAAAAGCGCCCTAGTAGCAAGGTTTAAGGTGATGTGTGGGTTAGATATTGCTGAAACAAGACTTCCGCAGGATGGTAACCTTGCCATCTCGATTGACGATGTGCCAATTGATTTTCGTGTTAGTACGTTGCCAACCATACATGGTGAAAAGGTGGTAATGCGTTTACTCGACCAGTCAGCACTCAAAGTGGATATGATGGATTTAGGCTTTGAAAAAAAAGAGCTGGATATATTTCGCTTTGCAATCCAAAGGCCGTGGGGCATTGTGCTGGTAACAGGGCCAACGGGGTCAGGCAAGACAACGACACTTTATTCAGCTCTATCAGAGCGTAATAGTGTCGAAGAAAATATTCTCACTGCCGAAGATCCCGTGGAATATAATCTCGATGGCGTGAATCAAGTTGAAACTAAAAACAAAATAGGTTTGAGTTTTGCAAAAATTTTGAAATCTTTTCTGCGTCAAGATCCAGATGTGATTATGGTAGGGGAGATTAGAGACACAGAAACAGCCTCTATCGCTGTTAATGCCGCTTTAACAGGACACTTAGTGCTTTCAACCTTGCACACGAACAATTCTTATGAAACGATAACTCGACTGGTAAACATGGGGATTGAGCCACACAATCTTGTCGGTGCTTTGCTATGTATCGTTGCACAACGTCTCATGCGGAGGCTATGCCAAGAATGCAAGGTAGTCGATGAGAGAGCTACTCCTGACTATTTGATTAGCTTAGGCATCAGGAAGGATTTTGCCCACAAGGTCAAGGTCTATAAGGGTCAGGGGTGTAGTGAATGTGATGGGATAGGCAGCAAGGGACGTGTTGCTATTCACGAAGTTTTGCGCATGACTTCACAACTATATGATGCAATTGTAAAAGAAGCAACGGCTGCAGAACTAAAACGAGTTGGCATCAATAATGGTATGCGCACGCTGCGGCAGGCTGCATTGATAAAGATGGTGCAGGGAACAGTTTCTGCAGCTGAAGTGGTAAAAGTAACTAGTTCGGATAGTGATTAGGAGGAAATTATGAACTATACTCTTATTCAACTACTGGAAGCCCTTGTTACACAAAACGGAAGTGACTTACATATATCGGTCAACTCACCACCGCGTTTCAGAATTAATGGTAAGCTGCACCCACTCAACACAGAAAATTTGAAACCACATGATTCAAGCGAGCTGTGTTACAGTGTGTTGAATGAGGAACAGAAAAAAAATCTTGAAAGTGAGCGTGAGATAGATTTTTCTTTTTCAATCAAAAATGTTGGACGTTTTCGTGGCAATGTTTTTTTACAGAAAGAAACAGTTGCGGGTGTTTTTCGTGCCATTCCCCTAAACATACAAACGCTGGAAGAACTCAAGTTACCTTCGATACTAAAGACACTTTCTGATATGCCGCGAGGCTTAGTGCTAGTGACAGGGCCAACGGGATCAGGTAAATCAACCACACTGGCGGCAATGGTAGACCATATTAACCGCAGCCGTCGTGATCATATTGTTACGATCGAAGATCCCATTGAGTTTTTACACTCATCTAAAAATTGTCTAGTCAACCAGCGTGAGATCGGTTCAGATACAAAGTCATTTATGCGAGCGCTAAAAAGCGTGTTGCGTCAAGATCCAGATGTAGTGCTGATTGGTGAGTTGCGTGACTTGGAATCAACCATGCGTTCAGTAACAGTTGCAGAGACAGGTCACCTTGTGCTAGGCACGTTGCATACTAACTCTGCGGTTACTTCGCTTAACCGCCTGATTGATATTTTTCCTCCTGAACAGCAGGCTATGATCAGAACACAGCTATCATTGAATCTGAATGCTGTTGTCTCACAGCTACTGATTCCCGCGGCTGCTGGGGGGCGAGCACTGGCAATGGAGATCATGATTCCCAACATAGGTATCCGTAATTTGATCCGAGAAAATAAAATTCATCAGATATATTCTACTATGCAAGTTGGTCAGGAGCAGACTAAAATGCAAACAATGAATCAATCTCTGTTTGGATTGTGGGAAAGTGAAGTTATTGAGCAAAACGAGGCTCTCAACAAAAGTTGCAATCCAGATGAGTTGATGGGTATGATGGAGGAATCCTTGAAAAAATTGAAAACTATAGAAACTCAGTGATAAATGGTTGCCTATAAATACAAAGCCCGTGATCGCGGCGGGAATTTGCGTTATGGTGAGATCGAGGGCAACTCAAAGGCCTACGTTAGGACACAGTTGCAGCGGATGCGTTTAGTGCCACTATCGATCAGATCAGAACAGAATGCCTCAACAACAAAAGGGATGAGTTTTTCACTGGAATACTTTTATTACAAGGATAAAGAAGGGCGCGCACAATTTCGCTTTGGTTATCAATGGCCTAAGACACGTGATCTTGCTGTTTTTTCACGGCAGTTTGCCTCAATGCTAGCAAGTGGTGTCGCGATGATGAGATGTTTGGAAATCTTGCGTGATCAGCAACATCTCCATGACTTTAGCAATGCCATCGAATCAATTCGCTCAGATGTAGAGCAAGGAAAGTCACTAGGTGACAGTTTAGCACTATTCCCCAATGTCTTTAAGCCACTTTATGTTGCGATGATTAAGGCGGGTGAAATTAGTGGCCAGCTTGACATAATTATGCGTAAACTGAGCGAACACCTTGACAAAGTTGCTAAAATTATTTCACAAACAAAATCTGCTCTTTATTATCCAGTTGCTGTAGTTTTTATGTCGATAGCCATCATCATCGGAATGTTGATTTTTGTCGTGCCAGTGTTTGCACAACAGTTTCAATCTGCTGGTCAAGATTTGCCAGCCTTAACCCGCTGGGTAGTCGATGCCTCTAATTTTATCCGTGATCATTATATTATATTTTCAGCCATATTAGTTGGAATTTTTCTCTCCTTCAAGTTTGCATTAAAAACAGAGCAAGGTCGTAGAACATACGATAGGTACATATTGAAGGTACCAGCCATTGGCCTTCTAATTCACAAAACAGTGATTGCGAGATTCTGCTATACCATGTCTGCCATGCTGTCTGGCGGTGTTAACATGATTGATGCTCTTTTAATCTGTGCGGTTGCTTCCGACAACAAGGTTGTCGAAGAAAATATCATTGTAATTAAAAATAAGGTGGAGCGAGGTGAAGGTCTGGCCGCCTCAATGCGTGAATCTTTTATCTTCCCTATCATGGTGGTTTCCATGGCCGAAGTAGGGGAACAGACTGGTTCAATCGATACAATGTTAGCCAAGATTGCCGAAATCTACGAAGAAGAAGTCGAAGAACAAGTCAAGGCACTGCTGTCACTGCTTGAACCGCTCACGATCGTTATCATTGGTGGTTGCATCGGCTTTATCGTTATTGCCATGTATCTGCCCATCTTCGATATGGCAAAAATCGTTGGTGGCTAAGTTTTTTAGCTGCTTGTCACATTTCGTTTTTTTCATCTGCTGGCGCAGATGACTGAATGAATGCTCACTGCTTTTTGTTAGCTTTTGATGGCGAGTTTAAGCGGCTTATGGTGGTGAACAGAGCATTATATTTAAAGCGTATCCCCCGTACGGGCTACGCACATACTTTTTGCTGCTTGCTCGCTCCCCTTGGCAATAAGGATTAGCAGGGTGCCTTCTGGTACACTGCTTGGTGGCGACAAAGCCACCCCACTGGTGAAGGGGGAGGAAGCCGTACCCCCTTCTGGTCTTATGGCGTTTCGGCCTCCCTCTTGGCTTCAAAGTAGGCGCTTGAGGCTTTATTCAAGCATGACTCGTATTCCTCTATCGGTATTGTTGCAACATCTTTGCAGCTTTCTTTGCAGAAGTTATATCCTTTTCCATGTTCATGTTCATAGTGGGGGCAGAGGCTGTCAGTAATGGATCTTCTAATGGCTGCTGCGTGATCGTAATCTGCGGTGATTTCTGCTATGGGCTCACTTTCGAATATGCATGGGTCAAGGAATACAACACAGATTTGCTCATTGTAGCGCCCTTCTTCTTTTGCTTGCGCATCTCTCTCGACGAGGCCACGATGTCCGTCAGTCCCTGCCCTCCATTCGTGCCCGTCCTTCACTATGCGTAGATATTCGGCTTGCCGCCACTGCCTTCGGCTTTCCTCCAGTTCTTCTTTCGATGCTCCAGCCATCGAAAATGGTTGAGGCTTGACTGGGTAGTTGGGGATGTTGGATTTGTTGAGCAGCTGGGATTCGCAGTAGTCTTCATTATTGAAGAGGCTGCAATTGTTTTTATTCTGGTGTTCTATGCCTTTTACTGTGAGTACTTTATAATTGCAAATATTGTCGCAGGTTATGGTTGTGCTAGGGTAGATGCGCCGTCCTTGCTCACTGCGGCAGCTAGTTTGTGTTGGGAAGAGTGCAATGCTGTCAATGGTTGTCCAGTATTCTGTTTCAGCAGCTGTTCGCTCTCTTTTGGGCGCTTCTCGCTTACAATGTTCTTCCAGTTCGGCTTCAGTTACTTTGACGTGGCCGCTGTGTTCTGTGTGGGTTGTTCCTCCGCCCGCTGTCTTGATTCTGTTGCTTATGTCAGTCCCGCAGGCGCACAGGACAGCCAGCAGGGGCGCGACCACAAGGCTTTTCATGACTGTTGTTCTGTTCATCATCTAACCTCCGTCTTCACAGAGCATTTCGCGCTGGTATTCAGTCGGTGCTCGTGTTTTTGTTGCTCCATTGGCCATTACTGAAAATCCGTGCGGAAACAGCTGATCGGCTACGTGTCATTGGCAGTTTTAAAGACACAGAAACGAGCGGAAAGGACAGCAGTGCTGGCAACATCAGCAGCAATAGCAATAATTTATTGCGAGATACGTCGTGGTGCGCAAGTGTGCTGCAGCGGAGTTTTTCCTTGAGATTGAAAGCCTTTGTGGTCGCTCCTGCTTCCGTTGTCTCTGCCTCCGTCGCATCTGCTTCCGCCACAACGGTATCTGGTGGCTCAGCTTTTGTCTGATCCACCGCAGCGCACTCAGCTGTAGTGTCTGCATCTTTACTGAGCAGTAGCTGTTCCATTGTATCACCATGTCCATACTTTCCCTGTTGAGCGTAGAACAAAGCGGTATTGCCATAGCGGTCACAACTGTCAATGTCGATGCTATCATCATCCAACAGTAGTTCAACTATCGTTATGTCCCCTTCTCTGACCGCGAAAATGAGAGGGAAGCGCGGTACACAACCCTCGGTGTCTTTTTCCATCTCGTAGTCGGTCGGACAGACATTGAGTGCCACGCCCTCGTGCGCTTGAAGATACAACCACTTGATCGCCTCTTCATCGTCAGTGGTAATAACAAACTCTTCCTCCCCTTCTTCTTCTTTCTCACGCAAGCCGATGATGCTAGCAACACCCATGATAGAATTGGGTTGCTTGCCCACTGTTCTCTCCGAACCACCCGTGCTGCGATTGAAGCTTTCCCGCCTCTTTTGTACGTCCTCATCAGTCTCTACATATACGTCTTTGAGGCCAAAAGCATGCCCTACCTCGTGCAGCAGCGTCGTCATCATGAACATGTGCTCACTCGACATCTTGTCATGGGGAAAAATTTCGCTTTGATCCCTCTCCTCGGTAGCTACACAGTTTGCGTCACTTCCCTCACCACAAGCTTTAGCCGGCTTACGGTAGTGAAACATGAACACTTGTGGAACTGTGCCCAGCATCACAAAAGAACGGGGGTATTCTTCCTTTCCCTCAGGGAACTTCCCCTCACTCTCCATACAATTAAAGGTGATCCTGAAGTGTGGTAGGTCATCCTCTTCAATAGCAATCTTCTGCTCTGCCCTCATGTCTATCAAGCTTTTCTCGACAACCGACACGGTGTCCTTCAATTCCAGCTCGAACGTAGTGACAATCTCGTCACTGCCTTCGCGCAGGGGTTGCAACCACAACTGTACCGCCTTGACGATGCTGTCCTTGAGCTGTTGCTCAAAGTCATCTTTGTCAAAGTCATCTTTGTCAACGACTCCACTACTATGACATTTATTGTTGTCATCGAAACCGTAGTGAATCTTCCATGATGGCTGCTTCACCGCGTGGATCAGATACCAATCGGGCATGCGCTCTACACTGAAGCCATGCTGGGTAATGAACTTAACCGTAGATACTGCCTCATAGCCCTGACAGGACGACACCAGCCACACGATAAACAGTAGTACGATCAATACCATACAGTTACGCACCATTACCTCCCAACACATCTGCTAGGATAACTATCGGTAAGAAAGTGCGAAAAGTTTAGTTTTTTTTAAATCGCCAAATACAGGGTAACTAGCCAGAGCCAATCACATCACCTAGCATAATCTCTTTGTTACTGCTGACAATGTAGCTGATGGCCCCCTGTTCGGTAACATCGATGATCTGTAACGTCCCGATTTGATAGGTTTCATCGATTCTGTTATGACTCATCCGACCACCAGCGCTGACATTTCTAAAAATTTTAAACACCTGATTTTTGGCAAAATCACTGCCAATATCCGCGGCCAAGAAAGCAAAATCCCCCATTGCCCCTACCTGTTGACCGGTATGAGTAAGGTTGATGATGTGTCCGCGTATATCACCACCTTCCATGCCACCTGCTGGCATAATTCTGCGTGAACGTGCCCGATATTCGACAACAACATCCCCTGTATGTGTCAGTGAGATAGAACTAAACACCTGCGCTCGTGCAATCTCCGCTTCGCCAATAAAATTTTTGACTCTGAGGTTAGCGACAAAATCGTAGCGGTGACCATGCCCTTGCAGACCATCTCGCACCACTCCCTGATAGCGTAACACCGTGTAAACACGGCCAGTTTCTAGCCTTGCACCGCGCACGAAGCCATCACGATCGTCTTGAATGCTGAGTGCACCATCGACACCCCCGGCAATCTCCCCAATCACGTCCAACTTGTCGGGAAGAATCAATGCTGGCAACTGCACTAGCATTGATTCTTCAGTACGCACGGTGTCGTCGTCACGAAATAAATCTCTGACCTCTGGTGGCACGACGATGTCTTCAGGGTTAAGCAGTTCGAGATCCGATTCGTTCTCGCCCTTGAACAACTTCGCGGTCTCCTCAGCGACGAGCTTCTCGTTGTCGAGACCTTCAGGTGTAAGTTCCTCGATGCCAACCACTCGCATCGCTGGTGGTCGATTGGCATCGCCGGGAAAAAACTGCAACACAAAATCAGGATAGACGAAGTGCGGATTCTTGATTACATCGTTCATCGCCCACAACTTAGGCCAATAACCAGCCTCCCCCAGCAACTGCTCACAGATATCATACAGCGTATCACCCGGCTCAATGCGGTATTCGGCAGGAGCTTCTCCGCTTGCTAAATTTTTCAGCGTACCGGGCAACGGCGGTGCACCCGAAAACTCATTCGGAGGTGGCACACCTTCAGTATTGGCAGCAGCAATACCTTCATCAGCACCATCCTCGACCATGCCGACTTCGGTAAGACCAGACTCATTCCCTTCTGCCGCCTCCAGCGGTAGCTCACCTTCGTTCAATAACTGTGCGTCAGCATTACTAAATTGCTGGTTGTCGCCTTGCATTTGCTGGTATTCGTTCTGAAACTGCTGGTTTTCACTCTGCATTTGTTGATTTTGATTCTGAATTTGCTGGTATTCGTTCTGAAACTGCTGGTTTTCACTCTGCAATTGTTGGTATTCGTTCTGAAACTGCTGATTTTCGCCCTGCAATTGCTGGTCTTCGTTCTGAATTTGTTGGTCTTCCCCTTCTAGCTGCTGATCTTCGAGACTCTCTTCGTTGTCGAGTCCCTGTGCATTAACCTCTTGCTCGTCCTCTTCGAGGTCGTCAGCATTGCCCTCTAGCATTTCCTGTTCTTCTGCTAGTCCTTCGTCCTGCACTTCTGCAAGGTTGGAAGCACAGGCACTGCTCATTAACGCAAAGACAATCGAGAGGATGAAGGTGCGCATTACGTCCCTCAAGCTAAAATTTACCTACCCATATCACTATTTTAGCACGGCTTGCGCTTGAAAATAATTGGAAAACACTGCCCATGACATGTCCTTGCTCTTATACCCCTCTTGCCACTGGTAAAAGCCAAGCGCGGCAATCATTGCCGCGTTGTCAGTGCAAAACCGAGTCGCAGGAAACAGCAAACGCTGCTCACTAAAACGTGCCGTGAGCGTGGCACGCAAGCGTTGATTGGCAGCCACGCCACCCGCGACGATGATGGTTTGTGTGTGCGGCGACAAGTGCCGTTCGATGCCATCCACCAGTTGGCGTAAGGCTTCCTCCTGAAAGGCAAAGCACAGGTCGGCGGTCTCCTGCTGGTTCAACTTACCGCCAGCATTGCGCCAGAGATTGACCACGTGCGTCTTCAGCCCCGCATAGCTGAAGTTACGCTTGCCCCGCATGACTTTTGGCATAGTAAAACTACCCGCCCGCCCATTTGCCGCGGCCTGTTCGATACGCGGCCCACCGGGCCAGCCCAATCCCAGCACTTTGGCAATCTTATCAAAAGCTTCGCCGCAGGCATCATCGAGCGAGTGGGCGACGAGTTGAAAGTCGAGCAGTTCCCGCATGTAGTAGAGATTGGTATGCCCCCCCGACACAATCAACGCCAGACAAGGCAAAAGTTGCCGCATCTCCTCGTCAACCCCCAGAAATGCACCAAACAGGTGTGCGTGCACATGGTTGACAGGCAAGAGAGGCTTGCCTGTAGCAACCGCCAGCCCTTTTGCAAACGCGGCCCCAATCAGCAGCGAGCCAACCAGTCCGGGGCCTTGCGTGACCGCGATTGCATCCAGTTCTTCCCGTTGCAACCCTGCTTCTTGCAACACCTCCTGCACCAGCGTCGCAATCTGCAACAAGTGCGCCCGCGCCGCCAGTTCTGGCACTACACCCCCGTAGTCAGCATGCAGCTGCGCCTGTGTATTGACCCGCTCCGCCAGTACCTGTCGCCCATCTTCGACCACCGCGGCGGCACTGTCATCACAACTGCTCTCAATTCCCAAAACTAGCATTTGTGCTTCATCCTCTATCGTTGTGCGGCTTCTTGATACCAGCGCACAAAATCTTTACCGTCGAATGCTAGCAAACCACCCGCCTTCTTGTCTTCAACGAAGGTGGTAGGCAAGTCTTGCGCAGCAAGAAACTGGGCGAGGCGATTGATTTCGTGTTCGCCGCGATGGGGATAATAGAAAATTTTGATGGTAAAGTCTGCCGCGATGCTCTGCACTTGTTGATAGACATGGTCGAGATTGACAACGATATGCACAACTCGCCCCGCGAGGCTCTGCATCTGTGGCGGAGCGATCGGGGCAACAGGCTCGCGAGAAAAAACAACATCCTGCCAGACGGTGTTTGTTCTGATAAAGTTGCCCGTGCGAGCAAATCCCGTATCAGGCAAGCTAAAAAACCGCGTTGCCTCTCGACTACGAACATAGCCGAAGATTACCGCAGCAGCCAACACGATTGCCGTTGTCATATAGATTGGTCTGCGCTTGAAATGAAACAGGGCACGAGTATGGTTGACACGCATGATCATGTGCGGCAGCAGGGCAAAAAGCACCGACAGGGGGAGGCTAAATTTCAAAGACGACAGCAGATGATCCCAAGAGTGAAAGACAAAAAACAACACATGCGCTAAGCAAGGCACATACAGTAGCAGATAACAGTTGGAAGCATGATATCCAGTTGTGGTCGTGTTTTTATTCTGCAGACGCACTCGCACCGCGACGTAAAAGGCAACGTAGAGCAGCACCACCCCGCTCGTACCATAGCCCAATTCAGGCCAGTGAAACATGCCACTGGTCAGTGCTTCCGTCCACAGGGTGAAGGTGGGAATGTCGATACCCATACGTGAAATTAGCTTCCCGCCCAGCATGCTGTGTGAACTGAAAAGCTGCACCTGATACAACCAAAAAGTAACTGCCACCAACGATGGCAAGAAAAACAAAAAACTACCGCGCAAAAAGCTCCAACTAGATCTGTGGTTACGTGGCAAGGCAATTCTGCCATCAGCAAGCCGCAGCAAGTAGACGACAAGAGCAAAAAAAACAAATAACCAATCCGTCAGTGTGCCATAGAAAGCAATCAAGGCCTGTACTGCTCTCCCCTTCCAAGTGAAATTCCCCTCTTGCCGTATCTGTTCGAGCAGCACATACAAAGCACAAGGTAACAACACTGCTTGATCGAAGGAGTAGACGATGTTGAACCAATACAGACTGTGACCATTGCTATACTGCACGATAGCTGGGGTGCAAGCCATCAAGGTCGCATTGAGGGCATCGCAGCCACTGCGACGCAACGTCTGATAGACGATGAGGCACAACACTAGAGCTAGCAACATGTGGTAGGTGTGATTCCAAGCTATGACCATGCGCAGTTGCATGACACGATCTTGGCGAATTTCAGGCTCGAACAAGGACAGCACGTTGATCAGTGCATAAAGAGGAAGAATTGCCCCCGGCGGGTAAGAACCGTAGTAGATGCGTTTGTCGAGGGTCTGTGCTTCGATGGCTTGTGGCGTGTGGAAAAGGGCAAAGCGCAGACGCAGCGGATTTTCTTGCACCCAGTTGTTGACGTGAATCAAAGCATGGGCGGTCAGCCATTCATACATGCTGGAGCAGCCGGGGCAGATGTGCAACGAATCGACCGAGTAGGTTGGCTGCATCCACAGTTGCCGGGTCTGCATGCTCTTGGCAAAGAGACAGAGGGTAACGATGATGATGACGAGGGCGTAGTGCGGACGCATTACGAGGTGCTGGCTGCAGGAGATTGTTGCGCAATCTTTGCCCAGCTATCGCGCAGGGTGACGATGCGGTTTAGCACGGGGGTAGCTGCGGTCGAGTCCGTGTCGGGGAAAAAATATCCGCAGCGTTCCAGTTGCCATGCCTGTGGCTGGGTGAAAAGCCGCGGCTCAACTTGGGCATTGTCAAGCACCGTCAAGGAAGCAGGATTGAGTGGTGGCTCGTCGTCCTTGCTCCAACTCGGCTCACATAACAGACGATCGTAGAGACGCACCGCACATCTCTGTGCATCGCAAGCGGCAATCCAATGAATAATGCCCTTGATCTTCTTGCCGTCGGCGGGTGGTTTGCCATGTGCCGTGTCAGGGTCGTAAGTGCAGTGCAAGGCGATAACCTTGCCTTCTTCGTCGCGCACAACTTCGTTGCAGGTAATGACAAAAGCATAGCGCAAACGCACCCGACGACCGGGGGCGAGGCGAAAAAATTTACGCGGCGGCTCTTCCATGAAATCACTACGCTCGATGAAAAGCGAGGCGGCTAAATTGAGCGTGCGTGTGCCAAAACTTTCATCCTGCGGGTGGTTGGGCACAGTTAGGAGCAGAGGCTCGCGCTCGAAATTAGTGATAACCACCTGTAGTGGGTCGAGCACCCCCATCGTACGCGGTGCACTGGCATTGAGGTCGTTACGCAGTTCCTCTTCCAACACGGAGAATTCGATATTGCTTTCTTTTTTGGTTACTCCGATGCGGCGGCAGAAGTTCTTCAGTACTGCGGCAGTATAGCCACGCCGCCGCAAGCCTGAAATCGTCGGCAGGCGTGGATCGTCCCAGCCATGCACCTTGCCACTGCTAACGAGGCTATTCAGGCGACGTTTGCTGGTTACGGTGTAGTTCAGCATCAGTCGGGCGAATTCGATTTGTTGTGGATGCGGTGCAGGACGCAGCGTTTGCACAAACCAGTCGTAGAGAGCGCGGTTATCCTGAAACTCTAGCGTGCAGAGCGAGTGGGTGATTTTTTCGCTGGCATCGCACAGGCAGTGGGTGAAATCATACAGCGGGTAGACGTTCCAGCGGTTGCCAGTGCGGGGATGGGGAATTTTCTTGATGCGATAAATGGTTGGGTCACGCATACTGATGTTAGGGGCAGCCATGTCGATTTTAGCACGCAACACCATCTGTCCTTCGTCGTAGTGACCATCCTGCATGGCACGAAACAGACGCAAGCTTTCTGCGGAGGAACGGTTGCGCCACGGGCTGTCACGACCGGGCGTGGTAAGTGTGCCGCGGTAGTCTTTAATCTGCTGCGGAGTGAGTTCGCAAATGTAGGCTTTGCCCATTTCAATCAGGCGGCAGGCATCGTCGAACAGCTGCTCGAAACAGTCCGAAGCGTAGGTGATTGCTGTCCAGCGGTAGCCGAGCCACTGCACGTCCTGCTTGATAGCCGCGATGTATTTCTCGTATTCTTTGGCGGGATTGGTGTCGTCAAAACGCAGGTAGCACTTGCCACCAAACTCCTGTGCGATTTCAAAATCAAGCACGATTGCCTTGACATGTCCGATATGCAGATAACCGCTCGGCTCTGGCGGAAAACGCGTCACTACATCCGTGACCTTGCCCTTTTCAAGGTCGGCAGCGACGATGCGACGAATGAAATCAGTGCCTGAAATATGACCACCAAAACAGAAATGGGTCTGGGGGGACTCGAACCTCCGACCTCGCGCTTATCAGGCGCGTACTCTAACCAGCTGAGCTACAGACCCCGCGTTAATCGCGTCTACAGTAATTGTAGCAAAAAGTGAAGGCAAAAAGCAGACCCAGAAAAATACAAAAAAAAGTAAAAACCTGTGACATTTCACTATCGATGTGCTAACATTAATCAAACCTATCTCTCAAAGGGGTACGTGATTTTTTGTTGGCTGCACCTCTAGGCTGTGTCAGTTTCATTGGCTTGAACAACGCTTCTTGGGTGTGGCGATGCTTTTTTGTTTCACTAGTTTAGGGAGGTTTTAGTTATGAGGATTTTTATTCCGGTTACTTTGCTTGTCTTTGCAGCGATGTCGGTCACGGCTTATGCAGGCAAGACTCTCGATGCCATCAAGAAACGCGGCAATGTGCGTTGCGGTGTCAGCACTGGCTTACCCGGCTTTTCTGCCCCAGACAGCAAAGGCAATTGGAAGGGGCTTGATGTTGATGCTTGTCACGCTTTTGCAGCTGCGGTCTTTGGCAACAGCAAGAAGATCAAGGTGATTGGTCTCAGCGCACAGCAGCGTTTCACTGCGCTTCAGTCGGGTGAGGTCGATGTCTTGGCTCGTAACACGACGCACACGCTTTCTCGTGATACGGCATTGGGTTTGAACTTCGCACCTGTCAACTACTATGATGGTCAGGGCTTCTTGGTGCGCAAGGCTTTGGGTGTTAAAAGTGCACGTGGTTTAAACGGTGCATCTATCTGTGTCATTCAGGGAACGACCAACGAGCGCAACTTGTCGGATTATTTCCGCAAGCACAAAATGAAGTACAAACCAGTGGTAATGGAGAACAACAACGAGTTGTTCAAGGCATTCATGGCTGGACGTTGTGATGTTTACTCAACCGATGCTTCTGCTCTTGCCGCACAGCGCAGCAAGACCAAAAAGCCTAATGAACTTGTCATTCTTCCTGACATTATCTCTAAAGAGCCACTTGCTCCTGTTGTCAGGCATGGGGATGACGAGTGGTTTGATGTTGTCAAGTGGACTGTTTATGCTATGATTGCTGCGGAAGAGATGGGCATTACTTCTCGCAACGTCAATAGCATGAAGAAAAGCAATGACCCAGACACTCAGCGTCTGTTGGGTGTCATTAAGGGCAACGGTAAAGCTATTGGCCTTAGCGAAACATGGGCTTACAGCATTATCAAGCAAGTTGGCAACTACGGTGAGTCTTTCGAGCGTAATGTTGGTAAGAATACACCGTTGAAGCTTGCACGTGGTCTGAACGGCTTGTGGACAGCAGGCAAGAACGGCCTGATGTATGCTCCACCACTGAAGTAACTTATAACTTATTATAGTTAGCATCGGGCAGTATTTCCTTGTGCTGCCCGATTTTTTTTGTTAAAAAGTAGGCCTTGCATATTTAGTTTTGGCGGCTGATCAACGAGGGGCATGATCATGCAGTATGATGCCAGCGGTAGAGGGGTAGGTATCTCTTCCCTGTGGCGTGATGTCACGAAACGCAAGTATACTATTCAGGTGCTGGTGCTCATCTTTGTAGTCGTGTTTTTCGCCGTGCTGATCAACGTTGCCAGCAACTCTTTACAAAAACAAAACATAGCCTCTGGGTTTGATTTCTTGGAACGGGAGGCATCATTTGAGATTGGCGAGACGCTCATGGAGTATTCTGCCGAGAGCACTTTCGGTGAGGCGCTGCTGGTGGGGTTGTTGAACACGCTGTTGGTGGCGTTGTTGGGCAACTTCTTTGCCGTTATCTGGGGCACGTTGGTCGGTATTACTAGTTTCTCGCACAATCTCTTGTTAGCGCGGTTGGCGCGTATTTACGTCAATACCTTGCGCAACATTCCGCTGCTGTTGCAGTTATTTTTCTGGTATACGTTGATTACCGAGTTTTTACCTGCGATTCGTAATGCATTAAATCCTGTGCCGCATGTTTTTTTAAGTCAGCGGGGTTTATTTTATCCTGTGCCACTGTGGACAGCGACACATTTGTGGGCGTTGTTAGCAATGTTTTTGGGTGCGATCATCGCGGTTTGCGTCTATCGCTGGCAGAAGATACGACAGCAGCAGACGGGGCAGTTGTTCCCTTTTTACCGTGTCGCAGCGGCACTATTGCTCGTGCCACCGCTGCTGGTGTGGCTGATTGGTGGCGCGCCGACGGAACTCAACGTGCCCGTATTGCTGGGGTTCAACTTTGAGGGTGGTCTGTCCTTTAGCCCTGAATTTTCGGCACTGTTATTGGGCTTGGTGCTGTATACGGGGGCTTTCAACGCGGAGATCGTACGTGCCGGCATTGAGTCGGTCAAGAAGGGACAAAAGGAGGCGGCGTTTTCGTTGGGCTTGAGCCGCAGTCAGGTGTTGCGGTTGGTTATGTTGCCGCAAGCGGTGCGGGTAATTATTCCACCGTTGACCAGTCAGATGCTCAACCTGACTAAGAACTCATCGTTAGCGGTTGCGATTGGCTATCCAGATTTGGTCAATGTTTCCAACACGTCGATGAACCAAACGGGACAGGCCATCGAGTGTATCGTTGTGATTGTCGTCGCCTATCTCTCGTTCAGTTTGATGACTTCTGCTTTTATGAACTTGTATAACCACATGACACGTCTGGTGGAAAGATGATCGACTTGCCTCACAATCGTGTTTGGGACTGGCTCAAGAAAAACTTTTTTTCCAACCCGTTCAACATCGTATTGACGTTTCTGCTGTTGTTCGTAGCGTCAAAGCTACTGTGGAATTTTTTCGACTGGGCGGTGTTGAAGGGGATGTGGAACGCCGATGCCGAAACTTGCCGGCATGGTGATGGGGCATGTTGGGCGTATGTGCGGGAGAAAGCACGTTACGTGTTATTTGGACACTATCCCTATGAGGAGCAGTGGCGACCGCAATTGTTTGTTGTGATTTTTTTCTTGCTGTCTTTGTTAACGCAGTTCAAGCGTTTTTGGTCGAAGTACTTGACAGCCGCGTGGGTGGTGTTGCCATTGGGTGCAGCGGTGTTGATGTGGGGTGGTTTTTTCGGCTTGCTGTACGTCGAGATGGAAGAGTGGGGTGGTTTGCCGTTAACATTAGCGTTGGCTTTTCTGGGAATTTCCGCTTCGTATCCGATTGGCATTGTGTTGGCGTTAGCACGGCGCAGCGAGATGCCGATTATTCGCGCTTTGAGTGTGATTTACATTGAGGTCATTCGTGGCGTGCCGTTGATCAGTTTGTTGTTCATGGCCGCGGTGATGTTTCCGTTATTTTTGCCAGAGGGCGTGACGATTAGCAAGGTGGTGCGCGCGCAGATGGCGATCATCATGTTTGCTTCGGCATACATGGCGGAGGTGGTGCGGGGTGGTCTGCAATCCTTGTCGAAGGGGCAGTATGAAGCTGCCGATGCGATTGGCTTGAACTACGTGCAAAAGATGGTTTTCGTGATTTTGCCGCAGGCGTTGAAGACGGTTATTGCACCGACGGTGAACACCTTTATTGGTTTGTTCAAGGACACTTCGCTGGTGTTTATTATTTCGTTAAGTGACATTATGTTTACAACGCAGGCATCTTTGCAGGATGCGGAGTGGCTTGGCTTTACGGTCGAGGGCTATATTTTTGCGGCCTTGATTTATTTTATTTTCTGTTATTTTATTAGTTTCTCCAGTTCACGTTTGGAGAAGGAGTTAAAAGTCTGAGCTGTTGAGGAGGGGCACAATGCAGCAAAAACTAGAAAAGGCAACCGCGGCTGATTTGGAACACACTGTGCGTCAGCCCAAGCAGCTGAGCGATAAGATTGCGGTCAAGATCAACGGCTTACACAAGTGGTTTGCTGGTTTTCATGCGCTGCGTGGCATTTCGTTATCGGTGCGCAAGGGAGAGACGGTGGTCATCTGCGGCCCGTCTGGTTCGGGAAAGTCAACCTTGATTCGCTGCATCAATCGACTGGAGGTGCATGACAAGGGACGCATCACTGTGGGTGGCACGTTGTTGAGTAACGACATTCGTGACATCGAGCGGGTCAGAGCTGATGTCGGTATGGTCTTTCAGCAATTCAACCTCTTCCCGCACCTGAATGTGCTTTCCAACCTGACGCTAGGCCCTATCTGGGTGAAGAAAACGCCTCGTGCGAAGGCGGAAAAGATTGCGTTGGATAGCTTAAAGCGGGTACATATCGAGGAACAGGCTTACAAGTATCCCAGTCAGTTGTCTGGTGGTCAGCAGCAGCGAGTGGCGATTGCCCGTTCGCTATGCATGAACCCCAGTTTGCTGTTGTTTGACGAGCCGACTTCGGCACTTGATCCAGAGATGATCAAGGAGGTGCTGGAGGTGATGATGAAGTTGTCGCATGAGGGCATTACAATGATTGTGGTCACGCACGAGATGAACTTCGCCAACATGGTGGCCGACAGGGTTATCTTTATGGACGAGGGCGAGATTGTCGAGCAGAACACGCCAGAGGAGTTCTTCGCCAACCCGCAGCACGAGCGCAGCAAGCTGTTTCTGAGTCAGATTCTCTAAAAATAGTGGTACAACACGTGTGAACGTGTTATGCTCACGCTGGGTTGTATATTTGTTCTATATGTCTGTGGAGATTTGCGGTGAGGTATGTTCGTCTGTTGGTTGTCTTGCTGTGTTTGATTGGTTCGGCTGCTGCTCGTGCCGAGACGGGCGATGAGCGTTTCCGCAATCTGTTGATGATATCGGGTTACAGCACGGTCATCGGTGCGGCCTTCGGTGCGGCTTTGCTGGCTTTTACTGCGGAGCCGGGCGAAAACTTGGACTATGTTGCACGGGGAGCAGCGATCGGTTTTCTCGGTGGGGTTGCAGTTGGTTCGTTCATAGTGTTTTCGCCGCTATTCATTGAAGAGCCTTGGTCGCACAATTCTTCGCCTATGCAACAGCTGGAGTTGGTGCTCGATCCGTCGTTGGTCGATGCCAAGTTGACCTTGAGTCCCGTGATTAGTCGGCAGGGAGTGACGGCACTGGCGGCACGGGTCAGCTTGTGGAAATTCTAGGAATCTAGAAAGTGGAGGAGCGTTTGCTGGAGCTAGAAAACGGAATTAGCCCCGCGCAGCAGCATGTTGTTGAAATTTCTAAGTGAAGCAATCTATAGTGACTCGTTTTTGGTAAGCACATGAGGGATAGTAAATGCGTATTTTAGTTGTTTTTGGCTTAATGGCCGCGGTTTGGGGCGTTTCGACCACGAGCTCTGGGTTATTTCTTGACGGCACAGGGCACTATGGTCTGCTCGGTGAACTGCGCAGTCACCCTGCGTTCAAAGGCAAGCGATATCAGGCGGTGCGGCAGTCGTTTAGTCTGTTGGGCGAAGCTCGTCACCACGACCGCTTGAGTTTGTTCTTGGAGTTGCGTCTCTTCCCCAACCCACGTGCTGCCTTTCTCGGCGACCGGGCACAGCCGCAGCGTTGTGCGCGTCGCTATGACAAGGACGGTGCGTTGTTGCCGCACGGCGATTGCAAGGGCGAACATCAGGACATCAGTGCGCCTGCTTACGAACAGTTGTTGCCCCACATTACACAGGCGTATGTACGTTACAGCTTTGAATACTGCCTGCTAGAAGTCGGACGCAGGGGTCGTGACTGGGGTTTGGGCATGTTCCTTGATAGCGGTCGCCAGCCGTTTGCCACGCAGCAATCGGTGTTTGATGGGGTAACCTGTCACGTCAATGTCCTGAAAAATCAGGTGCTAGGCTTCTCGTTTGGCTATGACAAGTTGGCCGAGACAGGCACTTATATCGCTTTGTCAGAGCACTTTCCCACCAAGCAGGAAGAACCCGCTCAACAGAATTTTGGTGTAAGTAGCGGCAATGACGACATTCATCAGATATTTTTTACCATTGAATACGACAACCGTGAATCAGCGGACAACTCTGGTTTCTCACGGGTCACAGGTGGTTATTTTTCCAGTATTTTTGCAAAAAACAGCGACATCAGCGTTAAGTTTTTCGATCTCTATATGGCGTTGTTTTACAAGGGGATCAGTGCGCAAACCGAGTTTTTGTTTAGGTTAGGAAACTCGTCTGATCCTTCGTGGCACTTGCTTGGAGGTAAACGTGGCGACATCGGACAGGAGGCTCGTAACAAGCTAAATGCCATTGCGGTAGCAGGCAATCTCGCGTGGGAGTTTTACAAAAGTGGTACTGCGGTTGACAAAACACAGAGCCGCCAACGTCCGCAGCAGCGGCATACGCTGTTGTTCGATTACGTTATCACGCCCGGCGATGCCGATGGCTATTACCGCGACCTGTCTGTGCAGGAAGAAAAGGACGAAGATGTGCGGCAGAAGCTCGCGGTGAGCAATCGTGACGGCAATGTTGATGCGCTGGCACTGCATCAAAACTTCAACCCGGCGTTGATTTTTTTCAACGGGGTGTATGCCGATCACTCTGATCTGCGGGTTGATGGTGTATTTGATCCGTATCAGTTGGTCAACGTCTATTTGTTTGCGCTCGGTTATCGTTACGAAAACTTCATCTGGGGCGATGTCGAACTAAAACTAGTCACGGGACAACTGCAGAAGGGTATCAACAACGCGGCTAAGGAATACTACAAGGACAAGGAAACACGGCCGATAGGCTATCATGGCAAGGATCTCGGTTATGAGCTGGATGTCAAATACAGCTACCACTTAGATCAGGAGCTGGAGCTTGGACTGGCCGCGGCAGTAGCTATTCCCGGCAAAGCATGGAAGACTTCTGACGCAGCGCAAAAACAAAACTTTCTGTTGCAAACCAGTGTTGCGTTTAAGTTTTAGGTTAGGGCAGCTTACCCTGACGATAGTAGCTCTGCTCAGCTTCTGCTCTTGTGGTTTGAAGACGGCGCTGCGGCATGACGACCTTGATCTCCGCCCGCAGATTGAGTGGAAGGCAAGGCGCTGCGGGCTAACCCCGGCTTTGTTGCATAAGTTCCGTTGATTATAACATGCTGTTATCGTAGCACTTTTATGTGGGGAGCGTTCCCCTCCCCGCTTTGCACGGCTCTTTGCCAAAGGCGTGCCCGAAGGCACGCCTAGCTCCACACCCCCTGCGTGTTCGCAGACTTCTCGTTTGGGTCAGGTGCAATCATCCTGCTGCACCATGTCTCATGCTGAAGCATTCGCGTGAAATGGTTTGCAGGTCTGCTTGCACCTGACCATTGTCAACTTCTGTGGACACTAGGGGCTTGTGCGTGGTGCAGGTATTACCTTTGCAACACCTATAAAATTCTTACTGCTAAAGGGTTATAGGATATAAACATGCCTGCCCTGAGTTATGCAACAAAGCCGCTAACCCCATCCTCTTTGTGCAAAAAATAATTTTCAATCTGCATTTTTTGCAAAATTTTTTCTTAAATTTCATACAGTTGCAATTTTTCGCATCTTTTTCTGTTGACCAGCCGACCAAAAACAAGATAAGCACGGGGCAGCTTTTGCTCTGAGCATTTTTGGTTGTGTCTCTGCCGTCGTGGTGGAGCGTATGTTCAGCGCGTTAAAAAAACAATGGGGAGGGGTTTCCATGCGTTTTTTGCGAATCGGCAGCATGTTGCTGTGCGGGTGTCTGTTACTTTTAATTGCGTCTGGTGGTGTGGCTGAAACGGATAGCAACTTTGCTAACGAATTCAAGCCAGTGTTTGAAAATTTGTTGAAGGACAAGGAGACTGCGAAGTGGGTAGACAAGGTTCTGTATGATTTGATCAGGCATGGTTTGGATCGTAAGACAGCCAACATTATTGCAGGTGATGAGTTTGTCAAGAGAAATCGAACGCTGATCGATGACACAATGCGACAGCTAGGCGATTTCGGCCGCAACATGCTGCGCTCACGCGGGGCGGAAAGTTCCTTCGCTGACAACAAGGCTAACGTGCCCGGTCAGTATGCTGGGATTCGTAAAACAGCACAGCAGTTGGCAAAATTTTTCAATTTTCCCCAAGAAATGCGCTCCAATCTGAACGTCTTTGTGGTAGACAGCCCCATCGTCAACGCCTTTGCCTATGGCAGCCTTAACACGATTGAGCTGGCATTTTATACTGGCTTGATTGAAAAATTAAACGAGCCGGGCGATCCGATTACCAAAGTAAGTGAGATGGTCAAGGGTACGATTGCGCACGAACTGGCACACGCTAAGAACAGGCATGTCGAGCAAAGGCTGATTGTTATCTCGATTTTCCTATCAAGGTGGAAGAACGTTATTCCAACTAACATGCAAGAAAACTACCGTGCCTTGATGAAAGATCAAGCGATGCAGTCACTCTACAACATTGATCCACAGCAAGCACTTGCCTCACAACAGTCGGAACTGTACCGGGAGCTGTTCGATCACAGCTGGGAAGTGATTGAGCGTTTGGCTGAAGATATGCGGATGCGGGCTACCGCTGAGCCAGAAAAGTTTGAGGCTCTGGTAAAAAAGTTTGACCAGACTTTTCAGAGTTACAATGGTGCTAGTTTTTTCGCTGACTTGAAGCATGTTGACGGTGAGGCAGCAGAAGCACGAGAGTTGTCCGCAGCCGAGACACATAAGCTATCGGAAGCAGAAGCGCAGGCAGCACAAAAACTGCTAGCACGTTACGGTATCGAGGCACAGCTTAGTGAGATCCTCAGCGAGGAAGTTGACAAAGCAAAAACAGAGGCAACTGAGGCAAAAACAGAAACGGCTGAAGCAGGAACAGATATAGCAAGAAGCTCGTTTTTTGGCGAACTGATCCGCTTCATTCAAGCACTGAGTAAACTGTCACGCTCGCATGAGGTCACCAGCGATCGTTTTGAGCAGATTGCGACTTCGGAGAAGACGGTGCAGAACAGTTTCTCCCGTATGGGTGGTGGACGTGATGCCAGTCCAGAGGCAATGATGCGGCAAGCAGAGAAGTGGGCGATGGACTTGAACAGAGATCCTAATTTGCAGAAAGCACTCAACGAGGGTCTGTTCCAGAGCCATCCTGTCACTCTGATGCGTGTTTATCAGACGATGCTGTTTTCCGAATCAGCCGCCTTCAAGGTGCACCATTTGCCGATTTACAAGGCACTGACTCTCTACATGGAAGGCATCAAGATGGTCGAGAAGTCCGAGCAGGTGATGGAAGGTAAGTCCAATGGCTCTTACACCATTGCTAGCAAGGCGGAGAGTGTCGCCGATAGCAAAGAGGCTTATGAACTTTATCTCGAAACTGAGAAAGCTACCCCGTTTAAGGAGGTGGTCAGAAATTTTGGTGAAGTTATCGCTGAGAGTATCATTGCTGAAGATGCCAAATCTTCGGAAGACTTGAACATCAAGCGTTTTGCCGAGCTGGTTGACTATCTGCAAGGGGTTAAGCGGGATCGCGGTGACACTGCCATTCCCAAAAAACGGCTCTCCACGCCCGGCACGCAAGAGAAGATCGAGGGTCTGATCTACACGCTCAACCACCGTCTGCGCCATCTCAAATTGCCAGAAGGCTCTGACAAACCAGCGGAGGTAGTGCAAAAAGCTCTAGAATTGATCCGGCCGTTCCAGCCAGTTGGAACGACGTGGGAGCTGAATAAAGAAACAGGGCGCTGGGTGCAGATCGAAAGTTCATCAGCTGACAACGAACGTCGTCGGTTGGAAGATTTCCGCCGCCGGGCAAGAGAGTCAGAAACCAGCAAAACCGCGGCGAAGAAGGCTTCCGAGGCAGCCAAGCGTAAGCGCTAGTTTCTTGAATACGGGGAGGGCAGTGTTCCTCCCCCCGCTTTGTCTTGGCAGTTTAGCATTTTGTTGTCATCAACCTCTTCATCACTTCACTGAGTATGGTTACAGCAGACAGCTGAAGAGGCTGAGGGATTAAGCAGCCGAAAAAATGTTGGAAAACTTGTGTAGTTGGACTATAATTACTCCGCTTGTTTTTCGTTTAACCTTAGATGGAGTAGTATCATGTTACGGACGGGATTGTTTGCTATTTTGTTGTTTGCCGTTTCCTCAGCTGCACAGGCTTACGATTTTACGGCGGCAGATGAGCTTTTTGACCAACGTGCCCCCACAGAAGAGGGAGCAGAGGCGATTAGCAAGGCTCTGGCTGCATATAGTCAAGCACTGGACACGGTCACTGGGGACGAAAAACTGTATGCTGTTTCACAAATCTCACGGCTCTATATTTATGATGGCGACATGACTCGCCCTGAGAGCGACAAGAAGGCACGCATGCGCATCTTCGACAACTGCCTCGACACGCTGAAGGAGCACATTCATCCCGACGACGTAGGGGCAACACCACAGTATTACTACTACAAGGTCTACTGTTTAGCACTGTGGGGCAAGGCGGCAGGGCCGCTGCGCATCTTGCTACGTGCGCCAGCTCTAAAACGTGCTATTCGTGAGGGCTTGAAGCTCGATACACGCTATGAGGGTGGTGGCTTGCCACGCATGGTAGGTGCTATTTACCTGAACAGCAAGGCACGTCCGATCGGGCTTTACAAACCGACAGAAGCGTTGGCACTGATCGAGCAAGCGATCGCCTCAGAAGGTGTCGAAGATCGTGCCTATCCTGAAATACTTACGGGTGCAGATGTCGCCGATAACTACTACCACTACGCTGAGGCACTGCTGAGGAACGACCGTAAGGCAGAGGCAATTGAAGTTCTTGAGCAAACTATCGCCGAGTATGAAGAACTGATTGAGCTGGATGCATTGCCAGTGGGACGTGAACCAGAGTCAAGGTATTATCTCGAAAAACTGCGCAATCGTCTGGTAGTATACGAGTCTGAACAGTGAGCCGTGTTTTTACCACAGAAGTTAGCTAATGCGGGGAATTTCCCGCATTAGTGAGGTTTTTATTCAGCAATAGGGGGGTGTGGTGAATTTTTTTCTCGCAACAGTGCTGCTGCTATCTTTTACAGTTGAAGCATGGGCACTGGAAAACGCAAAGGTCTTGCCGCAAGGTGTGCGGCGGGTCAACATCAAGAGCCTGTCGGTTGATTTAGCGCGCAAATACAACAACGAAGGCGATTTAATCAGCCTTGCACAACCGCTGGCGGCGGACATTACCTTCGACAATGTGCTAAAGGGCAAGCAAGGACTAGACAACACCAAGTTGCGTGCCTTTTTGCACGAAAACAATCTTAGCCACGATCAAGTGCTCGGCTCGCTCAGTGCTGACCTCAAGGGCAGTATGCGTGTAATTGCCCCGATCGTCGCCTATGGTCTTACAGAGAGCATCACCCTTGCAGTGGCTGCGCCTTTCTATATGGCACGCACGGAAGTTGCACTCGGCTATCGTGCTAACGATGAGAATGCCCAGAATTTTCTCAATCTTCTGAGCAGCCCGCAATACAACCAAGTTGCCGCGGCACGTGAGGCACATGGAAAATTCTCTGATGGTGTTGCCGCACTCAACGACAAGCTGGAAGACAACAACTATCAACGGCTCGGCACGTGGGAGGACAAGGCTTTCGGTGATGTCACGTTGGCAGTCAAAACCAGCATTTTTGGTGATGCAACGAGCAAACTGCGACTTGCTAACCTCGCGGGTATCGTTGTGCCCACAGGAAGGATAGACGATCCCGATGTGCTGACGGATGTGGCTTTCGGTGATGGTAGCTGGGATATTTTTGCGGGTTTCATGTGCGACCAACAGTTGACCAGCAACCTGTATTTGAACCAATTTGCCAAGTTTACCTATCAGCTGGAAACAGACCGCCTGATGCGCATGAAGACAGCCGACGAAGCGATAGAAGTAGAAAAGGCACAGCTAACCTACAAGCCCGGCAACAAGATCGATCTCGGTGCTTCGGTGCAGTGGGAATCCGACTCTGGCTTGGAGCTGGGACTAGGCTATGAGTTTAATCGCAAGCAGCGCGATAATTATCAAGCTAGTGCTGCGGTAGAGCAAGAACTTGAGAAAGACACGCTGACACAGGTGAACAATCTTGAAGTTAAGCTTGGCTTTAGCACTATTCCTGCTTTCAAACGCAAGCAGATTCCTGTGCCGTTAAACATTAGCTTTCAATATAAGCGGGTAATTGACGGAGGCTTGCTGGCGAAGAACAAAAACGTTCCCGCCACACAGTTGTTTGTGCTTGACATGAACCTTTATTTCTAGGAGCGGGTAATGCGTTATATTTTATTAGCACTGTTATTGTGCGGTTGCGGGGTGAGCGTGCCGCCGTTGGCGCGACAGGAAATCACCAGTAATCTCACTAAACCAGCTTGGCCCGCAGCACGGGAAGGTTTCAGCTTGACGGGCAGCAACGACCAACTCAACATGAAAGGCTCGCTGCTGATTTGGGATGAGCAGATAAGTGCCGCGGATATCGAACGTCTCTCCAAAGTATCGATGATAAAAAAACAGCAGTCGGCCAACTACGAGCAAGTTTCGCAGTACGTCACGGCAGAACGACAACGCTTGCAATCAACCATGCCAGTGATTGCGGCCCAACAGCAGAAAGTGCGAGAATTGCTCAACGCTGTCTACACACGTGCTCGTGATGAGAATCCTGATGAGTGGCAACGTCACCAGCAGGAACAGTGGGATAAAGGTGCTGCGTGGCTAGCCACGCAGATGACCGAGCTAGCTGCTATCGACCCAAACTGGCAGCAGCCACATACTGAACAGGTGTTGCGCAGTTATTGCGAAGGCAAAATTTTTGCACTGGCTGTCAGCGAAAATTTGCTGCGGCGCAAATACACGCAGCGTCCGACAGCACACATCATGTGTGAAAGCCACTACCGTCAACTGTTCGATGACAAGCCTGCGTGTCAGGCAACAGACGATGCACAGGGACAGGACTACTTCCAGTGTATCTGGCTACACGGTGTGCTTGCCTCTACTTATTTTACTGAAAATTACACCGTGGTGGAGGCACAGCAAGACAAAATCACCGCCTTGCGACAGTTGCTCAACGACGATCCGCAGAGTTTTAAGCAGCGCATCTTGGCTGCGTATGATAACCCGGTGCAACGGCGCTACTTGAAATTCTATCAACGTTTTGGTCGTATTGGCTTTGGTGACCGTACCGTGACCGTGAAACCACGCAAAGGGCAAGCGTTTATTCTCCAGTTGGTACGTGATGTCGAATCCTCCGCACAGCTTGAAGGCGTTGCTATCCTTGCACCAGAGCAGCGTATTTTTCGCGAACCAACAAGTTCCGAGGAAATCGCGACAAAGCGCAACGCCTTGATCGATGGTCTCCAAGCTTTGGCAAAGACGGTAGGAGGTATGAGCATCAGCGATTATCGTTTCAACCGCGATATCGCGGTGCCGCGTTTGCCCGCGGCCGAGGACGGCAATTGTATCAATACAGGCATTCTCTCGGAGGCGATGGAATTTCTCTGCAACTTGCAGCGCGCAGAAGAGTTATTACCACAGTTGTTGCAAATAGTGCAGTTGCCATTGCCTGAAGCTGACCAACAGCTAATTGATATAGCAAAACGATTACTGGCTAACATGCAGCAAGAATATGACAATGCCATTGATGCGCTGGAAAAACGCGATCTTGAAGCTTTTGATCTCTACAGCAAGGCACTTGACACTGCGGTCAACATTGTGCGCCATGATAACATGGCACAGGCGTTGTTTGCAGGCGTGCAATTGCATATCGTCAAAGGTGCAGAGCAGTATGTGATAAGCTTCAAGCTACTGGAACGTGATGGGGTGTGGTTTACCGCTTGCCTCAGCCGTAGCACTGGCGAAGAGACGGCCTGTAAGTCTCTGGCTGAAGACCAAGTGCAAGATACCAATGTTTTCAGTGCCACATACGTCGAAGAAGAGGGACGGCTTGATTTACATTTTAATTTGCAACAGCCTGAAATCATCGGCTTCGATCATCTCGGTCGTGATTCCGATACCCGTGATCAGGATCGTGCTTCGTTCTGTGATTTAGCACGAGAAAAGTTTAAGGCTTTGCAGCTAAAAATAGAACTCTACGCCAACGTCTTTGCCGACGCATTGGAAATAATCACTGGTAATGGCAAGTTTGAGAATGCTAGTGGCAAGACTGTCTACCAATCAAGTGTTGGGTTTGAACGCGAGTTGGATATTTAGATAGGCTATGCAGAAAGTAAAGCTGGGGCAGGAAGTAAGGAACTGCCCCAGCTTTACTTGCAAGGCAACATCCACGCAACACAGGAGTGAACAAGTCACCCCCATAACTACGTGAGCCATTACTTGTGTCTTACTCGGGCGGGGGCGGGGTCTCAGCTGCGCTGCAAGCTATACATCGGGGTGTAGTCGCTATAGAAAAACTTCATCGCACCATCTGAACGTAAGAACTGTGCGCTACCATCCGCTTCAAGGATAAAAGAGTTCAGCGAAAAATCAAACAGTAGCGGTTCTTTCATCTCTATGTCGCCATTATACACACCCGAAACTGTCAACGTGCCAGTACTAGCATGCCCTACCAAAACATATGCCAGTGTAACATCACAACCATCAGGATCATCTGACAAAACTTCTTCACTAGTTGCATCCAACATCGTCTTGACATATGGCGCTTTGGTATCAAGACGGTGGTAACCGTCCTTTGATTTTCTTTCGCAGGTCAGTGCATTAGCACTGGAAGTATCTTTTAGTTTCTTGAGATAGGCCGCGGCCAGCGCGTCGATTGCTACTAGAGTGTTGCGACAACCACTGCCTGAACTAAAATCGGCGAGGATCATCTTGCCAGCAGGAAACATAGCATTGAAAACAGGAAATGTTTTCAGATTGGCAATGAATTCCTCTTGGTCACGTTCGTCACGCTTTTCGTCATCAGCAAGACCGCTGTCCATCTTATCAGTCTTCTCGACATTCAACCACGAGGGCATGTCAGCGGAGACAAGATACTCGTCAGCATCGAGCTTGCGCACATTGGTCAGCACACCACTACCACACCAGCTTTTGACAAATTTCTCCGCTTCGTCAGCTGTCAAGGCACTCAGTGTCGCCGTTCCTGCTCCAGAGCCCGGTGCTCCCGGCAAGGCATTTTGCGCAGCATTAGGCTCTTCTCGCTTGTCATCATCGCAACCACATAGCATATAACAGCCTAAAAACATTGCTATTAACATTGTCACTCGCATCCCGCCCTCCTTAATTTGTTAAAAAATTACTGTGGTTAAACAAAATTGCTTCTATGGAGGTATCGACGGTTTGTTTTTTTTTGCTTTAGTTTTTCTCTTGATATTTGCTAATATTTTTTTAACTGGATGATATTGTTATATTTTTGTGATCTCAGGAGCTGTTGCCACTTTTTCCCACTCGTGACAACAAGAAGTAGCCGGTAGTATCTTGCCTACGACAAACTTGTCAGCGTTTTAGCAAAAATATAGGATAGAGCACCTGTCTGCTGTCAGGGGCTAAAATTCTTTGTGAGTTCGTCGTGAGATTTTTTTTTATTGCCTCTCTTCTCCTCTGCAGTAGTGTTCTATGTGGTGCGGCTCGTTTCAAATTTAGGTCAGCCACCTTTCTTGTTGACACACCGTCACCCAAGCAAGCGAGGGAGATCTGGTCGTTTGTTGCCCGCAACAGCGTCTTTCTTCCCCAAGCACTGGGCCGCTTCGATGGCTATGCTTCCATGGCTGAGCTGGCGCGCGAACAGGGTATTTTTGGTGCTTCCCGCGCAGAAATCGAGCGTGACGGTGGCAGTGTCGCTAAAAGGTTGGTTGCCTTGATTCCAGCTGACTTTGCCCCACAAGGCTTCAGGGCGGTTATCGATGTGTTGGTTTTCAGTCTTGCTCACAATGATCGTCTCATCTTCCTTGATTACGAAGGTTATCCCAGAACTGATTTACATTTGCCTACCGATACAATGCATGGGGAAGAACTTATGCCTTACATGACCACAGATGGTTATTTTTCCACTGCGTGGATAAAGAAGGTTGGTAATACAGAAAGCATAAGGAAATTACGTGAACTGTGGATGTCTGTTGCATCGCATCAAGATGGTGTAAGCCACACTACATTCCTGCCCAACGAACGTCCGTATGTCGATCACCCCACGGAGCTTGTAGATGGGGAAATTTTGCTAGTATCGTCACTAAATCCTCGCTATGAGCTGAAAGCCTTCAACCGCGGTTTGCGGCTAATGCTGCGGGTGCGACTTGTTCCTGCCAGCGACAAGACACCCTCCCGCCCTATTCGTCAGCAATACTTACATGCTCCTGTGGTAAAGGACGGGAGGTAGAGTCACAGCGGAATATTGCTGTGTTTTTTGCGGCGCAAGGTGATTTTTTTATCACGCACTGCGTCGAGAGCAGCACTCAGTGTGGCACGTGTCTCAGCAGGAAAAATCACTGCATCGACGAAGCCTTTTTGTGCCGCGATCCACGGGTTAGAGAATTTTTCCCGATAGGCGGCAATCAGCTCTTGACGTTTGGCTTGTGGATCGCTGGCTTGGGCGATTTCTTTTTTGAACACGATATTGCACGCACCTTCTGACCCCATCACGGCAATCTCGGCGTTTGGCCACGCACAGTTGAAATCAGCGCCGATATGCTTGGAACTCATGACATCGTAAGCACCGCCGTAAGCTTTACGCACAATGACGGTAAGTTTCGGCACGCTCGCTTCACAATAGGCATAGAGCAGTTTTGCGCCGTGACGGATGATGCCTTGATGCTCCTGTGCCACACCCGGCAAAAAACCCGGCACATCGACAAAGGTCAGCAGGGGCAGATTGAAAAGATCGCAAAAACGCACAAAGCGCGCCGCCTTGATCGAAGCTTCGCTGTCAAGCACGCCTGCCATGTGCTGAGGATTGTTGCCGATGACACCGACTGCTGTGCCTTGCAAGTGGGCGAGGGCAATGACAATGTTCGGGGCATACTCTGGCTTCAAGACGAACAGTGAGTCTGGATCGACCACATTGCTGATCAAGGTCTGCATGTCGTAGGGCAGCGTCGCGGCTTGGGGCACGAGCGTTTCCAGCTCACGAGCATTGGCAGCAATGAGGGCAGAGTCGAATTCGATCGTGCCTGTCGGTGGTGTGTCGTCGGCATTTGAGGGCAGATAAGAGAGCCAGCGACGGGCAGCTTGCATGATTTCAACTTCAGAACTGAAGCGCAGATCGCAGACACCGCTCTTACGGGTATGCACGGCCGCACCACCAAGTCCCGCGAAGTCAATCTCTTCACCCGTGACTTCTTTGATGACATCGGGGCCAGTGATAAACATGTGGCTGATCGTATCGACCATGAAAATAGCATCGGTCATGGCCGGTGAGTAGACGGCCCCGCCTGCACACGGCCCGACGATCAACGACAGCTGCGGCACGACACCGCTGGCCTGCACGTTGCGATAAAAAATATCGGCGTAACCCGCAAGGCTGGCAACCCCTTCGTGAATGCGTGCGCCACCTGAATCGTTGATGCCGATTAGTGGTGCACCGTTGTTCATTGCCAGTTCCATGACCTTACAGATTTTTTTCGCCATCGTCGCTGAGAGGCTGCCGCCGAAGACAGTTGCATCATGAGCAAAGAGGTAGACATTGCGGCCGTCGATGCGGGCAAAGCCAGTTACTACGCCATCGCCATAAACTTTTTTCTCTGCCATGCCAAAGTCTTGGCAGTCATGCACGGCAAACTGATCGAGTTCGACAAAGCTGTCACGATCGACGAGCAGTTCGATCCGCTCGCGGGCGGTTAGCTTGCCCTTGCGGTGCTGAGCATCGCTGCGCACAGTGTTTGTGGTAGTGTGAGCACGCAGATCGGTGAGTTTCTTGTGTTCTGGATGCATAACTATCCTTAGTTGTCAAGTGCCTCGCATGGCTATATAACCTATTGTGAGCGTTATGTTAAGCGATAGCTTGAGATTTGCGCCGCGTGGCTGCATCGTGGAGCGAGAAAGCGGCAAACAAGCTCCATGAGCGTAGCGAATGATTAAATGGACTATCATATGCTGACCAAAGAAGAGATTATCAAAGACTGGCTGCCGCGCTACACAGGCACAGCGCTGGAGGATTTCGGCGAATATGTGCTGCTGACTAATTTTTCCGAATATGTGCGAATTTTCTCCGGCAAGTTCAAAGCGGGCATCAACGGCAGCGATCGGCCGATGCAGACCTGCACCAACAACAATGGCTTAACGATCATCAACTTTGGTATGGGGTCGGCTAACGCCGCGACGGTGATGGATTTGCTCGTGGCGATAAAGCCAAAAGGTGTGCTGTTTCTTGGCAAATGCGGCGGTCTCAAACGCACTACCGAGATTGGGCACTTTATCTTGCCCATCGCCGCAATTCGCGGCGAAGGCACGTCCAACGATTACGCCCCGCCTGAAGTGCCAGCCTTGCCGTCGTTCAAGTTGCACAAGTTTGTCTCGGAGATTCTCGTCGAGCGCAACTTAGAGTATCGCACAGGAGTCGTCTACACCACCAACAGGCGAGTGTGGGAGCACGATGCCCACTTCAAAAAACGCCTCGAACTACTGCGGGCTATCGCCATCGACATGGAAACCGCGACGCTGTTCACCGTCGGGCTAGTTAACGATATTGCCCGCGGTGCATTGCTGTTAATCTCCGATATGCCCATCACTCCCGAAGGCGTGAAAACTTCTGTCAGCGACCGCCGCATTTCGCATCAGTTTACCAACCTGCATCTCGAAATTGGCATTGAGGCAATGCATAAAATTGGCAAAAAAGGCGAAAAAATTAAGCACTATAGCTACTGAATGCCCTCGTACCTTGCCCGCATCGCAACCTTCTCGCCAAAGAAAACAAAAAAGCTTAGAATATCTGGTGGAGTTGTTTTTGCTAAAATTTTGGGTGGAGAGCGGCGATGTCGGTTAGATTTTTGATATATCTCGTCTCGGTACTGGTGCTGAGCTCCTGTTTCAGTACTCGCAAAACGACAGACACTGCACCACAATTGCAGCCGACTGTCGCACCAATACAGCTCGCACCACAGGTTGAGTTACCATCCGATACCTGCATTAAGTTCACTCAGCTCGGTGGCAAACCACCGATATATCTCGCTGAATCAGGCTTCGTTCTAACCGCCGTGCATAAGCCGTGTATCACCTATGAAGGAGAGGCAGGCTTTTATCACGACAGTCAGTGGACAGCGATGGGTATTCCCTGCAGCGGTGGCGGCGGACGTATCGAGTGGCGTGGCAAGGTGCTGTATCCGAAGATGGTCTCTTTCGTGTTGTCGGTCGATTGCCCGCTGCAGCCCACGCTCGATGATGCTGCGACCTTCGGGGTGCAAAATCTTGGCTTTAACGACAGTTCCAAACTGCTGGCCTACAACCCCTTCAACCTGCAGTTTTGGTCAGTGCCAAACTTTCCTGACGCAGGTACAGGTGAGAGCGTTGACCTGCGTTCCAGAACCGCAATCAATGCCCTGTGGCAAAAGGTGCGCAAACGTGAACCAATCAACGTGCATCTCTACGGCCGCGAAAATGCTTGGATTGCCGATAACAATGTCTACTTCATCAGCACCAACATCATTGCCACCTCCAACACCGAGTTTCGTCTCGAACTGCTTGAAGTGCACACCATGAGCGTCGATGAAATTGCCACCGCACGCCACCTCTGCGACCAACTTCGACCACGCCGTAGCTGTCACCTTATCTTTTGAGCAGCTAGGAGCTGTATGGGTTTTCTTGCGAAAAGTTAATAAAACAAAGAAACCTAAATAGACATCAGTCAAACTTTGATGTGGTAATCACGTAATACGTCAGCGTGTAACATAGTTGGCGAAGAAGTCATCAGACATGTGCCCTGATGTGTTTTGGGGAAAGCAATTACATCACGCACGGAACTGTTGCCGTTCAGCACCATCGCGAGACGATCGAGACCGAGAGCAATGCCACCGTGCGGAGGTGCGCCATAACGCAGCGCCCGCAACAAAAACCCGAACTTGCTGTCGATTTCTGCCGCGGAAAGCTGCAAGGCCTCGAACACTTTCTGTTGCAAATCAGGTTCGTGAATTCTGATCGAACCACCGCCAACCTCTACACCGTTGAGCACCAAATCGTGCGCACAGGCACGGATTTTTTCTGGTGCACTGTCGAAATACTGCACATCTTCTGCGTGGGGACGGGTAAAAGGATGGTGTGCAGCACTGAGCTTGCCCTCGCGATCGCGTTCAAACAAAGGAAAGTCAGTTACCCACAGCCAGCACTGCTGTTTGTCGTCACACAGCTGGAGTTTGTCAGCAAGATGGCTGCGCAACGCACCGAGAGCAAGCCGCGTGCGGCCACGTTCACCCGCGGCAATGAGCACAACATCACCAACCTGCAGCGACAACGCCGCAGTTAGCTTTTGTGCTCGTGTTGCATCAAGATACTTTTTCAACGGTGATTGCCACGCACCGGCATCGTCAAGCGTTTGCTGCACCTTAATCCACAACAAGCCCGCACCGCCTGCCTTGCGCACAACTTCCTGCAGCTGCTCAAAATCACGCCGAGAAAATTTAGCGCCGCAGCTTGTTGCTTTGATAGCATAGATTGCCCCGTCATCAGCTTGCAACACATCTTCAAGCACTTGGAAACCACAGCCAGCAAAAATCTGTGCGTCAACACGCTGTAGCTTGAGATCATAACGCAAATCGGGCTTGTCGCTGCCGTAACTGTCCATCGCCTCTGCATAAGTCATCCGTGCAAACGGCGTTGGCACATAGTCGGGGTTGAGTTCCTGCAAAGTGCGTTGCATCACCCGTTCGATGATTGTCAGCACCTGCTCCTGAGCGACGAACGACAACTCGCAATCAACTTGCGTGAACTCTGGCTGGCGGTCGGCACGCAAGTCTTCGTCACGAAAACATTTAACGATCTGGTAATAACGATCAAACCCTGCCACCATCAGCAATTGCTTGAACAACTGCGGACTCTGTGGCAACGCATAAAAATGCTGCGGCTGAATGCGACTTGGCACGATAAATTCCCGTGCTCCCTCTGGGGTTGACTTGTAGAGCAGCGGGGTCTCAATATCGAGAAAATCATCCGCCTCAAGCGCATTGCGTATGGCACGCACCAGCTTGACACGCTGCAAAATGCTGTCCTTAACGGTGTTACGGCGCAGATCAAGATAGCGATAAGTCAAGCGCGTGCTGTCGGAAGCTTTGATGTTTGCGCCCTCAGCGATGGGAAACGGCAACGCTTCCGACTTGCTCAGCACCTGCCACTGTGTTACCTGCACCTCTATTTCGCCCGTTGGCATTTTCTGGTTAACCATCTCCAGCGGTCGTGCCGCGACTTCGCCCTGCACTGCCAGCACCCACTCATCCCGCACCGCCAGCACCTCCTCCAGCGGAGTTGTCAGTGCCTCGGAGATAAAAGAAAGTTGCGTCAAGCCCCAGCGATCGCGCAAATCGATGAAGACCAGTTTGCCGAGCGCCCGCACCCGATTGACCCACCCCATCAAGATGACTTGCTCACCGCAATGATTGCGCCGCAACTCGTGCAAGCGATGCGTGCGCTCGAGAGGAAACTTCATGACGGACTTGTGCGACAGTGCGCTTCGTCGCCCGCTACCGCGGTGTCGCGTTCTAACTGCAACGCCGCCTTGTGCTTGGAACGAAACGCAGGAAAATGAAAATCCTGCTCCGCACCCTTGCGATTGTAACCAACGATTTTCTGCAAAAAATAACGCCGCAAAAAAACCTCCAGTTCTGCAAAATTTTTGCGATACGCCGCATCAATACTGAAATTACTGCAATCGATCAACAGCGACCACTTTGAGTGCCACTGCGTCAGGTTGTTGATCAACTTGCTCTTCAACACCGCCATCTTGTTGTCATCGTCGAGCACATACAGCACACTGAAACTCAATTCAACCACCTGCTGGCGAAAATGATTCTGAATAACGATTTGACTGCGTAAATCATCGCCACGTGGTCGCCCCTGCACCCGTAACCCCAACTCCTGCCGTGCTTCCGCCTCCGTCGCTAAAACAGCAAACGGCAACAGTTCGTGATTACAACCCTCACGCCGATTGAACCCCACCGCCTTGCGCAGAAAAAGCTTCTGCATGAAGGACACCAATGTTACTAAAGTATCCTTGAGCTGTGCATCATCGCCAACTTTCAGGTGCTGGCAATCGATCAACGCCTTATACGGTGTGTGCCACGATGACAGCTGTGCCATCCACAGTTGTCGCCAAGTTCTAGCCGCGGCGGCATCGTATAACACACTGCCCGCAGCAAAACGCTGCTGCATGAGTTTTTGCTGGAAGTCATGTTCAAAATCGATGTGCAAAGATGGTGTGGGCATTGTGCAACAATCAGTTCAATACGCTGTCAATCGCACGACGCAATGTCTCCACCTGCGGTGCACCAAGATATTTCTTGCCATTGATGAACACCGCGGGCGTGCCTTCCACCCCAATTTTGCTGCCGAGTGCGATGTCATCTTTTATTTTGTCTAAAATTCCACGTGAGTCACGGCAAGAGGAAATCTGTGCTTCACTCAAACCCACCTGCTTCGCCCACGCAACAATGGTATCCTCGCCAGCATCTTGCTGGGCGGCAAAGGCAAGGTCGTGATACTGCCAGAACTTGCCAAACTGCCCTGCACAACGTGCCAACACCGCAATGTTGCAAGCATGCTGGTGCAGGCTGCGAGACATGCTGGTATGGCACTTTTTGTCGAGCGGAAAGTTCTTGACCACGAACAACACCCGCTCGCCGTATTCCTTGTGCAACACCTCCAACGCCGCGGACATTCTCTGACATGAAGGACATTGGAAATCGATAAACTCAACCACCCGCACCTGTGCTTGATCCGAGCCGAGGCGATAATCTTCACCCAGTCCCGCGTAAGGTGTGCGGTTAAGCGGTATCGTTTGAGCCGCACCGCTGGCCAGCAACATCTCCGCTGCGATGCTACTGTCATTTTCGGCAATAGGAGGTACAGGACGTGACGGGCGCGGCTTGGCAAAAGAATGCAAGGCAACGGAGGCAACCACAACTACCAGCGCAGTCGTGCCTCCGCGTGTGATGGCAGCCACGTCGAACTTGAAATCGAACTTGTCCCGCTGCCACAGCAGCAACAGTAGCTGCAACAGACAGACGGCATAGATACCCATGCAGGAAATACACCACGTGTGTAGTACAAAGTGCGAAATACCCGCCAACACTAGCGATACCAGCACACCCAGCACGTTCATGGCGACGTAAGCGAGCAGGTGATCTCGTGCTCCCTTGTGTGCCGAAATGCCGATACCAAGTAGTATCCACAGGGCAACAAAATAAGCTGCACCGTAGACACCCATGGGCACGCCAAACAGCTCACTCCACGCACTCAGTGCCACCGTATCGCAGTTGAAAGTCTGATTGATGTTGCAGGCAAAACTCTCGCCTTGTGCCAGCTTGACACTGTAAAAATGTGTCAACGCGTAGGCACAGAAGAACAGACCGAGCAACGGCATAACGAAAAACGGTGCGTATTTCTTTAAGCTGGCAGTGTCAATACGTTCAGCGGTCACAACTTCCTCACCTAGACCCATACTATTATAGGAGTAATTTTGCGGGCGGTAAACAGTTGAATTTATTTGTTACAGTCAGAATTGCCGTTAACAACGTTATGCTGCAGGAAGGCATAGTTGTCCTCGAAAAACATAACCGCTAAATCGTAGCAGTGCTTGTCGAGATCAGCGATCTTATCAGCATCGACGTGCTGAGACTTTCCACTACCAGCATGCGCACCATGAACAGTGACAGGGTCGGCGCTGTTGTTGAAAAAGTAAATACTAGTGCTAGTTTGATTCGTCACGGCTGGATCAGTGACAATCTCGATGTTGTTGTTGGATTGGTCACTAAGCCTTACTTCCTCGAATTTCATATCGCCACCTGTACTGCTGAACTCTGCCTCTACTGCCAGTGAACTGCTCTCGTACTCCAGCACTGCTTGCAGCTTGGCGACATCCTTAGCATCGACGATGAACAAGTTCTCAAACACCGCCTTGCCCTCGCCTTTGTCAACCTCTACCGAAATCGCCGCTCCCGGCGGCTGCATCGCTTCCTTCGTGCCTTGCCACTGCATCAGCATATCAACTTTGCTGCCATCGTCCTTCAGCAACTTCAGTGCTATGCGGCTGTAGTCGTCAAGTTTGTCACTCTCCGTAACGTTGACCGTTACGTCGAATAGAGCACCTGTCTTGATCATATAGCTGTCCTCCGAGAAGGAAAGCTTGATACCACTGACCTCCCCTGTGGATACCGTGAAAGGGCTGCTCTCCTGCGACAACGTTGCCGCACCCTTCGTTTCGGCTTTCAAGGTGTAGTCGCCCGCAGACAGCGTGAGATTAAAGGTCGCACTGTTATCAGCGGCAACCTCTTCGCCCTCTTTCTGCCAGTCACCAGTGCCAATACGTTGACTCAAGGTGATAGTCAACGCCTGCGTCGCATCACCGCTTGCAGCTGCAGATATATCGCCGTTGACAGTGACGCTGACCGAGAACGGCTCGTTGTGCTTGAGCGCGCCTCCCAAACCATTAAACGAGAGTGTCAGCCCTTGACCAGCTGGATTAAGCGGCGGGGTCGCGTCGGGCTTGCCGGTGCAACACACCACAGCCAGCAGTAATGTCAGTGATCGCAACATCAATGGTCTACCTCCTTGCCAACAGTCCGATCAAGTGATCGGCAATATCTGATGAAAAATTAATTATTTTTCATAACTTATTGATATTTAAGATTATTTATTGCCAGCACAGGGCAAAAAACGCTTAGCACAACACAAAGCTGATTTTTTCTAAAAAACCTTGCAATTAATGCAAAAACTTCCTATACACGGCAGCAAGACCTTGAGAGTTGTGCTGATGAAGTTCCTGCACACGGGAATTTTGCTATTTTTGCTGTTATTACAAAGTGGACAAGCATCCGCGGCGACGGGGCTGCCGAGTCTGTGGTCACAGCAGTATAAAAGTTTGCCAAGCAAGGATTTTGGTTTGTTGAGTGCGTTTTGGGCACAAGCTATGGTTGGCGCACCTGAGGGGCATCACTACCTTGCCGTAATGGAAGGTGAGGGATTTGAGTTTCACCAGACAGGGGTCGGTATCTTTGAGGAAAGTGTCTCGCTCGACAAGGCTTTTTTGCAAGCAAGAGTTGCGCCAGGATTGATAGCAGCATTGGAAGAAGAGGTGGCCGAGCATGAGGTGGAGTTGCGGGAAAATGCCTCCGAGTGGCACACAGAAGAGTACGCTGAGATCATCGAGGCGTGGCAGCAACGCAAATTAGGGATGAAAGGTGGGCATGTCACGGCAGTTGCCAACCTCTTGAATGGTGCATCTCCTGTGGGAATTAGTCGCAAGGGGGTGATCGCCGCGGAAATTGAACGTGTCTACGACGATGAAGATGTCGATGATGACCTATTTTACGTGCAGCTGGTGTCGAACACAGGACATAGCATTGACATCATTAATCTGTCCGTGCTGCTCACACAGCCGCGGGAGGTGCAAAATTTTTTAAAGTGTGCCGCGACGGACAACATGCTGTATGTTATGGCCGTCGGCAACGATTTTCCTACCCCTATGTATGACATGAGCGGTGAAGGTGGGGCTAAACCAATCACAGTCGGCAGTTGCGCACCGACAGGATACTTCAGCCACTTTTCCAGAGCGGGCAAGCAGCTTACCATTTCTGCACCTAGCGATGACTATATCTTGAGCATCGCCGCGGGCACGGGAGAACTCAAGCCTTTTAGGGGCACAAGCGGTGCTGCACCGCTCGTCAGCGGCGCACTTGCTGATGTCATCAGCATCATCCCCAGCCTGACATTTGACGAGGCAACACACATGTTGCAAAAAACAGCCATCGCCACCTCTATCAATACCTTGCAGGAGGGCAGCGGCGTGTTAAATTATTACAAACTGCTGCGGGTCGCAGCAAAAATTCAGCAAACTGCCGCAGGCGACAGGCAAAAAATTAGAAAATTAATTTACGACGACACGATGTATGATTTTAGCACTGAGGCACACCAGTTGAAGAACACAGCACAAGCTGAGCCAGAACAAGCGTTTTTTAATTTGCGCGAGGCTTTCTTTCTCGACTCAAGCGACATGGAAACACGTCATCTGCTAGCAGAGATGTATCGACAAGCAGGCTATGAAGCAGAGGCACTCTTTTACGACGATCCCGTCGTATCACAGCAGCAGAAACTAGTGCAAACCTTTGCCAAGTATCGCCGCCTGCTCACAGATATGGCACAGACTCCGATTTATGATGGCAATGGCTTTGCGGAAAAATTCCGCGAGTATCTCGCTCTCGCCTTGCGCAATCCGCAAAGTCCCGAACTGCTAGAGGTGTTGCTGCGCCGTCTGTCGCTGGCTGACTTGCACGCGGCGCAACTCAGTGGCGATCTTGCGCAGGACTTGCAAATCAATCCCGCGACACTGGTGATGGAAAACCCGCATCTCTTCGCAGTGCTCAAGCATCACCAGCAAAGACTGCTGCCACCGCAGTAGCTACTCAGCTGCAGGAATCTTAAACTCCAAGCTGTTGACATTGCTGCCAATGAGATGGCTGTCGATGTAAGCTTGAGCATCAAACACACAATTAAGCCTTACGCTTTGTTGGACAGGCATGATGAGTCTTGCCTCACCGCTGCTAGCTCCCGCAGGGATAACGATATGTGTATCACCCGACTTGATCCTGAGGGGTGGAGAAGTATCTTTGTTCTCACACGTCCACGGCAGCTTGACCTCGACCTCCCAGTCAAAAGAGCGATCACCTGCCACTACTGCGACATCGTTGCGTAGCAGTTCGACCTTGATGTCGGCATAGGAATCAGGTGCTCCTGCCACCACTGCGACTTGGCTAAGATTAACCTCTGGCGCAGGTTTTTTGATGAAGAAGGCCCGTTCGCCGCGATACTTGTCCTCTGCTTCTTCCTCATCGTCAATATCCTCATCGTCAATATCCTCATCGTCGTCGGAGGATTTTTTGTTTTGCTTTGCTTCTTCCTCTTCTTCTTGAGCGATCTTTTCATCTTCTGTCATCAAGATACACTCAAGACCACGCTTGAATTCCCACGGATAGACCATCAAGTGTGGCTGTGGTGGCAAGCCATCTATCTTCACCTTGCTAGTCGCGGAGCCTTCCTCGATCGTGACCTTAATTTGACCCGACTTTTCCAATGTGGGGCAAGACCAGTGCAGCTGTAGCTCGATTTCTTCGTCGTATGGTTCGTCACCCTCTTCAACTTCTGTGTTAGTAACGACACGTTGTGATGTCTCAGGAGGACTGGTGTAGTAGCTGTCATCGTAGCCCGGCCGGGTGATCGTTACCTCAACCTTGGCACCAGATGCCTTAGCGCCCGGCTGCACATCGATTGCCATCTGCACTCCCCATGTCCTGTCGTAGGTAGCGGGACAGTTGGATTCACACTCAGGATCAGGGCAGCCACTGAGCGGCAGTAAAAGAGCTGCAAATAGAAAAGTTCTCATCACGTCTTCCTCACTTTTGATCATTTAAACGCAGAGGGAACAGGAACAGGAGCCGGAACAGTAAAGGCTTGGCTCTTTCCCACGCGTAGGGGGTTTGGGTTTGTGTCATCGCTATCCATCACTTCAGCTTTGAGCACACAACCTTCGCCACCTGTGCCACTCAAAGTCACATCACCGCTGCTGTTCCTATCGTCAACCTCTGTGTTGCCATCGCTAAACGTTACCTCTGTGCAATCTTCGATGCTCAGCTTGACATTGCCACTGACTGCTTGGTAGCGCGCCATCACTGCGTAACTCAGTGACGTGCTACTCACCGCGGTGACTGCCACCTGCAAGTCCTTGCCTTCGATCCATAGCTTCTTTTCACCCTCAACCGCGTCATCATAACCATCAATTTCTGAACTCGCATCGATCATGCAGGCATAGCCAGCCTCACCTATATCAGGACGGTTAGGAATATTGAGCTGTGTCTTAGCTTCACCCAGGCCCGCGGCAATAGTCATGTAGGTAGGAGTATCGCTCTTGCTCTTAGCCTTGTCGTTGCAACGCCAGTGCAAGGTAACCTCCACCTCGTTATCAAAGATGGGATCACTTTTCTCTACCACCTTACCTTGACGTATCAGTGCTACCTTGAAGTTGAGGTTAGAGATGGGGTCTATTGTATCTTCCGTTATGTTTAAGCTGTGCAGTTGCAGTGCAGGACGGAGCACATCCATCTCGATGTAAAACTCACGACTGCCAGTCGCGATAACGCGGTCACCGTTGGCTGTCGTTGTATTGAGCGTAGCCTCAACCTCACACGGTATTGAATCACTCGCCCTTTTTAGTGCTGGTAGTTCCCTAAACGTTATCTTTAACGTGACATCGAGGCGGTTCATCTCGACTTCCTTATGACCGCGCTCTTCCTGCTCACCACATATCCAGTCCAAACGCACCTTTGAGCCTGTCGCTAATGCTACACTGTCGTCAGCATTGCTTATCTCTCTATCAGTGCCAGTCTCTTCGTCAGTGCTGATCTCGCTATCAGTGCCAGCCTCATCTTCAGTGCTAGCCTCGCTGTCAGTGCCAGCCTCATCTTCAGTGCTAGCCTCGCTGTCAGTGCCAGCCTCATCTTCAGTGCTAGTCTCGCTGTCAGTGTCAATCTCTTCAGTATAGCCACCGACAAAATCACTGATAGAGATCCTCACCACCGCACTCGAATGCTCCAAGCCCGGTGTTATCTCACTAGCCTTTATGACGAAGCGATAACTGCTGCCTTCTACGAAGGGGTCGAAATCGGCTGCATTCTCTGGAGCACCCATATCACTCCGCGCTGCTTGAGTGTCCCTATCATCATCTAGCATCTGTGCGCTGTCTGAGGCACACCCTCTGAGCACGAACATCAGCATCGCTAGCAAAACAATGGCTCGCATCAATAGCACTCCTTATGATTGACTTCTTCCTTTATTATACACCCAAAGTGTGCTCAGCAAAATTTTTGTCCCCACTTTATTCTATCCTGCTGAGGGGTGAAAATCTTTGCGGCTGAACGGTGTCTCTGTTATGCTGTTGAATTGACAGACGTGACAGGTTCGGCATGCCAGCATCGCTCGATCTCAAAAGCATCAGAGAACAGCCAGATCTTTACCGCCGTGCCTGTGTGCATAAGAAGGTCAACGCTGACATCGAGCGCATCATTGCCCTCGATGCTGAGTTGCGGCCACGCCAACAAGAGATCGAGAAACTACAAGCGGAACGCAATACCAGCGCAAAACAGATGAAGGGGGCAAGTCCTGAACAACAGCAGCGGTTGCGAGAACGGGGCGTGGAGCTAAAGCAGGGGATCGAACAGGCAACGCTGGCTTGCCGTGTGTTGCAGGAGGAACTCGACACGCTGCTGCTCGCCATGCCACTGCCGCCGCGGGCCGATGTGCCAATTGGTGCGAGCGATCAGGACAACGTCGAAATCAAAAAACACGGCACACCACCACAGTTTGACTTCCAACCCAAAGATCATGTCGAACTGGGCAAGATTAACGACGGCATCGACATCGAGCGCGCTGTAAAACTGGCCGGCAGTCGTTCGTATATGCTGAAAGGTTTTGTCGCCCGGCTGGAAAATGCTGTCTTGCAATATGTTTGGCACAAGCTGCTGGGCAAAGGCTTCACCCCGTTTTCCGTGCCCGTGCTGCTCCGGGAACACGCCTTGATCGGTTCTGGCTACTTCCCCGCGGGACGAGAACAGACCTATCGCCTTGAGAAGGACGAACTAGCGCTGGTTGGCACTTCCGAAGTGCCGTTGGTTGCCTATCATCAGGATGAAATTCTTGCCCGCGACGAACTGCCCCGGCGCTATATGGCACATTCATCTTGCTTTCGCCGCGAGGCGGGCACGTATGGCAAGGATACGCACGGTCTGTTTCGGGTGCATCAGTTTCAAAAAATTGAACAGCTGATTATCTCTGTTGCTGACGAGCAGGATTCCGAGCGTTTGCACAACGAATTGTTGGCTAATTCCGAAGAAATTGTGCAGGATTTGGGACTACCCTACCGCGTTGTGGAGGTCTGCACCGGCGATCTCGGTGTGGGACAATACCGCAAGCACGACATCGAGACCTGGATGCCCTCTCGCAACACTTACGGCGAAACGCACAGCTGTTCAACACTACTTGACTTTCAGGCACGACGACTCAAGATTCGCTACCGCGACCGCGACAAGAGCAAACGCTGGTGTTACACGCTCAATAACACTGCCATTGCCTCGCCCCGCATTCTTATTCCCCTACTCGAATGCAACCAGACAGCAGAAGGCAAAATCAACGTCCCTGCCTGCGTGCAACCCTACATGTAATGCTTGTTTTTGTCATCTGCTTAGTGCAGATGACATGAATATAGGCTCGCTCCGCCGCCTTTTTGTAACGCTCGCTTTCTCGCTCGCTCCGCCGCCTTTTTGTAACGCTCGCTTTCTCGCTCGCTCCGCCGCCTTTTTGTAACGCTCGCTTTCTCGCTCGCTCCGCCGCCTTTTTGTAACGCTCGCTTTCTCGCTCGCTCCGCCGCCTTTTTGTAACGCTCGCTTTCTCGCTCGCTCCGCCGCCTTTTTGTAACGCTCGCTTTCTCGCTCGCTCCGCCGCCTTTTTGTAACGCTCGCTTTCTCGCTCGCTCCGCCGCCTTTTTGTAACGCTCGCTTTCTCGCTCGCTCCGCCGCCTTTTTGTAACGCTCGCTTTCTCGCTCGCTCCGCCGCCTTTTTGTAACGCTCGCTTTCTCGCTCGCTCCGCCGCCTTTTTGTAACGCTCGCTTTCTCGCTCGCTCCGTACACTTAGGTATAGTGCTTGTGCTGCTATTAGTTGGGATTAGGCAGTCGTGATGAGGTCAGTTCCCGAACACTCTCTCATCAGCCTCAAAACAGAAGTTAGCAAACATGAGGGGAGGGGAAACGCGGCTTTGTTGCATAAGTTCCGTTGATTATAACATGCTGTTATCATAGCACTTTTATGTGGGGATCGTTCCCCTCCCCTGCGTGTTCGCAGACTTCTCGTTTGGGTCAGGTGCAATCATCCTGCTGCAGCATGCACACATGTGTGCATGCTCTTTGTCGCTTCCTAGTTCCAGCTAAAGCATTGGCGTGAAATGGTTTGCAGGTCTGCTTGCACCTGACCATTGTCAACTTCTGTGGACACTATGGGCTTGTGCGTGGTGCAGGCATTACCTTTGCAACACCTATAAAATTCTTACTGCTAAAGGGTTATAGGATATAAACATGCCTGCCCTGAGTTATGCAACAAAGCCGGGAAACGCTCCCAGAAAGCAAAAATGCTCACTAAAGCTATAAAGAATCCTACAAGCAGAGCTTGAAAAAACAGCATCACCTGCTGAGCATCGCTAAGCACTTGCAGTTTGGTGGCAAAAAGGGCAGAATAGGTGCTCACCGACTCCGCGACGAGATCGATCACACATGGTTTCATCATCTACTTTTGACGCGGCACTACAAGCCAAGATCAGGCAGCACCTTGAACGCTTTGAGACCAGGCGTTCGGCGATTTTACCGATTTTGAATGACATTCATGCCGCCCAAGGCTTTGTTTCGCCTGAACAGGTACAGGCACTGGAGGACGAGTTCGAGTTGCCGCGGGTGCAGGTGCAGGAGGTAATTACCTTCTACTCGCGTTATCGCCAACAACAACCTGCACGCTATCATGTGCAGTTTTGTGACAATATAGTATGTCGAATGTTTGCATCGCAGCAGCTCATTGATAAGCTGAAGGAAAAGGCCGCGAGCTGTGCCGCGGGTCTGCTAAGTGTCGAGCCAGTGCCCTGTCTTGGTGTCTGCGATGGTGCACCCGCGATGCTGGTCAACGACGAGCGACATTTGCGCGTCAGCAGCGAAAACATCGACAAGATTATCGACAGATATTTACAGAAAGCTACGGATGCCTGACAATCTGACAAAAGTCAAAATTCTCACTGCCTTCGAGGGTGTACCTGACAGCCGCACGCTCAAGTGTTACGAACAACGCGGTGGTTATCAAGCGTTGCGCAAGGCTTTGGCCATGCCACCTGCAGAGATTACCGCTATCGTCAAAGCCTCTGGCTTGCGTGGGCGTGGCGGTGCCGGCTTTCCTACTGGCTTGAAGTGGAGTTTTGTGCCGCAGGACAGTGACAAGCCCAAGTATCTCGTCTGCAACAACGACGAAGGCGAGCCGGGGACATTCAAGGATCGCTACATCTGCGAACTCAGCCCGCACATGCTGGTCGAGGGCATGATTATCTCGGCACGGGCGTTTGGAGCGAGCAAGGGCTATATCTATACCCGCTATGAATTTTTTGAGGAAATTGAGTGGTTACGCACCGCCATCGACGAAGCTTATGCCGCGGGCTATCTCGGCAAAAACATTCTCGACCGCGACTTTGATTTCGATCTCGATCACTACGAAGGTGCAGGAGCTTACATCTGCGGCGAGGAGACAGGGCTGCTGTCTTCGCTGGAAGGTAAGAAGGGATATCCGAAGTTAAAACCGCCGTTTCCCGCAGTGTCGGGTTATCTCGACTGTCCAACGATCGTCAACAACACCGAGACGCTGGCAGTGGTGCCATGGATTATCACGCACGGGGCGGAGGCACATCGCAAAATCGGCACAGAGAAGAGTGCGGGGACAAAATTATTCTGCATTTCAGGACATGTGCAAAAGCCAGGCGTGTATGAGGTGCCACTCGGCTATCCGTTCATGAAATTTCTCGAAGAAGATGCGGGCGGTCTAGTTGCAGGACGCAAGCTAAAGGGCTGTATTCCCGGCGGGGCATCTGCGCCGATTCTTACCCCCGAAGAACTGCAGGATGCCACGCTTGATTACGAAGATTTAGCGGCAAAGGGCAGTATGCTCGGTTCGGGAGCGATTATTATTATTGACGAAGAACAGTCGATGGTAGAATTATTGAAGGTCGTCGTTGATTTTTTTCATCACGAAAGTTGCGGGCAATGCACTCCCTGTCGTGAAGGCACGGGGTGGCTGGCAAACATCATGCATGCCTACATCGCCGGCAAAGGCCGCGAGAGTGATTTGCCGTTGATGCACAATATTTCGCAGCAGATGATGGGACGCACGATCTGTGCCTTGTCCGATGCCGCGGCGATGCCGACGAAGGCAATCGTGCAGAAGTATCAGCACGAACTCAAAAACTATCTGCAAGCGAAGGCAGGCTGATGAGTATTGCGATAACGATCAACGAGAAGGAGTTTGAAGCTGCGCCGGGGCAGACGGTGATGGAGTTAGCGCAGCAACAAGATATCCATATTCCGCACTTCTGCTGGCATCCCGGCTTGTCTATTGCGGGCGTGTGTCGTTTTTGCATGGTCGAAGTGGAAGGGCGACCGAAGCTAGAAATTGCCTGCAACCTGCCCGTCACCGAAGGCATGAAGGTGCGCACCGACAGCGAGCAGGTTAAGGAAGCACACAAGTGGGCGTTGGAATTTCACCTCATCAACCATCCGCTCGACTGTCCTATCTGCGATCAGGCAGGTGAGTGTGGCTTGCAAGATTATTACATGCAAGTCGGCAAGTATCAGGCACAGATGACACAGGATAAAGTGTTGAAGCCGAAAAAACTCAATGTCGGCACAGATCTGGTGCTCGATACCGAGCGTTGTATTCTTTGCTCACGCTGTGTGCGGTTTGAAGACGAGGTGACGAAGACGGGAGCATTGGGAATTTTCGATCGTGGTGATCGCTCCATCATTGGCACATATCAGGATAAGCTCATTGAACACGATTACACCACTAATCTCGTAGACATCTGTCCTGTCGGGGCCTTCACCTCAAAGGATTTTCGTTTTAAAAAACGCGTCTGGTTTACGCAAGACGCGCAAACTATCTGTCCGGGCTGTTCGACTGGCTGTGCCATTGATTTGGCTTTCAATGCCGATTTGAAACGCTACTACCGTATCAAGCCGCGCTTTTCGGAAGTTAACGGGCATTGGATGTGCAACTTCGGACGCGGCATGTATGAACACCTCAACGTCGAGCAACGCTTGATCAGTGCCTATACCGCAGCAGAGGAGGCGGGTGAGCCAATGGTGAAGACTGACACGGCGCAAGTTGTGCAAGCATTGGCGATGCAATTACAGCAAGCACAGAAGATAGCACTGTTGGTTACGCCGCAGTATACGGTGGAAGATTACCGTGCCTTGTTTGCTTTTTTTGTTGGCAAGCTCGGTGTGCGTAACGTGCATCAGTGGCGCAGTCGGCAGGAGGACGTGACGAAGTTCGACGGAATTTTGTGGCGGGGCGACCAGAATCCGAACAGTCGTGGCCTGCTAGAGGTGTTGGCAGAGTTTGGCATTAAAAAAGAGCAGGGCAACGAGTTCGACACGTTGGCGGCAGGCAATTACGACACAGTACTTGCCTTTGTGCCACAGGTATTGGCAACTTTTGCCGACATCGAGACGGATTTGCAAAAGCTGCAAGAATTGCCGTATGTGTCGCTGTGGGCGAGTGCTAAGCAGATGCTCGACTATCGTTATCAGCAAGTGATTGCTCTGCCCTGTTTTGCCGAGCAGGAGGGGACATATCGTAATTATGCGGGCACGGAACGACAGTTGCAGCTGGCAACCAGCCCTGTCAGTGCGGAGGTGTTGAGCATTACCACGCTGGTGGAGGCGTTGGCGGGACACTATGATGCGTTGGAAGGATAATAAGTTGGTGATTATCAGGCGATTGTGTGGAAGGATGGTTCTGGTATGTTTTTGCTTAGCAGCCACCAAACTAAGTCTCCTTTGAAGGGGGTTTGGGCAAACAAGGCATGGTAGAATGATTGAATCCGAGTATTTTGTGCGGGGGGTGAATATGTTTGCTTGCGCAGGTTTTCACCAAACTAAGCCTCCTTTGCGTGGGGGTTGGGCAAACAAGACGTGGTAGAATGATTGAATCCGAGTATTTTGTGCGGGGGGTGAATATGTTTGCTTGCGCATGTTTCCACCAAACTAAGCCTCCTTTGCGGGGGGTTTGGGCAAACAAGGCATGGTAGAATGATTGAATCCGAGTATTTTGTGCGGGGGGTGAGTATGTTTGCTTGCGCATGTTTCCACCAAACTAAGCCTCCTTTGCGGGGGGTTCGGGCAAACAAGACGTGGTAGAATGATTGAATCCGAGTATTTTGTGCGGGGGGTGAGTATGTTTGCTTGTGCATGTTTCCACCAAACTAAGCCTCCTTTGCAGGGGGTTTGGGCAAACAAGGCATGGTAGAATGATTGAATCCGAGTATTTTGTGCGGGGGGTGAGTATGTTTACTAGCGCATGTTTTCACCAAACTAAGCCCCCTTTGAAGGGGGTTTGGGGGTAGTGGCAGTAGTTAAGGTGAAGCGGCCACCTGCCGATCGCAACATTTTTTTTCATGTTGCAGGTTATTTTGTCGAAATAGGTAAAGGGATGCGGATGACGATGGGAATCTTTCTGCGTCAACTTTTCAAGCGGGAGGCGAGTAACACCTTGGAATGGCCTGAGCAACCAGCAGATTACGGCGAGCGTTTCAAAGGTAAGCATTTCTTGACCTTGCGTGATGACGGTGAGATTCGTTGCACTGCGTGTTTTTTGTGTGCGACGGCCTGTCCCGCGGATTGTATTCACATCGAGGCTGCCGACCATCCTGACAGTGAGATTGAGAAGTATCCGACACGTTTTGAAATTGATATTTTGCGTTGTGTTTTTTGTGGCATGTGTGAGGAGGCTTGCCCTGTCGATGCCATTCGCTTGGGGCCTGAGTATACGATGGCAGGGGCGGCGGGTGAGAAGTGGGTTTACACTAAAGATTACTTGGCGCAACGTCCTGCGCTGGAAGGTGGTGTGACCAGTGTCAAGGAAGAAAACACCAAGCATCCCGATCTCGATCGTGAGGATGCGGAGCGGCGCAGTCACCTCAAACACGGTGTCCATTAAAAGGAGGCACGCGTGTCCAAAGATTTTGCTGACTTTATCACTGATTTGCGTTCTAAAAATCTCACCATGCGTGATGATAATGGGGCATTGGTGGCGCACGATGCTATCGCTAACATCGTGGCTGATTTGCCAGAGGCGGTGCATTCGGTTGGCACAGAGGAAAAAATCATTGCAGCCAATACCTGTGCTCTGCAACTTTACGGCTACAGCATGGCTGAGTTATTAGGCCTGAGTATTTACGAGTTGTATGTTGATAAAGAGGAGACGCAGCGAGGGTTCAAGCTTTTGTTAGAGAGGGGCAGGCTGGAAGTTTTTACTAAAATCAAAACCAAAAGCGGAGATTTGCTTGGCATCAAGATAAAATCTTTTGCGTTGTTCGATGGCGAGGGCAACTTTGTCAAAACTATTTCGCTGTTGCGTGATGTCACTGAGCAGCTTGAGTTGAAACGCAAGCTTTTGCAGGCAAGTCGTTTTTCGGAGATGGGCAAGTTTTCTGCTGGTATTGCGCATGACATTCGCAGTCCGTTAACAGTGTTAAAAGGTTTTACCGACTGTGTGTTAGAGTCGGAACATTGTCGTCAAGATGCACAGATAATGAGTGTTGCACCTGCGGTACGGCGTGCGGTTGAAAAGGTCGAGCGTTACGTAACACGTCTGTTACAGGTGCGAGTTTCGGAGGCGGACGAGGCGATGCAAGAGGTCAACCTCGCCATGCTTCTGGACGAAACACTGGAAATGCTCGATGCCAAGATTCGTGATTGTAAAGTAACGGTAGACAGCGATTTACCGCCTGATTGTGTGTTGCGAGGACGCAGGCAGCAGTTAGAACAAGTGTTCAGCAACATCATCAGCAATGCCTGTGATGCGTTTGAAGGCATGGACGAGCGCCGTTTGACTATTCGGGCAACACAAGGCGATGGACAGATTAAAATTAGCATCGCCGATACGGGTACAGGTGTTGCGGAAAAACTGCGCACAAGAATTTTTGATTCTTTTTTTACTACTAAAAGCGATCGACACGGCACTGGCATTGGCCTCACCATCGCCAGCGAAATCGTCACCGCCCACCAAGGACACATCGCGGTTAGTGATAACACCCCACAGGGCACGGTGTTTACCGTCACCCTCCCGCTCGTGCAAGCAGTGCGGGAGGCGGGGTAGGTTATTGCTGCGCGTGCAAGTATTAATACAACTTTTAGGAACATCTAGTATGAGACACATGAGATGATCGACGCAGAACTGCACCTGACTATCTTTGCTTGCCCATTGAAAAATACTAGGCTGGACATTTTATTAACGCCGCAGCCCAGTATTTTGTCAACATACTTCAGTAACGCCAACGCCACATTCTGCGTTTTATTTTCTTCCTTGCCTCAGCTGCCTCAGCTTTTTCCCTTGCCGCATTTTCTCCTGTTGCCAACTTAAATTCGGCAACAATTTTGATAAGCGTGCCCATCCCATTTAGTTCTCCCAATCTGCGTGCTAGCTCATCAAAATAGCGCTCTTCATCCCAGTTGGTCTGTAGCGGTAGAATAAGGTCAATAATATCGCTAGTGACTTTCAGATTAGTCTTATTAGTCTTATTCTGTAATATCAAATCCAAAGCAACAACAAACTCCTCAGATTCGTTCCCTGTCATCGAATCTATGTGGTAGTATATTCGCCCTTTTGGAGGAAAATAGCGTTGCACGAAGCTATCAAGTGATTCCAGAGAAACTTCCAAGTCACGCACAGCCTGCTGGTAAAACTCCCTTTCAGCCGCACTAGCATCACCATCGCCGATTCCCTCGGAGGTATCATTTATAACCCAGAGTTGCCCAACAATCCTTTCCATCCAATATGATAAGACAGCACGCTGCGTGGTTGCCGACGGGAACTGTATGTCAAGCGATAGCTCCCGCTCTAACTCCAACTTCTTCCTGACAAGATCCTCCTGCGTGGTTGCCGACAGGAACTGTATGTCAAGCGATAGCTCCCGCTCTAACTCCAACTTCTTCCTGACAAGATCCTCCTGCTGAGCAGCCACTTCGACGGGAGCTGTGACCGAACCCTTCTGTGCAACGGCATCAGCATTAGCAGCAAGTGGGGCAAACAACAGTAATGCACTCAGTGTGCCAACTTGCAGAGTGGGAAGCTTGCTTGCTACTTTGCTCGGTACAGCACCGACGCTTGCCCGCAACGCAGCACGTAGGTTACCAGCATTCAAAACTGCGGCATTGACATACACCGCACACGCACACACCAACATCGCTTGCAAAAAAATTCTCACAGCACAGATCCTCCACGTAGAGTAATGGGATAACAAATACAAACACAACCCATTTACAGCGGCTTTATGACGATGTCAACTCTAAATCGATGCAGGGCATTGCTTGACAAAATTATCATGCGAGGGTATGGAACTGAGGATGCAGTAATTTTACTGGCTAAACCATTACCTATGCTTACACAATTTTGTATGTGCGTGATGTACAAAGGGCGATGGCTTTCTATCAGGAAGTCTTTGCTTTGCAAGAAAAATTATGCTTGCCTGAAAAAGATTACGGCGAACTGGCAACGGGCAATGTCACCCTTGCCTTTGCTAAGCTTGAATTGGCAACTTCTAATCTTTCCCGTGGCTTTACGCCTGCCGATGTCAATGCTGCACCTTTCGGTATTGAGATTGTCTTTGAGAGCGAAGATGTCGATGGCACAGTGCAAAAAGCCATCGCCGCGGGCGGTACACTGTATGAAAAGGCACAACCAAAGCCTTGGGGACAGACGATTGCCTATGTGCGTGACCTCGACGGTTTTTTAGTCGAAATTGCCTCACCGATAGAGGCGTAAGCAAAACCTCTCAACAGCAAATTTATACACAACGACGATTGCCTGTGAAGGACGTGGTTTGCGTGTAAGCTTAAAGTTTTCAAGCAACACAACCGATAACCTTACATAGGAGCGGGCTATGCGTGTCTTTTTTCTTGTTATGTTAATTGGTTGTGCTGAGTGGCCAGCTGAACCAAGCGGGGCAGTCAAGTTTGCTACTACTGATCAGAAATCAGGTCTGGCTGCGGCACAGGGAATTTTTTTGATCGAGCAGGTTGAAACCTCAGCCTGGCAGGTGTTTTATGGTTTTTCTGACAACGATAATTGTGGCAAGCAGTTTGATGCGGCACACACGCAACAGATTGAAACCGCGCTGACAAAAACCCTCCAGACATGGCTAAAACCTTTGCAAGACGAGGAAAATATCGTCACTGAGTTTAACTTGCAGCAGGTCGAAACTACCGATCTCCCTAATCCCCCCGCAGCCATGCAAGATAAAAAGTTACGCACCTTTACACAACCTACAGATGGTGAGACGGCACAGTTAGGCGTTATCTTTTACTGCGAACAAGGCACGGCATTGGCATGGTTGCCACGCCTACCGCGCTTTTACGACACAGGCACTGCCTCTAATGCTGATATGCCGATTGTCTTGCATATCTACCCTGAACAAACGCCACAGGAAGAACATGCCATTACCGAATTGAAACTATATTCGCAAGCAATGTTACTGCATCAAGCTGGACACGCGTTTGGCTTGAGCGATGCGGTCGCGGAGGCAACGTTGCCGTCGTTGATGAACACCAGCACGTTGGCAAATTTTGCCGTGACCGACGCAGATTTTGCACTTCCTGCCGACGATGCCGAGGGGGTTAAGTGGCTTTACAACTATCATGTCGAGCAGAGCACAAAACTGAACGAGTGTCCAGAACAATACGTTTACGATACACAACGCAAGGAATGTGTTGCTCCGCAGCCACTCATCTTTATGGTTATCAAGGCTGATCTCGCGGCGCTGCAAACATTTATGCAGGAAAATCAGCAACTCGACCTCGATGCACAGGACGAACAAGGCAACACAGCCCTGCACTACGCGGCTGAGCACGCACTGGTAAAGCCAGAAGAGCGTGGTATGTATGACCACTTGCTTGCTGCAGGAGCTGATAGCTCGATTAAAAACAAGCCAGGCTTTACAGCTGCTGATATTTTGGAAGGTAGCGGGAGATTGCTTCCTTCTATACAAATATGTGGTCTCCCCCCGGACGACTACGAGAAGAACTCCAGCGACAGCACAAAGTTTCCTCTCCTTTCCACACGCGGTTGTGCCATCACCGGTGCAGGCAGCAATAGCTTGATACTAACTCTGCTGATGTTGCTGTTGCCACTGCTAGCATGGCTACGACGTTAAAGAGGTGGAAGTCTCCTGCGAGGCACAGGCAATAATTATACGTCCAACTTTGTCTGCAAAAACTCAATGCGTTTCTCGTGCATCCCGTTGGCTTGAAAAATGTTCAGCACCTGCTGCAAGCGTTGCACAAGCTGCTCTTGTGTTACCCATGTTTCCTGTTTTGATGCCAACATGTCATCGAAAAGTCTAGCAAGATCAAGAAAGTAGCCATGAAAAAACGGATGTGTGATGCAAAGGCGACTGATAAAGTTTAGCACTTTTGTTCGTGCCTGCACCTGCTGTTCGTCAGGGTTAAACATGAACGCATAGTTGAATACGTGGCCACGCAGCCGATCGAATAGAGCATTATATTGATGCCAGTGCATTATCTGTGGCTTTGCCAGTACGTCCAAAATCACCTCGTGTGTGATAAGCCACTCAGCTTTTTGTAGGTCTTTGACTACCGCATCATCGCCCAATAAATTGAATAAAGCGAGTCGCTGTTTTTTATTAGCCGCGCTCGCATAGTTGCGCAACATGTTGTCGGCCGCGTCCATGTCACCTATTTGCAACGCAGTATCGAGATACTCCCACACCACATCAACGGCAGCACTGTCAAGACGACTATGGGCAGGATCAGCATAGGCACGCACTGCTTGCCAATCGATTGCCTCCCAGTCAATGGCATCCCAATCGATGTTATGTGCAGCCATGTTTTGCTCCTGTGCAATTGCACGCCGCAAATTTTCATGCACAGCATTGAATACAGGATGTATCTTCACACCGAGTGCAGATAGACGAGCAGCAAATTCATAGTCACTCGCACTCAAGGCATATTCCAACACCTCGCCACCAAGATAAGGATCATGTTGTCGCATCCATCTAAGCAATTGCCAATTTCTCTTTCTCCTAGCCACTGCCAGCAAATCGGGAGTTTCAAGATAGAAAAGGTGCTCATGCGACTTTAATAAGCGATCGGCAGCTTGCCAGTCTCCCGCAGCCAAAGCTGCAAGCATAGCTCGTCCCACATTCTTTTTTCCCTTGCCATTCACGTGCGTTTTATTTTCGACCACCTCCTGATAGCTAGCAAAAGTGTCATGCAGATGCTGCTTAAGCCGATGGTCGGCAAACATTTCCTCAACAACAGCAAAGTGCTTCTCCATATTGGCGATGAGATGTTCATCAAGCAGATATTCTTCAGGGTGTTCTTGCAGGTGGCGAATATTTTCTGCCACTTTCTCTGCATTAGCAGTGAAGGCACGCCCACCATCTATCGCAATCTGCCGACCCCGTGACGGAAACAAATAATTGCCGGGATTATCGTCATCACTGTCAAGTGACAACAACCGCAGTGTTTTTACTGCAGGCGAAGCAGGGGGAGTGATAGCACGATTGAACAACACATGTGAATCCTGTACATTCCTTGACAAACCAAGTTGCCGGCGTTTTGCCACTAAAATATCGAATGCTGACAGACTGTTCTCAACATACAACTGCACCGAACCTTTCTCACCAGCAAGTGCGCGGGTTGTTGTCAAAGGCACAACCTGCATGCCAGTAAGGTTGTCAAAACGATACAGCTGCAATTCACGACCAAAAGCATCTTTGTCATTGTCCACCGTCTTTAATACTGCCCGCAGCCCATCATCAAGCTCGATCAAGCGTGCTCCACTTACCCCACCCCTGAGGTTGCGCACACTACGCACAGCACTATGCTCAAGTTGGTGTTGCAACAACGCTTGCAACGCAGCTGCCCTGTCTACCGCGCCCTGCTCCTGTAAACGCCAGATAATTTCTTGCACATTGCTCACCTCCAGCAACTCTTCTAGCTCGTCATCAAGCACATCGCCACTCACAGCCCTTATTTTTTCCACCAGCAGCGGTGCTAGTCGCCCCTCACTGGGTCGGAGCAAGGCTATAACCTTTGCCGTTGTCGGCAACCAAGCCACTGACAAGGACGCAAGCAATAATATAGGCAGTAATTTCAAATAAATACGCATTTCTTTGAAAAGTAAAAACAACATACAATTGACAGGTTATCATGTTATATGGGTAGTGTCAATAAAATATATTGCTATCTAATAACAACTTTATATTGATTTATGTCACGAGCAATCATTCAGTAAAGATACTCGATTCATGCTTCTCTTTATCCACCTTGGTCATGCGGCTAACATAGCCCTCCCTACCATGGACATACCATCGAATTGCTCGGTAGAAGTCTTCGGAAGATTGACCCTGTTGCCTGTAACTAACATTGTTGCCAACCTGAACAACGGACACACCTTCACTCTTTAGCATTTTAGGATCAAGGCTCTTGAGATAGTTGCGTATCTGTGCATGGGGCGTGAAATCTTTGGCAAAGATATATGTCTCCGCCTTTCCATTTACTATGATGAAGGTGGTCGTATACTTATCTCTGTCAAGGTATAGACTAATTGATGTGTGAAAATCTTCACGTGACCAATCGTCTCGTCCGTATTTAACGATGTTGTTGCCAACTTGTGCGACAGACACGCCTTGCTTGAGTTTTTCTGGAGCAAGCTTTTCAAGATATGCACTTATGCGTACATTTGGCGTATCATCTTCGGCAAAGGTAAATTCTTCATACTCTCCTCCTATTCCAACGAGGCGCTGTACATATCTCGGAAAAATAAACAATTGTTTATTTCCATTTATCTTAATAAGGCGCACAAAATATTTTTCTTTGTCAAGATTAATACCAACCGACATGTTAGAACTTTTTGGCGACAGGTTGCGAGTATAGTTGACAGCAGCTACGACTTGAGCAATGGGGACACCTTCACTTTTTAGCATTTTAGGATCAAGACTCTTGAGATATACCGCTATCTGTTCAGAAGGATCAGCGCCTTTGGGAAAAACCATACTTTTCCGTGTTCCGTCAGGCATAGCTAAGCGCACAACAACGTAATTCTCTCTATCAAGATAATAACCTATTGATTTACTCCAGTCTGACCGACTGTCACTCGTATAACTAACATTGTCCACAATTTGTGCGATGGGTATACCTTCCTCTAGTTTCTCTTGAGGAAGGCTGTCGAGATAGGTTGCTATTTGTTTAGGAGGCTCATCCCCGTTGAAAAAGATGTATAGCTCGCCCCCTCTCTCTCTCCCCACGAGATGCGTCACATACCTTTCCTTGTCAAGGCGTTGACCTATCGTTTTACGCACTTCTTTGGACGACCAGCCGTCTTGCTGGTATTTAACATTGTCTTCAACTTGTGCGATGGGGACACCAGACCTAAGCATTTCTGCATCAAGCTTGCCAATGTAGGCATCGACCTGCTCACGCGGCGTTGAGCCTTTGGCAAAGATAATACTGCTGGATTTTCCAGCCACTTGCAGCAACTCTGTTACCAAGTAGCTGTCCACATTTATATATCTACCCAGCTGCTTGGGAGGAATGCCTAACTCAGCGACAAGCAATGCAAGAGGAATGCCTGTAGTTTTTATCGCTGGATGTGTTCGTAAGAAGGCCAGTGCCTCACTCACACTATTGAGCTTAGGTATCCGCACACTTTGCACAGACCCAGCCTGTTCGCTAAGCTGGTAACTGCCGCATCCTAATAAGAAAGCTACTGCATTGATAATAAAGATATATTTCATGTGGTTTCTCTCTGTAAACATAAAACAGACAACATACTATACTTTAATTTGCTGTATAAATACAACATAAATATAACCCATTGAAATCAATATATTTTATTAAGTTTTTGCAAGAAAACCCACGGCCTTGTGGCGTGGGATGAATTGCGCTGAGAATTTTTCAAAAAATCGGTAAGATGTTGGATATATTGCATTTTGTTGGTAAAATATATGTATGACTAGGTCAGTTAAATTTGAACTCAAAGACTTCAGCGACTCCAGCATGATCAAGGAGGGGACGAAGCTTTTCAATTGGTATATCAAGCGCATCATTAAGCTCAAGACATGCAGCAAGTCAGCTCTACACCGAGAGACTTATCGGGAAGCAAGAGAGTTGTTTCCAACCTTAAAATCCGCCCAGGTGCAGTCTATCCGCGACCATGCGGTAGAGGTTGCCAAACGCCACAGCTTGCACAAAGGCAACAAGAAACTCGCCAGTCGCAGGACACTGTCGATGCGTGTTGACAAGCGTTGTTTCAGTTTCAAGGGTACGTCGATCAAGTATTCTACCCCTAACGGTGTTAAGGAAGAGAGCATAACGGTGTTGCCTTTTCAAGCACGATGGGTGCAAGGGCCGGTGAAGAGCATGGTGGTCAAATATGCATCTGGTAGGTGGTGGGCATGCGTTGTGTTTGAGCACGCAGCCCCGCCTGAACAAAGTGAGGGAGAGAGCCGCGGTGTTGATTTGGGTTTGAGGAACATAGCGACTTTGTCTAATGGCAAGATATATGCAGCAAGCCGTCTGAATGCGATCAGGCGGCGGTATAATTATCAGCGTAGGGTGTTCCAAAGGCACTCGTTCAGTGAAGCGTAAGCTTAAGGAGCTTGCTGGTCGAGAGAGACGGTTTACGACGAACACTCTGCATTGTGTGACAAAGGTGGTAGTAGGTGAGTGTAATGTGCGGCATTTTGTGATTGAGGACTTGGTTGGTATTCGCCAGCGAGGTCGAGGACGGAGATTCAATCGTCGTTTGTCGCAATGGCCGTTTTCACAGTTCTATAATTTTTTGTCATACAAGGCTGAACAAGAGGGCAAGACGGTTGAGAAGGTGGATGCGAGGTATACGTCACCGCGTTGTTTTGTGTGCCGTAAAGTGAAGAAGTCGAACCGTAAGGGTAGCTTCTATCGTTGTGGTAGTTGTGCGTATGCCAATCATGCCGACATCAATGCCGCTTTGAACATCCAATCCCTGTCTAACCTAAGGCAAGGGCAGGCCGCAGTCAATCGGCCGCATGCAGCGTTCAGGCTTGTTGCCTGAACAGCCGCAAGCCACACCAGCCTCGTGCTGGTGGTAGTTGACAGGAGAGCATCAAAACCACAACAGACAGCTGTCACCATAGCTGAAGAAACGGTATTTTTTCTGCACGGCGATGCGGTACATGTGCGTTGCTTCCTGCGTGCCAAGCAGGGCACAGACGAGCAAGAACAGGGTTGAGGAGGGTTGATGAAAGTTGGTCAGCAGCCCGTGCAACAATTGTGGCTTGATTTTTTTTTCTTGTGGATAGATAAACAGCTCAGTTTCTAACCAGTTACCCGCCGCAGCCTTCTCCTTGCCCTCACAAAAAAAATCTTCGAGAGCACGCAACACTGTCGTGCCCACCGCGACAATAGGACGCTGTTGTGTCTGGGCCGTGCGAATAGCTTGCAGTGTTGCTTGCGGCAGCAGATAGCGCTCCGGCAACAGGACATGTTCAGCAACGTGTGGCGTGCGGATGGGCAAAAATGTGCCTGCGCTGACGTGTAGCGTGAGATAGGTGGTCTCGATGCCGGCGAGGGCAAGTTGCCGCAAGCAACTGTGCGAAAAGTGCAAGCCAGCAGTTGGTGCAGCCACCGAGCCGCTGACAGAAGCATAGACCGTCTGATAGGTGTGCAAGTCAGAGGAAAGATGTGCGGGTTGCTCGTTGTCCCGCTTGATATAGGGAGGTAACGGCACACAGGCATGCTGTGCCAACCACGCGTTGAGATTGCCGGCGTAGAGCAAATGCAAGGTCAGGATTGCATGCCCGCTGCGTTGTTGCTGTGCCACAACCCGCACACACAAGTCATGGTTGAGTTGCAACTCACAACCGACAGGTAGTTTGCGTGCAGGTCGTCCCAGTGCCTCGCAAACATAGAGGTTGTCTTGTAGCAGTTGTGGTGTGCCCAGCAGCATTAGCTCGCCGCCTTTATCGAGTTTGACACGGGCAGGAAAGACTTTCGAGTTGTTCAGCACCAATAACGTGCTACGTGGTAGGAGGGAGGTAATTTTGCGGAAGTGAGTGTGCTGAAGTTGCCCGTTACGTGTATGCACCAGCAGGCGAGTGGTGCCGCGGAGACGCGGGGCTTGAGCGATCAGTGCAGGGGGAATTTCTAACGCGACCGCGTGTTCCGTCATGACGGTGGAGCTGCATGCTGCACTAAGGCGGGGGTTACAACGCGTGCAGCAATCTCGGTTCGTGCCGCGAACAGCGGCTGGCCTTCGTGTGTGCCGTTCCAAGCAAGTTGTCCTGCCTGCCCTGCGCACACAAAACAACACCCGTTACGGTATTGACGTTGTGCGGGACTCCCCTGCTGCACGATCGTTTTGATGCTGCGTTGCCGACGTAGCAAGTTTTTCAGTTTTGTGATGTCACGCACGATAACGATAGGCAACACAAAAGCAGCACGCGGCAGGGCTGCATCAAAATCGAGATTGTCGATGGGAAGAATTGGAAACGCAGGACAGGCAGTTGAACAAAATACTGCACCGAGATCACGCATATAGCGCAGCCTCTCCGCCTCTGCTTGCGCTCGACAAGTGGGAGTTAGTTTTGCGCCATAGAAAACACGAAAATTTTCTTCAAGAATTTTGACGTGCGTGGCGTTAAATTTTTGCTCAGGCTGCGGCACAAGAAACAACATCTTTGATGACAGACAGCCACGCTGCGAAAGATGAAAAGCATCACGAATGTGCGGTTGCGGGAACTGCAGCAGGTAATCGAGGCTGGTAACAGTCACCGTGTCGTGTGTACCAAAGCCAACTAGGGGCAGTTTGGTGCTGGCACGCAAGTTTGCCAATGTTTTGTCACTGCCATAGCAGAGCAGTGCGTCGATGTCAGAGGGAATGTGCAAATCAGCGTGACTGATGGTGATGACATCGATCCCTGCCCCCATACGGGTGTTGAGAAAGGTAATAAAGTGATGCAGATAATCAAGATCAGGGGGTAGCTTGACCAGCACCCGCAAGCGCAGCAGTACCGCAAAAATCAGCGGGTAGATACCCGTCAACGAGTGATTGGAGGGCAGCACGAACAGCCAGTTGCGCAGTTGCTGCTGAGAATAACTGCGTGCTAGTGCCGCATCCCAATCGTCGGGAAACCCCGCTAACAAGCTGCGCAACGCATCTCTGGCCACATGTTCAGAGCCAAGTTCCACCCCCAGAGTTGTGACCGAGCCTCTGCTGCTGATAAATTTTTTGCAGGCTTGCACAAACAGCTGCCTGTCGTTTTTTGTAGAAGACACCATTGTTCTATGACTCCTTGTTGATTGAGGTTTAGAAGTTTGTGAGGGGTTGAGTAGCTTCGCTAACTCTTTGTCGCTTTCTAGCTTCGCTAACTCTTTGTCGCTTTCTAGCTTCGCTAACTCTTTGTCGCTTTCTAGCTTCGCTAACTCTTTGCCGCTTTCTAGCTTCGCTAACTCTTTGCCGCTTTCTAGCTTCGCTAACTCTTTGTCGCTTTCTAGCTTCGCTAACTCTTTGCCGCTTTCTAGCTTCGCTAACTCTTTGCCGCTTTCTAGCTTCGCTAACTCTTTGCCGCTTTCTAGCTTCGCTAACTCTTTGCCGCTTTCCAGCTTCGCTAACTCTTTGCCGCTTTCTAGCTCCAAGCGTTGGTCAAGCGAACAGCCTCGCAGCGGTGCGTGCGGGACACGACCACGTAGCCGTAATAACCCTTGTCCTGCGCTGCTGACCAAATCTTCGGTGCAGAGCAGCCAAGGGTAGTCGATACGCAGAGGATCGTAGATACACAGCCGACCAGTTCCTCGCCGTTCAGTACGCATACCATCACGACTAACCAGTGTCTGCACCCAAACGGGGAAGGCGAAACGACTGCGTAGACCACAACGCCATGCCTGTGCAGCCAACTCACACATGCCATATTCACTGCACAGATTGTCTTCGCTGAGCTTGAAAAAATCTAGCACACGGCGATGAAAACGTCCCTCACTCATGTTGCTGCGCAGATTTTTCCAGCCACCTGTCTCAATTACAATTGCATGCGGTGGCAAGTTAAACCGCGGTTCTTTACGCAGCATTTGCAGCAGCTGACTGCGTGTTGTCCAGAGAAAAAATGGCTGCTGGGGGTCAAGACTAGCAAGGTGTTCAGGCAAAGCGGCAAATGGCATACAGGGCAGCGGCCAGAATTCAGCCAGCCAACGCAACATCGTCGCAAGGCTGGAATCCTCTGCACCATAGTCGATCAACGAGACTCCTTGTGCTGCCTGTGCAGATTTGCCCCAGTAGCGGTTGAGCACAGAAGCGAAGGTGGTGACCACCGCCATCTTGTAAAGTAGCAGACCTTCAGTAGAAAAGAGCGATACTGCACGTTGTGTCGCCGTCGTGCCACTGGAAAGATAGCGAGCAGCAATCTGTTCGCCACAGAAAAAACGCGTTGCATCGCTACGGAAGGTGGCGATAGGCAAGGTATGGTCGAGGGTGTGGGACGCTAGCTTCCGCCACGGCCACGTGTCGGTGAAGGCATCTTTCGTCTGCAGCAGCGCGTCCACCAACTGTGGATGGCGCAGTTTTAGCTGTCCTTGCAGGCACTTCTTGAGTTTTGTCCTCGTATCAGTCATTCTGTACCAACAGACCCTTTATGTGGTTACAATCAGAGCACCGCTTAAGACGTTACTTCTTCCGTGTGCTAAAAGTAAAGAACAGAGGTGGAATGGGCAGTATGTTCGATGTGAAGCTAGAGCAGTTCGAGGGGCCACTTGACCTGCTGCTACACCTGATAAAAGTCAATGAAATAAATATCTTCGAGGTTGACTTGCTGTTGCTAGCGCAGCAGTATTTTGCCTTCCTGCGGCTTGTCAATTTTCGTGATCTTGCCGCCGCGGGCGACTTCCTGCAGATTGCCGCGGCACTGCTGGAAATCAAGAGCAGACGGCTCATTCCCCGTGAACAGCCTGCTGATAACGCTGGTCAGCTGCTGCCAGACACGGGCGATCCCCAGCTGGAACTCAAGCAGCGGCTGCTCGTCTACTATCACATCAAGCAAGCTGCCCAGTATTTCGGCGACCGCTATCTGCGTGATTTCAACTACGGCAACGAGGAATGGACCCGCTTGTCAGCCCAGCCGAGCTTTCAAGAACGGGAAACGCCCCGCGGCGACCGCTGGATGCTGCCCGTGCTCTACGAGCAGATGCTGACCGCAGTGGCAGTGCGGCACGACCGTATGCCGCAAGCAAAATTGCAAAAGATCAAGATTGAGATTATCATGCAGACACTGCTGGAGAAGTTGGAGCAGGTCGGCTTCACTGCATTTCAGGAGTTTTATCCGCAGATTAGGTCTCGTTTTGAACTAGCGATTTACTTCATCGCTGCGTTGGAACTAGCCCGCTGCGGTGAACTGCTGCTGCATCAAGAGGAGATGGGCGGCATTCTCTGGCTATATCTGCCTTCTGTTCAGGAGCAAGAAAACTGGCTGCCACGACCTTGAGCTTACAAGCACGTATTGAAGCAGTTATCTTCGCTGCCCCGCAACCACTGACGGCTAAGGCAATCGTCACCGTGCTGGACGATGCTGAAGTCAGTGTCGAGCAGGTCGATGCTGTGTGTCAACAACTCAGCGAGCATTATCGCGAGCGTGAAGGTGGCTTTGAGCTGGTCAAAAACGGCGGCTATCGCTTTCAGACGGTGTCGAGCGCGGCGACGATGTTGCGACGGCTGGGTAAATCTTACACCCGTCCGCTCTCACGGGCGGCGTTAGAAACACTGGCGGTCGTGGCTTACCGCCAGCCCCTGACCCGTGCCGAAATCGAGTATATTCGTGGCGTAGAGAGTGGCAATCTCGTCCGCACCCTACTCGAACGCGAACTGCTCGTCTGTGTAGGACGCAAGGATAGTGCGGGCAAGCCGCTGTTGTTTGCGGTCGGGCCGCGTTTCTTACAGGTATTTGGCTTGCGTGATTTGCAGGAACTGCCGCCGCTAGAATCCTTTCAAGTCAAGGACGAAACCCGCCAACTGGCGGAAGCAAAAATTCGTGCCCAATCCGCACCGCAAATCGACACGCTCATCGGCGGCAAAGAAAGCAGCGCAGAAGACAGAGAAGAAAACAGTGACAACAACAATCTTGACAAAAACAATAGCACTGAAAATAGCAATGACGATACGAGCACTGACCCGCACACAGACATCGACGAAGAAACTAACAAATAAAGCAAAGGGGTGCTGACAATTGCCTTGGAAGGATTGTCTATCAAGAGAAATCGCTAGCGGCTACCACCCAAACAAAAATAAATACAGGAAAATCATGATTACCACCGAGATTCTCGTGAAGGCCGCGGGGAGTCCGTGCGAAAACTCGACCAAGGTAAGTTGCTTGACATGGTAAACAGCTGATTTTTATATAATGAAGTGTGTGTTCACATCTGATAAGGTCAAGTTTCTCGGTAGGACTGCCCCGTGTCAAGACAACGAAGGCTCGCAGGTGGTAGCCGCGCCGATGACTTTCCTCTGCAAGGTAAGCAGAGGAAAATCAACACGGCCTAGCGACGAGGTAGACGATGCGACTTAACTTCTGTCTGACACGACTTGGTGTCTGCATGTCGCGGCGCCAAGCTGATACATTGATCAAGCAGGGGGCAGTAGCTGTCAACGGGCAGCCGGTGTGCGAACCGGGGCAACAAGTCGTGCCCCACGACGATACGCTGCGCTTGCACGGCACGCTGTTGCGCTGGAACATGCCACCGCTGGTTTACTGGATGCTGCACAAGCCACGGGGCACGTTGGTATCACGGCAGGGTGAGGGTAACAAGGCAACGATTTTTGAGTTGCCCTGTCTGCGCCGCATTCATTTTCCACTGTTCTATGTCGGACGACTTGACTATCACTCAGAGGGTTTGTTGCTGTTGAGCAATGATGGCGAACTGGCACACCGCCTCTGCCACCCGTCTTTCGAGGTAAAAAAAACCTACCACGTATTGCTAGATCAGCGTCTGTCACCCGCGCAGGAAGAGCTGGCACGGCAAGGCGAATTGCTAAAAGACGGCAAGGTGCATTACTTTCAACTGCGCTTTCAGCAGCGGGTCTTTCTTGGAAAATCGTATGGATTATGGTATGTTGTCAATGTCAAGGAAGGACGCAACCGCTTGCTGCGGCGAGTGTTTGCTGCACTGGGGGTCAAGGTCATCCGCTTGCAGCGAGTCGCTTACAGCGGACTACGGCTGCCAGATGACTTGCCGCCCGCCAAGTATCGTCAGCTCACCGCGTCGGAGATCATGCAACTGAAAAAAATCGCAAGAATTACGGAGGAACATACGCATTGAAACTCGCAACACTCGATAACAAAACACGTGACGGAGAACTAATCGTTGTGTCATCCGACAACCAGCGCTACGTGAATGCGGATGGATTTGCTAAGACATTGCAGCAGGCACTCGATAACTGGGATGATGCTGCACCGCGGCTGCATGCTCTGGCCAACGACATGAACACTGGCAAAATTGAGGGCAAAGAACTCGATGCCAATACAGTGCAACGCTTACTGTCGCCTTTACCGCGTGCTTACGAGTGGATCGATGCTTCAGCTTACATCAACCACATAGTGCTAGTGCGTAAGGCACGCGGCGCTGAACCACCACCAACATTGCGGGAAGACCCGCTCATCTATCAGGGTGGGTCGGGATGTTTGCTGTCGCCGACAGCGGACATCGAGATTATCGATACTGAGTTTGGCTATGATTTTGAATCTGAGATCTGTGTCGTGCTCGGTGATACACCACAGGGTGTGCGCAGTGATACCGCTGAAGATTATGTGCGTCTCTTAATGCTGGCCAACGATGTATCGTTGCGCAACCTTATCCCCGCAGAACTGCAAAAGGGCTTTGGTTTTTTCGTTTCCAAGCCTGCTAGCGCCTTTACCCCATTTGCAGTGACGGCAGACGAACTGGGTGACCAGTGGCGTAACGGGCGTGTGCATCTGCCTCTTATTACCCGACTGAACGACAAGCAGTTTGGCAATCCAGACGCAGGTGAGGAGATGCACTTTTCTTTTTATAACCTCATCGCTCACATCACTAAGACGCGGGCATTCACCGCTGGCACGATTCTCGGCAGTGGCACAGTCTCAAACATTGACCCCTCCAGCGGGTCGTCGTGTTTGCAGGAACAACGCATGTTGGAAAAAATCGCCCACGGCGAAATAAAAACACCTTTTTTGCAAGATGGCGATCGTCTCGAAATTAAAATGCTCGACCAGCAGGGGCGTAGCATTTTTGGTGAAATCACTCAACGCTGTCGGCGGGTGCGTTGACCTGTGGGGTTACTTCAGGACGAGATCTATGTGGCCTTTGCCGATTGGTTTGAGGTTGGTTCTGATCCGCAGCGGGCGGTTGAGATGGTCGAAATCGTATTGTCCGAGTTGAAAATTGCTCTGTTTAGAAGATGACGCACTCAGCTGGTAAGAAAACACCGCCTTGTGTTGTCCATCTTGGGTAGGATTGTCATCAGCAATAACTGACACTGATAGGTTTTCCTTGTATCCCAGTAAGTTGAATTCATAACCAATATAGTGTGGCCCGTAGAGACGCAACAGCGTCCTTGCTAACAGCAGTTTTGCTTGTTTCAGTGTAGCAAGGTCGGTAACCGCGTGCTTCAGCACGTCTGCACCCGCGCTGGTGCGTGTGCCTTTGGCTCGGAACGAAGGAGCAAAGGGCTGCGGGTCTCGCTTGAGATTTGGATGCATAGCACGATAGATGGCAACCGCTTTGTTGTAGACGATCTCCACATCAAAATCTTGCTGTGCCGCGGCTCTCAGTGAGCTCTGTTGATAGGAGACGCTTTGCTTGAGTGCCGCGGTTCTCGCGTCAATCTCCTTGCGCACAGCAGCAAGAGCAGTGCTGAACTGTTTGCCCGCGAATGCCACTCCACTCTGCTTGTTCAATCCCCCGAAACTGTAATCACCGCTGTTGACGACGTTCAGTTTGGCAAAGGAGGGGTAGGCGGCCTTGCCCGCGATGAGCAATCGATGCTTCAGCGGGGCTATCTCCTTTAGCAGGGTGTTGATCACAGAGATGGTATCTCTATGCACAATAGTAAGATGACGGAGGTGCAAAGGCAGCGTGAACATGTTGTAGACAGGAGGTTTCTGCTGTGAGGCGTAGTCACGGCTGAGCCTATGTGTGCTGCCACGCACGCTGATATCCACATCAGTGTTGACTTCGCTCCTAACCTCAATGACATCATCAACAGGAATAGTCTGTAAGAGCAGGTGTCCAACTACACCGTGCTTGGGGTTTTTCTCCGCTAACACACCTGAGGCGACGAAGTTGATGCTGTATTGAAACTGCAACGTTTCGACAACGGATTTCTCTTGTGCAAACGGATTAGGAAAATCCTTGCATGCCGTAAGTAAAGCCGGCAAGACGAACAAAAAGCAAAAAGCCGTAGCAAAAACACGGCAACACATGGTAACAATCCTCTCAACTTGGCCTACACTACTAATATACCGCCACGTGCGACCGTATGCTATACTTGAATAGGTGAAACAATAGCTGACAGGATTGCATGTGCTTACTGCTGCCTTACGTTACATCTTCTTCACCATGCTACTGTGCCTCGCCCCAAAAGCGGCTCGTGCAGAACAGCCAACACCACCGCCAGCAGCACAACCGCCCAAACCAGTAACACCACCGCCAGCAGCACAACCGCCCAAACCAATAGCACCGCCGGCCGCTGCACCAACATTTCCATTGAGCAACCCCAATTGCTTTTCTTATCGCACGAGCTTGCCGGGTGAAAAATTTTATTTTGATAAAAGAAACATAATTTACGCGTTAATCAATACTGGTATTCGAGATAAAATAAATTTTGAAGTTCAGTTGTATAAGCATCTGGTTGTAAAGATTAACACAAAAGAAAATAGTCTAATAATTATCAAAGAGTTGACTGCCAGCATGCCCGCGGGGGTTTTGTTTTTACCTTATGGAAATCCTCCCAGTGGCTGGTCGGGGGTTTTGTTTGAGGGCGGAGCACATGCATGCCGTTATGGTATGGCACGTTTTTTCAGCAGCACTCCCCGAAACAACAAGAAAATTTCCGCGTTTGAGAAAAAGATAGCACTGGTAACTTCGCTGAAATATCCGCGTCCCTTTGACATAGTGACCCGACGCATGTTGGATATGGATGTGCGGAGGCTGCAGTTTCGCAAATTACCCGTCAATGTGCCACAGGGAGAGTTGCCTCTCTATAACGATCCGCGGCGACGCACACTCTACACATTCACCGAGAGTCCGTCCTTCCGCGGCATCATCGATCGCTCGACGCGGCACGAGAAGAAGCTTGAGTTTCCTCTAGGTAGTCGTGTTTTGCAGCAGGGTAATGCTTTTGCGCTCAGCATGGTTAATCGTGCCACAAACGTCATGGAAATTAGAGAATACCCTAAGTGGTCGGGAGCAAGAGCAGGTAAAAAACGCTATCGGGTCAAGTTGCCACCGTTTTACAATTTGAGTGAGGCGCAGGTTGCAATCGACTTTCGCCAAAAAATAGTTGCCATTGGTGGTGCTGAACTGTTTGCTAAACGCAAATGGCGCAAGATCTTCTTCATTGACTATCGCCGCGGCAAGCAGCTGGCAGAACTTGAAGTCGATCCGCCATTGCTTGTCGATACGATTGCCGTCGATCCCTTCGGACTCTACATGGCCATCAACGTAGTGCAAGAAATGAGCCGCAAAACTACTTATCTCGCGCTGTTCGACCTTACCAAGCGCAAGTTATACAAGATCTCCTTGCGCCCGACGGCGCGCCGTAAAAGCAGGAAAGCAACACGTCCTTGATTTTCTCCTTGCTATATCCCGTGCATATGTGATAGTCACCGCCAAGTATCGCTAATAATTACATAGGGAGGCATTCGTGCTGAGTAAAGCGTGGTTTGTATTGTTGCTGCTGAGTTGGCAGTCATCGCTTGTGGCTGGGGTTGTAGGCAGCTTTGATGGTGTAAATAATTTGCCCGGCTACATCTCGTTGCAACGCAGCGATGATGGTGATGCCTATCGGGATCTTATCAGGATGCCGAAGCGACGCGGTGATGGGATTGAGCTGCGCACTGCATCACGTATCTTGCGCGAGGACTACCTGCGTGATGACGGCAAAATCGATGTTACTGCCATTGAAGCAAAGATCCTTGCCATCAAGAAACATGAAAATGTCGCCTTTATGACCTACTGTGTGGAGAAATTCCCCAACAAGGCAGTACGACACGTGGAGTGGTGTCAAAGTCGTGCTGACGAGAAACTCTTAAATAGGTGGCGCAAGAGCAAGCTTGCTGCCTACTATGCCTTCGCTACCGGCGAGCTGCAGAAAGCACGTGCGCTTGCCGAGGGAGTACGGCGTGATAACATCAATCATGCGTCGAGTCAGCCCTTCTTGGAACATCTGTTTCAGGGACTGGAAACCTTCGCCAGTATTCTTGACATGGATCCGGTCAACACCGATTTTTTCAACTCGCTTCTCTATGGCATTGATTTCACTAAGGTACGGGTTGGTTTTGAAGTCGAACCTGCCAACCTCGTCATTCCCGCGGCGATGAAAGACAAACATGCTGAGTTGCGTCAGCAGGTTTTTTTCTCCCCGCGACAGTTGAAGCTTTTCGCTCGCCGTGAAGGATTCGACATCTCTACCCTTGATCCGCTGAGTTCTGGCTTTTGGCGCAAACCGCGCTCAATCCGTGCCTTCGATACACGCAACTACAACGGACAGAGCGGATTACCAGACGGTGTCACCGATCCACAGGTGGAGATTGATGTCACTTACGACTGGGATGGCAAGTTCACAGGACGCACACCGAAGATGCGCGTGCGTTATAGTGGCGGACAATACAAGATGAAATACCTGTCCGACGCGATTAATATCGAGCATGCGGATTCGATGGGTAGCATCCAAATGAATTGGCGCAAGAATTCCTCTGAGGTCAACACCGAGACAGTAGTAAATAATCTCGCCGCGGCACTGGGTTTCACCGTTGATCCAACTTTTTTTAAACGCAGTGTTAGGCTTTATCTGCCACTCGAAGATCCAACTTCATCAGAAGAATTCGATAGTGCTTATCAGCATTTGCTAGCAGATCATCAGAAATGGCGTGGCTATACACCAGAGAAAGCTCTGTCAGAGATAGATAGAGACGATCAGGGGCGCTGGTTTATTCGTATGCGTACGGTGTCACTGGAGCGGCGCTCTGACATTGACTCTGACCTAAGTGTCGGTGGTTTTCTCAAAGCAGCCTTCAGCCGACCGCTCAAGCGAGAATTCCGTGCCTTTGCACTGTTCTCGGCCTGGGTCTCGGATATGGATGTCAAAGATGACAACGCCAGCCTCGTGTTGGTTGGTAATGCTGAAGGACGCAGAGTTGCCTACAGTGCTGCCGATATGGGCGGCGTGCTGGGCAGTTTGTTTGGCAACGACGCACCGAATTTTCTTGGCCGCGACATGATCGAGCGAGTGCGGCGTAAGCCTGACGGCTCGATTTACGAAATTGTGCTCAATTACCTTTCTCCCCTCCACAATTCCGGCTTGAGAACGATAAGCATCAATGATGCCAAGTGGATGACGCGGCTGATTGCTCAGCTGTCACCGGCACAAATTAAAAATGCTTTTCTTGGCGCAGGCTACTCTGAATTGATCAGCGAGTATTTTACGCAGTTAATGCTACGACGGCGTGACCAACTCGTAGAAACATTCGGCTTGATGGGACAGACGGTCGTCGATGCTACGGGAACAAAGATTCTGCTAAAACGTGAAAGCAAAATGACTGACCCTGACACGTATGCTGTCGAGGGTTACGAGCAGTATTTCAAGGATGGCTATCTGCACGACCCAGAGGGAAAAGTGTCAAGCAATCCCGGCGATTTTGTGCGCCGCTACTATGACCGTAACCTTGTCCACGCAACGCCCGGCACTTTGCAGAATGCGCTCTGGGAGACGATGGAGGCGTGGTTGAAAATCAACACAGTGTCAGCAGTCAGTAGACGTTTGCAAAAGCTGAAGATAACCAACCGCACCTTTGGCTTGCCTCTGTTGGAGGGTAATTTTTGCGAAAGTGAGTGTTTCTATGATGGACTGCGGGTGGGAATCACTAACTTTATACCCCAACGATTTCTGTTGAAAAATCCTTACGATGATGGCGAAAAACCACTGCTACTCGTTGATGTCTATCGTTTTGGTTTTTTGTTAGGTGCAGATGTAGGCAAAGATTTGCCCGCACGCTTTGGCATTGATCGCAAGCTGAACGACACCATGCCACAGCTGCGCTACCAGAAGGTCTATGAGTTTATCAAAGTCAAGCCACTGGACAGTATCGTTGATAGTGTCAAAAACTTGGGTAAGCTATCACCGCTGCAAATTTTGAAGCATACTAAAATTCATATGCAACTCGTTGAGCAATTGCAACCCGGCGAAACCCTCATCGCCAGTACCTACTTGAGTCGCGGAGCAGGCTTGCAGATCGGTGAGTATCCGTTTATCGGTCGGCCGCTGGTTAGTGCAGGGGTTGATCTTGACCATGTTGTCGTAAGTCGCAAAGCGTTGGTCAGGGATGATGATAAGTTTTTGCTGCAATATTCTGACCTAAAGGCAACAAAATTCTGGCTAGGAGTAAGAGGCGAGCTGCTACTGATGGAGTTTCCGATTATCGGCTGGGAGATAGAAAAACTGTCGAAAATGGATCAGATCTTTGAGTTCCCAGCTTCAAATGAGCATCATGACTTGCTTGAGAAAGGTCTTGCCTCGACAGTGCCTTCGGATGACATGGCTGATTTTGCCGTAGTCAAACGTTCTATCGAAAGTATCAAACGCAAGATGACCCGTATTCTGAGACCGGCGCAATTTTTATTCGATGAAATCGATGCCACAACCATCAAAATGGATGATGCAGAAGGCACTCAAGAACTGCACATTGCAACAGTAAGCGAAGAAAAAAGCTTCAAGCACTTACCTTTCTACAGTTCACACAACACTACGCTAGAAAGCTTCGTCACCAAAGACGAGCAAGTGTTCGTCAAGCTACGTATGCACTTTGAAAATCTTTTCGGCAGCCGCAAACACTTTAAATGGGTCTACCAACGCATGCTGCCGCTGCTAGGCAAGCCGTTTATTTTGTTCAAACCCGAAGATGTCAACTACTATCTTGATGCTTTTGAATTCAGCGGTGAAGTTTACATTCTTCCCGCGGGGGTAGAAAAAATCATGGCCTATAAGGATGTGCCCCCTTCTAAATTTTGTATCGCGTATGCCAACGCCGCGGGCGAACTGCATCCACTGCAATGGTGTGAGAAACTGTTCAACAACGAGATTGGAACACTCACTGGACGGGGACGCTTCCGAAGCGGTGAAGGACGTAGGTTTAGAAATTTTCTCAACCTCTACGTAAAAGCTGCACGCAAGTGGCTGCAACCGACGGACAATATGTCGGTAGAAAAACGCGACAAGCTACTACGTGACAAGGCACACACAGTCGCTAAAATGTTAAGCGCCAATAGCTTCAACGCCGCAGTGTGGAAAATGCTACAACGCATTGCAGGTGAAGAAAACATCTACCGCAACGGGATACTGACTTCCCGCACAGGCGGTTTCCCCGCCCAGAGAAAGGTGATTGAAATGCCAGAGCCACTACGCGGCGAGGCAGCTGCACAGGTGTTGTCTGCTTACAAAGACATAACCCAGTCGGTGCAGATTTCTACCGACCCGCTTTTCAGCGAGTTACAAGGTGTCTTCTATGAACCAATGGGAGAAGATCTCCTCGATCAACCGTAAGTATTTTCTTTTATGTGGGGAGCGTTTGTTTTTATATGGGGAGCGTTCCCCTCCCCACACCCCTCCCCTAATTGTCTCGTTGTTTTTGCATTGGAGGTATTGACATCAATACTGCTGTAGTGCCAGACAGTGCATGCTACTTAGTACTTAACCTCCCGTGCGTGATGAGGGGGTGCTTACGCCCTTTGGCGGGAGCCGGCAGGGTCGCAACACCCCTCACCCCCAAAATAGGCATGGGTGTTGGCAGTATTGATGTCAACACATCCATTTAGCTATTAGCATCGAGGCAAACACAAGAAAGCTCATGGCAAGTATTATCTTGAAAACCAAACCTCTCATATATCCAGTCAGCATCTAAAGTGTGAGCTTATATTCGGGATTTGGTTTGGGATACTGGCACAGTGCTTGTACCACACACAAGTTGGTGGTGTCCGCAAAAGTTTACAAGGGATTGGGAGGAAGCAGACCTGCAAACCATTTCACGCGAATGCTTTAGCATGAGACATGGTGAAGCAGGATGCTTCCTCCCAATCTCCCAAACAAAATTAGCGAACAGAAGGGGAGGGGCATGGGGAGGGGAACGCTCCCCATATAAAAATGCTTCGTAGACTTATTTTTTTTTCGCAGCTTTCTTTAGGTGACGTGCAAGGTCGCGCATCTCCCGTTCTTCAAGAACATCGGTAGATGCCAAAATATCTTGTGCGAGATTAAGCTCATTAAGGGCAGCGTGATATTTAGCACTGATACTGCCTTCATGGGGAAGGTCAACATAATAATAAGCACTGTCGTATAAGTGAAAAATACCACGAAGCACGTTCTTTCGCATGATATATTTAACAAATTCGTGTGCGTTTATAGACTCTAGGTCTGGGCGCTGCTCTTCCATTCGCCTTTGCGCGAGGTATTCAGCAACTTCGTGCTTACTAGATTTTATGATAATAAAGTTAATCTTGCTGGTTCTGCTCGGCCAGTTCTTCAGCTTTGCGCTGCACGGCTTCGGTAAGTTCTGCCTTGAGTTTTTGCTCTGTCTCAAGTTCCTGTTCGGCTTCACGGATAACGTTATCAAAGGTCGCCTTTACCTCTGAACTCATGCGTCGCACCCGCACAAAAAGTCGCCCAAACTGCCGCATCAGGTCTGGCAAGCGCCGCGGGCCGACAAACATCAGCACTACCACCGCTACCACGACCAGTTCCATGAAGCCGATGCCGAACACAAACGCTCCTTGCCTCAGTGCTATGCGACGAGAGTTGCCTCGAAACGGCGGGAGAGGATGATCTTAATCTGACCGGGAAAAGTTAGCTCTGCCGATAGCTTCGCGGCAATGCGCTTACTCAAATCAGCCAGTTCCGCCTCCTTGACCTTACTCTGATCGACATCGACGTGGATTTCCCGTGCTCCGTTCATGATCATCACCTTTGACACACCACTGAAACTGGTGATCAAATCCTCAATCGCATACAGCCGACTTTGATAGTCCTCTTCAATGTTAACCCGCGCCCCCGGCCGCGCTCCCGATAACGTATCCGCCGACTTCAACACCCATGCCAGCGGGGTCTCCACAAGCAAATCATTGTGATGACTCATCACCGCATCACAAATAAAACGCTCCTCACCATAACGATCCGCATAATCACCGCTGATCACCGCATGACTGCCCTCAATACGATAGTCAATCGCCTTGCCAATGTCGTGCAACAAACCGCACCGTCGTGCCTGTGCGGGGTCAACGCCCAGCTCATGCCCAAGCAAGCCAGCCAGCGTTGCCACTTCAACCGAATGATACCACTGGTTCTGCTTGTAGCTGGTGCGCCAGTTGAGACTACCCACTAGCTTCTGAATTTCGGTGTGAATATCGTCCAAACGCAACTCACGACAAGCCCTGCGCCCCAACTTGAGCGCCTCCTGCTCTAGACGCATCTGATAGCGATAATACGCCTGCCGCGCTCGTCCCCAACTGCCATGACTCGACTCTAGCACCTCGTTCAAAGTCAAACGCACCGCCTCCCGCGATAAACCAAAACCACCCGTGAGCTTCACCACCCGCGCCCGCTCATCATCGAGCAACTTGACTTGCACACCATCGGCGATCTCTTCCAACTCACGCAACAGACTGTCGTCGTTACACAACAACTCAAACTTGCTCCGATCCTTGACTTCAACACTGTTCAGCGAACGTGGCCAAATAAACTCTGGACTATAGCGGGAATGCACTCGCCCCAAAAACCGCTGTGCAATACGCTTCGCCCCCGAATTGTGCTCGAAAACAATTGCTTTCAGAATCTTCTGACATTCAACCGTGCGGCTCTCAACAATATGCGCCACACTTTGGGCATGCAACTGCTCGGTACGCTCACTACAACGCCCCTGCAATGCATGTTGCAACTGCTGCATATCACTCTGCAAGGACGCGTGTGCCACCTCATAACGAGTCTTGATCGCCTCGACCCGCGTCGCCCCGTTGTCTAACTGCTTCGCCAACAACGCGATGCGACTCTCCTCACGCTGCAACCGCTCCTCCTGCGCATCGAGGTCGCTCTCAACAATCTGCAAGTCATCCTGCTGGCCGCGTAAACTCTCCTCCTCCTCGCTGTGTAGATGGGCGAGATCCTCTTCTCCACGCTGACGATGGCGGTTCTTTACAGCGATAGCCTGACGACGGGATTCGGCCAGAATCTCACGGCAGCGGGCATGCTCGCTCAACGCCATGCGCCGCGGCACATAGAAGAGTAGGAAACGTAATAAAACGTAACCGACAAAGACACTTGCAATAAAAAAAAGTACATACTGTAACACAGGAGACACCCGCGGTGCGCTGACTAGAACTCCTCTATAACAGTATTGAGACGCTCACGCAACTTGTCCGAAGGGTGAAAAGTAACAATACGACGGCTGCTGATCTCGATCCTCTCGCCCGTGTGCGGGTTGCGCCCCGGACGTGAGCGTTTCTTGCGCACCGACCACTTGCCAAAATTGGAAATTTTGACATCTTCGCCCATTTCTAGTTTCATTTTCATTTCTTCCAGCAACATCTCGATGATAGAGCGTGCCTCATTCATCGATACGCCGATTCTGATATGTAGATTTTCGGAAAGAGAATCCTTTGTCAGTGTCATAAAGCCTCATCCCCCGTCGCATGCCTACTTTGAAACAGCCAGCCACAGCCGGCCTACCCCACCTACCAGTCTACTACCATCCAAACCAATTTTCAACAATTAAAATAAAAGGTTAGCCCGCTCCGCCGCTTTTTGTAGTGCTCGCTTTCTAGCCCGCTCCGCCGCCCTTCGTAACGCTCGCTTTCTAGCTCGCTACGCCGCTTTTTGTAGTGCTCGCTTTCTAGCTCGCTTCAAACATGAGGCCAAATGCGAGACTGCGACGGCTGAAGTCAGTGCCGCGCTTGCGCATGATCTGTACCTGCTCCACCTTCAGTGACAGGTAGACGTTGCTGATGCCAAAGCTGTGGTGCAAGGCATGCATGGCTCTTTTCTCCAGCCTGTGCAACGAAATGTTTATCCCCGCCTGTGCCACCCGATACGGTTGCCAGCCCTTGTTGAGCAGCGGTGCTGTGTCTTCTTGTGCCTCGCCATCTTTGTCATTACCGCTTGAAACACGTGTTTCCTGCCCATAAAGGTATTCCAGCCCGATGCCGAGATCGAGGCTGACCCACTCACCCAGCGGCTTGAAGGCAGTGACCAGCAACACCCGTGCAGGCACGAGGGTTAGTTGTGTTTCTTCCTCCTCAGCGCGCACGATCGTCTCACCCTTTATCAGTGCGGCAACTCCCCCATCCTGATACCAGTCGAGGCCAAATCCCAACCCGACAGCAAACATCTTAGTATACACAGGCAAATACGCCGCGGCACTAATGCCTGCATACCAACTTGTGCCACGATAAAGCTTGTCGTAATGCTGCAACTCCCCTGTAAAAGTCGGCTTCTTCATGGCAAAATCAACCCGCTGCACATGCTGGGCGAAGAGGTCAAAGAACGGCTGGCGCAAGGCATAAGCTTGCGTAGTACACAGTGTCATCAACAGCAGGATTATTTTGCGCATCGGTTTCCTTCCAAAATTTTCGTCAAAATCTGCACTGCGTTGGTCGCGGCCCCCTTCTTGAGGTTGTTGGCAATGACAAAAAACTGCACCCAACGACTGCGTTCCTCGCCATAAGGCAAACGCACCCGTGTCACCCAAACCTTCGACGAAGCCGCCACCGTGCGCGGAGTCGGCAAGCGTGCATGATCATCCTCACTCACTAGTTCTAAGCCTTCCTGTCCCTGCAAGCATGCCAACGCCTCAGCACGGGTCACCTCCTGCTCCAACGCAACCGTCACCGCCTCGCTATGCCCGTAATAGACAGGCACACGCACCGTCGTGGCGTGTACGCGCAAGCGTGGCAGGTCAAGGATACGGCGCGTCTCGCAGACCATCTTCACCTCCTCAAAACAATGCCCCGCGGCATCAAAACGATCGATCGCCGCCAGCACATTGCCCGCAATCGGCTGAGCAAAAACCCGGGGCACTGCCTGTGGGTCTTGCAACTGCTGCTCAAGTTCGGCAACAGCCCTTTGCCCCGCACCCGACACCGCCTGATAAGTAGCGACATCAACTGCTTGCAGACCAAATTTGCGCTGCAAGGCCGCCAACACCACCACCAACTGAATAGTCGAGCAGTTCGGATTGGCAACGATGCGATAAGCACCATCGTCCAGCAGTGCCGCATTCACCTCTGGCACAACAAGAGGCACATCGGCATCCATTCTGAACGCACTGCTATTATCAATAAGTATAGTATTTCCTGCTGCCAACTGCTTGCCATAACGCCTAGAAAAATCCCCTCCCACACTCAACAGCACCGCATCAAAGCCCTTACAGCAGGAAGGACGGGCAAACTTGCGCACGCTCAGCTGCCGTGTGCCAAAAGGCAACTGCTGTCCTGCTGAACGCGGCGATGCAAAAGCAGTCACATGCTTGAAACCTGCCGTGGCAAGATCGAGCAACATCTGTCGTCCCACCGCACCCGTAGCACCGATTACCGCGACGCGTGCTGTTTGGCGTGCTTCAGTCACCGTTCTCATCACCTGATTGCGGAAAAAGATCATCGTCGGCAGCTAGTTTTTTCCAGCCACACAGCCACTCGACCAACCCGCTCAAACCATAGCAGACTCCAATGACAAAAGCCCACACCGCGGGACGATAGGCGATAACACCGAGCACGATAATCGCCAGCACCAGCAACTTGAAGGGCTTGATCGCCTTGATGTTGAGTGACTTGTGTGAGCGGTAGGCAACGTTAGACACCATTGCTAGCGACAGCACCAGCGTCAAAGCTAAACAGCTGTAGTTGATCGTCAGCGGCGCAGTAGCAAACACTACCAGCTGTTGCAAAAAGGGCAAAGCCGCGTCCCCGCTACTCTGCAGGTCAGCGATAAAAATAACGTAGCCGGCCAGAATCAAGGCCGCCATTGGAATTGGTAAACCCGTGAAATCGTTCGTGCTCTTGCCCTGATAACTGCACACATTGAAACGTGCCAACCGCAACGCACCACAGGCAAGATAAATAAAGCAGGCGATCCAGCCAATACGATCCATGCGCTGCAGGCTGTATTGAAAAATCAAAAAAGACGGGGCAACCCCAAACGACACCAAATCGCACAACGAGTCGAGCTGAATGCCAAACGAACTGTGCGTCTTGGTCATCTTTGCTACACGCCCATCGAGCACATCAAAGACCGCAGCAAGAAAAATTGCATAGGTCGCGGTTTGAAATTCACCCTGCAACGACTTGATGATGGCGTAAAAACCCCAGAACAAATTGCAAGTGGTCAGTAGATTGGGCAACACATAGGCGGCAGTGCTAATCTTCACGGTTTGCTCCCCACATAGGGCTCTTTGAGATAAAGTGGCCGCGGCCACTCTTGTGCTTGCACTGTTATCATACGCTGAGCCTGCCATGCTAGAGCTTGCAGGGCATAATCGAGCAATTCGTCCGCAGCTATGTGCATTGCTCGCTCGCCTAACTGTGTTGCTAGGCGTGGCCAGGTGCCGGCAATCAGCACTTGGATCTTGTCAGTGGCTGAGGGTGGCAGGGGCAGATTGACGTTTGCTAGTTTTACTTCGCTTTCATCTGTGTAGGCAACCACGCCGCTCTCGGCGGTAATGGCATGGTATATGTGGCCGGTGGCGTTGCGTTCAACGGCTAGCCATGCGGCGATGGCTAGCAGTGACGAGATGCCGAGTAGTTGTTGCGGTGATGCAGCAAGACCGCAGGCGAAGGCGATACCGATACGAATGCCGGTGAAGGAGCCGGGGCCGATGGAGACGATTGTTTTTGTCGGCGGTTGTGTACGTGCCAATATTTTTTGAGTTTCTACTGCCAGTGTGCGTTCGGCGGCACGTTTTTGGGCGCAGATGAATTTGTTGTCGATAGTGTAGGAGTTTGCAGTTAGCTGCGCGGTTGCCAATGCCACACCGCTGAGACTGGTATCAATGATTAGGATGTGCTGCAAGTCGAGTCCTTCCTGAGGTAATTACTGCTAGTGCGTACTTTTTCTCACTGTTTGATGCACTTCGTCAAGGCTTCCGGGAGGAAACCCACAGCCTTGAGCTGGGAATAGTTGGCCCACAATTCTTGCCAACTTGCCGGGTATGGAGAATTGCTCACTTAAGCGGGGCTACTCTATAATTTCAATAGCTTATGCGGCAAACCAGCGGAATTCAGGAAGAACACTTGCTCAACAATTTTTTAATAATATTCCTTACATCTATGCGTTATTTCATTAGTTTTATTCGCTAACTGTTAATTATGCGAGGTATGAGGTGATGTGTTTGAGATTGAAAGCTGCATGTGCAGTGGCTTTGATGTTGCTGTCGTTGATGGTCAATGCCAATGCTTACGGCAATGGGAAAGATAGGTTGTGGACAAGGTTTTCGGAAAGGATGACTAGTGCTGCTCTCAGTAAGTTGCCACCGAGTTTGGCCAAAAAAATTGTGACAGGAGTTGCCGCGGCATCCTTTATCTGTGGCTCAGCTATTTTCTCTGGCGAGCAGCTGCAGCCTATCAAGAAGAGTGTCGATTTTACCACATCTCTCCCCGATAGGGGTAGAGTAGCGATTGCATTGCAGGGTGTTGACGTGGCTGAGTTGCAGAGTGGAGATTTAGCACTCGATAGTGTGGGGATTTTAACACTAGATAGTATAAGTATTGTCGATGAGACACTAGATAATATAAGTATTCTCGCTTATGAGGAGACTTCGGCAAAGATGCAGAACCTAATTTTGATGCAATTGCAAAACTTACTAGAGAGAGAAGGGGGTATTTTGAATAGAGACGTGGTGTGGTTGGAGCTTTTCGAAGATAATGAGTTGCAGGCATTTAGCTATGAGCGTGCAAGACCGGTAGACTTAAGCCGGGCTGCGTTCTACTTCATCACGGCTCTTACTGGTGCGATGCTTGTTGGCTATCCTTTATATGTGCTTCGCTCTGAACGAGACTACCCAGAGTACTTTCCCCATCCCTATGTAGTTGCGCTCATGGTATTTGGAGGAGTGTTGCTCTTGAGTACTGGCTCTGCTGAATTTTCGATAAATGTAGGAATGTGAGTTTATCTTAGCCAGCTGGCAATCACATCTTATCTTTCAGAGGTTTTTACCCTTAGCAAGCTATCCCTCTCAACTCAGTCAAAAAAACCGGCAACGCTCTTCAAAAACGTCTGCCAGTAACGGCTAAGGTCGTTGTAAAATGCTAGCACCACGAGACACATGACCATCACAAAACCAACCCGCTGGTAATTTTCAATCGTGCTCATGCTCAACCGCTTTCGACGCACACACTCCATACCCACCATCACCAACTGCCCGCCATCGAGCACGGGTATAGGAAACAGGTTGATCAAGCCAAGATTGATGCTGATAATCGCCATCGTCATACAGAAAAATTTCCAGCCTGCCTTTGCCGAATCGCCCGCCACCTTCGCAATCATGATTGGCCCACCAAGTGCTTTTAAGGGCACATCACCTGTGAACAGCCCGAACAGCGAAGATAGCACCAACGCTGATTTGGAAACCGTCTCGCGCACACCAAAACCGACCGCGTGCAGCGGGTTAGGATAGCGTTCAACAATAGCAGGGGGACGAAACATAGTGCCCACAAATGTCGCAGGCAGGGTGTAGATTTTTGCCGCACCCTCGACCCGCTGAATGATGTGTTCTTCAAGCTGCACGTTAAGCTGTCGTTCTTCGCCGTCTCTGATGACTGTGAAGAACGCAGTGTCTTGTTGCTGCTCACTCAAGGCTGTGCCGAGATCGTAGATATCATTGATTTGTTGATCTCCTACCGCGACAATGTGGTCGTCGGGCAACAGTGCGGTCGCGGGCGGTTCAACCTTTGCAATGGTCAACAGCGCTGAAGCGATGCCGAGACTAGCGAGCGACATTTCTGGTTGCGGAGGAATGAAGGCAGCCTCTTCTTTTTCTTCACGTAACAAGCGCAGAAAGACAGTGGTTTGTGGCGGCAGGCTAGCAAATAAAGTGCGCAGCTGGGTGAAGGTAGTGATCGCGGTGGTCTTGCCCTCGACTTGGACGGCGATAATCTCATCACCGCGCCGCAAGCCTTGTTGGGCCGCAACCGAATTAGGATTAGGCACCGCGATGATCGCCTTCTCGTAGTCAAGCCCCACGCCTGCAATCCCTCGTCCATCCTCTTCGTTGGGAACGAGGGTAAGTTGTAGTTCCTGCTGTTGGCGCTGCACAGTCAGCTGCAAACGCTGTTGCGGTGCAGCGCTGATATAGTCGCGCAGTTCGTTCCAACGTGTCAGAGTTTCGCCGTTGATGGCAGTGATGCGATCACCTGCCTGCAGACCACTGCTAGCGGCGGGGCTGTTAGGTCGCACTGTGCCGACGACGGATGGGGGGTGTTCCAGACCCGCCATACCGAGAATGGTATAAATCAATACAGCCAGCAGAAAGTTAGCCACGGGGCCAGCCGCGATGGTCAGGGAACGTTTTGTCTTCGAGGCAAGATGCATCTCCTTGCCTCGATGGATGTCGGCAACCTCTTCGTTGGGCAGTGCACCCGCGAATTTTACGTAACCACCGAGCGGTAGCCATCCTACTTGGTAAACAGTGCCGTTGCGGTTGAAAGAAAACATTTGCGGCCCGAAACCGATGGAAAACGTTTCCACCCCAATGCCACATAGCCTGCCGATGATGAAGTGTCCTAGCTCATGCGCAAAAATCAGCACAGCAATCAGAAAGACAATAGCGATCAGTGGGTGTGAGAGCAGTTGCATGTAGCTTATCCCAGCCAGTCAAGCCAGAGCAGCAGCGCAGGGGCAGTGACCAACACGCCATCGGTGCAGTCGAGTAAGCCACCGTGACCGGGCAGGATTGAACCTGAATCACTCACCCGTGCGAAACGCTTGCACACCGATTCGAGGAGATCGCCCGCAGTTGCCAACAACGCACCGACAATACCAACAAGGGGGTAAATATAGAAGCTGACTTCCCAATCGAGGAAGGGAGCGAAAGCAGAGACTACTATTGCACCAGACAACAGGCTGCAGAGCATACCCTCGATTGTCTTACTGGGAGAGACAACTTTTGCTAAAGTGCGTTTGCCAAACGCCCTGCCACCGAAATACGCCGCCGCATCCGACATCCATACGAGGGTTAGTAGCAGCACCAGAGCACGGGGTCGATGCGGAGCTTGCAGCAGTTGCCACACACATATCCACGGCAGAGCGGCGCAACAGAAACTTACCACGAGGCCGACCAGCGAACCCATCTTGCGCTCGATACTGCCATGCACCGCTGCACCAAGCAGTAGCAGGGCAACGATGGCAATTACGATCAGCTGTGCGGTGGGATAGACAGTAAAAATTAGCAAAAAACCGAAGGTGAACAGTGCTAGCAGCAGCGGTAAACCGACCGCAGCACCACGACGGGCTATCTCAATGTCTGCTTGCGGCTGACCGACGGCTTGCAGGGGCGGAACGAGCAACATACTCAGCTCGAAGGTGCAGAGTGCTGCAACTACGGCAACTAGCAGTGCTAGCAACCATGCGGGGGCACTGACAATAGTCACTGCGAGCAGCGGACATAATATAGCGGCGGTTAAAATACGGGTAGTGGTCACAGGGCATAAGCTCCGCGGGTAGATGAGGAGGAGGCACGTTCAAGCCCGTAACGACGTTCTCGCTGTTGGTAAGCACGGATAGCACGCATGAAGGACTCCTCGCGAAACTGTGGCCACATCTCGTCGGTGAAGTAAAATTCGGTGTAAGCCAATTGCCACAGCAGAAAATTGGAAACACGCTGCTCCCCGCTAGTTCTAATCAAAAGATCGGGATCAGGCAAGCCCGCAGTTTGGAGACTGTCGTCGATAAGTTGGGGCGAGACATCGCTGCTTTTTAGTTCGCCTCGCTCGATGCGCTGGGCAATCGTGCGGCAGGCATAGATGATTTCGCTGCGACCGAGATAGTTCAGGGCGACGTTGAGGGTTAGGCCGTCGCTGTCTTGTAGAAACAGACGAGTTTCCTCGATCAGCCGCTGCGTGCGTGACGGCAGGCTCGCGAGGTTGCCGATGGTGCGAAGGTGCACGTTGTTACGGCGTAACTCAGCACGCTCCTTGACGAGGTAGCGGTTGAGCAGTGCCATAATAAAGTCGAGTTCTTCCCGTGAACGCAGGAGGTTGTCTTCGCTCAAAGTGAACAGGGTTAGCACCTCGATGCCAAGCTCACCCGCACGGCGAATGATAGCACGAGCACTCTCCACGCCAACTTGGTGGCCACGATAACGGGGCAGGCCACGTGCTGCTGCCCAACGACCGTTGCCGTCCATGATAATCGCTACATGTCGGGGAATTTCCATCACCTACCCACAGGGTACTGCCTGATATGATACACCAAATATGGATTAGATTTCGACCGAATTTTTTTTGCTTGACCTCTTTGAAAAGAGTTTTTATTATGTATTGTATTTTTTAATTTTTTATGGATAAAGCAATGAAATCATTAATGGTTGTACTGTTTTTTTGTTGTTCTTGTGGTGTACCACAGGGTCGTGATGGTGGGGTGCGCAATGTATCGTCGTTGTTGGCGAGACATGGAAAAGGCATTACTTACCATGCGCAGCGTGTCGCAGAGGTGACATCATTGGCGGGGCTGAACAAAAATGCCAAGGAGTTACGCGACAGACTTACGAAGATGAGAACGGAACTCAGGTTTATCATTAATTATCCGGGTAATGAAGGAGTTGCACTGGATCTGAACACAGAGTATCAGGAGTGGGCTTTGGGTATCAAGCAAGAACTTGACTATCTTGCACCAGATGGTGAACTAGACCTCAAAGTTAATCTTAGCAAAGCGAAAGATTCGCAAGCTGCCGATCTTGTTCTCCAGAACCTGCAAGCCGTTGACAACATGCTGTCAGCAGAGCTACCCGTGCTGGAACATCTCGAATCAGCAAAGCTACCCGCGCTGGAACATCTCGAATTGGACGAGACACCAAACGCAGCCGCGGCTAAGAGTATTCCTGCCCCGTTTAGCTACGATGGTTTCTGAACGGAAGCTGCACTAATCCTTAAAGGAGCAGGTTACAGTCCTCGCTCCTTGTTTTCCTAACTTTGACACTAGAAAAAAAATTCATGTAGTTTCAGTTTCTTATATCTTGTAAAGCCGTTGCATCAATGCAGTGAGGCTGATCGCGGTTATGTCATTGCCAAGAGGAAACTGCTCTTTGCCAGCATAGACGACAAACTTTTGTTCTGGCTCGACATCTTCACAGGCACTGTGAAAGCCTCGTCTTGCTTTGGGGGCAAGACTACGTTTGATTTCAATAGCCCATCGGCGTTGGTCCCGTAGCGTCAAAATGAGGTCGATCTCAGCACCACCGACGGAGCGATAAAAGTTGGTACTACTGTGTAGTGGCGCAGCCGTCAGCAAGTTTTCAATGACATGACTCTCCCAGCTCTTACCGACTAGAGGATGCCCTAACACCTCATCAAGCGTGGCGAGACCATGCAGTGCATGCAACATACCGCTGTCACGCAGGTAAATTTTGTCCGACTTGACCAAACGCTTGCCTGTGTTGTGTCGCCAAGGCTCAAGTCTACGCAACAATAACATGTCGGTGAGCAGATCGATCCACAGTGCTGCAGTTCTGCCACTTACACCAAGATTGCGTGCGAGCATTGCTGTGTTGACTAGCTCACCCTGATTGTGTGCCAACATCATCCAAAGACGACGCAATGCGGTCGTTGCAATACGAAAACCAAGTTGTGGCACATCTCTCTCAAGACAAGCACGGATAAAGTTGGTGCGATGAGTTAAGCTCGATTCATCGTCGTCAGCTAAAAAATTGCGCGGCAACCCACCACGTACCCAAAGTCGTGTCGCATCATCTACCTCCAGTGCATCGAAAGGATTCAGTTCAAGATAAGCAACTCTCCCCGCCAGCGTCTCGCCAGACTGACGCAACAACGCCATCGCTGCCGAACCGAGCAACAAAAAACGCCCTGTGCCCGGCTTTGTTGCATAACTCAGGGCCGGCATGTTTATATCCTATAACCCTTTAGCAGTAAGAATTTTATAGGTGTTGCAAAGGTAATGCCTGCACCACGCACAAGCCCGTAGTGTCCCCGGAAGTTGACAATGGTCAGGTGCAAGCAGACCTGCAAACCATTTCACGCCAATGCTTCAGCTGGAGCTAGGAAGCGACAAAGACCATGCACACATGTGTGCATCCTGCTGCACCATGCACACATGTGTGCATGGTGCAGCAGGATGATTGCACCTGACCCAAACGAGAAGTCTGCGAACACGCAGGGGTGTGGAGCTAGGCGTGCCTTCGGGCACGCCTTTGGCAAAGAGCCGTGCAAAGCGGGGAGTGGAACGCTCCCCACATAGAAATGCTATGATAACAGCATGTTATAATCAACGTAACTTATGCAACAAAGCCGCCGCGCCCCTCCCCTGCCGCCGACCACGATCTATCAGACCGTGCAAGCTGTGAAACAAGCGCGGCTGGTGCTGAATTTAGTCGATAATCACCAAGTGCTGCTCGTTCTCTGCCAAGTAAAGCTCCGCGTCACTCAACTTCGCGCGGTCTGCCTCCGACTCCAAATCGAGATAGACTGCCTCCATCTCCTGCATGATACAGTGTGCCAATGTTGTCTTGCCTACCTGCCGCGCCCCCAGCAAGACAACTGCGGGGTAATTGTTCAACAATGTCAACAAATGTTTGCGTAAACGTTGCTCAATCACTTTTGCTCACCTCGCCAGCTCTTATCCTTACAACTATGAATCTTAAGTTCGCAATTGTAAGGATAATTACGCAACTAAATCAATAACCATCTGTAATAACAGCAAAAAATTTGCCGTTGCCATTGCCCTAGTAGCTATAGTGCTTAATTTTCTCGCATTTTTCGCCGATCTTATGCATTGCTTCAACCTCGATCTCAAGGTGAAGGTTGGTAAACTGTTGCGAGATATGGCGACCGCGTAGTGATAGCTAGTGGCACTTTAGCCCGTTCTCTTCCTTGTAGTTGAAGCCAAGAGTCCGCATTAGCGACAGAGTATGCCTCTTCAAGTTAGCCCTCTGACTAACTTGAAAAGCACGCGAACGAATGATTGTTCGGCATCGCTCATCAGTCTCATTGGGTATGCTAACAGAGGTAAGCATACCTTTGGCAAAAAGCATAGCCAAGCCTCTAGCATCAACGCGATCTGACTTCACTGGCTTGCCGGGCAACTTGGGTATCAGCGAGGGAGCGATGATGCAGCTGTCAACACCATTTGCCTCTAATTTCCTATGCAACGCATAGACGACATGGGTTGTCTCAGGGCAAGTCTTCAGGCGAAAAGCCTTTCTCTGACAACTTCCAAAGATGTTGGAGCAATGCAGTGGTATTTGGCTTGCACTTGAATGCAAAATTACCCTCACCTTTCGAGCAGTATGCTGCCCCGTGAAAATTTCTGCCATCGACATCGATAGCAACGTGCAGTACACTTTCCATTGGATGATCTCCTCAAGTTAAAATTAACGCATAGACTGGGTTTTATGCTACATCCATACACATAGAGCTGCCAATCAACAAGAGGCGGTCATCCATATCTTCTCCAAAAAGTTGTGCATAAAAAAACTTCCCCTCAGTGTTGCATCGCGTATAATGGAGGTAGCTTTTCCTTTTCAAGTTTGGGTGAGGGGTCTCATGCTAAGTTATATTTCTGTGCTAAGAGTATTTTTCCTAACAACACTCGTTGCACTAGGCACTAGTGCTTGCGATGCTGCTTTTAAAAAGCTTTTCGATGAGGCCTTAGCTGAAGGCAAACTTCCACCTGATGAGATGAGTCCATCAGACGAAGATAGCACGGGACGTGCTTATCGAGCGGTTACGCTTGACAACGGGTTAGTGGCCTTCTTGATCCATGATCCAGAGGCGAATAAGTCGGCCGCAGCCATGAGCGTCGCCGTCGGCTCACTGGAGAACCCCGATGCACATCTGGGTTTGGCGCATTTCCTTGAGCACATGGTGTTTATGGGCACAACCAAGTATCCCGAAGTGGGTGAATACGATCAGTACGTCAGCTCTTATCAGGGCTACACCAATGCCTACACCAGTGGTGAGGAGACCAACTACTATTTTGAGGTCAACCACGAGGGTTTCGTTGGCTCGCTCGATCGTTTTTCACAGCTATTAGTTGCGCCGCTGTTTCTGCAGGAACATATCGAGCGGGAAGTGAATGCCGTGCATAACGAACACCAGAAAAACTTGCAGAGTGATCTATGGCGCACTTATCGGATTTCGGGTCTAACCAGCAAGGACGGACATCCTCGCCAGAGATTTGCCACAGGCGATAAGGAGACACTCAAGAACGCTAATCGAGAGGTGATTGTCGATTTTTACAACCGCTACTACTCAGCTAACATAATGAAACTGGCGACGATTTCTTCACTCTCTCTTGACGAACAGGAAGAACAGGTACGCACAGTATATGCTGACCTCCCCAACAACAACCGCGGTAAGCTGACTTACGATGCGGATATTTATGACGACAATCTGTTGCCACAACGGATTGAGATTGAACCAGTGACAGATGTGCGGCAAGTGGTGCTCAGTTTTGAAATGCCATCTGGACACGACTACTGGCAATCCAAGCCCGATCATTTGCTGTCAGCTTTAATCGGCGACGAAGGTAAAGGCTCGTTGTTGTCTTTGTTGAAAGAACGGGGTTATGCGACCGCGTTGCTGAGTGGCTTGTATTCGAGCAGCTATGTGGGAGAGTTCGAGGTTGAGATAACACTGACCGAGAAAGGCTTGACGGAAGTTAACGAAGTTGTAGCGCTCTTCTTCTCTTACATTGCGATGCTGAAGAAGGAGAGTTTGAAGGAATACTTCTATAATGAAAGCAAGCAGTTAGCGCAGATAGGTTACGATTATCGTGCGCCTTTAGATGGTGCGGATGCGGTTATCTACTATGCAAACGTCATGCATCGGTTTGCGCCACTTGATGCGTTGCGCAACGACAGTTTGTTTTTCAAGCATGCACCGCATGATTTTAGGCTTTTTCTCAACAAAATAACACCACGCAAGCTACGCATGATGGTGGTGGCAAAAGGCGTTACGACCGATGAGGTCGAGCTACACTACGGCATCAACTATAGTGTCAATTCTACTCCTGCAACGGTTTATCGGGACTGGGAAAATCCACAGGATTATGAGGCACTGCACTATCCAGAACCGAACGAGTTCATCCCGACCAACCTTGCTATTCTTGCGGACGATCAGCGGGACAAGCCTTACAAGTTGCTTGACACCGAGCAGGGGGTGTTCTGGTTTCAGCAGGACACAGAATTTTTACGGCCTAAGGCAAATTTTCACCTCAATGTTTTGACTGACAAGACCAACTCCAATCCCAAACAGGCACTGTTGTCAGTGTTGTACACACTTGCGTTGCAGGAAAGTGTCAACGAGTGGAAATATCCGATCTTGACTGCGGGGCTTAACTTTACGGTAGCGCGCAATAACAGAGGTCTAAGTATCAATATCAGTGGTTATTCGGACAAGTTACCGTTGTTGATCAGCGAAATCGGCAAGCGGCTGCAAGAAATAACGATTGACGACGTAACTTTCGCGGCACTAAAGAGCGACCTCAAACGTGTACTAGATAACAAAGCTTACGCACACGGCTACCAACAGGTGATCGATATGGGTAACTTTATTCTCAATTTAAACGCTATCCCTTACACAGACTATCAGGGAATGATCGATGCCGTTACGCTAACGGAGGTGCACACTTATAGCAAGGAGTTGTTCAAGCAGGTGGCTTTTGAAGGAATTGCTTACGGTAATCTCGATCAGGCAGTATTGACACAAAAACTCAATGATTTTATGACACAGTTGGGCGCTGAGACCTTGCCTTCTAACCAGCGTAAGTCTGAGCAAGTTTTGAAGCTCGGACAAAAATACACCTATTCATTCGTGACTGAGAGCAACAACCACGCCTTGATTAGGTTGGTGCAGATGGGTGAGCGTTCTCCTGCGCTTGATGCACAGCTTAGGGTTATCGACACTCACATAAGCGCGGCTTTTTTCACCGAGTTACGCAGTGAACAACAGCTCGGCTATGTTGTCCATGCGGGCTTATATTATCTCAAGAAGGTGTTGGGTTTGCGCTTCATTGTGCAATCATCGACGCATGACCCCAAGCAGATCGATGCTAGCATCAATGGCTTCTTGCCAATGATGGCGACGCAGTTTGCGGAACTTACCGACGAGCAACTTGAAAGCTATAAGCAAAGCATCATCGCCGAGTTGCAGCAGCCTGAGTTAACGATTGCTGACCATCACGCACGTCTGCATGCACAAGCGATCAAGCTTGACGGTGACTTTGATTATCGCCAGAAACTCATCGCCGAGCTAGGCAAAGTCACCAAGGACGAGATCGTCACTACATGGAACGGACTGGCCAGCAAAGGCCAATTGAGCGTCGCCTTGTTTGCGAAAGGCACGACCATTGAGAACTTGCCCCACACAACAGCCATCTCCGACATCAGCCAGTTTAAGCAGTCACGCCCCATCTACGAATGATGGGGCGCGGCTTGCCGCACTATAGAGCTACGCCGCCTTTGCCTCATTAAGAGCAGTATCCAGTGCCTGCTTTGTATAGACGTAGGCAACCCACTCACCAGCCTCGATGCGCAGCAAAACGGGCACGTGATGCTCAATCAGTGCGGGTGAAACACGCTGACAATAAGGAAATACAAGCTGTTCAATTACATCAAAATGCTCACCACCGCCAACTGCATAGTTAGCAATAAAACGCTGCGCCGCATCGTGAGTAAGCTTGACCGTAAATGTGCCGTCAGTGTTGGGCTGAACACATATCATCTCAGACCTCGCTATTAAATCAGCAACACACCCTCCTATCTACTGATCGACAAACTAGCAGGCAATCATTAGCAAATCATACGGTCTACACTAGCTGTCTTGTGTTGACGACCCCATTTTCTAACAAAAATGAGAGCACCCTCACCCAGAGCAGAAACCTGCAACTGCGCCAAGAAAAAAACCAAATCTACATCAAAGCAGCGTGCATGTTGCGGTAGTATCCACTTTCAAGTGCAGTCAAGCTGTTGTGCGTGCCACGCTCAATAATTCGCCCACCTTTGAAAACAAGTATAATGTCGCATTTTTTGACCGTGCTCAAGCGATGGGCAATGATAAAGCAGGTTTTGTCCGCCATAATCTCAAACAGTGCGTTGTGCAGCAGCTTCTCATAATCGTTATCGACATTAGCCGTTGCTTCATCAAGAATAAGAATACTCGGCTCTTTGATCATCATGCGCATAAAGGCAACGATCTGCCGCTCTCCCGCACTCAAATTCTGTCCGTGCTCCAGCACCAATGTATCAAGACCATCGGCAAACGCTGCCAGTCGTCGTCCAAAACCCAGCCGCTCGGCAAGCTGATAGATAGCATGGTCGTTGACCTTCTTCTGCGCACAGACGATGTTCTCTCGCAGCGTACCACGAAAAATTACCACGTCCTGATTGATATAGCCGATGTGCTTGCGCAGCCAAGGTTTTGACCAATCACGCAACGAAATACCATCGATGCTGATGTCACCTGCAGAATAATTATACAAGGCAGGAATGAGATTGATGGTTGAAGTCTTGCCCGCCCCTGTCTCGCCCACCAAGCCTGCCTTCATGCCTTTCTTGATTTCAAAACTGATTTCCTTCAACACATCTTTATCACGAAAATAATCCATCCACACATTAGCAAAAGTAATGTCCCCCCACACCTTTTTTTCAACGGCATCCTTGTAGCGCGGTTCTTCAATCTCCTGCAACATCTGCCGCACCCGCTCCGCCGAAGTTAAGGCATCCTGAATGATCTGAATGTTATGCGAAAGCGAACGCACCGGAGCCATAAAACGTTCACTAAAACGCAACAAACTGATGAACACCGCAATACTTAAGGCATCGTCGATGACCATCGCTCCGCAGATCAGGAAAACAGAAAAAACTGGCAACTGACACAAAAACATGATCATCGGACGAATAAACGAGTTCCAATGCATTATGGTGAGATGCACCAAATAATTGAGGATGTTGATATCTTCAAACTTGCGCTGACTCCACTTCTCAAGGTTAAAACTTTTCAAAACTTCAAAGCCATTGGCAAACTCAGCGAATTTTGAAATTATCGAGGCATCGAGTTTTTTGTGCATGCGCAGCCAATACTTGACTGGGGATCGCATCGCCATTGCAAAAATAAACGCAGGGAAACTAGTGCAAGCAATGATAACACCCATCTTAACGTCCGTTGCAATCATCGCCACCAAAATCAAACCGATTTCAATTACCGAACACAGTGTATCGGCAAGAATACGCGAGAAAAAATACTCAACCCGTTCAACGTCGTTGGTTATACGAGCCACCGTGCGTCCCAACGGTTGGCGATCGAAATATGTTACTGGCAGGCGTGTCAGCTTTCTGAATAATTTTTTGCGCACATCTAAAATAATAGATGTCGTCGTGTACGACATAAAAATCGAGCCACCGTAACGCAAAAATACCGCCAGCACCTCAAAAGCAAGAAAAGCCACAGCATACTGCCACACAAGCGTTCTGTCGCTGGCAAGGTCTTCAAACAACCAACCTAACAAACGCACAGAAACCATCAGGCAGGCAACACTTAACACCAAGACAGCGATCGCCGAGAACAACTTGCGATAATTTTCCCGCGACAACGAAAATAGGTAGGCGATACCACCTAAATCAGAGGATTGATGGACCTCATCCTCTCTGACCAGTGCACTAACTTTCTTTTTAAGTTCCTTAAGATTCATACAAGTATCAATTCAAGGTAATAACTTTGGAACACAAGCGCAGCGAAGATGCACGATGCGATGCCCAAATAATCGCAGTATGGGACAAAAAAACCCGCACCAGCTGCATAATCTTCTGCTCGGTAATGCTATCGATGGCACTAAAGCAATCATCGAACAGCAACAACTTCGGCTTGCGCAAAATTGCCCGACCAATTGCCAAGCGCTGCTTCTGCCCGCCTGAAAGATCGGCACCCCATTCACCAATCTTGGTGTCAAGCTGTTGCGGCAGGCTAGCGATAAACTTGTGCAACTGCACGATCTCAAGCACTTGCCATAGCTTGCTTTCATCTTCATGCCGATCGAGGCAGAGATTCTCACGAATCGTGGTCGAAAACAAAAAAACCTTCTGCGGCACATAAGAAATCAATTTGCTGCGCATATTGTCAGGCACACTGTTGAGGTCTGTGCCAAACAAAAAAATCTTCTTGTCCGCCACTGGCAATAACCCTAACACACAGCGTAAAATCGTAGTCTTGCCTGTGCCCAACGCCCCCGAAATACCGACCCACTCACGTTCCATTAGGCGTAAATTCAAAAAACTCACTACCATGTGTTTATCATAAGCAAAAGATAGCGATTTTATCTCTAACAACGGCTGGCTAAAATTTACCGTCCCCTTTCTTTTCTGACGGGTTAGCTGCGCCTTGATGATTTCAAGCAGGCGGCCATAACTAGCTAAGCCCCGCTGCCAAGTCGAAATACAGCTACCCAGCATGTAAAGTCGTGTCTCCAACATTAAAATATACGAAGCCAACGCAAAAAATTCACCTAACGACAACTCCTCCGCCATGATTTTCTGCAATCCCAGCCAACACAAGATGGCATAAGAACAGATAACTGGCAGTGCCCCAAACGGGAAGATATGCCAACCTGTCTTCTGCACCCGATAACTGCGTTGTGCATACTCGCCTGCTGACATTTCCAGCTTGTCCTGCCAAAAAAATTCGCTGCCACTTGAGCGCTGCAACTTGATGGTCGCCGTCGCCTGTGTCACCAAATCCGACAGCAGTGATAGTTCTTCCTGTGCATGCAGATGCTGGCGATACTCACGGCGAGCAAGACGAGCAATAAAGGGCGGAATCACCATAAAGCACAGCACACAGTAAAACGTTAGCTCCGCATCGATGAGGAACATCAACACCAGCCCCAAAAACGTGAAGAACACAATATCCAGCGTCTCAGCGATGGTGAAGCCATGCATGAAGCGGGTAAAATTGTAATCCTGCGAGATACGATTGATCAGGTCGCCGATTGTAAAGCGATGCAAAAACCGATCGTAACGCTCTTCCTTCAGCTTTTGCCAAAAACTGACGCGGCTTTCCTTGCCCACTAAGTGCGTCATGCGTGCCAGCCCCTCCCGCCAGCCAACTGCACCGAGTGCTCCCGCGATGAAGTTGAGCAGCAGCAAGAAAGACAGCAGATAGAGCGAATCCGTGACCGATACACCCCGCAACAGCTCTGGCACAACCCCGTTATCCTTGCTCACCAACAAGTCGATCAACCACTGGATGATCTTGGGTGCGGCAACCTCGCTAACGTTAATTAGAAGTAGACCACAAATGCCAAGCAGATAAAAAAATTTATTTCTCTTGACAAAACCCTTAAATTCAATAAAAGCAGTGGACATAAAGAAAAAAATAATAAAAATAGCGACAGCTGCCGATTATACATGCAGCTGTCACTAAAAGCGAACACAAAGATGGAGTAAAAGGCAATGGCTGTGATGGAAAACTTTCACGAGGACGAGATTACTGGCATCAACATCACCCCCCTCGTGGACGTGATGCTGGTGCTGCTGGTGATCTTCATGGTCACCACCAGCTACATCGATGACCGCGGCATCAAGATCAGCCTACCACAGGCAACCACTGCCGAGAGCAAGGCTAACACCACCGCGACCTTCACCATCACCGCCAATGCGCTGGTCTACCTCAACGATCAGCAACTCACAGAGGCAGAACTTACCGCCGCCATCGCCAGTACCGCCAGCAGCGGCAAGCTCGTTACTATCGCCGCTGACCGCCACACCCCCCACGGCAAAGTCATCACCCTGATCGACAAACTGCGCCGCGGTGGTATTACCACCTTCGCCATCAGTGTCAGAGGGGAATGAGGTGGTTTTTCATCTGCTAAAGGTCAGTTAGAGCTACCCGTCAGTTCATCTGCCAGACGATCATAGTAAGCGGCAACCTCTTTGCTGCCTTCAAGCAACTTCTGCATCACAGGAGCAGCCTCTATAACAAGCTCAGTGAAGGTATGCGGAGCATTTGGGTATTCCCGCTTAAGACTAGCTTCGGCTGCGGCGATAACTTCTTTAGCTTGTGCAGAATCAGCGATCATGGTGTTAGCAAACAAGGCTAAGAACGTTTCAGCCGCAGCGACATTAGTCACAGTGGTAAGAAGACTTTGTGCATCAACGTCTCCCCCCAAAGACCTAGTCAACACCGCCAGCGGGCTGTGCAAAGCAGCATCGCGTTCCTTGTAGTAATTAAGGATGCGCTCGTTTCGCAGGCTGCTCACAATTCTCTTCAACAAGCCGCTGCCGGGAATTGAATTGCCACTCTCAATATTCTGTAACACTTCAGGCGACACGCCGATAATTTTTGCATAGTCCACCGCGGGGTAGATGCCACGGATGCGGCGCACAGTGAGTGCCGTTGCATTGGAGAGCATAGCAGAGTTGTCACGATTGTAATCGATGTACGATTGCAAGCTACCAGCTAGCTGGCGCAAATTACCGCTTTGCGCAGAGTTTAAAAACTCTGCAACTTCAGCGCCGGGTTAGCTAAACAAGGAAGTGCTAGTACACATACAAATGAAACGAAGAATAAAAATCTCATGGACACATCTCCTATTATAAACAGACCTGATCACATAATTTAGCTCACGTAGCTCCTTGCTCATCACCATCGGTGTGTTGCTGCTGCAACATGGTCATTGCTATCCTGTCGCAGCGCTTCCCACTCGGCGAACAACTCACCACTCTTTGCCGCTCCGTAGATAACCTTCCAAAAATCAGCATCAGGGATGACAATGTTCGCGATACCATCAATCGCTTGAGCAACTCCCATCTCGGTAAGTTCCTGATGTAGCAAAGTCGCAATAACACCATCAAGGGCTATGTCCTGCACCACTTGAGCATTGCCAATACGGGCTAGTCCCGCAATTTTGGCATTGATGCTCTTACTATCGATGTCTCCCCCCTCTAATCTAGAAGTTCTGTGCTTATGCGGAACACGGCTGTAGTATTCAGCTAGCGTTTCAATTTCTTGAGCTTCAAGTTGCTCTCGATGTGCGGCGGTAAATGCTTCTAAATCAAGACCCTTTAGCAGTTCCTCGTCACCGAATTCTTCCAAGAAAACCTCGCTGCTCTTCAGGGAATTGTAAATATCCTCGTCAGCTTTTAGCTTGAAGCCAGTTATGTCTTCAAGCAGAGATTGCACGCCTTTCGATGACAAAAGGCCACCCGTTGCTAACGCAGCCACATCTCCTCGTGCTCTGCGCCTTGCCTCAAGCTTCTTCGCCTCGATTGCAGCAGAGAAGTAATTGAAGCGGGCAAGATTCACATGTGCAGCCAAAGGATTATCAGCTGTGGCAAGACTATCGATGAAACCTCGCTGGTAGAGCTCGGCAACACGCTGACCTGCCTCTGCCAACGTCTCCGATTGGATGAGAACTTCCATAACCTTGCCACTCAACTTGCTGTGAACCCTCAAAACATGGGCTGCTGTTTTTGAGACAGGTGCTGATGCTTTGGTCAGCGGTGCTCCCCTACCCAAGAGTAGGTCATTGCCTGCCAACAGAAATGTAAAGAAAAGAAGAGAAAGGCGCATAACAATCTACCCTCGTAAGTTGATTCCCCCCCGTAGTAATTAAGAAGGGGAGAAGATTATTTCTTCTCCCCGCAAAAACTCAACTAATCAAGTACTTCAACTCAACTAGTCCAACACCTCAGCAACGACACCCGCACCAACCGTGCGACCCCCTTCACGCAAAGCGAAGCGTAGCTCCTTGTCCATCGCAATCGGTGTGATGAGATCGACTTCCATGTCGATGTTGTCGCCGGGCATAACCATCTCAACGTTATCAGGCAACGTAATCACCCCCGTCACGTCCGTCGTGCGGAAATAAAACTGCGGGCGATATCCCTTGAAAAACGGCGTATGCCTACCACCCTCTTCCTTCGTCAAAATATACACCTGCGCCTTGAACTTGCGGTGCGGCGTGATTGCATTGGGCTTGGACAATACCTGCCCGCGGAAAACTTCTTCACGCTTCGTGCCCCGCAACAACACACCGACGTTGTCACCCGCACGCCCCTCGTCAAGCAACTTGCGGAACATCTCAACCCCAGTGCAAGTGGTCTTCGTCGTATCCTTGATGCCGACAATCTCAATCTCATCGCCAACCCTGACGATACCCCTATCAATCCTGCCCGTAACCACCGTGCCCCGTCCAGAAATCGAAAACACATCCTCGATCGGCATGATGAAATCCAAATCAATCGGACGATCGGGCACAGGAACGTAGTTGTCACACGCATTGATCAACTCAAAAATAGGCTTGCACTCGTCACTATCGACGTTGTCAGATTCAAGCGCCTTCAACGCCGAACCCTTGATGATCGGAGTGTCGTCGCCGGGGAACTTATACTCGGTCAACAACTCCCGCACCTCCATCTCAACCAAGTCAAGCAACTCGGTATCATCGACCATGTCAACCTTGTTAAGGAAAACCACGATCTTCGGCACACCTACCTGACGTGCCAACAAAATATGCTCCCGTGTCTGTGGCATTGGCCCGTCAGCCGCACTCACCACCAACACCGCACCGTCCATCTGTGCCGCACCCGTGATCATGTTTTTCACGTAGTCAGCATGGCCGGGACAGTCAACGTGTGCATAGTGACGATGCTCCGATTCATACTCGACGTGCGAGGTCGAAATCGTAATCCCCCGCTCCTTCTCCTCCGGTGCCTTGTCAATTTCGTCGAACGCCATCGCCTGCCCGCCGAATTTCTTCGCCAATATCTTCGTGATCGCCGCCGTCAACGTCGTCTTGCCATGGTCAACGTGACCAATCGTGCCGACATTGACATGCGGCTTGTTGCGCTCGAATTTTTTCTTCGCCATCCCTGACCTCCAACAATTAAATAAGACCTACAAAAAACACAACAACACGCCAGCCGTCATAACCCACAACGGCTCGCATGACAATAGCAGCTTTGTCAAGCCTGAGATGGGATTTGAACCCATGGCCTCATCCTTACCAAGGATGTGCTCTACCCCTGAGCTACCCAGGCCAAGTCACTCCCGCCACGCTAGCTGCGCTCGCTGCATTCAGCTCTTCGGCGCTTTCTAACTCCATGCTTGGAAGGCTGATGCTCTACCAAGCTAAATACTAAAGCGGGAGACGGGAGTCTGCTTTCACACGCTCAAGGCTGTGCTACGCCGCCTCTTTGCCGCTTTCTCGCTCCACGCCGCCTCTTTGCCGCTTTCTCGCTCCACCGCTTGGAAGGCTGATGCTCTACCAAGCTAAATACTAAAGCGGGAGACGGGAGTCGAACCCGCGACCCTCAGCTTGGAAGGCTGATGCTCTACCAAATGAGCTACTCCCGCATTCCCTTAAACTTGGCAGGTAGAGCATCGGCTCTTTGCCGCTTGCTAGCTCCCAGCCAAATGAGCTACTCCCGCGACCACCATCCCGCACAACAAGCATGGAGGGAGATGGATTTGAACCATCGTAGGCTTGCGCCAACGGGTTTACAGCCCGTCTCCTTTGGCCACTCGGACATCCCTCCGTGACAGATACAGAGCTGGCGATGGGACTTGAACCCGCAACCTGCTGATTACAAGTCAGCTGCTCTACCAATTGAGCTACGCCAGCCTAACGAATACACCCAGAACTCCCACGCAGGGAACTGCAAAAGGTTATGACCGAACGGCGCTCTTATGTCAATAACTTAACTCATAGAACGGCTGTGCTGCTGCAAAAAAATTGCCGCGGCCGCCGAAACATTCAACGATTGTAACGTTTGCCCATTCGCTTCACTCATGGAGTCTTTTAGCCGCTTTCTAGCTCCACCGCCATCAATACGCAATAAACAATCACACTGTGCCCGCGCCGCAGGCGACAAACCCTTGCCCTCCGCACCAAACAACAATATCCGCTTATCAAAACCACAATCACGCAAACTCTCACCTGCCATATCCGCGCCTACAACCCAGAAGCCGCGTTTTTTTAAATTTGTCAGCGTGCGCACCAAATTAGTAACCAAAAAAAGATCAAGTAATGCAAAACCTCCACGCGCTGCATTAACCACCGCTGCCGTCAAACCGACCTGCCGCCGCCGCGCCACAATCACGCCCCGCACCCCGAAGAAAGCCGCCGAGCGCACCACCGCACCGAGATTGTGTGGGTCAACAACATGATCAAGTGCTACCACCATGTCACCCAGCTTGTCCGCGGCCACGAAAGCTAACAACTCATTCTCGTGCAACGGCGTAAGCCGCACCACCGCCAGCGCCTTGCTGCCTGCCTGCCCTCGCACCACGACAGACCGACCACCCAACTGCTGCATCTGCCTCACCAAGCGCGGCGGACAAACAACCTCCTCAACCACCTGCGGACGATGCCGTAAATACTCCGCGACATGCCGCTCGCCCTCGATGGTAAACTTCACCGCTTGACCAGCCCATGATACGTCGTCATTATCTGCGGCACCTCCACTGCGGGCAACAAATCCGCGGCCGTCTGCACTAAAAACCGCGTCAACGTCCAAATCTTGCTGGCATAAAAATACACCCGACTTGGATCAAAAGCACAGTGGTCAGCAATGCGTGCCAACGAATTCAACGAAATCTCGCCATTACAATCCAACACCAGCGTACGCAACTCAGGATGCACAAGTGTCAGGGAAAAATTGCGCACCTCACCCAACTCACTCTCACAACCGTGCCGCGCAAAGGCCGCCGTCACCTTCTCCAATACCACCCGATAACTGTCCGCCGCCGTCTTGATCGCCGCCAATTCCACCCCCGCCAACAAGTTCTTGCTGACAAAATCAGTATTCAACGAGCAGACATTCATCGTCAACAACTCCAACAACGCCGCCATCGTATACGGCGCACTCAAACGCGATGCCTTCACCACCTCTTTTACCTTGCGATTGCGCTCAATCAACGTCAACATGTCCCCATAAAAACTACTGCGTCGCAACGCCGCGCTCTTTTTATTGGAAATCATCAAAAAAGTTTTGTCATTGATCGAATTACAAAATTTTAGAAAAATTGAATTGAAGCTTTTGAAATTATCAACAAGTTCGTAACAGTCATCGATGATGATGAGGCTACCAGCAGGCGGTGCATCACTCTGAATCAAATAGCTGATGCGTGCGTTCATGAACAGTGACTTGACAATACAGATAACCTGTGTCTGCAACACATGCCAAAGCTGGTTGCTGTTCATAATACCGTGTTTGCGCATTACCTGCCCGAACTTGGCAGTAGGGGTCACCTTCATCGCGAGCTCTGTCAACTGTTCGATCGTCAGCAGGTCACGCCGATAAAGAACCTCACCTAGACGGTCGTCGATTAGTGTCGAAGTCGCAAAACAAAAACGCCCCTGATCGAGATAGATGCGCTTTTTCCATTCTTCCGTGTTTGCAGTAATCGTACCCGACCAGCGGTCACGAATCAAGCCTTGTAGCAAATGCCCAAACACTTGCAGCGAGTTGTGCCCGACATCAATGTCTTTTTCAATACTACTAGAACTAGAAGTAGTAGCCAAAAGTAAAACCTCCATACTGTGAAGCGTTAGTTTTCTATTTTACCAACATCACAAAATTAATCAGCAGTAATCTGCAAGGGGATGCGGGCAAAAATTTTGTCGTCGCGAGCAAAGCGAATCTCATGCTGTACAGCAGCGTTTGGATCGCGATAAATATCAAAGGTAAGTCCCTTACGCCGCGTAAAATTGACCGATACGTTCTTGATAGTCAAGCGATCGTCGAGTGCTACCCGCACAGGCTCCCCGTCACGCAAAACCAACGACTTGCTATCGTTGACCCGCAACACGGCATAACGCAACTGCGGGTCAAGCAAGCGATAGAAAACTTCGCCGTGAATTTTATCACTACTACCAACCACAATGGCATATACCCGCCCCTCGCCGCGTTGTGAAAAATAGGGCATCAGCTGCTTGTCAGTGTTAACCATATAACCCCTATCTTTGCCGTTATCAGGCGGATTCTTGAAGCCAACAATGTTGACATACTGCACCTGCTGCCGACGATCTTTGAGCACGGCCGAGATGACCTTAAGCTTATCGCCCCGCACGATTTCAATCTGTGAGCCTGCCATTAGCAAGCGCCGCTCGCCGTTGACCTCAACGACCAGATAGTCTAGCTGCCGAGCCTGTTCAGCGTAAACCTCCCGCGGGGAATACTGCGTCGGACTCACCCAGCTGCGCCACGCGGTGCAGAAGAAAATCAAAAAAACCAACAGCATCTTTAAAAAACAAAGCATAGCTCATGCACATGAAAAAAATTCACACTCGTGTTAGAATGACAACAGCGGTATCAGAATGGACACCACAATGCTCGACATTCTCACCAGTGAAAATTTTACCGCATTTATCCCCGCCTTCAAAGCCTTCCTCGTTGAACGGGGGCGCAGTGCGGCAACCATCGCCTCCTACGGTAGCGATGTGCGGCTGTTTTTGCAGTTCATGCACGAGCGACAACTGACCAGCGAAGACTTAAGTGCGCCCATGCTGCATACCTATCGTGACTTTCTCCAAACTGACAGTGCCCCGCAAGAAAACTCCCAGCGCCGCAAGATAATCAGCATTCGCCAGTTTTTCGCCTTCCTGACCGCAAGCAATGCGCTTGCCGACAACCCGTTCGAGAAAACCATCATCCCCGAACGCGACGACACCCTGCACTACGAGCTTGAAAGCGACAAACTCAACCAACTGCTGACTGCACTAGCAAAACGCAAGGATACTCAGAGCGTGCGCAACCTCGCCATCATCCACCTGTTAGCCTTTGAGGGACTCAAAGCCACCGAACTGACCACCCTGCACTGGCGAGATTTTGTCACCAGCCGCGGCGCGGCATTGCTACGTATCATTGGCAGTCGCCAGCGCATGATCGACTTGCAACCAGCCAGCACCAACAGTCTGCGCCAGTGGCAACGCTGTGTGCGACAACGCCATCCCCAATGCGACGACAAACTTATCTTCGGTGGCTTCAAAGGGCCTGAGGGTGCATTACCGCTGGCAACACTGACCCGTCATGGGCTGAAGTTCATCCTCGCCCAGCTTGCCGCCCAAGCGACTATCACCTCGCTGTCTCCCTCTCTGCTGCGTCATCACGCCACAAGGCACATGCTACAGCAGGGCAAGAGCATCGAAGACAGCATGGCACATCTCGGTCTCAAACGAACAGGCAATATCAGTAAACACCTCGCCCAACTTCAGCAGTGAACGACGACGAACGCCACATGCAAGTTGCATTGCAAGCAGCAGCAAACGCCGCACAACAGGGTGAAGTGCCTGTCGGGGCGGTGCTGGTTTACCAAAACAAAATCATTGCCACCGCCGCTAACGCCAAAGAAACCCAACGTGATGCCACCCGCCATGCCGAAATGCTTGCTATCAGCCAGGCCAGCCAACAACTCAACGCTTGGCGACTGCTTGACACCACTCTTTACGTGAGCCTTGAGCCCTGCCTGATGTGCAGCGGCGCAATCTACCAAGCCCGCATCGCCCGCCTCGTATTCGCCGCCGAAGATCAACGCTACGGCGCATTCAAGTGGTTACACGCTCGCCAACAAGACCTCTTCAATCATCGTGTCACACTACAACACGGCATCTGTGCTGAGGCAAGTTCCGCACTGCTACACGATTTTTTTCAACAACGCCGTGATTAGGTGGCACAAGGCACAATTTTTATCCCATCCACACCCTTGTTAGGAGAAGATATGGATGACCGCCTCTTGATTGCTTGGCCACTCTACGTGTGCGGATGTAGCATAAAAGCCAGTCTATACGTTAATTTTAAACGGCAGGATCAGCCGCGGCAGGTACTTGAGATTGCGGAGAGATGTATGCAGCGTTTGCGCAAGCGGTATTTGCATCTTGATGTATAGGAACAAGCAGGTGAATAAGGTGAAGGTTGCTTGTGGTCGTGAGATGTTGAGTTTTGTGTGGGGGATGATGTGATCTGTGGCATAGGGTGCTTTATCAGCTAGGGAGCAGAAAAGATTACAGATAGTGCTCTGACTTGCAGGGGGAGGAGGATAACGTCATTCGCATCGGACTTACTGCGGTAACCAGCCTGCGCATATGAGTTTGAAAGTTAGCGGTGTTCATGAATCTCGAAATGCCCGATTTCTCCACTTGCACAGCGGTCATCTATATTATCATCTCACACAAAGCACTTAACATGATGTTACCGAGAATGCATATGGAGTCACAACGAGCCGGGTAAACATGTCTGCTTTATGTGGGAGCAGCTGCATAGGGCATGACACCGATGTTTTTTTTCTAACAATTTTTAGGGAGTTGTAATGAAGTGGCTACGTGTTTTCAGGGTTTTTGCCCTTGCAGTGCTGCTGTGTGGTAGCTGGCAGGTAGCAAGTGGCAAAAGGCAACAGCGCATGACAAGGTAGTTAAAAAGGCAACCGCGTTGTCTAAGCACGTACTAGTTGCGCTAGCGTCTGTGGGGTTGCTAGGAAGCACTTTGCCTGCTGCAGCTAGTGAGATGTCACCTGAGCGGCGACACGAACATTTGCGACATCTGCATCAAGCTGAGCAGGCGCAGCTCAGTGGCAGTATGTCGGGCAGTCAATCGGGTATTCCGAACGGCTGGTCTGAGCGACTTGGTGCTCAGGACGAGGAGGACATCAACGCCGCGTGGAACGATGCGGTGACGAAGGGTGATTCAGTCTTATACTTGGCTCTCACCAATAAAGATTACGATCACATGCATCACATTGTCTATGTTGGTAATACGCGCACGGGCGAACCGCTGTTCGCGGGCATCTTTTTGTATTGGCATGCGATCGACTATATCCGTTTCTACAGCAGCCGCGGCTTGCTTATCAAGGGCTTTGAACAACGCGATGTGATGATTTTCCCCGACCCCCTCGGTCTCTATGCAGAGTTGACGGTGTTTACCATCAAAGACTTTAGCCTGCCTGAAGGCTACGTGCCGGTTATGCCCGCAATGTTTCCGCTGGAGGATGTCGGTCGCGAACTGGTGATGTCGCAGTACGGTGTGCATGTGGATGATCCTGACACTCTGTTCGATTTGCCCCTCCGACAACGCAGTAACTGTCAGATTATAGATGCGCTTGGCTGGGGTAATGTCGGCATAGGAAGGCATAACTGTGCTCCTATCCCAGGTGCACACAGCAGTTACGGTGCACCGATATTTGATGCCATCACGGGTGAACTGCTCGGTTTCTACGGAGGCTCGACAGGCTTTGTTGCATAAGTTACGTTGATTATAACATGCTGTTATCATATCATTTTTATGTGGGGATCGTTCCCCTCCCCGCTTTGCACGGCTCTTTGCCAAAGGCGTGCCCGAAGGCACGCCTAGCTCCATACCCCTGCGTGTTCGCAGACTTCTTGTTTGGGTCAGGTGCAATCATCCTGCTGCACCATGCACACATGTGTGCATGCTCTTTGTCGCTTCCTAGCTCCAGCTGAAGCATTGGCGTGAAATGGTTTGCAGGTCTGCTTGCACCTGACCATTGTCAACTTCTGTGGACACTATGGGCCTGTGCGTGGTGCAGGCATTACCTTTGCAACACCTATAAAATTCTTACTGCTAAAGGGTTATAGGATATAAACATGCCTGCCCTGAGTTATGCAACAAAGCCGGCTCGACACCGGTAGCACACCAAACTGAGGGTATGTATTCGGAATTCATCGAGTTCGCTAAAGGGCAGCAGATGAACCCCACTGCAGTAAGTGTCAAGGATAAGCTGACGACTACTTGGGGTGCTATCAAGCTGGGGCATTAGGTTTTTTACACACGGAGGTAAAAGGTTATGAGAAGATTATTGGTAATAGCAGTACTTATGCTGCTTGGGACACATGTGTTTGCTAACAAGGGTGGATTGCGTTCCGTGACTGGCAAGACGTTTGCACGTCTCGGTCGTATTGCTGCTGTGCCTGTGCTTGGTGCGGTGCTGGCGACTGTGCCACTACAGTACGCAGTGGCACAGGGCAAAGCGGAAGAAGAGCTCCTGGAGGTTACCGCACATGATCCTGCAGCGTATCACGGTGCAATGTTGCTGCGAGCAGCTCTCCCCGCCGAGGAGGGTGAGGAAGTGGGACGTGAGTATGCTTTTCACCTTGCCTACATCGGTAGCGATGGTGAAGGCAACTCACTGTTGGTCGGCCGTGAACATCTGTCGAGGACTGATGTTGGAGAAACCATCGCAGAGGCCGAGATGTTTTCGCTCTACGGTTGGGATGGCATGATCGGCGATAACCTTACGGTCAGAGTGATTGACTCCTTTGAAGATGTGACCGACGGTGCTTACAACGTTCTCATGCTGGAAATCGAGGGGTTGGATCTTGCTGCCGACTATCCGCCGCTGATGCTCGATGACAGCTTTCCTTACGCGGAGGTGCGTCACATGGAGCTGCTAGTTTACAGAAGATTCCGCCTACGCGAGCAGGAGCTGGAGGAGGGGAACTTCACGCTGCGTCAGCTGCAGTGCGAGTCCACCCCCCATGCTATGCTTGCTCGCATCGACAGCGGTTTTACCACCTGTGGCATTAACATAGTTGGTAAGAATCTAGCCCTTGGAGCATTGTTGCTGCACAATGGCAAGTTGGTAGCCATACAGGATATCGATGCCCAGACATTGCCGTGGCGGGATGAACTGGATAACCCACTGGCATGGCTGGCTACGGGCATTCCGCCCCGTGCCGTTGACTTTAGTATGACCCTGAGCGGAGCTCTCCCAGTCGAGGCAAAAGGCAAACTCGCGACAACTTGGGGTGCAATCAAAATAATGCAGTAGCTCAGCTTAAGCAATGTACACTGCACTATCTGCATAAGACACAGGTAGTGCAGTGCCCTGCGTGTGTGATCATACTCGTTTTCGTTTGAACCTTATTAGATCGCGGCTTTTTCCTTGTTCAGCAGTTCCTCTGACAATGCGCAACAAGTGCTGCTACTGGCGGGGGAGATCTTTGTCGGTGGTCAGAGTATCTTGCTCACAAGACACTCCTGAAAGTTGTTGCTGGGATAAAGCGACTGATCTCCACAAACTGTGTAACCAACTATATTTGCTACATAAATATTTTGTTCTTGTTGCCTGTTGGTGAACATGATTGTGTTGCTTGTCTGGAGGGGATTACTCATAGGAGAACAGAAAATGAAAGTGCTTGTATTGTTGTGTGTGCTAGGGGTGTTACTGTTTTCTGGCGTTGCCGCTGTGCCAAGAGGTTATGCTAACCTCAACTTTAAGCTACCTCCGCCTGCTAACTTAGTTCCAGTCGAGAAAGCTGGAGCACTTGTCAATCAACGTGGCTGGCTTAGGAGACACCTGCTGGCGGGGGTGTTCGTGTTGGGAATAGCCACCACCACCGCCTGTATAGGGCTAGTTTGCAACAAACAGCACAATGCTGATTACAACAATGCCGAGGTAGCACAGAGACTTGCTTACAGTGGAACATTGTCACTGCTCTATCGTGCTTATAATAGCGGTGAGGAAAAAGAAAAACTCTACTATTACGTTCATGACGATGAGGCGCGCATTGGCTGGTTGGCAAAGGTGGATCAAGACACGTATAACTTTGTGCGTTATAGCGATGCTGATGACATACCATCCCTTTTCGAGGACACACAGCCCCCTCTCGAGGTCAAGGGCAGGAAATTTTTTAAAAAAATACCAGATTACTTTGACAGCGGCTGGTTTGCGTCCCAACCTCAGGACACCGTGCCTAACGATGATGTTGTGGGGCAACTGGTATCGACTGCTTACCCACTTTTCGACTATGTATTTACCGATACAGATGGAACAAAGATGCGTGTGCAGGTAGTCGCAAGATTCAGGGGAGTAGAGCGCTCATATGATACCGAGAGTAGACATTTTGACCGTCCATCTCAATACGTCGTTTTGGTAACGCACCACGACGGGAAGGAGTTAGATGACAACCGCAAATATTTCAGGACAATACCCAGCGAGGAGATGTTGTTAATCGGACAACAAGTGAGAGCCTTTAGATGAAAAGCCAGCCGAAACATCTTTTCCTTATCTCATCTTACCACCACGACAAGCGTCGTATTGGCGTTTTATCACTAAAAATTTGGGATTGATAACCAATCCTACAGCATGGGGGTTTGACCGGCTTTGTTGCATAACTCAGGGCCGGCATGTTTATATCCTATAACCCTTTAGCAGTAAGAATTTTATAGGTGTTGCAAAGGTAATGCCTGCACCACGCACAGGCCCATAGTGTCCACAGAAGTTGACAATGGTCAGGTGCAAGCAGACCTGCAAACCATTTCACGCCAATGCTTCAGCTGGAGCTAGGAAGCGACAAAGACCATGCACACATGTGTGCATGGTGCAGCAGGATGATTGCACCTGACCCAAACGAGAAGTCTGCGAACACGCAGGGGAGGGGAGCTAGGCGTGCCTTCGGGCACGCCTTTGGCAAAGAGCCGCGCAAAGCGGGGAGGGGGAACGCTCCCCACATAAAAATGCTATGATAACAGCATGTTATAATCAACGGAACTTATGCAACAAAGCCGGTTTGACCCCCACTGCTGGGTGATCGAGCTACCATCAACAAGCTCATAGCCGCAGTAGAAAATGGTGCAGGTAGGCAATAAATTTTCTTGACCGATCTCCTGTAAATTGCTTATGCTGTAAGAAGAACTACTCGCAGTTTGGATGTCTTGTTGCGCCATTGTTTTTCCAGTATGGCTGGATGTGAGTGGAATTATTTTTTAATTTAAGGGGGATAATTGTGTTTATGTTTAGAATCGCTGTTGTCGCGGCAATGTTAGTTTTTGGTGGATGCGAAGATGAGGGAGAGGAGGGAGATGCTAGTGTCGAAGCAAAACTCCATCTTAGTGAGATAGGGGAGCAAAAAGCAGGTATGAAGTTTGCCCTCAACATAGAAATTCAAGTTGATGGCAAGGCAGTTACTACGGGTGATATTGCCGATACGGGAGTAACTGTGCAGTGGAAGTGTGCGGATGAAGAATATACAGATGAAAATAAAGTTGAGGATGAAATAAAAAACGGCAAGGTTGAGGTAAAGATAGCCATCGGTAACGTGGACGATTTAGAGGACAAGACGGACTGTAAGATCAAAGCCACCGTGCAAATTGCTGATAAGAAGATAGAGATCGAGAGCCAAGTTTTTATCGTGAAAGCACAAACAATCAAGATTTCTCTCACAAAAGGGACAGTACTAGGAGCGAAGATCAGCGATGTCATCACGGGGATCAAAAACGATGCGGGAGATGTGCCGTTAGATAAGGCTACCATATCCATCAACGAGGAGTGTCGTGACGTTAAGCTGGTTCGCTGGCCTAGTTCTGAGACGGACTCCCCTGCTGAATTAAAAAATTCTTCTGCAGACGCTCAGGATGTTTATCTGGCCAACCACACGGAGAAGGTGGATGCCAACTGCATACTGATAGTCAGCCTTGATGAAGGGCAAAAGCACGGGGTTGTGCCGCTTTCTGATAAGGAAGCTGATTATTCTATAGCAACAGTTTTTGAACCTAAACCTAATTCAGGAAAAATGCAGATTAACCTGCAAGAAGTATCCACTGAAACAAACAACTACCAGCTCTATCTAGTCTATGACAGTGATAACACAAAAAACGATTGGTATAAATTAGGAGATGGCAGCTACGGAATAGCCAACGGTGCAATTACATTGACCAGCGAAGGTAGTGATTATATTATACCAGACGGCTTTTATTACAAAATTGAAGACAAGGTATTGTTTTGGGTCTCAGAGCCGACTGTCATCGATGAGATTGTTGCTTTAGAAAATCAAGGGAGGAAGTTTAACGTCAGATATGTTCCCGGAGGAACTACACTAACGTTAGCAGACAAAACCACGGCAGATGCAGATAGCTGTGGGGCTGAGCTATACCAAGTGGGCACTGAGGTTTCTCACCCTACAGTTAGTGGCGGAACTGAAACTTTTTCCGGTGTCGATTCCTTAGATCGTTTTGATACAGTGGCCAACCTATTCGTCATCGGTGATCCTGCAAACTGCGTGCTAAAGGCTGGCGACAAGAATGTTGTCGCTAGTTTCGCTAGTAAGCCTGAACCCTCCAAAGTGGCAGTGACTGTGGGTGCGAATGATGACGGAAAAATTGAGGTAACTGTCGTTGGAAAAAAAGTCGCTCCTAAAAATAGTGGGGCTTTTGTTTTGGATAGTGATAGTTATAAATTAATTGATGATAGTAACTCAGATGATACAACCCATACTTCTGCTATTGCATCTGATGGCGATGACACAGCTCTTGTTAGAACAGACATAGAAGGCAATGGAACATGGTTGCTGTGGGCGAAAAACAAAACAGCAATGTGACCAGCACAGTTACATAGACCTACTGAGGGGGGGATGGTAGTCCTGTCCCCCCTTTTCTCCACAGCAGGTGTTGGGCAGTTTTAGAACGTCAATGTTTACATGTGTCCCTGAGTTTTTCTATGGGAGTATAGCGTGCTAAAATCTCGTAAGTTAGCAACATAACTCCCAGCATAACGATAAGTGTCAGGATGTACTTGATGTCTGCTGGTAGCATCCATGTTTTTATTGCAGACTGTATAAAAATTAATAGCGGTGGATGAAAAAGAAACAACCAGTAGGAGTTATCAGAGATATAGTGCAATACCTTGCTTTCCTGAGTTATCACATGACGGAAGAGACCGATCATTACAGCAATCATCACCCAGGTGAATGCTGCTTGTGCTGCTACTGCAAGCAGATATTGCATTTCGGACAGGTGTAAACCAAATCCGGGAATCGGTAACGCAAAGCGCAAAAGAGAGATAGTCATACCAATCGGGAAAATGACCAGTAGAGCCAATATTGACGACACGGCCCAGTGTTTTCCTAATTTACCGCTAGCATCGTTACAATCGTAGTACAGGACACCAAAGAAGAAAAAGATGCCATAGTAGAAGATCAGGCGTAATGGGGGTAAGATAGAGGCCGAATGATCAGGGCCAAAGCCAGCGATTACCCCCTCTGAAGTCATAAACCACTGTGGAATCATGGTTAGTGGTATCAACCACAGGTACCTATAAGGAGATAATGCAAGTTTTCCTATCCCCCCCTTCCACTTAAAGCGATTGGCAATCACAGCATAAAGAACAAAAAGTGGCATCAATAGGCAAACTACCCACAAAAATCCGACGTGCTGGAGAATCTCTTTTTTTGTTAGTATGTGCCACACGTAGCTTTCTTCGTAGTCATCTTCACTAGTTATGATGTGCTTGCTATTCTCTGCTGATGCCTGAGTTATCTCGTTTTTATCTCTGTGCTGAATGAAAAGTTTTGCTATACTCATCCAGCCCCAGTGAGATCTCCTCAAATCAGATGTAAGCTGCCATTTCTTTATATTGACATGTAAGTATTTCCAGCCAGAATGAACACGATCCAACAGTGTTTTGCCGTTATTATCTGTAGCATCGATATTAGCACCTCTTCGGATAAGAAACTCTGCCACTGTACCCTGCCCCATAGTAGCAGCTTCGTGCAGAGCTGTGCCGCCATCGCTGTTTCTGCCGTCTATATCTGCTCCCATCTTGAGAAGATAGCGGGCAACTTCGACCCTATCAGCCACTGTTGCCCATGTCAGGGGAGTAAGACCATTTTTCGGATCTGGTGCGTCGATATCTACTCCGGCAGCCAGATGCTTTCCAATTGCTGCTAGGTTACCGTTTTTCGTGGCACACCAGATATCTGCTGTCGGAGATATGCAGTGGGGATTGTCAGCAACATCTTGATTAGCCAATGATTCTGCCGCGTCCATGAAAAAAGTATTAGAAAGTGGAACAATGGTGGCAAATGCCAATAGTAAGGGCAAGATCAGGTTACGAAACCTGTGGCGCAGCATTTCTTTCAAGCCAAGTCTACGCCATAGTCTGGCGGTAAAAAAACCACTAGCAAGACAGAAGGTTTGTGGTAGAAAACCATTTCCCACTATGTAGGGAAGGAAGTACCAGAGGCTCCTTTGCTCATCTTGAACTGGCCAACCTGAGTCAAAAAATGGCAATGAGCCGTACTGAGCCACTATTGCTAGCAGAGCTACGCCCCGCAAAGCATAGAGGTCGCGGCGAAAAGCTGATGATGGCATTTCCATGCCTGTGTACTAGCAATTTTCTGTTAGCAGAGTCAATAGCTAAAAGCTCAGCATCAATACGTAGTATTGAATAGAAATACTCCAGTAAGTTATGGATTGCTTGGCACACACTTGACAAAAAATATAACGATTTATCAATTTCTACAGCACTAGTTATTTTGTTGGTACTATTGTTTTTCAGGATACCAACCAGATGGTGCAAGCTCAAAACCAGCGAACTCAAAAGCGGGTGACACTATGCAAGCACCTACTGAACGAGCACGCTGCCAAGTACCCGCGGGGATCATAACTTGTAGATCAGTGCCAGTACCTGTTCCCAAACATTGGCTGACGGTTTCTATCCCGTCGGGTGATAGGTCAAGACGCAGGTTGTCGCCAATGTGATAACACCACATTTCCATTGCATCAATCCGATGCCAAGTGGAAACCTCACCTGCCTTCAAGAGATAGTAGATAGCGGTTAACCTCCCGCGGCAGCCTTTCTTAGCCGGCGATCGAAACGTCTCTCGATAATAACCTCCTTCTGGGTGCGGTATCAGGTTGTATTGGTGGATAACCTCATCGGCACTCACTATTACTCCTGTGTGCTGATCCCCGCTGGACATGACAATATACTAGTTTCAATATAACATCATAACATCGCGGTTAACACACAGCAATGGATAGCGATTGGTTGAGTGAAAAAATCACAATCTATGAAACTATCCAAGCCGCAAATACTGTGGTAGACATTTTACGGCCACTAACATCAAGCTTGGTGTAAGAATAAACTTGAAATATCACAAGGAAACGCTCACAATAAGGTTACGGTTGTTGGACACGGATTTTTGCACAAACATACAGTTGTTCGTAACATTCCCAACAAATACATGTCCGCCAAGAACAGCTCCTTAAGCATCAGCTAACTTACTGAAACAAAACAAATTATTTGCAAAACACAAAAAATACCTAAGAGTTCGGCTATGCTATACCGATAGTAGCAGTGGAGGGAAATTGAAATGCTGATATTTACGGCCATTATTTTGCTGACTGTTGCTGGTGCTTGTAGCTCGGGACCCTCCTCCTTTGAAGAATACAGCGAAGGATATGGTGACGTAAAAAGCCAAGAGAAGGTGGATGAGAACAGCCTTTACGGGGGGAATATTACCAGCCATGACCATGAATCAGACAATCTTATTAATGCAACTGGGACCAGCAGCTACGCGACGTGGACAGACAGGTTTGACCAACATCAAAAAGGTGTGCTTGACATCCTGCTGGTAATCGACAATTCAGGCTCTATGTCAGCGCGACAGCACAAACTAGCACGCGATCTACCAGCATTGTTGAGTTATGTGAGCGACAGCGATTGGCAAGTTGCCGTCATCGGAACGAAACTGAAAAGCTGCCTGAGTGAAAGCGTAACGAAGGATACACCTAATTTTGAGGACAGGTACACAGAGTTGGTAAAACTTGGTGCGACCAACAATGGAGAATACTACTTTTACAAGTCGATTCACGGTCTACAAGGAGAGTGTGACGGCACTAGTAGTGCGTGGCTCAGGAAAGGCTCGACCATCGCCGTGCTGATTGTTGGCGACCAGCACAACGAGTGTCATGGATATAACGATGGTGGTGAAACTATGGGTGAGTCCTTGCCAGCCGACGCACTCTGTAAAAGCAGCGACCTCATCTCCTATCTCGGTGAAATTAGACCTAGTGGCAACGCCAAGGTATACGGGATAATTCCAGCAGCGCCGCAATGGGGTGCATACATAGGCAAAGACCCCACCGTTATGAGTATCTTTCAATCCTACAGTTCTATCTCTGAGGCAAGCTATGAAAGCACTTTGCAGGAAATTTCACAAAACGTGCAGGCCGTCCTTAACAATGTCTTTATGCTTTCACACGTGCCAGCTGGTAACGTGGAGGTCTCTATCGATGGTGACGCGCCACTGTCAGATTCGCAATACGCGATAGACAGCGAAGGAAAATTGCTGGCCTTTAACAAAGGCTATGTACCTCCAGAAAATGCCGAGATCGAAGTCTCCTACAGCTATCTCACTGAGTGAGCACGAGCATTTTGTGCCAACACTGTACATCGTTGTGCCTGTTGCTGGTTGTCAAGTTGTGTGAACCCCTGCGCAAAGTGTTCGTATACCTGCCACGGCAACGTTCCCTGCCCTAGCGCTTGCCACGCCAATGTACCAAGCTCGGTGTGGCAGTCTTGATGACCAAGTGCACCGCTAAATTCAATCAGAAACTCACCGCCAAGCTCTCCACTGGCAAATACCCGCCGATAGAGTGCCAGTGCCGCGGTGACATCGCCCGTCAGCTGTGCATAAAGACTGCCACCTCGCCATGCTAACAGCTCTTCCGCCAGTGCCAGCAATTCCTTCGCACTACACAGCTGGTGCAACGCCATCCATAGTTGCACCGCATTGCACTCGACCCGCAGCCCTGCCCGCAACCAAATCTGTGCCGCCCTATAATTGCCTTCCATGCGCAAGATTGTGGCAAGATTGCTATACACAGCAACCTCGTCAGGACACAGTTGCTGCGCGTGGCTGAGGTTTTTTTTTGCTGCCAGCAAGTCACCTGCTGCCATGCAAGCCACCCCGTGCCAAAAAATCAGCTCAAAGTCCTCATCACCTTGCCCACCCGCACGCGTTGCCAGCAGTTTCAACGCCAACAGAGGTAAGCGCAGTGAGACTAACTCTGTTACCAGTGCGACGAGATGCCGCGGCATGTTTTTGTCTTGTCCTAAACAGGCTACGAGGGTGCATTCAAACTCGTGCTGACACGCCGCGGTCAGCGTATCGCTCTCGCAGGCAAGCAAGTGGCGCAGCTCAGGCCCAAGCGGGTAACGTCGCTCAGTCACACTAAATTCCTCGACCAAATCAGCCACGAAAACTTATGCCAGTTTTAGACAGCAGTTGCCAGCGTTTCTTTCTATCGTCTTTCACTTGTGCTCGCTACCGTGCGCAAGTTTTTGTGCGATCTGCGCTAATTGCTTGCAGTTTAGGTGAAAAAGTCGCACAATAGAGGCTTGCGGGTGTCACACAGGATCAGCCGACAATAGCCATGACTACAGCCAACAACGAAGCAGCCCTCACCATTCTGCGTGACAAGCACGGCAGTGAGTTAGAGTTTAGCCGCACCTATGACGAGGACTGCGTGACACTCAACAACCCTGAGGCACTGCTGTCCGTCGTCGGCGAGTTGCACAACAGTTTTCCGTTTTTGCTCGATGTCTGTGGGGTTGACTATCTGCCGCGCACACCGCGCTTTGAGGTTGTCTATCACTTTGCCGATCCCCCCCAGCAACGCCGCCTACGCTTGAAAGTGCCGCTGGCGGAAGGGACTGATCTGGTTTCGGTTACCGACATTTACCGCAGTGCTAATTGGTTTGAGCGTGAGACTTACGACATGTTCGGGATAAAATTTCGCGGTCATCCTGATTTGCGGCGCATTCTCTGTCACGAAGATTTCGTCGGTCATCCGTTGCGCAAGGACTATCCCGCCGACAAGAACCAAGCACTGACTACCCCGTTGCAGCACATTTACGAGAAAGAAGAAGAACGCTTGAGTGCGGCGGCAGGCGACAAGGATTATCTTGCCGATCGGGTGTTGATCAACATTGGCCCCGCCCATCCCGCGACGCACGGCACGTTGCGCTTCATGGCGGTCTTGAGCGGTGAGACAATCGAGAAGATGGACATTGAGATCGGTTATCTGCACCGCTGTTTTGAAAAAATGTGTGAGACGCACGACTACAACCAGATAATTCCTTACACCGATCGTCTCAACTACTGTTCCGCCCCGATGAACAACAACACGTGGTGTCGCACGATCGAGAAACTACTCGGCGTTGAAGCTCCACCACGAGCACAGGTGATGCGGGTAATTCTTGACGAGTTTTCGCGTTGCATCGATCATTTCGTCTGTATTTCAATCAATGCGGTCGATCTCGGTGCATTGACCAATTTTTGGCTCGGCTTTCAGGCACGGGAGCGTGTTTATCATCTCTTTGAACGGCTCTGCGGAGCGCGGCTCACCGTGTCGTTGGCAAGGGTAGGTGGCATGGGTTTTGATTTGCCCGACGGCTGGGTGGCGCTGGCACGGGAGACTCTAAAGGCCATCGACCAATCGCAACGCGAGTTAGACGGCTTGTTGACCAATAACCGCATCTTCAAACAGCGCATGGTCGGCACAGCAGAGATCAGCCAGCGTGATGCGATCAACTGGGGTTTCACTGGCCCCTGTTTGCGGGCAACGGGTGTGCCGCTCGATTTGCGCACGGCTGAGCCTTACTGTGGCTACGAGCAGTATGAATTTGACATCCCTATCGGTGAAAGGGGTGACTCTTACGATCGTTATGCGGTGCGTATGGCGGAGATTCGTGAATCGATGCGCATCATCGAACAGGCACTCGACAATATCCCTGCTGGCCCGATTACGGTCGATGATCCAGCTATCTCGTTGCCTGCATACAAGGACATTTACGGCAACATCGAAGGCTTGATGAACCAGTTCATGCTTGTCATTCAAGGTGTACAACCGCCGCGAGGCGAGGTTTACTGCAGTTCCGAAGCTGCCAATGGCGAGTTAGGCTTTTACGTCGTCAGTGACGGCAGTGGCAAGCCTTGGCGGGTTAAGTGTCGTCCGCCCTGCTTCGCAATTTTTCAAGCTTTTCCGCACATGTGCAAAGGACATATGATTGCCGATGCGATCGCCGCCCTTGGCAGCCTCAACATTATCGCGGGCGAACTCGATCGCTGACAAATAATCACCATTTTAAAATAACTGTTGCATATTTTTTTCGACGAACATAGCTTCGCTGCGACTATCAATTAGTTCTGCAGCTACGTAAGTGTTTGCGTGGCATTGGCTTGGGAGGGGCATAATGTCTAGGTTATGTTGGTGTCTGCTGGTGTTGAGCTGGCTGGCCATGCAAGATCAGGTGGTGGCCAAGTCAGCTTTGCGTGGCAAGCTACGTAATCTTGTAACGCACAAGTTAGTGGTCGCGGTGACATCGGCAGCGTTAATCAGCGGAGCATCTTTGGCGACACATAAACTGCAGCTGGATTTTCGCTACGATGCGGGAAAACTGCAAGAAGGTCAAGAGGTGCATGCTCTCAACGACGCAGAGATTGAACTGGCGTGGCGACGGGTGCGCAATAACCCTCCGCAGTATCAGAAATCGGTCTTTTATTTAATACTCGATGGCTTCGACATCGGCTGGCGGGTGATGCACATCGAGTATATCGGTGACAGCAAGAAAGGCGAGCCGCTCTTCGTCGGCCCGCGTGCCTACTTGCTAAGTGGGGTGAACAGAAATGGCGATCCGAAGTTTGTCATGCATTGGGCGCAACCTTCACTCGTCGGGCATAGTGGCTTGATCAAACAAAATGTTGAGGTTGAGGAGGTTGCTCATTTCAGCCATCCGTATCACAGAAGTTATGATCAAACGCTAATAACGATCAAAGACGTTGATCTCAGCGAATACGAACCGATTAGCATTGCTGCACAGCCTGAGCCTGGTACGGAATTAACTATGTTGTCCTATTTTGTGCGGGATGAAGATGTGCTGAAATTTTTCAATTATCCGCTTGAACAACGTAACTGCCATGCAATTGACTTCGATGCGGAAGATATAATGGTCGTGCATAGTTGCCACATTCCCCACACACCCGCAGTGCTTGCTTCGCCGATTTTCGCTAACGGCACGCTAGTCGCACTGTATTACGGAGTGACAGAGCATGAAGATGCCTATGGCGCGCCTTTGTTGCCCGACCTGCTCGATTATATGGCAAAAACACTTGCGGTCGATGCACATGGCAAGATGTTGACTACATGGGGGGAAGTGAAGCGGACTGCTCTTGAAAGTGTGTACTAATTTTGCCGCCAGTCCAACATCTGTCATTTGTACCCAGTTGTAGCTCCCGTCAAGCCTCGCTGATTCTGGTTGCAGTTGTAAGACACATGTTTCGTTCTCAAAATTTTCGTGATGGGAAAAACGAGTGCATAGGACAAAGTAACAACTACGTGGGGGGCATATAATGTCAAGACTGTGTTGCTGCGTGTTGGTGATCAGCTGGTTAGCCGTCCAAGATCAACTGTTGGCTAAACCGTCACTGGGGCGTGGTTTGCGTCATGTTGTCAAGCGGGAGTTGGTGGCGGTGGCAACATCGGTGTTGCTCAGCGGTGGTGTGGTCGCGGCTAGTGATTTGCCGCGGGATTTTCACGCAGACTATGCGTTGCCAGCTGGTGCGGATGAGCGTGCTCTTACGGATGAGGAAATTGAGCGGGCATGGCAACGGGTGCGCAACAACCCGCCCCAGCATTATCTATCTGTTTTTTATCTGCTACTTGATGGCTTCAAGTTTGGCAAGCGGGTGACGCACATCCAGTTTATTGGCTACAGCGAAGATGACGAGCCTCTCTTTGTCGGGGCACGAAATCATCTGTTAAGTGCAGAAAAGAAAAACGGCGAACCACAGTTCATCTGGCGTTGGGTGCAGGCTTCGCTGGTTGGGCATCATGGCTTGATTGCACAGAATGTCGAGGTCAAGGAAGTTACGCACTTCAGCCACCCCGCGCATGAAGCTTACGACCAGACATTGTTGGTGATTAAGGGTGTAAATCTTAGCGAATACGAGCCGCTGCGTATTGCTCCGCATCCTGAACCAGATACGCCACTGACGATGTTATCCTATCGTATCAGACAAAAAAATTTACTGGAGATTTTCGATTACCCGCTTGAACGACGTGCTTGTAGTACGGATTTTTTTGCCACAGAAGACTTGATGCTCGTGCATGATTGCCACATTCCTATTTCACCGTCAGTGCATGCTGCGCCTATTTTCAATGCCCAGACACATGCTTTAGTCGCACTTTACTTCGGAGTAAGGCCTGATGGCAGACCCTACGCGGCCGTGTTGTTGCCCGAACTGCTGGACTACATGACCAAGAGGCTTGATGTCAGTGCACAGGATAAGATGACGACCACATGGGGAGCGGTGAAAAGGGGTAGTCCTTGATGCAAGCTGGCACTAGCTGTAATGCTTGCCCGTGGGCTAAGACGACACCCTGTTTTGCCCTCATGCGCAAGGCACAGCAGCACGCGCAACTAGTGCCATGTAACTCTCAGTTGTCACCGTCGGGGTTTACTCGGTAGATGTTTTCAGGAGATAACCTATTACTATTTGCTTTGGCTTGTTTCGCCAGTTCGGTCACCCGTTCTGCTGTTTGAAGGTCTCTAATCATTCTTCTTGTGTTCTCTTTTTTTCGTGAGTGCAGCGAGTTCTTTCGTAAGTGCAGCGAGTTCTTTCGTAAATGCAACGACCTTATCAGCAGTCTCCACCGTTCCACTTACCGGGGCGGTAAGATGGTCGATCTGCTCTCTGGCGTTATGTCCAGATAGCATGATTCCAGATAGCGATACTGTCAGTTTTTTTCTGTCATGAAGATTGAGCTTATTACTGTATTCGGATTTTGTAACTCTGCGGAGATTAGCGATAACATCGTCGATATCAGTTACAAATGTATATTTTACCTCCTTCATCCACTCACCTAGATGCTGGCGTGAGTTGCGATAATAGAGGTTATGGTGTCGTTTTTTGTTTCGCAGTTTGCGTACCTGCTTTTGTGCCCACCAGAAGTCAGATTCAACGTACTTAATGTCCGCAGCCATTGTGGTCAGCAGGCTGTTGTATTCTGTGGCAAGTGCGACAGATAATTTTCCCTGCAGGATTTTTTTGCCGATAGAATGTAGATGATTTGCTTTCACCTCCACCTCGTGAAGAAGCTGCGGGTTAGGCATGATTTTGTGTAGGGAACGATGTGCCCTGACCTTGACCTCACTATCAATCTGTCCGCAACTGACTAGCAGTGCCAGTGTCGCGTAGGCAATAGGTTTCATGGCTTTCTCCTTAATTGAGCATACGACTACCAAACAGAGCTGGCACTGTCAACTATTTACGCGTGTTGGAGGCAAGATAACAGTGTTTGCCGTAGTGTGTGGCTGTAGCTAGAATTGTTTTAGGTAATTGTAGTTTAAGCACCTTATCAGACGCGTAATAAGATGCATTGAGATGCGCTTGCTAATTGCTTGCAGCCTGTTGTTGGCAGGTTATGGCTGCAAATCTGTGCGAAGGCAGCCACATGCCACGACGGGCAGATTTACTGCAGAAACACCAATTGTCGGCAGATTACTCTGTGCCGATTTTGAACCACGTGCTTGCGACAGAAAGTCAGATGCATATCAATTTCAAGTGCGGCTCGATCTCGATCGTGACTAGTCGCGTGTTTAATTGATTTTGACAGCACTAAGTTGTTGTCTTCTTCCCCGCACGATAACTTTCTCGCCAGTAAATTTATTTGTAATAACAATCAGTTATATTTTATTTTGCCGGTATTGTGTGGTAGTTCTTGTCAAGATTTTATTTTTTCGATACAACACTCCATGTTTGTTAAGGTCTTTATTAAAAATTTCATAATAGGAAGTGTTTGTGTTATCAAGGAAAATTATCTTAGCATTGCTAGTAGCGGGATTGTCCTGCGTATTAGAGGCAAAATCAGCTAGCTCTCATATTCCCAAGTTGAAAGTGCTTTTGCGCGAATTGCCAAAGAGCGCACCCGCTACTGCTGTAAAGTTGAATCGTAAGACAGTCAGGATCAGGGGAAAAAGTCTGGTGAAGGCAATAGATACGCTGCTATACAGCAACCTTAGGCAGGTTGTAGTTTCTCCGGGGGTTTTTCTGACTAAATATGCACCACTAGAAGTTTACGAAGATGAGCTGCGTGCTTTAATTGCGGAAGCTATCACCATCGATGCTGTGGCTGCCGTAAAGATCGGTTTCGGGTTTGAAAGATTTTGGTATGAACTTTGGGAAGGAGATCTTGCCCTTCATAGTCCTCTAGCAAACGCGCCCAGCGATCTGATGCTAGCTGTGGAGCGTGGCAGCATCAAAGTCGCACGTGCAATCCTTTATTCTAACAATGTCATCGCCATGGCGGATATAAATGCTATGTTCATCGTTGCCGCGCAACGCAATGATGTAGACATGATGAAACTTCTACTCAAGCATGGTGCTGATGATTTTGAGCAGGCGGTAGAGCAGGCAGTCGCACAAAAGAGTGTCGCGGCACTGCGGTTATTAGCAAAATACCACGACAAGCAAGAGATTGCCGCGGCAATTATGCGCCACCGTGATCACGGCGATAATGCCATGCAGAGTGTGGCAACAGAAATCAAACGAGAGCTGTTGTCGGCTGAACATGATCTCAGCAAATCTATTGCTACTGGTGCTATAATTGAAGAGGTGGAGCACATGCTCGCTGCGGGTGCTGATGTCAATAGCAAAGGAGCAATGGAAAATTTTCCCCTCGCACTGGCAGCTTTACGCGGTGATTGGCAGTTAATTGTTGTCTTGCTTGACGCGGGGGCAGAGATCAACGCTCGTGGCAAGGATGGACGTACCGCCCTGCACAATACGCTGATAGTAGGACATCACGAAGCTACCGCACTTTTACTGAAACGTGGAGCAGACCCCGATGTTATTGACAACTTTGGCAATACCCCAGAGATACTTGCCCGTGAACTGGAAGATAAAACTTTGCTTGTTCTAATACGTAAGGCACAGCAGCGCAACTAGCGTTGGCGCGTTTAACTAGTCGTCCTACCTCACTTTAAAGATGTCTTCAGGTTTTAGTCGTACGTGTTTGCCGATATTATTTGCTTTGGCTTGTTTCGCCGGCTTGTCCATCGCTTTGCTGCTTAAAGACAGAGATACAGGCAATCTTTGTCTGGTTCTTCAATTGCTCTGTGGAGATTGGTAGCGAATTGGTATAATTGGTACTAATTGGTAGGAATTGGCGCTAAATGGCTTCTTCTGAGAGGCAATCTTTGCTGCCGAGGGGAGAGATAGTCCCATATTAAGGATAGGTGCTTAGCAGACAAAGCTGGTGTGGTCAAGTTGAAGCAGACTTTGCCGGGTATTTCAGTGTTGGAGTTGGAGTTGCCCCCTCAGCACAAGGGAACTGAGGGGCAGGCTTCCATGAATATCAATGAAAAAACTAACGTTGTCTCACCGCCGGAAGACGACTAGTTCCTGTGGCGGCACGGCTACGTTTTCTAAATGCCTTTTGCAAGGCTGTGGCAATCTCAACCTTAATACCAGCACTTTTTTGCTCGTATTCTTCTTTGGAGATGTCTCCTTGGAATAACTTGGTAAGTAGATTATGACGCGTTGTCACTGCTCGCTTGAGTTGCTTACCAGCTGCGGTAGGTAGAGCTGTGTCTAATTCTTGTGGGAATGCAGCAAGCAGAAGTTTTTCACTAACCCCATTTTTTAGTAAAGACATATCCAGCAGAAGCTCGATATGTACAGCGCTTTTCCAACTCTTGTAAAAGTGATCCTGTAGTTCGGGACTGTATGTATTAATCTCCTCGCCCATTTTCTGCAGCTGGGCAACCCGATGACTAACATCTGCACCGCGTTTAAAAAGCGATGCCGCATCGAGTGTTTCCAGAGACGTTAGTATCGTCAGCATTTGCAAATGCTCTTTGTGCTTACTATCTGGCAATAAGTCAGCAAAGGGGTTAGTCTCAGTGCTTACTATATCACCACTTTCGTCCACAGTTACACCAATATTTAGCTGCTCGATTTCACCCTTGAGTATCAAGTTTGTCTTACGATCTGCTTCATCCAATATGCCGTCCAGTTCGGCTTCAAACTTATCCCAATCAATTTTGCTTTTGTTGCTTGACAGATCGCCGATTTTGTCCACAATTACACCAATATTTCGCTGCCAGATATCACCCTTGAGTATCAAGTTTGTCTCACGAACTGCTTCATCCAATATGCCGTCCAGTTCGGCTTCAAACTTATCCCAATCAATTTTGCTTTTGTTGCCTGCCAGATCGCCGTTTTCGTCCACAGTTATGACGACACTCTCACTTGTACCATTGAGTATCAAGTTTGTCTCACGAACTGCTTCATCCAATATGCTGTCCAGTTCGGCTTCAAACTTATCCCAATCAATTTTGCTTTTGTTGCCTGCCAGATCGCCGCTTTCGTCCACAGTTATGCCGACATTTAGTTGCTCGATCTCATCTTTGAGCTGTTGGTTGGTTTGGCGACGAGCCTTATCAAAATCCCAGTCTCTCTTGCCTGCATCCGCGTTGGACAGCGGTGCAGCTACCAACATAGCACCGATAGCCAGTGTTAGCGTATGCCGACCTACTTTGGGCAGCCAGCGAGCAGCAGCACTGCTAACCTTTCCCCTGAAAACCTTGAGACTACTTCCTTGCGCGGGATGATTACCAGTGCCAACCCCCAGCAACACCAATGATAAGAACAAACCAAAGAACGATACTTTCACAACAAACTCCTATGACTAGGTTACAAAGAGGGTCTGCTTATATGCATCAAAAAAAACAATGTAAAGATATCTTTGCGTATTTTCCGAAAAAAATTTATTTGCTGTCCGCTAGCGACTGCATCGGTTATCGTTATTTTTTCCGGTCATCTTGACTTGGCATGTAAATTCCACCCAATGCACCCTCGCGATCGGTAGACTCGCCTTTAATGACGAAGCTGCACTTGATACCTCGGAAGCCTTTGAACCATTGTTGCTGTTTGAACGCTGCGAGCAGGTCGCTACAGGTGCGGTTTAGGTCTCGTCCCGATAGGGCTTTGGCAAGATGCAAGCGCAATAGGATACCGATACCATCAGGAGTGAGAATTGAGTTGACGAAGATAACCTCATGCTTGCTGGCAGTTTTGGTGATTTTTTCTTGCCACTGTGCTGTTGGCATTATCTGCTGCTGAGCTTTGTGCAGTGCGACGAGTTGCGGAAAACGCATGAAGGGACTGTCTTGCAAGAGTTTTTGTGTAATGTCAAACAGTACCCAGGCCTGCATCGGCTCGTGTTGAATTTGCATTGCCTTGCCGAGCCAGTCGTTGAAATCAAGACCGAGATGTGTCCACTGGCGTGTGTGCAGTGCCCCGATAACCCACTTGCTGCGGCGCTTGACCAGTGGCACAATGATGCGGCCGAGTTCTTTTTTGCCCACCACCGATAACCACAGAAAATACTGCAGTTCGTAACCATACAAGGGCTTGAGGTAGAGCGTATCGGCCACGCACTGCAGCTCGGCAACCGATTGAGCGGGGCGCAGCTCCCATAAACGTGTAACGTTCAGTGTCCATGGGGAACGGTAGATGAAACGCAGGCGGGCGAAAAATGCACCGAGATCAATGTTGCTGCGTTGCAGGCGGGGATGCAGAAGGGCATGCAACGCCTTATGATCTTCTTGCTTGATGGCAGCAAGGATGGTGGCGATGAGTTTGTTGATCGACGGCTCGACCTCCGCGAAGGAAGTCATGCTGCTGTTCGCCAGCGCACGGCAGGTTCGTGCTACTGGCGTAGGGGTGGTGGGCGAAGGTGGTGCGGCCAGTGCACACACACTCACACCGCTGGCGAGCAGCAAGAGAAAGCGCATGTGTCTAGCCACAGAGGTCATAATCAACTTCATCAGCTTCCCGCAGAGTGCAGCTGCCGTCGTCTTCTGCATCGTATTGCAGCGGAGGAGCTTCGCACCAGTTGTTGCGCACGAGGAAGTCGATCGTGCGTGGATAGAGCAGGCACTCGGCTGCGAACACTTTATCCTGTACAGCATCAACGCTACCACAGTTTGAAACATCGACTATAATTTGTGCTATGATTCGCCCCTCATCGTAGCCATCGGTGACCAGATGCACCGTTGCGCCTGACTCTTTACTGCCAGCAGCAAAAACTGCTTCATGCACGTGACGACCGAACATACCCTTGCCACCGAACGTCGGCAGCTGCGAAGGGTGAATGCTGATCGTGCGTGCTTCAAAGCCGGGGATATCGGGGAAGTGCCGGGTGAAGCCCGCCAGCACGATACCACCAATGTCGAGTTGTTTTATCCAGTTACTCATCTCGTTGACAATGTTATCGTTGTCGAAGTTGAGCACCATTGCGGGTAATCCTGCGTCGTGGGCGTATTTCATACCCGCAGCATAGGGCGACGAGGAAAAAACACCACAGATGGTGTAGCCGTAGTTTTCTTGACAAGCCAGTAAATTATGCAGCGAGCGTCCTCGTCCAGAAAGACCAACGATAATCCTGCTAGCATTATGCACAACTTCCCTCCTTTGCTGTGAATATATGTGGTTTACGATCTGCTACTCCGTTCCAAAATGACCATGCGTCCACCGCCCGCCGTCCCGCAACCTGCAAACGTGGCACAACCACCAAGCCATCACTCGTATTGATGCACAGCAGCTTCGCTTTGCGATCGCAGGTGAACGCACCGCACGATACTTCAGGCGACGCGGCGGAGCGCGGTGCTTGCATCTCCTTTAGGATAACACGCTGGCCATGAAAAAAAGTGAAAGTTTCTGGCCAACCGTAGCAAGCCAAATACTGGCGATAGATTGCGATGGCGTTACCTCCCCAGTCAACTAGTCCGTCCTCCTTGCTGACTTTTTTGCATCGGCTAACCTGATGCTGGTCTTGAGATCTGCCGCGGAAATCTGGATCACTCAGCAGTTTGAAGGTCGTAGGCAACAATTCCGCTCCAGCCCGAAACAACAGTTCCGTCAGGTTACGGTGGTGTGTTTGTTCTGGCAAAGGCATTGCCTGCTGCACGATGATGTTGCCAGCATCGACCTCCCGCACCGTAAAACATATGGTTACGCCACTAGTAGTTACACCTTCCCGCACTGCGGCGACCACAGGTGCCGCACCGCGCCAGCGCGGCAACAGCGAGGGGTGAATGTTGATTACCGCACGCTTTGGGATGGCGAGAAATTCTGTGGTCAGGATTTGCCCATAGGCGGCGGTCAAAATTACGTCCAGTTGCAAGTCTCGCAGCTTCTCCATGAATACAAGTGCACTGGCTTTACGAGGCTGATAGCAGGTGATACGCTGGGCTTTGGCAAATAGAGAGACGGGGCTTTCCACCTCGCTCAAGCCGCGTTGGCTCTGGTGCAGCTGGCTGACCACCGCGACCAGCTCAATGTCGCCATGTTGCTGCAACAACTGGAGTTTTTCCACCACTGAAATCACCTCCAGCGGCGATCCCATGAATAGAACCCGCATCGACGTTTTCCTCACTACACGTAGCTGCACTTAAAGCGTGTGTGCGTGCGTAGCAAAAGACAAAAATTGGGGACAAATCAACCGAAAGGCTACACTTTTTCTTTCACAATGTCCAGTTAAATTTCTATACATCACCTAAGCACACTTTATTTTGTGGAAATTTTCTGCTAGGATCTACAGTCAGGTTGAGTGCTTACGCAGGAAGGGTAGTTCAATGAGTGACAAGGATTTTCCCACCCCCGAACAAGTGCAGAAGGAATTCGAGCGTTTCGTCAAGGAGCGTTTCGGTGGCAGGGTACAGATTTTCGCCCAGCAGATGGAGCGATCCGATGACGCGGACGAGGAGGAGGAGAAGGAGAAGGAGAAGCCGGTCAGCACAAAGTTTTCCTTTAACCTCAAGCCGAAGGATATCAGGGCACATCTCGATCGCTATGTCATCAGGCAGGACGAAGCCAAGAAAGCGCTGTCTATTGCGGTTTGCGACCACTACAACCACGTGTTGGAAGACCAGCGCCACAAGGATTACGAGTATTACAAGCAGAACATCATGATTCTGGGGCCGACTGGGGTGGGCAAGACCTATCTCATCAAGCAAATTGCAAGGCTTATTGGCATTCCCTTCGTCAAGGCGGATGCAACCCGTTTCACCGAGACAGGCTATGTCGGGGCGAATGTCGAGGATCTTGTGCGTGATCTCGTGTCACAGGCGGACAGCGACGTGGACACAGCGCAGTATGGCATCATCTACATCGATGAAATCGACAAGCTGGCCTCTGCAATGAGCGGTTACGGGCGAGACATCAGTGGGCGTGGGGTGCAGATCGGTTTGCTGAAACTAATGGAAGAGACAGAAATCGATCTCCGTGCCGGCAACGATGTCGCCTCGCAGATGCAGGCGATGATGGAATTTCAGCGCAAGGGCAAGGTTGAGAAGCAGGTTATCAACACACGCCATATTCTGTTTGTCGTCAGTGGTGCGTTCAACGAGTTGAAAAACCCAATCAAGACACGCCTAAACAAGAACAGTATCGGGTTCAAAACCGAAGAGCACCAGCATGGCGATGATGACTTGTTGGGTTTAGCAACGACGCAGGATTTTATTGATTTCGGTTTCGAGCCAGAGTTTATCGGGCGAATTCCGATTAGGGTCAGCTGTCGTAACCTGTTGAGCGATGATCTTTACGATGTGCTGAAATACTCGGAAGGTTCGATTATCAGGCAGTATCAGCGCAACTTTCTTGCCTACGGTATCGATGCCACCTTCACTGACAAGGCATTGCGTTGCATTGCTGAGCATGCTTATCAAGAAAAAACAGGCGCACGTGGCATTATGACCGTCTGTGAAAATATCCTGCGTGATTTCAAGTTTGAGCTACCCTCAACAAACATCGACGAACTCGTCATCACCCCCGCGGTGTGCAACAACCCACAGGCAGAGCTGCGTAAAATGCTGAAAAAACGTGCGGTCAGCAAAATGCCCCTAATTACCACCAGTGTCGAGGGTTAGTTGTCAGCTGCTTGCCGCAGCTGAATATATGAATGCTCCTGCTATGTCGCTTTTTGTAACGCTTGCTTAATGCGCCCCATGACATCCCCGAATGGGACGAGCTGGAGGCAATAATCCCGCTCAATGCTAAGCACATCACCACTCCCATTCTGCACAGAGACACCCCAAGTTGCCCTGCTCTGCCCTACAGCAGCTAGAAAGTAACGATACACCTAGCATGTGACTAACGTGTGCGGAAGCTGAGCCTGTTGGCATTTTTGCAATGCACTCTGTTACTCTTGCAGTGACATGGCCGAGCAAGCAAAACGCATTTTGCCATTTCAACAATGGCGATCAGTCATGCCTAGATTATTCTTGATCAATATATCTTACATGGAGTGACCCCCCGACTGTACGGGGTAAGCGCGGGGCTTTTTCTCGGCCTCGCTATTTATGCCATCTGCCATTACGAGGAGGCAGGTGGTGGTTTAGCGGCAAAAATAGTCAGGAGTAGTTCTTCGCCATGCATCTTGTATATCGGCTCTCTGCTGCTCAAGTCTTTGCTCTCACGCAAAATAATTTTTACACCCTCACCTCTTAGTTCCAGAAATTTTTTCCTATTCAGCTGTCTGCCCATGCTGCCGTCGACTGTCACTTCCGACAGCAGGCGAGCCAGTAGCTCGTTGCGCGTTGCCTGATTGTAGAGAAGAGTATCGACTGTTATGGTGTTTGCCAGTTCTCCCGGCGAATAAATCTCCAGCCTATCAGAAAACATGAACAAACGGATCTTTGCACTGGCTTTGCTGTAGTCTCTGTGTAATACCGCGTTAACAAGTGCCTCGAAGACCGCTTTCATACTATACTGCGGGTAGTCGATTCTGCCAATTTCCTTGCGTGCCGCTACTTGATTGTGTTTTTCAACAAATTTGTATGCGTCTGTTATCTGCCGGTCAAGTGCCCCTGTAAAATCCTTTGCATCTATCTGATAGTTAGCGTCCATGATCTCACCTCGGTAGCAGACAGCCTGAATGTAGCTGTTAGGCAGGTACGCAGTTGAGTCGTCATGACACATCAAAATACCAGCAACGGAGGCATGGTTTCTCTGTCCTTCTTTGGCCAGTAAACGCCTCTTTAATAGCAGTTCCTCCCTCTCCTTTGCAGTAATAGCCGTGTCAATGAAACGCAGATAAAGTTTCTCTTTCAACGTGCTCATGTCCGTATCCGGCACTACCTGCTCGTCAAAACGAATAATACGAGCTTGCGATCTACTTTGCAGAAGACGTGCTAGCTGCTCGGTATGTATTATCCTTTTAGTGCTTCCCTCGCGGGCAAAATAAACACCACTAACTTCATGGACAAAAAAACTGCGAGGAATCTCTACCCGCAACACGTATTTTTCTTCTATCTTCATTTTTTGGGTAGTTACCCTGACAGGTGGGTTTATGTTGTCACGACAAACATCGACCACCTTTGCTTCGATTGTGTCGAGATCGCTCAACTCAATACCAGGAACGTCTCTGTGATTATCAGTAGTTCTTTTGTCATTGACACCTATTATTAGTTCCCCGCCTTCAGTGTTGGCAAAGGCAGATATTTCGCTAGCAAGTTCTTTGCGGTTTGGCAACTCACTTTTGAACTCAAGACTAGAGTCTTCGCCCAGCTGTATCTTGTCTAGAAGCTCAATTGAACTGATAAACATTACTACTCCTCAAGGTGTATGCGTCTGTAGCGCTGTGAAAATGCCTGTTTGCCTCCCTCCAACACATCACATATTGCTCGTCGTATTTTCCTGTTCTGAATACCATCAGCATGCTTCGCCTTGCTCTCACCACCAGATACTTTGAGAGGGAATACCATTTCAGCATCGCCATTTACCACAATGTTGGCATTGTGGGTAACAATGATGAGATGTTTCTGCTTTTTTTTCTGACGCAACTGCCTGACAATTGAGCTGTAAATAACTTCGTTGTCCAAATCATCCTCTGGTTGATCCAGAAGCAGGGGACTGTCTCCATACGTAAGGATGAACGACAATAGTGCCGCAGCCTTCTGGCCAGGAGAACCCTGTTCCAGATTCTGCTTTTCCCTCCCGAAAGTGATTTTCAGGCTGTCCTCTGGCCACCATAGCAGGAGGTCGTTTATTGATTCCTGAGGCAGTCCCCGCAAATGCGTAGCGAAACGCTTGTCTTTGGCTGGGGCTTTCTCGCTACGTGCATCGGTTACTGCGTCTTTCAGTCCAACGAAATTTTTCCCACTATCTCGGTGATAAATTTCTTTGAGGTTGTTCACAGCACTATCAAAACGATCTCCACAGCGGAGAATGCGTCTAATAGCCTTCTCTACACCATCCCAGTGCTCACCGAAAGGGATGACTTCGATATGTAACGACTCGTTGCCTTCTAAAACATCATCCAGAAATTTTTGCCTGTTTGTTGTCAGCTGATCCCTAACACGAGTGATGCTGTCAAGTATCGTCTGCTTCTCTTGTGTGAGATTGTCCAGTTCTGATTTGTATCCAGCTATTTTGTTCAACTCTTGCTGTAAAACATCCCGCTTTTGTAACAGTGCTGGGTATCTGTTTGGGTCTGTGCCCTCAATGGCCAGCTGTTCATGAAGCTCTTTGTATTTATCCATGTCCTCTTGCAGGGACAACATCCAAGCTGCTGAATTTTTTCTGTTTGGCCAACCGTGCAGAAGCTCGCTAGCCTTCTCTCTGATGGCCTGCAGCTCTCTGCAAACAGCAAGCCACTCTTCGTTTTCTTTGGTCAACGCTGACAGCATATCGGACTGATTGTCAAAAAACCTCTCTGCAAATCCAGGCAAAACGATACTGTCGTGCATTTCATCAAGCTGACTGTCCACATGCTGCCACTTGTTTTCCAGTTGCTTGATCTCGCTTAACTGCTGTTGCCGTAGCCGATACCGCTGTAATATGTCCTTGTGCCCCGACTTTTCTATCTGCTCAACTTGGCGTTGCAGGTCGTCGATCTCCCCAGATATTTCTTGTGTGTTGGCAATTTTATCGCACAGCGCCCTTGTTTTATGCACGATCTGCCCATAGCGACTGGCCAGATCCTTTATCTGCCTGGTGATGTCGTCTGCACCGACCGCGGGGGCTTCGTCGATTTTTGCAAGCAGCCCCTTGCCGTTAGGGTCGTTTGCCAGAGCAAAAATCTGCTTTTGACTGTAGATGTCCACTGGGAAAAGGGCTTTTATCGCGCCTAAAGTGCAAGGCTGCCACTCTCCTTCCGTGTGCTCTTCGAGAGAGGAAGTGCCGCCTTCAGCTACCCAGCTCAGGCGGTAGCGTACCCCGTGTTTACGGTATATCAGTGACAATCTGCTATCTGCGGTGAGCAGATCATGATCTCCAGTACCGAAGTACTTCCCCAATTCTGGCAGAGACTCCTCAATGTTCTCGTTTCGACGCAAAACAAGCCGCATGAATTCCAGCAGGGTGGACTTCCCACTGCCACGACCACCGATAATCGTGTTCAAAAATGGACTAAAGCGACACACCAGAGGTTCGGATCTACCCAAATACCTTGCTTTCTCCACACGTAGTTCTTCGATTACCAGATCAGGGTAGCGATTGGGAGTGGCTGCCATATCAAGACTAATGCCATCACCATCATGAAGGGCGAGCTTCAGACCCTCTATGGATGGCTTGCTGTTCATCTTGACCCAAGTGAACACACCAAAATTTTTGCCTCTGAAGTTGTGAGTGTCAGAGCCCCTAACCTCACTCCAACGCACCCCCATGCTGCTAAACTGCGGTGGTCTCGGACTATCACTGTCCACCACCTCCATGGCAAGTATATTCTCTTTTTTCAATACAGCTTCCAGAGCGTTGCCTTTAAGCTTGAACAGCCCCTTGTCTCCATCAACGTGAGCCGGAATAGCAATGCCTTTGTATCGGTAGATGATGTCGATGACCTCGACGATGCTCTTCTCGGTTTCGGCATTGCTTTCTCCGGGTTTTCCACGGTACCCTACTGCTCCAAGCAGAGACTGGATGTCAGCAGTCGTTTTATCAGTTCCAAAAACGGCGAGTATATGCACCCCACCGCTGGCTGAAATTTCCACCCCTGGAAACAGATGTAGAGGATGGTACCAGTTGGGCTTCTCCTGCTCCAGTTCACCCAGTGCCTCCTTCAACCGATCAATCCACGCACCGCTGTTGTGGTCAGTAATCGCTACACAATCAATCTTTTTTTCCATGAATTTTTGTAGCCAGCGCGTCGGAGTGACTTTATCCTTATCCTGCTGGCCACACCCCTCCAAAAAATCACGTGAAGCAGGCGTATGTGTATGAAAATCAAACCTCCACCACCTCGCTCCAGAAAACGGCCAACTATTCATATACCTGACTCACACCAAAGACGAACACAAATTAACATCCCCACCTAAGCTACACCTCAAGACAGAAAAAAACGAGGCACAGCATGTGGTTAGCCATCCCGACAAACTCAAGGAGGCACTACTGTTTCGTACTCTGCGGCTGGGTATTGACGAGTTTTTGCAGAAAATAGTGAGAGTCTCCACCCAGACTTTTCAGATTTTTGAGTGGAGTGTTCCCCGACAGAGCGGACACTTTTAGGCTTCTAAAATATGTCTTTGAGCACGAAAATTCTCTGGCAACAGCCCGTGTTGAGAGGCGATGTTCGAGATATTTTGTCTGAGTATGGGTGAAAGTTATGTAGGCCTCCGATGTCATTGATAAATTTGGATTGATTACAAGTTTTCGTACAGTGGTTGTTTGGTGAAGCATGGATACGGGAGGGGGGAAATAGGTATGGTGTTTGCCACAAGCTCGTGTTGTTGCTGACAGGTGTTTGTGTTAAAATTAACCTATACATCTTTAACAACATATAGTCGTTATAACAATGAACTGGATAGAAGCGGTTGAGTGGACTGCTCGCCTGATCCTACTAGGTTTGGTGCTGTTGTCGGTCTGGTCGGTGGGGATTATCATCGACAGGAAGCGTTTTTTTAGCAAGTGGAAACGACTTGAGCCGCTCGCTACTTTTAGAAAAAAAATGCACACCGAACTTGACGCACACGGCGACCCGCGGGTTGATTATCTGCGTGAACTAAAGGGCTTGCCTGCCGAGGTGTGCGACAACATTTTCATTGCTTTCATCAACGAAGCACAAAAGACTTGGAGCAAAGGCTTAAATGTGCTCGGCACACTTGGTGCGGTGACCCCCTTCATCGGACTAGTTGGCACAGTGTTAGGTATCATTGTTGCTTTCGGAGAGCTTGCCGCGGGCAGTGTCGATATGAAGCAGGTGATGTTTTCTCTTGCCGAGGCATTGATTCTGACCGCGATGGGACTGGGTGTGGCCATTCCCGCGGTGATTGCCTTCAATCACTTCAACGGCAGAATAAACACGATGGTAAAAGACATCGAAAGCACTAAAGAACTCTACAAAGTTACGCAACAGCAACGCACTCCAGCACCATGAAAACCAGCGAAGGCAGTGCGATTACCGACATCAACATCACTCCCTTCGTCGATGTTATGCTGGTGTTGCTGGTTATCTTCATTGTTACCGCCCCCATGCTGTTCAAACAAGTTATCGACGTTAAACTACCCCAAGCCGCAACCTCCGAGCAGACCGCGCTCGATACCCTCGGTCTTGCCGTCACCGCCACAGGCGAACTGCTACTCAACGGTGCGACGGTGACCGCGGCACAGGTTAAAGACTATGCCCACCAAGCAGTGCAAAAAAACAAAAATGTGCAGGTTATCATTGCTGCCGACAGAGAGTCGGCACATAAATACGTGATAAAAGCCATCGATATTATCAAACAGGCTGGAGTTGAAAATTTTGCTTTTCAAGTAAGCAGAAAAGCATTGGAAAATGACTAGCTATCTTTATTCATTACTACTACACGCAGCTCTCGCCACTACCGTCGCGGGGGTTGTGAGTATCAGCGACACAAAACCCAAGCACAAGCCACCCATAATAAAATTCAAGGTTATTGAAAAGCCAGTGACCAAAGAAGAAAAACCTAAAGCTATCCCTCTACCGCTAGTTAAAAAACAGGTTAAACTCAAAAAACCATCGCCGAAAAAAATCTCCAAAAAAGAAGTAAAGAAAAAACGCAAAAAAGCCAAAAAGAAAGTCCGAAAAGTTTTCGGTGTAAGTAAGAAAAGCATTACTAGCAAAAGCGGCAACGCACCAGTAGTCAAGCAAGGCAATACCATTGCCACTGAAGTCGATCAAAAAAAACTACGTAAAGATGACGCAGAGGAGTTGCCGATTCCGAAAGCTGAATACCTCGTCACCGAGATGCCTTCGGTCATCTCGGAAGCTGAGATCACCTATCCGAAGGGCATGCAACGCGAAGGCACTGTGGTGTTGAGTGTGTTGATCGATGAGCAAGGAAGCGTGCGAGATGCTAGCATCATCGAGAGCCTTGCCGTAGAAATGGACGCAGAAGCACTGCGTGCCATCAAGAAGTATAGATTTAGCCCGGCAAAAATTGAAGATGTTCCTGTAGCAGTGAGGATAAGGTATGCGATTAAGTTTGTGTTGGAAAATAATTAGCTTGTTGTTGGCGACTAGCAGTGCATATGCAGGTGTGCGTGTGGCAGGCACGGTTTTTGAAAAAGGTACGGCCAAACCACTGCCTAATGTTAACATCTACGTTTTGCCAGAAGCGTTAAAAACCACGACCAACGAAGCAGGTGAGTTTGTTTTTGAAGATATTCCCATAGGCGAGCGGGAGTGGGTTATTAACGTCACGGGTTACAAGCGTTTTAAAGAGAAATTTATTTACGAAAAAGACAACGAAGTAGTTAAAATATATCTAGAAAAACAATCTTATACCGAATTTGAAACAACTGTGATTGGCAAAATAGAAAAACAAGACCCTGCCAAAAAAACTTTGCAACAAAAAGAATTTCTCCAAGCTCCCGGCGCGGGGGGTGACCCCATTCGCGCGCTTGAAAACTTGCCGGGCGTGGGGCAGAGTTTTGATGCCAACGTCGCCATTCAGGGTAGCCCGCCTGAAGATACTAAGTACTTGATTGAAGGGCATGAGATCCCATTCATGTTTCACTTTTTTGGTCTAAACACTGTGGCCACACCCGAAACAGTCAAGTCTGTCGATTTTCTCTCGGCGGGTTACGGGCCTGAGTTTGGTCGTACTGCCAGTGGGGTGGTCAATCTTAATCTCCGTCGGCCGCGCACCGATCGTATGCATGGCATGGCGTTTGTTGATTTTACCGCTTCAGGTGGTTATCTCGAAGGCAAAATTGGCGATGACGAGAAGCGTAGTTTTTTTATTGGTGGACGCTATAGTTATCTTGGACAGGTGCTAAAAGCGGGATTAGATGCAGCACGAAAAATAAGTAATGATGATGTGCCGTTTGCATTCAATATCGCCCCAACTTATTTTGATCTTAATCTTTCCTACCACGACCAGCTCAGCGATAGATTAAAATTTTCTTTCATTACACTTGTGTCGCGTGACAAGGTGGTTGGTATCATGGAAGATGCCGAGAGCACAATTTTTTCTGGCACTATTTTTGGAGAATTTGAATTTTTTCGCTTAATTCCTAAGCTCAGCTATCAGTTTAACCCCGGCGAAAAGTTTGAGACTTCGGTGGCGGCAGGCGTTGATCAGCAAAGCTTTCGCCCCGGTCGCCAAAAACTTAATTTTACTGACCAACACTACAGTTGGCGCAGCGAGTATCGGAAAAAATTTTCGCCGCGCTATGAATTCGCGGTAGGCACTGATTTTATTTACGAACGTTTCAGCAATGAGATACGTGCCTCTGAATCTTTTTTTGATGAAGATGATGTGCGCACACCGCTGGAAGCAACAAAACTGCTGATAACAAAAGATAAGGGCGATGATTTAAGGCAGGGTTATTATCTCAGCAATAGAATTGAAATTGTTGAAGACAAGCTTATGCTTACACCTAACTTGCGTTTAGATTATTTTGGCTTACATAAGCAGAGCTATCTGCAGCCGCGGGGAGGGGTGATTTATCAAGTCAACGATGCAGCTAATGTTTATTTCAACTCAGGTCTCTACTACCAGCCTGAACTGCCCTTCAATCTCGGCAAAGGCACAGGCAACCCCAATCTAAAACCTTCCAAGAGCATTCACTATGCAGTAAAATACGAACATGATTTTCGAGCCGGCAGCTATGATGGTTTTATGCTAACGACAGGTATTTTTCACAAAGACTTGCGTGATCTTAAGGTGAGCAGCAGTGCACAAGTTGAAACCAAAGACGGTCTTGTGCCTGAAAGATTTAACAACGATGGCAAGGGCAATGTCAAAGGTGCAGAGCTAATGTTAAAATATAAAAAGAGCAATGCTTATTTCAACATTGGTTATACGTTTACGAGAAGTCGCCGCAGCGATCGCGACGGCAATGACTATCCTTCGCAGCAGGATCAGACCCACAATTTAAATTTGTCGGGTTCGTATGCGTGGGGTAACTACACTTTAGTGTCACGTTTTCGTTATGCGACAGGCATTCCCTATACACCTATTCGTGGCAGTATATATTTTGAAAATGCCGATACTTATGTGCCCATTGCCGGGGATAAACTTTCCCAGCGGCGCAAAGATTTTTGGCAACTAGATCTGCGCCTTGACCATCGCTGGATTTACAACACTTGGATTTTGTCGCTTTACATAGATGTGCAAAATGTCACGTTGAGAGATAACCAGATAGGAACTGCTTATAGTTTTGATTATTCGCAAAATGAACCGACTTATTTTATTCCGATACTACCGACCTTTGGCATTAAAGGAGAATTTTAGTGATGAAAAAAGTTTTTTTGCTGGTGTTAGTTTTATCTGCCTGCAACGTACCAGATTTCAAAGAATTTTCCCAGTTAGGCGAATTAAGAATGGTGGGCATTGTCGCCGCTAAGCCTGAAATAGATGGCAAGCGCACTGACGATGTGCAGGTTGTGCTTACGCCGTATATCAGTGATATCTATGGCAGGGGGCGCAAATTTACTGTCATTGTGGCTAGCTGTCTCGATCCGGGCCTCAGTCAAGGGGCAAGTCCACGCTGCGCAGAGCCGAAGTTTGCCGCTTATCCTAACGGCAATACTTTTGATACCAGTGTACTGGCAGAAAATAATTACACAGGAGCAATGGATGCGGTGACGATTACCATCGCTAATCCTACGGGTCAGATAGCTGCTCTTTCTCCCCAGCAGCGCTACAATGGGGTTAACTATCTGGTCGTTTTCAGACTCGAATATGGTGCAACTAACTTGACGGCAGTGAAGGCTATATCTATATCTGAACGAGAAACCTTGAACCGCAACCCTGAGATAGAAAAAATTATTTTAGATGAAGATGCGGTATCTAAAACGCTTAATCCTGTAGATATAAACGTGTCCTTTACTGCCGCGGGTAAGCAAGAAATCTATACCGAGATGAGTGCTGATGGCAACATTGATAGCCTGACTGAATCCTACTTTATCACGTGGTTTTACTATAGGGGTAAAATAAAACCAAGCAGGGTTTTGTTTGGTCAACAGTCAAAATACCAGCCAAATCTCTTCGAGAAAACGTTAGTAGCGGTTGTCAAAGACCGACGCGGCGGGACGGCGGTTAAGGTGAAGAAACTGCCAGAATCGCAGCTGCTTAAGGAATTCTGCGAGCAGTCACCAGAATTTAAGGAACTCTGCGAGTTTTAAAGGAACTCGGCGAGGTTTATCGGGAAAAAACATAACGCCGTGTGTTAGCATCTTTGCCAAACTCGATCTGCAATCGATGTGTTGGCACAGCATAGCAGTTGACTGGTGTTGCCCATTCGAGCAGCATGCCGCGATAGTGGTGCAATTCGACACCGAGTGCTCGCCATGCACCGATGTCTTCGATGCGATACAGGTCGCAGTGGTCGCGGTCATCAAAGACAGACGCGGCGGCACGGCAGTTAAGGTGAAGAAGCTGAAAGAATCACCGTGGCTTGAGGAATTTGATTTGTAAAGTTTATTCGTATGTGTATAACAAAATACGTGTTAACCAGTAATTATGGCGCATCCGTCTCAGTCGATTATCAATATTATCTTTGATGCTACTGCCATGCGACTTAATAGACGGCAATTGCAACGCTAACCCTTCCTGTTCAATTTGTGCTAATTTGTAGTGATGATGTTCGGAATTAAGCAGCGTCTCTAGGTCTGAATGCACATTGTCAAGATCGTCCCATAAAGTAACTCTTAGCCAGAACATATACTTGGAAAAATTCCGAGAAATTATCTTATAGGGGCGCTTTTCTTTTTGCAACAACCCCCCGTCGCTTAAAGCGTTGAAGTCACCGATAGCCTGCTCAATATCGCTATCCATCTCAATTAGCAATTTTTTGTATTGCTCCACCAGTTCGATAGAAAAGTCTTCCTTCAAGATAGTCCTATTGATCGTCTCAACCTTAGCAGCATTAGCAACTATCTTTTCAAGTAATTGCGGATTAGGCATTTCCTGCAGTAATACATGTGGCACTTTGATTTTGGTGACCTTGATCTTATTGACGTTGCTGGAGAACTTAACTTCACCAGGTACCTGACCGCAACCAGCTAGCACCAACAGCACCATACACGTTAAAAATCTCATAGCTACCTCCTGCTAGAGCATCAGCTCAACATATGTCCATTTCCAGTAAGAAGCGAGAACATACTGCGACACTCCAATAAGTGTCAAGATATTTTACGCACTCTGTAATTTTAATCAGATAGCTTACAGAGGTTGGGAGTTGCGAGAAGCGCCACTGCTGGAGCAATGTTGCTAGACATCCCGATAAAAAACATAACGCCGTGTGTTAGCATCTTTGCCAAACTCGATGTGCAGTCGATGTGTTGGCATAGCATTGCAGTTGACTGGTGTTGCCCATTCGAGCAGCATGCCGCGATAGTGGTGCAATTCGACACCGAGTGCTCGCCATGCTCCGATGTCTTCGATACGATACAGGTCACAGTGGTTGTAAAGTTCCCCGCCGATTACGTATTCACGTGCATAGGTGAAGGTCGGCGAAGTTACTGCCATGCTGTGCTCAAGACCGAGATGGTGCAAAAACGCGGCAACCCAACTGGTCTTGCCCGCCCCCACCTCGCCGTTTAACCACAAGCAGAAGGGGTTAGCTCTTAGCAGTTCTTGTGCAATACGCCCACAACTCTGCTGCAATTGTGCCTGTGCTAATTCCCGCGACCATAATTTAGTTGCTGGGGGCATAGCGAGTGTTGTTAAGCAGTTCTTTCATCCGCCGTACTGCCGCGTCAAGGCCACGGAACACAGCTTTGGCAATAATGGCATGCCCGATGTCTGCCTCGCTTACTTCAGTCAACAACTGAAAATATGGGGCGACACCATAATCAATACCATGCCCGATATGCACCTCTAAACCCGCGGTATGTGCAGCATGTGCTGCGCTGATTGCTGGCTTTAGTATTGCTTGCGGCTGTGCTGATTTTTTTTGCAACGCTGAGCAAATTTCCCCGACGTGCAGCTCAACTGCCGTTGCCCCCGCATTGCGTGCCGCGGCGACAGCTTTTAGCTCTGGATTGATGAATAGCGAAACAGCAATCTTCTTGTCCCGCAACGTGGCAATGGTCTTGTGCAGTGCTGCATCAAAAGTGTGTAAGCCGCCTTCGGTTGTTAGTTCTTGCCTGCCTTCGGGCACGAGTGTCACTGTATGTGGCATGACATCGCAAGCGATGGCCAGCATCTCGGTTGTCGCGGCCATTTCGAGATTGAGTGGCACACTAATTTTGCGGCGTAAATTCCACACATCAGCATCTTTGATGTGGCGGCGGTCTTCACGCAGATGACAGGTAATGTTATCCGCTCCCGCTTTCTCCGCCACCAGTGCGGCGGCGACAGGGTCGGGGTAAACACCACCGCGTGCATTACGCAGTGTCGCGACGTGATCGATGTTAACTCCAAGTTTGATACTGCTGCTCCTCTATGCTTTGGTGGATAATTTTTGCAGGTCAGCTTGCATGATGGTAACAAGGTCGCAGGCGATTTTTTCAATTTCGTCGTAATCCTCGCCCTCGACCATGATGCGTGCCTTGTTCTCCGTGCCCGAATAACGAAACAGCACCCGGCCGCGGTTTTGCAACCGCTGCTGGCTATCGTTCAGCAACTTGCTGAACTCAAGCAATTCAGTAGTCGGAATTTTGCGGGCAACTTGCAAGTTTTTCTGCACCTGCGGCAGCAAAATTATATCTTTTTTCAATTCCGAGAGCTTACGCTCGCAGCTAAGTGAGATTTCAATTACCTTTAGTGCGGCAAGAATACCATCGCCTGTGGTGGCACAACCGCTATGAATAATGTGCCCCGACTGCTCGCCCCCAAAATTGTAATCACCGCGTCGCATTTCCTTGACCACATGCCGATCGCCGACTTTGACCCGTAACAACTTTCCGCCAAGTGCTGCGAGTGCCTGCTCAAGGCCAGCATTGCTCATTACCGTCGCTACAACCGTGTTCTTGTGTAGCGCACCTGCCTCAATCATGTGCCGCGCACAGATACCCATGATGACATCACCGTCGATGTATGCTCCTGTGTCATCGACCATTATTAGCCGATCGCCATCGCCGTCAAGGGCAATGCCGAGATCAGCTTTGTAGAGCAGCACCTCCGCTCGCAAGGCCTCTGGGTAAAGTGCACCACAGCGATCGTTGATGTTTAAGCCATTGGGCTGATCGCCGATGAGAAAAACTTCTGCGCCCAGTTCACGAAAAACTTTTGGTGCAACCCGATATGCTGCCCCGTGCGCACAGTCAATGACGATTCGCAAACCGTCGAGCGTCATGCGTTTGGGAAACTGTTCCTTCAAAAACACCGCATACTGCCCGATAGCATCGTCGATACGCCGTGCCGTGCCAATGCCATCAGCGACAGGCAACTCGGTTGTCAACGTCTCGCTATGCACCATGTGATCGAGCGTTGCTTCCGCAGCATCGGGCAACTTATAGCCGTCGTGATTGAAAATCTTGATACCGTTGTCGTGGAAGGCATTGTGCGACGCTGAGATAACGATGCCCGCACTAGCACGCATGCCACGGGTCAGATAAGCGATACCGGGGGTAGGCAGCGGGCCGAGAAAAAAAGCATCCGCACCGACGCTGAGTATACCTGCACACAGGCTTTGCTCAAGCATATAGCCGCTGATACGTGTGTCTTTGCCGATTAAAATGCGTGGCGATGCAGTTTGGCGACGGAAGTAATAGCCGATTGCCTGTCCGAGACGCAGCACAATGTCGGGTGACATGGGGTAGATGTTGGCTTTGCCGCGCACGCCGTCCGTGCCAAAAATGGGAGTTTGCCGATGGTTTTTGAATGCCAAGCGTGGCTTGTCGTGAGCGTCAGTCATTTGGCGACTCGGTCAGAAATTTCCACAAAAGCGTTTTCGGGTTTAATTTCAATCAGCACTGTATCTTCAGGAATTTTCGCTTTAATCTTACGCTCGTGTTTGCCGGGGCTGAGGTCGCCAACATCGACGAAGGCTTGAAACGAACCGCTGTCGATGAAAATCAACACTGCGGGCACTCCTTGCACCGTGATGGCAACTGTGCTCGGCTTGACTTTGGTGGGATAAAAACCATCGACGACCTCGATTGCAATACCGCTGAAAGTCTTGTTGACCTTCTTCTCGCCTACCTTCAGGGTGACGGTTACTTCCTGCACACTGTGGGTGATGCCCAACTCCGCCCCCGCCAAGCCGACGACGAAGCTCTTGTTTTTTTGTAACCCATTTATATCGACGGGCAAAGTTGAAATTTTCTGTAATTTAGCAATAGTTGTTTGCAAGCCTGAAACGGTAACTTCTGCTGGCTCGACGGTGTTCTTCTCGACGATATAGTTATCAGCAGGAACACCTTGCAGCTGCACTTCGATCGGCAATTTGCGTTCCAGCAGCTTGTCGATTTCGACGCGAATATAGGGTTCATGCACGGTCAAGCTGACCTGCTCGTTCCAGTTGCGCACATGTTCTTTATTGAGGCGCACACGGTAATTGCCAATGCTTTGGCGCACGATTCGCACTTCAGCTTCGAGCGGATCGTTATCGAAACGGGCAAGGTGGGCACGTGATCCTCTGATGGTTGCATCTTTGCTGAACGTTGCCGAGCCTTTTAAGCCATAGCCTTCAGGCACACTGATGGTAACGTTGAGCTGGCGGTCAATCTCAATTATTTCACGCCCTTGAATGAGATACCACGACAAGGCCGCGAGCAGCAGGGCAAAAATTTTGTAGAAAAAATTTACGCTCAATAGTCGCCATAAAAAAGAAAAAACTTTCTTGCCTTTGCCGTTACTTATCATGATTGCTCCTGCGCACGCTGCTGTTCGCTAAAAACTTCTTCCAGTCGGTATTCTAGTGCCACGAGGTTGATGTTGTGGGTCACTTTACCGTCCTCAACCCATGAGATAACGCCGTGTTCTTCGGATACAACGATGACTGCCGCGTCGGTCTCCTGACTGATACCTATGGCAGCCCGATGCCGGGTGCCAAACTCTGGACTGAGGTTAGTCTGGCGAGTGAGGGGCAGGAAACACCCTGCGGCAGTGATGCGCTCGTCCTGAATGGTGATTGCGCCGTCGTGAATTGGCGAGGCTTGCTGAAAGATGGAGATAATCAAGTCTCTTGAGATACGGGCATCGATGGTTGCTCCCATTTCGAGATATTGGTTGAGCACGATGTCACGTTCGATGACAATCAACGCCCCGACATGACGTTGGGCAAGGATGGAGACCGCCTCGGAAATCTGCAGCAGTTCCTGTGTAGCAAATGGCTTGACGACACCGAGCATAAACGAACGCTTGCCGAGTTTGCGTAGCATACGGCGGAATTCATCTTGAAACAGAATTACCACGATGATGATGAAGCTTGGGTAAAATTTGCTGATAAGCCAGTTCAAGGCTGTCAAGGGTGCAAAGGCAGACAAGGCTGCGGCAGAAATTACGACGGAGATGCCCGTCAACATCTGTGCGGCATGTGTGCCTTTGAGCAGAATAAACATCTGGTAGATGACGAAGGTGATGAGCAGCACATCTACTAGTGACCATATTCCGAATTGATCGAAAATTTCCCACATTAGCGCAACAACTCCCGTAACCCGTTGAGTGCCACCACCTCATGAGTTCTAATCAGCTTTGCTCCTTGCCATACGAGTGCCAGTTCGAGCGTGCTGCTCACCTTGCTACGTGCTTGTGGCGGCTCGATGTGCAAGTTGCGCCCAATCCATGATTTGCGCGATACACCCACCGCAGTAGCAGCAATGCTGCTCAAAGTCTTTAGTTCTGCGAAAATACGCATGATCGCCTTATCTGTTTTGCCAAACCCAATACCCGGATCGATCCATATCTTCTCTTCGGCAAAACCACAGGCGTGCAAAAGTTTTACTTGTGACTTAAAAAAAGCCAGCAAGCACGGCATAATCTGCTCAGCCGTCAGCGGTCGTTGTTGCATAGTGCGTGGCTTGCCATGCATGTGCATGGCAAGATAGCTTCGCCCGTCTGCCGCCCACCGTGCCAGCAGAGCAGAAGGCAACTGTGCGCCGCAATCGTTGAGCATTGCTACGGGGTAGTCGAGCAAACGTGCCGCGTTCTCTGCCTTGCGGGTATCAACGCTGAGTGCTGCTGGCAAGGGTGCTTTGCTCAGCAACTCCAGCACAGGTTGTAGCCTGCGCCATTCTTCCTCGCAGGATACAGGTGTAGCACCGGGACGGGTTGATTCACCCCCGATGTCGATGATGTCCGCACCTTGTTCGCAGAGCTCAACAGCATGTGCATAAGCACGCTCTGGGTCGAAATACAACCCACCATCGGAGAACGAATCGGGCGTGACGTTGACCACACCCATAATTAAAAAAGGCGATGTTGTCGCAAGCGACAGAGGAGAAGACAAGACAAGCCTCCAAACGAACCTGCCTGTCCCTATGTATCGCAGAGCACTTAGTTTGTGCAACCTACGAGCGCACTATTCGCTTTAGTAGGTAGGTACTGATGGCCATGACTTTTATCCCAGCAACAGCAGTGGGTTTTCGAGATAAGCGACCAGTGTGGCGAGAAATTGTGCCCCGACTGCTCCGTCGATGAGGCGATGGTCGCATGACAGGGTAAGTGCGACACGTTGTTGCACACCGAGTTGTCCGTCGTCCAATACTTGTGGCACAGCCCGCGCTGCCCCTACTGCGAGGATGGCTGCTTGCGGTGGATTGATAATGGCGCTGAATTCTTCGATGCCATACATGCCAAGATTGGAGATGGTGAATGTGCCGCCGCGGTATTCGTCAGGCGACAGGCGACCGCGCTTGGCTTTTGCCACCAGTGCTTTGCTTGCCGCACTCAAGGCGGTCAAGCTCAGGCGTTCGCTGTTTTCGATCACTGGCGTAATCAAACCTTCGGGCAGTGCGACTGCCAAGGCAAGATTGACCGTGTGGTGCTGGATAATTTCCTGCCCATCTGCCCATGCAGTGTTGACTTGCGGGTGCTGCAGCAAGGCTTTGATAGTCATGAGGGCGATGATGTCGTTGAAGCTTATTTTCTGCTCAGATGCTAAGGTTGCGTTTAGCTGTTGTCGCCCTTGTAACAAGTGCCCGACGTTTGCGGAGGTTTTGAGATAGTAGTGGGGAATATCGTGCTTTGCCTGCTGCAGACGCTTGGCAATTGTTTTGCGCATCTGTGTCAAAGCTACCCGTGTCGGTGCTTGTGTTGGCGCAGCAGCAGACACGCCCGCGGTGCCGATGTCGCGAGCTACAATTCGACCTTGGGGGCCTGAGCCGCGCACATTTTCTAGTCTTATCCCTTGTTCGGAAGCAAGCCGACGTGCCAGTGGCGAGGCCTTAATGCGCTCGCCCGTATGTTTTGGTTTTGGTTTAGCTTGCTCTTGCTTTTGTGTGGGTGCTGGTTCTTGTGCTGGGGCTGGCTCTTGTGCTGGTGTTGATTGCTCTGCAAGTGTTGGTTGTTTCTCTTGTGTTTTTGCCTGCGTGGGTGTTTGTTCTTCTGCTTTGCTTGCACCCTCTAATAGTGTGGCATCGACTTGCTCGCCTTCTGCACCGAGCACAGCAATTGGTGCGCCGAGTGCGGCGCTCTGTCCCGCGGTGACGAGAATGCGCAACAGCTGCCCGCTTTCTGGCGATTGGTATTCCATGGTGGCTTTATCGGTTTCGATTTCGACCAGTGCTTCGCCTTCTTCGACTGTGTCGCCTTCTTGCTTCAGCCAGCTGGCGACACCGCCTTCTTCCATTGTGTCGCTGAGGCGGGGCATTTTAATAACTATTGCCATAATACTGCTATCTCCAGTTTTATTTTCCCCTTAACTTCCCAAAAATTTTTGATCCAACTTTTTATAAAAAGTTGGTGGGGGTGTCGGGGGCGAAGCTCCTGACTCTCTCCTCTCCCTCCTACCACAAGGGGTTTAAAGGGGCAGCGCCCCTTTAGTGGGGGTTTGGGGGTGAAACCCCCACCTATCTCCTTCCCCCCGATTATCTTCATGCTGTAATCTCCTGCACCGCACGCACAATTTTATCTACCGACGGCAGAGCCGCGGCTTCGAGGTGTTCCGCGTAAGGAATGGGCACAAACTCACCACTGACACGCGTCACGGGTGCATCGAGATCGTCGAAGCACATCTCCTGCACCCGTGCAGCAATTTGTGCGCCCACCGCAGCAAAACCCGGCGCTTCCTCGACAACGATTAGCCGCTGTGTCTTGCGCACTGAGGCGAAGATAAGTTCCTCGTCCAGCGGCTGTAAGGTCATGGGATCGATGACTTCAACGTCGATGCCTTGCAACTTATCAACTGCTTTTAAGCTCAGCGGTAGCATTTTGCCCCAGGCAACTATGGTCACGTCCTTGCCTTGACGTTTGACATCGCCTGTGCCGATGGGAATGAGATACTCGCCGTCGGGCACTTCGCCCTTTTGTCCATACATGATTTCGCTTTCAAGAAAGATAACTGCATCGTCGTTGCGAATCGCCGATTTCAACAAGCCTTTGGCATCGTAAGGTGTTGCAATAGCAATGACGATTAGCCCCGGCACGTGCGTCAAAAATGGCTCAACATGCTGCGAGTGTGTCGCCCCCAACATGTGGGCGACACCGTTGGGGGCGCGCAGGACGATGGGAAAGCTAAACTGCCCACCCGACATGTAGCGCACTTTGGCGGCACTGTTGAGAATTTGATCGAATGCCTGAATACCGAAATTCCACGTCATCATCTCGATAATCGGACGCAAGCCTGCCATTGCCGCACCAATACCAAGTCCGGCGAAGCCTGCCTCTGAAATCGGTGCATCGATTACCCGCTTCGCTCCGAACTCCGCTAGCATACCTTTCGATACTTTATACGCACCATCGTATTCGGCAACTTCTTCGCCCATCAAGAACACATCTGGGTCGCGTTGCATCTCCTCCGTCATTGCTTGCCGTAAGGCTTCCCGTATCGTCACTACTGCCATTGCCTTCACCTGCCCAGCTGTGTCGTGTAAATGTCTTCGTAAATTGCCTCGACAGGCAACACTTCCGCTGCGTCCGCTTGCTGCTCGGTTTTTTGCAACTGCTGTTTGATGGTCGCGGTGATATCGCGCTTTTCTTTGTCGCTCATGATGCCTGTGCTTACTAGTTGGTCGCCGAGTTTGGTAATTGGGTCGTCCTTGCGGTAGCTGTCAAGCTCTTCTTTGGTGCGATAGTTGCCCGGATCGGACACCGAGTGCCCTCGATAGCGATAGGTCAGTGCTTCTAGCAAGAAGGGTTGTTTTTGCTTGCGTATCTGTGCAGCAATCTTCTGTGTCTGCTGGTAAACGGAGATAACATCCATGCCATTCATCTGTGCCGACGGCATGCCAAAGCCTGCGGCGCGATCGCAGAGCTTCTCGATTGAGGTCGTGCGTTTAATGTCCGTGCCCATACCATAGCGGTTGTTCTCGATAATGAACAGCAGCGGCAAATTCCAAATCATTGCCATGTTCATCGCTTCCATGACCTGTCCTTGATTCATCGCGGCATCGCCGAGATAGCAGACGACGAGATCGTCCTCGTTGCGGTAGTTAATTTTGAAGGCTATGCCAGTCGCAAGCGGTGCTTGCCCACCGACGATGCCATGCCCGCCAAAAAAACGTCGGGCAAAACTGAACATGTGCATCGAGCCACCCTTGCCACGACAGCAGCCAGTTGCCTTGCCGAACACCTCCGCCATCACCTCCAGCGGCGCAATGCCTTTGGCGATTGCTTGTGTATGTGAACGGTAGCCAGAGATGACATAGTCTGTTTCCCGTAACACGGCTTGCACTCCGACACAGACTGCTTCTTGACCGATGTGCAGATGGCAGAAACCAGAAAACTTGCCCTGTGTGTAAGCGACTTGCACCCGCTCCTCAAAACGACGGTAGAACAGCATGTCGTGATAAAAAGACATCGCCAGTTCGCGGTTGTCCTTAAGGAACTGCTTGTGTGTTACTGAAGTTGTCACTCTTTGTCGCTCTTAATTTGTTTACCCTGACGGGAAGACTGGTGCTGCCTCAACCACTCCAGGTTGAAAACACAAGGGCAGCATTTACCCCCCCAAACCCGAAAGAATTCGATAGTGCATGTTTCACTGTGCGTTCTTCGGCACGATTGGGGATGTAGTTAAGAGGGCAATTTTCGTCTTGGTTATCGAGGTTGATAGTTGGCGGCATGACACCATCTCGAATGGCCAGCACGGTAAAGACTGCTTCGATGCCACCTGCAGCACCAAGACAGTGCCCCGTCACACTTTTGGTCGAGGAAATGCGTAATTTGCTAATATGCTTGCTGAACAAAACCCCAATTGCCTCGCTCTCATAACGATCGTTGAGCTGTGTCGATGTGCCGTGGGCATTGATATAGGTAATTTGGTCGGGGTTAAGGCATGCCTCTTGCAGGGCGAGTTGCATGCAGTCACGCATGCCTTCGCCGTGCGGACGCGGGGCGGTGATATGCCATGCATCGCCGCTGTTGCCGTAACCGCCGATTTCAGCAATGATCTTTGCCCCTCGTGCTTGTGCATGTTCGAGTTCTTCCAACACCAGCACACCTGCGCCTTCACCCGTAACGAAGCCATCGCGGTCGCGATCGAATGGCCGGGAAGCTGCAGTTGGGTCGTCGTTGCGGGTGGACAGTGCCTTCATGTTGGCGAAAGAGGCGATGCCGAGTGGACTGATAGCTGCCTCAGCCCCACCGCAGACCATCACGTCGCTATAGCCATGCTTGATGGCGCGAAATGCCTCGCCGATACCGTGATTGCCGCTGGCACAAGCGGCAGTCGGGGCAAGATTAACACCCTGCAGGTTGTGATACTTGGCAACGACCCCTGTTGCCATGTTGGGAATGGTGTAGGGAATAAAGAAGGGTGAAACTCTTCTCTGCCCATGTGTGTTGAGGTTGAGGGTGTTTTTCTCGATCTCATCTAGCGCTCCCAGTCCGACTCCGATGGCACAGCCAGAGCGTTTGGGGGAGGAAAACAGCCCGTTGCCTGCCATCTTCACGGCCTCGTGTGCAGCGATTATCGCCAGCTTGATATAGCGACTGACACGGCGTGCTTCTTTGGCATCGATCACCCCGTCGAGATGCTGGTTGGTGTCACTGACCTCGCCGGCGATGCGCACGTTGAGGTTCGAGGCATCGAATAGCGAAATCGCAGTAATGCCTGAACTGCCAGCTAGCGCATTCCGCCATGTTTCTTCAACACCAGTTCCGACTGGGGCAACTATGCCTAACCCTGTTACAACTACCCGTCGCAAATTCTTCCTCCACTATTTACCCAAAGCGAAGTATATTTCTACGCTAAATAGATTTTTTTTTCCACACCGAATTCTCTCGACAGGCACGCGAGACATAGCTGTGATCAGCTCCACAGCAAATTCTGTAAAATCAAACCACACACAGTAAAAAATACCCTTTGTTTTTTGAATGTTATAGTAAAAATTAAAAAAATTACTAAATAAATCTAAATAAAAACAAAAACCATCCGATATGGCTAGGTGAAGTGGTTTGGAGTGTAACAAGTTTTGAGGTATGTCATGAGGTCATCAAGGTATGTGTTGTGGTTTTCAGCACTTCTAGTTCTTGTGGTTGGAGCTGGGTGGAGCTGTCAAGCGGACGAGGTAGAGTTTGATCAGGCATCCTCTGACTCAACTGAGGACATTGATGTGGATAACATCCCAGATGGCAACGATGCCTTGAACAATGGTGGGGGCGATTATGCCGGTGATCCTATTGTTTATGTCAAGCCGCCGTCTGAGGTTGATCCTGCCAACAGGTATGATCCTTACGAAGGTGCGCGACGCGCTCCAGAGCGCAGTTGGGTTGCCAACGAGTTGGTGACGGACTCATCTGATCCCATGACGATTGCTAGCAAAGGTAATGCTCCGACTCGTAAGCAAAGCATCACCGTCATAACAGATCGGCAAACATCTGATTATACGAGTTCGAGCGAGGCATCGATATCTACACCAAGCATCAACCAAGTTAAACACCTCTCCGACAGCGATACCTTTAATCAGACTGGAACTGAAGCTACGCAAACCAAGCTCAAGACCAACGTTCGCACCTTCGCTAGCAAGCAGGCAGGCTTGCTCGACATTTTGCTGGTAGTAGACACCTCTGGTTCGATGTTGCAGGAGATACGGGCGATGGCCGCGGCATTGCCCAGGCTTATGACTGCTTACAGGAGCAACCGCCACTACTACTCTAGTACTTATTACCTTCATCGCACTGATTGGCGTATAGGTCTGGTGTCTAGCAGCCCCGAAGACGGCTGCAAAATCATTGGTGTGCTCAGTGCTGAAGAATCCGCATTCGACTATCCATTGCCACCTAGAGATGAGGATCACCCCGACAGCAAGGATATGAAGTGGAGGGATTATAATAACCAAAACTGGTCGTTACAAGGTTCTAAGGCAGGGGTTACTACAGATAGCATCAGGTATTACAGTGGTAACAAACAATACAATCCCTTTTTAAAAACATTTATGGAGCACCTCACTCCTGGTGAGGGTGCAGATAGCAATCCCGGCTCGGAGCACATGTTGAAGAAAGTTGTTTGGGCACTGAATGGTAAGATTGACACGGGGTGTGGCGGAGACTGGGTCAGGGATAATGCCTCGGTCGCGGTGATTGTTGCTACCGATGAAGGACATCAATGCCCCTCTACAGAGCAAGCTACCTGCTCGATAGATAATTTTGAAACATTCAAAAACGGCTTTGCTCACAATCTGAGAGTATACGCTCAACTTACGCAAGGCAAGTGGACACCAGATGAACGAGCAGTATTCACGTATCACGAAGAAGTTAGTGGCACTAACTCTGCCGTTAACTTTGGGCACAGTTCGTTTCACGATTTCACCTACAAGATACTGGAGGATTATGATTTCATGTCTTCTTATATCTATTCGCCACTCGACCCTCATCCTAACGCAGGGACGGTAGCGGTAAAGGTCAAACGGTATAGCACTAGCGATCTCGTGAATGTTGAGAAATGTTCTGCTTCCGTAACATCTAGTTGCTTCAAAGAATTGCCGTCAACGCAAAGTGGAGGCAAAGGCGCGGTGCGGCTAGTGAAGTATGGTCACATAATTTCCGGCGATCGTTCCTACTTAGATGGAAGATCAGTCGTAATGGTGGAATGGGAAAGTGGTGGCAAGGCTGTAGGTGGACAGCCGTTCGTTAGTTCGTTTACGTTGGACAACAATCCGTCACCTGATGCCGCGTCGATGACTGTTACGGTAGTCAAAAAGGACGGCACAACCACAACATTGACTAGAGGAGCAAGCGATGGCTATACGCTAAGTGGAAGGACGATCTCGGTGTCGAGTAGTGATGTTAAGCAGATAGTGCCAGAAGGGGCAAAACTCAAGGTCGATTACAAGATAAACGCAGCACTGCAAACAAGCTTTAATATCGGCAGTGCCTATCAACTTCCTGCAAATTCACAGCTTGTCCCTGGCTCGGCACGCGTTACCATCATCGACTCTAGCGATATAGAAACTACCTTGAGCAGTGGTTTCAGTTTCAATGGCTATACGGTTACCTTCGATAGTCTCAGCAATGCACCTGCAGCAGGAGAAAGTTTTCAATTGGCTTATCGCTACTCACAAGAGACAACAACTTCGAGCGTGACGGAAACAATCATTACCGACTATACTTACACCAAACGTGACAACACTGATAGCAGTCAAAGCTTATCATGTCTAAGTGGTGGTAGCAGCGTATCCTGCACCTATACAGCTCCAGCGAATAGTGGTGAAGCTGGCACAATTAGTTTCAGTAGCGATGATTTACGCAAGGGTGACGTGATTATGGTAACAGAATATCTCCAGCGTTCTGGCACAGGGGTTAGTATTAACAGTAACCTCACGCTAGTAGGAGTAGGCCTACCTAACTGCGAAATGAACGAAGCAGTAGAGATGCATCTCGGTGCAAAAAAATGCAGTTCTCTGGGGTCAGTTGCTGATGGCAAGTATCTTTCTGTGACTTCAAGCGGCAAGATAGAGCTACTTTCTTCTAATGACTGCGGTATTATTTCTGACATACTTACTGGGGTTGAAGGTCATAACGCACAGGTAGTATTTCGCTGTGAGAAGGTTGCAGAATTGCCTGAAGATTTTCTGCAGATGGACAAGCGTTTCTTTGAAATGCATAGAGGCAAATACAAGTTTGAGTATTGGCAGATAATGGTCAATGGTCAAGAACTACAGATTTCGGACAGTGACGAACTCTTAGTTGAAGACTACAAAATTACCGAGATCAAGGGTGTAGATACTAGTGACGCAGACGCGATGCGAGAATTACTGGGTGGCAATGACAAAAGGGTTAAGGTGGTTATCCGTCTCTACGAAGCACTGTGATTGTGAAGCGTTTGCAGTAAGACACTGCCACACTTCTCCTTTGTGCGGGGTAGGTGTGGCAACGTCTTCATTGCACGGTGGTGTTCTGCGCGGTTACCAGCCTTTGCACTTGGTCGAGTGACAGCTCCAAAAAATCAGCGAGGTTTTCGACGATGGCGGGGTTGCTACGCAACACCGTTGATTGTGCGGGCATGGCACTGCGTTCGAGTTCTTGGTAGTTTTGCGTTTGCTCGATGCCGAGTTCTTGTGCTGCCTCTTCCAGCGATATTTTTAAATCAAAACGTTTACGAAACAGCAGTTTGCCGAATTCCGAGTAGGTTGACTTGATAGTCTGTGTGACACGGTTAAGCGGGTCTTTTGTTTCTTCAGGAAAGGGCAGCGGCCCCAGTTCGGAAATTTTTTGCATGTAAAAGTTAACCACTTCCTCGATATCGACTACCTTCTGTAACGCTGTGTAGTTGCTGATCCCAAAGGCAGAGCAGATTTTTTGAAACTCGTGCTCGTCACGCGGTAAACGCTCGCCCCGCAGATACGGATCGATGTTCTCCGCTTCCATATCGACTCGCACTGCTGCCCTTTGCGGAGCAATGCCTGTTGCTCGCAAGTGTGCAGCAAAAGTTTTGTCAAAAGCCTGCATACATTCAGGCGTGATGCCTTTTTCCTGCAACTGCTTGATAATTTCCGTCGTCGCTTCCCGCAAGGCAATGGCTGTCTTGTCCTCAACCACTGGCGGCGGCTCATCTTCTTCGTCATCAGTAGCTGCAGCAATCAATTCGCGCAGCCGTTCCTCGCTGATTTGCAAAAATTCCGCCATACGCGGGATGGTTTCGGGATTGCCCCGCAAAGCCCCTTCTGGCAGCGAGCCGATTGAACGTTCCAGCTTGCGGTAATACTCGTGCGTTTTGATGCAGAGTGTCGTTGCTGCTGCTTCCATCGACAGCTGCAACTCTGTGCGGCGTTGCGTCAGCAGACGACTGAGCTCGCAGTAGTCCGACATGATGGTTTCCACACTTTGATCCAATGCATCCTTCACTTCCTTGGGCAATTCGAGTGCACCGTAACGTGTTGTCTTGGCCATGTAATCCCGAATCGCTTTCTCGATATCGAGTTGCTGCTTGACTTGCTCGTAATCGCCGAGGGAAAAATCACTGCAGAACTGATGGAGTTCGTGTTTGCCCGTCGGCAAGTGCTGCCCTTCAAAACAAGGCTTGATTTTGCTGCGGGAGAAGACACTACGCCGACAGGCTTCTGCCAGACTCACGCCCGATGCCCGCAACCGCGCTGCAAACGATTGCTCGAAACTGCGCAGTTCAGCAACACCTAAACCAGACTGCTGCAAACTATCCATCACGCGATCAGAAGCAACTTTGATGGCATAGGCGCTACTTTGCGTGTTGCGCTGCTGCCGCTCAACAAACAAGCCTTTCAACTCGTCCAGCGGCATCTGCAAAAAAGCCGCGATGTTTGCCATAGTTTGCGGATTTTTTTTCAAACCACGATCGATCAAAGGCGAAGTGGATTGCTCCATCTTGCGGTAACTGTTGGAATTACTGATGCCAAGTTGTTCCGCGGCTTCTCGCTGTGTAATTTGTAATTCACATCTGCGCCGATAAAGACGCAAGGCAAATTCTGAATACTCGGCAACGACAATCTCAACCGCTTTCTCCAACGCTGCTCGTGTTGCAGGTGGTAAAGGTAATGTCCCTACACGAGAGGTGTCGGTCATGTAGCGACGCGCAGTTTTTTCGACGCTGACTAATTTTTCCATCTGCGTCACGTCAAGTGCAAAGGCATGGCAAACTTTTTCAAGACTGGCATGATCGACAGGAAATCCCTTGCCATCAATATACTGTCTAATTCTCGTGCTATCTAATTCACAACGATCACTTGCCTCTGCCCCGCTGACCCCAGAGTTACGAATATGTGCAGCAAAAGTTTTGTCGAACTTGTCGAAGTCAGCGATGCTGATATCGTGCTTACGCATGCGTCGCTCGATGTTCCACGCTGCAGCAGCAGGTGTGTCCTCACGGCCGCGGTGTATCAACTGCTCATCTGAGCCACTAGCAATCAACTTCCGCACCGCGTCAACCGGCAGTTGCAAAAATTCTGCCACTGCTTCAAGTACTTCTGGTTTTTTCAACGTGCGAGACAGCGAAGGTGTCAGACTCCACTCCAGTTTGCGGTAATCGGTGCTGTCCTTGCAACCCAAGCGCTGTGCTGCCTCAAGTTGTGACAGCTGCAATTCCGCTCGACGTTTGAACAGTGCCCGACTGAATTCCGAATAATCACGCATCTTGACTGATGCAGCCTGCTCCAACGCCGCTTTAACTTTACTCGGCAACGGCAGCGCACCGAGACGAGAGACGGCCAGCTGATATTCCAATACTGCTCGCTCGATTTCTATTACATGTTGCAGGTCATCAACATCATCGATGGCAAAACCAGTGCAAATTTTTTGCAAATCTCTGTCGTTAGGAAAACCATGCCCGTGTAAATAAAAACGAATTTTGGCTGCATCAATCTTGCCTTTCTCTGCCGCGGCAGGCGTGCAGACCCCAGTTTTTTTGATGCGGGTGACAAAAGTTTTATCAAACGCTTGCAGTATCGCGGCGGTAATGTGTTGCTCGGCAAGCTGACATAGAATGCGCTGTGCAGCAAGTTTGGGTGTTTCGTCGCTAAGTCTCCCCTCTTTCTCAACTTCAGCTTCGGCGGCAAGTTGCGCCTCCCGTGCGGGTTGTGCATTTCTGGCCTGACGTGCTCGTTCCTCGCTCCGTGTGGTAACAGCACTCGTCAAGCCCTGTAGCACTGTCGGTGATGTATCGAGAAATTTCGCTAGCCTGCTAAGAAAACGTGCTTCATGTAAAATAACTAGTTGCGTTGGATATATGCACCATTCGAGTTCGAGGTAATCGTCGAAGTCGAGTTGCAGTACTTGTGCAGCACGCCGCATCGATATCTGCAAGGCAATGCGCTGGCGAAAAATTATGCGGCTCAGCTGTGAGTAGTCTGCTATAATTATTTCTACTGCTTCGTCGAGTACTCGTCGCGGCAACGCATTAACCCGCCCCGCTGTGCTGTGAAACATTTTTTGCAAATACTTGCGTGCTTTTTCTTCAACATGCAAAGCCTCGCTCATATTTTGGCTGTAAGTTAAGCGAAATGCTTTGCAAACTTTTTTGACGATACTGGCATTGTTCGCGGGCAAACTCAGGCCATAATAATACAACTCCATTGTAAACGGACTGATTGTGCTCGTGGCCATCGCATCCTGTAAATTTACCTCTGCATGTCTGAGCCGTGCGGAAAAAGTTAGTGGCAATGCAGGAGCAGCAGCTCGTTTTGGCACCCGTGCAAGCAGTGCGGCAATAGAACGCTTGTCTTTTCGAGCCAAGACCACCACTGCGTTTTCGAGGGCTTTGCGCATGGCATTGTCGAGCAGAAAATCGCCGTATTTTTCTTTTTTATTTTGGTAGGCTGTGAGAATTGTTTCAATTTTTATTTTGTTGCGCATGTGGGTAAAATTAAGTTGCAGCGCGGCAGAGATATTTTGCACAGTGTTGACAGAAAACTGCTGTCCGCTACGTTTGCCTTTAAGTTCCTTGCGCAACATTTCCACCGCGGCAGGTGTGAGATGTGGGGCGTTGTCAGCTAAAGCATCTTTGACACAGCTGAGCCAAGTTTTATTTTCACGCCGAAAATGGTTTAAATCATTCAGAGAAATTTTATTTTTGCGCAGCATCTGTGCGGTTAGTTCGCTACGTCTTTGTCTGCGTCCGCGTTTACACAACTGTTCAACTCTGGTGTGGTTATTTTTCCACAACCATGTTGCCAACATACGACTTACTTTAGCTGCTGGAAATCCTGTGCCTCTCTCCCAACCGCGGTATTCTTCGTTGTTTACCTGTGCCCTTCTTGCGATGGTGGTGACACTTATCTTCTCGCTGCTGCGCTGCTTGGCAAGTGCACGGGAGAAATCGTTGCCAGCAGTGGCGGTTGCTTCTTCGCGCGTAAGGAGGTTAAAGATAGATCGCATTACATGCTCCTTTCAAGTTTGCTCTGTGCGACAGCGTTCACCGAATTCGGGGCGGCGTTTTTCAAGGAAGGCCTTGATACCTTCACTGCGGTCACCGCTGCTGAAAACACGCACGAATTCACGGCGTTCGCGATCGAGTGCTGAGGTAATCGTTTCACCCAACGAGGCATGGATGGCACGTTTGCAAGCGGCAATTGCTGTTGGCGAGGCAGGTATTGTTTTTAGTAAAAAATTACGTGCCGCGGCCATCGCTTCTTCTTTGTTGCCGAATACTTGATCGACCAGCCCGATTTTCTCCGCTTCGCTTGCCGAGATTTTCTGTCCGCTAAAAATCAGCTCTTTAGCTTTGCTGATGCCAACGCGATTGACCAGCCGCACACAACCTCCAAAGCCCGGAATCAGACCGAGCAAAACTTCAGGCTGACCGAACACAGCACTGCGCGTAGCAAAGATTTGATCACAGCTCATTGCCATTTCACAGCCACCACCGAGTGCATAGCCATGCACACAAGCGATAACGGGAAACGGCATTGCTTCAAATAGGGTGCTGACTTCTTGTCCGAGTTCGCAGAAAGTGCCACCTTCGCTTTGGGTCATCTTTTTCATCGCGGCGATGTCCGCGCCAGAGATGAAGGCACGTTCACCTTCGCCCGTAATGATTATGCCGCGTGTTCTGAGATTATCGCCTTCAGCAAGCAGAAGGGTGCGCAAATCACTTAGCACTTCTACAGACAGCGAGTTCATTGATTTCTCCCGTGCAATCGCTACGGTAAGAATTGCTTGCTCACGTGTCAGCTGTAGTGTTTCGTAACTCATGGTGTATTTCCTTGCTAATACACGACAAAGAGTGGATGATAGCAACACAGTATTGTGCCTGTCAACAGGGTTTCGTGCCTGGACGTTTTTGTCGCTCATTAGCAGATGACCGTTTGCCACTTGCTCCCCCCATGACGCGGCTAGCTCCGCTAACCCTTTGCCTCTGTCTAGACACGGAGCTCCCGCCCTGACCCTGAGCTTGCTCATCTTAACTTGAGGTAATAAGCGGTGCGGCGGCTACTCATCTGTGTGCTGGTTGTAATTTGCTAAAGTTTAGGAATAAACCTCCGATACCACCGTTGTTTCCTCAAATAGGAGGTTATTACGTCAATGTGCTACGGGTCATTGTTGCTGGGTCTTGTTTTGTTTAGCTTCCCTCATCGTCTCCAAGCTGAACAAGACCAACACACAGAAGTGGCACAAAAAACTGTTAAAAGCAAAATGGCAAAGAAGCTGCCTCGTAAAAAAGTACCTCGCAAACACAAATCTGCTCGTAACATGCTGCACCCCTTTACTCTACGTTTACTCTACACACCGAGTTATCGTTTTCTCACCAAGCACGTGCGTGACGATATTGAAGAAAACAAGGAATCAAGTGTCTTATCAGAAGTAGCGCAGTTTTTTCCTATTGCCGCGGGTCTTGAGGGTGAATTAGCTTTCAACAATTGGGTATCACTGGCAATTGGTGGAAGTTTCATCTGGCGGGACGAGTATATTGTCTTAGAACTAACCGCAGCTGGCAAAGAAAAAGTGAAGAAGGGTGAGTGGATGTTCCCAGATTATGATTACAATTACTACGAATTTGTTGTAGAGTCATCGCTTTATCTCAATGTTAAAAATTATTTTAAATTAGGAGCAGGGGGTGGTCTTACCTTTGCGAATACTATCTTAGACATTGCTTTTTCCGAGGAGGGAAAAAATTACAGGGATGAAGGTGAAATTAGTTGGAAGAGAATATTTGCCCATCTCGCTTTGCGCCGTGATTTTTTCTGGTCACATGTTGGTTTTGGGATGGGACTAAATGCCAGCATCCCCTTGTTGATTAGATTTAATGAAAAGGAGAAAATTAGGCGATACGTAGATGGCAAACTGCAGAAGAAAGATACAGAGATTGGGAGCAGCAGCAATATAGACAATGATGGCAATGATGATAGAGATTTTTACTCGCTGATGTTGATGCCGATGATTTATATGGCATTTTGAAGATGCATCATGTCAACAAGGCTTCGTGGCAACGATGTGCAGCAGTAGTGGTGAAGTGTAAAATACCTTTGGATTTGTAGCTAGTTGTGCCAAATCCGTGCGGTAATGATCTACCTTTGCTTGTGGCAAGTCACCGTCATGTTCAAAGCGGTCAAGCACGGATTTTATGAACATCTCTGTCCAGCGCCAAATTCGATCGCCTAGCCGTCCAACCCGCACCTCTGGCACGATTGATGTCAATTGCAACCCTTGTGCGATGAGTTTTTTAGGTAATACCCGTCCGATCTCAATATCAGCCAAGCCGTGGTAGTGTTTTTCCATAAACTCTAACAGTTCGTTGAGAGAGGTCTCAGGAGGAGCATAACGCCCACTACCCGCGTAATCGCTAATCAACAGCCGCCCACCCGGCCGTAGCACACGATAGAATTCTTGCAATACCTTGTCGATGTCGGGAATAAAGAGCAGGACGAATTTTACGAAGATGACATCGCAAGATGCGTCGGGCAGCGGTATATTGCACAGGTCGCTTTCGACCACTGAGATATTGCTGAGGGCAGCGGACGCGATCTGTTCCTGCAGATGTTGCAGATACTTGCTGGTGAAATCGACCGCGGTCACTTTGCCCGTATTGCCGACCAGCTTTGCTAACTCAAGACTGGCATAGCCAGGCCCGCAACCTGCATCTAGCACCTGCGTGCCAGCAGTGATACCACCGCGCAACCACAGGGCACGAAACCCTTCCCCCAATACATCGTGCTGAAAACCAAGCCGCTCGATCTCGTTAGCTAAATTCCACAGCACATACCCATGACCAGCCATCTAATTAATCTCAGCTTATGACGCAGAAACATTTGCAGGTGGTGCAGCGTCCACCCGCACGGTAATAATGTCGGTATCGTGATACTGCTGATGCTGAAAAGAAGAACTGACATGCCGCAAAATGCGCAAGGAAAGATCGCTTTCGTCGGCAGTGTTGCTTCCTTCTTTGAGCAGCACCATACGGTCTTCGAGATTTTCTTCGCCGGGCGCGGCGATGCATTCCAACTCGATACTCTTGTTGTTACCGCGGGCGGTAATCAGCAAGTGGCGTTGTTTGTTTTCTTCGTCATCATCATCATCATCTTCGTCTTGTGCTGCGGCTGTGCCGTTTTTCTGTTGCCCAATCAAACTCAATACCGTCTCTTCGCCTGCGGAACAAAGGCGCATGGTTGCTTCCTTGCTCCAGTTTTTTGACGCGGCCAGTTCGCTCAAGAAGGCATGAATTTTGGGCATGTCAATCGAACGTAACCCTGTCTTGAGTTTGCGCCGGCGGGAATCAACCAGTTCCATTAACACCGATAGCCCCAGTGCGACCATTCCTCCTGAGGTCATGCCATCTTGCAACAACACGCCCCACGTGTCACCGCTGATGAGTTCGGGGAAAATTTTACCACTCTGAAACCCATAACCCATCCAAAAACCCACACCTGCAATCATACAGCGGCGATAATCGCCGTTCTGCACGACAAGTTTCATCCCGACGACAAACAGCAGCGCCAGCAGCACACCGATATAAGCCGCGGCGACGGGATTGGGAACAGAGAGAATGACCGCAGTTACCTTCGGCGAGAAGGATAGAAAGATGAGCACCCCCCCAATCCAAAAACCAACCCGGCGTGACGCGACACCAGTCAATTCGATAAGTGAGACACCAGTCGAATAGGTGGTGTTAGGTATCGTCGAGAGCAGACCTGACAGAAAGTTGCCCACGCCATCAGCGGAGACAGCCCCTTGCAGGGAGCGAAAATCAATACTGCGCGGCTTGCGCCACGAAACCTGTTGCACCGCTAAACTATCGCCAACGGTCTCAATTGCACCGATAATGGTGACGAAGATAAACGACGGCAGCAGCAACCAAAACGTGGGGCTAAAATCAAAACTCAAGCCGGGCCAGTGTGCTAACGGCAAACCAATCCAACCTGCGTCGATGATCCTCTGCCCATCGTATATACCGAAAAAAGCGGCGGTGACAGTGCCGACGATGATCCCTATTACGGGAGCCCAAAGGCGCAAAATGCCAGTGGATCTGAAGACGATGACGACGATGCAGAGCACGGTGATTAGCGCACTGAGCGGTGCGCCATACGACGGTGCAGTGGCGGGCACGTCGGTTAGCAAACTGAAAACAATCGGCATCACGGTTACCGCTACTAGCATGATGATTATGCCACCGACGGTTGAGTTGAAAATACGCCGAAAGGCGGCGAGCTTCCACGCCAGAAAAAATTGAAACACTGCCGAGGCGATAACCAGCGTCGCCAGCAACGACGGCCCCCCTTTGGCCAGTGCCTGGATGGAGATGGCGATGAATGCTCCCGATGTGCCCATGAACAGGATGTAGCCCGCGCCGATACGCTTGTAGCCCACCGCCTGTAATATGGTGGTAATGCCGCTGATCAGCAGTGCCGCAAACGCCGCCCACAACATATAAGAGTCACTGCCACCCGCAGAGCGCACGATAATCGCAGGTGTGATGACAATGCCACTGACGAAGAGCACGGCGTATTGCCACGCCAGACCTATCGCCAACGCTGTAGGTGGGTTCTCGTTCGGCTCGTAACGCACATTGCGCACCGTATCAGCCACTGTCTGTCTCCTATAGAGTAAGTTTTGCAGGCGAACTTTTAGCAAAAAAAAATCACCATAGCAAGCAGTTATTTGCAAAAATTCACCCAATATCTGCTATAAGGGAGGAGTTGTTGTACGATGTCAGAATAGGTGGGCTTGCATGTCATAGGCCTTGTGCAGCACTGATGAGTATGTAATTTATGCGTTGGGGAAGGTGCTTGTGCTACACATATCTTGTGTTATCCGCATAAAGCCTATCCCGACCCAAGCCAAAATTTTGCTAACATAAGGGGGAGGAGCATGAGGAGGGGGAACGCCTCCTCGTGTAAGGGGAAGATTCTGTGCGCAAAGTAACGACATTGAGTGAAGGCGATGGCAAAGTTCTTGCTCGCTATCTGCAAGCACAGCAGATAGAGGTCGTGCTACGTGCGGAGACGAGCAGCACGGATTTTGAGCTGTGGGTTGTCGATGAGGAGGACTGTGAGAGAGTGCGTGAGATTCTCACTGCTTTCCGCCAAGACCCGTTCGATGCCTGCTACCGCAATGTGACTCCTTTGTCAGCGGAAGAAAAGCCGCGCCGCGCACGCTATGTCGATGTGCGCAAGCAGCTTTTTGGGCGGTCGGCGGTGCAGGGTAAAATTACCACAGCGTTGATCGCGATCTCGGTGGGGGTGTTTTTGCTGCAAACCTCAGGCTTAGCCCCGCGGTTTGTCGCTCTGCTGTATATCTCCGAGTTCGTGCGACCGCAGTTCGTCGAGATTCAGCAAGGACAATTGTGGCGGCTGGTCACGCCAATTTTTTTACATTTCGGTATTTTGCACGTGCTCTTCAACATGTTATGGCTGCATACACTTGGCAATCAGATTGAAATGCGCGGCGGACGACGACAGCTTGCCCTGCTCGTGCTTGCCATCGGGGTGGTCTCCAATGTCGGGCAGTATGTGATTGCGGGGCCAGCTTTTGGGGGGTTCTCTGGGGTAGTTTATGGCTTGCTCGGCTACATCTGGATTATGGCACAGTTTCAGCCGGAGAGCGGTTATGTTATGGATCGTTTCACTATTGGCTTCATGCTGGTGTGGTTGTTGCTTGGCATGAGCGGTATGTTTGAGGGCATGGCGAATGCTGCGCATCTCTTCGGCCTGCTCAGCGGCGTGCTCTGGGGTTTGGCCAAAGCACGCAACAGGAGGAATGTATGAATCGTGACGCGTTGGTGCTGGAGCATGGCGGTAAGTGGAGTTTTGGTGAGGTACAGGTCGCGAGCAACTTCGATGCACACATCGAAAACTCTGTGCCACTTTATCGCCACAGTCATGACTTGATTTGTGCTTTTGCGGAATTTTTTCTCAGCGATGGGGCGTTGTGCTACGATCTTGGCTGTGCCACTGGTCGCCTCAGTGCTTGTCTTGCAGCCCGCCATCAGCAGGTGGCAATTAAGGCGATCGACATCGAGTCACGTATGCTTGCTCATGCTGCCGCGACGCACTGCCGTGAGTTGGCGAATGTCGAGCTGTTGACTGCTGACATCACGCAGTTTGAGTTCGTTCCTGCTGACCTGATGATTGCTTGCTACACGTTACAGTTTATCAAGCCACGTTTGCGTGTTGCACTGTTGCACAAAATTTATGGCAGTCTGCATCGCGGCGGAGCACTGCTGCTGTTCGAGAAGGTCACTGCTGAGGATGCAGCTTTGCAGGAAATGACCGCGCTTATCCATACTAACTTCAAGCTTGAGCGTGGCTGTCAGCCTGAGCAGGTGATCACTAAAGCCAACAGTTTGAGGGGTGTGCAACAGCCTTTGACTGCAAGTGCCAACAAGAAAATGCTGCGGGCGGCAGGCTTTTCCCGTATTTTTACGATTATGAAGTATCTCTGCTTTGAGGGTTATCTCGCCCTCAAGTGATGCCTGCAACTTGTGATTTTGACCTGCGCTAAAATATGCTAGACTTATGGCAGATGTGGGTTGAATGATGGCGTATCAGTTTTACGATACAGAAGAAACACAGCTGCTGCGACAGACGGTGCGTGCCTTCGCTCTCAAAGAGATCGCACCGCAGGCGTTTGTGCTTGATCGGGATGAGCAGTTTTCCGTGCCCTTGACGCGCAAGATGGGCGAGTTGGGGCTGTTCGGCATTGTCGTGCCGCGTGAGGAGCATGGGCAGGGGTTGGATTATCTCTCCTTTATTATCGCGGTCGAGGAGTTGGCAAGGGTTGATGGTTCGCAGGCAGCGACGGTTGCGGCACACAACAGTCTCGGTATTGCCCCGCTCTTCTACTACGGCTCGCCTGTGCAGCGGGAACAGTGGCTGCCACGCCTGTGCAGCGGCGAACACCTGTGGGCGTTTGGCTTGACGGAAGCTGGGTCGGGCAGCGACGCACAGTCAAGCCGCACGACGGCACGTTACGACAGCAAGAGCAAGCAGTGGGTTATTAACGGCTCGAAGCTGTGGATTACCAACAGTGCGGCGGAGAACACGCTCGGCATTACGGTGCAGGCAGTGACGGGACGTGATGGGGACAAGTCGCAGCTGACTTGTTTCCTCGTGCCTGCAGACAGCAAAGGTCTGCGGCGGGTGGCGATGAAGGATAAGATGATGTGGCGTGCCTCCAACACGGGCGAGTTGTATTTCGATGACGTGCGGGTTGCGGACAGCGAGCGGCTTGGCGAGGTTGGGCAGGGTTTCAAGATAATGATGGAAACGCTTGATACCGGGAGGTTGTCGATTGGTGCGATGGGTTTGGGGCTGGCCAAGGGTGCGCTGGCCATGGCACTTGAATATGCCCAGCAGCGCCATGCCTTCGGCGTGCCGATTATCGAGCATCAGGCAATTGCCTTCAAGCTGGCAGACATGGCCACTCGCATCGAAGCTGCCGAGAACCTGCTCTACAAAGCCAGCTGGCTGCGACAGGAAGGCCAGCCGTTCCAAAAGCTAGCGGCGATGGCGAAGCTCTACTGTTCAGAGGTGGCGGAATTCGCCGCCCGCGAAGGCCAGCAGATCTTCGGTGGTTATGGCTTGATGAAAGAATACCCGATTGAACGCTTCTATCGTGACGCGGCAATGCTACGCATCGGCGAGGGCACGAGCGAAATTCAAAAAATCATCATCTCCCGCCATCTGACACACTGATGGTATAAATTTAATGCCATCGCTCAAGAACAGTTGCTACCTGTTGGACGCGCAGGTTAGCAAGCGTAGCGCCTATTCTTATCCCTAACACAGCAGCTCTATTGTGGATTTTACCGTAAAACTAGCGATAGTGTTGTGGATTTTACGGTAAGGTTGTGTAGAAATGGAGAGTATGATGATCGCACGTCACCTCAATCTTCGGCAATTATTGGCAAAGAAATAATTTTTTCTCTTTGGCCCACGTGCAGTGGGCAAGGCTACCCTTATTGCACAGCAGTTGCATGACAGAGCAATGGTCGTTGATCTGCTCGACGAACAGGTGCTGCTTGAGTTTGCAGCTGATCCGTCACGGTTGGAGGAAGTAGCAGTTCGTGCCAAGCAAAAGATCGTGGCCATCGATGAAATTCAGCGTCTGCCACCGTTGCTTAACATCGTACATCGTTTGATTGAGCGCAAGGGAGTGCGTTTTTTACTCACGGGCAGCAGTATGCGCAAACTACGTCGGGAGGGAACTAACTTACTGGCAGGTCGGGCTTGGTTAGCGCATCTTTTCCCTCTTACGTTTCACGAAATAGAGGACTTTGATTTAGATCGTTATCTTCACTACGGTGGTTTGCCTGCAGTCTACGCCGGCAAAGAACCTGATGAAGAACTTAACGCTTACATTTCTGTATACCTAAAAGAGGAAATTCGTGAGGAAGGCATCGTGCGGAAGTTGCCGCCCTTTACTCGCTTCTTGCGCACAATGGCATTGGCAAACTGTGAACTAATCAACTTTAACAACCTCAGCAGCGATTGTCAGGTTGCGGCATCGACGGTCAGAGAATACGTGCAGGTTCTAGAAGACACCCTACTCGGCTTAACTTTGATGCCATGGCGAGCATCACAACGCAGAAAAGCTACTGCAACGGCAAAATTTTACTTCTTCGATCCGGGTGTGGCTCGTGTGCTAGCTGGCATAGAACACACCGAACGCACATCAACATTTTACGGCAAGAGCTTCGAGCTATTTATCTTGATGGAATTGCGTGCAGATCTTTCCTACCAACGCAAGCTCATGACCGATCTACACTTCTGGCGTTCTCGCTATGGTCACGAAGTTGATTTTCTCGTTGGTAAAGAGCTTGCCATCGAAGTCAAAGCTTCAACCAATACCTCCGCGAGAGATTTGAAAGGCTTGAAAGCACTGTCTGAAGAAGGTGTATTCAAAAAATTTTACTTGGTCAGTCAAGATCGTATGAACCGCAAACACGATGTATTTCACCTCGTGCATTGGCAAACTTTTTTGCACGAACTGTGGGACGGGCAATTGGTTTGATTTTGCCGCGCCTATCGTCAAAAAAAGGATAAGGTCACAGTTAAAAAACTATCAGATTAACTTATCATGGCTTGACGGGATTTTGTACAGGGATACTAGAGTCGTGCTAGTGCTTGTAGCGGCTAATTCATCAGGCCTTTCATCTGTTTGCTGAATTTGTTTAGCCCAATGCGATAGCATTCTGTCCTTATCGTCCTAGGTACGTTGGGATCGACTCGTCCAGCCATTGCCATCAGTGATGCCACCAGAAACCATTCGTCACAAGACTTAACGACGCGGGGATTTTTTCTTACTGTCTCTATGAAATTGTTTATATCATTTCTAAAATTATTTATGTCATCTGCAGATCCTCTAGGATTGGCCATCAACTTGCTGTATGTCTCAACAACAAAGCTATGTTTTCTGCCTGAACTTGATTGTCGCTTTGATTTTGATGATTTTCTTCGCTTAATCGACTTTATACGCGTGTTAGACTTGCTAGGTCGGTATGTTCCATTCAATCTCCTCGCTTTTTCTGGGTCGGTATACGTGCCACCGCTATGGCAATGATATGGTTGCTTTCCTGCGTGACAACCCTCTGAATTTGTTCGACCACTGTGTGCTGCAAGCTGTGGTGTAAGTGCAAAATATACTGCAACTACTATAATTCTCAAGCATCATCTCCAAATTCAAAATACTAATCCATACTACCCCACTGAAGTGCTTATCGACACTTTGCTAAATAACTTAAATAAAGCAACTTAATACACCTCAAAAACATGATTTAGGTATGGTATCTACACAGCGATGCTTGTTAAAAACATAAAGATGAATTGTTTATCTAAAAATACAAGGTAGGTTAGCTCATTATAAGTACCGATTAGAACAAGTTGAGCAGTTCCTATCAGCCTGCGTTTCAAAACTCTAGCTGCAAGTCATCTGTAGTGCATGGTATGGGACAGTGTAGTGATAGTTGTAATCCTAGATGTCTGTGTTGTGTTTGTGGCATGGTGAGGTTATAGTTGTCAGTTTAGCCCACTTGTTTTGGTGGCATCATTGCCGACAAAAATTCCAAAAACTTGGATAGAAAGAATATGTATTTTGTAATTCGTAGTACTCGCTCATCGTCAGCACTGACCCATGCCGTTGTGGCAGCCAACTGCGACAGCGTAAAAATCCAGCCGCCGTGTAGCCAGCGACATTGTATGGCGTGCCCAAGTCCGAATCCTACTGTTGCAGCGAGAGAGATTCCGATCGAGTAATTTTTGCCGTATGCACAATGGCGATGTAATGTGTCAGAGCTATGCACTGTATCAGGTGTGTAAGTGTCCCTACCTGTATTAGGCGTATTGGTTCCGCTTCCACTACTTCCCCCGCCATGACAGTGGTAAGGCTTTGATCCTGCGTGACATCCACTACTATCTGTTCCACCCGAATGGCTGATTGCGTGTGAAGAAGCCAACACGGTGAATGTAACAATACAAATTTTAACCATGCCTCTTCCTCTCACAAAGCAGAACTTTTGCTCCTTATCGACTAAAATAAATTTTATTTTAGTATTTTTTGCTACATGAGTGTGGACAATTCATACTAACGCATGGGTAGGTATATAAGACACAAGCATGGAAACGATATATCTCCAAAAATTTTAGTAAACTTCACCAAATTCAAAAATTTTCCAAAAAACACGAGGTGCTTTGCCTTTGCTGTGTTTGTGTGTTCTGTGTTGCAATAGGAGTATGCGCTTCTTTGCAGCGGGGCACCGTATTTTGTAAGGAAAGCTGCGGTCGATTTGCACTTTCTCAACGAGCAGTCCATTGTTTGCACAAGTGAAGAATAAAACAACCTTTTGCCTGCTCATTATCACCCTGTTCACCACCTTTTTCTTCGCTCGCAGTGTTACGGTCAGAGAACGGTGGATTGTGCCGACTTTTATGAGTCAGTCCCCTCACCAAGATGTCACGGCAGCATCTTTAGCTTATACTAACAATTGGTTGAAAGAAGGCATCTTTAGTCTCCATTTAGGTCTTTATGTGTATCCTGCTTCGGTAGAGATGCCTACCCTTGACAAACGTTACTTCTATCCTTCCTATCCACCCGGATCGATTTTGCCTGTTTTCCTGCTCTTCAAAGTACTCGATGCAACCGGTATTGTTCCTAATATTTATGAGAAAAGAGGGATACAGCTTCTACTTATAATCATATATAACTACTTACTGCATTTTTTACTTGCACTCGTGCTGTGCTATATGGCATTTTTTGTTTGCTTAAAGCTTGGCTTTGATCGCCTGAACAGCACACTACTTGCAATAACTCCTGCCATTGTGCAATTTCACAACGCAAACAGTCTCTACCATCATCATGTTTTTTACAACATGGAACTAGCAATCATGCTCCCTTTTATTATGTATATTTTTCTAGAATTCTTGCGCATCTCTTATACTTCAGCACGTATCTTACGAGTAGTGCGAGTATTACAGCCACTGCTGATGTTTTATGGGGTATTGACCGATTGGTTTTTTGTCTTTGTGATTTTGACTGTTTACACTATCCGCATCATAAGAAAAGAAATAGATCTACCCGTTTCTCTAAAACAAGGATTACTCTGGCTAAAACAGAGTTTTTTATTCTTTGTCCCAGCACTTGCTGCGGTTTTATTATGGGTATATCAGTTCACATACTATTTACAAAATATTGCACATGATAACTTGATTGCAGTAGCCAGATATGGTGCAGAAGAAACAAAAATGTCTCTATTTGACAAACTCTTGGAAAGAGTAGGGATAGCTGATGGTATTGATTATTATCTCTACTACCTAAAAACAGCGTTCATCTCCTACATACAAAACGGCTACGGCCTTGCTGGCCTAGCTATGATTTACGCAACCCTCTGGGCAGCAACCCGCGGCCGTAAATTCATGCAGGAGGATAGCGACAAGATCAAGCAAGCTACAGTCATCTATCTTATATTTTTTATTCCTAGTGTCATCTACAATCTGTTTTTTCTACAACATTCTCATGATCACATATTTTCATCCATCAAGTTCAGTCCAGCACTATCTTTAGCTTTTATTCTTCTTCCTGTATTTATTTTGCAAATATTTCGCAAGAGTCACTTGCTGCCAGCTGCACAAATCATGGATACCAGAAACGTTTCTTTGGCAGCAGTAATTGCAGTCAGCTCCTCAATACTTTATGGCTACACACAGATTTACGATAAGAACACAAACACCAGAATGTTTTCACGACCAGACTACAGTCATGTAGTAATTGGTGACTTTATAAAAGCAAACATTGATTATAAAGATGTTGTATTTTCTGATTTTTATTACGTGCGCAGTGCCTACAATAATAAGCACTTGCATTTCACCAACAAAATAATACATCCTGCTTACAATCTTGACCATGTTTACCGAAAAATAAAATCAATTGAGAGTGATTTTAATATTAATATTTTCTACAGCGAACAAGGAAATGAAGCAGAAAATCTACGTTCCTTTCTTGCATCCCAAAACATTAATGTCAATGATATTCAGGGAGAAAGAATTGGTGGGTTACTAGTCTTTGATGGTAAAGAGTTTCGCACTTGGTATGAGCGTGTGCATGAGTGTGACAAATATCCGCAGCGGTGTGAGGAGAGAGGTGAACCCCTATGAAGCAAAGTTCAATAAAACAAAAATATACGATAGCAACTCCAGCAGAAAGTGCTAATCATCTTGGTGTAGATGGGTTTACTTGCAAAGATAACTGGTGGAGTGACCACAGATTTGACTTATTGTCGTGTTTTCTATCTCACACCAGCATGCAGCAAAATCTGCTTGATTTTGGATGTGGCAATGGCTTGTTTCTAAGATATCTAATTAGAAAAAATTACAATCTATCTCTAACTGGCTATGACCCATTTTTTATGAATTATAAGTCAGACCTCCCCCAAAAGGAGGCACAAATATATACTAACTTGAATAAATTAAATAGAGAAAAATTCGACTTTGTAACCGCCCTTGATGTTGTTGAGCACATAGAAGATGACAGAGAGGCACTGACGCAGATAGGTGATTTACTTAAGACAGGAGGCACACTTATGGTGACTGTGCCTGCGTATCAGCAGCTGTTCTCAATGCATGATGCTGCAATTGGACATTATCGTCGTTACACAAGACACTCTATCACCAAGTTACTGGAAGAGTCAGGCTTCTCTGTGTCACACTCTACATACTTCTTCAGTTTCTTAATTCCGCTAGCTATTGCGAGGAAGTATTACCTACTGTTGCAAAAAATGTGGGGAAGTTACCATTGCATGGGTACACCTGTAGATCCTATAAACATTTTCTCAATATTAACAAATATAGAAATTAAGCTCTTACGAAAGACTAAGTTCCATCTTCCATGTGGCACTTCCATCTTTGTGTCAGCACACAAAGTGTGACAACGGAGATGTATTGATGTTCACATTCGCCATTGCTTATTTATCCATTCCTGTGTTTATTATTTTATTTTCTTTTTTAAGTATGCCATTTGTGCCAATAATCGCTATTGCTCTTATTGTTCTTGTTTTTTGTTTATGTCGATCTAGATATGTAGAGAGAGGCAAAGATTTTAGCTTTCAAATGCTTGTCCATTACTGGCCACTTCTGCTAATCTCACTTGTTGTAACATACATTTGTGTAGTATCACCTTTCAAAATTTGGGATTGGGAGAAGCACTTCGCTGTTCTAAATACTCTTGTTGAAAGCTCATGGCCTCCTGTTGTTAAACTCAATGAACAAACGTGGTTTCTTCGCTATTATCTTGGCTGGTACGTGGTGCCGTCCTTGTTTGCCAAAGTTTTTGAATCGCAGCTGCTGACATTTTTCATGTTTATCTGGACTGCAACAGGTGTTTTTACAACGTTGTTTCTTGCCTTTAGCTATTTGAGGAAGACCAGCCATCTTTTTATTGCTGTATCAGTGTTCTTCCTTTTTTCTGGGTTGGATATTATAGGATGTTGGCTAAATGACTACACCCCTTCACTTTTCCCGCACTGGCCACAAATATGGGCTGGCTGGGGAGAAATCTGGCCAGCACTGACAAGCATTGCTTGGGCACCACAACATGTGGTAGGAGGATGGGTAGGATCGTGTCTGTTCCTTTACAATCGCAGTCTTGCGGTAAGGTACGGGGCAGTGATAGTTGCGGTAGTCTCTTTATGGTCTCCGTTTTGTGCTGTCGGTCTTATTCCCATAGTCACGTGGGCAACAATCAAGGAGGGATATAAGACAGCACTTACTCCACAAAATCTGTTAACAGCTCCATTCATAGCTATTCCTGTTGCCTTGTATCTGTTGCAGGGGAGCGGACAAGTGCCTTTAATGTTTGTTTGGGAACATAGAGATTTTTCCATAGCTGTTTTCCTCATCTTCTGCACACTAGAATTTGCACTTATTATAGGTATTCTTTACCCTTCAAGAAAAATAGAAAGAAGCCTACTTATTACAATAGGCTTCTTTCTATTTTTTCTTTGCTTGATAAGATTTGGGATATTAAACGATCTTCTTATGCGCGGGTCAATATCAGCCATCTGTATCCTATCTGCTCTAGTAGTTAAAGTGCTGATTAATAGCAGAGATAAATACAGAGAAGTCATTGTTGTATATCTCATTATTGGTGCATTGCCCGTTGTAGTTGCCTTCGCAAAGGGTCTTTCTCTGGAAAGAGTCGATAAGAAGATGAATTTCAAGAAGCTAACGAGACTTTACACTTACAAAGAGCATCCATATATGACCTATTCGTATCTGGTAAAGACAGGGAATATGGTAATTTTTTTTGATGTGCCTCTTTTGCGAGGTATTACAGAGTGATGTACTTAGCATCCTAAATTCACAGCATTATTGTATTATTTTTTTTATTTTCTCACGGATAGATCATTGATTAGAATGAGTAAAAACAAAACAGTATTTTGTCTACTTGTGATCCTTCTGTTTACCAGCTTTTTCTTTGCTCGTAGTGTAACGGTCAGAGAGCAGTGGATAGTGCCAACATTTATGAGCTTGCAAAATTATTACCAAAAACATCGTGATGTCACAGCCTTCCATCTAGGTTTTGTTAACAACTGGTTGAAGGAAGATCCCGTTAGTCTCCGCTTTGGACTTTACATGTACCCTGCCTCCGTTGAGATGCCAACCCTCGACAAGCGTAACTTCTATGCTTCTTATCCACCAGGTCTGATTCTGCCTATTTATTTATTGTTCAAGGCTCTCGACTCTGCTGGTATCTTTCCTGATATTTATGAAAAAAGAGGTGCACAGCTGCTGCTGCTGAATTTATACAATTATTTGATGCATTTTTTGCTTGTATTAACACTGTGTTGTTTGGTGTTTTTTATATGCATAAAACTTAACTTTGACCGCCTGAACAGCTTATTACTCGCAATAATACCAGCTATTGTGCAATTTCATAATGCCAACAGTCTCTACCATCATCATGCTTTTTACAATATGGAATCGGCAGTTATGCTTCCGTTTGCACTGTACGTGTTTCTGGAATTTTTGCGAATTTCCTACGCTTATCCACGTATTTTACAGGTGGTTAAGGTGTTACAACCTCTGTTGATGTTTTACGGAGTATTGACCGATTGGCTCTTTATCTTTGTAATCATCACTGTTTACACTATGCGACTCATCAGAAAAGAAATAGCACTACCTGCTTCTCTATATTCTTTGTTGCAATGGATAAAACATGGTTTTTTATTCTTCGCTCCTGCACTTGCTGCGATCGCTGTGTGGATTTATCAGATTAAGTATTATCTACAAAATATTGGGCATGCTAACTTAGCTACAGCAACCATATCTGCTAGAGAAATGACTCTTTTTGATAAATTCATGAAAAGGGTAGGTCTAACTGAGGGCATTGACAGCTATTTCTCTTATTTTAAAACAACTTTCATAACTCATATAAATAACGGCTATGGTTTTGCTGGCTTGCTAATAATTTTTGCAACTTTCTGGACTTTAACTCGCTGCCAAAAATTTATGAAAAATAGGAGTATCTCCATCAGCCAAGCTGCGACTGTTTATCTTATTTTTCTTATACCATGCATTGCTCATAACTTATTTTTTATTGAACATTCTCACGATCACATATACTCTTCACTAAAATTCAGCTTGGCATTGTCTCTTGCTTTTGTTCTACTCCCTGTGTTTGTTTTACAAATGACTCGCAAGGATCACCTGCTGCCTGCACTACAAATTATCACTTCAGGTAGAAATATTTCTTTGGTGTCAATAGTTTCACTATCCTCATCTCTGTTGTATGGGTATGCACAGATACACAATAAGTATCCAGTTACTAAAATGTTTTCCAATCCAGATTACGGGCTTGTGCTGGTAGGTAATTTTGTAAAGAAAAATACTAGCTATCGAGACGTTGTTTTTTCTGATTTTTATTATCTTGAGGATAGCTTTAACACAATAACTGTGCATTTTACGAACAAAGTGATTCACTATGCCAATAACCTCGATAGTATTTATCACAAAACAAAGCAAATTGAACAGGATTTTACCATCAAAATTTTGTATCACAGGGAGCGTAGACAAGAGGCCAAAAAGCTAACTTCTCTCCTTTACTTTCACAATATTTCTATTCGTGATGTTCAGGAAGAGAAAATAGGTGGGTTGCTTGCTTTCAATGGAAGAGAGTTTCACACTTGGTACGAAAAAGCTCATGAATGTGACACCTATCCACAACGTTGTTTACTTGAAGAAAGATAGTCTATGTTCATATTTGCCTTAACATACTTGCTTGCTCCTGTGTTTCTGATTTTATTCACTTTTTTTAGCATTCCCTTTGTATTGATGAGCGCTGTTGCTCTTGTTGTGCTTGTTTTTTGTTTACATAAATCCCACAATATGGAGCATGCTGATCACTTTAGCACAAGAATCATAAGTGATTACTGGCCTCTTCTTATTATTGCCGCGGTTATCTCTTATTTGTGCTTAGTATCCCCGTTTGAAATTTGGGATTGGGAGAAACACTACGCTGTGTTTGAGTCATTGCAGAGGGACTCTTACCCTCCAATATTTGAAATTGATGGCAAGATGTGGCTTCTGCGCTATTACATTGCTTGGTACATGGTGCCTGCTATGTTAGCCAAAGTTTTTGGTTCACAGCTCCTTACAATTTCAATGATTATCTGGACAGCGATCGGTGTTTTTATCACTCTTTTTCTTGCTTTTCAAAAAATACAAAAGACTAGTCATCTTTTTCTAGTTGCATCAGTGTTTTTTCTTTTCTCCGGTCTCGACATTGTTGGAGTTTTTTATCTAAACTATATCGAGGAAATTACCCCACACTGGCTACAGTGGTGGGGAACAGGTGGGTATATAGGGTCTTATTTATTTAATTTAGCACTTCTACCACAACATACACTAGGCATGTGCTTGGCAACGTGTTTATTCTTATACAACCGCCCTCTAGCAATACGCTATGGTGCAGTAATAATTGTTGTGACTCAGATGTGGTCTCTATTTTCTGTAATTGGTTTGCTTCCCATTGCCGTATGGGCACTACTTAGGGAAGGTTACCGGTCTGCTTTTACATTACAAAATTTGCTAGTAGCACCATTATTGGCTATTCCAATTGGAATATATCTGATGCAGGGTGGCGAACATGTCCCATTTATGTTTGTCTGGCAGTGGAAAGACTTCAACCTCAACCATTATATCTTATTTGTAACTAGTGAAATTATACTTATTCTTATTATTATGCTATATATAAATAAAAATGACAGGAATTTGATCGTCATTGCTGGTTCTTTTATTTTATTTCTATGCTTATTTAGGGGCGGGCAATTTGGTGAGTTCTTATCAAGAAGTGCAGTGCCAATAATGTGTGTCTTGTCCATTTTTGCTGGCATGGCTTTGTTAGAAAATAAGGGACTCCGCAAGGAAGTTCTTGTAGTCTATTTGTTAATAGGAGCATTCCCAGTTGTGGTTGCTTTTGTGAAAAGCATCACTCCATCCACACCACGAGCCAACAAGAACATGACTTTTGAGGAACTCACCCGTATCTATACTTGGGAAGATCATCCCTACGTTACATATCCATGCTTGGTTAGAAGAGATAAGGTCCTGCATATTTTTGATATTCCTCTAATGCGTGGGTTGCCATATAAAAACTAATTTGTCAAAAAATAACAAATATTTTCTATATATCATAAATTTTTGCTGTAATAAATAATGTTTTTTAACGTAATTAACTGTCAATACAACAATTTTGTTGGGTAGCACTTATGATTGTGATAGAATGTAGATATAAAATTTGTCAAGACCTAATTATGGGTACTTTTCTTCAAGAAATGAGATGATGATGTTTATTATCGCTATCTTATATTTGATAATTCCAGTATTTATAATTCTATTTACTTTTTTCAGCACACCGTTTGTTGTCCCAAGTGCCGCGGCTCTTATAATTCTTGTTTTTTGTCTATACAGGACGTATCACTCAGAAAGTGGTTGGCAACTGAAATCTTTGCTAAGGTACTGGCCGTTGCTGCTTGGTTCACTTCTAGTAACTTATGTTTGTTTGCATCCATTTGATAGTGTTGACTGGCGAAATTACTTAGCCGCATTTAATCTGCTGGCAGAAAGTACTTGGACACCCGTATATGAATATAATGGACATACATGGTTTTTACGATATTATATACCACCAGCATTAGTTACCAAAGTAATTGGTGGACAATTTCTTATGCATAGTATGTTTATATGGACAGCAGCTGGTTTGATTTTAGCAATGTTGCTTGCCTTTCGTAATTTGCACAAAAAGCACCTGCTTATCATCGCCCCGCTAGTATTTTTTCTCTTCTCTGGTCTTGATATTGTTGGTGCGTGGTTGGTTGGAATGACTGAGCTGCCAAACCCCTATTATTTGAACTGGTGGGGTGGACAGTGGCTTTTTGAAATTTTTGCAAACCTCAATGCTTTCAGCTATTCTCCTCATCATGCAATAGCTACGTTTCTACCTGTCAGTTTATTCCTCTTTAAGCGTCGTTTAGCAGTGCAGTACGGAGGATTGCTACTTACTGTCAATACCATGTGGTCAACTTTTGGCACTGTCGGCCTCTTACCTATAGCAGCATGGGCACTCTACAGAGAAGGTTGGAGAACAGCACTTACCCCACAAAATTTGCTGTCCGCACCTATGCTGGCTATCCCGATAGTTCTTTACTTAACTCAAGGTGCATCCCATGTGCCATCCATGTTTAGTTGGGAGGATATAAACTTTTCTTTCTCGTTTTTTGTTCTGTTTTGTATTCTTGAGTTTTTGCTAATACTAACAATCCTCTACTGGTTTCAAAAGGAAGATAGAACATTAATCGCTACTCTAGCTATTTTTCTTACCATACTCTGTATGTTCAAAGTTGGTGGATACAATAATTTGCTGTATCGTGGTGCAATGCCTGCGGTATGTGTAATGGCCTTGTTGATGGTTAAAGCTCTACTAGCTAACAGAGGATGGCGTAGAGAAGTTCTCGTTGCGTATTTGATTATCGGTGCTATACCAGTCATATTGGCTTTTGTAAAGCGTATTAATGCACCTAAAGCTGACAGATGGATAACCCTTCAAGAGCATTATGACCTAAGAAATAAAGAAGAACTAGAAAGAGAAAGTTTTCAGTATCTTGTTTATACCGACTATGCTGTGCATGTGCTAGGTATCCCACTCCTGCGGGGACTGCCGTGATGTTTATCCAAGTAAAGAATAAAACAACACTCTCCTTACTGATCGTTGCTCTGTTTACTAGCTTCTTCTTTGCACGTAGTGTCACTGTGAGAGAGCAGTGGATTGTGCCAACTTTCACCGCAGCTTATCACGGTTCATTCACACCTTCTTATTACAGTCGGGGAACGGCTCATGCATTGATTGCTGTTAACAATTGGCTCAAAGAAGGCCCTGTCAGCCTAGGTTTTGGTCGCTATTATTACCCTCCTTCGGTAGAAATATCAACTCTTGATAAGCGATACTTCTACGGCTCGTACCCTCCAGGCTCAACTGTACAACTTTATATCTTGTTCAAGTTACTAGATTTTATAGATTTTTTTCCTGATATTTATGAAAAACGTGGCCTTCAGTTGCTGTTGGTAATCTTATACAAATATCTGCTGCATTTTCTTACCATATTGTCACTATGCGCACTGATATTTTTTGTGTGTCGCAAGCTTGCTTTTGATCACCTCAACAGCACGATACTGGCAGTAACTCCTGCTATCATAATGCTTCATAATGCTGGAACTCTGTTCTGGAATCACTTCCTCTACAACGAATTCACTATAGTTTTGCTGCCTTTTGTAATTTACATCCTCATGGAAATTCTACGCGTTGCCTGCATTTCACCTAAAGGCCGGCTTTTTGTACGAATTGTGCAGCCATTGGTAATGTTTATAGGGATGTTCATCGACTGGTTGTTTGTGTTTGTTGTCCTGACTGTTTATATCTTGCGTGTCAGAAGAAAAGAAATTGATCTTCCTGCTTCTTTTCAACAGTCTGTGTGCTGGGCAAAGCAGAGTTTCTTATTTTTTCTCCCGTCTTTGCTTGCAATAGTGCTATGGCTATGTCAGGTAGCTTACTACTCACAATATATAGCGCCACAACACAGCCTACTAGACACGCCTATTTCTTCGTACAGGTTAACTGCTCTAACAAACCTTCTGTTTAAAATGGGAGTATTGACTCTTGACGGGGAGGTTACCAGTATTTGGCAGTATTTATCTTATTACAAACTATCACTATTCATGTTTATACGTAATGATTATGGCATAAGCGGATTACTAATGATTTATTCAGTGTTTTACATGGCAATCCGAGGTCATAAATTTACGAACAATCGCATCAACATTGCTGTGTCTGCATATCTTATGTGTTTTGTTCCTTGTCTTGCAAATCATTTATTTTTTGCGCGAGGATTTTCTGATCATTTATTTTCACCTATGGCATTCAGCCCTGCCCTATCAATAAGCTTTGCATTTGCACCCATATTTGTTCTGCAGATGCTGAAAAAAAACCACCTAATTGCTGCTGCACATTTCCTTAACAAAAAGCCCCTAACGATTGTAGCACTAGCAGGGCTTATTTCTTCAATTCTGTACGGATATATTCAGGTCAATGGTAGGTTGCCTGTCACAAAAATGTTCACTGCTCCGGATTATATGTTGAAAGATGCAGGAGATTTTGTTCGTGTAAATACTGGCTATAATGACGTTGTTTTTTCTAAAGACTATTGCTTTTTTGATAAAGATGGAAACACTTTTTATACGGTTTATTTTTCTGACAAAGTGATCAAGTGCCTTTCCAGCCTTGACCATGTTTACCACAGGACAAAATCAATTGAGCAGGATTTTACTGTTCGTATACTCTATTATGAATTCCGCAGACGAGAAATGGAACAATTAACCACATTTCTCCATGCTCACAATATTCATGTTGATGATATTCAAGAGGACAGAATTGGGGGATTGTTGGGTTTTGATGGCAAGAAGTTCGTTGCTTGGTATGAGAGATTACATGAGTGCGACTTGCATCCGCAACGGTGTATGAAAGAGGATTAAAGTATTATGAAACATAGCATATCCTCCCCTGAAGAGGCGGTTCGTTACACAATCACAAGTCCACAAGCCAAGATCAACCTGTGTGTAGTGCTTCCTGTTTACAATGAGGAGGCATGTATTGTTGCTGTTGTTGATGAGCTTTGTGCCGCACTTTCTACTGCCCCGAAATTGAATCAGGTGGCTTTGCTCATCGTCGATGATTTTTCGCAGGATAACGGTGTGGAATTGCTCAAACAGTGGTTTCACGAGCAACAGCCATGTAATTGCAACCTTACGGTAATTAGATTACAACATAGGCATGGTGTAGGTAATGCTCTCCTCAAGGGTTTTAAGCTAGCTGCGACATGGCAGCCTCATCTGACTCTTGTGATGGATGCAGATGGACAACATGACCCATCATGTGTCGCAGAGCTAGTTGAGCGATCCGCATCTGTAGAGATTGTCTATACTCTACGAGGCAAGAGGGGAGATTCATTATTCTTTCGCTTTTGTCATACATCTCTCTATAATTTTATGAAATATACTACCAAAAAAAGTGTTAGCACTAGCAATTTCTGCTTGATGAAATTGCCTGTACTTGAGTATCTAGCAAATGCGAACTACATCGACTACCTTGGTGCATTCCTTAATGCCGCACCATTTAGTTGCCATAAGCTGACTATTGAGAGACGAGATAGAATTGCTGGTAGCTCAAAATTTGGTTTTCTTGGCCATGCTCATACCGCAGCAGTTATTATATCCTATCACCCCAGCTTGCTCATTAATTTGCATCGTATCTCCATGTTATTGTTGGTTGTGCTGAGTACTATTGCTATCATCACCCTAAGCCAAGTGGCAATAATTATTCTCACGTTACTTGCCTTTCTCGCCATACTGTTGCACGGATTGTTGGTTAAAATTCTGGCTAGGCGATCAATGCCAAGTCAACTTGTGCTTGAAGATCCAGTGGAACAGGTACAGTAGTTAGAGGTAAGTATCACGATAGTAATTTATGCAAAAAGTTGAAGCTGGTGTATATTATACAAAAAAATTTCTTTTTTTAAGAAATGTCCAAATATTACATTGGTATTTACCTTGTAAACTAGACATATTCAAGATAAGATATAACAAACATTTTCTATGTCAAGATACGTGACTTTGCAAACTAGCTTATTGTATCAATTATTCGGCAGTATTAGTACCCCATGATGTTTGCCTCAGTAAAAAACAAAACAGCCTTCTGCCTTCTCATTGTCACTTTGTTTACTAGCTTCTTCTTTGCTCGTAGTGTAACCGTCAGAGAACCTTGGATACAGCCAGCGTTAATGAGTAATACTGATTTTCATTATGGAACACTGGATAGTTTAATTTTCGTAAACAACTGGCTAGCAGAAGGATCTTTTCAACTATACTTCAATCTGTATCGCTACCCTGATTCAGTGGAGACACCTACCTTTGATAAGAGATTTTTTTATGGCTCTTACCCTCCTGGCGCACATTTGCCCCTTTATACGATGTTTAAATTCCTTGACTTCACTGGCCTGGTTGAAAACATTCACGAAAAAAGAGAGCAACAAATTTTATTGCTGATTCTGTACAACTATCTTCTCCACTTTTTTCTAGTGCTTATGCTTGGCTATATGTTGTTTCTTGTTTGCCGTAAAATTGGCTTTGACAACTTGAATTGCACACTACTTGCGATAATTCCTGCCATCATACAGTTCCATGGTGTCAATGATCTTTACTGGCATCATCTTGTTTACGATCCTTGCTACCCCGCGGTCATGCTGCCTTTTGTGCTGTACATTTTTTTAGAAATGTTGCGTATTACTAGCGCCTCAACTCGTGTTCTAAATATTGTGCGAGTTATGCAGCCATTGGTGATGTTTTATGGAGTACTTGTTCAATGGTTCTTTGTCTTTGTTATTCTAACTGTCTATGTTATGCGCATGGCAAGAAAAGAAATATGTCTCCCTTCGTCTCTTCGACAAGTGGCACAATGGCTTAAGCAGAGTTTCTTATTTTTTATTCCTTCTTTGTTGGGATTAGCTTTTTGGCTACACCGTATCTTATATCACCTAAGTCAAGCAGGTGGTAGTTTTTTTGATGCTCCTATCTCTTCAACAAAGACAAGTATACTACAAGTGCTCTTGTCAAGAATGGGATTTGACAATCAAGTCATGCATCACCTGCAAACATCTCTCATCACTCACATGGTAAGCGCACATGGTATTACAGGGATAGTAATGCTAATCCTGTGTTTTTACATCGTGATACGCAAGCGCAAATTTATTCATGAGAGAGCCACAAACCTAATGATAGCCTTATTTATCATGCTTTCTGTGCCATGCCTCATCTATCATTTGATATTTATCGAACATGCAGCTACACATGAATTTTTCTCCGCCACCTTCAGACCTGCTTTAGTGATAAGTTTCGTGCTGTTACCCATTTTTATCTTGCAAATACTTAAAAAAAATTATCTTTTATCTGCTTTTTGTGTGTTCAACAAGAAAAACATAGCTGTCGTGACATCTGCAAGCCTTATCTCTTCAGTACTGTACGCGTACACATCAATCTACAACAGCTCGCCTATCACGAGAAGATTTTCGTCGCCACACTATCAACATGTCATCGTAGGAAATTTTGTTAGAAGCAATACATCGTATCACGACGTTGTCTTTTGCCAATATCACTATGCTGACAGAAGTATCTTTTTAGGGAATTTGACAGCTGCTTACTTCTACAACAAAATAATTCATTATGCACATAATCTCGACTACATTTACCACAAAACAAAATCAATTGAGAAGAATTTTACTGTTCGTATCCTTTACTATGAATGGCGTAGATCAGAGATAGAACAACTAACCGCGTTTCTTGAGCTCCAAAATATTACTGTCGATGATATTCAAAAGGAAAGAATTGGCGGGTTATTGAGCTTTGATGGCAGAAAATTTCTTACTTGGTATGATAAAACACATGAGTGTGACACGCACCCACAGAGATGTGTTGGGAAGGAGTTATGAGAAGCAAGGTTCTGTTTTATGTACTTGCTGTTATTCTGTTAGCTAGCTTTTTCTTCGCCCGCAGTGTAGTGGTCAGGAAGCCCTGGATAATCTCAACTCTTATGAGTGAGATGCATATAGACAGTGCTCATAGCAGAGGAAGCGTTGCTGGCTTGATTTTCGCTAATAATTGGTTGAAGGCTAGTCCTAGTGAGTTGTTTTTTAGTCTATACTTGTACCCTGCTTCGGTAGAGATGCCAACTCTTGAACAGCGTGGATTCTATGCCTCTTTTCCTCCTGGCTATGTTTTGCCCATATATCTGCTATTCAAGCTACTTGACTCTACAGGCTTAGTGCCAGATATTTACGAAAAGCGTGGTGCACAGCTTGTAGCAACAATTATTTTCAATTATTTCAGCCACTTTTTACTAGTTTTGATTATATGTATGATGGTTATGGTGGTGTGTCTTAAAGTTGGATTTGATGCTTTGAATAGCACACTGCTGGCAATAGTTCCTGCCATTATACAATTTCACGATTCGACCACACTCTTCTGGAATCACTTCAACTTCGATCATTCGTCAATAATCATAATACCTTTTGTAATTTACATGTTCCTTGAGTTACTACGTATTACTAGCACCTCTCCACGTATTTTAAAAATCGTGAAGATTGTTCAGCCACTGGTAATGTTTTACGGATTTCTCACACAGTGGCTTTTTGTTTTTGTTACGCTAACTGTTTATATAATGCGTGTGATGAGAAAAGAAGTTGCACTGCCAGTTTCTTTGCAAAGGTCTTTGCATTGGTTTAAACAAAGTTTCATATTTTTTAGCCCCGCGCTTGTGGCAGTTATGCTCTGGCTATGGCAGATAATTCACTACCAAAGCAACATAATACAAAAATCATCAGCAATAAGTGCAAAAATTTCATCGCAAGGAGATTACAGTGCGTGGGAGAACTTTCTCTTCAGAACAGGTGTGACTGGTAGTGCTGGTGACATCATAAATTGGCTGCAGGCAACCTTATTTGAACGTATGTACCATGCTTATGGCATGGTGGGCATGTTTATGCTGTATCTTGTTTTCTATCTGGCACTGAGAGCACGTAAGTTTGCAAATAGTGATGTATTAGGCAAACCTTATAACCTTGCTACAACTGCCTATCTGATGCTTTTTGTTCCCTGTCTTGCTAATAATTTGTTTTGGCTAAATTTCTCTCCAGGACATCCGTCACTATATCTTAAGTTTAGTTATGCTTTATCTATTAGCTTTGCATTTGCTCCGATATTTGTTTTGCAGATAATGAAGAGAAATTATTTAGAGGCAGATACACAACCTAATCACAAGATAAACATAACCATCGCAGCATTGGTAGGGATTTTATCTTCTGTGCTATATGCCTACAATCAGATTAATAGTAGTCTACGCGTGACGAAGCACTTTACTCCACCAGCTTATCAAGAGCATCACATAGGTGATTTTATCAGAAGAAACACAGATTACTACGATGTTGTATTTTCAAGTAGATACTATTCTCATCCCACAAGGTCAGGTTCTTTCTTTCCTACTTTTTATAGCACCAAATTTATCCACTATGCTCACAATCTTGACCATATTTATCACAAGATAAAAGTGCTTGAGGATGAATTTAACGTCAAAATATTTTTTGCTCCATATCAAGAGCAAGATTATATAGGCATTACAACGTCTGTAAGGTCTCATCACTTAAACTTTGGCGCTCGCTATGAACCACGGATAGGAAGGATACTGGCTTTTGATGGCCGTCAATTTCGCACTTGGTATGAACAGGTGCATGAGTGTGATGTATATCCACACCGATGCCATGAAGAAGGAGGGAAACCATGATAGCAAGGATACAAGATGTTCTCATGCTTAAAATAAAATTAAGCAATGTTCTTATAGTACTTTCCTGTGTCTTTGCTGTCTTTTTGTTTATTTTGGCTGCTGATGCTGTGACATTTCAAGATTTTTCTGTCAACAGCACCATATCTTATCTTATTTGTTCTGCTCTGCTATTTGTGATAGGAGCACTTGCGCCCCGTTACATTGCAATTCCTATCTATTTTATGTTTATGCTAGTGCCAGCCTTCCATCTAGGGTACTACTTTATTTATGATGCAGCCATTGATCAATACATCGTAGGAGTGTTACTGACAACCAACGCGCTGGAAGTCTCGGAATTTCTTACTGCTGCTAGATTGGCTAAATATCTTGCTGTAGTTATCGTTATGATAGTTGTGCTTGCGATAGCTTCGGCTGTTTTATATCGCCTATCAAAAAGATTAAAGTTAAAGAAAAAATTTTCAGTGGAGATATTGCTTGCTCTCGTCTTTGCTGCTGCGATTGTTTGGTATCAAGACCCACGTCTGCTGAAAGGCATATATCTAAGCTATAAAAAATTTTATAGTGATCTAAGCTCACTTAAAAAGATCACAGCAAAAAGGCAGCATACCCGACAAAATCTCTATGCAAGTAAGTCAAGATCAGGAGAAACTTATGTGGTCGTTATCGGTGAGGCATTGAACAAGCAGCACATGGGTATCTATGGCTATTTGCGTGACACTACTCCCGAATTACAAAAGCATAGGGATCTGCTGGTTTTTGATAATGCTTATGCCATACACCACCACACACACATGGTGTTGCCGCTATCCTTTACCGAGGCGAATCTCTATAATGAACTAAACTACTATGATGCTCATTCACTATTTAGCATTCTAAAAAATGCGGGATTTAAAACATACTGGCTAACCAACCAATTCTATTTAGGAGTAGAAGATCATGCTCCCGTAGATGTAATGGCTAAATCAACGGTAGATCATTTGCAACGTTTTAGTGCTAAGCTTGTAGATCATAACCATGCACTACGAAACTATGATGGTGCAATGTTACCTAGCATAGAAAAAATACTGAATAACAAAGCAACTCACAATAGAGTTATTTTTGTGCATCTATATGGCAGTCATTACCAGTTTTGCAACCGCTATCCACGAAAGTTTCATCGATTTGAGGGGAAGTTGGATAAAGCTTTCTATGGAAATATAGCTAATGCACCTTACTATGAAAAAATAAACTGTTACGATAACAGCGTCTTGTACCAGGATTTTGTTCTTGCTAGTATCCTCAAGATACTTAAAGAAGTTGACGGTGTCAGCGGCTTTATTTTTTTCTCAGATCATGGCGAAGATGTTTTTTTAAATATCACACGAAATCTTGGCACAATAAGTTACAATATGCTAGACATCCCTATGCTAATGTGGTTTTCTGAATCCTATCGACAAAAATACCCTCAACGTTACGAAGTTATTGACAGGGCTAACAACAAGCTCTTCTCCAATGATTTAATCTACGACACTCTTGTAGGTTTATTCGCGATTCAAACTGAAAAATACACTGCACGTTTTGACCTCTCTTCTCCTAAATATAATTTACCTGATCATGAAGCATTGATACTAAAAGCACAACAGTCTGCTGACAAAAACTATCGAAGTATGATAAAATACGCTAGAGCAGAAAATGATGCTTATCAACAATACAGGAATATCCATCAACTAAAAAAAGATAATTTGTTGAAGAGAGTTATACCTAGCACCATCAACAGTGTTGGAAATTTGAAAGAAATATGGCGTGATGGTTACCGTAGCTTTGAGGTCGATGTTTACTACAAAGAACGTAGGGACTGCTTCGTAGTTGGGCATGGTGTAGATACTGGAGGAAATATGTGTTTTGTTGACTTCATCTCTCATATTGATAGCAAACAGGCAGCAAAGATTTGGTTAGATGTGAAAAATATACCCAGTAGTGATGTCAACAAAATCATTGCTAGGCTAAAACATGTAGAAGAAACAACAGGTTTGCAAAAAGAGTTGATTGTCGAGTCTCGCATCCGTGCTGATTATTTTAATCTCATCAGCAAGTCTGGATACCATACATCCTATTACCTACCAGCAACGCCGATCAACCGTGCCCTCAAAAAGAACGATCAAACGAAGTTAAAAAGTTTGGCTAACTCCATAGCTTCACAGGTTGTTCGTCAGCAGGTGCATGCTGTTTCCTTTGTCGAGGATTTGTATCCATTCGTGGAAAATTACTTGCAGGAGTTATTGCCAAAGCACATAGTCTTTCATACTTGGAAGGGTGGGGCAGGAGGCAGATTATATTTAACAGAAGAAAATTTTCTAAAAAACTTGAAAGGCAGGGAATACTATACAAATGAGAGAGTAAAGACAATTTTAGTTCACTATAAATCAAGGTTCTTTTTGTTTTAGGAAGAAACAAAAAGACGAAGTAGTCTAAAGAATGGAGGGAAGATCATGATGAATTTCAGTTTACTACTGGGCTCTCTTTTTTTTAGCTTAGGTTGGCTGTTTGCAGCTCATACCTATAAGGTCATAGCGGTTATCGCACTTATGTCGATTTTGCCTTTGTTCAATGTAGTTAAAACAGTTTACCTCGCATCGTCAGAAAGAAACATGGAGGATGTGGATATCAGATCTGCATTAGAAGATGGGGGAAGTGTGCTTTGCTGTAGATTGGCAAGGATATCTACTTCCCTTAGTTGCTTATGGAAGTTTCACAAAAATATCTGACACTAACTTGGATGCACCATAGTAGGATAGATGACTGAAATTCCTGTAGAGGGAATCTCCTTGATCAAATATTTCACACCGTCCATATTTGGAGGAATCACAAAACAAATCTTCTGGCAGAATACGGATGAGGTTGTGATGATCTTCAATGGAATCATATATTTGGTAAGCAACATCAGCAAATGCCCTGAATTCCTGATAGGATTTGGTAAACCTATCTGACATCAGCAAATTTTTCCGTTTGTTTGGAGGTATTTGCTCCAACTCTGTAAGCCGCTTTCCCACATCAAAGTCTGCCATGTGAATTGGATAGACCAGTACTACCGTGTGACCATGTTCCAGTAGTTCTTCCACTGCTCGATATGTGTGAAGACGGATGTCATCCATTGATGCTGTCAATCCATTTGATATCTTAAGCCAGGAAGTGCTTTGATCGAGATGTGGGCGATTACGACTGCCATGAACATAAATATGTAATAAACTTTGCAATATAATAATACCTGGTCTTGATTCCAATAATATTTTACGACGCTGGATACTATATGTTCTTGTACATTTCCCAGCAGTTGCCAAAGGAGGAGCAAAGGGACAAGCACCCTTTGTCAACACTGTTAAACGAGCATCACGATCTTTCAGATGTTGCCAAAGTGGGTAGGGCATTGCCCAACCAGCACTAGAATCACCTACCAAGTAATAGTGTTGCTTACCGCTACCTGAAATAAAGTTACAAGCATCATGTACCGAGCGATTGTGACACCACCTTCCATTTTGGAAGAGTTTCCTCTGCTGTCTACAAATCGGATAAGGAGCAACGTTTGTTACGGAAGCAACCATACCCTGAAGACTTCCGAGTTTTACCATAACAACAAAAATTACCAAAACCACACAGCTGCTACCTAAACTTCTCACAAGTTGATACCGAGACACCTTATCCATGCGGCGAAACGGTGTCTCAACAAAACGCCAGCTGATGACTGCCAAAAGCAAGCATACGATCATCAGGCCAAGCTTGTGTATGACAGTCAACTCACTTGCCAGTAAAAACTCTGTCAAAGGCAAACACAGGTTGATGCCAGAGGTAAAGCGAGTAGGATACTAAACCAATGCCGACCATAGGTTTGCTGGATAGAAGCTTGTTGAGGTGCGGGCTTGCGGGCACTGCCATGATCATCATTACCGTGCCAACAACTGGCAACAATGTCCACAGAGATGGATGTCTTGTAGTATCGTCAAACATTACGAGACTAGATACTACTAATGCAAGACCAAGCCAAGCAAGCAGTCCATATGCTTGCTTAAATCTCCCCTGTGAGTGCATGAGGGCAAGGATAGCACCAGCCATCAGCTCCCAAATTCTAGAAGGCAGAAGGTAAAAATTAGCACTAGGCAAGTAGTAGCTACCCCACTCAGCATACAGAAACGAGGCAATAGCAACGAATGCAAGTGCTCGCATAAACTTGCCTGATAGCCTTTTCCAGACCAGCCACAAGAACAAGGGGAATAACAAGTAAAACTGTTCCTCCACCGCCAAGCTCCAAGTATGCAGCAATGGTTTGCACAAACTTGGTTCAGCAGTGTAAGAATCTTGCAACCAAAAGAATAAGTTGGATACAAACGCACCCGCAGCGGCTACGCTAGAAGCAAATTCTTTCAAAGGCTCTGGTGATAGCAAGAAAGGAGCAGCAATTGCCGAGCAAAGCATCACCAAAAAGAGAGCAGGTAATATGCGACGCGCGCGGCGCTCATAGAAAGCCGTAAAACTAAAACTTCCCGCGTTTATTTCTTTGAGTAAAATTCTACAAATCAAGTAGCCAGAAATTACAAAAAATATGTCAACGCCAAGAAAACCACCAGATAGTAGCTTCTCCCCCTGCCAGTAAAAGCCTGGCGTGATAGATCAAGACCGAGAGAACAGCTAGCGCACGCAAGCCATCAATGTCTGCACGGTAATTGAGCTTAGGTGTAGCTACATTGTTCATTTTTGCCAATGTCTCTAGTGCAACTTGCTATTATTATTCAGTTTTTTAGCTTACTTTTGAGAGCCGCCAGCTCTTTGGGACTAATCTTAGCAGCCATGCGAATGGTCTTCTCGTCCACACCAGCTTGCAGAAGACGCATAGCAACCTCCTGCCTGCCCTCCTGCCTGCCCTCCTGCCTGCCCTCCTGCTTGCCCTCCTGCATGCCTTTTCTGATGCCTCGCTCCTCCGCCTTGTCAAGGCTAAATTCTATCGCTGGCATGAGTCTATCCTCCTCCTGCAAGTTTGGATGACGTTTACGGTCAACACGATCAAAATCCTCTCGCTCTATCCCTGTATCGGCACTCTTGTAGTAATCAATTAGTGAAATCAACAAAAACCACGCATCTTCAGGGGGAAGCTGCCGAATTCTGTCCACAATAACAGCAACTGTCGCATCATCAGCACTCCACACCTCACCCATGGCATGGATAATAATAGCACTACACATCGCCTTCGTCCACAGGTCGTCGTCGGGCAGCTTTCTGAGGTTGACCACCTTGCACCACATCGTAGGCACATCTCCCTCAAATTCCTTAAGCTCCTGTGGTATCTCCTCACTGCCAAACTCCCAACTGAGATAGTCAAGAGGAGGCTCGAAGTCCTTGTCTTCGCAACATAATAAAATTACAGGAATAATCACCTGATGTGGCTTGCCTTGCTTCCACTTGCGCTGCTTGCTGCGTGCCTTACACTCCTCGATGTAGTAATCCATAACCTGCAACACAGCATCACGATCGCTGTAGCTCTTGTGCTCAAGAATGAGCGACAAAACTACAACAGTACTGCTGATGCCTCGTAAAGGAACTAAGACCCTCAGGTCAGTGCGCAACTCACCTCCCCGCCCCCTGATCAACGCACTATCTTTGATGACAATGCCATCCAAATCAAACATAGCAAATTTTGCAGATGAAAAGATAATACTCAACAGCTCAATAAGATATTTCTTGTTCTTAAAAATCTTTTTAAAAATCTCATCGTGCGGACTGTGATGTCTGCTTGAGTTTTTTCTAGAAATTTTCTTCTTCTTAACTTTTTTCTTGGTCATAAGTCTATCTGCGTAAATTTACCGAAAAAGCTCATACTTATTTAGTATAACATTTTTGTTGTAATGGCTGGAAATGTTATTGAGCAAGGAGGTGAGGGTATGTCGTTCGGTTGCTGTTCCTCACTTATCTGTTTTTGGAGGACTAACTCTGTCATGCATGCTAGCAAGCACCCGCACTGCCATCCTCTTTTGTTAACGAAAGTGCCGTAAAAATTGCTTCTACTAGCTTACATGCTCCGTGGTAAGAGAGATGTATGAAATCAGTATAGAAAGAAGTCTCTTGATCAACAACCTTGCAACGTCCGGTATCCGATGCATCACAAAAAATATCTTCGGGAAGAATACGTATAAGGTTTGGATGATCTTCAATGGAATCATATATTTGGTAAGCAACATCAGCAAATGCTCTGAATTCCCGGTATGACTTGCTAAACTGACCCGATGCCAACAAGTTTTCTCGTTTACGTGGAGGACTATCCATCAACTTTGTAAACCTCTTCTTTACATCGAAGTCTGCCATGTGAGTTGGATAGACTAGCACTATCCGGTGACCGTGTTCTAGTAACTCTTTGATTGCTTGATGTACGTGATGACGAATATTCTTCACCTCTAATTTTTTGTGGGTCGGCCCTATACCTTCCTGCATGCTAAGGGTATAGGATCGAAGGTGTGGGCGGTTATGAGTTCCATGGATGTAAATTTGCAAGAGATTGCTAATCACTACAGTGCTTGGCTTCGCTTCCAATAACATCTTGCGACGCAGCGAGTTGTCGGATTTTGAACAATTCGTCTTGCCATCTATCGCAATCAAAATACCCGGAGTGTACGGACAGTTATCTTTTGTTGACGTGATCAGGCGAGCATTGCGATCTTGTAGATATTCCCAAAGTGAATAGCCTAATCTACCGGCATTGCAATCACCAACCAGATACCAGCTTTGCTCGCCGTTGCCTGAAGTTAAGGCACAGGCAGTCTCTAGTGGCTTGTCGTTACTTTGATGACATGGCTTTCCATCTTGGGAGAGATGCCTTATATCTATTTCTACGGAAGGATCTACACCCGTAATGTGTTGAACTCGTGAAATTACCCCTAGTGATACGGCAGCAACAAACACTACCAAAACCACACAGCTGCTACCTAAACTTCTCACAAGTTGATACCGAGACACCTTATCCATCCGACGAAAGGGAGTTTCAACAAAACGCCAGCTGATGACGGCCAAAAGCAAGCATACGATGATCAAGCCAAGCTTATGTATGACAGTCAACTCACTGCCAGTAAAAACTCTGTCAAAGGCAAACACAGGTTGATGCCAGAGGTAAAGCGAGTAGGATACTAAACCAATGCCGACCATAGGTTTGCTGGATAGAAGCTTGTTGAGGTGCGGGCTTGCGGGCACTGCCATGATCATCATTACCGTGCCAACAACTGGCAGCAATGTCCACAGAGATGGATGTCTTGTAGTATCGTCAAACATTACGAGACTAGATACTACTAATGCAAAACCAAGCCAAGCAAGCAGTCCATGTGCTTGCTTAAATCTCCCCTGTGAGTGCATGAGGGCAAGGATAGCACCAGCTATCAGCTCCCAAATGCGAGAGGGCAGCAGGTAAAAATTGGCGCTTGGCTGGTAATAGCTGCCCCACTCAGCATACAGAAACGAGGCAATAGCAACGAATGCAAGTGCTCGCATAAACTTGCCTGATAGCCTTTTCCAGACCAGCCACAAGAACAAGGGGAATAACAAGTAAAACTGTTCCTCCACCGCCAAGCTCCAAGTATGCAGCAATGGTTTGCGCAAACTTGGTTCAGCAGTGTAAGAATCTTGCAACCAAAAGAATAAGTTGGATACAAACGCACCCGCAGCGGCTACGCTAGAAGCAAATTCTTTCAAAGGCTCTGGTGATAGCAAGAAAGGAGCAGCAATTGCCGAGCAAAGCATCACCAAAAAGAGAGCAGGTAATATGCGACGCGCGCGGCGCTCATAGAAAGCCGTAAAACTAAAACTTCCCGCGTTTATTTCTTTGAGTAAAATTCTACAAATCAAGTAGCCAGAAATTACAAAAAATATGTCAACGCCAAGAAAACCACCAGACAGTAGCTTCTCCCCCTGCCAGTAAAAGCCAGCGTGATAGATCAAGACCGAGAGAACAGCTAGCGCACGCAAGCCATCAATGTCTGCACGATAACCTGATTGAGGAGTAGCTTTTGAGAAAGAAATCAAGGCATGCACCCTGCACACAAAGGGGGGATAAAACAAAGCCTATTGCCTCTCTACATTATCAGGTAAATATAGATTTGCGTCAAATTTATGGGCGGGTTTCTTTATTTGTTAATATTTATTTTGGAGATTATGTTTTTATTGATGTCCTCCACAACCATCACAAACACATCGTTAGACCCAAACCACAAGTTAGCGATGCCTATCTTATCGAGGTAATAAGAAAAAATCCCCACGTTGTTAAGTCTTGCGACGAGTGGTTTTTGGTAGCATATCTGATGAAGTCAAAGAAATAAACAAGGGAAGGCTTACCACAAAAACTCACGAGACAATGATGTGCCTCAGTCATCGCCACAGCCCAAGCCAATTAGGTAGGGGCAAGCATAACGGCCATCGTCCCCAGCTCCCAAGCAGTTACTTGTTGAGCTTCATGCCGCGTTTTAGTAGTGACAACACACTATTATTATTCAGTTTTTTAATTTTCTTTTGAGGGCTGCCAGTTCTTTCACGCTAATCTGGGCAGCCGTGCGAATAGTCTCCTCGTCCACACCAGCTTGCAGAAGACGCATAGCAACCTCCTGCCTGCCCTCCTGCATGCCCTCCTGCATGCCTTTTCTGATGCCTCGCTCCTCCGCCTTGTCAAGGCTAAATTCTATCGCTGGCATAAGTCTATCCTCCTCCTGCAAGTTTGGATGACGTTTACGGTCAACACGATCAAAATCCTCTCGCTCTATCCCTGTATCGGCACTCTTGTAGTAATCCATTAGCGCAATCAACAAAAACCACGCATCTTCAGGGGGAAGCTGCCGAACTCTATCAACAATGAAAGCAACTGTTTCATCATTAGCACTCCACACCTCACCCATGGCATGGATAATAATAGCACTGCACATTGCCTTTGTCCACAGATCGTCTTGTGGTAACTTTCTGAGATTGACCACCTTGCACTGCAGCAGAGGTAAGTCATCCTCAAAATCCTTAAGCTCTAGCGGAATCTCCTCGTTGCCAAACTCCCAGCTGAGGTAATCAAGCGGCGGCTCGAAGTTTTTGTCTTCACAACATAGCAAAATTACAGGAATAATCAACTGATATGGCTCGCCTTTCTTCCTCTTGCGTTGCTTGCTGCGCGCCTTGCACTCCTCGATGTAATATTCCATGACCTGCAGAACAGCATCACGATCACTGTAGCTTTTGTGCTCAAGAATTATCGACAAAACAATAACAACACCCTCGATGTCTTGCAAAGGTACCAATACCCTGATGTCAGTGCGTAACTCACCACCCCGACTCCTGATCAACGCACTGTCTTTGATGATAATACCCTCCAAATCAAACATAGCAAACTTCGCATGCGAAAAAATAACACGTAGCAGTTCGATGAGATATTTCTTGTTCTTAAAAATCTTTTTGAAAATCTCATCGTGTGGACTGTGCTGCCTTTTCGAACTTTTCCTAGAATTTTGCTTTTTCTTAGCTTTTTTCTTGATCATAAGCCTGTCTACGTAAATTTTTAAAGCGACACATGCATAGTCTAACGCCTTTTGCTGAGTGTTGCTCGAAATGTCATCGACAACTGCTGTGGCAAAATTTTTACACACTAGACCTAGTCGTTCCAATTGCACCAAACAAAAGGAGCGAGGTAGGGGCAAGGCAATGCCTTCGTCCTCTACCCACACGGTTACTTGTTGAGCTTCATGCCGCGTTTGAGCAGTGCCAACTCTTTTTTGGACAGCCCTGTCAGCTCGCCGATCTCAGCCTCAGGCTTGCCCTTCCTGATCATCTTCATCGCGATGTCGCGACGCTCCTCGTCTTTGCCAGCAGCCTTGCCCGCAGCCTTGCCTTCGGCCTTGCCCTCGGCCTTGCCTTCGGCTTTGCCCTTAGCCACCGCAGCCTCACGGCTATATGCAACTCGTGCCACAACCCACCTCCCTTCTGGTAAAACCTCGCATTCGATAACCTCCAAACGATCCCAACCGTAACCAGATGCAAATTTTATGACATAAATACAGCCCTTTTCAACCATCTTTTCCCGCAAATCATCAGGCATAGCGTTGCAAAGCTGGAAAAACTTGGCAATATGCTCATCAGTGAGATGGTAGATGTGTTTAGCAAGATACAGCCCCGCCGCAATTGTCGGGGCATAACGCAGCAATGCTTTGAGATTGACATCAGTTAGGTTCAGTATGATGCATGTCAGGCTGAGACCACACTTGTTCGCAATGAGGGTTTTCAGCCACGAATGGGGACGTATACGCTTGCGAGCCGTGTTCAGCGAACGTTTGCCCGTGTAGACGACAATGGGCGTGACAAACAAACAGAACCGCAGCAAAATCAAGATGTAGACCAGCAACTGCTCTAACAATGACTGCTTCCTTATCTCACTCTTAAACTCAAGCAGATAAGTGTGCTCGTAATATACCTTGCTATCAGCAGCTTTGTCCTCGTTCATTCCCACCACAGCATCAAGATGACGCACCACCTGCCTAAAATCTGGATGATCGGCAGGCAAACGAGTAAGCCGCCCCCTCCTCACCTCGCCCAATTTTTTCTCAGCGACCGCTACAGCAATCAAACCACGGCAGTCCTCAACCGTCTCCAACAAAGCAGCCATAAAATCATTGTGGGCATTAGGGGATGTTTGCAAATTACCTGCCATTAGACCCCTCCCTACAAAAAAATAAATGTTACGAGCATACTGGTGAGTAAGTAATAACCTGTCAACTTTTTTTCTGGGCGATGACTTTTTTGCTTTGCTGTCAGAATTACTTGGGGATATCAATTAGTTCAGCCCTTGCTGATACTAGCACTCAGCAATTGAAGCCTCACGGCAAAAAACTTAGAAAAAATAAATCAAAATGTCAAGACAAAACGTAAATCTTCCATTTTTGGTAAATTTACGCGTTTATGAGGTAAGTCTTTTTTTAATTCCCCCTTTTTTGCAAGTTTTGTATTTCCCGATAGGCAGATGTATCTGTGACTAGCATGTGGTCTGCCTGAGTGCATTTAGTATGAAATTATTGTTGTTGACTCGCCTTTATCTGTGTTTGACAAGCATGCTACCTCTCTGTAGGATTGATGATGTCGTGATGGTTGTTTAACTACAGGTGCAGTGATGGCTAAAGGCAGCGACGACGGGCGTGAAACCCCTACAATTGCAGAAATTATGGAGGTGCTAGCTCGCGTTGGCGAGCGGCTCGATCGTATGACTATTGAACGTGAGGCGGACAATGCTGCGGATAAAGAGCGTCAGGCTGCCGCAGATAAAGAGCGTCAGGCTGCCGCAGATAAGCTTCAAGCTGCTGCCGACAAGCGTCAGGCTGCTGCTGAAAAGCGTCAGGCTGCTGCTGAAAAGCGTCAGGCTGCTGCTGAAAAGCAGGCACAGGCTACTGAAAAGCAGGCACAGGCTACTGAAAAGCAGGTGCAGGCTACCAGCAAGGAAGTGCAGGCTACGGGTAAATATGTGCGGGAGCTTGGCAAGCAGATCGGCGATGTTGGCAATCAGTGGGGCAGTATTGCCGAGTATCTGATAGCGGGAGACTTTGCACACATTCTCAAGCAGCGTTTTGATATTACTATCGACCACTCTGCTCCAAGCCTCAGTGGCAGCCATCAAGGTAAAGATTGGGAAGTTGACGTGTTTGCCGCTAATGGTGATATCGTTTTGGTTGGCGAAGTAAAGCTTACCCTGACTATAGAGGCGGTCGATAAGTTCGTCAGCAACAACCTGAGGAACTTTCATCGCTACATGCCGCTGTATCGAGACCGAAAGATATACGGTCTAATTGCATTTGTGAAGATGAATCGTAGTGAAGAAAGACAAATAACCGAATACGTGCATAGCCTCGGCTTGTTGCTAGTAAAAGCAATTGACAATACCTTCCACTTACTTAGCCCCGAAGGACATAAGCTGAAGGATTACAGTGCAGCAAAGCAGTGACCAAAGGCACTGCTGTCACCATTACACACATAAACTAACTTGGCGTTTTAACGTTGATCTTTGCATTTTTTGCGATTTTCTGATTCTTCTATAACCTGCCTTTGCATCTGCTTTAATTGGTAGAGTTTTTTGGTTTTTTGAATTAATGCTGGAGTTAGGTGGGGAGGTGTTTTTGAGTTTTTTAAGTTTAATTTTGTTGCCCGCAAAGACAGATAAAAATGTTGTTGAAAAAATCTCCCTAAACAAATACCTTAGTGCTGTATCCTGACAGGACTGACTAATGCAACGCAATCAGGCATCGTTTCGTGACCCAGCTGGCTATGTCTTTGAGCAAGAGGGCGAGGTCTATCGTGCGATCGATGCTTCCTACTTTTCTGTTTTTGATCATCTGCACAAATGCGGGCTGTATGACAAGCTGGTGCAAGAAAAACTTTTAATTCCACATACGCTTGTTTCTAAAAACGAACAGCAGATAGTTATCAAGCCACAGCGTATTCCTTTTATCAGTTACCCGTCGGAGTGGTCGTTTGGCATGCTTAAAGAAGCAGCACTGTTGCATTTGAAGATAAATATGTTGGCACTTGAGTATGGCCTGCTATTGAAGGATGCCTCAGGCTATAACGTGCAGTTTATTGGTGCGCAGGCGGTGTTTATCGATACTCTTTCTTTTGCACACTATCGGGAAGACAAGCCTTGGTATGCGTTTGGGCAGTTTTGTCGGCACTTCGTTGCCCCGCTGCTGTTGATGAAATACCGTGCGCCTGATATTAACAGACTGCTAGCTAGTGCTATTGATGGGGTGCAATTAGATTTAGCTGCACGGCTCTTGCCTTTTTACACACACTTTTTTCCTTTTGTGCAGAGCACTGTTCATCGCCATGCAGTTAAAATTGACCAGCACAAAAATAAAACTAAAAATGCTAAACTTTCCAAAAAACTTCTCCGCTATCTGTTTACATATCTGCTTGCCGGTCTCGAAAAAATTAAACTTCCTGCATGGAAAACAACATGGCAAGATTACTACAATAACACTAATTATTCGCCCGCATCGTTTGCCGAGAAAAAGCAAATTGTCACGCAATGGCTCAAAGAAATAAAAGCTAAACGTATATGGGACATCGGTGGTAACAACGGCCTTTTCTCCCGTGACAGCACAACAGACGAGGGTTATGTCATTACCTCCGACAATGACCCACTTGCCGTTGAACAAGCATGGCAACACAACCAACAACAAAATATCAACAACGTAATCCCCCTACTGCTTGACATCACCAACCCCACACCCGCATACGGCTTCGCCAACACCGAGCGTACCTCCTTTCTACAACGTATCAAGACATCTGACATCGACTGTAGTCTTGTGCTTGCTTTGCTGCACCATCTTTGCATCTCACACAACTGCCGCTTCGCGATGCTCGCTAAACTCTTTGCTTCCACCGCTCCTTATTTGATTATTGAGTTCGTTGACCGCCAAGACAGCCGCGCCGCAACACTACTGGCCAACATGCGCGACAATTACCACGCTTTTGATTTTTATTGCCAAGAAAATTTTGTCGCAGAATTTGAGAAAATTTTTGCAATAATCCACGCCCACAAAATAAATGACACGCACAGAACACTGTACTTGATGAAGGTGAGGGGTTAGAGGGAACCAGGCTTTGTTGCATAACTCAGGGCCGGCATGTTTATATCCTATAACCCTTTAGCAGTAAGAATTTTATAGGTGTTGCAAAGGTAATGCCTGCACCACGCACAAGCCCATAGTGTCCACAGAAGTTGACAATGGTCAGGTGCAAGCAGACCTGCAAACCATTTCACGCCAATGCTTCAGCTGGAGCTAGGAAGCGACAAAGAGCATGCACACATGTGTGCATGGTGCAGCAGGATGATTGCACCTGACCCAAACGAGAAGTCTGCGAACACGCAGGGGAGGGGAACGATCCCCACATAAAAGTGCTATGATAACAGCATGTTATAGTCAACGGAACTTATGCAACAAAGCCGGGGAACCACACCCCTTACTATCTTGTCAGCTTCAATTAGCAAGACTAATTATTACTCTTTTCACCGTTGAAGTAGTTACGCTTGAGCATGCTCTCTATGCCCGCACCAGTTGTGCCGATATTGCCTTCGTATTCGTTCCACACATCCGACTGCTTGATAAGTTGCATGGGAACTTGGTGAGACCCTTCTTTTAGGGTTATGTTGCCGCTGTCGTCAGGCTCAAGAAAGTAACCACTCCCTGTTTCTCCTTTGCTGCCCAGCATTTCTTCGACATACGTTTCCTTGATATGCGAACTGATAGCAATGTGCGAATAAATACCGACAGAAAAACGCTCATCTTTGAATGTTCTGCCATGAGAACTACTGATGACAGCTTTGTAGCGGTAAACTATGTAAGGGTTGTTGCCATTTATGGTAATGGTTTCGACAATCCTAGTAACAGTATCGTCAGGAGGCATACGAGGATAGGAAATCTCGCCACGATAGACACGATAGTCGCTCACGGGTTGCATGTCCACAGTATGTGCCTCGTTTACCAGCTGCAATGCATCGATTGTGGCTGGGGTATCGGGATACGAGCCATCTGCCGTCTTCAATCTGTAGCCATCCCAGCCGTAGATAAGCTTGTCCTGTGTGCTCCGCCTCCTGTTGTGCAGGTAAGTATTGGCGTTCTCTACCACAAAATCATCTCCCAACTCGACCTTCCAGCCTTCGGCAATGCTCTTGCCTACGATTGGCATCTCGTCATCAAATGCAATCACCTTTTCGCCATAACGATAGATAGGACTTTGTGCGTCTCTGATGAGTACAAACTCTTTGTAAGTTACTTCTTTTATCTCCTTATCTTGGATTTCGCCCGCAAAGAGCACGTAGCCTTGCGCCACCAGCCAATCAACCTCAAGCTGCAACGCCGCAATATTCCTAAAACTCTGCAACATCAACTGCTGCGGTCGCACCACCATTGCGGCAAAGATCACTTGCGACCACAGTGCCACAGCCATAAAACCCCACAAAACTCGCATGACAAGACTCCTTGATAGAAAATTAATAACCAACACACTGTTGTGTAGCAAAAAGAAACATCATAATACAAAAAATAGTTGCACAAATAAAAAATTTGCCAACCCACGCAACACTGGTTTAGAATCAACAGCATGTTGACGGAAACGCAAAAAGACAAGGCATATCAACTATTTAGCGAGGTGCAGGCTACGCTCATCTCCCGCTTTGAGGCGATCGATGGCAAGGCACGTGCCCTCCCGCATCACTGGCAGAAGCAACCATCTGGTGCGGGCGGTGGCACAAGTCTTGTCATTCGTGGTGAGGTGATCGAGAAGGCAGGCGCTAACCGCTCACGGGTTAAGGGTGACCGCTACCCACGTCTCGAAAGCGAGAACCGCGATAAGCCTTTCTTCGCTACAGGCGTATCCACCATCTGCCACATGCGTAACCCACACGCACCAATCGGGCACATGAACGTGCGCTTGCTGGAGGTCGGCGATAAGTTTTGGTTCGGCGGCGGGGCTGACCTCACCCCCTTCATCGTCTACGACGAAGATCGCCAAGACTTTCACACCTGCCTGCGAAAAGTTTGCGAAGAATTTGAGACAGGCGCATACGAAAAATTCTCCCGCTGGTGCGACGAATACTTTTTCATCAAACACCGCAACTCACCTCGCGGTGTCGGTGGCGTGTTCTTCGACTACCTCAGCGATGATTTCGAGCGCCTGCTCACCTTCGTGCAAAACATCGCCTTTGCCTACGCCGAAATTTACCCACAAATTCTGCTGCGCCGCAAAGACCTGCCCTACAGCGAAGAGCAACGCGACGGGCAGCTGCACTGGCGAGGCCGTTACGTCGAATTCAACCTCGTCTACGACCGCGGCACACACTTCGGCTTGCAGAGCGGCGGTGATGTCGAAGCCATCCTCGTCTCCTTGCCCCCACTCGTTAAGTGGTAGGAGCTAGACAGCGGCAAAGAGTCGTGCGGAGCTAGAAAGCGGCAAAGAGTCGTGTGGAGCTAGAAAGCGGCAAAGAGTCGTGCGGAGCTAGACAGCGGCGAAGAGTCGTGCGAAGCTAGACAGCGGCAAAGAGTCGTGCGAAGCTAGAAAGGCGCGTAGAGTCGTGTGGAGCTAGACAGCGGCAAAGAGTCTGCAGCGTAGCTACCAACACCAACATCTTGGCAAAAAACAATAGCTGGGCTACAGTTCCACGCCATGAACGAGAAGATCGCCATCATCGGCATGGCGGGGGTGTTCCCGCAGGCTGCCGACCTCAATGCCTATTGGCACAACATCACCAACAAGGTCGATGCTATTACCGACTTGCCACCGACACACTGGCGTGCCGATGATTATTTTTCCACCGACCCTGCACAACCAGACCATGTCTACACTACCAAAGGCGGGTTCTTGCCATCACTGTCGTTCGACCCACGCGAATTCGGCATCGCCCCGCGCAATCTCACCGCTATCGACACAGCCCAACTACTCGGCTTACTGGTCGCGAGAGACGCACTGCACGACGCTGGTTATGGCACTGAACGCGATTTCGATCGCAGCCGCACCAACGTCATATTCGGTGCGACAGGTGCACAAGAGCTGGTAATTCCACTCGGCGCACGTCTTGGTCATCCGCACTGGCGACGTGCCTTGCACAAAGCAGGTATCACCGGCGCAACCGCAGAACAAATTATCACCGACATCGCCAACTCCTACGTCAGCTGGCAAGAAGCCTCCTTCCCCGGTCTGCTGGGTAACGTTATCGCTGGTCGCATTGCTAACCGCTTCGACCTGCGCGGCACTAACTGCGCCGTCGATGCCGCCTGTGCCAGCTCACTCGCCGCTCTGTATCTTGCCTGCCTCGAACTGCAAAGCAATAACTGCGACCTCGCCATCTGCGGCGGAGTCGATACCTTCAACGACATCTTTATGTATATGTGCTTCGCTCGCACACAAGCCCTCGCCTCCGATGGCAAAGCCAAAGCCTATGACCGCCGCGCTGACGGCACAACCCTCGGCGAAGGCGCAGGCGCACTAATCCTCAAACGTTACGACGATGCCGTTGCCGCCGAAGACCATATCTACGCCGTCATCAGAAATATTGGCAGTGCCAGCGACGGACGCGGCCATGCCATCTACGAACCGGGCAGCGATGGCCAAGCACTGGCACTGCGTAATGCCTGCCGCGGTATCGACCCCACCTCAATCGAACTGCTAGAAGGACACGGCACTGGCACGCGCGTCGGCGACCAAATCGAATTGCAAGCACTGCACGAAGTCTTCCGCACTACCAACAAAAAAAAATGGTGCGCACTCGGCTCGGTAAAATCACAAATCGGCCACACCAAAGCCGCCGCGGGCATTGCTGGCCTCATCAAAGCCGCCCTCGCCCTGCACCACAAAACCCTGCCGCCCACGATCAACTGCGATGAGCCACACCCACTGCTTGCTGACCCCAATTCGCCCTTCTACCTCAGTACCGCAAGCCGCACGTGGGAAGTTAATCCCCAACACCCTCGCCGCGCAGGGGTAAGTTCGTTCGGCTTCGGTGGCAGCAATTTCCACTGCCTGCTTGAAGAAAGCCCCGTCCACAATCCACGCCCCCCACGCACTGCAGCCACAAGCACAGGCAAAGAAAGCTTTACCCTCACCATCAACGGTGCAAACATTAAAGACATTGACTTGTCGGCAATAACTACGGATAATAGCCCCCGCGTAAATAACAAGCACGGCAGCACCATGCCAGAAACACAACCAGCAGCGAGCACGACAATGCCCACTGCTGACAACCGCGACTCCGTCACCCAAGCCGCCATCAACGCAGTGCAGCAAATACAAGCACGCAGTGCCGATCTGCATGCTAAGTTTCTCGACGCACAGAACACCTCGCTGCAAACCTTGACCAACATTATTAGCCAACGCCAGCCGAGCACTGACGAAGAGCAAGACAGTTTTAGTGCAGCACCTGTAGATGAACCTACGCCTGCAACAGAACCTGTGCTATCCGACGAGCCTGTGCTATCCGACGAGCCTGTGCCATCCGACGAGCCTGTGCCTGCAACAGCACCAGTTTCCACCACAACAGCACCACCAACAAACTCACAACTCAACGGTCACGCCGTCGTTGCCAACGGTCATGATGACCTACGTGCTTCATTGCTAGCAGTAGTCGCCCAAAAAACAGGCTACCCCGAAGACATGATTACGATGGATATGAAAATCGAAGAAGATCTCGGTATCGATTCCATCAAGCGAGTCGAAATTCTCTCCGCCCTAAAAGATAGACACCCGCAACTCGAAACCGCTGACGATCAACTCGTCACCGCCACCTCGCTGCACGATATTCTCGACTTCTGCCAAACTGAAAAAAAAAAGTAACACCGCCACCATCTCGCTTCGCTCATGGAACTGCTTCTAGCCGCTTTCTCGCTCCAGTGCTCACCCTCAACACCGCCACCTTCCCCCTGTTGCAAGACCACATGCTGAACGACCGCATCGTCGTGCCTGCCGCCCTCGCCCTGACGCAACTGCGCAATTTCGCTGAACGCACCACCGCTCGCCCACAACACCATCTCACTGCCTTTCAAGTGCTGCACGGCGTAACCTTTACCCCTGCCGCCACCGTGCAACTTACCCTGCACGCAACACCTACACCCGAAGCCTGCCGTGTCAGCCTGCATCACGATAACCGCACCTGCTACCAAGCACTAGCAATGCACACCACCACCCCGCCACCACCGACCACACGCCTGCAAACTCGCACAAACATCGGCGATGAAGACGTAACCGATATCTACACCAAAATTTTATTTCACGGCCAACGCCTGCAACTGCTGCAAAAAGTTTACGCCCCCAGCGCACAAACTAGTAGCGCCACCGTCAACGTTCCCGACGACAGCGAACGCGAAACCGCTCTGCTCGATGCCGCACTCCAGCTAGCTATCGTTCACATTCACCGCCGCTACAAGGCGTTCAGCTTGCCCGCGGCAATCGGCAGTTACCGTCTCTTCAACCCCACACTGCCGCAACCCGGCACAATAACCGTGCGCATGACCGCCCGCCACAACGCCCACGTGCTAATCGATGCAGAAATTACCCACGCCACACAACTGCTCGCCCGCGTCGATGCCATCGAAATGATTGTCACTAAAGGAAAGCACACACTTGCTAGCTAAACTTAGTATCGTTGCATAGTGCAGCTTTCTAAGCAGTGCCGCGTTATGACGAGAGCTGTAGCAGGGTGCATTACAAATAGAAATTGATGGGACAGTGAAACAAACATAATGCTACCCTGTGCTGACAGGGGTCATAGCAGGAGTCTGTTTTGCAAGAGATAATTTTTACCGTCGAGGAAGCCCCAGAGGGTGGCTTTACCGGGCTTTGTTGCATAACTCAGGGCAGGCATGTTTATATCCTATAACCCTTTAGCAGTAAGAATTTTATAGGTGTTGCAAAGGTAATGCCTGCACCACGCACAAGCCCGTAGTGTCCACAGAAGTTGACAATGGTCAGGTGCAAGCAGACCTGCAAACCATTTCACGCCAATGCTTCAGCTGGAGCTAGGAAGCGACAAAGAGCATGCACACATGTGTGCATGCTGCAGCAGGATGATTGCACCTGACCCAAACGAGAAGTCTGCGAACACGCAGGGGTGTGGAGCTAGGCGTGCCTTCGGGCACGCCTTTGGCAAAGAGCCGTGCAAAGCGGGGAGGGGAACGCTCCCCACATAAAAATGCTATGATAACAGCATGTTATAATCAACGGAACTTATGCAACAAAGCCGCTTTACCGCACGGTCACTTGGAGTGTCTATCTTTACCGAAGGGGACAACATTGACGAGTTGAAAAAAAATATTCGTGATGCCGTCAAATGTCACTTCGGCAAGGCAGAAGATGCCCCCAGAATCATCAGGCTGCACTTCCTCAAAGAAGAGGTTATGGCGGTTTGAGGCTACCGAGAAACTTGTCAGGTAAGGAACTTGTTCACAGGTTGGAGAGGCTTGGTTACCGCCTGATCCGCTAGACAGGTAGCCACGCACGATTTTATACCTCTCAAGGAGGTGAGCATCACCTGACTGTTCCCACGCATAGCGAGCTTCGTATGGGAACACTGTCAAGTATTCTATCTGATGTGTCTAGTCACCTAAAACTGTCAAGAAACTAACTGTTGAAGCAGATGGGTTTTCAGTGAGGAGAGGCTTTCACAACCCCGTACTTTAAGCTATACCGGACGGGGAACTATTCCCGCGGATAGCAAGCAAGGCAGTGGAGGTGTGTGTCGCCTACCTTACAGGAACACACTTAAGCTATGCACGACAACCACACAAAAATAGCCATCGTCGGCATGGGTGGCATCTTCCCCACCTGCCGCAACCTCGATGATTTCTGGCAACTACTGCAGACAAAACGCACCACCTCTCGCCCCATTCCCCCCAGCCGTAGCGGACAACCACTCGCTCATTTTCATCGTCCCAACAACATCGCCCTCGACAAAATTATCTCGCCCCACGCCTGCTTGCTTGATGACACATTGCTAGCCAAAACACACACTACCGAACAACAATTCTGCCGCGACCCACTCATTGCCCTTACCCTCGCCGCCGCCCAACAAGCACTCGATGACACACGCTCGTGGCCACACCACATCGATCGCCACACCACCAACACCATCATCGGACATGTCCTGCTACCCACCGAACACAGCTCAAAACTTACCGAACAATTTTATTTTCCAGAAAAATATGAGAACAACCCCATCGAGCCATGCAACCGCTTCAGTGCCGATCTACCCGCACTCGCCATTCGTCAACACTTCAACCTAAACGGTGACCGCTTCTGCCTCGATGCAGCTTGTGCCTCAACCCTCTACGCCCTGAAACTAGCAAGGGACGACCTGCTCGCCGCCCGTGCCTCTACCGTCATCTGTGGTGGCGTGCTGCGTGCCGACGGTCTCTACCCCCAGATGGGTTTTTCACAACTACAAGCCCTGTCACCCAGCGGCCGCTGCCTGCCATTCACCCGCGCTGCCGACGGTCTTGTCGTCGGCGAAGGTGCTGGCATCTTCGTGCTCAAACGCCTCGACACCGCCCTCGCCGACGGTGACCATATTCACGCCCTGCTGTGCCCCGTCGGACTTAGCAACGATACAGACGGCAATATCCTTGCCCCCAGCTGCAAAGGACAACTGCAAGCCATGCATGCCACCTATCAGCAAAGCAACCTATCCCCCGCAGATATAGATTACATCGAGTGCCACGCCACCGGCGCACCCCGTGGCGACCAAGTCGAAATCTCCAGCCTGAAAAAACTTTTCGCCCCCCAACCCAACACCTGCACACTCGGCACAGTTAAAGGCAATATCGGCCATCTGCTAACCGCGGCAGGCGCAGCAGGTTTAGCAAAAATTCTGCTCGCACTGCGCCACAACTGTATCCCACCCAACATTGGCGCAAATAACCCAACGCCACAACTTGCCGACTCACCCTTCACCTTTAGCGATACACCCACACAATGGGAAAAAGAAAAAAATAAACCACGCCGCGCCGCACTAAGCGGCTTTGGTTTCGGCGGCATCAATGCACACCTTGTTATTGAAGAATATGTTGGAGAGGAAAAGAGTTGGGAGCTTCACCCCCAAACCCCCACAAAGGGGCAACGCCCCTTTGAACCCCGTGTGAAGGGAAGAGTTGGGGCACAGCCCCAAACCCCGCAAGGGGCATTGCCCCTTGACCCCACGAACTTTATGGAAAAAGATCGACCAAAAACTTTTAGTAATTTAGGAGAACATCCCCCTATCGCCATCATCGGTATCGCGGCACACTGCGGCACACTGACCAACGTGCAACAACTGCATGAGAAAATTTTCGCCGGTAAAAAATTCAACCACCACCAAAAACATATCGATACCATCCACGCCCCCATCACCCGCTACCGTCTACCACCTGCACAAATGTTGGAAATGCTGCCGCAACAACTGCTGATGCTCAATACCGCTACCGCTGCAGCAGATATGGCAGGTGAAATTCCTGCTACGACAGGAGTATTCATTGGCCTCGGACTCGACTGCAACACCGGGCATTTTTACGTGCGCTGGCAACAACCAGAGGACAGCGTGCAATGGCCAGCCCTGACCTATGGACGCACACTCGGCGCACTCGGTAGCGTTGTCGCCAGCCGTATCGCCCGTACCTTCGCCTGCCACAGCCCCGCCTTCACTATATCAAGTGATGCCAGCAGCGGTAGCAAAGCCCTTGAACTCGCCTGCACCGCCCTACATGCCAAAGAAATCAATACCGCCATCGTCGGCGCAGTTGACTTTGCTAGCCACCCAATCAACATCTACGCCCGCGGCCCCAATCTACAAGGCAACGGCGATGCAGCCTGTGCTCTCGTCCTCAAACCACTTCCCGCCGCCCAACGCGACGGTAACACCATACTGGCAATACTCGACAACACCACGACCAAAAAGACCCGTATCATCGGCACAACCGATAGCATTGCCACCCACATCGGGCACTGCGGATACGCACACGGATTGCTCGAATTGCTCTACGGCATCATGCTCGCCGCACAAGGCGAAAACATCCAAGTTGAGGTGCAAGATCGCGATGGCTACACTCGCCAAGTTAACGTGCAACCTCTCACTCGCTTGGCTCGTGGAGGCTGCTTGCCGCTTTCTAGCTCCTCCCAACCAACAATACTACCGACAACGAACACCACTGAAGAAAAAACACCACAACTTGAAATGAAAATCACCCCACTCACTATCCACGCTCGCCAAAGTTACAGCTACCAACAATGCCTCGAATTCGCGCGTGGCCACGCCGCTGCCGTGCTCGGTGAAAAGTTCGCCGCCTACGACAGCTACCCCGCCCGCGTGCGCCTACCCGACGAACCACTGCTGCTCTGCCAACGCATTCTCAACTGCACTACACAAGAAGATGCAAAACACACACTCGGCTGCGGCAAAATTCAAACCGCCCACGATGTGCGTGAAGGTGCGTGGTATCTCGACCACAACACCATCCCCCTCAGCATTGCCGTCGAAGCAGGACAAGCCGACCTCTTCCTCTGCTCACAACTCGGTATCGACTTTATCAATCAAGGCAAAGCCGTCTACCGCCTACTCGATGCCCAAATTACCTGTGCTCAACCACTGCCGGCACCACCCGCAACTATTATCTACGACATCAACATCGAGCGCTTCTTCCAACACGGCAACAGCTGGTTTTTTAATTTTCGCTTTACCGCCACCGTCAACGGCAAACTACTGCTGCAAATGGAAAACGGCTGTGCAGGCTTTTTCACCGCAGCACAACTCGCCGCAGGCCGCGGCATCCCCGCCGCTCAACGCCAAACCGGGGCACACACAAAACATACCGCGACCTGGCCACTAACATGGCAAGACAACGAAACCTACACCACCCAACAGCTTGCCCTATTGCGAGAAGGACAACTGGCAGAATGTTTCGGCAAACCTTTTTCCGATCTGAAACTCACAGACCCCTGCCATCTGCCCCGCGATCGCATGCAACTCATCGATCGCATCGTCAGCCTGCAAGCAGAAGGCGGTGATTACGGCTGCGGTCTCGTCATCAGCGAACTCGACATCAAACCCAATGCATGGTTTCTCATCTGCCACTTCGTCGATGATCGCGTCATGCCGGGTACATTGATGTATGAATGCGCCCTGCAAACTCTGCGCGTCTATACCATGCGTCGCGGCTGGGTCGTTGCAGCAGAAAACTACCGCTGCGATGCCGTCGCTGGTATCAAGACCACCCTAAAATGCCGCGGCCAAGTTACCGATAAAAACAAAACCCTGCGCACTGAAATTCACCTCAAGGTCAGTGGTGACAGCCCCTCGCCCTTCTGCATCGCCGATGCCTACCTCTACGTCGATGACAAGTGCGCGGTCTCCTTCACTGACATGTCGCTGCAACATACAGGCTTGCATGCCGCACAACTACAAACTATGTGGAAAAAACATCTTCCGTCGCCAGCTAAAAAAATTTTCTGTAGCAACGCACAAATCTTGCAATTTGCTGAAGGCGACCCCACCCGCTGTTTTGGTGAGCGTTACGCTGCCTTCAGCCAAAAACGCAAAGTAGCAAGACTACCTCGCCCGCCCTATAAATTTCTCGATCGCATCATCACTGCTACCCCGCAGCCCGCAAGGTTTACCGCCAATGCCAGTTGTACCGCTGAATACGACCTCCCACCTGACCTCGACTATATTACTAAAGAAGGACATTTGCCGTTTTGCATTTTGCTTGAAATCGGCCTGCAACCCTGTGGTTGGCTGGCAGCCTACATTGGCTGTGCGCTGCAGTCCGAACAAGACCTGTCTTTTCGCAATCTCGATGGGTGTGGCACACAGCATCAGCCTGTGTCGCGGCACGCAGGCATATTGACCACCGACGTGCGCCTTACCAGCCTCACACATTCAATGGGCATGATCCTCTGTAACTTTGCTTTAGAAATCAGTGTCGCCGACAAAAAAATTTACACGGCAACGACAGGCTTCGGTTTTTTTACCAAAGCCGCCCTCGCCGCCCAAACAGGCATCAGAGGGGCACAATTGGCAGAATTGCCACAACAAAAAAGCTTTCCCTATCCGTGTGATTTGGTGGATAATAAATTAAAGATGATAGATACGATTGATTTTTTCGATTTGCACGGCGGACACCAGCAACTCGGTCTTGTGCGAGGACACAAGCGTGTCGATGCTGAGGCGTGGTTCTTTCAAGCGCATTTTTACCAAGACCCCGTTGTGCCCGGATCACTCGGTCTTGAGTCGCTGTTGCAATTGTTCGCACTGCTGGCACGTGAGCAATGGGGTATGAGCAGTGTTATGACATTGGGGCATGCACATGTTTGGAGTTATCGCGGCCAAGTTTTGCCAACACAGAAACAAATGACGACGCAACTCGAAATTACTAAAATTGACGCACAACGACGCATCTTGCACGGTGACGGCCTGCTAGCTGTCGATGGTTTAGTTATCTACCGCATGACCGATTTTGCTGTCGAGGCACACGATGCTTGATATGACCGTCGAAGACCTGTGGAAAAAACTCAAAACTATCAGCACCGAAGACGATACCGACATCCCACAATGGCTGGCTTTTACTGCTCTCGCGGCATTTTTTTTCATTTACTGGTATGTCGGGCTGAGGCATTTTATTTTTGCGGGTGCGGCTTACGGGGCGGACAATTCTTCGCATCTCGCCGAGATCACTAAAGTTGCCGCGATGATGCGTGAAGGGCAGTTCAATGCCTTTTGGTTTCCCCAATCTAATCTCGGCTACCCCCTCTTCACTGGCTACAATGCTTTGCCCTACCTGATTATGGGTGCACTAGTGGCAGTGACGCAGACTTTCTGGCAACCGATGCACGTCTACAACACGTCGATAATTTTGCTGCATACTATTGTTCCGCTGTGCTGGTATGCTTGCGGTCGCCTGTTGCGGCTGCCACGTTTGACATCGTTGTGCTTCGCCTTGATGCCAGTGTTTATGGTCGAATACACCATGTTCGGTCTACATGCGAACACGACGATGGGCATGGGGCTTTACACGCAACTGTGGGCATTATCGCTGTTTCCGCTGGTCTTCGCCTGCTACTATCGTTTGTTAGTTTTAGAAACACGCGGCAGTGTGCTGACAACCGTCCTCGCCCACAGTCTGTTATGTTCAATTCACAATCTGCTGGGATTTTTTGCTGGTCTCGGCGGTTTGTTATTTTTTGTGTTGCGGCGCAAGTGCTGGCGCAAGTATCTTATCAGTCAGGGGATAATTTTCCTGCTGTTCTCCTACTGGATTGTGGCGTGGCTAAACAACCATACTTATCTGGTAAAAATAGCGTTCATCGATCATCCTATCTACGGTGATGGTTTTTTGAAAACTATCACGTATCTCGTCGAAGGTAAGTTTTTTGATTTCCAACGCCCCTTTCCTATTCTGACACTGTTGCTGGCGATAGGTGCGCTGGTAATTTTACGCACCCAGACACTGTTGCGGGCCTGGGCCGTGTGTTTTTTTCTGTTCGGTCTCATCATGCTGCTGTATGCACCGGGCGACAGCCTGCTCGGTCATGTAATACCATTTTTTCAAGAAATTCCTTACCGTCGCTATACTGCCATCATGCAGCTGGGTGGAGCATTAATTATTGCGTGGGGAGCAAGCTATCTGCTGTTGAAAGCCGCGCGTTTGCTTGCCTTTGTGCTCAACATTACCCACACGGCGATAGTGCGCGACTTGGTAATTATCGCTGCTATCCTGCTATCTCTGCAACACCTCATCCTCACACGCCAAACATTCCGTACCCTTACCATCAATCCTGATTTTGCTGCGACCTCAGAATTTTTGCAAAACGAACAACACGCTCGCTTTCTTGTGCATAGCCAGTTCGGGACGAACAGTCATTTTTTCAGAAATTTTTTACCACTGCTGTCCGATCGCTCGCAGCTTACTAGCTATGCACGCGGTATCCGTGACACACTGTCTTCTTACTACACTACCGTGTTTGATTTCGCACCTTTATCTTACGAACTGTTCAATATCCGCTATCTAGTGAGCAATAACAGAGAAATACCACCGCACATGCGCAACGGTTTCAGTTTAAGGCAGCGTTTTGGTGGTATTCATATCTATGGTGCTGACAATGAGTATGGCTATTTTGATGTGGTGCAAAGCAACTTTGCAGTGACTGCTTTCACCAGCCTAGCTGCAGTGGAATACTTGCGCAAGTACACGCGTCGTTTTTACTATTACAGAATGTTGCCACGTCTGACGCACACACCGCCTGATGACGTGCCTTTTGTTGCTTTTGCAGATGGTAAACCACTTTATTATCTGCAAGCTGACTCTGAAGCTATTGATGCCGAGCAGTTTAACACCAAGGTGCTCGGCAATGCACAGCACTACACCGCCAAAATTAAAGAAAAAGTCAGCGATAACAGTTATCAGGCTGAGTTAGAGCTTGATACACCAGCATACTTGTTGCTCAAGGCTTCCTATCACCCCGGCTGGCAAGCGACGGTCAATGGTGAGCCAACTGCAGTGCATGCCATTGTCCCCAACTTGATGGCTGTGTCATTGCCCGCGGGACAACACAAAGTTATCTACTATTATCGCAACGACTTGCTGACACAAGTGCTGTTCTTGTTGTGCGCCATTGCCTGGCTGGCTCTATTAGGTGTTGCAATTTTTGCTTGCCGATTTTCTAAAAGCAAATAAGACGTGTCAGAAGACACGCATCCCCGGTTTTGTTTGTCTCTGTGTTTATTCCCGACTTCTGCACGCTTTTCGATGGACACAATGTTATCACAGGGTTTTTACTCTTAACTTAAGGCACTACGATTGCACAAATTTTGATCAGTCTGTATCAGAGCTTGAAAGGTTTAGAGGAGCAACGCAAACCGACAAGGCGGTAGAGGTTCTTGGCCACAGGGGAAGGACATCCTTATGAGGAAAATGCCAAAAAACGTGTGAAAGTCAGACCCCCGCTCCGTATTTTTCTAGTGTTTGTTTATCTAGTTGCTGCTAAATGTTGAAGTTCTTACTCTTTCCAGAAATACCTCACAGCACCCGTACTATAACGCCGAATAACTACCCCATCTACTCCATCCAGTGCCTTCCCTAAGGTACTGCGAAGTCCAAGCTCAGTCTTATTGGATGAAGCTTGCACATACAGATTGTGAACCTCTGGGTAAAGCTCTATGACCGCAGCCATGATCTCATCCGTACTTAGTCCTTCACTGCCCCAGTGCATTTTAGCATTGAGTTCAGGGTCAGCAATCACTGTGGAGATAATATCTTGAAGATCAGGCTTTGTCCCTCGAAAATACTTGTTACCTCGAAAATACTTGTTACCATGTTCACCATCTACAATGTTTCGCCAGCTAAAAACGCTACCTTCCATCTCCTCATCCAGTGCCTTCCCTAAGGCTTGGCGAAGTCCATACTCAGTCTTATTGGATGAAGCTTGCACATACAGATTGTGAACCTCTGGGTAAAGCTCTATTAACACAGCCATGATCTCATTTGTACTTAGTCCTTTACTGCCCCACTGCATCTTAGCATTGAGTTCAGGGTCAGCAATCACTGTGGAGATAATGGCTTGAAGGTCAGGCTTTGTCCCTCGAAAATAATTTCTTTTAGGCTGTTTACCATCTACATTAATTGGCAAGCTAAAAATACTACCTTCCATCTCCTCATCCAGTGCCTTTCCTAAGGCTTGGCGAAGTCCAAGCTCATTCTTATTAGATGAAGCTTGCACGTACAGAGTGTGAACTTCTGGGTAAAGCTCTATTAACACAGCCATGATCTCATTCATAATCAGTCCTTCACTGCCCCACTGCATTTTAGCATTGAGTTCAGGGTCAGCAATCATTGTGGAGATAATGGCTTGAAGGTCAGGCTTTGTTCCTCGAAAATACTTTCTTTTAGGCTGTTTACTATTCGGATCAATTAGCAAGTTAAAAATGTTACGGTTCATTGCGTCGTTTAGTGCTTTTCCCAGACTTAGGCGTAGACCTCGCTCAGCCTCGTAGAGGCTGTAAACTTTTGTTTCATGCACACTCAGGTAATTGACAAATTCATCAATCGCAACACCACCACTTGCCCAAGTCATTCTTCCTTTGAATTCAGGAATATTGAGCATCTGGGAGACTGTATCCTTTAGCAAATCTAATCTATTTACTTTGACGGCTTTTCTGGCATAAACGCTGTTTGTGACGACACACAAAAACAACAATAAATAAATAAAACTTCTCATAATTTATCCTATATATAATAAACAAATGCCTATGCACTGCAAGCACTGAATTATATATCATACTTTAATATAATGTCAACCCTATATTAATGATGAGTAGGTGAGTGAAAAACTACCAAATAAACCCCAGACTCGACTTTTTTTTGTGAATTCCTGTCATGCCAGCAAGCCGAAGTTCGGAAGAGTGTAACTATCTGAAAAAATAGAATAAAAGTCTAGAAGACACATTCTTTTTTGCTAAAACATAAAAAACTTACAAAAATTTTATCTACAGTTTGACTGATTGCCCCCCAACAGCCACTGTGCGAAAACTGTGACCAGTCCACAATTATCAATGACATCAGAGATCTACGTAACTTCCTTATGATGATAGATGGTTTACCTACGGCAAGCGTCGGAGCGGTGGCAAGACCTTTATACTACCAGAGCAGAGAACCATCGCTGCCAGCAAAGAAGATGTATGCTGAAGGGACGAGCACCGCGGCAATCTCTAGGTGCTTGGATACCATGAAGATCCCCACCAAGTAACAGGGCAAAGGCTGGCATCATCACGCGATTGCGCAAATTCTCAAGCAAGAGGAGTGTGTCGCAGAAAATATAAACTGAGGAGGGGACAACATTGTCAGACTGATCATAAAGGTACAAACAAGAATCCAGTGCTGTGAAGGATGTGATTAAAAACAACGACAGCAAAAAGTATTTGCAGCTCGATGCCTTAGACAAAAAATATGCGGAGGTCGGGAAAAAAATGACCATCTGTTGCATAGACACCGAACGCGGTATCGTTACCGGCAACGCTCTCGTGGCAGTGGATGGCTTAGCTATCTACCAGATGACTGATTTCGTTCTCCAGATTTGAAGAAGGTTTGTCCTTCTAATTTTGCCTTGTTTCACGTTTCTGCAACTGCTGCGTTTTGGTCTGAATCACTGATTCCCAGGAAGTCTGCTAGCTAAGTAATTGAAAAATTTCAATGTTTTGCTCCGTGTTTGATCAACAGCTCAACTGTCTCTGTCTCTCCCCACAACGCAGCAATCAGCAGAGGAGTCCGTCCATATGTGTTTTTAGCCTCGATGTTTGCTTCGCGATTGAGTAGCAGTTCAACTGTCTCTGTCTCTCCCCACAACGCAGCAAGCATCAGAGGAGTCCATCCACCACTATTGTCTGTAGCCTCAATGTTTGCTTCGTGATCGAGTAGCAGTTCAACTGTCTCTGTATCTCCCCTCCACGCAGCAATCATTAGCGGAGTCCGTCCCATATTGTTTTTAGCTTCGATGTTTGCTCCGCGATCCATCAACAGCTTAACTGTCTCTGTCTTTCCATACTTCGCAGCAAACATCAGAGGAGTCCGTCCATATGTGTCTTTAGCCTCGATGTTTGCTCCGCGATCGAGTAGCCGTTCAACTTCCTCTGTATTTCCCTCCTTCGCGGCAGTGCGTAAATCAGCATTCAGTGTATTTGTCGGAATATGATCTCCCGTAGCAGTAGGAGCTGCCTTGATACGGAAACCTTCGCCATGCGTAGCTCCTGCCTGTTGCAGCAGTGCAATTGTTTCTTGCTTAGCAAATGCGGTCGCTTCATCGAGTGGGGTGTTGCCGTATTCGTCGGCAATGTTTACTTCAGCACCGGGTGTGAGCAGATACTCTACTATCTTAGGCGGCCCCTCAACGACGGCATCATGCAACACCGTATATCCTCCGGCCCAAAGGACAGAATCTACCTGTAGTTCATGTTCAGCCAGCACCGTAGCCAAAACTTTTGCATCTCCAGCTCTGATAGCCTTACTGACAGCCATACGGATCTTTGCTGAGGGCAACTTGAGAGGAGTTGCTAGAAGGGGAAATGTTAGCAGGCTGGTCAATACCAATGATAGTTTCATAAACATTTTCCAATAAAAATTAAGCAATTACCCATAACGAGTATACGTATATCAATATAAACAATATAAAGTCAAGTAAATAATCGAGAGTCCCTCTTTACATTACGAGGAGAACAGCGACCAAAAGGCTAAATCTGAGCTAATTCCACAAATATCAATAAGATAAGTCACTTACATTGCCTCTCAGCCCATCTCTGCAAGCGTGCTCAGACAAAAATAGCTCACAGATCGCCTCTCAATGCGGGCTATTGCCAGTGAATTTTTGTGTTCAAACAACACACGTCCGAGACCTACTGCTGAAATACAAAATTACCTTGAGAAAGCCGTGCAAATATAGCAACAGGTGGTATGCCTACACAAGGCCGAGTTGCGCACCATCGCCACTATAAGCAAATGTATCGCGAAGGTGTAAGCATCACCGCCATCGCGAGGTTCTTGGATACCATGAAAATCCCCACCAAACAGCAGGGTAAGGGTTGGCACAGCAACACGGTCGTGAAGCTTCTTAAGCGAGAAGGCGTTTATCTAGTACTGTGCGAGGAGCACAAGGCTGGCATGCCATGGCACATAAAAAGCTAACAAAAAGACAGCGAGCATTCATTCAGTCAGCTGCGAAAAGCAACTGACAAAAAACTCAACTGCGTAAGCTGCTGAAAAAATCCACTACCGCTTTGGCAACGCGTCTGTTCATGCTTTTGATTTCTAGCAGTTGTTCCATACTTGCTTGTTGCAAGGCATCGCGATCAGGAAACTTTTGCAGCAAACGTTGATGCAATACCTTGCCGACACCGGGAATATCGGTCAGGGGCGAAGCTTTGCTGATTTTGCTGCGTAGCCGACGATGGTAAGCACGGGCAAAGCGGTGAGCTTCGTCACGTAGTTGGGTTAAAATTCTAAACGCTGCGGCACTTGGAGGTAATGGCAAAGGTGTACTGCGTTGCGGAATAAAAACTCTTTCACCACTGCTGATAGTGCGTGCCACAGAATGTTTTTTGCGATTCTTAGCCAGCGCAGCTAAGGCAATGTCTGGATGCCCCATCTCGGCACAGACCTTCTGTGCAGCTTGTAGTTGTCCCTTGCCACCATCGATGAGCAGCAAATCAAAATGATCGTTATCCCTTGCTAAACGCTGTAACCTGCGGCGCATAACTTCAGCAATAGAGCCGTAATCGTCAGGTTTTATGCCTGTCTCGGCAAGTTTATATTTGCGATAGAGGTCAGGGTGTGGCTTGCCATCGATAAAACAAACAAGGGCAGCAACGATAGCACTGTGCTGAAAATTAGAAATATCGAGACATTCAATACGCCGCGGCAGCTGCTTGAGTTTAAGCAGTTCTTGCACGGCACGTAACTCAGCTTCGTAATCACGCCCACCTTGTCGCAGTTGGAAGATCGCGTTTTTGTGTGCCAGTGCCAGTAAACGTCCCTCATCGCTGCTTGCCTTAACGGTTGTGCCTATAGTGATGTTGCAGTTGCGTGCCTCAAGTGCGGTAAACAAAACTTGCTCCAGCGTAAACGGTAGTAATATGTTGGCTGGCAACAAGCGATGTTCGTAGTATTGCAAAAGAAATTCTGCTAGCACTTGTTGTTCATTTTCCAACAAACTGGTGACCCGAAAATAATCATGCCCTAGCATGCAGCCATCGCGCACCATCAATACGTAAAGCAAGGCTTTGCCGTTGTGAATATCAATACCAAAGACATCCGCATCGATGTTGCTGATCAGCACAACGGTGCGTCTTTGCGTCGAGTTCTGCAACGCTTGCAATTGATCGCGCAAGCGTGCGGCTAACTCAAACTTTTCTTCTTTTGCAGCCTGCTGCATCGACTTGTTGAGGCTTGCCGCTACCGCTTGGGTTTTGCCACGTAGCACGTCCATCGCGCGTTCCATCATGTGCAGATAGTCTTGGCGTGGCACATCTAAATGACAAGGAGCAAGACACATCTTCATCTGATAATAGTTGCATGGTCGTGTCACGTGTTTAAACTGATAGCGTGAACATCTGATAAGCGGAAAGATGCGTCGCACCAAGTTAAGCAACAGGTTAAGATTTTTGACACTACCATAAGGGCCAAAATAAATCGCCCCATCGTCTTTCTTTTGGCGCACTTTTTCGAGTCGTGGCCACTGCTCTTGCATGTCAACCCGCAGCCACGGGAATTCCTTATCATCACGCAGTAAGACGTTGTAGCGCGGTTTTTGATGTTTGATTAGTGTGCGTTCAAGCAACAATGCCTCAACTTCGCCCACGGTGAGAATTATTTCAAAATCACGAATTTCTCGCACCAGTGCTCTGATTTTTAAATTTTCAATAGTTGCAACAAAATAAGTGCGTAAACGATTGCGCAGGTTTTTGGCTTTGCCAACATAAATAATCTTGCCGCGGCTGTTTTTCATCAAGTAGACACCGCTTTGTTCGGGCATGGTGCTGACTTTATGGTGCAGTGTCGTATTCATTTTAACAAAATCATGCGTAAACTTTGAATTTCGTCTCGCAGCTCTGCCGCTTTTTCAAAATCAAGCGCGGCAGCGGCCTTTTGCATAGCACGTGTCTTGCGGGTGATGCTCTTCTCAACTTCGCTGCTACTGACGGCGACGGTCGCGGCTGCTGCTGGTTGTTTGAGACCGAAAATTTCGCGCAAATCTTTTGGTAGGTCTTTTTTCACAGTGCGAGGCACGATGTTGTGCTTGTTGTTGTGTGCGAGTTGTAAATCTCTGCGGCGTGTGGTCTCGTCGATGCAGGCATCGATTGATTGCGTGCGGCGATCGGCGTAAAAAATTACCCGTGCGTCTACGTTACGAGCGGCACGACCGACGATTTGAATCAGCGAAGTTTTGGAACGCAAGAAGCCTTCTTTGTCGGCATCCATCACTGCAACCAGCTGCACTTCAGGCAGGTCAAGTCCTTCACGTAAAAGGTTGATGCCGACGAGCACATCGTATTCGCCTTTACGTAAATTTCGCAGCAGTTCAGTACGTTCAAGGCTGTCGATGTCGGAGTGCAAATAGCGAACTCTGACCCCAAAATCCTGATAATAGCGGGTAAGTTCTTCCGACATTTTTTTGGTAAGTGTTGTCACTAATACACGTCCCTTGTTCTGCACAGTCTTGTTAATTTCACCGAGAAAATCATCTACCTGCCCACTAGCAGGCCGTATCTCGATGCGAGGATCGATTAAGCCTGTAGGACGAATAATCAGTTCGGTGTAACGCTTACCTGTTTGTTGTCGCTCCCATTCAGCGGGAGTTGCAGAGATGTAAAGCAACTGGTCGGTTTTGGTAAGGAACTCATCGAAATTTAATGGACGATTATCAAGTGCTGCAGGCAAACGAAAACCGTAATCAACTAGTGTTTGTTTGCGCGAGCGATCGCCGAAAAACATGCCTCGCAGTTGTGGCACGGTGATATGGCTCTCGTCGATGATAGTTAAAAACTTCTGCGGAAAATAATCTAGCAATGTCGGAGGCGGCTCGCCCGGTGCAACACCAGTTAGATAGCGTGAATAGTTCTCTATGCCGGGGCAGAAGCCAAGTTGCTCCAGTGTTTCAACATCTTGTAAGGTGCGCTGCTCAAGTCTTTGATACTCGACGAGTTTGCCGGCGTTTTTAAATTCACGCAAACGCACACCGAGATCGTTGAGGATTTCTTGCACAATTGTGCCGATTTTGGTGCGCTCGGTAATGTAGTGACTATTGGGATAAAGTGTAAGACGATCAATCGATTGTAATTCTTTGCCACTCAAGACATCGATAGTGGTAATGCTTTCAATTTGATCACCGTAAAATTCAACTCGTATTGCCTCGCGATCTTGATGTGCAGGCAAAATATCGACGACATCACCGCGCACGCGAAAATTACCGCGTTCTAAATTGTGGTCGTTACGGGTATACTGAATATCAATCAACTCTCCCAACAAGGTATTGCGTGCTAGCTCACGCCCAACATGCAAGGGACAGACTAGCTGTGCGTAGTTTTCTGGCGAGCCAAGACCATAGATGCAACTCACACTAGCAACGATAATCGTATCGTTGCACTCAAACAAAGCACGGGTTGCTTGGTGACGCATTTTGTCGATGTCATCGTTGATCGATGAGTCTTTGGCAATGTAGGTGTCGGTGTTGATCACGTAGGCTTCGGGTTGGTAGTAATCGTAATAACTGATAAAAAACTCGACATGATTGTGCGGAAAAAATTCTTTTAGTTCAGTGAACAGCTGTGCTGCTAGTGTTTTGTTGGGGGCAACGATCAATGCGGGGCGGTTGTAACGAGCGATGATGTTGGCAACAGTGAAGGTCTTACCCGACCCTGTGACACCAAGAATGCCGTGATGTTTCTCGCCTTGCTGCAAATGTTGCAAGATCTGCTCGATGGCGCGTGGTTGATCGCCAGAGGCTGCAAACGGAGCGTTGAGTTGGAAAATATCTTCAGCCACTTGTGTTAGCTACGTAATTAGTAAGGCACTGCACTCAATGTGCGTGTTCTCGCCTCATCTCTACAGGCTAGCACTCCGTTTTTTCCCCGTCAACAACGCTTTATTTTTATACGAGAGGCAGTTTGTTTTTATACGGGGCGGTCGTTCCCCCCGCCCCGAAACCCCACCCCCCTGCTGTTTGCATACTTTTGGTTTGAGGCGGAATAGGTCATCCTGTTCACCATGCACACATGTGTGCGTGCTCTTTGTCGCTTCCTAGCTCCAGCTGGCGCATTCGCATGAAATGGTTTGCAGGTATGTTCCTTACTAACCCCAAGTAATAAAGATTGGCAGCGGGCCTTCTGGCACACTGCTTGGACAATGCAAGCTTGTGTGTAGCACAAGCACTACCTCTAAAACCAAATCCTGTATCCTTTTTACTAATACACCACTAAAGTATGAACCTTTAGATTGATACAGTTAAGATCTGTGATTTAAAATAAAGTTTGGCATGCCATGTCATATAAAAAGTTAACAAAAAGCAGTGAGCAATTCATCCAGTCAGCTGTGTAAACAGCTGACAAAAAACAAAATGCGAAAATCAGCTGAAAAAACAAAAAGTTAATTTTTTTGTTTTTCTGTCTTTTCAATCAGCGTGTCGGTTTTTGCTTTTATTTTTTTATCTTGGTAGGCACTAGCAAAAGCTTCGAGAATTTCGGGGTCGTAGAGATCGGTTTCGCCTAGTAGTTTTTCGAGTGCTTCTTCTTCTTTCATAAAACCTGAGTAGGAACGTCCTGAGACCATTGCGTCGAAGCTGTCTGCGATGGCAATAATGCGGGCGAAAAAGGGAATATCTTCACCCGCGAGACCTTCTGGATAGCCAGTGCCGTTCCAGCGTTCGTGGTGATGAAGAATGCCAGAAACAAAGTCTGCCGAGTTAGGAATATGGGCAACGATTTCTGCACCGAGCACGGGGTGTTGTTTCATTTCTTCGTATTCGTCGCTGCGCAGTATGGAGCTTTTTTTGAGAATACTGTCAGGGATGCCAATTTTACCGACATCATGACACAAGGCACTGGCAAGCAAATTTTGTTTGGTGGTGGTATCTAAACCCAAACCCTGTGCCATTGCTAGCGAATAACGTCCGACTCTTTCTGAATGTCCCATCGTATAGGTATCTTTTTCTTCGAGTACGCGGGTAATGCTTTTGACCATGCTCAAACTCCAATTGTTGAGCGCACGATGTAATGCTAACATTTCAAAATGTGCCGCACAGCGGTTCAGCAAGGCTTGCACCATGCCGAGCGCCACCATTGTTTCTTCTTGCTCTGCTTTGGTAAACTCTAAATGTGTTAGTCCAACTGTTTTGCCAAATAACAGCATTGGCAAAATAGCGATGTTAGACTGACCCGCACTGAGAAACAATACCTGCTGGCGATTAATTACCTGTGCAAGATGGCCGCTGCTGATTTTGAAGTGTCCGCCTTCCTCCTGCACGCATATTTCGTGTGCCATAGGAGTCAAGCGACGCACCTTATCGTCCCACGTAAACAGCATGGTTCTAACGATAGAGGGCATGCATAATTTTATACAAGACAACAATTGCCGTGCCGCGTCTTCAAAAGCTGCGACGATCATTAAGTTAGCGTGATAATTGTAAATAAGCTGACGATTTGACGATTTCTTTTCGCACATCTCGACTATTTGCTCAGGACTGATACGTTGTAACAAGAAACCTCGTGTAGGTGGAGGACAATTGTTAAGCTCGCTCAAATCAAGTGCCATAGATTCTTCAATGTTTTGTGCAATGTTAGCCGAATGCACAAAGGTCAGTGTTGTTGCGCCAATCTGTAGTTGGTCGTTGTTTCTCAGCACCGAATTGACAATTTTTTCCCCATTAAGATATGTGCCGTTCTTTGAGCCAAGATCCTGAATAATATAGGAAATACCGCGCTTTTTTATTTTTAAATGAAAACGCGATGCCGCGTGGTCGTCGATAACGATGCCGTTAACGGCATCACGTCCCACTGCTACGGGGAAGCTTTCCAGCCGCACCCTGCTACTCTTACCGCCTCGCTGCACCAAAAAATATGACATCAACCGACACCACAAATTTGCATTCTTATAGCAGTGTATCGACTAATACTACATAGATACTTAGGCTTTTATCCGCTACAAATGTAGCTGACAAAAAAACAACGCTTGTGATACGATGACAGGGGAGCTAGTGAAGCGACAAAGAGCTTTGCGAAGCTTGAACTAGGAGATATTCTTGAACAAACCCACAGTAATTGTCATTTGTGGGGGGCGATCCCCCGAACATGAGGTATCGTGCCGCAGTGCACAGTTTGTTGCCTCTGAATTGCAAGCTGCGGGCTATCCGTTGTGCATTATCGGCATTGCTACCGCCAACACGTGGCATTTGCAGGACAACGAGGTTTTTTTACAGCAGGCATTGGTGCAGGAGGGGGAGGCAATTGCCTCTGGATTTTATCCGCAGACGCAGCGTTTTTTCGCTGAGCTTGACATTGATTATCCGCAGACGGAGGTCATCGTATGGCCAGTGATGCATGGACACAACGGTGAAGATGGCACGTTGCAGGGCTTGTTAGCTTTGAGCAGTGTGCCTTATGTGGGTGCAGATGTCACTGCGTCGGCGGTGGCTTTTGACAAAATCATGACCAAGACGTTGGTGCAAGCCGCGGGTATTGCGGTGGTCGAGAGTGTGACGTTGACGGCGCTGGAGTGGGAGACCGCACCTGCGGGGTGCTTGGCACGTATCAAGGCAGAGTTGAGTTTGCCGCTGTTCGTCAAGCCTGCGCGGGCGGGTAGCTCGGTCGGGATCAGTCGTGTCACTAAACAGAAGGAGTTGGACACGGCCATTACGAAGGCCTTGCAAGGTGATGGGCGGGTGTTGATTGAGCGAGCGGTTGATGCGGTCGAAGTTGAGTGTGCGGTGGTGGGTGACCTTGTGCCTGAGTCGGCTACGTGTCTCGCAGAGGTCAACATAGTCTCTGGATTTTACGATTACCGTTCTAAGTACGTCGATTACCGAGAGGTCGATGTTGCGATCCCAGCTCGCCTTAACCCTGCACAGGTGGAAGAAGTCAGAGCCATGGCGCATCGTATTTTTAAGCTATTGTGCATCAACGGCCTTGCCCGCGTTGATTTTTTACGTGACAAGCAGCGCAATTGTTTTTACTTCAACGAGGTGAACACTTTGCCGGGTTTTACCAACTTGTCACGGTTTCCGTTGATGTGGCAAAGGTCAGGGGTGAGCCTGCCACAGTTGCTCGCCAAGATATTGCAGACAGCACAACTACGTCAGCGTCGGGTTGTCGCGTGGGAACAGCATCTGCTACAGCACAGGGGAGGGTAATTAACATGCAGGATAACGAAGCAACAGTCATCAGTCGTCTGCCACCGCCGCCTAGCCGTATCACAGGACGAGCGAAGGTGTTGTCAGTAATGGCACTGCTACTGATGATTGCTGGCAGTGTTGGTCTCGATCAGGTCAGCAAGATCATGTCAGAAAAACAACTGATGGTCTGGCAGCACGATGACAACTTGAAGATGTATCAAGGTCGCCCGCATCATGTTTGGTCGAACACACCAACTCCACCTGCACGTGGTAGTGGCGAGTTTTATCTTTACTTCGGCTTCAACTACGTGCGCAATCAGGGCGCGGCGTGGGGCATGTTGGCCAACCTTGACGACAAGATTCGCATTCCGTTTTTTTATGGCATGACAGCACTGGCGATACTTATTATTCTTTTTTATTTGAAGGTGACTCCCTTTGGGCATCGTTTTGCACGGTTGGCGTTGGCGTTGATTTTATCTGGGGCTATGGGTAATTTCATCGATCGTGTGCGGGTTGGCTATGTCATCGACTGGATCGATGTGCGTTGGAACATTTTCGACTGGTCGTATAGCTTCCCTAATTTCAACGTTGCCGACTCCTGTATCAGTGTTGGGGTTTTCATGTTGCTGGTCGATGCTGCCTTGCTAGAGATGCTGCGCCGCAAGAAGGTGAAGGCACGCAACGCGGTGTTGGGAATGAGTTAAATGTCACAGCACCTGCTGAAAAGCTCAACCGTCAAAGTCGCGGAACTATTACAGCGCGTGGTGATGGAGTTGGCTAACCTGCGCCGCGGCGTGATTACGGCAGAATTTATTTTGATGGGGTTAGTCGAGCAGAAGGATTCGATTGTCCTGAAAATTTTTGACGAGCTGCGGCTTGAATCCACCGAGTTGCGCCGCAAAATCATCGATGTGGCGATGGAGCAAGCCAGCACCTTGCCCGTGCAGGAATTCGAGCAGACGAGTAGCTTGCAGGTTTCACAGGACGTGCAGAACCTCTTCGAGGCTGCCGATTGTGAGCGCCACACTTGCGGCGATGCCTATATTTCAACGGGGGCGGTGTTCCTTGCCTGCTTCGATGCCTCTGTGCCTAGTACGGCAAAGCTGTTGCAGGAGATGGGGCTTGAGTTAGAGGCTTGCCGCAAGGCTTTGTTGGAAATTCGCGGCGTGAGCAAAATTACGCAAAAGGACGACGAGTCGCGGCGTTCGTTGCTCGATCAATACACCACTGACATCACGGTATTGGCACGCAAGGGTGTGCTTGACCCTGTATTGCGGCGAGAGCGGGAGATTACACGGGTAATTGAAATTCTCTCGCGGCGCAAGAAGAACAACCCTGTGCTTATCGGTGAGCCGGGGGTAGGCAAAACAGTAATTGTTGAAGGCTTAGCGCAGCAGATTGCATCGGGTGATGTGCCAGAGCATTTGCTTTCCAAAAGAATTCTGCTGCTAGAAATCGGCACGTTGATTGCGGGCGCAAAGGTGCAGGGCGAGTTCGAGGAACGCTTGAACAATCTCAAGGACGAGGTTATTGCCGCGGCGGGTGATGTCATCCTGTTCATCGATGAGTTGCACACGGTTGTGGGTGCGGGGCGAACGGGTGGAGGGCTTGATGCTTCCAACATGCTAAAGCCTGCGTTGGCAAAGGGCTTGTTGCAGTGCTTGGGAGCGACGACGAGCAAGGAATACAAGCAATACATTGAGTCGGATAAGGCATTGGAGCGGCGTTTTCAGCCTGTGCGCATTACCGAGCCAAATTTAGAGCAGACGTTAGAAATTTTGCGTGGGTTGCGGCCGTGTTACGAGGCACATCATCAGATTACATACGAGGATGAGGCTTTGCAGGGTGCCGCGGAATTGTCGCAGCGTTATTTGCCTGATCGTTTTTTGCCTGACAAGGCGATTGATTTGATCGACGAGGCGGGGGCGGCAAAACGTCTGAAGATTGTCTACAATCCACCAGAGTTGCGCAAAATGGAAAAAGAGCGCAATGATTTACTTTCCAAGAAAGCGGAGGCGTTCAACGACAGTGATTTTGAGTTGATGTCGCGTTATCAGACGAAAATTTCACGGCTTGAGGTAAAAATAAGTAAGGAGCGGGCGAAGTTTAACAAAGAGCGCAAAAAGTGCGATACGCAGGTCAGTAAGGAGGACATTGCTCGCATTGTGCATCGCATGACAGGCATCCCTGTAGCGCGCATGGTGGCAGAAGAAATTGCCAAACTCAAGGTGTTGGAGGAGTGTTTTCAGCAGCGAGTTATCGGGCAAGAGCATGCCATTACTGCGGTTGCCAACGCTCTTCGCCGCAATCGTGCGGGCTTGCGTAAGCCAAATACGCCTATTGCTTCGTTTTTGTTTCTTGGCCCGACGGGAGTGGGCAAGACGGAGTTGGCGAAGGCGATCGCGGCAGAAATGATGGACAATGAGGCAAACATCATTCGTCTCGACATGTCGGAATACAGCGAGCGACATGAGGTTGCCAAGTTAATTGGTTCGCCGCCCGGCTATGTTGGTTATGGTGAAGGCGGGCAGTTGACTGAACGGGTGCGGCATCAGCCTTATTCGGTAGTGTTGTTCGATGAAATTGAGAAGGCGCATCCTGATTTGCTCAGTATCATGTTGCAAATTATCGACGAGGGTTGGTTGACCGACTCTGAAGGCACGAAGGCCAGTTTTCAAAATACTATTGTGATTGGTACTTCTAATCTTGGCTCGGCAATTATGACGGAACAGAAACGCCCTGTTGGTATTGGGGCACAATCCTTCAGCCGTGATGATGAGTTGCGAGAAATTATGGACGAAATGAAGCGTTTTTTGAAACCAGAATTCATTAATCGTCTCGATGAAGTTATTGTCTTCAACCGCTTGAGCGTTGATGATTTACGCAAGGTGCTTGACTTGCAAATCAAAGACCTTGCCGCACGTTTGGCAGTGAAAAAATTCACGCTGCGTTTTGACACTAAAGTTAAGGATCACATCATCGCCGCAGTCGATACGCTCAACTATGGTGCACGTCCCTTACAACGCAAACTTCAGCAGTTGGTTGAAAACAAAATCGCTATGCTACTGATGGACGAAGGCACTACCCGCAGCCAGCAGATTGATGTTGCGCTTGATGGCAAGGAGATTGTGGCGCGCTTTGCAGCGAAATAACTCACCTTAGGCTATATCTCTCACACAAATAAATCACTGGGCATAGATGTATCTTTCCACCTTCCCATCTACCCTGATTGGTTGAGTCACATACTTCTTCTTATCGAGATAGTGACCGATTGATTTATGAAATCCTTCTGTTGTCCAGCCCTCTTGTTTGAAGGAGACGTTATCAGCAAGTTGTGCAATTGGCATGCCACGCTGTAATATCTCTGGATCGATGCTGTCAAGATATGCAGCTACCTGTTCAGGAGGAGTGAAGCCTTTGGTATAGATGTATGTTTCTGTCTTCCTATCTACCATGATTTGTTGAGTCGCATACTCATCATTCGTATCGAGATAGGCACCGATTGCTGTGTGAAATCCATGAGTTGTCCAGTTCTCTTGCTTGAAGGAGACGTTATCAGCAAGTTGTGCAATTGGCACTCCCTTCTGCAATGCCTCTGGATCGATGCTGTCAAGATATGCAGTTATTTGCTTACCAGGAGTGAAATCTTTGGCAAAGATGTATCTTTCCACCTTCCTATTTACCTTGATCCGTTGAGTCACATACTTCTTCTTAGCGAGATAGGCACCGATTGATTTATGAAATTCTTCTGTTGTCCAGCTTTCTTGTTTGAAGGAGACATTATCAGCAACTTGTGCAATTGGCACTCCCTCCTTCAGTGTTTCCAGGTCAAGAGTAGCAAGAAAGCGTTCTATCTGTTCAGCAGGAGTGAAGCCTTTGGCGAAGATGTATTTTTCCTCCATCCCATCTACGCTGATTGGTTGAGTCGCATACTTCTTCTTACCGAAATAGAGACTGATTGATCTGTGAAATCCTTTTGTTGTCCAGTTCTCTTGCTTGAAGGAGACGTTATCAGCAAGTTGTGCAATTGGCACTCCCTTCTGCAATGCCTCTGCATCGATGCTGTCAAGATATGCAGCTACCTGTTCAGCAGGAATTAAATCTTTGGCAAAGATGTATGTTTCCCTCTTCCCATCTACCGTGATTGGTTGGGTCACTAGCGCGGAGTCGGAGTTTACGTGTTTGCCCCATACGTTGGGATGGAGGTGAAGCTCAGCGGCAAACAAGTTTGACAGCAGGCCTTGTGTCTTGATTGCGGGATGCGTGCGCAAGAAAGCCAGAGCATCGTCTGGGTGGCGGAAGATATTCTTGTATGGCCTGATTTTTTGTGTAGTTCCTGCGTGTTCAGGAAGCTGACCACATCCAAAAAAGAGCACTGCTGTAATAAAGAAAAGTCTCACAGTTCACCATCAGTTGTTAGCAGTGATACATATATCATAATATTGTATTATTGTCAAACAATAATTTTATTGCAATGATATTATGGGGCTTGACGCTTTAAGAAGCAATGCGGAGCTGTTGTTCGGTATTGCCATGCTGCTTGATGGACAAAGACACGACCCGCAGCCAGCAGATTGATGTCGCTCTTGATGGCAAGGAGGTTGTGGTGCAGTTTGCGTCAAATTAACTCACCTTAGGCTATGTTTCCCACACAAATAAATCACTTGGCATAGATGTATGTTTCCAGTATCCCATCTACCATGATTTGTTGAGTCACATACTCATCATTCGTATCGAGATGGTGACCGATTGATATGTGAAATCCATGAGTTGTCCAGCCCTCTTGCTTGAAGGAGACGTTATCAGCAACTTGCGCAATTGGCATACCCCGCTGCAATGCCTCTGCGTCGATGCTGGCAAGATATGCCGCTATCTGTTCAGCAGGAGTGAAGGCTGTGGCATAGATGTATGTTTTTGTCTTCCCATCTATCTCGATTAGTTGAGTCACATACTTCTTCTTATCGAGATGGTGACCGATTGATATGTGAAATCCCTCAGTTGTCCAGCCCTCTTGCTTGAAGGAGACGTTATTAGCAACTTGTGCAGTTGGCATACCATTCTGCAATGCCTCTGCGTCGATGCCGTCAAGATATGCAGTTATTTGCTTATCAGGAGTGAAGCCTGTGGCATAGATGTATGTTTCCTTCTTCCTATCTACCATGATTGGTTGAGTCACATATTTCTTCTTATCGAGATAGACACCGATTGATGTGTGAAATTCTCTGGTTGTCCAGCCCTCTTGCTTGAAGGAGACGTTATCAGCAAGTTGTGCAATTGGCACTCCCTCCTTAAGTGCCTCTGGATCGATGCTGTCAAGATATGCCGCTATCTGTTCAGCAGGAGTGAAACCTTTAGCGAAGATATATTTTTCCCCCATCCCATCTACGCTGATTTGTTGAGTCACTAGCGCGGAGTCAGAGTTTACGTATTTGCCCCATACGCTGGGATGGAGATCGAGTTCAGCGGCAAACAAGTTTGACAGCAGGCCTTGTGTCTTGATTGCAGGATGCGTGCGCAAGAAAGCCAGAGCATCGTCGGTGTGGCGGAAGATATTCTTGGGTAACTTGATTTTTTGTGTAGTTCCAGCTTGTTCAGGAAGCTGACCACATCCAAAAAAGAGCACTGCTGTAATAAAGAAAAGTCTCACAGTTCACCATCAGTTGTTAGCAGTGATACATATATCGTAATGTTATACTATTGTCAAACAATGATTTTATTGCAATGATATTATAGGGTTTGATAACTTAAGAAGCAATGCGGAGCTGTTGTTCGGTATTGCCATGCCGCTTGAGGGCAAGGAGGTTGTGGTGCGGTTTGCACAAAAATAGCCAGCTGAGTGCACAGCAAGGCCACTCTTCGCCAAACCTACCTTCAAGCCCTATCTAGGGGTCGCTCGGCACTGTTCATCAGCTGATTTTTAATTACTATCTGTTCTTCCAACCATTCGTATTTATTTATTTTTTATCTTTTTATCGTGCTTCATTCATAGTTTTATTGACGAAAAGCATGTGGTTTGCTATAATTCTAGGCGCACTTAAAATTAAGAGGTTTGAATATGTTAAAACAATATGTTTGGTTATTAGGTTTAGTGTTGTGTGCTTGCGGTCAAAGCCCCATCTCCAAAACAGCTGCTGTGACTAACGGTGATTTGGTGTTGGGCATTGTGCCTTTGGAGGATGGTGAATCGGAAAAGGATCAGCGTTATCGCCTGTTGGTCTGCAAGGCATTGCCTGAGTATAGTGTGCAGGCATTGACTGACAAAAGCGTGTGCCGTAGTGCGTTGTTGACACAGGATGGTGAGGAAGTTGACCTTGTCGGCAACAAGCTAGATGAGGCACACAAGGATATTGTGCATCTGCCTGTCAAAGCTGCAGCAGAGGCAAGAGTATTAGAGCCTGTGGTGCCCTTATACACAGATACAGCACTTGCTATATCTCTACTTGGCACTGTCAGTGGGATGAGTATTGTAATCGGTGTTGCAGGGATGTTGGATGGATATAAGCTTGCTGGTGGTATTGCTGTTGGTATTGGTGTTGGTTTGATTGGCCTTTTGGTTTATGCTGGCATTGAATCGTATCAAGATCACAAGTCCCGTAAAGAACGCATGGCACGCATCGGTGATAAGGGGAAAAGAACTGTGCCCAAATCGATTTCATCAGGATTGTTCTCCGGAAGTATTTATGGGCATGGAGATACACTTGCCAATAAGCATTTTCATGATATCACTTCTTACGATATCCATGACATAGCCAGCCTAGAGCAAAAAGAGGATCTGCGTGCTGTAGTAGTCGCCATGGCTCGCTCCTACAGGCTAAAAGTCAACGAATCATCTCTGCAGTTTTAGTTGCTATATAAGGAGGTCGAGCCAAGGCAGCTCACCTCCTTGTTCCTTCCCATCTGTCTTGTTTTTGTATGGAATGAGATCACAGCTATGGTCTAGATAAGCTTTGGCTACCGAACAGCTGAAAGCTCGATAAACTAGTGTGAAAGCAGAACAAATTAAAGTTTTTTGAAAACCTACCGATACAGTAGTTGGAGGTTACTATGATTAGGTATGTTTTTCCTATTGTCACGCTATTGTTTTCCTGTGGCACAGCGCAGCTTCATTTTAATCAAGATGATGATAGCGCTGATAAAGATGATCTTTCTTCAGGTACGATGAGCACGGGAGAGGGGGATAATTTTGAAGTTTTTCAGGTTGGAGTAACCGACAGGAAGCTAGATATTCTTATTGTTGTCGATAATTCAACTACTATGGACACAGCTAACACGCAGCTAAGCGAAAAGATTACCCCTCTGATTAGCGAGATCAGTGCAAGCGACTGGCAGATAGCGGTGACCACTTCAACTATCACAGATTGTTTGCGTGGAATTCTAACCAAGGGTAAGAGTGATTTAGGAGAGTTCAAGGAGATTATTAGCAAAGTGCATTCCAACTACTTGTCGAGCATTGATCGTGCAAGTTCTAACAACGAGCAGGTAGTTAAAATGGCAAGACGTGCACTGGAAGGAATGGCGCTTGCCAAAAATGCAGGGAAGAATATCGACATTGACTGCCGCGGTGAGAAGCAACATTGGCTGCGTTCCAATTCTCTGTTAGTGGTTATAATGATCACCGATGAGGACGCTGACGACCCGACGCATCCGCATGGTGGCTTACCGCCAAGCGATCCACACGGAAACCCGTCTGATTACCGCTGCGAGAATCTCAGCTGCATCGATGATTTCTATACTTACTTGTCCAAGATAAGATTACCACATGTCAGTGCTAAAATTTACGGCATCTTAGACAAGAGTGAGAATGGTTCTACTTCTGTCCATTCTAGTTTCAACAGAAGTGATCGCTACTTACAATGGCGGGACAAAACAGAAAATAAACCCCTCTTCGATTATCATCACGATCTTTACGAGCAAGGAACTCGTACACTAAATGATTTCGATGTGGTTTTGAAAAAAATATCAGCAAACATATCTGACACCCTTCAAAACACTTTTGTTTTGAAGAATACCTACGACAAAGATACGGCACAGGTTATCTTGACTAAAGCTGATAGTAGCACAGAGAAACTCCCACTTAGTGCGTATACAATCAACAACAAAACACTAGTTATCGACCAAGACCAATTGATAGAGGCAACGCAGGTCAGAATTGAAAAACCATAAAAAACCAAATCCCCGAATCTAAGCTTGCTACGCCGCTTTTTGTAACGCTCGCTTCGCGCGGTTCTTTGCCGCTTCCTCGCTCCAGCTCGCTTTATGTGCTCAGATATAGTGCTGGCTATGGCATGCTTGCCGTTTGCTAAACACATGACTAAGGTGCGAGCCAGATAGGGGCGGGGTGGTCGTGTGGAAGTCGGGAGACATTAGCAGGGTGCATTAGCTCGGACGAGAAAGCCTTGTTTTATAGCCATAACAGATTAATTTTATTTAACATATTAAATTTTTTATGAAAATATTCCAAATCTATGTTGACTTGGCTAATACTCCCGAATTTTCGGGCAGATATTTGTCAAAACAAATAATAATATAAATAACTTATGCATGGCTTATTTATGTAGTATACATGGTTGTTGTTTTGTTTTTTGCTGGTTTTAAAGGAGGTTATCTTGACAATCTTTACAAGAAGTATACTGCTTATGGTTATTCTAGCGTTGTCTAGCACGGGTGAAGCATCTGTTGCGTATGGTAGCAAGAGGATAACTTCGTTGCAGGAGGTACGCAAGGCGACCGATGCTGTATTCAATTTTTTAAATTCTATTTTAGTGCGCGAGAGAGAATCTTTCTCTAAAAATATCGCAGTTGACATAGATGTCTTCAGAGATTACTCAGAGCTGCTTTACAGGCGCAACACTGTAACTGAACGGTACATCCGCAGCGGCGTAGGTACCTCCCCGCTAGTGTTTCACGACTATGATCACATGCTCATCTTGAACATTGAGGTGGTACAGGAATATTTCGGCATGGCAGCACTTGCGGCACGGGATACGGATGAACTAGCCAAGGTGCATGAACAGTATGAAGCATGGAAGGCTGAAACTGAGGAACGTAGGCTCAAGATGATTGAAGATGCAGAGACAAAACTAGCAAACAGTGTCAAGCATGACCCGCAAGACCATCATGATTACAGTTATAAGATAGGAATGAGAACTGTGATCAGGCACCTAGATGGCATGGGTGAGATACTGCAAAGTGTTGATAACTTGTCAGAAACCACCGCACACAGCACTATTGAGTAACTCATTTGGGTGAGAGTTAGGGGAGTGCTCAGCGTGTTTTTTTGTTTTTATACGAGAGGTCGTTCCCCCCTCTCGTGCTCTCCCCCCCTCTCCCCCCCTCTCGTGCTTCGCAAACTCTTTGCCGCTTGCTAGCTCCCGCGCCACATCACAAGCGGTGAACTGTATGGTATCCCTATGTCAGCTTCCCCCGTAGCCAAGCACCTCTACCGCCTCGTCGGGCTGAAGTGCTCCTCCAAACCTTTTAAGCTCTAAAGACCCGCCTAAAACTTGTGCAATCGTAGTGCTTCAACAGAGGAGTGAACTCCTATAATAGCAATACTTTAGATAAAAAATATGCGGAACTCAGGCTTAGTGGGATGCACACGGTGTTGCTGGCACTAATCTGGCCTACTTTTCCTTATTTGGTAGTTTTTTCACTCACCTACACATCATTAATACAGTCTTGACATTATATTAAAATATGATATACAATGCAGTGCTTGCAGTGCATATGCATTTATTTGTTATACATAGGATAAAATATGAGAAGTTTTATTTATTTATTGTTGTTTTTGGGTGTTGTCACAAGCAGCGTTTATGCCAGAAAAGCTGTCAAGGTAAGTAGATTAGATTTGCTCAAGGATGCCGCCTACCAGATGCTCAAGATTCCTGAATTCAAAGGAAGAATGACTTGGGCAAGTGGAGGTATTGAGATTGATGAGTTCATCAATTACCTGAGTGTGCACGAGACAAAAGTTTACAGCCTCTACGATTCTGAACGAGGTCTACGCATAAGTTTGGGAAAAGCACTAAACGACGCAATGAACCGTGACATTTTTAGCTTGCAAATCAAGGCAGATGGTAAACTGGTTTCCAAGTATTTTCGCGGTGCAAAGCCTGATCTTCAAGCCATTATCTCCACAGTGATTACTGACCCTGAATTAAGTGCTAAAATGCAGTGGGGCAGTGAAGGACTGATTATGGATGAGATCATGGCTGCGGTCACAAAACTTTACCCAGAAGTTCACACTCTGTATGTGCAGGCTTCAGACAATAAGAATGATTCTGGGCTTCGTGTCGCCTTAAGAAAGGCACTGGATGAGGAGATGGAGGGTAGTGTTTTTAGCTTGCAGATCGGGGTAGATGGTAAACTGGTTAAAAAGTATTTTCGCGGTGCAAAGCCTGATCTTCAAGATATTATCTCCACAGCAGTGATTGTTGACCATGAATTAAGTGCTAAAATGCAGTGGGGCCGTGAAGGACTGAGTACGGATGAGATCATAGCTGCGGTCACAAAACTTTACCCAGAAGTTCACACTCTGTATGTGCAGGCTTCAATCAATAAGAAAGATCATGGACTTCGCCATGTCTTAGGAAAGGCACTGGATGAGGAGATGGAGGGCAGTGTTTTTAGCTTGATAATCGGTGCAGATGGTAAAGATGTTCGCAAGTATTTTCGCGGTGCAAGGCCTGATTTTCAAGATATTATCTCCACAGCGGTGACTGCTGACCATGAATTAAGTGCTAAAATGCAGTGGGGCCGTGAAGGACTGAGTACGGATGAGATCATAGCTGCGGTCACAAAACTTTACCCAGAAGTTCACACTCTGTATGTGCAGGCTTCAATCAATAAGAAAGATCATGGACTTCGCCATGTCTTAGGAAAGGCACTGGCTGAGGAGATGGAGGGCAGTGTTTTTAGCTTGATAATCGGTGCAGATGGTAAAGGTGTTCGCAAGTATTTTCGCGGTGCAAGGCCTGATCTTCAAGATATTATCTCCACAGTGATTGCTGACCCTGAACTAAGTGCTAAAATGCAGTGGGGCAGTGAAGGACTGAGTACGGATGATATCATAGCTGCGGTCAAAGAGCTTTACTCAGAAGTTCACACTCTGTATGTGCAAGCTTCAGCTAATAAGAAGGATTCTAGGCTTCGTGCCGCCTTAGGAGTGGCACTGGATGGAGTAGAGGGGGTAGTTGTTCGGCATTATAGTACGGGTAGTGTGAGATATTTCTGGAAAGAGTAGGAACTGCAACATTTAGCAGCAACGTCTTTACCTTCGATGTTTGCCCTGCGTTCTATCAACAGCTCAACTGTCTCTGTCTTTCCCCACTTCGCGGCAGTGTATAAATCAGCATTCAGTACATTTGCCGGAATATGACCTCCCGTAGCAGTAGGAGCTGCCTTGATACGGAAACCTTCGCCCTGCGTAGCTCCTGCCTGTTGCAGCAGTGCAACTGTCTCTTGCTTAGCAAATGCGGTCGTTTCATCGAGTGGGGTGTCGCCGTACTCACTGGCAACGTTTAACCAGTACCGCGCGAAGGAGGTGTGTGTGTCATGACACCTCCACTTGTGTTTCTAGTAGCGATGCAAAATACAAGCAGTCTCGTAGCAAGCACTATGCCTGAGCGCATGAAGCGAGCTGGAGCGAGGAAGCGGCAAAGAGCCGCACGAAGCGAGCATTACAAAAAGGCGGCGTAGGCGAGCAATAGACACATCAGCTGCGACAAGCAGCTGAAAAAAACTAAGTTGCGCCAGCAGCTGAAAAAATAAAATGCGCTAAGCAGATGACGAAAAACTTACACCCGTCCACGTCGGCGGTGACGTGGTGAAGTGGGGGAACGGCGTTCGACGCTGACGACTGAGTTGATCATTTCCAGTTTGCTGATGATGGCTTGTAGTTGTTTCATGCTGCTAAGGCCGAGGCAGAAGTCATGTAGCGCAGTCAGTCCTTCCGATGTGCGAATGTTTGCTTCCAAAATGTTTGCTCCGTGTGCCGCGATGACGTTGGTAACTTCAGCAAGGACACCCTTGCGGTCTTTCGACATAACACGCAGATAACAGGGGTGGGCATCGCCGTTTTCACTGCCGCCTTTCCAGTCGGCGGCAATACGTCGCTGAGGATCCATGTCGAAGACACGTGAACAACTCTTACGATGCACCGTCACGCCCCGCCCGCGGGTAATGAAGCCGACAATATCCTCGCCCGGCAGTGGACTACAGCAACGCCCGAAGTTTACCAAAATGTCATCGAGACCAGAGATCAACACGCCTTTTTGTGCAGTAGCTTTGACAGCTTTGCCACGTGCTTGACCGACGGCAATTTCATCTTTGGGATCTTTGAAGCGCTTGCTGAGCAGATTAGCAACACTGATTTTGCCGTAGCCAATCGAAGTAAGCAAGTCATCGAAACCGCTTTCCTTGCCCAAACGAGAGAGGCGATCTTTTTCGGCATTGGTGAGAAAATTTTCATAATTGAGTTGCCGTGCACCCAGTTCTGTTTTGAGCAAGTCTTCGCCCATGCTGTGACTGCGCTGGCGTTTTTCGCTGCGCAAAAAAGCACGAATTCTATTGCGTGCTTTTGAAGTGCGCACAAAGGTGAGCCAGTCCTTGTTTGGTTTTTGGTGGGGGGAAGTGATAATCTCAACGATGTCGCCAGACTTGATTTCCTGCTTAATCGACACCATCTTGCCGTTGACTTTCGCTCCTGCACAGTGTAGCCCGACATCGGTATGCACCGAGAAAGCAAAATCGATCGCCGTTCCGCCCACCGGCAGCTGAATCACGTCTCCTTGTGGGGTGAAAACAAAAATTTCCTCCTCGAACAACTCAACCTTCACCGCTTCGAGAAATTCTTCAGGGTCGGTCAATTCGCTCTGCCACTGCATTATCTGCCGTAGCCACGAGAAGGCTTTCGTATCTGTTTTGACAGTTTTGCCACCTTTACTCGTACCCTCTTTGTAAAAAGCATGTGCGGCAACGCCGTATTCGCTGCGCTCGTGCATATCGACAGTGCGAATCTGAATCTCGGCCGGTTCACCACTGGAGCGAATTACCGTCGTGTGCAACGATTGATAAAGGTTCGCTTTGGGCATGGCGATGTAATCCTTGAAGCGCCCCGGCATCGGCTTCCACATCGCATGAATAATGCCCAATGCCTCATAACAGTCTTTGATCGAAGCGACGATAATACGAAACGCAAACAAATCATGGATGTCCTCAAAATTTAATTTACGATCGAGCATTTTTTTGTAAATCGAATAAAAATGTTTGGGGCGACCATAAACGCTGGCTTTAAAGCCGTAGCGTTGGAGCTCTTCCGCGATGATGCTGCGCACGTCGTCGATGTATTGTTCGCGCTCGGTTTTCTTTTGCGCGACTTTGGAGGCAATTTCGCTATAAATGTCTTTCTTGACCTGTCGAAAGCAGAGGTCTTCGAGCTCGCTCTTGATGCCGTAGATGCCGAGTCGTGTTGCGAGAGGGGCGTAGATGTCGAGGGTTTCCTGTGCAATGCGCATGCGTTTATCGGGTGGCAGGACGCTGATGGTGCGCATGTTGTGTAGACGATCGGCGAGTTTGATCAAGATGACCCGCAGATCTTTTGCCATTGCCACGACCATTTTGCGAAAATTTTCCGCCAAGCGTTCCTGTTTGGAGCGGAATTTGATGCGAGAAATTTTGGTCAGGCTATCGACTAGCTGAGTAACATCTTCGCCGAAAGATTTTTGAATGTCTTCAAGCGTCGTGTCGGTATCTTCGACGACATCGTGCAGAACGGCTGCGGCAACCGAAGCTGTATCCATCTTCATCATTGTCAAGATATTGGCAACTTCCAGTGGATGGGTGATGTAAGGCTCACCCGATGCACGCAGCTGACCAGCATGGCTACGAGCAGCAAAGTGGTAAGCACGCGTCACCAACTCAAGGTCTGGGTCACTGAGATAGCCGTTGAGGTTCTTCTTCAGTTGCACGAATACCGTATGGGGAACATCCTCCATTGCACTATCGGCAACTGGCGGTGTGTTCTTTGCTGGTTCAACCACAGCCAAATCGACACCTCTCTCTTATGGCAATGCCCGCGGACGGGCGATGTTAACACTGAAAGCTATCACTTTCTTACCTCAAAGAGTATTTTTTTAACCAACCTCAGACGCGTTGAGATAACCATGCTGTTGAAATTCTTCTAGCAAACGATCACACAGGGCAATGCCATGCTCACGGGTGAGACGTGGCGGACGACGTTGCAACATGACATCTTCGAGTTCTGCACAAGAACGCTCAAAATCAGCGTTGACTAAGAAACAGTCGTAGGTACGGCCGCTCCTTATCTCGGTACAGGCAGCCCGCAAGCGTTTCTGCTGTTCGGCAACGGCATCGGTGCCGCGCTGCGACAGCCGACGGTGTAGTTCCGCAATTGTCGGCGGCAAAATAAATACTGCCATGCTGTTGGAAAATTTTGCCCTGATCTGCTGTCCACCCTGCACGTCGATTTCCAGCAAGGCAATCTTGCCTACATCGGTGATACGCTCAACCTCGTGCCGTGCTGTGCCGTAGAGGTTGCCGAAAACTTCTGCCCACTCAACGAACTCGCCCGCATCGCACATCTGCTGAAATTTTTGCCGCGTGACGTGAAGATAGTCCTTCTCAACCGCCCCTGCCGTCCGTGCAGGTCGGGTGGTGTAACTGCGCACCATCTCGACATGATCGGTATTGCGACGCTGCACGTGGGTGTCGAGTGAGGTCTTACCTGTGCCTGAAGGGGCGGAGACGATGACGAGACGATTGCTCACGACGACCATCCTTTCAAGCGCAGCGGAGCACTGTTGTTGTCCATGCCTTGGCGTAGTTTGAGCTTGCGTCCGGCTTCGTAGCCGCGGGTGTAGCTGTCACGACGGTAGCGGTTACCACCGCCGCTGACTGAACGCACCCGCGGGCAACGTGTCTTGGAGAAGGACACCGCTTGTGCCTGCAACTGCACTGTCAAAGCACGTGCCTGCTGTGCCGCAGCAGTGTCCTCACGGCGTGCCAGTGTTTGCGTGAAGCCAGATAATAGCCCCTCGCAGAAGGAACTTTTGCTGCGCCGTGCCTGTGCGGGCAGGGCCGTGCGGGCTTTATCCCACAACATGTTGATTTGATTAAGTAAAAAGTAGTAAACATACTCGGCAATCTTGACATCGGCGGCACGTCCGAACAGTTCGATAGTGCGATGCGTGGTGTTGTCGGCTGCGTTGTAGAGCGACGAACAGATGACATTGACGGCAAAGTTGCTGGTCAGCAAGCCGCAGATAGCCAGCTGTTCTCGGCTGAGGCGCTTTTTATGTTGATTAAGTATCTGCATAACATACTGATCGTCTGTTTCGGGCAAAGACTTGAGGTTGTGGCGGTCGCAAATTTCACGCACACGCTGCATGGCAAGCTCGGCTTCGTGTTTCTCGCTGGAGTTGCCGAGTGCGAGGAGCTTCTTGACCTTGCGCAGCACGGGGTTATGGCTGACCTCACCAGCTTCGCTCTCGCTGGCGAAGACCTGTGCTCCCAGTTCGATTTCGGCTTGCATCGCCCACGTGGCCATCCCCAGTTGGCGGCAGCAGGCTTTGAACAGCTTGCTGTGATGTTCGTCGTCACGTTGGTGGACTTCGCTGACCATCTGGTGTGCCACCTCGTGCTTGAGCACTTCGATGACGGTGTTCCAAGGGTAGTTTGTGATCAAGCGGCGGGCGATGGTAATCATGCGTGGTTGCGATTGCCACAAGCCCCATGAAGATTGTAGTTCGGCGATGCGTATGATCGGTGTGGTCAGCTTCACCCCGAAGAAATAACAGATGCGTTGATACTCTGTGGTCAGCTCAGTGAGCCAAGCTCTGGCTTGTATGTCGTGTTTGTCTGCGCTCATCGCCGCGGGGTGAAAATTTGTTGTTCAAGTTGGATGCGCGAGTCTGTTAAAATAGTTGCTGAAGGTATTTCAACAACTACACGCGAGCATCGCACATGCGCCACAACTTCCTATACTATGCTCTTTTCTGCTCTTTGTGGCAACTTTCCTGTGGTGATTTGCCGCCGCGGCAGGTCGAGCCACTGCCTGCGGTGGTCGTCGCTACGCAGGAGCAGATCGATACGTTGCAGGTCGTCGCCAACCGCTACATCGTGCTGTTCAAGTCACTGCCTGGTCTGGAGCAAGCGTCTTTCATCGGCTATCGTGCCGAGACCGTTTACTTCTCGCCGTTCCTCAATGAGAAGTATCATTATGATGCAGGCATCAAGGATATCAGGCTGATTAGTGCGGTCGAGCTACCTTCCTTGCCGGAAGAGACGATGACCCCGCTGAGCACACTCAACTGGCAACAGCCACCGCGCCCTTCTACGGGGATCATCACGGAGGTGCAATTTGCTTCCAACGAGTTGGCTGCCGCGCATCTGCAGCGTTGGCAAGAACGAGGCGATATTTATTTTGCTGAGCCAGTCTATGTCAGTTTGGTAAGGGAAGAACCAGAACCAGCGACAGAGGAATTCACTGGCTATGATGCACGGCATGCAGAATACAATTCTTACCAAGTGAATGAAGATGGTGATTATTGGTGGCACAAGGAGATCAAACTCGCTGATGCCCTGTCGAACATCGCTGAAGCTGCCAGCAATAACGATCCGAACTATCAAAGTTGGGATCATGTCGACAACGCCGCAAACCAGACGATCATCGCGGTGTTCGATAGTGGCATCGACTACAAGCACCCAGCCCTGAAGGAGAGGATGTTTGACTTTAAAAAACATGGTAATACAACCATACCCGACCTTGCCTGCTATAGTAATGAAGAAAAGGTTGGGGCAGACGAGTACGGATGCAACACTACCGACCCAGATAAGGGCAAGTTGGGTGATGGCCGAGCACGGCCATGGGGAACAAACAAAGACGTGAAATCCAGCGACGAAAAAAGCATCTCATGTCCTAGTGGTAGGGACAGTGAAGGCAAAGAAGTTGGTTTTGCCGCCTGTCCACATGGCACGCACGTGGCTGGTATTATCGCTGCGGATGGCAAGAAAGGAGGTGGCGGGTGCAGTACTGCAGGTGTTTGTCCGTTCTGCAAGATTCTGAACATCAGAGTGCTGGCAGGCGTTGGCGAGGGGGGGGCTGAGCATAGCCGTGTCGGAGGTGTTACGGATACGTCTATTTTGAACGGACTGAAGTACGTTTATGAGTTGTGGAATAAACACATTGAGGTGCGAGTCATCAACGCCTCGATTGGCAAGTTTCACCGCTCGCGGGCGGTAGCGTTGCTGATCAACAACCTCAAGAAAATGTCTAGCATCGACGGTAGTCAGGGTGTCTTGGTTGTCGGTGCCGCGGGCAATGAGGATACGATGGCTCGCACCTATCCCGCGGCACTCGACGATGTGTTGGCAGTCTCTGCTACTGGTGCGAATGGTGAAAAATCTGCCTTCTCCAATTTTGGCATGTGGGTAGACATCGCCGCGCCGGGTGGCAATACTGACCATAAAATATGCTCAACAATTCCGGGTGGTAGCTACAGAGGAGAGGCTGGTACTTCTATGGCTACTCCAGTTGTTGCTGGTGTGGCTGGCTTGATGATCGCGGTGCGAAAGGAGAAGCTGAGTGCTCAAGAGATTGAAAATCGCCTCCTTTACAATTCCGATCCCAAAAGACTTTATCCAGAGAAAGAGGGTGACGACTCCTCCAAGAATAACGAGAACCGGACTTATTATTTCGCTAAACTTGAGCATGTTGAGCACCCTGTGCCTTTGCTTGGTTTTGGCTTGCTCGATGCTGAAGCAGCTCTGAGGGGGGATGTTAATTCTGCGGCAAAAATCATCAGAAACGATCCGGTCGATCGTGTTAGTCTTGCTTCTTGCGGCACAGTTTCCAAGTCTGATGCTTCTTATCCACTTGCGTTATTGCTACTGTTGCCACTGTTGTTGGTGTTGAGGCATCGATGTCGCTCTTCCTGCATCTGAGCTCAGCGATTGTCTTTTTTGCGCTTTTACATTTGTTGCGACGTATGCTCAACGAGCGCAATTTCCTGCGCACACTGATCAATGCTCAGCGCTCTGGTCACAAGCTGTGCAGCTGTCCCCTTGTCTTTGTGCGCCGTTTTGCGGCTTTGTTTGAGATTGACCTGCAGGTGCAGCGAGCTGTGCAGCTGTCGCCCGCAATGATCAACGCACAGTTTTTTTTAGACTTTTATCGACAATACGGTATACAATCGATGCTAGTTTGTATCGACAAGGATGGTGGTTATATGTTGAGCATCAAAACGGCAACCAAGCCACACGATGCAAATGCGTTAAATTTTCCCGCGGGTGTCTTCGGCAAGGCACTGGCAGTTGAGGTGAGCAGTTGATGTGGTGGCGAGTGGAGCTAGAAAGCGGCAAAGAGTCTGCGGCGCAGCCGCATGAAAGCGGCAAAGAGTCTGCGGTGCAGCCGCATGAAAGCGGCAAAGAGTCTGCGGTGCAGCTGCATGAAAGCGGCAAAGAGTCTGCGGTGCAGCCGCATGAAAGCGGCAAAGAGTCTGCCGTTCAACTAAAGACATTGTTAGTCAAGGGATTTGGCCTGAGTCGCATCCTAGTGGTGATGTTGTTAGCGGGGGTGGTGCTGGCCTCTTGTGCAACGTTGATGCGTTCAGACGACGGTTTACCGCAGAGTTACGAGGGGTTAAGCGTTGCTGAACTGGTAGACTTGGTGCGTCAGCACGGCGGCAAGGCGTTGCGACCAGTGTATCGGCAATTACAACGAGACAAGTCTTTGGTGGCGGCGGGGCGGCAGATTGCCACTGCTGTGCCGCGTGCCTTGCAGGGTGGTGACATCGTGGCTTTGGTGGCTATGTTGCACCTCTATCAGTTGACTGCTGACCCTGATGCCCCGCGTATTTTTACGCTGCTAACTGTCCCTGAACAGCAGCAAGAGGTGTTGGTGCAGGTCGGTTGGCAGATTGCTACGTTGATGCCGTCGCCGCGCATGGCCGCGACTATTACGCGCGCGTTGGAACGAGCACTACAGAAAGGGCGGGAGCGGACACTGCTTTTCCCGCAGGTCGCGGCTGCCATTGCTGCCAATCGGGTCGTCGAGGGCTACACGTTTTTGCGGCAGGGTTTACAACGCACGCACAACGAGGCCTTCGCCCGTGCTTTGCTGAAGCTGAACCCTCAGCGTGCCAGTGAGGATTTTCTCGTTTATCTGGCGAATTTGTCATTTGACACGCTGCGCCAGAAATTGCCGATGGCGAGCAACATTCCACTACATCTGATGATGTTACAACACTTGCGTGTTTATCCTGTGACAATGCAGCACCACAATCTGGACACGCTGTTTAGCTATGTCGTTTCCCGCAACCCTGCGTTATCAGAGGCGGCACAGCAAGTGTTAGCTGCCTACTACGACAAGCATAGCGAGCAGTTAGCGCAGATGTTGGCACGCATGCCGTATTGGGTGCAATTTGCTTGCGTAGAGAAGCTTGCCCGTCGTTTGAATCCGTCGTCGCGACGTTTTTTGGTGATTTTGCGCCAAAAAACTTCTGGGATCGATGTTGTAGATGAAATTAATCAGCTAATACGCTAGAATTTGCTTGGCAGGGAACAGCTCGGAGGAAAGCGGTGGATATTGACAAGCTGATCGAGGTTGAGGATGGACTTGTGCTTGAACAAGGGATGCATGGGATGCTCGACGTTGAGAGGGAGGAGGAGCTACAGATAACTGAGCCTTCGCTTTATCAAGTGCTGCTGCACAACGATGACTACACCCCGATGGATTTTGTCGTCGAGGTGTTGGAGATTTTTTTTGATCAGGAGCGCAGTCAAGCGACGGAGGTGATGATGACCATTCACCGTTCGGGTGTGGGACTGGGCGGCGTATATCCGTTTGAAATTGCGGAGACAAAGGTGGCAGAGGTCAGCGAGTATGCCGAGCAACACGAGCACCCGCTGCAATGCACGATGGTAGTGGCAGATGATCAGCTCTAAAGCAGAATTGATTATCAACACCGCGATCAAGCAAGCGACAAAGGCTAGGCATCAGTTTGTCACCGTCGAGCACTTGTTGTTGGTGATGATCGCTGATAGTGGCATCAAGAAAATCATCTCGGCTTGCGGTGGCTCTACCGAAGACATGAAGAGCAGTCTGGAGGAATTTCTTGCCCGTCATTTGTCTAATATCAAGTTGGCAGATGATCAAGCGGCACGTCTAACGGTGGCGTTTCGGCGTGTCATTCAACGTGCTGCGGGGCACACGCAGCGGGCGGGAATCAAGCAATTGCAGACTGAGGCGATTTTGGTGGCAATGATGACGGAGACCTCCTCGCATGCCGTGCATGTTCTGCACTGCAACAACGTCAGGCGCTATGATGTCGTCAGCTACATCGCACAAGGCAAGAAGGGCGGAGAGGAGCAGTGGGCAACGGGGCGCACCGCCGCGACAGCTCGTTCTACGGCAACGGTATCCTCTCGTAGTCCGCTGGCACTGTTCACCACCGACCTGTGCAAGGCAGCTCGCAGCGGGCGTTTTGATCCGCTCATTGGACGGGAGAAGGAACTGCGGCGCACAATGCAGGTGTTGTGTCGCCGTCACAAGAACAACCCACTCTATGTCGGTGATGCGGGGGTGGGCAAAACTGCGGTGGCTGAGGGGTTAGCGCATTTGATTGTTGCCCAAGAAGTGCCGCAGAGACTGCGCAAGGCGAGTCTTTTTTCGCTTGATATGGGTTTGGTGCTCGCTGGGTCACGCTATCGGGGTGATTTTGAGGAACGTTTCACAGGTGTACTGAAGGAACTGGAGCGACAGCCGAGTCCTATTCTATTCATCGACGAGTTGCACACGATTATTGGAGCAGGTGCAGCGGGCAACAGCATGCTCGATGCGTCACACATTTTGAAACCACTGCTGACGGCATCAGGACTGCGTATTATCGGGGCAACCACCTACAACGAGTATCGCCAGCATGTTGAGAACGAGCCAGCTTTTGCCCGTCGTTTCCAAAAAATCGAAATCGGCGAGCCATCGCTCGCAGAAGTAATGCAGATTTTGCAGGGTTTGAAGAAGCATTACGAAGATTACCACCATGTGCGCTACACTAAAGAAGCGTTGCAAGCGGCAGTCGATCTTTCGGCACGCTACATACAGGATAGGCATTTACCTGACAAGGCAATCGACGTTATCGATGAGGTAGGTGCAGCAGTAGCACTCGACAGCAGTGGACGACGGGTGCGAGTGTTGGAAAAACACGTGCAGAAGACGGTCGCGGCGATTTCCAAAATTCCAGTTGAGACCGTCACCGTGCAAGACCGAGCGGCACTAGCTGACCTTGGTGCACACTTGAAGCAGCAGATTTTCGGACAGGATCAGGCTGTTGATACGGTCTGTGAGACGGTAATGTTATCGCGTTCAGGGATTGATGATCTCGAGCGTCCCGTCGGCTGTTTTTTGTTTTCTGGAGCTACGGGTGTGGGTAAGACGGAGTTGGCGCGGCAGTTGAGCAAGTTGCTCGGCATTGAGTTTATCCGTTTTGACATGAGTGAGTATATGGAGAAGCACATGGTGTCGCGTCTGATTGGTGCGCCGCCGGGCTACGTCGGTTTTGAGCAGGGAGGACAATTGACCGATGCCATCAACCGTTCTCCGCATTCGGTGCTGTTGCTCGACGAGATTGAGAAGGCGCACATCGATTTGCACAGCGTGCTGTTGCAGGTGATGGACTATGGCATGTTGACTGACAGCAGTGGACGCAAGTCAGATTTTCGCAATGTCATTTTTATCATGACTACCAACGTGCATGCGGCAGAGGTGATGGGTGACACGATTGGCTTTGGGCGTGCGGGCGGCGACGACAAAAACGCCGAAGCGGTCAAGGGGCATTTTACCCCAGAATTTCGCAACCGCCTTGACAGTGTTGTCTTTTTCAATCCGCTGGGTGAGTCAATGGTGGCCAAGATCGTTGATAAGTTTTTGCTAGAACTGGCAAAGCGTTTGCATGAGCGCAATTTAACTTTGCAAGTCACCGACGCAGCCAAGCAACATCTCGGCAAGATTGGCTACAACCGCAGTCAGGGAGCACGACCTCTCTATCGCGCCGTGCAGGATCACATCAAAAAACCACTGGCGAAAGAGCTGCTGTTCAACAAAAAGATCAAGCGTAGCCGTCGGGTCACCGTAGATTTAGCCGAAGGTCGCTTTTCATTCGTTTTTCAATGAAATAAATGTTTAGTTCTTGCTAATCGTGAAACGTGATGGAGTGGCATAGGGCAGGTTGATGGGCAGTAGCCACGTCGCTTGCTTGTTAGCACTGTTGCGCATCTCAATGCTGATGTGTTCTATGTGCCCCGCACTGGCAGGAGGTAGCACGAAGTTGAAGGTCTGTGTTTTGTGATTTTTGATGCGATACTGGCTGATGCTGTTGGTGTTGTTCGTCGATAGCATAAGCTCTGTGCCGTCGCGGTGGATAAGTTTTGCCTGTGCCTGAACCTGTCCGCGTGCGGTTTTGCCTTTGCGACGGTTCTGCAACTGCACCTGCAAGACAAGCTCTTCTCCTGTTGCTGTGAACAGCGGGCGTTTCACCCGTAGTGGCCAGTCCTTGAGGTCGCCGCTGACAAGCTGTGGCTCTGGCAGCACCTTGCGCACGTTCAGTGGTTGTGGTGCAGTCGCGGCCACTGTTGCTGGGGTGGGTGATGTGACAGGTGTAGTGTTGTAGGCGGTCTCGTAAACGCTGTCGTAACGGCTTTGGTAGTCAAGCAGTGCGGCAAGTGAGTCTTGCAGGGTGACTTGTAGTTGCGATGACTCACGCACCAAGCTGTTGATGAGATACAGCGACACTACAGCCCAAAGCAACAGCCCCGCGGCAAACATTGCCAGTGCCTTGAGATACACGATCCGCATTTGCAAGAAACGTGTCTGCCCTGTGCCGACGAACCACGCGAGGTTTACCCGCTGAGGATGTGGTGTGTGCTCTTGCATACGACTTGCCTCCACTCGCTTTGCTCTCGTGTCGCTTCGCTAGCTCGGATTTTTGCCGTTTTCTCGCTCCATGCCGCTTTCTCGCTCCATGCCGCTTTCTCGCTCCACCCTATTCTTCCATCATAACAGCATTCAGCCGTGTCGATAAAGTATGCCTGTATATTTTGTACCAAAAATGATGTAATGGATGGTTGTGGTACGCCTTTTTTTGGACACGGTGAGCGTGGCAGCAAAACAAATCATCATCAATGCCAGTATCTCTGAGACACGTATCGCTCTGCTTGAGCAAGACGAGTTGATCAACATTCGCATCGAACGGCACAACAAGCAAGGCATCGTTGGCAACGTCTATCTTGGCAAGGTTATCCGTGTCTTGCCCGGCATGCAGTCGGCTTTCGTCGATATCGGTGTCGGGCAGGCGGGGTTTCTTTACGCAAAGGATGCTCTGGGTGCGGATGATGTCTTTGACGAGGAAGAGGGCGACGAGCCTTACCCTGCCAACAAACTGCCGATCGAGAAGCTAATCCGCGAAGGTCAGCAGATTGTCGTGCAGGTCATCAAGGAGTCGTATGGCTCGAAAGGCCCGCGTTTGACGATGGGAGTGGCTGTGCCGGGTCGTTATCTGGTGCTATTGCCTGCCTCTTCTCGCACAGGTGTATCTCGTAAGATCGAGAGCGAGGCGGAGCGGCGGCGTTTGCGAGAGTTGATTGGCAGCATCAGGGAGAAGAATCTCGGTATCATTGTTCGCACTGCGGCGGAGAAAATCGGGCTGGAGCAGTTGCAACGCGACTTGCGTTACTTGACGGAGCTGTGGGAAAAACTTGCATCACGTAAGAACAGTGGCAAAAGCCCCAACCTATTGCACATGGACTCTTCGATCGTTACGCGGGTGGCACGTGATCTCTACACCGACGAAGTGCAGAGGATTGTCGTCGATGATGAGGGCAGTTATCGGGAGCTGATGGATTTTTTCAAAAAAATCGACGACAGCTCGAGCGCCAAGATAGAACTCTACCGCGGCGACATTCCTGTGTTTGACATCTATGGCATTGAGCGGGACATAGATTTAGCATTGCAGGCACGGGTCGATTTGCCCTCTGGTGGTTTTGTAGTGGTCGATGAGACAGAGGCATTGACGACCTTCGATATCAACACGGGCAAGTATACAGGGCGCAAAAATCCCAGCGAGACCATTCTGCAGACCAATCTTGAAGCAGTCAAGATCGTCGCAACCCAGATTAGATTGCGTGACATTGGTGGTATCATCGTCATCGACTTTATCGACATGAACAGCAAAGCCGATCGTGAGAAGGTTTACAAGGCACTGCTGCAACAACTGAAACCCGACAAGTCACGCACCAGTATTTTGAAAATCAGCGACATCGGGCTGGTGCAGATGACAAGAAAACGCACGCGGGAATCATTAGAAAAAACCCTCACCACCACCTGCCCAGCATGTGATGGCAGTGGACATCAAAAAAGCAGTATCACCATCGCTTACGAACTTTTCCGTGACGTGCAACGCATCTACCACCGCACCAAGACCAATCGTATGCAGTTGAGAGTCAGGGAAGACATCTACCGCTTTATTCTTACCGAAGAAAAAAAGCACCTCGACCACCTGCAGAAAAAATTCAACATCCGTATCGAACTACTCGCCACCCCGTGGCACGACCCTGCCTGGGAACGTGAGCCGTATCAAATCGTGCGTATTTAGAGGCTGGCGAATAAATTCGCTCTTGATTACCTTACCTTTACATGACCCATCTGATTTGATGCATTACGCAAACTTTTCATGCTTAGACGATGAGGGCTGTAAAACTGGCTTTGTTGCATAAGTTCCGTTGATTATAACATGCTGTTATCATAGCATTTTTATGTGGGGAGCGTTCCCCTCCCCTGCGTGTTTGCAGACTTCTTGTTTGGGTCAGGTGCAATCATCCTGCTGCAGCATGCACACATGTGTGCATGCTCTTTGTCGCTTCCTAGCTCCAGCTAAAGCATTGGCGTGAAATGGTTTGCAGGTCTGCTTGCACCTGACCATTGTCAACTTCTGTGGACACTACGGGCTTGTGCGTGGTGCAGGTATTACCTTTGCAACACCTATAAAATTCTTACTGCTAAAGGGTTATAGGATATAAACATGCCTGCCCTGAGTTATGCAACAAAGACTGTAAAACTACCACTTGGAGGACTGAATGAGGTTTTTTTCTTAGGTCGAGAAGTTGGTGTTTGCTTGCATTTATTGTGGTTGCAGTGTGTGGTGCGACTGTGCAGGCAGCTAGTGATTCTCGCGGTGAAGAGCGACAACAGGAGTGTAATGGCTACGGGCTGTTGAAGGCGGCAAAGAAAGGGTGTTTCGATAGGGTAAAGTTTCTGATTAAGGATGGTGTTGATCTCGATACTCGGAGCAATCGCGGCAACACAGCACTGATGAATGCTGCGTGATCTTGGCATGGGGATGAGTCTGGGTGTATGGAGATAGCTAAACTTCTCATCAAAGCAGGTGCTGATATCGATGCTCAGAACAATTACAACAGCACAGCACTGATAAGGGCTGCATGGTTAGGGGTGACGGATACAGCAAAATTTCTCATCGCGGCTGGTGCTAAAATCGATGTTCGTAACGAGGGAGGCGATACCGCATTGATGGAGGCTGCTTGAATTGGACGCACGGAGATAGTCAGACTTCTCATCGCGGCTGGTGCTAACATCCATGTCCAGAACAAGAAGGGTGAGACGGCGTTGGAAATAGCTGTGAAGTATGGGAACACAGAGATAGCAAAACTACTCGTCGAGGCAGGGGTATAGAGATAGTTTGATTACGTGGGGGGTGTGGCTTTGTTCATCCAAACCTAAGCGGTGCAGAGGAAATAATCATAACCCTCCTAGTCAGCATGTCGCCAGCCCGGCGGTAAATACGTCACGGCGACAGGTATTATTTTTCCACCTCTGAACTCAAAGATAAACACCTGTATTTTTGCAGTTGTCGGTCGCGGGCGGAACAACATTTCGACTTTGACACTACCCGCACCGACGTGCCAGCCATCGTCATCGATACGATCTTCCCGTGTTTCAGTGACGTTGATGCCGATGCGATCGACGGGGAAGACGTGGCGCACTTTCCAGCGTAGCGTGCCTTCTTCGTTGGTATTGACTATACCAATCCATGTTGACGACTTTTCGGGAGTCAAGTCCACGTTCTGGTTCTGAATGGTAAGGCGCGGTTTGCCGCTGTGTAACTTGAGCTTGATGGGGAAGGTGGCATCGCTATCGATGTGCTTGGCATACAGCACGGCCTCCCGCATCTCGTCTACTGTGCCAACTACACGCAGCTGTAGCCTTTGTATACTATGTGCAAGCATCGCACCGCGCACTAACTGCTTCTGTGTCGATGCATGACGCAGCGAAATCCACTCACCTGTTTCTTTTCTGATTTCCAGCCAATCGATGTCATCTGGGCTGAAGATATGCCAGAACATGCCTTCATCGCCGACGTTGCGCAACACGATTTCCTTGTAATCTCCGAAGTAGAGGTCTTGTGTCGAGCCGCTGATTTCAAGTCGTGCCGTGCCACGCACGATTAGCAATTCCCACTTATGCGAGGCGATGGGAGTAGCCAACACGCCATCTTGGTTGACCCCGAAAACACACAACGTCTTCGGCCCCGCAAGCTTTAGTTCAGTGGTTATCGGCATCGGGAGTGCGTGGATATGTGTGTCGTAGACATCGGGATTGAACGGGCAATCACCACCGCGGCGTAGCAGTAGCCAGCGGTAGCCCGCCAGCGTATTGGTTGTTGCCGAAACTTTGACCTTCAAACTGCGCAAAGCAGAACTGCTACCATGCTCTGGCAGGTTACCACCTAGTTTCAATATTGGCACGGGTGGTATGGGGTCTTCTGGTTCTGTCGGTTCTACTGGCTCTGGTTGTTCTGTAGGTTCTGCTGGCTCTGGTTGTTCTGTAGGTTCTGTCGGTTCTACCGGCTCGACGGTTGGCGCGGGTTGCTCGTTGCCGCCATCGTCTATGGCAATGAGGCAGAGTACTGCCAGTCCTTCGTCGCCGAGATTATCAATTAGTAGTTCACCGTCAATGTCTTTGACCGTCGTCCACTCGGCACTGTCTTCTTCACAAAAGCTGGGGTGGTAGGCAATGAATGCCGCTTTAAACAGTATTTCGGAAAAAATTATTGCAATCAGCTGCTTTTGCTCACTCATGTCCTCAAACAGCGTGGCAATCTGTTCTCTGAGATAGTTGACATCTTTTGTCAGGATCGCGGCACCTAGTTCCTTAATTTTGCCAAGCATAGCATTCATCAGATCTTGTGCGGCTTTGAAGCTGCTTGGCACTAGAATCTTACGCAGCGTTTCTTCATCGGCAAGCAGCCGTTGCATACTCACTTCCATTTGCTTGACTGCGACATCTAGCTTAATAATCCGCGATAACAGATCACCTTCTTTGCCAGAAGCGATCAATTCGCTGATGAATTCTTCGTCGAGAATTTCTGCCAACAAGCTATCCTCTTCACCAACGGCGAGCACATCGGTGAGAAAATCTCCGTTCATTGCCAGAGTGGATAGCAGTGAGGTCATGAAGGCGTTGTTCTTGCTGAGTTTCATCATGGTATCAAAAAGCTTCTGTTGGTCAACTCCACCTCCACCGCTGACAAGCGCGACCAAATCACTCTGTAGGGCAGTTCGTTCTGCGGGTTTTAGTCCGCTTAAAATTCCTTCCCGCACTTGCGGATTTGTATACATTTGCAAGGCGATACTCTTCACTCTTTCCATTGTTGCCTGATCTTGCACGATACGTGCTATCAACGCATCTCCCACACTCTTAACCAGTTTATCGACGAACTTAGGATCGCTGAGCACCGTTGCGGCCAATTCACGACGTTGCAACCACTTTGTCATAACTACCGCATAACGATAGCTGGTGGCATTCAGCGTCTCGACATTGGCCTCATATTTCTCACCATCGTCGGTCAAACGCAGTGGCTCGCCGAGATAAGCAATCGGATAACCTCCGCCTAAACCGATAGCTGTGATCTTATCCTGCTGATTATCATGTTCTACCTCCGCGCTGCCGCAAGCGGTCACGACATATAGGACATAGATAAGCGGCAAAAATTTCATACCAGCATAGCCTTTCACAAAAACTCTCATCCGAAGATATAACGGCATATTTCTAGATTTTTTTAGAAAATTATTTTATGATAGTAAAATCAATGTAATAAGTTGAGTGACACATAAATAATTAATGTGAAAATAGGAATATAATTCCTATGTTTTTAGTTTTAAAAGCTGGAGGATGTGGCTACTGTCACCCACCAGAGTCTTGGCAGCTGTCAGCACACTTTTGTCTTTAACTGTCATGCGTTTAGCGGTATAAGGGCTAGCTTATGGCGTGTCGCCTTCATTGTCACTGGAGTTTGTAAAAATGTCTGCTGCGCTCAAGGGAAAGCTACTGTTCATATCTTGCCTTGCTTTGCTCGGTATGTATGCTGTTGCACCATCGATCATCTACTTCAGCTTGCCGAAGGAGATTCGTAACGACGATGCGGAGTTTCAGCGGCGTGTGCCACAGTGGTTGCCGCGCAAGCATGTCAAGCTCGGTCTTGACCTGCAGGGCGGGGTGCAGCTGGTCTTGGGGGTAACGGTAGACGAGGCGGTCGATAACAAAATCGGGCGGCTGGCTTCAGATGTGATGCGTTGGTCGGAAGATGAGAAGCTGGCGTTGAAGTCCGCACGGGCACTCAAGCAGCGGCAGACACTGCGGGTTGAGTGGCAAGGCGAGCAGCCCGACAGCCTCAGTGACAAGCTGCGCAAGGAGTATCCCGGTCTTGTGCAAAGTGGACGTGGTGATGACTATCTCGATTTTCAGTTTGAAGAAGACGAACTGGAACGTGTCAAGAACAGTGCCCTTGAGCAGGCCGAGCGGGTGGTGCGTAACCGTATCGACAAGTGGGGCGTGACCGAACCAGTTATTAACCGTCGGGTCGATGGCTCGATTCTGGTACAGCTGCCCGGTTTCAAGAACCCCGAAAAAGCCAAAGAACTGCTGGGACGTACGGCGCAGTTGAAATTTCAGATCGTCGATGACGAGTTTACTGGTTTTGATAAACTCAAGAACGACTTGCCTGAAGGGGTTGAACTGGTCGATGAGTCGAGCAATCAGCTGGCCTTTACTTCTTACGACCAAGATACTCTGCGTAAATTTTTGCAGGTTGCCGTGCCTGATGATCGTGAGTTGCTCTTTCAGCGTGAGGTCATCGCAGGCGGTAAGCAGTCTCGCTTCACCTCGTGGGTAGTTTTTACCCAGTCAGACGTGAGTGGCGAGGACGTGCTTGACGCACAGATAGGGCAAGGCGACAACATCGACCGCACGCCTGAAGTATTGTTGCGCTTCACTGGCCCCGGCGGCCGGCGCTTTGCCGAAGTTACGGGCAACAACGTCAAAAAACGCATGGCTATCGTGCTTGACGGTTTCGTCGAATCTGCTCCTGTCATTCAGCAGAAAATCGCGGGTGGGCGTGCTTCAATTACGCTCGGCAGCGGCCGCAGTTATAACGAAATTCTCGAAGAGGCAAACGATCTTTCGCTTATCCTTAAGTCGGGGGCGTTGCCTGCCAAGATCGAAGTGATGGAGGAGCGACAGGTAGGTGCAAGTCTCGGCCCTGAGCTTGCCAATCAAGGCGTGCTCGGTGTTTTACTGGGGCTGGGCTTGGTCTTCTTGTTTATGATCGTCTACTATCGGCGCACAGGGGTGATTGCCAGTTCTGCGCTGTTGTTGAACGGTATTTTGTTGTTGGCGATGATGGCAAGTTTTGGCTTTGCCCTGTCTTTACCCGGCATTGCGGGCTTTATTCTGACCTTAGGCATGGCGGTTGATGCGAACGTCTTGATTAACGAGCGTATTCGGCAGGAGCTGCAAGAGGGACGCAATGCCAAGAATGCCGTGACCAATGGCTTTAAAAAAGCCTTTTGGACGATCGTCGATGCCAACGTCACAACCTTGATTGCGGCAATCGTGTTGATTGAGACCAACAGTTCGGGGCCGATCAAAGGTTTTGCTGTGACCTTGATTCTCGGCTTGATCGTCTCCATGTTTACCTCGCTCTACTGTTCACGGGCGATTTTTGCCGCTGTTGTCGCGCGCATGAATTCCGACACACAGCTGCGCAACTGGATTTTGTCAGGCAAGACCTTGAGAGATAAAAAGACGACCTTTAATTTTCTCAAGCCTGCACGTCTCGCCGTTGGCGTTGCGATGGCACTTGGACTAGTGGTGCTTGGCACAGGTGCAATCAACGGGGTCAATTGGGGCGTTGACTTTGCGGGTGGTATGGAGATGCGGCTTGGTTTTGCCAACGATGTGCCTGCCTCTACAATCAGGAGTTCGGCAACGGCAAGCGGTTTGCGCAACGTCTCGATTCAGGCATTGGAAGGCGGGCAGAACCAGTATCTGTTGCGTTTTGACAGCAAACAGGACGAAACGCGCAACTACAAAGAGTTTCAAGAGGCACTGCTGAGCAACTTGCAAGCGCACCAGCCAGAGGTGTTGCAAGCGGATTTTGTTGGCCCGCAGATTGGCGCGGAGTTGCGCAATCAAGGCATGTTGTCGGTTGTCTACGCAATTTTTTGGGTGTTGCTGTATATCGGTTTTCGTTTTGATATGCGTTTTGCACCGGGGGCGGTGGTCAAGATGACGATGGATATTTTTATCATGCTTGGTTTTTATATTTTCTTCCGCCGTACTTTTGATTTAACTTCGGTAGCGGCTTTCTTGACGGTCGTTGGTTACTCGGTGAACGACACCATCGTTATCTACGACCGTATTCGTGAAAATTTACTCGGACATGCCAAGCGCGGTCTAACGCAAAACATCAATATTTCGCTCAATGAAACGCTATCCCGCACGATCAACACTTCCGTGACGACGCTGCTAGCTTTGAGTGGCATTCTTATCTTTGGCACGGGGCAGATTTGGAACTTTGCCATGGCGATGGCGCTAGGTGTATTTGTTGCCACGCTGTCCTCGACTTTTGTCGCCAGTTCGTTCGTTATCTGGACGGAAAAACTCCAACTGCTGCGCAAGAAAAATCGCCATACCGCCACAGCAGGCAACTGAGGCAATGGCCAAATTTTTCGCGTGGCTGCTCGTTGCCGCAAAAATTGTCGAGCGGCTGTTGCCGTTCGTCAAGCGGCACGTGCAAGACGGCACGTTTGCTAACTTGCGCCGTAAATACAAGGGGGCGGCAACAGTTGCCCGTTTCGTCTACCGCCGCGGTATTGGCAAAGGCAAGCGACAAGGGCGACAACAAGAACGCGAACGTATTGCCCGTCGCATGATGAAGATGGGCTTTGAGCATCCTGCTATTTGCAAAGCCACAGGGTTGACCCGCCAAGAAATTGAACAGCTGCGTTGAGTTTTTTGTCTTCTGCTTTTTTAGCTGTCAGAGCAGGAGGTAGAGCCCGATGTATCCTCTTTGAAATGTGCTTTGAATTTTTCTATGTCTTTTATTTTGTGTGATGTGCCGTTAGAGCTAAAATTCTTTTTTGCTCTGCCATACATGAATCGCGTTGTGCGTGAATCGCCGCTTTTGTACTCGCTGTACGAAGAAATACCCGGCGTGTTATTTTGATCATCGTAGGTGAAGCCAACGATTGTGAACTTTGTCGAATATTTTGAGGTTACCTCTATGCGAAAAAGATTTTTGTTGATGTGAGCATGGTCACCAAGGCCGTCTTCATCTGTTGTATAAGGATGGATGTTTCTGAGGTTAAAAACTATTGGACATGGAGATTGAACACCACCAGTTACATCTATTATAGTAAGTTTTAGAGGTCTCTTGGCAACTTTGTCTAAGACTATTTCCACGTAGACCTCCATCTGTGAACTACGTAAATCTTGGTATTTTTCTTTTTTGGAAGATATTATCTGATTATTATGGTCTCGTTGGGTGATCTGCCTCTCGCCAGTTACATACTTGTTGAGGCTTAAATGGGCGTAGTGATACTCTATGCCCTCGCCATCGTGGTTAGTATCCCTAGTTTTAGTTTCTGCGGCTTCTTGCTGCTGATCAACTTGGCAGTTTACAATTGCAAGTAATAATAACAATAATGAAAAGCGCATCTATTCCTCCTTACTACACGCTATGTATCGGTATCTATTGAAAAATATTTAGCTTTAGAGGTTATCTTGCTGTAATAATTATCTTTTATTTGCTTTAAGAGGAAGATGCGGTGCGCAGTAGAAGGGAAGAGATGCCTCTCCGTGCACATACTAACTCGAATATAGAGTAGGTTATGTTGGGGAGGGTAACGCGGCAAATTTTTCCATTTTGCTTCGCAAAAATTAGTGTATAAATATTTCTGATGCCTATCTGTTAGGGAAATTTTTCAAAATTATTGAGTATTTAATTATTTTTTTAAATAAAAAATCATTGCTGCCGAATATTTATGTGAGGTTACAGTCAAAGGGAGAGGTAGCTATGTTTTTCCGAGTAGTATTGCTGATGATGAGCGTGTCTTGCGGCACTGCGTATCTCAATGCTCCTGCCAACCTGCGGGACGAGGCAGATGTTAGTGGCAAAGAGGGCGTGCCAGTAGAGCCGAGCGATGAGGTTATCGTCTCTGCATTAGATAATTACGAAACCAAGCAGCGGTTGTCTTGGCATTTTCCTTGCGAGGAAGGGGGCGCATGGTCTTGGGGTGAGTATGATTTTATGGGGCAAGGTGTTTATAGCAAAAATATGCACAGTGCGAAATCGTTAGAGTTAACGATTTCAGGTGTGCTCTGTGATACGAGATATTTGCCTCGTGATGTCGTGTTTGTCATCGACACCTCAGCATCTATGCGGGATAACGATCCTGTTGATGCTGATGGCAGTTGTGCGCGCTCACGGGCAATGGATCGCATGGTTGCCTACTTGTCTCGCTTTGATAATGCACAGGTTGGCTTGGTAACTTACAACAGTTACGTCAGTGTAATGCACGATCGGCTCGTGCCTGCGACAAAGTTCTATGCTGACTACATGGCGATGCATACACGTATGCAGGAATTTCTCTGCTACGCGGATTTCTACACTAACTATCGTCGTGCGTTGCTGCAAACCGAAAAACTTCTTAACACAGGACGCACAGACAGTTTTCGTGAAATTTATTTTTTCTCGGATGGCGAGCCGCGTGAATCTATTTTCTCATTTGAAAATCCTGCAGGCTTGCATATTGCCAAAAGGCTACGTGAAAATGCAACCATTGCCACTATCGGTCTTGGCAAGACAGGTATTCTCAAAGAAGACATTGCCAGTCGTGTCAATGGTGAGCCGCTGCATCGTCAAGCAGAAAGACTCGGCGAGTTGTTCACGCTGTTACGTGAACTAGTACAGACTAAAAACGTCAGTGCCGAACTTACTTACCGCTATCTCGGCACTGAAGAAAGCTATGCTATTGATATTCGCCAAGAAACAGGTGCAGTCGAGGACGAATTCTTTCAGCTCGATCCTCTGCTGTTTACCATCGATGCCGACGATCCACAGAAAAACAAAGGCATTGCTGTCGAAATAAAATACTGGGATAGCAACGGCAACACCTACCACGCCAGCAGTGAGCTGCACTTTACCTTTGAGTGAAGGTAACAGTAGGCAAGTCTATATCAACTTTTGGATACAAGGTCAGTTGTAGTCCTATTTAATCATTAATAATTCTTTCTGTAATCAGACTCATGGCACGTGAAGCCTTTCATAGAAAACTTGTACTCAAATAATGCATCAGCAATATCAAGCCCTACACCCTGAAGCATGTCAGTTATATCATTGTCACTCTTCCATGATCTTTCAAGCTGAGTCATCAGTCTGTCTTTTGCTCTGTAGATCACTTTGCAGAAAAACTTTCGTCGCCGTTCGTGTTTCAGGTCTTGTTTATCTGTCATGTGGCCGCGAACGTTTTCAACATGCACATATAGTCGCAATTTCTGGTCAAAATTGAAGATGTTATCAGCATTAATTTTGTTACAGTCGCTTTCCTTGTCTGGAATATCAGGCGTAACACCGTCTACAGCGTTATGATTTCCAAGAGCAACACTTCGACAGAATTTCTTGTTGCGTGCCACTATGATAAACTTCGCGGGATCGGGTCTCTGACCTTCAGCGTAAGGCATTTGAAACTGGTAACTCTTTTGCTTGCCGAGTGGTACATTCGGCACATCGAAAGTAGTTACACGGTCATCGTTGGGAAAACTGGATAAGAGAATATCATCAGAATTCAGAGGCTCTGTATCAATGCTACGAGCATGCACTTTCCATGGCCAGATTTCATCTGTTTTCACCGTGAGACGCTCTTGTGGCACTCCCTGAAGATCATTCTGTAACTTCTTGCGATTTCCTTCATTAGTCAGCACCTCTATCGTTAACTTACCGGGGTTTAAAGCTGGTGGATTGGGCGATATTGGTACTACCGTAGTGGCAGTCTCTGAACCAGTTGTTGGCGGTAGTTGTGGTGCTGGCTGTATTATTCGCTGCGGACAAGCGACTAACATGAATATTGCCAAGATTGCAAAAGACAAGACATAACGCATAGAACCCTCCTTGTGACACAAGACCCTTCCCTCGATGCTTATCGGCATTTCCTTTGCTAGTCTTTATCTCAACTTGACAATAAATTTGGATATTGTATAATACATGGTGGATATTAGGATTAAGTAAATGCAATTTTATAGAATAACAATAGCAATTATAGTTGCTTATATCATCAACGCCTGTGCTGCGGTTGAGCCAGCTGGCAGTAAGGCAGTGCGTGATGAGCAGCGAGCGTTAGGCATGGTGCTGGTTGAGCATGAGGGCCAGAAGCTGTTGAAGTTGGTTGTCTGTGCCGTGCAGGGCGAGCAGTTGCCCGAAGGTGCTGTGCTTGCTGATGAGTCGGTATGCCCCAACGCTTTTGTTGATGCGGAGGGCAATGGCTATTATTTCAGTGAGTTACAGCCACGGGGGGTGAAAAAACGTTTGCTTACCAGTGGTTATCTAAAGCTGGGAGGCTTGCTGCTAGTGCCGCTGGCGCTGGGCACGGTGGTTGGCTGGAGAGCGCAGCCGCTGGTCAAGAGGCTCAAGCTTATTGTGACATCTGAAGGCAAGGCACACCTCGATCGTGGCCTTCGCAACAGCGAGGTCGTTAAGAAGGCTCAACAGGTGCAGGACGAAGCACTTGCCAATGTGCGCACTAACACCAAAGTTGGTGTAGCGGCTGGCTTGATTATGGCAATCGTCACGCATCAAAATCTGCGTGACCACCTGTGGGGCAAGGGTGAACGTCTGACGGTAGCGCATTGGGATGATATTTTTAGCACTCACTTCAGCTTTGCCGATGCGAAGCTGTTGGAAAACCCCGCGGCGATTACACATATCCTCAACACGCTTGCCGCAGCTCTCAACATTAAAGTCAATCCCGCACTTAACTCTCCTTGAGCACACACTTTTTTAGCACTTGAAAATCAGCACGCCCTTGCGTAGCATGTGTGCGTCGATTGCTGCTGCTCTTAATTATCTGAAGGTGCTTGCCGCATGAGAATTATGCACGTGGTTTTAATTTTAATCTGTTGCACAGCTTTGCCTAGGGGCATTGCCGCGCCGAAAGCAAAGCTCAATGCTGCACTGGTGTTGAATTTCCTCGGTCTCGACAAGCAGTTGTCGTTGCCACTACGAGCGAGTGATGTGCAGCAGCAACTTGCAGCACATCCAGCCTTGCAAGCGCGATTTGCTGCTTTTCAGAATGGGCTTAATCGTCTGCTGCGTTCCCAAGATCCGCTCTTGAGCACGCATCTGTTGCTGGAGAGTGTTAGCAGGGAAGGTGACGCATTGGATGCTCTGCGCAATTTTATCGCGACTACTTACGATTATCTGCCGCTAACGCAGAAAAATGCAATACAGGAGGAGTTGCGGGAAAATAGCGATGCACACACGTTGGAGTTGCATCTCTACCAAGACCTCCATGTGGTGATGGCACGTGATCGTGATTTTTTGCGCAAATCGCAGCACGTGCCACCTGAACAGGTACTACTATCTCCCACTGACCCCCAAGATAAGAAAGTAGATTGGGATGGCATCAAGCGCACTAGCACAGCCAACGCAATATTGATGCAGAAAACGAAAGAAAACTATCCCGACCGAGCATCGCGGTATGGTTTTACCATCCCTGATTTTGCGTCGTTCATCCCTGAAATTGCGTTGTTCCCCGCAAGAAACAAGGTGTTGTATGAGTTGTTTAAGCATTTGCGTACAGAGATTGCCGAGTTGTCGTCTGAGCGGGAGCGTCTTGTCAACAAAGAGATGCAGCTGGTATTCAAGAACGATAACTTCCGACTCTTTTACCCTGGGACAAAGGTAACTGTTATGGCATGGAAGTACAGCCTTGCTAAGGCTTATCGGGCGATGTTGCGTAAAGAGGAGCTGCGTCTTCATGCTCGTTACTATGCTGAGCAAGTGTTGCCGACGGGTGATTTTGAGAAGGAGAGCAAGCTGTATCAGCTGGAGTATGATCTGTGGATGACAGCTGTTGTCTTGCTGGACTATGCTCCTATGGTTGCTGATTTTGAACAACGGATAAAGGACTGAGTTTTATGCGACCCGCAACTATTTGTGTACATGGTGGTGCTGAACCACATGCCGAGACAGGGGCATTGAACATGCCCATCTATCAGACTTCAACTTATGTGCAAGACAGCCCCGGCCAGCCGCGTCTTTACGACTATGCACGGGCGGGCAATCCGACTCGCACCGCGGTGGAAGAGGCACTGGCTTTGCTGGAAGGCGGAACTTGTGCGTATAGTTTTGCTTCGGGGTTAGCGGCGGCACAGGTGGTGATACAACTGCTTGACAAGGATAGTCACGTACTTGTCTGTGAAGATGTCTATGGCGGCAGTGGGCGTTTGTTTACTAACATTATGGCCAAGTATGGATTGGAATTTGAGTTCATTGACATGCGTGAGCCGAGCGCAATTGCCGCGGCGATAAAAGACAATACCCGTATGATTTGGATTGAGTCACCGACCAATCCATTGTTGCATTTGATTGACATTGCCGCGGTGGTCAAGCTGGCTGTAGCACAAAAAATAACAACTGTCGTCGATAATACTTTTGCTTCGCCTGTGTTTCAATCGCCGTTGGCACTTGGTGCTGACATCGTGTTGCATTCGACCACCAAGTATATTGGCGGGCATAGCGACATGATTGGCGGAGCGTTAATTGTTAAACGTGACGATCTTGCCAAGCAGATAAAATTTTTGCAGTTTGCGGCGGGTGCGATTCCCGCGCCGTTTGAATCTTTTTTGCTGGCACGCAGCATTAGGACGTTGCATTTGCGCATGCAACGGCATCAAGAGAATGCGTTGCGCATTGCACAGGTATTGGAACAAAGTGGACGCTTTGCTGTGGTAATTTACCCCGGCTTGCCTTCGCATCCGCAGCATGCGCTGGCCAAAAAACAAATGCGTGGCTGCGGTGGTATTATTTCTTTACGTGTGCATGGTGGCAAGGCCGAAGCGGAAGATTTTTTTAAAAAACTACGTCTCTTCAAACTGGCTGAAAGCCTTGGCGGGGTTGAGTCGCTTGTTAATCATCCTGAAACAATGACGCACGCTAGCGTCCCTCCTGAACGGCGGCAAAAGCTTGGCATTGATGGCGGCTTGATTCGTCTCTCGGTTGGCATTGAAAACTGCGATGATTTACTTGCTGATCTCGGTATTGGTTAGTTTAATCATTATTTATTGTGTGATTTTATTAAAATTTATCAGTTGAAATAAATTATAATACTATGGCATGCTTTCCTAGTTCTCGTATCTATTTATATTTATTAGGGGAATATCTATGTTTTTGGCAAAAGTAGCATTGATCGCCTCGTTGGTAAGTTTCACCCAAGTAGTACAGGCTAGCTTGCCATCTGCAGCTATCAGTGCAGTGCATGAGGCGTATCTTGCTGAAAAAAAGGCGTTGTTTTACATCGGTAGGCATATCCATTCGGATAAGATTGCCATTTGGGGTAAGATCGCACTCACCGAAGATATGGTAAAGCTTTTGCTTGAGCGCCCAGAGGACATGGGGGCAATGGAAGCATTGCTGAAAAGCAAAGACACGTACTGGAGAGGGAATGGCAGGCTTAGAAACTATCGTTTGGACAAATTTTTTGTTGATAAAGAGTGGCGAGGGCAAAAAATTTTAAAAGCTGTTGCGAGAGACACACAGGGACTGCAAGTGTTCGATGGTTACATCGATCACATTGAAAAAGTAGATGGGTTTGCAAAATTTTTTAATAATCAGGGCAAGGAGGTCTTGCTTGAGGAAAAAACAACTAGGTATGGTGCTCGATGTGTAATCTCAACAGGAGAAGAGGCATGTAAGCTGCTTTACACTGGCTTCGTCGGTTATGATAAAAACTTGACAACCAGTGAGCGCTCGATTCTGAACTACTTTGCAGACAATATCGATGCCTTGAAGGGTGTTGGGATAAAAATATCGCACATGGCTAAAGAACTTGGCATAAGCTCCGTGTGGCTTGGACGTACGATAACAAAGGTGCAAGCAAAGCTTGCTGACGATCACTTTGTTCACAACGTTAAGATGTTGCAGCTGAGCGATGGTAAGTTCTACTATCGCCTTAGGCAGGGGAAGTTTTACTTTATTGAACAACGGATAATTGACTATTTCGAGAGTAACATCGAGTCAGTAGACAATGAGGGTATTGCGGTTGCGACGGTAGCCGCGGAGTTTGGATTGTCGCATACTGCACTAGGCGCTGTAATAAGAAGCCTTAAGAACAAACTCGACAAGGATCACTTCATCCAAAAAATTATTAATAACGCTAACTCCTACCGTTTTTACAAGGGAAGCATGTCCCAGCGGATAGTGGCTTATTTTGAAAAAAATATCGATGGTTTGCAGGGGGAAGGTGTTGATCTTGATAAGATGGCAGCAGAACTTGGCATAATTACCAAAGTACTGAAGCGCCACATAAGCAGCATGCAAGTTAGACTTGACAGTAACCACCTCATCAACAAAATAAAAAGAGAGCAAGGTTATTTTCGCTTTTTAGATGGCAGCGACAAACTAAGCAAATCAGCAAAAAACAAGGAAGCACAGATACTCACTTACCTCGAAGAAAATATCAATTTTTTGGAAGGAGATGGACTAGCGGTAGCAACAATAGCAGCTGAGTTTGATGTGAACGCCCAGTCACTTGGTTGGGTGCGAAAACGTTTGCAGGAACAACTCGATGAAGACCATTTTGTTCAGAAAATTGCTAAGATTTCTCGTAATAGCAAAATACGTTACCGCATTTTTGCTGAGCAACCTGACACTATTGAGCAGCTGGTGCTTAACTATCTCAAAGACAATGAACACATGTTGCACGAAGAGGGTATTAAGGCCGCAACCATGGCAGCAGAGCTTGGCATGCATCCCATTGGCTTGGGGCAAAAAATATCAGGCTTGCAGCAAAAACTCGACCAAAATCACTCTATTCAAAAAATCAAAGTAGTACCCATTAAAAAAGCAACTTTCTACCGCTACTCTGCCAATAAAAGCCGCGACTAGCATAGGTTGGTAGAGCAAAGCCGATCACGATGTTGCGCAGATGGGAGACGTTGGTTGCTATCGTGTTTTCCGCCACGTACGTTGTATCAAGGCTCTGTTGCTGGGTTGAAGCGGTTGATGACAAAATCCTTCTCGCGCAACAGCTTGATGAGGTTGTCCTCGCCGTAGAAAAGATGCTCAAAACTGACAGTGATAAAGCAAGTTTCACCTGTGCGACAGTTTTCTTGAATTGCGCCGTTGGCAAGCCACGTGCGGTTACGTCCGCTGACGAGAATGGCATCTTGTCGTTGCAAAAAGCCTGTGCGTGCTTGGTGGTAATGGCGCATTAATTCCTCCGCATCGCCGACAAAGTAGGCATCGAGTTCGGCGAGATTGCTTTCCATCACAAACTTAATACCGCCGCGGTCAACAATTTCTCTTACATCATCAACGGAAGCTTGAGAATAGACAGTAGTATAGTATTCACGCAATGCTTCAAACTCCTGTTCAGCACTGGCTAAATTTACCACCTTCTTGTTTCTTTCAACAGCAATGCTATCAATCTGCTCAGCGAGCATGCTATCTTCCATCGACAGCATCAAGATGTCAGTGGTCAGTAAATCAATTGCCATAATTGGATGCCCCTTTTGGATTTTCATGGCAGTGCGATGCCGCTCATCAGGATCGTCAGGTACGCCCGGATGTTCCCGCAATGTTTGCCGTAGTGTTGACCAGTGTTCGTTGCCTAATTGCTGTTGCAGATCAAAATCTGCAGGAAGCTCACCGCGCAAAGTTTTCAGCGTCTCTAGCTCATCGAGCAGGCGCTGCGGAATCTGTGCAAAGCTGATGTTATCGAATAAGAATGTCGTTGTTTCTGCCAATGCAGTGAAGAGCGGCGAATCCAAGGGAAAGTTTTCGCCGAGATAAACGCCCGAAGGCTCGACTCCCAACAGCCAATGCCGACTGCTGTCCGCACTGTTGATCATCTCGAACAACAGTGGCTGAGTGATACTGCGCTTTTTCAACGCAACAACTTCAGCTGCCATTGCCTCAGTCGTCGGTGGCCACAACAGCCTACCCCTTACCAATGATGATGCCCCCTGTGCTGCGCTGAAAACGAAGCAAGCTACGACTATCAATTGTTTTTTTAATAAATTCATAATGTTATACCTCTTTAATCTTAAAAATAACAAAGCAGACTTTACTTTAGAAATAACGATGTAAAATGTCAAGCGAGATACTCCTGAAAGTTTCGGATGGGACTATATTTCTTGCTGGCAAGGCGGGAAATTGCTGCCAGATGTTTGTTCCATATCGACCGTTTTTTTGCTTTAGAAAAATCTGCAGTTTATTGCTGAATTTTTTGTAAGTAGCTAAGTAGATTTTTTTTTGTTTTATTTTTGCGGGGAGTGGCCTTGACAGTGTATTTGCTGTTTTGTTAGGTTTTAGTTAAAGCATAAAAGCTGTTTTGTGTGATTATGTTACAACTTTTATGTTGTTATTTTCTAAATCTTTGACAGAAGATAGGTTGTAGTAATGGCGGAGTCTAGTCGTTTACGGCTGTTGTCCAGGCTTTGTTGCATAACTCAGAATCACCACTGCTAAAAGGATTAAGGGGCTTCGCCCGGCTTTGTTGCATAACTCAGGGCGGGCATGTTTATATCCTATAACCCTTTAGCAGTAAGAGTTTTTATAGGTGTTGCAAAGGTAATGCCTGCACTACGCACAAGCCCGTAGTGTCCACAGAAGTTGACAATGGTCAGGTGCAAGCAGACCTGCAAACCATTTCACGCGAATGCTTCAGCATGAGACATGGTGCAGCAGGATGATTGCACCTGACCCAAACGAGAAGTCTGCGAACACGCAGGGGTGGGGAGCTAGAAAGCGGCAAAGAGCCGTGCAAAGCAGGGAGGGGAACGCTCCCCACATAAAAATGATATGATAACAGCATGTTATAATCAACAGAACTTATGCAACAAAGCCTGTTGTCCACCCCCGCTCCAATTATTTTTCACAAGGCAAGTACTAGTTGCACACCATCTTGTTTAGTATTCAGCAGTGGTATGATGGAAAATGGCGATGGTTTTTTTGTGGTTGTGGCAACGATGCGGTAGTGATCGGTGCTAGGCCCCCAGACGCTGACGATTTCGACAATTCTTGATACGAACCACACAGGTATACCCAGCAACACCATGCCAAAAAAACTATCACAGAATGGGTAGTTTGTTTTTGGTTTGCTCGCTGATTCATCAGGTTTTTTTGGGCCTGATTCTGAGTATTCTCTACAAAAAAATCCGTAACCAACAAGGGCAGCAGCTCCTGCTTGGGTAGCGGTATAAATCCAACCTTTATGTCGCCAGCGTCCCTGCAATGCATGACCTGTGCCAAAACCAACAAGTGTGCCTAGTGTGCCGCCGAGTACGTATTTTTCTTGTGTAATGGGGCTAAGATGGCTGTGCGCAACTTGGGTCTTTGCCTTCTTTGCAGTGAAATCAACATTATTTGGCCACCAAACCGCGGCTGTCTCGATAGCCTTGACCAACAAAAAACTAATCAGCCACTTCTTGCGTTGGCGTTTGTCCTCAGCAATGCATTCTTCATAATTGTCGTTTATCCATAGATTTGCTACTGCTCTGTCAGACACGCCGCAGTTTTTCCCCCAGATAGCACCTAGACCTGTCACGATACCACCAGCAGTGAAGGCCCAACCAGCATCGCGCCACCAACGTCCCTGTATACTGTGTCCGATACCAAGACCAAGTGTTGTGCCTAGTATACCTCCGACGACATAACGCGGCACACTAATCTTGCCGGCATCATGTGCAGCTTGCTGCGCACTTGCACCCTCTGCTAACAACACACTGCCATAGGTACACAGTGCCATATATTTAAAACATTGCATAAACTCTTCTCGAAATATACATCCAATCAACTTATTAATAAGTGTAACGCAGGAACAGAGAGACAGTCAAACTGATCAAAATTTGCACAGCCAGCCTCGATGCATGCCATCTGTCTGCCGCCAACAAATTATGGTTGAAAGACATCGCTTAAGCTAGTAAGGTATGGCGTTCAAAATTATGGTGTGGTCGTTGTTGACGTTGCGTTGTCTGTCGTTCATCGTTGTTGTATTATTTTTTGCCGAGACTGCCGCAGCTTGGTGGATGTGGACTCCCGGCGATACCGTCGATAATGTCGGCTACACGCCCAAACAGCCGATTCCCTTTAACCATCAGCTGCACAGCGATGAGCATAAGATAGCCTGCGAATACTGCCATTCATCGGCACGGCGTTCGCCTGTGGCTGGCATTCCGCCACTTAATACCTGCATGGGTTGCCACAAGTTCGTCGCCACGGCTAAAGACCCGATCAAGTTTATCGCCGCACGCTACAAAGCAAACGAGCCTGTCAAGTGGACTAAGGTGCATGACTTGCCCGATTTTGTGCGTTTTTCGCACCAAGTGCATGTGTTGGCGAAGATTAGTTGTCAGGAATGTCATGGCAAGGTTGAAAAGATGGGCGTTGCTGTGCAAAAAGCACCTTTACAGATGGGCTGGTGTATTGATTGTCATCGTCAGAAAAAGGCGAGCATCGCCTGCTTAACTTGTCACTATTGAGGATGGAAAATGCTGCAAGATAAACACTACTCGATTGCTGATGACGTATGCACCAGCGTTGCTGCGTCTCCTGATCCAGAAAAAACCGAAAAAACCGCGCTTGGACGTAGGGATTTTCTCAAATACTTCAGTGCCAGCGTCGCCCTTGCCTCCTCTTCCTGCGTGCGTCGTCCTGCAGAGCATGCCATCCCCTACGTCAATCAACCCGTCGATCAAGTGCCCGGCGTGGCTACGTACTATGCCTCAACCTGCACAGGTTGTGCCGCAGGCTGCGGTATCAACGTCAAGACCCGCGAAGGTCGTCCCGTCAAAATCGAAGGCAACCCTGACGACCCCAGCACGGGCGGGGCACTATGCCCGATGGGGCAAGCCGCACTGCAAGGGCTCTACCACCCAGAACGCCGTCAGCAGCCACTCATTCGTCGTGGTGGTGAACTGGAAGTAGTCAGCTGGGACGATGTCTACCTGCACCTCAGTTCACGCTTGAACACCACCAAAGTTGGCATCTTTACCAGCGGTACAACAGGGCATCGGGCAGAATTTTTGCAAGCATTTTTGCAAAAACTCGGCGCACCACCGGCCAACCTCTATCGCTACGACCCGAACCTTCTCTACACACACGTTGCTACTGCACACGAGCAAGCCTTTGGGCACTATGTCATCCCTCGCTGTGATTTCACCAAAGCAGAGCTGATTGTTGGTATCGGCAGCGATTTTCTCGATCAAGGCTTAGCTAAAGTTGCCTACGCTAAAAGTTTCAGCGCGGCACGCGACCTTAACCGCCCTCACCCTGCACAACTCGTGCAGCTGGAGGCAACCTTAAGTCTGACTGGCGCACGTGCTGACGAGCGCATCGTCATCGCCCCCGGCGAAGAAATCAACGTTGCCCTTGCCCTTGCCCAAGCACTTTATCGCCACCCACAAGCACAGGGTGGTGTTGCCGAACGCAAGATGATTGCTGCACTGTTGCAGCAGCATCAAGTCAAACTCGACCCTGCCGTGCATAAGCATATCGCTGCACTTGCCGCACAGTTGCTGCAAAAATCTTCAGTAGTTTTGTGTGGCGGCAGTCACAACTTCGATGCTAACGCCGCAGCCTTGCAGCAGGTAGCCATTGCTATCAATATTCTTTGTGGTGCTTATGAAAATATTCTCAACGTGCAGCGTGGCTGGCAAGTTCCACCCGTTGGACGTGACGATCTCGCCCGTTTTAGTAAGGACGTAGCCCAGCTCGACGTGCTGTTCATCATTGACAGCAATCCGCTTTTTACCTTGCCTGCATCGTTTGGGTTTGCGGAAAAAATAAAAAAGGTCAAGCACGTCATCTCGATGCAGTCGTTCCCCGTTGCGACCGACACTCTGGCGACGCATGTCTTGCCTACGCATCATTTTCTCGAAGCTTGGGGTGATGCACAGACACATGCTGGCACATGGACGACGCAGCAGCCAGTGGTGCGGCCGCTGACTGATAGCCGACAGGCAGAGGATGTGTTGTTGTGGCTGTTGGCGACGGTAAAAAAACCGCTGCCCTATGCCGATTATCGTTCCTACCTGCGCAAGCGTTGGCAGGCATGGCATGACTTGCAAGGCGGCGGGGAAAAATTTGCCAAATTTTATCACACGACGCTGAAGCGTGGCACGTTTACACATAAGACACAGCAGACACGGCGTGAGTTGCGTGCTTTTGAGGTCAAAGTGCAGCAAGTGCCCGTGGGTTTAAAATTGACTGCACCGCTCGACAATCGTTTGCACGACGGACGCGGCGCACATTTGCCTGTGTTGCAGGAGGTGGGCGACAGCTTGACGACGATTGCCTGGGATACGTGGGTGGCGTTGAGTGTCAAGACTGCGGCACGACTTGGGTTTCGGCGCAACGATGTATTGCAGGTGAAGAGTGCCGCGGGAGTTTTTGCCGCTGCGTTGTTTCCGCTGCCCGGCTTGCACGATGACGCGGTGGTCGTGCCGCGTGGCAACGGTCATGCACATGGTGTCAGCAAAGTGACTGATGGCATTGGCGTTGATCCGCTGGTGGCGTGCGCGGTTGATGACATGGAAATGTTACCGTTGACGGCCTCGTTGCCAGTGAGTTTGACGCGCACCGGCAAGACACATCGTTTAGCGGCAATGCAGAAGGAGAACAAGCTCGGTGATCGCGGCGACATCGTTAAAAGTGTCAGTGTGGCACAGTTGCAGCAGCACAAAAATAAAATGCGTGACCTCGATACCGTGCCTGACCTCTATCCGAAACTTGAAGAGGGTGAGCATCGTTGGGGTTTGAGTGTTGATTTGCACAAGTGCATTGGTTGTTCAGCCTGTATGGTCGCGTGTGCGCAGGAAAACAATGTACCGCAGGTGGGACGCAATCAAGTGGCGATGGGGCGGGAGATGCATTGGATTCGGCTCGATCGTTATTTCAGCGGCGATGCGGCTAATCCGCGTGTCACGATGCAGCCGATGATGTGTCAACAGTGCAATCATGCGCCGTGCGAGGCGGTCTGTCCTGTTTATGCGACTACGCACGATCCGGAAGGCATCAATGCCATGACTTACAATCGTTGCGTGGGCACACGTTATTGTGCCAATGCCTGTCCTTACAAGGTGCGACGCTTCAATTGGTGGACGCACAAGTGGAATGTCATCGACGATAAGGAATACAACCGCAATCCACGTGCCTTGAATCCTGACGTAACGGTGCGCACCCGTGGGGTGATGGAGAAATGCAATTTCTGTTACCAGCGTATTCGTGATGGCAAACATCAGGCGAAGATGGCAGATCGGGCGGTGCAGGACGATGAAATTAAAACTGCTTGTCAGGAGACTTGCCCTGCGGATGCGATTACTTTTGGCAATCTGAAGGACAAGGATAGCAAGGTTGCGCGGCAGCGGCATGATTATCGTGCTTATTTAGCACTCGGCGGGCATCCTGACATCAAGGAGTATGGTTTGAAAACATTGCCCAATGTCAGTTATTTGGCTGATGTCACGTTGCAGAAGGAGAGTGGTGATGAGCACGGCTGAAGCTGGCTGGAAACGCACCATCTCGGATGTCAACGACGGTATTCTCGTCAATACACGCCGACCGCATCCAGCTTTTTATGTGGCACTGCTCTGTGCTTTCCTGTGTCTCGTTCTTGGTGCGGTGTTCTGGGGTATTCAGATTACACTTGGCATTGGCATGGCGGGTTTGAACAGCCCCGTGTATTGGGGTGTTTACATTACCAACTTTGTTTTTTGGGTTGGTATTGGGCATGCTGGCACGTTGATTTCGGCAATTTTGTTTTTATTTCGGGCGAAATGGCGCAATAGCGTTAACCGTAGTGCGGAAGCGATGACGATTTTTGCCGTGATGAGCGCGGGGTTATTTCCTCTTATTCATGTTGGGCGAGTGTGGGTGGCAGCGTATTGGATGTTGCCGTTACCTAATACCAACAATCTCTGGATTAATTTTCGCTCGCCGTTAATTTGGGATGTCTTTGCCATTTCAACTTATCTCACGGTGTCGCTGTTGTTTTGGTATATGGGCATGGTGCCGGATCTTGCTTCGTTGCGTGATCGTTGTCGTGGCTTTAAGCGTCTCGTCTACGGTATTTTGTCATTTGGTTGGCGAGGCACAGGACGGCAGTGGCATCATTATGAGACGGGTTATGCCTTTCTTGCTGCGCTAGCGACACCGCTGGTGTTATCGGTGCATAGTGTGGTGTCGTGGGACTTTGCCATGTCAATTCAACCGGGCTGGCACACGACAATCTTTCCGCCGTATTTTGTTGCGGGCGCGATTTTATCTGGTTGTGCGATGGTCTATACCTTGCTTGTGCCGGTGCGGTGGATGTTTAATTTGCAGGAATACATTCGTGAGAGTCATCTCGATGCCTTGTTGAAGCTAACGTTGTTAACTTCGACGATTGTTTTTTATGCTTATACGGTAGAATTTTTTATAGCGTGGTATAGTGGCAATATCTACGAGCAGGAAATTTTTGCTAAGCGTTTGAGCGGCCCGTATGCTTTTTATTTTTGGGTGATGGTGTGTTGCAATTGTATTTTTCCGTTGGCGTTTTGGGCGAAGCGAATACGAGTGCGTCTGCCGATAGCGTTTGTTATCTGTCTGTTGGTTAATGTTGGCATGTGGTTTGAGCGTTACAACATTATTGTTTCTAGTCTGGTGGAAGATTTCTTGCCCGGCTCGTGGGGGCATTACGAACCGTCGTGGACGGAGATAATTATTACCTTAGGCAGTTTCGGTTGGTTTTTCTTTTGGTTTTTGATTTTCTGCCGTTATTTTCCCATTGTGTCGTTGTCGGAATTGAAATTGATTATGCCCCCGCCGTTGCGAGGCAAATCTGTGGATAAGCATGGTTAGGTTAATGTTGGGGGTTAAACTCCTAATAAATCATGTCACCGTGGGGGTTTGGGGGCGAAGCTCCCATACTCTTCCCCAAACGGGGGATTTTAAGGGGGCAGACCCCCTTAACTCACTAAAAATTTTTGCACCAACTTTTTATAAAAAGTTGGCGGGGTTTGGGGCCGTGCCCCAAAATTATCTCTCTTACGGTGGTGTCGGGGGTGTGGCCTCTGACATTGGTTTATTCATCCAAGCTTGCGGAAGCATAGATGTTAGATAAGCTTATCAAAGAGAAGCCACCGCGCAAGGGTGTCTATGCACTGTTTACTTATCTTGATGATGCTATCGCGGTAATTGAACGTTTGCGGGCTAATCGTGATGAGCCACAGTTTGATGTCTTCACGCCGACTTATTATCACGAGTTGGAAGAAGCGCTTGGCTATAAACCAAGTGGTGTGCGTTGGTTCACTTTGACAGGTGCGTTGTTAGGTGTGACACTTGGATTTGCCTTGTGTTTGTGGACTGATTACGACTGGCCTTTGGTGGTGGGCGGCAAGACTGCGGGGGTGTATTCGTTGCCGGCGTATGTGGTGATTGCTTTTGAGATGACGATTTTATTAGGTGCGATTGGCACGATTATCGGCATGTTGTGGTTAGGTAAGATACCGAATCCTAAGGGGCAGATTTATAGCGAGGCGACGACGGACGATCGGTTTGGAATTTTTGTTTATGATGTGGCTGAGGGTAGTGAAGTCGCGCGGTTGTTGCAGGAGAAGGGTGAAATACGGGTGTATAGTTGATGAAATGCATCTTACTAAAAGTTTTTGGTCGAGCTTTTTACAAAAAGCTACCCCTAAACCCCCTTCAAAGGGGGCTTAGTTTGGTGGATACTAGGCACAGGTGTGCAAGCCAATCTCCCGCACGTTCAGTTTTAGGGTCGGCATGATGTGTTACAAATTTTTCTTACGTCTTTCTTTGTTGCTGCTGCTGCTGCTTACTGCTTGTACTGATCCAGCCGCGACGAAGTGGCAGTATATGCCTGACATGGCAGATAGCCCGACGGTGAAGGCGCAGGAGGATTTTATCGATCCGCCGCCACACAGTGTGGCGCGGGGGGCGGTGTTCTATGCCAAGACTGCGGAGGAGAGTGTCCAGACGGCAGCAGTGGCACGAGATATGGCACAGGGCAAGCAACTTTATGAAACTTTTTGTCAGGTCTGTCATGGGGCACAAGGCAAGGGTGATGGCACAATCGACCATGGGTTTCCGCAACCGCCAGATATTTCGCAGGCGGTTTATAGGGATCGTAAGGACGGATTTTTCTTTCATCGCATCACGTTTGGCACGGCGATTATGCCCGGCTATGGGCATGCTATCAATGTGGCGGAGCGGTGGCAGATTGTCTATTATCTGCGTGAGTTGCAGGGTGTAAAAGATGCAAGATGACAAGAAATTTTTGTTGAGCACATCGCCGTTGACGCGAGGGGCGATAACTTTTTGTATTGTGGTTGGCGTAGTAACGTTGGTGTATGCCTTTGTGTCTGAACCGTTACGGGCGTGGGGAAGCTTTTTATTGAGTTTGTTTTTTTTCTTCACAGTGTCACTGGGCGGGGTTGCTTTTGGTGGCATGCAGGATGTGTTAGGAGCGCGTTGGGGACGGCCAATTAAGCGTTTGCACGAGTCGTTCGGGGCGTTTTTGCCAGTTGCTGTGCTGTTGTTTATGTTGTTTTTTATTTGCATTAAGCTTGGGGTTGCGGAGGCAGATAAGGTTTATGAGTGGATAGCTGATCATGACATGTTGCATCATTATGTGGGCAAACGGTCGTGGTTGATCGAAGATTTTATGTTGGCACGGGTGTTGTTTCTTTTGGCGGTAATTCTTTATTTTGCTTGGTGGCAATTGCGGCGTGGATTACGTGCTGATCGTTTGCTGTTAGCGGGGGAAGAGGATAAGGCACGGCAGTTAGCGGAGTTAGCACGGACGAAATTGCGTTACTGGTCAGCACCAATCTTGGTTGTGTATGCTTTGTGTTTTACGTTTATATGTTTCGACATAACGATGTCACTTGCACCGAAGTGGTTTTCAACGCTTTGGGGTGGCTGGAATTTCGCCATCATGATGCAGACGTTGTTTGCGTTTTTGTTGTTGTTTATGTTTGGTATGCAGAACAGTGCCATTGGTCAGCACTATGGTATCAAGCAGTTTCATGATGTTGGCAAGTTGTTGTTTGGCTTTACGATTTTTTTCGCCTACCTGACTTATGCACATGTGTTGACCTATTGGTATGGTAATGTGCCAGAGGAGACGGAGTATTTTATTCATCGTATCCAGCAGCCATGGCTGACGTTGGTAATTCTTGCTCCGCTGTTTAACTTTGTCATTCCCATGTTTGCTTTGATCCCGAAGGCGAGCAAATGGACACCGTTGGTGACGATACCTGTCTGTGTAATGGTCATTGTTGCACAGTGGTTGACACAGGTAATCGTTGTTGCACCGCAGCTCGACCGTGAACACACATGGCAACTACCCTTGATTGAGTTTGGTGTGTTTCTCGGTTTTGTTGGGCTGTTCATGGCCTGTGTATCCTTCTTCGGCCGCCGCTTCCCGATGCTGGCTATCAGTGACCCACTGCTGAAGCGTTGATTAGGCGGACGGATCATGTCTAATTAAAAAAAATTTAAAATTAGTCTTGAAAACTCTAGCAAGCTTTGCTGGACAACTGCACCTGAGTGCGGAATGAACCTATCTCCATCCCGGAGCTTCAGGTGCTTTTTAGGAGTAATATTCCATCTACCAGCACGACGGTTTTGTGATTTTCCTGCCTGCGCTATCCTCCAACTCGGCAGGAAATTGACAGTACTCCAGTATCGATCTATCGGCAACCATACTAGAGCTAGAGGCAGATTTCAGATCCTTATGCACAAATCTATCTGGTGAAATAACGACAACTTCCTTTCTAAATGCTTCTTTAGCTTGACTTACGGGCAATAGGAGGTCGGTATCGTTTGACACGACAACTAATCGATCTACCTCCTCTTTGGCGCAGTCCAACATGATGTGGGTTGCAATGTTGACATCAGACTGCTTTTCCTCGTGCTTCTCTATCCTGACAATGTTGCCCTTCTCAACCTTCACCATGCCACCAGAGTTTTTGTCTAAGATTTCGACAACCACTCCCTTAGGCCGTACCTTCTTGAACCTGCCTTCTACGATTACCAGTCTCTGAACTGTTCTCAGAGCACGAAGGTATGTGTCTTGCCTCTCCGGTGCGCGTCTATCCTTGTCTGTGTACTTAACACGAGCCGTGAAATACTTGATCCTCACAACTTTGTTGTCATACGGCAGCATCTTGGGGATAAATTCACTAACATCAAGGCGTGTTCCTCAACAGGCGGTAGTAGAGGTTGAAGCCGTCAACATAGCAGATAGTATTGATCAAGATTAGCTCCAAGAAACTCGGAGCGGCTCCCGGCCGAGAGCCACTCCGCACCCACCCAGCGAACCAAGTGGGGCAGTACCTATACTGCATCGGCCAAAGTACCGAGATAGTCAAGTGGTTTGCACATTTTCCTGTACTCATAGGCAGTTATATATTGAGTTGGAGACATGCAGGAACGGGAGATATCGCTGTACTTGGTGGCTGGTGGTGATCGGGGTATATTTTGCTCTAGTGTTGTGATGCACCAAAGCTTGCTCTATAGTGCTAACCCAAAAAGAATCAGTCTCACTTCTTCGCCTGATATGGAATATGGTAGCAGTAGGCACAACATGCTGATCTGTTGCGGGGGGATGATACGTCAATGTTATCGGCAGCGAGAGTGTTGCTAGCAACTACAATCTTGTCTCAATTTCAATGCCGATCGGATTTTTTTTGATAGCGTCAATGGCATGACGAATATCGTGAGCTACAAAGATACCGGCATTCACCATCATATTCCTTCGTTTTCCATCCTCCAGTTCAATAGACATCATATCTTTTTCCAAGCCATCGATGAACACCCCAGGCTCAGCCATGAAGCTAGAGACAACTGCTGCTACCTTGAAGTCGTTGCGTGGGTTACCATTCTCCCTGAAGATGATAGGGCCTCCTGAAAATCCTTTGTTGTTGTGCCCGTCAAAATACATAACTCCTAACTCTGGTTTGCTTTCTGGCGGCCTTTCTGCCGACATGATACATTTTTTTATGAATGGCACGGGGTAGCCCCTGTTAACTTTGATTTTGACATCAGTTCTAAGTCCGTGTGGGAAGCCGAGGAAGTAAGCATCCTGACCAAAAGCAATACCTACAGACGTTGGTAGCATGGGAAGTTGTGGTGATAGTATCTCATTTGTTCCAAGAACACAGATATCTGAACCTTTCGACCCAAAGCCAATTAGCTTCACCTCAAGTTGATTCCACCTCTTATAGCGAAATATTTCTATATGGCTAAAGCTTTCCGAATCAGCATCAGGAACACAGTGTTTCGCGGTGCAGAGGTACTGTCTGTCATCAACATCGATAGTAAATCCAGTGAAGATAGAATTAGAGTTAGCACGTTTTAGCCAAAAAGTTCTGTGTATGACGTTCGATGTGATCATTTCAATTCTTCTATAGTATAAGGTTTTGATGGAATACCACTTGCACGATGCCTGTAGAGGCTAGACAATTGGGTAAGATGTTTAAGCATCAACCACCGTAGGGCTATTCAGGTAGTGGGATTTGTTAGCGTCTTTAGCACCATCTGTATTGTAGTTTGCTTCAATGTGACTGACAGCAACCTTCAGAAAATCACCGATGCCATGCTATCATCTTCTACATAAATTTTGCAAGATAATAAGACAACTAGCACCGTCACTTACAAATTTTTGCTCAAAATAACGAACTAACTAATGCCAAAGTTTTTTGCAATTTTGGTTGTTGCTCTACTTGCCTCAAATTATCGCGTTCCTGATTGCCTCGATAATAGTCTTGCTGCCTTTGTTGCGTTGATAATCGACACGATAGATGAGGCAGATGCGGTCTTTGTAGGTTGGCAGGGTTTTGTCGAGCAGGCGCAGCTTGCGTAGTTTAGCGACACGGGCGGGGAGAATGCCGATACCTGCACCCGCGGCGGTGAGATCGGCAACAACTTCAAGACTGCTGGATTGCACCAGCCTTTTAAAAATATATTTTTTGTTTTTGCGCAATCTTTGTAGTAGATTTTCCCCTGTGCGAGTTCAGGGTCGCAAATCAACACGCTGTCGTCTGCGTCGAGGGTTTGCACTGTTGAAGGCTTGCGAGCACACCAAAACGACACCACATCGTGGCACAGTTCCCTGATAACCAAGTCAGGGTGCTGCACAGGGTTGACGACGATGCCGAGATCAATGCTAAAACTAATAACGCCTTCGGTAATCTTGCGAGACAGATCATGCATGAGTTTAACCTCAAGCGACGGATAAGTTTGCAATAGACGCGGCAGGAAATTTGCTAAGGTATACATTGCGACTGATGGGTGGCAACCGAGCACATACTGCCCGCCCGGTTCTTGCTCACGCTTGCTGATGCTTGCCTTCAGCTGTTGCCAGCGGGTGACAAGCTCTGCACCGCCGTCAAGCAAATCACGCCCCGCCCGCGTCAACTGCACCCCGCTTCGCCCCCGCACGAAGAGCAGTGTGCCAAGCTTGTCTTCAAGACGTTGCATCGCTGCACTGAGGCTCGGCTGAGTGATGCCAAGCTTTTCCGCCGCCCGTGAAATACTGGTAGAACGTGCGACTTCGAGAAAATAGTAGATGTCGGTAAACGAAGGTAGCACTCTACCCTCTATAGGTTATGGCTATGATATGCATAGCCGTTAACAATTTCCGCAATCGTCATTAGCAGTGTATATTCTTGAAAAGAAACACACAACAGGAGAAATGTTATGCAGACTGACAGAAAGTTATCACGTCGTCATTTTTTTCAAGCTGGAGCTGGTGCCGCGGGTGCGTTTGTCGCCGGTGGTTCGGTTGCGCACGCCTGCTTAAAAGCTACGAGTGCACAACCACTCGGCCCCTTTTTCCCGCAGCAAGGTACGCCTGTCGATGTTATCAGAGAGGACGATGACCCACAGACACCACTGCATCTTGCCAATGACAATGATTTAACTTTTGTCAAAGGTAGAGATGGCAAAGCACAGGGGCAAGTCGTTTATGTTGATGGCACGTTGCGTGATGCTGATTGTCAACCGTTACCCGCGGCGACAATTATCATCTGGCAGGCAGCGGCAAGCGGTCGTTACAATCACAAAGGTGATGCCCAGAATCAGGATTTTAGTCACCCGGTTACAGGGGCAACGCTGCGCAGAACCCATGACCCGCACTTTCAATACTGGGGAAGGGCGACGACCGATGCCAGCGGTAACTACAGTTTCAAAACTATAGTGCCCGGTTTTTATCCTGCCAATTTAGCACGTGGCTGGTATCGTCCGCCGCACATTCATTTTCTGGTAATGGCAACGGGAGTTGCACAATTTGTTACCCAAATGTATTTCAGAGGCGAGCAAATTGCAGACAATGATTTCGTGCAGGAATTAAACGAGCAGGATTTTTTGTTGCAAAGTTCTAGCATGACGAAAGCACAGCGACGAGCCTTAGTGGTTGATTTTGTCGCTAACAATCAGCAACAGGACGGGCTTGTAGGCAAGTTTGATATTACCCTGCCCTGAGCGATGACTCAGAGCTTGTCCTGCTGTAGTAGAAGGTAGAGAGTGCGGCTGAATTCTTCTCTGGTTTGATGGAAACGCCTCTCTCTTTCCAGTTCGTTGCGTTCATGAGTAGCTATGTCTGTGGTCAGACGCAGTGCGATTTGCTGTTGGTATAGATGATGCAGCAGTGCGAAACGTAAAGCAAGGTAAGTGCCGAACTTTGCATTTTGCTGCGCAATATCAAGCAGTGCGAATTTTTGCCCTAATTCTCTTTGCACAGTTTCACGATCAAAGGAATTAACGTGCACGACAGCATTCAGCCTTGCTTCCACAAGACGGGCGGCAAGCTCGATGTTATTGGCAGTTGACTCGGTGTCGAGTTCGATGTGGTAGTGGGCAATCAGGTCTTGCAAGCTTTGCGTACTCTTTTCCATGTCATCTGTATTGAGGGCAAAGGCTTGTTGAAACTGCTCGTTCTCCTGCAACGAACGCACGATGTCAGCATGCACAGCTGTCAATTGCTTGTAGCTCAAGCGTGTCTTGGTGGTCGAATCCATCCTCTCTGTCAACAGGTCAGCATCAAACACAGCAGCATGTCCTTGCAACGTGTCCTTCACCTGTGAAATGTGCAGGCTCAATTTGTGGTGCTGCAGCGGATTGATACTGGCAATTGCATCGCGCATGCCCCACTTGAGCAAATGTTTGGCTTGCGCGGCCGAAATAATATCCTCTGCCCTATGCAAAAACTGCGAGAAAATCGGTACTCCTATCGTGTTAGTGGTTTGTGGCACAGGTATCTTGGCAACGTAGGCTGGTGACGTTGCCATCATCTGCTCACCACATAGCATTAAGACAACTGTTGATAAGATAATTTTCGTAGACATAACCATAATTTACCTCCAAAAGAAGAACACTAATATAAAATTTTTTAAATTGCAATGAAAAAAAATCAGCAGTGATTAGTTTCAATGTAGGTAGTGATGCGGCAAAGCTTCCCTCAACTAACCTTTGCGCAACACGACAATACGGTTGCTGTTTGTGCCTTTGCGATTGTTGGCCACACCCCAGCAGTTGGCAGTTTTGGTGAAGTGTTGGGTGTTGATAAGAATATTTTCGGCAACGAGACCAGCTTGTTGTGCTGCGCGGACGACTTCGTGTTCAAGCAATAGTGAGCTGTTGCGAACTTCACCGACTTCAAAAGCAATACGCCCGCTTTTTTTTATTATACGCTGCAATTCACAAAAGACAGCCGTCATGCACGTTACCCACTTCTCTACTGAAGACAACTGCCAGAGTTTTCCTGCTTCGATTTGCACATCACAAAACCACATGCGCAACCAGTTGTCTTGACAATAATCGACGGTATCGAGAAACGGTGGCGAGGTCACGATGAGATCGACCGAGTTGTCAGGAATTTGTGGGGTGTGTTCGGCAGAAGCGGTCAACAGCAGTGCATCTTGACGGCGGAAGTGACGCGGTAGGGGATGCCGCAACAACTGCCGTGACTTGCGCCAAATAAGTTCTTTTGTGTCTCGATAAGGCGGAACTTGTTTGCGGCGTGCATTTATCTTACGCTGAGCTATGACAGAGGTGGCAAGGTTCGGTGGCAGAGTGTAAACAGAAAAAAATCCCGGCGAATGCCCCGTCAAACGACCACAAGCAACCATCTGCAACCACGCATCGACACGATCAAGTGGCTGTTGTTGCGCGAAATACGCCTGCCAGCCGTAAATTTCTTGCAGCGTGTTGTGATGAAAAAAAACTAGCAGATTGTCGTCAAAATCAGCATCATTATTGAGATTGACACGGCGCAAGCGTTTTTCGATAGATGCCAACGATGGCGGGTTGAGCCGCGGCTTGGTCAGAATTATCGCTAGTGGGTTGATGTCATTACCTATTGCTCGATGTCCGTGCAGCTGTGCCTCTATCAAGGTCGTGCCTCGTCCCATGAATGGATCGTAGACTAGCGACTCGCCGTGACAAAACTTGTTAAGAAAATAAGCCGGCAGCTGTGGCTTGTAGCAAGCACGATAAGAAACTTCGTGCAATGCATGCCCCGCCCGCTGCTTTGCCGTCCAGAATTCATCTTTCTGCGCAGGCACACGCAGTGCATGGCTGCTGCAATGAGAGGTGCGTTGCATAGTTGATGTCCTGCTTGGTGCAGATAATGCTATCATACTACGGCCTAAAATAAAAGTGTTAACGACGGAACAAGATGTCAGGTGACATACACCTCATCAGAGCTATATCTATTCCAATCTGGTGGCTTGTGTGTTAATTACTTTGTGCTGATTGCAATTGAGGCTTGGAGTTAAGTTTTGAAAGACATGTTTGCCCCGGCGCAATTTTTTGCTTTGCGTGATTTTTTTGCCGCGAAAATTTTCGCTGAAGTCGGCTGTGTATGGGATATTTTTCCAAGCGCCATCGCTGATTATCTCGCGGCGCATTGTGATTTGCAGCGTAACGAGGTGCATGGTGATGTCGATGCGCGTGCATATCTCGAAGGCACGGGCATTGTGATTGAGAAGGGAGTGCGGGTCGAGGCGGGGGCGTATGTGCGCGGGCCGTGTTGGCTTGCAGAGGGCTGCGAGGTGCGGCACGGTGCTTACTTGCGGGGCAATGTCATCGCGGGGCGTGGGTGTGTGCTTGGTCATGCAACGGAGATTAAAAACTCGTTGCTGCTCGATGAGGTGAAGGCGGGGCACTTTGCTTACATCGGTGACAGCGTGCTCGGCAATCAAGTCAATCTCGGTGCCGGCGTGAAGCTGGCCAATGTAAAGCTCAACCCCAGCAGCACCATCAAAATTCGTCACCGCGAGGGCACAATTGCGACAAACCTACGCAAATTCGGAGCGGTGCTCGGCGATCGCACTCAGCTTGGCTGCAACGCGGTCACTAACCCCGGCACGGTACTGGCCCAAGACAGCCGCGTCATGCCCTGCACTGCCGTCGGTGGCGCACACCTCAAAACAGGTGGTGAGGTGAGAGCTTAGCAAACTTACCATAACCAAATCAGTAAGCGTTTGAGCAGGTATGCGCGCAGTTTTGGCTAGTTTCATAAAAAGTTTACGTTCCTTATCTTGAGGATGCGATGTCATGATTGAGAATTATCATCGAGGTTAACAAAATGACGATCAAAAACCCCAAACGATGCATTCCGGTCGAGTGTTGAACGAGATCTACATGCGTGAAATGGGACTCAATCAAACGCAGTTGGCAGAGGCAATTGGCTGTGCGCATCGTAAGATCAATGCGATAGTAAATGCCAAGCACTCAATTTCACCAGCATTTGCTCTCGATCTGGAGCGTGTGTTTGGCACATCTGCCGAAATGTGGATCAGAATGCAAGCAGAATACGACCTTACCATTGCTCGCCGCCGCCGTATTGCATCGTGACACACTCGCCGCGATACGTTGAAGGCAAAAGTTATACCCTATTACAAATTTTTCCTAGTTGTGACTACTATCCGCCTATATGTAGTTGATTATGAATTGCACTACAACTATATAAATTTCTTGACATTTAAGTAGCTTAAAATATTACTAATGTTAAAGTTAAAAGTTACGAAACAAGTAGTATGGATCTATATTTTAACTAAAGTTTGGAGGAGGGTGTCATGAAAACAAAATTGTGTGGGGTGGTGTTAGCTTTTGTTTTTTCTGTAACTGCATGCAAACCACTTGTGCGCCAAGAGCCGGTGTTTGAGCCAAGTATCGCGACCAAAGATGATGGCAAGCCTGTAGCCAGACAGGTTGTGCTGTTGACCAATGAGTCTGAGAGCGAGATAGAGAAGCGCATCAAAAACGATCCACAGTTGGAAGAGAAGCTCCACCAAGTGCTGGTAACCAGAGGAAAGGAGCATAAGATTGTTGATACACTGCGTAGTTTTTTCTCTTGGCCTACAAAGCTGTTACTTTGGAATCGCACAGTTGGCTCTGGGGAGTTACAAGAAGATGCAGAAACTGCCGTGAAATTAGCTCTCACTGATAGTGACACTGCAAGCACACACATCTCTATCAATGAATACAATCCCAAAATCATTTGGCAACGTACCTTTCAAAACGATAAGACATCTATTTTGAGCAAGGTCACTTTTGGGACGTTGAATGCACTGATTTACACAGTGATACCGGGGCGGCTCTTTTATGGGGGTGGGGAGCACTACAATCCTTTTGCTGACACGGTAGTGCTCTATTCTGACAACTTGGACATCGCTCTACATGAAGCTGGTCATGCCATAGATTTTTCCGAAAAGCAGAAAAATCATATCGGCCCTGGCTTGTATACTTTGGCAAGATTTTTCTTCCCAATAACACTCTATCAAGAAGCCGTAGCAACTGGTAAAGCGTTTGAATTTACCGCAGAACATGGAGCTAGTGAAGATGTTAGAAGCTCGTATGCCTTACTGTTTCCAGCCTTTGGTACATATTTGGCTGGGTCTATCTTTGCAGCCAATGGTATGATAGATGTTGGAAAAAAACTGGCAGGTAAAGAACAAACACGCCTGACAAAATGGCTAAACAAGAGAGCCGAAGGCATGGCAGACTGGTTGAAATCTAAAGCCTTTAAAATGACTGGTGAAGGGACTGCTCATGTCAATTATGAAGATGTGGTCAAGCTCAAGGAATCTGCTCCACAAGTCAAGAAACTTGGTGTGCACGCAATGAAGTTCGCCATAATTATTCCTGTGGTCGTGGCAGCACATATTGTTGGTCGCGTGATGGGGGCGTTTGTAAAAACACCACATGAGACACCGATCAATCCCAAATTTGATAAGTGATAATGGGCGGAGCAAGAAGTGTTTACTTTCTTGCTCCGCCTCTACTAAAATAAGTTTAACCGATCTCTCGCCAACGTCTGAGCAATACCTCCGCGGGCAGAAACAACAGCAGTAGAAAGTACCACGGTTCATGCAAAATCCAAAAATAATCTTGCTCGGTCTCTTCTTGCCAACGCGGCGCAAATTCAGCCGCAGCAAAATGACGGCTCATAAACATACTCAGCGCACTGCTGAATTTTTCGCTACCGACAACAAAAGGCACACGCAATAACTCAGCTAACGCCGCGGCATGTGCAGCGGCACGCCCCACCTCCTCATCTTTATACAACGTGGGCAACAACGCTACGCTTTCAGCTTGCAATGCCCCGAAAGCCTTATCAACCCCAGCAATCTTCACTCGACATTTTTGCTTGTCCCCTACAGCAATCCGACCTGAGAGGTTTTTGCGTTGCGGGCCGACCACTTCAACGTTGACTTGTGACCAGTCTTGTATCTGACCACATAGCTGTAGTTGCCACTGTTCCGATAAAGCAAAATACTTCGTCGCCGCACCGTGCAACTCTAAACGCCACACGACATCGAGATTGCGATCGCGACTCAACACGAAATTACTAATGCGTAACGCGCGCTGCAAGTCTTGTTTCAACAACCACGTCATTGCTAATTGCAAAAAACGATGATAAGAATAACGCGACACACCCGTCATCGCTAAACGCCAAAAAGTATCGCTAAACAACCAAATCGCTCGCCCCTTGCCCGGATAAGAAGCAACCAACAACGGTAACTCCGCTCCATCCTTAGCAACCGCATTGATTAACGGGGTATAGCCTTTATCACTCAACACTAAGCGATTAAGACCACGTGCTCCCTCAAAAGCAAGTAATTCTTCTTGCATCTCAAGCCAATCATCATAAATACTAGCTAACGCACGTTGATCGGTTGTCGGCTGTGAAAAACTTAGCTTGAAGTCAATATCTTGCTGCCAATTGCTGTGTTTGCGCTGTAAGTTGGCACTACGCGTATCAACTTGCAAAATTTTGCGTAACGGCGATGCAACAATATCTTTATAGAGCAAGGCACGTGGGCCACCTATGAACAGCAATGCTCCACCACGTAGAACAAAATCAACCAGATTTTGTTGATGCTGTGGCTGCAAAAAACGTGACAAAGAAAAATTTTGCATGATTATGACACGAAAATTTTCTAACTCCTCCCCGAATAATTGATCGACGGGAAAAGGAATCAAGCTCAACTCACGCGCATCAACCTGCGTATCATCAAACGGATCACGCAAAATGAAAAAACTAATCAAATCATAACGCGGTTCGGATTTTAAATAACGCCGCACAAAACTGCCATCCCAACTCGGACTTCCCAACAAGTGTAATACTCCCACAGTGTTGGGCAACACCTCCAACAACGCTGTGCGACTGTTATCCCATAAAATTTTCTCACCGCCCGGCGGTAAAACTTCAACTTCTAACAAATGCATCCCCCGTGCTAACTCTGGCACTGGCAACGTCAAATTCGCCTTGTCCATCATCTCGGCAAACACGACATTCTCACCCGCTAACACCTTGCCATCCAGCGTTACCTGCACCTGCACACGTTCCTGTGCCTCTGACGGTGTGCGTCGTAAGACAAGCTGCACATCCGCAGGGCTGTTCTCAAACGCTAATGGCACAAGATCGATTTCTTCCACGCGTATGTTTTTTTGTTCTCCCTCAGCAAAACCCAACACCAAACCTGTATTACTGACCGACTCTACGTCAAGCACTGCCTGCCACGTCAACTGCGGTTGCAAATCACCTCCGTCAGTGAGCAACAACCACGCAGCATCACCTACCTCTGCCAGCCAATCACGCAATACCAACGACAATGGCGTATAACCACGACGCGTTTCAGCACTTAGCTCCGACAAATAACGCGGTTGCACCTTACAACCTAACTCCGCGCAACTCTTCTGTGCTAACCGAAGGACATCCTGTGTTGCCCGCATTGCCTCACCTGCCATGCTGTCCGAGTCATCGGCCAAGATATGTAACACCCGCGGCGCAATCTTCTCCGCCATCTTGATGGTGTTAAGCCGCGGCCACAAAGCCAACAACAGCGGCAATAACCACAACAAGCGACACAACGCGGCTAATGCTGCTCGTTGTAAGCCTAACTGCCGTCGCCAACTCCAGCCGAGTAAGAAAATAACGGCAACAAAAATAACAACAATTATTTCTTTCGACATTAGCTCAGCTTCCTTCCTCGCACTTTTCCGCTTCGCAGGTCTTGGAGTTTTACAATTGGAGGTGTCAGGTGACTCACACCTCCTTGCGCGGTACCGGCTAAGCGCTCGTCGGTATGATACCCTGTCACCTCTACTTTGCTATGCACACCTTGTCCAATCTTTTTTCTGAAAAAATCAAGATAGCACGTTAAAAAATAAATAACAAAAACCAAAAATCTATCGCAATCTTTTTAAAATTTCTGGTAGATGCACTTGGTCTTTTTTGTAATCACCTGCAAGGGCAACCATCAATAAATTAACAAATATACGCGTCGCCATCTCCTTGCCTGTTTGCTTAAGACAAGGTGTATCTTCACCTTTATCACGTAAATAAGCGAGTAAACGATGTGGCATAACGACAATTGCCAATCGACCGGCAAAAGTAAACCCACGCCAACGCTGCTGGCTACAGACAGGCAAGGCATCGAGTAAATAAAAACTGCGCATTAATTCATGATCGAGTGGAATGTTTTGCCACTTGCCTGTTCCTGCACCAAAAGTGCGTACCGTAAAGGCCGTCAACGTTTCCGCCGCTCCGCCTTCAACTACCAGCATGCCGCCTTTGCGAATCCATTGGGCAATGCTAATATCGTCAGCTACAAAAGAAAGATTACGCACCCATAACCACGGGGCTGCGCTGAAATTACGACCATCACGCAATGTTAAAGTCGTCGCCAATGTCAAGCTTGTGCGCTTCTGCACCTCTTGCGCCAAACGGGTAAAGTGCCAGTCCTGTGCTTGCCGCACCGCCACAAGCTCAACTGCTGCCAGCGCCGACAGCGACAACAACAACATTAGTAAGCTAAATAAAATTCTCATGACACCTGCGCTTCCTTGTGCAGTTTATGTCTCACCTTCAAAAATCCTCCGCCTATTTCTAGCACCGCAGCTAATGCCGCTAAAGCTAATAACCCCTGCACCCACAGCAAAGCATCGCGGCGATAACGTGGCAAGCCAATCTGCTCACCCTCGCGATCGAATTGTACTGCAGGAGGCAATGTCGCACTTGCTACTTTTTGTAATAAGCTCTCACCCCTCGGCACGTTGGTAGGCATCAGCTCAGCTGTAGGCACAGTGGCAAGACTAAAAATATCCGTATGCCGCGGCCATTGCTGCATCGCTTGTTGCTTGCCAAGCCCTTGTTGCTGCAACAATTGCTGAATCAACACAGGCACACTGGCATACTTAAGTCCATCTTTGTGTGGTTGTGCATAAGGTGGCAGGTTGAATACCGTAATGTTATTGTAGCGATAGAAAAGAGAATTTTTGCTCTGCTTTACTCCGTCTTGAGCCAGCACCGCTGCAAGGGTCGTGCACTTAGTCACTACACGACCACGCAAACGCTGATAACAACGACAGATGGCATTTTGTGTCGCGGTGAGTGATTGTGGCAACAGCCATACCCGTGTTTTTTTTGTTAACGTGGGGCAGTGCTGTTGTAAGGTGAAATTTCTGCCAAAAGCAAGCACCCACAAGTCGTTGTGTTTAGCAAAGTGTGGAGCACGATCCATTCTTTTTATTTTAAAACCCAAAACTTCAAAAGTCGTTTGTAACTGAAACAACGGATCGTCGAGTAAACGTTCGCCGTGAAGATCAGCAATAATCGTTACCTGTGGCACAAAACTATCGAGATTAAAATAAAAATTATCGTCAAGTGGTACGGCATCAGCAGGCTCAGTTTGTAAACGCAAACGCAATTGACTTTGTGCCTGTAACTGCTTGGCACGCGGCAGCCGTAATGGTAGCAACACACGACTTTGTCCCGCGGCAATGCTTGCCTGTGTTTGTGTTATTTTTTGCTTGTCGCGATAAACTGCAACCGTGAATGTCTGTGCTTTTTCTCGCACACCTGCCGCGGCGATTTCAATATCGAGACGCTGCGTGGCAAGATGCGTGTTTGCTGCAACACTGACTCTTTGTGGATAGAGATTAAAATCTACCGCAGTGCGCAGCTGTGGCACTTCAAGGTGGTGCAAGGTTGACGTGAGATGTTGCCAGTGAAAGTTATGCCACGTATGTTGGTCACGATCAGAGACAACGATTATCCGATCCATTTCACTAAGACGTGGCAACTGACGGCGAAACACGCTTGCTATATGTAAGCCAGCACGATGAAAAGCAAGTGTTTTTAAATGTGCAGAGAAAGCTTGTGGATGCACGAATTTTTGCATCTCATCACGATGACTCGTGCCTACAGTTACGCGGCCCAACTTACGCAGACGTGTGTAAACATCGTGCAAAAACATACGATACTGTTCAAGCGTTGTGTATGCACTTAGCGAGGGACTAAAATCTATAAAGAGGTAAAGCTCTAGTGTGCGCTTTGTCTCTACTGTAGGACGCATACTATGTGGGCGCAAGGCAAACAGCAGTGCGGCACTTGCTGTGAGCAGAAAGCACAAAAATGCTAGCAGCGGTGGCCAACGTAGACGCAGGCGTGGCAAGCGTGACTGAGGCACAGCAAAGATACTGAGCAGCGGAAACCACACGCGGCGGTATTTTTTGCGTACCACAAACCACAGCAGCACTGCTATCAAGGTGCATAGCAGCGCGCCTACAAAAATGTTAGAAAAAGTCATCACGATACAAAACGTAAGTGAGTGTTGAGAAAGTCGAGATAAAGTGCAATGTCGGTATCTTCCGTGAGCAGCAGGTATTTGCCGCCGTTGTTTTCGATTTCGCGCTCGGTTGCACTCAGCCATTGTTTGAGGCGAGGGCGAAAGACGCGGCGGAGGTTTTTGCCCAACGCTTCCCGCGGCTGCTCCGCTCTGCTCCGCTGATACTCTTTGCCGCTTTCTGCTGCGCAGGACTCTTTGCCGCTTCCTCGCTCCACAAAATAACTGCTGTTGTTGTTGAGCCAGTCACTTTTAAGTTCATAAGCTGACAGCGTGTGCAACAAACAAGACAAGGGTGCACCATTGAGAAAAGTTTTATAAGTTGTGTGCAAACCGTCGCCGATCCAGTATTTTGCATCTCCTTTAAGCTGCGCTAGTGTTATTTCACCCGCCACAAATGTGCAGACACGCGGTAATTGTGTGTAAATAAAGTTAACTGCACAAAAATTTTCGTAAATGTCTAGCACTTCGGTGGCACTAGAAATTTTGCGGGTGTGCAGTTCGTCCGCGACAAGACAGAGAGTTACGTGGTCGAGAATTTTGCTGTGCATGAAGGCAAGATGCAATGCGACTCGCAAAGCTGTTTCCAGCTTGAGCACGGCGTTGTGATGAATGTCTGCAGGTGGCCAATGCATGGCTGGCATGCACGACACGGCAATTACAACTTCCGCACTGGCACTTTGCTGTTGTTGGTTGATGAGCAGTTGATCAGTGCGGGCATAGGCACGCCAATCGATGGAGCGCAATGGGTCACCGGGCTGATAAGCACGTGTTGCTTCAGGCATGCGTTGTGGCTGCGCACGCTGTTGGCGAAAACTACCGAAGTCACGGCGAAAGTTGAGGTGCAGGTGTGTGCCTGCTTCGTGCGTGGTGTGTGGTTCGAGTTGGCTGATGGTGTTCACAACCTGCGCCTTCAACTTAATCCCGCGGCGAGTTTTTGGTTGCGTTGCACGAGCTGAGCGAGCAGGGCAGCGACCAGCTTATCCGCGTTCATCTCGGCCCGCGTCGCGGCAGAGCTGAGTTTGAGGCGGTGACGCAACGCGGGCGTTGCCATGCGTGCAATGTGCTGCCAACGCACTTCGCCGTCGTTTTGCAATAGTGCCAGCGATTTTGACAAGGCAATCAAACTCAACCCCGCCCGCGGGCTTGCACCATAGATAATGTTGGGGCGTAAGGCGGTGGGGCACAAGGGATCAGCAGGACGGGTTGAACGCACGAGTTCAGTGATTGCCTCGATCAGTTCGTCGGCGATAGGCATACGAGCACTGGCGGCGATAATGTCACGCAGCGTGGCAGCACTGATGCTACTTGCCTGCATATCGTCATTGTCATGCCGGGCGTTACAATCACTGTGTTGCTTGAGTAGCTTGGTTTCAGCGGCAAGATCGGGATATGTGATCAGTGCATGGCTCAAAAAGCGATCGATCTGTGCTTCGGGTAGATTGAACGTGCCTTCCGATTCGTAAGGGTTGCGGGTGGCGAAGACCATGAATGGATCGGGCAACTCGTATCTGTGTCCCGCGGCGGTGACTGTGCGTTCTTGCATCGCTTCGAGCAAGGCAGACTGCGTGCGTGGCGAGGCACGGTTAATTTCGTCGGCGAGCAGCAGGTTAGTGAACACGGGGCCCTTGACAAATTCAAAATAACGTTTGCCGCTTTCTTGATCTAGAGTTAGAATTTCAGAACCAGTAATGTCTGAAGGCAACAGGTCAGGGGTAAACTGCACCCGTCGAAACTCCAGCCCCAGTGCCGCAGCAAAAGCCTTAACCAGCGTGGTCTTGGCCAACCCCGGCGCTCCCGTCGTCAAGATATGCCCGCCTGTGAACAGCGTTGCCATCGTCTCAACAACTACCTCCTCCTGCCCGAAAATCACTGTGGCAATGCGTTCTCGCAATGCTGTAATTGCCTGCTGGATGTCAGTGCTCATAATTTCCCTCGCGCAATTCTCTTCCTTATCAGTCTACCGAATTTTGTGGTTTTTTTCTAAATTTTTAGGGTGTCAGCATGTTTTGTATGTATGTTAGTAGGGTTTGTTTGTATATGGGGAGGGTTTATTTGTTTATATATGGGGAGGGGAACGCTCCCCATGCCCCTCCCCTGCTTTGTCTCGATGTTTGAAAGTCGGAGGTATTGACATCAAGACTGCTGAAGTGCCAGACAGTGCAGGCTACTAATGCTTAACCCCCGTGCGTGCTACGCAAGACTTTTTGCCGCTTACTCGCTCCCATGCTTGCGCCCTTTGGCGGGAGCCGGCAGGGTCGCACACCCCTCACCCCCAAAATAGGCAATAGGTGTTGGCAGTCTTGATGTCAATACATCCACTTAGCTATTAGCATCAAGGCAAATACAAGAAAGCTCATAGCAAGTATTATCTTGAAAACCAAACCTCTCATATATCCAGTCAGCATCTAAAGTGTGAGCTTATATTCGGGATTTGGTTTGGGATACTGGCACAGTGCTTGTACCACACACAAGTTGGTGGTGTCCGCAAAAGTTTACAAGGGATTGGGAGGAAGCAGACCTGCAAACCATTTCACGCGAATGCTTTAGCATGAGACATGGTGAAGCAGGCTGCTTCCTCCCAATCCCAAACAAAATTAGCGAACAGAAGGGGAGGGGCATGGGGAGGGGAACGCTCCCCATATATAAACAAATAAACCCTCCCCATATACAAACAAAATGCGAAAAGCAGAAGATAAAGAGACAAAATTTGACACATGGGAGAGTGGTTATCTATAATTTCAAGTAGACAAATTTACACCAGCAAAGGAATGATGCGCGATGATTCTTGACACGGAAAACTTCAACCCGCCGGGTGCGAAGATCAAAATTGTTGGTATTGGCGGTGGCGGTGGCAATGCAGTCAACACCATGATTCAAAATGGCTTACATGGCATAGATTTCATTGCTATCAATACAGATTTGCAGTCACTGAAGTATTCATTAGCAAAACATAAAATTCAAATTGGTAAAGATCTAACTAAGGGTTTGGGGGCTGGAGCAAATCCAGATATTGGTCGTGATGCAGCGTTGGAGGATCGGCACGAGTTGCAAGAAATGCTTAGCGATGCCGACATGGTTTTTATTACGGCTGGCATGGGTGGCGGCACGGGTACGGGGGCGGCCTCGATTGTGGCGCAGATTGCGAAGGAGTTAGGCACGTTGACGGTAGCGGTGGTTACGACTCCGTTTGATTTTGAAGGCAAGCGGCGCAAACGTCATGCAGGTATCGGTATTGAGCGTTTGCGTGAGCATGTCGATACGTTGATTACCATTCCTAATCAGCGTTTGCTCAGTGTTGCCAGCGAGGATATTAGTTTGATTGAGGCGTTTCGTATTGCTGATAATGTGTTGGTCAATGCGGTGCGTGGTATTAGTGACATCATCAGTTTGCCCGGCACCATCAACGTCGATTTTGCTGATGTGAAGACCGTCATGTCTAGTATGGGGCAGGCGATTATGGGTATCGGATTTTCCAGCGGCAAAGAGCGGGCAACGCAAGCTTCGCGACAAGCGATTGCTTCGCCGTTGTTGGAGGAAATCAACATCGAAGGTGCGACGGGAATTTTGATCAACGTCACCGCGGGCGAAAACATTACGTTGCGTGAGTTGCACGAAGCCTGTGCAGTGGTGCAGGGTGCGGCACATGAAGATGCCAATGTAATTTTTGGTGCGGTCATCGACGAAAATATGAGCGATGAAATTCGTGTCACGGTTATTGCCACTGGTTTTCCAGTCGATCGTTTTGCCGAAAAGACCGACAGTGTGTCGCCCAGTCCTTTACAAAAACTTACGCGTGCGAAGGCTAACACTACCCCCTCTGTGCAAGTCGCACCGCCAGAGCAGCCTGCACCTGTGCCGACACAACCTAGGGTTGAGGTACAGCCTGTGCCCGAACCACAACACTTTGCTCCTGAGCCACAGCCGTTGCCGTATACACCGCCAGTATCAGCTACTGTGCCACGTCCCGTTGCATCTACACCTGCACTTGCACCGCAGCCTGCGCTTGCACCGCAGCCTGCGCTTGATGCTGTGCCGTCGCAGCCTGCGCTCGATGCTGTGCCATCGCAGCCTGCGCTTGATGCTGTGCCATCGCAGCCTGCGCTCGATTTACCGGAGACGAGTGCTAGCAGCATTGCGGCAGACATCGATAGCCATATCGACGAGGCGATTCAACTTTCAGGTCGCACTAACCCGACGCAGAATCTCGACGTGCCTGCTTTCATGCGCAGCGGCCCGAAAGAACTGCCGTAGCTGATTGTCAAAAAAACTTCTTGCGTTTGCTCGACGGTGGAATGTTGAGTTGTTCGCGGTATTTGGCAACCGTGCGTCGTGCCAGCTGAACGCCGTTTTTCTCTAGCATTTCGACCAGTGCTTGATCGGAGTGCGGACGTTTTGGGTCTTCTTTGCGTACTAGTGTTGCAATCCTGCGCTTGACGGTTTCACTGGCAACCCCCGCGCCTTTTGTGCCTGACACGGCACTGTTGAAGAAAAATTTCAGCTCAAAGATACCGCGTGGTGTGTGGGCATACTTGGAACTGGTAACCCTACTAATAGTCGATTCATGCAGGTCGAGTTCTTTGGAAATGTCTTTGAGGATCATCGGCTTTAAGTGCTCGATGCCATGCTCAAAAAAATCACGTTGCTTGTCAACGATACAGCGAGTGACACGGTAAATCGTGCTCTGGCGTTGCTGAATGATTTTGATCAACCACTCCGCTTCTTTGAGTTTGCCGCTGACATAAGATTTGTCCTTGCTGCCGCGCTTTTGATCGCTGAACAGCTCACGATAGTGATCACTGATTTTTACGCGTGGCAATCCTTCTTCGTTGAGACTGACAATCCACTTGTCGCCGCTCTTGAACACATAAACATCAGGGGTGATATACTGCACCGCTTCTGCGCCGAACTGCCGACCGGGGTTTGGTTCGAGGTCGCTGATAATCTGCACGTTTTCGACCACCTGCTCGATGGTAATACCGAGATCTTTAGCGATAACTTGAAAATTACGGGTTACCAACAGTGGTAGATGTTTCTCAACAATTTTCTCGACGATGCCGTTTTTGCGTTTGCCGTTGCGCAGTTGAATGAGCAAACACTCCAGCAGGTCGCGTGCACCAACCCCACTTGGGTCGAGGCGTTGTACGGTGTCGAGCACTTCAGCTATCTCGTCGGGGTTGACGCTCTCCTGTTGGCATAACTCGTCTAGTTCGCCCGCAACATAGCCGCGCTCGTCGAGATTGCCGATAATCAGGGTGGCGATCCGCAATTCGTGCTCGCTGAAACCTAGCTCGGCGATTTGCTGGCTGAGATGCTCGCTCAGCGATTGTGCTCGTGAGGCTACGTTCTCGTAGTGCGGCACACCGCCGTCATCACGTTGGCGCGTGGTTAGTTGTGATGACTGTGAGGCCTCCTTCATGCGGGCAAGATTTTCCCAGTCAACTTCCGAGCCGCCTTCAGGGGTTATGTTATCCACAATCTCGGCTGCACCCGTTATGTGCTCAGTGATAGCCTGTTCCTCTGTGTTCTCTGGCACATTGCTGGTCTCGTCGCTCTCTTCCAGCACAGGGTTTTCCGCCATCTGCTCGCTGATGAACTCGCTTAACTCCAGCCGCGACAACTGCAACAGCCGAATCGCCTGCTGCAGTTGCGGAGTCATTTGCAACTGCTGGGAAAATTTTAACCCTTGTTTTAATTCCAGAGCCATAACGCAAAGCTACTCCGTGAATTCACATCTCTTATCTAGTATCGGTTGATTCCCTAGTATATTAAAATTTTAACAAAAAAACCACAGGAATTTCAGGAGGCTTGGCTTCGATTTAGTAGGGGGGATAGGGTTTTCAGCTGCTTTTCGCATTTTGTTTTTATACGAGAGGTCGTTCCCCCCTTTTTATACGAGAGGTCGTTCCCCCCTCTCGTGCTCTCCCCCCTCTCGTGCTCTCCCCCCTCTCGTGCTCTCCCCCCTCTCGTGCTCTCCCCCCTGCTTTATCTCGGTGTTTGAAAGTCGGAGGTATTGACATCAAGACTGCAGAAGTGCCAGACAGTGCATGCTACTAGTACTTAACCTCCCGTGCGTGATGAGGGGATGCTTGCGCCCTTTGGCGGGAGCCGGCAGGGTCGCAACACCCCTCACCCCCAAAATAGGCATGGTTGTTGGCAGTCTTGATGTCAATATCTCCACTTAGCTATTAGCATCGAGGCAAATACAAGAAAGCTCATGGCCAGCACTATACCTGAGTGCATGAAGCGAACTGGAGCTAGCAAGCGGCAAAGAGCCGTGCAAAGCGAGCGTTACAAAAGAGCGGCGTAGCTAGCCTTGAGACGGGGTTGGGTTTTGAATATGAGCACATTACCAAACTCATGCTTTCTCATATTTGCTACGGTGCTTAAAACATACAGGGTGTCCCCTTCCTCTTCACCCGCCGACCGTTAGCCGTCTCAGGGAGGTGGTGAAGAGGAAGGGGACACCTCTGTACTTAACACCGAGACAAAGCAGGGGTGGGGTGTGGGAAGGGGAACGGGCTTTGTTGCATAACTCAGGGCAGGCATGTTTATATCCTATAACCTTTAGCAGTAAGAATTTTATAGGTGTTGCAAAGGTAATGCCTGCACCACGCACAAGCCCATAGTGTCCACAGAAGTTGACAATGGTCAGGTGCAAGCAGACCTGCAAACCATTTCACGCGAATGCTTTAGCATGAGACATGGTGCAGCAGGATGATTGCACCTGACCCAAACGAGAAGTCTGCGAACACGCAGGGGAGGGGAACGATCCCCACATAAAAATGATATGATAACAGCATGTTATAATCAACGGAACTTATGCAACAAAGCCAGGGGAACGCTCCCCATATATAAACGCCTCCTCACCTAAGATCACTTCAACTCTGATGCAGATACCTCGCTAGCGTCTTCCTCTCGTTGGATACGTGCTTTGGGAAAAACATCGTAGAAAACATCTTCTTCGCCCAGCTCGATGAGTTCATCACCTTCCTGAATTGCCTCGATCCGCACTTGGGCGTAATCACTGGTGAAGGTGTGCGTTACTTTGCCGAAGAGTTGCCTGTCGCCGTCCTCGATGACAGCCCAATCACCGTCGTAATCGGAGTGGTTGGTGATGAAGACCCCTAGCACCTCGTCGAGGTAGACACGATAGGCATCGGTCGGTTGCAGACTGTTAAAGTATGCTTTAGGTCGTGGCGGCGGAGGAGAGTCGGAGGGAATACGAATACGCACTTTCAAGCCTCTAGGATATTTTCTAAAATAACGAAAACGCCGTGGCTCGCTCAGCTGTGCGGCGTAGTCTTGTCCATTGTGGCGAAAATGCACCAGTACACCATCGTAATCGCCCGCGTCGAGGTCTTGCCTGTGTGTTGCAAACTGCTCCTGCCCATCCACCCGCACGCCGTAAATACGATCGCCGTAGAGGTCGTTGCGCAAACCATACCAGTCAACGTTACCGCGTTTGCTATGCCTTCCTTCCCCTCCGTAATCAAACTCGGCACTTCTCGCTAAAATATAAGTGGCAACATAGACCCCCGTAACAGCCCAAGGGAAGGCGGGACTCACTTTCTCCTCCGCAGCTAAAATACCTAGAGGTATTTGTGTCGCGAAGCTTGCGATAGCAGCGGTGGCTAGGACAGGCTCATATTTTTTGTCCAACACCATCTTCGGCCCACAACCCGTGCAAGCAATAGCTATCAGACTCACACCACCAACTAACTGCTGCCAATGCTGTGTTAATGAGGCAAGCTTTCCCGACTTGAGTGGCAAGCCCTTAGCACTGCTCACAGGAGGAAGACTTACCAACATCAAGATGGCTACTACAAAAGAAATTACTTTGAACAATTTCATAGCAAAACACCAAAAAATAATTAGGTATACAGACGCTGGGTATATATTTTTTATTAAAATTTTTGTCAATAACAATTCAAGTAGTGCTGAATTCACTGCCGAGATAAGTTTTAATTACCTGCGGGTTGGTGGCAACTTCTTGCGGTCTGCCACTGGCAATGACCTTGCCTTCAGCGAGCACGCAGACACGATCGCAGATGTTTAGCGTCTCGCGCACGTTGTGGTCGGTGATGAGCACGCCCAACCCTTCGGCACGCAGATTAGCGATCAATGTTTTAATTTCCTGCACTGTCAGTGGATCGATGCCAGAGAAAGGTTCGTCCAGCAGCAAAAATTGCGGCTTGCCAATCAAGGCACGGGCAATTTCTACCCGTCGCCGTTCGCCACCTGATAGCGAGATACCTAGCAGTTTGCGCACATGCGTCAGTTGAAATTTTTCCAGTAACTGCTCACACAAAGCAGCACGTTGTTTGCGCGGCACGCGGCACACGGGCATGATTGCCAGCAAGTTTTGTTCAACCGTCATTTTTTGAAAAATGGAGCTGTCCTGCGGCAAGTAACCGATGCCGCGGCGGGCACGACGATGCATCGGCAGTGTGGTGATGTCTTCGCCGTGCAAAAAAACACGTCCCCGTTCTGCCGCCAACAGCCCGACCATGAGATAGAAGGCGGTAGTTTTGCCTGCACCGTTCGGCCCCAGCAAGCCAACCACTTCACCGCGGCAGACGTGAAAAGAAACATCATCGACGACACGGCGAGTAGCAAATGCTTTGCACAACCCGACCGCGTGCAGGCCTTCTTGTGCTGGTTGTTGTGTAATGGCTTTCTTCCCTTCCTCCCCCCAAACGGGGTATTTTAAGGGAGAAAACGAGATCGAGGTCTCGCTTTCTGACTCCAACTTACCAAAAGTTTTTGGTCGAGCTTTTTACAAAAAGCTCGTGGTGGTTTGGGGGGTGAAGCCCCCAATTCTCTCACTCCCGCTCCGATCGAATCACTCCCTCGGCTTCAGTGACCTTAATCCAGCCTGTGTGCAGGTAGTAGATAATTTGTGTCCCGCGTATCGTGTTGCCACCCCGTTTAGCTTGTGCTCTTCCTGACAGCACGATGCTTTCTTGCGGCAAAAGTTCGGCTCTGTCGCAGCTGCCGCTGATTTTTTCTGTGCCACTGCCAAAACTGAACCGCACTTGTCCTTGTAACTCGACCTTTGTGATTGCTGCGCGCCCAACTTTGCGCTGGGTATCGTTAAAGTAAATGCGGGCGGTATTGGCTTGCACTCGCATGTTGCCCTGTTTTATTTCCACCTCGTCTTCGAGGTTGATGACGTTGCCCTGGGTTGAGAAAGTCAGGCCTTTGCTACGCCACTTGATGGGGTTGTCTGCACCTAGTGCAGTGCTACTGGCGAGTGCGGTCAGCAGCAGGATAAGCTTCACCCTCAACCTCCCCCAGTAACGTTAGCTGCCCGTCTGTCAGCACGTAGCTGAAACCATCATGTCCGTGTAAACGCATCCGACCTCCTTCAATCTGCACTGCGGCATCGCTGAACATCTTGCCGTTGGCGAAAGTTGCGTGCGTCGTGCGCAACACATGTCCATCGCTCGCGAACAGCACTTCGCCTTGCAACTCAACCCGTGCTGGCGATGCACCGAGATCAAGGTATGTGCTACGCCGCTTTTTGTAATGCTCGCTTTCTAGCTCGCTCTTATCATTAGGCATCTCGGCAGCAAAGAACACCGTAGCCTTTGCAGCCTTAACCTGCTGTACGATTTGGTCGCCGCGGTAACGTTGCCACGTAATGCCTTCACCATGTGTCTTGAACAGCTCATCGCTGCTCGTTGTGGCAAACTTTGTCGGCAGGCGCAGCCATACGTAGTGTAGCAGAAAAAGCAGCGCAGCACAGAATAGCAAGCATAAGAGACGGCGCAACTTCGTCACACTTCACCTCCTGCCATCAGTTCGTGCAGTCTGACCACACCGAGTAGCTTGCTTGAAGTGGCGGGGACGAGGAACAGGGCAGTGATGCGATGCTGCTCCATGCGTTGCACCGCTTCAGCAACGAGTACGTCAGGAGTTACGGTCTTCGGTTGCCGTGTCATCAGGTCGGCGGCAGGCATGGCAAAAGCCTTGTCGCGGTGCTGTGTCAGAGCACGTCTTACGTCACCGTCGGTAATTGCACCGAGCAGATTGTTGGTAGCATCGACAACCGCAACGATGCCATGATTATGGCTAGAGACACCGTGCAGCACGGCAAAAAAATCCGCCCGCGGTGACACGGTTGTTGCTTGTTGTCGAAAGTCAGTTATTTCTTGAAAACGTCGTCCGAGACTGCCGCCGGGATGGAGGCGAGCGAATTGGCGTTCGGTGAAGCCGCGTTGTTTCATCAGTGCCGCGGCCAGTGCGTCGCCGAGTGCCAGTGCGGTGATTGCTGAAGAAGTCGGGGCAAGACCGAGTGGACAAGCTTCTTCCTGCACCGAACCGTCGAGCACAATGTCAGCAAGACTTGACAGCGTTGAGACTAGTCGTCCTGTGATAGCAATGATGGGCAACTGCAAGTGTGCGGCGTAACGGCAGACGGCGTTAACCTCGTAGGTTTCGCCGCTGAAAGCAATGGCAAGTAGCATGTCTCCCTTACGTAGCAGACCAAAGTCACCGTGCAAAGCTTCGGCAGGATGCAAAAAAAACGACGGCGAGCCTGTGCTGGAAAGCGTAGCGGAAATTTTGCGCGCGATATGCCCTGACTTGCCCATGCCACTGACTACTACCCGTCCCTTGCAGGCAGCGATACAGTCGAGCGCACGCGCAAAACTGTTGTCGAGACGCTGTGCTGCGTGCCGAATTGCTTCGGCTTCGGCTTGCAGACACTCACGCCCGTAATTGATGACATCTGTCAGGTGCAATGGTTTGCAGCCTCCACAAATGAACGAAATAGCGGGTGAGCACGGCGTGGCGAGCTTTGCAATTCAGGATGAAACTGACAGCAGATATACCACGAGTGTCCTTGTAGTTCCATGACTTCAACCATCGTGTTGTCAGGGGATAGGCCGACACAGCGCATGCCGTGCGTTTCAAACCGTTCACGGAAACTGTTGTTAAATTCAAAACGATGGCGGTGACGCTCGCTAATTTGATCCGTCCCATAAATGGCGAAAGCTTGCGAGTCGTGTGCTAGTTTGCAGGGATATGCACCGAGACGCATTGTGCCACCCTTATCCTCTTGCTCTTTTTGCTCAGGCATCAAATCGATGACGAGATCTTGCGGCTGTGGGTTGAATTCAGCACTGCCAGCATTGTGTAAACCCAACTCGTGGCGAGCAAATTCGATCATGGCCAGTTGCATGCCGTAGCAGATACCGAGAAAGGGAAGGTTCTGACGGCGGCAGTAGCTGATTGCTTGAATCTTGCCCTCGATGCCGCGCTCACCGAAACCACCGGGGACGATAATCCCTTGCAGGCTCGACAAGGTATGGTCGATGTTGTCCTGTTCAAGGTGCTCGGCATCGATGTAGCTGACTTCGACGCGCAGGCGGGTATCGATGCCAGCGTGAATCAGAGCTTCATGCACTGACTTGTAGGAATCGATGACATCGACGTATTTGCCGACAATGCCGACCTTGCACTTGCCTTGCGGTGAGTCGAGGCTGTCGCTGATTTTTTGCCAGACGGTGAGGTCGGGATGTCGTGTCCAGATTTTGAGTTTATCGACGATGACCTGATCGAGACCTTGCTGGTAAAAATGCAGCGGTAATTTGTAGATGCTGTCGAGGTCTTGCGCTTGAATAGCAGCTTGCAGGGGCACGTCGCAGGTCAGCGATATTTTTTGCAATACTCGTGGCGGTATGGGACGCGAGGCTCGACAGATGAGCACGTCGGGCTGAATGCCAGTTTGTCGCAAATTTTTCACCGAGTGTTGTGTGGGTTTGGTTTTAAGTTCTTGTGCCGCCTCTAGCCATGGGACGAGGGTGACATGCACGAACAGTACATGCTCGCCGCTCAGTTCACTGCGCAGCTGACGGATGGCTTCGAGGAATGGCAGGCTTTCGATGTCGCCGACTGTGCCGCCGATTTCAACGATGGCTACGTCTGCATCCTGCACTGGCGCAAGGATGCGCCGGCGAATTTCGTCGGTGATGTGTGGCACAACCTGCACCGTGCCGCCAAGATAATCGCCGCGGCGTTCTTTGCTGATAACTGCGTCGTAGACACGTCCGGTCGAGAAACTATTGTCGGCACTCATCACCGCATTGGTAAACCGCTCGTAGTGGCCGAGATCGAGGTCGGTCTCCGCTCCGTCATTCGTGACGAAGACTTCGCCATGCTGCCGCGGGTTCATCGTGCCGGGATCGACATTGAGGTAGGGATCGACTTTGAGCAAGGTTACCCGCAAGCCTCTTGTCTCCAACAACGCCCCGACACTGGCAGCAACTAGTCCTTTGCCGAGTGAGGAGACAACCCCCCCAGTGACGAAAATAAATTTGGTTGGACGCGTGGTGTTCACGTTAGCACTCAAGTGTAATGAGTAAAAACAGCGTGCTCAGCCTCAAGCATACACTGCTGCTGCATTCTAGCAAATTTTCTCTGCTTTACGCACATTATTAAGATAAGAACTCGATATTATAGAATTTTTTGAGTTAATCTAGAAAAGATGTGGATTGCCTGAATAGGCGGCGTATCCTCTTGATGTTACAGGAATACAATCCTCTGCTAGGTTACTGCGAATACACAAGTTTTGGGCAGATCTTTAGAGAGGAGATGTCCTCACAAATTTTGAAACAGTTCCATAGTTTGTTAAAATATAATCAGCACTTATTTATCACAATTGCAGGTTGTGGGGGAGAGCGGGTTGACCTGTTGTGGTGCGAGCCAGCGCGGTGGTTTAGTTTTGATTCTATTTGGTTTTCTGTCTTTTGTTGGCAGTTGCAAAATACAGAGCGATAAGCAGGATGCGCTTGATCGTAGTGTGCAGTTTATTGCCGTAGATGGGGTGGTCACCTTCTCTTTTCGCTCTGAATCTCCCTTGCAGTGTGATGTCTTGGTCGGTGACACTGTTCAAGCATGCAGCAAGCCAGAGGGCAGCGAGGTAACTTGGCAGGTACAACTCGGTGTGCTCGACCCTGAGCAGAAGCATAAGGTGGTGTTGAACATTCAGCCTGAGGGGGGTGGTGAGGCAAGCCAACGCACCTACACATGGCGAGGGGGGAAGCAGGCACAGCGTGACTATCGTCTCAAGCTCAATATCCCGCTGCTGACCGCTGAGGCGGTGCGGGTGGAGGGCATGGCTACACCTGAGAAGGTCGCGGCAGAGAGTGGCTGTCGTATTGAGTCTGCAGATGGCAAGGTTCTCAAGAATATCGAGGCCCCGTTTGGCATCGCTGAACTGACCACCAGAGGGTTCGGGGAGGCTATGGCAGAACGGCATACACGTAACAGCGGCTATGTACGTTTGAATTACGCAAAACTTGCCCGTGGGCAGGAATGGGGCTTTCGCTATGTGCTTGAGGAGGGGGAGACGTTGTTCACACTCAAGCCACCAGCGTTGTTGCGGGGGGTTATGGCCAACAGTGATCATAACGTTTCGCTCGCCGATACACTGGCGGGACGGAGTGAGGCTGGCAAGGTCAGCAACCGCACCCCAGTTGAGGTAACGTGGCAGATTGATAACCCAACGGCTGAAATGCGCCTCAGTATTTTTGTGACAAGTGACGATAAGGATACGCAGGGGAAATGTTTTGCCGATCCGAAGGACGAACGGATGGAGCTTGACAGGGAATTTTTGCAGCAATTACCAGCAGGTAGATACACCATGCTGGTGCAGTTGCACTCGACCCAGAGGGTGAGTGTCTTCGGGGCAATGGCTACTTCGTGGTTGGTGGATACGTATGATTGGCGACAGGGTGCATTTGAAAAACTGTAAACTCGTCACAGGGAGTGCTTTATGAGGCTTACAGCACTGATATTGCTTGTTTTTTTCGGTAGTGGCGAGGCACATGGTGCTATTATCAAGCTGCTCAAGAAACGCAAAACTGCAGTCATCGACGATACCGATGTTAGCAAAGGCGACAAGGTGTGCTTCTACAGCGCTAGCGATCGCAAAAGGGCTTGTGGCAGAGTGGTGAAGGTCAAGGAAGATAAGTCTTACGTCAAGATCAAAAGCAAGAAACGCTTCCGCCGTCTGAAGAAGGGTATGACGCATGAAGTTAGCACAGGTGGTGGCAGTAGTGGTGGTGGAGGTATGCAAGGTGACCACAGCTTCACTTTTCGCTTGCTGTATACGCCGGGTTTTATGTCACGGTCTAAGTTCAATTACCTCGATTCCAACGAGGACAAGACATTCAGCAGCGAGGATGGCCACTTTTTGCCTTTCAAAGAGGCGGCAATCGATAGCGGTGACAGTGGGCAAAGCAAAATGGCACGTATGTTACCATGGGGTAGTGGCGGAGCTGAAGGCGAGGTCTTCATTACGCCAACGATTTCGATCGCCATGGGTGGACGCTTCACCCTTATCAACGTTTCGCCGCGGGTCACCTACGATTTTCTCACCAAAAATTCCGAAGAGTTCATGATGTCAGACTACCGGGGCCATGAAGTGAATTTCTGGCTTGATTTTTTCCCGCTGCACGTCGCTGATCTCGGCCTCAGATTGGGAGTGGGAGGTGAGTTTACCATGTCCAACCTCACTATTAGCACGAATCTGATGAAGGATAAGGTAACTGGAGCTGAACCAGAAATAGCTACGCCTGATTTCTTCAACGGCGAGTCGGCTGCTAACATCATGTCAGTGCGCCTTTCGGCCCGCAAGGATTTCTCTATGGGGGTGTATGGTTTCGGTCTTGGTGTCACTGCTATCATTTCACCGCTGGCACTGAGCAGTAAATTCATCCTCGACCTCGACGGCGATCTTGATAGCAGGCTGGAGAAACTGTATCCGAAAGACGATCCAAAGGAAAGAATGGTCGCGGATATTGAGAATGCCCTTGATCACACCAACAATGTCTTCTCGCTCGTGCTAGGTCTATCTCTCTACTTCGGTATCTGATGATGCAGACAAGTTGTCAGCTAAGGCATTGAACGGCCCGCTCAACTTGGCAATGGTTTCGCCACCAATCTCTGCTTCCGCTTGCAACACGTAGTTACTGCCAGCCTTTTGCATTACCACATAGAAACGAGCCGCACCTTCGTTGGCCTTGACGGTTGCCAACTGGCTGTATTCGTCCCCATCCCTTATGTGCAAGGTTATTTCTGCCCCTGCGGCATCGCTGTCGCTAACTTGACCCGCGCAATCCTTGATCATTGCACTGACGTAAAATTTTTCACCCACGGCGATATCGGCAACCTTGCTCAGTTCCAGACGATAGATGTGTCCATCTTGCTCAGCATCAGCATCGTGTGCAAGTGCTTCAGCTCCGCCATCGGCGATTTCATTGTGCGGCATACCACAGGCATAGGTTAGCAGTAGCAGCTTGGAATAACGGGCAAAATTCACTAACATAGCCAATCTTCTCCTCAAAAATATAAAATAAACGATACACACACTCATCGCCTATTTAAATTAAAATCTTAACTTATTTTTAATTAAAAATGTAAGAAATAATTGGAAAAAATTAAAATAAAATGAAAATAGTTTTTGTTTTCAGATTGTTATTTCTAGACCAAATCCTTCAAGTCCAGATCATCGCCCCATTCCTGATCGTCGTCGGATTTTTCCTGTTTGCGTGCCTTGCTGAACGTTTGCAGTAGCTTGACATCTTTGGCCGCGACGTTGAGGTATTCGTTGCTTTCGCTTTCCACCATCAGCATTTCGTTGAGTAGGTCAACTTTTCTGACCGTGCCTTTGAGGTTATTACTGATAATCTCGACGAGCGATCCTCTTTCGGGGAGCTTGTGGCGCAGTTCGGTGTAGGTATCGTTTTCGTATTTCAGGCAGCACAGCAGTCGTCCGCAGCCGCCGCTGACTTTGCCGGGATTGAGGGCGAGGTTTTGGTTTTTTGCCATGCGGGTGGAGACAGGCAAGAAGTCGCGTAGAAAGCTGGAGCAGCAGTATTCACGTCCGCACACACCCATGCCACCGAGCAGTTTGGTTTCATTGCGCGGCCCGACTTGTTTCAGTTCGACACGCAGTTTCAGTCCTGCGGCTATTTCCTTGACCAGCTGGCGGAAATCAACTCGTCCCGGTGCGGAGAAGTAGACGACAATCTTGTTGCCACTGAACTGTACCTCGACCTTGAGCACCTTCATGTTGAGTTCTATCTGGGTAATTTTTTTTTGCACGAAAGCCTGTGCCGCCTCAGCACTGATGCGCCCCTCTTTCAGGTCTCCCTCAGTGGCTTTCCTGACGATTGGTTTAACTTTCTTCTCGCTGTCTTTTGCGTAGATGAGGCGCACAACTTTGGCGAGGCTCAGGCCGCGGTCGGTATCGACCACCACCCTATCACCGACCAGCACGGTCATGTGCTCCCGCACGGCAAAGTTGTAAATCTTGCCGGCCCGTTTGAACTGCACTGCTGCGAGGTTGTTATAGGTCATGCTTGCACTCCTTCTCCACTCGCTTCGCTCGTGGGATTGGCTTTTGGCCGCTTTCTCGCTCCACTCGCTTCGCTCGTGGGATTGGCTTTTGGCCGCTTTCTCGCTCCACTCGCTTCGCTCATGGAGATGCTTTTTGCCGCTTTCTCGCTCCACCTGCGGCCAGCAGACTTTCAATACCTAGTTGTGTATTCAAACTTATCTGCTGTTGCAAGAGTTGTTTGATATTGTGCAGACGTGTGCGACGCACGGTAGTGGCATGCGTCTGTCTGTTGCCGCGGCCTAGTAAGGTACGATAGGTGTGGTTGAGGTGCTGTTCGTAGAAAAATAAAAATTCCTGCAGACTGCGCTTGCCTTCTCGTAGTTTTTTCAGCAAGGGTTGGCGTTGTGACCATTGGTTAGCGGTGAGCAACTGCTCGAATTGCGCAGTAAAACTACTGCGGGGCGGTTCACCCTGCTCCTTCAGCAAAAAGTGAAAACAGCGTGAGGTGATGGTTGGCAGTAGTTGTTGATAGCGGGTTGAGGTTAGAAAAATGTAAGCAGTTGGCGGTGGTTCTTCGAGAATTTTGAGCAGTTTGTTAGCAGCTTGACGGGTTATCTGGTGTGCAGCATGCACGATGGCAACGCGGCTGCCTCCTAGCAAGGGCAAGAAGCTTTGCACGCGGCTTACTTCCGCGACGCCAAAACTTTCCTGCTCGGCATCGTAGTGCAGCACGTCGTCGTGGTTGGCGTTATCGAGCGCGTGGCAAGAGATGCAGATACCACTCGCTTCGCTCGTGGGATTGGCTTTTGGCCGCTTTCTCGCTCCACTTGCTTCGCTCGTGGGACTGTCTTTTGGCCGCTTTCTCGCTCCACTTGCTTCGCTCGTGGGATTGGCTTTTGGCCGCTTTCTCGCTCCACTTGCTTCGCTCGTGGGACTGTCTTTTGGCCGCTTTCTCGCTCCACTTGCTTCGCTCGTGGGATTGGCTTTTGGCCGCTTTCTCGCTCCACTTGCTTCGCTCGTGGGACTGTCTTTTGGCCGCTTTCTCGCTCCACAGGTATTGCCTTGTTGACAGAGCAGTTGCCGCAGCAGCCATGTCAGCAGGCTGTTGGTTGGTATGCCCTCACGTCCGTAGAACAGCACTACTTGCGGCAACATTTGCCGTTGCAGCAGTGTTACAAGCACCTGTTGCGCCTTGTCTAGTTCCATTTTCCTCCTAGCCGTGCTTGTATAATGCGCAAAGCTTCCGCCACTGCATCGTTAACCTGCAGGTCGGAGGTATCGAGGCAGACGAGACGCTCGTCGTCGCGAGCGCACAGCGCCTTGAAATATTTCTGAATGCGATCATGTTCGCTTTCTTGTTGTGGGTCGTAGCGCATGACGGCATCGCTGTTGTTACGGGCGGCGAGGCGTTGCTTGACTACCTCGTATCTGCTTTCGAGTACTATGGTCAGATCTGGCACGATGCCAAAGGTCGTCATGGCGATGACCTGCTCAATGGTGTCAGCTGGTAGCCCACCGATACAGCCTTGATACACCCGTGTCGAGTCGGAAAAGCGATCACACAGCACGACCTTGCCTGCTCGCAGGGCGGGGGCGATAACCTGCTGCACATGTTGGGCACGCCCTGCGGAGACCAGCATCAGTTCGGCTTCCATCGTTAGCATTTCGGTATCAGGGTCTTGGTTGCGGAAAATGGTGCGAATACGATCCGCGAGTGGCGTGCCGCCCGGCTCCCTGGAGCACACAACAGGCAAGCCACGTGCATGCAGAAACTCCAGCAACGCTTGCACAAGGTAGGTCTTGCCCGTGCCTTCGCTGCCCTCTATGGTGATAAATTTGCCTCGCACCTCTGCCTCGGATCAATACATCTGAACAGGGTTTGTATCAGATGCGGCAGTTTTTTTCTATCTTCTTCGTTCGCCAGTAAATTTTTTCGGCAAATCAACCGATAGAGGCGGTGAACAGCGTTTTCCTGATTTGTGGGAGTATGATGGAAGGGCCGCGTTACATTCTCGGCAGCAAGATTGCCTCTGGCGGGATGGCGGAGATACATCTGGGTAAGCAGATTAGCGGGGATGGCTTCGAGCGTATTTGTGCGGTCAAGCGTATCTTGCCGCATCTGTCCAGCAATCGTGACTTCATTGAAATGTTTCGGGATGAAGCGCATATTTGCAAAAAACTACAACACACGAACATCGTGCGCATTGAAGGTTTCGAGGACATCGACGGTTCGTTTGCTATTATCATGGAGTTTGTCGATGGCAGTGACTTGCGTTCGATTCTGTCCGCCTGTGAGCGTTCCAAGATCAGCTTAAGTGTGCCAATGGCACTGTTTGTTGCTGCCGAAGCAGCGCGTGGCTTGTACTATGCTCATGCCAAGCGTGATGAGGTTTCCCAAGCCCTGCTGGGCATCGTGCATCGTGACATTTCTCCGCAAAACATTCTAGTCAGCTATGAAGGTGAGGTTAAAGTTACCGACTTTGGTATTGCTAAAGCTAAAAATAAAAGCACAGAAACACAGACAGGAACGGTCAAAGGTAAGTATTCTTACATGAGTCCAGAGCAGATTACGGCGCAAAATGTCGATCGGCGCTCGGATATTTTTTCACTGGGCATTGTGCTCTGGGAAATGTTGGCAATGCGCAAATTGTTTCAGGCGGGCAACGATGTGACCACCATTGGTAGAGTGCGCAATTGCAAAATTACCGTGTCACTGGTAAAAGAAAACAAACACGTTACACCCGAACTGGAGAAACTTGTTCTAAAGTGTTTGGCGAAAGACCCCAAAGAGCGTTATCAGACCGCGGACGATATGGAGAAAGCTATTCGCAAATTTCTCTATGTCAACTATTCTGATTTCAGTGCAGGTGAGTTAGGCAAGTTTCTTAAAGAAAGACTGAGCAGCAAAAGAAAACAGATGCGCAAAAATCTGAAAACCATGCTGTCGCAATCGTCGTTGCCCTCAGCCTTAGAGCAGAAGCTAGAACTTGTTTTTCCCGATCAAAAGGAAAAAAAGCGTTCCCTGCCTTCACCCTCCCCCCTTCCAGTTGCGAATGGTAAGGCGGCAATCAAAGTTAGAAAACCATCATCAGCTGCTCTTGGTGATGATTCTAAAAGAAAGCAGGAAGCTATCTTTTCCACAGCATCAAGTGATGGCATATCAAGTGTAGCACCACTGTTGAGGGGGCTTTCCGAATCGATCAAAGACAGCCGCAAAGAATCTCCAGCACTGGTTGCCTATGGGGTACGCAGAAAAAGACGCAGGAGACGATCAAGACATAGTGCCATGAACATACTTGCGTTTGCAAGTGTTGCCTTTATCATTGCCATAGTCGCTTACGTTGTAAAAAATAAACCGTCACTGCGGATGTCGAGCAGTAATTACTTACAGTTGAAACTAGATACAACGCCGTCAAGGGTTAAAATCAGCATTGACAACAAGCCTTACAAGAGCGGAGTTTACCAACAAACCCCACTGTTTTTGCAATCGACAGCAGGCAAACACCTTATTAAAATTTTTCGTCATGGCTACCGCCCGCGTAAATTTGAGTATCGTGGTAAGAAAGGACAGACGCTCGAAAAAACACTAGTGCTTGAAGCATTTGCTAAAATGTCAGCGGTGCGTATCATCAGTGAAAATAAACGTAAAAAATATATCGTTAATGTCAACAGTGGATTTTTTGTCAGTGAGTCACCAGCACTTGTGCCAGATCTTATTTACAATAAACGTCATTCAGTAAGTATTATGCCGAAAGGCGGCGGGCGTGTCCGCCAATTCACCTGTAGTTTTGTACCCACCACTCGTTCCATCAGTAATCCACACCTGCTTATCATTAAAGGACGACGTTGCATTAGCCACTCGCGTTGATTTTTATTTTGTCCTCTGCTGGTGCGGATGATTGGTCGATGGGATTGTCACTGCGATGCAGAATCTGCCCTCAACCCGCCATTTTTATCCGTCTAGCTATTATATAACATGCTGTAATATCATTGAAATTTTTTTGAAAAAGCAGCCATAAAACTTTGACTTCAATATGAGAGTAAGATACAGTGTCAAAGTTATATTTTTTATATGAGGATAACAGCTGAGACTCTTACTATTATTACTTACTTGGGCAGGTCTTGCTACGCATGGGCAAGCTTCAGGGGTAAAACTACAACGTGGCGTGCTCAACAGAGGCTTGGTATCAACCATAGCTGCCCTGCCCCAGCTGTACTCTTCTTATCACAATTGGGGCGATAAGCAGCGCTGGTTGCAGAATCCTGACACTTACCCAGAGTTGGGTGCGTTACTCACACAGCTAGGGGTGTCTGGCGAGGCATTTATACAGGCAATGACACAATTTGGCGAAATTTATCCAGCGGTGTGGGACATGCCACCATTTAGCAGAGACGGACATAAACTCAGCAAGGATGAGTTTCCTAATCGTATTTTATCCGAAGTTGCTATAGAAGATGGCAAATTGGTTTAGTTGTTCACACGTTTGCTGGAAGAACCACAGACGTTGCTGGCAAAAGCCAAGCGGCGGATCGCTCTCCTCACCGAAATAGCAGCACGTGGCCAAGACCCAATATACGACTCATAGTATGATCAAATCTGGCTTCGCGCTAACATGTTGCGTGCCAGCAGAATCGGTCTTAGTTGGGAAACATACATACGTCTTGTCAATGATGACAAAGCCTCGTTAGCTGATTTTGTTTACATACGTTATGCCGTTGGAGAAGATCAAAAATCAAACGCATTGTTCAATAGTTTGCTGGCAGAATATGGTCTGAGCCGAGCTGATTTTGAGGTGTTTTTTGCCGCAAATAAAGACAACTATGTTGGTTTTCATTATGACAGGGATATCACCTTCAGAGACGAGCTTGCCAAGGCAAAAACATCTCCTTAGAGCCTTGCCACGAAGATTTTGAGGGCGTTGGCCTTTCAAGCTCTAACTGATATCGCCCCAAAATTTTGCAATATCAACATGTTAAGAAAAAACGTGCGTAAGATGGGAAAACTTACCTCGGCGTAGACTTCAGCCCGACTTGATTAAAATTAAATTTTTACTTGACGTATGCTCTTTGTCAAAGATACAGAACCCACGTTGCTTGTCTACTTACCTAAGGATCAATAGCTATGCGCAGGCGTGTTTGTTTTTTGGCGGTGGTGATGTTGTTGAGCCGCGGTGTGATGGCAAGTGCTAAAGATCGTGGTCTTTCTATCGCAGTGCAAAAGAATTGGTCAAGTATCGCTGGTAAAGTCAAAAACTTTTGGCAACCTACGGCAACGCAGGCTTCGGGCTGGCAGACTTTTGCCGCTGGTGCTGTAGTGGTGGCAATGCTTTGCACCAGCACAGGATGTGGGGCAAAGCTGAAAATGGACAAGAAATACCATGCTCCTCTGGCTGCCGCGGTTGTCACGAGTTTTGCCGCACAAGCACCTCTTGGCATTTTGGCTGAGCAAGAAAAAATTAGCCCTGCCTTTGCTGGGGTAGCAGCGGCACTTTACGCGGCCAGCTTCATCGTATTGGAAAGCACCGAGTTTGATTACGGTGAAGGTGGTCATCATGTCGAAGCTGGTGGTGTCGATTGGTATGGCATGAACAACGATCTCTACTCTGAGTATCTTGTCTACGGTATCCGCCTGGACGGTCAGCAGCAGTTTGAAGCACGCCGACATGACCTTGAACCTCTTGACTACCATCATGTACTGGTGCATCTTCGCCATAACGGGCGCGATTACGCCGCGGTGGTTGAGCGTCCGTGGCAATCCCGACGCTTCCGCAGGTATCCGCGTGGGTTGCAGGCTCGGATACGTATTCCTTCCCACCGTCGTCCACCACCGCCAAAGCCGACGGTATCTATCGTTGACAGCCTTCAGCCGCACGATAAACGTCGTGTTCCTCTCGACGCAGTTATGGGTGTTTACCTTACTGACCATCCCGACTACAGCCGTGACGAGTGGGTTACCATCACAGACGGAGAGAGATTGCTCTATGGCAAGATAACGCACCACTTCAACAGTGATTATGCACAGGTTAGAATTCTTGCAGTGGAAGAAGATGGCAATCAAGTCGAGCTGCCAGAGGACATAATGCTCTACCGTGTTTACCCGCAAGAGCGTTTACAACGAGAGTAAATGTTGGGGGAACTATCACCGGCTTTGTTGCATAAGTTCCGTTGATTATAACATGCTGTTATCATAGCACTTTTATGTGGGGAGCGTTCCCCTCCCCGCTTTGCACGGCTCTTTGCCAAAGGCGTGCCCGAAGGCACGCCTAGCTCCACACCCCTGCGTGTTCGCAGACTTCTCGTTTGGGTCAGGTGCAATCATCCTGCTGCACCATGCACACATGTGTGCATGCTCTTTGTCGCTTCCTAGCTCCAGCTGAAGCATTGGCGTGAAATGGTTTGCGGGTCTGCTTGCACCTGACCATTGTCAACTTCTGTGGACACTATGGGCTTGTGCGTGGTGCGGGTATTACCTTTGCAACATCTATAAAATTCTTACTGCTAAAGGGTTATAGGATATAAACATGCCTGCCTGAGTTATGCAACAAAGCCACTATCACCCTCCCTTTAACAACTTCCCTAAGCTCTTCGGCTTCGCCACAGGTTGCTGCGATTGCAGGATACACCCTGCCAACCGTGAGCTAGAAGGGAGGGCGGAACACCTTTCCTACAATACAAAGTTAAGTGTGGGATTTTTCTCTAATACGTTGCAGCACTAAATCGACGATGCGTTGGTTTTTTTCGTCTAGATCAACGAACAATCCACCGACTCGGCATTTTTTGTCGTCCACCCAGCGGCATTCAAGGTAGCACTTGAGCTGATACACGTCGTTGATGCCTAGGGGGGTGAGATGTCCGATCATCCAGTATTTTTTTCCCTCTGTGATGCGTGGCACGGTGATAAATTCCAACAGCACACCACCGCTGCTGATGTCAAGCAGGTGGCTGCTCTGTGTGAACAGCGGCAGGTTACGAAATGGGCGCACGTCGATGACAGTGTGTGAGAGCAAACGCTGATTCGTGCGGCTTTGCTGTGTTTCTGTTTCTTCTTTGTGTTTTTCAGAGTGGGCAAAAGCTGTCTCTGCCATGATTTGTAACTCCGTGTCGTGTGTTCTCACCTCTGCGTCGGCTTGGGTACGGAAAAACTTTAGCAAGAACATTGAATTTGTCATCCCAAGTGCGTTACTCTTACCCGTGGAGATGGAGGATACGATGCAGATAGAGCAGATTTACACGGGCAGCCCACTGCGTAACTTTAGTTATATCGTGCATGACGGGAATGGATTTGCCTACGTCATTGATCCGTTTTACAGCCAGCAGATTGTCGATGCCTTAGCGCGTTTGCAGTTGCGGGTGCGGGCAATCATCAACACACATGAGCATTGGGATCATACCCGTGGCAATGCCGAACTGCGGCAGCAAACTGGCTGTGAAATTTGGGCTCATGCAGGTGCACGCAAGCATATCCCTGATATCGATCGGGTGTTGGCACAGGACGATGTGATTGCTTTCACCCCGCAGCGGGCACTAAAGGTGTTGGATACACCGGGGCATACTTTTGCCCATGTTTGTTTGCTGGCAGTCGAAGATGGACGACCGCTAGGTGTCTTTTGTGGCGATACGCTGTTCAATGCGGGGGTAGGTAACTGTCACAATGGTGGTGATGCCAAAACTTTAGCACGCACGATACGGGATAAGTTTTGCTCGCTGCCAGACGATGTTTGTATTTATCCCGGTCACGAATACTGGGAAAATAATTTACGCTTCACACTTAGCGTCGAGCCACATAATCAGCGTGCCCAAGAGTTGTTGGTGCAAGTTGAGCGGGGTGAGTTGCCATGCGGCACGATAGCACTGGAGCGGGAGGTCAACACTTTCATGCGGGTTGAGACAAAAGATCGCACCGCGGCGACGGCAGAATTTTTGCGTCTGCGTGCCTTGCGGGACAAGTGGTAAACTTGCATACTGACATACCCATTGACGCGGCACATTTGCAGGCGCAGCGTGCGCGGGTTGATTGGGATTATTTGCGTTGCACCTTATTCGTGTTGCCTTACAACGATGGCGAGGCGGTACGTGCCGTGCAAATTTTGCGGGCGTTGCCAGCACCGTATGTTTTATGTAGTCAGCAGCGCTGGGGGGCAGTGCTTGAAAAAGAAATGCCTGCACTGCGAGCAAGTCTTAATGCCGCGATTAAAACGGTTTGCATCGTTGAAATTCCGGGGCAGGAAGTTGATGCCATGGGTCAGTTAAAGTGCGAGCAGGAGTTGCGTGCCCGTGGCTTGCAAGTTGAAATTATTGACCACCACTTCTATCAATGGATCGATCGCACACATCAGCTTAGTTCACTTGAACAGTTGTGTGACAAAATTAATTGGCAGCTGAGCGACTTTGATTTGCATGTCGCGGTCAACGATCGTGCTTGGATTCCGGGCTTGGTAGCACTCGGTCTCTCGATAGAACAAATCAGAGCAGTGCGCAATTTTGATTTGTGTGCGCAAGGGCATGCGGCAGAAAAGATTGTCGTGCACACGGAGGCCGCACAATATCTGCTCAATAGCGGTCAGTTGCAGGTACAAGATGGTGTGTATGTGCTGGAGAAAAGCGGTATCAACTCCGCGGTGCTGGCGCAAGAATTAGCTTTGCGACACGAGGATGGCGTGGTCAATATCTTTGAGGGACGCAAGCACAAGGCTAATTTTTCTGGCCACTCTGCGGCGGTCGATGCGCTGCGGCAGATGGATTGCCGCACTCTCGGCTACCCCGCACTGCACATCACCTACGGCGGTGGTGATGGACGCTTCAGCAAGTTCTTCGGCTTGAAAAGCACCGCCGCTATCGACCCCGCCTGCCACGCCCGCCTGCTACAAAAAATACGTCTATACTTACCATAACCAAAGACAAAGAGATAGTGGTGAAGGAGACTGATGGCACGTATCTGTTAGATAACATACTGTAATTACTATATTTTATAAAAATTTTCATCAAACAACTCAAGAATGAAGGTTAGTCTGCCGATAGTGTCAGGTGTGATGTTGTTTTTCTCATCTTGCAGGAGGAGAGGGTTAGAAGATGCGTGGGTTGATTTGGGTGTCGGTTGTGCTTGCTTTGCTTGCTTGTCAAGGAGATCCGCTTGGTGGTGAGCGGTTTGAGATCAATGCCGAGGAGGAGGATGTGGAATACTGTGATGAGGATGATGGCGAGGAGAAAACCTTTGAACTGGCAGGCGAAATATTCGTTTATGACGATAGCGGCGTTGAGCAACACACTGGCAAGGTTGAAGCATTTGCGTTGGGTGCAGCGCTGACCTGCACCGATGACAAGCCTACGAGCATCGACCTAACACCAGTTGGTGATGCAAGTCAGAGTGGCGAGATAAGTTATAGCTATGACGATAGCGACACAGATGTTGATGAAACCGTGAGCCTTACCTTTGCCCCAAGCACGGCAACCTTAGAGCAAGACCCTCCTGTGGTGCATGAAGATCATCGTTTTCATACTTGGTTTGGCTATGATGCTGCCGTTGCGTGGAGTGTGCGAGTTGTGCTGCACAAGCAAGAGGAACTTAGCGGCGCACTAGGTGATGAGTTCCAAATCAAGACACTTGCTCTGCATAATATCGCCTTCAGCGATGGCACAACAGGACATGTCATCTTGCGTTTGTCGGAGTAGAGAGTGACTGTCTGCTAATGCCAGCCAGCAAAGACTAGACTTGTATGCAGGTTGTTTGCCTTAGTTCTCACGATGCCATGCTGTTTCAGTGCACGATGTTATTTTCATCAACCAAATAAAATACGCTATCTACCTTGACGATACGGTAGCCAATATCAAGCACCAACTCCTTCACTTGCGTGCCTTGGACGATAGTATCATCACTAATCTCACTATTTTCTTTGTTGTTAGGCATCATATTCTTCAGGAATTTGATCACAGAGCTCTGAATTAGATCTGGCTCGAACAAAGGTTCGGCAGCATCACTATCTGTGGGTGATGGCATGACAATAAGATGTGCTTTATTTAGTAGAAAAGAGATAGTCATACCATTTTCGTACGTGGGTGTAATTTTTACCAATTCTGGGTTTTTGAGTGCCTTATACAAGTCAATAGTGAAGCGTTCACTCGTTTGAGGCGCTTTGATTGACATATAGCGCGGCAACTCTATAGGGCCAAGTATCATATGTATCAAAAAAACTGTGCCCCCAACTGTGATAACCGCACGGCTCAGCCGATCTTCAAGCCTGCTGATTTCCACTTTCTCTGTGAAAAATTTTTGTAATCGCGGCTTGGCACAAGCTACCTGAGTGCTTGCCGCTGAAAACCCCATAACCAACAAAACTAAAACAATTTGTTTAAAATTAACCATTTTCAAAAACACATCATATAAATTTACTAAAAACATATGTATTGCAATATAAATAGTATGCATGTGTCAAGACTTTAACTTGCTAAAAAAGATTGTAACTTTAACCAGTTGGAGAAAAATTAGACGGGATGCCCACGAGGATAGTGGTTTGGCTATGATGCTGCCGATCCATGGCGTGTGCGAATTGTGTTGCACAAGAGAGAGAAACTTGACAACACACTGGATGCTGGTTTTCACATCGTGACTTATGCCTTGCGAGGTGTTGCCTTCAGTGACGGCACAGAGGGGCAGATCGAGTTGCGCTTGTCGGAATAAAGAGTGACCATCTGCCAATGCTTATCTCTATAGAGGCTAACTAGCTGATGATATATTGGTGCATAGATATAGGTTAGACTTCAAATTACGCAGTTCTATCTGTTTCATATCTATAAAAAACAGTTGTTGACTTATGGTTTGTTCTTAATTAAAATAACTTGTTATTTTTATTTTAATAATAATTTTGGTTGGTTATGAAAAAGTTATCAGTGACAGCGCTGCTACTCAGTGTGGTGTGGATAGGTGGAGAGCTACAGGCAAAGACACGGGCACCTAATACCAAGCGGCTAGTTACAAAGTTGATGCAGCATGAGCGTTCTAACTTCAAGCAACTGATGGCATCTGAACCGATTTTCTTGCGCGACAGCCTATTATTGCAGGGGATGGACAGGTTGGAACAGATCACGCCACAGTATATCGACCGTGCTCTTGGTGTGACTCGTCGCCTCGTCAGTACGCGACTTGGTGTGATTGCCGATGTCCAAGATATCAGCTTTGATGCTCTGTATACTCCTCTGGAAGAAATAGATGTTTATATAGAAAAGATATGGAATCCAATTGTACTGGCAGCTTCTTTGGTGCGCATTGACGAAAAGAGGTTACCGAAGGCATTTACTGATACCAGCAGGGATTATTTGCATTGGATCAAGCAACAGGTGCTATTGGACGAGACAGTTTTTCAGAAACTGCTTGCACTCAAAGAGAGTGAGGTATTGACTGCTGACCAAAGGCGAGTTGTTGAGATCAAACTGGAAGAGATGCAAGGTGCGGGGATTATGCTGTCAGAAGGCGTTAGGAGTGAGGTGTATGTTATCCGTCAAAGAATTGCTGACCTTAAATTAGAGCTGCGGAATGTTTACAGCACCGAGAGCAACAAGATTGTGTTACTTCTTACACAGAAGGAGGATGTTGCGGGGCTGCCCGAATCTTTTTTACAGGGGGCGGCAAAGAACTTCGCTGCTAAAGGTGGGGCAGCAAGTGCCAGTGCTGATGAAGGGCCGTGGTTAATCGATCTGAGGGGTTACAATGTTTTCATGACTTATAGTACAAGAAGAGATCTGCGTGCGTCTTTTTACCATTCCCTAATCACCATGACCAAAGACGGGGAATATGATAAACTGATCAGAGAAATTTTGCATTTAAGAAAGAAAATAGCGAATATTTTCGGGGCGGAAAACTATACAGATTATGTTATGTCCACGCGTATGATAAAGGATAGTAGCGAGATTGAGGCGTTGATGGCTGAGCTGCACCAAGCTATCTTACCTTCGACGAAGCGAGGTTACGAATCGCTGGCTGCTTATGCATACGCAAATGAGCATGAAGGGGAGATTGAACCGTATGATGTCGATTTCTGGAGGAAAAAGTTGGCTGTTGAACAGATAGGTAAGATTAGCCCTAAACTGCTTGAGAAAGGAGCTGATCACGCTTCGCTCAAATCTACCCTACCAGATGTCATGCAAGGTGTGTTTGTTTTGGCGCATAAACTTTTTGGCATCAAAATTGAAAAGTATACTGAGCAAGCAACCTGGCATCCAGATGTATCTTTTTATCATGTTTACGATGAAAGTGGCGATCACATCGGCTCATTTTATCTTGACCCCTACCGTCGCACAGGCAAAAAAGGTGTCGCATGGGTGAAATCTCTCAGCATACGAGGGTCGTGCGAAATCGCCCAGAATGTTCCTGTGTGCTATATGGCTACCAACCTTAAGCCACCTGAGGAAAATAAGACGGCCTTACTTACGCATCCAGACGTAAAAATCTTCCTGCATGAATTTGGTCATGTTCTGCAACATGTGTTGACGAAAACTGATTACCATATGTCTGCGCGTGTCAATGATCAGGATATGAGGGAGTTTTCCAGCAAACTCATGGAAAAGTTCTTGTTGGTTGAATCGCTGGCAAGGGATGTGCTGTCGCAAAATTGGGCTGATTTTATCATGCAGGTGATGAACAGTGTCAATGCAGGTGAGAGCATTCCATTTTCTGCGGCAGCAGCGGATATGAAGGAACTGAAGGAGCTGTTCATCATCCGAGCAGACTTGGAACTACATAGGAGCTACGATCCAGATGGTGAGGAAAGCCCCGCTGACTTCTTGCGGCAGATTGCGGCTAAGATAAGGATTACGCCTACTAACCCTAGCGATGAATTTTCTAACGAGCTTCTCACTATACTGGCGGTTTCCCCGTATGACAATCCCTACCGCTATGTCTATTATCTGGGGGAAGTCATGGCTAGTGATGTTTTTGAACTCTTTAAGGAGAATGGTGTGGATGACGAGAGTTTACGGACAACAGGACAACTGCTGTGGGATAAATTTTTAGCAGCAGGTGGCAGCAGACCAGCACTGGAACTTCTTAAGGAACTGCGTGGTCGTCCTCTGACAGCAGAGGCCTACCTCAAGGAGATTGAGAAGCTAGAGTTGTTGGTGGAATAGGTAGCGGCTGGCGCATATCTGCGCTTGCCTGAAGGGAACTAGAACGAATTGTGTCGCACGATAGAGATGAACTTGACAACTTGTATGACGAGAAATTTTAAAGTGTGACTAAAGTTTTGAACAATGTTACCGATAGTACAAATAAGAGATGTACCAGCCTGCATACATGAAAAAGGAGTAGCCTATGGAGTTACCCGCAGCATTTATTGAAACTATCAAGCATGATATGAGTAAGATAGTCAGAGACTTTATCAAAGAAGACCTCAAGACGCTATTTTCGGGTATCGGAGTATCGGTAGTATCCCTCACTAAGTTATTGCACTCTACCGCCAAAAAGCTAAAAAAAAGATTGATAAAAAAAGCCCAAAAAATCAGGGAAGACGGTCTCAAAGATACGTTAGAAGACATGCTAGATGAGGCACGTCTCAGCATCAATGATCGTGCCTCGCGTGATAACACAAAAGCACAGCTGAAAGAAACATACCTCAGCATCAAAAGGTTTCTTTTTGATTTAGGTATCACGGTAAAGGAAGTTCCAAAAAGGTGTAAGGAAGCGTTTCGCAGATTTTTCAAGAAGATCAAAAGGGACTTAGAAGAGAAAAAAACCGCGGAGGGGAGGACAGTTTACATCTTGAAGGTGTTATCGTACTTCATCAGTTTCCTTGCAGGAATTTACTTGGGACAAGCGATTCCAGATAAAGACATCAAGTATTTGGGAATTGGCAAGCATCGCAATGTTTTTACCCATTCGATTGTTCCGACCATAATTATTATACTACTGGCAAAATTTATGTTTAGGGTGATCGATGCGGTGTATGCCAAGATGGGAGATAATGATAAAGGCAAGGATGCTCTCGCACTAATTAGAAATAATCTTGGGCTAATGGCTGGTGGAATATCGGTTGGTATAGCACTCCATCTTTTGCAAGATGGTCTGCTTGAGCCATCTGGAACTATAAGGGGGCCTGGTTTTAATACGATCATTTCTGGCACAACGCTGGACGATCAAGCATTTTTGGTGGTCAATGCCTTCTTTTCCTTCCTGCTGGGTAAGACATTTACTACTACCTCATCCCATGATTTAGCGGCAAGAAAAGCGGCATAGACGTGGCTTTGTTGCATAACTCAGCATCACCACTGCTAAAAGTATTAAGGGGCTTTGCCCCCAGAAAGGGCTACTGCCCTTTCTTTCCCCCACAAAAGGGCTTTGCCCCTTTGAACCCCTTGTGTGAAGAGAGTTGGGGCTTCACCCCAAACCCCACAAGCTTTTTATAAAAAGCTTGAACAAAAACTTTCAGTAAATTAAGGGGGCAAACCCGGCTTTGTTGCATAACTCAGGGCAGGTATATCTATATCCTATAACCCTTTAGCAGTAAGAATTTTATAGGTGTTGCAAAGGTAATGCTTGCACCACACACAAGCCCATAGTGTCCACAGAAGTTGACAATGGTCAGGTGCAAGCAGACCTGCAAACCATTTCACGCGAATGCTTTAGCATGAGACATGGTGCAGCAGGATGATTGCACCTGACCTAAACGAGAAGTCTGCGAACACGCAGGGGTGTGGAGCTAGGCGTGCCTTCGGGCACGCCTTTGGCAAAGAGCCGCGCAAAGCGGGGAGGGGAACGCTCCCCACATAAAAGTGCTATGATAACAGCATGTTATAATCAACGTAACTTATGCAACAAAGCCGGCAAGCCCCCTTAAAATCCCCCGCTTGGGAAAAGAATTGGGGCATCACCCCCAACACCCCCACCAACTTTTTATAAAAAGTTGGATCAATTTTTTTTAGTTATTTATTAGGATAACCAGATATAATAATTGATAAAATAACGACAAAAGCAGTTATGCAACAAAGCCCATAGACGTTGTCCCTAGAGCATATGTCCTGCCGCTGCTTGTTTCGGGTCTATGCTTGCCTGAAGGGAGCTAACAAGCTATAGTCCCGCCCGTCTGTCCTTCATCGTCTGACAGGAGAGCGCATGGAGAAAGTCACGGGCACGGTCAGTTTTCCGCAGCTAGAAGAGGCAGTACTCGATTTTTGGCAGCAGGAACGGTTGTTCTACCGTGTGCAGGAGCAGCGCCGCGGCAGCAAAGAGTATCTGTTCTACGATGGCCCGCCGTTTGCTAATGGTTTGCCACACTACGGGCATATCCTCGCCAACACCATCAAAGATGTCGTGCCGCGTTACTGGACGATGCGTGGTTTCTACGTCGAGCGGCGGTTTGGTTGGGATTGTCATGGCCTACCCGTCGAATACGAAATCGAAAAACGCGAAGGTTTCAAAGGACGACAAGACATCTTGCGGATCGGAGTAGAGCGCTTCAATAGCATGTGCCGTGAGTCGGTCATGCACTATACCCGTGAATGGCAACGCACCATCACCCGTCTCGGACGCTGGGTTGATTGGGATAACCAGTATCGCACGATGGACTTGAGTTTCATGGAGTCGGTGTGGCACGTCTGCAAAACCCTCGCTGACAAAGGCTTGCTCTATCGTGGTCACAAAGTCGTGCCCTACTCACCCCGCATCACCGCAGTGCTGTCAAATTTCGAGGCCAACCAGAACTACAAGGAAATTCAAGACCCCGCCATTGTCGTTAAGTTGCGTGCCACAGACGAAGATGCATACTTTTTAATTTGGACAACCACCCCGTGGACATTGGTCTCCAACCTCGCCCTCGCGGTAGCTCCCGACATGCCACTGGTGAAAATTAAAGACCGCAAGCGCAACGAAAATTTTTACCTCGCCGCCTCACGTCTCACGTCCTTCTACCCACAAGCCGATGACTACACGATTGAACAAAAATTGCACGGCCGTGATCTCGTTGGACACACCTATCAGCCGCTTTACGATTGTGCTGCATCGACCGCGGGTGCATTTCGCGTGCTCGCTGCCGACTTTGTCAGCGATGACGAAGGTACAGGCATCGTCCACATGGCACCGGCCTTCGGTGAAGACGACTACCGCATTTGTCGTGCCAACAGCATCGACATCTTCGATCCGCTCGACGATGAGGGACGTTTTGTTGCCAGCCATGTCGAGGCAGAACTGGCTAACCTCTATGTCAAGGATGCCGATAAGGTGATCATTGCCAGCTTGAAAAAACGCGGGCATATTGTGCGGCACGATACCATCGTGCATCGCTACCCGTTTTGTGAACGCACTGACACGCCGCTTATCTACCGCGCTGTGCCAGCCTGGTATGTGGCGGTGGAAAAATTCCGCGATCGTCTCTGTGCCCACAACGAAAGCATTAACTGGGTACCGACACATCTCAAACACGGACGGGTGGGCAATTGGCTACAGAACGCACAGGACTGGGCTATCAGCCGCAACCGTTTCTGGGGCACGCCGTTGCCTATCTGGACTTGTGCGCAAGAGAATTGCGACGGCATGCAGGTAGTCGGCTCGCTGGCAGAATTGGAAAAACTTAGCGGTGAACGCGTCTCCGACCTGCACAAACATATTGTCGATAAGCTGCGTATTGCTTGTCCACAATGTGCTACACCGATGGCACGCGTCGCAGAGGTGCTTGACTGCTGGTTTGAATCTGGCTCGATGCCCTGTGCGCAACAGCACTATCCTTTCACGCAAAAAACACAACCGCCGCCCGCGGATTTTATTGCCGAAGGTCTCGATCAAACCCGTGGCTGGTTTTATACCTTGAACGTGCTCGCCGCTGCCCTGTTTGATCAGCCTGCCTTCCGCAATGTTGTCGTCAACGGCACAATTCTTGATGCTCATGGCAAAAAAATGTCTAAGCGGCATCGCAACTACACCGCACCCGATAACTTGATGGACAAGTATGGCTCGGACAGTGTGCGTCTTTATTTATTAAATTCATCGCTGCTGCGGGCGGAAGATTTGCGCTTTTCCGATCAAGGCGTAGTCGATACTATTCGTGCTATTTTACTGCCCTTGTGGAATTCTTGGAGCTTCCTCTCCACTTACGCCGAAGCAGAAGACTGGCAACCCCCCGCGGCATTGCTCGACCACGCACCAGAGAGCGACAATGCCCTCGACCACTGGATAATATCACAACTGCAGACGCTGTTGTGTGATGTGCATACCCAGATGGAAGCTTATCGTCTCAATCAAGCTGTGCCGCGTCTGGTCGAATTCATCGACTTGCTCACTAACTGGTATATCCGCCTCAACCGTCGCCGTTTTTGGGAAGGTGGCGAGCGCATCGATGCGGCGGCATTCAGCACGCTGTATTACGTCTTGCTTAATTTTTGCCAAATACTCGCGCCGTTTGCTCCTTTTATCAGCGAGCGCATTTATCGTGGCTTAACGGCTGGTTTAAGCAGCGCACAAGACTCGGTGCATCTGTGTGACGTGCCACTCGGTGACAGCACTTTGCGACAACCACAGTTGGAAGAACAGCTAGCTTTAGTGCGCACCGTAATCGAACTAGGACGCAAGTTGCGTGCCCAGTGCAAGCTCAGGACACGACAGGTGCTTGCCTCAGTGCTGGTTATTACGACGAAGCAAAGTGATGCCAGTGCGATTGATACCTTTGCTGAATTGATTGCCGCGGAGCTGAACGTCAAAAAAATAAATTTTTCCGCCGAGGAAGAAAAATACGTAAATTTAAATTTGAAACCCGATCTCAAGAAACTCGGTAAGCGGCTTGGCGCACGTTTGCGGCTGTTGCGTGAAAAATTAGCGCAAGCCAATCGCTCCTCAACAGAACTACGCACCTTCTGGCAACAGGTATTAGCAGGCAACTTTGTTCTTGATGGCGAGCAGTTGACTGCCGATGATTTTTTGTTGGAACGTATGCCGCATGACAACACTGCCGCGGCTAGTGTGGGCGAAGTGACACTCTTGATGGACACTACTTTGACTGCTGAATTGATTGCTGAAGGTCAAGCGCGGGAGGTTGTTAACCGCATGCAAAAATTTCGCAAGGAGTGCGATTTGCATGTCTCCGATCGTATCTGTGTGGCTTTGCAAACTGACACTGAGTTGAGTACCGCGATTACGACGTGGCAGGATTATATTTGCCACGAGACTTTGAGCACCGAGCTTAAGTTGGTGGCAGAAGCACCTTCAACGGTGCGCTTTACCCAGCATTTTGATATCGATGGGCATGGGTTGCATGTTCACATTACTTCCCTAACTTCTTCAAAGGGGGGGTAGGTGTTGGCAACTCTCCTTAACTCACTAAAAATTTTTGTTCCAACTTTTTATAAAAAGTTGGTGGGGTTTGGGGTGAAGTCCCAACTCTCTTCCCAAGTAGGGGGTTTTAAGGGGGTTTGCCCCCTTAACTTACCAAAAGTTTTTGGTCAAGCTTTTTACCAAAAGCTTGTGGGGGTCTGGGGGCGAAGCTACCATAATCTTCCTCTTTTCAACTGGGTGATTTTAAGGGGGCTTGCACCCTTGACTATCTTCCTAACTTTCGCTTTGCAGGGTTGTTATGTCTTGAAGCTTGCTTACGAACAGACGGCCTTGTTGGTATCACGTGATGACATCGATGACCTGTTGGTAGCGGAAGACACGCCAACAAAATTGAAAAAAAAATTGCAGCTGGTTACTGAAATTCTCGCTTTTGCACAAAAAGAAGGGTTGAAGGTTGAGGATGCCTATTCCCATTATATTGCGGTTGATCGTGATGCCATCTCTTATGTGGTGTTTGCTGCGCACGCACAGCGCTTGGAATTAGTGCAGTGGTGGTATCCAGTGGTCGGTGAGTTGCCTTATCGTGGTTATTTTAGCATCGAGGAGCGGGAGGTGAAGGCGGCAGATTTGGCCGCGCAAGGTTTCGATGTTGCACGTTCCGATGTCGATGCTTATTCGAGTCTTGGCTGGTTTTCCGATCCTATCTACAGCACTATGCTAACGCGACGGCGTTCTTCGTTGGCACACCTGTTGTTTCACGAGCTGGTGCATCGCACTTATTGGATTAAAGATGGCAGTGCGTTTAACGAGAGCATCGCCGAGTTTGTTGCCGATCGCATGACTGCGGCATGGTTGCAAGATCGGGGTGAGATGCAAGAAATTGAGTATCGCCAGCTCTATTGGGTTGATCGCCGCAAGTATTTGCGTTGGCTGGGTGATTTAAAAAAGGCTTTGCAGGAAGTCTATGAGCAAAAAGAAAATGTGCTAGAAAAAAAAGCAGCTGTGTTTAAACGTTTTCTTGCCAACAAGCCTGATTTTCAAGCCGTTGATTTCATCGGCAAACGTGAGTGGAATAACGCACGGGTGATGGTGGCGAAGATGTATAATTTTGAGCTGGAAAAATTTAAAAAAGTTTACGCTTGTCTCGACGCACAGGAAAAATTTAACGATGCGGCAGATTTTTTATCATATCTTGATAAAAATTTAACTGCGGTTGAACCGTTAGAGAATTTTTACAAGCTGTGTAGTTGATGTAAAGAGCGCGAGGCAACGGCGATGCAGGACGATGCTGCGATAGCTCTGGAAAATTTTCGAGCTTTGATTGCTGCGCACGAGTTCACGCGTTTGCGGGTAATTGTGCAGCAGTTGCCGATGCCTGATCTCGCTGAAATTATTGACAGGTTGGAGGAAGAGAGCGAGTTCACCATTGCTTTTCGCTTGGTGCGGCGGTCGCGACGGCACTTGTTGTTTGCGGCACTAGCAAAGGAAAGTCAGGAGCAGCTGCTCGACCAATTCCCTGATGTGATGGTTGCCGGGTTTCTCGATGCGATGAATCCCGATGACCGTACAAAGTTATTGGAAGACCTGTCCCCTGAAATTCAGCAGCGTCTTATTACTCAGCTGAGTGCTGAAGAGCAGCAAGTCGCGAAGATGTTGCTTGCCCATCCAGAGGACTCGGTGGGACGCATGATGACGACGGATTACGTGGCGGTGCAGAGTGGGTTTGATGCTGCGATGGCACTCGACGAAGTGCGTTGGGTAGCGGCGGGGTTGCCACGTGAGGCATTGCGTAATGTGTTAGTAATAGGCAGCGATGGTGGTTATCTTGGTTCTGTCGGGCTGGTCGAGTTGGTAACGCACCCGACTACTGCACTGGTGGCGGACATTATGCACTGTGATATTGGTGCACTGCGTGTCAACGATGACCGTGAAGCTGCGCTGGTGCAGTTTCGTAAGTACGACTGTGATTTCATGGCGGTAGTCGATACTGAAGAAAAATTATGCGGCGTAGTGACTGCCGACGATGTGCTTGATGTTGCTGAAGAAGAGGCAACAGAAGATATGCAGCAGTTTGGCGGGCAAGCGACACTTGACGAGTCTTACTTCAGCACGCCGATGTTCACACTGATGCGTAAGCGGGCGGGTTGGTTAGCACTGTTGTTCATCGGCGAGCTGTTCACGGGCACGGCGTTGAAATTTTACGATGGTGTCATCGTGCAGATGGGATTTTTGATTTATTTTATCCCGCTGGTAATTTCAACGGGCGGCAATTCTGGCACACAGGCGGCGGCCTTGATTATCAGGGGTATCGCTATTCGTGAAATGCGCACCTCAGACTGGTTTAGGGTGTTTCGACGCGAAATAATTATCGGTATCAGTCTCGGTGCTTTTCTCGGCATCATGGGTTACGTGCGCGCCATGACCTGGGATTATGACTGGAAAATTGGCATCGCCGTCATGTTAACGATTATGAGTGTCGTGATGTTTGGTGCATTGCTCGGTGCTATGCTGCCGTTTTTGTTCATAAAACTCAAACTTGATCCCGCCGTCGTCTCCTCACCCTTTATCGCCTCGCTGGTTGACTTGTTTGGCATCATTGCTTTGATCAACATCGCTCGCCTGATCGTTAGCTAGTGATACTTGTGGCCAACCATGCCTGAGAGATTGGGGTGGGCTTCTGTGGCGACTAGTAAATTATCCCTACCGACAGGTGGCACTGTAGTTGCACTAGTTCCTCATAGTTTGGTATGAAATCATCGTAACATACTTTTATTACACATAAAAACAAAATTTTATAGATTTTTGCTAAAGTTTCTCTGGCGCTCTACCGATGACTCTGCTGTCGGAGCGTATGGAGGTGTGCAATGAAGTTAGGTTTGGTGGTTGCTCTACTGTTGTGTGCAGTTATTGCCTCCCCGCTGTCTGTTGCCGATGATGCCGATGATGCCGATGATGCAGCTGTTGCAAATGTTGCTGGTAGTTCAGCATCCGATGAGCAGCCGGCAGAGCGTAACTTAGAGGCAATCGCGACGCTGCTGTACAACCGTATCGCGGGTGTTCCGCCTAGCAGTGAAGTACTCGCCCGCATGGTTGAACTACTAGAGTAGGGGGATAGGAAAAAAGACATAGAGGCGGCTTTGCTAGCCACTGAAGATAGTGGTTTTTACAATCTCAAGCTGTTCAACATATTCAGTGTCTGGGCAAATGTTGCGGGCGACAGCGGGATACCTCTAAACGATATGACTGCCACCATGATTGGTATTGTCAGGGACGACATACCGTTTAAGGAAGTGCTATATGGCGATCATATTTATTTAGGCAACGCTAAGGTTACCAAGTCAGATAGCGATTACGCTGGATTGAAAGGCGGTGATGAGAGTGGGAAAGACCTCTGCCCAGAAAAGGTAAAACCTGCTGGCGATAAAGTCCTGCCTCCCTACTTGAGCAACTCCAACGATCACCATCGCTGTATGCAAAAATATGACTTTGACTTACAAGCTACTCTTCAGCACTACCAACAGTCTAAGATGCCTAGATTCAGATTGGGTGAAGCGCTCAAGTCTTCTCTTGTGCTGGAGAGTAACTTGGATAAAAGGGCGATTGCGGGTGTGCTATCAACGCGTGAATTTGCCAAAGCTTACTATTCAGCCGGCACGAATAGGAGAGCGACTGCTTTTGTGTTTAAATACTTCCTCTGTCACGAGATGGAGGAACTGCATGACACCAATGTCAGCGATGAGTACGTGCGGCTCGATGTCGATCGTAGTCCGGGAGAAGATCCTTCGCTCTTTCGGACACGCTGTTTAGGTTGTCATGGTGGGATGGATGCCTTGAGTGGCTGGAGTTTCTATTACCACTACTTGCCTCAACTCAGCCCCGACCGACCATATTCTGGTAACAAGCTGGCCTACAGAAGTGGTGAGGGGAAGCGTAAGGTTAACAAAAACATTGTTCACTGTATATGCGAGGTAGAAGAGGAACGTAGCAAGTGTAAGAGAGGCTGGAGTAATTTACCCAGCTGCAAGATTGTTGGGCACAAACCTACAGATGAGAGCTTTGTTAATCTCTGGACTGAAGGTCAGAACGCAGCGTTGGGATGGCCTAGCAAGACAAAAGGCAGTGGTGCAGAGGCATGGGGAAAGATGATGGCTGAAAGTAAGGCGTTTTCGTCATGTATGGCTAAGCAGGTTTACGAGCATGTATGTTTCATCAAGCCAGAGTCGGATGCTGCGCAAAAGGTTACTGAGAGTTTGCGTGCAGACTTTGAAAACAGCGACTACAATATGCGCAAACTGTTTGCATCTACTGCGGTGGCATGCTTAGTGGAGAATAACTGATGCGTTTTCTGTTGTTAACCATGTGGTTGTTTGCCTGTGCGGAAAGTAACCCTGCGTATGATTCCAGTATTGACGCGCAAGAAGCTGGAGGCACAGCTGATTCGGTGAAAAAGTATGACTACGTAATGGGTATGCAAGGCTCGTGTTATGAAATAAAAACACAAGATCAAGAAGATGTGTGTTACCGCATGGGAATGCGCAGTTATCGAGAAATAAAAGCAACCATGAGTCGTCTCACTGGGGTTAGTTCACAGACAGGAGAGGTGCAGACAGCTTTTCAGAAAGTGCAGATAATGTTGCCCCGCAAAAATTCGCTGGACGGTTTTTTAGGGGCGGTGCCGGGGGGAATTTTTAGATTGGCAAGTGCTTACTGCAACCAATTTGTTAATGGAAAAAACATGACAGAAGTGCAAAGCCAGCGTTTTCCAGAAATAGATTTTAGCGGTCTTGCCAATGCTACCCTTGCGCCCGAAAAGCGGAGTGACGTTGCCAATGCTTTTATAGATGCCTTTTGGGGAAAAAACCTTGTGAATGGCAAGGATCGGGATAATGCTGTCGAACACCTCACTGCTTACATTGGAACTACCCTGCAGGAAGAGGGGCATAGCGACACTGTTAAGGGCACAAAAAACACACTATTAGGAGTATGCACAGCAATGCTGTCGAGTGCACCTGTAATTTTTTATTAGTGAGGATTGGTAATGGATAAACTAACACGACGCAAATTCCTTAATGCTAGTATTGGTGGTTACATATGTTTTCCCAGCCTTACCACTATGCTGCTGAACAGCAGAGCGATTGCCGAAGGTGCTTCTCCTGCAGATGCTCCTGCGTTCATTGCCATTGATCTGCAAGGGGGAGCGAGCATTGCGGGCAATAACGTCATCGTCTACGACAAGGGTGGTGAGCTTCTCTCCGACTACAAGGGTTTAGGACTAGTGACGGCACTGCATCCCAAAAAAAGCGGCAACATCAGCGAAGAGTTGGGATTAGCGATGCACATCAATAGCCCCATGCTGCGCGGCATTAGAACGCAGGCAAGCGGGGCATTCGCTAATATCAACGGCTGTGTGATTTGCACCCAATCTGCTGATGATACTAGCAACAACGAACTTGCCAGTGCTCCGGGGGTATTTTTGGGGGGAGCACGGGGCAGTATTGTTCCCTTACTCGGCTCAAATCCCGCCACCTCAGTGCCGGGAGGATCGGGAGGTAATTCCAGTAATCCTTTTGCTAGTGGTGTAGCACCGACCTTGATTCAGAACATTGAGAGCGCTAAGCAGCTGGTTTCAGCGGGCAAAGTCTGGAGTGGAGCTACTAATCTTGAGCGAGCTAAGCAGGTCTTAGAACTAGCTGGCAAGCTGAGTTCAACTCAAGGAGCAAAATGGGGGCAGTTGCGGGTCGATGAGCAGGTCGCGGCGGTGTTAAAGGCTGGTTATCTCAAGGCTGGCGATCTGATGAGTGGGGAACACGGGGTTGATCCGCGCAGCGATAGTGCCACTAAAGACATCAATATCGCAGGGCGAGAGGCAGCGGCTGAGATCGGTTACATGATTCTGAAGGGCTATGCTGGTGCGGGAACAATCACGCTGGGGGGTTATGATTACCACGACAGTTCGGCTACCACTGGTGAACAGCGCGATCAGGCGGCTGGTGAGGTTATCGGTATGTTGTTGGCGATGGCTGCGGCACTGAAGCGTAAGGTGATGATACATGTCTACACCGATGGCGGGGTCTATGGTGGTAGCGGCACACAGGAGGTCAACGGAGTGGACAAGTATGTGTGGCAAGGAGACAGCGAAGCAAGGTCAGCAGCTTTCGTTCTAGTGTATGACCCACAAGCCCGACCTAATCTGCTCTTCAAACAGATGGGAGCTTACAAGTCTGCAGATGGTGGCACGGTAGATTTGAGTCCGGCGCGCCACGCGCGCATCAGTAGTGATCCTAGGGCACAGGCGGCAGCAGTGGTCGCCAACTGGCTGGCTTGGCAAGGAAGAGAGCAAGATTTCGCACGGGTAATGGGTGATAGCCCAATTACCGACGGTGAGTTGGAGGATTACTTATTCATAAGGGGTTCATGATACGTGCACTATGTTTGACTTGTATTGTTATTGGCTGTGCTGGCAGCCTTGATAGTTATGATGCTGCTGACAGCAGTACAGCGGCGCAGCACAATGACTATGAAGAGCTTTCTGGTCTTTCACAGCAAGAGGCATCCCTGCATCTGTTCGAGAAACATGTGATGCCTGAGTTGGTAATGTGCGCGAGTTGCCATGCATCTGACCAAGCTCCTTACTTCGCCAGCACAGAGGTGGAAAAGGCACATCAAGCGATTATCGACGGCAACAAGGTCGATTTCGACAATGTTAGTAATTCGCGTTTGGTGCTGCGGTTGATTGAGGATCAGCATAACTGTGGTGATGATTGTGATGCCCACGGTCAGAAACTTCTCGATGCCATCACCATCTGGCAGGAAGGGATGGCGAAGGCAGCCGAACAGACAACAGGTAAGGGGCTGCGAACGATTGGGCACAGTCTTGGGAAGCGGGAGGTTTACTACGATATTGGTCGTTTGATCGGTGAGGAGTATGATGGAGGCTATATTATGATGATAGCTACTATCACGCCTCTCGGTGATACGGATGGAGGGGTTAGCTTGAGTAAGTTGCGCATTTCTGCCCACGAGCATGTCATCTACCTGAAAGGTGTTAAGCCATTGATCGATGGTGAGTGGAAGTCGATCAACGCGGTATTCGCACCGAAAGGTTGTGGTCTTCTATCTCCCGGTGGTGGCATCCCACGTGGCAAGGACACAACCGTCGCTTTTACACCTGAAGAGGGAGAAGACCCCGAACTGTCCTTTGAGTTCGCCGATTTGCGCGTGGTTGAGGATGGCGAAACGCTCACCCTCTGTAGCGGTGAGGAGATAGTTGTAGGAGAGGAAGAAGAGGAAGAGGAAAAGAAAGCTCCTCCCCCTCCCCGTCGCCCGCCTCCCCCTCCACCCGCTCCGCCTGAACCCGTAGTTGTTTCGCCGCAACAGCAGGCTTATGACGACAACGTAGACAATGTTCGCACCACTATGACTAGCAGATGTACTGGTAGTGGCTGCCACGGTTTCACGGGTAATTTTGACGGCATCTGGAACAAGCGCACACAAGTAAAAGACCGCATCAACCGTGCTGCTGGCGCGGATGGAGCGATGCCCCCCAGCGGCCGCTTATCGCAGGCACAGATAGATGCCATCGAGAAATGGTTGGACATGTAGCTACGGTGTTGCACGGATAAAGTCTGTCTTTACTCCTGCCGATACCTTGAGAGTAGATCTTTATCGTGGGAGGTAAAAAGTCATGTGTAGAGTTATCTTGTTGGCAATGTTTGCCCTGTTCGTCAGCCAGTGTGAGAGCGGTAAAACTGATGCAGACAGTGAAGAGGAGAAACCAACTGAGAAAGTTGAAGAGGAGAAACCAACTGAGAAAGTTGATAGTAAGAAAGTTGCCGACCTATCCTTTGCTGATGGCAGTGAGTTGCACGTAGAGGTGGGAGAAAAGTTTGACATCACGGTCAATGTCAAGAACATCGACCGTGACAATCTTGCCGCTGACTTAGATTGGACAGACCCTGACGGAAATCCTATGGATAGAGAGGGTCGTGCTGATTGGAGCAGTTTATCTGTGACGCGTAAATTTATGGTAAAGGGCAAACGAAGTGGGGGTTGGTGGAGCGGCTTCGAATCATTAAATAGTATGATAAGAGGCCTAACACGTCAGGGTGGAGTGGTAAATTTTGAAGGTCTTTACTTTACAGAGCCGTGTGCAGATGATTGCCATATTGTCTTTGGCTTGAAAATTTATGGTATATGTATAGCAGACGGTGGTTGCGAGTCAGCACAGGTTGAGCCAGTCGATGAGATAAGCAAGGCAGTTGTCGTCAGGCAAAGTTCTTATGCGGCACAGGTAGAGAGGCTTAGTGGCAAGAATATCAAGCTTACCATTACTAAAGACGGTGAGCCACTAGCCAACGGGAGTGCTGAGGTGTCTGCCACAGTTAGATGTGAAGTTGATGTTCAACTAGGTCTTGGATGTAGAGTGCCACCTGATATTTATCTAATCGACTTTAACACGAAGATAGCGTTAGACGCAAACGGCAGTTGGAGCACTGAACTCGATGCTGATGGCAGTTGGCTGCGTGCCGCGCAAGAAGCAGAGAGCGACTACACTCTGAATGTCTGCCAAGTGAAGTTCGACATTTCTGTTGATGGACGTGAGTTTGACGACCTGACTCCCACAGGCGGTGGCTGCTAACGCACCGAGTTCAAGACACAGCAGGTTGTGGGGGCTCAGCACGCGCGAATTGCGTGTCTTTTTCGAGATCGACTCCCACAACTTTTGATACGCCCGGTTCTTGCATGGTCACGCCGTAGAGGTGGTCGAAGGTTTCCATCGTCTTACGGTTGTGCGTGACGATGATAAACTGAAAATCTTTAGCTAGTTCTTGTAGCACGAGGTTGAAGCGGGCAACGTTGGCTTCATCGAGGGCCGCATCGACCTCATCGAGGAAACAAAACGGTGCAGGTTTGGTTTTTAGCAAAGCGAAGATGAGCGAGATAGCGGTCAGGGATTTTTCCCCACCAGAGAACAGGTTGAGGTTTTGTTTTTTCTTGCCCGGCAGTTGAACCATGATCTCAACACCTGCGTTGAGTGGGTCGTCGGGTTTGTCGAGCACTAGTCCTGCCTGTCCGCCGGGGAAGAGCACGGGGAACAGCTTAGTGAATTCCTCTGCCACTTGCTTGAAGGTGGCGTTGAAGCGTTGCACGCTGCTTGCCTCTATCTCGGCACTGGCTTGGCGCAAAAACTCAATGCTGTCATGCAGCTCTTGCCGCTGTTGATTGACGAATTCTTCTCGTGCTTGTAGCTTTTCGTATTCCTCTAGTGCCAACATGTTGACTGCTCCGAGTGCGTCTAGATCGCCGCGCAATTTTTCTCTGCGTCCTAGCAAAGTTTCGATTTTTTCTGTCACAGGTGGATACTTGGCGGGGTCGAACTCTCCGAGTGCCGCGGCTTGTTCGTTGATGTTTTGCAGCGTGGTTTCTAGCTGTCCTTTAGTTACTGATTTGAGCGAAATGCTTTTGCGGGTCGAGCTTTGCTCTTTCTGGTGACCGACGATAACTTTTTCAACGCGCTGCAACTCTTGCATGAGTTTTTGCACTTCCTGTTTGCGTCCTAGCACCAACTCACGCTTGCGTTCTTGCGTGCGCACCAACTGCTCAATGGCTTGCACCTGTTGCGCGTGGTCATAATCAGCCTGTTCGATGTCGGCGGTCAGCAAGTCACGCTCGGCAGAACGGCGCAGCAGTCGGTTTTGCACGGCAATGCGGTTGTTGTTGCGAGTGGTAAGGACTTTAGCCACTGCCTCCAGTTCGGTGTTCATTTTGACGAGCTGTAGCTGGTGTTCCTGTCGGCGTTGGTCGAGTTCTTCATGTTGACGGCGATAGTTGTCGTAAGCTTCTTTGATTTGAGTGAAGTCGGCTTGCAGTTCAGCTTGTTCACGCTCCAGCGTCTGCTGTGCCTTGTTTTCTGTGGTAATCTGTGTGCTGAGCGCAGTGATTTCATCGTCCAGTGCCTTTTCTTTTGCTTGCAAGTCGGCTAGCAAGCTCTGCTCGTGTTCGAGTTTCTGTGCCGCGGCTTGATAGCCGAGCAGTATTTTTTCTACTTCACGGTTGGCGGTGTTGAGTTTTGTCGTCAGTGTTTCGATTTCCACCCGATGGGTGTTCTTGCGTTCTTCGCCGCGATCGAGTTGTGCTTGCAGACGGGTAAGTTCGTCTCGTGCTTGGCTGACTTTTTCCTGCAAAACTTGCAGCGACTGTTGTTGCGAGATAATGCCTTCGCCGCTGGCAGCAGTAATCATCGCCGTGCCGTTGCCATCGATCCAACTACCTTGCGGGGTGAACAGCGTTGCTGCTGCGGGCAATTCTGCTAGCAGGGTTTTGTTTATACCGAGATCGAGGGTAACAAAAATAAATTCAAACAAGCGTGCTACCTGTGACTTGACGGTGAGATAAGTGTGCAGCGGTTGCAAGCCGTGCTTGGTCTGCCATGTGCTTATTTTTGCATCGACATGCGGTGGTAGGCAGTCGAGAATGACGACGGGCACACGGCCTTCGCCGCGCAGACTGCGGCTGAAACGCTCAAAAGCTGTGGCATCTTGCACTACTACTCGTTCAGCCCACTGTTCGAGTGCAGCACGCAGACGTGTAGGCAGTTCTTGCGTTTTGGTGTTGAAGGCGAGGTAGTCGCTCAGCAGACCGAGATGGTGTTGGTCGTCGTAGCCGAAAAAACGGTCGCGTTGGCGGGCAATTTCTGCTGCGGCACTGTCGTAAGTCGCTTTGGTTTGAAAATAGATTTCCTTTGCCTTGTCACGCTGAACACTGAGTGTTTCGCTATCCGCTTCGATTTTTTTTATTTCTGCTTCCAGCTGTTGCTTGTGTTGCAGGTCTGTGCCGAGCCCTGCTTGTTTGGCACTCAGGGCTTTGCGTAATTGTTGTTCCTGCTTGGTAAGTGTGGCACAGGTGGCAGTGCGGGCGGCAAGCTGTGTCTGCAGGTCTTCTTTTGTGCGCACGGCTTTCTCTTTACTGTGCAGCAGTAGTTTGAGGGTGACGACACGTTCGTTGTGTAGTTTGTGCAGGCGAGCGATTTCGTCGTTGAACTCTTCTTCTCTCAGCACAGTGTCGGCTGCGCGTGCGTCGAGCTGCTGCATTTTGTCGGCGTGTTTTTCCAATTCAGCGTTGATGGTTTTTATTTTTTCTTGCAGGGTGTGGTGTTCCTGTTGCAATTTTTCCAGCTCCCGCTCGGCATTGTTGCTTTCTTCTTCGTCTTCTTCGATGTCGCGGGCAAGTTCTTGCAGGCGTTGTTGGGCGTTTTCTTTTTTGAGGTCGGTTTTGATCAGTGCTTTTTCTAATTCACGGCTATTGTCTTGCAAGCTGTTCAGGTCGTTTTCCAGCGCGGTGAGTTGTGGGTCGTGCTCGTTGAGTTCACGTTGCAGGGTGTTACGGCGCTGTTGGCAGGCGGTTAGCTCGCGGTAAGAGTGCATCTCGGCTTTGGTTTCTTGCCGCAGGTCGGCTTCGATTGCGTCTAGTTTCGTGCGGGTTGTGCGGTATTGCTGGGCGATAATTTGTTTTTGCACGGTGTCGTAGTCGTCAGTCAGGCTTTGATGTTTCTTGGCGGACTCGACTTGTGTGCCGAGTGATTTTTTTTGTTCGTGCAGCTCGGCGGCAAGGTCATCGACTCGCATCAGGTTGGCGGTGGTATTTTCAAGTTTTTTGTTGGTTTCAGCTTTTCGTTTTTTGAAAATAATCGTGCCTGCGGCTTCTTCGATAATTTCACGAATATCGCTTGGCCCCGCATTCAACACGCGCTCAACTTGTCCTTGTTGGATCATTGAGTAGGTCTTGCTGCCCAGTCCGCTGACGGTGAAAAAATCGACAATATCCTTGAGACGGCAGGGGGTTTTGTTAATCAGATATTCACGTTGTCCGTCGAGATAGATGCGGCGGGTGAGGCTGATTTCAGTGATATGGCTGTATTCGGGCAGGTTGAGTGTGCCCGTACTGTTGTCGAAGGTTAGGCTGACTTCAGCCATGCCGAGAGCTTTACGTCTGGCTGCCCCCGCAAAAATAACGTCGGTTGCCTGTTCGCCGCGCAGCAGACGGGTGTTTTGCTCACCCATTACCCAGCGTACTGCGTCGATAACGTTACTCTTGCCCGCACCATTAGGGCCAACGATACCGCTGATGCGGCGCACGAAGTTGAAGGAGACGCGATCGGCGAACGACTTGAACCCACAGACGGTGATTTTTTTTAGCAGCATGCAAAGTTACACTTTACTCAATACTTTTGGTGCAGACAAAATCCTTTTCTGGCTGTAGCTGGAAGATATGCACACGATTGCCGTAGAACGAACTTACCACCACCGTGCCTTGCTCGTTGGCGGCGAAGCGGTAGTATGATGCATCCCGTTGTTGCGAGGTACAACTCTTCTGCCAGTGTGGTTGAGTGAGGGTGCGGGCGGTAATACCGAAGAATACCTGTGCGCGTGGCCAGTTGACAAAACCACGAAAACTGTTGACCAGCAGTGTTTTGGTGGCGTTTATCCTGCGCACCTCGATGTCGCTGGGAAAACGCAGTTCGTCTTCGTCATCGGCGCTGTGAATGACTTTAAACTGTAGCTTGCGATTTTCGGCAATTGTTGCTCGGACGATGTTGTTGGAGGCGGAATCGAGTGTGCCGCGCTGGGACAGGTAAAAGCTGTCCTTGTCATCTGGGTCGGGGTGGGTGTCGTAAAAATTAGTGCGGTAGGTTTTGCTATCGCTTGTTTCTGTTGCTTGCCAGCGCGGGAAGTAGAGCCATTGCAGTTCGTCGCTGAGGTCGTCCTCTCGCCGCGGAAAAGTTTCTGGGCTTGCGTCGCGCGCGGCAAAGATGTCGTAGAGGGCGTATTGGAAGATACGACTGCGTTGTGCTAAGTTACTTGCTTTAGCCCACGCATCGGGAATGTCGTCAGAGCCTTCGATTTCTTCGCCTTGTTCGTTGTAGGTGAGGCGATCTTCAAGCGTTACGTCGCTGAAGCGCTGGCTATTGACGGCACTGGCGAAGGCGTATAGCAGGCCACGCTGCGGGTCGAGATGTAAGGCACGACGCGGGTGATGGTAGGTGCGCACATGCTTGAGTGATAGGTCGGTGTGGTTGCCGATGAACAGTTCGCCTTGTGCGCAACTGACGAAAAAATAAGAGAAGTCTTTGCGCATGACGGCGTTGAGTGGCATGCAGTCGAGTGTCCAGCTGTGCTGCAGACGGGGTTTGCTGGCATCGCTGAGGTTGTAGAGTTGGACAGCGGCATTGTCATTTTTGGTGTTGCGGTCGAAGGTGATCAGCAACTTGTCGCCCGCGACGACGAGATTGCGTGCCATGCGTGGAATGGGGACGGCATGTAGTTTCTGCCCGTCGGCTGTGAGCACGAGAATTGAGCCGCGGTTGTAGGTGCGGTCATAATCGGCGTTCAGCACGTAGAAGTGCTGGCCGTCATCGCTGACCGCGATATCGACAGGACTGGCGATACGCTTACCCAGCGATGGAAAATTTTCCTTATGAGCACAGCCACTTACGAAGATGAAGGTGGCAAGGAGCAAAGCTTTTGACAAGAGACAGTCCCCGTTGACATACATAAGTATGAGTATCACAAGCGCGGGCTACTGCGCAAGCTGAGTGCTGCGAGCCTAGGCGAGTGACTTCATCTATACTTGGCTGAGTGGCCAACTTTTGGTTGTGGTAGTTATAGGAGTGTGTTAGGCTATAGGACAAGACAAACATCTGATGCGGAGCACACTATGAGCGAAGCCCTAACATTGGAAAGTCTTCAGTCCCAGATTGACGGGCTTAAACAGACCGATCAAGAAAGACAGCTTAACTACGAAGCTGTGCTGAAAGACGTAGGTGAGATCAACGATGGTGTCAAAAAACTTACTAGATGGTCTATGGCTGTAGACAAGAGGCTTGACGGGATTGAGGGACGGCTTGACGGGATTGAGGGACGGCTTGACGGGGTTGATGGACGGCTTGACGGGATTGAGGGACGGCTTGACGGGGTTGATGGACGGCTTGACGGGATTGAGGGACGGCTTGACGGGGTTGATGGACGGCTTGACGGGATTGATGGACGGCTTGGCGGGATTGAGGGACGGCTTGACGAGATGAAGGAGATGATCAGCAAACTCATCAAGTAGCCTTAAGCTTTGCCTGTAGATGAGAGGCGAGATACTCCTGATGGGACTATATCCTTTGTTGGCCAACAGCAACATCTAGTATCTCAAGCGGAACAGAATCAGCGGCTATGACGAAATTCCCAAGATTATGTCACAAATTATTTACAAAAACGGAGAAATGTTAGATGTTGCTATCGGCCAATAGGGAATATGACCCCATACACAACTTTCAGGAGTATCTCGTTTCTATGTGGACTCTACCTGCTGATCTTGCACACTTGTGATCACATGCAGTTTGCCTTCAGTTTCTTCGGGGATTTCGTTGGCAGAGATGCTATACTCCATGTTAAACGAATTGACGGACTGCCAATCTGGGAAACGGAGCGTGATATAGTCACATTCGTAATCAAACCCGTGTTTCAGATCGTCAACACTGATACGCACTGAAGAACCATTCCCCTCTATTATAGGCTTGCCGTTGTAGTTAGTAATTGGGTGAGTAAAGTCGGGGACACGCGGGTTGTTGCGGCTTTGTTGCATAACTCAGGGCCGGCATGTTTATATCCTATAACCCTTTAGCAGTAAGAATTTTATAGGTGTTGCAAAGGTAATGCCTGCACCACGCACAAGCCCGTAGTGTCCCCAGAAGTTGACAATGGTCAGGTGCAAGCAGACCTGCAAACCATTTCACGCCAATGCTTCAGCTGGAGCTAGGAAGCGACAAAGAGCATGCACACATGTGTGCATGCTGCAGCAGGATGATTGCACCTGACCCAAACGAGAAGTCTGCGAACACGCAGGGGTGTGGAGCTAGGCGTGCCTTCGGGCACGCCTTTGGCAAAGAGCCGTGCAAAGCGGGGAGGGGAACGCTCCCCACATAAAAGTGCTACGATAACAGCATGTTATAATCAACGGAACTTATGCAACAAAGCCGGTTGTAGAATCCCTGTCCGGAAGGTGGAGGGCACTTCGGTTCTTCGGGAAACTTATCAACAGCCTTCACACCATCAGGAAGGTTTAGGTACAGATCGATGTTTGATGCTGGTGTTGTCCCTTTGTTGCTTATGACCAGCTGGAAATAGAAGTAGAGACTCGCCTCTTCTTCGTAGGCTACCCTGTCTTCGTAGTACTTATCATAACGCTCGTAATATTCGTTAAGCTTCTTGTTGTGCCTGATGTTGATGTGTGGCTGCGAACCAAACTGTTTGAGCACACCACGCGGCTTAGGCAGCCCGCCCACTGGAATATTCACCTCCTTGAGTGGATACTTTTTTCTTATCTGTGACGGAGATAGCACGTCCTTCATAGTTGGCTTTACAAAACTAAGCTTCAGCCTGTCCTTCCCTCCCTCAAAAGCAACGGATAGCTTTGGAATGCGAGATTCAAGGAATTCCTCTCGTTGGCGGGGCTTTGCATGCTTGTCTGGCTCTGACTTCAATCGGAATTTGTCTGGCAGTTCAAGAAGCTTTATACCATCTCTTGCTTTGATCTTGAGTCCAGTATCATCTGTAGCAATAAAAACTGGCTGGTCTAAATCATGTTGTAAGTGATAATCCAGTGCACTGGCAATGAGATGGTCGTCGGCAACATCATTTGATAAGTTGTGATATTTAAAATCTACTTCCGGCTCGTGAGTGACAATATGCAGAGTAACGCCATCGCGTATACTATTGCTGCCTTCGGAATAACATTTCCACAACCACTTGACAGTCTTCTTTGCCCGATCACGTATTTTTTCAGACTTGTTAGTGACCTTCTGCTTATCAAGCTCCCTGAAAAACACGGGAGTAATCACGATAACAACCTTATCAGCACCCGTTAGCTGCCGCCAATCTATCTCGTCCATTCTCCTGTAGTGGAGAGCGACGTTGGTGTCGATGAAGACGTGAGCGGTGTTATCGGAACTAGACATATAGTGCCTCTCAAATTTGTAGATCTTCGCCGACGGCGAGCCCGCGCTAAGTGGTGAACGAAACTTTAGAGAAAGAGCTAGGACACGTCAAGATGCATGGACTTTACGCCAATAAAAATATTATGCTGTACCTTTCATGCATTCCAAGAATTGCACAGAAGGTACTTGTCATAACATTGTCAGAGTGGCAAGATCACTGGCATCTTGCTACGGCTTGCGGGCGAATTGTCCCTACACGCTAGCGCATGCTAACGTTTCCTACTACTTACTTTTTTGAGGGTAGCTAAGTGCTAAAAACACTGTCAGCTAAAGGCTTGCAGGATAATCGTCTCCACGCCTTAGGGTGTGCTGAGTGGTTGCAGCACTTCTGCACTGTTGGCACTGCTACTGCTATACATGTCGATTTGCGTCCGCACACTGAACGCGAGCTGTCGGCTTTGGCTTGGCTTGATGCAGAGGAACGCGGACGTTGGCGAGGTTATTTGCATCTGGGCGCACGGCGTGCGTTTTCTCTGTGTCGTGCTGCGTTGCGCATCATCCTCTGTGAGCGACTTGCTTGCCAAAACGAACAGCTGGCATTTATCACGGTACAGCACGGTAAGCCGTTCGCAACGGTGGATGGTACACCAGCCGTCATTAGCTTTAATATAAGTCATAGCGGTAACCACGGCTTAATTGCGCTCGCTCCCGCGGGACGGTTGGGTGTTGATGTCGAAGAGTATGTTGCTCGGCGTTACCTCGACAAGTTGGCAACATCTGCTACGGTGTTTGCTGCGCATGAGCGGGAGGCACTGGCGCGGGTAAGTGGCGATGACAAGGTACGCTTGTTCGCCAGACTCTGGACAATCAAAGAAGCCCTTGCCAAAGCCATCGGTACAGGTTTTAGCATCGCTATCGCGGCACTTGAAGTTCCGCCGGCGTTGTTTCAAGGCACGACCAGCACCTTTCAGTTTGCGCACGAGCCCGCAGCACAATGGCAGGTAGAGTATGTTGGCAACGACGAGTTTGCTGCGGCTGTCGTGCAGGAAATTGTCTAGTTCAGTTTACCAAATCACAAAAAAGCTCTTGCACCTCTGAGGTATCAGTGTTAAAGGCATACCACGTTTTATGTTTACATCTTTAAGGGAGGGTTAGTTATGCGGTGTAGGCTTTTGTTGTTGGGGACATGTGCTCTGTTGCTGATTGCGTTCCGTGCTCCGCTGCGTCAGGGCGAGGGTGGTTTTATGGATGGCTTGATTCGAGAGAAGCTTGGCAAGGTAGGTGCGGTGGGCAAGTGGATTGAGCGTTCGTTGCAAGACCAGTTACTCAACAAGCGTATTCACTATATGCGTGGAGAGCATAGTTGGGGTGGCAGGGTCATTGCTGTTATTGTGCAGCCTATTACCTCAGAGAACAGTGGTGCTCGTGAAATCAGGGTTATAGTCGAGACAATGGCTGGCATGGGCGATAATCCCAATACAGGAGAAGCCAAAGAGAATACAACCAAACAGAGCTATAGTTCAAGTGCGACCATCACGCTCGACCAAATCAATGGCATCATGCAGGCGGCGCACCCTTACGTCGGCAGAAGTATTAAGGTCAGCTACGACGACGTGCGGCCGCAGGTTTTGCCGAGTAGTCCTGTCGAGATGTTTCGCACCGGCGAATCGAACATGATTGTTGCCGTCTACAGCGATGGTTATCTTGAAGTTGATGTTATGGGGATGGCAATTGGCACTGACCCAGACACGGAGATTGCCAGTGGCACGGTTTTTATTCGCATTGAAGACATATGGAGAGACCCTAACTTAGATATTGTAAGCGGCAGTGACTTAGAAACTCAACCAAATGATGACTGAGCGTTGTTCTATCAGGTTGCGGTTGATGCACAGGTAGATCGGCTACACACCTACAGTCATGGTGAGCACTTGCAACGCGGTACGCGGGTGCTCGTGCCCTTTGGCTCGCGGCAGAATTACGGTGTAGTGCTGGATGCGATTACTGCAAAAGATTTTTCCTATACCGTCAAAGATATTGACAGTGTGCTGGAACACGAGCCTTACTATTCGCCCACACTGCTTAAGATTGCTGATTTCGTCAGTCGCTACTATTTCTGCCCGCTAGGTCGGGTGCTGGCACTAATTGCCCCCCGCTATCTCACCAAGAAGAAGGCAGAGCAAAGCACAGCCGCCGCACCACCACTTATAGTTAGCGATGATGCACCGCTACTGACCGCGGCACAGCAGCAAGCCTTGCAAGCAATCCAACAGTGTGGCAATAGCAAGCCGGTGCTCTTGCACGGCGTGACTGACTCAGGCAAGACAGAGCTGTATTTGCATCTCATTGCCGCGTTGATCAACGCCACGCAAACTGAACCCGCCCCGCAGTTTCTTGTTATGGTGCCTGAGATTGCCTTGACAGGGCAGATGGTGCGGGTGTTCACGCAGCGGTTTCCAGAACAAGTCGTGGTGGCACATTCTGCTCTCACTGTCTTGCAACGCTGGGAAGCTTACCGCTTGTTGCGCCGCGGCGAGCGAGCCGTATTGATTGGCGCACGCTCCAGCGTTTTTGCCCCGTTCGCTAATCTCAAGTTGATTATCGTCGATGAAGAGCATGACAGTAGCTACAAGCAAGGCTCGCAACTCGCCTATCACGGGCGCGACATCGCCGTCTATCGGGCGCAGTTGGAGCAGGCACAAGTTGTGCTTGGCAGTGCCACGCCTTCGCTTGAATCGTGGCACAATGCTGCGACGCAAAAATATCAGCTGGTCGAATTGCACGCGCGTATTCACCAGCACCCACAACAAGTCACTGTGCTGCAAACCAAACCTCATGTGCAACAAATCGCTCTCTCTGCTGCCAGTGACGGGCAAGATGCCTATGCCCTCAGTGAGGCAACCGCAGAGCGTATTGCCGCAACCCTTGCCGCGCAGCAGCAGGTAATCGTCATCATCAATCGCCGCGGTTTTTCGCACTACTTGTTAGCAAAGGAAAGAGGCGATGTCGTCATTTGTATCAATTGCAGTGTTAGCTTGACTTTGCACGATAATTTTCAACTGCTCAAGTGCCACTACTGTGATTATCGTGTGCCGCTGGCCAAAGTGCTGGAGGAACGTCAGCAGGAAAATTTTCAGGTCTGTGGTTATGGCAGCGAGCGCATTGAGAATACGCTGCGGCAAAAATTTCCCGCTGCGACCATCGACCGTCTCGATTCAGATACTACTGTACGTAAGGGACAACTTGACGCGGTGTTGCAACGCTTTCGCCAGCGCGAGACCGACATCTTGGTGGGCACGCAGATGTTGGCAAAGGGGCATGACTTCCCCGGCGTGGCGCTGATGGTAATCTTGCATGCCGACCAAATGCTGTCTCTGCCTGACTTTCGTGCTGCCGAGCGCATGTTCCAACTGCTAGTGCAAGCGATGGGGAGAGCGGGACGCAGCGATAACCCCAGCGAAGTGCTGGTCGAAACCGAACGTCCTACACTGCCAGTAATTGAAGCGGCACTAGCGCAAGATTATCGCACTTTTGCCCGTAACGAGCTTGCTTTTCGTGAGCAATTCCGCTACCCGCCCTTCACCCGCATTGCCTGTCTCGAACTGAACAGCAGCAATATCAAAAAACTTCAGGCAGCGCTGCTGAAAATCGGCAACCTCTTCGCCCGCAGCGGCGACCTGCGCATCCGCGGCCCCGCCGACCCGCCGCTGACAAAAATCAACAACCGTTACCGCAAAGTTATCTACTTCTGTGCTCATGATGCACAAGATCTGCACAACATGCTGCACTTCTGGTTGCCACAACTGCAACGCTTAATACCAAGCGGTATCAGAACCATCATCGATGTCGATCCCCAATCAACGCTTTAGTTTTTGGTCTTATCTTTAGGATCGGGTAAATCTCTTCAGCTTGTTAGGTACTGGCAGTAATCGTTATCATTAACGTTCTCTTTACCTTGCGGGGAGCTTGAGGGCAAATCAACTCGTTATGTTATTGCAGAAGCATTGGCACAGAGCAAATAATCCTTCAGTTTCTGGGGAGTGTCTGATAGCCTTGTATAATGTTGATGAAACTAACTATGAGGCCATACTATGACTACCGTTACTGATGATTTGTTGCGGCTTTTTTCCGAACAGCGTCTGCTGGAGGCACGCTCGACCTTTATTTCCGAAGGGATCGACGCGGGCGTGGCACGCCGTGTTATCTCCGATTTGCTGATTCTCGACGAGCAGAGCAACGAGACGATCAACGTCTACCTGAACAGCCACGGCGGGGAGATCAACAGCGGGTTCGCCATCTTCGACACGCTGAGGTACGTGCAGTCGCCCATCAGGGTTATCAACACAGGTTTGTGTGCCAGTATTGCGACAATTATCAACATCTCCGTGCCGAAGGAACAGCGCTATTCTTTACCCAACGCTCGCTTTTTGATTCATCAGCCGTTGATCATGGGTCAGGTCGAGGGTCAAGCTTCTGATTTGGAAATCACCGCCAAAGAAATTCTCAAATTGCGGGAGAAGATCAACAAGCTACTCGCCGAAGCTTGCGGGCAATCGATCGATCGAGTTGCCGAAGACACGACCAGAGACTACTGGATGACGGCACAGGAGGCGTTGGAGTATGGTTTGGTCGGCAAGATAATTACTAGCAAAGACGAGCTCGCATGACCGCACCCCGCTTGAGTGTCAAGGCAGTGCTTGCCGCCACGACGATGGGGCAGCGAGTCGTCGTGCATGGCTGGCTGCGCACGCGTCGCACCTCCAAGAACTTTTCCTTCCTTGTCGTCAATGACGGCTCGGCACAGGAGAGCTTGCAGGTTGTTGCCGACAGCAGCACACAAGGCTACGAGCAGATTGAAGCCTTCGATACAGGTGTCTCGTTGCGGGTCGAGGGCGAGATTAAGGCTTCGCAAGGACAGCAGCGGGTCGAACTGCTTGCTAGTGCTCTGACGTTGATTGGCGCGGCTCCCGACTATCCCATGCAGAAGAAGGGACACACGCTAGAATTTTTGCGTGAACAGGCACACCTGAGGGCACGCACCAACACCTTCGGAGCGGTGTTTCGCGTCAAGGACAGTGCCGCGCGTGCGACACACGACTTTTTTCATCGTGCGGGTTTTTACTGGTTGCATGCACCGATTACTACGCCGAGTGATTGCGAAGGTGCTGGCGACCTGTTTGCCATTACCGCACCTGACGCAGAAGCAGACAGTGGTGAGCAGCATTTTTTCGGCAAGCCTGCCTACCTCGCGGTTAGCGGTCAGCTCTATGCCGAAGCTGCGGCACTCGCACTCAGCAAGGTTTATACCTTCGGGCCGACTTTTCGTGCCGAGAATTCCAACACTACCCGCCATCTTGCGGAATTTTGGATGATTGAGCCTGAAGTTGCCTTCGCTGACCTCAACGATATCTGCACGTTGGCTTCGGATTTTGTGCAGCAGGTCACGGCACAGGTATTGCGTGACAACTCTGCCGAGCTTGAGTTTTTACAAAAACACTACCCTGCGCTGAGCTTACCCGCACTGGAGAAACTCAGCTGCACTGCCTGCGAACGTGTTACCTATACAGAAGCTATTGCTCTGTTAGAAAAGGCTGCGAGCAAAGGTCAGCGGTTTGATTATCCCCCGACCTGGGGGGCGGGCTTACAAACCGAACACGAGAAGTATCTCGCGGGAGAAGTTTTCGACGGTGCGGTCATCGTCACCGACTATCCCAAAGCGATCAAGCCGTTCTACATGCGCAGCAACGACGATGGCAAGACGGTGGCAGCGATGGACTTGCTGTTGCCTAGCATCGGCGAGTTGATCGGTGGCAGTCAGCGTGAAGAGCGCCTCGATCTCATCACTGCCCGCAGTGCCGAGTTGCATGAGGACATGAGTTGGTATCTCGATTTGCGCCGTTTTGGGACTGCGCCACATGCTGGTTGGGGGTTGGGCTTCGAGCGCTTTGTGCAATACTTGAGCGGCATGCAGAATATCCGCGACACAGTGTTTGCACCTAGAGCGGCACAGTTGTTGAATTTCTGATTTGTCGCCAGCCATTTTTTTTGTTATCATAAATGCAAATTGTCTCGCTAATTTTGTAACCCTTGCAACGAGGTCTTGTCGTGTCTTCTAATCCTTTATTACAAAACGCAACTTTCCCGCACTTCGATGCAATCAAGCCGTGCCATGTTGAGGAGGCGATTGCACGTTTAGTCGCACTGGTGCAAGAAAAACTCAAGCAGATAGAGGGTAGTCCTGATAGCAGTTTTGACGATCTCTACGCACATCTTGATGCAATTAGTTTGTATAAGCAGCGTATTTGGATGCCGATTGCTCATCTGCAAAGTGTGAGTAATAGCGAAGAGCTGCGCGTAGTTTTTCACAAGGTGTTGCCGCAAGTGGTTAAGCTTGAGTTGCAGCTTGGCCAAAACGAAACAATTTATCGTAATCTGCATAAACTAGCAGAGGGCAAAGATTTGACAGCAGTACAACGCCGCATTGTTGATTTGCGTTTGCGGCGCATGGACTTGGAGGGGGTTTCGTTACAGGGCGAAGCTAAAAAACGCTTCAATGCTATTTCACAAGAATTATCTCAGCTGTCGGAACAGTTTGCCAACAACGACCTCGATGCAGTCAAGAAGTATCAGCTAGTGCTGAAAAAACAGGAAGACGTGAGTGGCTTGACACAAGGCGCACGGCAGCTCGCGGCACAAGCTTATCACAAGGCTTTTGACCAAGAAGCGAGTGCTGAAGCGGGGCCGTGGTTGATTACGCTGGAGCAGCCGAGTTTTGTGCCTTTCATGGAATACAGCGAGCGGCGTGATTTATGTGAGCGGCTTTATAGGGCACAGATTGCTCGTGCTGCGCATGCACCGCATGACAACACTGAGTTGATTAACAAGATTTTGCGACTCAGGAAGGAAGCTGCTGACATTCTGCATTTTCCCAATTTTGCGACGATGAATTTATCGACCAAAATGGCGGGTAACCCGGAGGCGGTGAAGGAATTGCTCGATGAACTGCTGCGCGTTTGCTACCCGAAAGGCAAGGAAGAACATGCCGAGCTTACTGCTTATGCTCAAGAACATGGCTTTGCTGGGGCACTGAAGCAGTGGGATGTTGCTTATTGGTCACGACGCATGAAGGAGGCGCGTTTTGATCTCGATAAGGAGCAGTTACGCTGTTATTTTCCTCTGTCTAAGGTGCTGGAAGGCATGTTTGCTCTCACTAATAAATTATTTGGCATTACTGTGCGGCGTGATGATGCGGTGCAGCGTTGGCATCAGGATGTTTCTTTTTACAAGGTGTATGGCGAGGGTGGCGAGCAGATCGCGGCGTTTTTTCTTGATCCCTACAGTCGTCCGCAGAGCAAGATGGGTGGAGCATGGATGAACCGTGCTGTCAGTCGTCGCCGCTCGGCTGATGGCTTAGAGTTACCTGCTTGTTATATTGTTTGCAATTTTACTCCGCCGCTCAGCGATCAGCCTGCCATGCTTGATTTTTATGAGGTTATTACTCTTTTTCATGAGTTCGGGCATGGGTTGCATAACATGCTGACGACGATGGACTATGCTGCAGTTGCGGGTGGCAATGGGGTTGAGTGGGATGCGATTGAGTTGCCGAGTCAGTTCATGGAAAACTTCTGTTATTTGGAATCGGTTATCAAGGACATCTCTGCTCATGTTGACACTGGCGAGACGTTGCCTACTGCCATGCTGACGCAGTTACAGAAGAGCAAAAACTTTCGTGTTGCTAGTGCGGCCTTGCGACAACTGAGTTTCAGCCGCACGGATTTGCAATTGCATGAAACTTTCGATCCTGATGGCACAGACGACCCCTTTACCTTGATGCGACGGGTTGCGGCAGAGACACAGATATTGCCACCGCTTGACGAAGATCGCTTTCTTTGTTCTTTCAGTCATATCTTTGCGGGTGGTTATGCCGCGGGTTATTACAGCTACAAGTGGGCTGAGGTGTTGAGTGCGGATGCCTTTGCTTTGTTTAGGGAGCAGGGTTTTAGTGATGCCAAACTACGTGCGAATGGTTGTCATTACCGTGATAGCATTCTTGCACCGGGTGGCAGTGCGCATCCCTCTGAATTGTTCAAGCGTTTGCGTGGCCGTCCGCCTCGCACTGCGGCATTGTTAGAGGACTATGGGTTGGTTTAGTTGGTTAATCTGAAAATAATTAAGAGTTTTTGGTCGAGTTTTTAGCCCCTGACTTTCTCTTTCTTTCTTTTCCTCTTCAAAAGGGGGATTTTAAGGGGCTAAGCCCCTTAACTTATTAAAAGTTTTTGGTCGAGCTTTTTACAAAAAGCTCGTGGGGGTTCGGGGGCGAAGCCCCTGATTCTTTTCTCTCTTTTTCTTTCTTACTTTTCCTCTTCAAATGGGGGATTTTAAGGGGCTTAGCCCCTTAACTCACTAAAAGTTTTTGGTCGAGCTTTTTACAAAAAGCTTGTGGGGTTCGGGGGCAAAGCCCCCAACTCTCTTTCCACAAGGGGTTCAAAGGGGCGAAGCCCTTTTGTGGGGGAAAGAAGGGGCAGTAGCCCTTTCTGGGGGCAAAGCCCCCTAATCCTTTTGGGTTTTGTGGCTATGAATTATGCAACAACGCTGGCCTTAGCATAGCTTCAGGCTTAACTACATCATGCTGTTATCAAGGAGTGTTATTTAGTGCCTCCGCCAGTATTTTTTGTACCTGTATCCATTTTTCCCGATTTTCTGCAAGTTGAGGAATGCGTTCGATTCGTTTAATTACATCTGATACCCTATCCAACACTTCCTCAATGTTGGTAGCTCCCTTTTCAAGCATATATTTTACTGCAACTACATCACCTTTATAAGCCGCTCTTTTTAGTACAGCGTTGAAATTATTAGCACCTAGCTTAACTAGCTGCTTCATTATATTTAATTCGCCTCGTTCGATTGCGTAAATCATCCCCTTGTTGGGGCTACCGCCCGCTCGGACTATGTCTGGCACTTCATGCAGCATATCTTGATGGAATGCAATTGCCATGGCTTTCTCGATGTTAGCCCCTCTTTCTATAAGATAGCTAATCTTCTTGTCGGCATCGGGTGATTTAAGAGCAAAAATAATAGCTTCAGACGAATTCCCATACCTAAGAAGATTGTTGTTATCTGCACTATCAATAACCTTCTTAAATATGTAGTAATCCCCATGCTTAGTTGCCCACTCCAAAGCTTCGCTAAGATACACTCTGCTAGTAGAGTGCATAGGGCCTCTGTTTGCTACCTTTAAAAATTTTTTCACAAAAACTGGCACAGCACCAAAAAGCTCAGGCTGAGACTCAGGTTCTGGGTCTCTAGCAACAGATTTGCAGCTGATCAATGTTACAATACTACCGAGCACTGCCACCAAAATGAGCGTTCTCATGGCAAACCTCCTTTACGGATTATTAAAAACAGAACCACGATTTTTTATCGTCCGTTTTTTTTTTGCCTTAGGTATTTTTCACATTTTTCCGGGTAAATTTTTGTAATGCTCTAATATAAAAGGTGTATTTACTGTATTTAGAAATTAAGTAGGCAGCTTGTGCCTCAGATGTCATCCGCGAGTTGCAGGGCACGTTCGTTGACGGCGAAGCCAAACTCGTCTGCCAATGCCTTGAGAAGGACGCTGATGTCGAGCACGGGCTGTGCCTCAGCAAAGTCATCGTTATCAACGAAGATTTGATTCCAGTGTTGGCTGAGTTGTCGGTCGCCATAACCCCAGATGGACTTGTCGATGGCACTGAGGATACCAATTCCCAACCCGCCGCCACCTAAAGCATACATGCTGGCGTTTCGGCGTGCGTTGCTTTCGGTTTCAACCATCTCGACGGATAAACGCAGCACATCGTTCTCATTGGCAAGTAGCTCGGCTTTCTTATTGGCAAAATTATCATTTACACTGTTGATTAAGCGATAGTGATCACTGTTGTTTCTTTCCGTTAATATAGTTAATTTGGCAGATAGCTCTTCGTAAAAAGGCAACACTTTACCGTAAACTTCAGCAGCTTTGCGTAACTCTTCAGTGAGATCTTTCATTTCGTTAAGAGACTTGCCTTCAGCAGTAGCCGTGGTGATAAGCTCTTGGTAGTATTTTTTGTGTTCCAAAAAATTTTTAGTGAAAGAACCTTCTTTATCTAATTTTATGCTGCCGTTGTAATCTATGATTTCCTCCTTCAGGAGATCATAGCGAGCTTCTACCTTTTTTGTAGACATAGTTCTGATTTGCTCAAAAAAACGCTTACTATCCCCAAGTGCTTTCAATTGAGCCGCACTTTCAAACATATTAGTCAAATCGTTAAAGGCTTTGATCTCCTCCTGTATCTCTTTGACATCTGTGCTTGTGCTTTTCGCAATTTTAGCAAAAATTTCTCTAGAGCGAACATGCCACGCGTCAAGATAGAACATCAAGCCATTGCTGCCAATACCGCTGTTGATAAGTTTACTGCTGAATTTTCCTTTAGCAAAATCTTTCAGTGTTAGACTTCCACCGTCCAGCTCTTTTTTCTCTAGCTTGATAATTTTCCAGCGACCTGCTCGTCTCCCGACCAACGCGAGTGGCACAATAGCGATGGTAGCAAGCGCGGCGTGTTTGATGTAGCCCTTGTATTTGGTAGCAAAATCACGCTTGAAGTCATTTGGCCAGAAGACAACCTCGGTGCTGTCTTCATCGAGCAAAGCAACACGACAATGACCGTCGTCTTCGAGCAACTGCGGTGGGTATGCACCCGCTTTCTTACATACCAACATGCGATAGGCATGCATGCCGTCGCCTTTTTGAATAGGCACAAGCCCCAGCGTGAGTCGCGCATCGCTGACGGCGTAAATTTCGTTTAACGGCTGCCGCATCAGTGATTTACAAGCCGTGACCATAACAACTGAGCAACACAGGCTGCCAACCCACAAAAAATTACGCACTACACGTCCTCTCACAATCTGTTTCCTACCCACACGACAGTGCCCTGCCGCCAACTTCAACAGATGTTATTTCTACACCTCAGTATTTTACGACTTCATTGCTGATAAATCAAAACTGTTGCAAACTCTTGCAACTTCGCTATAACACGGAGGCGTGTCAGCACCCGTAGCTCAGTTGGATAGAGCAGCAGGCTTCGAACCTGAAGGTCGGGCGTTCAAGTCGCTCCGGGTGCGTTTTTGTTTTTTTCATCTGCTTGCGCAGATGACGGGTCGATACTCGCTACGCCGCCTTTTTGTAACGCTCGTTGCGCGCGGCTCTTTGTCCGCTTTCTCGCTCCAGCTCGCTTCATGCGCTCAGGCATAGTGCTGGTTAGGGCCTGCTGTGTGTGCCAAACAATGCATGATACCTATGTTTTGCCTCCCGTGCGTGATGAGTATCAGCGTTGCAGCCTAGAATTCTTTAGGGCAGCATCTAAAGCCGTGAGTATGGATACGGGGTTTGGTTTTGAGGTATGGGTATAGTGTTTACCACAAGCTCTCTCATATTTGGCACGCTGCTAATAGTTAAGTGGAGGTGTCAGGTGACACATACCAACGGAGCGCTTAACCGGTACCGCGCGGAGGAGGTGTGTGTCACCTGACACCTCCGATTCAAAAACATCGAGACAAGAAGGGCGGAAGGGCGTGGGGAGGGAGGAACTGGCTTTGTTGCATAACTCAGGGCAGGCATGTTTATATCCTATAACCCTTTAGCAGTAAGAATTTTATAGGTGTTGCAAAGGTAATGCCTGCACCACGCACAAGCCCGTAGTGTCCACAGAAGTTGACAATGGTCAGGTGCAAGCAGACCTGCAAACCATTTCACGCCAATGCTTCAGCTGGAGCTAGGAAGCGACAAAGAGCATGCACACATGTGTGCATGGTGCAGCAGGATGATTGCACCTGACCCAAACGAGAAGTCTGCGAACACGCAGGGGTGTGGAGCTAGGCGTGCCTTCGGGCACGCCTTTGGCAAAGAGCCGTGCAAAGCGGGGAGGGGAACGCTCCCCACATAAAAGTGCTATGATAACAGCATGTTATAATCAACGGAACTTATGCAACAAAGCCGGAGGAACTGCCCTCCCCACATAAAAAATAAACGCGAGTATGGATACGGGGTTTGGTCTTGGGGAGGTAAGCTTAAAGAAATTCAGGATAGCGACTTGGGTTGCGTTGCCGCATTAGCTTGTAGGCTGTCGTGCAGATTTGCTCAGCGTTGGGTTTGCCGTAGTAGTCCCCGTCCGAGCCATACGGCGTGCGATGTGCTGCCGCGGTAAGTGTGCGGGGGGGGAGATCGAGCCAGTCGTAACCACCACCTGCTTCCAGCACCTGCTGCAACATGAAAGCAGAAGCACCACCGGGCACGTCCTCATCGACGACCAGCAAGGCGCTAGTCTTGCGTAGCGACGCAGCCACCACGCCACGCACATCAAACGGCAGCAAGCATTGTGCATCAATCAACTCAACCTCAATACCAAGCTGTGCCAATGACTCGCAAGCACTGTGTGCAATTTCAACACAAGCCCCATAGGTGAGCAAGGTCAAGTCCTTACCCGTGCGCAGAATTTCTGGCACACCGAGTGGCACAGTAAATTCACGATAGTTACTCGGCAACCGCTCTTTGCGGCGATAGCCGTTCAACACCTCAATGACAATGGCAGGGTCGTTACCCTGTGCTAGCGTGTTATACATACCCGCGGCCTGCGTCATGTTACGAGGTACACAGACATGCACGCCCCGCACGGCATGGATGACCATGCCCAGCATCGAGCCAGTGTGCCAAATGCCTTCCAAACGGTGGCCTTTAGTGCGAATAATGACTGGCGCACACTGCCCCCCCGCACTGCGGTAATGCAAACAGGCGAGATCATCGGACAAGAGTTGCAAACAGTAGAGCAAATAATCGAGATACTGAATATCAACCAACGGGCGCAAACCTCGCAACGCTGCACCAATACCTTGCCCAAGAATCGTTGCCTCACGAATGCCCGTGTCAGTTACCCGTGCCGGGCCAAATTTTTCCTGCAAGCCCTGAAAACAGAGATTGACACCACCGAGCTTGCCAATATCCTCGCCAATGGCAAAAAAACGTGCATCACGCTGCAAGAGATTTTCAAAACAACGCAAAATAATCATCCGACCATCGACAGTCTCACTGTCCGCAGCAAATTCAGGCTTGACCTCTGGCACAGCTAAAGCTGAATTGTGTTCACAGTGCAGATGCGCACTGTAACTAGCCCGCAGCTGTTCATCGTGCTGCCGATAATGAGCCTGTAGTTTTGCCACGACCTCGCTGCTGGCATCCTTCATTTGCAACAAAGTGCTGTGCAGCGAACGGGCAAGATCACGCTGGGTCGCATTGGGTAACGCTTGCAGTTGTTGTATGGCAACACCAGCACTGCTTTGCGCTTCATCTGCACGCGGCAACTGGCGATAAAGTGCCAGCAACTCTTGCTTGCCCGCCTCTTGCGAATGGCGGTAACTCTCCCACGCCGCATCTCGCTCTCGCTCAACAAAAGCCGTTGCCCGCTGCTCGCGTTGCTCAAGCTCTGCTTCAGAAATAATCCCTTGTGCCAACAGCCACTGACGCATTATGCGTAAGCAGTCTTTTTCGTCCTCATAACGCAGTCGTTCGGCATTCTTGTAGCGTTCGTGGCTACCACTGGTCGAATGTCCCAGTGGTTGCGTCAGTTCACTGATATGCACCAACGCTGGCGTATGCGTCGTGCGCACTTTCGGCACAGCCTGCTGTAAGGCGAGGTAGAGTGCGTTGTAATCCCAACCTGCAACCTGATAGATGTCCATGCCGCGCTGCTTGGAGGTGCTTTGAAAGCCCGCTAATGCAGTGCTAATCGACTGCTTGATAGTCTGCTGTGCAGTTGGCACAGAAATGCCGTAGTTGTCATCCCAAATCAGTGTGATAAGCGGAATCTGCAAGACACCCGCCGCGTTCAATGCTTCCCAAAAAATACCCTCGCTCGTGCTTGCGTCACCAATCGTCGCAAAGGCAATCTCGTTGCCGTTACAAGAAAAATCTGTTTGCCCCCGTAACGCCTCAACCTCACGATACAGATGCGATGCATAGGCAAGACCGACTGCCCGCCCCATCTGCGCGGCAACGGGCGACAGGTCAGCTGCACTGTTGTAAGTCTTTGTCTGTGCTAACGGTTTGCCTGCAGTGTCGTGCGTGCGTGTAGCAAAATGGCACACCATCTGCCGTCCCCCTGACGCTGGCTCTGCCTCTGTATCGGTGTCGGCATACAACTGAGCAAAGAACTGCCGCACACTGCTCAACTGCAATGCAAACATTAAGGTCTGGTCGCGGTAATAACCCGAACGCCAATCACCTTGCGCAAAAAACCGTGCCAGCACAACCTGTGCTGTCTCCTTGCCATCGCCAAAAATACCGAACTTAGCTCGTCCTCCCAACACTTCCTTGCGTCCCAACAAGCTCGCTGCTCTGCTGGTATAAGCAAGTTCGTAATCAGCCACGATCTGTTCAGGAGTAAGAAAATCACATACCGACGTACGGTCGGCAACACGAGCGAAGTCTTGCATGCTATGCTCCTATCCTTTTCGCCTATTATACAGGATAACACCCTGTGTTTCAAGCATTTTTTGGATTGGCGTGCTTTGTTTTTTAGTTGTTGGCGTAGTTAACCTATGCTGGCAATGCGTGCATTCCTAAATATGTATGCCTAGATGCTGCTGCAACACAACCCAGTGCTGCACAGGCTGACTAACTCTACGTGCTTCGCAGCATTATGCAGGATTGCTGCTCATCTTTTCAAAAAATTTTAGTAAAAGATAACCTTCCTACTACAACACAACTTATGGCAAAAATATCACCGCCTGTAAGGGTTCTCCATCCAGAACAGGTTTACCTTCACTATCAACATCGATCACAATTTCACCGCTACTGGAGTACTCGATAACTAGAGATACTCCGCCATCTTCGGTATGTTGAATCCCTGAAAAAGTGTTAAGATAGCTTTTGCCATTGCGCTCGAAAGCAACCACTGCATTATCGAGAAATTCAGGTGGTGCATCTCTAAGGAATTTGAACAGAGATACTCCTAAAGTCGCTTGCTCATCAAGTCCGTTGAAAAAATTGTCGCTCAGATCGAGCACATGTCTGATTTGCTTAAGCTTAATTGTATCCTTCACACCATCAGCAGAGGCAACCGTGGTACGTGAGAGATCATCACTCTCCGCCATGTCGATAAGTCCTAACTCATAATCACCATCACTTTCGTAGATAACTATATCATGGTCGCGTATCCTTACCTTTTTCACTCTGTTACTAGCTTTTATCCCAATTCCCGATATCCTTGTATCTGACAACGTAACATTTGATTTTTTCACTCCTCTCTCAACCTCTAGCCCAAGTGCCTTTCCTACACAAAAAATCACCCCACAGGCAGTCACGGCTACACCCAAACCCGTGAACCACATACTTTGTGCCATGTCTCCCGTGAGTATTACCCCTGTTCCTCCAATTAGGGATAAGATACCAAGTCTGAGCATAGGCCACTTAGACTTGTCAAGAGGCTGCAGAGACATAACCTCAGAAAGAGTAGACACAGCCAGCCGCGGCGATTGACCACCTGCCTTTCCAGCAGCATACACTTGGCCTGCACCGAACAGCAAAGTTAGAACAAGCAACAAACTTTTTCTGCAATACAGATTAGTAACTAGATTTTTCATGACCACACCCATATTTTATTATAAATAAAAAAAGCATACCTCTTTCATTACTTAATTGCAACTTTCCTCATCATGTTGATATTGCATAAATTTTCATGTAAGGGCGAGTCATGCAGATGTTCCCAAGATGACATAATTACTGCAATAGAGAGAATATGGAGGCTCTGGCGGTCATTCATAGGAGTGGCACAGTCACGCTACAAACACACTTCACAACAACTCACCACACAAGGCAGTCGCATTCGCATCAGTAATCTGCACAGCATGCATCTGCCCAACGATGTCCCGCCCCGCAACGATGCGCACGGGACGAAAATGGACGGTTCTGCCGTAGTAGACGTTGTGTTCTTTGCGACTGCGGTAATGCACCAGTACTTGGCGTTGTTGCCCGATTTCGGCACGGTTTAACTCGGCGGTAATATCTTGCTGCAACTGCTGTAGTCGTGCGAGGCGTTGTTTTTTTACCGCTTCAGGAATTTGCTCACGAAACCGCCGTGCGGGTGTGTTGTTGCGGGGCGAATACTTGAAGGAGAAAATAAAACCACAACGCACCTTGGTAATCAACGCCAACGTCTGCTCAAAATCCTCGTCAGTTTCGCCGGGAAACCCGACGATGACATCGGTTGAGAGAGCAAAATCCGCCGCGTTCTCACGCAATCCCGCAACGATGGTTAGTATGCGGGCAACATCCACCTTGCGTTTCATCAACTTCAGAATGCGATCGCTACCGCTTTGCACGGGCAGATGTGCATAACGTCCAAGTTTCGGCTGCTGCTTGAACAAGGCGCTCAATGCGGGCGTGAAATCATGCGGATTAGAGGTGGTGAAACGCACCCGTTGTAAGCCTTCGATCGCGCACACATCACGCAGTAAGTCAACGAACGGGTTGCCATCAGGATAGAGGTCTTGCCCGTAGCTGTTGACGTTCTGTCCCAACAGCGTGATTTCCTTTACGCCGCTCTGCACCAGCTGCTGTGCTTGAGCGATAATACGCTCACGCGGTTGCGACTTCTCCGGGCCGCGCGTAAACGGCACAACACAGAAGGTGCAGTAGTTGTTACAGCCTTGCATGATGTTGATGAAGCGTGAGACCTCAAACTTTCCCGTCAAAGTCGGCCCCGCTGCCGTGTCAGTAGCAATTTTTTGGGGGGTAAACCCAAGTGCTGTGCCCTGTTCTTGTTCCCGAACCAACTTCGGCAGCTGTTCGATTTGGGCCGGGCCGAGAACATAATCAATGTCGGGCACTTCCCGCTGCAAACGGCTACCCTCCGCCTGTGCCACGCACCCGACAACGGCAATCTTCAGGTCGTGCCGCGCCTTCTTCAACTTGCGCAACCGACCAAGACGGCTGATAACCTTATGTTTCGCTTTTTCTCTGATGTGGCAGGTATTTAACACGATGAGCTGTGCGTCGTGCTCGGATTGCGCACGTGTATAATCCGCCGCGGTCATCAACTGCAGGATACGCTCGCTATCCGCCACGTTCATTTGGCAGCCCCACGTTTCTATGTGTATTTTTTTCTTTGCTGGTGTGTTTATTACCATGTCAATCTCCATTTATGGCTGCCAACATTCATTGCATTTTTTTGCTCAGGGCTGTCCCACGTTTCTATGTGTATTTTTTTCTTTGCTGGTGTGTTTATTACCATGTCAATCTCCATTTATGGCTGCCAACATTCATTGCATTTTTTTGCTCAGGGCTGTCCCACGTTTCTATGTGTATTTTTTTCTTTGCTGGTATGTTTATTACCATGTCAATCTCCATTTATGGCTGCCAACATTCATTGCATTTTTTTGCTCAGGTTTGTTTGTATGTGGGGAGCGTTCCCCTCCCCGCTTCGCACGGTTCTTTGCCGCTTTCCTGCTTCGCACGGCTCTTTGCCACTTTCCTGCTTCGCACGGCTCTTTGCCGCTTTCCTGCTTCGCACGGCTCTTTGCCGCTTTCTAGCTCCACCCCCCTGCTGTTCGCAAACTTTTGGTTTGGGTTGGTAAGGATCATACTGCTGCACCATGCTCTTTGTCGCTTCCTAGCTCCAGCTGTCGCATTCGCGTGAAATGGTTCGCTGTGATGTTTCCTCCCAATCCCAAGTAATAAAGATTGGCAGCGTGCCTTCTGGCACACTGCTTGGACACTACCAACTTGTGTGTAGCACAAGCATTGTACCCCAAAACCAAATCCTGTATCCATACTCGCGGCCTTTGTTTGTATGTGGGGAGGGCAGTTCCTCCCTCCCCACGCCCTTCCGCCCTTCTTGTCTCGATGTTTTTGAATCGGAGGTGTCAGGTGACACACACCTCCTCCGCGCGGTACCGGTTAAGCGCTCCGTTGGTATGATCACCTGACACCTCCACTTAACTATTAGCAGCGTGCCAAATATGAGAGAGCTTGTGGTAAACACTATACCCATACCTCAAAACCAAACCCCGTATCCATACTCGCTACGTCGCCTTTTTGTAACGCTCGCTTCGTGAGGCTTTCTGCCGCTTCCTAGCTCCAGCTCGCTACGCCGCCTTTTTGTAACGCTCGCTTCGCAAGACTCTCTGCCGCTTCCTAGCTCCAGCTCGCTTCATGCACTTAGATACAGTACTTATCACTGACAGTCTTGTAATGAGCACTATTTCCAAAACAAAACCCCCGAATATAGGCTCACGGCTTTAGAGGCTTATGACAGATGATTGGCCTTGGATGCTGTCTACCTCTACTGTGTGCCCTGCGGGCGAGAGCCTGTTGCGACTCCGACAGGCTCCTGCCAAGGAGCGCAAGCAGGTCTCGCCTGCAAGAGAGGTGGACATAAGTAATATGCATTGTTTAGCACCTACGGCAGCATCCAAGGCCAATCATCTGTCATAAAGCCAACAAAAAGTAGTGAGCAATAGCCCCGTCATCTGCGCTAGCAGATGAAAAAAACTAAGCTGCGTCCAGCAGATGAAAAAAACTAAGCTGCATTAGCAGCTGACAAAAAACTTATTTCTTCCTGTTCTTCCGGCGTGCATTTTTGGTGGCACGGCGCATTTTTTTTAGCTTATCTCGATCGACAACCTTCGGAGGTTTAGGGGCACGTTGGTGTAGCATTGCTGCTGGATTGGCAGCGTGTGCCGCGGTTTGTTGCATGAAAGCTTGCATCTGGGCGGGGTCGGAAGCCATGTCCTTCATCTGTTTCATCTTGGCAAGCTGGGCAACGCCGGGAATTTTACCAGCCAAGCCCATATTTTTGCTGACATTGCCGATCATCTGACGCATTTTGCGAAACTGTTGCAGCATGTTGTTGATATCGTTCAGCGAACGTCCGCTGCCTGCAGCAATACGCTTGATACGGGAGGGGTTGATGATGTCAGGCAACAGGCGTTCCTTCTTGGTCATCGAGGCAATCATCACTCGTGTTCGTGTCAAGGCGTGCTCGTCAATTTTCCCCCCTTGCGGGATCATGTTCTGGATTGGCATTTTTTCCACCAAATCCTGCATCGAACCCATCTTCTGCAGCATCTCAATTTGCTCGTAGAAATCCTTCAGGTTGAATTTACCCTGCATCATGCGTAAAGCTTCTTCTTCGCGATCGTCATCGACGACTCGCTCGAAGTCTTCCATCAGCCCAACGACATCACCGAGACCGAGAATGCGCCCCGCGAGCCCTTGCGGACGAAACTTTTCCAACTTTTCCAGCCCTTCGCCCATCCCCAAAAATTTTATCGGCACGCCCGTCACTTCTTTGATGCTGAGTGCTGCGCCGCCGCGGGCATCGCCGTCAAGCTTGGTCATGATTATGCCTGATAAGTCAAGGCTTTCGTGAAAACTGCGTGCGGTAGTGACAGCATCTTGTCCCATCATCGCATCGCAGACAAGCACGATGTCGGACGGGGTGATTGCCTGCTTGATATTTTGCAACTCTGTCATCAATTCCGCATCGATGGTAAGACGACCCGCGGTGTCGATTAACAACGTGTCGCAGCCAAGCGTGTCTGCTTCTGCTTGCGCGGCCTTGCAGACCGAGACGGCATCGAGTTCGGGGCGGCTGAATACAGGCACGTCGATACGTTGGCCTAGTGCTTGTAACTGCTCACGTGCTGCGGGGCGATAGATGTCAGCAGCAACTAGCAAGGGTTTGCGCTTGCGTTCGGAACGCAGAAAACGTGCTAATTTTCCTGTTGTAGTGGTTTTTCCTGTGCCCTGCAAGCCGACCATCATGATGACCGCGGCTTGCAGGCGCGGAAAATTAAGCGCGGAATCGGCTGGCCCCATCAGATTGACGAGTTCGTCGTGGCAAATTTGCACGAAGTGATCGGAGGTGCTGACCTGCATGCGTTTTGTGCCTTTGCCACTTCGCAGCTTCACCTTCTCGCCGAGCGTTTTTTCTTTGACGCGGGCGAGAAAGCTGCGTGCCACACCGTATTCAACGTCAGCATCGAGCAGACTGCTGCGCACTAACTCCAACGCCTCGCCGATGTTCTCATCGGTGAAAGTCGTGTAGCCTCGCAGCTTTTCTTGTGCTTTCTTAAACCCGCCGCTTAAGACATCGAGCAATGCGGCCTCCTTCGCCCTACTCTGCCGAGAATTTTCTGATTTCGGCGATGAGCAGCTTGATCTCTTCGTCGCTGAACATCGCACCGAAGGCAGCCATCGTGCCGCTCAAGCCGACTGCGGGGCCGCCGCTCTTAATGACCGAGAGGATACGGTCATCGGTGGTGTCCTGTTGCCAGATGGAGTCACGAAAATTGCGCGGTTTTGGGTTCAACGCTACGCTGCCAACGCCATCGCCTCCACCCTTTGCTCCGTGACAGTTGCTGCAGTAGAGGGCATACTTTTCCTGCACCGCGGCAACAGGGTCGAGTTGCTTAGCTGGCTGTGGCAGTGTGCCGTCTTCAGCCAGCACAGGGTAAGTGCGGTGGGCAAGCTCTCGCTCGGCTGCGAACTTTTCCCACTGCGGACGAGGGTCGTATTGATCGAGACAGGCACATAGCACTAATAACCAGAGATAGCGGCACATTACCCTTACCTTCACGCAAAAGACGGTATAGGTCTAGCACAGGTGGTAAAAATTTAACAGTGCGAACTTAACCCCGTTCGGCATTTTCCCTGTCGAGGCACTGACAGTTAAGTCAATTTCCTGACTGATTACCCATCTCCGATGAGCAATTCTAGCACCACTCACTTGCCAAAAAAATAATTTTACGTTTCAGAGCGAGGGAAGTTACTTTTCTGAAAAAATATCTGGCACACTTCTTGAACATGTTTCTGTGTAACCGTGTTTCCTAATTGTCGGAGGGCATGTTGTGCCTGACTATCGTCGTCTTCTCGTTATCTTCATTTGTATGTTGCCATCCCTGCCGAGCAGGGCAAGTGCTGAGCCACTCGCTCTAATTGGTGTAAATGGCAGCGTTATCGGCGACTCCACGCTGATTATACTCGATCTCAATCGTGCTCCCGTGTGGCAAGATGTGGCCGTGCATAGTCGTGGCAACCTGCTGGAATTGAAGCTGCCCGATACTGTCGTCAGCGATGCGGGCAAATTTCACACCGTAAACAGTCCCTACATCTTGAAACTGCTGCCGTTACAACTCGACGCACAGACGACTTCGCTGCGTGTTTTCGCTAGCACAGAAGGAGACTTGCTCAAGCGAGCGACGACGGTTGAGGTAGCTGGCAAGCAGATTATCGTTTTTGTCGATCACAGCAAGCTACGGCCAGTGTTACCCAGCAAAGCCACGAGCACTGAGGCATACGGCAGTGGTTGGCTAGGAAAAATACAGCTAGTGGCAATTGTGCTTGTCGCCGTATTGACGCTGCTGTTGTGCCTGTTTGGGCTGTGGCGTTTCTTTGTCTGGTGGGCGCGTCGCACGCATGACAGCGTGCAGAATTCCGTGCTGCGCAGTGTCAGCCAGCTGCCGTTGTCAGCGCAGCATCATTTAGCTTTAGTTGAAGTATATGGGCAACGATTGCTGTTTGCCGTTTCAGATCGCTGTGTCGAGCTGATGACCGCGACCGATTTCAATGTGAGTGCCGCGGATAACAATAAGCCGAGCGGAGTAGTTCCGCAGTTGCCGCAGCCAACACCACCGACACAACTCGATCATGACATTTACCTGAACGAGAGCAATCTCAGTGCCCAAAAATCGATGCAGCATGGCCAGCATTATCGTGGAACACTGCCGCGTGTGGCAGCCGAGAGACCACCAGCAGTGGGGACACAGAATGGCGTAGGACTAACGAAAGATACGACGACTAGCTAAATTTTACTTTAGTTGCAGGTGTAACATATTTATTTTATTGATGAAAAAAATAAGCAATTTTTTTTTCTAAAGCTAACGGTGAGATAAGCCGATGGCATGGGTAGCTGTTATTCTTCTCATTAGCAGCTAGGCAAATTGATCACACAGCGGTGAGGGGCAAGTTGCGGGCTCTGGTAAAACGTTACAAATTTGATTCAAAGGGCATTAGCAACAAACTACGCGACCAGCTGATCACGGATTACGCCCCGTTGATTAGATTTATCGCCCAGCGCATTGCACTCAGGCTGCCGCCGAACATCGACATCGACGACCTTGTTAGTTCTGGTATCATTGGCTTGATGGATGCAATCGAAAAATATGATCCGAGTCGTGACAACAAATTCCGTACCTATGCGGAGTTTCGTATTCGGGGCGCAATCCTTGACGAGTTGCGTTCGCAAGACTGGGTGCCGCGTTCGGTGCGAGATAAGGCGAAGAAAATCGAGAAAACCAGCGCACGCTTGGAACAAGAACGCGGCCGTGCCGTCAGCGAGCGGGAAATTTCCAAAGACTTGGGCATTCCGTTAGATAGGTATCACCGCATGTTGGCGAGAGTGCGCACGGTGATGCTCGTGCCGATCGATGAGGTTACTGGTTCTAGTCAACTCGACCAACGCAACCTGCTCGAATGTATGGATAACGGTGCACCGAAAAACCCTTTTATTAGTCTCAAAATTAAAAACTTGAAAAAAACCCTGAAGGAAACTATTGAAGCTTTGCCAGATAAGCAAAAATTGGTGATATCTCTTTACTATTACGAAGAGCTAAACTTGAAAGAGATTGGTAAAATACTGAATGTTACGGAATCACGTGTTAGCCAGATTCACACACAAGCTTTAGATCGATTGCAGTCGAAGCTTGGCATTTCACTGTTAGAGTAGAGGAGGAAGCAATGATGGAAAAGCAACTGCGTAAAAGAGTAAACAATGATTTGCCAAAAGTAGAGATAGGCAAAGTTTTCGATGAGAGAATGATCAAGGCAACCGCGGAACGCCGCCTACCACTTGAGATCAGTGCCTACAGTCTTGACCAGCAGGAAACGGTGAAGTCGCACAGCACACATCTTACCATGCATGGCATTGAGTTTGCATCCTCTTCAGATTATGTTCGTGGCACTCTGCTGCGCATCAATGTTTTCCTACCAGATTTTTGGCAAAGAAAAAGAAAACTAGTTAATTATCACCGGGTCGAGCCACCAGAACATTTTCGTATTCTTGCCAAAGTCGTTAAGACCGATGTGCCGTGCAGGAAGAGCCGCAAGAAACTTGTGTTGGCACAAACGGTAAACATGGACGAGATCGACGAGAAAGTATTGTCTTCGTGGTTGCTGGAAACTGCTGCTTGACACCTTCTCTACACGTTTGTTTGTATACGAGAGGTCGTTCCCCCCTCTCGTGCTCTCCCCCCTGCTCTCCCCCCTGCTTTGTCTCGTTGTTTTTGCATTGGAGGTATTGACATCAAGACTGCTGAAGTGCCAGACAGTGCATGCTACTAATAGTTAACCTCCCGTGCGTGCTACGCAAGACTTTTTGCCGCTTGCTAGCTCCCCGTGCTTGCGCCCTTTGGCGGGAGCCGGCAGGGTCGCAACACCCCTCACCCCCAAAATAGGCGTGGGTGTTGGCAGTCTTGATGTCAATACCTCCACTTAGCTATGAGCATCGAGGCAAATACAAGAAAGCATGAGTTCAGCACTGTGCCCGTGTCCAAAACCAAACCCTGTACCAAGGTTCGCTCATCACAAAAGTTTGTATTGTCCGCAAAGACTAAAGATGGGTAGGGAGTGATCGTCACAGCGAACCATTTCACGCGAATGCGTCAGCAGAGTCATGGTGAAGCAGGACGATCACTCCCTACCCAAAAAAGAATTTGCGAACAGAAGGGGTGGGGTTCGGGGAGGGGAACGCTCCCCACATAAAAACAAACGTGCGAAGCGAAGAGGGGGAACGACCTCTCGTATACAAACAAAATGCGAAAAGCAGATGACAAAAAACTCAGTGGTCGTGTGCCCGCTTTGCTGCTACTGTGGATAAAGATAATTCACGGAGGATAACATGCGAATTTCACAACGCAACAGCAATGGCGGGGCAACGTTGGAATACATTCTCGTCTCGACCTTCGCCACCATCATGACGGTGGCGGCATTGACCTATTTGTCGGGCGTGTTCAGCGATCGTCTTGATCTGCTGTCCAGCAAGTTGGGCGTTGACATCGAGTTTGAGGATTTTGACTTTTTATCTCGCTAGAGAGGTGCATGAGCTGTCTCGTTTCCTCACAAAAAGGGGGGGTGACATCTCGCCTTCAACTGTGCTAGGGTTGCCTGCATCGTAGTTTAAGGAGAACGAGGTTATGTATGCAGTGGTAAAGAGCGGTGGGCATCAGTATCGGGTTGCGGTGGGCGATCGGCTCGTTGTCGATCGGCTCGTGGCTGACGAGGGCAGCGAGGTCAGTTTGGGGTCGGTGCTTTTGCACAAGGATGGCGAGAGCAGCACTTGCGGAGCTCCCTATCTGCACGACATTGAGGTGCGGGGTAAGGTTGTCAAGCACAGCCGCCACCCGAAGGTCATCGTCTTCAAATACAAGCGTCGCAAGAACTACAAACGCACTAAAGGCTGGAAGCAGCCCTGTTCCGAAGTCGAGATCACCTCTATCGGCAAGGCCAGCGGTAGCTGAGCTGTGCGGGTTGCTTGTATTGTCCTCGCCTGTTTGTTAGCCTTCGCTGCGGTTGCACATGCTGCAGACGAGAAGAGCTTGTCTCGTGCATGGCAGGCACTGGTCAGCAAGCATGTCGATCAGCGCGGTGCTGTATCCTATCAAGGTTTTGCTCGCCAGCGGCAACAGCTCAAGGCTTTTCTCGCCGCACATCAGCAGCTTGCTGTAGGGCAGTTGTCTGAGACTGCGAAGAAGGCGATCTATATCAATCTCTACAACGCCTTCATGATCGATTGTATCCTGCGCTACGCAGAAGAGAAAAAAATTGCCTTGACCTCGCAAAAATTTCTGCAACTCGAAATCAATACCTTACGTGTCAGCGGTGGCAACATCTGGAATGGCGATTACCGCATCAACCTTGCTGGACAGCCAGTCAACCTCGACGACATCGAGCATAACCTGCTACGTGGCAAGGCAGAGGGCCGGCTGGCCACACTGAAGGTAAAGGTACTAGACCCACGTATTCACATGGCAGTCAATTGTGCGGCACTTAGTTGTCCGAGATTACGAGTGCAAGCGTATACCACCGCAACGGTCGAGCAGATGCTCGAAGAGAGCATGCGTGAATTTGTCAATGCAGGCAAGCAGTTGTCTTGGGATGCAGCGCGAGGTAAGATTGTGCTGAACAAAATCTTGCTGTGGTATTACGAGGATTTTGACACGCACGGACGTAAAGTGCTCGGCAAAAACGGAGCGGGTGATTACCTACTCAGCTATCTGTCGGCAAAGACGGCTGTGGCCAAGCAACTCATACCAAAACTCCGTGACAATCTTAACAAGCGCTCCAAATTTGCCTTGCGCTTCAGCCGTGCGATTGAGTTTTTCTATCGCTGGCAAATTAATGACGTACGTAACTATTAGGGGTGTGTGGATATTTCCTCTGCTTTGCAGGTGATTGTCTATTGACTCTTTGCCGCTTTCTGCTTCGCAAGGCTTTCGGCCGCTTTCTGCTTCGCAAGGCTTTCGGCCGCTTTCTGCTTCGCAAGGCTTTCGGCCGCTTTCTAGCTCCCCAACGACGTGCGTAATTATTAGTTGCTGAGTTTTTCGGGGGAAACAGCTAAACTCAAAGTGGGGACATGAGGAGGCTTGTTGTTATTTTTCAGGGTTTTTCTACGTCGCTATCGAGTTCTCACTCGCAACCGTCGTGTTGCGTTCGTGCTACTGTCGGTATTTATCTTTTCTTACGCGACGTTTGGATTCTATCTGTTTGAACGGCGGGTCAATGCCAATGTCAGCCTGAATGATGCGCTGTGGTGGGCGATTGTTACCATGACCACTGTCGGTTATGGTGATATAACACCACGTTCAGAATTGACCCGCATGGTGGTCGGTTACCCGACGATTTTGCTAGGGGTGGTTTTTCTCGGTTATGTGCTATCCGATATTTCGACGAAATTATTTGAAATAAATCGCACCAGAAGAAGGGGATTGAAAAAAATGCAGGATCGCAATCATCTCGTCATCGTCAGATACGTCGGCGAAGCAAGAATCAGAAGTATTATCGCCGAACTGAGCAAGGATAACGCCCAGCACTACGACAATATCGCGCTGATCGATGACCGTGTGCGGGAAATAAGCAGTTCCCTTGCCGTGCATTTTATCTACGGTGACCCTGCTTTGCACGAGACACTGTTCAAAGCCAACGTGCCTCATGCTAGTGCTGTTATCGTGCTGCGGCAGCCAGAGCTGAACGAGGCTGAGTCAGACCTCAAGAACATCGCCGCAGTGCTGGCCATTCGTACTATCGCACCGTCAGTGACAATTATTGTCGAGTGTGCTGATCCTGCTTATCAACAGTTGCTCGACAAAGCAGGCAGCACGCACACCGTCTGTCTTGAAGGCATGCGTGAGAAGATTATCGTGCAAGAGCTGCTCGATCCGGGCGTGTTGTCGATTGTGCATGAACTTACCACCAACTTGAGCGGCAACCAGCTCTACATCATCAAAACACCGCCGCTGGCACGCACATGGCAAGATGTGAAACATCACTACCGCAACATCTGTTTGCTAGGTATTCGGCGCGGCGATGCCAACCATCTCGCCCCCAGTGAAACTTTTGCGCTCGTGGCCAACGATCGTGTCGTCTGTATCGCACAAGAACGTCCTGTCAGTGGGGCGTAATTTTTTGGTATTTGTGGTAAAATAGTCTAGTCTCAAGTATTTATGCGCATGCACCAGCTGGAGTTGAGCGTGAGTCCCAAGTTGCACACGATCATTGGCATCGATCCCGGCACGATAGTGACGGGCTATGCCGTTATCGTTAAAGACAAGCAGAAGCCACTGCAAGCCAGTGTGGAAGAACTCGGCACTTTTCGGAAGAGAGGCAAGCTTGACTCGCTGCAGCGTATCGTTGAAATGCATCGCATGGTGGCAGAATTGGTGCATCGCTACCAGCCACGTGTAGCGGTGATCGAGAAAGCTTTCTTCGGTATCAATGCTGCCAGTGCTTTAAAACTCGGCGAGGCGCGTGGTGCTATCCTCTGTGCATGCAGGAACATGTCACCCGACATCAAGTTGGTCGAAGTTGCCCCCACGCAGGTAAAACAATACGTCACTGGCAGTGGCCACGCTTCTAAACAACAGGTGGCAACGGCACTGACCAAGATGCTCAGGTTCAATCTTGACCGCATCCCCAACGATGCCACCGACGCACTGGCACTTGCTTTCTGTCATCACCTCACGTCGCTGCCGCTACGCCCTGTGCATAACAGCCTCAGTGTTCTCGCCAAGCGCGGATCTGCTCTACTATCCAGCGCGGGTCGTCCGAAGAAAGGTCGTGCCCAGCTGTCTTGTGTTCCCGCAACGGGACTTGCCATGCCGCCGCAATCTGATCCGAACAGCGGGAATTGATCAAGCGGTCACGCTGCGATTTCAAGATTAACGTGTGTGCAAAGGGTGAGCGCAAGGGGGCGGTGAACGACATCGCCGAGAGTAGCATACAGATATAATTGCGTCCCGTCACGGGGCGACACTGTTGAATGTTCACCCAACTCGGCAACAGGCGTGCTTGCATGGCAGGATCGTTGCTGACCAATTCCATTATCTTGCGTTCACGCGCTTCAATGCTGTCGAGGCGACGCGGGGCAATCATGGCGAACAGATTGCTAGGTCGCAATCTATCGTAGAAACGATTGATGCCCGGCAGCGAAGTGTTGATTAACACTGAGCCCTGAAATTCATCGGCATACTTCTGTCCCCAGACGACGGCAATCATCCCTCCCAACGACAAGCTGAGAAAATAACATGGTCGTTGCCCTAGTTCGCCTTTTTGCTGTAAAGCGAGATAATCACCACGCACTGCCTCTACTGTTTTGGTGATAAGCACAGGGCTTGGCTCTTGCCAACGCGGGCCGCAGCCCGGCTGATCGAGACAGAAGAAGCGATCGGCGGGGAACGCCTCGCGCAGCAAGGGCAACATGTCGTGCCAGTGTTCGCTCTCGCGGCCAAGACCGCGCAACAAGAACCAGTTGATGTCAGTTTTTGGCAAAATAAAAGTCCTCAATACGTTGTTGAGCGATGGCTGCCAGCGTATTCTTGCCCCTGCCATCTACAGGCAGCTCTGGCAATATGGTGATACGGGCGCGTACTTTACGCAATGACAAGATTAGCACGAGGTGCTCAAAAAATCCCATGTTGCCATACCAGTAGAGTGAATCGCGGTTGTCGGGCGTTATGTCCTCGCCATCGATCTGCAAATACTGCAGGCATACAGGTAAAATCGTAGCTTTCTCATTCACGGCAACTTGAAAAAACGAAGTCTTGAAACGCAAAATACGCTCGCCATTCGTCGATGTGCCCTCTGGAAAAAGCACGATATTGCAGCTGAGACGTAGATATGCCCCGATGTCAGAAATTTCTTGCTTGATGTTAAATTTGTTACGGCGCTCGACGAAATAACACTCGCTCAAACGACACAGCGGGCCGAGAGTTTTGTTTTCGCGCACCTCCACTGAAGTCACAAACACGGCACTGAACGCATTGAACAGCACCAGCGGGTCGATGTAGGACATGTGATTGCTGACGATAAAAAAACAGCGATCGGCAGGCACGTGACCCTCGATCTGCACCTCCATGTTTAGTAGGCCAAGTGCAGTCTTGCCCAAAAAACTGTTGATTGCCACTATTACCTGCAAACGCCGGGCGCGTTGCTTACGCCACAGCAACTGAGCAAGCCCCGCGGCCAGTGCGTAACAACCGACAATGGCCAGCAGTAGCGGTATCTTGTAGAGCAATCGCCAGATGTTGACCCCGCCCGCGGCAGCCATCTTGGTTCAGTCCTTCAGTGCCATGATTTCTTCGCAGACGGAAGAAGTCAGATCGGCAATACGATCATAGTGCCTTGATACCGCAAACAGATAAAACATCACGCCCGTATCCTCAGGGCAAGCGGCGATGGCACGATCGGTTGCTTCCTTCAGTTGGCGTTTGATCGATGTGACTTCGGCGTTGGCTTGTTTTATCTTGTTGGTCAAGGCCTGTTGGGGGTTAATGACCAGCTTGCGACAATCGTCGAGCATTGCCCCCACCTGCTTGATCTGGGCGGTCATCGCCTCTCGATCGAGAGGCTGACGACCATTAGCCTCTCGCACGACCTTCAGCGTCTTACGGGCAACATTCAACGATAGCCCCGCCATGCGGTTGAAGTCGTAGCTGATGCGATACAGCAGCATGATGTCGTGCAGGTCACGTGCTACTGGCTGGTAACGAGCGATAGCCACGCTGCACTCCTCCTGAAAGGTAGTAATCTCATGCTCAATCTGTGTGTGCGAGGCAATTATAAGCTGTGCGCCCTTGTCGTTAAAATCGAGAAAGGCCATGCCAGCCGCCATCGTCTCGTCACGCAGATGCAACACCAACGTGCCTAGTGTTGCTCGTAAATGTGCAATCTTTTCAACTACATCGGCCGCCATGCTGCCTCACACTTCGCACCCTCCATTATACAGCGACAACGTAGCACACTTCAACAGCTTTCCCTGCACCCTAAGTTGCTAGAAAATAATGAAAAAAAACTTGCAGATGTTATATTTTTAATATAGCATGCAATATTTTTAATTTTTTTGTGGTTTTACAATGAAATTTTTTATTTCTTCATTACATTGCGGTGCTCTTGTTGGTGTGTCTTGGTGCTTATCACGTCTACGCACATGGGGGACAGGTTGCGAAGCAGTTAGTGAGCAAGTCGCGGGCGGTGTCGGCACAGTTTTACCATGAGATAAGCATGTTGGCACAGAATTTGGCGGAAGCAGAGCGGGTGCTCTACGCTAATCATCGCGTCGAGGAGGAGCTGCTGCACCTCTTGGCGCAGGCAGCAAAGCGTTCGACCCCTACGAGTGGCGTGTCTATTCCTCCCCAGTTTGATCTGGTGATCGGGTTAGAGGAGGGCATCAAGTTGGGCACACAAGATCCACAGCAGTTGCTAGGGCTTTGTTGCATAAGTTCCGTTGATTATAACATGCTGTTATCATAGCACTTTTATGTGGGGATCGTTCCCCTCCCCGCTTTGCACGGCTCTTTGCCAAAGGCGTGCCCGAAGGCACGCCTAGCTCCACACCCCTGCGTGTTCGCAGACTTCTCGTTTGGGTCAGGTGCAATCATCCTGCTGCACCATGCACACATGTGTGCAAGCTCTTTGTCGCTTCCTAGCTCCAGCTGAAGCATTGGCGTGAAATGGTTTGCAGTTCTGCTTGCACCTGACCATTGTCAACTTCTGTGGACACTATGGGCTTGTGCGTGGTGCGGGTATTACCTTTGCAACATCTATAAAATTCTTACTGCTAAAGGGTTATAGGATATAAACATGCCTGCCTGAGTTATGCAACAAAGCCAGTTGCTAGAGCCGATTGCGGGGCAAGATTTTATTACCGCGCTGGAGAAACTGCATCGTTGGCATCAGCAGCGGTTGTATGAGTTGGAGAGGGAGAGAGAGCAGGTTTATCTCGTTGACTTCCACCAGTTTGTTGATCGCCACCCTGATTATGCCTTCATGCTGCACGATAAGGAGGCTATCCTGCTCAAGCGACGTGCAGCTGACCGTATTCTCGCCTCGCTTGGTGCAGAACCAGCTGCGTGGGAAGAACTGCCGCGCACTGACTTGCCAGAGCACAAGGTAGATATAGAGGATAATCATGATGTGGAAATACTAGATGCGAAAAGTGAATCTGCTGATTTTTACCAATCTCTGGAGCTTTTGACACAGGATTTTATGCTTGCGGAGCAGAAGCTTTACCGCGAATACGATGTTGCGCAAAAAGTGAATGAACATCTGCTTTGGAGAGGCATAGAGGGTGATTTTTTACGGGGGAAAGCTAAGCAGCATCGCCAGTGATATAGTGTGAAAGCACACGACTTACTGGCATCTGCAGTCGGGCCTGAGTATATTGCCGAGCTTGAAGTTTTGTATACCGATTATCTGGAAAAAGCTGTGGAACTACCACTTTTTTGGGATCATGCAGAGCGCACGAGTTTGTGGGGAACTAACTATGCGACGATGCTCGCCGAACGCCACATCGCCTTCAGGCTTAAGGGACATGTGGTAGACAATCTCATCACCGAACTAAAAAGCATTGCCATCAGGGACGATGCTGGCAACAGCGAGATTTTGCAGCCTTAACCTTCCTTTTCCAGCTACGCTAACTCCTTGCCGCTTTCTAGCTACGCTAACTCCTTGCCGCTTTCTAGCTACGCTAACTCTTTGCCGCTTTCTAGCTACGCTAACTCCTTGCCGCTTTCTAGCTCTGCTAACTCCTTGCCGCTTTCTAGCTACGCTAACTCTTTGCCGCTTTCTAGCTCTGCTAACTCTTCGCCGCTTTCTAGCTCCGTGCGGTATTCGCCGCGGGTAGCAAGGCTGTTCATACGGCAGCGGTGCAGGAAGATTTGCTGTGCCTTCTCCTTGTTCTTGCTCTTGCCTCCCCATGTCTGGAGGGCACTGTGCTGCAAGGCGCGGCCATAGGAAAAACTCAAGTGCCACGGCAGTACTTCGCCGCTGTTCATGGCGTTGAGGTGCTCGGTGGCGACTTGCTCGCTCTGTCCGCCTGACAGAAATACGATGCCCGGTAAATTGGCTGGCACGCAGTGACGTAAGCATGCAGCGGTGCTGGTCGCGACCGTTGCAGTGTCCTGCTGTTGCGGACAGTCTCGCGCAGCGATTACCATGTTGGGTTTGAGCAGCATGCCTTCCAGCATGACTCGCTGCTGGTGAAGCTGGGAGAAGGTTGCCTGCAACACCTGCTTGGTGACCGCGGCACACCGTTCGATAGTGTGCGTGCCGTCCATTAATACCTCTGGCTCGACGATCGGTACAATACCCTGCTCTTGACAGAGGGTAGCGTAACGAGCAAGGGCGTGGGCATTAGTGTTGATACAGGTGGCACTGGGCAAGGCATTGTCAGCGATGGTGATTACTGCTCGCCATTTAGCGAAGCGTGCGCCTAGTTTGTGATATTCCTGCAGGCGTTCACGTAGACCGTCAAGTCCTTCAGTAACTTTTTCTTCGGGACAAAGTGCCAGTGGTTTTGCTCCCATATCAACCTTGATACCGGGCACGATGTTTTTGGCTAGTAGGAGATCGACCAATTTCTTGCCACGCGTCCCTTTCTGCCTGATGGTCTCATCGAATAGAATCACGCCACTGATGTAGTCCTCGATACCAGAGGTGCTGAACAGCAGTTCACGATAGGCTGCTCTGTTCTTCTCCGTCGAAGACAGATCGATGTTCTTGAAACGCTTGGCAATAGTGCTGAAACTCTCATCCGCGGCAAGAATGCCCTTGCCAGTAGCAACCAACTGTTGTGCAGTGTTCTGCAGTGCTTGCATGGTCTTTCCTCCTCAAGCTATGAGCGGTAGTATGGTATTTGTTCTGCTGTTGAAATTCAAGTGCTGTGGTAAAATAGGGAGAAGAGACTCTGGGACATTTCCTCTGCTTTGCAGAGGAAATGGTCGTGACGCAGCTACCCCTCTCCAACACCATTTGTCTTGGCACGGGGCAGCCCTACCGAGAAACTCGACCAGATGCAGGTGCTAGCATGTGTTTTACTTGCAAAAATAAGGTGGTTACAATGTCAAACAGCATTTGTGGTCGAGTTTTCGTACGGTCTCCCCGTGCCCTTTATGGAGATCTCGGTAGCACGAACTGTATTTCCTACTATTTATTTTTGTTGGGGGGTAGCTGAGTGCTAAAAACATTATCAGTAAAGAATATGCAGGATAATTGCCAGCATATCCTTATGCAGTCGTTTTTCTTATTGCTGCTGACTTCTGCCCTTCCGCTCACCGCGGCACAGAAAAATCTGGCGGTGTTACAGCAAGACGGTAGCATTACGGCACAAAAAATCACGGCACAGGAGGTTTTCTTCACCTCACACCAGAAGCAGGTGCTAGGTCAAGACCTGCCACTACGCGATCTCGCCTTGAGCCAGCGCTACCTGTGGCTGCTGGGAAGCAAGCATGTCTGGCACTTTGACCTGCGTAGCCAGCGCTTGCGCAAGTTTACGTTTCCGCTGCCTACAAAGGCGTTAGCCAACGCGTTTCTGGCACGAGATGAGAATGAGCAAGATGTTTATTTTGCTACGTCGCGGCAGTTATTCAAGTTGCGTGATAAGCCACAGCTGGTCAAACGTTTGCCGCGTGAGTTAACGAAAGTCGTTGCCTTCAATGCCATGCCCGCGGCTTTCGTGTGGTTCAGTGAGACAGGGGTGTATTTCTTGCAGCGTCCGACACATAGACTATGGCGTGTGCCGTATCAGGTGCAGCGCGGTGACGTGGCGTTGGCTGCGCCACGGCTAGATGCCATCTGGCTGGTGCGAGGCAAAAGCCTGCTGCGTGTCGCGGGGGGGAAGTGGCAGGAAGAAGCCATTCTTAAAGCACCTGACCTTGCATTGGGCAGTTCTGGCAAGAGTTTGTTTATCGGGCGTGGTAATGCGGTGTTGCACTATGCGTGGAGTGGACACCTGACACAGGCGATTCCTATTGCACAGCAGCGTCATCTGCGTGCGATGCATATTGCCCCTTACGGCCACAGCTATGTTTTTGCCGACGGTCTGCTCGAACACTACCGTCCCAAGACCAAGACCGTGCTGCGCACTCGCCTCAAGCTGCGTCCGCAGACACATATTGCGCACCTCGATGTCTTCAGTAGTCGGCTTGCTTTCATCGCCTCTGGCATGGCACGCCTCTTTGTGCTGCAGAACAAAACGCGGAGCGAGAAAGCAGCAAAAAGCCTCCACGAGCTAAGCGAGTGAACTTGTCAAGCAGTGAACGAACAGGCATACTATCGTAGTAGCGTATAACTACATTAAACATGGAGGAATTTATGCGACTGACGATTGTTTTTTTTGTTTTGGCAATTTTCACTACACCTTTGTCGGCCGCGGCGTGGAAGATTGATACGGTGCATTCCAGTGCCAGTTTTAGGGTGCGGCACATGGTGGTAGCGACGGTTAGCGGCAAGATGTCTGGCATCAATGGCACGGTGACGATCGATGACAAGGACATCGCCAAGTCGATTGTCAGTGCTGAGCTAGATGCAGCGACTATTTGGACGGGCAACAAAAAACGCGATGACCATCTGCGCAACGAAGATTTTCTCGATGTTAAAAAATTTCCTAAAATTTATTTCAAATCGACCGCGGTCAAAAAAATTGGCAAAGAACAGCTGGAAGTTACTGGCAATCTGACCATCAAGGGTGTCACTCGCAAGGTCGTGCTCAAGGTCGAGGGGCCGACACAGGCGATCAAAGGGCCGCGTGGCCATCTGCACAAGGGTGTGCGTGCCGACGTGACCATCAATCGTCAGGATTTCGGGGTTAAGTTCATGAAGAAGCTGCCTACAGGTGGGTTGATTGTTGGCAACGATGTTAAGATTACGCTCGACTTGGAGGTGCTTAAAAAATAAACAGCGAGGCAATTGTTTTAAGGGAAGGGAGAGGAGTCTCGGCTTTGTTGCATAAGTTACGTTGATAATAACATGCTGTTATCATAGCACTTTTATGTGGGGATCGTTCCCCTCCCCGCTTTGCGCGGCTCTTTGCCAAAGGCGTGCCCGAAGGCACGCCTAGCTCCACACCCCTGCGTGTTCGCAGACTTCTCGTTTGGGTCAGGTGCAATCATCCTGCTGCACCATGCACACATGTGTGCATGGTCTTTGTCGCTTCCTAGCTCCAGCTGAAGCATTGGCGTGAAATGGTTTGCAGGTCTGCTTGCACCTGACCATTGTCAACTTCTGTGGACACTACGGGCTTGTGCGTGGTGCAGGCATTACCTTTGCAACACCTATAAAATTCTTACTGCTAAAGGGTTATAGGATATAAACATGCCGGCCCTGAGTTATGCAACAAAGCCGGGTTTCATCCCCCGACTTATTAAAAATTTTTGATCCAACTTTTTATAAAAAGTTGGTGGGGGTTTGGGGGTGAAACACCCAACTATCCCTCCTCCTTCCACAAGGGGTTCAAAGGGGCGAAGCCCTTTTGTGGGGGAAAGAAAGGGTAGTAGCCCTTTCTGGGGGCATAGCCCCCTAATCCTTTTGGTCTAGGTGTTCTGAGTTATGCAACAAAGCCGAGTCTCCCCTCCCTTATTTAGGATGACGTGCTAATCAGCGTTACTCATCAGTTTCAGCCCAAGTAACTTTGTTCTCTTGAACAAACAGATAGATCGGCTGATCCCAAAAATCTCTGATACCTAAATCGAAAAATACATTTTCATTAGGGCCAAATCCTGTGCCCATGACTGGGATGAACAACAACCAACCGTCGCTGAACTCGTTGACAACCTCGCCAAAGATCGTCACATCTTTGTGCCACAGGAGCTGACGGGCAGCACGCTCTTCTTTGAAGACTGTGGTTGCTTTGCGTTTAATATCGCTAGAATTAACATACATAATATTGCCGACATTGTCACTGTCTTTGATCAGCACGCCTTTTATCTGCCATTGCTGGATAATCGTGCGCCTACCGTTCATATTCTCCAAGTTGGTGATTTCCAGCTCGTTGTATCGCCCTATATCCATGGCAGTACCTGTCTCTATTATACCGTCCTGCATGAAGGCAACGAACATACCATCGTAATCGGCAGGCATAAGCATGTTAGGGTCGGAGTAGCGTTCAGCATCGGCCATGCTGATGCCGAGTTCAGCAAAGCTTTCGTTGTCAACACCGAGGACGCTGTTTGCATAGTCAGGAAGGTCAACCCGATCGCAGGAGTAAAAACTAGCGCATGCAGCAACGATTACCAGTGGTATGCCCACTGACGACCTAACCTTACTCGACATGCCATTGACCTGCGCTGTTGTTGCCCGCCACGCATTCCTGAGCCACGTGCCCTTGCCTACACCAGCATCGACTTTAAAGCTGTGGGCACACAGCAGCAAAGCCACAAAGAAAGTTGTCAACCTCATGATGACCTCCCCAAAAAGTTAAAAATTAACCAACTAGAACGATTAAGTGGCACACAACTATCAGTAGCTTCACACACTGTCAACTAAAATCACGCGGTGGGGCTAATTTTTACGACTCGGTGTCAGTGTGCATTAAGAACTAGTTGAGTTAGCAGAGCTAGAAAGTGAACGTTACAAAAAGCGGCGTAGCACGAAAGGCAGGATGCCACCCAGACGGTAACACTCCAGTTCTTTGGGGGTGTCGATACGGCATTGTAGTTGCACTTGTTGCGGCGGTTGTCCGTCACGACTGAACGTGCAAGTTATCTTGCCCTGTGGTTGCAAATCGGCAATGCCACTGAAGCTGAAAGTTTCGTCGCCGTTTAAGCGTAGAGCGGTGATTTCCTGTTCGCTGTCTTCCAGCGGTAAAATCCCCATGCCGATGAGGTTGGAGCGGTGAATGCGCTCGATCGAGGCACAGATAACCACCTTCACGCCTAACAAGCGCGGGCCTTTGGCAGCCCAATCACGTGATGAGCCGCTGCCATAGTTGTGTCCCGCGATGACGACCAGCGGTGTGTTGCTGGTGCGATAACGCATCGCTGCATCGTAGATACTTAACTGCTCGCTGCTGTCGGCATGTTTGGTGAAACCACCCTCGACGTTGTCTAGCAGAAGATTTTTTATTCTGATATTTGCGAACGTGCCGCGCATCATCACTTCGTGGTTGCCACGCCGTGCCCCGTAAGAATTGAACTCATGCACTGCTATACCTTGTGCCTGCAAGTATTCACCCGCGGGACTGTCAGGTTTGATTGCTCCGGCAGGCGAGATGTGATCGGTGGTTACGCTGTCACCGAGTTGCAACAACACACGTGCTTTGTCAATGTCTGCGGGTGGCGTGGTGCTGAAAAAATCAGGTTTTCGGATGTAGGTGCTGTCCTCTTGCCATTGATAACGCACGCTCTTGTCGCTGCTTATCTGTTGCCATTCCTTCGAGCCTTGGAGCACGGTGCGGTAGCGTTTTTGGAACAGCTCTGGCTTGATAGTCCTTTCGATAATGCTATCGATCTCGGCACTGGTAGGCCAGATGTCACGTAAAAAGATGGGCTTGCCGTTGCGATCCTTACCGAGTGGCTCATGTTCAAAATCGATGTCCACCTGCCCTGCAAATGCGTAAGCAACTACGAGTGGTGGCGAGGCGAGGAAGTTGGCACGCACGTCTTGATTGATGCGCCCCTCGAAATTACGATTGCCCGACAGCACCGCACAGACGACGAGATCGTGTTCGTTGACCAGTTCGCTAATCCCGTCTGCTAACGCACCTGAGTTGCCGATACAGGTGGTGCAGCCATAGCCGACGTTGTTGAAGCCGATAAGATCAAGATATTTTTGCAGTCCAGAGGCTTCGAGATACTCGGATACCACTTGCGAGCCGGGGGCGAGTGAAGTCTTAACCCATTTTTTTACCACCAAGTCGTTTGCCAGTGCCTTGCGTGCGACAAGTCCCGCGGCAATCATCACGCTTGGATTAGAGGTATTGGTGCAACTAGTAATAGCACAGATAACTGCACTACCATGTGTTACTTTGGTCTCCGTGCGTGGCGGCTTAGCTTTAAAAACCTCGTGCAGTTGTTGGCGAAAAGTTTTCTTCACCTCTGGCAGGGGAATTAAATCCTGTGGACGTTTGGGGCCAGCAATGGCAGGCACAATGCTGGCGAGATCGATTTCAACAACCTCGCTATAGTCAGGTATGTGCTCGGCCTCACGCCACAAGCCCATTGCTTTGCATACAAACTCAATCATGGCAAGCTGTGCTGGAGACTTGCCCGTCAGAGCAAGATAGCTCAGCGTCTCGGCATCAACGGGAAAAAAACCACAGGTCGCGCCATACTCAGGTGCCATGTTAGCAATCGTCGCGCGTTCGGCGAGTCGCAATTGATCGAGCCCCGTGCCGAAGTATTCGACAAATTTGCCCACCACACCTTTGCGGCGCAAAGTTGCAACGATCTTCAGCACCAAGTCGGTAGCAGTCACACCTTCGGCAAGTTGGCCGTGAATTTTCACGCCGCAAACTTCAGGCAGCAACATGGAAATAGGCTGTTGCAGCATGGCGGCCTCGGCTTCGATGCCACCGACACCCCAGCCAAGCACACCGAGTGCGTTGATCATCGTCGTGTGGCTGTCTGTGCCGACGAGTGTGTCGGGGCAGAGGTAACCTGCACCGCGTTCGTGCCAAATCACTTGGGCAAGGTATTCGAGGTTGACTTGATGGCAGATGCCTGTGCCGGGCGGCACGACACGCAGGTTATCAAAACTCAGCTGTGCCCACTTCAACAACTCATAGCGTTCACGGTTGCGGGCAAATTCTAACTCGATATTGCGGGCGAACGCCTGCGCATTGCCATAGTGATCGACCGATACCGAGTGGTCGATGACTAAATCGACCGGCGATAGCAGGGTCACTGTGCTGGGGTCGCCGCCCTGCTCGGCAACATGGTCGCGCATAGCGGCGAGATCAACGATGGCGGGCACGCCGGTGAAATCCTGCATCAAAACCCGTATGGGCTGGTAAAAAATTTCCGCGTCCGAACGGCGTTGTTGCAACCATCCTGAAAAAATTTCGCGCGTTGCCGATAAATTCTTTGGCTGATTGCGAACGATATTTTCCAATAATACCCGCAGCGTAAATGGCAGCCGGGCCAATTCCAATCCCCACGCCGTAGCTAAGCGCGGCAGATCGAGATAACTGCAGTCCTGTCCCTCGTGGGCACAGTTGCCTTCAAATTCAGCCAAGTCTTGATGTAGCATGATTTATCCGCTCCTCATTGTCTATAACTGTAGCTATCCTAGTATACAACGCTGTTCACACGATGCTAAGTATTTTGTCTTGCAAACATGGCCTTGCCGCTCATGATACAGTTATGCTAAAATTTATGTGTCGAGAGGGCATTTGATGACACAAGACAGCCGCATTGAGGTAGCTCAGCGCTGGTTGCAGCGGTTACAGCCGCTGACGGTAGTGCCTGTGCAGATTGAAGTACGACCGCCGCGTGCTTACGAGGCGGTGTTGTTCGACATCTATGGCACAATGCTGACTTCACGGGTGACGACTGCCGATGCGCAGGCAAATGCGATTGCCGACATCTGTGTTGATGTCTTTCCTGACATTACGCCGCCTGCTTTGCATCACTGCCATGCCCTCAGGAACGGTTTTTATCAACAACTGAAGAGTAGCTACGAGACCCTACAGGCACGTGGACAGAAGCCAACGGAGGTAGATTTTCGCAACGTTTGGGCACAGGTTCTGCAGAAGGAACTCTCGCTTGGTAGTGCTAAGCACCTGCAGCAGGTAGAGCTGTTTGCGTTTCTCTACTCCGTCGCGACGCATCGTGTTTGGCCTCAGCCTCAGTTGCTTGAGACTATCAAGGGGTTAGCGGAGAAGAAAATTCCGCTTGGTGTAATTTCTAACGCACAATTTTACACGCCGATTATCGTCAGTTATTTTCTTGACTGCGAGTTGAGCTTTAACACTGCCATTATACCGTGGTTTGAGCAGCGTTTGACCTTTTATTCGTTTCAGCACGGCTATGCCAAGCCTGATGATTATTTTTTCGTGGAAGCTAAGCAACAGCTGAGCGAGATGGGTATCGATCCCGCCAAGACACTCTATGTCGGCAACGATTACCGCAACGACATCGACAGTGCCAATCGCAATGGCTTACTTTCGGTGCTCTATGCGGGTGACAAGTCTGCCTGTCGCATGAACCACCCGACCGCCGAGCCAGATTTCGTCGTCACCAAATTGCCTCAATTGCTTTAATTTTTGCCCCAACGCACGAATTCCCAAGAACTGCACGAATTCTTGGGAATCCTATCGGTAAAAAGACCAGCCGCAGGGTGCGGTTCTTTTGACTATTGCACTCGCACCTGCATCTGTTGTTCAACCCCGTTGCGAGTGTAGCTGAGGGCAAGGTTTTTAGAATTTTTCAGAGATACCAGTACCTTGACTGCTTGTCCCGCATCAACGAGTTCGTTGCCATTGATGTTGGTCACAGTGTCGCCGTTCTTGAAACCGAGCTTTTCGTAGATGCTGCCTTTTTCTATTTCCCATAGCGTAAAGCCAACAACTTTGCCGTCTTTGAGGGCCGGCTCTGCTGCAGCCTGCATGAGAATCTTGTTCAGTTCATTCTTTATCAGGTGATCTTTGTAGTCAGCACTGACGGTGACATTACCATTTCTATTTTGCAAGCCTTCTTGCCGCTGAGCAATGTTCTGGGTGCTAACACGGCTGAATTCTTCTGAACTACCCACTCTGATAAAGTAAACCTTACCTTTTTGTGTGACTTTCACCATCTTCTTATCGACAGCACTCAACAGCAGGCCTTTTTCGATAGTACTGCCAACTCGCACGGCTTGTGTTTTACCTGAAGCACGATGCTTCAACAGTGCCACGCTTTTACCTTTACTAACGGTAACGATTGTGCCGAGCACCAAGTAACCGAAATCCTTGCGCTTCACCGCTACAGATTTGCCTAGTGCATAACCGCTCATCCCAAGTGTTACTGCTACTGCTACTGCCAAGATTGTCTTCATCGTTTTCATCGTTCGTCCTCTTCGGGTAAAAATTATTTCCTAACAGGATAGAAGCAAGAAGCAGTCCAAATGCCAACATCAGAGACTACATAAATAATATCAACTAGTTACGGGAACAAAGATATTTTTTTGGTCGTGTATCGCTAAACTTTTGCGGGTAATTGTCGAAACTTTCTACAGGCAGCTGTCAGAATTTTTAACAGGAGAATGGGTGATGTTTAGCAGAGGTGTGGTGCTAATTTTGCTAGCACAAATTTGCTTGGCAGAGAATTTACTGGCTGATCTCAAGGAGATAAGGCCAGATTTTGAACGTTTCATGGCCTACTTTGAAAGTATGCAGCCAAGCCGTGACAAGGTAAACGATGCCAAGATGGTGACTACCATCGAGTCTATTCTTAACGTAAGTGGCATCTCTCCAGTGCAAAAGCAAAAACTGCTGTTCAAGTTGGCACGGATTCACTTACAAAAGGATAAGCTGCAGCGCCGCGATCTCATCAGTGCTGCCAATGCCCTGCGTCGTGTGCTTAAGATACGTGGGAGCAGAGTGCTGGCACGCAAAGCAACCTTGCAGTTAGCACTAACTCTCTCTCGTCTTGGCAATGACAATGCCCACTTCTACTATCGCAAGTTGCTACAGCAGGCAAACAACAGCAATATTATTCCGTATGTGCATCTTGCCCAAGCGGAGCACTTGTTTGCCGCGGGTAAATATGGCAAGGCACAAAAACATTATCACAAGGCACTCGCACAGCGTAAACACAGAGTTTATCCGTTTGCTATCTACAAGCTAGGCTGGAACTATTTTTATCTGCGCAACAAAGAACGTAAGTATCTGCCGCGTGCTATCAAAGCCTTTAAGAAGGCCGTCACTATGACGCGCAACAGTAAGCATCAAGAATTACTGGCTTTGCATAAAGATGCAGTGTCTGATCTTGCCCATATTTGGAGTGAGTTGAAAGACATCAATGCAGCAAAAAAATTCTTTACAGCACTTAACAAGATGAGGGCCTGGCACTTTACCCTGCAACGCACGGCACAGCTCTACACAGCACAAAACCAAAAAACAAAAGCGATCGCTGTTTACAAAAGTCTGTTGAAGGCAACTGTACATCTTCCTGCAGCACCTGAACATCTGCAGCAGTTATTAGAATTACTCTTTACCAGCGGCAAGCATCAGCAGCTTGTTAGTTATATTCAAAAAATCCATGAGTCTTTTGTGCGAAAAAATTCGACTTGGTATCTGCGTCACAAAAATCATGCAAAAACCTCACAACGCTTGCTAGCTCTTAATGAGAGTGTTTGGAAGTATTCTCGGCATCTGTATGAATTGGGTACTAATCCACGTTACCAAGATGCACGCAAACATGCTCGTTCTATCATTCAGGTGTATTTGCAAACTTTTCCTGACAGCGAAAACTATTTGCGGGCAAGGTTTTTGTTGGCAGAGATTCTCTATGAGTTTAATTATCTTGAACGCTCTGCACAACACTATCTTGCCATTTCCAATCGCGGTAATCGTGATGAGCCACTGACAAAGGCTGCTGCCCTGAATGCCATCAAGTCAATGCGCAAGTTAATCGCTGCTGCAGATGATTTTACTAAGTCAGAGAGTGCTGACCTAAAACTAAAATACAAAGGAACTATTGATAACTATCTACATCTGTTTCCAGAAGAAGTCGAAGCTCGTAATCTTTTGTTAACAGCAGCACACATGGAGCTTAGACTAAAAAATGTCGATCGTGCCAAAAAGCGTTTGCAAACGCTTTTGACAACCTTTCCTGATGGCAAAGAAGCTGAACAAGCAGTGCGTGTTATGCTTAAGTTAATGACGCAAGATAAGAACTGGAAAGGTCTTATTGTATGGGTAGATGATAATCGTAATCTTCAGTCAAATATGACCGACAAGGCAACAAAAATGCTCAATAATGCTTACCATCATGCTAACTACCTCCTTGCTCAACAACTGCAAGAAGAGGGACAGTATAGTGCTGCAGCCGCACAGTTTTTGCATTATCAGAAGCTTTTTCAAGATGGGAAGCATGCTGACGAAGCACTGTTCCTTGCGGGTGAGAACTATTATCGTTCAGAAGAAAACGACGCGGCAATAGATAGCCATAACTTATTGGTAGATAACTACCAGCAGTCTGAATTCAGCAAGGCGGCGTTGCTTAGCCTCGCCCGCACGCATGAACGGGTTGGCTTGTTTGCTGTTGCTGCACGTTACTACCATATGTTCGGCACGCGGTTTACCAAAAGCAAGCACAACTATCGTGCTTTGACAAAAGCTATGCGCTATTATTTCTATCAGGGGATGATCAATGAATCTTTGCAGACAGCAGAATATATTCGCAAAAAATTTACCGCAAATCTGCCGCAGGATTTTTACACAACACTTGCAGCAGTTCATATCAAGGCTGGCAACCATGATGAAGCATGGGGTATCTATCAATACTTACTTGATAACCCACGTCTGACCGCGGTAAATTTCGACCTCGAATTTTTCAGCACACTCTATGATAATGGACATGATGATCGTTTGCGTCATGCCATTGAGAAGCTACAGGTGCACGCTAAAGACGGCACATTTCGTGGCATTATTGCCGCGTTGCGTTTTAAGCTGTTGTTGAAGCCATTGCATGAGTTTCTTGTCATGGCTATCGATGACTCGTTGCATGTTGACACAATTGTAAAAGAAAAGCAGAAAAAGTTGCTTTATCTTGTTTCGGAATTTGAAAAAATTATCAAAATTGGCGACCCTGTGTGGCAAACGGCTTCGCTGTACAAATTGGGTGAAATGCACGAAAACTTTGCCGCAATGGTTTTCAATGCACCAAAACTAGTTAGTGCATCACAACAGGAGGTAGATGTGTATCGTAGTCGGATGGAAAAAGCTGCGTTTCCGTTGAGGAACGAAGCTTACAAGTATTATCAGGCTGCATGGCAAAAAGCACAGCAAGATAATATCTTTAGCCACTGGATGTTGAAATCTTATGATAAGATTACCAGTATGAATCCAGACAAGTATCCGCAGATTAATGAAAAAGTTAATACGCCGCTATACTTGACGCACAAGATGCACTTGAGTGATAGTACGGGAATTCTATTGCGTTGACGTTAACATGTTTATCAGAGGAGAAACGAGTCATGAAGGTGTTACTGACAGCGAGTGTTTTGCTCATCTCTTGCCAGACAGTTGAGTATGTCAAGGAAGTTGATAAGAAAAACGCGGTCTACTATCTCTATACGCACGAAGAGCAACCTGTGACAAGATCAGAACGCAAGGAGGCTCTGCATAAAACCCAGCAGAGGTTACTCGCGGCACATCGACAACAACCGAGCAGTGTAAAAATCTTGCTTAATCTTGCGCAGGTAAGTTTTCTGTTGGGCGAATATACTGACAGTGTTCGTTTCAGCCGTCAGGTGCTTAAGCTTGATCTGACTTCCCAACAGGCAAGGCTTATTTTGATTAAAAATCTTTTGAAGCAGAAAAAATATGAGCTAGTGCATGTTGTTATCAAACAACTTGGCAATGCCGATACAGCAATGGCAGCTAACTTGGGGGCACAGGTAGCAATTGCACAGGAAAATTATAGCGAAGCGTTTCGTATCTTGCAAAAAGCTTTGCGCCGCCACCCACATGCTCCTTCTTTGCTGATGAATGCTGGCTTGATTGCCTTGCGTTTTCGTCAACTCGATCAGGCACGGGCTTATTTTCAGCAGGTGCTAGCAAAAATTGCCGATCATCCTGATGCACTGCTGCACCTTGCAGTAGTCGATGCGTTGCAAAAAAATTATCAGGCTGCGGAGGAAAAATATCAGCGTCTGCTGGCCAGTCGTAAGGAAAATCCTGCCGTGCTCTACAATTTATCAGTATTGAAATCTCGGACACATAATTATCAAGCGGCAATGCATGCCTTGCAGCGTTACGACGACTTACGCGGCGAGAAGGTCGGGCTGTTACCCGCTGAACAGCAGTATTTACATGAATTGCAGAAAAAGCTACATGCACAGCAAGAGATGAGTGACGCAGATATTCAACGCATCGCGGCAAACATCAAGGCGATGGAGATGGATAAGGCAGTGGGAAGATAATTTTTTATGAAGGAGCGGAGCAAGCCCGCTCCTTTTTCCCTCCTATGCACAAAAAAGTCTTTGCTTACTTCTCACACCATGCTACAATAGCCGTAGAAAATTCTAGACATTAACAAAACTAGGGGGGAGAGCGATGTCGATGGTCGTGCCGTTGAGGGTGTTGCTGTGTTCGTTGCTGATGTTGATCTGTGCGTTGCTAGCTGGTTGTCAGCCGCAGTCGGTAGGTGAGGTTGAGGCAATTAACAATCGTCCGCAGACTTGGACGAAGTTTGTGGCGTTGGTCAGGTTGGAGGGCAAGCCGTTGTTGGCGACGCTGACGCGTGATGACGCGGGACGTGAGGTGATCGATGCACAGCATAAGGAAGCGTTGCTGGCCGAGCAGGAGCGGGTGATTGTCGAGCTGCGGGCGTTATCGGACGAAGTGATGGTGCTTTACCGCTATCGTCTGGTGCTTAATGCTATTGCTATCGTTGCTCCAGAGGCGTTGCGAGAGCGTATTGAGAATTTAACGGGCGTGGCAATGGTTGCCAACGAGACTTTTTTCAATCCTCCACAGCCGTATGTTGTTAGTGACGAGGAGGACGAAGGAACTGCGGAACAAAAACCGCTGACGGCAGATTCGGCTGCTTTCATCGGCAGTCGGGCGGTGCATGAGAAGTTGCGTGTGCCTAACCATGAGGGCGAATTAGTGCCAGTGCGCGGCGATGGTGTGCGTGTGGCAGTTATCGACACGGGCATCGACTACATGCACAAGATGTTTGGTGGCACAGGCAACGTTGATGATTACAAGAATAACGACCCCGCGGTGGTCGAGCCTGACACGTTCCCGACTGACAAAGTAGTTGCGGGCATCGATTTTGTTGGTGCTGATTACAATCCTATGGATGGCAATTTTGAACAGCACATCCCCCGTGGCGATGCTGACCCGCTCGACGAGGGCATGCATGGCACGCATGTCGCAGGCACAGTGGCTGGTATTGGCGATGGCGTTAACACTTATGACGGTGTTGCGCCCGATGCATCGTTGCTGGCGATCAAGGTGTTTGGTGCTGGCTCGACGAGTGATATAGTCATTATCAAAGCGCTTGAGTATGCGCTCGACCCTAATGGTGATTTAGATCTCAGCGATCGCTCCCATGTCGCCAATCTTTCGCTTGGTTCTGGCTTTGGCGGCCCCAATGCGTTGTATCGTGATGCAATAAGCAATGCGTTGCGAGGCGGTATGGTCGTGGTCGCTGCGGCAGGCAACTCTGGTGCATACGATTACATTGTAGGTGCGCCTTCGACTGCCGATGCTTCGATTTCGGTAGCGGCATCGATCGATGATGCTGAACACAACTGGAAAATTCCCGCGATCGAGTTCAGTCACGGCGGCGATCAAAGTATTGTCTCAGAAGCGGTCGAAAGTTCAATGGCGAAGTCGATAAACGATGTGGGCGAGTTGACTGCGTCTATACATCACATTGGGCTTGCCGATCAGGACTTGACGGCTGAGCAGAAGGAACAGTTGCAAGGTAAGGTGGCGCTCATTGATCGTGGTTTCGTTACTTTTGTGGCAAAAATCGACCGTGCGGTTGCCGCGGGTGCGATTGGCGTGGTGATTATTAACAACGTCGATGGTACGCCGATTCAGATGGGCGGTGAGTCTGAGTATCAGATCCCTGCGGTGATGATTACCAAGCAGGCGGGTGAGCAAGTCAAGACGGCACTGCAGAATGGCGAGGTCAATGTCACTTTCAAGCCGGACACTTTTATGGAGAAGAGAGAACTGATCGATACGTTGGCGAGTTTTTCTTCGCACGGGCCGCGCAATTTCGATTCACTGCTCAAGCCAGAGATTACTGCGCCGGGCGTGGCGATAACTTCGGCTTTTGCTGGACATGGCGAGCGTGGCATACGGGTCAGCGGCACGTCGATGGCTGCACCGCATGTTAGTGGGGTGGTAGCTTTGTTGCGTCAGTATCGTGCAGCACTTGATCCAGCGTTTATCAAGAGCATGCTGATTGCCAATGCGAAGATCATTCACTCTCCTGATGGCGAACGTTATCGCACTTATCAGCAGGGTGGTGGACGTGTCGATGCGTTGCGGGCTGCAATGTCTGAGGTTGTTTTTCAACCTGCGGCCTTGTCATTGGGTCGGGTGCTCGTCTCTGCTGACAAGCGGATTGCGGGACATTTTGACTTGCGCAATTTGAGCGAGAAGGAGGTCACGGTCACGCTGCATGCTGAGGTGATGGCGGGCTTGACCTTTGGTCTGCCTGCGCAGGTTACGCTCGCGGCGGGGGCAGAGGAGCGGGTTAATTTTGCGTTACACATTGCTGCGGACAAGTTGAACGACTTTTACAGCAATCTGGATGGCTACATTGAGGCACGTAACGGCGAGCAAGCGGTAGCGAGGTTACCACTGGTAGTCGGTGTGAAGCGTTTGGCACGTTTGCAAGCTCAAGGTGCGGTGATACATGCTGGCTCACAGGAGGAGTCGTATCGGGCGTTGGTCGATGTTGAGTTTGTCAACAAAGGTGCGAGTGATGGCGAGGTGCTGCTGTTCAATTTGCTTGGTAGTGATGGACGGGTAGAGAACGTGCGTCGTGATTATTTTAGTGATAACGCGGTGTGTGATTTGCAGTCGGCTGGCTATCGTGTCGTCGAGCAGAAGATTGATGGGCAGCGAGAGATGGTGTTGCAGTTTGCTGCGAAGCTCTATCATCCGCGCACGACGTGGAACTTCTGTGCCTTGTCGGTGCAGTTTGACGCAGACGGTGATGGTGTTGCCGAGCAAGAGCTTGTCGGTGACACGGTGGGATCTATACTGGAGGGAGCACCCAATGAGGCGAGTCAGTTCCTTTCTTTTCTTACTGATGCACACAAGTTGCGTGCTATTCGTAGTGCTTATGAGTTGGAGGGCAAGCCTCAGAATTATTCGGGTGCGGTAGTTTCGTACTTGCCGCTCCGTAATTACAACAATGCGACGTTAGTAGTAGCTTCGGCATTATTACGTGATGTTGTTACTGATGCTGAGGGAGATTTGCGTCTTCGTCTTGCTGTCGAGCGAGCTGATCTAATAAAAGGGATTGATTATCTCTCTGGTCATGATCAAAACTGGCAGACGATAACGCCGACTAAGGACGGTGTTGGTTTCTGGGGCATGCCTGCTGGTGTGGTGATTCCTGCAGGTGGCACAGGCAAGGTCACGTTGAGTAGGGGGGGGGATCTTGGCACAGGCTTGATCGCTTACTTCCCGCACAATGCCTCGACGCTTTCTCCGCTGCGTGCAGACTACCAGAGTCATGTGCTCCGAGTTAGCTATCAGCCTTAATTTCTGTTTTGATGAGTGGCAGGTTTGTGTGCCTGCCGCTCCCACAGCGTTTTTCGGCAACAATCGAGATCCTCCTATTTTATGCAGTTTTCGTGGTTGGTTAGACTGGCTACCGTCCTGTAGTACCTGAAAATACACAGACTTATGCAACAATGCCCGTGATTTGCCCGAACCACCGAGCGAGTTTTGATGCTGGCAAAGACCACGACCCTGGTTTGTAATCGAAGTTTTTCTTGCCTCCCATGTTGTTTTTTAGATATAATCATAAAGATTGTGGATGGGACTATATTCTTTGTTTGCTAACAGCAACATCTAATATCTCGCCATCTTTGTAAAAAGTCTGTGGTAGGGAGGAAGTCAGTTTAACAGGAGTCTCAGCGATGCGTTATGTGCTTATTTTATCAATCGTACTTTCTCTTGCCGACAAAACTATTGCCTCGCCTGCACGAGCAGGTTTGCTTGAAATCAGAGGCATGCCCGCGGCACGTAGTAAACCTATCCTTCGCCTGTGGGAAAGGATTGCCATACAAGTGACAGAGAAGCCGACACAGACAAAACTCATAGCCTCAGCTCCTTTTTTATTAGGTGCTCTGATTGATCCTAATATAATTTATACTCTTCCTGTGGTAGCTCTCGCGAGTGCTGCTGGCCAAAATTTAACAATGTCCTTGAGAGAAATTAGCGCGAGCAAACTCCGCGGGAAGCACATTCACTACACGAAACAACATGACGGCGCGAAAATACTGTGTCGTGGCTGTGTCGTGGCTGTGTCGTGGCTGTGTCGTGGCTGTGTCGTGGGGGCAAGTCCCTATGAAAGCGAAGTGAGCGTTGCAACCACTGACAGCGAGAAAAGTCGAGTTCCTCTCGATGACATCATCGGTATATCCATGCCCGACCATCCTGATCTACACAAGCGTGTCATGTTGTTGTCTGAAGCTGATGATCACGACTTTCTGCGTCTCACTGGTAAGGTGAGCAGAGTTTACGACAATGGTGGTTATGAGATAGAGGTTGACAACAAATTCGACTACGACCTTAACGAGTTCCCTATTGACAAGTCTTTCACTATCCTTGTCCATATCTCATTGCTAGAGAGCGAGGGAGGTTTCACTTTCATTGAGGGCAAGACAAGCGAGCATAACGAAGCTATCCAACTTGCCGCGTCAGCACAGCAAGCTGATGTTGCACAGGCAGAAGTTGAGTTGGAACATAGTGTTGTTGTGATGGATGGCAAGTGAAACAGCCACTGTGTGCGACGGGCAAAGTAAGTGTTCTCAGACAGAATCAAGTCAACCCGCTGTTGATTGTTGCCGAGCGGGACGATATAGAAATTCTTTGATGCTGGTTGTCAGGGTGCTTTGGCAACGCGGTCGAGCAGTTCTTTTTGTATGGGTGATGGTTTAATGTTGTCCTTGAGTATTTTTTGTGCGGCTTTTTCGACATGAAAAGCATGGCGTAATTCTTGGCGCAGAGGGATGAGACGCTCGCGTTGCTTAGCTTGATGGTGCAAGTATTTTTCCAGTCTGCGCAGTGTTTCTTCTCTGAAAAGCTTGTTTGTTTTGAGAAATTTTGGCAGCGTATTTTTGTTGATTTTGCTGCTAATCGATAGGGCAGTGGCACTCATCCCGACGATTTCCATGATTTCTTTGATAATAGTGATGCAAGAACGGCGGTAGTGGCGCACGTCTTTCAGCGTTACTCCATAGGCGGTAAGCTGTAGCGAAGTTCTTCTGATTTTGATGACACGTTGCACTGTTGCCGCGAGAGTTGGGCGCAGTTCAGTTTCACTGGCAGCTAGCATTAAGGCGGTGCGCTCTACCTTGATGGCAGTGTTTAGTTTTTTAAAGAAAGCATCGAGCTCTTCTTGTCGCTTGCTTTCCATCCTCTGTCTGATAAATGTTTCCACCCTAGCCATAACCCTGTCTCTGAGTGTAGTCTCTCCCCGCAGGTATTCTATTAAGCTTTGCTGATGCGCTCCTGTGCCTTCGCTCAGCTTCGTCAAACTTATCCGCAGGCCACGCATCGCTACCACTAACATGCTGGCCGAGTAATTGTCATAGTTGCGCATATCGTCGAGAGTTATTTTATGGTGTGCCAATGTCTTCTGAAAAAATTTTGGCACAGACACAGCCGCATGCTTGTGTTTGTTGTCAGCAAACTTGTGTTCGATATTCAGCATGTCTTTCTCTTTGATTGCTAACACCCGTTCAATGTCAGCAAGTTGCGAGCTATCAAGGACAAAGCGATGTTGGTGACGGTGCAGTTTGGCAACAACTCTCTCCACCCGAACTGCTGCAGGCAGTGCATCGATCATCGTTAACAAATCCGTGTGACTCTGTTTATCGAGTGTTACCGTATTGAGCAGTTGCCGCATTGCTGCCATCAGGTCTTGAAGCTTGCTATGGCTGATGATGTGGTGACCACGCAGATGATCGGCAAGCAGATGGTTGCTGAAACTGCTTTCATGCATCAGTGTCGCTCTGTTGATACCTGTAGTGTGGAAAAATACATCGAGCACGGCGATGCTGGAAGTGCGATAGGTTATCACATCATACCAATCAATCTTCTGCAACTTCAGCAAACGCGGCAGCGTGCGTGGCAATTCCTGCAATTTGGTATAATGTTCACCACAACTAGCTGTAATAAAAATATAAAAATACGCAAAACTTTGCTTCTAGATATGGTTTATAAAACAATGCTACACATATCATCCTTTATATCAAGTGTCAATAATTATGTCATGATATATTGGAATACATCGTATTTTATCTGGATAACACGTGCTTTTCTGAATGTTCAACGATTAAAACTTGACGTGTTTTGTAATTTTATGTATGAGGTGATCTGTGCTTGTAATTAGGTGAATTACAGCCAAAAACTATGGAGATATTGTTGTGAACCTTTTGTTTTTACTAGTATTTTTTGCCATGGCTGCTCCTATATTTGGTGTGGGTGGAAGTATGGTAGCGCAAACTTTGCGTTTTACCTATCCGAGTGCAGTTGTTGAAGTGCCGTTGCCCGCGACGATAATGCAGAAGATAAAGGATAACGGTTACTTACAGCAGTTGCAGATGGATATTGAGAGTTTGCTGGCGGCAGACAATCCTTTGTTATGGCAGACACAGATGTTGCAGCTTGTAAGTTTGCGGAAAGCTGAACACGAGATGTTGCTTGCGTCTTATGCGCAGGCTGAAGAGCATGGGTTTTCGCGTGATTGGCAGGATAAGTTCGATCATTTTGGGGCGGAAAAAATTTTCCCTTGGCTCAAAAGTGGTTTCATTGGCTTGAGCGAGAATGAAACTTCACGGGTGATGCTTGGCTATCCACACACTCTGCGAGAGCTGCGTTATCGTTATGCGCGGTTAATGGAGCTTAAGACAGATTTCTACCGTGAGATGGAGGAAATACATAAGAGTATATTGCATGCGTTGTGGAGGAGCAGTGATCTTGCTGAGCTATTTGGTGCAGAAGCACATTTGCAAATAGGGCAGGACGAAGGCTCTGATTTTTGGAAAACTTTTCGCCAAAACCTTGATCAAGATGCAAGTAATTTCTCCTTAACGAAGGCGTGGTTGTCAGCAAGTTGGCAGATCAAGTCACGTTTGCAAAAATTGCGACAAGCACGTCCACAAGATGCACAAGAAATGCTATTCTTGGCACAATTGGCGCAGGCAACGGTCGATACGCGGGAGGCAGGTATGTTAGTTGCTATGTACAGAGCGGCGGTGTTGGAACAAGAAGAGCTGTTGCACACAAATCAGGGCAAAAGCATGGTGGGTTTCTCCGTTGCGGAATTGTGGAAAGATCTCTACATTCTCCAGCACAAGACGGGTCGCACACTTGATGCGTACGTGCTTAATTCCGCCGTTGCACAGTAGTTTGTTGGTGCTGCTGGCAACGTTGATTAATCATTCGGGGAGTGGCGCAGAAGATCGTCCCTATGGATAAAATAAAATATCTCGTGACTCTCGCCCTCCACATCTACTTGATTCGTTACCACAGTAACGTAGCCTGTGCGGTATAGCGTTTCTCCCAGTACCTTTCCTTGCAATATTTGCCCCGCCTCCAGCTCAAGAATGACATCCTTGGTTTCAGGGCGAAAATGTTTGTAGCCCCTGTCAACTAGGAAAAATACCGCCTCGCTGTCATCACCGTAGAGATCAACTGTGTCAGAACCTATGTCTTTCAGTTCATATCCAATTGCCACGTTGTTGAGAATATCACCTATAGGGATGCTAAGCTTCCTTCCGTCATCCTCCAGTCCTATAGTAGGTATCTGCCTATTCATGGAGATTGCAACTCTATCAACATATTTTTTCTTATTCACGACGGCTATAGTTTATTGCGCAGCTTGCTCTACTGCTGATGTAAGTTCCTTGACTGCGGCTCAATTTTTCTCCGCTTTTCTCCTCAATATCGCCTTAGCGTATGCCTTAGCAAATGCCTCGCTACCTGATTCCACTCTCACGATTTCTATAATTTGCTGTATTTCTTCTTCTTCTTCTTCGAGTGTAAGCTCCTGCACTTTGGCCACATCTTTTTCTGTTGTAGTAGATAATTGCTCGTTTGTAAAGGTCACACTTTGGTAGAGCACAGCTAGGCTAAGTATTGTAATTATGGTATTCTTACTCAGATTTTTCCAGCGTGTTATGGGCACTGTTTCTCCCAGTGCAGTCAGGCTACGCTTAACAATATTTCTCAATCCACGTGGTTCTTTTGCGCTTGCGTAGGTAAGCGTAGCAGTCCCAGCAAACATTCCAGCAATCAAGGCGATAGCGACAGCATTTCTAAAGTTTTTCACAACATAACTCCATTAGTAAATAAAATCAGCAAGTCTACTCTTACTGTTGGTAGGAGTAAATGTCAATAATTTTATATTTTTGAGATAATGTCAAAAAATATAATTATATCAGTATCTTGACATTAGCGACGCTACCTATACAGGTAAAGAATTTTACTCCTTTGGACGATAGCAATGTTGTGCATGTCTATGATTAGTTGGAAACAAGAAGTGTCGTTTTTGATAAGAAAATTTTTAGTTTTTTCAATAGCTTGTCTAGTATGGAGGGCAATTTCTGCCTGTAACCTGGTACAGGTGTCGGGAGATACACGTTTTGTTACTTTTGTCCACGAAGAAAAAGAACCGTCGCTGCGTCTTCGGGCTTGGCAATATGTTAATTACCGTAAACTTTTGATCGGCAGAGTTTTTGAAGATCAGTGGCGCATCATCTACGATGCTCCCCAAGAATGCAGCAGTGCAGAAACAAAAATACAGCTCGAAGAAGCTATGCGTCAGGCTTTACGGCAATGGTTGCGCCCACTAAAAGAAATCAGCAATCGCCAACTGGTTGATAACTTTGTTTTTACTGAATTGCCAACTCACAGTAATTCAGAAGACAACAAATTTGATGAACGTGAACGCATATTTACAGCAGTAGATACAGACAAGATTGATCCACATTTTAGAGTTGTTTTTTACTGTAACGATGGCAGATCTTACGCGTATTTTTGGGTTAACGAAATACATATGTTTAACCAACCAAAGCAAGAAAAAGCTCTGCTTATAGGTGACACGTACTATAGTATGCCAACACTGCTGCACGAGATCGGACATGCTTTTGGTTTGGCCGATACCTACGTGGAGAGTGACGAAAATTACCCCCGTTTTGACATCAAAAGTGGTGGCGGATTGGAATATACTGTAGGGAAACAGCCACTTTCAGTGATGGCTGGGCTATATTGGTGCAGATCCTGACGAAGATACTATGCTTGGCAAAGATGATATTGAGGGTCTCAGGTGGCTTTACCGCTACTTTCATGAAAAAAACACTGACGTGAAAACTTGTCCTCATGAAGATTATGAACTTGAAGTAATTGACAGTTCAAAAAACATCAGCGGTTGTCGCCCCCGCTATCCGCTTATCTTTGAAATTAAGCAAGGACATATTGAATCTGCTCGCTGGCTCATTAAGCATGCTTTTGATGTTGAAATCAACGCACAGGATCAATATGGCAATACCGCGCTGCATTATGCTGCGCTCTACGGATTTTGCGATGTCACCCGTGACCTACTGGCAAAATCACACCTATACAGAGATGCTACCAATAAAGATGGCCTCACTCCTTTGAATTACGCTGAAGAAGGTGGATACAAACGTATTGCCGCCCTGCTACGTGGTGAGAAGGGGGTAAGGTGCAAAGCCAGCAAAAGCTTGTGCTCTACCATTGGGCGAGAAGCTGGGATAAAATCACTGGTAATGCTAGCTTTGCTACTTCTTCCCGCATTGCTGTGCCTTGTGAAAAGGTACATCTATCGTTGGCAAAGAGCTTCTTCTTAAAAGCACAATAATAGTAGGCAGTTATGTTGAGAGTTGATTTATGCCTAAGGCCTGTTGCCGACAATTCCGATACCATCTGTGTAACGGTTGCACGTGACTCGGAGGTGAGGTGCTCAGGCTACTTATGAACAGAAAGATGGTGTTGCTACTACTGATTGGTGCTTGCGGTCGAGCACAATTTGTCGGACACACTTCGCCAAATGAGGCTGAGGCGATTGCTGATGGAGACATGATGGTGCAGGCAACGGCGACAGCTTTGATTGAAGTTGGATTGGAAGACATTGCCAATCCCACCCAAGACGGAGCACGGGAGATGACCATCGGCGACCCGCAGCGCTCGACATCCATAAACGTGACTGCACAGCGTGCCCCCCAAAAAGCACTCAATAACAAAAGTAGTAAAGGCAAACTCGATCTTATGATGGTGCTTGACAACTCACGTGACAACGACACACGCAAGATAGATTATGACAAAATTGCCGCGGCAATCAAAAATTTTCTTACGGCAATCAGTGCCGTTGACTGGGAACTTACCCTTGCAGGCGGCGAAAAATACAGCAGAAGTAAAGAACTGGAAAGAATAAAATCATCCAGTTCTATCAGCGCAATCGTAAAAAAAATAAAAGACATCAGCAAAGGTGTACAAAGCTCTTGGCGCGCATACGACGAACGGGTAGTGTGGAAAGCTCGCAATGTTCTCGGTGATGTCGATCAAAACGGAGCTAACGCATGGAAAGGTGGCGAGAAATACACTGGAAAACAGCGACAACAAAACTTCTTTCCCTACAGTGTTTGGAGCAGCGACAAATGGGTGAAAGATAGCAGCTATACAAACCACAGTTGGTTGCGCGCGGGTGCAAAACTAGCGGTGATACTGGTTAGCGACGAGGATCATCAATGCACGCGAGCACATTCATGTTCAAATAACCCTAAGCCCAGCCCCTGCTCCTTCTATGGTTTGGGGCAAGACACTAGGGTTATTAATAAACAAGGCGCACCAAGTGATTACGCGTGGAATTCTTTCGACTGTGGTATTGACAGTAGTCTCGTTGCCGAGCTTAATTACCACAAAGGTACAGGCAAGTGGCGCTTGTTCGGTATCTTTGATATCGAGACAAAGTGCAATCAACTCGGCAACAACTACGATCCTAACAGTGTTTGGATCAAAAACTCAAATAAAAAACATGTCAACCCTTGTTTTAATGGGCGACACGATGAAATGCAAAGCACCAGCCTTGCCTTTGCTTTTAGTTACAAGACTCGCTATGCAGAACATTTCAGCAAAGTTTTTGACCTTAACGCGGGAAATTATGCAACTTTTCCTGAAAACGTTAAGCAAGACATTGGTGAACATCTTATCGAAGCTCGCTACGATCTTGGTTTTACCTGTACTGCAAGTGATTTGAAGGTCACAGTAGGTGGCACGGTCATCCCCAGCACAGAATATACCGTCAGTGGCAGTGAGCTGAAATTCAACAACAAGCGGATATTTTTTGATAAAGAAGCTAACTCTGGCCTTGCGACTTGCATGACTGAGATAATCAATACGTCATATAGATTAGCGCTAGGAAGATACACAGGCACACCGCGTTGTGGCAGAGACAACAAATGTAGCAACAGCGTCAGTTGCACGTATAGCAACAACACACTGACATTGAATACTACCACAGGGTTGACGGCTGGGAGTAAGGTTCACGTCTGCTACGAGGCGGCACAAGGCATGGAGAATAGCATCGAATTGCCCGCGGCAAGAGTTGCGAACTCAGTCAAGCTTGCTATCAACGGTAGTCATGCTTGTGATGAAAGCCAACTGACAATCAACAACAACACGATCATGCTTAACCGCGGTTGCGCGGCACAGCAGAATTTAAAAGCTGGCGATAAAGTGAAAGCAACCTTTAAGGAAATAATCCCTCTGCAAGAGTTCACCGTAAGCGAGCCGCAGAGTAGTAGCACCATTTACTCAAGTGAAGAGTGGGTGGTTTTTGTCAACGTGGCAGAGACAAATGACTACGAGCGCAACGACAGAACCTTAACCTTCACCACCAAACTGCCACCCGACAGCAAAGTTAAGGTTGAACTACGTCTCGTTCCCTGAATGCTTGCATGACATGGCATACCAGCTGTTATTTTTGTGACTCAGTATTTTTAGATGGCCAATAAGAGGATTTTTTTCAACATCTGCCCATGCTTACCTAAGCTACTAGCCAGCTTTTTAAGTGTTGAAGCTCTCTTGCTGATGACCGTGATAACCCGCGGCCTATCGAGCACTTCTGGGGCGGTTTCGCCCGTATATTCTAGCAATAACCGCATCGTGTTGTCGCGCACACCATCGTTGTCAGCATTGTGTATTAAGATTTCCAGCATCTGATCACTGTCTAACATTTCAATCGCATTCTTTTTTGCAGTAATTTCTTGCCTCAGCTTCTTATCAGCAGCAACCACCGGTTTCTGGCTACCATTTGAGAAGTCTACATTTACAATTCCCATCTCTTTTTTAATTTTTGCTATTTGCTCTGCACCAGTTCCCTTTGCCTCTAACCATTTAGAAAAGTTAGTAATTTCCTTAGCTTGTAAGTTACTGTATGCCCTGTTTTTTCTTCCATAAATCTTCTTTCCCATGTCTTTGATACGTGGATTTGGGCCAGGAAAATCTGCATATTTTAGCGGTACACGGTAGAGTTCAGCTGCCGCCACATGTCCGCATTTCTGGTAAATATCAGCAAGGGCTGTCCGTATCGACACATTATCACTGTCTAAAAAGAAGGCCTGACGTAATTTTTTGAACCCTTCGGCATAGAAGGTCGAGTCCTCGGTGGAGGTGAGCAGTTCCGTCGCTTCGCTGGCTAGCTGGCGAGCTTCAGTGCTGAAGTCATACATGGCATCGTCGTATAACAGTTGCCTGTTGTTGGCAAAGCCAGCTTCGTGCAATCGCTTGGCAGCATGCAACATCTTGTAGTGGTTTAAGACCCCTGCACCGTTGACCGTGCTGACATTGTTGATGGTGGTGCGTGTCGCGGTCTTTTGCAACATGTGCACGGCTTCATCTCTAGTTAGGCTCGGCAAAATAGCCTTTACATCGGCTAACGCCCCTGAGACCATCGGTGCTGCGCCGCTGGTACCCCTGAATTTGACGATCTTGCCATCAGCATCGATGGATTGCAAAAAATCATCACTGGGGGCAAGCACAGCCACATGCTCACTAACTTGGGAGAATTTGCTAGGAAAACCGCTGGGGTCGGCGCTGCCAACTACGATCATCTTATCGCCTAACTCGTCAATAAAATTATCGATAGGTTGAGGAAAGTCGTTGCCTGCTGCGTTGACAAAGATAGTTTTTTCTATGAATTTTCTGGCATTGCTCAACATTTTAGGATCAACTGGTGTTGCTGGCACTGTGCGTACACCGCCACCGGGTAGGGCATCATGTTTGAGCCAACTATATCCCTGAGAGGCATTAATAACATCATGAATTTTTCCACCGTTGTCGATACGTGAGGCCTGAAACTCAAAATTTATGTTTTGGTAGAGACCATCTATCTCCCCCAGAGAGCTTACTCCGACGGGTTCTTTACCGGCAATTATGCCAAGAGTCTTCGTGCCGTGCTCCAGACCTCCGGAACCAGCATTGGCAAACAGCTTTTTCTTCTCAATGTATTCAGCAGTATTTTTCTCTCTACTTTTTGATTGTTCCATCCATGGTATTACCTCGTTTTCATAGTTGGATTGTATGTATTGATTATACCCTTCAGAAAATCTTGGATGGCCATCTTTGTGCAAATCGAAGCCGCTGTCCATTATGGCTAGCTGTGGAGAGCTGAGCGGAAAGTTATTGCGCTGCATTTCTTTAATGAGTTCCCGTGCTTCGGGTGTGCCGATAGCTTCTTGCGCCCAAAATTTATTGAGCACCGAACGTTGCTGGTTGTAATTGTCCACGTATTCTAGGGTACCGTAATCTTGGTCATAAAGATTAGGAAGCTTGGGCTGCTCCGCACTAGGGTTGTGTGGTATAAACACACAGCCGTTGATGATAAGCAGCAACATACTTGCCATAAATTTCATAGGTATCCTCTTGCTACTTGTTACCACACCTATATGATGCACAGTCCATGCCATAACCTCTATAGCTTGTAACTTGTTGATTTTTAAAGATTAATTGTGATGCATGTAGCAAATAATTGCTGCGTAGGGTGTCTATGTCTTAGGCAGGCACTTAGCTTGGTTCAGTATGTTGTGCGTCGGTGTTGCTTGTGCTGCTATCGTTGAACAAGGTGTGGCAAGCTCTTTTGCCTAATCACCCGAATGCTGCAACAGACGGGCCGTGTGGTCGGCGTGCAGTGCATCGATAACTTCTTGCAAGTCACCGTTCATAATTTCTTCAAGACGATAGAGGGTGAGGTTGATGCGGTGATCGCTGATCCGTCGTTGCGGGAAGTTGTAGGTGCGAATTTTTTCGCTGCGATCGCCGCTGCCCACCTGCTGCTTGCGATCGGCACTGAGCGAGGCATGCTGTTCTGCCACTGCTTTTTCTAGCAAGCGTGCTTGTAAAATTTTCAACGCGCGCTCGCGGTTTTTGTGTTGCGAACGCTCGTCTTGGCACTCGACTACCAAGCCACTCGGCTTATGAACGATACGCACTGCCGAGTCGGTCGTGTTGACGTGCTGCCCACCCGCACCCGACGCACGGCACACGCTGATGTCGAGATCGGTGGGGTCGAGTTTGATGTCGATGTCATCCGCCTCTGGCATGATTGCCACCGTGCAGGCACTGGTGTGAATGCGTCCCTGTGATTCGGTGGCAGGCACACGCTGCACCCGATGCACACCCCGCTCAAACTTCAAACGACTGAAGACATCCTTGCCACTGATCAAGACGATCAACTCCTTGAAACCGCCGTTGGCCGACAGCGTCGCACTCAACTGCTCGGTGCGCCAGCGCATGCGATCGGCATAACGCTGATACATGCGAGACAAATCCGTGGCAAAAAGCGATGCTTCCTCGCCCCCCGTGCCGGCCCGAATCTCAAGCAACACGTTTTTCTTGTCGTTGGGGTCTTTGGGTAACAGCAACAGCGTGAGTCGTTGTTGCATCTCCTCAAGCTTGGTTTGCAGGGTGTCTAGTTCTTCTTTGGCCAGTGCTTTCAGTTCAGCGTCGCTTTCTTGCCGCAACATCTCCGCGGCTGCGTCCTTCTCATCCAGCAATTGCTTGTAAGCACGATAAGCATTGACAACTTCTTCCAGCGAGGCCCGCTCTTGCGACAACTCACGCAAGCTATCTCTGCTAAGATCAGGCTTGACTAGCTCCGCTTCGATTTCCGCAAAGCGCTGGCTTACACCGTCGAGCTTGGCGAACATTATTTTTGTGCGAATTTGCGCTTGCCGTATTTGCGCTCAAACTTCTCGATGCGACCCGCGGTATCGATGAGTTTCTGCTTGCCAGTGAACAACGGGTGGCAAGCACTGCAGATCTCCACCGTAATCTCCTCCAGCGTCGAAATGGTCGCAAACGTCGCCCCACACGCACACTTGATGGTGATGGGAAACATCTGCGGGTGAATGTCCTTCTTCACGTCGCCTCCCTCAGCTGTTCATCATTTCCAAAAATTCAGTGTTGGATTTGGTTTTTTCCATCTTATCGAGTAGAAAAACCATTGCATCAACAGTGTTCAACGGCTGCAACAACTTGCGCAAAATCCACATGCGGTTGAGCATGTCCTTCGGCAACAGCAACTCCTCCTTACGTGTGCCCGACTTGTTGATGTCGATCGTCGGGTAAATACGCTTCTCAACCAGACGACGATCGAGATGCACTTCCATGTTGCCTGTGCCCTTGAATTCCTCGAAAATCACCTCATCCATGCGTGACCCTGTATCGACCAACGCGGTCGAGATAATCGTCAACGAGCCACCTTCTTCAATGTTGCGTGCCGCACCGAAGAAGCGTTTTGGCTTGTGCAAGGCATTGGAATCAACACCACCAGAAAGAATTTTGCCCGACGGCGGCACAACCGAGTTGTACGCACGTGCCAGACGCGTGATCGAATCGAGCAAAATCACCACGTCGTGCTTATACTCAACCAAACGCTTAGCTTTCTCAATTACCATCTCTGCAACCTGCACGTGACGCTGGGCTGGCTCGTCGAAGGTCGAGCTGATGACCTCGCCCCGCACCGAACGCTCCATGTCCGTCACTTCTTCGGGACGCTCGTCGATCAACAACACGATCAACACACACTGCGGGTGGTTCTTCGCCAACGAATTGGCGATGTTCTGCAACAAGATAGTCTTGCCTGTGCGTGGCGGTGCAACTATCAACGAGCGCTGTCCCTTGCCAATGGGAATCATCAAGTCAAGAATACGACAGGAGAGCGTCGAGCCAGGCCCTCCAATCTCCATCTGGAAGCGCTCCAGCGGATACAGTGGTGTGAGGTTGTCGAAGATAATTTTCTCAAAATCAGGATTGGGCGACTCGCCGTTAACTTGCTCCACCTTTAGTAAGGCAAAATAGCGCTCGCTGTCCTTCGGCGGACGAATCTGCCCCGACACCGTATCACCCGTGCGCAGATTGAAACGCCGAATCTGCGAAGGTGAGACGTAGATGTCATCAGGGCCAGGAAGATAGTTGTAGTCGGGTGCGCGCAAGAAGCCGAAACCATCAGGCAAGGTTTCCAGCACGCCTTCGCCGTAGATATGCCCGCCATTCTCTGACTGTGCCTGCAACAGCGAGAAGATCAACTCCTGCTTGCGCATGCTGTTTGCACCATCGACCCCCAGATCCTTCGCCATGCGATTCAATTCGGAGATACGTAGCTTCTTGAGATCCTTGAGATTGACCTTGTCGCCCAAGTCCTTGCCGTCCGTGTTTGCTTTTTCGTCGGACACCGCCGACTGTCGTTCTTTGTTCATCGATCACCTGATATGTTGATACAGCGCCACCGCGGCAGGTTTGTCTTGCTACAGCATTTAGCGCAATTGAGGCATAACATCCAAAGAGATACTTCTAACCCGAAGTGAAGGCTGAGTTCAAGTCCGAATCGCACATAAACGCAGAAAAATTTGCCTCATCCCACCTCCACCTTATCATAAGACACAACGCAAACAATAGGAAAAGAAAAAAACAATTTGGGCGATTTTTTGCTGTCGCGGGGAAAACTCAGCGGTGCGCTGGTCGATTTTCGTCTACTGTGGAAAATTATTAGTAAAAACTTTGGGGGGATACCGATGATGGACGAACACGAACTGCGCCTACTGAAGATGGTAGTGCATGCGGCATCACAGCAATCTTACCACTGGCTGCATCCCGATATGCTGCAAGATGCCTACGTTTTGTTGCAAGGCTTGCAGCTGCGCGGCGTTGCCATGCAAGAGCTGTCGCTGAACGATTGGCAAGAGCTAGTGCTGATGATGGTGGCACTGTTCAAAGATGTGCTGCCCCGCTCGCCGCTGTGCAAGGCCTTGCGACAGAGTGAGTTGCTAGCGCAGCTGCTGCACAATCACGTGCAGAGCTGCGCACGACACGAGGCTGAGGTCGTCGTCTGGGGCGATCGTCTTTATCCCGCACGGCTGCGCACTATCCCAGACCCGCCGCTGGCCTTGACGCTGCTCGGCAATACATCGCTGTTAGCTTTGCCTCAAGTTGCCATCGTTGGTTCACGCAAAGCCTCGCCCCGTGGCTTGTTAGAGTCATTTGCACTCGGACGGATTGTGGCACAGCGTGGCTGGGTGGTCGTCAGTGGCGGAGCTTATGGCTGTGACATCGCTGCCCATCGCGGTGTGCTGTCGGCTGCTACTGCACCAGTGCCTGCAATCGTGGTGTTCGCGGGTGGTTTTACGTCTCTGCATCCACATGGCAACGCCGCGGTGTTCAGTGACCTGCGTCAGCGAGGGGCACTATTTGTCAGCGAGCGGCTTTGGCATACGCCTAGCCGTCCTTGCGATTTCCCTGTGCGCAACCGCATCATTGCCGGTTTGTCGCCGACCTTGATGATGATGGAGGCGGGTGAACGTTCTGGCGCACTGCTGACTGCAAGCTTGAGCCTCAATCAAGGTGCTGAAGTTTGGGTGTTGCAACACCCAACCGGCGACGTGCGCACCGCGGGCAGTCAGCGCCTGATTGCGGAGGGCGCACACAGCTTTCCTGCCGCGTCTGTCTGGCAGCAGGAGGCGCAAGCATGAGCATTGAGCGTTTTCGCGATTTTTTCGCCGACCCTACAGTCATCGAGGTGCTAGTCAACGGCACGGCATCACTTACTGTCGTCAGCAGTGTGGGGCGTAGCGTGCAGGATTCGATCTTTCAGAGAAAAGAAGAAATGGTGCGTTGGCTACAGGATTTTGCTTTCACCCAAGGCGTGCGACTCGATCCCCGTAAACCTTTCAGCGGTGGGTTGCTGGAGGAATTCAACCTGCGTTGGCACTGCCTTATCCCGCCTGTCGCCATCGACGGCCCCATTCTCTCTGTGCGGCGGCATGCCTTCAGCACCTTGACGCTGCAGAATTTTCACGATCCCCATGCTCTGCTGCCTCAGTGCCAGAAACTGGTAACACAGGGCAAACCAATGCTAATCTGTGGTGCAACCGCGAGTGGTAAGACGACTTTCTTGGCCGCACTATTGCAGAAAATGTGCGCACAGGAGCGGGTGATGATTGTCGAGTCGATCGTCGAATTACCCCTGTCCTCTCGTCTTTGGGTGCGTTGTCAAGCACGTGAACAGGGCATAGCAGGTGATGGTGAGGTGAAACTGGAGACGCTGATTGAAGAGATGCTGCGTCTGCGTCCTGATCGTTTTGTGCTGGGCGAGATGCGTGGGCAGGAGATCGTCGCCTTCGTAAAGGCGTTGACCGTTGGACATCTTGGCTTGCTAACCACCTTGCACGCCGAGTCCGTGCCGCAGGCATTGGCACGTATTAGCTTTCTGCTAAAGCTTTATAGCGGTGCGTCTGTTCCTGATGCGTGCCTCACGGGATTAAACTTCATCATCTTACGGCGCGGTAACCCGCCGAGCTTGCATGAGTTGCACTGTGCAACGTCTGGGTAAAAAACTTGAATGTTGTGTGGGTTGCGGTATACTTGTAGAATTGTTATTTCTCGATTATTTTGTAGGAGTTATCTCATGTTTAGCAGATTTTTTGTGAGCTTGGTCTGTGCCATCGGGGTGGTCTTCGGTGCCGGGGCAGCACTTGGTAAAGACACGATCAAGATTGGTTTGGCTGGGCCGTTCAGTGGTTTTGCTGCATCTTTTGGTGAGCAGTTGTGGCAAGGCGGAAAGTTGGCGGTCAAGCACCTCAACGCTAAAGGCGGCATCAACGGGCACAAAGTCGAGCTGATCAAAGCCGATGATGCCTGTGAACCGAAGCAGGCGGTGGCGGTTGCCAACAAACTGACAGTGAGGGACAAGGTTGCCGCGGTGATTGGCCACTTCTGTTCTTCATCGACGATGCCAGCTTCGACCATTTATGCTGAGAACAATGTGTTGATGATTACGCCTGCATCGACCAACCCCAAGATCACTACACGTGGCTTGAAGACAGTGTTCAGGACTTGCGGACGTGACGATCAGCAGGGCGTGGTGGCGGCGAATTTTATCGCCAAGCGCTTGAAGGCGAAACGTGTTGCCATCGTGCATGATAAGGACACTTACGGGCGTGGTTTTGCTGACGAAGTGCGCTTGAATCTCAAAAAAATGCGCGCCAAAGGTATAAAGGAAGTCATGTATGAAGGCTTGACCAGAGGCGAGAAGGACTTCAGTGCTCTGGTGACTAAGATCAAGTCGGTCAAAGCCGATACGGTGTTTTTTGGTGGTGTGCATAGCGAAGCGGGGCCGTTGGTGCGGCAGATGCGGCAACAGGGTTTGAAGGCACACTTCGTTTCTGGTGATGGTATCGTCAGCGATGAGATGGTCGTTACTGCGGGCGGCAAAAAATTCGTCAAAGGCGTTTACATGACCTACAGCCGTGAGCCACGTGATCAGCCCGCGGGCAAGAAAATCGTGGCGGAATACCGCAAGATGGGTTTTGAGCCAGAGGGCTACACGCTTTACACCTATGCGGCGGTGCAAGCAGTGGCAGCAGCAATGAAGGCAACGCTGGACAAGAGCAAGCGTCCCAACGGCTTAAAGATGGCGAAGTGGTTGAAGAGCAATAAAGTCAATACAGTGTTGGGGTCGCGCTCGTGGAATAAAAATGGCGACTTGACCGTCATTGATTATGTTGTTTACAAGTGGACTTTTGAGGGCAAGAGAAAATATCGCGAGTTGAGGACAAACGAACTGTAGTTATCAGCGATATATCTTGCGTAAGCAGGAGGGGCGAAAATCGACCTGTATATTTTAGGTCAGCAGGTTCTTAACGGGGTCGTTCTTGGGTCTATATACGGATTGATTGCGGTTGGCTATACGATGGTCTATGGGATCATCGGTATGGTCAACTTCGCCCACGGCGACATCTACATGATCTCTGCTTACGTCACGGCCATCGCGTTGGCCGTGTTTTTTGCTTTAGGGTTCAATTCTATTTTCTTGGCACTGCTCATTGCCCTGCTGTTAGCGTTGTTGATCACTGCACTGTATGGCTGGGCGATCGAGCGGGTTGCTTATCGTCCCTTGCGCGGTTCGGGGCGACTTGCACCGATGATTTCGGCTATCGGCATGTCGCTGGTGTTGCAGAATTATGTGCAAATCAGTCAGGGTGCACGTTCGCAAGGCGTGCCAACTTTGATTGATGGCAACCTCGCCTTCGGCAGTGGCGAGGACATTATTCAGATATCGCACACGCAGTTTTGCATTATTATTGTCGCGTTAATTAGCATGGTGGCGTTGACGGTAATTATCTCTAAAACTTCTCTGGGTCGTGCCTGTCGCGCCACGCAGCAGGACGTGACGATGGCATCTATATTGGGTGTGAACGTCGATCGCACCATCGCGTGGGTGTTTGTCATCGGTGCAGCGATGGCGGCGATTGCGGGCGTATTGGTGACGTTGAACTATGGCACATTTGATTTTCACATTGGCTTTGTCACAGGGATCAAGGCTTTCACTGCCGCGGTGCTCGGTGGGATAGGATCGTTGCCGGGGGCGATGTTGGGAGGCATTGTGCTCGGCTTGTGCGAGGCGCTTTTTTCTGGCTTTGTCAATACTGACTATAAGGACGTGTTTGCTTTTTCTATTCTTGTGTTGGTGTTGATTTTCAAGCCCAGTGGTTTGCTCGGTAAACCAGAAGTCGAGAAGGTGTGAGCGATGCCACGTGCGTTAATCAAAGAGACCATGCTGACTTTTTTTATTGCACTGGTCATTTTTCTGCCGATTACTGGTTTTATTTTGAAGGGCTATGATTATAAACTTGCCCTACACCGTCCGCTGCTGCTGGCTTTCGTCGTTGCTTGTGGCAGGCTGCTGCTATCGTTGTGGCGGGGGCGGACAGCGAGGACAGGCGGTTGGTTGGCGGGAGTAAAACAACGCATTGCTGCGCCATTGCAACTGCTGACCGTGCGGCAACGGCAGTTGTTTTATGCACTGCCATGTGTGTTGTTACTGATGCCGCTGATGATCAACGAATACTGGTTGACGGTGCTCATCTCGGTGTTCATCTATGTTTTGCTGGGGTTGGGCTTAAACATCGTCGTCGGGTTGGCGGGGTTGTTGGATCTTGGCTTTGTCGCTTTTTACGCGGTCGGTGCTTATAGTTATGCACTGGGTGTGCAGTATTTGGGTTTAGGTTTTTGGACGGCGTTGCCGTTTGCGATGGCATTGGCAACTTGTTGTGGTGTGCTGCTTGGTTTTCCTGTGTTGCGCATGCATGGCGATTATCTTGCCATCGTGACTCTTGGTTTTGGCGAAATAATTCGCTTGGTGCTCAATAACTGGCTGGAATTTACCGGCGGGCCGAATGGTGTGCAAGTACCAGCACCGACTTTTTTTGGTTTGGAGTTTGCGCCGACGGCGACGCAAGGCGGGCAACCGCTGCACGAGTTTTTGGGCATCGATTATGAAATTGCTTACCGCTATACTTTTATTTATTTGCTGCTGTTGCTGGTGGTGTGTGGCACGGTTTTTTTCGTCAATAGGCTCAAGAAAATGCCACTCGGTCGTTCGTGGGAGGCGTTGCGGGAAGACGAGATTGCCTGCCGTTCGTTGGGCTTGAACCATGTGACGATCAAGTTATCGGCGTTTAGCATGGGAGCGATGATCGGTGGCATGGCGGGGGTGTTTTTTGCTGCATGGCAGGGATTTATCAACCCGACTTCGTTTAGTTTTTTTGAGTCGGCCTTGATTTTGTGCATTGTCGTGCTCGGCGGGGGTGGCTCGACGGGCGGGGTGATTGCCGCGGCGGTGGTGATAACACTGTTACCAGAAATTCTGCGTGAGTTTTCTGATTTTCGCGTTATTTTATTTGGCGGGCTGATGGTGGTGATGATGATTTGGAAGCCGCGTGGTTTTGTTGTTGCCAAGCGACAGCAGTTTGAAAGGAGTGACTAGGTTTCTCTGCTGTGCGGAGAAACCTAGTCAGACAGGATATAGTCATAGCCAGCATTGATGCTGGGGGGCAGCCCTTTTCCCTCCTCCCTGAGATGGGGTACGGTCGTCGGGTAAAAGTGCTGCCCCCAGCTAGCTGTCTTATGTGTTAGTGGTGTGTGTGTTTTATTGAAGAGAAATAAGCAATGACTGAGGCAGTGGTGGCAGGTGAATCGATGCTCAGTGTTGAAGGGCTTGGTATCAGCTTTGGCGGCTTGGTAGCGCTTGACAATATCAATTTTCACGTGCGGCGTGATGCGGTGACGGCACTAATTGGGCCAAACGGTGCCGGCAAGACGACGGTGTTTAACTGCTTGACTGGTTTTTATCGCCCGACGCACGGGCGCATTATTTTTCAGAGCAAAGGCGGGTCGGTTGATGTCGTTGAGTTGTTGGGCAAGCCATTCGCGGCCGCGGATATTTTTACTCCATCGCACTTGGCCCGCAAGCTATATTACAAGATGTTTGGTGGCACACATCAGATAATTCGGCGTGGTATTGCTCGCACTTTTCAAAACACAAGGCTATTCAGGGCGATGACAGTGATGGAGAACTTACTAGTGGCACAGCATCAGGCCACGCAGCACAACTTGCTGGCGGGGGTGTTTGATTTGCCTTCATATCGTCGCACGGAAAAAAAACTGATCGATCGGGCGTGGGGATGGTTGCGGGAGTTTGGCTTGGATAAAGAGCGCAATCGTTTGGCGGGTGAGTTGCCCTATGGCCAGCAGAAAAAACTAGAAATTGTGCGAGCGTTATGCACCGATCCGACGTTGATATGTTTTGACGAGCCTGCTGCGGGGTTGAACAATTCCGAGACACGGGAATTGGCGGCCTTGATTCGCAGTATCTGTCATGGTTATGGCATTGCCGTGTTTATCATTGAGCATGATATGACGTTGGTGATGCAGATTTCTGACCATGTTATCGTGCTCGACTCTGGACGTGTCATTGCCGCTGGCACGCCTGAGCAAGTCAAGAAAGACCCGCGGGTCTTGTCTGCTTATCTCGGCACAGAAGAGAACAACTGATGCTGCGAATTGACAATGCCAACGTTTGGTATGGGAAGATACAGGCCTTGCGGGGGGTGTCTTTGCATGTCGAGCAACATGAGATTGTAACCTTGATCGGGGCGAATGGTGCGGGCAAATCGACCTTGATGATGTCGGTGTTCGGACAGCCGCCATTGCGCAGTGGCAGTATCATGTTTGAGGGGCAGGACTTGACGCATGTGCCTTCCCACAAGGTGTCGAGTTATGGCATCACGCTTGTGCCAGAGGGACGTAGAGTTTTTCCGCAGATGACGGTAGTGGAGAATTTACTCATAGGTGCGATGCATCGCCGCGATCGTGGTATTAACGACGATATCGAGCGGGTGTATGCGACTTTTCCTGTGCTGAAGGAACGCAGTGCGCAGCGATCTGGCACGTTGTCAGGCGGCGAGCAGCAGATGTTGGCAATTGGGCGCGGCTTGATGGCACGGCCTAAGTTATTGCTGCTCGACGAGCCGTCGCTCGGCTTAGCCCCGTTGATTATTCGCCATATATTTCAAATTTTGCAAAAAATCGCGGCGGAGGGCACGACGATTTTTTTAGTTGAGCAAAATGCAAACATGGCCTTGAAGTTTGCACAGCGCGGCTACGTGCTGGTCAACGGCAAGATTGCCCTGTCAGGGTCAAGCACCGAGCTGATGGCTAACGACGATGTGCAGCGTGCCTACCTCGGCGGGCATTAGTAGATAGGACAACACCCTCTTAAAACTTCTTCAAAATTTTTGATCTTTTGGTTGAACTTTTAACAATAATATCAGGGGGTAAATTGGGGTAAACATCCTTATAAGAGGACGCATCATGCCTTGCAGTTGCATCATACCTTACATAAGATGGATTAGGAAGACCAAAAAACTCACGAATTTTTGTGGAGGTAAAAAAACTAGGCACATCAATTTTGTTTTCCCAAAGTATCGTTATTATCTCATAGTCATAGTAAGGATTTTGAGGGTTTTCGTTGGCAATAATGAACATAATAGCAGGTTCTAGTCTAGCTTTTGCTTGCTCCCCTAGTTTCGCTAATACCTCGTACCAATACCACCTTCTACTAATGCCAGCTTCCGTTCGTAAGCGTGTCACTTCTGTGGAGTCTCTTAACTTATATCCTTTTCTTATCAACTCCGAGTAAATCTCCGAGTCACCACTATCATAGAGTCCATCCCTATTGGCTTCAATAACTACAGATATTACAGCATTCTTTAATCTCTCTAGATCTTTTCTCTCAGTTGCATTCGCAATGGCAAGTTGCTTGCGCAGTTTAGCTACATATCTTGCCGTTACCTCAATTCCTGTCTTAGATGAGACCCGTGCGGCAATTTCTGGATCATAATAAGGGTTATGTGGTTCTTCATCAGCAATGACTTCTTTGAAGGCACTTTCCAGATTATTATTGTGCAGATAATTCGTGATGGTCTGCTGTGGGATGAAAATACCCTCTTGTGTCAAGAGCTGGTTCTGAATCTGTTGTGCAGTGTGGCTATTATAACCACTGTCCTGCGTGATTTTTTTAGCAAATTTCTTAAGCCAGCTGTGTTTGTATGCTTGGATATTATCTGTGCTTATGCCAGTAAGTTTTGCTACTTCTTCGTCGGTTAAATTTTTATCTGGAGTGTTCGATTTGAAAAAGTCAGAGAGAATTGCACGCTCCGCGATTGATCTTCTCTTATCTGTCTCACTTAGACCAAGTTTCTCCAGATACAGTTGAACGTTAGCCCTAACCGCGGGTAAGCCTGCCTCAGCCAGCTGCTCGTTGATCTCAGCATTGGTATGTATATTTGGAAACCTTTCATTAGCTATAATCTCTGCAACCATTTTCTCCTCAGTATTTATTGTCTTTAGCAACTGCTTAAAAGCATTGTCATCTTCGGCTAGGTGGAGCAAATTTATTTTGGGAGACGTGCTCTCAGATATAGTATCTATTATTTTATCAGCAATGTTCCGATCAATGGGAGAGGAAGAGAAATGGCCTTTCAACCTTTTTTTTATCAGATAAGCACGTTGATTAAGTTTTGCCTCGACTGGTTTACTCTTTACTGCCTCTAAAGTCAAGTCGTAGAAATTAGCTTGCGACATTAACTCCATTTGTCGGTAAGCATCAGCCAACTGCAGTCTTATGGCATCGTTGTTAGGATCGAGAAAAAAAGCGCGGCGAAGGTTAAGAAAAAACTCTGTTGCATTTTTGCTGCTATCAATTAGGTTAGCCACCTCTGCGTTGAAATCGAGGTAAGCATCGAGATTGTCAGGCATTAGCTCACCATCGTAGCCTTCTTCAGCTAAACGTAAAGCTACTCTGACCATCTTGTAGTGGTTGACTACACCAGCTCCGTTAAGCTCACTCACCTCGTTGGTGACAGTTTTTATCGCCGTGCTTTCCAATAACCGCACAGCTTCGTCTTGTGTTAGTTGTGGCAGAATACTTCTGACATCAGCTAACACTCCTGACACCGCGGGAGCGGCGGCACTTGTGCGGCGAAATCTTTTCTCTTTTTTGCCATCAAAAGAGAAAAGACGCTCACCGGGAGCAGTAACGACGATACTACGATCTGCCACCGAGTATTCGCTGACGGTACCGTCAGGATTGGTAGCCCCGACAGGGATTATCTTTGCCTTGCCATCCTGTTCAAGAGCACGCGAGGCGAGGATAACGTTGTCAGACTTTTCAGGAAAATAGTTGCCCGCGGCAGTAACGAACAGGGTCTTCTCACCCACAGGGTCAAGCTTATCGACATCTCTGGTATATGTATTTTTGGAAAGGTTTACCACACCGGGTAGCTTAAGGTATCGTCTGCCAGCAGCATTCGTCAGTGGATTTATATCGGATAGCAGGGAAATTTCACCTCTAGCGCTTATACCCGGCAACGGTGATTTACCCGCCAGCAGATGGGCAACCAGCACGCCATGCTCTGGGGGATTGAGCTTTTCTAGAAACCTAATTTCAGCAGCGCTCAGTGTCTCTTCAACTTCATGTTCAAACTCATCAGCATTAAGCGTATACTTGTCTGTAAGTCGTAACGACTTGCGTATCTGTTCGGATGACAGAAACTTTCTGTACTCATCATCAGCAAATCCCACATCAAAAATCCTCACCTCTGAAGCATGCCAAGGAAACTTAAGCGATGCCAACAGCTGGTGCACTTCAGGTGTGCCGATAGCCTCGCGATCCCACAACTTGCTCAGCTTAAGACGGTCATAGGTGGTTTTCCTATACACCTTGCCCCAAAGAGCTTTCTCCAGCACAGCCCAATCGTGCGGGGCGAAACGTGCAATTTTACTAGTCTTGAGCAGTGCTGAGGACATTGCCGCGGTGCTGACCCCAGAGATGCACAGTAATATTATGAAATTTCTTAATAAATATCTCATGTTGTGCTGGTAAAGGCTTTAAAAATTTACAAACATTTGCCATATTAATTAATTTATTTATAGTTGTCAATATCTAATAATATTATTTTATTTTAAATATAGCTTGTGTTTCCGTGAGCTTATCTCGGTGAGCATTAGATAGAGACTATGTTGCAACGCACCTTGATTCTCTCCGTATAACTTGGGGACTGTGGTATCTCAAAACGCAAATAGTTATCAGGAGTTTGGCTACAGGTGATGGACTTTGCTTGCATGAATTTAGCTGCCTTCACTCCAATAGAGACGTGCTGCTGTGGGCAAGACTTTGGTTTTGCTGCGGCGAAGAAGAAACCTTCGGTTTGTAAAGTGCTGTCACTTTCCACCCAAGTTCTCTTTTTTAAAACAGAGCCACACAGTCTCTTGACAGCAGTAGCCGCCTCATTACGTTGCTTTTTTTGCTCCTCCCTCACTTGCGAAGGATCTTTAAACTTTCCTACTTTCCTGTGCAGTTCCTTCGTCCCTGAACTGTTACTCCGTATCAAACACGACGACATACTGCCACACAGTAGATAAACTAATAAAAATCACATCACAACCTCATTCAAATTGAAAGTTAATAAAAAACTGCCTATGAAACTTGTCGAATGCCATTAGTATGTCATTATTTTTTTGTTTTTATTTTTACAAATTCTTGAATTTACTTTATTTTTCAATTTTTCTTTCAGTAAAGTTTTGGATGAAAAAAACTAGGGTTAATTTTGCCGTTCGCTACTTGTCGCTGAAACAATGATTAACGCCTAATCATTGTTGACGAGATTGCTAGTGGCGATTTCTTGCCTATCTATTTACTTATGCCTTGAATGTAAACTTCATCTTCATCACTGACCAACCCTCTTTGCAACGGTGTAGATCTTTGCTTTTTTCCAGTTGACAGTGACAATACCTCTTGCTTTACTTGCGCCGTTTGCGTGTAAGTATTTTATATATCGTTTCATGAATTTATAGAGGCATTGCAATGTTGAGTGTGTGGTATTGGGCTGCTGTCCTTGTGTTATTCATGTCGTCTACAGTGTCTGCTAGACCGTATTTTCTCAACAAAAAATCCAGTTGGGATACTATGATTGCTGCTACGACGTTGCCTGGTACAGATTTGACCCGGACTAATCTGTTGCGCATGGTGACTCACAACGCACTGCTGGATGCTTTTTTCTTGCATCATCCACTTGAGCCGATGGAGAGGTTGAGTTTATACAAAGAAGAAGCAAGAGAAGAACTGCAGCACCCGTCGTTACTGGAACTTCATAAGGCAGTAGCACTGGTTAAGGACGTTCACTTTGCAATGTTTTCTATGCCTACCAATGAGGGTCACGATCCCAATGACCAAGAAATTGTGCGCATCAATCACTACAATCAGATATATGCTATCGACAATCTTACCAAGTGGCTATCTTCGGTGGGCGAAGCGAGGCTGGCACTGATCGACTTTCTTCTTTCCAAAACAGATGAGGAGCAAGGCAGTAACTTCTTACCGACACTTCTCTACGCAATTGTCGCGGCGGCGGTGCCTCCTGTGGTGCACAACAATGAACTAGGTTCAGCCTTTGTGTCAACTACGGACACATGGAATGTGCGTGACCAGCACGGCAGGCTGCTTGCTGATTACATAGATGAAGATATCGATCGTGCCACCCTCGCATCGCTGTCCCAAGCACAGCTGGATGCTGTCCTGACACGAGCTGCACAAGCCTTAGAGTTCATTATTGCGCGTCATGCAGAGGCTGCACAAGATGGTTACTGGGACGGTGTTGCAGAGGCTGAAAGGCAGGATTACTTGGCGTTTGCCTCACAACATCTGCCAGATCAACAGCAAAAACTAGCGAAAATTAAAGAAATACAAGCTGAAGCCGACGTAGAGCAGAGAAAAGCAGCAACCATTGAGTTTTTGCTCAGCTATGTAGCTGGACGTGAGTAGTAGGCTTGCACTGCTACTCGGCACTGAGAAAAACCTGCGGCACAGGTGCAGGATGACAAATTCATCCTGCACTTACAGCTTGCTACCACAGTGGCACTAGCGTGCTAGCAAGACATGACGTGCCCAGTCATCACTGCTATCTTCAAGTGTTGCCACAACTTCTGGCTTTGAAGTGTTCACTGTGCGCAGTTTTGTTGCTAAAGCCTTGCTCCACTCCTTCCAGATAAGCCAAGCATTTTCCTCAAGCTCAGCGACGTAAGCATATTGTGGGTTGCTGTTATCCCGTAAAGGGATGTGCTTGCCCGGATCAAAAGCCCGCCTGATTCCGACTTTCTGGGATTGATCGCCAATTGGCAATCGTGCATGTATAACAAGAGCACCGTAGACAACACGTTCGACTTCATACAAGAAATTCCTATCGGAGGTACTTAGGTTGACCAACAAGTCAACTTTATGTTCTGTTTTACGCATTTTGTCTGTTGTTGTTTGAAAGTGTTGGGCATCCTTCATGTTGCTAAATTTTGCCGATCTGCCCCTAAATACAACGGTATAGCTATCTTCAGAAGAGGTAATTACTGCAGCATTGGAAACTATCTTGCCGCGAAGTTTTGCATCCAATGCCGCGATCTCGTCATACAGCATGTCGTAGCTAAATTCACTGGGAAATTCATCTCTTTCTTGCACTCTTTCCTCTTGAGTAGGGCGATAAGTTACCCCGTGTAGGAAGAGATACTCTGCTACTCCACCGCTTTTTGTGTCTTCCGATAGCATACTCTGTAGCTGGTCTTGGAGAAAAATGGAAAGCTCATACAAAGCACTAGGCGAGGCATTAAGCAAAATTTCTGCTTCCTCGTCGCTTACATCGTAGCGTGACAGTATTGCAGCTGCAGCCTCAGAATCTTTGCCTATCAGAGTAGTAAAGTTTTTAAAATCTTCTACTTTACGTGTCTGCTTTCCGACAAGATCACTCATGATTTCGTTAGTTCTATCCCACCCAGAATAGGGTATGTATCGGCTAACTCCCTTCCCGCTAAAGACTGGCCCATGGTCAGGTAAATTAACACTGGGCAGCTGCGGGTAGAGGGCTTTGCTGAGCGATGTGAAAATATCAGTGTGGAACTTGTCCACTGCGAGAGAACGAGCCACACCTTCTCCGTACGATTGTGTGCTCACACTCCCCCCGTAGGACACTAAATTGCGTGCCATCCCTAGAGTAGAAATAGCCAGTGCATAGAACACCACAGCAGTAAAAACTACCGACCTAAATGAAAACATGATAAACTCCCGTAATAATGAAAAGATTAACAAAACAAGAGCTTTTTAACTTGGTGCTCTAAAAATTGCAACTAAAAAATAATTTTTTAACTATATTGGTTAGCTTTAGCTCCTGAGGTAATGATCTGTTGGTCAACGGCAAGATTGCCCTGTTGGGTTCAAGCGCCGTACTGATGGCTAATGACGATGTTATAGCGCCTATCTTGGCATACATTAGAGGGTGAGTTGGAAAGCGACAAGCAGTCTTCCTGCTAAAGTCGATCGATTATTTCCAGCATAGTGAGGTTGCGGGTCGCACCCATGCTCAACACTTTAGCAATCTTGTCCTTGTCTTGCATGGCTGAGGACTCGACTTGGGCGATAAGGTCGGAGGTCAGTTGTTCTTGATTGACATAGGCAAGTGCAACTCGCAAGCGGTCAGCTGCGGAAAGGCTTTCGATCCAATCGATGCCTTCACGGTAGATGATGTTGCTGGCAATTGCCGAAGCAAGTATGGCAATCTTGTGCGCTTGAGGCAGGTCATGCAAAATACGATTAGCGTATTTTTTCACCAAAATTGCTGGACAGTTGGCAAGGATGGTTTTCTGATAGATGCGATCTTCGTCTAACTCTTGTGGGTTGTCGAGCAGATATTCGAGCAACACACCTTTAACGCTGTTGATTTGTGCAGATATTTCCATCGAGATGGCGACGAGGTTTTTCTGGCGACCGTGTGCGACATACTCACGGAATAACAGCTGTGCCTCACTTGCTGCCTTGTCTTGCAGAATTCTTATTACCTGCTGCACATAGTGTTCCTTGATGGCACAAAACTCTTCCGACGATAACAACAACGAGGCTAGCACCTCATAAGAAGAGCAGATAACCCCCCCCTTGTTGGCACTGGAATCCTTCACAATCAGAATGCCATGCTTTTGCAGCTCATCACGTGCCTCACTGGTGAAGAAAATGTTTGCCCCTTCGACGATTGCCTTCTTCGTTGGTTGCCCGTCAGCATCAAGCAGCAAGCGCCAATTTTTATCGCTGACCGTATAAGGCCTGCCACCTGCGGGGATAAAGATGTCTGCCTCAACCTGTAACGGCATCTCGTTGCGCGCGGCAATGTTCTCCGCCGTATCCGCCTCGCGCACAAAAGCTTTATCACTTTGTAGGAATTTGGGATTGAAGCTGGCAATAGAGACACTCTCCGTGCATAAACGCAACAACTCTTGCCAATCAAGCCCGTCAGGATCGTAAGCAATGCCCTTGCCGTCAGCGACCACCTTGACCCGTGCCCGCTCACCATACTCACGGTGCAGAATTTTTAACTCATTGCCCGCCACATCACCATCAGGGCCGCCCATCATCGTAATGCTGAAATTTTCTCGCTTAAAATCAATGCCGAGATGCCGCAAGGTATGCTCGACAAAGACGTTAACCCCCTCGCTAGTTACGCCGTAGCGTTTGTGATTGATGCCGTTTTGGGGCTTGCTAGATACAAAAGCACTAGCGTAACGATAACCGCGTCGCCCTGCCTGTTCAGCAATCCACTCGATTAATTCTTCCGAAACATTTTCGTCCGGCCCCAAATAAATTATCTCGTCAGCATCGTAATACCTGATTTGCTGCGACGATGACTCCTCGTGCGCTTCGTCCGTCGGCACGAGCAAATCGAGAAACGCATTGATCGCCCCCCGCATCGCACGATCCTTGTCTGTGCCCGGTCTGACCAGCAGCACACCCTTCGAGCCGCCTTCGGGAATGTCTTTGTTCTTAAGCTGCTGGGCACGGCTGAGCCCGTAAACCTCATCGAACAACCCTGACAAAGCAAAGTCGGCATCCGAGACCGTCTTGGAAATGATAACCCGTACACCACCACGCGCGATGTCCTTCCAGCGCACGTGAAAGAAACGATAGCCGATACCAACGATGTAAAAAATTCCAAACGGCTCGTGCGGATAGTATTTTTTGTCGAGAATCTGAGGGGCAAGTCGAAAAGCAAGTCCTGTCTTGGTATGCAAAAAATAATTGGTTTTCAAAATGTTGTTGATAAAATGCACACTTTCCACCATAATGGTCTTCTCAACCTCATCGATAACTTTGTCGATCGTGTCCAGCAGTTTTTGTTTGTCATGGTCATACTGCTGTGCCGCCTTCTCCCGATCGTTGAGGGGATCAAAGCGCAAGCGAAAAAGATCAATGGCATCTTTGACCAGTTTGGCATGCTTGAAAAAAGTTTCGCGAATTTTATATTGCGAGTAATAATAGTGATTGCGCTTGCCAAGCAGGATATGAATCCACTGTGCAATCGCCCGCACAAGGTTGATCGAGTTGATGGAAAGACTCCAGCGATCCTTGCTGAAATTAGTATACTCATCGTTGTCAACCCAGCCAAGTGTGCGCAACGCCTTGTTAAGCTTGAGTAACGAGACTTCTTCAGCTTCCTTCTGCCGTACTTGGTCAACACTTAAGGCGAAGTTTAGCACCGATATAGGCTCTTTCCAGTCCTCGTTGAAGTTGACCATGAAGGCACGCACAATCGAAAAACCATAACGATGAATGAGATTTAGAATCTGCTCCAGAATTTTGGAAGTCTCCACGCCCTTCGTGCCCAGTGTCAGACTTATCTGTGACGTATCCTTGAGGCGGTAAACCGTTGTGTGTGCCCCCTCGTGTTGCAACATGTAATGCACCATGCGGTAGGTGAGCTGAATGCGTGCCACCGTTGCATACATGACGAAATCGTTGTCAAGACGTTGCAAAAAATAATTGACACTGTCTTTATTATTAGGAAATTCCGCCAGTAGGAGGCGAGCGGCCTTTTCTATTTTTTCGGTGATGCGGAGATTGTTACGATCCAGTGGCTTGCGTTTTTGACAAAAGAAAGACGATAGAAACAGCAAGTAGTCACGGGAAAAATAAAGAAACCCCATCTTGATGTCGAGATTGATCGAGGCAAGACGATGTGCCATATCAAGTGTGATCTGCCGATCGTTGCCCGGCCCGATGTAAGTAACCTTGTTGCGATGTCTGTTCCACAACTCGACTGTCTGCTTGGTCTCGAAGACATGCCCTGTAATGATTGCGGATAGATGTTTGATCTTCTCGGCTTTTGGGGTTGTCTGGTAATAGACATCTGGCATGTTGTTGAAAAACCAAGGCGAGAGGATAGCTATACTTTGGTCAAAGCCAATGCGCACCGTATCGGAGACTTCCTCGATGTAGGCAGCAAGTTCACTGCCGCTTTTTTCCGCCCCATAAGATGTTTCAAGGAGAGGCGTTGCCGCGTTGTTGAGAACAGCGATAAGTTCAGAGGCCTGACCTTGTTCGTCGTCAGCAGGCTCTGTGTGCCCTTCGTCAACGCTTGTGTCGTTATCGTGTGGTTCTCGCACTGTTTTTCCCCTCTAGCAGCGTGCTTTCTGGCACACTGTTTGCTCGTGTCCCGGCTCGTTGCCGCTTTCTAGCTTCGCACGGTTCTTTGCCGCTTTCCTGCTTCGCACGGCTCGTTGCCGCTTTCCTGCTTCGCACGGTTCTTTGCCGCTTTCCTGCTTCGCACGGCTCTTTGCCGCTTTCTAGCTCCACCTCATTGCCCCAGCAGTGCCGCCCACTTTTCTTCCAACTGCAACAACTGCTCAGGGCAAAGATAACCCTTGTCGCTATTCTTTACCAGCATCTGTATATCGGCAGCTGGTGTTTTGTTTTTCAGGGTAAAATGCTCGAAAAAAACTTGCAGGCGATTTTTTGCTCCTGTGCAGCGAAAACGTGGCGGCAATGCCTCCAAACCAGCAAGTGCCAGTTCCGTTAGCCAGTGCAGGCGTTGGTGAAAATTTGCCTCGACCCGTGCGAGACCGTGACAAGCAAGATGCATCATTTCTTCTTGACGACCGAGTTCAGGCAACAATGCATCGAGCACGCGATCGAGATGGGGCGGGTGGTAGACGATGCCCAGATAAAAGGCTACTGGTGCAGGTTGCCAGATGAGTGGTTGGCAGTCGATCGAACGCAACTCAAGATACCCACGCGGGCGCACTTCGGGAAAAAGAGTGTAGAGATGATCCCTAAAATCCTTGACAGTCGGACGCATGCCCTTGATTCCCACATCAAGCCAATCCAGAAAAGTGGTGCTGTGCTGCTTGTCGTTACCGAGTCGCACCACGAGTGCTTGCAGAGCAAAATCGAGATAAGCTTGCACACAGGCAGCACGGCTGCGTTCACGTGCGATTGCTTGTAGTGCAGGAAAACCTGTGCGAGTGCGGTCGAGTTCACGCCAGACGTGGGTGCGGAAAGTCTGCATCTGCATGTGATGGCGATCCCATACGCCAGATGTGGCAAACATTGCCGCGCTGTAGGGGGCGAGGAGATTGCAGACTAGGTAGCGTTTGGCCAGCAGGTCCTCACTTGCACCGTAGTCAAGGTTGACCTGTTGTGTGCAAGCTTGCTGCATCATGCGTCTGCCGATGGGGGAAAAGTGCCCGAAGTGATAGTCGAGCAGCAGGTAGGTGGTTTTGGGAATTTGCAAGCCGATCTCGCTTAGCGTATGCCACGGGTTGATGCCAAGTCGCAGCAGATGTATCGAGTGATGCGCGAGATGGGCAGCCAGTTTCTCTTGCACCACCCTACTACGGTTTAGCACCTTGTGCAGGTCGGTATGTGGCTGCGAAGAATACTCAATCTGTCCGCCCGGCTCGAAGGTGAGGCTGTCGCCCTCGCCAAGATCGAGCCGCAGTGCTTCTTTAGATAACAGCTCGTCGCCCGCGTAGGTATCAGGCCAACCTTCCTGCAGAGCTAGGTCACGCAACATTGTGCGCAGCCCTTTCCCTTCAGCACTGAAGAACGGCACAACCGTCGGGAAGGAGTTGGCAGTAACCTGAGCCGCGATCATCTCGACTTCAATGCCAACGAGGTCATCGTCTGTGGCGCGCAGTGGGAACAGTTCGTCATGAACGATTTGAGCGCAGATGTCCTTGTCGATAGGGTAATCAGGTGGGTTGTTCATTTCACTCGGCCAGTTCCTGCTGCGGTGTAGTTGTAGTGCCATGCGTCAACACTAGCTTCATTACCGCATCGGCGTTAGCAACTTTTCTCTTTACCAGCCTTTGAAAGCCATTAAAAGCAATAACCGCAGGAATTGCCACCAGCAGACCGACGGCAGTGGCAACGAGAGCTTCGGAAATGCCAGCCATAACAACGGACACGCCGCCTTCAGGGTTGTGTGAGAGGTCGTTGAAGGCCTGAATAATACCCAGCACTGTGCCGAACAAGCCGATAAAGGGAGCGTTATTGCCCAGTGTGCCAAGCACAACGAGGCCGCGATCGAGCTGCTGACGCTGTCCGATCAAGACGTTGAGCATACTCTGCTCGACTGCCTGTATGCCACGTCCGCGATTGCGGAAGGCCGCCAATGCTACCTGACTTTCAATGGCACGGCTCTGCTCGCACAGGGCGATGGCTCGTTCATATTCACCGCTGCTCAGGCAACGGGTCAATTCGTGCGTGAAGGGGCGCAGGTTGAGACGCAAGCGATAGAAACACCAGAGTCTCTCCAGCATAACTGCCACCGACACCACGCTCAGCAATACCAACAGCCACAACACCCACTCAGTACCAATCAAACTGAGCGCCAACAATTCCTGCACAATATCGAATTCAGGCATCTTCTTCTCTCCCCCACTACCTTCCCTTTATCCTACCACACTTTCTCTCTCTGGCTACGGGGGGGTGTTTTGTGCCAAGACAGAACTCTTGACACGCGAAGACATTTGGGTAGAATGCATTTTCTCTGCGGGCATAGCTCAGCTGGCTAGAGCGTCGCGTTGCCATCGCGAAGGTCGAGGGTTCAAATCCCTTTGCCCGCTTTTTGTTTTTATGCGGGGAGCGTTCCCCTGGCTTTGTTGCATAAGTTCCGTTGATTATAACATGCTGTTACCATAGCACTTTTATGTGGGGAGCGTTCCCCTCCCCGCTTTGCGCGGCTCTTTGCCAAAGGCGTGCCCGAAGGCACGCCTAGCTCCACACCCCTGCGTGTTCGCAGACTTCTCGTTTGGGTCAGGTGCAATCATCCTGCTGCACCATTCACACATGTGTGAATGCTCTTTGTCGCTTCCTAGCTCCAGCTAACGCATTCGCGTGAAATGGTTCGCTGTGATGCTTCCTCCCGCCCCTGTGTAAACTTTTGCGGACAATGCAAACTTGTGTGTAACACGAGCAACTTCTCCATAACATCAATATGATCATTATGAGATTGTCAATGCTCGGCACTATGCCTATACCCCAAAGAAAAACCCCGTATTAAAACTCGCGGCTTTAGAGGCAAGTTCAGATGATGGGCAGCACAAATATGCCAACACCTATATCCATCTTTGCGGGCGAGGGTTGTTGTGACCCAAGCAGTGTGCCAGAAGGCACGCTGCTAATCCTTATTGCCAAAGGGCACAAGCAAGTGGAAGCTAGCAAGCAGCAAAAGGATTGCGTAGCACGCCCGGGAGGCCAAATGTTAGGCGCGCAAGGCAGACCTTGGCTAGCACTACGCCTGAGTGTACGAAGCGAGCTAGAGCGAGAAAGCGGCAAAGAGTTCGCGAAGCGAGCGTTACAAAAAAGCGGCGTAAGCTAGCATTCATCCATTCAGCTGCGTCCAGCAGCTGAAAAAAAACAAAACAAGCTAATGATTAGTTTTTTTCTCGCAGGTTACGTATACTGGCGGGCATGATTTTCCTGCCGTTACTGTTGTTTCTTGTCGCATTTGTGCTGGTTAGCAGCCGCCAGCGACTCGCACAGCAAGCATTGGAGACGCTGACAGGGACAGTCAGGTTGATTACCGAAGCCGTGCTGAGCAACGACCTCGCGCGGCTTAATGCTCCGACGACAACGACTGCCCCAGCCTGCCGTTTTGTGGGTGAATTGGCACAGACACACCTCTATCGTGGCGAACTGCGCGTCGAAGCACTGCGTCTGCTACAACAGGCGATTGCTGCGGCACGTGAGCAGCAGCGTTTACAAGGGCAACTGCGTATGCTGTTCATGACCCGTGTGGGTGGTGTGATTGTCTTTAGCATGCTGGGTAATTTTTTGCTGAGCCATCTGATTGCCGCCGCTCCACACTCGTATCTCGTTACCGTCGTTGGCATTGCAGTGTTGCTGGCGGGTGTGTTGGTGTTGGAAAAAACCCTGCCCGCGTCGTGGTTCTGGCAACGACACGATCTCAGTGCGCATGGACAACACTGGACAAAGGCACTGTTCGACCGTCACGACCACAGCTTTCACCCGATACTGCAGCAAATACAACAGCGCGAGATTATGCTGGGCATCGACCTAAGTGTGGAGAAGACTGCGTTTCTTACCCACTGGCAACACGAGCGGCAGGATGCGGAAAAAGCAACCTTGCGCAGGTATCAGGATTTTTTCCCTATCCTAGAACTGCTCGTCTTTGCTACGCTTGCCGCGCTGCATCTGTCACCTGTCTTGCGCAGTCTGTTCGCACTGCTCAGTGACTAGAAAGGCACGTCGTCAAGACCGCTGCCATTGCCTACGCCAGCAGCACCCGCGGTTTCGTGCGGCACCTGCGGCACCTGCGGTGAATCATCTCTACGCCCGCCTTGTTCTTCAGAAGGCTTGTTGCCGAGAAACTGCACGTTGGACGCAACCACCTCAGTGGAGTAGCGTTTTTGTCCGTTCTGATCTTCCCACGAACGCGTTTGCAAACGTCCTTCGATGAAGACAGGACTGCCTTTATGCAAGTACTTGCAGCAGTTCTCCGCCTGCCGTCCCCAGATAACGACCCGATGCCAGTCGGTGATGCTTTGCTTCTCGCCCTCAGGTGTATTGCGGAACTCGGTGGTTGCCACGCTAATGTTAGTCAGCGGAGTCTGGCTCTGCGTATAGCGCAACTCAGGATCCTGACCCAAATTGCCGATGAGTTGGACGCGATTGTAAGATGCCACTGTATGCCTCATATAGTTAAAATTTACGCGCTAAATGATAGCAAATAGGAAAAAAAATGTCTACCGCTTGTTTTATGGCAGTTAAAGAGTGGTACGAGCCAAGATAGTGCTCGTGAAGATCAGAGCCTTAAGCCCAAACCACCCCACATGGTGAAGAAGTTGTGGTAGCCCTGCGAAGTAGCGAGCAGGGTGAAATTACGCAGCTCAACTTTGATGAATATACGCTTCAGAAAGTGGTATTTCTGTCCTACGCCTAAACTTATAAAGGGCTTGGTCTGTTGTTCGGCCTCAGGTCGTCCACCTGTGCCCCACTGATTTTTTTCATTCTCACTAGCTCCATGGTTTCCCATTAAGTTATCTATTTCACCCGGATCGTCTACTGTTTGTTTATTGCGAGCTTGCTTTTCGTTACGAAGCTTTTTGCGGAGGCCATAGAAGGTAGCCATAGCCATGCCGCCGCCCATGCTCAGGAAAATATCCATGTGGCTGGTACGTGGTAGGAAAGAAAAAATCTGCTTGCCATAGACTGGCGACCAAACTGCACTGATTGAGAACAGTTTGTCGATTTCCGTAATTGACATGTAGGCGGGGCCAATGTTTAGCTTGCCTTTATGCGCTTTGTCATGAAGAGCATCACCCTTATCACCGAGTGGAGGAGTGTAACATTTGCGTCTAAGCGACGTAAGCGACGTGGCATTTTTGCCGCGAAAATCGTTGTAAAAGCTCTCGATGCACGTGCGTTCTGCTCTGTCTGTGTTTATCGCCATTGCCCCTTCGAGAGCCAACCCCCACTCTTCCGAGAAGTGATAGCTGATGCCACCGTGCAGTATCACCGTATCGACAAACGACTGGTTCAGAATTCCCCCTAAGTTGGCATTTACCTCAATGCGGTTTCTTTTGGGGAAAAGTTTTCGTAGCACCAGAGCCTGCCCTTCAGTTGCCTTGCGGTAACCTTTTGGCTTCCCCCAAACAGGGGTAACGAGACCCAGTAGCAGCACCGCCAGTAACAATCTGGGCAAAATAGTCTCCATTGCGATCGCAGTTTAAGCATCTGCTTATTATTCTAAGTTTATTCGCCCTATCATGCCAGTGATGTGCTTGGCTGTCTTGACCATTGGATTGGTAAATAACTGTATAAACAAGACTTTACAAACATTGCTAATTAAATTCCGTAACACGCCGATTAGAGAGGGTGAAGAGAATTGTTTAGCTGCAACGGAGGTGACACATGGCAACGCAAATATCGAAACTGGAACAATCACTGGTCGAACTAGGAGCTGAGGTGTTCAAACTCAGGCACGAGATGGCAGAGATGCGGGATTTCCATGCCTGTGTCGTAGAAATACTGAACGGGCTACGCTTATTGCTGGAGGATAAGGGGGCAATCACACTTGCCGACCTTGACGCAGCCGCGGCCAATGTCGGTCTGATTAGTCAAGGGCAAGAACCGCTTGAACAACTTGAAGTCGTCGATCAAGAGATCCTTGCACGCAAGCGGCTGTCGCATTGAGCTGAGTTGTTAATTGCCTCAGCTTCAAAGATGGAAGATGGGGCAATTATTGTGCGGCAAGCCTTGCCGCCTGTCAGTTGCAGCTTAATCTATTCGCAAGCCTTTTCAGCCGTCACCCACGTGGTGACCTTTTCCTTGGTCAAGCCACCGAGCTGGTCTTTACCGGGATGCTCCTTGTCAGCGAGATCGCCAGTGAGATACGTCCACAGCTTGTCCGCATCGAGTAAATTTTTCTCCTTGACTTTAGCTAGCATGCCTTCTTTGTTGCTAGCGGCGTTGGTCTCACCTGCCTTCAGCGCAAACCCACCCTCGTCAGTCGCACTCGAATGACAGCCAGAGGCATCACAACTGTCTGTCTTGATATGCGGCTGGATGTTGCTGGCAAACGCTGTCGATGCCGCAGGGCAACCGTCCGTTGTTTCTGTTGGTTCATTCTCGCCATTGCACTGCCACAACATCAATGCCGCGACAATCGCTACGCTAACCCTTTGCCGCTTTTTAGCTCCGCTAACTCTTTGCTGCTTTCTAGCTTCGCTAACTCTTTGCCGCTTTCTAGCTCCACGCATCATCTCTCCCTCCTTTAATTGGTAAAAAATATCTCTTCCTAGCTTCGCTAGACTCTTTGCCGCTTCCTAGCTCCGCTAGACTCTTTGCCGCTTTTTAGCTCCGCTAGACTCTTTGCCGCTTTTTAGCTCCGCTAGACTCTTTGCCGCTTTTTAGCTCCGCTAGACTCTTTGCCGCTTTTTAGCTCCGCTAGACTCTTTGCCGCTTTTTAGCTCCGCTAGACTCTTTGCCGCTTTTTAGCTCCGCTAGACTCTTTGCCGCTTTTTAGCTCCGCTAGACTCTTTGCCGCTTTACTAGCGCCCACTGCTACATTTTTGCTCAGCTGCTAACCATGCCGTGATGCCCTCCTCGGTGATGTGTCCTGCGGCAACTTGGTTGCCCCCACCATGGGTATCGTCAGTGATCTTGTCAAGCAGCACACCATCTCCCATCAGCCACCTGTTGCGGTGAGAAATCATATTAGCCCGATTGCCGGTGGCGGTATCTTCGTTTTCTTTCTTTAGCAGCTCAAGTCCACCACCGGGAGCGTCGGCATCACTGCCATGACAGCCTCCGCCGCTACACGATGCATCTATGGCAGTCTGGATATTTAGCTCAAAAGTATAGAGTGCTAGTTGGGGGCACTCTTTTCCTTCGATTGGTGGTAGTTCGGGTGTGGGGGACTGTGGGTCGTTGTTCTCGTCGCTGCACTGCCAGATAGAGCACAGCAGCACGATGCACAAGATGCGCGCCATGGGTAAATCCTTGCATTGAACTAGAATTCCTTCCCTCCATGTTAGCATGGAGAAGATTGAAATTCCAGAACTAGTTAGTTATAATCATGGGTGATTTTGTTTTTCAGCGGGTTTTGCTGTGCGTTATTGGTTGATGAAATGCGAGCCGTCGGTCTACTCGATAGACGACTTGCAAAAAGAAAAAAACGCCATCTGGGACGGGGTGCGCAATTATCAAGCACGCAACATGTTGCGCGACGACATCAAGTTGCACGACAAAGTGCTCTTCTACCATTCCAATGCTAATCCTTCGGGTGTTGCGGGCACGGCAGTGGTCAGCAGGGAGTCTTTCCCCGACCCGACCGCATTCGACCCTGAGTCACAATACTACGACCGCCAGTCTAGTGTTTATGAGCCGCGTTGGTTTAGTGTTGAGGTGACCTTCGTTGCCAAGTTTACTGTCTTTGTACCGCTTGCACTTTTGAAGACCACCCGCGGCTTGGAGAACATGCTGGTCATCAAAAAAGGCATGCGTCTGTCAGTGCAGCCCTGCAACGAGAAAGAATACAACATCATCGTCAAGCTTGGACAAGGCTGAGTTTTTTCAGCTGCGACAAGCAAATGACAAAAACTAACTCTTGAGTTTGCTGAGCAGAAAGGTGTGAATAAACTCCTCAATACCTCCGTCGAGCACGTTGTCAGGGTTGTGGTGTTCGAGTGAGGTGCGGTGATCCTTGACCATCTTGTAGGGGTGAAGGACGTAGCTTCTGATTTGATTGCCCCACGCAATGCTGCTCTTCTGGCTTTCTTCCTGTTCGGCTTGTTTTTTGCGCTCTTCGAGTTGGCGTTCGTAGAGTCGGCTCTTTAAAATTTTCATCGCCTGATCGCGGTTTTGGTGCTGGGAGCGCTGGGTCTGGCTTTGCACCACAACCCCCGTAGGCCGGTGGGTAATGCGCACGGCAGAGTCGGTCTTGTTTACGTGCTGCCCACCCGCACCGCTGGCACGATAGGTGTCGATGCGCAAATCGGAAGTATTAATTTCTATTTTAATGTCGTCTTCCACCACTGGCGCAACATAGACTGAAGCGAAACTGGTATGACGACGTGCACCCGTGTCAAAGGGACTGATGCGCACGAGACGATGCACGCCAATTTCTGACTTCAGCAAGCCATAGGCATACTCGCCGCTGACCTCGAAGGTAACGTTCTTAACCCCCGCCTCTTCACCGTCGAGTTGATCGAAAATTTCGCGACTGAAGCCCTTGATTTCAGCAAAACGCAAATACATGCGCAGCAGCATCGCCACCCAGTCGCAGGATTCCGTGCCACCCGCACCCGCGTTGATGGTAACGAGAGCCGCACTGCTGTCGAGCTTGCCACCGAGCAAACTCTCGACCTCCAATGCACTCAACGTCCGTGTGAAATCACGCAGCAGTTGCTCAGCCTCAGTGCGAAACTCATCCCCTTCGTGGGCTAATTCGCATGCCGTTTCCAGATCGCCACACAAAGCATCGAGCTTCTGCACCGTCGCGAGAAAACCTGCCAGTGCTTTCTTCTCCTTCGCTACTCGTGCCGCTTCTTGTGGCTTATCCCACAAAGTTGCCAGCTGCTCTTCTAACTGCTGCAAGCGCGTATGCTTGGCCTCGATGTCAAAGAAACCCCCGAATCTGCTTGAATTTTTCCTGCAGACCAGCAAATTCTGCTACAATCGTATCTAGTTCCACCCACTTCTCCTCGTTAGATTTGCCGACAATTGAGCTGAGCACCCGCTGGTACAATCAGCACCGCCGCACTGTTTTTTTCGCACATAACCTCCATCTTGCCAAGCTTGGCAGGCAGAAACAACGGTTGATAGCCAGCAATTTTTGTCGGCCCCAGCTGCCAAGTTCCTCGCCAACACAACATGATGCCATAACCATCAACTATGTTCAGACTCAACGCAGTGCGTTGTGTGGCAGTGAGCGTGAACAAACAGTAGTAAGGATTGTTGCTGCGCTGTAAAATTTCCATCCCTTGTATGCAAAAATGTTTTTGCGCTGACGGTAAGATACGTGGGTGCAGTTTTTCTCGCTGTTGTGCGGCGGTATTGATCAGCGGCAGGGCGCGGGCGAGGGTTAGCGGACGAGCTTTGCCGTGTTGCGGGTCAAGCTCACCGGCATCGTTATACTTGTGTCCCCAATCCCAGAGACGTAACGTTTCACCACCGCGTCCTTGCAACAAGTGTTGCACCTCCAGCACGACTGCACCAGCACCGAGTGCATGTATAGTGCACGGGGGAATTTCTAGGTAGCTGTCTTGGTGCAACGCAAGCGTCGCCAGCTGTGTTGCTAACGTTCCCGCACTAATTTCTTCCCGCAATTGTGACCTGCTCAGCATCGTGTCGAAGCCAACATAAGCCTTGCTGTTTTCTACCGCCGCGAGCACTAACCATGACTCCCACTTGCCTGCCAGTGGTGTGTCAACATCTAAATCAGGGTGTAGTTGCACTGACAAGGGCCGTGCTGTGTTAATTAGTTTTACCAACAATTGACAGTAGGGGCCGCGCTGCTCGACCACTGCCTCAGATAGTGCCGCACGTGGGTCGGCAGCAATGGCTGTGTCGAGGCGTGTTTGCGTGGACACAACCCGTGAGGGATACTGTGGGTCGCAGGAAAACTCCCAGCATTCACCGATTCGTGGACGCGATTTACCTTGTGTTAAGTCGTTGCACAGCAGCGGGTAGATGTCTTGCCCCGCCCAAGGCGTGCGGGATAACGGCAAGGCATTGAGTGGCTGCAACAGGATGGGGCGAGTGAAATCGACCGACATCAGCCCGGTGGCCAGCCAAGTTGTTTGCCACCGAGAATATGTGCATGAATATAGTCAACACTCTGCTGTCCGTGTTTGCCAATGTTAAAGACGATGCGATAACCGTCTTCGCCCGTAAGTTTTTGGGCGACGCGAGCAATGCCTTGAATGTAGCGACCGATCGATGCGGGGTCACCCTGTTGGAAATCAGCAAAAGATGTGCGCTTCTCTTTGGGGATGACCAACACATGCACGGGAGCTTGCGCGTTGTTATCCTCGAAGGCGAGCATATCGTCGTCCTCGTGAATGATTGTCGCGGGCAGTTCCTTGCGAATAATTTGGTCGAAAACAGAGTCAGCCAATGCTACACCTCAAATTAAGTTTACGCCAGAGCACAACAATTAGGTTAAATTTTTCTGTTAATCAGTATGCACTAGGGTTATACTCATGATTGTTGTCTGTGGCAAGACTAACTTGAGGTTTCGGTCATTGGCATACCGCAAAATTATCGTCGATAATCCTGTTTGCATGCGCCGTTTTCACCTCGCTTGTGATGACGAAGCTGGAGCGGCAGAAGCGCCCGTGGAACTGCGTTGTCCTCATTGTCAAGTGGTTATTTTTAAAACTGACGGCCAGTCTGCTGTGCATTTTTTGCGCGAGGAAAACCTCACCAAAGTCACTGCACTTAGTTCGCAGTTGATCAACGACTGTGCCTTGCAGGATAATTTTCAGCGCTCACCGCGAGGTGGATGAGATGTCTGCATGTGTGGCGGTGATCGATCCTGCGGTCAGTTCTCCAGCGACAACTGGTTTTAATGAGATGGCGATGTTGTCGCCCCTGCCGCTCACCTATCACTTGCCTTTTTTGTATGGCATCACATCGTTGCTCTCTCTCAATCAGGATAAAATTGCGGGTGCGGTTGTGCTGGGTAGTAACAGTAGCATCAACTCACCTTTCCCACACCAAGAACTGTTTACTGCATGGCTGCACAGATTTTGCGAGCGACAACGACCGCTACTCGGTATTTGCTACGGTCACCAGTTGCTCGCTTCGGTTTTTGGCGGCAAGGTGGCTTTCATGCATCCCGACCTCAAGAAAATATCAGGCTTGCGCAACATCGAGGTGCTGGGCGACGAGCGACTCGGCATTGTCGCACGGCAGCAGGAGATGGTCGTCTCACACAACGAAATCGTCACCACTATCCCCGATGGTTTCGAGGTCTTCGCCCGCAGCAAGGACATCCCTTATGAGGGATTGCGTCATCGTGAGTTGCCTATTTGGACAATGCAGGCACATGTTGAAGCAACACAGGAGTTTCTCTACAGTCAGGGTATCCGCATGAGTTTGCCTGCGGAGGTCAAAGCGCGAGGGTTTGCTCTGATTGCCGCTTTCCTTGCCTACTGCAACAAAATTTGATTTTTCCGCGGCTTTTGCTATCGTCGCATGTGTGCTATGCTGGAGCTAGAAAGCGGCAAAAAGTCTCCACGAGGCTTGAGTCTGATTGAAACAGAGGAGTGTTATGGATACGGCTGGTTTTGCTAAAGTAAAGGGCTATCTCAACGAACTGGGATTGGCGATTATCAAGGAGGTTGCCGACGATGACCTGTTTATCGTGCAGGACGAGGACAACGGCATCAACAATTTAGTTATCGATGTCGAAGACCCGATTGTTGTTCTCGAACAGTTTATCATGGACGTGCCTAAGCAGGGGCAGGAGTATTTTTATCGTCGCCTGCTGCAGATGAACCGCGCACTCGTGCACGGTGCATTTGTGCTCGATGGGGAGCTAGAAAGCGGCAAAAAGTTAGCGGCACAGCCGCTAGAAAGCGGCAAAAATCTGCGACATGAGCGTAGCGAAGTGGTGGCACAACGTGTTTATTTTCGGGATACCTTGCAGCTGCAAAATCTTGATCTCAACGAACTTGAAGCTTCGATCAAGGCGTTGTCGCTAGGTTTGGCTGAAGTCAGTAGCGAGCTGATTGAATTTTCCAAAAACTAACGGAGGTTGTAATAATGACAGGCTTTTTTATGCGGTTGTTTGGTGTAGCAAAATCAGAAGGACATGCATTGATTGACAAGCTGGAAGACCCTATCAAGATGACAGAGCAGGGGTTGCGGGATTTGCGCAATGATTTAGAGTTGTCGATGCGCAGCTTGGCACAGGTAAAGGCAGAGTGTATTCGCATGCAGCGTGATGCTGATGACCAACGGCGGGCGGCGGAGGATTTCGAGCGCAAGGCGAGGTTGTTACTGACTCGCCTGAAAGAGGGTGAGCTGACTGCGGACAAGGCAGAGCCGTTGGCGGCAGAGGCACTTAACAAGCAGAAGGAATACCTTGAGCGTTGCAACACACTTGAGACACAGCATGCCACTCAGCAGCGTGCCACCGAGCAGTTGCAGGTCAAAGTCAACAAACTGCACCAAACGATTCGCAAATACGATAACGAACTGCTGACCTTGAAGGCAAGGGCACGCACGGCACAATCGATGCGCAAGATCAATCAGCAGCTGGCGGGGGTTGACTCCGGCTCGACGATTTCCATGCTGGAGAAGATGAAAACTCGTGTCGTTGAGGAAGAGTCGCTGGCTGAGGCTTACGGTGAGGTGGGGGCAAGCGTGTCCACCGTCGAGCAGGAAATCGACGATACCTTGCGTGGCTCTGCGGCAGTAAGCAGTGCGTCATTAGCGGATTTGAAGAAAAAAATGGGCATCACCTGACGTGGCCAACCCCAAGAAATACGGCATAGTCTTTTACAACACACTAGCCGCGGCCAAGAACGACATCGACAACATTCGTTCCAAAGCACGCGGCCTCGACCAACTGAACATCGTCATCAGGGCCGAGGCAGACATGAACGACCCTGACCTCAACCTTATCGGCAAGGTCTTCGCTGGCCTCGCCTGGGCGACAATTCACGAACGCCGTATTGCCGAAGGCTGGTATCTCGACCCACACTGATCACTCGCGGCGGTATTCTGCCACGTGGGGCAGGACGAGTTGCACTTATTAACTTGGTGGTTATACCAGCAGCAGTCACTGTATGCCTCGCAGTCCTGCGGCTCGCCGTCAAAATACCAACAAGCACTACCTTCAGCCTCTCGGCATTGCCCTGAGTCCCAGTCATATTCGCAGAAAGGATACCGAGAGTCGCATGCTGCACTACCGCCGTAAATACTACAGCCGTATTCAGCTGTGGCAACACTGCTCACCAGAAAAACCCCCAGCACGACACAAATTTTTCTCATGCCCATCTCTCCTGATTGGAATTTTCAATAATTGTGTGGCACTATCGCTCAATTACCTGAAGTTTGCAACCAAGTATTTGTTTTTATTGTGGGGAACGCTGGCTTTGTTGCATAAGTTCCGTTGATTATAACATGCTGTTATCATAGCATTTTTATGTGGGGAGCGTTCCCCTCCCCGCTTTGCACGGCTCTTTGCCAAAGGCGTGCCCGAAGGCACGCCTAGCTCCACCCCCCCCTGCGTGTTCGCAGACTTCTCGTTTGGGTCAGGTGCAATCATCCTGCTGCACCATGTCTCATGCTAAAGCATTGGCGTGAAATGGTTTGCAGGTCTGCTTGCACCTGACCATTGTCAATTTCTGTGGACACTACGGGCCTGTGCGTGGTGCAGGCATTACCTTTGCAACACCTATAAGATTCTTACTGCTAAAGGGTTATAGGATATAAACATGCCTGCCCTGAGTTATGCAACAAAGCCGGACATGCTGGGTGCTCTCGCTACTTGCTTTCACTACTTGATGCTGAAGGAGACTAAAAAGCAATCAGAGGGGTACCGGCTATTTTGACCCATGTCTGCAACAACCATCTTTATAGGAGCTAACAAAAAGACAGCAAGCATCGACCCGTCATCTGCGCCAGCAGCTGAAAAAAACTAAGCTGCGCTAGCAAGTAACACCTTATGTCACATGAACAAGGATACGCTTGCTGGTTTTACGAGCTAGCATCTGCTCGGCTACTGAAGGTAAGTCGGTGAGTGTAATTTCTTTGTCGCACAACATGTCAAATTGACGTGGCTTAAGCTCGGCCGCGAGGCGTTGCCAAAGACGGCGGCGTTGTGACCGCGGACAGTTGTTGGAGCTGATACCGAGCAAATTCACCCCGCGCAGAATGTGAGGGAAGATAGTGCTGTTGAGGTCGGCAGAAGACGCAAGACCGACACAGGCAACGTTACCATGTAGTGCGGTTGCCTTGAGCAAGGCTGTCAGGTATTTGCCGCCAAGATTATCGATTGCCCCGCCCCAACGCACTGAGGCAAGCGGTGCTGAGCTATGCTCAAGCAACTGTGCGGTTGTGCAGATTTTCTCCGCCCCTAACTGTTGTAGCCACGTGTGGCTGCCCTGCTTGTCGCTCACGGCGATAACTTTGTAACCACGCTGACTGAAAATAGCGACGGCGATACTGCCAACTCCGCCTGAAGCTCCTGTGATAACAATATCACCTAGCTCTGGCATTTGTGCATTGCGTTCCATCTGTTCGAGACATAGTGCTGCAGTAAATCCCGCCGTGCCGAGTGTAATTGCTTCCTTTAGTGTCAGACCTTGCGGCAAGGGAATGAGATGCTGGGCTGCGACCGCGGCTATCTCGCAGTAACCACCATCGTGTTCTTCCCCCAGCCCGCAACCTGTAGCCAGCACCTTGTCACCGCAAATAAACGGAGCAGTGCCAGCATCGAGCACTTCACCAGCAAGGTCAACACCAGCAATCAGCGGAAACTTGCGAATAATACGTCCACGACCTGTGATTGCCAATGCGTCCTTGTAGTTGAGTGCCGAGTAATGCACTCGCACCAGCACTTGCCCTGCACGCGACACGGGTGCCGCGGCATCAACTATCTCTGCCTTGTAGGTGTCGGTGTTAGAAATTTGTAAAGCTTTCAATGCTGCTGCTTTCCTTGCGGTGTTAGTGCGACGCTCAAGCCCTTCATGGCATAGTAGAGGCAACCGCCGTTAAAAATGTGCCAGAGAAAGTGCGTGCCAGTCGGAAAATGCGGGCAGATGTGTGCGTCAAGAATGCGGCAAAATAGCGAGGCGGAAAAAAAAGCAAGTGCCACACCGTAGATTGTTGCTTCTGCGCAGCGACGACGTAAGCGATCAAGATAAAACAAGGCGATAACCAGCAACGGGCTGAAGTAAAATTCCGAGTTGTTCAAAAATTCAATCTTGAAAACACGCAAAAATGCGGTGCAAATTACAAACAACATGGTAATGGCAATCGTAGTGCTTGTCTTGAGACGCAGCACGCAAGTCAGCCAAGTGATAACGTAGACAATCATGAACAAGCTTATCGGGCCAACATCAAGAAACAACGCCCAGAAGCGAGCAAAACTGTGGAACAGTGAACTGCCAATTGCAATTGCTAAAATTAAATACTGGAGAACTGTAAACAACAACGCGCAGTTTAGCGGGCGTAACTTTCTCACCGCAAAGAAAGCGATAAAAAAGGCAAGGTTGGAAAATAAATTCCACGGCTCTGCCAGCAGTCCGTCCGCGGTGCGCTCGCAGTATAAGTCAACCAGCCCGCTCAGCGGCGGAATGTCATGTAGCCAAGTCTTATCCATAGCTGCCTGCACATGTTGTCAGTAGCTGGGGCACGACGCGGATAGTTCGGCCTGAATCTGTTGCTGACAACATATGACGCACATAGTTGCACGGTGAATTCTTTGCCGCTTTCTCGCTCTAACCTTTAAGCATAGCAGCACTGCTGGGTCAAAGCAAAAAATACGTCTGTACCTCTTGCGTAGCATGCGAAAATCGTTTCTAATTATACACAGAGCTAATTTTTACAATCGGGCTAGTTTGCTGCTGCGTTGACTGTCTGCTCGTAGCTTGGGGCTAGCTTATATTCGCGGGGAAGGGATATTTTTACCATGAAAAAAACAGCCGAGAACCTCTATCCACATTCTGCTACGTTGTTTCGTTTCTGCAAAGCAGCACTTGAGATTCACTACGACGGCAACGTCAAGGTTATTGATCAAGATGTAGGAGCAATTCTTGGCTATGATCCAGCCGATTGCAGCCACTGGAAAAAAGGCAAAAAAAACATCCGTGCCCTATCAACGTTACGCAGTCTTGCCGATCATTTGCGCATCGACGAGCACCTGCTAATCAGCATTGCTGCGGGCAAAGTCAGCTTGCCAGAGGCAGTGTTCGAGTTCAGAGGATATGGTGATTTTAATTTACAAGAAAAACCGCTTGAGGTTCTCAAGAAAGAATTTTTTAAAAACCCTTCGGTATGGCAGATAGGTGATAGCATCAAGACCTTTGAGGAGGTGTTTGATGTCAATCGCAATGTGGTTGCTAATATTGCCAACAAAGTTTTGCAACTAGGCAAATTCGACGAATCTCCTATCTATGTACCTGAAATTTTTAGTCTTTTTCCCAACATTAACCTCGTTATTGACCCAGACCTAGAAGAGCCTTATGTGTCTAGCTACGAGGGTGAGGGACAAGCCATGCATTGTACCATCAGCTATCGCGACGAAGATATGAAGCCCTACATCAGATTTCTGCTGGTGAAGGAGCTGTTTAAATTCCTCTGCCTAGCACAGCATTCTCTCACTGAGCAGCTCAGCGTCGCCCCGAAGGAGGTGCTTGATGTGCAGGGCAACATCTTTGCGGGCATGATGCTTATTCCCGACCATCTGTTGCGCAAAGAGGTCGATAGTCTCGACAGCACGCTGGATTTTGTGGCTCAACTCACCGGTACCTTCTGGGTTTCCAAGGCATTGATGAACAGCCGCCTGCGTGATTACATGGACAACATGGCCAACTGACGCGTCTCAATCAGAGATTATCACTCAAGCGGAAACGAGCCGTCGCCGGGAGTCTCGTCGTTGTTGCTCTTGAACTGCACTTGGTCAAAGTGCGGACTGTCGAACTGCAGGTTGAAGCTTGTGTTGAGCTGACCGTTTGTCAGGGCGGACTTCAGCACCTTAAATATGAGGCGGAAGCTGTTGCCTTTTTTCATGTTGTTAGTCTCAATATGTAACTCATCTCGTGACACATACGGTGAACCGCTGCGGAAATGCTGTAGATTGGTGTGCTCGCCCTGTTGATACGAGCCCACAGGCATGGTGACGATAAAGGTCGGGTACTTCCACTGGCATTTGTTCCCTGCTCTTTCTTGGCAGTAAGACTGCACCTTTTTCCGCCTGACCGCATCGTCTTCTTCTGCGGTGAAGGTAACTTCTAAGTTGAAGTGATTTCCATCTTGGTCACTGACATAGACAATGGAGCGAGCATAGCTGCCGGCGAGATACTTAACCTCATCCACAAATTTATACACACTATTATCATCACTTAGCTCCTGATGCTTTCTCCTGTCACTATCATTATTGTCGTCATCATCATGTGTCGGTGATGGCGATGGTGTAGGTGTAGGTGAGCCCGCTGGACTGGGCAGTGGCAATGGTAACTGTTGCCCCGTTTGGTCCCAGTCAGGTGTTTGCCGCTCTACTGGCTGCTGGCAACTGGATGAGATCGCAACAATTGTAAACAAAACGAGAAGAAGAACTTGCATTACATGCCTTAAAGCTAGTCCACTAGGCTTGTCGGTGTGCTGAGTAAAAACTTTAGGAAGAAATGCAACGGTAAAATCAAGATAAAGCCAAATCCGCCGCAATATCTATGCCTTTGCTGTCGTGGGTCGCACGATACAGGTAGATAGGGATGCCAAGTTCGAGAGCACGCAGCTGTTCGAGTTTTTCCTGTTTTTCCAGCACTGAGGGGGGTGCAGCACAAAAGCGTGCCAATGCCTTACGGTTGTAAGCATACACGCCGATGTGCTTTAAGAAGACAGGTGGCACTTCGCTGTCCACCGCATAGGGCAGCGGACGACGCGAGAAATACAGGGCACGGTCGTGCTGGTCAGCGACGACCTTCACCACATTCTGGTCGTGGTAAGCCTGTGCTGCACTGCTAGCAAAAACCAGTGTTGCCATCGCGGTCTCTGTCGCGAGCGAGGTAAATCGCTGGCACAAGGCTAGTAGATCGTGGCAAGCCACCTCAGGTTCATCGCCCTGCACATTCAAAACGTAACGACAATCTCGGTCAGTGGCGACCTCATGGCAACGCTCCGTTCCGCAGACATGTGCTGTGCCTGTCATTTGCACAGGCACAGCGTTTTTTTGGCATAAATCAAAAATTTCTTTTGCGTCAGTTGCGACAATTATCTGTGCTCCTTGTTTAGCAAGGGGGGCGATGTTGTCGTAGGTGCGCAGAATCAGGGGGCTGCCGTGCAGAAGTTGCAGCGCTTTGTGGGGCAGGCGTTGCGATGCAAGGCGGGCTGGGATGACGACGAGCCAGTTTTTTAAGCAATGGTGACTATCTTTTGTTGACATCTGCTATAATGAGAAATGATGACAAAATTCCCGCGGGGAAGGATTATGGCGCGTCCGGTCGAGGATGACAATGTTTTTTTCTTCGACACGTTTCTGCCGTTGTGTGAGCAGTCTTTTCGCTTCAACTGTTTTGTCAGTAGCAACGTTACTAGAGCATTCTCTTGCTTGCTCCGCACGACGGAAGAGTTTTACAGCGAGCTGAAGGACATGGAGGATAGCGAGCAGCGCTTGCCACACTTTATCAAGCACTGCTGGCAGGGATTAGAGAAGTCACCCCGTCCAGTCAAGGCAATTGACAAAGACAAGCTAGCTGCCGCTATTGTAAAGTGTTCTCCAGAGGAGCGTGGTTATTTGGCTGCACTTGACTGTCTCGGCTTGACGGACGCTGAGACACGGGAGGTTTTCGCTCTCGACAGCACGGAAGTGCTCACCGAGAAGACCACCGCGGTGCGTCAGCAGCTAGCCAAAGACGGTGATTTCGACGCAATCAAGCCAAAGATACAGGATTTGTTTCGCACTGCAACGTTGAGCGAAGCGCAGCGTAACAAATTGCGCGACCTTATTTTGCCGGGCTTCGACGATCAGACAGAACAGGATAAGGTCAAAAGCGATGCCGAATCTGGTTTGCGAAAAGAACGCTTGCGCAACTATCTCATCGTTGGCATCGGTCTAATTATACTCGGTGTTGCGGCACGTTATTTTCAGCAGGGGCAGGATGTCGAAGCAAAAGTTATCGAGTGGCTAGGCTATGAGACGCTGGCGATCGAGGAAGACCCGCAGCGGCTCGACTTTCCCTCCAGCAACACCGCAGAAATTCGCAGCTATTTTGCCAATCACCGTGGCTTGAATTTCCAGCATCATCTGCTCCGCACACCATCTGCATGGCAGCCGCGGGGTGCAAGTGTTATCGACTATGACTCTATGTTGGTGGCAGTGGTCAGATACGAAGACATCAATAGTGATGATTTTGTTCTGCACTACTCTTTCCGCGGCAAGGCAGACAACCTGTCAGCATCGCCGGAAAACACTGTAGATGACTTCACCTATCGCTCGTATGCCTCTGATGAACTCAACATGATTGCGTGGTCACAGGATCAGTCGGTTGCGGTACTGGTTGGGCGTTTGGGAACAGAGGATCTTGTTGTGCTGGGGAAAACCTCCAGCTCTGAATAAATAAATATCACGGAGAACGAACCATGCTTCATTATGTGCAAATCCTGTTTTTCACGCTAGCAGTGCTGGCCATCCTTGCAATCAGTGACAGAGGAGCAGCGAACTCAGCAATGGACATTATCCCCATCACTAACGGCTGCTATACGATAGCCAGCGAGCGAACCTGCCCACCAGAAATCAGCGGTTATGTGCCCGTCAGTGCTGGCCCCGATGATGTTTTTTTCATCTATCCCTTCGGGGACATCCCCGGCCAACAGCAGCAACAGACGATTCAACAGGTGGAGCCGGGCAAAGAGGGCAAGCTTCATGTCAATCCGACGCAACAATATCTGAACAACCCCAATCAGCAGACAGGTCAAGGAGGTGCACTTATTCACACGCCGTAAGTGCACAGAGCTGATACAATAGCCGCGCCGCGACATTCTCGTCCCAGTGGTTCGGTGCTGGCACAACTTCGCACAAGTCAGCCCCGATAACTTCCCGTCCTGAGGCGTGCAGCCGAGAAAACAGCAGCAGCACATCGTTGAAACTCAATCCACCCGGCACGGGTGTGCCTGTATGCGGACACAATGACGGGTTGAGAGCATCGATGTCGAACGAAACATAAACTCGCGCTGGTAAACACGCTACGATCTCGTCAACGACATTGATAAAACTGCGCTGATAGAGGTCATAGTCAAAAAAAACCTCAGCCCGTGTTTCTAAACTGCCGGCAAAATCATACTCCGCAGCACAAAAATCACGAATACCGACATGCACGATTTTGCTCACCGAATCAACCTGTGTCATCGTCTGATACATGATCGAGGCGTGGCTGAAGTTCAAGCCTTGATAGGCACGACGATAGTCAAAATGTGCATCGAGGTGCAAGATACCAAAATCCACACATTGCGTGCCGAGTTGTTGCAAAAATCCAAATGACACACTGTGATCACCACCGAGCAGTACGACTTTCTTGCTCTCAGCATGCAACTTGGCTGTTGCCTGCTGCACGGCCGTGTTGAGCTTACTACTAAGTGCATTGATACGAGCAATCTTCTGTTTTGCTGTCAGTTTCTGTAATTCAGCCAGCAACATCTGTTGTTGGGCGATAACAGGGTGAGAGAGTTCTTGCATGCACATGCCACGTCGGTAAGCTGACTGCGCAAAGTCAAACGCGTACAGGTCAATCTCGTGGCTAGCCTTCAACACCGCGGGTGGCGCTGCTGCCGTGCCGCGGCCGTAGGAAACAGTCAGTTCCCAAGGTACCGCCAGCACGACTAGAGCACAGTCTTGGTAAGCAACATCAAACCCAAACAAACCGCGCTCAGGCGGCACAGCTTCGCCCTGTTCGGCACGGGTAAACTGCTCGTCGGTCAGCATCATCTAGTAGACAGGCAAGGTCTTGAGCTGTTTTAACTCACTAAGTGGCACGGTGTTAGGCAATGTCTTAATCGGCTTGCCTTTGGCAAACAGTGCCACTGACAACTGGCCATGGCTAAGTATTTCTTCCCATGCCGCGAGTACTTCGTCTTTAGTAATCTCACGCAAAGCCGCGATAACTTGCTGCCGATAGTCAAAGTTGCCGTCAAGTTTGATTGCCCCCGCTTGCAGGCGCTGATGACGCTCAAAAATGTTTTTCTCTGGCTGCTGAAGGTTTTGCACAATACTACGTCGATAGTCGGCGAGTTTCTCGGCACTAAGCCCCGCCAGTTGCACCGCCATCAGTGGTAAGAAATTCTCGATGCGTTGCTGAATAGCAGGTGGATTGAAACCCTCTGACTGCACAATAAACCTGATACCCAGTGTCTTTTTGCGGTAATGCAGCCCTGCATGCACGATATAGCCGAGTTGTTGTTTGGTGCGCAGTTCCGTGTAAAAAGGCGCACTGATGTGGGTGTCGATAATGCGCAGGATCGCATCACGCTTTGGCGTGCGTGCTCCTAGTGTCATAATCCGAATCAAGGCATTGTTGTTGCTCTCCGTCGTGAACGCATAGCTATACTTCTTGTCCAACTGCACCGTCTGCTGCTGCCCACGCTTCTCCGGCGGTAACGGCTTGGCTTGTAAGCTCTCCAGCACTTCACGCAGCTTAGCCCGTATGACCTTTTCACGCAAATTGCCATAAGCAATTCCCTCATAAGCAGCCTCCGCCAGAACTTGTTCAGCGTAGCTGCGCACTTCGGCAAGTGTCACGCTATCGATAAGTGGCAGGTATTCTTGGTAATCGATCATCGTTGGCGTTATCGCGGCATTGAGCTTACGCATGGCTTGCTGATAGGCGTGTTCCCACGTGAGGTTGGCGAGATCACGTTTCATTTTGTTCTTGATAACGATGAAAGTCGCATCGTCAATTGCGATTGTTTGCATTTTTTTGCCGACTGCGACCAACAACTGTGGCAACTTGTCTGCATAACCGCCCATATCGATGCTGATACCGTAATCGGTCGGGGTAATGCTGAAACTCAACCCAGACATCAGAATCGGATATTTCCACTCGTTGATGCTCTCGTTTACCGCCCGCACATAGAGCAGCGACAGCAGCTTATGCCGCGGATCGCTGTTTACCCTTGCACTCAACAGATGCAGGTGCAGCTGTGCTTTCGGCAGCTTGAACTCCGTATCCTGCTGAAACCAGAACAATCCCTGTGCACCATCGAGCAGTCGATAGGGACGTTCACGCTTCTCATCGGCATACACATCAAGTTCGTCAGGAATCCACTTATTGGGCGAGGGATAGCGCAGTTCAGATGCAGCAGGTGGCTTGCGCCATGCTTGCCATACCGATGCAGGAATTTTTTGCACACTGTATCGTGCTCCGTAATAAGGCTCAACTTCAGCCGTCTTGACTCCTTTGGCTGCCACCATTGCCTGCAATGTGTCAGGTTTGATGTGGTCGAGGAATAGTTTGAAGTCAGCGGGCGAATAGTCAAAATAAAGGCTATCATTCTTGATAATCTCTAACGCAGGATGTTGATACATGCGGGTTGAAAACTCTACCACTGCATTTGCACCCTCTGGTGGATCGCGAAAATCGTAACCCGTCTGTGCCATTTTCTTGTTCTCGTCAAAATAATAACGCTGCAAGCCAGTCTTGCGCAGCATGGCGATGTAGGAGAAAAACAGGGCAACGATGTCATCGGTAGCTTGCAAGCCATGCTCTGTCAGCGTAATCTTGATCTCAAATTCACCGACATAACTGCTCGATGTAGTTCCTGCCGACAGACCACTGGCATAACCTTTTGCCTTCAGCAGCGACAACAACGAGCCTTCGCCCTCATCCCCGACCAACGCACCGAGCAAAAGGTGCGGCTTGGTGCGCCAGTATTTTTCTGGGGTAGGGACGGTAAAACTGAGCGCAAGCTGCTTAATGTCGGCTACGGGCTCAACCTCGATACGGCGCGGTAGACTAGCTGGATCATAAATATCTGCACTGTAGGTAATGGCAGCACGCTTGCTGTTTTTGACTTGAGAAAACAGCTCCGTAATCAACCGCTCCTGCTCGTCAAGACTAATGCGGGACAGCATGGCAAGATACATGTGGTTGGCAGAGTAATACTTGCGATAAAAATCAATCAATATCTCTGGCTTGGCGTTTTTCAGTGTTTCACGGTCGCCAGTGGAGAAACTACGCCGCGGGTGGCCTTCACGATACAGCATCCGCACGATCTGTCGCGTGCGCCAGTAGTCATTCTGTAGGTTCTTCTGGTGCTCGGAATTAACCGCGGACAGCTCTCGCTCGACGTATTCGGCATTGAACAGTGGGGAAATGAAAAACTGCCCGAAGCGGTCAAGCGCACCACGAAATCCGTCGTGGTTGACTTCAAAATGGTAGTTGGTGTGCTCACGGGCAGTAAAGGCATTGTGGTAACCCTGAAACTCAGCGAGATACTTGTCGTATTCACCGACTTGTGGATACTTCTCCGTGCCCAGAAACAGCATGTGCTCCAAAAAATGCGCCAAACCCTGATGTCCAGCGGGATCGGCAAGGCTGCCCACTCGGATATCCATCGAGGCAGCAGATTTTTTTGCCCGCGGGTCGTGCATGAGCAAAGCGTTCAGGCCGTTTTTCAGCTCAATAGCTCGATAGGTGCGTCTGTCCACAGCTGCGTTCTCCGCAAAAATTCCACTCCACAAACGCTGCCATGTCGTGCTGCAACCACTCAACAGTAATCCAACCACAGCAACACAGGCTAACAGCCTGATGCGTACAGACATTGCTCACTCCCGCATCGAGTTAGGGCATACTAGTGAGGTCTTCCTCGTCGCAGAACGTGTATTGTGAGAAGAAGAGACATGATAGCTAACCTCAATCCGCAACCGCGCAGGCACGTAATTGCCCAGCGACGCGGTGAGATTGCGCCCTGCATTGAACTCGCTCTCGCCCGCGGGCACATACTCACGCTTGCAGTAGGTTGTTTGCACATTTTCGATAAGCATGTCGAGGTTGATATAGCTCTCCTCTTCTACCTTCATCACTTGCGCTGGTCGGGTGACAGTGCCCTTGATCAACAGCTGAGTTTGTCCCGCTTCCTGCTCACCTGTCAGCGACGCACTCACCGCAATGGTGCGTGCTTCAAAAGCGGAGAAACGCAAACTCTCCAACACTACAAGCTGCATGTCGTCTGCGAATGACACGCCAGATAGTGAAAATAGCAAAACCAACCAACACCTCATATCTAACTCCTAAAAGTGGAAAAAAAGAACACACAAAGTTTACCATTCTAACACAACCATGGGCAATAGCAACACCGCACGGGGGCGTGATGAAAGAGTCCGTTCTAGCGGGGTTAAAATACAGTTATCCACTTAATATAATTAGTATAAATATATTTTATTGGAAAAATTAAAGAAAAATAAAATTCTGTCGATAAGGGAGTTAGGATATTTTTTGGAGGAACAAAGGTATGCGTTACTTTTTGCTCGTATTTGCATTGGTTCTTGGGTGTCAGGAGAGGGAGGATAGGCAAGTTCCGCAGATATAAGTAACAGAGAGCACGAACACATCTGCCGATGCTGAAACTCCACCCATCGCCTTCACTACGGATCTGCCCAAAGGCATATCGTCTGTTACGAGTGTTGAGGTCACCGTACGTGGCACTGCGACTGAGTATAAGTATGCTTTCACCTCAGAGATCGGTGCTGGCTGTAGTGATGCCGGTTACGGAAATTTTCAGAGTCTTAACAAGAAGTTAAAGATAGATGATCTCGGTGCAGACGGCATCAAGACCGTCTGCATAGTGGGCAGGAGCAGCGATGGCACAGAGCAGGAACAGCCTGAACTCTATCAGTGGATGAAATTTACTGCCGATGCGTCTACACCTCCGCCACCTGTACCTGTTGTGACTGTGAAGGATATTCAGGACGAATATCACGAGGATACCATTACGCTGGAGGTCGAGGCTGAAAATGGTGCAACTCACTATCAGCTTGCCTTCAAAAAGGGCTTACTCGATTGTGAGGAAGATTTAGAGGATAGTGATTATGGAGAGGAAAAAGAAGTCAGTGCTGATAACGGGACGTTCACACTTTACCACGTAAATTCTAACGGAGCTTACACCCTTTGTTTGCGGGGCAAAAATGGTGCTAATGTGCAGGACAATGTGTCACAATATGCTTTCGAGAAGGTTGACCCACCGCTACCAGAGTCTGCAGGCATGTTAGACATTACAACGTCGCATAAACCGACAAAAATTTACTTTGCTAGCACCTCCTATGGTCATCGCGTAATAACGCTGAGCAACAAGGGCGATAGCGATTTAGAATGGAAGATTGAAGCTGAAGCTGCTATAGACTGGTTGAAGATAGGTACGGCAGAGAATAATTTGAGCGTCGTTAGTGCTGCAAATAACCTTGTCAGTGGAACGTTGGCCGCGCAGGAAAAGACCACTGTTTGGCTCAGGCTAGCAGATATTTACAAGACCGACTACGAAGCAGGGAAAAAAACGGCAATACTGAAAGTTCATAACGTCAGCGGTGGCGATGATCCCGTGAGTATTGATGTCAGCCTACAGGTTCCCACAGTGGAGTTAAACCCTGATCCTCCGACAGTATCGCTCAGCAAATACAAAAAGACAGGCAAAATCATGCTGCACAACTCAGCTACAAATGCAAATTGGGCCGTTGGGTATCAGTTCTCCCCTCTTTTGATCAATGAATTTCAGGATATCGTTAGTTATAAGACACTTAAGGATGCGGGCTACACCAAATATATCGAGTTTACCGTCGATGAGGATAAATTAGCGCAGAAGGAGGACGGCTACAGCGGAGCGATGATTTACATGCTCATCACTAACACAAGCAGCAAGGTGGAAGAATCAAGAGATAAATCATGTGGCACTACTAAATTAGAGGGTGGCGAAAAGACAACAATTGGATTCAAGGTAGAATTCACGCCTAGGTTTACTACCAATGTCTGTTACTATTTTAGCGTGACTGTGAAGAAATAGTCGCGATCCCTGCCAGCTCTCTAATTAATCTCTCGGTCGAGGACGATGCGCACGTCGCTACTACCACGCTTGACCTGTTGCAGTGTGCCAACCAAATCACCGGGTTGGTCTGCCCCACCCTGTCCGTCACGGTCAAGCCGCACCTTGATGTTGAAGGTTGCGGGTGGGTCGCTCTGCTGTGCCATCAACTGTAAGTTATCCTTCGTAATCGTAAAGCCGTAGTTGCTGTTGCTGGCAAAATCAACATTATCCCGATATGCCCCCCACGGCATAGAAGAACGGCGTGGCTTATTACCGACAATCGCATCAGCTTCGATAACCGTGATCGGTATGTTGCCTGCGCTAGCGTCACGTAAAATGATAAATATCGTGCGAGCTGTCTTGCTCTTCTCCAGCAAAGGTGGAGCTATCTCAACCGTGCCGTTGACGTAAATCTTTGTTTCATCGCCAACCAATAATGCGTAGCCTATCGCAAACAGCACTACTGCACCGAAAAAAATGAAGGAAATGATCTTGATATTCTGCATCAGCCAACCTCAAATAATAGCGTAATCCGTGATAATCATGTCCGCACCTGCGGCTACTGCCTGCCTTGTCTCTGTGTCATTCGCCGGCAAGTAGGCAACCACCCGTGCCCCTTTATCATGATAACGTGAAAACACCGCGGGATGAAATAACAACTTGCCACACAGATGCGCCGAGACCGCATAAGTCTTGCCGCGCGGCAAAGTCAGCAGCGGGGCGACACCGAGCAACATGGCAACCCCAACCAGATAGCACTGCGACTTGCGAGCAAAAAATTCAGCGGCGGGAAAAAGAGCCCGCAATTGCCGTTCGTGTCGCTGCCGCTCACATAAAAAAATCGTGCCTTGCTCAAACAAACTTCGGTCATAGCTTCGTAGTAGGCTGATAGTATGTGCCGCACTCTCTTTCTTGATGTCAAAAATCCACCGCCAGCCACGATAACGGACGATAAACTCAGCAAAGAACATCAACTCCGTTCCACAAGGATGACGCAGAGTGCTGACCTCGTCCTTTGTTAATTGCTCGATACATGTGTCGGGCTTGCCCAGCTTGACCAATGTGCGATCATGGTAGAGCACGATATGTCCGTCCGCCGTGACCCGCAAATCTGTCTCGATAACGTCAAAGCCGGCCTCGCGTGCTGCATCAAACGCCGGGCGGGTGTTCTCCGCAAACTTCTGTGTGTAGCCACGATGACTGATCCAAATCGGTCTCTCGCTCATTCAGTTACTCAATGCTCAAGACCATTCACTAGTAACACCGTTCTCAAAAAACTCCACATTCTCCAAAGTGATCGGCCTTAACGTTGTCGTCGATGTTGACTAGTGCCACGTAACACTGGTTGTCTTTGTCAAAAAAATCATCGCTCGGATGTGCGACGAGTTTCATCGTTGGCAGCGGCAAGTGCGAGAAGGCGCTCGCCACAAGCCCATAGCCACTGATATTGCTCTCGCCTGTGCGTGCCGCGACATACCAAGACCCCTTGTGCCTCGCTGGTATTCCCGGATCGAAGTTGAACTCGATGACAGGTGCACCCCGACTGCCCGGCTCGGCGTAAATTACCTTCATGTCGTATTTGCCTTCTTCAGAACGCAACGGATGCTTGCGCACTGCATGCTCCTTGCCAGCAGCAACAACACTGACTACTAGCGATGCCCCCTCAGGCATATCGACACGCAGAAAAATATCTTCAAACTGTGCGGCTTGCTGTCCCGCGTCAAGCTCGGCCATGACTCGTGTGCCAACCTTGCTCGACCACTCAGGCAGCTCGTTTTTCGGTTCAAGCCACATCAGAATTGCCTCTGGCAATTCTCTGCCATCAGCATCGACGACATGCAAACGCACCCGTTCGCTGCCTTGTGGCAGCTTGGTATTGCCCAAATTGATGTTGAGATCGAACAATTTGCCAACCCGCTGGACAATGGTTTGACCCGAAGGGATTTTGTCGTACTTATGGCCTGTATCATCCGTCTCATCACCATCACCTCTGTTATTCCCCGGTCGTTGCCCTGAATCACCCGCGAGCTTGCTTTCGTTACAAGACACCGCAATACAAAGCAACATCAGCGACAATGCAGAAAAAAGTGCAAGTCGATGTTTCATCGGATAACCCCATTGCATGTAAGTTATGCTGCAGCAAAATAGGAAAAAGAGCGGGGACGACGGGACTCGAACCCGCGGCCTCCGGCGTGACAGGCCGGCGTTATAACCAAAACTTAACTACGCCCCCGCAGACTCACTGATAATAGCAGATTAACATACCGCAGGGAAAGAAAATTAGCAGGCAAAATCACCAGCACCACATTTTTTTCTTGGCTAAGGGATATGACTGTAGTAGTTACCACCCTTTGAACATCTGACAATCTGCCATCTCCACATAAGGAATCCCTCCTCATGTCTGAGCCTTGTTCCCGCAAAGAGGTATTTGCATGGGCACTTTACGATTGGGCGAACTCAGCTTTTGCCACGACAGTGATGGCTGGCTTCTTCCCCATCTTTTTCAAAAAATACTGGCATGCAGGCAGCGAGGCAACTGTCTCCACCATGCATTTGGGCATGAGCAACTCCATTGCCAGTCTCTGTGTCGCCATCCTTGCTCCTATTCTCGGTGCAGTGGCTGACAATACCAGATCAAAGAAAAATTTTCTGGGGTTCTTCGCTCTGCTCGGTGTCGTCACCACCGCACTGCTGTTCACTGTTAATCAAGGCGATTGGCTGACCGCGGCTTGCCTTTATGCCCTAGCGACAATCGGTTTTCTCGGCGGTAATGTCTTCTACGATGCCATGATTATCAACGTCGCCACTGACAGAAGCATCGACGGTGTGTCGGCATTTGGCTATAGTCTTGGCTATCTCGGCGGTGGCATTCTCTTTGCTGTCAACGTACTGATGTTCCAGTTTCCCCATTTTTTCGGCTTTGCCGACGGAATTACTGGTGTGAAAGTTTCTTTCCCACTGGTTGCCATTTGGTGGGGAGTGTTTGCCATTCCGCTGTTCGTGCTGGTCAAGGATCGCAACCCTGACGCGGTTGTCATCGGAACAGCCATCGGCAAGGGACTCAGTCAGCTGTGGCAAACACTAAAAGAGATTAGAAAACATAAGAACGTCGCGTTGTTCTTGCTCAGTTACTGGGTCTACATCGACGGCGTGCATACGGTCATCGTGATGGCAATCGACTACGGCATGTCGATCGGATTGGAAGCCAAAGATCTCATTGCCGCGCTGCTGCTTACCCAGTTCGTTGGTTTTCCCGCGGCGCTCGGCTTTGGCAAGCTTGCCAGCCGTCTTAACGCCAAAATTGGCATACTCATCGCCCTTGCCACCTACTGCGCAACCTCCATCTACGGCTATTTTATGGATAGCGCACTGGAATTTTACATCCTTGCCTTCATTATTGGACTGGTGCAGGGCGGGGTGCAGTGCCTGTCACGCTCGCTGTTCGCCACACTCATCCCCAAAGAAAACTCCACGCAGTTTTTCGGTTTCTACAACATGATGGGCAAATTCGCCACCATCATCGGCCCTGCCATCATGGGACAAGTAGCCTACTGGACTGGCAATCCACGTCTATCGATAGCCTTCATCTCGGTGATGTTTGTTGTCGGCGGCTTGCTGCTCTGCACGGTGAAAGTGAAGACAGCTGGCTGAATTGTCTTCACAAGACATGAGTTTTTGTTTTTTGTCAGTTGCTATGCAACTGACGGTAGAGGGGCACGCTGCTTTTCGTTAGCTTTTTGAATGTGGAAAAATCGAATCTACTGTAAGTGTCAGACAATGCATGATAATTAATGCTTACCTCCTATGCGTGTCGAGGGTTGCTTGTGCTCCTTGGCAGGAGCCTAACGGAGTCACAACAACCATCGCCCGCAAAACAAGAATTGGTGTCGGCAGCCTCGATTTTTCCACCTTCAAAAGCATCAAAGCCGTGTGCCAATCGTCTTGGGTTTGGCTTTTAGGGAAGGTAAGTGTTGACTGTATGTGTTTTTTGCAGAAGATATAGAACTGGTGTTCTTTTAGGAGTGCTAAGTATGCAAGCTTTTGCAGGTTTGACAAATACGGACATCGTACAAGTCGAGAGGCTTGGTCTACAGTGGCAGCGAGGCAAGGTGTGTGACATCGTCAGCAATGACAAGGAGATGTTGCTCATTTACAGCGATCGGCTTAGTGCTTTCGATCGACATGTCGGGTTGGTGGCTGGTAAGGGCATCTCGTCGGCAGCCATGAGTGATTTTTGGTTTTCTCGACTATCTGATATTGCCCATCATTTTTGTGGACGCGTGCAGCCGCGGGTAATAAAGGTGCGCAAGACCGAGCCGATCAAGCTAGAAGTTATCGTGCGTGGCTACCTTGCCGGCAGCATGGAGCGTGCTTATCAGCGCGGTGCACGTAATTTCTGTGGCATTGAACTTGCTGCTGGACTTAGCCCTTATGTGCAATTGCCAGCTCCCATCGTTACACCAACCACCAAAGAGGACGATCACGATCGCAACCTCAGTGCCGCGCAACTCATCGCCGCGGGGCTATGTTCTGCCGCAGAATGGCAACAGATCGAGACAACTGCCCTCCAGCTCTACCAACTCGGCAACACCTGTTATCGTCAACATGGCTACCTACTCGTCGATACCAAGTATGAGTTTGGACGTGCTGACGGCGAGATACTGCTAATCGACGAACTGCACAGCCAAGACTCCAGCCGCCTATGGCTGGCGGACTCGTATGCCCAACGCTTGCAAGCAGGACTTGTCCCTCAAGCAGTGGACAAGGACATCGCCCGTCGTTGGCTACTGGAGAACGGGAAAGATAAGACCGTGCCGGCGGAAGTGCTCGATCAACTCGGCCGCGAGTATCAACAACTAACTGCACAGCTCACTGAGGTTACGCACACACCTTGTGCCCCACCTGACTACAAGCTGTGTGAACTGCTGCTGTAGCTTTCGCCGCTCACCCAAAGAAAAACACTGCTTTGCCTTTGCCCCATCTAATTTTCAGGAGAATATCCTATCGTGGCATGCGATAAATTCTGCCCAGTGCGAGAACCGATCTCGCACCATGCACAAACCTAGATGGTAGCTCCTCCATACCTTGTGGTCAAAGCTTGCTTAATTGCTACCCACTCGTCAAGCACTTTACCTCTTATGTTCTGCTCTAGCGGTGCAGCATCAATTGGAACATCCCCTCTCTGGCGGTAGAATGTTCTTATGGCAGTCTCTATCTGTTCCGACAGCGGTTCAGACCAGTCGGCAAATTCTTTCTTTAACTGATCCATCTGTTCCAGATAAAAACCATAATTCAAGCTACGCAAGCGACCTGTGCTTGCTTCATTTGGTATTTTGGTGGAGCCACTAATCATAGTTCTTAAGGCTGTAAATTCTTTGCGGGTAGCTTCCAGAGTGCTGCGCAAGTTTGCCAAGCGTTCTGCGAGTTGATCAACATCAGCACTGTTTGATAATCTTGTGACCCGAACAGCAATCTCGTTTTTTGGAACCTGCACGCGGTAACCCTTGATAAGTTTCCTGACCACATCGTAGTTGCCGGCTTCCACCTGCGTTATAACAGCAGTACTAACGGTCAAGTCATTGCCCTTACCAATGAGCTTACGCACTAGTTGTCGAGCCTCATTGAGCCTGCCTTTGTTGAGCAAACGCGAGAAAGTAGCTGCCGCTGACAACTCGCTGCTAACAGGCTCTTGCCTAGCAATCGGCTTGCAAGACGTACACGCGACCACCAACACAACACTAAAACACAAAGCCCTCATCGTCTAGCCACTCCCATGTTAAAAATAAACTTCACAATAATTATCGGAAGTTTTTCTATAACATTAATTTTTTTGTAACGAGACAATCTCATTGATAATTCTATCGAGATTGTAGAGTTAGCACACTGGCTCTAAGCATGTAGTTATACTAACAAATGGGAGGACATTGCTACACTGCTAGGCATATTCTTCACTGGTAGGTCGTGTTGACAATCTGCTTGAAAAACCTGCCTACCACCAAACAAAAATAAATACAGGAAAATCATGATTGCTCCACCATAATGATCTTGCCGCGTGCCTTCGGCCCACTGCTTACGGGGAGTCTGTACGAAAACTCGACCATAGATAGTGCTTAACATGCTAACTAGTTTATTTTTACAAATAAAGTGTGTGTTTACTTCCCACGAGGTCGAGTTTCTCGGTAGGACTGCCTCGTGTTAACACTAGACACACCGCCGCAATAACTCTTCACACTGTTCAGTAGGCGGCTCAATCAACTCTGCCGCAAGCAAGCGCACAACCGCACGTGGCAATTCTTTGCGCAATGTGGCGCTTATTTTGTCTTGCTCGCTGTCTGGCACGATGTCAGCAAGACCGCACAAGAACTGTGCATGCGTGCGTCCGGCGCGATAGTCAGGTTCACGCTGTGGGTGTGGCAGCAATGCCTCGATCTTGTCCACCTCTGCACGGTAGAGCAGCGAAGCCTGATAGAGGAGATAGTTGCGACTGCGAAAGATCGACGTGCCGCCTACCTTGCGTTCTCCCCAAGCAATATCGCTGATACCACGATGGCGCAAATCGGCCCACGCAGCACAATAGACAGCAAAACTTTCAATCAATGCGGTGTTGATACGCTCAAAGTAGTGCGCATTGTGAAAGTAACGCCCTACCCACAGCCCTATACTGACGATGATGCAGTACTGGTGCAAGACCACCGCTCCGCCGCCGCCCTTGCGCCGCAAGACAGAAACACCTTGTGCCGCACAGCGTTCCTGATAGCACGCAGCCTCAGGGCTATCGCTGTTACCCAACACTACTATGTCGCGCTCAGGTGACCAGACTTGTGTGCAGATTTTTTGCCGACATTGGGCAATGACACGGCGATCGATACCACTTGCTATGCTTGTAGGGCTGTTTGTCCGCTTTCTAGCTCCGACCAACGCCCGTATCACGATGAAGTCAACTCGAAGTGCTGTCCAAAGGTCGCAGTGCTTTGGCCAAAATATGCGGATGACCTTTGTTATTGATGCTGACCACGCCGAATACTTTCAGGCGTGTATCGCTCTGAGCATCGTCCAGTTGCTTGCGTTCCGCCGCTGACAGCTTGGTCAAGTCCACCACTAACTTCGCACTGCTGTCCGCCATCACCAGATACGTACGTTGCTTGCCTACCTTCTGCAATGCGCCCGCAACAATCACGGGTTTGCCTAGCAATACCCGATTGTTGAGATGCACTTCCTTGATACGCACATAACCAGTATCCGACAACAGCGACTGCCCGAAGAGACGAAAACCCCACAAATCAAGCTGCTGCAACGCAACCTGCGAATGCTCACACCCCGCCAGCAGCAGGGGGGCAGCAACAAAAATCAACCTAAGCATCTTCATTCGTCTCTTTCTCCCAACGAAAATCGACAAACTCGATCGTCACCATCTGCGCCCCATCGCCGGGACGCAAACCGCTACGTAAAATGCGAGTATAACCACCCTGTCGTTCCTTGAAACGTGGGGCTAAATCATTACACAGCTTGCTGACCGCCTCACGCTCGTGCAGCAGTGCTGCCGCCCGTCGCCGTGCTGCCAACGTGCCACGCTTGCCCCACGTGACGCACCGCTCGACCACCGGCCGCAACGCCTTCGCCCGTGGCAAAGTTGTCTCAATACTCTCGTGCATGATCAAGGCAGTGCTCAAATTGCCCAGCATAGCCCGTCGATGCGCTGTGTCCCGTCCTAGTTTGCTATGTCCGTATAGATGTTTCATGCTTCGCTCCGCTCGCTGGCTTGTTTGCCGCTTTCTTGCTTCATCAGTGTTTCTGCTGATTATCCATATCTTTGCGGAACTTGTCCGCATCAAACCCGTCGATCGTCATGCCAAGTGATAAACCCATCTCACTCAAAATATCCTTGATCTCGTTCAGCGACTTGCGCCCGAAATTTTTTGTTTTGAGCATGTCTGTCTCAGAACGCGTAACCAACTCGCCAATATACTTGATATCGGCATTTTCAAGACAGTTCGCCGCCCGCACACTTAACTCCAGCGAATCGACGGCCTTGAACAGGTTCTCGTTCAAAGCCGACTGCCGTTCGGAATCATCGTCGTAGCTCTCTTCCTCTTCCGCCTCATCGAAGTTGATAAAGCAAGTCAGCTGTTCCTTCAGAATCTTTGCGGCATAAGCAATGGCATCGTCAGGACGCACCGCACCGTTCGTCCACACCTCCAACGTCAGACGGTCGTAATCGGTCATCTGCCCGACCCGTGTATTGGAAACATCAATCGCTACCCGTCGCACAGGCGCAAAAATTGAGTCAATGGCAATCATCCCCAATGGCAACTCTTCATCACGGTTGCGATCGGAAGAAAAATAACCCCGTCCAATCTTGACCACCATCTCCATCTCAAAATTGCCGTCCTCACCTACTGTCGCAATCAACTGGTCGGGGTTGAGAACCTCGACATCGCCGCTGCTCTCGATGTCTCCAGCTCGCAACACGCTATTTGCACCGCCTTTGAGATGCACCGTCACTGGCTTATCACCGAGATAGCGCAGGTTGACCTGCTTGAGGTTGAGGATGATGTCGGTCACGTCTTCCCGGACACCCTGCAAAGTCGAGAACTCATGATCGACCCCCGGAAGACGCACCGCCGTAATCGCCGCACCGTTGATGCCAGATATGAGAATACGACGCAGCGAGTTACCAATCGTCGTGCCGTACCCGCGCTCCAGCGGCTTAGCGATAAACTTGCCATACGTATCGTTGAGAATCTCGGCTTCGATAGCCCGCGGCTTGATCAGTTCCAGCCAGTTGCGTTGCATAGTTGCTTCCTTATTTACTGTAAAGCTCGACGACGAGCCTCTCTTTTACATTCAAGCCGAGTTCGTCGCGCACAGGTAACGATTTTATTTTACCACACTTTTTGTCCTGATCGGCCTCGCACCAGCTGAGGGCTGGCCGCCTGTTGAATAAATCCGCCGCAAGCTTCAGCACATCCATCTTTTTACTCTTCTCTCGCACTTCAATCTCATCACCAACCTTTACCTGCAACGCAGGAATGTTGACAACCTTGCCGTTCAACTCGATATGCTTCTGCCTCACCAGCTGCCGTGCCTCGTTGCGGCTACGCGCAAAACCCATTCGATAAACAATGTTATCAAGCCGACACTCCAGATTCTTGAAGAACACCTCCGAGACAATGCCCCGCTCACGGGTCGAACGCTCAAACGTATTACGAAATTGCTTTTCAAGCAAGCCATATACCTGCCGTACTTTTTGTTTTTCACGCAGTTGCACGCCATACTCCGAAGTCTTCTGTCGTCGCGCTCGCCCGTGCACCCCCGGTGGGTAGGCTCGCCGCTCAAACGCACATTTGTCAGTTTGACAACGATCGCCCTTCAAGAACAACTTCTGACCACTACGCCGACAAAAACGGCAAACCGCACCCCGATAACGTGCCATTACACCCGCCTCCTCTTCGGTGGGCGGCAACCGTTGTGCGGAATCGGTGTCACGTCCTTAATCAGGTTAATCTTCAAGCCTGCCGCGGCGATCGCCCGCACTGCACTTTCACGTCCTGCCCCTGGCCCCCTGACCAGCACCGCGACGCTCTTCATGCCACAATCCATCGCCTTACGGGCCGCTTCCTCTGCGGCTGTCTGTGCCGCAAAAGGCGTGCTCTTGCGCGACCCCTTGAAGCCTTTCGTGCCTGCCGAAGCCCAACACACTACCGCACCGTTCACATCGGTGATAGTAATCATCGTGTTGTTGAACGTCGCATACACATGCGTCACCCCAATCGGCACGTTACGTTTCGTCCTCTTACGTCTGCCACTGCTTGTTTTCGCTACCACTCAGCTCCTCCTACTTAGCGCCAGGTGCTTTTTTCTTGCCTGCCACTGTTTTGCGCGGCCCTTTGCGGGTGCGGGCATTGGTCTTGGTGCGCTGTCCCCGCACTGGCAACCGCCGTCGATGCCGCAAACCACGATAACTGCCCATATCAACCAACCGCTTGATGTTGATAGAAATCTCACGGCGCAAGTCACCCTCGACCATGCAGTCACGATCGATTACCCGCCGCAAGGCATTGATCTCGTCCGTACTCAAATCGCCTGCGCGTTTATCCGCGGTGATTTTCGCTCGCTCCACCACCTGCGACGCCGTCTTGTGTCCTATACCATAAATGCCTGTCAAGGCAATGGCGACCTTCTTGTTACCAGGCAGGTCAACGCCTGCAATCCTTGCCACAATCCTATCCTTGTCGCTGCTTGTGTTTCTTGACCACGCAGATCACCCGCAACACACCCTTCCGCTTCACCACCTTGCACTTATCGCAAATTGGCTTCACACTCGCTCGAACTTTCATCTCACCTCCCGCTGTTTTTTTTCCCGATACACGATACGCCCCCGCTTCAAATCATACGGAGAAATTTCGAGCTTAACACGATCGCCCGGCAAAATCTTGATAAAGTGCATGCGCATCTTCCCACTAATATGTGCCAAAATATCATGCCCGTTGTCCAGTTTGACCTTGAACATCGCATTGGGCAACGATTCTCTAACCACTCCGTCAACTTCAAGAATCCCCTCTTTAGGCATCGCCATCCTCGCCGATCAACGCCTGCAAGCGCACAAACACCGTTTCCTCCGCCTGTGCCGCATCAATCTCCGTCAGCAACTCTCGCTGCGCATAAAAATTCAACAGCGGCTCGGTCTCCTCACGGTAAACCTGCAAACGCCGCTCAATCTTCTCCACCATATCATCGCTGCGCTGTTCTAGTCCCCCGCCACATGTATCACAGACACCAGTCTGTCGCGGCAGATGGCTTTGTAAGTGATAGACGGCTTGACATTGTGGACATACTCTGCGTCCCGCAATGCGTGCCACGATCTTCTTATCACCAATACGCAAAAGAATAAACATTGCCACGGGAAATTCAGCCTGCAGCGTTTCAAGATCATGTGCCTGCTGCTGCGTGCGCGGATACCCATCAAGCACTACTCGTGCCGTGCCAAAATACCGCACCGCCGCCTTGACTATCTCAAACAAAACAGGATCGGGAACAAGTTCACCCCGTGCCATAAGCGCCTCTGCCTGCTGACCAACCTTCGTGCCTGCTTTCACCGCCGCTCGCAACGCATCACCAGTTGACAATTTCTTAAACTGCATCCTCTGCACCAACATATCCGATTGCGTCCCCTTACCAGCCCCCGGCGGGCCGCTGAGGAGGTAAATCACAACCGCCCCCCGCGTGAGCGGATGGTGTTCTTTTTCAAAAAAGCATCGTAACGCAACGACTGCCGCTGTGATTCAATTTGTCGAAAGGTATCCAACGCCACCCCGACTACAATCAACAAGCTCGTGCCGCCAAAGAAAAACTGAATGCTGAACTTGCCCGTCAAAATCACAGGCAATACACACACTGCTGACAAATAGATCGCCCCCCATAACACTAGTCGGGTAACAACCTTATTGATGTACTCCGCCGTGCGTCCCCCCGGTCGGATACCGGGCACGAAGCCACCATATTTTTTCAAATTTTCCGCAATATCGTCAGACTTGAACGTGATTGAGGTGTAAAAAAAGGTGAAGAAAATTATCAGTGATACATAAACCGAATTGTAAAGCCATTCGCCGGGGCCGAAAACACTGTTCAAGAAATCTCCTATCCACGAATTGGGATACAACGCTCCCATCGTCACGGGAAACTGCAACATCGAGCTAGCAAAAATAGGCGGAATTACGCCAGCAGGATTGACCCGCACAGGCAAGTGCGTGTTCTGCCCGCCGTAGATACGTTTCCCAACCTGCCGCTTAGCATACTGCACAGGTATCTGCCGTGCTGCCTGCTCGACATAGACCACTCCCGCAACTACGACAATGACGACAAAGAGGATTATCACGATGCGAAACAAGTCGAGCTGCGCACTCGTATATTGCGTGTAGGTATTGCCAATTAAGCCCGGCAAACCTGCGACGATACCTGCAAAAATTATCAACGAAATACCATTACCAACCCCACGCTCGGTAATCTGTTCGCCCAACCACATTACAAAGGCCGTGCCCGCAGTCAGCGACAGAGTTGTGTTCAACTTCCAACCGAGACCACCACTGATAACCAAACTGCGTCCAAGAAAATTCGAGCCTTCCAGTGTGTTGGCAATCATGAACCCCTGAATCACCGCCAAGATAATTGTGCCATAACGTGTGTATTGGTTGATTTTTTTGCGGCCTGCATCGCCTTCCTTTGACAAAGCTTCCAGCTGTGGCACGACTACCGTCAACAGCTGTGAAATAATGGAAGCGGAAATATACGGCATCACCCCCAGTGCAAAGACGCTGAAGCGTTCCAATGCACCGCCAGAAAACATGTTAAACATGCCAAGGAGGTTGCCACCTTGCTGATCGAAGAACTCAGCTAGTGCTACTGTATCCACACCGGGGATAGGAATATGCACGCCGATACGATAGACCGCGAGAAACGCCAGCGTGAACAAAATCTTGCGTTGCAAGTGATTTAATTTTCCCGCCGGCAGGCTGCTGACAAGATTCACAGATATCCCTTCACGACAACTCCCGACATTGCCCACCTGCAGCGGTGATCGCTTCCCGCGCCCCTTTGCTGAACTTATGCGCTGAGACGATCAAACTGCGATCAAGCTTACCACCCGCCAGAATTTTTAGTTTTTTGTTTTTGCTCAACGATACCAGCTTCTTCTCCTTCAGCTGTGCCGTGCCGATTTCTGTGCCCGCCTCGAAACAGTTGAGCCTCTCTACAGGCAACACCTCATAGTTAGTTCTGAAGATGTTACGAAAACCACGCTTCGGCAAACGTCGATAGAGCGGAGTCTGCCCGCCCTCAAAACCACAGGCAATCTTCCCGCCACGCCGTGCCGTCTGACCCTTGTGTCCCTTGCCTGCTGTCTTGCCTGTGCCTGAGCCGATACCACGTCCCAAACGTTTGCGGGCATGCTTCGCTCCTGCATTAGGGCGCAATTCCTGCAAGGTAATCACGATACACCCCGTGCATCTTCTTTGTCCGTCAACAACTCGTATTCAAGCAAGTGATTTGCCTTGTTGATCATGCCACGTATGCAGTTAGTGTCTTTTTTTACCACACTGTGCCTGATACGCCGCAAACCGAGTGCCCGCACGACACGCCTCATTTTCTGCGGCTGCCCAATCAGACTGCGTTTCTGCCGAATCAAAATCTTGCTCATCTCACGTTCCTCCACCAATACCTAGCGTAAAATGCTCAACCGACTTGTCCCGAAACGCGGCATACTCGGCGATCGAAATCATCTGTGTCAAGCCATCCATCGTTGCCCTGATGACATTGTGAAAATTCTTTGTGCCATGCACCTTGCAAACGATGTCGGAAATTCCTGCCAGTTCAACGATAACCCGCACCGCACCACCAGCGATAATGCCCTTACCTTTACGCCCCGGATACATCAGTACCCGTGACGAGCCATGACAGCCAATCGCGGAGAATGGAATCGTGCCGTCAACAATAGCAATCTCGGTTAAGCTCTTGCGTGCCCGCTCAGCCCCTTTGCGAATTGCCTCTGGCACTTCGGTTGCTTTGCCCAAGCCATAGCCGACTTTGCTCACCCCGTCGCCGACCACTACCGAAGCACTGAAACTAAAACGACGACCGCCTTTCACTACTTTCGCTACCCGTGCGACGTGAATTACCCGATCTTGCAGCCCTTCGGTGACAGGCTCGCCGCCAACTCCAAACGGATTCTTATTGGTCAAAACTTCACTCCCCCTTCACGCACGCCCTCTGCTAGAGCTTTTAGGCGACCGTGATAATTGCAGCCATTGCGATCGAAAACTACCGTCTTCACTTCTTTTGCCAAACACGCAGCAGCTAGTTTCTGCCCCAGCACTTTGCAGTTTGCGACGTTCGCCCGTGAGGCTGCGCCACGCTTTTTGCCGCTTTCGCGCTCCAAATCATCTTTGCCGAACGAACTCACCGCCACCAACGTATGCTGCTTCACATCGTCGATCACCTGTGCATAGATGTGCCGTGCTGAACGAAACACCGACAGACGTGGGCGCTCCGTCGTGCCGCTGATTTTCTTGCGAATACGCTTCTTACGCCGCAACAGCAGCATTAGCTTAAGTGTCTGCTTCTTCATATATCCCTTGCCTACTTCTTAGTCCCAGACTTGCCGACTTTAGTGGCAATAACCTCGTCTTTATAGCGCACACCCTTGCCGTGATACGGCTCTGGCTTGCGAAAACTTCTGATAGTTGCCGCCGTGCGTCCGACATGCTCTTTGTTCGCACCGCTGACGACGATGTTGTTCTGCTTGCCCACCTGCACCGTCACGCCTTCCAGCGGCGTAAATTCAATCGGATGGCTGTAGCCCAGACTCAAATTCAACACCTTGCCCTTCATTGTCGCACGATAGCCAACTCCAACCATCAACAGCTCTTTAGTGAAACCTTCGGTAACACCGACTACCATGTTGTTGATCAAGGTGCGCATCAAGCCGTGAAATTTTTTGTTCTCCTTCACCTTCTCATGCAAAGTAACGAGCACCTTATCGCCATCACGGGTTACCACCGTGCGGGGATGAATCTTCTGCTCCAACGCACCCTTTGGCCCCTTGACCTTCACAACATCGTCGCTGATCTTGAGATCAACAGCACTCGGCAATGTAATTGGCAACTCACCTATACGTGACATCTCTGCTCCTTACTCCGCTCGTCGCAGGACTCTTTGCCACTTGCTAGCTCCTCACTCCGCTCGTCGCAGGACTCTTTGCCACTTGCTAGCTCCATCAATACACCGAACACAACAGCTCTCCACCCGTGCCACGTCGCCGTGCTTCACGATCGGTCATGACACCCTGAGAAGTTGAAAGCACGACGATACCAAAACCGTTCTTGATCAAGGGAATGTCCTCGCTCCCCACATAACGCCGACAACCGGGACTACTAATGCGTTTAATCTCTCTAATTACACCGTTCAACGGGTCACGATACTTTAGCGTGATCTTCAACAAACCCTGCTTGCCATCACGAATACAGCGGTAGTTTTTGACAAAACCTTCTTGCCTGAGAATATGTGCAATGGCAATCTTTATCCGCGACGCGGGCATACTTACCACCTCGTTACACGCCCGCTGCCCGTTACGAATACGAGTGAGAAAATCAGCAATAGGATCAGTATTCACAGCTTAAAAACCCCTTACCACGATGCTTTCTTAACGCCGGGCAACAATCCACTCAACGCCATCAGCCGAAAACAGATGCGGCAAATCAAAAACTTACGGTAAACCGCCTTCGAGCGCCCACAACGACTACAGCGTGTGTAAGCACGGGAAGAAAACTTAGGTTTACGACTTGCCTTTGCAATCAAAGATTTACGTGCCAAACGCTGCCCCTTAATTCTTTTTGAACGGAAATTTAAACCGATCTAGCAAAGCTTTTGCTGTTATATCGTTTTCAGCAGAAGTGACAATAGTTATCGACAGACCGCTGATTTTTTCGACTTTATCGTAATCTATTTCAGGAAAAATAATCTGCTCGACAATACCCAGCGAGTAATTTCCTCGCCCATCGAACGACTTGGGTGGATAACCACGAAAGTCACGAATACGAGGCACGGCAATGTTAATCAGCCGATAGAGGAACTCATACATCCTGTCATGACGCAAGGTCACCATGCAACCAATCGGCATGCCATCACGGATCTTGAAACCAGCAATACTTTTCTTCGCTCGCCGCACGGCTGCCTTCTGCCCGGTAATACGGGCTAATTCCTGCAACGAGCTGTCGAGTGCCTTGACGTTCTGCGCTGCCTCACCTTTGCCGATGTTGGCAACGATCTTCTGCAAACGCGGCACTTGCATGGCGTTATTCAACCCCAACTCTTGCTGCAACTCGCGGCGAAACTGCGTATATGCTTGCTTGAGCGCGGGCACGTGTGCTGCTTGCTTTGCCATCTACACTACCTCCGGTGCCAGCGATGCAATTTTGATAAAGCCGCGGTTGCGAATTTCACGTGCCACAGGGCCGAAAATACGCGTCCCAATTGGCTCGTTGTCCTTGTTGACCAGCACGCAGGCATTCTCGTCGAACTTAATCGTCGTGCCATCCTTGCGCTGCACTTCTTTCTTGGTGCGCACGACCACTGCCCGCTGCACGCTGCCTTTCTTGGTCTTGCTGCCCGGCAGCACCTCACGCACCGAGACGATGATAATATCGCCGGGTGCGGCATAACGTCGGTTCGTGCCGCCCGGAATTTTGAAACATTTCAAACGCCGCGCGCCTGAATTGTCCCCGCTCTGCAGAATGCTTTCCATTTGAATCATCTTGTCGCCACCCTTATGATTTCCAGCAGATTAAAGCTTTTGCGCTTGCTGCGTGGCCGACAGGGACGCACCAGCACCTCATCACCAAGCTGCGACTTGTTATCCTCATCGTGAAAGAGAATCTTCGTCGTGCGCTTAATATATTTGCGATAGATAGGATGCTTGACCAAACGCTCAATCTTCAACGTGCGGGTCTTCGACAACGCCGCACTGATCACTACGCCTTTCAGCGTCTTGATGCGCGCTTTGCCTGCTTCGCTCGGCTTTTTGCCGCTTTCTGCTTCGCAGGACTCTTTGCCGCTTGCTCGCTCCGCTTCACTCGTCACGCTGCACCTCCTGTGTCGTTGTCAGTGTTTCCACCGTACCCGATGTCTTGCGTTCTTGCTGTTCGGTGCGAATGGTAAGCACGCGTGCCAGCACCCGCCGCAACTTGCGCTGCTGTCCGATATTTATTCCTTCTTTGTTGAGTGGTGCACGCAACTTGGCTATCGCAAGCTGTTCACGCACGTTCTCCTCTGTCTCTTTCATGTCGGCAGCACTCATCTTTCTTATTTCCACTGTCGTCAGTTTAGCTAGCTCCACGTGCCTGCTCCCATACATCTGTGTTCCGCATCAACAAACGTGTCTTGAAGGGCAGTTTCGAGCCTGCCAGCGTCAAAGCACGCGCGGCAATGTCGGCACTGACATCTGCCATCTCGTAGAGAATCAAGCCCGGCGCAACGGGCGAGACATAGTGATCGACCGCACCTTTGCCACTACCCATGCGTGTCTCTGCCGCTTTCTTGGTCACTGGCTTGTGAGGAAAAACTTTAATCCACACCTTACCACCACGCCGAATGTGACGCGTCATAGCAATACGTGCTGCTTCAATCTGCCGTGCCGTGATGTAACCCGATTCGGTTGCCATCAGTCCGTAACTGCCAAACGCCAACTCCGTGCCACCCTTGCTGTTGCCTTTGATGCGCACCTTATGCGTCTTGCGAAATTTCATTTTTTTTGGTGCTAACAACGCGACACTCCCTATCTAACGCAAGACTTCTTCGCGGAAAATCCACACCTTGATGCCAATCAAACCATACGTGGTCAATGCCTCCGCCGTGCCATAATCGATGTCAGCACGGATAGTATGCAGTGGCACACGTCCCTCTTTATACTGCTCAACACGCGACATCTCTGCCCCACCGAGTCGGCCGCGGCAGGTAATCTTCACGCCTCGTGCTCCTGCCTTCATAGTGTTGGCGAGTGCTTTCTTCATTGCCCGTCGAAAGGAAACCCGCCGCACCAACTGCTGGCGAATGTTGTCGGCAACCAAGCGGGCCGACAGGTTGGGTTTCTTGACTTCGTAGACGTTGAGAATCGGCTCGCCTGAGCGCACCTGACAAAGTTTGGTCAGCTCGGCTTTCAAGCTTTCTGCCCCTGCACCCTTCTTGCCGATAATTATCCCCGGTCGGCTGCTGTAGATGTTGACTTTCAAGCTCTTCGCCGCGCGTTCGATTTCAATGCGATCGATGCCAGTCATCTCAAATTTTTTCTCGATAAAGGCACGGATACGCATGTCCTCCTTCAGTAATTCGGCGTAATTGCGATCGGCAAACCAGCGCGAAAACCAGCTGCTGTTGATGCCAAGCCGAAAACCGATGGGGTTGACCTTTTGCCCCATTACAGTTCCTCCAGTTTCAAGACGATGTGCGAAGTACGTTTCCTTATCGGTGAAGCTCGCCCCCGTGCTCGCGGAATAAAACGCCGCAGTGTCGGGCCTTCCTCGACAAAAATTTCTTTTACCACCAGCCGCTCCTCGTCGATCGTTGCCGTGCTGCGTATATTGGACAGAGCCGAATCCAACAGTTTAGCTACAATGGGTGCGCTCTTCTTGTGTGTCGTGCGTAACATGTTACGCGCGGTCTGCACATGCTTGCCACGCACGAGGTTAGCAACCAAGCGTGCCTTGCGTGGTGCGATGCGGAAATTGCGCAATTTAGCCGTGTATGCCGCTGGCATGGTTATTTCTTCCCTTTCTTGCCTTTGTCGTCGCCGTGACCATGATACGTGCGCGTCGGAGAAAACTCACCCAGCTTGTGTCCCACCATGTTCTCCGTAACGTAGACGGGGATAAACTTTTTGCCATTATGCACCGCAAAAGTCAAGCCCACAAAGCTCGGAATGATCATTGAACGCCGACTCCAAGTTTTGATTGGCTTCTTGTCCTGACGCGCCTTCTCTGCTTTTTTTAGCAGATAATCGGCAACAAAGGGATCTTTTTTTACCGAACGTGGCACTATTTAGCTCCTCTTCTACGAATAATGTCCTTAGTGGTGCGCTTGTTATGCCTCGTCTTGTAACCTTTCGTTGGTTTCGACCAAGGGGTAACAGGATGCCGACCACCAGAGGTTTTGCCCTCACCGCCGCCATGTGGGTGATCGACAGGGTTCATTGCTACACCTCGCACCTTCGGTCGATGTCCGAGCCAACGCCTGCGTCCTGCTTTGCCGTAATTGATGTTGCTGTGTTCAGCATTGCTGACCGTGCCGACCGTTGCCAGACAAGCCTCTGGCACACGACGCATCTCGCCACTCGGTAATTTCAACTGTGCATTGCCATCGACCCGCCCGACCAACTGGCAAGATGCGCCAGCACCACGACCGAGTTGCCCGCCTTTGCCCGGCTTCATTTCGATGTTGTGGATGACTGTGCCAAAAGGAATGCGACTCAACGGCAGTGTATTACCTGCCTTAATCGGGGCTTTGGGCGAGGAGACGACAGTCATGCCTTCCTTCAATTTCATCGGAGCAAGAATGTAACGGCGCTCACCGTCATGGTAGAGAATGCGAGCGATAAACGAAGTGCGGTTGGGATCATATTCGATCGTCTCCACTTTGCCCGGCACTTCAAACTTATTGCGCTTAAAATCGATGACACGATAGAGACGCTTGTGCCCTCCGCCACGATGCCGCACCGTCACACGTCCGTTGCTGTTACGCCCTGCTTTTTTGTTAAGCTTAGCCAACAATGGTTTGAAAGCCGCAACCTTGCTCAATGGTCGGTAATCAACACTTGATGCGCCGCGCTTGCCCATCGCTAATTATCCTCAAACATTGTGATCGTCTGCCCTTGCTCAAGGGTGATGTAGGCTTTCTTGTAATTCTTACGCTTGCTAACGTGCATGCCACGTCGCTTAACCGCACCGCGCACGATACAGCTGTTGACGTGTGTCACTTTGACATCAAACAGGCTCTCGACCGCACGCTTGATATCGGCTTTACTGGCCTTCAGAGCAGTTTTGAACAGATACTTGTTGTTATTCTCGCGCAACTTGCCGCTTTTTTCGGAGACGATGGGTTTTTCCAGCACGGCAAAACGGTTCATGCCGATGCCTCCTGTGCCGCGGGCTTGTTGCTGAGCCGTGTGATGATGACCTGCAACGCTGCAGCACTCAGAATCAAACTGTTGTGGGCAGCAATGTGCAAAGCGTTGATTTCACGTGGATCGATGACCGCGGTGCGATAGATATTGCGAGCTGATTTGTAGAGAAAGTCGTCTTTGCGGTCGTCAGACAGCAGTGTTTTTTTCGTGCCAAAAGTTTGTAGCATAGCGCAGATTTTTTTGGTTTTGTATTCCTGCAGCGGAATGGCATCGACGACATGCAGGTTGCCGCTGCGAAAACGGTCGGAAAGCATGACTTTCAGTGCGAGGTTTCTCATCTTGCGGGGCAGTGTGCGTCGATATGAGCGCGGCTGAGGCCCATGCGAAATCGCTCCGCCACGCATCAGTGGTGAGCGGTTTGAGCCTTGGCGGGCATTGCCTGTGCCTTTTTGCCGAAAGGGTTTCTTGCCACCGCCGCTTACTAGTGCTCGTGTTTTGGTGGCGTGTGTGCCTTGCCTCTGGTTAGCTTGCAAATTGACGACAACTTCGTGAATCAAGCCGGGGTTGGGTTTGACTGCGAAGATGTCTGCCGCTAGTTCCAGTTTGCGCACTTCCGTGCCGTTGATGTCTTTGATGCTGACTGCGAGGCTCATCGTTTCGCCTTGACTGCTGGTTTGAGAATGACAAAACCACCACGCTGACCGGGCACTGCCCCCTTCACCGCGACGACGCACTGCTCGGTATCGACTGCCAACACCTTTAGATTTTGCACTGTGCGGTTGACGTTACCCATCTGTCCCGGCAGTTTCTTGTTCTTGAACACCCGTGCGGGTGAGGCACGGCCGCCCAGTGAGCCGGGACGGCGGTGAAAACGCGAGCCGTGTGTGCGTTTTCCCGTCTTGTGTCCCCAACGCTTGACTACACCCTGAAAACCACGCCCCTTGACAATACCCTGCACGTCGAGCAGTTTCACGTCCTTGAGCATATCGACACTCAGCGCCGTACCGATACAATCGTCAGGCAGCGACTGGGCACTGCGAAACTCTTTGCAGTGGGCGAAGTTTTCGCTGATACCTGCCTTGCGCAGACGACCATGATCGGGTTTGCGCAATTGCTTCTCTTTGCACTCATCATAGCCAATCTTGATAGCATCATACCCGTTGCGCTCGGCGTTCATAACGGCAATAATTCTCTGCGTCTCAACCTTAATCAGCGTCACTGCTGCCAACTCGCCTTCGTGCGGAATGCGAGTCATACCTGCCTTGCGCCCGATGAGTCCGTATAGCTCAGGTGTTTCTTCTGCTGCGGTTGTTTCTGCTGTGTCGTTCATCTCTGCATCTACTGTAGTTTGACTTCAACATCTACGCCAGAGGCAAGGTCGAGCTTCATCAGAGCATCGACTGTCTGCTGCTTGGGACTCAAGATGTCGAGCAAGCGCTTATGTACTCTAATCTCGAACTGCTCCCGTGACTTCTTATCGCCATGCGGACTACGCAACACCGTATAGCGGCTGATTGCAGTCGGCAACGGAATCGGCCCCGCCACCCGAGCTCCCGTGCGCTTCGCACGCTCAACAATCTCCGCGGCAGATTGATCGACCAAACTATGGTCGTAGCCCTTGAGCTTTATTCGTATTTTTTGGTTTTCCATGTCCAATTCAACATCACAACGCTAGTCATTAACGATAGCACTGACCACGCAAAAAAAGAGAGATGGAACGGGCACGCCGCCCCAAGCCGCAACCTTCAAACGTGATGCAGGCGAAGGGCAGAATTTAGATAATTGTGTGACGGCTGTCAACGGTTTTTTGGATTTTTTGTAAAAATAGACACTCTGCCCTGAAACACCCCCCATATCCATGCTCGCGATTTTAAGTGGCGGACAAAATAAAAAAAGTATTGAAAAAAGCCGCAGCAATCAGATATAAGCTCCAACTCACGCGTTTGATGAGCTGAATTGCCACGAGGATAGTAAGGTGGGACAGAGTAAAAAAACAGAACAGCTGACGATCGCAGCGACGCGGCGGGAGAAGACAGGCAAGGGTTATGCTCGCAAGCTGCGACGGGCGGAGCAATTACCGGGAGTGATTCTCGATCGCGGCAAAAGCACGGCGATTGAACTTGACCCAAAATTGCTGGGCAAGGTGTGGAAGAGTGGTAAGCGTTTTGTGCTGGAGTTGGATGGCGAAGCGCACAAGGCGCGGTTGCATGACGTGCAGATCGATGCGGTGAAACGCACACCGTTGCACGTTGACATCATGTATGAGCGGTGAAGCTGCTCGTCGGGCTGGGTAATCCCACGCCGCACTACGCCTTTACCCGCCACAATGCAGGTTTTATCTGTCTCGACTTGCTGGCGACAGAGTATAGCCTGACGTGGACGGAGAAAAAAAAACTGCGGGCTTTGGTGGCGCAAGGTGAGGTATTTGGCACAAAGTGTCTTTTGCTGAAACCGCAGACATGGATGAACCATAGCGGTCAAGCGGTGGCCGCGGCGGTGAATTTTTTCCGCCTCATGCACGACGACGTGGTGGTCTTGTATGATGACCTCGACGTGCCCGCAGGACGAGTGAAGTGCAAGGACGCTGGCAGTAGCGGTGGACACAACGGCGTGCAGAGTGTCATTGATTGTCTGCACAGCCAAAATTTCCAGCGCATCAAGCTGGGGGTGGCACGTCCGCCAGAAGCGCAGCATTCGGGGGATGGGAGCGAGAAAGCGGCAAAAAGCAGACCCACGAGCGGAGAGGAGTGGGTGCTGGGAAAATTCAGTGCAGCTGAGCTGGAAGTTTTGCGCACAGAGATGTATGAACAGGTGCTGCTGCGGTTGCGGCAGATTTTCAGAGAAACGCAGGCTTAAGCCGCCTGCCAGTGGAGAAGATGCTATGTTGAGAGATTACGAGTTCACGATGATTGTCAGACCAGACCTGTCGGAAGAAGGCATCGGTGCGGTGATGACACACTACGAGCAAAAAATTGCCGATAGCGACGGCAGTGTGCTCAGAAAAGACGCAGTGGGGACGAAACGCTTCTCCTACCCAATCAAGAGATGCTTCCGCGGTTACTACGTCAACTACGATATTTCCGCCGACCCGAAAGTGGTCAAAGACATGGAACATCAGATTCGTTTCGACGATAAGGTTTTGCGCCACCTCATTATCGGCATGGATCGGCGCAGGTCAGCTGCAGTGCGAAAAGAGATTGCCGCGGAACAAAAGCGCATCGCTGAAGCACAAGCCGAGTCCGCCGCTCGTCTCGGAGAAAGCAGTGTCTCGGCAACACCGCCCGACTCGGACATGCCAGAGCTTAGTCAAGAAACGGTAATCGACAGCACCCCGCCCGTTGGAGAAGTTATGGAAAGCGATGTCACATTGCCCGCAAGTGGGGCTACTGAAACTGAAGCAGCAGCATCGCTCAATGCAAAAACGGTTGTAGACGGTGTGTCGCCCAACAGCGAGGATACGGTGGTCGATAAATCACCACCGCTAACGGAGGAAACAGTTATCGACAGTGTGCCGTCAGGCAGCGAAGAAGACGAGAAGGTGGAGTAACAGAGCGAGTAGGGAGAGATGAGATGCGAGTGATTCTTACGAAAGACGTTGCAGGATTGGGCAGCAGCGGGGCAGAGATAGTGGTGAAAGGCGGTTATGCCCGCAATTTTCTGTTGCCGTCACGTTTGGCAGTGTTGGCTAGCGGGAAAAACAAAGCAATCAACGAACATCATCGTCGAGTCATCGCCCGTCAACAGGAGAAGTTGCTAAACGCTGCGAAAGCTACCGCAGAACAACTCGGCAAATTGTCGCTCACTATCGCCCGGCAGGTAGGTGAAGGTGAGCGTATTTTTGGCACGGTAACCACGGGCGAGTTGGAAAAAATGATCAAAGCCGAAGGAATTGAAGTTTCTCGCAAGGACATCGTGCTTGCTGAAGAAATCAAAAAGACAGGAATCTATGAAGCAGAGATAAAGCTGCACCCCCAACTTACAGCTAAATTCAAAATTTGGGTCGTGGCAGCTTGAGGAGGTGGATAGAACATGTCCGCGGCTGTCCCTCCTCACTCGGTGGAAGCCGAGAAAGCGGTGCTTGGTGCGATTCTCAATGAACCCGCAACCTTCATCAACGTCTCCAACATTCTGCGCCAAGAACATTTTTATCTCGAAAAACATCAAGTAATCTACGCAGTCATCGCCGAACTTGATCGAGATGGCCGTGCCGCCGACGTTATTACCGTCGCAGAGTTGGCTGGTTATCGTGGGAAAATTTCGGTCGCCTACCTGTCGGAATTAGTGGACAGCTGCCCCGTAACGCTGCACATCGACCACTATGCCAATATTGTTAAGCAGTGCTCCGTGCGCCGTAAAATTATCAAGTGCTGCCAAGATGTCATCAAAAAAACATTGCACTTCGACGGACGTGACGAAGAATTTTTAGAGCAAATTGAAAAAGAACTGCTGCAGGCAACCGAAGAACAGGAACAGCGTGGCCTGATTCCCGCGGGTGATATCATTGGAGCAGTAATGGATGAGTTGGAAAGCCGTATCGGGGCGGGAGACGAGCTGACAGGTGTGCCAACTGGCTTCAAGGATATCGATGCAGTAACAGGCGGATGGCAAGCGAGCGATTTGATAATTCTCGCGGCACGGCCGGGTATGGGCAAGACTGCAATGGCATTAAACTGGGCAGTATCAGCAGCACGCAAGGGTGTCCCCACCGCGGTGTTCTCGTTGGAGATGTCAAGAAATCAGTTGGTCATGCGTTTGTTGGCATCGGAAGCAAAAATCGATGCGGCTAAAATGCGTCGCGGCAATTTAAACGAAGGCGAGCAAGACATGCTGATGCAAGGCATGCGTCAGTTGAACGATTTACCTGCACAGCTCAGCATCGACGATACCCCCGCGATTACCATGATGGAATTGCGCTCGCGCTGTCGGCGTTTCAAACGTGAACATGGACTTGGTTTAATTGTCATCGACTACTTGCAGTTGGTCGGTCGCAATGTCGAGACCCGCTACGAAAACCGTGAGCGGGAAATTTCGGAAATTTCCCGCAGCTTGAAAGCGTTGGCAAAAGAATTAAGCGTGCCCGTCATCTCGTTAGCACAGCTGAACCGCGCCCCCGATGCACGCCCCGATAAACGCCCGCGCATGAGTGATTTGCGCGAATCAGGTTCGATGGAACAAGATGCCGACCTCGTGCTGTTTATTTACCGTGACGAATACTATCACAAGTCTTCCGAAGAAGCAGGCAAAGCAGAAGTCATCATCGGCAAAAACCGACACGGGCCGATGGAAACGATTGAACTCGCTTTCCTCGCCAACTACGTGTCCTTTCACACCCTCGACACGACTGAGTTTCATCAGTGAAACAACTGCTGCTGTGAAATGAGAGAGAGAGTACCTTGATATTTCACAAGGAAACTTAAACAATGTAAAAATTTTATATCTAAAACTGTTAATACTATGTCTACTGCTTACATTCGGTGTGGCAAATTTCTGCGCAGGAGACAAGCAATACAACATTGTTTGGTTGCACACAGCCTCCTCCCTAGCAAATACCCTAGTGTAATCTCAAGGCATTTTCGTTAACTTTAAGTTGTAAGAAATCAGCTATACTAGTTATGATAACGCGCAAGTCTGTTTTGTTTCCCAAACTAGTCATAGCATGAAAATCAGAACTAAAAATATCGTTCCAATGTTTATCCGTAATTACATCACGGTTGTGATAGGAGGCTACCTGACAGCCATGAAAACCGCAGGTCTGAGAAGCTGAAGTCGGGATGGTGCGCGGTGCTTTATCACCGATAGCTCGCTTTGCCTTCTTCTCATTCCCGGAATGTCCTTGGAGTGCTTTCTCCGCCTTTTTGTTGCTTATGATAGTTAGAGGAACATAAATGGGAGCAAGAATGCCCATTGTAAGTATAGTTCCAAGAACATATACCCTTGCCGCGGCAACATGCTGCCTATAGAGAACATGGTACTGCAGAGGCGAAAGGTGAACTAGCCTGACTTCTACCGCGGCAGACAAATGAACTTTATCTTGACCTGCAAGATACTTTTTGCCGACAATATCAACTTCCTCTCCAGTCGTCGTCAATAAAGCACTGCGGCAAACACTGTTGTCAACAAACACACCCGCGCTGTATTCTGACAGATACTTGCAAACTAATAGACGATAACGTTGGTATTTTGCCACCTCCCCTCCTGCAACTGGGACAATTCCCAACACCAGGTCACCGTTGGTAACCGAAGCTGTAAGAGCGCTGGGCTCTCGTCCGCAAGAGAGCATAACTACCCATAGCAACAGTACTTTTCTATAAATAAACATATTTTATATCCTTTAATAAAATAGTAAGTATTATCATCTCGCTCAATATAAAAATTTTTCAACAATTTGTCAAGTTAAAGATGATAAGATACTTAATAATCAGGGGTTATGCAGAGATTAAAACTCTGGAAGGTACCTTTTGGTTAACCCATCGTCCTCACGCAACTTCTTCAACCTTGCCCCTTCAATAATGCACCAGCGCTAGAGTACTTCCTGCTCAAGTCAGCGAACACACTTTCCGCTCAATCACCCACTTCAAACTCCTCGCTCAGAACATGCAGAGCCAGTCTAATTTTTTTAAGCAAGAGCTAATTGTTACTTTAGTCACTTTCCCTGTCTGCAATACCTGCCACATGATTCTATTGCGTATTATTTTTTTGCTACTCTACCCCAATGTGAGGAGAAATTTAAGCCAAAACTTGACAGAGAGATACATAATCATGTAGCTGATTTGGACAACAATTGAGGTATGGTGTGCTACGGCTGTTGTTATTGATACTGTGTTGTCTGACATGGCAAGCGGGTGCAGAGCCTTGGTTGGGCATTAGGTTTGCCCAGAACTGTGCTGGTTGTCATGCGCCGGGGCGGATTAACTTGCCGCCGATGGATCGTCGCTGCACGTTGTCATGTCAGGGTTGCCACGTTAACCCCAACGGGGGTGGATTGCGTAATTTTTATGGCAAGTGGAACGAAAATCGCTGGTTGCGTTCTTTTGTCATCGAAGCTTTGCGACCTGCTTCTTCTTTTGCCCCCGTCAACAAGCAGCACTATCGCACAGCTTTGTCGCCTACTGCAGATAACAAGAAGAGGATTCGCAAAAAGGGACATCCCTTAGTTGTCGCACCGCAGCAGCTGTTGGTGGATGAAAAACCTTATGCTCGCGATGGTTTGGAATTCAAGACGGCGCGGGATGATTTTCAGTTTTTGCAGCAGATTCCGCAAGAAGACCCTTATCGCCTGCATGATGCCAGCAAAATCGATGGCGGCGCGGAATTGCGCTATCAGTATTTGACTAAGCTTAACAAATCGACTAAGCCGCTGTCGTTTTTGATGTCTGCTGATGTCGGCTTACGCTGGCGACCGCTGCATCGCAACTTGCATCTCGTTTACGAGGGACGCATGCTCGGTAATCCGCACGTGGACGAACTGGCTGAGCAGATCGATAAAACATGGACACGCAGTCTCTATGCGATGATCGACAATTTGCCCTTCAACGTCTACGTCATGTATGGGCTATATCGCCCGCTGTTCGGCGGTAACCCGATGCCTGACCATCGTGCCCTGCCGCAACGCTTGACCGCAGAAGCTCTGCAGGGCGGCAGTGCGTATACCCTGCAGTATCAGACGTTGAGTATTGGCACTGCACCCAACGTGCCTTACGCCAACGTGCATGTTATCACGGGTCGCAATCTGCGTTTTACACACGATGAGAACGACACTACCCGCGGCGTGGCAGTCAATGTTGGCTTGCGTTTTGTCACACTCGGCATCAATACGACCTATTCTTTTTGGTTCACACGTGACAAAAAAAATACCCAACGCTCGCTGTTGCACTCTGCTTCTTTTGGTATGCAGTTATGGCGGACAACCGCGATGTTAGAAGTCTTGCGGTTACAGCGCAAAAACCCATCCACTAAAGACACTGGCAATGTCATCACACTTGACATGCACACCCAGCTGTGGAGGCAATTTTACTTGACGACGCAATACTCTTATGCAAACGTGACCGCTAATATCGGTGCAGGTCGTTCACAACAGTATCGTATGGGCTTGCGTGCCTTCTTACTCGCAGGGGTCGATGTCAGTTTCAACTACGAGTTTGATATCAATGAACCAAATAACGAGCTCGACCAAGAGACCCACTCCCTGTCCTCACAAGTGCATCTCTATCTGTAGGGGTATTGTTTTTATACGAGAGGTCGTTCCCGGCTTTGTTGCATAAGTTCCGTTGATTATAACATGCTGTTATCATAGCATTTTTATGTGGGGATCGTTCCCCTCCCCGCTTTGCGCGGCTCTTTGCCGCTTTCTAGCTCCACACCCCTGCGTGTTCGCAGACTTCTCGTTTGGGTCAGGTGCAATCATCCTGCTGCACCATGTCTCATGCTGAAGCATTCGCGTGAAATGGTTTGCGGGTCTGCTTGCACCTGACCATTGTCAACTTCTGTGGACACTATGGGCTTGTGCGTGGTGCAGGCATTACCTTTGCAACACCTATAAAATTCTTACTGCTAAAGGGTTATAGGATATAAACATGCCTGCCCTGAGTTATGCAACAAAGCCGTCGTTCCCCCCTCTCGTGCTCTCCCCCCTCTCGTGCTTCGCACGGCTCTTTGCCGCTTTCTAGCTCCACCCCCCCCCTCTGTTCGCGAATTCTTGTTTGGGATTGGGAGGAAGCATCCTGCTGGCACCATGCACACATGTGTGCATGCTCTTTGTCGCTTCCTAGCTCCAGCTGTCGCATGCGCGTGAAATGGTTCGCAGTGATGATACCCATAGACCTTGTGTAAACTTCTGCGGACAATACCAACTTGTGTGTAGCACAGGCAATATCTTTACAATATCAGTGTGCTCATGATGAGTTTGTCAATGCTTAGCACTATACCAATTCCCCAAAACAAACCCCGTATCAAGGCTCGCGTTTGTATACGAGGAGGCGTTCCCACACCATAGCAACTGATGTGCTAAAAGCGTTCATAACCACCAACACGGTTGTGAACGCTCTGTTGAAGATGAACTGTAGCTCCGCTTTTGGCGAGTCCAGCGAACGAACGATGATCTTCTGAAAGAGCTGCCTGTAGATGGACTTGAGCGAAACCGCATCCTTGCTGTTGATGTAGTTGAGTGTGGCAGTCATATGCTCCAGTGCGCTGCTTTTACTTGGCTCTTGTGCCTCTGCAATCTTCTGTCAGCCCTGAGTTCAGTGCCTAAGAAAAAGTGGAAACATAACTATAGAAAGCAATTGCAAGATTTAGGCACTGAACTCAGGAATGTTGGTTTTTTTCTGTTGTTACTACATGCTTAACATGTTACTTTGGCAAGAATTTTTTGCGAAGCAGAGATTATTTCTTATCTAATTGGGAGATGTATCATGACAAGCTTGAGGAACTGGTGGTTGGTTGCGGCTATAGCCGTTGCATGTGGGTGGTTGCAGACTGGCTTCGCGGCTACGCGGGCTGAGAAGCAGGCGGTGCGCGATTATCTGCTAGCGCGGGGGGAGTTCCCAGATGGTTTAAGTGTTGATGGTGGTATCGAGGTTGCCTTCGGGAAAAAACGCGATACAGATGTTCATATAATGATTCAGGTTGGCCAATTTAACGCTTTCACAGCACAGATCAAGGATGAGGACGGGCAAGTATTGCAAGGGCAGGATGTTGAGCTATTGGTTTTGCCCGGCGGACAGAGTGTCGTTCCCTTTACCCTGATGCGCTGGCAAGGTGACGATCACGATGCTGGCAGTGTTTCCGGCCAGTGGCGCGGAACACAGATTGTCTTTGGCGATCTTTTTCTGACGCGCGATCTGCCACAAGCGTCGCGGTTGGTGGTGTTGGTGCGCATGCAGCAGGGTGGTAATGCGTTCCGTTTGCAGACCTTCCCGTTTTATAGCGCCGAGTCAGAATACCAGCTGGTTGAACCTGTATCCTATGAAGTTCTCGAAACGTCTCCGCCACGGGCAAAATGGACGCTCAAATTTACTGCAGATATACCCTCGCACTTTGGTATCAGCTGGTACGTCACCGAAAAATATGGCAGCGCGTCAGATGTAACGGATTTACGTATCGAAGCTGCTACATCGACGTTGAGCATCCTGAGCGCCCCCCACCGCACGTGGGAGGGTACTGGCTGTAAAACACTTGTGGTGAATATCGCCATGGCGTGCGAAGATAGTCCAAAATGCCGCACCTTGCGTCGCCACTCATCGATGCTCATTGCTGCACCGTTTGGCGATTGTCAAGCTAACTGAAACATGGAGAGGTGGGTAGCCCACCTCTCCAAATTATAAGCCCTAGCCCTGCAAGGCTGTGTTATACTGGTCGGTATACTTGTAGTTCTTGCAGGAACGTTCTGTGCCTAATCCCTTACTTCCCAGTGACCCGCACGATGATGATGATTTTTGCGGGTGGCACGCGTGGTGGGTGCGGCGGTGAATGATGGTAAGCGTTGGGTCGTTGTTAGTAACAGGTTGCCGGTGCACTTTGATGCACGGTGTAAGAAGTTCGTTGTTTCTAGCGGTGGGTTGGTGTCATCGCTGCTGGGTGTCGATTATCAGCGTCGATCCTTTGGCTGGGGTTGACTACCGAGCAGTGTGATGCTGATGAGATTGCCGCGGCGTTGGGAATCGATAGCCACATCAAGGTCGTGCTGCTGACAGTCGCAGAAGAGCTTTACGATCCCTACTACAACAAGTTATGCAACGCGGTGTTGTGGCCATTACTGCACTATGAAAACCACAGTGTGAGTTGGGATTTTGACGCGTGGCAGAAATATCAGGAGGTCAATCGCATCGTCGCCTCAGCGTTGCTGAAACTGACGAGCGCGGGTGACGATCTAATTTAGCTGCATGACTTTCACCTTATGCTGTTTGCGGCACAGTTGTGGTTGAAGTTACGCCGGCAGGGTGTCGGTTTTTTTCTACACGTGCCGTTTCCTAGTTATGAGATTTTTCGGCAGTTGCCATTGTGCAGCACAATTCTGCGTGCGTTGTTAGCGCACGCTTTAATTGGTTTTCACGATTACAGTTATCTTACGTACTTTGCGCAGACGGTGCACTACGTGCTCGACTAGTTGTAGCCTAACGATAATGCTACGCTGGTCTTCGTTGTTGGTAGCCTCAACGATGTGCAGCCACTCCTTAATGGGTAACTGGTTCACGCATAGCTCTGGAAGACTACCGCAGGCCAAGACCGATTTCTCAATAACACTGGAAGGTGGCAATGCTAGTTCGCCACTCGTTGTGTTTCTGACCCACGCGTATATCCTTTCTAGTGCTTCCATCATCAGCTCCTCATCTGCAGCCCCAGCGATAGCAAATCGCACACGATATGCAAGTCTGTTCAACACTTCGCCTTGCTTTAGAGAGTGCGCGGGGAGATTGTAATACATTGCATGCCTAGCCATATTTAGGTGGTATTCATCCAGTCATCTGCGCCAAGCAGATAAAAAAACTAAGCTTACAACGCTTGCAGTTTTTCGGTCGCTTTCTTTGCCTCGTCAGAGTCAGCGAAGTTGGTAACCACATCTTGGTAAAATAAGCGTGCCGTTTTCTTGTCGCCTAAGTGACGAAAACAATCACCGAGTCTGAGTTTTGCCAGACGCAAGTATTTTTTGTCGTCCCCCGCTTCGGCAAGATCGTTAAAATGTAACGCCGCATCACGAATTTTACCTAGCTTAAAAGTGCTTTCTGCCAACAGATACATTGCCTCAAAGCGTGTCGGTTGACCTTGCAGGCGCTTGATAACTGCCTGTGCATCTTCAAACACATAACGATAATGCTTGCTGCCAAAAGCAGCCTTCAATCCAGCAAGGTCAGTTATTTTTTTGCGTTTTTTGCTGCGCTTGACTTTCTTTTTTTTATCATAAAGTGCCAGTAGTGCCTTGAATTCCTTCATTAACGTCGCTTGGGTGGCACTCAGTTCATCGGTGCGCGTCTGCAAGTCGCTAAGCGTGCCTGCCACCGACTCATGTTCAGCACTGAGACCCGGATAACGCCCCGTAATAACCCCGACCTTCACTGCATCGAGCAGTCCCGTCATTTTCTGTAATTTTGTTTCAATGGCATCAAGACGACCTTGCACACCAGCAATCCTCTTGTTCCCTGAAGTGCTCTTGGTGTCTTGCTCTTTGCGGGTCGTATCGATACTGTGCTCAATGTCTAGCATGCGCTTTTTCAGCACAAACAAGTCACTCTCAAGTGCCGCATGCTTCGCACGTGTGGCACATGCACTGGTAAGCACAACACACGCTAACAACAAGTATTGCCACATCAGTTTACCTCCCTCTAACTAAAGATTATTTTCTGGCAAAAAATCGTTCACCTGCTGCAAAAATTCTGCCGAAATCGCCCCGACATTGCGTCGGCGCACCACTCCCTTCGCATCGATAATGAAAGTCTCTGGTACACCCGTTACGCCGTAATCGATAGCCGTGCTGCCGTTGCGGTCTAGTCCGAGCGGATAAGTTTTGTTGTATTGGCGAGCAAAACGTCGTGCCGCAATCTCTTCGTCATGCACGGCAATACCAAGCACCAACACATGCTCACGTTCCCTGTCCCACAAGTCTTGTAGCAGGTGTGCCTCCTGTCGGCAACTCAAACACCAGCTGGCCCAAAAATTCAACACCACCACCTTGCCTTGTGCCACGGCGGAAAAACTCCCTCCCTGCAACTCACGCAACAGACTCTTACCCTGTAGCCAGTTTAGCACAAACGACGGTGCAGGTTTGCCTTCCAGCACGGTGCGCGGCTTACTCTGGTCAATGGTCAAGCCTCGTGCCAGCGTATAAACCAACACCGCTGCGACAGCCAGCAATGCGACGCTGATTAGCACATGAGCACGACGCACTTTCATCGTCAGTTGCCCAAAATCGATTTGATCAGCAACTCCTTGTCTTGCATCTCAGTGTCGTGCGGCACACGATATTCCTCTGAATGCTTGACCATTAGAGTATGAGATTGCATCGTCTTTTTTTGCAAATCAAAGTAGCCCTCAGCCACAACACCCTGTCCTTCCTTGAACAAATCAGGTGGCGTGCCACGATGCTGCACGACAATGTCATGGCCTTTGAAATCCGTCAGCGTGAACCGCAACTGTAGACGTTCCATCTCCTTCTGCACGCTGCCTACCTTAACCATGCCACCGATTTTGATGTTTTTGCCCTGCACATCGAGATCGGGAGCGAAAACTTCCTTCGGCGTATAGAAATAGACGATGCTGTCGCCAAGTTTAAGCAGCGACAACGCCACGATAACTGCAACGATAACCAGCGAGCCAATGATCCATTTAGTTTTCTTCATCCTGTTTTTCCGTAAGAGTTTGCCGCAAGGCACGCAATTTGCGGCGCTCGCAGTGCAGATACACCAGTGCCAGCAACAACACTAGCACCACTACTACATAAGCACCAACTAAAGCCAAACCCTGTGCATTAGTTAGCAACATGTTGTCCTCCGTTTCAATTCAAATCGCTCACCAGTTCAGCAATGCGCTGCTGCATGTGTAAGTTTTTCACCCGTGCGAACAGCATCCATGTCATGAACAACAGTGAGGACAGGGTTGTTGCGAGCAGCAAAGTTATAATTTCCCCGCTCATTGTGCCCATGCCCATACTCGGTGGTTGATGCAGCGTGCGCCACCACGTAACGCTTTTATAGACGATTGGCACGTCGATAAAAATTAAAATTCCTAACGCTGCGCTCGCTTTGACTTTGTTCACCCCGCTGGGCAACGCCGTCTGCAACAAGAGATAAGCAGAAAACAGCACACCGAGAATAAAAGTAGTAAGCAGCCGTGCGTCCCACGTCCACCATACACCCCATGTCACGCGCCCCCAAATCGAGCCTGTCACTAAGCCCGTCACCGTGAACAGCAGTCCCAGTTCAGCAATCGCTTGTCCCCAGAGCATGCAGGCTTCGTTTTTTTTGCGTAAGGCATAGATACTGCACAAAAAAAGATAAAAGGCACAGACAAAAGCCGTCAAGCAAGTAGGAACATGCACGTAGATGATGCGATAGACATCACCTTGATGCACGTCAGTGCCAACACCATAAAGCCCCCAACTCCAGCAAACAAGCTGCAGGGCGAACAACACGATGCCAAAACGAAACGCGGCGAACTCAACTTTCAATTTGTTCTCCAAACAGCAACAAGCCCAGTGTCAGATATACAATATCCATGCCAACCAACAACGTAATCCACTTGAGTTGTGATTCATCCATCACACCTTTTTCAAGATAAGCGTAAGATGTCTCCGCCCCACCAATCAACAGCGGCACAGTCAAGGGAAAATAAATCAGTGGGTAGAGAATGTTGCGTCCTTTGGCATGCAAGACGATAGTTGTCAGCAACACGCCGAGTGCCGCTTGCCCTACCAATACCAGCGAAGCGATGCCGAGCACGAACAAAAACGCCCCGTAATCTCCGTGCGCATTGAAGACAAAGGCGAGCAACAACAGTGGCAACAAAAACATCAAGCTGCTGATGATAAAGACCAGCAACTTGCTCAAATACCAAATTTCACCGTTGAGCGGATAGGTACGTAGCAAGTCGTAAACCCCATCACGCTGCTCAAATTCAAAAATTCGCAAGCAGGAAATCTGCATAGCAAGAAAAAAAGCGAGATAAATTTCGGCAACCAACACTCGTGTTGACACCGCCCCCGGTGTAACAAAACAGACCGCCGTAACCACTAGAATGACCGCGGCAAACAGAAACGACGAGAAGATACGTTCCTTGTTGCTAAACTCCAACCGCAGACCGCAACTGACAAAGAGATACAGCTGTTGCCAAGCTGATGCATGTTCCCTAGTCATGCTTCAACTCCAGACGTTGTGTGCGCAGCGAGGCAAAGGCCGTGTCGTCGTGACTGACAATTAAGGCTGCACCGCCATTGCGCACATGCTGCAACAGCAAGGCACTGAACATCTGTGCCCCTTCTGCATCAAGTGCCGCGAGTGGCTCATCAAGCACCCACAGTGGCGAGGGCGATAGCAGCAGCCTTGACATGCTCAAGCGACGTTTCATGCCTGTCGAAAAAAGCCCGACCGCAAGGCTGCGAGGAAAACGAATGCCAAAACGTTGCAAGGCGGGCAGAATTTCATCTTCGTTGAGGCTGTTGTTTTTTAGTTTTGCCCACCAGCATAGATTATCCCACGCCGACAGCTGGGCAAAAAAACCATTGCCATCCGCGGCCAAGTATTCGCACAGCTTGCGTCCCGACCCGCCTTTAAAGATAATTTCGCCCATGGCATAGGGCAACAACCCGACGATAATTTTCAGCAAGGTGGTCTTGCCAGCCCCGTTACGGCCTTCGAGGTGCAACACGCCGCCTGCGGCGAGATTAAAGCTAACGTTCTTGAAGATGACACGCGGCGGAAAGCTTTTGGTGAGATCACTGACATGTAACATGATTGCCCTACTGCTCGACTGTTGCAGCCACTATCAACGCTGCCTGCTCTCCTGCTCTCGCCCCGCCACTCGCGCAGGTGTGTGTGGTCGCAGATGCAGGGCGAATATATCCATCGTTTTTTCTCTAGTAAAGAGAATTTGCTGCCCACCCTCTCTCCACACTGGCCAGCGTTCACGAGCGGAGCGGGTGCGGGTCAAGGCACGCTCTTGGCCGCGGTGATCACGCAGACGCAAATCGTAATCGACCAGCTTGCGACCAACGAAGACAGCCTTCGCATAAACAAAGTGCTTCCCCTGCGGATGCCAACTTGGATCACGCCCGCTAGCGATGAAACTCACTTCCTCGCCCTCCCGCTGCAGGTAAATCTTGCCTCCCTGCGTGCCCCACAACACGGCATTACCACGCGGTGCGATAGCGAAGGAGGCCAGCCCTGTGTTGTCATCGGCAAGCTTGGCATAAGAACGCCCATCACTCTCGACCAGCAGCATCCCACGCTGTGTTGCCAGCCACTTGCCGCCTTGCGTGCGTCGTCCGACTTGCCATTTTGCCAAACGATTGGAGGGATAGTAGATTTTGTTGACCTTGATACCTTTGTCATGCATTACCTGAAAGGTTAGATCCCGCGGGTCGAAGGTCAGCAGGCCACTGCTCGATGGCAGGCTATCGAGCAGGTGCGACTTGCCCTGTGCAACATCAAAAGCTTTGATATTACTGGTAATTTTTTTATTTTTGCCTTCATTTAGCTGTAGCTCGCGGTAAAACAAACGATGCCCACTCGGTGCCCAGAAAGTCGCGCCACCGACATAACTTGTTGAAACCGTAAAAATAAATTTATTCTGTAAATTCAATATCTTAAGTTTATTTTTGCCTGTCACTTGATAGGCGAGATAGCGCCCATGCGGGTCGATTCGCAAATTTTCGATGGCTTCGTCCAGCCGCAACCAAAGTTGCGTCTGTGGCAGCACCGCGGCGAGTTGCGGCATAACGATGAGGCTGATAACGAGCAAGCGTGCCATAGATACTGCTATACTTGTAGTTAGAGGTATCGTTTTAGCTGGCAGCGTCTTGCCTTCGGCAAAAATTTCCTTAAGAAAAACGCGCTGTCTGCCGATACTTATAGTATAACCCCCTAACTATCAGGAAGGAACTATGGGCATCTTCATTAATCTAGCGATCATCGCCGCGTTCTTGTTCGCACTGCCGACTGAGCTTGAGGCAAAGAGCAAGAAACGCCGCCGTGCACCGGGCAAAGGCAACCTCGTCATGGAAGCGGAGATTAAAAAAGATAAGAAAAGCTATGACTTCGATTCGATGAGCATCGATGGCCAACGCCGCGTGCCACTCGGCAACCTGATCAATCAGAAGCAGGCAAACAAGGAATACGAGTTCGTCAAGATTCGTCTGCGCTGGCGGCAGGAGATGATTCAGTCAGCTTCCAATCTGAACCTGTAGGCTCGCGTTTGTTTTGTTGCTTGAGGAAGAGGGTGGCCTAGGTTGCCCTCCTCACCTTCCCCACATACAAGCGACCACCTCAAACCAAAAGTAGGCACGGCAGCTATTGAACCGCCGTGCCTCATACCAATATCAATGTTGTTGTGGCAATTGTGTAGGATTTTGCTTAGCTCTTTCCTCGGCAAAAATTTTCCGCAAGTACTTAGCTTCGTCTTCGGCAACCACCTCTAATGCACCTTCAAGATCGTCAGCACCAGCCCTTATCAAATCACGCACCAAGTCTTCTGCAACTTCAATACCGTTACCCACTACGTCGTATGCTGATAACACTGTTCCCAGTGCGGAATTAAGCTCGCTAGGTATCTTTTTTGCAATCACCTGATAAATCAGTCTGCGGACGAACTCATAACTTGTCTCGGCCTCGTAACCAATTACTTCGCTCAACGCACCAGCAAAATCATCTGCACCAAGATCAACAAGGTGGTCTACCATCTCTTGGTTTGCACCCCATATTGAGTCTATGAACAGCGCGTTGATATCAACATCGCCATCAATATAGTCCAAAAGAAAATCTACCATCTCTATCTCACCTCTAGCAGCTGCTTCAGACAGGGCTGTGTTGATGTCATCAGCTCCACTTTCCAGTTGTTTCACTACCTCCTGTAGGTCACCTCTACCAGCTGCTCCGGACAAGAAAGGGTTGCGATCCTTCTTTATCTTTGCCAGCATCGCTTTTACTATCTTGCCGCGTCTCAACTCCGTTGCAATTTCCAAATGTTGACGAAGATCATACTCATCAGAAACATACCCATTAGTGAGTAGCCCATTAACAATACCATTGTGATCCTTAATAATGGCCAAGTGGGATACCTCATTGGTATTTTTCCGGTCGAAAAAACGGCTCTCGTGACGAGCTCTTGCAACAAGTTCGCCTTCAGAAGTAAAATTATACAGTTGCGACGACGCTATCTTGGAGTGTACCTTATCATCTTCAACCTCCAACCTCACATAACCGCTTTCCAGATAACGACGTAAGACATGTAGTCCTGTAAAGCTATCTACACCTCCTCCAGAGTTACTATCCAAACTGTCTTTATCCCTCACGAATGCGGCGTTCAAGCCTGCCATTAGTTCGGCGGGAGTGAGCGAGGCAAGCTGTTGTCTAAGTGCTTCAATCAGATAACCTTTGTATCCGTCTAGCCGGACTCCAGTTATCCCTCGCCCCCTCTCTCTTGCCTGTTGCATAGCTTCCACTACGATGCGCACGTCTACCCCACGTTCACCAAGCTGCTCTTCCCAGTGGCGAAGCATCCTGCTAACTGCTAACAACTCGCCACTGTCATTATCAGCAACAAATTTTGTCAAGGTTCGCGCCAGATTACGCACTAGGTCGGGAGAAACGATAAATGGGCTAAGCTCCTCAGAAGTTTTTTCTGTCAACCAATGCACAGGCATGACCAGCCTTTCATCAGCATTTTGACTTATGACGACAGTCTCGTCGTGGGCAGACAGACGGATCGCATCATGTGCAACTACGTCAGTGGGAAGCATACCACCTGTATAGATCATAGCTACCAACAATGCCCCCACTGCTCCTGTGCGCAGGCGAGGGAGGAACTTGTCGGCAGCAGGCTTGATGACATCCTTCACCTTGCTGACCCGTGTTCGCAGCGCACTAGTTAAACCCTGTGCCTCTGCTACGTTGTTAGACAGGGAAAATAGCAAAACCATTGCCACACAAAAAACCGCACCTTTCATGACATACCTCTCCATGAAATTTAAAAAAACTAAAACAGAGCAGCAATTCATAGCAAAAAAAAGAATAGTCAACAAGAAAAATTCAAAAAAAGCACATGCCCTTGCTGCAGTAACTTTTTTCAATAACTGTAGTGCTTAATCTTCTCGCCTTTTTGCCAATCTTGTGCATTGCCTCAATGCCAATTTTGAGGTGGAGGCCGGTAAATTTTTGTGATATATGGCGGCTGGTATAGATCTTCACACCTTCGGGGGTAATGGGAACATCGGAGATCAGCAGCAGCACACCGCGGGCAATCCATAACTTTCAGGAGTATCTCTGCTCTTCACCCGCCGAACGTACCCCATCTCAGAGAGGCGGTGGAGAGCACTATGCCCCCAACACTATGCAGGGGAGGGGTGTGGGGAGCAGTTTGCCGCTTGCTAGCTCCCGCTCCCCACATACAAACGTGAGTCTTGATACGTGGGTTTGGGGTAGCTACCTATCGAAAGGCCACCACCACAGGGGTGGGTCAAGTGGCTCGGCGTTGATAAACCTACGCACATAGCGGCTGTGAATTGCACCGTTGAGAAGACGCACCTCTTCCTCGTTACTGAGTATGACATCACCCCAGACGACACCGAGTAGTTTCCCAGTAACAAAATCAATCAGCCCAGCACCGCTTGAGCCACTGGCTATATCGCAGCTGTGAGACAGCCCGTGCAGAAAAATGTCTGCCTCCCTGCGCAAATACCAAGGAAAACGACCAAGCACGTAGCAATCGAGACCAGTAACTGATTTGTCAAAGACCGTGCGGTTGCGTAGCTGCGTCTCATGCACATTTGGGTGATGAATAATGAATGCTTCTCGCCGTTTAGGGATTTTCCCCTGCCAAATTTCTAGTGGCTGGTAACGTTTGGGAAGCTTGCGCTTGGACTGCAACATGAAGGCAGCAAGATCGACACTACGGTTGATACGTAACGTGCCGGAACGACAGTTGACCGTCAGACGCTTACTTTCCATCGAGAATACCACTGAAGTCTGCTCACAAGTGGCGGCACGACCAATCTTGTCACGGAAACAGTGGGCATTGGTGATGATCTGTGCTTCCTTGCCCGGCGATGTTACCAAAGTACCTGAACAAGTGCCGCTGGGATTGGTAATGAACACCGCTGCGGCATTGGCCCGCTGCAGGATTGCCTTCGGGATGTAGCTGGCATTAGTAAGCGAGAAGCGTGCGATGTCTTCAGTGTGGGTAAAAATACGGCGCTGGCGAGGCGCTTCGCAGGTACAACTACTTGATAATAAAGCAATTATAAGTATAAGAAAAAACCGCATAGCTCTACCACCACTCAATCCAACCTGAATACAGCTTCGGCATGGAGCGAAAAAAAATTAGAACATATTGTTTTGTCTTGGAAGTTATGGTTGAATTTTTTCAACAATAACAAACAATTATAAAAAATGAAAAAATTTTTGCCATATAGCTAAAGATAGTAATTAAAATAGCCGAAGATATGTTGGAAATGCAGATTTTGTGTGTATCATAGGTGATAAAGTCATGGATTATAACTGCAGCGGTGATAATTATCCAGTTCCTGTTAGTTGTGGCGACAAATAGCGATGTTGTGCATCAATTTATAATGCTAACTTTATCTAGTATTGCATACAACTTCAACAGCATGGTGACTGATAGTCAAGGAGGATATTTGCATGAGATTACTGATACTGTTCGTGTTGTTGACAAGCTTGAGTTGCAGTAAGAAAACTTTTGATGCTAGTGTGACAGAACAGCAGCCAGCTGGCAGTGGCAGTATAGATTCAACTACTGAAATTGTGGCAGAGGATATGCCATCTATCAAAATCGAGCCATCTGAATTGTTTGTTTTGAACCCAGTCAGCGATACGAGAAACACAGAGAGGATAAACCTTGTGCAAAACAACACAGTGCAAAAAATGATCGTTATGAAAACAGAGAAAAAATCTCGGCAGCAATCACTAACGGCTAAGAATCGCAGTTGGCACAGTAAACAAGTCACACAAACAGGTAGTAACGGCGAGAAACGAACGGACACGCGCAGACTTAAAAGCGACAAGGGACTCCTCGACTTACTGCTAGTCATCGATGACTCAAAATCGATGCAAAGAGTACATGAAAATCTAAAAGATAAGTTAAGTAGTCTGCTATACGACATCAAAAATAGCAACTGGAAGATCAACATTATCGATGTTGATGATCCGCAGACATGTGATAATACTGTTATTACCATGAACAATGAGGCCGACTATAGGGCTAAATTAGTTGACTTGAAAACTAGTGCTGGCAACAATCCCAACGCTAACGAGAGAACACTGCAAAAGGCTAAGGCTGCACTGAGTGGCAGTTGTAATTCATGGCTGCGCACCGATTCGACTCTAGCAGCAGTTATCATCACCGATGAAGATCATCAGTGTACTAATTCTGGTGCCGGTGATAATTTCGGTAACAATACCAATTCCTTTATGTGTGGCACAGAAGTAAATGATTTTATTACGGCTTTCAGAGGCTTACGTAAACATACAAGTTTGTATGGTATTTTAGTTACCGAGCTAACCTGCGGAAGTATGCGTTCATTTGTGGAAGGTTGTTTTAAAGAAAATGATCCGCATTTCGATCCTCTCGATCCTCAATGTGTAGATACGAGCAAATTATGTTACAAGTGTAGGTTCACCAATCCCTGCTTTAATCGTAAGGATGGAGACAAGTATCTTGCCAATTATCTCGATCTCGCGGCAAAATTCGATGATACAATGAACATTTATAGTTCGGATTACAGGTAAGCTTTTAAAAGTTATCGCCGCTGGTATCAAAGGCAAACTTCAAGATCAGCTCACCTTAACATTAGAGCCTGACAGCGGTGCTGCTGTAACAGTAACTGTTGATGGCAAAACCAAAACGCAAGGATCGGATTTTCAAATTAAAGGCAAGGTTCTTACATTTATGCAAGATCCGGGTGGTGACAATATAGTGATAAAGTATGTCCCGAAGGGTGGTGTCACGCCATTTATCAGCACAATGACAGTCGAGAGTCAAGCAGATATGAGTAACTTGACAGTTTCGGTAGCAGGTAACAGGCTGCAAAAAAACACACATTATACGGTGAGTGGCAATACCGTGATCGCTGAAAAATGCTAAAAAAGATTTTCCTGGTGGTGCAGTTGCAAACCTGACATGGCAAAGGCAGCAAAGGTATGCGCCAAAACAGAAAGAATTTCATTTTGCGAGCAACCGTGAAGTAATCGCGGGAACAGTAAGTATCTCAGGCTATGCTGCCAGTCGTTATCGTGTTGTAAGTAATTCTAATAAGATTATTTTTAACAACGGACAAGAGCCTGCTTATGGTGCGAAACTTAACATTCGCTATGAGCATTACCACATAGATAAATTGACGTATCCACATAACTACCGCGGCACTTATCCTATTACCGTGGCTAACTGCTCGGTCCCGTGTTCACTCAGGGGCAGCAATATTGTTTTTAATCACAGCAATTTTCAACGCGACAAGTTAGTTACTGTTACCCTGACAGTGCAGGGGCTAAAGAGTGACCGTCGCCCTCTTCCACAGCACTATGTGGCCAACAGTTTGGAGTTAGAGTTAGGAAGCAAAAAATGCACAGAAGAAGAACTTATTATCAGCAGCGGTGAATTGATGTTAGCTACAGATGATGCTACAAACAATGGTTGCGATGTGCTCGCTATACTTGATAGCAATCTTGATCAAGACATAACACTTTCTTTTCTTCCTTTTACTCCTGACCAAGAGATAGAAGTCAGCATGGATAACCTCCTTGAATATGTTGGTTATAGCACAGAATACTGGGAAGTTTTTATCGATGGTAAGAAAAAAGAAGAGGGCAAAGATTATACAACATCAGTGAGTGACAGAAAAATAACCTTCAACGGCAACTATCCTCCCAACACTAGGGGTGAAGTAATGATTTCCATCTACTATTAGCTAATCTCTTGATAATATTAAAAAAATTAGCTCTCTTTACTTCATCTCACCAAAGGGCGCTACTTGCTATGTGTGGAAGTGTGGTAAACTGAGAGACAGCGGCTTTCCACACAAATTTAACAACAACAGGTAGGTAATCATGGATGCGCTCAAGCTCATGGACATGATTTCAGCGGAAGACCATCTCGATCAGTTCAAAAGTTTCAACTGGACGGGGTCATTCGAGAGCTACCTCGATATGCTGGGCAATGACCCACGTATTGCAAGGACTGCATTCCAGCGCATCTACGACATGATAATGAGTTATGGCACGAGAAGCTATAAGGAATACAAGAAATCTATCACACATTACAATTTTTTCGATAACTCCATCGAAAACGGCAGGGATGCAGTATTTGGTTTAGATGTGCATCTGATGAAACTCGTCAATGTCTTCAAAGCTGGGGCACAGCGTTATGGCACAGAGAAACGTGTCATCCTACTACACGGCCCCGTTGGCTCTTCCAAATCAACCATCACTCGCTTACTCAAAAAGGGCTTAGAAGCCTACTCGCGTGGCGATGACGGAGCATTATATTCCTATACTTGGCACAATCTCGGTGACATTCTCAAGATGGAAGATGGCATGCCCTGTCCCATCAACGAAGAGCCACTGCATTTGATTCCCGTAGAAAAACGTAAAGAAGTTATTAACAAACTTAACACTTCGCTCGATCGACTCACTGCAATCTATGTCGAAGGCGAGCACTGCCCTGCCTGTCGTTATATTTTTAACGAACTGATGAAATACTACAAAAACGATTGGCGCAAACTAATAACAAACCATATCACAGTGCGTCGTGTCATACTTTCCGAGAGAGACCGCATCGGTATTGGCACGTTTCAACCCAAAGACGAAAAAAACCAAGACTCTACTGAGCTAACAGGCGACATCAACTACCGCAAAATTGCCCAGTATGGTTCTGATTCCGATCCTCGTGCCTTCAACTTCGATGGCGAATTCAACGTTGCTAACCGCGGCATGATTGAGTTTATCGAGGTGCTCAAACTCGACGTTGCTTTTCTCTATGATTTGCTTACCGCAAGCCAAGAACATAAGATCAAGCCGAAAAAGTTCGCTCAAACTGACATCGACGAAATCATCATCGGACACACTAACGAAGCGGAATATCGTAAGCTACAAAAAAATGAATTCATGGAGGCTTTGCGCGATCGCACCGTCAAAATAGACATTCCCTACATTACCAAACTCAAAGAAGAAATTAAAATATATGAGAAAGACTTCAATCTCACCTCCGTGCCACATATCCACGTCGCTCCGCATACCATTGAAATGGCCGCGATGTGGGCAATTTTGACCCGGCTCGAAGACCCTCGCAAAGCTAACTTAACTCTTATGCAAAAACTAAAACTTTACGACGGCAGGACCACACAAAAATTCACTGAAGATAATATCAAAGAACTGCGTAAAGAAGCAAGCCGCGAAGGTCTCGAAGGTATCAGCCCCCGTTATGTGCAGGATAAAATTTCTAACGCCCTCGTTATCGACAAAGGCAACGGCTGTATCAACCCCTTTATTGTTCTCAATGAACTCGAATCAGGACTTAAAGAACACTCGCTTATCAGCAATAACGAGGATCGCAAACGCTACACCGAGCTTCTAGCAGAAGTAAAACGCGAATACGAAGATATCGTCAAGCACGAAGTTCAATGTGCGGTATCTGCCGACGAGTCAGCTATTTCTAAAGTCTGTGCCAACTACATAGATAACCTCAAAGCCTACATCCAAAACGAAAAAGTCAAAAACCCCTATACAGGTGCTGACGAAGAACCAGATGAAAGACTGATGCGCTCGATCGAAGAAAAAATTGACATCCCCGACAGCCGTAAAGATGATTTTCGTCGCGAAATTATGAACTATATTGGTGCGTTAGCACTCGAAGGGCGTTCATTTGATTACAAGACTAACGAGCGTTTACACAAGGCACTTGAGCTTAAACTGTTTGAAGATCAAAAAGATACTATCAAACTGACAACTCTTGTTTCAAATGTTGTTGACAAAGAAACACAAGAAAAAATTTCCGTCGTCAAAGGACGCTTGGTTAAAAATTACCACTACTGCGAAATATGCGCTAGCGATGCGTTGAATTTTGTTGCCAGCATCTTTGCTCGCGGTGGAGTGACAAAGCAAAGTAATTAATTTCATTTTGGTTTTTTCAGTGGCTAAAGCCGCGAGCTTAGATACTGGGAGGTTGGTTTTTGTGAGAAGGTATGGTTCTTGCCACAAGCTCTCTTGTATTGAGCACAGTGTTTGCCGCAAGTTTGTCACGGTGCTAATAGCTAAGTGGAGGTGTCTGGTGACCATGCTCTCTGCGTGCCTTCTGGCACACAGAGGAAGCGCTTAGCCAGTACCGCGCGGAGGAGGTATGTGTCACCTGACACCTCTGATTCAAAAACATCGATACAGGCAGGGGGAGGAGCACGAGGAGGGGGAACGCCTCTTCGTATTACCCCCCCTTTGAAGGGGGGGTGGGGGTAGTGAAAATGGATACCGATCTCAATCGGTTTCATAAAATTTTGCGGGGTAAAATAAAAAAAGAACTGCGCAAATTTATTTCTAACGGAGATTTACTAGGCAGGCAGGGGGGCAAAACAATCAGTATCCCTTTGCCACGTATCAATATTCCGCGTTTTCAATTCGGGCAGCAACAACGTGGCGTTGGGCAGGGTGAAGGTGAAGTTGGTGATCCATTACCGGGGCAGCCACAAGATGGACAACAGCAAGCTGGTAAAGGTGAAGGCGAGAAAGCTCTTGAAGTTGAGGTTTCACTGGAAGAACTTGCCGACATTCTCGGTGAAGAGTTTGAATTGCCACGTATTGAGAATAAGGGCACAAAAAACATTGATGCTGCGCAACACAAGTATACGGGCATTTTCAAGCAAGGCCCCGAATCGTTGCGGCATTTCAAACGCACCTTTAGAGAGGCATTGAAACGCTCAATTATCAGTGGCACTTACAACGAGCATACGCCGATAATCACGCCTGTCAAAGATGATAAGCGTTATCGCTCGTTTAGAAAGGTGCACAAACCTGAAACAAACGCAGTGGTTATCTACATGATGGATGTCTCTGGCAGTATGGGTGAGGAACAAAAACAAATCGTGCGCTTGACCGCGTTCTGGTTAGATACGTGGTTGACACGGCAATATACTGGCTTGGAACGCCGCTATATTGTGCATGATGCCGTTGCTCGTGAAGTCGATCAAGATACTTTTTACCGCACGCGAGAATCAGGTGGCACACTGATAAGTTCTGCTTATCAACTGGCACTTAACCTTATGGAAAAAAACTATCCGACCGAAATGTGGAATATCTATCTTTTTCATTTTTCCGATGGAGATAATTGGTCTGGTAACGACACCACGGAGTGCCTCAACCTCATGAGTGGTAATATCTTGCCTAATGCTAACCTATTCAGTTATGGTCAAGTGGAGTCTCGTTACGGGTCAGGGCAGTTTTTGCGTGATCTTGAAAAAGGTTTTCCTAGCAACGAGAAAGTTGCACTGGCTAAAATCAAAGATCGTGATGCAATTATCGGTGCATTGAAAATTTTTCTGGGACGAGGCCGCTAGTGCTTGGCTTTGATACAAAACTAACCGACGAAATTAATTTTTTCGTCCAAGAACTCGAACAAGTTGCTCGTACCGCTGGGCTTGAGCCATGCACAACTATCTTTGAACTGGTTGATTACAAACAACTCAACGAAATAGCGGCCTACATGGGTTTCCCTACCCGCTACCCGCATTGGCGTTTTGGTATGGAATACGAGCGGTTAGCCAAAAGCTATACCTACGGCTTGTCGATTATCTACGAGATGGTAATCAACAACAACCCGTGCTATGCTTACCTGTTACGCGCTAACGATCTCGTCTACCAAAAAACAGTTATTGCCCATGTCTATGGTCATTGTGATTTTTTTCAAAAAAACTACTGGTTCAGCAAAACAAATGGCAAAATGCTTAACCAGATGGCTAATCATGGCACAATCGTGCGCTCTTTGATTAACGACATCGGCCATGATAAAGTTGAAAGTCTTCTCGATTGCTGTCTATCGCTTGAGAATTTGATCGATATCTATGCACCTTTTCAAACCAAAAAGAAAGATGACAACACCACAGAAGAAGTAAACATCACCGATGATAAACTGAAACTCGATGCCAAGTCTTATATGGACACGTATGTTAACCCTAAAGAGTATATTGCTAGCAAACGTAAATTACTAGAAGAAAAACGCAGCAAAGACTCCTTACTTGATTCTAAAACTAATGAACGTGATGTGTTCAACTATCTGCTTTGCCATGCACCGCTGAAAGATTGGGAGTGGCAATTGCTAGATATAATTCGTGCGGAAGCTTATTATTTTGCACCACAAGCACAGACGAAAATTCTCAACGAAGGCTGGGCTACGTATTGGCACAGCGAGATGATGACTAAGCTCTATCCGTTGTCAGCGGCGGAGATTATCGATTACTGTGATCATTACGCAGGTGTGGTTGCCAGTGTGCCGGGACAACTTAACCCCTACAAGCTTGGTGTTGAACTGCTGCGTCATTGTGAACGACGTTGGAACGAAGGGCGTTTTGGGCTTGACTATCTTAGCTGCACCGACCCTAAAGTGCGCAAATTTTGGAATAAAAATGCCCAGCAAGGCAAAGAAAAACTTTTTGAAATAAGAAAAATACATAATGACGTGACATTTATTGATGCTTATCTTGATGAAGATTTTTGTCACGAACAAAAAATGCTAGTTTATGATTACGATCGCAATCGGGGCAAGTATGTTATCTCTTCACGTGAATTTGATGATGTTAAACGCAAGTTGCTAGATCAACTAACTAATGTTGGTAACCCGATTATTGCAGTCAAAGATGGCAATTTTCGTAATCGTCGTGAGTTGCTGCTCGTGCATGAGCACAGTGGACAAGATCTTAAACAGGACTTTGCTTTGGAGACGTTGAAAAATTTATTTCGTTTATGGAAGCGGCCAGTACATCTGGAAACGCGTATCGAAGGGGTCTCGAAAAGAATTTCCTGCTCTGGTTCTGATCATCAGATAGAGAGAATTTAACTAAGTTTAATGGAGGTAAAGGTCATGAGATTTAGCTATGTATGTTGTTTGGGAGTTTTTGCAGCTTTTTTGTTAACACTGTTGACTGAAAGTTGTATACAATCAAAACGCAAACGCGCGCAACCAGAATGTTTGCACGGTAAGAATGCCGACGGAGAATGTCATCCTCCCTCGTGGGAGGTGACCGATATTTGTCAGGGTAATTTTGGCATCAAGGAAAGCGGCGAAAACTGTGTATTTTACACGGCTGCACACCCTAATGGTTGTATTGTATCTGGTTTAAAGCCCCACCCCGCCACTAGTTCTGCTGGCTGTCTTATTTTTGATAGTATTGGCAACTACTGTATGCTTGACGGGCTAGACAGGGCAAATTTGCTATGCAGTACATCCATCAAACGTGATCCCGCGGCGGTGTCGATTTATCTTGAGGTGCAGGAGGAGGGGTTTAAACCGCATATTGTCTTTGATACCAGCGAAAAAGTTCAAACAGGGGCAGCACTTGTACTCGGTGAGCAGAGTTACAGAGGCAATGATATTATTGTCGCAAAAAACGATGATGGCAAGACAACTTTGAGCATGGCGCTGAAAATTCCGTGGGAGCTAACTTACACCAAAGAAGATGGCACAGGAATTTGTGCTGATGGTGTGCTCAGTGGCAACAATAGCTCTAAAGAGACGGCGGTGCGCGGTAACATTTGCCTGTGAAGCTCAGTGCGCCGCGGGTTTTAAGCTGCGGCGTTCGCTTATTTCTGCCGTCAGCAATTGCACAGCTTCGTCCTGTGGCACGGTCTGCTGTTCATGCACGCCGTGCCGACGGATGGTGACCTTGCGTTCGTTAACTTCTGCCGCCCCGATGATAAGTTGTACAGGAATTTTACGCAACGCCGCCATTTTTATTTTTTTTGAAAAGCTGTTGCTGCTGCTGTCAAGCTCGACACGCAACATTTCAGCTCGTAAACGTTGTCGCAATGTCTGCGCATATTCTTGAAAACTCGCGGCGATAGGAATTATCATCACCTGCACAGGCGCACACCATAAGGGCAATGCCCCGCCGAAATGTTCTAGCAAGTGACTGATAAGGCGTTCGTGGCTTGACAGTGGGGCACGATGAATTATCAGCGGGGTTTCTTCTGCGTCTTGTTCGTTGCTGAAGACAAGATTGAAGTTGATGGGGCTTAAAAAATCGAGCTGAATAGTTGAAAAAGTTTCTTCCCGCCCTAGCAAATTTTTAAACTGAAAATCAACTTTCGGCCCGTAGAACGCGGCTTCGCCTGGCCCTTCAAAATAGTCTAGCTGGCAATCACTGCATGCCTCCCGCAAAAGCTGCTGTGCTTGTATCCACATCTCCTGTTTGCCGAGATACTTGTCTTTTTTGCTGACATCAGCGGTGGAGAGACGCACACGGAATTTTTCCAGATGCAGCGTCTGATAAAATTCACGGTGCATAGCAATGATATTAGTGAACTCATCTTTCAACTGTGACAGACGCAGATAGATATGCGCATCGTGAATGGTAAGACACCTGACACGCAATAAGCCTGACAGTTCGCCTGATTGTTCGTAACGATAGCATGTGCCGAATTCGGCTAGGCGTAAGGGTAATTCCCGATAACTGCGTTTGCGAAACGCAAAAATTAAATGATGGTGTGGGCAATTCATTGGCTTGAGAAAAAAAGTTTCGTCGCCATCTTCGGTGCGCAAGGGTGGAAACATCGATTCTCGATACGCAGGCAAGTGCTTGGAACGCAGATACAGCTCGTCTTTGGCAATGTGTGGTGTGGCGACGCGCTGGTAGCCATGTCGAAACTCGACTTCTTTGGCATAATCTTCCAATGCGTCTCTGATGGCTGTGCCGTGCGGCAACCACAGTGGCAAGCCGCGCCCAACCAGCGGGTCGAAAGTAAAAATTTCTAATTCCCGTCCAAGTTTCTTATGATCGAACTGCTCGGCACGGGTGCGTTGCGCAAGAAATTCTTCCAGTTCTGCCGCGGTGGTAAAGGCAAGTCCATAGATTCTTGTTAGCATGCGCCGCTTCTCATCGCCGAGCCAGTAAGCACCGGCAATGCGATCGAGTTTGAAGGCATCGCTGGGCAGCTCGCTGGTTTTTGCGACGTGTGGCCCTTCGCAGAGATCGATGAAGTGTTCGTTTTCGTAAAAAGAAAAGGTCGTTATGCCTTTTGCTTGCAGGGCGGTGACGTGTTCTTGCTTGTAGGGTTCGTGTTCAAGGCGTGCTAATGCTTGTTTATAATCGCCCTCAAAGCGGGTAAAGCTTTGATTTTGTGCGATAATTTTCTTCATCTGGCGTTCGATTTTTTTTAGCTGCGCGGCTGGCAACGAGGCCTCGCCGAGATCGAAATCGTAGTAGAAACCGTCTTCGACAGGCGGGCCGAAACCAAGCTGAGCGTGCGGGTAGAGCTTTTTCACCGCTTGTGCCAACACGTGTGCTAATGAATGTCTGATACGGTAGAGATTGTCGTCCATGTGATCGACCTGTTTCTAACTAAAATTTTTTGATCCAACTTTTTATAAAAAGCTGGCGGGGTTTGGGAGAAAACGAGACCGAAGTCTCGTTTTTAGCCCCTGACTACCTCTTCCCCAACAGAGGTTCAAAGGGGCAAAGCTACTTTATCGGGAGCGAAGCCCCTGACATTCATTTTATCTCCAGACATATAACCTATTGACCCCTCTGGTTATGCTGTGCTCTTGTAGCAGAGAATGGTGTGACTGACAAGATATGACTTCAGCCTCCGACTACAGCTGCACACTGCATGGCACATACCTGCCGACCCGCATTGATCGGGCTTTGGTGGTGGCCTTCCCATCGCTCTCACGTCGTCGTATTCGACGGGCACTTGACTATGGTGGCATCTATCTCAATTGTCGGCGAGTGCGAGTTGCCTCACGGATGGTGTTTGGTGGTGATGCGGTGGAAATTTTTTTGCCGACGAGTGCGCCGCGGCAACCTGCACCGCAGCTGTCTTCGGCTGACATTCTCTATGGTGATACAGATCTGTTGGTGGTCAATAAGCCACCCTGTTTGCTCAGCCAAGCCACTCGCCGTCAAGCTGTTGAGCATCTTATCCCCGCAGTGCGCCAACTCTTGCCTGAGTGTGGCACACTACACATCGTGCATCGTCTCGACCAAGAAACCTCTGGGGCAATAATGCTGGCTCGCAATCGCCACACCGCGGTTTTTTTAGGCCAGCAATTGCGTGAACGGCGTGTCGCCAAAGCATACCTTGCTCTCTGTGCAGGCGTTCCTGCATGGCAACAGCACACCGAACGCAGTCATCTGTCGCCAATTGCTAAAAACATTGGCACAGTGGCTGTTGCTGAACGGGCGCAGCTACACACCCGTGAGGCCTTGACACGTTTTACTGTGCTGGCTAGTGCAGCAAGTTATCCCGTCTCACTGCTGCAGTGTGAACCGCTTAGCGGGCGCAGCCATCAGCTTCGGGCGCAGCTGCATCATCTTGACTTGCCGCTACTGGGCGATAAAAAATACGGTGATATCCGACCGCAATTGCCTGCGCAGGCCGCGGCGCTTACTAGCACACATCATCTGCTGCATGCTCAGCGCCTTACCCTGCAACCTGCAGCAGGATGTAAGCACATTACCATACAGGCACCGCCGCCTGCCAATTTTCGTAATATGTTGGCGCTGTTGGGGATGCCATGTGCCTGAAGATACGTGGTATACACTAACAGAGTGAAGGCATGCGTCATACTCTTTGTTGAGTGATGTAGGGTAAAAAATATTGCAAATATAATATAATTCATGGTATTGGTATATTTTGTTTGTAATATCTAGGCATTTGTAATGCAATTATTTAAAATAGTACTGCTGTTGCTGGTGTTTGTTTTGTGTGTGGCACGTCCTGCACTGGGGCGCAGGAGTTTGTCTGTGTTTGCTGCTAACCAGTTGTTGCATGGGGCGGGATTGCCACGTTATGCCGAGCTAAGGCCTGAGTATATTACCGAAGCTGTGCGGCAGCTGGTTAGATTGAAGAAGGAGAAGATCAAGGCGATTGAGCGTGATGAGAAAACAGATTTTGATGCGTTATTCGCTGCGTTGGATGAACTAGCTGCCTATGACCAGAGAGTTTCATTACTTATCTGGCACTTGCAGGATGTTGGCCGTGGAGAAAAGCTAATTGCCGCCTATTACAGAGCTTTGTGGAGGAATGCTTTGCCTAGGTTGCGCTTGACACTAAACCCTGTCATCTACCGTAAGTTGCTGGTGTTGGAGAAGGACGAGAATCTCACTGTTGAACAACGGCGCATGGTGCAGCTACAGCTTGGCGGGGAGCGAGATAAGGGTGTTGCCCTTGGTCTTGGTGTGTGGGGGCGGGTATATTTCAGGCTTATCGGTAAGCAGTTGAATCAGCTGCTTGGTAAATTTAGCCGCAATGTCTCTCGTGCGACTAAAAATTTTCAGTTAATTTTGCGTGACAAAGATGAAGCGGCTGGCTTGCCGGCAAGTTTTTTAGCGCGGGCCGCACAAAACTACGAACGGGTGGTAGGCGAAACGGCAAGTGCTGAGGCGGGGCCGTGGCTGGTAACACTTGATTTTGGCAGCTATAAACCGTTTATGGACTATAGCGAGCGTCGTGACCTGCGTGAGAAGGTTTATCGTGCCTTCATTAGTATTGCGTCACGTGAACCGTATGACAACACACCTTTGATCAAACGCGTTTTGCAGCTGCGTAAGGAGAAGGCACAATTGCTTGGTTTCTCTAACCACACGGCACGGGTGTTATCGACCAAGATGCTAAGCGATGCAGATAAGGTTATGCACTTGCTAGACGATTTGCATGCTGCGTTTTACGAGTTTGATATGAAGGAACACCAGCAACTCAGTGCTTATGCTGAGTCTCATGGCTGGGAAGGAAAACTTGAGCCGTGGGATATGTTTTTGTGGCAACGTAAGTTGCTAGAGGAACGATTTGTCATCGATACAGAGGAACTGCTTCACTACTTTCCCTTACCGCATGTGCTTGACGGGTTGTTCACCTTGCTCGGTAAGCTTTTCAGTCTAAGTATCACAGAAAACACTGCAGCGGTGCAAACTTGGCATCCAGATGTTAAATTTTATCAGGTGCATGATGCTGATGGTACGCATATTGGTTCGTTTTATTTTGACCCCTACCATCGTCCAAATAAATCCCGCGGTGCGTGGGTTAGCTTCTGCAGAAATCGTCGTGTCAGTGATGGTGTGCTAGAAGTTCCTGTTTGCAGCGTCATTACTAATTTCTCACCCCCAGCTGGAGGTAAGCCAACGCTGCTTGATATGTATGAGCTAGGAGCACTTTTTCATGAATTCGGGCACGCAATGCATGTGCTGCTGACAACGGTTGATTATGGTGCGCTTGTTGGTATGCAAGCTGTTGAGAGAGATGCATCTGAGATGCCAAGCATGTTGATGGAAAAGTTTGTCTATCTTGACAACGTAATTTCCACTATTTCTGCACACGTCGAAACGGGCGAGGCTTTGCCTGTAGAGATACAGACACGCGTGCATGCTGCCCATAAACTTTATTCTGCTTACCGTTTTCAGAAAGTTCTTCTCCTTAGCTACCTTGATTTGCAGTTGCACAGTGACTTCAATCCTGATACGCAGGATTTACTTGTGCTAGTACGGGATGTTGCTACGCGCATGCAGGCTGTACCACTGTTCGGTGCAAATTTAGTGATCAATAGTTTAGAACATGTCTTTGGCGGGGGGTACGATGCCAGCCTCTATAGCTACTTGTGGGGTGAGGTTGTTGCCGCTGAAGTCTTTGCGTTGTTCCGAGAAAATGGTTTTGATGATGAAGGTTTGCGACGCAGCGGACGTAAGTATCGTGACACTGTGCTAGCTGTAGGTGGTAGCAAACACCCACGCGATATTTTTATCGAATTGCTTGGCCGCGAGCCTTCAGTAAAAGCTTTGCTGAAGGAGTATGGCTTGCGTTAGGTTATTGCTTCCAAGTATGCTAACCAACAACAGTAGGGGGTTACAGATGCAATCATGCAAAATTTTGTCGTTGTTGCTGGTGTTTTATTTGCTTTCTGTGTGTCCTGCATTGGCGCGAGGAGCTGGGGGGTTGCGAGAGATTGCGCGCAATCCGTTGTTGCGGGGGGTGGCGTTGCCGCGCTACGCTGAGATCAGTCACGAGCATATCAAAGAGGCGATGCAGCACTTGACCAGCTTGGTGGACGAGAAGATTGCCGCGATCGAGCGTGATGATACAGCAGATTTTGCCTCTCTGTTCAATGCGTTAGGCGAAATCAACATCTACTTCAGCAGAATTTGGTTGCCGCTCGATCATCTGCATAGGGTGCGTGACGGTGACGATGATAAGTTTCGTCCCTTGCATGAGAAAGCCAAACAGCAGATTGTAGAACTTGGATTGCGGTTAGCACAGAATCCTGTCATTTACGACAAACTGCTGGCACTGGAGAATGGCACAAGCCTCAATGCCGTGCAGCAGCGCATGGTGCAGCTACGCCTTGATAGCGCAAAGCAACTAGGGGTTGGGCTTGAAGGTGGGGCACGGGAGCGTTTCAATGCCATTAGCGAGGAGTTGGCGGCCTTAGGTGTGCGCTTCACCAACAATAGCCTCGATGCAACGAAAGATTTTCAGCTAATTTTACGTGACAAGAGCGAAACCGCTGGTTTGCCTACAAGTTTTTTAGCGCGTGCCGCACAAAACTACACACGGGTGACGGGCGAAGCCGCGACCACAGAGGTGGGGCCATGGCTGGTAACGCTCGATTACCCCAGCTATAAGCCGTTCATGGATTACAGCGAGCGTCGTGACCTGCGCGAGAAGGTTTACCGTGCCTTTATCAGTATTGCTGCCCACGAGCCGTTCGATAACACGCCACTCATCAAGCGTATCTTACAACTACGCGGGGAACAAACACGGCTGCTCGGTTTTCCCCATCACGCGGCGCGGGTGCTGTCCAACAAGATGGCAGGCAATGTGGCTAACGTCAAGCAATTGCTCGACGAACTGCATGCAGTTGGCTATCCGAGTTTTATCAAGGAACAAGAGCAGCTCAGTGCCTATGTCGCGGACAACGGCGGCCCCACAGAACTCGCACAGTGGGATATGTATTATTGGGAACGCAAGATGAAGGAAGATCAACTCGATCTCGATTCAGAAGCACTGCGTCGTTACTTCCCCTTGCCACGTGTGCTCGATGGTCTGTTTGGATTGCTCAACAAGACCTTTGGCATCAGTATCAAAGAAAACACCGCTGAAGTGCAGGTCTGGCATCCCGATGTCAAATTCTATCAAGTGTATGATGCTGACGGCACGCATATTGCTTCATTCTATTTCGATCCCTACGGTCGGCCGCAAAATAAATCTAGCGGTGCGTGGATGAGCACTTGCAACAGTCGTCATGTCAGCGGCGGCGGAGTACTAGAAATTCCTGTCTGTAATGTCGTCGCTAATTTTACCTCTCCCACTGCGGACAAGCCTGCTTTGCTCGATATGCGTGAGGTGGAAACCCTGTTTCACGAATTCGGCCATGCTATGCATGAACTGCTTACCACCGTTGACTACGGTGAAGTTGCTGGTACCGAAGGGGTAGAGTGGGATGCAGTGGAAATGCCGAGCAATTTTTTAGAAAATTTTATCTATCTCGACCGTGTCATTGCCAGCATCTCTGGTCATATCGAAAGCGGTGAACCTTTGCCGGCAGAGATGTTGGCGCGTCTGCAGCAACTGAAAAATTTTCGTATCGCTAGCCAGCTACAACGACAACTGTTTTACAGCTATTTCGACTTGCAACTGCACAGCGACTTCGATCCCGATACCCAGGATCCGCTTGAGTTGATGCGGCAGCTTCATACGCAGACACTGGGTGTGCCGCCGCTCGATGCTGATCGTTTCCTCAACAAATTCCGCCATATTTTTGCGGGCGGCTACCATGCTAACTACTACAGCTACAAGTGGGGTGAGTTGCTGGCTGCCGATGCCTTTGAGCTGTTTAAAGAAAATGGTTTTGATGATGAGGGATTGCAACGCAGCGGGCGCAAGTATCGTGACACCGTGCTGGCCGCGGGTGGTAGCAAACATGCACGAGATATTTTTATCGAATTGCGTGGCCGTCTTCCCTCAGCACAAGCGTTGCTCAAAAGTTACGGGCTAGTGGAAGAATGATGAAGCATGATGTGAGAAAAGAACTGTCACGGCGACGGTTCTTGCATTCGGGAGCCGCGGCGGGTGTGTCAGCGGTAGGACTTGCCTTTTCGGGCTGCCAGCATCTGTTAGCAAAAAAGTCTTCTTCGTGGTTACCCAACTGCAAGTTTGTCGGCACACCAAATCGCTGGCTCGACCTTCCCGCGGGCTTCAGTTGTCATCCTATCTCGCAGGTTGGTGAGGAGATGGACGATGGCTTGTTGGTGCCGGGCCGGCATGATGGCATGGCCGCCTTTGCAGGTACGCACGGGCGGGTAATCCTGCTGCGTAACCACGAACTGTATGCACATGAGCTGAAGCATGGTGCTTTCGGAACATTCAATATACGTCTGCTCAGCGTTGCTCGTGAAAAACTTTACGATGCGGGACGAGGCCTACTGCCTTGTCTTGGTGCGGTAACGACAGTGGTTTACAATCCTCGCACGGGCAAGGTAGACAAGCACTTCTTGAGTTTGGCCGGCACGTTGCGCAATTGTTCTGGCGGGCCGACCCCGTGGGGGACGTGGGTGACTTGTGAAGAAAACGTGCAGCGTGCTGGCATGTTTTTTGAACAGGATCATGGCTACAACTTTGAAGTGCCGGTTGCGTCTGTGCCACAATTGACAAAGGCTGTGCCGTTGCGAGCGATGGGGCGTTTTAATCACGAAGCGATTGCCGTTGATCCTCACAGCGGTGTTGTTTATCAGACTGAAGATCGCAGCGATGGTCTCTTTTATCGCTTTATTCCGACCCACAAAGGCCAGCTTGCCGCGGGCGGTCGTCTGCAGGCGTTGCGAGTGCTCGATCATAAGGGTGCAGACACACGTAACTGGCCAGCTAAACGTAGGGCGAGAGTTCCACTTGGTAAAGTCATGCCTGTTGCGTGGGTCGATCTTGATGATATCGACGCGCCCGCTGACGATTTGCGTATGCGTGGTTTTGAGGAAAAGGGTGCGGCACGGTTTGCGCGGGGCGAGGGTATCTGGTGCGATGGCAGGGCTGTTTATTTTGCTTGCACTAGTGGCGGTTCGCAACAAAAAGGCCAAATTTGGCGTTACGTCCCTAGTCCTGATGAAGGCACGGTGCGTGAACGACGCAAACCCGCGACACTCGAACTATTTGTTGAACCTGAAGACAGTAACCTGCTGGAAAACTGCGACAACCTTACCGTTGCTCCGTGGGGCGATCTTATCGTCTGTGAAGATGGTGTTATCTGTGAAGATGGCACAAAAGAAGAATATCTCATCGGTATCACGCCTAAAGGACAGCTTTATCGCTTTGCCCGCAATGCCCATAACCCTTCAGAGCTCGCAGGAGCAACTTTCTCACCTGATGGCAGCATATTGTTTGTCAATATCCAAGATCCCGGCATTACCCTTGCCATCACAGGGCCGTGGGACGAAATCAGAAAACGCACGCTGTAAAATTAGTTTTTTTATTAAATTTTTAATAATATCAACAGTTTATAAATTTTTTAGTTTTTTAGTTGACTTGTCAGTCAAAAAATTAATACCATCCAATAGTCTGTTAACCTTTTTAGTGGGGTTTATCATGAGGTTCTTTTTTCTAGCATTGATGGTGGCTGCTTGTGGTGGGCAACCGCCGCTTAGCTCGACGCAGTGTATTCGTTCGAGCTCACTGTCAGATGAGGGTAGACTTGGCTGTCTTTACAATCCTTCACCGGTGAAACCTATGCTTGCGTTGTTGCTGCCGAAGGCAACGGCAATGTTTTCGCAGCAGCAGGACAACGGCCAGCACTGCCTTTACGAGAGCAGAACATCACTGTCGTGGTTGGGACGTGATGATGTGAGTATCCGCACTATACATGGACGCAGTAAGGCAATGACTAAGTTTTCACTTGCGGCCGAAGATGTCCACACAGCCTTGCAGGTAGTGCGCATGACGGAAAAGATGAGGCATGTTCGTAAAACTCCCTACAAGCTGACGACAGGGGTTGGTGTTGCTTCTGGACTGGTAGCGGCTGCGGTGGGGCGTAGAGTAGCGCTGGCAAATTCATCAAGCTGTCGCAAGGCGGAATTCCTGTATCGTGCGGCAGGCGATATTTTTCGCCGCGGTGACTTTGCTCAGCAGATTGATAGGCTGCGTGATCTTTGTGGCGATAGGGACGCGGCCAAGATTGTCGAACTTGCTGCACAAAACACCGACGAAAAGTTGACCGACATGTTGCAAATGGCAGAACGAGTTTTCAGCAGCAACCGCGCAGTGATCTACTACGATGCGGCGTTGGTTAACGCTCTTCATCCTGGTTATGCTGTGGCACTTGTTAGATCTTTTAGGAAGAAAGCCTATGGTAATTTCAAAAAAATTCGCCAGATCAAAAAATCTCTACCTTGGGTGCGCTCAGAGGGTGCGAGCATCTGTCAACAACAGATCAGCATCTAATCCCAGCAGGGAAGGGGCATAGGCCTCTTCCTCCCGCCAAGTTTTTGCGCTAAAAACTACCGGGCTGTGTTGCATTCCTTTGTTGTGCAGCTCAAAATTTGTAGAGGTGTCTCACTTGAACAAATTCCAGTTAAAGCTGTAATGTCTACTGATCAGACGTTGCATATCGGTATCTGTCGGCTGAGTAGTCTTGGGGATGTGGCACTGAGCACAGCCTGTCTTGATTTGCTGTCACGGGTTGATCGTCCGCTGCAGGTTTATTGGGTTGGTATGCCGCCGCACAGCACGATATTGACCTACAGCCCGATCGAACTGAAGCATATTGCCATCGACCCGCGGGCAAAGTGGCGTAGTATTATACAGGCTGCGCGTGAACTGCAGCACTTGCATTTGTTCGTTGATTTGCAAAAGAATTTGCGCACGCAAGTGTTGGCAACACTGTTGTCTTGGCGTTGGAACATCCCCTGTTGCACGTATGATAAAGAGCGGTTGCGCCGTCTGCTATTGATGCTTGCTGCACGTTGGCGTGGACGGCGAAAATTGGCTGCACCAAGTATTTTTGCCACACACAGCCTGCAGTTTGAGCGTATGCAGGCGGCGTTAGCAAATGCTTTGCAAGTTAAAGATGTGTCGGCACAGCCACGTCTTGTCGTCAACGTATCCGCAGCCCGGCAGGGTTGCCTTGCTGTTGCGGTCGGGGCGAGCTATGCCACTAAGCGTGCGCCATTGCCGCTTCTGGCTGAGGTTTTGCGACAGGTTGTAGTGCGCTACGACGGCACTGTGCCATTATCTATTTGTGTGCTTGGCAATGCACAGGAGCGTGAGTTGGGCGAGCAGCTGTGTGCGGAGTTAGCCTTGCCTCCCGCACAGGTTGAGAACATGTGTGGGCATTTGTCACTAACGGAAGTGCCGCCGCGTTTGGCGAGTATGGCCGTGTTGCTGTGTAATGACTCAGGCTTGCTGCATATCGCGGAAGCGGTCGGCACACCGGTGGTGGCTTTGTTCGGGCCGACGGTTGAGGCTTTTGGCTTCAAGCCTTGGCGGGAGGATAGTCGAGTGTTTTCCAGTCGTCTTGGTTGTCGGCCGTGTTCACGGCACGGACGCACTCCGTGTCGCTATGGCGACCAGAAATGTTTTACTGGGTTGGACAGTGCTGCTATTGCTGCGGCGCTGTTGCAGCGCTTATGCTGATTCTCCCCACTTCTCTCCCAACCAATTAAAAATTTTTGATCCAACTTTTTATAAAAAGTTGGTGGGGGTGGGGGCAAAGCCACCATCTTCTTCCCCCTAAGGGGTTCAAAGGGGCGAAGCCCCTTAATCCTTTTAGGAGTATCTCCTCGTTTCTTTCCCTCTTAACTTACTAAAAATTTTTGGTCGAGCTTTTTATAAAAAGCTCGTGGGGGTATGGGGGCGAAGCGGCTTTGTTGCATAACTCAGGGCAGGCATGTTTATATCCTATAACCCTTTAGCAGTAAGAATTTTATAGGTGTTGCAAAGGTAATGCCTGCACCACGCACAAGCCCATAGTGTCCACAGAAGTTGACAATGGTCAGGTGCAAGCAGACCTGCAAACCATTTCACGCGAATGCTTCAGCATGAGACATGGTGCAGCAGGATGATTGCACCTGACCCAAACGAGAAGTCTGCGAACACGCAGGGGAGGGGAACGATCCCCACATAAAAATGATATGATAACAGCATGTTATAATCAACGGAACTTATGCAACAAAGCCGGGCGAAGCCCCTATCTTCTTCCTCTCATAGGGAAATGCTCCTTAATTCTTTTGACAGGAGGCTCTGATTTATGCAACAACGCCGACATGTTTAGGTTGTTATTAGTCAACTGTTGGTCGTTGTTGGTGTTGTTGTGTTTGCCATTTTTGTATCTTACCGCGTGCTTTCACCCAAAAACAAAAAAGCAATTGCGTGGGCGTTGGGGTAATTTTTTACATTTCGGTTGGCGATGTTTTCGTTACAAGAAAAGTAAAGGCAGTTGGTTATTTTTTTGCAGTTCGGCGGGTGAATATGAACAAGCTGTGCCGCTGTTATCTCGGCTTAGTGGGAAACGAGAAGAAAAGATTGTCATATTTTTTTCCCACTCTGGCTATCGTTTTGCGGCGTTGCGGCAAGAGCGGGCGTGTTGCTTGCTTGCCCCGCCAGATTTATTGTGGTTGTGGTGGTTTTTCTTCGCTGTCTGTCGGCCGCGGGCGGTTATTGTCGTGCGGCACGAGTTATGGCCGGCGTTTTTGGCTGCGGCATGTTGCTGGAGCAAATTGTATTTGGTTGATGTGTCTTTTCCGCATATTCGTTACCGTTGGTTGAAAGGTTGGCTGTTGGGTTTTTTTAGCAAAATTTTTGTGGTTGATGAACTTGATAGAGTTACTGCACAGCATAGTTTTTATGTGCCGCGGCAACGGGTGGTTGTTGCGGGTGATAGCAAATATGACCGTGCTGCACAGCGTGTTGCTGCGCGAGAACTGCACGACACGGCATTTTTGTTATTGCAAGAACGTGTGCCGCGGCAGCGGCTGTTGATTGGCAGTGCGTGGGAGGAGGAGGTTAGTGCGGTGCTTGCTACTTATCGGAAACGGCGTGACAGGTGGCAGGTGTTGATTGCTCCGCACGAACCACATACCCGGATGGTCAGCTGGATTGAAAACATGTGCCGCCAGCAAAAATTTAGTGTGCGGCGTTATACGCAGCTGTCGTTGCCGTTTGCCGATGCAGATGTGATTATTATTGACACGATAGGTTGTTTGACGGAGCTTTATGGACTTGCTGATCTTGCTCTTGTCGGGGGTGGCATGAAGGCTAAGGTGCATAATGTGTTAGAGCCAGTTTTTCATGGTTTGCCGACGGCGATGGGCAAAAATTTTACCAACAGCAGCGAGGCAAAGTTACTCTTTGACGCGGGATGGATAACGGTGGTCGATGCAGACAGCATTGCCTCGTGGTGGCACGCTCAGGCGAGCAAATCCGAAGACCGAGCACGTTGTGCGCAGCAGCTTGCTTTTGTGCATGAGCTGTGTGGAGCGACAGAAGTCATCTGTGCTGATTTGGAGACGTGGTGCGGTTGAATGTTTTTTTTCAGCTGCTTCAAGCAGCTGAATGGGATGAATGCTCTCTGCTTTTTTGTTAGCTTGCTGCAAGTATTTGGAGGCTACAGTGCAAACAGTGCATGTTTGTTTATTTTTTAACCTCCCATGCGTGCTACGCAAGACTTTTTGCCGCTTACTCGCTCCCCTGCTTGCGCCTCTTGGCAATAAGGATTAGTAGCGTGCCTTCTGGCACGCTACTTGGTCGCAACGCCCCTCACCCGCAAGGCTCTATAATGTGTTAGTAGCCTCCAAATGTTTTCAGCAGCATCTGAAGCCGAGAGCGTTGATATGGGGTTTGTTTTTGGGTATGCACTCCACTTATTTAATAAATATAAAATTTTATTTTTATAATAGCAAAATTTAGATTTTTATTCAAAAATATCAGATACTTATCTAAAAAAGCCAAAAATCACTGGCAATTTTTCCACAGGCAATGTGAATAACCTTGTTCGTCGTCGGGATGGTTGCGGTAATGGCAATGCCTTTAGCGGATAGTGCAAAAGGTAGGCAATACTTTTATGTCTTCTGCTGGGATATTTTTGTGCGATGGGGTGTGTCGTGTGAGGGATGTTGTTTTCACTCCATGCGCCAAGCAAATATCTAGTCTAATCAGCTGAAGTTTTTGCAAAAATCTGAAAATGCTAAAGCAAAATAAGAAAACGGTCGATCGCGTTAATGGGCGTAAGTTTGTAATATTTGCAGTGTAGGAACTACTGTGGGCAAAAAATCCGCATTTAGCTTGGTCGAGCTGATGGTCGCGGTCGGCATCGTTGGCATTTTGGTAACGATAGCCTTTCCGCGTTATCAGCAGTTCATGGTGAACTCACGCCGCGGTGAGGCGAAGAGCAATCTGTCGCATCTGAGTTCTTTGCAAAGTGCCTACAGGATCGACTACTACGCATACTATAACGGCGACACGATGACCTCAAACAATGGTATCGGCTATCAGGATGGGCATGGTAATCCTGGTCGCTGCGATGTCCCCAGCGATGACAGTGACTATGGTTTGGGCAACTATCTTGGCTTCCAACCTGAGGCATGTGATAAGCTACGCTACTTCTACCAGCTGCGCGACTCTGGAGAGACTGTGGTCGCTTCCGCGGCATCCAATGCCAAAGGGTTCTGGATCTACCCCGACTGTCATGGTGGTGGCCCAGTTGAGTACGGCTACCCCAGCGGCGATGCAGTGAGCATGTCTGTGCGCGACAACAAGCTGGTGGTGCGGCGCAATATCACCAAGTACTGCCCTGAGGCATCGACGGGGATTATCAATCAGCCACCGTGTGTGTGCACCAACTGGCGGCCAAACGGCGGCTGGCAACCGCCGCAAAGCAGTCGTACTGTGTGCCAGCCACTTCCACAAACCAGGTCTCTGACAAGAACCTGCAGCGGCTACTGTCCCACCTCTCTCACCACCTCCGATACAGAAACACGCAATGTCAACGGCAGCAATCCCGTTACCGCAAGCACATCTTTATCGGATGCGCCATGCAACTGCGACCCTGCCTTTTCTCCTGATACGAGAACTGCTTGTATTGGTGTCACGCCGTGCACCTGCGCATCTGATACTCTAACTGCCTGGACTCCCGCGGTAACTACAGCACAACAAGCAGCAATGTATACATGTGAGTGCACTGAGCAAACACAGGACAAAACTAGCTGGACTTGCCCTGTTCCCCCCACATGCCTCTCCAGCACGATAAGCCCATTTGAAACAAGGAAAGTCTGGGGAGGTAAAGACCCTGGCGATGAGAGTGACACTAGCATCTGCGGTGCGTGGAGCGGGTGGGGTGCAGAGGACGGAGGTGTGTGGACAGCCGGTGATTGGGGTTCGTGCGTGGCGACTAGCCCTGGGGTATGTGAACAGCAGCAAACCCAAACCCGCACCTGCACCAGCCCCTGTACGGATACCAACCCAAATGCCTGTACTTATTTCCCCATTACCTATCAGACACTCCAGTCTCGCTCGCGACCATGCGGCTGTACTGATCCAACACTAAGATGCAGTCCTGCATCGTCTTTCAGTGCGGATGTGAAGATTGGTGTTGCAGAGCGTAGCTGCGACATGCAAGGCGGTATCTTCGGCACAACTCTTAGCGACCCACCCGACTGTAGTTGTACGGATAGGTGTGAGGTCAGTTCGCCTTATTGTCCCGAATGCACAGTTGACTACGCAGAAATGCGTTGTGATGGAGAGGGCACGTTTAGTAAGACGAGAGATAACCCACTTACCAAGCCCTATGCGTTCAACTGTACCTGCACGCCAGCTGTGCAGACGGGAACGTTTATTTTGTATAAATCGTGTGTAGCAGACTCTTATCAAGCTGCTCTCGCCAGCAGAAACGGTTTGTTGGCTAATGCAGATACCAAGAGTTGTACCAATGGTGGTACAACTATTGATAACTGCAGCTGCATGGAAATCACAGCAATTGAGGAGAGTTTGAGAGAAAAAGCTGCTAGCGGGGCTACTGACGCTGCTGACGCTGCTGATTTCCTAACTGACATCAAAAGTGAGATGCTAAATCGCAATATGGTAGCAGGGTGTCACAAAGATGTTACCACTGGTGATCAGGGTGGTACCCCTTGCGGTTTTGCGCCCGCGAACTGCTGTGATGTTACAAACTTTCTGGGAGGGAACTAAGATGAAACTGCTGCTTATTGCACCCCTGGTGTTGCTGGCATCCTGTATCCTGCGCCCGCAAGCCGCGCAAAAAAAATTCATAACCTTTCACCATGAGTTCAGGAAGGGTTTCACCATCCTGATCGATAAAGTGCATGCCCCGCACTGGGACATCAGTTATGGCTATGGCGATGACTGCCCGCCAGAGGAACGGAACAACGACGCGGCATTGACCGCCGCGATCAGCAAAGCTTTGCGGACGTGGTTACAACCGCTGCGCAACTACACCGCCAAGCCGATCGTTGCCGATTTCCGCTACCAGCTGGCTGCTGATCCTTTCCGCGCCGCCGCCGACCTGTGGGTCATCTTTCACTGCGAGCATAATAATTCCACTGCGCATACGGGAGGAAATACTCCCGGCATCAATCTGCGCGATGGCACGAAAGTGGTGTGGCACTTTATAGATGCCCTCGTCCATGAAAGTGGCCATGTTTTCGGTCTGGCTGACACCTACATCCGGTGGGCGGATCGGCATAAGCCGGGGCTCAGCCAGGGTGGCTTAGCACTGACCAAGGGCACACAACCTGCTGCGGTGATGAGCGCGCTGATGCCCGTCTTTCCAGCTGCGGCTGCGCACGACCCTGTCGCACTCGATGGTCTTGAAGACCTCGGTGTAGACGACATTAACGGCATTATCTGGCTCTACAAGCATGTCCACGAACAGCTGCCGCTGGAAGACTGTTTTTTTCCCAACTATGAGTTGGAGGACACACCGCACGGCTGCCGTCCCAAATATCCGCTGATCTTTGAAATCAAGCAGGGGGATGAGTATTGGTCAATCAAGGTGATTAAGGATGACCGCAACTTAGACATCAATGCTCAAGATAAGGATGACCTGACTGCCCTGCACCACGCGGTGTTGAACGGTTTTGAGGAGTTGGTCGCCAAACTCATCGAGCATAAGGGCATCAAGCCGTTTCTCAAGAACAAAGACGGACACACACCGCTAGATCTTGCCAACGAACTCAAACGGGAACGTATCGCGGCACTCATCGCTGCCCATCCTAAAGCTATGTCTGTCAACGCCAAAGGCAAAAAGCCAGTCACCTGGGGTGAGTTGAAAAGAGGGGATCACTAAGTTTTTGTCATCTGCTTGCGCATTTTGTTTTTGTCATCTGCTTGTCGCATTTTGTTTTTGTCATCTGCTTGCGCAGATGACTGTGTCTATTGCTCACTACGCTCGCATGGCTTTTTGCCTCTTTCTCGCTCCCTGCTTTTTGTAAGTTTTCGATGTCGAGTGTAATCGGCTTATGGTGGCAGACATAGCATTATATTTAATGCGTATCCCTCATGCGTGCTACGCAAGACTTTTGTCGCTTGCTAGCTCCCTTGCTTGCGCCTCTTGGCAATAGGGGATTAGCAGCGGGGCCTTCTGGCACACTGCTTGGTCGCAACAACCCTAGCCCGCAAAGATAGGCATAGGTGTTTGCAGCCCAGAATTATTTTTGGCAGCATCCAAAGCCGCGAGCTTTGTACGGGGTTTGGTTTGGGGGCTCACACATCGTCGCTAGAGCTAGAAAGCGAACAAAGAGTCGAGCGAAGCTGGCTAAGCGCTCCTCATCATGCCCGCCTCGCCCTTATCTGACTCACATTAGTTATTTATTCGGCAAATGGCAGACATTCCCTAGTCAGCACTATACTTGAGCACATGAAGCGAGCGAGAAAGCGAGCGTTATAAAAAGTGGCGTAGCGAGGTTTAGTTTTGGGTATGGGGACAGTGTTAGGTGCTGGTAAAAGTGCCGGATAGTGCATGATTATTTATTCATTTCTCTCGTGCGTGCTACACAAACCTTTTGTCGCTTGCTTGCGCCTCTTGGCAATAAGGATTAGTAGCGTGCCTCTGATGATTAGAGGCATGGGCGGCGCGTTGCTTTTTAATAACCAGCCAGCAATGCTACATTTGTTAGCCAAGCATGCCTGCCTCGTGTTAGAATAACTACACAAGCAGCACGCACGAGGCTAGCATGACGAAGCGGCAACAACGTATCGTGCGTAAACAACGCCGCAAGCCCAACAAAGCTCGCCAATCTTACCCCCCACGACAGCCTTTTCAAGAAAGTTTTCAAACGCCCTGAATACTGTCGTTCTTTGTTACAAGTTCTGCTCAGACCCAGCTTCTATGTCATCTTCGACTGGTCGTTGCTGAAAATTAGTGAGAGCATAACGACAGGAGCGAAGGGGGAGGAGCGCAGAGCTGACATCGTGCTGGAAGTGCCCTTGTTGAACTCGAAATTCCGTGTCATCATCACGATAATCTTGGAGCACAAGAGCTACCGCGACAACAATGCCATCCTTCAGATGCTGGGTTACTACAACGAGATCGCACAGGAAACGGGTGGCATAATTCTTCCAATAATTGTAACCTGTTGCAAGGATAAACAGGCATCTATCTCTTCCGACTACCTCAGCTGGGCACTGCAACAACAAGGTGCGCCCGAAGAGTTGAAGAAGCAGTTCAGGAATTTGCCCAATTTTCACTGTCTAGTAGTGAACTTACACGACCTGTCCTATCGTCGCATGCGGCGAGGAGGCGAGGCGGTAAGTTTGGCACTATTCGGGATGCGTAACTACTGGGACATGGACGAAGAGGTAGTGGTTAAGATTCTTGAAAAGGCACACCTTCTGCCGCAGCAGGAGAGGGAATTTGTGTTGAGTGTGCTAATGGATTACTATGAATGTGCCGATAAAGGGTATGGCAGGAAGTGGTTTGCAAGAGTTGAGCGCAAACGGTTTCCACATCTTAAGGAGGAGGAGAGACTAGTGCCGACGATGGAATTTGGCTTTGACAGGGCGAAGCAACAAGGCATGCGGCAAGGCATGCGCAAGGGCAAGCAACTCGGCATCGAGCGGGGCAAGCAACTCGGCATCGAGCGGGGCAAGCAACTCGGCATCGAGCGGGGCAAGCAACTCGGCATCGAGCAGGGCAAGCTGGAAATGGTTAAGCGTTTCTTGCAGGCTGGGTTCGATGAGCAGGACATCTGTAAGGCCGCGCAGCTCTCAAAACAGCAGTTGACACAGATTAAGCGCAATCTCAATCAGGATTAGGCACGGTTGGCTAGATCTAGAGCGCATAGCCATCACTTCATATCAATCTTGAACTTCCGTCGCTATACACACCTGTTCGACAAAGTGTTGAGATGCGCATAATAGCATCGGTGTTGCTTGCTTTTCTGACAAATACAAGCACAAGAATTTCAGTGTACTGCAGCAGACGTTTGACAGACGAAATACCCATCATCTGAACCAGCTTCTAAATCCGCGAGCCTTGCCTTGATACAGGGGTTGGTTTGGATACGGGCACAGTGCTCGTGCTACACACAAGCTTGTATTGTCTGCAGAAGTTTACAAGGGGGCGATGGGTAGAGCTAGAAAGCGGACAAAGAGCCGCGCAGCTGCAAACCATTTCACGCACATGTTTCAGCAGAGTCATGGTGCAGCATGATGATCATCCCTGTCCCAAACTAAAGTCAGCGAACAGCAGGGAGTGGGGCTAGAAAGCGGCAAAGAGCCGCGCAAAGCGGGGAGGGGAACGCTCCCCACATAAAAATGCTATGATAACAGCATGTTATAATCAACGGAACTTATGCAACAAAGCCAGGGACGCTCCCCATATATAAACAAAGCATGGTGCAGCAGGATGATCATCCCTGTCCCAAACTAAAGTCAGCGAACAGCAGGGAGTGGAGCTAGAAAGTAAGCAATACTTTTGTGTTTCTTGTAAGATATTTTTGTGTGATAGTGCGTGTCGTGTGAGGGTGTTCGGGGGTTGAGCAGTGCGTGTCCTAGTCTCGGTGGTTGAAGGGAGCTAGCAAGCGGCAAGCAGCAGTCAGTTTTATGGAGGGAGATAGGTGCAGGCAGATAGTGTTCTAGTCTCGGTGGTTGAGGGCAACCGCCAGTATCTTGATGGCGGGGCGATGTTTGGCAATGTACCGCGGGTGGTGTGGTCGAAGTGGTGTCCGCCCGACGAGTTGGGTCGGATTGAGTTGGCGACCCGCGGCTTGCTGATTGAATGTGGCGACACGAAGATGTTGTGCGAGGTTGGCATCGGTAATTTTTTCGAGCCGCGGCTGGCACAACGTTACGGTGTCTGTGATCCCGATGAGAACAAGCTGCTCACTAACCTTGACGCGCTCGGCGTGGCCGCGGCCGACATCGACTATGTTATCCTCTCGCATCTGCACTTCGATCATGTCGGCGGTCTGTTGGCAGAGGACGGCTCGCTCAATTTTCCCCGTGCCCGCTACGTTGTCGGTAGCAAAGCACTGGCACGTGCCGCCGCCCCGCATCCAAGGGATCGAGCTTCCTTCATCGATGGTATGATTGACAAACTCGAAGCCAGTGGCAGACTAATGAAGGTGAACAGCGAACGGCTTGAGGGCGTACTGGAGGAGCGGTTAGGGTTTATCTTCAGCGATGGGCACACGCCCGGTCAGATGCATACTGTCTTTCGTGGCCAGCAGCGCAAAATTTTCTTCGCCGGCGACCTCATCCCCGGCGTGGCATGGGTGCATTTGCCGATTACCGCAGGCTACGATCGTTTTGCCGAGTTGGTCATCGACGAAAAACGCCAGCTCTACGATAAAGTAGTCGCCGAAGGCTGGCTCATCTTTTATATGCACGACCCGCGCGTCATCGCCTCACAGGTGCAGTATGAACAGAACCGCTACGTGGCAAGCGAACCACTGACGGAGTTGCAGCGGTATGAGTTGTAATTATTTATCGTAAGGTAAAATTTGGCAAAAAATATAATTTTAGTTGGAGAATCTGGTGCAGGTAAATCTAGTGTTGCGCCTTTATTGGCACATTTGCTGGGTTATGGGGTGGTCGATACCGATGCCTGCATCGTGCGTGAGCAGCAGCAAAAAATTGCCGCGCTGTTCTTGCTCCATGGCGAGGAACACTTCCGTGAACTGGAGGTAAAGCTGCTCGATGAACTGAGCGGAGTCAAGCACTGCGTCATCGCCACTGGCGGTGGTTTGCCCTGTCACAGTGATAACTGGCTCAAGTTGGCATACATGGGCGTGACCGTGCATCTGACTGCCACGCCGCGGGGCATCTGCCAGCGTCTGCTGTCCGATCGGGAGCTGTTGAAGGACAGTCCCCTGTTGAGTCCCGCGCTTGAGGGCAGCAGCGACGAAGAAATTCTGTTAAAATTAATGGATAGGGTGGAAAAAACTCGTGCCGTGCGTTCAGAATTTTTTGCAAAAGCCGACATAACTATCGACAGTGGTGGCTCGACGATCGAGTTTTGTGCACTGATGGTCAAAAGTGCAATTGCACAGAGGCGTGATGCAGGCAGATAAAAGTTTTGAAAAACTCAAAAACCTGCCTTGGAAGGCACTTGCATGGGTAGTTGGCAGTAGTTTCGTGTGTGCGACCGCACTGTCGATGAGTGCCGCGTGGTTGTTTTTTCCTGAAGCAAAAAGCCGCAGCAACAATGCCGCGGGCAACTTCGCCCTACAGGAGAACACCCAGAGCCTGAACAACGATGACGTGAACAAAATTATGCAGCGTAACCTCTTTCAGGCTGAGGGGCTTGATACTTTCGGTGAAGGCAAGGACGGTAACAATGCACCAGTGGCAGAGGTAATCAAGTCAAATTTGCCGCTGAAGTTGACAGGCACAATCTACTCTGGCGACCCGCTGAACGGCATCGCTATTGTTGAATTCACAGGTAAGAAGAGCAAGACGGGCAGTTTCATGAACGGCGATCTGGTTGTCGGGCGAGCGATGCTGAAGGAAGTCCACAAGGAGAAGATAATTCTCGATAACGGCGGGCAGCTGGAATACATCGAGATCGACCAGAAGGAACTGGTCAGGACACGGCGCAAAGTCTCGAAGCAGCGTGCCAAACACAAGTACACAGCGATAACCACCGCACCCGCGGCGAAGGAGTTCCGTGAGGAGGGCTTTGAGCGCACGGGTGGCGATATCAACATGTCCAAAGACTACAAGACACGGCTGCTGGGGCCTGACTTCACTAAAGTCTTACAGGATGCCAAAGCTTCTCCCAACATCGTCGGGGGCAAGTTGCGTGGTTTCCAGCTCAGCCGTATTCGTGAAAATTCTATCTACCAGAAATCAGGCTTGCAAAACGGCGATGTCGTGGAGGAGATCAACGGTATTTTGCTGACCGATACTGCGCAGGCGATCAAGCTGTTGAATTCGCTGCGCAACGAGTCGGAGATTGAGATACGAATAGTGCGTGGCGGTAAACCGATAAACTTCGTCATTAATGTGCAGTGAACATCGACTTGAAAAAAATTCGCAATTGGTTTTCGGGCGAACGCCTTAAGGTGCTGGTGCGGTTATTTTTTACCGTGTTGGCTGCGTGGCTCGTGGCGACAATCTTTGCCTCGTTAAGCGCACATTTTCTAATGGGTAAAGGTTTCTTTAGCGGCCGGGCATCGGGACACAGCAAGAACAGCGCACAGGTAGATATGGCGAAGAAACTCAACTACCGCGATGTGCGCAAGGCAGTGCTCAAACGCAATATCTTCAACTCGACGGGCGAAGTTCCCGACCAAAAGGAACTTGCCGACGACGCAGCACAGGAGCGAACACTAGCAGGGCAGTGCAATAAGCCCACGCTTAAGGTCAAGGTAGTGGGCACGATCTATCTCGGCGGCGATAATTCGGTCGTTTCGGTGCGGGAGGCAAGTTATTCACAGTCCGATACCTATCGTGTCGGTGACAAAATTATCGGCTACGAAGACGTGAGGATTGTCGCAATCGAGCGTGAGCAGATGATCGTCGATAACGGTGGTAGCCGCGAGTGTTACAAAATCGAAAAATCAGCTAAGGTTGCCAGTCGCACTACAGGTTTTAAGCCCAACCAGAAGAAAGCCAAGTCTAAAGAGAGCAGCGGGGGCGGCAGCGGCGGAGCGATAGCACTTGACAGTGCTTGGGTTGAGGCACAGCTGGGGCCTGGTTTTAGTCAGGTACTCAAGTCGGCAAGACTTGTCCCCAACCTCGACGGCGAAAGTATTAATGGGTTCAAGATATTTGCCATCAAAAAGGGCACGCTGTTCAATAAAATCGGCTTGCAGAACGGCGATATTATCCAGAAGGTCAACGATACTAGTTTGGAGCAAGCTGAGCATGGTTTTGCCCTGTATCAGACATTTCAGGAAGATCAGGAGATTGTTTTCAACATTATGCGTAAAAATAAACCGCAAACGATCAGTGTCGTGATAAAATGACGGGGGGTGAGTGGCTTTATGATAATTACTAGATTTTTTTTAGCAGCACTGTTGTTGTTCGTTCCTTGTGCGCAGCTCTATGCCGAAGAGCCGCCGATGGCAACGGTCGAAATCGAAGACGATGGCGAGCCACGCGGGGCTGAGGCGCTGCCGCAGGGTGAAGATCTGGTCAACATCGATTTTCCAGAACCAACCGAAATCAAGGACATCATCAAGGCGGTAGCACTCTGGACTGGCAAAAACGTCATCCTCGATCGGCAGGTGACGGGCAAAGTGCAGATCATCTCGCCGCGCAAGGTTACGAAAGAAGAAGCTTACCAAGCTTTCCTGTCAGCGTTGAACATTCTTGGCTTGACCACCGTCGAGACGGGACGGGTAATCAAGATTATGCCCATTCGCACCGCGGTGAAGGGCAATCTAAAGACCTATCTCGGTGCAAAATGGACACCACGCACCGATGAAATAATTACCCAGATGGTGCCGCTGCGCTACATCAACGCCAAGAGTATCCAGACCACGCTGTCGCGCATCGTCTCGTCCAACTCAATGGTTGCCTACGAGCCAACCAACACCTTGATTATCAGCGACACTGGCTACAAAGTGCGGCGGGTGCTAGACATCGTCAACCTGCTCGACGTGCAGACACAACAGCCGCGGCTAGAGATTATTCCGATACGTTTTTCCGATGCCAAATCGGTAGCAGAAAAAGTGCGCCAGTTGGTGACAGGCTCGTCACGCAGCAAACGACTGCGCAGATCTAGCTCGCAAGAATACAAAATTCTCGTCGATGAACGTTCCAACTCGGTAATTATTTTCGGCCCGCCCCGCACGATCAAAGACGTGAAGGAAATGGTCAAGAAATTCGACATCGAACTAGACGATCCTTCGCGGCAAGCAACAATTCACGTGCGCCCGCTCGATTATGCTGATGCCAAAATACTGGCGGGCACATTGTCGGCGCTGACAGGACGAAGCAGGCGGTCAACACGCCGCGTACCGAGCAAGACTCGCACTTCGCTGGCAGTAGTGGCACAACTCGACGATAACGTCAAAATTACTGCTTACGAGCCGTCTAATTCCCTGCTGATTACTGGTAGCCGGAGCGCATATCAGGCACTGAACTCCATTATCCGCAAACTCGACATGCGCCGCAGCCAAGTCTATGTCGAAGCCGACATTCTCGACATCAACATTGAGGACTCGCTCGTCGCGGGCATGAGCATCTTCGGTGGAGTCGGCAAGAGCGAAGGTACAAAAATCATCGGCACGTGGGAAGGAGCGGGAGCAACCAGCCTTGCCATTGGCGGAGCATTGGCAAATAGCAGTGGTGAAGAAGGCACTGCCGCGCTGGGCGAACTGGCCAAGCTGAAAGACACCTTCTCTAAAAACCTGACCATCGGCATCCTGTCAGGCACAAAGGTCAACGTGCCGGGCTTGGGTGAGATTTCACCAGCAGCACTGATAAGCTTGATCAAAAGCGATGCCAATACCAAAATTCTCGCGACACCGCAGATTCTTACCTCTAACAACGAAGTTGCTAAGATCAGCAGTGGTGAGACACGCTTGTTCACCACGACCAGTACTAATCCTGTGACAGGGGCTGATGTACAAAAACTTGAAAAAGAAAATGCCAACCTCAGTCTCAAGATCAAACCAAATATCAGCCACTCCAACTACGTGACCCTAAAGATCGATCTCGAAGCTAACACCTTCGGCACACGCATTTCCCAGCAAGGTTTGCCTAACATCAACAAACGCCAAACCTCGCAGCTGGTGACAGTTAAAAACGGCCAAACCGTCGTTATCTCTGGGCTTATGAAAACCCGCGAGATCGAAACTTTCCAAAAAGTGCCGCTGTTTGGCGACATTCCAGTTATTGGTTGGTTATTTCGCAACAGCACTTTGAACAACGTCAAGACCAGATTGGTAATTTTTCTCAAGCCACACATCGTGCATAATGCAGGAGATCTGGCGGAAATTTATCGCCGCAAAATCAAGGAGCGTGATATTTTTCTTGACTCTGTCGGCGAAGATACCGATCCTGATGGTGATTTCTACTCACTGCTGCCAAGACTTGAGGAAGGCGAGTATCATTCCGATACAGTAGACGAGATGGAACGGCGTAAGCTGGAGGAGATGCGGCGTGAGCTGTATGAGATAATTCGGGACGAAAGCAACAGCGGTTATCCCTTGCGCTTAGCACCAGAAGAACCGCAAGTTGTTGAGCCACCAGTTGTTGAGCCACCAGAAGAACCACCAGTTGTTGAACCGCAAGTTGTTGAGCCACCAGCTGAGCCAGCAGCAGAGGAAGATGACACAGCAACTGAGGCTGAAGATAAAAACGAGGCAGAGAAAGCACCAGCAGGTGCGGCTGCTGCGACAGGCACAGATGATACTAAGCCGCAGACGCGGCCCGTGCCATAAAGTTAGGGAGGAGAGCTATGCCCACATCGGTGAGCGAAAAAACATCGGCCGCGGTGCCAAACGAAGCGGAAGCAGGTGGTGCGCCAGATACGGGCGGCAAGCAAGACGCAGCCAGCCCCCCTAAATGGCACAGTTTGCCCACTGCACCGTTTCGCAAAATTCAACGCAAGAGTCTTGGTGAGATTCTGCTCGAATCGACTGCTATCACCGAAGAGCAGCTCAGCGAAGCGTTGAAAAGCCAAGAAATGGATTTAAAAAGCCAAAAAATAGGTCAAATTCTTATCAAAAAAGAATATTTGTCCGAAGAAGAGATGCTGCGCTCTCTTGCCTTCCAGCTTAGTTTGCCCTACTACGATCGTCTGCCTGTCAACGACATTGACCCTTCACTAGTAGAAAATATTCCGATTCAATTTTGCCGTGACAACCAACTCCTGCCCATCGCTCGTGATGAATTCAATGTCGGTGTTGCCGTCAGCGACCCGCTCAACATTTTTCCCATCGATGACTTGCGTTTGATTTTGTCCACCAACATCAACCTGATTGTCTGCTCGCCGACCGTCATTCAAAACAGTATAAACCGCGTCTACGAGCGTTCCAACGATGCATCGCAAAAAGTTATCGACGAACTCAACTTACCTGAAGGTGGTGAGGACGACTCACTCGAACAAACCCGCGACCTACTCGAATCATCCGATGACGAAAAACCCATCATCCGTCTCGTCAACGGTTTGCTTGCCCGTGCCGTTAAAGAACGCGCTTCCGATATTCACATCGAGCCATACGAAAACGACATCATCGTGCGCTTTCGTGTCGATGGCTCGTTGCAAGACAAGATGCAAGTGCCCAAACGCCACGCAGGTTCGCTTGCTTCACGCATCAAAATCATCGGCAAACTCAACATCGCAGAAAAACGCGTGCCCCAAGACGGACGCATCAGTATTCGTGTCGCTGGCAAAGACGTTGACGTGCGCCTCTCCGTGCTGCCCACCGCCTACGGCGAGCGTATTGTCATGCGTCTGCTCGACAAGTCATCAGGAGCAAAGAGCCTCAAACAGATGAACATCTCCGATGACGTGCATTCTATCTGGACTTCGTTGATCGAGAAAAAACACGGCATTGTCCTCGTCACGGGACCGACGGGCTCAGGTAAAACCACCCTGCTCTATGCCTCAATGATGCATATCAACACCTCCGATATCAACATTCTAACTATCGAAGACCCAATCGAATACCAACTCGCGGGTGTTGGTCAGATGGAAGTCAAAGAAAAAATTGGCTTGACCTTCAGCGAAGGCCTGCGTTCGATTCTACGCCAAGATCCAGACGTTATTATGATCGGTGAGATACGCGATGCAGATACCGCTAGCATCGCCGTGCAATCATCATTGACAGGCCACCTCGTGTTCTCAACCCTGCACACTAACGATGCAGCTTCGACGGTAACACGGCTGATGGATTTTAATATCCAGCCGTTCCAAATTACCTCAGCCCTACTTGGCGTAATGGCAACTCGACTAGTGCGTAAACTATGCCACTCCTGTCGCGAAGCCTACACGCCAACCAAACAAGACCTGAAAACACTCGGCCGTCTCGCCGACAAAGTTGATGGACGTAAACTTTACCGTGCCGGCCCCGGTTGCGAACAATGTCTGAACCAATGCTACCGCGACCGACTCGGTATTCACGAACTGCTCATCATTGATGACAAAATGCGCCAAACAATTACCGAACATCAAGATGCTAAAATTATTAAAAAAGCTGCGCTAGAAAACGGTATGTTGACCTTGCGCGATTCAGCCCTCGCCAAAGCTATCGATGGTCTGACCTCGCTCGACGAAGCTATTCAACGCACCCAAACGGATCGTATTGATGATTAATTAATTTTTTTCAGCTGTTTTTCAACAGACTCTAAAGCCGCGAACTTAGATACGGTGGTTTGGGGTAGAGAGATAGAACGTCAGGAAGCTACATCCCCGAACCACCATTTGGGGAAGGGATAAAGAGGGTACAGTTGGGGGCTTCACCCCCACCCCCCCCACCAACTTTTAGTAAGTTAGGGGCTGAAAACGAGACTTTGGTCTAGGTTTCTCCCTTAAAATCTCCCCATTTGGGGAAAGATGGGAACGGTCAGGAACAAACATGGTTCTTTATACCTACAAAGGCTATGATGGAAAGACAGGTGCATCTAAAAAAGGCACAATCGATGCTGACACACCTCGTGCGGCACGCGTTCGCCTGCGTCAACGTGACAAAATAATCATTTCCGAACTAAAAGAAACAGTCCCCGACCAAAAAAAATCCCGCTCGGCACTGTTTGTCAAACGCGTCTCACTACTCGACCTGTCGATCATGACACGACAATTTGCTACCCTGCAAAACGCCCAAGTGCCACTAGACGAATGCCTGTCCGCTCTCACATCGCAAGTCGATAACCTCGAACTGCGCAATACCTTGTCGTCATTGAAAGACAGCATTTCCGAAGGTAAATCACTAGCCGAAGCACTGTCAGCCTACCCACGCATCTTCAACCGCCTCTACATCAACATGGTGCAAGCAGGCGAGACCTCAGGCAAACTAGGACTAGTGCTCGAACGACTAGCAGACCACCAAGAATACCAAGTTGCCATCAAAGGCAAAGTCTTCAGCGCCCTATCATACCCAGCCATCATGATCGTCGCTTCGCTGGCAATTATCGCCTACCTGTTCATCAGCGTCGTACCAGGCCTGCAAAAAGTCTTCAACAGCCTCAAAGTCACACTGCCCTGGTACACCGAAAAACTCATTGCTTTCTCAGAATTCCTGCAAGAACGCTGGTTGCTACTCATAATCGTCGTCGTCGTACTCTTCTTTGTGCTAAGAAAATGGGCTAAATCAGAGAAAGGCGGACATAGAGTCGATCTCTGGGCACTGACATTACCCATTTTTGGCTCGTTGATTGTCAGAATCAACGTGTCTAAGTTTACCAAAACACTATCGACTCTGCTTAATTCAGGCGTGCCCATCATTGCGGCAATAGAAATTACCAAAAATACCATCTCCAACAGCGTAATCGCAGGTGTGCTCGAAGAGGCCAAAACCTCCGTGCAAGAAGGCGATAGTCTTGGCAACTGTATCGAACGCAGTAAACACTTCCCGCCACTAGTCACCCACATGATCCGCACAGGTGAAAAGACAGGCGACCTCGAAGGAATGTTGACACACGTGGCCAAAGCATACGATACAGAGGTGGAACGCAAAATCGAGTCGATGATCTCGTTGATCGAACCAATGATGATAATTGTAATGGCAGGCGTGGCCAGCGTGGTGATTGTCGCCTTGCTTGTGCCCATGCTGTCTGTAATGAGTTCTGTGCGCTAACAAAGGAGATTCGCAGTTATGACCAGTAAACAGTTGCATAATCAAAATGAGCAAGTGGCGACAGCCAATTTGCACAAAAAAGAAGCAGGAATGACGCTGCTAGAAATTATCATCGTCGTCGCTCTGCTCGGCACACTAGGGGTATACCTTATCACCAACTTAACACAACAGGCAGACACCGCCAAAATCGACCAAACTAAGTTGGCCATCGGTAACATCCGCCAAGCACTACAGCTGTATCGGGTTCATCTGAAAAGATACCCGACGACCGACGCAGGCTTGCAGGCGCTACTAGAAAATCCTGGCGATAAACGCTGGCGCGGCCCCTACATCGACAACCACAACAAACTACTCGACCCGTGGGACGCGGAGTTTGAATACGAATCAGACGGCCGCATCGTCAAAATAATGTCAGCTGGCCCCGATTTTCAAATGGGCACAGACGATGATATTATCTGGCCTGAAGAAGTGGTTGACGATGAAGGTGAAGATGCCTGAACGCGGTTTCACACTGCTAGAAATCATCATCGTCGTCGCCCTGATCGCGGGAGTGTATACCTTCGCCTTGCCGCAGTTCAGAATTTTCAGCGGTCTGGAAGTTTCCAGCACACTGAATCGACTAGCAGTTGACATCAGAAGCGCATGGGACGTAGCCGTGCTGACAGGGAAAGTGCATCGTATGGTGTTCGAGGTCGGCGGCGGCGACTACTGGCTCGAAGTTGCCGATCGTAACGATGTCTTCATGAGTGTCGAAGGCCTCGATCGCGACTTAAACAAAGAAGAGGAAGAAGAAGCCCGCCTTGCCTTTGAAGAAAATTTTAAAAAATATGAAGACATGATGGGTAATCCCCTGTTCGACCCCGACGAAGAAAAAGAAATAATCCCTATCACCCCACTGACCGCAGGCAAGGAACGTCTGCAACGTACACAGTGGACAATGGTCAAAAACCTCGAATGGCAAAAACGCACACTGCTGCCCATGCTTTCAGTGCAAGCCATGCAAGCAGAACACCACGTGCGCAAACAAAGCAGCGAAGATGGTGAAGGCACAGTGCAAGCATTCCTGTATTTCTTCCCCGACGGCTATGTCGAAGCCGCAGTTATTCAATTAGCAGTAATGCAAGACGAAACCACCGTCGATCGCAGCGTGCCACCCTACACAGTGCGCACCAATTCCTACGAAGGCACAGCCGAAGTTATTTCAGGACGAGAAGAATTTGACACAGAAAGCTAACAATAAAGCAGCACTGCTTAGCTTTACGCTGATCGAAACAATGGTTGCACTTGGTCTGCTAACTGTTTTAATCTTGCAAGTAGCAACCGTGCAGGGACAAGCACTATACTTTTCCGACTATGGACAAAATTTAACCAAAAGCATGTGGCTTGCACGACGTATGATGGCACAAGTCGAATACTACTGGTATAACAAAGAACTAAAAGAACTCGAAGGTGTCGCGGTCAAAGAAAAACCCTTCGAGGACGAGGAAGGGTTTAGCTACAACCTCGAAATTCGTGAATGGAAACTACCACTGATGAACATGCTCACAGGTGGCGGTGACGATAACCAGCCCGACCCGACTACAGACCTCATCAAACAGCAAGTTGAACAGATTTTTGGCGAACACCTACTCAAAATTGCCCACGTCGAAGTCTTCTGGGGCGAAGGTGCGGTGAAAGAAAGCACCACACTAACCATGCTACTGACCAACCAAAAACAAATCGACTCGACCGTAGCCACCATGCAAGCAGCGACACAAGCAACACAACAAAAAAGTAATAAGAAAGCATCCCCCCGCAAAGGCAAGAAAGGCAAAGGCACACCACCACCCAACAAAGGAGATAGCTAGCATGTCTCCACTAAGGTCTGATTACCAACATTTTCGTGCTATGCCTCATGAACAAGCAGGGGAAGAGAGTTGGGGGCTTCACCCCCAAACCCCCACGAGCTTTTTGAAAAAAGCTCGACCAAAAACTTCCAGTAAGTTAAGGGGGTTTGCCCCCTTAACAACCCCCGGTGAAGTGGAAGAAGAAAATGTTAGGGCTTGCTCTCCCATTAAGGGGTGTGGGGTGTGGGGTGTGGGGAACGACCTCCCCACAAACAAAAAACAAACTACCCATATACAAGCCTTCACATTACTAGAAGTCATCCTCTCGCTAGCAATCCTCGCCTCCCTGATGAGTGGCGTAGCCATGCTGCTGAAAAACTCCAGCGAAGTAAAAGCTGGAGTATCAGAAGTAGGCAACGTCAACCACCGCCTGCAAGTCGTAATGGAAAAAATTTCCCGTGACCTAGCGCATGCTTTTATGGTTAGCAAAACAGATTTTGATAGACGCACAAAAGCAATTTTTAGAATTGAAAGGCATGACAACAGCGATCGATTATTCTTAACTACAGTCACACATCGTCCGAAGAAGATAAATAGCAAGGAGTCGGATATGACTTATGTTATTTATGAGGTGCGCAAGGACGAAGATGGGAAACTGCCGACACATCTGTTTCGGGGTGAAACGGCACGTGTGCCAGAGAGTTTTCGTGACGAGGTGGAGACAGTGATGCTAGCACGAGCTGTCAAAGCACTGAAGATTATCCCTTGGAATGGGACGAAGTGGTCGGAAGATCGCTGGCACAGCAACCGCGGCGAGTATCGCAACAAGATTCCACACATGGTGCGCGTTGAGCTGGAAGCTTACGAGTCGGTCGAGTTGGATGGTGAAAATGCGCGCTGGGAAGAAGCGGCAGTAGTAACCTTAAAGACTGTTGTGTTTAATCACTTTGCCACTAATTTTGCGCAAGTGAAGAGCATAGGAGCACCGGTACAATGGTATTGAAGCGCAAACCGCAGACACATTGGGGTTTCCCCGTTGCTGACGCAGACGCGTTGCCCACACCACGTCAACGGCGACGCGGTGTGGCAATCATCGTTGCCGTGATGATAATTTCGTTGATGATGGTGTTCACCGCCGACATGATTGTCAGTTCGCAAGTCAATTTAGAGTTAGTGACCGCTGCACGGGATAATATCGTTGCTGAGTATCTGAGTAAATCAGGCTACAACCTTGCCCTGTTTTTGCTTTCTATCGACTATGGCATCGATTTGTTCAAACAATCACAGATGAAAACCCCGCCCCAAGACGGATTGAGCGATATTTGGTCAATGGTCAATGATATTCCCATCGGCGCGGAGACCGTAGAGATGCTGACCTCAATGCAGGAAATGTTCAATCTCAGCGCTATTTCCGATAGCGATGTCATGGCACAGTTGCAGTTGTTTCAGGGTGAATTTACCATCACTGTCAGCGACGAAGCAGCAAAAATCAACGTCAACTACTGCGCTGCAGGTGGTGTGACGACACAGTGTAAACAAATGCGTGCCATGCTCACCGAGCTGTTTAATTGCCCCATCGAGAAATCATATCTGGATGCAAAGAATGTCAACCCCGACACCCTGATTGCCAAAATTAAGGATTGGGTGGACAGTGATTCCCGTGCCGACCCCAAGTCAGGCTTGAGCGATGAATCCGACCCTTATCAGCGCCTCAATCCATCCTACAAAACTAAAAACTCACAGTTTGACACACTGGCAGAACTTAAGCTAATCGACGAATGGGACGATGACCTGCATGCCGTTTTTTCACCTTACCTGACGGTTTACCCCTTCAAAAAACTGGGCAGCGATACCAGTGACCGTGCCCGTATCAATATCAACACAGTATCACGCGAGCTACTTGCTTGCCTCGTGCCAGAGTCACGCACACAATGTAGTGAGACATTTGATTTAGCAGTGGCAAAAGCACGTGCTAACAAAGCACCAATAGGCGAAAACATTGAGCAAGTGCTGCGTAACGTGCTGTGCTTGCCCAAAACAATCAGTGGCAAGGGAGCAGTGAACAAAGCTGACTGGTTTGCGGAAAGTTCGCCTGTTTACAAAATTGAAGTTAAGGGACGTGCAGGTTTTCAAGAAAAAAGTTTGCAAGCTGTAATCAAGCGAGGCGTGGTGAAAGAGAAGGGACGCGAACCTTCTTCTTATCAATTGTTATTTTGGAAAATGTCGTGAGGCAAGTATGCAACGCGTAATAGGTCTTGACATTGGTAGCTATTCGGTGAAGGCGGTTGAAATTGTCAACACCTTCAAGTCGTATGAGATTGCTAATTTTTATGAAAACGTAATCCCACAAATCGATGAAGTGCCACCTGATGCAGTAATTCCTACCAGCATGGAGCAGTTGTTCAAGGAAAACAATCTCGAAGCTGACCGTATCATTACCGCCATGCCGGGGCAGTATATTTCCAGCCGTATTCTGTCGTTCAATTTTTCCGATATCAAAAAAATCGAGACGGCAATCTACTCCGAAATCGAAGATATTGTGCCGTTCAATCTTGACGAGATGATTATCGACCATCAAATTTTGGGCGAGGTCGGCGGCAAAACCATTGCATTGGTAGCGATGACCCGCAAAAGTTTTCTCAAAAGTTTTCTCGAACATTTGCAACGTTTAGAAATCGATCCCAAACTTATCGATATTGACAGCTTATCTTTCTACAACCTTGCTCCCTATATCTGTGGCAATACTGAGAAAGTCACCGCGGTAGTTGATATTGGCCACGAGAAAACTTCTGTATGTATCGTCAACAACGGTATTCTGCGCATGTTTCGCTCCATCAATCTCGGTGGCAAATACATTACCGAGTTTCTGGCGCGAGATATGGAGGTTGATTTCAACCAAGCACAACTGTTCAAACATCGTGTTAGCCAAGTGTTTTGCGAAGATGATCAAGGTAAGAACCTGAGCGAAGAAGACTACGCTATTGCCGAGCGTATCACACTAGCAGCCAATACCCTTGTGAAGGAACTGGGACGCACACTCTATGCTTTCAAAACTTCGGACGAGGAAGCTGTCAGCACTATCTATCTGTCGGGCGGCACGAGTCGCACCCGTAACCTCAATCGCTACCTTGAAGATCAACTTGAACTCGAAGTCAAGATGAACCGTCTCGACGAAACTGAACTAAAAATCAGCCCACATTTGCACGACCACATGGTTATCATGCCGCAAAGCGTGTCGATCGGTATGCGAGCCGTGACCGCGGTGAAACGGCATACACAAATTAATCTGCGCCGCGGTGAATTTGCTTTTGTGCAGGATTACGAGTCGGTGCTAAGATATACCAGCAATATTTTCAAAGTGATGGCAGTGGCTTTAATCATTTTGTGTGCCAGTTATGGTGTGAAGTATTTCTTCTACAACCAACAAATCAACCGGATCAAGGATCTCTATCAAAAAGAACTCGTTACTGCCTTTCCTGATTTGAAGAAAAAATATCGCAACAAAAGCACCTCTTTCGAGATCCTACAACGTGACGCAAAGAAAAAATTCAGCGGTTCGTTGCAAAGTATGACAGCATCAGCCGATAATTTTGTGAAATTAAACGCCACCAGTGGATCGCTGCTAGTCTTGAAAGCAATCAGCGAAAAACTGCCGAAGGATTTAGAATTAAACGTCACGCTGTATCAGTTCAATGCTAATGATCGCGGCGGTGGGAGGCTGTTGCTAAAAGGCGAAACCAACGGCTACGATGCCGTGTCAAAGACACTGGAAAACTTAAAGCAAGTACAGTCCTTGTCCGATGTCAAAGAAAAAAGCTCACAGGCGAAACCGGGCACGGATGGCAAGATAATTGAATTCACCTTTCAAGCTAACTACGAGGGATAGACGATGGCAGTGCTAAATGCAGTTGTGGATAAAATCGACGCACGCTTGACCTTTGTAAAGCACCGTGTTCTGGGAGAGAACAACGAGCGCCTTGATTTTGTCATGGACAGCTTCTACAAAATGGAGCCGCGTCAAAAGAATTTTGTGCTAGCGGGAATTGTTGCTGCCATTGTCTGCTTTATTGCCTTTGCCGTTTTCTTTTATGTTGCTCAAATCAGTGCACTAGAAACCCAACTCAACGAAAGCTTTGCTGCACTAAACAGCTTGCAGGAACAGAAGGCCGACTTCGGCCGTGCCAACGGTAAATTCAACGTCATCGTCAAAGACGTGACACGACGCACACAGGGACTGCAGATGAAACCGCTGCTGGAAAAATTTGCCCGTGGCTTGAACATCAAGATCGAAGGGTTGTCCGAAACTAGTGATGCGTTTACCTCCGATAACCCGATGAGTAAATTCTTGGAGCAACGCAAAATCGAAGTGCGCTTGCCCCGTGTTTCAATTCCGAAATTGCTAAAATTTCTGGTCGAAGTAGAGAAAGCACGCAAGTTTTTGCGTATTTCTGATTTAACTATTCGAGGCATTTACGGCACGAAGCTGCATTTCGATGCTTCTGCTGTCATTAACTGGTACAGGGGGGCATAAGCTGATGAGTAAGCCATTACAGTATGTTTGCTATGTTGTTTTGTTCGTGGTCAGTTTTTTGTTTTTTGTTTACCTGACTTTCCCCTTCAACATTCTCAAGGAAAGTCTCGTGATGAAACTCAACAAAGCCACTGGTCTTAATATTTCCGTCTATGACATGTCACCCTCGTTGTTGCTTGGCTTAGAAGCACAAGGTGTAAGCTTGAAGACACCTACGGGTCAAGAGGTTAAGTTTTTCGCCATCGAAGTGTCGCTCAGCACTTTGCACCTATTCATCGGACGCTTGCGTTGTGTGCTTGAAGTGCAAGATGCCCAAAAAAATCCTCTTGAGGTGGTCGCAGGGTTTGGTTTGTTTTCACTCATTGCCAATGCCACCAGCGGCCAGCCACCGTTGCCTGACAAGATTACTATCAAAGCGAAAAACTACGGACTCAATGACTTGACTGCCTACGCGTTAAGTTCCTATGCGGGCAATTCATCAACCAACCCCCTGATTGTGCCGCTGCTTGAACAGATGGAAGTACGCGGCAGCCTCAATGCCGACATTGCTCTTGACCTTGATATGGAAGACCCCACCGCATCGGATGGTAATCTCGACCTCAGTATCGATAATTTTGTATTAGCAATGAACGCCCCCGACTTTACTATCGACGACCAGATATTTGAAAAAGCATTGGTCAAAGCTAACCTGAGTGGTGGTAGTTTAAAAATTCAAGAAGGCTCGGAATTTTCTTCACAAGACATCAACGTGCGGGTTAGTGGTGATTTGAATTTAAAAACCCCCTTGCCCAGCTCGGTGATGAACCTCTCTATCCCGCTGCAAATCAAGGGTGCTCTGAAAGATCAATTTGGCTTTCTAATCGACGCAATGCTGAAAGGCACAAGTGATGGCAACATTCCTCTCCAAGTCAGAGGCACGCTGATGCGTCCGTCAATCTCGTATAACTAACGGACGGCTTGGTAAAGGTGCTTATTCCAAACTCTCAGGGAGATGGGTTGGTTTCCCTGAATTTCGTGTCTATGAATTTTTGTATGTCTAGTTTTTAACTACCCCTAATGCTCAATCTCCTTTGACTTTGACCAACCCATCTTCTTTCTGATGAAATCCTCAGCCCAGAGCACATGGTCTTTGCTGAGAAGTAGCCAGACAAGTGCGTAAATAGCTAAACCCTTACCAACCCAGGGGGCAATTCCCCTAAGGGTTTTTAATTCGTAGGTTTTGCGGTGAAATTTGGAAGCCATTAAAGTAGTTACTATGCCCAACCCAAACAGTGTCACAGGTTTAAGGAAGCTATTCATCTCAGTTGGAAACGGTGGATTGAGCATGGCAAAATGCAGGAGATGCTCTGCCTCTTCTTTGCTAACAGCATAGTCCTCGCCAGTTTTGACAAGCTCCACTAAACGACGGTAGATTGCTCTTTTTACTGCAATATCGTTGGTATTTGCTATCTGCGCCACGAGTCCCATATAGGGAGTGAGGTCAGCGGCTGACAGGAGATCTTCTTCTGCGACGCGCATTCCAGCTTCGATTTCCACTACTGCTTTGACTAGAGATGGGGGTGTTTCTTTGACAACATCACTATAGACACCGACTAGTGCATTGTAGCCTTCCTCTAGCTCAGCAGCATCTTCTTGATCGATGGCTTTTTTCAGCTGCACCTTGGCTTGCATGAACAAAACGTTTTTGCTACCCATCTTCGCTTCGCGTAGATGCTGAACTGAGTAAAAGGCTGGCCACAGCCAAGCATACGCCCACATTGCCCAAGTGAAATGAAAAATCCACTGATATATAGCTGCCTTGGTATTGACCTTTACCAGAAATCTTCGTGCCAGCAAGGAGTAGGCGAAACTAGCCTGCATCGTCACCACCATCACCCGCAACATATCCATATATTTTCGCCCGTAGTCGACATTTCTGAGATCGATGGCGTTCTTACCCATATCAGCAATGCTGCCAAAGAGGGACGCATGGTTATCCTTGCCCGCTACCAACAGTTCTTCGAGCGGTCGATAATTGCTTTCCTCAATCCTTTTTAACATCTGAAAGACAAGGGAATTTCGTCCCTGACCAGCGATACTGTAAGCGTAGATCTGGCTTGTCAGCGCCTCCATGTGCTCGCGGTGCCAATAGGGGGGGCGTTTTCCAGACATAAACAACTGCCTGATGTCTGCAGCATTGCCATGAGCTTTAGTTCTAGCCCCGTAACCCCCCTCAAGTAACACAACGGTAAGAAAGTCAGTCCAGAATTGATTCCACACCATCGAAGAGACAAAATCATCGGGATCGACCACCTGCAAGAACATGGTCTCGTCTGTAGCAACAGTAGCAATTCCCTTTCCCAGCCAGCCTACCGAGCGCTTCGCTTTTAACTGCAGACGACGTGCAATGCCGTCGTAATACGAAAGTGTAAATACTTGCGGTTTCGTCTTTTGCAGGAAATTGTAAACCTGTGCATGGCTCACTGTGTGCAAATCGGGAAAGACACCACCGCGATACAATTGGTAGACCTCTTCCTGCAAACCTACTGCCAGCTTCTTCCATTTATCCTTGAACTGCGAGCTGTCTATTTCAGCAGTTAGCTCCTGCATATCAGGCTGTTCCTTACCGAGCAGATACTCACTACCGATGATATAAGCCGCTATTTCCCAGCCTAGCCCCTGTGCTCTAACACGCTGTTGTTGCATAGCAGAGATCGCCCTGCGTCTGACTACTTCGCTGTCCGTATCCCTGTTTAGGGGATTACGCAAACCGACAGCGATAGTCTCATCCGATTGCAAACCGATGCCCTTACCAATAGGCGAGTTGCCCTTCACTTCATCGAGCGGTGACACCTGTGCCGCTAATGCTGGTATCAAAGTCGTCTGTCCTGTCCAGTTGGCGAGGTGATGCCATAGGGGGAGGGCAATGAATGCGTAAGTTCTAATCCCCATAAGGGTAAGTTGCTTTTTGAAATCCCAGTCTTGACCCGTTGAGCGTGCGGCTAGGTGCGAGATTACTCCTACTGCAGGTATAAGTGCTAGACCAGCTACCGTGGCAATAACGGCACGCTTGCGAGCACCTTTCCTGATTTTGTTGTAAAGCTTCTCCACCGTGCCCGTTAGATCATTTCGCACCGGTAGGTTTTTTTCACGCAGGAGAACTGGAACACCCTTTTGCTTCAATAGCTCTCGCAGCGAAAGCTCTCGCAGCGAAAGACCAGCCTTTAACATCCAGGCTGCGCTACCAACAGCAGCAAGGGACGTTAGACCCAGAATATTTGCGGCCAGCCTCTGCAAGTCTCCGCTGTGCAGATGCTGATACCTAAACCTTTCAATCTTCAGTCGAAAGGGAGAGACAATGTGTCCCCCCATATCGACATCTGCTACCAGTTGCGGTTCGTTCCATAGTCGTTCATAGTCGTTTTCTCGCAAAATTTTCTCTAACACCGTAATCTTTGCTTTCGCCGCAGAGGTGTTCATCACCCTCAAGACGGCGATTCTGTCAATGATCAGCTTCTTCATATCCTCTGTGTAGAGTTCGCTAAGCATGATCCACGAATTGCTCAAGTCATCCTTGCGCAATCCTTCCTTCAGCTTGTTCAATTTATTCTGTGCGGTAACATCCTTGAGGATAACTTTGTATTTGGCGTTGACGCTCTTCTCCAGAGCTTTGATGGTGCTCTCTGCTTGTGTTTTAAGTAGTAGGTAATCACGTTGCCAGCTGGTGTAGGTAAACTCATCGCGATAACTGTTCATACGGACATCGTTTAGGATTATGCGCTGCATACGCTCAGCATCCATGCTTTGCAACACTTGCTTAGCCTCTGCCGACACCCCATCACGGTAGACTGCAAATTTTTCTGCATCCAGCTGCTGCCCCTGCTCTTTCTCAATTGCAACTGCACCACCAAGCTGTTGAGGTTTGTCGCTGCGCAGGGAATAGGCGAGACTGCCAAGCAGGTAATTTCCATTGTTGATTTCGGTGACAATAAAGTCGCGAGTCAAAATATCTATCAGCACACGTTTATCGCCCTTTTCTTGCCATAGGACGATATCACCGGCGGTAAAACGGTGCGGTGCATCTATAGGGTGCAATCCACCCTCCTCGTCTGAAAGATGGGTAAAAGGACGGAAACCACGTGTGACGAAATTCATCTGCAAACTAGCAAGATTATCTGGTGTGATGGTAGCCATCACTTGATGCACTGGCACTGGTGCTTTGAACAACTCACGGCGCGCAAACGATAAATCGATAGTATAGATGTTACCATCAACGTCTATCACCACTAGTAGTTCCGCATCGTAGGCGATGACTGCTGGCTTAACACTCTCTATTACATGCACACCACGTTTGTAACGAAAGGCGAGTGAACCATCTAAGTTCACTATCTTCAGCGCGTCTGGTTGCGGAATAATTTTAGGTAGACCACCGCTGGTACCGGCTAAATGGTAACGATCGCTGTTGTTGCCACCCTCGCGCATAACAAGCAAATACTGTTGCGTGAGATGAAAAGGATCGGGAATATCTCGTGGGTAGGTATTTTCGTCCGCCTGCTCCAGCTCAGCTGCCACTGCTTCCAGCCCAGCTAACGACTCCGACAGTTGCGGGTCTCTGCCAGCTACAGCAGTCATTTCCTGCAGTGCTGCGATCAACGCTTGCTCACTGGGCGCATCTGCTTCACCTCGCGCCACGGTTGCACCAACGAGATGAACAGGAAGAGCCAGCTGTGACGCGACCAGCACGACCAAGACATTGCGAGATAAAATTCTTAAGAAAGACATCACACCCCTCCATAATTAATGGACAATATAATAAAACATAGAAAAACCAACAAAAGTCAAGAAATTAATTAAAATTTTTCCTGAACAATGACTAACTCATTAAAAATACTGGATTAATCATATGAAAAAAAATATCCCCCTGTTAGAGGGGAGCGGAAAGACACCATGATATTACCCCCACCAGCATTGCCTCTGCTCAAACCACACTACAAGCAATGTAAGTGCATCTCGACGCAATGCTGAAAGCCCGACTTCCGCAGGTTTTTCGCTGGATGCACTGTTATCATTGGGTTTTGCTGTTAAGGTAAGGCACTACAATTGTGCAGATTTTGGTCAGTATTTCTTTAGAGTTTGAAAAGGGGGTAATTGCACCTCAATACTACAAGGCACTGGATACCGTAGTCGTAGGCAATTTTGGCAATTTTTTTCTTGTGCTCAAACATATTACCAGTCTCACAGAGAAAAAGCCTGTTCGTCAACAAAAAAGTAAGAGAAGGCACTACAGATCGCCCCACCCCCTATGCTAAACTACCAAACCCCAGAAAAATGGCAGTTTTAGAAAAAATTAGACGGGGGAAAATCCACTCTCCGTGCTTCGCACGTCTCTTTGCCGCTTCGCATGGCTCTTTGTCCGCTTTCTCGCTCCCTCCACCCCCTCTTCTGTTCGCTAATTTTTGTTCGGGGTCGGTAGGAAGCATCCTGCTTCACCATGACTCTGCTGTCGCATTCGCGTGAAATGGTTAGCTGGTATGCTTCCTACCGACTCCGTGTAAACTTCTGCAGACATTACCAACGTATGTGTAGCACAAGCACTACCTCCAAAAACAAACCCCGAATCCATACTCGCTACGCCGCTTTTTTATAATGCTCGCTTCACTCGGCTCTTTGTCCGCTTGCTAGCTCCAACTCGCTTTATGCGCTCAGGCATAGTGCTGGCTAGGGAATGTCTGCCGTTTGCCAAACAATACAACTGATGTGCGAGTTAGATAGGGACGGGGAGGTCATGCGGAGGAGCACTTAACCGGTACCGCGCGACGATGTATGGAGCTAGGAAGCGGCAAAAGGCTCGCGGAGCGACCAGTCCCTTCAGACTAATACATCTTACTATTGTTGTTTTAAAAATAACGGCAGGCTTGCCATAGCTATCAAAAGCTAACAAAAAGACAGCGAGCATTCATCCATTCAGCTGACAAAAAGACAACTAACTAAAACTCTGTACAAACTACTTGCACCAAGCATCACGAGCACGCTGATAATCATGCTGTTGCACATAGTGCAGCTGCGAGACAATTGTGCCATGTTCAGGATAGTGTTCATTCAGGTAACCAACTGTTTTGGCTGCGCCGCGTTTGAACAAACCTTGTGGTGCATAGTTGTGAAACGGCTCGCAGACAGTAGTGGCAAACAAGTGCCGATGCCCTTGCGCAAAGACAGCATCGAGTGTTGCAATCAGTAGCGATGACACACAACGACGGAGGGACTGTTCCTATTATGTAGGGATAGATAGCTGTTCGACATAGCCTTGCAGGACTTTAGTTGTTCCCACTATGCTGTCCAGTTGTGGTTTAAGTTCAGCCTTGAGCTCCCTAACCACTTCGGTCTTGAGCTCCCTAACCACTTCGGTCTTGAACTCAGCAAATTTTTTTTCAAGTAAAGCAACAAGCTCATTGAACTGATCCTGACTCACAATTCCCTCCCCTCGTTAGAGTAGCCTACAGCCATCCTACTACAATGTCCGTCCACAAAACAATAGTTAAACCCATCTTCCGTGCCTAGAGCTTGATTTTTTGTTGACAGAGCTATTCTTCACTGGAAAGTTGCTTCTTTGCTGGGGGATGTGCACCAAGCATCGCGAGCACGCTGATAATCATGCTGTTGCACATAGTGCAATTGCGAAACAATTGTACCGTGTTCAGGGTAGTGTTCACGCAAGTAGCCGACTGTTTGCGCAGCACCGCGTTTGAACAAACCTTGCGCGGCGTAGTTGTTAAACGGTTCGCAGACAGTAGTGGCAAACAAATGCAGATGCCCTTGTGCAAAGACAGTATCGAGTATGGCAATCAGTAACGATGATACATAACGACGATAACGTGGTAACACCGCCAGCTGCTCAAAGTAAGCAATTTTTTCATTTACAATACTAGCAATGGGAATGCTAAAAGCGATGCGGTCTTTCTTTTGCCACAACTCTGATTGGCGCAGTATAGCGTCAGGTAAACATATTGCATACCCTCCGACACACTGCTCAACTTGCAACACCTTGACCACCGCAGTCTCTAGCCATGCACAGTAAAGCTCACGTGCTGAACCAAGAATAAAGCCACTGCCGCGTCCTCCATCTACAGGAGGTAAGGCCTGCTTGATCGCAATGATGCTATCTACATCAGAGAGAGTTGCCGCGCGCACTGTGCATTTAGGCAGACTGCTTTGCACCTTGCTGCCCCTCTTCGATCAATGTCGGGCCACGTAATTGCTGCAAGACAGCTTGCAACAAACTAAGCGTCGGTTCTTTTGCCGCACGGGGCAAATGCCTGTTGGCAGGTAACGAGTACCAAGGAATCGAAGGGTCGTGATGATGCACACGATGCTCATTGAAATTCAACAACCACCATGCCGAAATAAATTGCCGCCGCACGGAACGTGCGTTGTCTCCTACCCGTGCACCAATTGACGTGCGATAATGATAGATATACATCAAGACCGAATAAATCCACGCAAAGCAAAGCAGCGGAAACCCACAGAAATACAACCATGCCTCACTACCCCAAACTAATCCCACCGCAACATGCAGGGCGATACCTGTGCAAAAAATCGCAAAGGCCTGCAGTTGCTTACGCCATGTCCAGCCACGAAACGCAGGCGAGATACGCCGTGCCAGACTTGGCGGAATTATAAGTAGAATGAGAATTGAAACCAACGAATGTAAGAAGAATCCACCGCCAAACACCGCTACATACCACAACAAATAAGACCAGCAACGTTGCACACGTGGAAATTTACTGCTGATCACATAAACATCAAGTGCCGAAGTGCGCACATTACGACGATTATGCCCATGATGAAAAAAATGTATCTGACGAAAGACCGACACCGGCACAAGTATTGGCAACAAAAACAATTGCCCTAAAAAATCATTCAAGCGCAACGAACGTGGCCACAACTTGCGATGCGAAGCCTCGTGCCCAACCATATAGAGACGCTGCACCCAAAACCCCAACAACACCACTGGTAACCAAACAAGCGCTTGCCCACGCAGCCACGCAATCGATGCGAGCAAAAGCCCCGTAACCAATAGCGATTCAAACAACAGCCACAGTGTGTAAGACATATGTCTGCGGTTGTCAACGCAAGCGGGCATTGAGTTTTTCCTGCATCCAGTTGAGCAGTGCAGCTATCTCTTGGTCAACTTCTGCATCGGTCAAGGTCTTGTCGAGCGAAGCAAAGGACAAGCTAAATGCCATGCTCTTCTTCTCCGCACCAAGTGCAGCATCGGTAAAAATATCAAACAAGCGAAAATCAGCGAGGTGTTTTTTATCAGGAAAATTTTGCAACGCTGCGGCAACTTCACGATAAGGTATGTCTTGTGCTAACACAAAGGCAAGATCGCGCTGCACAGGCGGATACTTGTTGCTGTAATCGCCAATCTTGCGCCGCTGCTGTGCCAGACGATAGATGTTGTCGCTTAATAATTCAAAAAACAACACTTTGCCGTCAAGTTTGAAAGCACTCAAAACTTGCGGGTGCAACTCACCTAAACAGCCGAGATAAAGGTCTTCGCTATGCACATACAGTGCTGCGAAAGGATTGAAGAAAGGCACATCACGGCTTTGCACGGATGTAATCGTTAGGCGTGTTTCGCTTATACCAAAACCACGCAACAACTGTAGAAGAAGTTTTTTGCCAAGATAAATATCAGGCTGCACTTCTTGATTGCGCCAGCTAGCAAACTGATACGGTGTGTCGATAATTGCTGCGACGATATTGAGTTCACGCGGTCGCACCGCCGTGTTGTCGTTGCTGACATGTAAACCCTGCTGCTGTAAATAACGATAATGCTCATGTTGCGCATCAACCTGCAAGTCAGCACGAAAATAACCTCGCCCCATCTCAAACAAACGTGTGCCCTTGTTGCGATGCTTGCGGTTGTTGCTGATAGTGTGCAGTAAATTCGGCAGCAAAGTCGTCTGCAGCGCTTGTAACTGGTCGTTGATAGGGTTGTGCAAGTGCAACGAAGGATAGAGCGGATGTGTGTCAGCAATCATCAACTTGCCGTAATCACGCGGCGCAGTCATAGCAAAATTAACCGTCTCCTGCAAACCCAACGCAGCACAGGCAACTTTCAGGCGGTTTTGAAAAATTGCTAAAGTATCATCGACTCCGAGCGACTGCTGTACCAGTGGCAAGGTACTGGTAATTTGATCGAGACCATGTAAACGTCCGACCTCCTCGATTAAGTCGATCTCACGACTGACATCGTGGCGAAAAGACGGCACTTCCCATAACAAACGTTCGTCAGTGTGATCAAGCAACTTGAAGGCAAGCCTTTCGAGATATTTCTGGCAGTTGTCTTGTGTTAAAGCTGGCAAACCCAACATTTTGCGCGTGCGCGGCAAACGTAAGGCAACCTTACGCGGTTGCTGTGGTGCAGGATAAACATCACCTGGCTGCTCACTGAGCGTTTGTAGCACACCCGCGGGCAAACTCTGGCTGAGCAAATACCGTGTGCGCATGGCAATCTGTGGTAACAGCTCGATATCGACGTGCCGCTCGAAACGATGCGCCGATTCGGTGTGCAGTGCAAGCCGCTTAGAGGTTTTGCGCACACTGCGAGCATCAAAACTGGCAATCTCGACTACTAATTCACGCGTGTCAGGCTTGATCTCGGAATTCTCCCCGCCAATAATACCCGCTAAGCCAATAACTCGCTCTGCATCACAGATAAGTATGTCGCCGCGTTGCAACTGCCGCGGCTTAGCGTCAAGAGCAGTAAAAGTTGCCTCTTGTTGTGCTTGGCGCACTTTGATGGTGTTGCCGCTAATCGTTGTCGCATCGTAAGCATGCAGCGGCTGCCCGTATTCAAGCATGACATAGTTGGTGATATCGACGATGGCATTGAGTGGTCGCACGCCGTTGGCACGCAAGCGTCGCCGCATGTAATACGGTGCAGGTGGCGACGCTGTGATACTGGCATGCAGCGTGCAAAAACGATAACAACCGCTGTCTGTCTCGATTTCAACCTGCACCCGTTCTGTCGCGGTAGCAAACGACACGGCTTCGCAGACGGGTGGCTTGAGCGGCAGTTGTAGCTTCGCGGCAAGCTCACGAGCGATGCCGAGATAACTGAGGCAATCGCCGCGATTAGGAGTAATGCTGAGGTCAAGCACACTGTCCTGTGTCGGATAAATACTGTCAAGGCATGTGCCAATTACTAACGTGTCATCAAGTGGCAGAATCCCGTCATGCTCATCACCCAAGCCTAACTCACGCTCGCTGCAAATCATGCCATGCGAAACCGTGCCGCGAATCTTCGCAGTGCCGATTTCACGCCCCTCGATTATCGATCCCGGCTGGGCAACGGCTACCTTCATCCACGCTTTCACATTGTGCGCACCACAAATAATCTCTCGTTCGCCCTCGCCGCTGTCCACAACGCACAGGGTAAGGCGATCGCTATTCGGATGCTGCACGGCACTGAGCACCTTGCCAACCACGACGCGTGCATCGATCGGCGGCAATTCTTGCACTCCCTCGACCTCAAGCCCTAGCATCGTCAAGGTATCGGCCAGCTCGGTGACACTATAAGCACTAGTATCAACGTAATCCTGCAGCCATTCGAGCGAGATGAGCACGGTGTCTTCCTACGCAAAAATTGATAGACGAGCGTTGAATTCTGGCGGTGCGGCAAACAGCGTGCGCAAATCGTTGATGCCGTAGTAAAGCATCGCCATGCGGTCGAGACCAAAACCAAAGGCAAAGCCGCTGTAACGTTCGCTGTCGATGTCCAGTGCCTCAAACACGTTGGGGTGAATCATGCCACAGCCACCCACCTCCAGCCAACTGCTGTTCTTGCAGACACGGCAACCCACTCGCTTTACTCGTGGGGACTCTTTGCCGCTTGCTAGCTCCCGCTTTACTCGTGGGGACTCTTTGCCGCTTGCTAGCTCCCGCTTTACTCGTGGGGACTCTTTGCCGCTTGCTAGCTCCTGTGCATCACAGGCAACGCAACCGATGTCCACCTCCGCCCCCGGCTCGACAAAAGGAAAATAACTGGGGCGAAAACGTGTGCGCAAACCATCACCGTAGATGGCACGCAAAAAAGTGTCGATTGTGCCTTTCAAGTGCGCAAAGCTAATCGCTTCATCGACGACAAAGCCCTCGATCTGATGAAACATCGGTGTGTGGGTAAGGTCGAAATCGCAGCGAAAACAACGCCCCATTGAAATAACTCGCAGGGGAGGTTTATGTTCACTCATTGCATGCACCTGCACGTTAGAGGTGTGCGTGCGCAGCAGCAAACGCTCCTTGCTTTTCAGATAAAAAGTGTCCTGCATATCACGTGCAGGGTGATGTTCAGGGATGTTCAGCTTGTTGAAATTAAAATCCTCGTAATCGATATCGGGGCCTTCCAGCACACTGAAGCCGAGTTTGGAGAAAATATCCTGCAACTTCTGCCGCATCAATGTCACAGGGTGCAGTGACCCGCTCTCGTCCCGATCGATGACGGGCAGATCAATGTCCGCCTTCTCCTTGCGCAACGTTGCCTCGATCGCCTCCCGTTGCAAATCCCGCCGCCGTGTGTTGATTTGTTGTTCGATTGACTGCTGTAGCTTGTTAACTGCTGCACCGAACTGTTTGCGTCCCTCCCCCTGCAGGGTGGTAATCTTTGCCCGCAACCCCGCCAGTTGTCCTTTACGCCCCATGAAGGCAACCCGCACTTCCTCTAAGGCACGCACATCATTGGCTTCAGCACAGCGTTGGTCGAAAGCATCGCGACACTCGGTTACTGCATTGAGTAATTCTTGCAGGGTCAAGGCTGCTAACCTCCTTTTCTCTCACTCCGCACAACTCCACAATTATGCAGCAACTACACCGAGAAAGAAAGTCCAAAGCCACTACTCAAGTTTGCTGCGTTTTTTGACGACATACGTAACGGTAGTGCCTTTTACTTGAAGGAGGTAATGGCGATGCTATGCAGATTAATCATGCTGACAGGACTTTCCCTGTGTATCAGTCAATGTGGGTATGATGCTGCTGACAAAGAGGATGCTGCTGACAAAGAGGATGAGTTGTCCTTTGTCGATGACACAGAGCTCAAGAAGGAGGTCAGAGAGCTGTTTGATGTCAGTATGCGGATCGGTAATGTTGATCTCAAAAACATTGAGGCTGATATACCCCATAAGCCCAAAGAAAGTTATGAAATAGATGATCTTTATGTGACGTTGAAGGTTACGAAAGATGGCGAGCGGCATAATATCCTATCTCGTGGAGCGAGCAGAGTTACAGATGGTGTGGCAAAATTTGAAAAAATTTACTTCACCGATCTGTGTGAGCAAGGCTGCCAGCTTGTAGCGGGGTTGGCAGTTTATAATGAGTACATGTGTGCTGATGCTTGCCCTCTCGAAAGTAATCTCTCTGACCTGCCATTTGCTGAGATTAGCAGGGCAGTGACCGTTAAAGCTAACTCTTATGACATGCAGGTGGAGAAGATAGGTGATGACAGCATCAAAATTACCTTCACCAAAGACAACAAACCGTATGTAAATGGTCGAGCAGTTGTCAATGCTCGTGCTCCATGTCTCATGCTACAACTTGATAGTTCATGCATTATGCCAGGTGATGGAAGCAAGATGTCACTAAGCAATAACCGAGCAATCACCCTCGATGATAATGGCAGTTGGAGCACAGCACTCGATGCTGATGGTAGTTGGGTGAGTGCGGTGAAAGCAGATGTTGAGCGCCTCAAGGATTCGCTCAAAGATAGTGAAACATATCAAAGTCTGAAACAAAAGGTTGAAACTAATGACTACAAACTCAACGTCTGCGATGTGAAACTACATATCACAATCGATAATAGACTATTTGAGCCAAAGGCTAATGACATCAAGGGCTGTGAGTGAAGGGAAAAATGTGCAGGTAGGCAAGAGTGTAGCAGCTAAATAAAACCACCGAGCTCGCCGATTTGTATATATAGAGGAGGGTAGGAATGGGTCTCTTGAGAGAATTTGTCGATGAGGCTAACAAGTTGAGGACGCAGCGTATTACCTTGAAGGAGGGGAAGCGCCCGTCTTTTTTTACTATCAGGGGGTCTGTTGAGCCGAAAAAATTTGACCCACTTACTCCTGCTGACATGGATCAACTTTTTGCCAGCATCTTTACGCAAGCGGGTGATCTTTCGCGTCATCAACGCCATGCCCGTAAATTTAAAATTTTAGAACTCGGTGAAGTAGATTGTATCGGCTTGACCGATTTGCGTCAGATCAACATTTACCTTGCTCGCGGTGCGTCACTCTATACTCTTGATTGCGCACAGTTTTTTCCCAAATCAGCATCAACTGGTGGGGAGGAACAGGAGGTAGATGAGGCAGAACAAGTTGACGAGCAGGAAGAAGATTCCAATTTAAACGGAACTGATAATAACATGATCGATGTTATGATCAGCTTTAGTGATGAGCCAGCTACCGTTCAAAAAGATGCCAATGAGAGTGCCAAGTCACCGAGCAATTTGCAGCCACAAGACAGTCCAACTCCACCACTATTGCAAAGCAATGTACCTGACAGTGCAGGTGATGACGTGTTCCGTCTCGATATCCCTTCTCTCAACGATAATCCTGCGGACGCTCCACAGCCAGACACCTTCGCACAAAAAGTTGAGACATCGCCAGAGGTTGAGATAACGCCAGAGAAGGAGGGGAGCACAGGTGTATTTAAGCTTGCAGCACAATCAGAGTCACAGCCAGAGAGAAGTCAGGGTGTTTTAGATTCTGTGATTCCCAAGGAAGATAGCACAGCTGCACCACCTACGGATGTCAATGATTTGCTGCAGAACCAAAACGAAGGCGCAGCAGCACAAGAGGAAACAGGCGTGCAGACGGATGTGAATAAAGTAGCCTCGCAGCTCGATCAGGTTGTTGCCGAGAGTTCTGATGTTGTAGAGGATGATAAGAGCCAATTTGTCTCTACCTCTACTCCTACCTCTACCTCTACCTCTACCCCTACCCCTACCTCTACCCCTACCTCTGCACCGCAAGAGACGGTGGAAAAACAAACTCTTTCTACAGTGACTGGCACAAGTATGGTAAGCGATGGCAGTCATGCTATCGACAAGCTATTGCAGGAAATTATGACAAAGAAGGCAAGTGATTTGCACTTGAGTTGCAATCACCCCGTTATGATGCGGATTGGTGGGCAGATAGAAAAAGTCAATGCCGGTGAAAAAATTACCCCCGAAGCTCTACAAAACTGGCTCAACCCGATTATCCCTACGGCGGCTGCAGCAAGACTAGCACAGAGTGGCGATGTTGATTTTACTTACGAATTAAAAGGTGTAGGAAGGTTTCGGGTCAATGTTTTGAAAGATTTGCACGGAATTGGTGCAGTGTTGCGCTATGTACCTGCCTCGCTCAGAACTTTAGAGGAGCTTGAAGCACCAGAGATTGTAAAAAAATTCTGCTATCTATCCAAAGGGTTGGTCATCCTCAACGGCCCCGCGGGTAGTGGCAGATCGACGACGATGACTGCAATGATTGATGTTATCAACACTGTCCGCAAAGCTCATTTGCTCTCGATTGAAGAGCAGATTGAGTTTGTGCATACGCAGAAAAATTCACTTATTCGTCAACGTGAAGTTGGCACACACACAAACTCGGTGCAGGAGGGTTTGCGAGCGGCTTTGCGGGAAGACCCTGATATTATTTGCACGGATGAAATCAGAGAGGCAGAGGCGATGTTGATGGCGATGAAATGTGCCGAAGCGGGACAGCTGGTCTTCAGCATGATGCATACCAGAAACAGCGTGTCTGCAATTGACAGCATCATCAATCAATTTACCCCTGCACATCAAAACCAAGCCCGGCATCTGCTAGCTAGCACCCTGCGGGGAATCATCTGCCAGACACTCGTACGCAAGAAAAGTGGCAGTCAAGTAGGCGCGTGGGAAGTGCTAATTGTCTCCGATGAAGCCGCGGCAATGATAAAAACTGGAAGAACACAGCAGATTACCGCACACATGATTGCGCATCGTGTCAAGGGCAACATTCTCCTCAACGACAGCCTACTCAAGTTGGTCAATGAGGGGACGGTAAGTTTCAACAACGCCCTCATTGCCGCGGCCGACAAGCGTGCCCTCCATGCCCTTGCCCATCGCAGAGGGCTTAAGCTATCAGCTTAGTTTTGTTTTTAATACAAGAGGGCGTTTTTTTTATGCGGGGAGCGTTCCCCTCCCCGAACCACACCCCTGCTTGTCTCGTTGTTTTTGCATTGGAGGTATTGACATCGAGACTGCTAAAGTGTCAGACAGTGCATGGTACTAATAGTTAACCTCCCGTGCGAAGCAAGCATTACAAAAAGGCGGCGTAGCGAGTATTTAATACTGGGGTTGGTTTTTGGGTTTGGGGCACAGTGCTTGTGCTACACACAAGTTAGTGGTGTCCACAGAAGTTGACAATGGTCAGGTGCAAGCAGACCTGCAAACCATTTCACGCCAATGCTTCAGCTGGAGCTAGGAAGCGACAAAGAGCATGCACACATGTGTGCATGCTGCAGCAGGATGATTGCACCTGACCCAAACGAGAAGTCTGTGAACACGCAGGGGGAGGGGTGTGGAGCGAGAAAGCGGCAAAGAGTCGCGCAAAGCGTGGAGGGGAACGATCCCCACATAAAAGTGCTATGATAACAGCATGTTATAATCAACGGAACTTATGCAACAAAGCCGGGAACGCCCTCGTAAAGAAGAGGGAAAAACGCTCCCCACACAAACAACACCGCGATGACCGTTATCTATTAATGGAGGCTGAAGAAACGCTCTCCAGATTTTCACTATCAACGACGTAATAGTTAGGTAGGAAGTTTTTATCTCGAAGATCTTTCATCGTCCATGCGCCGACCGAAGCTACACCACTCGTATAGACATGCACAAGCTTGCCCCGCACATAGCCATTGCTATCGCCATGGGGAGGGAAGGTGGCTAAAGGTGATTTGCCCACGTTACGGGAAGCGTGTTTCGTGAGAAACCTTACATCAGAGAATCTTGCCTGCGTATAGAGGGGGTGGTTGGCGACTGCCACACCTTGCAGCTGCTCAAAAAGTATGAACGAGCCTTCCTCGCTGTGCCCGTCTTCAAGCCTAAGCCCGTCATTGTCTGGATCAGTTTTAATAACGTTACCAAAGTAATCCAGCCCGTCCTCACGATAGTGAATAGAAAGCCCTACGTAAAAATCAGGCGGCAGTTGTTCTCGGAGAGCCAAGTAATCGGAAACAGATGCATACTCTATTGCAGCCCTTCCCTCATTTCCTGTTATTTTGATGACTCGCAACCCGATGCGGACAGTTTTAGGTTGAGAGGGAGGAGTATAAATGTGATTGCCTTCCTTCAGGATGATAACGTCACGCCTATGAATTAGATACGAACCACCTAAAGAGAACGGGCTAATTTGATAGTAGCCGCTCTCTTCGAATACCTTTCTCGCTCTCCCCTCGACAATACCTTTGCGGTCAACAATATCTCCGTCAGATGAAAAGACATCCTGCCAGTCCCAAGCGAGGAAGGCATACAGGTCGGGATTATGCGTGGCAAAATCTACGACAGAGTCGATGCCTACCACTACGTGAGTGCCATCTTCCTCATTTTCCACGACAAATTTTCTTTTGCTAGGCCAGGTCGACTCAAAACGCATTATGTACTCACTAAGATCTTGGAATACCAACTCGACTTCACCGACATGTAGCTTGTTACCGTCATCCAAGTTCTGGTTGTAGTAGAGAACGTGTGTCCCGACGTTGATGTCGTTCTTCCATACACGCTTATCTTCACAGCCCGGCGCACTGCACAACACAGCAAGCACACCGATGGTTGCACCTGTCTTACCGAGAGCAGCACGTGCTGTAGCCCAGCTGTGTGTCAACCGTTGCTCCAACGGTGCGGTCAATGATCTAGCATGTTGCTTCAACCCGAAAGAAGCAGGCTTCCCACCAGCAAGGGCAATACTGGTAAAGGCAACAATAGCAATAACAAGCATAGTGATTTTCATGAGCTTCGCCTCTCTTGATAGTTAGCAACTTGTGCACCGTGTCTGCACACAACCGAGTAGAACCTTACCTACCAGTGTATGTCATTGCAAGCTTTTCTCATTGCCGCACAATTTATCTTGATTTATCTTGGGCATAGATTCGAGCGGCCGTGCTATCTTGCCAAGTCGGGGAGGGGGAAACGACCTCTCGTATAAAACAAACGACCTCTCGTAAAAAGGGAAACGATCCTCACATAAAAACAAAATGTGAAAAGAAGCTGAAAAAAACTAAACCAATATGCGTTCTAAATTGGGGTTGATACGGCTGACGATGTCGTATTGGATTGTGCCAGACCACTCGGCAAGCTGCTCGGCACTGACCTGTGCATTGCCGTCTTGACCGATAAGCATTGCCTTGTCACCAACCTTCACCGTGGGTAGATGCGAGACATCGATGACCATCATGTTCATACAGATACGACCTAGCACGGCACAGTGTGTTTCCTTGACCAGCACGTAGCTGTTGGCATTGCCAGCCTGTCGCGGGTAGCCGTCGTAATAGCCGACAGGCAATACTGCTATTTTGACCGCCTGTGCGCTTTTCCACGTGCAGCCATAACCGATGTAGCTGTTGGTTGGCAGGGTTTTTACTGTTGTGATGTGTGTCTTCCAAGTCAGTGCAGGTCGCAGTTGGATCATTTCGGTGTTGAGTTTGAAGTAGGACAACTGCACGACCTTAGAGGGCCAAAAACCATACAGTGAGATGCCGAAGCGACAAAAATCAAAGCGACTACGTGGCAACGCCAACGCCGCGGCACTCGATGCTATGTGCCGCTCAACCTTATAGCCATGTCCTGTGAAGGCTGCACCGACTTCATCGAAGAGCGCTAACTGCCGTTCAGCATAGCTCTGTTCGAGCACGTCCTCGACGTTAGCGAAGTGCGAGCTTATCCCCGCAATCCAATCCTTGTGTCCCGCAGTCTTTTCCAGCACGAGTGGCAAATCAGTGATATTGAAGCCCTGCCGTCCCATGCCCGTGTCGAATTTGAGGTGTAAGTTGCGCCGTGCGTCATTCTGGAGGCAACGCTCCAGCAACTCGAAATTGCCAACAGTCAGCTCTATCGATGGGTGCAGCTGCTGCAATTTCAAGCCACGTGGCAGTATGCCGCCCATAACGATGATGCGTTGCCAAGTCCCGTGTTGCAGCAAGCGATGTGCCTCACGAATACTATGCACACAGGCGGTCAGCTGACAACGCTGCGGGAAGGCAGAGCAAGCCTGCTCGTAACCGTGCCCATAGGCATTGCCCTTCAAGACTACCGCGGCACGCCGCTCGCCGACGATGGATTGCAAGGTGCGCAGATTGTAACGTAATGCCTCGCCATCAACTTCGAGATAACTGCCAGTACGCGGCAGATTGGTGCTAAATTCCATAGGCGATTGTCCTGTGCTGTTGCCTTGCTTGTAACGATCTGTTAGATTCCAAAACCTCTCGCGTGCCGCATCTATTATTATTTCAAATGCGAGTATTGATAGCGAGCAAATAAAGGGACAATGACGAGGCGACGATGAAGAGAACGTATCAACCTCACTGCAAGAGTCGAGCACGCACGCACGGCTTTCGTGCTCGCAGCCGCACACCGGGCGGGCGCAATGTATTACGTGCTAGACGTGCGAAGGGTCGCAAGCGTATCAGCACTCAAGCTTATCGGAAATGACCCCAGCTGGTTGTAGGTTTCCGCCGCACAGCAGACTGAAGACACGCCGTGAATTCAGGTCAGTGCTCGACAACGGTCGTTCCCGTGCGGGACGCACCGCAGTTGTCTATGCGCACCCATCGCCTGCGACACAGCACCGTCTCGGTTTGATTGTCTCACGGCGGGTAGGTTCAGCGGTTGTGCGTAATCGCCTCAAGCGCACTGCACGGGAGCAATTCCGCCAGCATCGTGGTGAGTTTAAGGCAACTGACCCACTCGATTTTGTCGTGATTGCTAAACGCCGTGCGGCGGACATACCACGACAAGTGCCCGCTGATTTGCTGCGGACGTTGAAAATGCTCGCTCACCAGCTGGCACGGAGCTGAACACATGCTTCGCCTGGCCCTGAGCATGCTTATCAAGGCTTACCAGTGTTGCTGCTCACCGCTGTTGGGGGCTAGGTGTCGTTTTTATCCCAGCTGTTCGGAGTATGCACTGAGCTGTTTGCAGCACGAAAGCTTGGTGCGTGCATTGGTCAAGAGCACGTGGCGTGTATTGCGATGCCAGCCATTCAGTCGTGGTGGAGTTGATTTGCCGTGAATATCGATAGAAGCTCGCTGCTGGCGATACTGATTTGCATTCTGTTCTACATTATTTATTCACAATATCTCTCCACCAAGTATCCGCCGCAGCCGCGTCACACCCCGACCAGCGAACAGCAAAACATACCGCCGACAGCAGGTGTTACTACCCAACAGGGCGAGGCGGAGAGGCAGCAACGTCTCACCGAGGGGGGCAAAACTGAACAGCCACGTGATTACCAAACCTTGAGTGTGGAACAGCAGACTTTTAGTAATGACGAAGTGGTGTGGCGGTTTGATCCACGTGTTGGTGGATTCACTATCATCGAGTTGCAACAGTATCGTCAAGGGGTTGAGCCTGATGCCGCGCGGGTCGATCTTGTCAGCGAGCCACTCTTTATTCAAGGTGTAGTTGCAACGCAGGCACGGCGCGGACGCGGGTATCTGCAAGCACGTCGGGAAGGACGCACGCTGATTACGTGGTATGAGCAGGACGGTTGGTTGGTTACGCACGAGTTTGGTTTTCCCGAACGGGGCTATGGTCTCGACATGATGCTGCGCTTCAAGAACGTTACTAAACAGGGGCGAGAATTGACCGCCGCGCTGCTGTTCTCGCAGCGCGTTGAGTATGGCGAGCAGACTTCGTCTTTTATTCCCGTAGTTCCGCTGGAACGCATACAGATTATTGCCAAACTTCGCAACGAAATCGACTGGCATGACCTGCAAGGCTACTGCGATGATACGGACGAGGAATTGCGCACACCGAACAGCCAACTCGATCTGCTGGGATTGGATTACCACTACTTCTTGGGTGTGCTGCTGACCGACATGGAGCGAGCGAACTTCAGTGCTGAACCACTGGTACGTGAAAGCAACGCGTGTGACATCGCACTGTTGGCATGGCAAAAGCAGGGCTTGGTGGGTGCACAAGAGCAGGTCTCTTTCCCGCTGCGGGGCTACTTCGGGCCTAAGGTGCTTGAGGATATGGAAAGCTACGACCAGCGTCTTAGCGGCACGCTCGATCTTGGCTGGTTCGGTGCTATCAGTTTGCCGCTGCTGGCGATTACTAAGTGGCTCTACACTTTCGTCGGCAACTATGGCATTGCCATAATTTTGTTGACAATCTTTATCAAAATTCTCTTCTATCCCTTGACCCGTAGCTCAGTGCGTTCGATGCTGAGCATGAAAAAACTTCAGCCACAGATGACCAATATTCGGGCGCGTTACAAGAACGACCCCAAACGACAGCAGCAGGAACTGATGAAGTTCATGAGTACGAACAAGGTCAATCCGATGAAGGGCTGTCTGCCGATTTTGCCGCAGATTCCCGTCTTTTTTGCCTTCTATCGGGTGTTGTCTACCTCGATTGAATTGCGGCATGCGCCGTTTTTTGCGTGGGTGACCGACCTGTCAGCCAAAGATCCCTACTACGTTACGCCACTGTTGTTGGGTCTTTGCATGTTCGCTCAGCAGAAACTTACGCCGATGACAGGTATGGACAAAAATCAACAAAAGATTATGATGCTAATGCCCGTTGTTTTTACGTTGATGATGTTGTCACTGCCATCGGGCATGGTAATTTATATGCTGACAAACACGATTGTATCGATTATGCAGCAGCAGTGGCTGAATCGTAAGTTTGCTTGATGCAGATAAGGAGACGTTGCTGTGATTGACAAGAGCGAGCTAGCAAGCGGCAAAGAGTTCTCAGGAGCGCAGCGGGAGCTAGCAAGCGGCAAAGAGTTCTCAGGAGCGCAGCGGGAGCTAGCAAGCGGCAAAGAGTTCTCAGGAGCGCAGCGGGAGCTAGCAAGCGGCAAAGAGTTCTCAGGAGCGCAGCGGGAGCTAGCAAGCGGCAAAGAGTTCTCAGGAGCGCAGCGAGTGAACGAACACAATCCTCTGCATATCGAGGCAAAGACCATTGAACTCGCACTGGTCAGGGCTGGTGCTGCGCTTGGCGTGCCACAGGATCAAGTTGACTATCGAGTGCTGAAGAAGGATAGAGGCATTGCCGCACTGTTTTCACGCAAAGTAGAGCTTGAGATCTGGAATCGCACCGCTGCTGAGGCAAGTAGCACTGCTGACCTCACGCCTGCAGTAGAACAAGAGGTGATCGCTGAGTTGGTCAGCTACTGTCGCGATATCTGTAGTCTTGTCAGTGGCACAGAGGTTGTCGTTAGTGCTCGCCGTGACGGACAACGTCTAATCCTCGACATCGACGATGGCTGGCTGCTGTCCTCTGTAAGCCGCTATCCTAATATTATCGAGGCTCTTGAGCACTTGCTCAGGAAAAAACCTCGCCACCTACGCCGCGGCTTGCCTTTCCGCATCTTTGTCGATGTCAAACAACACCGTATCGATAGAGAGGCTGAAGTAGTGCAGCGGGCAAGAGACCTCGCCGCACGGGTGGTTGCCGACCAACGCCCCCTGACTATGAATTGCCGCGGGCCGCACGAACGCCGTGTCATTCACCTCGCCCTCGACGACGACCAGCGCATCTACACAAAATCTATCGGAAAAGGCTTCGAGCGCAAGCTGATGATCTTGCCCGCTTCAACCCGCTCCTAAAAATAAAACCTCTCAGCAAAACTGCTCTCAATCAGCAGTTTTCTCGTCAACATAAATTGCCAAAAAATTTTGAAAATTTTTTGGCAATTTATGTTGACGAGAGCTATTCGTGCCTGTATCCTGCGCAAAGGTTTTCAATTTGTTACTAACTTTTTGGGAGGGTTCGATGAGGAGAGTTTCAAGTTTTCGAGGCGCATGTGTGTGGCTCGCCGCAGCAATGTTGTTGGCGGCGGCATCGGCTGATGCTGGTCAGCTGAGTGTTAGAGAGGCGGTTAAGCGGGTTATTCCGCAGGTTAGCCAGCAGTTGTCTAAGCTTGGCAACAAGGTTGTAGTCACAGCTGCATGCTTTGGTTTAGGTGCAGCTTGTGTAATCAACTTTGCTGCACCAGCTGAGGCTGGGTCGGCTGACTTCTTGAGTTCGGATGCGGAGTTGGTGAAAACAAGAGGGGCGAGTAGTATTTTTACCAGCAGCAGCTCAACGGTTGAGAAGTCTGCTGCGGAAAGTTCTGGCATTAGCTTTTCACACTGGGCTGCGAAAGGTGTCTACCACGAGAGTGGTGACAATATCGGCACGCTCCGTTTCGGCACTTCAGCCAGTGGTAAAAATTTCAGTACCTATCTTACGACTGCCTTCCGTGCAGATTACAGCACTATTGGCGGTATCGATGACATCAAGGTCAAGACACGCAGCTTCGCGGGAGCGCAGATAGTGTTGGTGGACAACGGTGAAGGTAACATGTCCTACGGTTACTTAAACGCGGATACCTTTGTCGGTGGAACGAAAATGCATTTTCGCAATGCACGAGCTTATCTGCTGCGCTGGCACGATGGGCCTTTTCAGATTGCCGGATTTGGTCATGAGTATATTGACAATGATCTCAACGTGCTCAGCGACCCGGACAGAAGCGGCGATCCGGTGCGTTCACACGGTGTTGCCCTTTATCGTGCTGGTGTAAAACACGATGTCACATATTTGTTCACGAGCAGTGACAAACTTGCTATCAACCTTAAGCTTAACTCGGCGGCGCATCTCGGTGACGTAGGCCCTGTAAAACTGGGTGAAACATGGCAAGGTGAACTGAACGACTGGGCGGGTGAAGAAGCCGAACTCGATCATATGCTCTACCTACAGCATGGTGGTAGTATCGATGTGAGTCTGGCCGACGGCCGTATCAACCTTAGCTTTGGTGGTTTAGTTCAGCATACCGTTGACGGTGACATCAATCGTCCAATGATGCCAGACGGTGATTTCAGCATTCGTAACACCATTATAGCTGTTGGGGGCACTGCCGATCTTCTTCCTGATCATAACATATCGTTGGAGGCGTGGTTTGAACGCTACGACCAATCCACTGAAGCCAATCTCGATGGTAAAAGTTATGATCAAAAGGCCGCTGGCACTTGGGCTCGCATCGCTGCTAAGAAAGTTTTCTGAACCACAGACAAGGTGCTTTTTGTAGAAGAGAGGGGGAAGCTAGCTAGCTTCCCCCTCTCTTTGTGTTTACGTGTCTATTCAACCAGAGCCACTGTCAAGACCAGTGGGTGATTGGCGGCACACCTCGATTTGATCACCAGTGACGTTCGGGTTAGGGCGGCATTCAGTAGCAAGTCCTTCTGCTTTTGTTTCCTCGTTAGCTTTGAAGACATCGTTGACACGCGGGGTTGGCTTGCAGCCCAGTAATGAGGTAAGCAGCAAAACACGTACAATAGCAATGTGCATTATTTCTACCCAAAAAAGACTGTAACTACACCTATCATAACACAGTTCACGCGTTGCTATGCCATTCACGTCTAAGGTTTAGCAAGGCACTGCTTTGCAAATCATGTGGCTCGACACGAATAATTTCACGCTGCAATGCGGCGGGGAAATTGCCGAGAAACTCCATTTCATAACGCAACCAAACCGAGAATTGTCGATAGACCGCCTCCCGCATCTTGAGACTGAGTGCAACTATCTCCTCACTCGATCCGCCGATGTTGAAAATAAAATTGGCGTGTTGCGGGCTGATAAAAACACGTTTTTGCGAAAATTGCCGCACCCCTGCCTTGTCAAGCAACACCCCGCTGGGCACACCTACCTCGTAATCATTTTTGAACACACAGCCACAGGAGGGATGCAAAAACTGCCCCTTGCGCACTCGATCGCCTTTAACTTCAGCCATCCGCGTTGCAATTGCGTCCTTATCACCCTTGCGTAGTCGTAGCGTCACTGCCGCCACAACCTCGTCGTTGCCCATGAAAAGCGTATCCTTGTAGCCGTGAAAAATTTTCTGCGGCTGCTCATAAACACGCACCTCACCGTCAGCAGTGACTGCTGTCACACTCTGCACCAGTGCACTTATCTCGCCACCGTAGCAGCGTGCATTCATACGCACTGTTGCTCCTATTTGACCGGGCAAGGCCGTCATCCACTCCGCCCCTGTCAAGCCGTGAGCATGGCAATAGGCAACAAAAGTGTGGTTGGCAACTCCCGCTTGACAGGTAACAAGCTCGCCGGTGTTGGAAATTGCTGTCATGCGATGCAAGGCTAGCACTGCACCCCGCCAATGTGTGTCGCTGACCAGCGAGTTCGTGCCGCCGCCCAAAATAAAGTAGGGCGTGCGCTTGTGGTAAAGCGTGCGCAGTGCTGCTCGTAATTCGGGCAGCGACGTAGGTGTATGCAGTGTGTCGCAAGTGCCGCCAGTTTTGAAGTAGCTGAGGGTGCTGAGTTTCAAGGTGTTGCGCTAAGTCAGTGCCGCGGCAATCGTTGTGCCGATTTCGGCAGGCGAAGCAGCAACCGTTGCTCCTGCAGCTTGCAGTGCCTCGATCTTTTCTGCCGCGCTGCCTTTGCCACCCGCGACAATCGCCCCTGCATGCCCCATCACCTTACCCCTCGGAGCAGTGCGACCAGCGATGAATGCTGCCACAGGCTTGTTGATGTTGTCCTTGATAAAGCTTGCTGCTGAAATTTCCGCGTCCCCGCCAATTTCACCGATCAAGACGATGCCATCTGTGCCTGTGTCACGTTCAAACATTGTCAGTAACTCAATAAATCCCGTGCCGATAATTGGGTCACCGCCGATGCCGACACAAGTCGATTGACCGAGACCGCAGTTACTTGTTTGCCATACCGCTTCGTAGGTAAGTGTGCCTGATTTGGAGATAATGCCAATCCGACCCGCCTTATGCACATGCCCCGGCATGATGCCGACCTTGCACTTGTCGGGGGTAATGACACCGGGGCAGTTGGGGCCGATGAGCCGTGAGTTGCTGTGCTTGAGTGCTGCACTGACCTTGAGCATGTCGAGCACGGGAATGCCTTCGGTAATGCAGACGATCAACTCGATCTCACTTGCAATTGCTTCAAGAATGGCATCGGCAGCCAGCGGCGGTGGCACGAAAATCAGCGAGACGTTAGCCGCAGTCGCTTCCTTTGCCGCAGCAACTGTGCCGAATACAGGCAGTTCAGTGTCACCCACCTGCACCTTTTGGCCATGCTTGAACGGATTGACCCCACCAACAAAGCGGGGTGCATACTCGTGCGATAGACGGGTGTGGAATAAGCCCGATTTACCTGTAATTCCCTGTGTGATAACCATGCTATGCTCGTCAATTAGTATCGCCACTTATGTTCCTCACCAGTGTTGTCGGTTCTTAGGTTGTAACCTATCCTCAGCATCTCACTATCATCACACAAAAATAGTGCACAAGAAACAGAATTCAGTGGCAGCACCGCATCAACACCTGTTAAGCGTGCAAGCTCACCAAGTCTTGGCAGATGACTCTGGGGATGCCGAGACTCCACAGCGAGTCCATTGCGACATTAGCGATCGAAGCACGCAGGTCGAATTCCATGCAACTATTCACTTTCTTGTAAACAGGCTGATGTGCATCGATGAGAGCAGTCTTGCCCGCACCGATCTCTTTTTTCATAAAATCAACGCTAGGCTGCACTTTTTCGACATAAAAGAGGTAGCGGGAACGCAACGCTTCGTCATCATCGTCTTCACGATTGCGCTGGCGAGCACGCAACAACATCTCCTGCTTGCTGATGCTGAGATGCAGGAGCTTAATGACAGGAATGTCAGCTTTAGCAAAATAAGATAGCAGATGGCGAGCAGCAGCCACTGTTCGAGGATAGCCATCGAGAATAAAAGCACTGTTGCGTATTTTTTTTGAAATTTCTAAACGTGACTCAATGAAGCACTGTGTCCAGCGATCTGGTACTAGTAGACCGTTCAGGGTGCAGAATTCCAGCCAGTCTAGTTGTGAAATGCCCTTCTCCACTCGTTTTGTACCGAAATGTTGGATGAGTCCCGGCATGAAGCGTTTCACTTTACTGCTTAAGGCACGGGAAGAATCGACGCTGGAAAAGATGTTTGAGTTGCCCGAAATCTGGTAGCGTTCTGCTAGCAAGCGTTCGTATTCACGGTCTTTCCGTGCGTGGTGGAAGGAGTAGCGTAGGATTTCTCCCATCGATAGGTGATATTCAGCGGGGATACTCAATGCTTTGCTCAAGAATGTAGACACTTCGCCCTTGCCACAACTGGAGGGGCCAGTAAGGATTAGTGCACCTCTGTCCTTGAGCTTTATCTTCTCAATGACGACTGCAGATTTTTCCAGCAGGAAACCGTTCATAACGAGAACTACCCTAATGCAAACGCTGCTCCCATTCAACCTTAGACTTATCTAGAAGGAGGAAGAAGTGACCTGACCGCGGTATTTTTCAACTGTATCTAGCGGCAGATTTTGCCGTTTCAACTCGGCTTCAGCCCACTTGCTGACAGGGCGATCTTTGTCGAGAGTCGCGGCAACCAGATAGAGATCGCTCAACTCGTCGCGACCAACAACCAGCGCCTTGACAATATGTAGGCGTGCCCGCGGGCCTACCGTACGCAGTGCATGGCGCATAACGAAGCGCTCCCCAGCATTGTTCTTGACGGTAAAACGTTTGAAATAGTTGGCAACCAGTGAAGGGCGTTCCTCTCCCAACGCTTGCAATACCGTGTTTCTATCTACGTTCATCCCAAACTTAACCAGTCCTATCAGAGCCTGCATGCGTGTCCACAAGCGTGGGTTGTTCAATGCTTCCCACAGAATTGTATCACTTCCTGCGAGCCTCAGGTCGATAACATCTTGCACTGTTTTGTGTTGTTGCCACGCAAACTGGTGTGTCAGACCACTTCTCCACACCTCCTCTTCCTGCAGTGACCAAGCACGAGCAAACTGCAACTTGGTGCTTGGTATGTGGTTAGGCAATTCCAGATAGGGGTTGTCAAGTATGTAGCTGTCCGAGTCCTGTGGTTGTCCGTTACTCTGCTCGGCAGCACCCGCAAGTGGAAATTCATCGATGACAGGTTCATCTGCTTGCATCTCTGGTGCTGGTGGAGGCAGAGATGCTGGTGGAGATAGAGGTGCTGGTGGAGCTGTAACAATCTCCTGTCCACCAGCAGGTGGTGTTCCCGCGCCATTGCTACCCGTATTCCAGAAAAGTGCTATTACTTCTTGACCCTTACCGTATAAAAGAGGTACAATCTCGTCGGGACTTTTGTTGTTGACTAAAACCTCGTAGGCAACATATCCACCAACAGCCAAAGCCACGATGATGACGAGCGGTATCATAACTTTATTTATGACCGGGGTGCCGACATCATGGTGCGTGGTGTCATAGGCAGACGACGCGGTAGCATCTGACCCAGGCAGCTCGGTGGCGCTACCATTTGCCTCAGGCATGTTGTGAGTTGTTGCCATACATAGACTCCAAAATTCCCTAATTATATGTTCGTATTTTTTTAAAAAATATTTAGCGGAAATTTAGCTGGAGTGGCTAGAAAAAACGCTAAAATAAGACAATAAAGTCAATTTCATCACTAATTTAAGAAAGGTTAAGCGATGGCATCGAGTAATCTGGAACTAGTCAGGAACATCGGTATTTCTGCCCATATCGACTCTGGCAAGACTACCTTGACCGAAAGGGTACTCTATTACACGGGTATCATTCACAAGGTTCAGGAGGTGCGTGGCGAAGGTACTGGTGCGACGATGGATCACATGGAGTTGGAGAAGGAGCGGGGTATTACGATTACTTCTGCAGCCACGACGGTTAGCTGGAAGGATTATGTTGTCAACATCATCGACACTCCGGGCCATGTTGATTTCACCGTTGAGGTCGAGCGTTCCTTGCGGGTCTTGGATGGTGCGGTGTTGGTCTTGTGTGGTGTGTCGGGGGTGCAGAGCCAGTCTTTCACCGTCGATCGCCAGATGAAGCGTTACAGTGTGCCTTGCCTTGCCTTTGTTAATAAGCTCGATCGTTCGGGTGCTGATCCGCGGCGGGTGACAGCACAGTTGCGAGAGAAACTCGACCACAATGCCGTGGCGGTGCAGATTCCCATTGGACTTGAGGCTGACCACAAGGGTGAAATCGACTTGATTGCGCTGCGAGCGTATTACTTTGATGGCGAGCAGGGCGAGACGGTGCGGGAGGAAGACATTCCTGCCGCGTTGCAAGATGAGGCACAGGCAGCCCGTGCCGCGATGCTGGATGTGATTTCGATGTTCAGCGACGAGATGACCGAGCTATTGCTGGAAGAGAAGGAAGTGCCCGCGGAACTTATCCACAACACGATTCGCTCTGCGGTGCTGGAGCGCAAGCTTACGCCTGTGTTCATGGGTTCGGCTTACAAGAACAAAGGCGTGCAGTTATTGCTCGATGCTGTTAACAGATATTTGCCTAGTCCACTCGATCGCCAGTACGTGGCTACCGACAACGACAAAAAAGAAAAAATCGAAGTTTTTCCCGATAAATCCAAGCAGTTGGTGGCAATGGCTTTCAAGATTACCGACGACTCTTACGGACAGCTTACTTACACGCGTGTCTATCAGGGCACATTGCATCGTGGCGATACGCATTTCAACCCGCGTCTCAACAAGAAGCAGCGCATTGGGCGCTTGGTGCGTATGCATTCCAACGAGCGACAGGAGATAGAGAAGGCAGAGGCAGGTGATATTATTGCGATGGTCGGCGTAGACTGTGCTTCGGGTGATACTTATTGCGACCCCGACATCAATGTCTCGATGGAGAAAATTTTCGTTGCTGACCCAGTGATTGAATTGGCAATCAAGCCACAGCAGCAGGACGATCTCGTCAAAGTATCCAAGGCACTGAACCGTTTTATGAAAGAAGACCCGACCTTTCGAGTGACGATCGACGATGAGTCGAACGAGACGATTATCAAAGGCATGGGTGAGTTGCACCTTGAGATTTATGTGCAGCGCATTCAGCGTGAATACAAGGCAGATGTGATTGTCGGCCAGCCGAAGGTCAATTACCGTGAAGCTCCGACTGCTATTGCTAAATTTGATTACAAGCACAAAAAACAGACGGGCGGTGCGGGTCAATATGCCCACGTTGTTGGCAAGCTGCAAGTACAGACTGCTGAGCAGAAAGAAGAGAGTGGCAATAATCTCATCTTCAACAACAACATCGTCGGCGGTCGCATTCCGAAAGAATATATTCCTGGCGTGGAGAAGGGTTTTCGTGAATCGCTGGAAAAAGGGCCGCTAGCTGGGTTTCAGGTCATCGATGTGCAAGTCGATCTCAACGATGGTTCTTTCCACAACGTTGACTCTTCCGAGTTGGCGTTCAAAATCGCAGCACGGGCGGCTTTTAAGGAGGCGTTTATGCAAGCAAGACCTGTGTTGCTTGAACCGATTATGAAGGTTGAAGTCGAGACTCCGACTGATTTCCAAGGCCCCGTGCAGGGCGATCTTTCGTCACGACGTGGCATTTTGTTGGGTAGCAACATGCGTGATGATTACACCGTCATCGAGGCAGAAGTGCCACTGGCAGAAATGTTTGGCTATTCCACCGACTTGCGTTCTAAAACACAAGGCAAGGCCTCGTTCAGCATGGAGTTCAGTTGCCATAAGGCTGTGCCGAACTCGATTCAGGAACAGCTGGCCAGCAAACATCGCGAGGAGCAGGCTAAAGGTAAGTAGTTTTTTGTCAGCTGCTTTTCGCAGCTGACTGGATGAATGCTCGCTGTTTTTTTGTTTTTATACGAGAGGTCGTTCCCCCCTGCTCTCCCCCCTGCTCTCCCCCCTACCCAAAAAAGAATTTGCGAACAGAAGGGGTGGGGTATGGGTGCGTGATCTCCGTTTTATTCTCCACTTTACAAAAGATTGTGCTAAAAATTTGTTAGATGTTTTAATGAGTTGCCGTGACATCTTGGCTGGTAAGGGTCAAGACAGTGGCACACTGGAGAGTTGAACGGCTTCCTCAAGTGTGAGAGGGAGATGGCGAAGAACGCTGACGTGGGGAGAAGAAAAAAAGAGGGCAGTTCCTGCAATGCCATCCTCCTCATAATTGAAAGCACCAGAGCAATGGTATCATGAACATTGAAATCATTAGATAAATAGGTATTTTACTACACAAAACTCATAATATGTATGAGTTTAAATGCTAGTTAGCCAATGGCAGCCTTCAGGATGTCAAGTCGCACACATCACATTTTTTGCCTACTGAAATTATTGACAAAAATATCTTTATACGACATAATACTCATAAGGTGTATGAGTATTTCTACATGGTCAACGATCGTTATTCTGCATTACATCGGGTAGCTAGAGGGCAGCTAGGGCTGTTCACGGCACACCAAGCTACACAAGCTGGGTTTGATGCTCGCAATCACCCTTACTATGTGCGCAAGGGCTTTTGGGAGAAGGAACATCGCGGGATTTACCGCTTGAAATACTTCCCCTATGAGCCTAGCTCTGACTATGTTCTATGGTCGCTGTGGTCATGCAACAGAGCGGGCGAGCCACAGGGTGTCTACTCCTACGAGACTGCACTGGGAATTTACGGACTTACCGACCTAGCCCCAGCGAGAATTTCTATGACCGTTCCACCTGGATTTCGCCGTAGTTCGCAGATACCAGATATCCTCAGGTTGTACAGAATGAGGCTTAATGATAGCGACTGGAAGACAATCGAGACCTACAGAGTTACTACCCCTACCAGAACGTTGCGGGATGTCATCTTTGCCAAGCATATTTCTGATGAATTCATTCAACAGGCAGTTCAAGAGGGTCTTGAACAAGGACTCTACCCTAAGCGTGAGCTGAAACAATACGGCTTACTCGATCTAATAGAAGAATACCGATGAGATACAAAACCGCGGCTGATCTGAGACAAGCAATCAATGCTCATCTACGCTCAATAGCAAAGGCAAACGGTGTGCCTGTGGAACGCTTGTATCGCCATGCTGCGTTTGAACGTCTGTTAGCTCGCCTTTTCAAAGTGCCACCTCCGTGGAATTTGAAGGGTGGTTATGCTATGGAACTACGCTTTGAAAATGCCAGAGCAACCAAAGACATTGATCTTGCCATAACAGAAGCACAGGTGACTCGCATGAAGTCTGCGAGTAGGAACAATTATGTCTACGAATATCTGCATAAGGCACTATCTGAGGATCTGGGTGATTTTTTTTCCTTCAAGGTGACAAAGAAATTCGTTGAACTATCTGCACCTCCTTACGGTGGCATTCGTTTTCGCGTGAAGGCTATGCTTGGTAACAAGCAGTTTTCTGTATTCAACGTTGATATGACTACAGATAATGTCAAAGTGCGACCGTTTGAAGAACTTACCAGCCGAAACCTGCTAGCCTTTGCTGGACTTGACTGTCCTGTTTTTCCTTCCATTAACGTAGCGCAGCATTTTGCTGAGAAAATTCACGCCTATACCTATAGTTATGGGGGAAAAGAAAACACTCGTGTTAAAGACTTGATTGATTTGGTATTACTTGTCAAGAGCAATGACCTTGATAAAAACAAGGTGCTGGGTGCGCTACGTAAAACTTTTTCCCAGCGCAATACACACCCACTACCCACAAGACTGCCAGCTCCACCCGCACAGTGGGAGGAAGGGTTCTCTGATTTGGCTACCGAATGCAGGCTAAAGATGACACTTGCAGATGCTTACCAACTGATGCAAAACTATTACGCTGAACTGGGAGTAAAGACATGACAAATGCACGAGATTGGCACACTGTCTGGGAAAACACAATCAGCAAGTGGAATGACTTGCAAGCTGTGAGCACAGTCAGGAAATTACGTAATCTGTCACTCCCACCCTCCGACAGTGAAGCTTTCAACATCTGGCTTGAGCAGAAAGATGCACTGACATTTCTGGCGGAAAATGCCAACGAAGACTGGATCGTTGTTTACTGCACTCTGCAACACAGCTTTATTCATGGTGTGCTTGTCCCTAAATCTAACCTGAACCCGCTTAACATTGATGATCTGTTGAAGTGGAACGGTAATGCCTGCAGTGGCTGGGGGATGGTTATTTCTAGGACAGATGCGTGGATAGATCCACCTCTCGAAAATCTTGTTAGCAAAACCCTAAAAGGAGGAGAGCAGCTAGTCTTTACACGGGATTTTGCTGGAGTAGGTGAACACCCTACTTATGTGGAGCTGCTGCAGAAGTTGGTGCATGTGTGTGAAATGCATTTCGTTGAGGAGTTAGGGGCATGGTGCAAACTGGCGCAAGGTGAGAAGACACCTGTTGCACGCGTAGCTTGGGACAGAGGGCATTGTATTGTTCTCCTGCACAGGGATATTATTACCACCTATGCCTCTCTTTCCAGAATGACTCTCGTGCGTATGTTTGATTTCCCTAGATACAATCCGCAAAAATTTATCGGTTGGCACGACATTGCTCCCAAAAAAATGCCAGCAAAAAATAACATTCACTACAATCGAAGATTTATGCATGGCTACGCCAGCTGTAGCAGAGGAATTCAGCTTATAGATATTGCAGTGCCCGGCAAAGAGATTGCTGACAAAAATTTTATTTTTAATCGCAACAAAAAGCATAAGTATGAAAAATTTATTGTGCTTGACTGGAAGAACAGAAAAATTCACGAGGTTTCCTGCGCTCCTGAAGCTACAGCAAATTACTTCACTGCCTCAGAAATGCCCTTTGAACTCTCACCTGCGTTCTTTGACCAAGAAGTTCTATTGAGATATAAGTCTAACAGCAAAAAATACAAAATAACCGAAAACGAAATTAGTTGTCGCGGTGCATGGTCATTGTTCTATGACATTAATGCTGCGGGTCAGGTTTATGCTTATCTTCTTGATCTAAGACAAATTCCTTTCAAAGAACAGTCTTATTGGAAGATATTCAATGAGAAGCCTCTGATTACCAACCTTAATCAGAAGCCTCTTCAGCTTTTGAAAGACACTCTATCTGACTCTTCTTTCAAGGCACATTTTCTTGGTGGCTGGGAATTCAATCCTGGTTCGCTGCAAAGCATGAAAGGTCTGCTGATAAACTTGCAATGTTCATGGTGGAAAATGTCTTCGTTAGATACTTTAGAGCATCTTAACTATCCAGCAGCAGATTCCGAAGATGATTGGAAAAAAGAAATTATCGCACTCGACCAAGTTCTTGTCGAGGGATTGCAACACAAATGGCTACGCAGTAGGGCAGAAAAACTTGGCTGTAGTGTTTGTAAAGACTGGAAATCTCTCAAGCTTCTTGAGCAGTGCTTGATCTACTCAGGTGTTGATGAGGCTCAAGCAAAGCAAATCATATCCCCCCTGCGAAAACTTCATACTCTGAGGAGTAAATCATCACACACAGAGAGCAATTATCTCGTGGAGCTGAGCAAACAGGCTATCAGGGAACACGGTAGCTACCGCAAGCACTACAATCACCTCGTAGACAGCAATCGGAGTACTTTTCTGGAACTTAGTGAAAGAATCCGCTAGTTATCTCCCCTTGTTCCTACTCTTGACAACAGGGATTGTGGGGCATACGTTCGCATAGTTATGGAAACGCTTCTTAACCATAGCTGACTCCTGTACGTGGTTGTTAGGAGACGATAGGGTGTCCGCTTTTTGTGGGGCATCTGCATAGCCAATATTAGAGGTAAGAAGCTCTCACTGGCGCTTGCCACACGGGGTTGACGAAATAGGTGCAAGCGTATGATAATGGTAGGTGTCATGTTTTGCCTAATCCAGAGGAGTAAGTTCTGACACGATTTTTTCTTTGTGTGACGGTGCTGTTGTTTATCTCTACCTGTGATACAGATGCTTCTGACAAAATTTCGTTTGTTGATATCAAAGAACTGCGTAAAAATGCTGGACAGCTGTTTGATATCAAGGTGAAAGTATCTGTAAAAAACGCTAGTGAGCACAATCGTTACGATGTGTATTTGTCCATAAGTAAAGGCAATGCTGCTATCCAGACTGTAGAAAAAGAAAATGTTTCAGGATATCACCCTGAATTTAAAGATGTTGTCGAATTCAAAGAACAGTATTTTGCAGAAGAGTGTCGTAAGGATTGCCGTCTAACGGCTGAGTTGATCCGTGAAGACTGTGAGGAACGCTGGTCGGATGGAAGTTGTGGAGAAGATGCTTATGCTAAAGCTGCAACAAGCAGCATCCCAATAACACTTGCTCCTAACCCTTGGACTTTAAAACTTGCTCGTCAGAGTAGTGATCAGATCAAGGTGAGTTTAACAAAGGACGGCAGCCCAGCGGCAAAAGCGGTTGCCAAAATAATTGCCTGCGCTGATACAGGTAAAACCATGTTTGATTGGAGGGAGGAAGATCGGAGAATGCTCTGTAATCTCCATAATTATCCCAGTTGGATGCCATCTGCAATGGTGCAAGCAAGTGGTCTACACCTAAATGCAGTTAGGCAGACAGCACCTAATATACTTGCGGGACAAGCTATACCAGCACCAGCTATATACGATGTATTCGGCAACGGAGCAGAGGAGGCAATCTTCGACAATAGTGGAAGCTGGACAGGTATGCTAAGAGACTATGTTGATAAAAAAAGAGTTTGCTACACCAAAGTCTACATAGAAGTAGATGGACATGCAATCATAGAGGCTCTCAAAGATCACGACAGTGCTTGTGCTAATGTGGTTGCCGAGTAGCGAGCTAATTTCTACGTATTTTACTTCAGCTTCAGTCAGCATTGTGCTACCATAACTAAAATTGTACAGGAAATAAGCCATGCAACCCGCTTCTCATCTCGGTAGCAGTGGGCGTAGTGCACCTCCGTCTACATCGACACAGGCTGCACAGGATTTGATGAGTGTTCCGACTGCCAGTCGTTGGGCAAGCGAGTATTTGAGCAAGAATGTCACGCCTTCTAACATTGCTTATCTCATTCAGTATGGTCGTATTCGCAAGCTTGAGCACAATGGTGCGACGGTGGTGTCGAAGCGAGAGCTGACCGGTTATTATCGCACCTATACGCAGCAGCGCAAGGCTAGTTGGCAGGGTCATGATGCAAATTGGACGTTGTCGTTTGCTAATGTGAAGGAAGCAGAGACGACGAAGCACGTGCATCGTTTGCATCCTTACAAGGGCAAGTTTATTCCGCAGTTGGTGGGATATTTTCTCGATGCGCACACGGATAAGTTCAAGCGGCAGTCTTATTTTCGGCGTGGTGATATAATTCTCGATCCATTTTGTGGCAGCGGCACGACGCTTGCGCAAGCGAGCGAGTTGGGCCTGCCCGCTATTGGCATTGACATTTCTGCGTTCAACACGTTGATTAGCAACGTTAAGGTTAGCACGCACAATTTACGAAAAATAGAAAAAATTGTCGCTGTGCTCAGCGACAAACTGCAACATCTTGTCATTAGCTCACGTATTCCTGCCTTTGAAGCACATCTGGCACAGGAATTATCACAGTTTAACGCACGGTACTTTCCCTCGCCTGAATTCAAGTATCGGGTAAGACAGGGTGAAATTGATGAAAAAATTTACGGGCCAGCGCAGGCACAGAAATTTCTACCACGTTATCGTCAGTTGCTTGCCGAACACAAGATTAAGTTATTGCAAACGAGACGCGACGAAGATTTTCTCACCAAATGGTATCTGCATCCTGTGCGCAGAGAGATCAACTTGCTTGCTGAGCATATTGCTAATATCAGTGATGCGGACAGTCGGGCGGTAATTACGATTATGTTGAGCCGCACCGTGCGTTCGTGTCGAGCAACGACGCATGCAGACTTGGCAACACTGAAAGAACCGATGACGACGACTTATTATTGTGCCAAGCACGGCAAGGTTTGTCGCCCGCTGTTTTCACTCTTCAACTGGTGGCAGCGTTACAGCAAAGATACCTTGCAACGTCTTCAGCAGTTTGACCAATTACGCACCACACAACCACAGCTCTGCTTGACAGGTGATGCTCGTCACCTTGATATTCTTGCTGAACTGAAACAAAAACATCCTAAACTTGCCACACTGGTCAAAAAACAAAAAATCCGCGGTATTTTTTCCAGTCCGCCTTATGTTGGTCTCATCGATTATCACGAGCAACATGCCTATGCCTATGACCTACTCGGCCTGCCACGCTGCGACACCCAAGAAATAGGCCCGCTTCACAAAGGCAAAAGCAAGCAAGCCCAAGCCGATTACATTGACGGCATCGCTGCTGTCTTGCGCAACTGCCGTCGCTTTCTCACCGACGACAGCGACATCTTCCTCGTCGCTAACGACAGCCTCAACCTCTACGAGCAAATCGCTGCCCAAGCACAAATGCAAATCGTCAACCGCTTTAAACGCCCTGTGCTAAATAGAACTGGAAAAGACAAAGGGGCATATTCAGAGATTATTTTTCATTTGCAATTGCTATGACATTGACAAGAACACAAACTACCAAGATTGAGGCTGTGATCACAGATCAGCTTGCAAGAAAAGTTAGAGAAATACAAGCCATAATCGAAAAACATGCCCTTCCACTATCGCCTGTTGGGAAAAGACCGTATGGCTTTATTTTCGTTTATTCAATTTCTCAATACTACCTTCGGTATGTCAATTTTTGAGCCTGTTGCTGTCGCACTAGCAGAGCCAAAATTTGTCAAGGCAACGCACCAATACATCGTTGGAAATAGTATTAGTGCTCACGCTCAGGATGAAATTCAAAAAATAATCAACGAGCTAACTACTGGGAGTGATCCAGATAAGCTGACGGAAATCAAGCAAATTCGTTCTGTTTGCCAATCTGGTGAAATTCGCAGTCTCAAGCCTGTAAGGGTTGACCTGTGTGTGGAAGATGAAAAAGGCAGCTTATTTCTGTTCGATCTCAAGACAGCCAAGTCCAACAGAGGTGATTTCAAAAATTTCAAGCGCACTCTGCTGGAGTAGTGTGCAATTGCACTGGCGCAGAACCCACAGCTCGATATTCACTCACTGATTGCTATTCCCTATAACCCCTATGCACCAAAGCCCTATCAGCGATGGACAATGAAAGGCATGCTTGACCTTAAGCATGAACTCAAGGTTGTCGAAGATTTTTGGGATTTTCTAGGCGGCAAAGGAGTTTATCAAGAATTGCTGAATTGTTTCGAGCGCGCTGGGATCAAATTGCGCAACGAGATCGACAAACGCTTCGCCCATTTCGGTGGAAGTTAGGACAAACAAAAAATTAATTTGCGACAGGACGGGGTGGTTTTTTCTTGCGTGATTGTGCCGTGCGGCGGATCGCGAGTTCGTAGGGGATTGACTTGATGCCCGACTCACGGGCATAGGCGATGAGCAGATCGTGTGCGCCGCGTCCTTTGTTTCTGCGTTTTTTCTGCGCATAAGTGCCGTCCTTGCGCAGATACCAGGCATCGGCATCGTTGACGTAGATAGGCAGAATGAATTCCGTAATCTGTTCTTTCAACCGTGTTTCGAGCACAGGATACATGACTTCGACCCGTCTATCCATGTTGCGTGGCATCCAATCGCCGCTGGAGAGAAAAACTTTTTTCTCGCCGTTAGCGTAAAAATAAAAAATACGGCTGTGTTCGAGAAACCTTCCTACCGTTGAAGTCACCTCGATGTTGTCGCTCAAGCCTGCTTGTTGCGGTTGCAGACAGCAGATGCCACGCACGATGAGTTTTATTTCCACCCCCGCCTGTGATGCAGCATAGAGATGATCGATAATTTCTTTGTCCACCAAAGCGTTCATTTTGGCGATAATCATACCGTTTTTGTGGCGACGATGATTCGCGATTTCCTGCTCGATTAAGGTAATGATTTTGGTACGCATGTTGAACGGTGCAACGGCTAGTTTGCGAAATTGTGGTGAAGCAGTGTTTTTTATGCCCTCGCCATTGTTCCACAACAGGTGGTAGCCCGTCAGAATGTTGAACATCAAGGCCACATCACGGCCGTAATCAGGCTGAGCTGTGAATAAGCCAATGTCAGTGTAAGTGCGTGCCGTGTTGTGGTTGTAGTTTCCTGTTGAAAGATGCACATACTGCACCGTCTGTCCTTCTTCGCGGCGCACCACAATCGTTGCCTTGAGGTGTGTCTTGACGTGAATAAAGCCATAGACCACACTTACTCCCGCCTTTTCAAGCCGTTTCGCCCACTTAATGTTGCTCTTCTCATCGAAGCGTGCTTTCAGCTCGACGATGACGGTAACCTTTTTGCCGTTCTCGGCCGCGGCAATAAGAATATCGATCAACGGCGATGCCCCCCCTGTGCGGTAAAGGGTCTGCTTGATCGCTAAAGTTTGCTCATCATGGGCGGCTTCGTTGAGAAACTCAATGACCGTGTAAAAACTTTCATAAGGATGATGCACGAGCAGATCGCCGTTAGCAATCAAGGCAAAGATATTGCGATTGTTGACCAGACGACGTGGCAGACGTGGGTTGAAGGGCTGATAACGATGCTGTTCCAGTGGCACATCGAGCAGTGGTGTGAGTGCTCCCAGCATGAAGGGTGGTTCAAGTTGATAGATGTCGCTGTCTTCAAGATGTAAGTTGTTGCGTAACTCCGCCAGCAGCGGTGCAGGCAATGTTTGGTCAACTTCAAGCCGCACGGCATCACGATGCTCTTGCGTGATTTCCGTCTGCATCGTTGTCAATAAATCGAGCACTTCGTCCTCGACCAACTCATAGTCCCAATCCCTTGTCACCCGCATGAACCAAGCAGTATCGACATCACAACCGATAAAAACTTCCTCCAGATGTGCCTGAATCAAATCAATCAAACACACATACCAGTGACTGTTGGGGGCAATGGCAACCAACGACTCGATATTGGTAGGAATTTCGACGAAACCAAAGGGAGATTTGCCGTAATCGCGTGCGCTGCCGCACTTGCCAAAGGTGACGAGCAGGCAGGCGGATTGACTGCTAATATACGGGAACGGATGGGAAGAATCAAACGCCAGTGGAGTCAACACAGGCAAGATATTATCACAAAAATAAGCGCGCAGATAACGCTTCTGCTCTGCACTTAACTTGCTGTAGGGTTTGATGCCAACCTTTTCTTTTGCTAACTGCGGGAAAATTTCCGTCGTGGCAATCTGGCGTGCCTGTGCTGTAAGTGCCTTTACCTCTTGGCGTATTTTTGCCAGCAGATCACGGTTGGACATGTGGTCAGGTGAATCACAGCACTCCTCACCTTTTTTCAGCATTTTTCTGATGCTCGAAACCCGTACCATGAAAAATTCATCGATATTAGAGGTAAAAATGGTCAAGAAGCGTAGTTTTTCTTGTATCGGTGTGTCTTCTGCCGTGGCAATTTCGACGATGCGTCGGTTGAAAGCGAGATAGCTGAGTTCACGATTGATGTATTGGCTCATTTTTTATCCACCAGTACTTGCTGTCCCTGTGTTATATCAGTGTTAATCTGTGCCCGCAATGCCTCGATGTTAGCAAACTTGCGCTCGTCACGCAGGCGTTGCGCCAGAAAGATCGCCATATGCTTGCCATACAGCTCGCCCAGCTTTTGGGCGATGACATGCACCTCGACCGTGCGTGTGCCGTCGCTGCTAACTGTCGGGCGCGTGCCGATATTAACAACACTGGGCATTGCTGTTGCAGGCACTGTGAGTGGTGAGCACTCTGCTTCCAGCACCGCCCAACCCGCATAAACCCCGTCAGCAGGCAGAAGTTGCTCGATCTCACCGAGATTGGCGGTGGGAATGCCGAGTTTGCTGCCGCGCTGTTTGCCCCGCTGCACCTTGCCTTCTAACATATAAGCACGATCCAACATTGCGGCGGCAGTGGAGACATCTCCCGCCGCGATTAGCCTGCGAATGGCACTGCTGCTAATACGCTGCCCTTGATGTTGTAGTGGAGCAATGGCGGCAAGGCTGAAGCCAGTTTGTGTTTTCAGCCAGTCGATGGTACCACGTCGCTGATGCCCGAAACGAAAATCAACCCCAACGACGAGATGTTGCATGTGCAAGTGTTGACGTAAACGGTCGTGCAGAAAATCCTGATGCGAAATGTCCGTCAGAGAACTATCGAATTTGTGCAGCAGACAGGTATGCAAACCAAGTGCGGCAAAACTGCGCAGTTTTTGCGCGGCAGTGAACAGACGCGGCACGGCAGGCTCGTCTTCGTTGGAAAACGAGATGACCACGCTGTGCTGGGAGTGTGTTTCAGCTAAACGCACCACTGCATCAAGCAGCAGACGATGACCACGATGACAGCCATCGAAGTTGCCGACTGTAACCACCGTTGCGGGATATCCTTCGGCAGGAAAATTTTTGATTATCTCCATCGCTTACCGAAAATTAAAAATTTTCACCAGCGCATCGATATCGTGTTTATTTATTTCGTCCAGTTTGTAGTCATACTGCGGCAAGGTGAAAACTAGCGGGCCGATGTCAGCGACCGCAGCGTTGATTGCCTCAACGTCGAAATCAGAAGTATCGAGCAGTGCATTGGCATTGCTGACGAAATCATCTTTGTTGTCGGGATCGCTGATGATAATTGCATCACGTGCCCGATAGGACAGTGCTTCGATTGTCATGTGGTCAAAACCGAGGCGTATCAGTTGTGTCGTTTGAAAACTTCCTGCGTCCTCTAGTTCTTCCTCGTTGGAGCGCATCAGGTAGTTACCTGTATGTCCAAATAATTTTTCTGAACCATTCAACTCACTGGCAGCTTGATGCGTGGAAAAATTAAACTTATGTTGCAAAATTTCCACCGCGTGTTCAAACAGCTCAGTGAGTGAGTAATCAGCATCGATGGCCATCACTAGCGGCACGATGTTCTGACTAGCGTTGGCAATTGCTATCATTTCATTTTGTCTGAGTTCAACGTTAGGCAGAGAACTGTAAAGAATTGCGTAAGCAAAAACATGCGCACGATACACTGCGTCTTGCATCAATGCTTCACGAATCCCATCCTCTGACAGCGGGTCGTTCAGCAAGGCTAGATTGTAGCGATTAATAGCTCTCTTTTCGTCGAGTCCTTCGTCCTGCTGCTGTTGGAGGAACTCAGGCCAACGCGGCACGCCAAATGCTTGCGGGTAGAGCGTGCGGAAGTAGCCCATATTCACCATTCCGACAAAATCACGGAAGTTATTCTTGCCCATTGTGACCAGCGACTCGTCGATGTAGCGATAGACCGTCGCGCTTGCCACTGCCTGTTCACGCACAGTAGCTGCCAACAACACTGCCAGCAGCGTGACCTTTGAAATTGTCATCGCAACATTCCTCAAGAGATTTACACTGCTGGTAGGACTACACAAAAAAAATTGCTTTGGGAAGTAGGAAATAGCTCAGGACTTGCTGACCAGTTCAACTATCTTCTGTGCTCCATCTGCCATGTCGCTTGCCGCTACGATACGCAGCTGAGAATTTTGTAAAATTTCCTTGCCTTGCTCGACGTTTGTGCCTTCAAGTCTGACTACTAGCGGTAATTTGAGTTGTAGCTCACGTGCGGCGGTGACCAAACCGTTGGCAATTGTGTCGCAGCGCATGATACCGCCGAAGATATTGACGAAAATACCCCGCACGGACTTGTCCTGCAGAATTATGCGGAAGGCGTTGGTCACTTGTTCCTCGTTTGCTCCGCCGCCGACATCGAGAAAATTAGCCGGCTCACCGCCGTAGTGCTTGATAATATCCATCGTTGCCATTGCCAAGCCTGCACCATTGACGAGACAGCCGATTGAGCCACTCAAACCGACGTAGCTGATGCTAAACTTGGATGCCTCGATTTCGCGTACATCTTCTTCGTCAAAATCACGCAGCTCTAGTAATTTCTCCTGTCGAAAGAGGGCGTTACCATCGATGATAACCTTGCTGTCGAGCACGACAAAATTGTCGTTGACGAGTGCCAGCGGGTTGATTTCTAACAACGACAGGTCGTAGCGATGAAAGATACGGTAAAGGTTTTCTACTAAAGTATAAAATTTGCTGGAGAGTGGTGTGCCAGCCAAGCCAAGCGCAAGAATCAAGCGATAGAGGTAAAAACTTTTCAAGCCGATACGGGGATCGACATGCACCGTCACTATTTGGCTGGCATCTTTGGCGGCTACCGCCTCGATGTCCATCCCTCCTTGTGTTGAGGCAACGATGGCGATAGCAGCTTGTTCACGATCGATAAGCAGGGCGAGATAAAACTCACGGGCAATCTCCGAGCCTTCCTCGATGTAGACCCGCCGCACTTGCTGGCCGCTTGCTCCTGTTTGATGTGTGACTAACGTCTTGCCAAGCATCTCGCCCGCAACCTGCCCGCACTTGGTCGGTGACTTAACCAGCTTGATACCGCCAGCTTTGCCTCGTCCACCCGCGTGAATCTGTGCCTTCACTACGGCAAGGTCGGTCTTCAGCCGCAGCATGGCAAACTCCGCTTCGATGGCGGAATTGACGGCATAGCCGCGTGGCACAGGTATACGATTGCGGCGTAACAAGGCTTTAGCTTGATATTCGTGAATTTTCACCCTTCACCCCATGTATGGATAGCGATAAGTCGGTAGCGGTTGCAGCGTTTCTTTAATTGTGCGTGCCGACATCCAACGTGTCAAGTTGAGATAGCTGCCCGCCTTGTCATTAGTACCCGATGCTCGACCACCGCCGAACGGTTGCTGCCCGATAATCGCACCCGTCGGCTTATCGTTGATGTAAAAATTACCCGCGGCGTAGCGCAAGGCATCGCTGAGTTTGCGCACCGCCCGTCGATCACGGGCGAAGATTGCTCCTGTCAAGGCATAGGCAGCAGTGGTGTCACACAGTTCCAGCGTGCGGTCGAGGTCGTTGTCATCGTAGACGTAGATGGTCAGCACGGGGCCGAAGATTTCCTCTCGCATGGTACGATAGTGTGGGTCTTTGGTTAGCAGAATGGTTGGCTCGATGAAGTAGCCGCGACTGTCGTCACTGCCGCCACCAACGAGAATTTCAACTCCATCAGCATTGCGTGCGTCCTCGATGTAGGAGGTGATTTTTTTGAAAGCTTTGGCATTGATGACGGCGGCGATGAAGTTGGAAAAGTCAGCGGGGTCGCCCATCTTTATCTCGCTAGTGCGAGTAACGAGTTCGTCCTTGATGTCGTTCCAGACCGAGACAGGGATGTAGGCACGTGATGCGGCCGAGCACTTTTGTCCCTGATACTCGAATGCGCCACGAATCAAGTGATTGGTCAACGATTGGCGATCGGCTGAGCTGTGCGCAAAGATGAAGTCCTTGCCCCCTGTTTCGCCGACGAGTCGCGGATAATTGCGATACTTATGCACGTTGCTGCCGGCCTTTGCCCACAGCTGGCGAAAGACATCGGTTGAGCCAGTGAAGTGCAAGCCACTGAAATCAGGATGCTCCAGCACTTTGGCGGTAACCTGCTGCGCATCGCCGGGCACGAAGTTGATTACGCCGGGCGGCAGACCTGCTTCACGTAACACCTGCAAGCCTGTCCACGCCGACAACGCTGCCTGCTCGGAAGGTTTCCAGACGACACAGCAGCCCATCAGCGCGGGGGCGGTGGCAAGGTTGATGGCCAGGGAGGTAAAGTTGAACGGCGAAACGGCATAGATGAACCCTTCAAGGCCGCGATACTCACTTCTGTTCCACACGCCGGGGGCAGACAGTGGTTGCACCTCGTAGATGTCTTGCAGATAGGAGACGTTGAAACGCAGAAAGTCGATCAATTCACAGGCGGCATCAATCTCTGCTTGGTAGAGGGTCTTGCTCTGTCCTAGCATCGTTGTGGTGTTGATGGCCATGCGGTATTTGGTTTCGAGCAAATCCGCGGCTTTCAAGAACACGGCCGCGCGCTGTTCCCACGGCATGCGTGACCATTCTTTCTGGGTTGTCACTGCCTGTTCGATTGCCTGTGCTACGTCCTCGTCATCGGCAAGGCTACAGTTGGCAACGTTGTGTGCATGGGCATGGGGGGCATAGACTTTAAACTGCTGAGGTTTCGTCAGTGTGCGTTCACCAATCAACAATGGCACGTCAGCAGCACTCTTGCTGCGAGTTTTGAGTTCCTGACTGAGCGCTTCACGTTCAGGCGATCCCGGCAGGTAGTCACGCACTGGATCGTTAACAGGTTCAGGCACGTTAGAAATGGCATTGGTCATCAGTATATGCTCCTTAATTAGGTCAGAAGACAAATGATACCCACTAGCATAGCAGAATGGCAATTGACAATCTACGGTCAGGAGGTGCTATGAAGGGGCGAACAGTCCTGCCTCTGATTTTCAAACACAGCATAGGGAGAGGTGTGGGGCGAACATCGCCATGATAACGCAAAACCCCCTGTATCAAGGCTTTCAGCTTACCAGCAATCTAGTCATTTTTGTGAAGATACTTTTGTGCCAACATAATTGCTAGGGCAGAGAGACAGTGGTTGATACGTCCACTGCGCACTAGCATGTCAAGGTCTTCGACCGCAACGGCTTCAGTTTGCAAATCCAGTTCGCCTGCGTCGGGGAAATGTTGGCGCGGCACGGCTGGTTCGCAGTTCAGGGCGAGGAAGAGGTGCACTGTGTTGGTCATGATGGCGGGATTGGGGTTAAGTGCCGCGAGGGGTAAGATGTTGCGGCTGGTGTAGCCTGTTTCTTCTTCAAGTTCACGCACTGCGGCCATCGTCATGTCTTTCTCACCAGCGTCGACTACGCCGCCGGGTGTTTCAAGCGTTGTGCCTTCGATGCCAACACGAAACTGCCGAATCAGTAGCACCTTGCCTTGTGCAGTTACTGGCACGGTATTGACCCAATCGGGCACTGCCAGTCGATAGAAGGGGCGACCCTCGACCTGTAACTTTTCCACCCGAAACAGGTCAAGTGCTAATAATTCTTCAGGTTCACCGATTTGCATGCGTATGTTTCTCGTGTGGTTAGCTAGAGCGTGGTTTTGACCACGACTTCTTACTAGCAATGTTTGTAGAGATTGGCTACTACCCAAACAAAAATAAATATCAGGAAATATAGTTTGTGCTACCGAGCTGCCAGTGAACGACACGGCGAGACCGTACGAAAACCCGATTATAGAATGTCGCTTGCCACCCTAAGTGGTTGTTTTTATGAATAAAATACATGCTCGCACCTGCGTAGTCGAGTTTGTCGGTAGGTCTGCGCCGTGTCAAGACAAATGGTGACAGCGACGTTTTGCCGCGGTCAGCTTTGCTGCTTGTGTGTGGTGCTGGAGCGAGAAAGCGGCAAAGAGTTAGCGCAGTTCATAAAACGTCGTTGCACGACATATTCCGCGGTCAGCTTTGCTGCTTGTGTGTGGTGCTGGAGCGAGAAAGCGGCAAAGAGTTAGCGCAGTTCATAAAACGTCGTTGCACGACATATTCCGCGGTCAATACTGCTGCTTGTGTGTGGTACTGGAGCCATTGCTGATGTGCGTCCTTGCCCACTGCATTGGTCACAGCTAGCAAAACATCTACTGTTTTTGCTGTTGCACAAAGTTCGGACAAGAACGCGTAAGCTTCGATGTTTTCGACACGTAGCATATCTTCTTGGGCTGCAGAGGGCAAAGTATTTGTCAGGCTGACGTTAGGAGCGCAAAAGACTTCTGCTGCGGGCAGAGCGTCGTAGCAAGCTGAGGAGTTGAGCGACAGCGGTGGTGTCTTATCCACTGCGTAGGACAAGCCAGCACGGGCACAGGTGGGTGACCAGTGTATTGTTTTTGTGCGGCACAACTCGACTTTTTTGAAAGTTCCAAACGTCCCGCACGTGCCGATGAACAGCACTTCTTGGTCACGGGATATAGCTTGTATGCGTTGGCCCGCTGCGGCCGCGGCCAGCACCCCGACACCGCAGAACACCCAATCAATATCTGCGGTACACTTTGCCACTTCTGCCTGCAAAGGCTCAGTTTCAAATTTTGCTGCTGAGGCAATGATCATTCATTCAGCCAGTCGAGAAACTGTCGCGTGTCGTCTTCATCTAGTTCGCTAAGACGATCCTTGTGGTTTGCGTTTTCGCCGGCGAGGACAGCTCCGATGGTCATTTTTTTGTCCATAACTGCCTTATAGATAGATAAAATATCTCCACCGGGGCCAGGTCTTTCACTGCCATGACAGCCTGCGTTTTCACAATTTTTGGCAATGATTGGCCTGATGCTGTGAGTGAATATGTCTTTGTGAATGTCATCGCTCCAGCAGGACGGGTCATCTTCTTTTCCTAGACGTATCTCGGCGATGCTGAAGGACAGCTTGTTGTCATCGGCAAAATCATCGGGCACAATACTAGTGCCGGTGGCGTGAATGATATGACCTTCGGGGTGTTTTGCATTAGATTTTACCGCACAGTCGATGTCCTTGTAGGCGGCATACTTGCTATTCCATTTGCCGTTGATGAGAGGTTTGAGACCCCTGACATAGACATCGATTTTATCGGTGATAATTTTAAGGTTTACCAAGTTATACCTCTTGTTGTCATTGTCAGGCTCAACTCTGACTGACAACATAATGCTGCCGCCACTATACTCGTCGCTGATAAATTTACCAATATCATACTGCCTCTCTTGTGGATTCGATGGCAGGTTAAGCTGCTGCGTTACAGTGCCTAGATCATCGTCGTTACCAGCTGATGGTCGCGCTTCCTGCCACTTGATCAGTGCAGCACGCACCTTCTCTCCAGTTTCTGGACAGTCACCGCAGTTGTGCGTGTCTTTGAGAATTCTTTCGAGAAAGCGTGAATTATCAATGTCGTCAAAATTAACATTGCTGAGTGCCGCGTCGTGTGCTGTTGCCGTGTCCTCAACCATGAACAGTGGTGCTTGTACCTTGCCATGACAGGCAGCACAAAGACTCAGTGCAGGACGCACATGCTCGTCGAAAGCGGCAAGTGACGCTTGAGGATCGCCTTCATCGAGGGGGCGACCGGTAATAGACGAAGCATCACAGCCAAGCAGTAGAGCAAGTAGGGCTGGGGAGAAAATTCTGCACGACATACCTACTCCAATTATCTATGAGTTGCTCATGAAGAGATAGTCGTCAAGTTCGCTAGAATTTACAGGCGCACCGGGCATGGCAGTAAAAATCTTTTGTTGCTGTCCTTGCCATGCCAACCAGTTGGCAACCACAATCTGTGCTTGTGCCCTTGGACTGCTGCTGATTTTGGCGTGTTTTGCAGGAGTAAGATTTATCGTGCCATTGTCTTCATCTTGATATGCACCCAACTGCTGTTTTTCAGAGTCGCTGAAGTTTAACTTCGGTCTGCCACTTGGGTCATAGACGAGCACGAAGGCAGCCGAACGCACTTCGCTGTCACCGCTCCACACGAATTTTACTGTTTCACCATAAGTTGTAGATTGTGTGCCAGCGCTAGGATCAACACCACCATCGGTATAAACGTGGATCATCAGTTTGCGTTGTAGATTGGCTGCCATCTGCAACATGATGCCGATTGTCTTGCCCGCTTCGTAATCTTTTGTGTCTGAAAGCTGAGCTGAACCATTGTGGTAATCGTAACCGGGCAAGCTAACCGTGCCCGACCCTGCGTAGCCTTTCAACACGAGATAAGCAATTTCAACCGCCGCCTCTTCGACTCCTTGACTAAGAACACTGTTTTTGTTTGCTAAGTTGTCATTACTGGGATCGAGATCAATTTCTCCCGGTGTTAATAATTCTTCTGCCTTCATATAACCGCATTTGATCATCTCAGCATGCTGTTGTGGCATACCTAAGTTGGCGAACCTATCCAATTGGGCAAAGCTCATCTTGTTGATGGCGGCAAGCACCTTCTGCATTCGCTGCGGCTGCTGCTGCCAGACATCGCCAAGCGTGATAATTTCGCTGGCACTGGCAATGTCAAAGATTTTGACGGGCACAGTGCTATGCATAAAAGGTGTGATTGAGTTGCCACCTGAACTGCCTGCATTACCGCCATCACTGCCCACTAGTGGTGTGATCAAACCACTTGAACCGGCCAAAAACACGCCGGGTGCAGAGGCTAACTCGTTGCTGCTAGTGTCGTCTGCCGCTTTAGTGCAGATAACTACTCCCGTAGTCTTGGCTTGCACATCTGGTTGTGTGGTGGCCTTGATGCCTTTCAACGTGGCGCTATTTGTGTGCATCGGTAGACCAAGCGAAGTGTCGATCATATCACTATTTTTTTTAGGATTAATTGCATTTGGCAAGCCAAGCCCCTCATAGCTTTTGAGCAGCTCCCCGCTTTCTTTGTAAACTATGACGTTGTTACCCGCGATGCTTGCACCACCCTTGAGGTCAAGGGCAATGAACGCAGGGGCATTGCTGGCAGAAGCATCAGGGCAATTGCTTGTTGCTAAGGCACGACCGTTGATTAGCAGTGTCGCGAGGCTGGGCATACATAGATAACCGCAGGCACGTTCGATGCTGTCGTTTAAAAAATCTCGTCGTGTTAGTTTCTTGCTTGTCACGTTAAAATCCTCCGCCTCAGTGAAACATCATCTGTGCACTAGCAAGTGCTGCACTGCATGCCCCTACCAATACTTCTTGATTACTCGCTTGTTTGTTACCTTTTTCCTCTTGCGTGCTGATCAAATCAGCCATTAATTCTGCCAGATCACTTTTCGTTGTCTCTGCATCGGGTCGTACTGTCTGTGTGTCATGAAAATGATCGACAAAAGCCGCAGCTATGGAATTTTGCAAAGCTGTGTCGATATCTGCAGGACGCTGTGACATTTTGATGGCGTTGAGCTGTGTGGCAACCGTTGGCAACCTCTGGGTGCGTGCTTGTTCGCCGTTATCATTGTCTTGCATCAGTTCTTTACAATATGTACTGGCGAGCTTAAAGATACCAACCTGCGTTGGCCCTGTTAGTGAGAGGACATTGCTACTTTTGGGCAAAAGATCTTTCACACCACTACACCACACCTTGCCAACAAAAGTATTGTGATGCCACCCTCCCTCCGAATTTTTTTCACAGCTTGTTGCTGCGGATGCTGCCACAGGAACTTTTGCACTATCCTTGTTGCCTGTGCTTGGTTTTACGTTAGCGGGGCCTACCTTACTGTGCATGATCGCGTTTATTTCCCGAAAATTTCGCAATCCAAAGCTAAATCTAATTTTATTAGCATCAACGGGACTGTCAGAATTCGGCTCACTGTCCCCGCTGCCGGGTGAAAACGGAGTAGTGTTGCAGGCAGCTGCACATGCAATGGTAAAATATAAAAACAAATTACGCATCAATCTTCCCCCGGCAAACATGCGGCTGCTGTCGCCGCGAAAAGTTTTTTCATGCTGTAGTTATTGCTTTTAAATTCACTGGCAAGATTATCACGCAGTGTTTTTTCTTTGCCTGTCTCAGGTGTGAACAAGCACACCTGCTCATAAACATGTGTTGCCATGCAGGTAGCAAAAGCATCGCTAGCGGTAAGTATCTGGCCATAATCTTTTGCACCATTGCCGCTGGTTTTTGCTCCCCAGCCCAATGCAGCATTCTGTCCTTCTGTCCATGGGTTCATGAACGAATTATCGACAGGGACATGTCCATCTTTAAGTTCTATTTTTTCCAGTATCTTTTTTTTCTCGTTGTACTTATATACATAAAAATTCTTAGTTATTTTGTTAGGAATATCTGTTTGATAGAGTATTTTCTCTTTCTGTCTACTATCATTTTCGTCTGTACTTTTTACAAAATCATAGTAAACACTCCAGCCGCTCAAGGCATCCATGCCACTGTGACAACCCTTACAGCGATTAATGAATAAATTTGCATCGCCACCCGGTGCGCGGCTGACATCAGGTCGTACCTTCTTATCCGAAATATTAGGGTCGTGCAAGGCATCCATGTCATGGCAGAGAAAATGCTTGAGCGTGAAAGCTGTTGCCCGCCTGTTTGTGCCTGCATGAAAATACGCTTCACCGAAAGCACGGGTCGATATCACTCCTGCTTGCGCTTCGACAGGTAAGTGTTTTATCTGCTCAAAAATTTCTGACTGTTTTTTCTTGACCAGATCACTTTGCAAGTCTCGGCTCTGTAATTTTAAGTAGAGTGTGTTGTCATCAGCTTGGTAAGCTCCGTCACTATCGCTACCAACGTAGAGATAGTCGCCTGACAGTACTTCATTAAAGGACACATCATCCCGCACCATGCCAATCATCGTCGCTACCATGTCGTTCAAATCAATATCTATGCTGCCACCGGTATTCGACCAAGCACTAAACATATTGCGCAACTTGACGTTGTAAAAAGCAGAATTATCGGTTGCTAGTGCTGCGGCTTCTTTCTTTTTGTCCGCTTTGAGCAGTTCGAGCATCTTATCTAGCGTTGCTTCGTCAGGTGGCACGCCCGCGATGCGGTTGTGCAGTAACACTGCCATGTCCTTGTGTTCAGGCGCGGCGGCAGAGCCAGCTAAAACATGACCAGATGGCAAGACGAGCAGGGCAAGTATTAATGCTAACAGACTGTGGTATACCGAACTTGTTTGCATAGCTTCCTCGTCGCACAAACCTCGATTCAGCTCCCTTATCGGCAGATCGTTAGGTATATTTAGAAAATAAATTTAATAAAATGTCTATCTACTTGTTTTTATACGCAAAAAAATGCCAAAGGCGTGGAAGATAATGGCGAAAAGGAACAGCGACAGTAGCAGTCCCATTAGCAGGGAGAGCGGGTCGAGGTCGAGACTTGGCTGGCTGAGTGATTTTAGCAGCAGCAGTGGCCCCATGGCGATGCTGCCGGCAAAAATGCCCACCGCCTGCCATAGCTTAAGGCGAGCTGATAGCCGTGAGTAGGGCAGGGTGAGAGCGAAGAGAATATGCACGAGGCCACACAGGGTGCTGTGTCCGTGGGCACTGCGGGCGAGGGTGTGTTGCCACGCGGCAAGGTGTTCTGGTGCGGTGACGTAGAGCTTGGTCATCTCGTTGACGATGAATGTGCCTAGCGAAGCGCTGAGAAAGACTAGCACAAAGCCAATGACCATGTTGATGAGGGCAAGGCGACTCACGGAGCAAGCAGTCCTAGTAGTTGTAGTCCAGCGCGGTAGGCGCTTGCCTTCCACGCAATTGTCTGTTGCAGCAGTTCTTCGCAGGTTGTCCAGTCGCAGGTGCTTAACTCGTGATCCGAGCGGCTCAAGTCGGGCTGGCTACTTTCCAGAAAACGTAACTGAAACCAGCTATGGCACTGGCCACGATACTTCTGTGTGATCGGCACGTTGAGTCCTGGCGGAAAATCATAACACACTGTTTTATCTGCTTTTTTTGTTATTTCAAACGCATCTGTGCCGAGTTCTTCTTGCATTTCACGCTGCACTGCCGTGGTCTCGCTTTCGCCCTTTTCCACGCCTCCTTGTGGCAATTGCAGTCCGTCGGGATAGTCGCTCCGTCGGCAGGCGAGAACCAGCCCTTTGTCGTTGACAAACACGCCCGTCACACCATGACGATAAGGTAGGCTCATGTGATACGCTCGACGATAACTGCGCAGGCCTCGCCTCCACCGATGCACAGGGTGGCAAGACCGAAACGCTTGTCATGGGCGGCGAGGGCATGCAACAGGGTCACCAACACCCGACTGCCGCTTGCACCGATGGGATGGCCGAGTGCCACCGCCCCACCACAGACGTTGACTTTGGCGTGATCAAGATCAAGCTCTCGCATCGCTGCCATTGGCACGACGGCAAAGGCTTCGTTGATTTCAAACAGATCGATGTCGTCAATTTTCATCTCCGCGGCAGCACAAACCTTGCGGATTGCCTCAATTGGTGCGGTTGTGAACCACTCAGGGGCTTGGGCGTGTTTTGCCTGTGCAACGATACGTGCTAGTGGCTTCACGCCGGGCAAAGCACCGGGAGCAGCAAGCACTAGTAGTGCTGCGCCATCGCTGATTGAAGAGGCATTGCCGGCGGTGATTGTGCCGTCTTTTTTGAAGGCGGGGCGCAAGCTTGGCAAACGATCGAGATCGACGGCAAACGGTTCTTCGTCTTTTGTCACTGTCTTGTCGGGTGCGACTTCAAGTGGCAACACCTCACGTTCAAAGTGTCCATTTTCCCAGCAGGCACGGGCGCGCTGATAGCTGTTTAGTGCATAGGTATCTTGTTCTGTGCGGCTGAAGCGATACTGCGTGGCACATAGTTCGCCACAGTCACCCATTGCACTGCCATTATAGGCATCGCACAAACCATCATGCTGCATGTGATCGAGCAATTGCGTTGCACCGAAACGCAGACCTTTGCGTGCCGCAGGCAACAAATGTGGTGCAAGCGACATGTTTTCCTGTCCGCCAGCAAAAACTACCTGTGCATCGCCGCAGCGAATGGCACGATCGGCAAGCATGACGGTCTGTAGTCCGCTGCCGCAAACTTTATTGACAGTAGTCGCGGGCACGCTGTCAGGCAAACCACCACCACGTCCCGCCTGCCGTGCGGGTGCTTGTCCACTGCCAGCGGTCAGCACCTGACCGACTAACAACTCATCGATCTGTTCCACTGCCAGCGGCAACTCCTTACGTGCCGCTGTGATCAACGGTTGCAATAAAGCGGGTGCAGGCAGTCGTGACAACGCCCCCATAAAACGTCCAATCGGTGTGCGTCGCGCAAAAATTATTTCTGTTGCCATGTTGTAAGTTCCTCTCAAATAATACCTCGACTATAAACTTAAATTCCTTTAATTTCAAGCCTATATTGCGCCACAAAGCCAGCTATGTGCTGTGCATTTTTGAGTTTTCATCCTTCTTATTATTTTTAGAAAACGATAGGTATAAAATGTTGCTTACTAAATTTGTTCCATGATACACATTTTTTTGCGATTAGGAGGCATATCTATATGCAAGCATTACTTGTGTGTTTTATTTTTACTGTTTTTTTGTGCTTTGCTAAGGTTGCGTTGTCGAACCAGTCCTTGCTTCAGCAGCGTGCTGACCTCACCCGTGTGCTGGCCAATGTCGCGTTGTCGAAGAAGCGTGTGGCGTTGCTACATCAGGCATGCGAAATTGGGACAGACGCAGGTGGTAGAGCAGTTGCTTGCTGATGGCGTTAATAAGTTGAGGGAAAGGGACGACAAAGGCAAGCTGGCTTACGAAAATGCACTTGAGGCGGGGCACTATGATCTTGCTGTGATGCTACTTAAAAAAATCGAAGGCATCAGTGGGCGTTCCTCTGATGGTCTTACTCCGCTCAACATAGGTTTGGCAATCGGCGATGCAAAGCTTGTGCGTGCAGCGATCAAGGAGGGAGCAAGCATTTTTGCTGGACAGCATCGCAACCTGCATGCGCTGCATGTGGCTGAGCGCATGGAGCAGGAGGAGATGTTGCTCAGGGCTTTAGTGGCAGAGGACAGGTTTGGTAATTTCGGTGATTTTGGCAAAAATGATGAGGGGTTCATCGAGTGGATTAGCGAGCGCAAGCTTATACCCGTAATTGAGTATATGCTCGCAGACCCGCAACTAGCAATGTCATCTACCGTGCGAGCAAAATTAGCAGTTCTTGCTGATGATGAGGTAATGTTTCAACAAGCACTTGCTGAGGGGGCTTACCATCCAAGAGTTTGGCAGTTGCTCGGCTTTCGTCCTCAAATGTTCGAGCAGCTCATTGCACATTTGGAGAAGGGCAGTTTGCACCATGCTGCGGTGCATGGCAAGCGTGAGGCGATGGCAGCATTGTTGGCGGCAGGAGCGGATATCAATGCTGTCGATGGGTATGGCTGGTCGGCACTGGATTATGCCGTGCTTAGGGGGCAGGCAGAGACAACGCGCGACTTGTGTGAGGCGGATGCGGATGTCTGTGTATTCGATCAAGCCAAATATATGCTCGACACAGCTGCCCCCACGGTAGAAATCCTCCGTTCCTATGCAAGCGATAAAGATCCGCTTGAAGAGGATTGGTTGCACTACTACCTTCGCAAAGGGCAAACGGCACGAGCAATTAACCACATCAGGTCATATTACGACCCCAATAAGCTTATTGGGGTAAGAGGTGCTTATGATGTAGGGAAATATAAACACAGAGAAGATATAGATGGTGCACGCTTATTTTTACATGTGGATAGTGCTCTGCATGCAGCAGCATTGTATGGCGATTTGGAATTGGTCAAATATCTGGTTGAGACAATGCAAATGGATGTCAATTACGCAGATACTGGTTACTTATCATCTGGCAACACAGCACTACACCTGGCTGCTGTTGGTAATCATGTTGATGTGGCAAGTTATCTGCTGGCACGAGGAACAGATGTTCATGGGAGGGATCGTAGTAGTGTGCTGGAAGGCGTTGGTCTCACAGCAATGCACTATGCTGCTGCTTACGGCAATTTGGAGATGGCAGTGTTTCTGGCCGCGAACGGCGGAGATGTCAATGCTGTTGGATATGGAAATGGATACAATTACTGGTCGAGAGTTTCGACCCTGCAGCTAGCTATCGAGGGGGAGGCCAATTTAGAACTGGTAAAGTTTTTGATTAAAAAACTGGGTCTGTTTAAAAAACGAAAAATTAATCGTGCCGACGGTAGAGGTTTAACGCCATTATACCGAGCAATTCGCACCAAAAACGTGGATATGGTTGAGCTGCTGCTGGTCAACGGTGCTGACCCAGCGGTCATAGGCAATGAAGAGATAAGCGGAATCCGCTACGATGCTAACAAAAATAAAGATACCGTGACTCTTCGCATTGTCGAACTGCTAGAAAACCATTCCTCACGATGAGAGCAAGCCTTGCCGTAGTTGCCACCCCAAAACTTTCGGGGCAAATAATCGCTTGACTATAAACGTAAATACCTTTAGTTTCAAGTCTCTACACGGCGGGGTAGCTCAGGTGGTTAGAGCGGTGGTCTCATAACCCACAGGTCGGGGATTCGATTTCCCCCTCCGCCATTAGGCCAACCGCTGTGCAAAATGCGACCGCAAAGTTGCGGATTGATGAGGTCGCTTTGTTGAAGACGAATTCCAACTGCACTTTTGCGTTATCCAGTGGTCTAACGACGATCTTCTCGAACAGTTGCTTGTAAATGGACTTGAGTGCAACAAAATCTTTTTTCCTGATGTAGCCGAGTGCTGCTTTGATTTGTTCTAGCTTGCCGTTTTGGGGAACTTGCACCTCAGTGATTTGTTTTTGCAGAAGCTTAAGCTCGCTCTTCTTGTGCTCAAGATCATGTTCTTCGTTCCTCAAGGCTAGCAGTTGTTTCTGATACTCGTTTCTAAACGACTCGGCCATCTCTGCACCACCTTTGAGCAGGAAGTTCAAACGCTCGTCAAGCAACTGCTTTTTCTCTCCCAACTCGACTAACCTTGCATCGATTTCAGCAATTTTCACCGCCACCACTTCTATAGAGGCATCCTTCTGCTCCAAGTGACCTGCCCCCCAAAAGTTAGTTCACTTGCATGATTAGCTCTAGTGCCCGTTTTTTACGGGGCAGCCACAGTCCGGCTGATAACGCCATCCCTCCTTCAACCCTCACTCCCTCTTGAGAATCTTCGCGACGGTGTTTTGATGCCAGCCTTTGCCCTGCTGCTTGGTTGGTATCTTCATGGTGTTCAAGAACCTTGCAATGGCTGACGTACTTATGCCCTCGCTATACATCTGCCTGATGGTGGCGATGGTGCGCAACTCTCCCTTGTGATCTACGACTTTGCAACTGACCCGCCGTTTGCCATAGACTAGCCAGCGTGAGCCGTAGCGTTCTGAACGCTTGCGCAGAGGGATGTTGTATTTCAGCAGCAGTTTTCTGACTCGTGTTTTTGAGCACGAAAATTCCTCGGCTATTTCCCTTGTTGAGAGAAGATTTTCAAGGTATTTTCGTTTGAGCACGCTTTCAGGAATGGGCGCAGAAGTGATATATGTGTCCGATTTCATTGACAGGTGGGGATTGAGCACAGATTCAGCATCTTGCTGACCTGTGCTCGCTCAGCGTGATGATCGGGTGCAGGTATTGCGCAAGGTGCTGGTGTCAGTGGCCAGCGATAGCCTTGATGCGCTGCTGGCGGCGAAATCACGGCGAGACAAGCCGCCGTTTGGCAACGCTGCTGTGTGGAACTTGGAGATGGTCGCCAACCTCGCCCACCTACCTGCCAAAGCCAGGGTCGGGGTAGAAATTTTGCATGCCCTCGTCGATAATGGCATTGCCTCTCGCAAGGGGGTTGACCGCCATCAACGGCGGCTGTTTGATTTCTCTATGGAAGGGATGAAGGGAGCACAGAGGAATTCGCCTCAGCCTTTACTGCACAGCCTCAGCAGAGTTATTATGCCATTGCCTTTGCGTTGTGTGCCATCTTGGGGGCAGTGTTGTGCCTGCCCCTTGCTTGTCAAACTAGTGCTTACTGCTACTTCATGAGGCTGGAGAATGTCACCATCTTCATGTGCCAGCCATTCAAAGTGATGTCCGTCGGCATGCGTAATCGACAACGTGAGTTGACTGTGCTTGTAATCGGGGAAGATACGCTCGCGCAGACAGTGCGTGAGGCGGGATAGGTCATGCCGCCTCACGCACAACGGCGAACTTAAGCCCGCTAAGGACGACAGATACTGGCTATGTTGCTGGTGATCAAAATGCCACGTAAAGCATCGGCATCAACGTTATTGAATAAGTTCCTTCTTCTTCGTCATCATCTTTTGTGTTAACACTCTCTCCCTCTGGCTTCTGCAGTTTGCCATCTATGTATTGGTTGCTCTCCTGCTGTAAATCAAGCATATCGCCTAAAGGCAGGCTAGCATTGAAGCCTACCCCGAAGCCAACACGTGACAAGAAGAAATCACGGCGCAGGGCGAGGTGGACAGACACTCGCTTCCACGTCTTTTCATTCCTATCCTCCAACTTCTTTCCGTTTTCGGTCTGACTACCAAGATGATTCCAGTTTCTAAAAGCTAACTCTGCCCCTACCCCTAACTTAAAATAATTGAACACATTGCCATACAGCGATGATCCCACGACATATTCATAAAACTTGCTACTGTGCTGAAGTCCCACCTCCTTAAATATATTTTTAACCGCGTCCGAGTTGGGTTTATAGGTCATGAATTCGTCCTGCCAAGTGAAACTTCCGCCTACTGCCAATGATACCCACGGGTTGAAGGCAAATTCACCTTCAAGTCCCATACTAATGGGTAAAAATTGCGCTATCCCTATGCTGGCTTTCTCCCTGACATCCTTGCTCTGCATACCCGTAGTGCGAAAAGCCAAGTAATTGCGAGGGACATACGTATGTTATGACACAGTTGGCGACTTTTTCGCAAAAAATGGAATGAAGCTTTTATTTTTTTCAAATTATGATAGGATAGTATAAGTATTTCCTTGAGTCATCCCGTAGGGAGAAGGTGTGTGAGGACAGGGGCAGTTGTTCTGCTGGTGTTGATGTCCAGCAGTTGTGAAGACAAAAATAAAGAGCCACCACTGAGTGGTGCGGCAAGTGGGAAGACAACGCACAGCTACACGCTAGAAATCAATGGTATCGCTAAAGACGTTACCACGAGCACACCTGTCAATGCTACTGTGCGGATAAAGAGAGATGGTGGGGAGTTTAAGGGGGCGAAGGTTGGAGTTTCTTTAAAAATTGTGTGCGGCATAAAAGACCGCATCGTGCAGCAGGCAATGACTGACAGGGGTGTGGCTACGTTCGCTGCCTTCACGCCTGACGACCGCTGGGCGGGGAGGTGCACCGCAACCGCAACCGCAAAGGTGAATAACCAAGACCTGACCCAGAGCATGCCTTTCATTATGAGCGTGCAGTTGCCGGTGCTCATCGCGGGGCAGGAGTATGGTGTCAATGATTTGAGGGATGGAAACGGTGTTGTTTATAATGGCTTTTTGTCATTAGGCAGTTGCGATGGGGGGCAGGTGCTGGCAATTACCGACAGCAAAGATGACCCCATCATCTTTGCTGTTAGTGGCGATGGAGTTGCAATCAACATGAGAAAAAACTGGCGTTACGTCGTCTTTGCACATCTGATTTCGGATTGTAAGTTACTGTTGGCTAGTTCTGCGGGTGCGCTTAAATACGAGATCAGAAAGATTGTGACACCGCCTGCAAGTGAAAATTTGGCATACGGCAAGATCACTGCGTTGCAGCAAAAAAACAAAAAACTGGTAATAGTGACCAAGAAGGTTAGTGAGGGCAGTCTCTACGTGTATGACCATGCCAATGGTGCTTGGCAATCTGTGCGTAATGTTAACTGGGGAGGTACTACGGCAACAGCGATCAACTGGTCATCGCAATCTAGCAACAATCGTGCTGTTATCAAGGTCACACACGGCGGTAAGAGCTGGTGGCATTTTTCCATCGGTCATACACCTTGACCTGCTCCTTCCTCCTTCAACCCTCACTCCCTCTCGCTTAAGAATCTTCACGACGGTGTTACTGTGCCAGCCCTTGCCCTGCTGCTTGGTTGGTATCTTCATGGTGTCCAAGAACCTTGCAATGGCTGTGGTGTTCACGCCCTCGCTATACATTTGCTTGATGGTGGCGATGGTGCGCAGCTCGGCCTTGTGCTCTATGGCTTTGCCGCGGCTTTTCCGCTTGCCGTAGGCATACCACCTGTCACGATATTTATACGGCTGCCGCAGGGGAATTTTGTATTTTAGAAGCAGGTCTCGGATGTGCGTTTTTGAGCACGAAAATTCACGGGCAATTTCCCGCATTGAGAGGCGATCTGCGAGATATTTTTGTCTGAGCACGCCTTCGGCGATGGGCTGATAGGCAACATAGGTTGTTTATTTTATTGATATTTGTGGAATGAGCACAGATTCAGCACACTGGTCGCTGTTCTCCACCAATGGAAAATAAAGGTTTACTGCTTGCTGATAGTGTAACGTTCCGAACAGCACGATCATGAGAATGTCATTGATCAACAGAAAACATGACCACGTGTTTAAGTTCTTGAAATCAAGCTTCCGCAAGCCAAACCAACAAACCCTTGTGATGTTGAAGAGACAATACAGCAGCATAAGCACAAAGTTTTCTAGTGCCTCGCCGTTTTTTGCTTTACTCATCATTCGCTCCGCTCATGAGGCTTGTTTGCCGCTTTCTAGCTCCACCTCTATAAGTTGCTAAAATATTAACGATTATTTCTCTGCCTGCTGGAATAGTGACGTATTCCTGCACATTGCCTCTCGCAAGGATGTTGACCGCCATTAACGGCAGCTGTTTGATTTCTCGGTGAGTTGAGCGACATTAACAAAAAACACCAAAGTAGAAATAAATTGGTATTTGGTGTTGAGGTCTGTGCTACTATTTGGCATAATGGAGGTTGGAGGGTGAAGGGCACATACAGTGAGAAAATCCAAACACAGCACTCTCTATCAAATTGCCGAGAGCCAACAGGGGATATTTACAGCCATGCAAGCGACCGCTGCGGGGTTTACGGGTAAAAGTCATGCCTACCACGTTAAGAAGGGCAATTGGGAAAAGGAACAGCGCGGCATATATAGGCTTAGCCACTTTCCCTATGAACCAGAATCACAACATGTTGTCTGGTATCTCTGGTCTTGTAACAGGAAAGGAGAGCCTCAGGGTGTTTATTCACACGAGACTGCACTTAGTATCTACGAACTCAGCGATCTAAATCCAGCTAAACTACACATGACCGTACCGACCAACTTTAGAAGAAAGCTATCCACACCTGATATTCTCAGGTTACGAAGCGGCAATCTTAAACCAGATGATTGGCAACAGATTGGTGGCTATAAAGTCACCACACCAACTAGGACATTGTATGACATAATCTTTGACATGACAATTTCCAGAGAATTTGTCTGCCAAGCCATAGATGAGGGTTTGGAACGAGGGATGTATCCTAATCGAGAGCTAGAAAAATACAAGATCCAAGACCTGATTAAGGAAATTACAAAAAAATATGCCTACTAGGAAATATAACACAGCTAGAGCATTAAGACAGGCAATAAACAATCGGTTAAGAAAAATTGCAGATACCGAAGGTGTTGATATGTCTCGCCTTTACAGGCAGTTGGCATTTGAGCGTTTGCTGGCAAGAATATTTAGCAATAACGACTGCCCTTTACTCCTCAAGGGTGGATACGCTATGGAGCTCAGGACTTCACGAGCAAGAAATACAAAAGACCTTGATTTATCTATGTTTGAACAGCAGCTGGAATCCATGTGCTTGGAAAGTATGCACAACCTTATCACAGAAGCGGCATCACTAGACTTGGGAGACTACTTTGTATTTGAAGTGACAAAATCACCGCGGCCACTTGCGGGGCCACCGCATGGAGGAGTGCGGTTTCACGTTAACGCTAAACTAGATGGCAGATCGCTTACTAAATTTCACCTTGATGTTGGAGCTGGTGAGGCTCGCATTGAGCCAGCAGAATACCTTGACAGTGCTAATTTGCTTAGCTTTGCTGGCTTTGATTGTTCTCCTTTTCCATCCATGTCGAGAGAACAACAGTTTGCCGAAAAAATTCATGCCTATACTTTACTATACAGGGGTAAAATGGGGTCGCGTGTTAAAGATTTGATCGATATGGTTCTACTGATAACGGAGAGCAAGCTTAACAATGCAAAGTTACTTAAGTCCCTACAGATAACATTTCAACCCTACAACAAACAACCACCATCAAACCTGCCTAAGCCACCATCAGAGTGGGAAAAGCCATTCACACAGCTGGCGGCAGAATGCAAACTAGAAACAAACCTTGATGAGGCTTATGACTTAGTCGCAAAACTTTACACCAAGATTATGCCACGCGGGTAGAAGACCGGCTTTGTATTCTTTTGGCATGGTCTAGCTATACCGCCGTACCTTTCTCGTTATTCCGTATCTTGCTAGCTCGTGCTTGGGATACATGCCCCTAGACAAGCCCTCTCTGACCATCTGGTAGATGAATTCTTCTGAAATTGTGTCAGAGGAAAGAGCATCGTAGAGAGTTCTCACAGGAGTGGTCACTCGGTAGCCTGCTCCTTCCCGCCACTCTTTGGGCTTGAGTGTTCCCCTGTGGAGAACAAAAACCTCTGGAATTGCCGCACCTCTCCTAAAACCATGCCAGTCATGTGCGGTTTAGGCGGGTCAAGATCAGAGAGGTCGTAAATGCTTAATGCCGTCTCGTGCGAATACACACCTTGTGGCTTGTCCTCTCTGTTGCATGACCAGAGCGACCACACAGCATACTGCATGGATGGCTCAATAGGAAATTGCACCAGTCGGTAGATGCCTCTGTGCGCTTTTTCCCAATAGCCTGCCTTCACGTGGTAGGGATGGTTGCGGGCATCAAAGCCATCCTCTACCGCCTGTTTTGCGGTAAAAACCCCGCTCTGTTCGCTGGCAATCTCGTAAAGAACACTATATTGCTTTCGTCTTGCTGCATAGCCCATTTCTCTATTCTAATCCGATAAGACTGCTTAACCTCCCCGCCCCTTTTGCCTCTCTACGTAAAAACCCCTTCTCGCTTAATAATCTTCACGACGGTGTTGGTGTGCCAGCCCTTGCCCTGCTGCTTGGTTGGTATCTTCATGGTGTTCAAGAACCTAGCGATGGCTGACATGCTTAAGCCCTCGCTATACATTTGCTTGATGGTGGCGATGGTGCGCAGCTCGCCCTTGTGGTCAATGGTTTTGCTGCGAACTTTCCGCTTGCCGTAGGCATAACACCTGTCACGATATTTATACGGTTGCCGCGGGGGTATGTTGTGCTTCAGAAGCAGGTCTAGGATATGCGTTTTTGAGCACGCAAATTCACGGGCAATGTCCCGCATCGAGAGGCGATCTGTGAGATATTTTTGTCTGAGCACGCTTGCAGAGATAGGTGGAGATGTAATATAAGTGACTGATCTGATTGATATTTGTGGAATGAGCGCAGATTCAGCACTTTGGTCGCTGTTCTCCCCCTATGTTTTGACTCTTTTGCCAAAGATGACGGTATCCGAAGTATTCCGTTATTATCTAAAAATATTGACAAACCAACACTAGTTTATTATAATGCTAATGTATGTATGGCTAACTAGATATATAAGGAACATAACAATGAAACAACTAGTTATTATGACAGTACTTTTTCTGGCGATGGCTTGTGGTAGTGCCGAGCCGGGTGGTGAGGCAGAATTCTTTTGGGGGAAAGATCCTGTAAAAGAGCATAAGAAAAAGGTGGCTTATACGATGGCTACCCTGCCAAGTATACAGGAAGCATCAAACATGAGTTGTGACGATTTAGGTGCTCTTATTGCTAGGATGGATAACTGGTATGCTGACATATCGACAAACTTATTCAAAAGTCAAAGCGCTTATATACGTTGGCGTACAAAGGGAAGATTAAGGATGATTACAGCGCTGAAAGAAACGTCACAAGCAATACGTAGAAAGACCAATACATACCAACTCTTATCGGATAAAAAAATGATTAGGGGAGAATGTAAGAAGGAACTGGATGAGTAGCTGCCAATAGAGTGTCAGGGGTCAGATACTTTTTATTCGTCATAGAATGTGCTCCTAATCTTTTTCTCATCACTAGGTTTGATCACCCCCTCTATCGACAGCTTCTCTCACCGCTTGCCAGATTAGTGTTTCTTGCAGATGTTTGGCTCTTGCAATATCCAGCAAAGTCCTCATAGGTGTCGTGACGGCAAAGCCGCGCATTGGGCGAATATCTGTTTTAGCAAGACTGTTCCGCCACAGAACGATAATATCCGGTATTGCGTTGAAACGGCGAAACTGTCCGGTAACCGTCATGTGCAGCTTTGCGGGCATGAGATCGCTAAGATCATATATTCTAAGTGCCGTATCATGCGAGTAAACTCCTTGTGGTTTTTCGTTCCTGTTTCTAGCTCAGAGATACCAGAGGATGAGCTGTGTATCCTCATCGTCATGAGAAAACATAGGCAAGCGAGAGATTCCTCTCATTGTGCGAATCCAGTTACCCATGCTCCCGTGGTATGAGTGATTGTTACGTTTATAGCCAGCTTCCTCAGCTTGCTTCGTTGTAAACATACCATGCTGCTTGACAGCATATCTGTAGAGACTTTCTTTTGCTGACAAGACACTCTCCACATAATAGACGTATCTATTATGTTAATTATCCACCAACATTGCTGTCTATGTAGGAAGAGTGACTAGCGGGTTTTCAGAGAGCAGTATAAATACCTTCCCTCTCAAGAATCTTGATAATCAGCACACTGGTCGCTGTTCTCCACCCTAACATGGCGACAGACACGGCAAAAAACTGCACCGATCTTGAGGTGTGCTAGCGCATTCCTGCTATGCCATTGATAATGCTGTTGTTTTATTAATAAGTTCGTTCTTTGACTTTATACATTAATTTTGATATGGTCTGTAAGATTGCGATTTTTTATTTATACTATTAGTTAGACGCGTTATGTTTTTGATAAAAATAGCACTATTGACCGTTTATGTAGCAAGCTTTGCATCTAGTGCACATGCGAAAGTACCTAGTGAAGCTGTTAGGGCTGTATACGCGTCTTATCTTGCTGAAAACAGGGTGCTGTTCTACATCGGCAAACACGTGCAGACGGACAGAGTTGTTATTTGGGGACAGACTGCACTCAGCGAGGATATGGTTAAGATCCGACTCGAAAATAATTCTTTTAATATGGGGCCGATGGAAGCATTGTTGCGTAGCACGGGTAATCGTTGGAGCGGTAATTACAAAAATTATCAACTGCATGATTTCTTTGTCAGTGAGCCGGGGCAGACAGATAAAATTTTTAGAGATGCTGTGCGTGGCTCACAAGAGTTGCAACTGCTGGACGGCTATGTTGATCGGGTTGAAGAGCTTGATGAAGGGGAAAGATTTTTTGATGTAGAAGGAAAGACAGTTCTGCCTGTGAAAAAAATAAATGGAGGAGTTACCGAATGCGCGGTGGCGGCAGGTAGTGCTTGTAGTCTTCTTACTGAGTCCTTAAAAGATTTTGATAAGCTGGTGCTTACTGAAATTGAGAAACAAATACTTACTTACTTTGCGGAACATATGGAAGCACTACAAGGCAATGGTATTGTGATAGGAGAGATGGCCGATGCACTAAAAATGAGCAGCGGATCGTTGGGGAAGATTAGAACTAGGCTGAAGAAAAAACTCGATGAGGGGCACTTTATCCAGCGGATTGGAAGTGAGCTGCGCAGTGGAGATAGGAAGCGAGTCTACCGCTTTGAGGATGTTGATGTTCTTACCACTGAAGAAAAAGAAGAGCTAATACTTGCTTACTTTGCGGCACATATGGAAGCACTGGAAGGCAATGGTATCGTGATAGCAGAGATGGCCAAGGTATTAGACACTAGCAGCGGATCGTTGGGGAAGATGATAACTAGTCTAAAGAAAAAACTTGATGAGGGGCACTTTATCCAGCGGATTGGGAGTGAGCCGCGCAGTGGAAAGTATGTCTACCGCTTTGCCAATGATGTTGAAGATCGTGTAGTTAATTATTTTGCGGCACATATGGAAGCACTGGAAGGCAATGGTATTGTGGTAGGAGAGATGGCAAAGGCACTAGGAATTAAAAGCAGATCATTGGGACAGAAGATATCTATCCTCAAGACAAAACTTGATAAGGAGCACTTTATCAAGCGGATTGGAAGTGAGCTGCGCAGTGGAGATAGGAAGCAAGTCTACCGCTTTGAGGATGTTGATGTTCTTACCACTGAAGAAAAAGAAGAGCTAATACTTGCTTACTTTGCGGCACATATGGAAGCACTGGAAGGCAATGGTATCGTGATAGCAGAGATGGCCAAGGTATTAGACACTAGCAGCGGATCGTTGGGGAAGATGATAACTAGTCTAAAGAAAAAACTTGATGAGGGGCACTTTATCCAGCGGATTGGGGGTAAGCCGCGCAGTGTAGATAGTAAGAAAGTCTACCGCTTTGAGGATGTTGATGTTCTTACCACTGAAGAAAAAGAAGAGCTAATACTTGCTTACTTTGCGGCACATATGGAAGAACTAGAAGGAAATGGTATCGTGATAGCAGAGATGGCAGAGGCACTTGGAATTAAAAGCGGAGGATCATTGGGGAAGATTATAACTAGTCTGAAGGAAAAACTTGGTGAGGAGCACTTTATCCAGCGGATTGGGAGTAAGTCGCGGAGGGTTGATGGGAAGACGATCAGCTTCTACCGCTTTGATGATGCTGTTGATGTTGTTGTCCTTACCCCTGCAGAAGAGGGTGTACTTGGTTACTTTACGAAACACATGGAAGCGCTGGAAGGCAATGGTATTGTGGTAGGAGAGATGGCAAAGGTATTAGACATTAGCGGCAGATCGTTGGGGAAGAGGATAACTAGCCTGAAGAAAAAACTTGGTGAGGAGCGCTTTATTCAGCGGATTGGGGGTAAGCCGCGCAGTGTAGATAGTAAGAAAGTCTACCGCTTTGCAGATGCTGTTGATGTTGTTGTTTTTACCCCTGCAGAAGAGCGAATACTTGCTTACTTTGCGGCACATATGGGAGCGCTGCAAGGCAATGGTATCGTGATAGGAGAGATGGCAGAGGCACTAGACATGAGCGGCGGATCGCTGAGGAATATTATACGTAACCTGAAGAACAAACTTGATGAGGAGCACTTTATCCAGCGGATTGGGAGTGAGAGGCGGAGGGTTGATGGAGAGCGTATCAACTTCTACCGCTTTGACGATGCTGTTGATGTTGAGCAGCTGCAGATTGACTTGCGAGATGGGAGGTGAGTGGTGTTGTATTTTATTCATTTAGAGGGATATAAATATGTTTCTTACTAGACTCGCAATAATTATCATTGCTGGAGGTTACGCACTCGGTTTGCAAGCTAAAGGGCCTATCGAGGCTGTGCACGCGTCTCATTTTAAAGATAAGGTGCTGTTCTACGTCGGCAGGCACATACATACTGACAGAGTTGTCATTTGGGGGCAGACTGCACTTAGCGGGGATATGGTTAAGATCATAATCGAAAAAAATCCGTACAGTGTGGGGCAGATGGAAGCATTGTTGCGTAGCAGGGGTAATCGTTGGAGCGGTAATTACCAAAATTATCAACTGCATGATTTCTTTGTCAGTGAGCCGGGGCAGACAGACAAAATTTTCACAGATGTCGTGCGTGGTTCGCAAGAGTTTCAGCTGCTGGACGGCTATGTTGATCGGGTTGAAGAGGTTGATGATGGTGAAAGATTTTTGGATGCGAAAGGAGCGGCAGTTCTGCCTGTGAAAAAAATAACAAATGGAGGCATTACCGAATGTGCAGTGGCAGCCGGTAGTGCTTGTAATCTTCTTATTGAGTCTTTAAGGGATTTTGATAAGCTGGTGTTTTCTGAAATTGAGAAACAAATACTTGCTTACTTTGCGGCACATATGGAAGCGCTACAAGGCAATGGTATCGTGCTAGGAGAGATGGCAGAGGCACTAGGCATGAGCGGCGGATCGCTGGGGAAGAGGATAACTAGCCTGAAGAAAAAACTCGATGAGGGGCACTTTATCCAGCAGATTGGGAGTAAGCCGCGCAGTGGAGATAGTAAGTATGCCTACCGCTTTGCGGATGCTGTTGCTGTTGTTGTCCTTACCCCTGCAGAAGAGCGTGTGCTTGCTTACTTTGAGGAACATATGGAAGCGCTGGAAGGCAATGGTATCGTGATAGGAGAGATGGCAGAGGCACTTGGAATTAAAAGCGGAGGATCATTGGGGAAGATTATAACTAGTCTACAGAAAAAACTCGATGAGGGGCACTTTATCCATCGGATTGTAAGTAAGCCGCGCAGTGTAGATAGTAAGTATGCCTACCGCTTTGCAGATGTTGATGTTCTTACCACTGAAGAACTTGAGAAACTAATACTTGATCACTTTGTGGCACATATGGAAGCACTGGAAGGCAATGGTATTGTGCTAGGAGAGATGGCAAAGGCACTAAAAATTGAAAGCGGAGAATCATTGGGGCAGAAGATATCTATCCTAAAGAAAAAACTTGATGAGGAGCACGTTATCCAGCGGATTGGAAGTGAGCTGCGTCATGTTGATGGGAATCAGATCAGCTTCTACCGCTTTGCAGATGTTGATGTTCTTACCACTGAAGAAAAAAAAGAGCGTGTACTTGCTTACTTTGAGGTTAAGGCACATATGGAAGCGCTACAAGGCAATGGTATCGTGATAGGAGAGATGGCAGAGGCACTTGGAATTAAAAGCGGAGGATCATTGGGGAAGATTATAACTAGTCTGAAGGAAAAACTTGATGAGGGGCACTTTATCCATCGGATTGGAAGTGAGCCGCGGAGTGTTGATGGGAAAACGATCACCTTCTACCGCTTTGCAGATACTATTGATGTTCTTACCCCTGAAGAACTTGAGAAACTAATACTTGATCACTTTGTGGCACATATGGAAGCACTGAAAGGTAATGGTATCGTGATAGGAGAGATGGCAGAGGCACTAGGTATTGGCGGGGTATCGTTAGGGAAGATAATAACTAGTCTAAAGAAAAGACTTGGTGAGGAGCACTTTATCCAGCAGATTGGGAGTAAGCCGCGCAGTGGAGATAGTAAGTATGCCTACCGCTTTGCGGATGCTGTTGCTGTTGTTGTCCTTACCCCTGCAGAAGAGCGAATACTTGCTTATTTTGCGAAACACATGGAAGCACTACAAGGCAATGGTATCGTGATAGGAGAGATGGCAGAGGCATTTGGCATGAGCAGCAGATCATTGGGGCAGACGAGGTCTAGCCTGAAGAACAAACTTGATGAGGAGCACTTTATCCAGCGGATTGGACGTGAGCCTCGGAGTGGAAAGCATGTCTACCGCTTTGCAGATGTTGATGTTCTTACCACTGAAGAAAAAAAAGAGCGTGTACTTGCTTACTTTGAGGTTAAGGCACATATGGAAGCGCTACAAGGCAATGGTATCGTGATAGGAGAGATGGCAGAGGCACTTGGAATTAAAAGCGGAGGATCATTGGGGAAGATTATAACTAGTCTGAAGGAAAAACTTGATGAGGGGCACTTTATCCATCGGATTGGAAGTGAGCAGCGGAGGGTTGATGGGAAGACGATCACCTTCTACCGCTTTGTGGATGTTGGTGTTCTTACCACTGAAGAAAAAAAAGAGCGTGTACTTGCTTACTTTGAGGTTAAGGCACATATGGAAGCGCTACAAGGCAATGGTATCGTGATAGGAGAGATGGCAGAGGCACTTGGAATTAAAAGCGGAGGATCATTGGGGAAGATTATAACTAGTCTGAAGGAAAAACTTGATGAGGGGCACTTTATCCATCGGATTGGAAGTGAGCCGCGGAGTGTTGATGGGAAAACGATCACCTTCTACCGCTTTGCAGATACTATTGATGTTCTTACCCCTGAAGAACTTGAGAAACTAATACTTGATCACTTTGTGGCACATATGGAAGCACTGAAAGGTAATGGTATCGTGATAGGAGAGATGGCAGAGGCACTAGGTATTGGCGGGGTATCGTTAGGGAAGATAATAACTAGTCTAAAGAAAAGACTTGGTGAGGAGCACTTTATCCAGCAGATTGGGAGTAAGCCGCGCAGTGGAGATAGTAAGTATGCCTACCGCTTTGCGGATGCTGTTGCTGTTGTTGTCCTTACCCCTGCAGAAGAGCGAATACTTGCTTATTTTGCGAAACACATGGAAGCACTACAAGGCAATGGTATCGTGATAGGAGAGATGGCAGAGGCATTTGGCATGAGCAGCAGATCATTGGGGCAGACGAGGTCTAGCCTGAAGAACAAACTTGATGAGGAGCACTTTATCCAGCGGATTGGACGTGAGCCTCGGAGTGGAAAGCATGTCTACCGCTTTGCAGATGTTGATGTTCTTACCACTGAAGAAAAAAAAGAGCGTGTACTTGCTTACTTTGAGGTTAAGGCACATATGGAAGCGCTACAAGGCAATGGTATCGTGATAGGAGAGATGGCAGAGGCACTTGGAATTAAAAGCGGAGGATCATTGGGGAAGATTATAACTAGTCTGAAGGAAAAACTTGATGAGGGGCACTTTATCCATCGGATTGGAAGTGAGCAGCGGAGGGTTGATGGGAAGACGATCACCTTCTACCGCTTTGTGGATGTTGGTGTTGAGCAGTTGCAGATTGACTTGCAGGGTGGGATGTGAGTGTCACTATATTTTATTCATGTAGAGGAGTATAAATATGTTTCTTACTAGAGTCGCAATAATTATCATTGCTGGAGGTTACGCTCTCGGTGTGCAGGCTAAAGTGCCAGACTTTGCTCTCAGTGCAGTGCGTTCAGCGTATCTTGCTGAAAACAGGGTGCTGTTCTACATCGGCAGGCATGTACATACTGACAGAGTTGTCATTTGGGGGCAGACTGCACTCAGCAGAGGTATGATTGAAATACTGCTTGAGCACCCAACAGATGTGCAGCAGATGGAGGCGTTGTTGCGTGGTGGAGATAATAGATGGCGTGATCGGAATTACCAAAACTACCGACTGTATGATTTCTTTGTCAGTGAGCCGGGGCAGACAGATAAAATTTTCAAAGATGCCGTGCGTGGCTCACAAGAGTTGCAACTGCTGGATGGCCATGTCAATCGGGTTGAAGCGGGTGATGATGGTCTGAAATTTTTTAGCGTAAGAGATAGAGAAGTTTTGCTTGCAAGAGATACAGGCAAAAGAGTAGCAAAGTGCGCAGTGTCGGAAAACGGCAAGGCATGTGCTCTACTACATGATGCTTTTGTCAGCTATGAAGTAAGGTTGACAGAGGTTGAGCAATCTATACTCCGTTATCTTGAAGAAAATATCGACGCTCTGCGCGGGTTTGGGATTAGAATTGCCCACATGGCCGCAGCACTTGGGATAAACTCCCTAACACTGGGGAAAAGCTTAACAAAACTGAAGCAAAGGGTTAGCAAGGGTCACTTTGTTCGTGACACTAAGATGCTGCAACTTGGTGGCAGTAGGTTTTACTATCGCCTCACTATAGGACAGCTCTATGTCATTGAACAGCGGATACTTGATTACTTTACCGATAACATGTCTGCTATGGAAAAAGATGGTATCATCGTAGCAGAGATGGCAGCAGAGCTTGGCCTGACAGCTCTAACACTGGGCGCTATCAAAAGGAGTCTTAAGAAGAGGCTTGACGAAGATCACTTCATCCACAAAATAAAATGGAGAACTGGTCGTTACCACCTAGATAATGATGATATACATGCACAGACACTTGCACATTTTGAAGAAAATGTTGATGATTTGCACAACAGCGGTATCAAAATAGCAGACATGGTAGAGTTATTGGGCATAAATCCCAGTGTATTAGGTATACATGTAGGCTATCTGAAGCGAAGTCTCGGCAAAGACCACTTTATTAGCAGAGTAAGAGCAGTGCATGGCTACTATCGTCTCTATGATGAAGAACCTCACAGATCGGCAAAGGATATGGAGACAGAGATACTCACCTATCTCGAAGCAAATACTAGTGCACTACAAGGAGACGGCATTTTGTTATCAGCAATGGCTGCTGATCTTGATGTAAGTCCAAAGTCACTGGGATGGGCGATGGAAAGTTTTTGGAAAAATCTTGCTGCAGATCATCCTATCCAGCAGATTAAGCGGGTGATATATCGCGGTCAAAGACACTACCAGCTTTTTGTTGGTCAACATAGCTTTGCCGATCAGCTAATACTTACCTATCTGCAAGATAACGAGGACATATTGCGCACTAGTGGTATTAGCATAGCAACAATGGCTGCAGCACTTGGTAAGCACCCCATTGCCTTGGGACGTAGAATAGCAACGTTGCAGCAAGAACTAGATGAAGATCATTTAATTCAGAAGGTCAAACTGATAAGTGGTCACTATCACTATGTTGATTAATCACTGTTCCCAACTCCGCACCACACTCGTCACTTACCGTTGTTGAGCAGTTCGGAGATGAAGCCAGTTGAGCACTCGCCGCGGCGGAAGGCGGGGTGATTGATGATTTTGCTGTGAAAATTAACGTTGGTCTTAATACCCTCTATTTTTATTTCTTGCAGGGCACGGTTCATGCGTGCCAACGCCTCCTCACGATCCTGACCATGCGCAATGAGTTTCGCCAGCATCGAGTCATAATCGGGTGGCACACTATAGCCGTTGTAGATCATACTGTCGATCCTGATGCCGGGGCCGCCGGGTAGGTGGCAGTCAGTAATTTTGCCCGGACTAGGCACAAAAGTCACCGCATCTTCAGCGTTGATGCGACACTCAATGGCATGTCCTTGCAACTGCGTAAACGACGTAAGCCTTGCTAATTTCTCTCCTGCAGCAATTTTAATCTGCTCCTTAACCAAATCAATCCCCGTCACCATTTCAGTCACGGGATGCTCGACCTGAATGCGAGTGTTCATTTCGATAAAATAAAACGCCCCGTTCTGATCGAGGAGAAATTCCACTGTGCCTAACGACTCGTAATTGCAAGATCGTGCGATTTTCAAGGCGGCATTGCCCAGGCGCAAACGCAGTTTTTTGTTGACTAGTGGGCAAGGTGCTTCTTCAATAATTTTCTGATGATGCCGTTGAATCGAGCAGTCTCGCTCGCCGAGATGAATGACATTGCCATGTGAGTCAGCCATGATTTGAATCTCGACGTGCCGCGGCGAGGTCAAGTACTTTTCAATAAATACCTGCGGATTGCCAAAAAAAGCCTCCGCTTCGCTCTGCGCTACCCGAAACTTGTTCTTCAACTGCTCTTCGGCATGCACGATCTTCATGCCACGTCCGCCGCCGCCCGCAGCTGCCTTGATAATCAATGGATAGCCGATGCGTCGTGCTACCAGCAAAGCTTCCGCCTCCGAAGCGACAGGATCGGCACTGCCTTGTAACAGCCGCACCCCCGCAGCCGCGGCAATTTTTTTTGCTTCAATCTTATCGCCCAATTGTTTTATCTGCTGAGGCGAGGGGCCGATGAATTTTATTTTGTATTGCTCGCAGATATGCGCAAATTTGTGATTTTCTGCCAGAAAACCATAGCCGGGATGAATGGCATCGATGCCGCTAACCGCAGCAACACTCATGATTTGCGCTACAGACAAGTAGCTCTTGCGACTTGGTGCCAATCCGACACAATAGGATTCATCGGCAAGGCGGCAGTGCAATGCGTCCCTATCAACCGTCGAGAAAATCGCGACCGTGCCGATGCCAAGCTCACGACAAGCTCGTATAATGCGCACCGCAATCTCGCCGCGGTTGGCGATTAAAATTTTGCGTATCACTATTCAAGCACAATTAGCGGCTGATCAAACTCGACTGGCTTGCCGTTTTCAACCAAAACTTCGACCACCGTGCCAGCACTCTCCGCCTCGATTTCGTTCATCAACTTCATCGCCTCGATGATGCACAATACATCACCCTTCTTCACCTGCTGCCCAACCTCGACAAACGGGTCAGCTCCCGGCCCCGGCGCACGATAAAACGTGCCCACAAACGGCGAAGTAATTACCTTGTGCTGCTCCGCAGGTTTGTTATCTTTATTGGCTTTCGCCACAGACACAGCACTGACCTCAACCTCTGCTTCGCTCCCGCTCCCGTGCTTCACTAGCCTTATTTTCTGATGATTGTCAGATATTTCCAGCTCGCTTACCCCGTAGCTTGCCATCAGCTTCATGATGTTTTCAAGTCGTTTGATGTCCATTACTTAACCTTTTCTACATAAGAACCAGAGCGTGTATCTATCTTAACGATATCACCTTTTTTAATATGAAAAGGAGCAGTGAGTGTCAAGCCTGTCACCGTTGTCACAGGTTTGCCACCTCCTGACGAAGTGTCGCCCTTGATGTTTGGCTGAGCTTCGGCAATTTCCAATTCGACGAAAGTATCAATTTCACAAGCAACAGGCTTGCCATTGTAGAAGGTGATTTTGACCTCGCTGCCTTCCTTGATATAGCTGATGTTGTTGTCCAACTCCTTTGCTGTCAACACGTACTGCTCGTAGTTCTCGTTGTCCATGAAGTTGAAGTTGTCACCCTCACGGTAGAGGTACTCAGCCGTGCTCACCTGCAAGTCAGGGATACCCACTCGATCGACCCCCGCTTTGAAGGTAACCTCTAACACCTGTGCAGTTTCAAGGTTTTTCAGCCGGGTGCGCACGAAAGCCGAGCCTTTGCCGGGGCTGACGTGCTGGAAGCTGATGATTGTCCACGGTTTCTCCTTATATTCAATCCGCAGACCTTTACGGAAGTCGGTTGTCTCGTACACTACGTGTTCCTACTATTGCTAGCGGTGAAGTGCGCTCCCTTACTGCTATTCTGTTACGTCTCGTACACTACGTGTTCCTACTATTGCTAGCGGTGAAGTGCGCTCCCTTACTGCTATTCTGTTACGTCTCGTACACTACGTGTTCCTACTATTGCTAGCGGTGAAGTGCGCTCCCTTACTGCTATTCTGTTACGTCTCATACACTACGTGTTCCTACTCAAAACCCTTAACTAGCCTACCGCATGTGCTATCCGACTGCAACTTTTCTTGTTGTCTGTGCGAAGTGATTGATTTACCCAGCCGCAGTTGCTACTTACTTGCTATATGAGGGTCACCGGAGTTGTCGATGCGCTTAGTGCTTGTTACTGCATTGCTTTTTCAACTTGGCAGTACTACCTTGCCGACCGTGTTACCCTTGCATCAAGCGGCAGCCCTTGGACGGGTGCAAGCGGTGAAGCTTTTCCTGGCCGCGGGTGCAAATGCCGCAGAGAAGGATGGCAATGGCCTGACTCCTGTTGAAATTGCTTTGGCACGCGCTGAAAGGCTAGGAGACGCAGACAGTTTTGTCCTTAACGCGCTTCTGTTGCGTGCTGTCGCTGGTGTCGATGGCAGAGACCCACAGGGTTGGACACCGCTACACCATGCCGTTGTCAGCGACGATGAAGAGCTGGTGCGAGAGCTAATCAAAGACGGTGCACATGCATTGAGGGGGCGTGGTCAGAGTGTCTTTGAAGTTGCAAAAATAATGAAAAGTGAAGCGATGCTACTCAGGATTTTGGCGGAAGAGGATAAGCTTCCCTATGCCATTGCCAACCAAATTATAAAGTATAATTTACAGCCTGTTGTTGAGGACATACTGTCTCACACAAAAAGTCTACCACCCGCAGCACGTGCGCAATTAGCAATCAGCCTCAACGATATGGAAGCACTGCGGCAGGCAATCGAAGATAGCCCAAGGGTTTGGGTTAGTAATCAGAGGATTACGGCTAAGATTCCTTTTCGCTCCGACCTGTTCAAGGAACGTATCTTGCCACAACTCGATGAAGGCAGTCTGCACTATGCTGCCGCCCAGGGAGATGTTGATGCCGTTGCTGCTTGGCTGGACAGCGGGATAGATGTCGATGTCCTCGATGCCTATGGTTGGACAGCACTTCGCTATGCGGTGTTCGCGGAGCAAGAGGCAGTGGTGCGACAGTTGTGTGATGCTGATGCCTATGTTTGGCATATAGATGACAACGGCTTTTCGTTAGCTTCGCTAGCCGAATATAATCTTGGCAAAGACGCAGCAGCCGTAAAAATTTTGACTCGCAGTAATAACAGACAACGAAACGAAAGTTGGCTGAACTTCTATGTTCGTGTAGGCAACACCGATAAGGCAATCAGCTATATCGAGGCACAGGCTGAGCCTCAGGTATTTGTCAATGCAGAGCACAAGAATGAGTGGCTTTCCCTGGGCAATGCTTTACATGTTGCGGCAAAGCATGGTGACCTTGCCCTGTTCCGCTACCTGAGTGAAGAAATGAGGATGTCGATCAACCATAAAGTTCTGATCGATATAGCTATCGGCAACCACGCCAACATAGCACGCTACCTCCTATCACGCGAGGTGGCAATCACACATGCAGATCCAGAGGAGGAGGTGGGGGGCTTTACGCTGCTGCATTACGCGGCGTGGCACGGCAGCTTGGCAATGGTTGAGCTGTTGGTGGAAGAACTCGGAGCGGATATCAATGTAGCTGCTAGCAACTCTAGTTACAAAGCACGGGATATTTCCCCACTACAAGCAGCCGCTAGGCATGACAACAATTTGCCTGTGGTGCAGTTTCTGGTCGAGCAAGGCGCAAAGCTTGACCACAGTAGTCCCAATGACCATCACAATCCATACTATCAGACTGTGCTTGAATGGGGACAGAGAAGAGATTGGCATGATGGTGGAGACATAAGGGATGGACGTGTGTGGGAATACTTGTATGCACGAGGACTAGTACAGAACAAATTTCTGCACGACGCAATCACAGCCCTGCGTGTAGATGATGTCAAACTTCTTATCGCACGGGGAGCGGATGTCAATGCGCAGAACCACAGAGGCTTTACCCCCCTACAAGTTGCTGCTGGTGTTGGTCGTCTTAATCTTAATATGCAGGGTATCGGGGGCGATGAAGCTCGTACTCGCACCGACATTGCCCAAATTCTCATTGCTGGCGGTGCAGACGTTAATTTAGCACGCAGATATACTTGGAGGCCACTGAGCAAAGCTATTGATAACCATAACCTCGCGATGGTGGAACTTTTTCTCGCTAATGGTGCTGATGTAAGATCGCCTCAGGGAAGGGATGACAAGGATGCCCTGCAGATTGCACAAGAAAATTACGACAAAGACAACAGTGATGCCGCACGTCGTATCATAGTATTGTTAGAAAGCCACGTAGCTCAATACGCCGCTGCTGAGTGAAAAGCTCGGCAATGCCCTATTGTCTCGGTATGATTTTAACATTATGAATTGTCCACACCTTAGGGCTGCACGGCTCCAATCAAGCGGCGATGCCGCAGGATACGGTGCAGAGGGCCGCGAAAGTGGGCAAACTCAACCTGCCGCTCACGTTGCAGTGCAAACCCCGGCCCGCGCAGCTCACGCCCCGCGGTGACATGCACAACCGTGCCTCGTCCCTTGCCGCTGACCGATTCGACCATTACCACATGCCCCTTGTAAACGAGTAGATCGAGTGGGCGGATGAGTCGTAGCTGCTGTGGCATGGTGACCAGTTGCCAGGTTTTTTGCAAACTTTGCGGCGAGAGCTGTAGCATTTGCTTCGTAGTAAGGTAAGGCATGGTCAATCCTGCTTGATTGAAAACATGGTGAATAAAATTGCTGCAATCAAGACTACACTTACTACAGGTAGTGCAGCGGGTGATTTTGCTCTTCTTCGCATCTCCCGTCAGACAGCGCACACAAGCAGTGCAAGTCGCGGTGCTGTAAACCTGCTTGCCGCCATAGATATAGGTAATGGCATAGTTGCGCATCATCTGCGCTACCGTCGCGGCAACACGCTGGTGGTAGACTTGAAAACTATGCGGTTTGCTAAGCTCAGGCACATTAGCAAGCAGCAGCGGCAGAGTGCAGGATAGCAAGATTGCCTCAGGTCTCATCGCTCATCTCGTAAAAGTAAACTGATCATGTCACCAACATCACGGCGACTGAGGAATTCAAAATGCCGTACGTGATTCATAGGCACTGCAGTAACGTTGCCCTTGCGTGGCTTGAAGACACCGTTTTCGCCCGTAGCAACACTGTCGTTAAACGAATGCATGCAGTAAATTTGTAGCGATGAAGGTACCTCGCTGTCGTGCAAGCTCCGTAGAAATAAGGAGTTGGGACGCATCTGCCAGAGATCTTGCCACATCAATCCCAGCGGAGTCATCAGGGCAATATAGGTAAGTTTTGAGCCACAAAAGGGCGTACCCATCGTGATTATCTTGTCGCAGTAGCGTGTGCCACCGAGTTTCAACAGCCACCATAGTGCGACCAAACCGCCCTTTGAATGGGCAACAATGTTGATTTTGTTGAAGTTGTGCATCTCGAACAAGTGTTGCAACTTGCGATCGATAAGTCTGGCCGAATCGATGATATTTTCCGTGAAAAAAGCCCCAAACAGCCCGCCAAGATTGAAGCTGACGACATCGTAACCCCTTGAGGTCAAAATGCGTTCCGTAACCATCAGACAGTTGCGGGAGGAAAAGAAGCCATACAACAGCAGCAGTGGTGTTTTGTGGGGACTAAAGGCAGTGCGCTTGATCAATTCGTTGTTTTCTTGCAGTTCGTCGAGCAGTTCACAATAGATTGCCTTCATCTGGGTAATGAGTGAGGAACGACGGCTCAACAGTTCCCACGTCAGTGCGGGAATCAGCAGCGCCAGTGTTAAGACGAGCAGCACCAACATTGTGCGTGCCAGAAAATCGGCGTGCAGGGCAGCGAAATGAGCAATCAGAAACGATTCTGGCAAAATGCCGATGAAAGTAAAAATAACGACGTGCCGCACCCGAAAAGCCAGCAAGCCGAAAACAAGTGAGCAGAGATCGAAGTAAGCAAAAGGAAAGAGACGCAGTAACAGGATAACCTTGTAGTCCTGCGCTTGCATGAAACTGTGCGTGCGGGGCAAATTGCGCTTCAGCCACGGTATGACGATTCTTTTGCCAACCAGACGGGCGATGAAGAAAACCACCAAACCCGACAGTACCGCGCCGATAGCGTTGAGCAGTGCTCCCCACACTGTGCCGAAGCTCTCCGCGGCGATGGCAGGTAGAAACGAAACAGGTGTAAAGACAAACGGGCGGATGATTGCCAACAGTAAAAAGCGTGGCAATTGCAGCAGTTCGTCTGTGCCCAAACACCCGCGCAAAGAATTACCGCAGACATTTTGCCAAAACGATGCGGCGACGAACACCGCTGCGGCAATCAGCAGCAGTTCGATGGCGATGACGGTCTTAAGTCTGTTAGTCTTGTGGTATACGCGCATCAATGACACCTGCACCTATTTTAGCAGATTGTTGCCTCGTTGCTGAACATTTTGATGAATAACTTGTGCGATGCTAGAGGGAGATGCGACTCAAAGGCTCATGGTGCGTATTGCAATCTGGATCGGCAGAACTTTCCGCTTCAAGTCCCGCGGCAGGTAGCAGAAAATGAAAATCAACCAACCGCATCGGCTGCTCTGCGGTGTGGTACTCGCTACGAGGTAACATGCTGTAACCACAGGATGAAACGGTAATAACTTCATGTTCCTTGTCATCAATCCGCTCGCCATCGATCATCTCGTGTAGTGTGCGAGCCAGTGTGCGGGCAATCAAATGCCTGTTCTCCTGCAACCACGGGGCTTGCAGTTGTGACAGATTCAGAGAGACACTCCTGCTGGCATAGATGAGGTCACGCGGCTCACGCAACAAGGCCAGCTGTGGTTTGTGATCGAGGCGATAATAAGATCCAGCCGCCATCTTTCCCAACATGTGATCGACACTTGCCAATGGAATAACGGCAGTTTGTTTGCCTTGCTCCGCAATTTTGAAGCGCACGTGCAGATACTTTTGGCTACGACCGACCCGCAGTTGCACACGATAACGGCCACGTTGGTCGGTGGGCGTTACCACCCGCACGTCATCACAAGCATCCCGCGTTTTGGTTGCCGTCAGTGGCAATGCCAGCGAGCAGCTTGAAGCATCGACATAGACAAGTGCTCCGACTAGCGGGCGCATATCCTCGCGGCGCAGCTGACCTCTTATTTCCATTTTTTTCCGGGCAAATTTAGTGAAAAGGCTGCGCAAACGTCGTTGTCGAGTAGTTTTGCGGTTGTTTTCAGCTGCCGCCAGTTCCAACACAGGCACAAGCAACGTACCCGCTACCGCTAACACTAACACTAGCCTCTCCAGCATAACTGCCTCCTCAACTTAGAACCGACACCACCTCGCACAGGCGAGCTAACCAGCCCGCGTCACCCATTTAACTATGCCCCGCCACTTCAGTCTTAAGATAGGGTTATAGCGAATGGGATAGAGAAAAGCAAGCTATTGCTTTTCTCCGCCCTGATTCAGGGTTTCTCTTTTGGATATGGACATAGTACTGGTCGCTCTACTAGTTCTCTTGCCGTTGAGCATGATACTTGGCGAAACAAGCTTTAACTAATTGATTTTCAAGCTTTAAATATAAAAATTTTAGAAAATACTAATGTAAATTAAGATGCTTCCGATAACTTTTATGCATATGTGTATCATTGAGGATAATATGATGAAGGTCTTCGTCTGTCTGCTAATGCTGTTTGTCTTTGCTTGTAGCAGTACAGAGTTCAGTGCGGACATGTCGGAACATAGCGGATCGGGTTTAGATGCTGTTGGCATGGATGCACAGGGGGCGAGGGGGCGTATTATCACCAGCGGTGCAGATTTGCCCGATGGTTGGAGGAACAACGCCCTGCCAAACTCAACTGTTGCTGAGTTTGGTGCCAACCCGACGGAAGACAGGGTAAAAACTTTACAGTGGGGCTACAATAGGCAGAGCGAGCGAATCACCCTTGCCACCCGCCGTGAACGCATAGGGGCTGAACGCATCGTTCAGCTTGACAAAACATCGAGATCCACAGAGGTGAGGCAAACACACAGTAGTCAGACTAGCGTAACGCAGACTTTCGATGCAACCAAGCCGGGTATTCTCGACATCCTGATGGTGGTCGATAATTCTAGCGACAAGTCTGGCACAGTCTTAGGTGTCGATCTGAAGCAAAAAAATATAAACCACAACAAGCTAGCTAACAAACTTGCGGGGCTACTCAGCGGAAGCGGGGCACTAAGTGGTCTCGATTGGAAGTTGGTATTGGCAACTAGTGAGAGTTACAAAAAAAACACCACCTCCCTGATAAGAGGAGGATACCTGCCCGGTCAAGTAGAAGAGTTCAAAGAAAAGATCAGATCGTTTGCTAACGATACGAAAAACTACAAAGCATGGGACACTAAGAGAGAAAAAGTAGTGTGGAAAGCAAGGCAGGTAATGGGTGATATCGATCAACCCAGCTCCGAAGCTTGGAAAGGTAGCGACTGGGAAGATGATACTAGTGGGCAGAAAGTGCAAAATTTTTTCCCCTACAGTGTTTGGCGAAGCGACAAATGGGTCAAATCCAGTAGTCATACTAGCAAGCATAGTTGGTTACGTGAGGGTTCATCGCTGGCAGTAATTCTTATCAGCGATGAAGATTTTCAGTGCAATCGCTCCCCTAGTTCCTACTACGGACTATCCCCGGACACACGTATTGCAGGTAAATATCCGTGGGATTCTTTTTACTGCGGTATGAAAGACCATGTTGTGCGAGAAATGGATTGGCACAGACCCGACCGCGATGGTGAAGATACGTGGCGCTTATATGGTGTATTTGACACTCAGACAACTTGTAATGATTTAAATTTTAATTCACCCGATACAAAATATTATAAGAAGCATGTCTGGGAACATGCCTATAATAACTCAACCGTTGAGCTTATGAACCCTTGCTTTGATTGTAATGCCTTGAACAGCCAATGTAATCTCCTTGAGAGAAGGGTTTTTAGTGGCAATCACAAGCCTTTTTCTGCAAATATTTTAAATAATAAAAAATATTTCAGTGAAATTTTTTACCTCTACGAGGATGATTACGCCTTGAGTAAAATTGCCGAAGATGTGAAGAATATCTTGAAACACGATTTCCGCCTTGATCATGACGAAGATAAGATAAACAGCATCGAAGTGCGTGTAGACAATAGAGTTATTAGCAGTTCAAAATACGAACTTGATGGCTATGTCCTAAAACTTGCAGAGGGAGTATTGACTAGCGCTAGCAAGACGGTCAAAGTGCAGTACGAAATTGATGAGGAAGAAGCCAGCAAATGGGTCGAGGAAGTTTCACTAGCGGACAGAAAACTCAATAGCACTTCTACCATTACCGATGTCAAGGTAAAAATAAGAAGAGACAGTGATGGCACGGTGGTAGATTTACAGGAAAACAGCGTCTGGGAATATGTGCAAAACTCTGAAAAAGTTAAGTTTAAGAGTAAGACAGTAGATGGAACACTGCTCATTTCATGGAATGAAAGCCCTGTGAAGAAGACAGCCTTTGAAATAAAAAACGAAAGCGTAAAGATTACCAGTATAGTCGATGTAATCATTGGTGACCGAACTTTGACTACGGGGTTTAACTTCAACAACAGTAGTAGGATGTTAACTTTTGATTCAGTTGATGATGTGCCTGATTATGGTGAAACAGGACTGGTGCGCTACAAGTATGATACTGGCAAGAGGGCAAGCTATTCTTTCAACGCTGGCGAGAATACTGAAGGCATAGTCCGGTGCCGCCTGTCTTGTGGTGATGATTTGATTGAAAACCGTGAGCTTGATTGCACCTACAACACTGCCAGCAAACGCATTGTGTTGAACAAGGCAACTGAACTAGACAATATCAACCATTTTGAAGTCTGCTACGAAGTAACTGATGCCAAGCCTGCCTCTTTGCCCCTACCAGACAATGTGCTTGATGACACCATTGAGTTAAGCATCGACGGTGCGGTTGTCTGTAGTGGTGAGCAGTTGATAGTTAGCAATAATGCCGTTTCACTGTCACAGGCCAACGATTGTAATGCAGTGGAAAACTTGCAAAACAGTCGCAACGTTGAAGTTGCGGTAAACTACACTATTGTCGATACTGATGAACAGTTTACCTTGCCCGAACCTGCAGCAGACCTCTCGCTCTATACCACCGAATACTGGGAGGTGTTTGTCAACGATGAATTAACAGAAGACTACACCCGCGACAGCAGAACCATTACTTTCGACGGGTTACCATCCGACAGCAAAGTGAGGGTTGTCATTCATCTTCTGCCTTAGGAGGGCATGCAATCGCCGTAATAACGTAGTCCACTGTGCCTTTAGGGGCTTTGACAGAGACTAGTGTATCGAGTTTTTTGCCGATAATTGCCTTGCCAATGGGAGAATTGATGGAGATTCGGCTTTGATTGATGTCGGCTTCAAGATCGCCCACCAGCTGCAAGGTCTTTTCTTTGCCGCTCTCTTCCTCCACCAGCGTTACCAATGCCCCAAATCGCACCACGTCGAGATCCTCATGGCGCAGCTCAACTATCTTGCAGCGTGCCAGCTGGTCTTCAAGCAGCGAAATACGACCCTCGATGAATGCTTGCTTTTCTTTGGCGGCGTGATATTCGGCATTCTCCTTCAGATCGCCGTGTCCCCTCGCCTCAGCGATGGCGTTGATTACCTGTGGGCGCTCGACATTGCGCAGCCGCTGCAACTCATCCTGCAACTGCTGCATCCCCCCTTTGGTGATTGGAATGGACTCTGCCATCTTTTCTCCACAACCCTCCATAGACCTGCTACAGCTTTGTCAAAGGAAAGTCAAGTTTGGTTTTTTCAGCTGCGTAAGCAGCTGACTGGATAAATGTTTGCCTACGCCACTTTTTGTAACGCTCGCTTTATACGCTCAGGCACAGTGCTTGCTACGAGACAAGCAGGGGGTGGAGCTAGAAAGCGGCAAAGAGCCTCGCGAAGCGGGGAGGGGGGAACGACCGCCACGTATAAAAACAAGCGCTCCCCACATACAAATATCAGACGCACCTAAAGCGCATAACTAAGCTTGCCGCGTTGACTCCACTTAAGATTACAATCTGGCGTGGCAAGTGCCACGCTGACGTTAACTCCCTGTGAAAAACGGTCTGGGTCTTTTGCTTGTCGATAATCTGCACTAGCCAGAAAGATAAGCAGTTCCAGCAGAAATGGATCGCCCTTCATGGCGGCAAACATGTCACGAATTTTTTCTGCCGTCGCTTTCTTGTCGTTCAAGTCACTAGCCTCGCTCCAGAATGGCAGTGCTTGCTTAGTGAATTTTTCTAGCAGCTTGCGATGTGCCCGCGGTAGTTTAGCGATAGCTTTGGCACGTGTCTTCTCATAGCGGAAGGCACTGGCTGGCTCGATGCCTAGCACCTTGGCAATGCCTGTCCACACTTCTGCAGGTTGATAGCGCAGCAGATTACGCACAGCGCGGTCGTATAGTACGCCACTGATGGTGAAGCGTGCATCATTGCTGCTACACTGCTTGCTGCCCTGCACCGCGTCGATAACGTTGGTCAAGGTGCGCTGATTGGCAGCTAGCACGTTGCGGGCAACGGCGAAAAAATTAGCAACAATCTGCTGGCTGTTTTTTTTCTCGTGATAGGCATAGTCAAAATTCAAGCGGTTGAGCATGACCTCTTGCAAGCCTTGCCCGCTCGACGCAATGCTAGCCAACACCGCACGGGAGTCAATGTTGATGTTGGAAACATTCGCCGCCACCAACCCCAGTAGCAGTTCGTTGTTGCGGTCATAGCTGTATTTGAACGAAGCAACCTCCTCGCGTTCCTCAACAGCATTGACACTGGTTGTCTCAACACTGCTTTCCTTCGCATTGCGACTGAAATCAAGTAAACTGCCACTCAACTCTTGACCAAGCAGTTCTTGCAGATGCGGGGTAAGCAATTTATCCCCCGTAGTGAAGGCAATACGCCCCTTCTTCACCACGTCGAGCAGCAGGTCAGAACTTTTCTCCATGATCGTCACCCCTTGATAATCAGCGGGATCAGAGCGGAAGGTGGCAATGTCTTGACTAGCAGAAAGGTCGCCCAGTAGTGCTTTGCCCAGTGCTTGCTGCGCGGTCGGGTGGTCGAGGTCGTAGATAAAATCATAGACAAGCTTTTTCTCCTGCTCACGAGCTATCTGAGCCGTAATCAACTCGCTGCTCAGCAGCTTGTCGAACAAGGAGGTGTTGATAAAGGTCAAGCCAAGCGTCAACTTGGCTTCAAGGGCAAAGTCACGCGTGTCAGCGGTGGCCACACGGTAATTAACAAAGGTGCGCTCCCCAATACGAGCGAGCACTTTCAGCGATGACTTGAACAGCGAACTCAGCAGCACATGCGTGTTGGCTTTGAGTGCTGCACCAACTGCGTTTAGCCGCGGGCCGACCTTAATTAGTAAAGTTTTTTCTCCGACGCTGCTGATTTCTGACCCCGCAGGCAACATCGCCCGCAGCCGCGTAGCAGTTAGTGGCAAAGCAATTATCTTGTAAATCTTGGTAATGTGCTTTTGCAGATCGATCGTCTGCTCTGCCGCCTTGCTTTGCTCATCTTCGGCAAGGGAAAGCACATCAGGCATGACGATGCGATACTGTTTGGTTGCCGCAACCTTGCCATTTGCTTCGATAGCGACATTGACGGGGCCGAGCAATGTCGCCAGTGGCAACATCCACGGCACAGCTACGCCGGCCTCCAGTGTCAACTCATGCCACCTCTTGCCTTCAGGTTGGTCGTGCTTATCGACATCGCGCAACACTTCCGCACGTGTCAAGAGACGATGATCCTTGACATAGGCAACTTCAAATGCACCCAGTTTTTTCTTGCCGTCCACGTTTCCAGTCAGTACATCACGGAAATTATCCTTCCACTGCTGGATATTTTGCAAAAAATCACCGTAAGCGCCCTTCTCTTCAAGGATAACGATACTGGTCGCGTCGAGACGCAGGGCAAACACAGATATGAACAGTGTTAACAACACTATAGTGAAGCGTGCAGTCATTATTATTACTCCCTACTCTTTTTCAATAAAACGCAAGTGCATTTTTTTAGCTTTTTCCCAGGCAAAACCTCCGCCCAGTTGTCGCTGTTGCCAGTCGAGGTAAAGGTCGTTGAATAGAATTTTCAGGCTACGCTGGAACATTCCTGATTGGCCAAGCAGACGCGGCGTGTCTGTTTTGGGGCAAAAAATCTGCACCACGAACGAAGTCTCGCTGTCCACCTCTTCAAGTGTGCAGCTGTCAATACCGAGATGCTGGGTGATAATTTGTTGCAACGTTGCCACCAATGCCTTTTGCTGCTGTGCTTGTGTGTCTGCTGCGGACACAGGTGCCGCTTCAAACCCAACGAGCAGTGCAGCTGCCAGTAGATGCCTTCTAATCATGCTCCTTGTCCCCTTCGTTACAAGTTATCGATGCGTGCGAATTAGCAGTTTGTGCTCTGTTTTGCAATAGTAATCAAGTTTTTGTGGAAAAAACCGATAAATAAGGTGAAGTGCTTGTCAGATCGTAAGTATTGGGGTAGAGTAAAAGGTTAGAATGGCGATTGGTACTACGGATAAGCAATGATGGAGGCGAACTGCAATGGTTGTCACGTATGCCATACCAGTACTTTTTCTTTTCGTTTTTTTGGAATATCTCTATTGCAAGCTGGCCAAGCGTGGCCGCTATCTCGGCATTGATACGCTGGCCAATCTTTGTGCAGGCATTTTGTCGCGTCTGACCATTCCGTTCACAAAAGTCATCTCGGTCGGAGCGTATGTGCTTGTTTACGAGCATCTCCGCTTGTTCACGGTCTCTGACTTGCACGCCCCATGGCTTTATGTGGCAATGGTGTTTTGCTTTTTTGCCGTTGATTTCTCTTACTATGTGCAACACCGTGTCTCGCACCGTGTCAATCTCCTGTGGGGAACGCACATCGTTCACCACCAGAGCGAGAATTTCAATTTTAGCGTTGCTTTTCGCCAAACAGCAATTGGCTCTATTTTTACTTTTGTTTTTGACTTGCCGCTGGCCTTGCTTGGCCTTGACCCTTGGTGGTTCGGGCTGTTCATGGGTGTCAACCTCCTCTATCAGTTTTTGATTCACACTGAGGCGGTGGACAAGCTCGGTTTTCTGGAAATTTTCATGAACACACCCTCGCATCATCGTGTGCATCACGGACGTGACCCCAAGTATATCGACAAAAACTACGCGGGCATGTTCATCATCTGGGACAAGTGGCTAGGAACGTTTCAGCCAGAGGAGGAGAGACCCACCTACGGGGTGACTACGCCTCCACACAATTTCAATCCTGTCACGGCTAATTATCACTTTTACCAAATTTTGTGGCGGGAAAGTAAGAGACACAAGAGCTTTATTGACAAATTGTCGTTGTGGTTTTTGCCGCCAGAGGCAGTTGAATCCAAGTCTCTGCCGCAATCTAATTTTCGGGCGGTCTATGAGCGCAATTTTCACTTGCCACATCTGCTGCCTTTTTCGCTTTTTTACACGCTGGTGACGCTGTTGACTTTTGCCATGTTGTTGTTTGCCGAGCGCATTGAGCCGCTTCATCTGGTTGCGGTGGGGTTGATACTGATGACTGACTTGCCGTTTAGGTTGGTTATCAATGCTTTAGTCAGGCGCTGCCCGTTACAGGTTGATCCGCCGCGAGGTCTTCATGATGCAGTATGACAAGCCTTCAGAGGCACAGCTACGAGAGAAGCTCACGGCTGAGCAGTATCGTGTTACGCAGCAGGATAGCACGGAGCGAGCCTTTAACAATGCCTTCTGGGATAATAAAGAAGAGGGCATTTACGTCGATGTTGTTTCTGGCGAGCCGCTGTTTAGTTCGTCCGACAAGTATGATTCGGGCACAGGCTGGCCTTCGTTTATGCGTCCGCTTGAGGCCAAGCACATTGTTGAGCGCGAAGACCACTCGTTGTTCCGCAAGCGCACTGAGGTGCGTTCACGGCACAGCGATTCGCATTTGGGACATGTGTTCCGTGATGGCCCCGAGCCGACGGGCTTGCGTTACTGCATCAACTCAGCCTCGCTGCGCTTCATCAAGAAGGCCGACCTCGTGGCTGAAGGTTATGGCGAGTATTTGCGTTTGTTTGATGGTTGACCGTGCCCACTCGCTCCGCTCGTGGTAATTTTTTTGCCGCTTTCTCGCTCCCCGCTCCGCTCGTGGTAATTTTTTTGCCGCTTTCTCGCTCCCCGCTCCGCTCGTGGTAATTTTTTTGCCGCTTTCTCGCTCCCCGCTCCGCTCGTGGTAAGCTTTTTGCCGCTTTCTCGCTCCCCGCTCCGCTCGTGGTAATTTTTTTGCCGCTTTCTCGCTCCCCGCTCCGCTCGTGGTAATTTTTTTGCCGCTTTCTCGCTCCCCGCTCCGCTCGTGGTAATCTTTTTGCCGCTTGCTTGCTCCTTGCCACTTTCTCGCTCCCACGGCGACAAATTTCGGTTACAATAGAAAGTATGAGAGTTTTTTGTTTTTGCGCCGTATTGCTAGCGTGTCGAACGACTGCGTCACTTGAGCCTACTGCGGCTGGTAATTTAGAGAAAACACCTGACGAGGCAGAGCTGCTCGCCGTGCCTACGCCGTTATGGTCGCCAGAGCAGCGTCGCATCAGTGCTATTCACAATTATTTGGTGGGTGAGTATGTGCTGTTGAATGGTGATGTGCGTGCTGCCCATGCTGCGTTTGAGCGCGCGTACGGTCTTGACCCCGACCCTTTCTTGGGCGGCAAGTCGATTTTCACGCTGGCTGAGTTGGGGCACATTACTGAAGCCTTGACAAAATCCAAAAAAATGACGCTGCTGCATCCAAGAGATGCTTATCTGCGCTTTTTGCACGGACAGATTTTGGCGCGCAGCGGTCGTTTGCAAGCAGCACAGCAACAACTGCAGCGTGCACTTAGCCTTGATGCTTTGCACATTCCCAGTCATCATGCACTGATAGATTTGCACATGGCACAGCGGCAGTGGCTGGAGGCGCGGGCGGTGGCACAGCGGATGGTGCAAGCAATTCCCAGTGCGGTGCATGGCTGGTCGAAGTTGAGCCGCGCGTATCTGATGTTGGAGCAGAACCAAGAGGCATTACAGGCTGCACGCACAGCGTTTGAGATGCAGAGTTCCAACCCCGCATTGGTGCTGATTTATGCCTATACCCTTGAGCTAAACGGATTTTCGGAAGAGGCAATCTCAGCCTATGAACGTCTCTATCGTAGCAATGTAATCAACGAGATGTTTGTTCGTCATCTTGCTGTCTTGTATCGGCAGCTGGGTGGTTTACAACAGGCACTTGCTTTATTGGACGAACTGGCGGAACGCACCGCACAACACAGTGTTGGTGTTGAGGTGCAGCGGGTGGTTATCCTGTGGGAGTTACAGGAGCACAAGCGTGCGCATGCTATTGTACAGCATATTTTACAAAAGTATCCTGAGGCAATGCGCATTATTTATCTCATGGCATTGAGCGAGGAGCGACTTGGCAACGATGCCGGGGCGATCGCACATTATCGCCGACTGGTGGAAGATAAGGAGTTGGGGCGAGCCGCACGTTTTCGGCTGGCGATTGCTTATGAACGGCAAAACGAACTGGTGCTGGCACAATCAGAGCTACATCAGTTGATCGATACTGGCAAAACCCGCTGGGAATTGTTTGTTTTTTTGGCGGATATCTACAACAAACAAAAAAACTACCGCACTGCGCTGCGCGTCGCTGAACAAGGTGTTACCAGCCACCCTGAAACAGTGCCGCTTCTCTTCACCAAAGGCGTATATCAAGAAAAAACTGGCGATGTTATGGGTTGCATGCAGACGATGCGCACGGTGATTGAGCTTGACCCATGGCACAGCAATGCACACAATTATCTTGGCTATCTACTGGCTGATCAGAATACCGAACTGCATGAAGCCCTGCGTCTTATCCTGCGGGCACTTGAACTCAAGCCCAATAACGGTTATTACCTTGACTCATTGGCATGGGTTTACTATCGTCTGGGTGATTACCAGAAGGCGCATACTAGTATTTTGCAGGCATTGCGGTTGCACCCTGACGAGCCTGTCATTCTTGAGCACTATGCTGATATTTTGTTGAAACTGGGTCGCAGTGTAGAGAGTCTGCACATCTATCAAAAAGCGTTGCAATATGCTGATGAAAATACTGTTCGCGAGCGTATTGAGGCTAAAATCAAGCAGATGGACGAAAATTCCTGAGATGCAACAGGCTGTGTGCAGGGCTTCTTTCTTTATGCGTGGTAGTGCCTTTGTGCTGTTGCGCAGGCTTTCGGTCGCGTGCTCGCTCCAGCTTGCTCTAGCTGCTTGTCAGACGACACCACTGGTATACCTGCCTTCTAGCTTGCAGCAAAAATTTTTCGGTGCATGTGGCAATGAGGGCAGTGTTTCCTTCAAGTTGTTGCGCAATTCCGAATATCTCGTCTCAGGTTTCATCGACTGGGACACGACGGAAGGCTTGCACCTTAGCAATGTCATGGGCAGCACCATTGCTCTGCTTAAACGTGACAGCACGGCTGACATTCAGTTACCCAACACTGTTGTCAGGATTGCGGTGGACGGTGCGGGACGGATTACTGTTGGGGATAATTTCTCTGGCTTGTATCTTGAGGAGTTATATTGTCTGCTGGGGGGGCGTGTGCCGCTCAGCTGGCATCGGGATGAGGTTACCACGATAGGGCGTGATTACTTGATAACGGCGATCGAGCATGAGCGTAAAATTTTTACTACTGTGGGTGTGCAGCGTTTTCGGGTCAAGTTGGCACGACGCATTTTATGGTTATTCTCGGCGGGTGAACTGGTAGCTGGCAGCTACCGGCGACAGACTGGGTATCTTGTTGGGCAAGGGTTTAGGTTGAATTGGCAACAGCAGCAGTGAACAAGCGTATAGTTTTGACGGGCGGGGGCACGGCAGGGCATGTTATTCCGCATTTAGCGTTGTTGCCGTATTTGCAGGCACGACAGTGGCAAGTGACCTACATCGGTTCGGCACATGGCATCGAGAAGCAACTCGCGGACGCGGCGGGGGTGCCTTTTCGTGCTATTGCGAGCGGTAAGTTGCGGCGTTATTTTTCCTTCAGAAATGTCAGCGACATGTTCAAGGTGTGCTTCGGTATCTGGCAGGCTTTATGGCTCTTGTTGTTTATCAGACCGAGGCTGGTATTCAGTAAGGGTGGCTATGTCAGTGTGCCCGTCGTAATTGCCGCCGCGTTGTTGCGCATCAGAATTGTTACGCATGAGTCGGACTTGTCACCGGGCTTGGCCACCAGAATCATCGCACGTTTTGCTACCGAAGTGTGGACGGCTTTTGATGAGACGCAGGTTAAGGCTCGTAAGGTGCAGTGGGTTGGCATTCCCATCCGTGACGAACTACGCAAGGGCGATGTGGTACGGGGCAGGCAGATATGTGGGTTCAAGGAGGGGCGACGCACGTTGCTGATTATGGGTGGTAGTCTTGGTTCGCAACGTATCAACAACGTCGTAGCCACTATCGCGGCGGAACTGGTCAGCGATTATCAGGTTATTCACATCATCGGTGCAGGCAACCAGCCGTCCTTGTCGCATTCTCGTTATCGGGTATTTCCTTTTGTCAATAAGGATTTTACGCATCTGTTGAGTCTGGCGGATATGGTGATAAGTAGGGCGGGGGCGAATTCGATTTTTGAATTTCTGGTGTTGTGCAAGCCGATGTTGCTTATTCCACTCGATGCTGGCAGTCGTGGTGATCAGATTGAGAACGCGGCGTGTTTTGCACGCAAGGGTTTTGCGCACGTGTTGGCGGAGAAAGACTTGAGCGGGGCGAAGTTGTTGACTGCGATTGCAGATCTTGAAAAAGTTGCAGATGACATCAGAGCTAAGCAACGTGAGCATTGCTTGCAAGCTGACAACGAGAAGATTGTGACACGGTTGGAGCAAGTGTTGGCGTCTGTATAGGTTTATCCGCAAAGCGGATAAACCTATACAGACGCGAGATATAGCGCAAGCCAGCACCAATATCTCGCCTTCATCGCATATATGCATGTGTTGGTTTATTTACTATGTTATTTTGTTTTTTTAATTAGAACTAATCATAGATAATGAAAATAGCGATAATCGATCACTACGACAGTTTTACGTACAACATCGATGCGTGGCTGCGTAGTGTTGCGCCGCAGGTGCAGACTGAGGTCATCAAGTATGACGATCATAGTGCGTTGTCTGCTTTGCGGAGTTCGCCGTGCCCGCTGGTGTTGTCGGCGGGGCCGCATTCTCCGACGGAAGCACAGCCAACTATCGATCTGCTGACTTCTTGTCGAGGGAAGGTAGCAGTGCTCGGTATCTGTCTCGGCTTTCAAATCATCTGTGCATGGCTGGGTCTGGCTGTGCGCCACTCACGCTGCCCGCAACACGGCAGACGACGCACTATTTTCAGATGTGTGCAGGGCGGATTGCTGACTGATTTTCCCATGACTTTTACCGCCGCGGCTTACAATTCGTTGGCAGTGCCACGTCCGTCAGTGTTGCCACCACACTGGTGTGCCAGTGCGGTTAGTGCTGAAGACGAACTGCAAGCGATTGAATTTCAGGGAGCAATGCCGATATGTGGCGTGCAATTTCATCCCGAATCTTTTCTCGATCGCCATAGTAAGCCTTTACTACAGCGTTGGCTGCATCTTGCTGCTGGGTGAGGTTGCTTTGTTTAGGTTGACGTGGTAAAATTTCTCTTTTATTGTGTAAAAATAAGAACTTATATGATATTTGGTAGTGATAGTGGAGTAGTGGCCTCCAGCTGCAATCGAGCGAGCGCCTAACTTAGTTTGATGCTGAATATAAATAACAACAAGCCTATCCTCATAGCTGGCCCCTGCATGGCGGAGTCTTACGACTTGCTGTGTCAGGTGGCACAGAGCTTGGTTGAGTTGCAGGCACAGCATGGCTTTACCCTTATTTTTAAGGCAAGTTTCGACAAGGCTAACCGTTCGTCCGCGAGTAGTGTCAGAGGGCCTGGTTTGGAGAAATTTCTGCGGTGGGTTGTTGACCTGAAGCAAAAATTTCCGCTGCAAGTCATTACCGATGTGCACGAGACGACACAAGTTGAAGCGGTGGCAGAGGTGTGCGACGCCTTGCAGATTCCTGCGTTTCTCTGTCGGCAAACCGATTTGGTGCTGAAAGCCATGGCAAGCGGCCGCATTGTCAACATCAAAAAAGGGCAATTCATGTCGCCGTGGGCGATGCAGTTGTTGGCTGCTTCTATCAAGGAGCGTTGTGCTACGACCAACTGCATGCTTACTGAACGCGGCAGTAGTTTTGGCTACGGGCGTTTGGTGGTGGATATGAGTGCCTTGCAAGTTATGTCCAGCAGCGGCTTGCCCATCATCTACGATGTCACCCACAGTGTGCAATGCCCGCCTGCAGATGAACGCAGTGCAACTTCACGCGGCAACCGTTACCTCGCCCCCGCATTGGCACGTGCAGCCGCCGCTAGTGGTTATCTCAGTGGTTTTTTCATGGAAGTGCATCCCGACCCAGCTCGTGCCCACAGCGATGCCGAGTTGCAGCTATCTTTACCACAAGCAACACAACTCGTGCCGCAACTTCTGCAACTTTGGCACACTACAAAGGACATGATAGCAATCGATACGAGCTTCTCTGAATAATTACCCTCGATCCAAGCCAAGAGTTTGCCAAACAGGAGACAGGTGAGGAGGCTGTTCCGGCTTTGTTGTATAGCCCATAACTACCTAGCTCAAGAGGATTGGGAGCGAAGCTCCCAGAAAGGGCTACCACCCTTTCTTTCCCTCACAAAGGTGACCCACACCCCGAAAGTTAGTTCAGTTGCGTAATTTTTTATTTGGAGAGGGTGCTTTCGGCTGTGTGGTGTCTATTGTTATTTTTTTGTTGACGGGTTGGTGTGTTGATAGGATGGACTTATGTATGTAAGAAAAACCACATCGGCCGGCTTTGTTGCATAAGTTACGTTGATTATAACATGCTGTTATCATAGCATTTTTATATGGGGATTGTTCCCCTCCCCGCTTTGCACGGCTCTTTGCCAAAGGCGTGCCCGAAGGCACGCCTAGCTCCACACCCCTGCGTGTTCGCAGACTTCTCGTTTGGGATTGGGAGGAAGCATCCTGCTGCACCATGCACACATGTGTGCAAGCTCTTTGTCGCTTCCTAGCTCCAGCTGAAGCATTGGCGTGAAATGGTTTGCAGGTCTGCTTGCACCTGACCATTGTCAACTTCTGTGGACACTATGGGCTTGTGCGTGGTGCAGGCATTACCTTTGTAACACCTATAAAATTCTTACTGCTAAAGGGTTATAGGATATAAACATGCCTGCCCTGAGTTATGCAACAAAGCCACATCGGCCCCCTATAAAATCTAATTATTTGCCCAGAACTTGTGCAATTATAGTGCCTATGAAAAAGATAAAATATAATTATATTAGATAGTTACAGCTATTAGCGGCTGAAGATGGGAGATAACTGTAAACTAAAAATATAGACAACGCGGTCGCGGTTGGCATGCATCTATCTGGCTATGACACAGCTAAAACTGCCTTGTGGCGGAGAAAAATTTAGCTGCTATCCTAGCGTTTTACAAATAATTTGTCCAATACCCATCAAGCAAAGAGAAAAACGCTCGATAAGCTATCAGGGGTACTGCTTGACGATGCGGGGCAGGCTATAGTGTAAATTTTTTTAGGAGAAGTGTGTGTGCAGATGGGTGTTAATAAGTATCGGGCTGTTGTCTTGTTCGCCAGCTGATATGCATGTCAATGATCGCGCGACACAGTCAGTGACAGAAAACACGCAGGGTGAGGAAAATGCCGCTGGCAATCAGGCTGAGCAAACGACCGAGACATGCCCCGCACCTATCGAGATGGCTGAAGGAGAAAAAAAGCTCGCTGAGTTGTCCTATGAAGAGAAAAGTTTACTGGGAGCAACAGGGCTGAGGGATAAGGTAGTGGTTAAAATGCCGCAATCTGTGGCAAAGTGGATGGCATGGTTCAAAACAAATCTGTCTTCGCTGTTTTGGACTGCGAGAGCCGTTCATGACGGCAAGTCTGCCTTCGTTGAGCAAGCTACGCTATCTTTATACAGCAAGGCAACAGGCAGCGAGGATCACTTGCCGACTAGTTCTCTCACAACCAACGACTATAACTCAACCGAAAAGGGCTACGGTGTCGTAATAATAGGCGGCACACCAACCTATCCCTTTGCGAGAGTGACACATCGTGTCTTAGATTATTTTTCTGGTGCTGAATGCACAGCTACTGTCTCAGCAAAAGGAGAGAAAAGGCAGAATAATGGACACTTTACCGTAAAGTTTTCCAATGGTAACGAAATCAAGATACTACCTTTTAGTAGTAGACATCTCTTGCATTATTCTAATATTATTTTTTGGGTTGGTAAAGATAACAATATCAAGCTGCAACGTGTTGTTGGTGAGGCCGCGGATGGTGTAAAGGCACATATCAAGTTTGAGACCTACAAGAAGTGTGGCGAGAAAATCCCTTCACTTGATCATCAGTGTGTAGGGGATAGCTTCGGTTCTGGGGCTTGGGCGTGGTCTTGTGATGACATGTGACTCTCCCGATCTCATTTGCCCACACCCGCATGCACGATGCAGTTACGCCGGCTTTGTTGCGTAACTCAGAATCACCACTGCTAAAAGGATTAAAGGGCTTTGCCCCCAGTAAGGGCTACTACCCTTTCTTTCCCCCACAAAAGGGCTTCGCCCCTTTGAACCCCTTGTGAGAAAGGGAAGTTAGGGGCTTCGCCCCCAAACCCCCACCAACTTTTTATAAAAAGTTGGATCAAAAATTTTTAATTATTTTTATATTAACCAGCTACAATAATTGATAAAAAAATGGCAAGTGCAGTTATGCAACAAAGCCTATAGCACCTCCCTGAAACCAAACCTACTGCCCCTTGATTATCCGCCACCACACGTTTGTGTCTTTGGTAATTTTGATCATTGCCATGTTGCGGGTGTTGTCCTCTGCTGCCGCGATCCCAGAGTCGGTGGTTTGGCTTGTCCACTCCTCTATCGAGTCAGATTTTTTCCAAGTGAAGCCACGATTGGTGGAAACAAAGACTGTAATATCATTTTCAATGCCTGTTGGTGTACTTGGCTTACTCCCCGTATGCACCATTACCTTGCCGTTGCTGACCGTTACCGCAGCCACAGTCGCAAGTGCGGGATCACCCTGCTCGGTGAAGCTACCTCCACCGATGACATCTTCTTTTATCAGCTTGAATTTGCAAGCGGTGTGGTCATCACCGATGGTGACCAAATGTCTGAGTTCACCATCATATGCTCCTAAGCAATGATTATCATTGGTAGTATCTTTATCTTCAGCAGTTGTCCTGCTCTCAGAATTAGTCGAAGTCGGATAAACTCGGTGCAACGTGCCGCTACGGTCTGTCCAGAACATCCACGGGTCACTACTGGCAGCACACTCCCGCAACAACAGATCAAAGAAAGGTATCTCGCTTGTGAAATGGAGGTTGCCAATTTTGAACTCCTTGCCAGCCTCAATGCCACCTTCGCTAATTTCAGCTTGTGGTGATCCATTAATTTGCTTATAGGTAACCTTGAAATCAGCTGTCGCCGTTTCATTATCAATGCTGGCTTCAACAGTGCAGTGGTCACCTTTATTCATATTGTGGTCGGCAAGCGTAATTACTTCAGACTCTGCTGAGCCTGTACTATTAAGTGCTACTTTGCTAGTATAACGTTGTGTTTTTGCATCGTTAGCGTTAGGTGCGCACTTGATAGTCAATGTCACCTCGCCGCTTGTTTTGCTAGTGTGTTCAGCAGTGATGACTATGCCACCATCAGCATAAGGGCAACTACCGTTATTTCTGCTACCTCCATTCATAGTTCTATCAGCTGTACTGACACTCAGTTGAGCCTGAGCTTGATAGCTGTAACCAACTATAACCAAAGATAAAGCAACAAAAAATCTCAACACCTTCTTCTCCTTTATAAAAAATAAAACTATTGTGATTTGCTAAAATATAACCAGTGCTTGCTACCCGCGTGTTCTACCATTACCAGTGCCTTGACCGGTACATCGTAAGCGAGAGTCGAGACAGCTTCCTTATCTGTTCCCCACGCTACACTACTAGTGTGTTGTATCCATTCGTTGCCTTCGGTAGCATTATTGAAGAATACCTTTGCGTCACCCTCAAAGCCATTCGTCGCTGACCAGCTCAACTTTATTTTACCACCGTCATCAAGCAAAGATGCGCTCTCCAATGCTGGTGCGTTTGCAGCTTCGTTGACTTTCAGTCGCAAGCCTTGGGGAAATCCTGGTGAAACAGCAACAACAATTGAAGGAGGAATACTCATGTCGCCCTTATCTTGACAGACATCTGCTATTTCTACATCTGCTCGCGTCTTGATGACAATGAGACCAGATATCACGCCATTTACAGGTTTAATGTTTTCACCTGCAGTCAAAACCTCACGTACTTCGTTGTTTTCAACATCGTAGTAAGCCAAAGCTAAATTGCCTTTGCACATTTCATTTGGCTGCACCTTCAAGTCAACAGTAGATGGAATAACAAATGACCTGCCAACAATAGCTGTATCAGGTGCAGTAGGAGGTACGTAAACACCCCCATTGCTATCGTCCCCGCTGTCATCACTTGGAAGGTCAGGCAATGTTATCACTGCCTCATCAACAACTTTAAACTTATGTTCAGACGACACGTCCTTGCCAGCAATTTTAGCACTGACTGTCAGTGTGCAATCGCCAGTGAACTTGTCGCCCTCAACCTTGATAGCATCGAAAGTTGCTTTGCCCTCAGTCGCTGCTTTATCTTGTGTCGTGACTTGATTATCAGCGCATTTTATTTCCAACGACACTTCTGTGGTCGCAACATCGCCTTCGTTGACCAACTTATCGCTCTGCATAATTTCTGTCGTGACCTTAAGCTCCGTGTTTGTAACAACATTTGCTCCAATGCCATCTGCCTTTAATTTATACTCTGACTCATTGCCACTCTCATCGCTCTTGTCGTCATTACAAAAAACCAGCATTGCTGCTGCGACAACCACAAACCCGACAGCGTATACAGACCGCATCCTAAACCCCATCTTATGCACCAAAAAAATTAAAAACTCTCACTCCATTGCAGCATCAAGGCACACCTCCTGTCAACAGTACCGTTGCATAAATCAGAAACACCAAAAGGCTTAAGGGTTTCACCCCTACCAACTTTTTATAAAAAGTTGGATCAAAAATTTTTAATTTATTTATTACAATAAAATTATTGATAAGAAACGGCAGGAGCAGTTATGCAACACCCACTCCTGTCAACATTCCCACCCAAAAATTATCAACTACACTTGCACCTATGCCGCTATGCAGATAGACTGCTCTGTTGTTCATGGAGGCACAGCAAGATGACCAACAGCTACTGGCTACAAGAAACACCCCTCAGCGGCGAGCGCAACACACCTGCCGATAATAGCATTGTCGTCATTGGCTCAGGCTTCAGCGGAGTAAGCTGTGTCTATTTTCTGCAACAAGCCGGTTGCCAAGATATTCTACTACTCGATGATGATTGTCAAAAATCTGCATCGTTTCGTAACTGTGGCCATATCTTGCCAGGCCCCGTTGAATCTATGTATGCACTACAACAATTACACGGCACAGAAAAAGCAAATATGATTTGGCAGTTTTCTCAAGACTGCTGTGCACGCCTTAAGCAAACCGTCGAGACACTTGGTGTTGACATTGATTACCATCAAGATGGCTACCTTGTCATTGCCATTGATACCACTGAAGATGACGAAATTAAAAAATCAATTGCATTGCTGCATGACGCAGGCTTTGCTGCCAACAATTATGTGCCTGCCGCACAATTGCAAAAACTTGGCATTTGCAACGCACGCGGTGCACGTTTTGACGCACACGGTGCTGCGGCACATCCGCTGAAATTCCGCAACGCCGTGCTTGCCCACTGTTTAACTAAAGGCTTAAAATACCACAGCGGGCAAAAAGTCAGTGCGGTTGCCGAACGCGGCGAGCAAGTTGTCATTACACTGCCAAATAACAAGCAACTGCATGCCGATGCCGTTGTGCTTGCTACCAATGCCTATACTGCACTGCTGTCGCAGTTTTTTGCCGCTCGCCAACTGATAACGCCTTTTCGGGGCCAAATTGTCACCTCTGCACCACTTACGCACAAGCCACGACTCAACGTGCCATTCAGTTTCAATCATGGTTACGAATACGGCTTAATTACGCCCGATAACCGCGTCATGCTCGGTGGCTGGCGTGAAAACACCGACGGTGAAAAACACACCTTCGACCTAACCCCCAACCCCACCGTCGAGGCGGGATTGCAAGATTTTGCTGCCCAATATCTCGACTTCTGCCACGATATTACATGGCAATTCAGCTGGAGCGGCATCATGGGTGCATCGACCTCAGGCCTGCCCTACGTCAGCCCCACACCTAGCAGTCGCATCTTCGTCTGTGCCGGCTTCACAGGACACGGTTTCGGTTGGGCGCACGGCTGTGCTGAGCTACTACAAAAAATAATGACGGGAGATCGAAACCTCCCGTCTATTACGCCTGAGTTGAATTGTTATCGCTGAAACACAGCTTGTCTACTATTAATTGGAAACCGCGAATGCATCCCCTTCCACCGATATGTCGTTGTTGTTGACGGTGATACTAGCTTTGAATTGTAAATATTTAATATTATTTGTGACTTTCGAATAGTCGTAGAAGTAAGTAGCTATGCCTTTTTCTAAACTTTTGTAGGCGTATGTCTGACTACTAGCGTATTTTTTGTAATCATCTGTAGCGTTTCTTCTCTTAGTCAGTGTTACTTTCAATGAGGCGTTATCACCTTCCTCAACAACACTGTCACCACATTTCAGTGTTACTGTAAACGTAACAATATCCCTCGGTAAAGATTGCATACTATCCACCTCAGCAATTACACTACTATCGTCGTTCATCCATTCACTCATCTCAAGTGCATAGCATGTCAGTGCTTCCCAGCCATCCTTGTCGAGGCCATCACCAGCTGTACCGCTGAAATCATTAGTGCCATCGCTGTATTTTATTTCAGCAATACCAGTGATCTCATCATTGCTGTTTTTCGCTAGTTTCAAGGTATAGCCATCATCGCTGTTGAAACTGTCGCCACTTTCACTCAAAGCTACCTCACCAACATCAGCATCACCTTTCTTGACCAACAACATAGTGGCTTTGCCATTTTCGTCAACCATAAGATTAATGACTACATCAAAGTCATCATCAGTTCTTGTGTTGTCATAACTAAACGTATAGTTGCCATAAAAGTCCTGTGACATATCACCAGCAACTTCATTCCACCACGCGGCATCAAAAGTTTCGTCCCCAGCTGGTGTTTCTTTTATGCCTTTAAACTTCAGGTCTTGTTTAATGTTTGGTGCGAATGTCATGTCTCCACAGCAGCTGTCATCAGCGACCTTCTTGTCATCATTCAACTTTACTGTGCCTGTATAATTACCACCATGATCCTCATCTTTACCGATATCATCTTCAAGTTCACTATCACCTGTAAAGGCATACATGGTGTCACTGCTGTCGGCATCTACCTTGTACAAGTTAGCGGACTCAATCTCTCTTTCCTCACGCCCCTCTTTAAGATCTTTCAACTCCAGTTTTTTGGGCACATTATCATCAATCCTGAGTCGCACCGCCATCAAGACATCCTTGTAACCAGATTTGATAAACTTATACTTGGCATAGCGGTACTCGACACTGACACCAGCCTTTTTTGCATCCTCTTCGGAGGTATTCTCCTCTGTTTCACCTAGTGTTACTGCTATCTCATCCTGCTGACAAGCAAACACCATACCAAGTAACGAAAATGCTAGTAAAAATTTCATCATGTCCTCCGTGAATGAAAACCACACTTATCCCTCTATAGACCTTCATCGGTGTATCTTGTTTCTATCTTTAGATTTTTTTAAATTTTATGCTAATTTGTTTCTAACTATTTGAATTTTCGGGAGAAATTTCGACAATCTGGTCGCACATAGCTAGTGCTGCGCTGCGGTGGGCGGCCATGATGACGATTGCTCCTTGTTGGGCGAGGGATTTGATGTTGCCGAGCACCTGCTGTTCGGTTTGCTGGTCGAGTGCTGAGGTGCCTTCGTCGATGAGCACGAGTGGGGCATCATGATAAAAAAGTCGAGCAATACCGATGCGTTGTTCTTGTCCGCCCGATAACTTGGCATGCTCAAAATCGATGGCACTCTGCCATTTTTCCCGCGGCACACAAGCATATGTCAGTGCTTGCTCAAGCCGCTCACTGTCTGCATCAGCATGTGGATAACAGACATTGCCTGCCACATCACCTGCGCGCAGCTGTAATTTTTGTGGCAACCAAAGTGCAGCGTTATCTTTGTTGGAGCTAGAAAGTTGCAAAAAAATGCGCCCTTGTTGCAACGGTAGCAAGCCGAGAATGGCTTTCAACAAGGTAGATTTGCCCGCACCCACCACACCACGTAAGCCATACAGCAGACCACTGTCAAAACGGTAAGAAAAATTTTTAAGCACTGTCTGTGACAACTGCACCGTGACGTTTTCACAAACGAGGGCATTGTGTGAGCCACTCTCGATTGCAAGCAACGGAGCAGTGTGGGTGTTTTGCTCCAATTCTGTCTTCAAGGCAAAGATACGCACAATCGCGGCGTTGCCCTCTCGTGTTTGATTGAAGTAACGTCCAATGCGAGACGCGGATTGTGCAAACAGTGCCAGCGTCGAGAAAAAAGCTAGCACTAGTGCTGTGCTAGTGTGTTGTAATTCCTGCAAAGCAAAATACAGTGCCACTGCCATGGCTGCCACTGTTAAGGCTTCAGTAAGCTGTGGAATAATTGCTTGTAGCTTGCCTGTGCGTAAGAAAATTTTAAACTGTGTCTGCGACAAGTGTGCAAACTTTTCTCGTTCTAAGTCTTCCGTGCGATAGTGTTTGATTGTCTCAATACCAAGTAGCCGTTGCTGTATCCACTCGGTCATAGTTGCGTAGTTTTCCAACGATAGGGTGGCACGTTGTTGGAGTTTGTGTCCGAGTTTTTTTAACAGCAGTGTTAGCGGGGCAATGCCGCCGACAAAGATGGCGAACAGACGCGGCGATAGCAGTGCCAACGTCACCGACATCATCATCAATTGCAATAATTCACGCGTTAAGCCGCCGATAATTGCCGCACTGACATCACGCGCCATGCGCACATCGACAGCAATAGTCGCGGCCAAATTTTTTTCTGCGTCGAGAAGTTTTTTTTTTGACTGCGTTGCCGCGGGTCAAGCGACAAAAATAAACGCACTAGCTGGTCGCGCACACGCATTGCTACCCGTTCGCCACAGCGTTCCCACATGAAGATATGCCCGACCATCAAGACTGTGCGCAGCGCGGCACAGCCAAGAATGAAAAACGGCAGGTACAAGGTTAACAACGTGGTACTGATGACACTGATGCCCAACAGCGTCTGTGCCGCCGCGGCGTAGTTCTCGCCCAGCAAATCAACCAGCGCAATCGTTGCGTCAGGTGCAGCAAACACTATGCCGTAGATAGCGGGGCCGAGTGTCGCGGCAAACAGAGTTGAAACAACGCCGAGTAGCAGTGCCATCAACGTTGTCACGATACAGTGGGTGCGGTGATAACGAAAATAATAAGTGCGCAAAAACCACAATAGGCGAGAATCTTGTTTCAAGACTTGTCCAGCAGTTCCTTAAATTTCTGTGTCATCAAGGGTACAACCTCAAACAGGTCACCGACGATACCATAACTGGCAATGGTGAAAACAGGTGCTTCTTCGTCGGTATTGACCGCGACGATGACTTTTGAGGTGCGCATACCAGCCATGTGTTGCACCGAGCCGCTGATACCGCAAGCGATATAGAGATTGGGATTGACGGTTTTGCCCGTCTGTCCCACCTGCATGTCGTGCGGGGCATAGCCTGAATCAACCGCTGCCCGTGATGCACCGACGGTTGCTGAGATAACTTCGGCGCACTCGTGTAGAATTTTGAAATTGTCGGCACTGGCCATCGCTCGCCCGCCAGAAATAATTGTCGGAGCTTCCGTCAAATCTGGCTTTTCGCTCGCCCCTTTGCGAATTTCTTTTGTTACCAACGCGACATCGGGCAACTCAACCGCTATTTCTTTCACTTGTGGTGCATCGTTGCCACTCTGTTGTGCAGGGGGAAAGACGTTGGGACGCAAAGCCAAGATACCAAGTGGTGTGCAGCTCAACTTCATCTGCGCTAAACACTTGCCTGCATACATCGGCTTTAAGGCTTGCACCTCGTCGCCGTTTACCTCTGCTTGCACGGCATCGCTGATTAGACCGCAGTCAAGCCGTGCTGCCAGTCTTGCCAATAGGTCACGACCTAAGGGCGAAGCGATGCCTAACAACAGCTGTGGATTGCAAGCCTTGATCGCGGCGTGCAAAGCCGTTGTCCAGTGCAGTGGGTTGTAAAGTTCCAACGTCGGTGCATCGACGACATGCAGTTCGCCGATACCATAGCCTTGTAGTTGTACGCTCAGCTCGCTAACACCTTTGCCAATCAGCACCGCGTGCAGTTCGCCGCCGACTTTTTTGCCTTTTGCCAACGCTTCGTAAGCAGAGGCTTTGATTTTGCCATCACGTTGTTCGATAAAAACTAAAACCTTCACGCTGCCCCCAACAAAAATAAAAACTGTGCGAGTTGCACAGCAGAATTTGCTTAAATAACTTTCGCTTCTTCACGCAGTAAGCGCACCACCTCGTCCACCATCTCTTCCAGTGGCTTGTCTTTGAACAGTTTGCCCGGTGGTTTTTCGGGTGGATACTGATAGCCGATGATTTCGCTCTTACAAGCTGCAGCATCAACACCAAGATCGGTCACTGACAACACATCGAGTGTCTTGCGCTTGGCTTTCATGATACCGGGTAACGACACGTAGCGCGGCGAGTTCAAAGCTTTGTTTGCTCCGACTATGAGTGGCAGCGGGGTTTCATAGACCTCCACCTGTCCGCCCTCGACTTCACGCTCAATAGTGGCGGTGCGATCGTTGAGCGTTAGTTTGTTGACAACATTGACGTGCGGCCAACCGAGATACTCGGCAACCATTACTCCGACATGCATATTGTCATCGTCGATGCCTTGTTTGCCGCAGAAAACCAGATCGGGCTGTTCCTTCTCCACTGCCTTTGCTAGCACCTTACTGATGCCGAGTGAGTCACGTGTTGCGTCAGCAGTGATAAGCAGGCCGCGGTCAGCCCCCATCGCCAAGCCACGCACAATGATCTCGCGGTTAGCCTCCGCGCCATAGCTGCAGGCGATTACCTCGCCGTCGAGTTTTTCTTTTATTTGCAAGGCCTCTTCGATAGCAAACTCGTCGTAGGGATTGAGGATATGCTGCACCCCTTCAGCGTCGATTGTCTTGCCATCTGCCGATAACTTGATGCGCGCCTCCGTATCTGGAGTGCGCTTCAACAACACCATAATTTTCACAACAGCTCTCCCTTCCACAAACATAAGCGGGAAAAATTATAGCATTAACTTCCGTACAAGACAAGTGCTTCGGTGGCAGAGTAATTTCTCTCAGTGCAGTAAGTGCGGTACTTTTTGTCATCTGCTTTCGCAGATGACGGGTCTATGCTCGCTACGCTCGCATGGCTTTTTGCCGCTTGCTAGCTCCCCGCTTTTTGTTAGCTTTTGCACTGTCTGGCCGCGAGGCCTCCTTACGTGCTAGACAGTGCATGCTTGTTTATTTGTATCTCTCGTGCGTGTTAGGGGGTGCTTGCGCTCCTTGGCAGGAGCCTAACGGAGTCGCAACACCCCCCGTTCGCATGGATAAGCATTTGCGGCTGGAATCCTTGCTGCCAGACAGTGCAAAAGCCTCTTAGAGCCGCGAGCTTTGATGCGGGGGGGTGGTTTTTATTTTGGGCACAGTGCTTGTGCTACACCTAAGTTTGTGGTGTCTGCAAATGTTCACAAGGGGGCAATAGCTATCATCACTGCGAACCATTTCACGCGAATGCTTTAGCATGAGTCATGGTAAGCAGGATGATAGCTATTGCCCCTAACGAGAAATTAGCGAACAGCAGGGGAGGGGTTTGGGGAGGGGAACGCTCCCCATATAAAAACAAACGACCGCCCCGAATAATTTAACCAAACATCGAGGCAGCAACTTCTTTTGCGTCGAAGGGACGTAGGTCGGTGGCTTTTTCGCCGATACCGATGAAGCGCACGGGAATTTTGAATTGTTCGCAGATGCCAAGCAGCACGCCACCTTTTGCCGTGCCGTCGAGTTTAGTGACGATAATGCCAGAGATTTGCACCAGTTCGAGGAAAGCTTTCACCTGCTGTAAGGCGTTCTGGCCCGTGGTGGCATCGAGCACGATCCACGTTTTTAAAGCAAACAGGTCGGAGTTTTTGCTGGCGATTTTTTTAATTTTTTGCAGTTCTGCCATCAGGTTGTCTTTGTTGTGCAAGCGTCCTGCGGTGTCGATTAGTAAGACATCGGTGTCACGACTGCGGGCAGCTTGCATAGCATCGAAGACCACTGCACCGGGGTCTGCGCCTTGTTGGTGCTTGATTAGTTCCACCCCCAAGCGTTCCGCCCAGATTTGGAGTTGGTCGATGGCGGCATCTCTAAACGTGTCGGCGGCGCATAACAAAACTTTTTGCTTGTCGTCGAGGTAATGCTGGGCAAGCTTGCCAACCGTTGTCGTTTTGCCCACGCCATTGACTCCTACGACAAGTACAGCTTGTTTTTTGTCGGTATTTTTTTCTTCTGTAGGCACTGAGAGCAGGCGGGTGGCTTCGTCCTGCAGCACGCGCTGCACTTGTTCAAAGCTAGCCTCCTTGTCACGCAGTTGTTGGCGACAAGCGTTGACCAGCAGTTCAGCAACTTTGTGGCCTGTGTCGGCACGATAGAGGGTTTCGTGCATACTATCAAGCAATGCAGCATCGATTTGCGTTGCACCTCTGAGCAGTGTGCTGAGGTTGTCGAGCATGGCAGTGCGGGTTTTCTGCAAGCTAGCTTGCAGATGTTCTGTCCACGAGATTGTTGGCGAGGCAGCCGTGATAGTTTCTGCGGTGGCAGGTGGAGCGGCACTGCTAATGGTCTTTGCTGGCGGTGTGGGTTGTGCCTCAGCAGGTGATTCAATTTCGTGCGCTGGTCTGCTATGATCGTGCTGCTCACGATTGATAGCAGAGATGAGGGTGAACGTTGCAATGACGGAAAAAAGCAGAATGGTGAAAAAAGTCGCTAGTAGCGGGGCAATCATCGCAGTATTCCTTCTCTTGTTGACGTGGACTGGCTCGTTAGCCGCGGTTTCAGCGGACGATGCGTCTAAATATATTTATGGCTTCAGAAAAGACAACCAGTTTTCGCTGCTCTTCTCTTTTGCAACCCACGAGTGGCAGTTGCAGGCGGAGGATGAATTCAGGGATCGTAGCGTCGCGGCGCACTTTGTCTATCGTTTTCAGCTTCAGCTGGCGAAAAATTTCGGCTATTATCTCGGCACGCGTCTCGGCTTCAGATATTCTTTTCCTGTGTCACGGCGTAACTTCTACTCCTTACTGATGCCCGGTGTGGTTGCGGGCATCGTCTGGTATGTCGATGCCCGCTGGCAGGCACTGCTGGGGATGGAAATTTTCCTTGAACGTGTGCCTCATCTGCCGGCGCAAGAGGGGTTGCTGTCTGGTTTTAGTCTTGCCACTTATGCTGGGGTCTTGGCGGTTGAGCACTACTTCACCCTAAATACGGCGGTTGCCGCGACCGTTGCCATTGATACACTGCGACACAGCCTGCAACGCAAGTATAGCAAGCGGGTAGCAGATTTGCATCGGCGTGGCTTGCGTGTTAGTCTCGGTGTCAACTATCATCTGCTGTAGTTTGCCGTGAATTTGCCCCATGCCACCTCTTTCTTCTTGCCACACTGGTGGGTTGAGGTGTTCGATCGTGCTACCGTGTTGAATGCCGCGGGCGGCGATCCCGATGCCTACGTCAGCACAGTAAAATTTCTGCCGTATCTGAAGCCGTTGCAACTGAAGCTCTGCAGCCAGATTATCAGCATCATGCAGCATCAGTTGCTGGACGGAGCACGTGATAACATTATCATCTCCTTGCCGCGTGTTTACAACGAGTTGCAACTACTTACCCGTCGGCAGCGCACTCAGGCACAGCTGTTGCTACACGAACTGCGTTCTTTCCGCATTTTGCAGGAGCGAGAAAGCGGCAAAGATTCCTGCGAGCACAGCGAGCAAGAGGAGGGCAAGGTGCAGGCATGGTCGCTGTTTGCCGATGAAGCATGGCATAGCAGTGACGATGGCGTTAGCGTTGAGTTGCAGCTTGCCACTTGGGGGCGTGAGTTATTGCTCGGTTATTGCGAGCCGTATGCGGATTTTGTGCGCCGGGCACAGCATGGTTTGCAACTGCGTGCCTTGTGCGACAGTGCCCCGCTGCACTTGTGGAAATCGGTGTGGCTTGATGTGCAGGGTGCAGAGCAACTGCTTTACTTGCGTCTTGAAGCGGCGGCGCAACAGCAGGGCAACTGGTTGAATTTGGAGCATACCCTATGCCAGAGCTTGACTGACTGTAGTGCGGGATTGCAGTGCAGTGAAGTTGAGTTATTGCGCTTACTTACTGCACTGGGCAAGAAACTTACCGAGCATGGTTGTTTGTTGCCACATCCTGTGTCGCAGGCGGTTTTTCTCGATGCCAAGCAGCGTCAGCAACCGCAGCTGTTGTGGACGCTAGCACGTTTTCCAACGGTGCAGCAGAATTGCAAAGCATGGCTACAGGCTATTTGCGTTGACCTTTGCACACGGCGATTGGCGCAGACGCTGGAGAAATTGCTTGCCTTGCTTGTCCCCGATCGCCGTCAGCGGCATCAGAAGTTGCTGAACAGCTTCACGGCACTGCTGAGTCGGCTCGATGCGCAGGAAGATGTTGCCGTGTTGACTATGTTCACGGCGGGCTGCCCACTGCTTGACATAGCGCTTTTTTTTGAGTGGTCACTGCGCCGCATGTTGTCTGTGTTACCGCTGCCGAGTGCGCTTGTGCCTAGTGTGGTTGGTAATGCGCTCAATGCTGACAATGCCGTGCCTCTGCACACGCGTTTTGCTAATTTTCGTAATTGGATCAAGGAAAACCCACATTTTGTGCAGGAGCTTAGCAGCACTCCGCAAGCTTGTCTGGTCAGCAGTGCTGCGGCAGATGTGCCTTATGCTGAGGTAGTGTCGCCACAGTCATCGCAGCCGCCCGCGACGGAGGTTGCGCCGACACGTGAGGCACTCGCTTCGCTGCGCTCGCAGGAATCTTTGCCGCTTTCTCGCTCCATGCCAGAAGCGACGGAGGGCGAGCACTTGCGCAAGATTGCTGCGCTCGAACTGCGTAAGATTGTGTCTCGCTCCCGGGCCGATTATAACCAGCTGGAGCGGAGTTATTTTGCCTCATTGTCACCAGAGGCACGGCAATCTATTCTGGAGGTAAAAAAGCACATGCAGGCGGGTATTTTTGAAAATCATTTGCGTCCCCGCATCATTTCCTTTATGATCGCCAATCCTTTGTCGTGGCAGAGGACGGAGGCGGTCAAGGAACTGCGTGTTTTTGATTGAAAAACCTGCGAACGGCTCTTTCGGTTGGTGGCGATCGGGGTTACACTGAAGTAGAGGGGTGCTTCATCCCTGATTAGGTTCTTTTTTCCCGCTGCCTGCTCAGCCGGATTTTTTTAGGATAATTTTCACATTTACACAACTTGAAGAGGTGAGCGACGTAATGGTAAAGCCAATTGCTGAGTTTGACGCGGAGCTAGAAAGCGGCAAGGAGCTAGAAAGCGGCAAGGAGCTAGAAAGCGGCAAGGAGCTAGAAAGCGGCAAGGAGCTAGAAAGCGGCAAGGAGCTAGAAAGCGGCAAGGAGTTAACGAAGTTAGCGGCGCAGCCGCGAGAAAGCGGCAAAGATTCCTGCGAGCACAGCGAAGCATCTGCGGTCGAGGAGCACGACACGAGGGAGGGCAGCGAGGTCTCCGAGCATGTGTTCAAGTTGCCGATGTCAAGAGCACTGGTACGCAAGGTGCAGCAGAAGGCTGCTGACGAAGGGGTTACGCCTGAGGAGTTGCTCTGCGAGCTAGTTGCCGAAGGGCTGGTGCTGCGTGCATGGGAGATTATGGAACGCAAATCGACGATGCGTGGTGGTGGTGGTGGTGGTCGTCCGCAGAGTAGCAACTTTAACCAGAAGGGTGGTAACCGCTATCGTGAGCAGAAGAGTAGGCGTGGGTTAAACCGGAGCAATCGTCCCGATAAGGGGTCGGCCTTGCTTGAAGACCGTGCAGCGTTTTTGGAATATGTGCGCAGTCAGGAGAAAGGCAACAAGTGAGCAATTGGATTTACGAGGACGAAGACGGGCAGTTGCGCTGTGGTTATGCCATCAGTGGTGAGTTGGCATGTGTAAAGTCTGATTTTCAGGAAATCAAGGTAGTTGACTCGCTTGCCTATGGGAAAATTTTGCTAATCGATGACATTGTGATGATTACCGAGAAGGACGAGTTCGTCTATCGGGAGATGATTTCGCATATGCCGCTCTGCAATCATGCCAGCCCGCGTGACGTGCTGGTCATCGGTGGTGGCGATGGCGGTGTGGTGCGAGAAGTAGTGCGTTATCCAGAAGTTAGCACGGTGACGCTGTGCGAGATAGACGGTGCAGTAATTGAGGTTTGCAAGCAGCACTTTCCTGAACTTACGCAAGGACTGCACGATAAGAGAGTGAAGGTAGAGATTGCCGATGGGCTGAAGTTTCTGGCTGACAGTGCTGCTGATAGCTACGATGTCATTATCGTTGATTCAACTGACCCCATTGGGCCTGGTCTTTGTCTGTTCACTCCAGAATTCTACCGCTCGGTGGCACGTGCCTTGCGTGACGGCGGGATAATGACGGCACAGACGGAATCGCCTTGGGCACGGCCTGAGCTGTTGCGCCGCATTAACGGCAACATCAAGACTGCCTTCAAGCATGTGCATCCTTACATTGGCACTGTGCCGACGTATCCGCGGGCGTTGTGGTCATGGACAATGGCTTCTAACAGTGCAATTGATCCTTCGTCTTTTACGCGTGAGCGGTTTCAGGCGGTTGAGTCACATCTGCGTTATTTGACGGCGGAGCTGATGGTCAGTGCCTTCCACTTGCCACGTTTTCATCAGGAAAAATTGGGTTAGTTATCACTGCGCTGCAACGAAGACATATTCGCGGTAGAAGCGCAGTTCGGCGATGCTTTCTTCGATGTCGTCCATGGCGCGGTGGGTGTGTTTTTTCTGAGCTTCGTGTTTCTGGTTGGGATACCACAGAGCGTTGAGTTGCTTGATGCTGCTGACATCTATCATGCGGTAGTGGAGGAGCTTTTCCAGTGCGGGCATGTGCTTGATGATGAAGCGGCGGTCTTGCCAGATGGAGTTGCCCGCGAGAATGAGCTTGTCGCTTGGGCAGTGTTGTTTGAGGAAGGCAATGGTGAGTGCTTCGGCATCGCTCAAGGTGGTGGTGGAGGTTAGCACTGCGTCCCACAGGCCTGATTTGCGGTGATGTTTGCGATTCCAGCTGTCCATTGCCGTCAGGGTTTCTTGGGGGCAGTGAATGATGGTGTGCGGGCCGCGGGCCGTGATGTTGAGGTCTTTGTCGGTCAGCAGCAGTGCTGTTTCGATAATCTGATCACGTTCGGGGTCAAGGCCCGTCATCTCCAAATCTACCCATACGAGTTGGTTCAGGTCTGGTGCAAGTGACTTGCTGGTTTTTTCGCTGTCGCTCACGCAGACCTCATCGTATAATTTTGGAGATGGAAATTTTAGCAGTTATATTTTATCATGGATTAGGTAGCCTGTTTGAAAAATTAAAGTAATGGAGGTAGTTGTGCTAGGTTTTCGGGTTGGCGTGTTAGTGTTGTTTATCTTGTGTGGCGGAGTGGCTTCGGGGGAGAAGGCCTTCACCATCAATGGTGTCACGACGACGGTGGCGCAGGTCGCGGCAAAGGAAAAGGCAAAATTTTACGAGGTGGAGAAGCGTCGTTACCAGTTGATCGAGCAGTTGGCGAGGCAGAAGTATTTGGAATTTTTTTGGCAGCAGCGCGCAGCCAAGAGCAAAAAATCCATTACGCAAGAGAAGAAGGACTATTTCGACAAGAATGTCAACATTACCAAGAAGCAGATTGACGAGGCGGCACAGCGTTTCAAGGATCATCCACAGTTGTCTAAGCTCGACGATGCTAAGCGCACGGCGGAGGTCAAGAAGTTTCTGCGTGATAGCGCGGAGCGTGGCTTGTTAAATGGCATTGTTACTACGGCTTTGAGCAACAAAAAACTGAGTGTCGACTATCCTCGTCCTGAAGAACCAACGTTTGGCTTCACTATTCGCAGCAACGAGCCAGTCAAATACGGCCCCGCTAATTCTGACATCAAGCCTGTCAGTTGTCGTGGCGATGACTGTATCACTATCGTCGAATTTTCCGAGTTTCAGTGTCCTTTCTGTGCACGGGTATTGCCAGCAACGAGAGAGGTCATGACGCGTTACAAGGGCAATGTCAGGTGGGTGGTCAGAGATTTCCCCCTTAGCTTTCACAATCGTGCTAAGCCTGCGGCAGTGGCAGCTCGATGCGCTCTAAATCAGGGTAAGTATTGGGAAATGTATAGTACTTTGTTTGAAAACCAAAATGCTTTGTCGGACAAGGACTTTATTGCCTATGCGGAGAGGATCAAGCTTGACAAGGCCAAATGGCAGGATTGCGTCGATAAGCCTGCGGCGGAGCTTGCTTTTATTGACCAGAACATGCAATCGGGCATCAAGGCTGGGGTTACAGGCACGCCCGCGTTCTTCATCAATGGTCGCAGGCTGTCGGGTGCTGTCCCTTTTTCTCGTTTCAAGCAGATTATCGACGAAGAATTGGCAAAAAAGCAAAAATAAAAATCTAGTTTACCCTAAAGTTTTCTTGTGAACATCCGAATCCCTTCGTGAGACATTATTTACTTGGTCTTGCGGAGGGGTTTGGTGGTCAACGTCAGTAGAGAGAATCGACGTTACGGTCGGGTAATCATTGAGAGGGGGCTGCGGGTTTCCATGCGCTCGATTGGTTCGGAGGCGAGCTATAACATGGAGACTCGTAATGTTTCTGACACAGGTTTTTTCTTACGTTTTGAGAAGCCGGGGCGGTTTCCTTTTACACCTTCGAGCATTATGGAGGTGTGGCTGACGTTAGAGGAAGGCAGCACGATTTTCTTCAACGGCAAGATGACAAGGGTGGTGCATCCTGAGGAGGCGGTGTTGTTGGACACTGAGCCGGGCATTGCCATCAAGATAATTCAGATTGAGAAGGAGGAAGAAAACATTCTGCGTGAATTTATTCGCAAGAAGGCAACGGAGAACGAGGAAAATGATACGGGGGTAGCATCTGCAGCAGTGCAGAAAGAGGATCAGGAAGTAGCAGCAGTGCTGGAAGCAGACGCTTTTTCTTCAGGACAAGAGGAAGAAGCGGCTACACCGCCGAAGCGCAAGGCGACGCGTCGTAAAACCCCGACAACGAAGAAAAAAACTACAACACGCCGCAAGAAAGCCAGCAGTAAAAAAACAAGCAGCAAAAAATCAGCAGATGTGGAGGAAAAAGTTGCAGAGCAAGTTCTTCCGCCTCCAGTGCAGGTTGCTGCGTCACCAACTGAACTTCCTCCACCAAAGCAGACTACTATGTCGGCAGAGGTAGTTCCGCCACCGCTAGTGCAGGCGATTAAGCCACCCTCACGAGTTCCTCCGCCACCAGTGCAGGTTGCTGCGTCACCAACTGAACTCCCTCCAGCTCCACCAAAGCAAACTACTATGTCAGCAGAGGTAGTTCCGCCACCGCCAGTGCAGGCGATTAAGCCACCCTCACGAGTTCCTCCGCCACCAGAGCAAGTTGTGCCAACGGAGGATCACATCTTAGCCGAGCAATCTACTTTTCCAGATAAGGAAGAGAAGGCTGGTTAGTTTTTGCTGTGGAAAACTTTTCGTATTAGTTTCAAGCAGATAGATACCTCAAAACATCGATTGTGATTTGGAAATTGACGCATCGTTGGCTTTGCAAGTGTGCGTGAATTTGCGTCTGATCGGGAAGCGATGTTTAGTTTTTTCAAGTGGGTGACTATTCGTGTTGAGATTACTCTATGGTTTGACGACGAGTTATGGCAATGTCGTTACAGGATTTTTTGTTTTCTTGATGTGTATGTTGCCGTTGATGTAGTGGAATTCTTTGTTCACATTGTTCGTGCTCATAAATTGAACCTGCAGCACCTTCGTTTGTTGGGTGTGGTAGGCTTTCAACTTGCACGTTTCTAGTTTGCCCCTCAGAGTAATACATGGAGGTGCTTATGCGGGTAGGTCTTGAGCGTTTGCGTGACGAGCCGTTGCTAGCCGCGGAATGGGGAAGATGCGGCTTGCTATGCAATCAGGCTTCGGTTACGGCAGAGTTTGAACCCGCGTGGCAGGTGTTGCAACAGGTGGCGCAGCTGACTTGCTTGTTCAGTCCGCAGCATGGTTTTGAGGCGACCGTGCAGGACAACATGATCGAGTCGCTGCACATGCAGCATGTGCCGACGGGCTTGCCAATTTTTAGCTTGTATCACGAGCAACGCACCCCGACTGAAGAGATGGCAGCACGGCTTGATACCTTTGTTGTCGATTTACAACTGACAGGTACACGTATTTATACTTTCAAGTATACGTTGGCCGCGGTGTTACGTGCTGCAGTTGCGTATGGCAAGCGGGTAGTGGTGCTTGACCGTCCCAATCCACTTGGCGGTGAAGTGTTGGAGGGGCGAGTGCTGCACCCTGAGGTCAGATCTTTCGTCGGCGAGTTCGTGATGCCGATGCGACATGGCTTGACGACAGGAGAAGCGGCGTGTTTCTTCAACACTGAGATAGGTGCAGAGCTTACGGTAATTGAATTGCGCGGCTGGCAGCCTGAGTGCCTGTGGTCAGATTTGGCACGGAATTGGGTGCTGACTTCGCCCAACATGCCAACCTGTGAGACGGTGTTTGCATTTCCGGGCTTGGTATTGTTTGAAGGCACAAACGTTTCTGAAGGACGTGGCACATGTTTGCCCTTTCAACTGATCGGTGCGCCGTGGATTACAGCTGCTGAACGCTTGGTGCAGCGTGTGTATGACCTTTGTCCTAATATGGAGGGTGTCCATCTGCGCGCAACACAGTTCATGCCGACCAATCAAAAGTGGCAAGGGCAGGCTTGCAACGGCTTGCAAGTACATATCACCGCCCCTGCACGTGCTCGTCTTTTTCGTGTCGGCATCGCCGCAGTGCGAGCTTTTATTGAACTTGGCGGAGAAAATTTCCAGTGGAAACAACCTCCTTATGAATACGAATACGAGAAGTTGCCGATACAACTGCTGCTTGGTGCTCTTGATGCAGACAGCATGTTTAGCGCGGATAGATTTGACGTTGACGAGGATTTTTGGCATCACGGTCTAAAACAGTATCGCACTGCCATTGCTTCACATCTGCTCTACGAAAGACAGATGCAGGTTTGAGTTCTCATTCAGGAAGAGTTGGTGATCTTGGCGGGGGTGTCTCGGTTCGCTTTGGTTGTTGGAATATGTTAAAATTTTCCTGTGAGTTAAATTTTCTGCAGGGAAGGCTAATATGTTTGTATATTTACTTTTTTTAGCTTTTTTTGTTGTCAGCTGCGAACCGGGCAAGCGTTACGCGTATTATGATGGGCATGAGCATGATTATCGCGCAGTTATCGAGAAGATCAGGGATGTCGAGGTAAACAGTACTTTTGATGTGCGGGCGACGATCAAAGATCACGACGGTGACATTATTAGAGATACCATTGAAGTTGAGTTAGAACTTACTGGTGGTAACAGGAGTGCAGACTTACGAGGTAGAATAGAGAGAGACACCAAGCGCGGGCGTGTTACCTTTTCTAATTTGCGCATCGATCGTGCGGGGCGCAATTACAGGGTAGAGTTAAGTTTTAGGGTTGATGGTGAAGAATTCGAGAGCAAGAGCAACAAATTTGATGTCTTTGACGAGGATGATGATGACGATGATGGCATATCTATTGGAGGCTCGCTGTTTAGCGTTGATATGAAAGGTCTTCCTGATAGGATTGTTGCAGGTCGAGCCTTGCCTGACTTGACTTTTACGATGAAACTGTTGGGCAACAAGAGCACAGGCGGTGCGGTGACCTTAAAGGTGAAGGACGATAGTGGTAGCACACTTGACGATGCATTGATTGTGTGGCGCAAGCCTTCTTTAAGCGCGACCATCAGAAGTGGCAAGGCAGTATTCACAGAAGCTTTCTTTACACAAGAGCTGTATGAAGGTGCAGAGCTTGTTGCTAAAGCGGTGCGTTTTGTTGGCACAAAGAAATTTGCTTTGCCACGTGTGCGTACTGCGGCAGTTGAGTTGGATGTTAATCGTATTTCTGTCAACGCCGGCAATACTGAACTACACGGCATCTTGCGTGTAGAAGGCATGCCATGCACGAATTGCAGCGTCAACTCCTATCTAGTCAGCAATGATAAAGTCAAAGATGCGGCAGCAACCAACACCGCCAACACGGGAGCTTTTACCGCAACTATCGCTGATTGGCACTGCACTATGGGAGTATCTTACCGCGGCGCAGTGAAAGTTTCTCATGTTGGCAACAACTACTATGCACTGGTGCAAGCTAACTGCAGCTGAGTTTTTTGTCATCTGCTGACGCATTTTGTTTTTATATGGGGAGCGTTCCCCTCCCCATACCCCTCCCCTTCTGTTCTCATACTTTTGCTTGGAGGTGGGATAGGTCATCCTGCTGCACCATGCACACATGTGTGCATGCTCTTTGCCGCTTCCTAGCTCCAGCTAAAGCATTCGCGTGAAATGGTTTGCTGGGATGACCTATCCCACCTCCTTGTCAACTTCTGCGGACACCACTAACTTGTGTGTGGTGCAAGCATTACCTTTGCAACACCTATAAAATTCTTACTGCTAAAGGGTTATAAGATATAAACATACCTGCCCTGAGTTATGCAACAAAGCCCGTTCCCCTCCCCGCTTTGCGCGGCTCTTGGCCGCTTTCTAGCTCCACACCCCTGCATGTCCCCAACTGTTTCAACTCTGTGCTCATTATCCGAGTTGTTAACCTCTCTATCAAAACCACAACCCTATCTCAAGGCTCACTATGTCGCTTTTTGTAACGCTCGCTTCGAGTGGTTCTTTGCTGCTTCCTCGCTCCAGCTCACCACATAAAACAAAAACCGCGAGCCTTGATACAGGGTTGGTTTTTGTAGTTGGCATAGTGCTGGCTATGAGCTTTCTCATATTTGTTACGGTGCTTAAAACATACAGAGATGTACCCTCCTTTTAACCCGCCGACCGTACCCAGACTCAGGGAGGTGGTGAAAAGGAGGGTACATCTCTGTACTTAATACTGAAACAAAGAAGGGGGGTGGGGCACGGGGCGGGGGGAACGACCGCCCCGTATAAAAACAAACATGAGTATGAGGTTTTGGTTTTGGAGATGTTGTGCTCAGTTATTCAGGTAAAGCTTCCAACCAGTCGAGTAGTTCTATTTTTTGTTCTTCTTGCAGATTATTCCTCTGAGGTTTCGGCATGCATTTGTTAGCATATGCTTGTAGACTACAATCAACTCTTCTTATTATCTCTTGGCGTGCAGCGTAGAAATCATCAAATGTGCTGAGATCACTCCCTTGTCTTGATATTTGGTTGTGACAACTTGTGGTGCAATTAGACGAGATAATTTGACCGATATCTTGTTCTTTATCATTAAAAACTGTTCGTGCCTCTCCAAGATCATCACCATCGATGCTCTCTCCCTCACATTCATCATCGCTAGTAGCGACACGCAGGTCTTTAAGACCGAAGGCAATCATATTTGGACTGCTATCTCCGTCTTCTAGTGAAAATGAGATTTCTATTTTACTAAACTCCGTTGTTTTTTTTTCACTTGATGGTTTCGCCAATGTACAGACACGCATCTTGCTGAGATCAGAGCTGTATTTGCCATTACGCTTTGCTCGAAATCCGCCTAGAAAGATATGATCAGCCGTTGTGTTGAGTTTGAAATTTTTTAGTGTTAGCAGATTTGCTGAAGAGGATTTACTAGCTGTTACCTCTAGTGTAACGTTACCGCTTGCATTTGAATTCATAAGCTTGTCGATAGCAAATTGTAGCTTATGGTCAGTATAATCACCTGTTTCACCTTGATCAGCATCTTTTTCATCAGTGAGGAGAAGAGATTTCCCTGCGTCACTGTCACGGCTTTCTTGCCATTTTATCAGTGCCGCAATTAACTTCTCTGCATTTTTATCACATTCTCCGCTAGTCTTGTCACAGTTATGGTTACTTGGAACTTGTCTTGTTACTAGCAGTGAATTTTTGATGTCACTAAAATCAACTCTACTTTCAGCTAGAGCTGCTGTATGTGCAATCTCAATATCTTCATCAGCAAATTCACCATTGCCTTTACTGGTATGGCAACCAGCGCATTTCATTTCAGTCAACAAAGGATGCACGTGTGTTTTGAAAAGATCAAGTGATGCTTGTGCATCAGCACTGTGTCGAGAGCTAATGTGTTCAATGGTACAAGCAGTGAGTAAAAGTAAACCCCCTATACTTACCATAACCATATAAATTGTTTGTAACGGGAGTGTGGCACGGAAGCTAAACATAATCAAAACTCATGATTTCTGCAGAAAAAGGTAATTTTGCAGCTCTGTTTCCCTGATGGGACTGTTGCTCATTACCTTGGTGAAGAGGTCTGCTTCACGCCCTTGCCATGCGAGATAGTTGGCAACTACTGCAGCTGCGTGTGCCTCTGGATTTTGACTGACGGCTGTATGCTTGCCCGGCTGTAAATCAACTGTGCCGTTATCATCTTTCTTGTAAGCTCCCATCTGCTGTGCAGTTAGGTCTGGCTTTCCTGCGGGATCGTAAACTAACACAAAGGCCGCGGCACGTGTTTAACTATCGCCTGTCCATGCCTTTCTATTAACTGTTGGTGGTGTTTCATCTTGGTTATTGGAGGGGTTGGCAGGGTCAGGGGTGTTGTGGGATGTTTGCTCACAATTCACCTTTTCGTCGGTTTTGCCTCCATCGGCTATACCCTTTGCAGAATCGACCCCACCGTCGGTATAGATGTGCAGCATGAGTTTACGGTTCAACGCCGCGGCCATTGACAGCATCTCACCGATGATGCGTCCAGCTTGTATGTCTGCACCGAGTCCAGTTTCAACCTTGCTATCATGATAATCATAGCCGGGCAATGTAATCGTGCCACTGCCAGCAAAACCCTTCAACACCATGTAGCCAATCTGCTTGATAGCTTCGCTACCGTGCCCATGTCCCCACCAACCACAGTACTTTGGCTGTGGTGCTGCTGGAGCTTTTTTTAAAGCGTCATCAAGGTTTGGATCGAGGTTAGGCTTATCGCTGCCACTCATCATTTTGTTGGCTTTGGCATAGCTACACTCAACCATCGCCGCGGCTTGCTCCGGCAAGCTTAGCTTGCCGAGTGCTTCAAGTCTGGTTGAACTTAAGTTTTCAATAGCTTTCAGCACCTTCTCTAATCTCTGTGTCCGTTGTCCTGTCCACAACTCACCCGCAGAGATTAGTTGCTGTGCCATAGCAAGGTTCTCAATCAACGTCGGGGCGACATCAGTGCCAAAAGGTGTCATAGAATTACCACCCGAACCACCAGCTTGTGCGCTGCGCATGCCTACCAGTGGGACGATTGAACCGTTACAGCCAGCTTTAAAAATACCGGGTGCAGTTGCCATCTTGTTATTGCGTGTATCGTCAGCCGATTGTGAACAGATGACAAAACCGTTAACGTTTGCTCGCACTTCTGGTGTGGTCATTGCTTTCACGCCACGCAGCATCGGACTGCCCTTGTGCATCGGTAGACCAAAGGTAGTGTCGATATCGTTAGCAGTAGCTGCAGTTACCAAGCCCAAGCCACTATAGTCTGTCAATAGTGCGCCACCCTTATCGTAAACCATGATGTTGTTACCTGCGATGCTGCCACCGCCTTGCAAATCAATAGCGATGAAGGCAGGCAGCTGTTCCACGTTAATGCTGCAAGCTTCACCTGAGGCAAGGGCACGATCGTTGCGTAACAACGTGGCGAGACTTGGTAAAAATATTGAGCTAAAACTATGTACCGCACCGCAGCTTAAAAAATCACGGCGAGTTAGAATTTTTTTGATCGACATGACGTGCTCCTCTGCGTTAATTTAACATAGTCGAGGCACTGCCCAGCACCATCGTGCAGACATCAAACAACGTTTCCTTGCTGACACTATCTCCAGCACCTGCATCATTCATATAATTTACGATAGTCGTAAGTGATTTTTCCCGTTGCGTATTGCTGAGCTTACTGCCTGTCTGAAGCTTATCAAGCAGTACTGCTGCAATATGACTTCTGCTCAGCTTGCTGATATCTGCACCGTCAAAATTTTGTGCAACAAAATTATCCCATGCCGTGTTGTCGTTGACGAGACGGTTGCAATAGGCCGAAGCTAATCGAAATAAACCTACCTGTGTGCTCGGATCACAGCCATCAATACCGTTTTTACGTGCCATCATCGGGTTTACCTCCTGCCATGTGTCAGCTATATGTTTCATAGCATTTGGATTGAGTGTGTTGCTCGTTTTTGACGGGTTGGCACTCATGCCTGCACCTGCATGGATTGCCAAATGGTCTTCGGGTGTTATGCCAGTGACTGTTGCCATAGCTGCGTTTACTTCCCAAAAATTGCGTTTGCCAACCAGCACTAGATCTGGGTTTGTCTCTCCTGACGTTGGATCGTCTTCGGCGGCATTAAAAGGATGTACAGGACATGCGGTTAGCACTACATAAAAAAGACAAAGCAATATCGCGTTAATTTTTTTCACTCTTCCTCTCCCCCACTACCTGTGCTTTCTTCTTTTTCCTTGGTAAGGCACGAGACCGCAGTTGCCGCGAATAATTTACGCATGTTGTAATTATTTTTTTCAAATTGATCAGCGAGTTGTTCATGTTTTGTCTTTGCCAGTCCCTCTTCTGGGTCGAGGTAACATATAGCTTTGTAGACATGTCTGGCCATACAACTTGAAAACACCTTGCTCCTTGTTATCATCTCGCCAAACTCTTTTGCACCTTTGCCGCTTGTTTCTCCACGCCAGCCGAGTGATGCGTTTTTGCCTTCCGTCCACAAGTTGGTGAAGCTGTCGTTTTGATTTTTACTCAGACTATAATTACGACCTTCATCCTTATTCGGAGCTGATACGGTATTTCCATTTTTGTCTTTTTCCGTAAGTAAATTATTTTTGTAGATTTTGTTCTGCACCTTGCCAGCAGTCCAAGAAAATCCATCATAGTAAACACTCCAGCCACTGAGTGCATCCATACCCGCATGACAGCCGACACAGCGCTGGTTAAAAAGTTCTGGATCGCCACCGGGGGAGCGATTGACATCTTGCCGTACCCAATGCTTCGGTGTCTCTATATCGTGCAGTTGTTCCATCTCGTGGCAAAGAAAATTTTTCAACACGAAAGACGTTGCACGCCGGTTAGTGCCATCACTGTAGAAAGCCGCAGCAAAAGCACGTGTTGATAGCACTCCGCTGATCGCGCTAGCTTCTAACCTCGCCTCGTTGTTTGTGCTAGGTTCTACTATTGCCTGTTTATCTAGTTGCGACTGCTGATAGCGCTGCAAGTTGTTTTTCAAATTATGCAATCCCACCCTACTTGCTCCTGCATCAGTGTTGACTGATGCCGTACCATCAGGGAGCACTTTGCACCCCACTTTGGGTAAGTATTCGCGGGGAGTTCCATATATGTGCTCGCAATTTTTCAAGTCTTCTGGTCGATGTACATAAACTATATCTTCACTCAACACTGTATTGAAAGGCACATCATCTCGCACCATGCCGGTCATTGTGGCAACCATGTCGTTAAGAGGATTGCTGACACTACCTTCTCTGTTTGACCAAGGGGTAAACAAGGCACGCAACTTGAAGTCATAAAAGAACGGATGCTCGGTAGCCAGCAATGCGGCTTCCTGTGCCTTGCCCTCTCTCAACAAATCGATCATCTCTTGCAGGATCTCTCCCTGTGCGGGCACGCCAACGACACGGTTAATGTATGAGCACAGCAAGATCGCGTAGCTCACCACCTGTATCTTTGTTATTTGGCTTAGCACTTGCTGCTGTAGCTAGCTCCGATATGCCCCACAGCATAAAGTTCGTCATCAACAGCATGGTTGGTAAATTTCTATGCACAGCAGCATCACCTCCGAAAGTATCATAGTTCTTATCGGCCGTTTTTTTCTTGTACTAAAGCTTTTGTGAGTTTTTCTGGTAATTTCTTGTAAGTGGCTGGTTTTAAAGTTTTAGTAGCTACAATTGATGCCTTGGGTTGCGTAAAAAGGCTAGGCAAGTGAACAGTGCCGCACACAGCAAGGCTAGTAGGGGATGCTTAAACATTAGCACGAAAATTAGGGGCACGAGCAGCAAGATGCGTGTTAAGGCACGCAACAGTTCGTGATCGGCAATCAGTGTCGCGATGGGTGGGGCGTGGCGGTAGTAGAAGTCAGTGAAGGCTCGTCCCCAGTCGTTGGTAAGGAGAAAGTTATCCCGCCACCAACGCAGGTCAGCGACGGCACGTGATGAACCCCATGCCGCGGTAGCGATAAAACAGCGCAGGTCTTCACGCTTTGCATCGTCTGCGCCGTTCAACTCAAGTAGGGTTTTATTCTCAACGGGCACGGCGGTAAGACACGCGCTGCGTTTTATCCCGTTGGGGTAATACTGCAAGATAACCATATAAGTTACTCCGGGCTGCAAGTCGTTGATGACTCCTGTGCCACCCTGTAGAAGCTTGGATTTTTGTAACTCGTTGATATTTTTAATTTTATTGAGGTCAAAGTAAATATTTTCGGCATTGCCACAGTCGATGCTACAGTCGGGTAGAAGCTGGCACTGTCCCTTGTCGAGTGGCACGTCGCCACCCTCAGCCGCGGTGCGAAAGACCACCGCTGCGGCAGTCATATCAATTTCCTTGTCATTCTTGGCGGCAATGATGGCAAGCACCCCCGCAGAGGGAAATTTGCCCTGTGCATTGCTGTAATCCACTGCCTCTGGCACGTTCCAGTTGATGTGCAGGCGGTGATGCCGGGGAGTAAGCTGCACCTGTTGCGGATCTTCGTTGGGCACACCGTCGAGCCGTGGGAAGGCATGCACGTGGTCGAGCAAGGCTTCGCTGTATTCATCCCCTTCCCATTGGTGATAGGAGATGGCGAGTTGTAGCGCGGGAGGTGTGCCTTGCAGTAGATTGCTCAGCTTGTGTTCTGACCGTGCCTTGAGCACGAAACGCCATGTGACGGTAAGATTGCCATTGCTGTTGGAGCGTTTTTCTCTCTTTACTGCCTTATACCAGAAGTGGCGATTGAAGCCTTCGGTGTTTTGCAAATCGGCATTGTTGAGCAAGGGTAGTTCGTCATCATCGCTATCGGGCAGGGTAAGATACAGTCGTTCCCATTCGTCTTCTTCTTTCTCGCGTTTTTCGTAATCGCTGGGCAGCACGTCGTCAATTGTTACCGTGACAGGCAGCTCGGCAAACTCAGCCGCGCGTGGCAAGATGGATTCCTCTACCTTGATTGCTAGCTCTGCCCACACCGTTGAGGTGCTGAAGAAAAAAATTAGCGCACAGTAAAATCTAAGACACACGGGTGATCTCAAGTTCAAGTCCGTCGTAGCCAGAAATAATACGCGGCCCGCCTGCTTGCACCTGTTCCCAGTGTTGCCGATGCTGGGGATAAATATCAGCCGCGTACTGACGTGCACGGATAAGCTTATCTTGCAAGCGCTGGTCGTCGGCGGCTGGGTTGTGATGCACCATGACCAATGTCTTAATCATCTCTTGAAAGGCAAGGTTGATACCAAGTGTGGGGCTAGAATGTCCCCAGTCATATTTTTCTGTCATCTCGTTCAAGTCATACTGGCTGTCGAACAGCAGTGCATCGAGTGCTTGGTAGAGTCTCCGATCCTGTCCCAGTTCATCTGCTGTGCGGCGTTTTAGCTCGTTGTCAACCGCGATGCCGATCGCGGCGGCGGGGCTGTCAAAACGGTAGCCGTAAGAGCCGCCGGGGTGGTCGAGTTGGAATGGGGTCACGGTCAGGTCGTTGAATTTGTATGGTTGGTGCAGACGCAACTGGTGGAAGTTTACCGTCGCACCAAGTTCTTCCCAGCGCACAGGGAAGTTGACTCCATTGAATTTGATGCGCAGATAGTCCGGGGCATTGTCATGCACGTGATAGATGTCGATATCACAACCTTTCTCGTATATCTGCGGGAAGAATGGCAAGCCTAATATGTGATCCCAGTGCAGGTGGCTGATCAGGAATTTGAACTTTCTGTTGCCAGCCGCCCGCTGTTCCTCCGCAAATCCAACCAGCCCAGTGCCGAGATCGACAACATAGCTGTCACCGCGGTGCCGTATCTCGGTGCAGGTAGTGTTGCCCCCGTAGGTCAAAGGCGCATTACTATCGTCTGCTATCAGCGTCTGTAAATCGGCGATATCCTTGATGCCCCGCTCCGACGCGACGCGCAGTAAGTGCTGGAGCGTGTTCTTTAAACCCTGATGCGTTAGTGACCGTGGCAGCGAGCCACGTGTTCCCCACAACTTAATGTGCATGTGTATTCCCGCTTGCTAAACACAACCCACAACAATGATCACAAATTTGTTGTGTTATGTCCATAGTGGATTTTTAGCACATACGCGGTTAGAGCCAGTGTGCTGTACGTGTTCACTGTAAGCTCTTGGAGGGTTACGGTAAAGCATGGGGCAGGATGTTAGGAACAATCTCCGTAGACTAAGCTGCCGCCGCGGGCGGGCTTGCTAGTTTTTGTAGGTCTCGCAGCCACCCCGCACTGGTGTCGATGCCGTGCAGTTCAGCTGCCTCACGCAACTCCAACGCAAGCAGCCACTGTTCTGGGTATGATGTAGCAATCTGCTCAGCGCTGTTCTTAAACATTTGCATGTCGGGTGCATCTTTGCTGCGTAATTCTCGCACTGCCTCATAAAGTGTGAATAACTTGCGCTCGCGTTCAGAAAATTCCGCGACGGTGCGAGGGCAACTCGAAGCCTTGCCAATACTGTAAGACCCAAAAGCCTCACGATCTGCGGGGCCGCCAAACACCGACACCACCGCACTACCAATCGGCATATCAAACTCTGCGTCCGCAGATGCCTGCAAAACACGCTCGCCGCGAGTTATTTTGAAATCTGCCCACGTGATGTAAAGCAAATGCCCATCCTGCCGATACCAGCGCAATACCACACCCTCGATAGCGCAACCACCTGTCAAAGCCAGCCGCACTCGATGTCCAACCTGCACTCCAATCCGCTGTAAATCACTGTTGCTCAACAACCATGGCGGCTTGTCTGGCAACACCGCGAAACGCCCCAGCAAAACATGGCAGCCATCCTTGTGCCGCTCCGTCCCCTGTGCAGTAAGCTGTCGATGCGCAACACTGAACTGGCAACGTCCCTGCAAACGTAGAAAATCAACCCCACCATCACCGTCGGTAATAAAATGTGTCAAGCGCCCCGAAACCTGCAAACCAGAATCGAGCTGGCAAGTGTTCATCGTCAGCGATTTTTTGGCGCGTCGTAAGCCTTCTAGCCCGCCAAGTTTATAGGACATGTCTTTCTCAACCTCAGATAAAGTCTGGTGCAAATCAGCAAAATCACGCGCCACAAAAAGCTGCGGCTGCGGCTCGGTAATGTCATAAGCCGTTTCAACCGCATCCTTCGACAACTGAATCTTGCGCACCTTATTGCTCAGACAACCCTTGCTCTCCATCACCGACGACAACAACCCTGCACCATACAGACGTGGTGCAGACAAAGACCCCACTAAACCATACTCCGCCGTCCACCAATAAAGACGGGCCACCTTGCCCGCCTCCGATACCTCTGCCTTCTCTGCTGTCACTTGATCAAGCTGTGCCTGCGCCGCGGCAACCATCTCCTTGCTGATGCCACGCATTTCCTTGATGTCCGACAGATAACGGATAGCCTCATACAGACGAATGTCGTGGTCGGAAAAAATTGCCTTTTGTGCCAACTCCGCGTAGCGGGTCAAATAGTCGGCATACTCTGGATCGGCAATAATTGGTGCATGTCCCGCTGCTTCATGAATGATGTCAGGTGCAGGTGTATAAGAAAGATGCGCAAAACGCCGAATGTCAACGGCAATCGGTAATACCCGCCGTGCCTGAAATTCCAAAAAAATAATCGGCGGAATAAACCCCTCGACCGCCGTAGCCCCCCAACCAAAATCAGCTAACGCCTTGTCCATGTCCTCAATGCGAGGGATTTCTTCCAATGAAATACCTGTCTTGCGCAATCCATCACGATAGACAGGCACAGCATGACGACTGAGAAAGTCAACCAACTGCTGCAAGGCATAACGCCACACAGCCTGATCCTGTGCGGTATAACGCTCGTAATACTGCACCGCACAGTAGTTTTGCAAAAAATTTGGTAGTCTGTTGTAAGTCTCTATCATGGGTCTTGTCCTTCCAGCTGTCAGTCGAGAAAACCACGTTTCTTCTGGTCAAGCTCGATAGCACGGAACAACGCGCCAAAATTGCCTTCACCAAAAGAAAAATTGTTCTCCCGCTGGATAATTTCAAAAAATATCGGGCCGATGACATTCTTGGTAAAAATTTGCAACAGGTAGCCCTTCTCATCGCCATCGACCAACACGTTGAATTTTTTTATTTCGGCGTGATCCTCACGCACATTCGGCACTCGATCAAACACATCGTCATAGTATTCTGGATACATCTCCAACATCTCGATTGAAGAGCTTTGTAACTTGCGCAGCGTATCGAGAATGTTCTTGGTCAACAGCGCAATGTGCTGCACCCCCTCGCCTTTATATTCGTCGAGAAACTCGTTGATCTGTGATTTTTCCTCCGTGCCCTCGTTGATGGGAATGCAGAATTTGCCGCATGGTGAGCGCAAAGCAAAGGATTTCAAACCCGTATGTTCACCACGAATGTCGAAGTATCTGATTTCGCTGAAAGCAAAAATACGCTGATAAAAGTCCGACCACTCCTGCAACTTGCCCGGATAAACGTTGTTGGTAAGATGATCGATCACCATAAAGCCCATATTGTTTAGCACCTTTGTGCTGTCTTCGTTCTCAAAGCCAAGCCGTTGGTACATGTGCTTATCCTGATAAGCGTCGATAAAATAAATCAAACTGCCGCCGATACCATCGATCGCAGGAACAGCCTTGCCATCGAGCTGATAATCGCTCCGCTCTGCTTGCCGCGCACCGTTCTTGATTGCTGCTGCCAGTGCTGCCTGTGCATCCTTGACACGCCAGCCCATTGCACTGACTCCTGAACCATGCAAATCATAAAAAGACCGCGCAAAAGAATCGCCGCGACAATTCAACAAAAAACGCACCTCGTTCTGTTCGTAAAGCTTGATGTCACGCCGTGCCTGTGACTTGGTGTTGACCAACCCCAACTCGGTGAACAGTGCGGCCAAATGACTGGTCTGTGCCGCGGTAAACTCTATAAATTCAATACCATCTAGTCCTACAGGATTGCTCATTGTCTAACTCCCACTGAAAAAGATATTCAACTCTGCCAACTGCGCCAGTAGTCTTTGTTCTCAATTGCATCGGCATCCACCGCAACCTGCAATGGATTGCGACTATCGACCATCACTGCGGTTTCGTTTGTGTGCGTGAGCTTGCTGCTACGTGCTAAGGCCTGCGGCTGAGGCCCGTGCTGGATACCTTGTGGGTGAAAAGTCAACATACCCGCATCGATTCCCTCTCGGCTGAAAAAGTCACCGCTGTGATAAAAAAGCACCTCGTCATAATCGATATTGGAGTGAAAAAACGGCACTTTCAAGGCTTCAGGGTCGCCGTTCTCCAGTGGACGTGGCAAGAAAGAACAGACGATAAACGCAGGCGCAACGAAGGTTGTGTGTACCGACGGCGGCAGATGGGCACGATCACAAGAAATTGGTCTGATGTCACGCACATTCAACTGCCAGACCGTCAATGTGCCTCGCCAACCGACAGCATTGAGTGGACAGTGCGGATAAAACACACTGCTCAATTCACCGCCGCGTTTTATTTTTATTTCACACTCATCGACACCCGCGGGAGACTGCATCGCCTCCAACTCTGGCACTTGCAACACTGCAGGGTCATACAGTGCCTGCTGTCCGAGCAGGCCACGCTCTGGAAAACCCAGCTCGCCGCGTGACTCAATGATCAAAAAACGCGAACGCTGCTGTGGTAACAGACGGTAGACTGTGCCGCGGGGGATAAGTAGATAGTCACCAACTTCATAGGTCAGTACGCCAAAATCTGTCTCCAGCCTTCCTTCGCCCTCATGCACGAAAAAAAGCTCGTCGCCATCAGCATTGCGAAAATAATAGCGCATCTCCGTGCGCAATACCGCGAACTCAATGCGTAAATCCGCATTGGACAAACAAACACGACGCGCGGCGATGAAATCTTCCTCGCTGCTCTGCTGCCGATTGAAGTTGAAGGCACGTGGCCGCAGGTTGCCTTCTATCCTACTCCACGCTACTGGTGGTGCAGTGCGATAGAGATGTGTGTAGCGTCCGTAAAATCCATCACGCCCGTATTCTTCCTCGTACAGACCCGAAGGAATGCCAACGTGAGCCTGCCGCGCCGTTCGCCCCTTGTTGAAAACGATCATCACCGACCCGCATAGAATTTATTCTATTCTACCAACAAGGAGTTGAATTAGCAACTTCGGGCAGATACTTCGCTCGACTCTTTGCTGCTTGTTCGCTCCACTAATTCTTCAGGCCAAAGAAAACCTGCTCATTGATCACAACTTTTTCGCCTTTGTGCTGCAAGTAGCGTGTCAATTTTTTGACTACCGCGTAGCTGTCGGTGACCCGCATCGGCTTTTTGAAGCTGTCGTCACGAGCAAAAAGTTTCTTCCACTCCCGCTCTGTGAAGAGGTGATTTTCGAGCTGCGGAATCTTGTCAGGTAGATACGAGCCAGTGAGCAGACCACCGACCGCGGCAATCAGATAACCTGCTATGCCACCATTCTTATGAGAACCAGTGCTGTTTTCCACAATTTCCTTCGCACGACTCTCCACTTCCTGAACTTCTGCCACCCGCGCATTGCCCCTATATTTGCTTCTGTTAGCTCGGATGCTTTTAAGAACATCTGGCCTTTCAATTAACCGCGTGAGTTTGTGTAAAAAGTCTTCTTCGCCTTTGATAATTTCATCACCATGTAGCCGCATTTCTTCTATGATTTCGTTAGATATGTTATTTTTAAGTTTCGTATTGCTGTTTTTGCTGTAGCTTTTTAACATATCGTTGGCAGTATTTATGTAAACTTTTTGAAAATTTTCAAAAATTTTGTGCGGTGTTTTTGGTTTTTTCTTTAAGAGGTTAGTGAAGATGCTAGGGAAGCTGCTAGGGAAAAGCCCATCATAAGAATTGTATTGTTTAATTGCATCATTGACAATCTTAAACTGCTCTTCCATGAAATCTATCTCTGCCTTGATTTTGGCAGCAATTTCTTCAAACTTTACTGCCTCGTCACCATTTGTTGTACCATCCTTGTATACTCCTCTCTCTTTGAACAACTTCTTTTTATCCTTAATTAAACCGTCCAAATCTTTGGCCAGCTCACGATACGAAGCTGCGTTGAGCTGTGCGGCTTGCTCAACTGCTTCGTCGGTTGTTTTAGCAACCCCACTTGCTGTTTTTGCTGCATTGTCTGCAACCTTCGACTGCGGCGCACCGTCGAGCAATTTTTTCCTAACCGCATCGACATCGATCTTGGTGCGCAACTGGCGCAAAACCACCCAACTCACTACTGCACCACCCACAACGATTGGTACAGTCATCAGCCGCTTCACCGTCTCATGCGATGGTGCAAACAGCCAAGGTTGCTTTGGTATTCCCGTGAAATAATACTCGTCGCCGTTGGGAGTGAAAAAAACATTACTGCAATCACGGGCAATGTCTAAATCAACCGCGTAAGGGCAGGCCAGCAGGCGAAAGCGATCCGTTTCGACATGCTGGTACAGCAACACCGACTTCATGTCCGTCAACGAAGTAAGCTGCGAGTCGTTTGAGCCACAACCAACTGAAAATAAAGTACAAAAAATAACAAACTTGGCAAATTTCATATTCCCACCCCATCTTCAAAAGTTAATCTTAGCCAAGATAAAATAAAAATTGACTATTTGTCAATAGCGTGCTATACTGCACATCATGTTTTTAGGTAAGTGGAGGAATGAGTAAGTGTTCAGGACAGTTTTTTTCGCAGTTTTTGCATATTTGGTATTGACAAGCAGCGCGGCACACGCTCAAGTGATGGGTATGCAGGCAGGAATGTTTCCCGGCATAGATTTCAATTTGCAAGGGATCGTTTGCAACAACCGCTATTGCTCACACCGTCTCTACGGTTTACGCTGGGCGACTAATACGACGGGTGAGAGTATTATTTGGCAGCATCAGGATACTAGGTTCATTAAGATTGGTTATATTACGCTGAATAACCATCTCAAGCAGAAAAACCTGTTTGTCTCCACGTGGGGTAGGGTCAAGAATGCGGCGAACCCACTAGCGTTGTCACGGGGATACTATTTCAAGTATTGCGACTCGTCCAGTCACACCTGTGAGTATCTTGGTGACCGTGAATACTACACGGTGACTGACTTGGAGCGTCTCTTTGTGCCAGTGTTGGAGGTGCGTCAGGCATTCCCCGTTGACATCGCAGGCAATCTGATTGAGCGCCGCAACCGTATTATCGTCACGGCCCTTGCGGTGGTAGGTGGTTTTCTTGTCTCGAAGATGACTCTTTTAGGTGTCTTCAAGGGCCTTACCGATGGTTTATGGGAAGTGCTTAAGAAAATTTTTGGCGGTAAGCTATCCGCTAAGCGCATGGTTGTTGCATTCAAAAAAACCCTGAAGGATAGTGATGAAGAAAGTCTAAATCTACTATGGAAGCCACTCCGGTCAGTTAATAGTGCCCTGCCACGTCTCACGGGCTATGCCATTATGGGGGTAGCGGGCTGGCACAACATCGAGGCTTGGGGGTGGTTCAGTTCCGAGTCGTTCAAGGCCAAATACTATGCCAATAACGTCAAGATGCCGTTGATGATGTCTGTTCCAGACATGTTTGTCACCAGCCGCAAGGACAAAATTAGCATCGAGACGCTGCGTGATGCCTTTGACAGTGCGTTACGTGGTGAAATTGGTGAGTTTGTTGCCACCTACAAGGAAGAGCAAGGCAGCGAAGAGGTCGAGCAGGACGAAGAGAGTGACGAAGACCACTAGTATCTTGTTAGGGCTCGTTTTTTGTATGCGGGGAGCGTTCCCCTAAGCAGTCGCTGTGCAAAAGATGTGGTCATTCCACAATTTTCAATGACATCAGAGACCTACATAACTTTTCTGCCCATACCCAAAGCTGTGCTCAGGCAGAAATATCTCAAAAATCGCCTCTCAATGCGTGCTGTTGCCCATGAATTTTCGTGCTCAAAGACATACGTAAGAAGCCTGCTCACTAGATACAAAATCCCACTGAGAGGCAATAGGAATGGGGTAGATGGAAGTGGTATGAGGGCGAGTTGAGGGGCATTGCCATCATCAAGCGTTGAGTAGTGGATTGGCACATGCCCAACTATTGAAGCAGGCAACCAACACGAAATGAGTTGGTGGCAGCACTGCTGATCTAGTTGGTGACTATGCAGATAAGGTCACATGTCGGTTTTGAGGGGCGGGAAATGGAAAGAGAAGTATCTTCCTTCGGAAATCATGAAAGTTCCTAACCCTATGATGTCCATGCCAACGATCAAATCCACATCGAGGGCTGTTTCTTCTGGAATGGCTACAACACTGCACCAAGAGAACTTCACACTGCGGCGGGAAGCTGGGCTATCATGATCTCTCATCGAGGGAAAACATACATCTACGTAATAGGTCGGTTTGCGCACGCTTTTGCCATACGTTTGTAGTTCGCATATCCCCTCGCCGTCAGGAGATAAACCCCATTGCTCCACCACACGCTCATTGAGTCCAGACATAGTTGAACCTGTGTCCCACAGAGCTTTTCCTACATGCGCCTTCTCGGACACCACACTCCTAGGGGTCAGCCTACAGCCTGTGATAAACTCCCTCTGCTGCTGTGGGTATTCTTCCGATAACCAGTAGGAACTGTCAGGCACTACCGCCTCAGGCGTGGGCGAACGATGGCGGGCAAATCTTCTTCGAGAACTTGCTTGACAAGGAAAGTGCCCAGCTTGTGAGTCTTCGCAGTGCTAGCGACAGCCGAGCGATGATCGTCATGGGCACTAATCACCTTCTTGTCCTTAATGACAACGTGCTTGCCCTCATACTTGGGCAGCAGCGTGGACTTGTACCTCTTGTAGAAGTTGTAATTGTCTCTCATTGCACTCATTGTGTCACCTCGTTTACATGAACACCACCCATGGTAACACCTATTGGTCTTTATTGCAATTTATCAAATATAAGTATATGTTATTGCAAATAAAAATTTAGGCTTTGCAATGCCATTGCAGCCACAGGCGAACACACGTGCCTTGCATACATTAGGACAACCCGCTCATCCCTTGACATTTCGCACCACCTGCTTGGCAGCTTCGACGATAGGTAATGGCGGCAATCCTTGATCCTTACTGAAACCTGTCATGGGATTGGCAAAGATCGACGCACAAGCATGGAGCAAGACCTGATCCCTGACAGCTTCATCACTCGCTGCCTCAACAAAGGAAGAGAACGTAGTCAACGACCTATCTTTGTAGGCATTGACGATTTCGTTGTGTTTTTCGGCATGATAATTTTTGCTGCAAAAGTTGATAGCATAGATCAACGCCGCAATTAGTAGTGCTGCTGTTACCTCAAAATAGCCCAGCGTAAATGGAGTGTCTTTTTTGAAATATAGATAGAGACAAGCAGCAGTAGCGACAAAAACAACCAACCCAACGAGTAACCAAGAACCACGTTTGAACCATAACCGGGCTTTAGCCGCGTGCTCATTGCGAGCCTTCTCGTAGTGTTCAGAATTTGCTGATACCCCTGCTTTGCCAGAAGCTGTCTCCATCGCACTCAAGATAGCATCGCTCTTCTTGCTTTTTTCCTCCAGCTGCCTCGTGAGCTCGTCAATTTTGTTCTGCAGTGTGGCAGCGCCTTGTTGTGCATCATCTTCATATTTTTGGAAGCCCGTGTTGGTCTCCCGCCTGTAATCAATGAATTGTTGGGCATAACTACAGAGCTTTTGGTAGATTTGTTCTGCCCCCTCAACAAGCTGTCTTCTTCTCTGTGCTGGGTCGCTTCCTGCATCTGTGGCATCAAGAGACTTTGCTTCCTCAAATAAGTTTTTATATTCCTGCGCAGCACTTTTTATGTTTGTAGTGTTACCATCACCAATTAGATTAAAGTCTAACTCACTAACCTTTCTTATTAGTTTAAACGACCGCTCAAACTGTTCTTTGCCATAATTTTCAAAGCTATGCTCTTTAAAAATTTCATTTTTATAAATTTCAGGACGATCAACATTTAAAATTTCATCAAGCAGCTCGCACAACTCTTTGATTTCAGCAGGGTTTGGCATTACAGCTGTCACTCTTTCTAATTATTCACCTCAAGCAGCCAATTCTATGCCTTTGTCCGTAAAAAAACAACCCTGGTGATAGAGGTGGGGCTAGCTGTCGGGGTATTATAGTAGGGAGGGGGCGTTGCATGGCACGCAATGAAGCAAAAACGCGGCGGGAGTTGGTAGAGCCGAAGCTGCGGCAAGCTGGTTGGGGTGAACATGATTGGCAGATCGAGGATAAGTATCGGATAACTGCGGGTCGTATTAGCTTCGATGGCAAGGTCGGGCGGAGGTCATCGCCTGTTTCTGCGGATTATTTGTTGCGCTACCGCCGCAGTCGTGCGCTTGCGGTGGTCGAGGTGAAGGCAGAGGGCAAGCATCACTGCGAGGGTGAGCGGCAGGCAAAGGATTATGCCGCGCGGCTGGGCTTGTGGTTTGCCTATGCGACGGAAATAAGAGCATTGCTCAGCAGCTGCTCTCGCCATATCGACAACCTGCTCAACGAACTGGCAGCATGCGTAGTCTGTATGTATAAATGTGTGGTTAGTCAAACTCAACAATCTGAAACCCACTGCTATAGCTTGCATTAGGCTGTATGTGGTGGCGATAACGTATTCTATTGGCATCAGCATTTTTTCTCTCTTCCGTTACTGGACTAACCCAATGTGGAGACTCACCTTTGTATCTTGTGAAATCAAACACCCGCACCATCACTGAATTTGTCAGCTCTGCATATGTAGAGAGAGCATCTTTACGAAAAAAGATAGCGCTCTCTGTCTCGTTCATCAACACGCGGACAACTGGTTCTTTCTTGCCACTGTTGCCAATTTTGTGCCAGATGCCTTGCCGTGCATCTTCATGAATTCCTGTCACATGAGCGAGCTTTTGTAAAATTTCCACATAAAATTGACCCTCATTGTCTGTTCGGGTAAAGACAAGTTGTTCGCCTTGCGCAAGCGTTTTGCTCCCTCGATCTAGCTCAGTAAGCGGAAGAACAATTCCAGCTTGTGGTTCATCGTAATACACACGCCAACCTTCACGATAATTAGCAGGCCACTTGAGCAGGTCGTCAATATCGGGAGGATTGACTGCTGCTTTCGGAACAAACGCACTGTAAACAAGTGCCAAGGAAGGTGGAGACGAACTGAGATAGGTAACCACCCACTTGCTTTTGGCGTTCTCTGCCAGAAAACTCATCACGTCGCCTGCTTCAAGCCATTTGCTGTAGGTATCAGCATCTGATGGAGCAAGTGACAACTCCCGCAGTTTTTTAAGCATGGATTGCATGTCTGGATCGTCGCATTTTTCAATCCAATCTTCCCACACGCAGTGCAATACCCTCTTCCCAATCTTGTTGCCAAACATTTCTGCTAGCTTACGAAAAGTATCGTTGCACCGTTCTACTAGGCAGTCGTAGTGTTTCCAGTAGCTGCCGTGTTTTTCGAGTGCCTCACGTTTTAGCTCATCAGCTTTTTGTTTGTCTTCTTCCTCGATTTGAGGGTGGGCTGGTGAGACTTTATTTCTGAGTTTTTTGAGATAGCGCAGTGGAGAGATAACTTCTTCGGCATCCTGATAGCCAAGCCCAGTCAGGCACTTATCAAGCAGATTAAGTGAGCCTTTTACATCCTCAATATCCTGCTGCAATTCTTGTGCTTTCGATTTTAGCCAGCTTTCTTGTAACCCTTCGACAAGCAGTCCGTGCAACCGCTGAATTTCTCTTCCCCAATCCTCACTGTCGTTAAAGGATTTCACGATAGGATAGTTTATCTTAGAGATGCAATCGCTTGTGCTCTTTTTCCACCATGGGCACTGTGATTCGTCTAGCTCACGCAGTGCGCCTTTGAGCAAACTAAGTGGTTTCTGTGTGTAGTCGAAACTTCCTTTGATTTCAGCCTCGTAGAAACCCTTTTCAATCACACTTGCTAAAATCTGTTCTGGCTCTTGGTCAAAATTAGAAATGGCAGGACGAGGTGATTCGTTATACTGTTTCCAGTACTGTTGCTCATCATAGGGAATTTTGCCGATATCCGCCAACCAAGCATGCACTTGTCCTTCATCGTTGATGGAATACTTAAGATCCAACTTGTGGCCGTCACCAACAGAATCTTCACTGAAACTGTATTTGTTCTGATCAAACTTATACTTCGATAAAACTTCTTGGCGGAAGAAAGCTGGCAGAAGCTTGTAGACATCTGGTGAACACGACATGTTGACAAGTTGCTTGCTATGCTGCCAATCCAATGCCAGGAAAGTTTCGTATTCTTGTTTGCTTTCATAGATGGTATCGATCATATCGACCGCGTATTTCTTTGTCATGGCAATCTTCAAAAGTTGAACCCCTCTATAGTGCTCACTGCTAACACGGTAATACACGTGAGGGAACTTCCCAGCCTCGTAATAAGCAGGGAAATCAAACATACGCCCTGGAACAGATTTGGTCAGAGCTGCGTAAGCTGACAGAAAATCGCGGTCGAAAGCAACAATGAAACTTCTACCTTGTTCAACTATTTTAATGAAAGGCTTTACGTCGCCGTTTTTATCAGGTCTGAACCATGCCTTTTGGTCATGCCTGTAGTGGAGCTTTAGCGAGTGGATGATTTTCTGGTTAATTTCCACGTATTGTTGCATCCCTAGTCCATCTTCTGGCTGGCGCATAAAAATAATTTGCTCGCCCTTCGCCAGCGTTTTGCTGCCAAAACTGGCTAGTGGCGGCTCAATAGGTGTGTCAGAATCTGCTGAACCTACATGCCAACTTGAATATGGGTTACCCTTCCACTGCAATAGATCGTCGGTATTCAAGGGTCTTAATGCTCGTTCAGGAACAAGAATGCCATGAATGAATGCATTGTCCAAACCCGAATAGATGACAACCCAATCGTCTTTTGAGTTCTCAAACAAGAACTTCATAGCGTTGTTGTGTGTCCGCCATTTGTCGAACTCGTCCGTGCCAATCTCTGGCATATTCGATAGTCGTTGTAGCCTTTCCAACATGTTTCTCATGTACAAACCTACATTTACTAGAGATTACAGCCAAGGACTGTTGCTGTGTGGCGAGCATAGCTAAGAGGACTACGGCCGTCAATAGTTGTGGGGCACAAGGATAGCCGAGGCATGACCAAATGACGTTGCTAGAATGGCAAAATGCACCTCACTTGCTCCGCAGATGTCACTGACAAGAGTGCTAGATAGTATTATGAAAACGCTAGCATGGATATCTGCCGTATGTGTTAGGGACACGCAGAGATAGTGCAAGGGGCGAGGCTAGACAATGTCCCGTCCCTCACTAATACCATCGTTGCGGCTATAGATTTGGCATAGGTGGGAGGTGGTCTTTAGCATACCCGCAGAGGCTTAGTTAAGGTTGTCACGTGGTTGACAAGAGGTTGCCGAGAGGTTGCCATCTCTTCCCGAAAGGTTGTTTTTTTCTGTCTTAGTGGAGGGGGAATTTTTTCAATTTCAGCATGGAGGCGTAGCATGACAGTTACTTTTTCGATTGAGGAACAGGGCAGAGGCTTAAGCTGGCAGGCGAGCGATTACTTTGTCAGCGGCAGGACGCTGACGGGTGTGGTGTTGGGAGAGCGGGACATGCGGATAATGCGCTTGCTGTTTGAGAACAAGATTGTCAGCAGGGAGCAGATAGGCAATCGGTTCTTCCCTGATGTCTCTAAAGACACGGTGAACAGGCGATTGCGCAAGATAGCAGGACTAGGTTTGATCAAGAGAACTACCACAGCAGTAGGACGTAAGGTGATTTGGGGCTACTCGCTGACACAACAAGGGCTTGCCAAGATTACACCGACGCTGCCGTATGAGGTAAAAACCAAAGCGACACGAAGTGAATGCCCTCTGCATGATATAGCCTTGAATGACATTCGCAAGGCATTTGAAGCCAAGACATCCGTGCAAGGCTACTATACCGAGAATGTTCTGCAGACCCGCATAGACTTCAAAGATGACAAATGGTTTCAGCCATTCATTGAGCTAAACAGTGATGCAATGGCGGAAGTTGACTCAAAAGTTGGGACGTTGTATTTGTCCATTCGCTTCGCTCATGGCAAAGCTTTTTGCCGCTTTCTAGCTCCCGAATTCGACCTGACGCACAAGAGCCATCGTCGCTATCGGCGCAAGCTCAATGCTTATTATGGTCAGCGCAAGATTGACGGAGTGCTCTATATCTGTGCGGATGAATACATCTTGCGCACGCTGCGCAAGCTTGACCGCGAAGCCGCCGAACGCCATCACAGCGAACATAAATTGTATCTTGCATTGCTCGATGATGTCACCAGCGCAGTTGGTGAAATGGATTTCACCAATGCGAACAATGGCATCTTCTGTGTGCGCTAGGGACATGGGGGATGCTCTTTTCTCCTGATGTCGAGATGATGTCGGCGAGGACAGGCAAAAAAGGATAAGTACTTGATATTACGTTATTTTCAGCGATGATATTTTTCTCAATCAGAGGGGTTACCACGGTTAGCATTATTTACACTTAAGAAGAGGGATTTTGATGCAAACTGACCACGTAGTCAACACAGAAACACGGTGAGGAGGTAGACAATGTTAGGAACAGGAGGTGTTGCAGGTAGAAGGGAACGGCAATCTTTAACTCAACAGCTTGGCATTATACAACTGAAAGGAGCGTGCTATAACAAATGAAATTTTGGGAAGGCACTGTAGGAAGTGCGGCAAGTTCAAACACTGGGACTGCTTCAGCAAGAAGCCTGGTGGTCGGAACGGACGGGATAGCAAGTGCAAGGGCTGCTCAGGTTGGAACAGTCTCGTCGCAGAAGGAAAGCAAAGGCAAACAAGCACATGGTGATTGATGGTGAAAACTTGGTAGTAGAGAGGCGAGGTTATCGGTGACCCGTCAGGGGTGGATTGGGACACCGTGGCTAGAATTATCGTCGATGCGTATAACAATAGGGAGGTGACCGATGTATAGAAAAAAACTGAACCACAGAGAGATGAAGGCACTGGTGCTGAAGGTCGTGGCGGGGAGCGAGGAAGCGGCAAAGAGCCGCGCTACGCGGCCTTGCGGAGGAGCACATCAAAGGCTGGCAGCCTGTCGATAAGTCATGGCCAACGATTGAGGGAGCGGTTTATCTGCGTTTATCTGATGATACGCAGGTAGCCGTTGAGCGTGGATCATTGGAACAGCAAATTCACATCGCCATCTCTGAAGCGCAGTATCGTTCAGAGCAGGAACGGATAAACTACAGGATTACCGAATTCTACATCGAGCCTGGGATTACGGGCACGCACGGCAACAGCCCACTCGCTTCGCTCGTGGGCTTCGCCCGCATTTGCCGCTTTCTAGCTCCACATCAGGCTACAGCACAACATCAGCCTCAAGAACATGGGGAAAACATTCATTTAATACCGACTATGCCTGAGAACAAGAAGCGAGCTAGCAAGCGAGCGATATAAAAAACGGCGTAGCGGTTCTTCAGACTGTGCCAAAATCACGATTGCGAGATATGCCTGCGTGGGTTGCCTTTCAACCCCAACGATCCTGCTTCGATCTTGCAGCTTGATCAACTGGCAGCGTTTGCTGAATTCGAGTCTCGGACAATTTCCAAGCGGGTCAAGGAAAGTGTTCATTCTGCCATGCTCACTGCAGGCAAGTTCAACGGCTACTTCCCGCTGCTGGGCTTCGATGCACTTAAGAGTGAGCATGGAGATTACACAGGCATCTATAAGCCTAACGAGGAAGAGTTGAAACAGGTTGAATTACTCATGCAGCAATTTCTACGGGTGGACAGATACAGCCTTCTACTCGATTGGTGCAGTAAAATGAACATCAAGACCAAACGAGGCGAATACTTCACGAGGTTTAGCATCAAGGCATTGCTCACCAATCCCCGCTACATCGGTAAGTGGTATCGCAACAAGCACAATGCAAGTAAGCGGCAGAACAAGCTGATGCCTTATGAGCACTTCACCGAAGTTGAATTGGGGCACGGCAGCGTTATCGACGCAGGACTGTGGCAGCTGGTACAGAATAAGATCAAGGAATTAGACGGCTCAAGAACACAAGCAACCATCCACTGCTACCCTCTTTCTGGTTTGCTTGTCTTTGCTGACGGCTCTAGCTTCACAGGAAGCGGTTCTAGGACAGGAGGTTATCCCAAGACCTACTACTATAACAAAGCCAACAATATCAGGATTAGAACCGAGATATTCGAGTCTGAGGCTGAAAAAACGCTACAGCATGTAGCCAGCAAATCAGTTAAGTTTCAGCAAAGCATTGCCGACTATGCAAATCAGAAGGATACTGCCATTGGTGTGGCTGCGAGGAAAATTGCAGAAATAGACACGATCCTCTCAGAAATGGCAGCCAAGCGTGAAAGTATCGACAAACGCTTGAGCTTCTTGCTTGAGGGTGACAACCTGGAGATGGCACAATCGTTCAGAGACGAGTATAGCAAACAGTTTATGATTTTGAGGGACAAGGAGCGGGAGCTTGGCAGTACGAAGAGGCAGCTTCAACTAATGCACAAGCACTTTTTGGAGGCGCAACCTTCCCGCAAAGGTGGAGGGCTGGAGTTTATCAACGAGGCAATCAACTACATCAAGAAAGATGATTTGACCTCGCTCAAGTCTGTATACCGAAGGATGTTTCAGAAGGTCGTCATCCGTCCACTTGAGGGGAAGAGAGTTCAGCTGGAGTTCATTTTCAAAGACATGACCACACCACCTAACGGGGGTGTGGTCGCATATTGCACAGCGGTGGGCAAGCCTCCCCTCCCCATATAAAAACAAAATGCAAAAGCAAATGACAAAAAACCAAACTTACATGTCGAAAATTTTGCCAGGATTGAGGATACCAACGGGGTCGAGTAGTTTCTTAATGTTTCGCATCAGATCGATTTCGGCTTCAGTGCGAGTCAGATGTAGGAATGGCTTCTTGAGGAGGCCGATGCCGTGTTCGGCGCTGATACTGCCGTTGTATTCGCTGACCAGTTCGTGTTGTTGCCGCTCTAGGTTGAGAATTTTCTCCAGGTCCGACTCTTCGTTACTGATGTAGTCGATGTGGAAGTTGCCGTCTCCGACGTGTCCATAGGAGATGATGCCGATGCTTTGGGGTCTGGTCTCGAAGCGCTGCATCATGTCGCTGAGGAATTCACCCATTTTGGGTATTGGTAGCGATACGTCGGTGCGTTTGGCACACTTGTAAGCACCGACGGCTTCGACGATCATGTCGCGGTAAGTCCAGATGGTTAGGTAATCGTCAAGCGATTGGGCAATGAGGCCATCGTTGGCTAGCTCCGTGCTAAACATTTCTTCGATAAACGAGTCGATGCGATCTTGGCTACCCTCTAGGACGATTAGCATGTAGCAGTTACCATCTAACAGCGGCTTGAGGTTTTTGAGTTTCTTGACTGCATCGTAGCTGGTGCGGGAAAAAAACTCTAATGTATTGACTTTCAGTGACTTGAGATGACACAACTCCAGTGTGCGCAGCACCTTGTCGAAGGTGTCGGTGACGCAGCACATGGTGGTCATTTTTTCAGGACGTGTCATCAGTCTGACAGTTGCTTTGGTGACGATACCGAGTGTGCCTTCTGCGCCAATGAAGAGTTCTTCCAACGCATAGCCGGTGTTGTCCTTGCGTAGCGAGCCTTTGAGGTTGAAGACCTGCCCGTTAGCGAGTACCACCTCAAGTCCAAGCACTTGTTGGCGCATGCCGCCGTTGCGGATGAATTTTTTGCCCGCGGCATTGGTGGAGATGTTGCCGCCGATGAGCGAACTGCCTGCAGAGCCGAGATCGAGTGCGAACATTACGCCGCGCTTTTCGGCTGCTTCTTGCAGCACCTGTGTGTTGACACCCGCTTCGACCACGGCAAACATGCCGATACTGTCTATTTCGACGATTTTGTTCATGCGTTGCAGCGACAACACGACTTCGCCGTTGACTGCCATTGCTCCGCCGACCAAGCCTGTGCGTCCTCCATTGGGTACGACCTTGATGTTGTGCTCGTTGCAGTAGCTGAGTATCTTGCTGACTTCATCGGTGCAGATGGGTAGAAGAATGGCTGCGGGGTTGGGGTTGGGGACGGTGCTCCAATCCTTGCCCATGTGTTAGAGATCGTTCTCCGACTGCCGCACGTTCCTTTCGCCGACAATTTCTTGAAAACGGACGACTGCTTCGGGGCTCAATGTTTGCATAACTGTGACCTCCCTGTTGACAACTATTCCAGTCTATCTATTAAAACAGATTTTTGCTGGTTATACTTACCATAACCATGTATAAGATCTGTAAAAAGTAAAGCCCAAAAAAATCTCACTCAAACAATAAGTTTATCGCTAACACCTTCAGAAGAAGGAAGGTGACTTCTTGGTGGAGGACGCACTAAGTTGAACCACAAAATCAAGTAAGCGACAGCGATGCCATCTCGCCAGGTTATTTTTTTGCCTTCGTCATAAGTGCGTGGTCGATAGGAAATAGGGAATTCTTTAATACGCACACCTCGCATACGGGCAAGGTTGGCAATAATCTCAACATCAATACTGAAGCGAGATGAAGACAGACGTAAATTTTTCAGCACTGCAGCACGAAAAAATTTGTAACATGTTGAGGCATCGGTGACGCGCAAATCTGAACAGATGTTGCTCAAAAAAGTTATGGCACTGTTCTTCAAATAATGCCTTGTGCGATATACTTGGCACGTTGCCTGATGAAAGCGTGAACCAAATGCAACATCTAACTCTCCCGCTATAACTGGCTTAATTAATTTAGGGATGTCATCAAAATCATATTCAAAATCACAGTCCTGAATGCCAATAATATCACCACTAGCCATAGCAATGCCTTTACGCACACAACTGCCCTTGCCTTCGTTTCTGTCATTAATAAGAATCTTATGCTCACTGCGGAAGGGAAAAGATTGCAGAATTTCCAACGAGTTGTCGCTTGACTTGTCATCAATAAAGACCAGTTCCAACTTTACACCATCAAAACGCAACTCGTCTATTTTTTGCAAAAATTCCAACAAATGTTGTGATTCACAGTAGATTGGAACTATCAGGCTCAACCGCGCTTGCTTCTCTTGCTTCATAATTTACACCCTACGGCGCAGTAGCACTGTTAATAAAGGCAACGCCAATAACACACATAAGAAACCCGTGGCGTTGCTTTGAGAGCCAACAACCGCACAACGACTGCGCTCCACTTGCTCTTCATCACTGCCTAAGGGCAATGATTCGGTGAGGCGCGGGTTGGGTTGAAAACTCTCACAATCAAGGTCATGCAACATGCCACGTTCATGAAACTCACGGATAATTGCACAGCTGTAATCACCATGTGACAGTGCTACATGCAGCAGCGTCAGCGCAAAGGCACGAAAATCACTATCTACCCCAAGTGACTCAACAGTATCAAAAACAATACGCAGTACCTTTGTGGCGGGTATATTCCACTGCGCGTGCAAATCCCACAATAGTGCGGAGATAACTTGTCCCTTAGTATGCTGGCCTTGACCTGTTTCAATCTGTAAATCATTCTCGGCAGTGCGCAAACACTGACCATCAACATAACAGATAGGTGAGCCAAGTGGACATATCGATTCCCCTAAACAGCTGTCCCCAGTAGCTGAGTAAGTAAAATAATCAGCAAGACCCTCATGTAATGCAATTGCTTGCTCATGTCGTGCCTTCAAGGTGCGGTAGACAACATGATGTGAAAATTCGTGCGCAACAACATCAAAATCAAGTGGAAGATTCTGCAGTGTGTGGTTATCACCGTCTGCAATGAGAATACGTGCTCCCCTAGTCGTATTCGCTGGCTCATAGCTAGCATTGTTACTCAACCGCTTTGTGTTGATGTTCTGTGCATGCACAGATAACTGCACGGGATGACTATCCTCCCATCGATAGCCAAGTCCCTGAAAAAATTCTAACATGCGATTCACAAAAGCGTAAGCAGCAAGTTCTGCGTAGCGGCGATCATCAGGTAAAAATCGCACCGCCTCACTGTCAATCATTAATGGCTCTTTCCCATAAGGCAAGGAATGAAAACAACAATTGCGCAAAAAACCATCTGCATCAGTATCTATCGATACCATCTCACCTTCTCCGTTGATGTTAGGATAATACACAAAAGCCTCTTTTGTCGCGTGTAGGGTGTTGTTGATTAGATAGTAAACTCTGTTGGCATCAGCTTGTGCAAACCACCGCCGCGTGCCACGTTTGAGCTGCACCTCCCATACCAGCTGCGGCTCACCGTCAACTATTTTCCAGCAATCATCAGCACTAATTAGCTCAGTGCTGGCAAGCTTGTTGGGAAAATACTGTTCAATTCTCGCTAACACAACAGACAAATCAGGTAACTCACCTGCAGCACCAATCCCAAAACGAATTTCAAGCTGTGGCAAATTGCCATTAACGTAAAAAAACTTTTCGCTCTGCAGCGCATTCACAAAATAATCATGACACAACCGCTTGCCATTAAGACTAAATTGCCAGCGATAAACATCGAAATTTCGGAGAGATTTTTTTGTAACTTGTAGCGAAAGAAAAGGATGTAATCTTTCACGATAAAGAAAATTTTCTAGTCCAACAACATCTCGCAACCTACTGTATCTAGTTGCCATGTGAACTTCTAGCTGCCTGTATTCATGTGGCACTGTCACCAATAATGGCCACTGCTGATTAAAGTAATTTGAGGTAAATGCAAAGGCTAATTCAGCTCTAAAAAAAATAAATATGAAAAAAATAAAAAACAGTTTAAGGTTTTTCTGCATGACCTGCCACAAGCTGTCTCGCTTAGCTCTCGGCAGGAAGGGGAAATATGATTAAGGTAAAAAAAAGCAACCGATAAGATACATAGAAGATGGTCTTGGTTTTTACATAAGGGGGGCGGATATGAAGGCTTTGTGCCTTGTAATAATTTTTGCCTGTGCAGCATGCAAACCTATTACTAGGCAAGAAGAGCCAGTTAGTGATAACAAGAAATTTATTGTCATGAAGAATTTGCTGCAGCGTATCTTTTCTCCCATCAGAAAACAGGAGGCTAAAGTGCTTTCGATAGCTAAGCGCATGTCAAAGCAGAAAAACTACGGCAGTTTAGTGGAGCAATTGGAGAATGTTAGATTTCAAGTACTCGATGTGCGTAGAGATTACGAACTTGTTGCTAGTCAACTACCACCAGCACGAGGCTGGTGGCTTGCGGCTGTTCAGGCAACAAGCCTGAACGCTGCATGCGGCCGATTGACTGCGGCCTGCCCTTGCCTTAGGTTAGACAGGGATTGGATGTTCAAAGCGGCATTGATGTCGGCATGATTGGCATACGCACAACTACCACAACGATAGAAGCTACCCTTACGGTTCGACTTCTTCACTTTACGGCACACAAAACAACGCGGTGACGTATACCTCGCATCCACCTTCTCAACCGTCTTGCCCTCTTGTTCAGCCTTGTATGACAAAAAATTATAGAACTGTGAAAACGGCCATTGCGACAAACGACGATTGAATCTCCGTCCTCGACCTCGCTGGCGAATACCAACCAAGTCCTCAACCACAAAATGTCGCACATTACACTCACCTACTACCACCTTTGTCACACAATGCAGAGTGTTCGTCGTAAACCGTCTCTCTCGACCAGCAAGCTCCTTAAGCTTACGCTTCACTGAACGAGTGCACCCTACGCTGATAATTATACCGCCGCCTGATCGCATTCAGACGGCTTGCTGCATATATCTTGCCATTAGACAAAGTCGCTATGTTCCTCAAACCCAAATCAACACCGCGGCTCTCCCCCTCACTTTGTTCAGGCGGGGCTGCGTGCTCAAACACAACGCATGCCCACCACCTACCAGATGCATATTTGACCACCATGCTCTTCACCGGCCCTTGCACCCATCGTGCTTGAAAAGGAAACACCGTTATGCTTTCTTCCTTAACACCGTTAGGGGTAGAATACTTGATCGACGTACCCTTGAAACTGAAACAACGCTTGTCAACACGCATCGACAGTGTCCTGCGACTGGCGAGTTTCTTGTTGCCTTTGTGCAAGCTGTGGCGTTTGGCAACCTCTACCGCATGGTCGCGGATAGACTGCACCTGGGCGGATTTTAAGGTTGGAAACAACTCTCTTGCTTCCCGATAAGTCTCTCGGTGTAGAGCTGACTTGCTGCATGTCTTGAGCTTAATGATGCGCTTGATATACCAATTGAAAAGCTTCGTCCCATCCTTGATCATGCTGGAGTCGCTGAAGTCTTTGAGTTCAAATTTAACTGACCTAGTCATACATATATTTTACCAACAAAATGCAATATACCCAACATCTTACCAATTTTTTGAAAAATTCTCAGCGCAATTCATCCCACGCCACAAGGCCGTGGGTTTTCTTGCAAAAACTTAATAAAAATATCGAGAGAATGGTATCTGATACATCTTCACCCCTTCCCCCCAAGATATTTCACATTTTAAGCACGAGTTACTTAACAACTATAGGAAGTGGAGTGAAGAGGTATCAGAGGAGTTAAAGCAATCTCTACGCGTAAATAAACTTTTTAGACCTGAAAAACCTGAATTAGAGCTTGGTGCTGAGTTAAAAGTGCTAACGGCCCAAAGTACCTCAAAACTATTTCCTTACCTATAGTCAGGTTTTAGATTGTGTCACCATGATACTTGTGGTATAATGGTAGCTTTAGGGAGGATTTGATGAAACTACGCCAAGGCATCGCGTTGTTGCTGTTAATGCAAGGTGGGATAGTTTTAGCTGATAGTTCAGCTACGAGTGATGCTGATGGCAGGATTGGTGTGGAGCGTTATGTTGCTGGTGGTGTAGTTGGCACAACGTTGGGACTGGGTATTGGGCATGCCATACAAGGACGTTATTGGCGTGACTACGGTTGGGCCTTCACTGCTGGTGAAATTATAACGTTTTTGGGCGCGGCGACGGCAGGAGGAGGGCATCATCATCCCCCCCGGTGCGTCGACCCGCATAGCACGCAGTGTAAGGAGGATAGTGATAGTAAGGAGGAGGAAAACCTGAGCAACTGGGCTATCAGTTTTTTTCTGGTCAAGGCTGCTGAAACTGTAGCAGTATGGTGGCCACGTAATGTGAATTTTAAGACAATTGATGCAAAGAACCACGCGGTGGACAGTAGCCTTATTCCTATTACCCAGCAAAAATTTCTTCTAGGCGGTTTACTAGGAACTGTTGTTGGTTTTGGCACTGGACATGCCGTGCAAGGTCGTTGGCGACGTGAAGGTTGGAAGGGCACCGCATGGCAGGCAGGGGCAGTTGCTTTCACTGTGTATAGTGCCACTGGGGATGAGGAATTTTTAAAGTGGTTTTTTGTTTCTGTAGGAGCATCTCTGTGGGCGGCGTTAAAAATTGTCGAGATCGCCAGCGTTTGGTGGCCTAGTCCTGATTATTATCGTATCGTCACAACCAAAAACCAACCGCCATCACTGGCTATCGTGCCGCTGCTCAACACTAAACAAGTGGGAGTGCAGCTGGTGCTGAGGATTTAGTTAGCTTGCGTTTAGAGACGTGGAAGATTGCGCACGTCTGGGTAGCTTCTCAGCCCCCCTGTGGATCGGGGATACTGTCACTGAGAGCTGAATCTTTGCCCTTCTCGGAAGACATCGTATAACCTTCGAGTAGACTGCGTGCAGCCACATATACTTGTTCGCTATCGTTGTGCGAAACATAGTAGTGTTCTTCGTTCTGGGGATGAGTGTGGAAAGAAATCTCCAGCTTGCTAGCTGCGCTAGACTCTTTGCCGCTTCCTCGCTCCGCGGGCTGATCCTTCTCCTTGCTCGCACGCTCTAGCTGTATAGTTATGCGTCGTGCTGGTGGTTGGGTGAGGATTTGTGCTACCTTTTTGCGGTCAGCGAACTCTATTGCCTCTGCAGTTTCTAAACTGTCAAGCAACAGATCAACCGAATCATTCGGTACTGGCTTGTTCTCCTCAGGCAACTTGCCTTCGGCATCAAGCTCGGCACTGCGATACCAATCATTAGCTACACGCCGATAACTCTCCCCATCGACATCAATCTCGACAACTTCCGCCGCGGCAAAAGTAAAAATACTGTGATCGCGGAAGTTCTCACTCAAATCACGCACCTTCTCCTCAAAGCTAGCAGGTAAGCCAAAGACAAGCTTGTCCGCGGCAAAAGCAGCCAGCAACTCACCTCGATCGCGCACAAAAGTAAGCTCCTTACTCTCGCCAGAGCTGAATTCAAACACGGCACTCATCACAATCTTACTCGCTGTCTTGAATTTTTTGATCAACTCCACATCTGGTGTGTTGATAAACTTTTCCGCCCGCACTTGATCGAAAGCCTCAACGTACTCGCTAACCTTCTGCTGTGCCGTTTTGAAAGGTTCAGGTCTGACCAACTGAAACCTGCCATCCTGCCGTGTTAACTCATACGCTTGCGACTCACGATGCCAAAACGTCACGCCTGCCACTTTCTCTACATCAAGAGCAATCAACTGCTTGTCACGAAAATTAAACAAACCCTTCTGCGTTGAATTCAACACATACTGACTGCCAAGATATATCTGTTCCTGACCACCAATTTGAAAATAGGTGCTGTAGCCAACTGGTGCATTGTTGCCCAGCCGCAACTCATAACTACCTCCATCCTCTGCCCGCAACGTGATCAAACGCCGCGGTTTTTGCAAGCCAAATTCCTCCAACTTTACATTTTTGACCTCAGCACTAACAACTATTTCCTCATACTTATACTCCAGCACCGTCCTGATAAAATCACTCACCTCCCGCTGATCAGCAGCAGTCTCAAGCGGAGCAACAACACGCCACACACCATCAACCTGCTCCAATTCAACTACCTCAGCCTTGTTTTCCTCAGTTTTTGCTGCCTTTGCGCGGTCTACCAACGTAATCTTGCGCACTTGCTTTGCATCAAGATTGGCAAGCTTGCTTGCCTCCGCCTTCTCCTTTTGCTCTTTATCTGTCTGCCACTCGTCCCATGTTGCCAGACCACCGAGCACAAGCAACAGCGCCGCCAGAATAAGCGGCGTGCGGATAAACTTCACATCGCCCTCCGTTTCAACCAGCTAATCACACCACTGCCCATAAAAAGGAAAGGATAACAAAAACAAATTAACATCAATATCAACTGACTCATGCTTGTAGTCAGAGCAATTGAACTCTTCTGTAAATCTCTTGGGCGCAGTGAAATAAAATCCTCGTCCTTCAACAGAAAGTTTGTCATGTTAACAAACATATCACGATGTTCGACGGAAGCCTGCACTCCCTGATTGCGAGCAAAATGTGAAGAACCAGTGACAATCAAACGCACTTGCTTTTCCTCCGCGGTTGGCAAGGCCTTGTTGTCAACGTCCTTTGCCTCTTCTTTGTTATGCTCTGTGCCTGCATCAGCCAACTGTGGTGTCTTGGTCTTGCCTGTCGCTACCGCAATCACGGCAAACTTGCCTGCCGTCACCCGATCCTGCGTAATGTCACCGAGATCCGACTTGTCAGTGACATTATCAACCTTGACGATCGAATCAGAAGTCTTGGCAACCAACTCAACGTTCATGCCCTGCTTATTACCCTCTACCTTAGCCAGCGAACGCACATTCGGCATCAACAATGTTGCTGCACTCTGCCGAGCAAAATCCTTTGTCACGCTGTGAAAATCATCAAAATCAGTCACCAACGCATTGTTCTGACCGAGCAACAACGCCCGCGGATCGTCAGGTGGTAATAACAGCAGGTCGTTGTTAATTTTCACACCAAATTCAGCCGTGAACGCGGCGAGATTGTCCACCCGTGTCACCGCATCAAACATCACTAACAATGCCCCACCGCCTTGCAAATACGTGCGCAAAAAATCAATTTCCTCCTTGCGCAAATCGTAACGCGGCCCCGCAACAACAAGCAAGTCAGCATCAGTAGGCACTTTTCCCGTTTCCAGCAACATCAACGTTTCAGTGCTGTATTTGTTGTTCTCCAACTCCTGCACGACGAAATCATAGCCAAGCGGACTCTTCGCCTTCAGCTCGCCCTCACCATGCCCGCGAGTGAAATAAATTTTCTTCGACTTGTCCTTCAATACTTTGACCAATGCATTGGTGAGCTTCTCCTCCGTAAACGTGGCAATGCGTGCCTCCAACTTGCCACGCCGAAAAATTACCGTGTTGGCAGAGGTCAACTTGTCAGCCATCGCCTGCATGGGCTTCATGCGGGGGGCAAACCAACTGACGTTCAACTCCGCCCCCTCAACTTCATAAAGGGACAGTAAATTTTTGAAGTTCTCCTTCGCTCCCTGATCCTGAAACCACGCCGTAACCTTGAGTGGTTCTTCGCTCTCCTTGACCTTCGCAATAATCTTCAGCGATTGATCGGACAAAGTATTGGTCTGCGAACGGGTCACATCAAAGCTCTTGTTGAAGCGTGCTCGCGATGACAGCAACGCCACCGCAACGATGATGGCAATGCCAAGCACAACCGTCAAACTTGAACTTGCACCGAACTTTGCCCCCTTGCGGCGCACGAATTTTTTGAAATTCTCGATGTCCAAAGAAATCCAAAAAACCAGCAGTGCACCCGCCAGCACCAAACTAGAACTGCCAATCCACACCAAACCAGGATAAGAAGACTTGATAGCCGCACCAATCGCAGCCACCAGTACTGCCAAAAAAGGCAAAATAAAAAGTCCTGACCTCATAAGTTACTATCTCCAGCGTTGCGAATCTAAAACAACATTTGTAAAAAACAAAAATAAAGATGTGAAACATATAAAATAAAAAATGTCCTTGACGGTAATCATGCCCTTCATCATATTTTCAAGATGTTGCATTGAAGCAAGATACTTGAGCACTTCCTCCGTTAGCCCCCCACCGGGAAGGTTAGGAGCGAGCCAGTTCAGAATCAACAACAGAAACAGGCCAAACATCGTGAACAAAAAGGCAAGGAATTGGTTCTTGGTCATCGAAGAAATCCAAATTCCGAGGGCCAGCTGTGAGCTAATCAACAGAAACAGACCTAAATAAGCACTCAAAATAATGCCGATATCAGGGTTGCCATACTTGATCGTGAACAGCGGAAAAATTGTCGAAGCTAGCAATACTAGCGTCATCATCAGCAACGTGGCGAGATACTTGCCCAACACAATGTGCAGCGGTCGAATCGGTGCAGTGTGCAGCAACCGAATTGAGTGGTTCTTGATTTCTTCCGAGAAAGAAGCCATCGTCACCGCAGGTACGATCAAAATCAAAATGAAATGCAGATTGTGAAACAAGGCCGTCAGCAACTGCTCAAGCGTTGGAGCTTGTCCGCCCATCGCGGGAGCGCGCTGCTGCATCTCAAAAAAAGTCTGCATGAAACTGTTGAAGAAAACGCCCATGAAAGCAAGAAAGAAAAAGAAAATCGCCATGCCCTTCGGCGAAGTGAAGAAAGCCGCTAAATCACGGCGGGCAATTGTCCATGTGATACTAAAGCTGGGTCGCATTTTTCCTCCGTAAAATCAGTGTGTAACCTGAAAGAACACATCTTCCAGACTCTTGGTTTTGACGTTCAGTTCGCGCAAACCATAACCACCCTTGACCACTTGCATCGCAACCTTGTCGATCGTGTCGTCGGGAGCATCCTTGCGCAAGGCAAATTCAATCACATTAGTAGAGGCGGCATGAGGTGGGGTCAAGGCAGGAAACGTCGCCAACTCGTTGGCAAGGCGAGCTGCATTCTCTCCCACTCGTAACGTATAGACACGATCGGTGTCGAGGCGTTCGATCAACTCCCCATACGTGCCCTCTTCGACAATCTTGCCCTTGTCGATGATGATAATTTTCTCACACATTTGCTCCACTTCCGAGAGGATGTGCGAACTCAAAATAATCGTGTGCTGACCTGCCAATGACTTGATCAGCTCACGAATATGCACGATTTGGTTGGGGTCAAGCCCTTCCGTCGGCTCGTCGAGTACCAGCACCTTCGGATCATGCACGAGCGCCTGTGCCAACGCCACCCGCTGCCGATAACCCTTCGACAAATTGCCGATAACGCGCCTGCCGACATCGTGTAACTCAAGCTTGGTGAAGACCTCGTTCATCCGCCCCTGAATACGTGTCTTCGGCACGCCTCGCAGCCGTGCAGTGAAGGCCACATAGTCAGCTACCCGCATCTCGGTATGCAGCGGCGGCACGTCAGGCAAGTAGCCAAGCATGCTCTTCGCTTCCAGCGGGGCATCGGTAATGTCACACCCGAAAATGCGAGCATTGCCACTGTCAGCTCCGATATAGCCACAGAGGATGTCCATCGTCGTCGTCTTGCCAGCCCCGTTAGCGCCGAGAAAGCCGACAATCTGCCCCTCATCCACCTTGAAACTAATGTCAGTCAACACTTGCACGTTGCCGTAGGACTTCGACAACCCGTTGATTTCAATCATCATTGCTCCAACCTGTTCCTGAAACGTTACCGAATAAGCAACAGCTGATATTTTGACAAAAGCCACTGCCGTTGTCTACACCTTTGTGTGCCTTGCTTGAGTAAGGGGAGTTGGCGGGGGAGACTCCACACCCATCATGTCGCTAATCAATGACGATAGAGTCTCTGGATGGCTTAGGCAAAACACTCATATATCCAAGTTCGATGAAAGCTTCGATCACTTGTTGTTCGCCTAGCTGTGTAGCAAGAGACATGATATCCTCTCCATCTTCATTGGTGATGGCAAAGTTTGCCCCCGCCTCAGCTAGAATTTTAATCATCTCACCGTCTCCGTTACGAACTGCATAGAATAATCCCGTTTCTTTGGCAAAAAAATTTTGTGCATCGATGTCTGCTCCAGCATTTTGCAAAATTTCTATCACTTGCCTGTAGTTATCGCTGTCAGTGATATGGTCGCCAAAGCCCGTTATATTGCTAAACGACGAATGACCATCAACCGCAAGCAGTATCGGTGTAGTACCGAGGACTTCACTTCTTGCATTGACATCCGCCCCTTTCTCAACCATAGCCGATACCATTCTTACTTTTCCCATTGCAGAAGCCATTATCAACGCTGTATGACCCGCATCATAACCGCCATAGGTAGCATGAACATTTGCCTCAGCTCGCAGTAGTTTCTCACTTATGCTGTCTTTGCCACTTCGCAAGCTCCACATCAGGGCACTCCAGTCATCGTTGTGAGCATCACTGTTGGCATTGGCATTAACATCGGCACCATTTGCAATCAGCCAATTAACTGCAACATATTTATTCCTCCGCGATGCCTCAATCAATGGTGTGTAGTTAAACTTGTTTCTAGCGTCGATGTTAGCTTTGTTGTGCAGCAGGACTGCCATTGCTGCAACGTGCCCATGCGCTGCGGCAACAATTATTGGTGATGCTTTCCGATACCCGCTTTTTATTTCAACATCAGCATCATTGTCAAGCAGCCACTGCATTATTTTGACCTTGTTGTGCTTTGCCGCAAGGTGCAGCATGGCATAGCCGTAGTGCTTATCTATCGCTTTGTTGATCCCAAAGCCAGTGTGCTCCAGCAGAAGAGCAAGCCCGCGTGTATCATCTCTTTGCAAGACACTCATAAACGGTGCGGGAACTTTAGCGAACAACGACGTTGCCATCAGACAGCTGACTACAGAGCCACCAAAAGCATACATAACAGCCGCCTCGCAGGCATTTTGAATGCGATACATCTCGTTATCAGTGTGGGCAACCACTCCCACCGCTGCAATGATTACTACAAGGCGTAGCATGTAATGTCAAGATGAAAGTCAAATGCCCGCAGCACAAGGTGGTGGCAACCCAATAAACACGGGGATCAATCCTTCTTGCCGTTTGTTTTGCCCTTCCGCCATAGCTTCAGCCTTGGTGATGCTTTTTGAACCCACCGCCTATCATCCCCCCCCAACAGTTTTTTGTGGATTATCTAAAAACACCATCTGAAAATATAGAGATTTTCTTCATCTACTGCAAATTACAATCACAGTAATTGGTAATAGCATCCCCCAACTTCAGCGTATTCGTTCCAGTATTTGCGCATCGATTAGCTGCTCAAAGTGCTCGATATATTCCTTGTTGCCCAAGTTTTTCAGCCCGGTATAGATCATCTTTAGGTTGTCTGTGCTAGTATTACTTCCGCTAATATGAAGCCCCAGAGCATATTCCACCGCAGCATCGATACCACTCTTACCAGTTTTCTTTAGTTTAACAGCCATCAGCTTAGGATTGGCTATCACTGGAGTAAACTCGGCAAAGTCCAGCAAAAGCTCATCTAGCTCTTCCCCATCAGCTCCCTCTTTTTTCAGCGTGTTGGCAATTGCTTCTATTTTGGAAAAGTCTAGTTGTATTAGCAATCCACGTTTAATAGAAACATCAGATACAGTAACAATTTTGTGTTTTTCTTTAAATTTCCAACCTGCAAATTCCTCACCCGCGTTTCTACTGGCAATAGCTAACAAATTTTGCCACAGTTCTTCAATCTCTTTAGATAATTTCGAAAGTTTTATTTTTCTTTTTGATGGAACATTTCTGGGTGCTGAAGCAGGTGTAGCTGTAGGTATAACATTACCTATTCGGGCTATTGTTTTGGCTAAGTTCCTGTAGAGTTGGCCTACCTCAATATCTTCTGCTAGCGAAATTGCTTTACTAATGGTAGGTGCATCATGCATTGGTCTCATTTCTGGAGGTAGATTGGCAAGGTATTCCTTCGTAGTAGCTGAAAGTTGCCACGAAATTATAGTATCTACTACCGCCAATTCTTTGCTTTTCAAGGCAGTAAGCATTGCTGCGTCTAGTATTTTCTTGGCTAGTAGACGTTTGTCTCTATCTTCACCTACCTCTTCAAAATTGCTCAGAAAGTTTTGTATCAAGTCTATATCTCCACTTACTGCTGCAGCTGAGATGGATTTTTCATCAAGAAAGTTTTGTGACAATCTAATCTTGATACCTTCGAGAATGGCTGCTATGCTTTTGTTTCCCGATATATTGGCAAAATTGATAAGAGTGTCCTTGTATTTTACCCCACTTGGATGCCAGTTGACATCTATGAGTTCTGCTCCTTGCTCTGCTAGATAGCGAACGATATTTACTTTTCTATTCATCGCAGCAAAAACCAGCATGCTGGTTTTTTTGCTGTCGTGTAGTACGATGTCATTCACGCTCAAGTTGCTTTTGTTGAGTAGATTCGCGAGCATTCTCGTGTTATCATAGAGGATTGCCCTCTCGATCTGCCTACTTATGGCCGGTGATAGTGTGTTTTTAGCCATCCTTGCTGGGGCAGCAGCGGCCAACTGGCTAGATACTAAAACTGATAGTAACATGCTAAAAATACCCATTATTCTACCTCCTATACGTTATGTAAGATGTGTGTTTTCTACATCTCGTTGTAGTAGCAAAAATGGCTAACGGCACTACTCCTGGCTATCGGACTTCAACACCGTGCTCTTTAGCGATACTAACTATACTGTTGGCAAGATGGTAGCGTTGGTTTTTTAGTGATCTTTTATATGCATACCTGAAATATTCTGCGGGAATCGCAACATCTTGCTCTTTAGCAATCTGGACAATTCGAACCACACTGTTTGCAGCATTGGATAACACTACTGCATCTTGCAGTGCCTGTCCGAAATATTCTGCTGGAATCTCAGCACCTTGCTCTTTAGCAATTCGAGCCACGTCGTTTGCAACATCGAGTCGATTGCTTTGTAGAGTTGCCTGTAGCAATTCTCCGAAATACTTCATGTCTATTTCAACGCCACGCTCTTCAGCAATCCGAATTACATTGGTTGTTGTAGTAGCAGATTTATTGTTTTTTACTAATACTGTTTGCAACGCTTTGCTGAAATATTCTGCTGGAATCTCAACACCTTGCTCTTTAGCAATTCGATCCACACTGCTTGCAACAGTGGGTAGGTCGTGTTCTACTGCTGCCAGTAGTGACTCTCCAAAATGCTTTGCATCTATTTCAGCGAAATATTCTGCTGGAATCTCAACACTTTGCTCTTTAGCAACCCGAATAACCCGAACTACGCTGCTTGCAATATCGAGTCGATTACTTTTTAGAGTTGCCTGTAGTAACTCTCCAAAATACTTCGTGTCTATTTCAACGCCATGCTCTTTAGCAATCCGAATTATATAGGCTATTGTAGTATCAGAAATTTGGTTGTTTTTTTCTAGTTCTAACACTGTTTGCAATGCTTTGCTGAAATATTCTGGATGGATTTCAACATCTTGCTCTTTAGCAATCTTAACAACCATATCCACATTGTTTGAAATATAGAATTGATTGCTTTTTACTGCTGCCAATAGCGATTCTCCGAAATACCTTGTGTCGATCTTAATGCTATGTTCATTGGCAAACTTGGCAACTTGGTCTATTGTGTCGGCATCATTAGCTCTCGATGTTTCATACACTAATGCCTTACCAACATGTTTTGCATCGATCTTAACACCGTGATTATAGGCAAATTTAAGCAGTTGAGCTGTGGTATATTGACTACCCCTCAATGCTTTCTGTAATGCCTTTTCAAAATGTTTCATCTCGATATTAGAGCCGTGTTTTTCAGCAAGTTTAACCAGCTGGCTTACTGTGTCGGAATGATCATCAATAGATGCAATTGCAGCTGCAATTGCATCTATAAAAAAATTCATATTGATCTTAATTTCACGCTCATCAGCAAGTGCAACCAGTTGTTCTATAGCGTCGGAATAACGACCTTTCGATGCATCTAGTAATGCCTGTTCAAAGTGTTCTGCATCGATTTTTACTCCATGATTTTCAGCAAGTTTAACTAGTTGTTCTATAGTGTCAGAGTGACCAGCTTTTGATGCATCTAACAGTGCCCGTCCGAAATATTCTGCACCGATGCTAACACCATAATTGTCAGCAAGTTTAACTAGTTGTTCTATAGTGTCAGAGTGACCAGCTTTTGATGCATCTAACAGTGCCCGTCCGAAATATTCTGCACCGATGCTAACATCATAATTGTCAGCAAGTTTAACTAGTTGTTCTATAGCGTCAGAGTGACCAGCTTTTGATGCATCTAACAGTGCCCGTCCGAAATATTCTGCATCGATTTTTACTCCATGATTTTCAGCAAGTTTAACTAGTTGTTCTATAGCGTCAGAGTGACCAGCTTTTGATGCATCTAATAGTACCCGTCCGAAATATTCTGCATCGATTTTTACTCCATGATTTTCAGCAAGTTTAACTAGTTGTTCTATAGCGTCAGAGTGACCAGCTTTTGATGCATCTAATAGTACCCGTCCGAAATATTCTGCATCGATGCTAACACCATAATTGTTAGCAAGTTTAGCTATTTCACCTATTTTGTTGTATTGACCAGCTTTTGATGCATCTAATAGTACCCGTCCGAAATATTCTGCACCGATGCTAACATCATGATTGTCAGCAAGTTTAACCAGCTGGCTTACTGTGCTGAAATGCTTGCCTTCCGATGCAGTTTGCAATGCCTGCTCGAAGTGTTTTGCACCGATAGTAACGCCGTGATTGTCAGCAAGTGCAACCAGTTGTTCTATAGCGTTGGAATAACGACCTTTCGATGCAGCTTGCAGTGCCTGTCCGAAATATTCTGCACCGATGCTAACATCATAATTGTCAGCAAGTTTAACTAGTTGTTCTATAGTGTCAGAGTGACCAGCTTTTGATGCATCTAACAGTGCCCGTCCGAAGTATTCTGCACCGATTTTTACTCCATGATTTTCAGCAAGTTTAACCAGTTGTTCTATGGTGTCAGAATGGCCAGCTTTTGATGCAGCTTGCAATGCCCGTCCGAAGTATTCTGCACCGATGATAACACCATAATTGTCAGCAAGTTTAACCAGTTGTTCTATAGTGTCAGAATGGCCAGCTTTTGATGCAGATACCAATACCCGTCCGAAATATTCTGCATCGATGCTAACACCATAGTTGTCAGCAAGTTTAGCTATTTCACCTATTTTGTTGTATTGACCAGCTTTTGATGCATCTAACAGTGCCCGTCCGAAATATTCTGCACCGATGCTAACATCATGATTTTCAGCAAGTTTAACCAGTTGTCCTATTACATTGGAATGGCCACCTTCTAATGCAGCTTGCAATGCCTGTCTGAAGAAATATTCTGCACCGATGATAACACCATAATTGTCAGCAAGTTCAACCAGTTGTTCTATAGTGTCAGAATGGCCAGCTTTTGATGCATCTAACAGTGCCTGTCTGAAATATTGTGCACCGATGCTAACATCATGATTTTCAGCAAGTTTAACCAGTTGTTCCACTGTGCTGAAATTCTTGTCTTCCGATGCAGCTACCAATGCCCGTCCGAAGTATTCTGCACCGATTTTAACTCCATGATTTTCAGCAAGTTTAACCAGTTGTTCTATGGTGTCAGAATGGCCAGCTTTTGATGCAGCTTGCAATGCCCGTCCGAAGTATTCTGCACCGATGATAACACCATAATTGTCAGCAAGTTTAACCAGTTGTTCTATAGTGTCAGAATGGCCAGCTTTTGATGCATCTAACAGTGCCTGTCTGAAATATTGGTCACCGATTCTAACATCATGATTTTCAGCAAGTTTAAGCAGTTGCTTTGCTGTGTTGATATGACCATGGGTTAATGTTACCTGCAGTGTCTGTCCTAAATACCCTGTACCGATCATAATGTTGTTTTTCTCAGCAAGCTTAACCAACTGTTCTATTATCTCTGGATGATTGCTTTCCGGCACAGTTTTCAATGCTCTACCTAAATATTCTGCACCAATGTCAATACCGTAGTTGTCAGCAAGCTTAGCTAGTTGTTTTATTTTGTCGGGGTCGTCATTGTCTGATGCAAGTTGCAATGACTCGCCTAGATATTCTGCACTGGCCCTGAGCTTAAATTGTCTATAGTTAGCTCTGTGTTCATCATTATCGATCCTAATCAGTTGCTCCACTGTGCTAAAATGACTGCCCTCCGATGCTCTATGCAATGCCAGCACAAGATTAGTGTTGCTGATCTTAATGTTACGCTTATCAGCAAGTTCAACCAGTTTTTCTGCTGTGTCGGTGTGACCATAGGCTGATGCTTCCTGTAGTGACATACCGAAATGTTTTGGAATGATCGTAACACCGTAATTGTCAGCAAGTTCAACCAGTTTTTCTGCTGTGTCGGTGTGACCATAGGTTGATGCTTCCTGCAGTGACATAGCGAAATATGGAACGATCGTACCACCGTGAATGATCGTAACACCTTGAATGTAGGCAAGTTCAAGCAGCTTTTCTATTATGTCGGGGTGACCATTTTTCGACGCGTCTTGCAATGCTTCACCGAAAGTAACTGCATCGATCTTGATATTCTCGTCTCGCAATGCTTCACCGAAAGTAATTGCATCGATCTTGACATCGTACTGAGCAGCAAGTTTAGCTATTTCACCTATTCTGTTGTAGTGGCCAGCTTTTGATGCAGATATCAGTATATTAGCAATGTTAGAACGCATTGCATTGTGTTTAACACCATAGCATGGGGCAGACACTAATGTAATGAGAGAGATTATGATGATTTTCATGGCAATCTCCTAATAAAAGGCAATAATTTGGTATAACAAAATATGTTAATGTGTCAAGGTTTAAATTTTTAGGTGATGCAGTTCGCCATAGCCCATAAATTTGTAACATCCAAATATCAAAGCTTTATTTGTGTAATAATTAGCTGAGCAAAAAAGATAGTACCTGGTGGTAGTCACTCACCTAGTATTTAAACTCACGGTGTTAGCGATTAAACGGTGTAAGTAGTGTATATGTATGGTTTTTGTCTGTTCGCAGGTATTACAGAGCTAGTGCACCCGGCTTTGTTGCATAAGTTCCGTTGATTATAACATGCTGTTATCATAGCACTTTTATGTGGGGAGCGTTCCCCTCCCCTGCGTGTTCGCAGACTTCTCGTTTGGGTCAGGCGCAATCATCCTGCTGCACCATGTCTCATGCTAAAGCATTCGCGTGAAATGGTTTGCAGGTCTGCTTGCACCTGACCATTGTCAACTTCTGTGGACACTATGGGCTTGTGCGTGGTGCAGGCATTACCTTTGCAACACCTATAAAATTCTTACTGCTATAAGGGTTATAGGATATAAACATGCCTGCCCTGAGTTATGCAACAAAGTCAGTGCACCCTGAACGAAATATAAAATTACAAAATATCAAATAGTTAAAATCAAACTCTAGGCACAGAGAATGGGAAAAACGGGTGGGGTTTGGTATGATTAATGATGGCATCAGGAAGGTACAAAATTAATCGGTGGAGATGGGCTATGATAACGAGGTGTTGGTCTTTTTTTGCATTATTTATCATTTTGTTGATGTCTGGAGGGTGTAGCAAACACGAAGCAGAGCCGGTTGTTATTGATAGCATCACCACTGGTGGTGGGGTGTGTTCATTACTTTGCGACCCCGTGGAGGTGTCGCAAGCCTTTGTTTCAGAGTGGAAGGTTGATGCTGGCGATACTATTTTTCTACCCTTGCTGGAAAAAACAGCCGACATGGAAGATAGAGATAAACCTTATCCTCACACAATAACTCTCCCCGCGGGTGTAAAGAGAGTTAATTACAAATATGATTTTACCGTTGACTGGGGCGACGGTTCAACATCGAAAATCACTGCTTTTGATGACCCTGATAACAAGCATACCTACCAAAAGGCTGGTACCTATACCGTCCAGATCACAGGTGTGATGGAAGCTATGCGTGGCCACTTACACGATGATGAGATAGATATCTCCAATAAAATGATCGCTGTTTCCGATCTCGGTGATGTTGGTTGGAAAGCTTTGTTCTATACCTTCTCCGAATCCTTCAACCTCAATGCTGTTGCTGGCGGTGATACCTCAGAGGTCGAGGTTATGGCTGGGGTGTTCTATGAAGCTACCCTTCTCAAGCCTGATATTAGCAGTTGGGACACCTCAAAGGTGGTCAGCATGACGGAGCTTTTTTCTAGGGCTTACTCGGCCAACCCTGATGTCAGCAAGTGGGATACCTCTAATGTCACCGACATGGCTGGTATGTTCAGGAACGCAATCTCAGCCGACCCCGATGTTAGCAGGTGGAACACCACCAGTGTTACCGATATGAGCAGCATGTTTGCAACTGCAATATCGGCCAATCCCGATGTCAGTAAGTGGGATACTGCTAATGTCACTGATATGAGTGGTATGTTCATGTTGTCCGAGTCGGCCAATCCCGATGTCAGTAAGTGGGATACCGCCAACGTTACACACATGAGTGGTATGTTCATGTACGCAAGTTCTGCTAACCCTGATGTTAGCAAGTGGAATACTGCCAATGTCACCGACATGTGGGGCATGTTCGGGTATGCAATTTCAGCCGATCCCGACGTTAGCAAGTGGAACACCTCCAAAATCAACTATATGTCTAGGATGTTTGAGGGAGCGGTTTCTGCCAATCCCGATGTCAGTAAATGGGATATCGCTAACGTTACACACATGAGCGGTATGTTCAAGCAGGCAAAGAAAGCTCAGCCGGATATGTCCAACTGGAGTTTTGCAAAAGTTGAAAGCATGGATGAGATGTTTGCAGGTCATACGCTAAATCCTGCCAACTATGCAAATTTTCTGCAACGCCTCAGAGCTACGGCAACTACTACTGAGAAGATAACCCTCGATGCCGGAAAGTCAGATACAGACAACAGCGATGCTATCGCTGCCAAGGCCTATCTCACAGGTGCAGCACCGCAAGGGAAAGGCTGGGTTATACATGATAACGATAACCTTGCTCCTTCTATCTGGGAAATAAAAATGGATGTGCTAATACGAGAATCTTCAGAGGGGGTGTTTGGTGTCACTGTGAAAGTAGAGGATGCTTGGGGTAATACGCCAGTCGGAAATGTAAAGGTAGCAGTTGCTCTTGATGGTGGTGATTTTTTGCAAGGCACTACGAGTATTGATACCAATAGTGGTATCGCAGTGTTTAGTAATTTAAGACCAAAGTTGCCAGCTAGTATTTCCTTATCTGCGCCTGTAAAAATACCATGGAAGCTAGAGGTATCAGCAACTCTTCCTGATGATAGTCGAATAAACTCCACTGCTGCAGTCTTGTTAACGTTTAAGTGATCCTATCACCTACCCCCGTCTGAACTTGTGCCAGCGCTCAAGATAAGCAAGTGCATGTTCGGGAGCATGGGCTTTCTTCCAGTTGCCAGCAAGATACTTGTTGGCTTCAGCAAAGGTAGGGTAGATGTGAATCGTGCCGAGAATTTTGTTCAAGCCAATGCCGTGCTTCATGGCACTGACAAACTCAGTAATCAACTCGCCTGCCCGTGCGCCAACAATAGTCGCACCGAGCACCTTGTCCTTCTTGGGCACAGTTAGCACCTTGACAAAGCCACGATCATCGCTGTCGGCAATAGCACGATCAAGATCATCAATCCCATACGTTGTCACCTCATGCGCAATGCCAAGTCGCTCCGCCTCAGCAACACTAAGGCCAACATGTGCTACCTCTGGATCGGTAAAAGTACACCAAGGTACCACACGGTAATCAACCTTAAAGCTCACGGGCGCAAACAACGCATTGACCGCACAATACCACGCCTGATGCGCAGCCATGTGTGTAAACTGATACGGCCCCACAACATCACCACAAGCATAGATGTTGGGATAATTAGTCTGCAAAAACTCATTGACATGCAACGTGCCACGCCCAGTCAACTCAAACTGCATCTTCTCACCGCAAAAGCCAGTCACTGTTGCCCTACGCCCCAACGCCAGCAATACCACGTCAAATTTTATTTTTTTCTCATGCTCGCCTGACTCTTTGCCGCTTTCTTGCTTCCCGTGCTGGCAGAGCACAAAACTCTCGCTGCCATCCTTACCAAAACTTAAGGCTCGATGCTCCGTCAACACCTCAATGCCCTCATCACGGAACACCTGCATCATAAAGTCAGATACATCCACGTCCTCACGCGGCAACAGCCGTGCCCCCTGCTCCAACTGCACCACCTGCACACCAAGCCGAGCAAAAGACTGCGCCAACTCACAACCAATCGGCCCACCCCCCAACACCAACAGGCGCTGTGGCCTCTCCCGCAACTGCCAAATTGTCTCAGCCGTGTAGTAAGTCACCTGCTCAAGTCCCGGCAACTTAGGCACAAACGGAGTCGCCCCACTAGCTATAATAATATTACGCGTTGTGACCGTCCGCCCACTCGCTTCACTCGTGGGGTCTATTTGCCGCTTTCTCGCTCCCCTAACCTGCACCGCATACGGCGAGATAATCGTTGCCTCACCCTGCTCACAATCAACGCCAAGACCACGGTACCTCTCAACCGAATCATGCGGCTCAACCTTAGCAATCACCTGCTGCACCCGCTCCATCACCTCACTAAAGCGATACGACAACTCGATCTTATCAAAACCATATTGCCGTGCCTTGCGTTCTAAAGCAGCAATCTGTGCCGACTTAAGCAATGCCTTGCTCGGCACACAACCTGTGTTGAGGCAATCACCACCCATCTTATGTTTCTCAATCAACAGTGTCTTTGCCTTCACCGTTGACCCAATGTAAGAGCTGACCAATCCCGCGGCACCCGCACCAATAACAACAAGGTTGTAATCATACTGTCGCGGCCGCGTAAAATTACGATAAACACGCCGCGCCTTGAACATATCTATTACCCTCTTCGCCAACAAAGGAAAAATACCAAGCAAAGCAAACGACAACAACAACCTCCACGACAAAATATCCGCAGGCGATTGCAATTGGCTCAACTGTGCTCCCGCATTTACATAAAGTACCGTGCCGAGTAGCATTGCCACCTGACTAACGAGAAAGAAGTGCCATGTCTTGATCTTGGTCAAGCCCATCACCATGTTAATCATGAAAAACGGGAAGATAGGCACTAGCCTCAACGTGAATAAATAAAACACGCCGTTTTTTTCCATGCCCGCGTTGATCGTCTGCAACTTCGCGGCAAATTTATTTTGCACAAAATCTTGCAAAATGAAACGCGCGGCCAAAAAAGCCAACGTTGCCCCAATCGTCGAGGCAAACGAAACAATTATTGTGCCATATACCGCCCCGAAAATCGCCCCGCCTGCGATTGTCATCACCAACGCACCGGGCAACGACAACGCAGTAACTAACACATAGATGAAGAAATAAACCAACGCCGTCAACAACGTATGCTGTGCGTAATACTCCCTAAATTCAAGATGCCGTGCCTTCAGATAAGCAAAATTTAAAAACTGCTGCAAATCAAAAACAAAAAAAGCAACGATTGCTGCGCCAAGCACAAACAATAACAGCCATTTAAGATAAGTTTTGTTCACAAAAAATTACTCTTATCTCAAGTCAGCAAGTATTTTTTTATATCTGGATTGCTGAATCGCCAAACTACATTGTCGATAAAATAGTGATGGATGTTGATAAAAATGTGAGAGGCGGCTGTAAAATACCAAACGTTCATTATACCAATAGTGTTAAGACTGAGATCAAGACGTTCTGGCACGAAATTAAAGCTTAGCCAGCCAGTAATGATCAACAGAATAATAATGGCAGCACTGCGGAGATTGCGCTTCACCTGGCCGTAGTGCGCTGGCGTTTGCCGCGTTTCAAAACGATAGACAAATGGCAAATACTGCAATGAGTGGAAAAACGGCACCGCGGTCATATAAAAAAAGGGTTGATTGAACGGCGGCAACCACCAGATGACCAACGACACGTAGGGAATAAGAAAGTTGGCTGAAGGCAGTCTCCCGTGTGCGCGGTAGTTCTTAAAAATAATGAAATAAAATAGCGCGACAAGGGTCACCGCAAACGAACCATAGCCAAAGTACGTGCCATAAGAGGTGAAATCTAGCGGGTACTGACTGATGCCATAGAAATTACTCGAAGTGTAACCGCGGTGATAAGCAAAATAATTGGCAAACCAGACACTGAACAAACTCCACTTAACGAAGCGGCGTTGCCAGAGGTCAAGACGATAGCCATCATAATAGCTGTATACCATCATACAGCCGTAGGCTTGCTTGCTGTAGTGCCAACCAACGGTGAGATACAGCAATACCAACAGCACTGACATGCTCTCTGTGCCGTGCCTGTTGGATAAGGCTTGAAACGATGTATCGATGCCGACGATACTCAGCGACTCATTGAGCAACTGTGTCCAAAATGCAGGCAGGTCCGCGTAGAAAAAAGCATGCACGATCAACCCAATTAACAACAACGGCACGAGCAGAAGCTGAAACCAATTGCGGAAAATAAAGCGCAATCCCATGCCGTAAGCGAGCTTATAGGAGGCCATAAAGTGTGGATAATTGACTAGCAAGAAGCAAGTGACAAAGAAGCCAGCAGCGTTGTCGAGGTAAGTGTTTACCGTTGAGGATGACTCACGAAAAGGAGTCAATAACATTAGCAGTGTCCAGAGAACGAGGCTTGCACCGCCTAGAAGCCAGAAATCAATGTAACGGCTGGTAATTGCTTGCGGCCGTGCTGCTTGTTGTGTATCACTTGCCGCTGTTGTCATTAGTTGTCAACTCGTGACAATTTACTGTTCAGTTTAGGGTCGATATCTGTTACCATAGTATATCATGACAAGTGGCCTGACAATCCCATTAATTTTATTTTTTTGCCTCGTTTGTGGCTGCACTATTTTTGCGCAAGGCGTTCCCACACCAGAAGCATCTCTCAAGGAAGGCTTACAGCTCACCTTGCCGCTGATTTTGAAGGGAGTGCTCAATACTGCACAATTTAAAAAATTGCAGCTCGAACTGCTGGTCAAGGACAATGCCCGGGAACGTGTCGCGGCACAGCTTGATGCACAAGTCGGAACGAATGTCTCGTTGTTGAGCAGTCACGCTCAGACTGCGGCGGGGCCGTTTGGTATTGACAACTCGCAGCGTTATCAGCTCAAGCTTTTTCATAACAAGTTGCTCAAGACAGGCACGTCACTGAGCAGCGAGTGGCTGCTAGAACATCAAGCAACTAAGTTTAGTAGTGAACAGTTACCTGATAGCAACAACTACCAGTCGCAACTTGCTTTCACCGTCAAGCAGAGTTTGGGACGCAACCGTTTTGGCAAGGCTTTTGCCGCACAGCTGGAAGCAGCACGCACACAGGCACAGGCGACCGAGCATCAGGTAGAGGCAAAGATGGAGGAGATGCTGTTTGGCATTGTACAGGTTTACTACAGAGCCTGGTTGTTGCGGGAGCAGCTCAGTGCCGCACAACGTTATCTTGCCATGCAGTGGCGTTTGCACAAGGTCACAATGGCAAAGCACGAGCTAGGCACGGCCGAGACCACCGACCTGCTGCAGAGCAAGAATGCACTGGCCGCGGCACGGCAACGCGTGCGTGATACCGAAAAGATGCTGAAGGACATCTGGTATCAGCTTGTCATTCCGCTGCATTTGCCTAGTGCCTATCTCAACATCGAGATGGCGAAGCTAACGCTTGCTCTTGAGCGTGATATTGACTTTACTACCGCTGCTTGCAAGGATTGGCAGGTGCGCAGCTACAAAAACTTGAGTTCAGCGCAGTTGGATTTTTTACATGCCACACAAGATGCCATGCGTCAGTATTTGGCAGTGCAGAAGGATAAATTGCAACCAGATATTTTCGTGTCGTTGCGTTTGGCCAACAACGGGCTGGATGAGTCTTTTGTCAAAAGTTTCAACAACAGTTTTATTTCTGCCAACCTAGCACTCTCGCTCAACGCGGGCATTGCTATGACACTTGGCAATCATGCAGCACTAGCTGACCTTAAGGACACTTTGCAGCAGCAGCACATGACTGAGTTGAGCATTGAGCAGGCGAAAGACAGCTTGCGTCTTACGGCTCTGACTGTATGTGAGCGGGTACAACGCTTATTTACGAAGGAGAAGATCATGCGGCGTGTGTTGTATAACAACAAGGAACGTGTTGCCTTGCTGGAGGAACGTTTTAATCTTGGACAGGTTGATGTCCTGAGTGTCATTCAGGCGGGAGGGAGTGTGGTTGACACTGAAATGCAACTGCAAGAGATGGTGCAAGATATGGTCATTAGTGAGTGGAAAATTCGCAGAAGTGCGGGTAATTTTATGGATTATTTGAAAAATATGATTAAAAAATGAACAAACTAATAGAATATTTTGTTAATCAGGGTGCGTTCGTCAACATTGTCACGGTGATGGTTTTTTTGGCGGGGGTGTGGTCACTATTCAACATCAATCGCGAAGTTTTTCCCAACATTCAGTTTGATGTTATCACAGTAACAACTGCTTATCCCGGTGGTGCGGCGGAGTCTCTTGAGCGCTTGGTGACTAATCCGCTGGAGCAGGCTTTGCGTGAGGTCGATGGTATCAAGAAAATGACCTCGTATTCGGTCGAGGGGCAGAGTGTCATCGCCTTGCAGCTTGACTCTGACCAGACGACAGCCAACAAAGCAAAGGTAGACATCGACGATGTGATCAGCAATGTAACTACATTGCCTGAGGGAGCGAAAGACCCGAAGGTGACGATTATGGAAAGCAAACGCCGTCCTGTTATCGATGTCTCGTTAAGTGGTGATGTTGACGAAGCCAAGCTACGCAAGACGGCAAAATTTTTGGAGCGAGAGTTTGAAAAAATCAGCGAGGTAGCACAGGTTGATTTCAGTGGCATGCGTGACCTTGAGATAAGGATTGAGGCACATGTTGACAAACTGAAAAAATTCCGCATTTCTTTGCCAGAGCTTATTAATGCCATACAGAAGAACAACATTAACATTCCCGGTGGTGTGTCAGCTGCTAATGCGGAGCGCAGCAAAGAAATAATTATTCGCACCATCGGTGAATATCAAGGTGTTGAAGATGTTGAAAACACAGTTATCCGCGCTAATTCGTTGGGGCGCAGTATTAGGGTAAAGGATATCTGCACAGTAACGATGACTTTTGCCAAAGAAAAGTATCGGTATAGAACCAACGGCTCGCGTTCGTTGAATCTCAAGGTGTTGCGCAAGGTGAACAGTGATGCGATCAACTTGGTCAATAAGGTGCGGCAGACTATTGACGAGCAGCAGAGTAGACTTGATCCTGCTATCAAGGTAAGTTTTATCAATGATGTTTCTTATTATGTCAAGCGGCGCTTGCATGTCTTAACCAACAATATGCTCATCGGTCTTGTGTTGGTATTAATAATTCTTGCTTTCATTTTACCATTGCCGATCGCATTGGTGACGGTGTTTGGTATTCCATTTGCTTTTTTGGCGGTGGTGGCTATTTTTCATTTTGGCAACATTAGTTTAAACCTCGTCTCGATGATGGGCTTGATTATAGTTGTCGGAATGTTGGTCGATGATGCCATTGTCATTACCGAGAATGCGCAGCGTTTTATTGAAGACGGTCTCGATCCACATGAGGCAGCGATTAAGGGCACGCAGCGAATTTGGGCACCGGTGACGGCTTCGGTGATGACGACGGTCATTGTTTTTGCCCCGATGATGTTTATGACGGGAATTTTTGGCAAGTTCATCTACTTTATTCCGTTGGCAGTAGTTATCTCGCTGTTGGTGAGTTTGTGGGAATGTTTTTTTATTCTTCCACATCACATCGCCAGTTGGGTAAAAACTAACAAACTACGCAACGGCAAGTCATTTTTTAACGAAAAAATTTGGCAACCGCTGGTGGCTCGCCCCTACATGTATGTGCTTAACGGGATTTTGAAACTGCGCTATCTGGTAATTTTATTAGCACTGGGTTTATTTGGTGGCATGGTTTATCTGGCGAAGGAGCATGTTGGTTTTGTGTTGTTTCCGCCGGGCAGTGTCTACATGTTTTCGATTAGTTTACAGGCAGAGACGGGTGTTTCTTTAGATGAGACAGCGCGGTTGTTGCGTCCTTATGAGGAGTACCTTGCCTCTTTGCCTGACACTGAAGTGGAAGATTTTATCAGCATTATTGGCAAGCAGGGATTGGGAAACCCGCGTAGTATGAAGCGTGGGGCTGAGTACGCACAGATCATGGTTTATTTGACTGATGCTTTGACGCGTGAGCGTGACACGCTGAATATTATTGAGGATATGCGCAGCAGCGTTAAGCAGCCGGAGGGGTTAGAGGTCGTTAGTTTCAAGCAGATTTCTGGGGGGCCACCCGTTGGCAAGGCGGTCAGTATAAGTGTGCGGGGTGATGAGTATGTGAAGATTTTGCCTGCAGTGCAGCAATTAGAGGATGAGCTGCGAGCAGTTAAGGGCGTGACTGATGTGGAGAACAGTCATGTGACGGGCAAGGAGGAGATTCAGGTACGGGTCAAGCAAGAGGCTGCGGCAGCAGCATTGTTATCGTTGCAGGACATTGGCATTGCCGTGCGAGCGGCGTTTGAGGGTATCGTGGCGACGGCAATCAGGAATCTTGATGAGGAGATTGATTTGCGGGTCACGTTACATCGAGAGCAGCAGCATGGGGTGCAGGCGTTAGCAGATATTGAAATACCTAATCGTCGCGGGCAGCTTATCCCATTACCAAAGACGGCAGAATGGACAACCACGAGTGGCATATCGGTATATGAGCATGAGGATAATCAGCGTCAGGTGACGGTGATGGCTGAGATTGACAGCAGGGTGACTGATTCGCTCAAAGTCAACAAGTTGATGCGGAAGAAGACCAAAGCGATAGCTGATCAACATCCAGAATTGTCTTTTCACTTTGGTGGTGAGGATCGCGACACGAAGGAGAGCATGGAATCGCTCAAGACGACTTTTATTTTTGCGTTGTTGGGCATTATTTTTCTGCTTACGTTACTGTTCAAAAACTTATATCAGCCCTTCATTATTGCCACGACTATTCCGCTGGGAATTTTGGCAACGATTTTTACTTTCTATGTGCATGGCATGACGCTAAGTTTTCTGGCAATGATTGGTATCATTGCTTTAGCAGGTGTGGTAGTTAACAATGCCATTGTGTTTGTCGATTTCATCAACGGAGCACGGCAACGTGGTTTAGAGAAGGTGGAGTCAATCAAAGATGCAGCGCAGCGGCGGTTGCGTCCGATTTTTTTGACAACGATCACAACATCGGCGGGAATTTTGCCAACGGCATATGGTTTTGGCGGTCTTGATCCATTTGTTGTGCCTATTGCGTTAGCATTGGGTTGGGGTATTCTTGGCGGTGCGTTATTGACGGTGTTGGTGTTGCCCGCGGTGGTGAGAGTTAGTGATGATGTCGCCAGTATTTTCTGGAAAATTTTTAGACGAAGAGGAGTTAGTAATGCGAGTGTCTAACAAAAAGTCTTTCGAACGTAGCGAGCTAGAAAGGGGCATAAAGTCATATGCACGCGACGAGCTAGAAAAATACTGCGAAGCACACAGCACGTCACCTTCGGCGTTATGTGTGGAAATTGATAATTATACACAGCAGAATTTTGAATTAGCGCGCATGATTATTGGCTCGTGGCAGGCGAGTTTTTTGCAGTTTTTGGTCATGACGACAAAAGCCAAGCGAGTGTTGGAGATTGGCACGTTCACTGGTTATTCGGCTTTAGCTATGGCAGAGGCTCTGCCTGCGGATGGGGAGTTGATTACTGTTGATGTCAATGTCGAGACAACGCAACTAGCGCGTTCTTTTTGGGACAAGAGCGCAGCTGGCAAGAAGATTAAGACAGTGACCAAGCCTGCACTTGAAGCGTTGGAGGAGTTGGCGGGTGAATTTGATCTTGTCTTCATCGATGCTGATAAGGAAAACGTCAAAAACTACTGCGAGCGTGCACTTGCGTTGCTAAGTCGGCATGGTATTGTTGCCGTTGACAATGCCTTCATGGACGGCGAGGTGCTTAACAGCAGCAATGCATCGAGCGATAGCGTGCGGGCGATGTCTGCATTCAACGATTACATTGCCACACGCAAGGATTTACACAAGGTACTCGTCAATATTCGTGATGGGGTTTATCTTATTACTAAAGTTTAGATTTATTGTGCGGCGGGCAGGCGTATTGCTCATTAGCCCGCCGCTGTCTTTCTTTCTACTTGTTGTAAGTGTCTCGCAGTGCTCCCCTTTTCAACGCTCCCCAAGTTGTGACTAGCTTGTCTCTTGCTTCGACTAGGGTTGCATTGCCGCCAATAGTGTTGGCAAAATCAACTGCTGATTGTGGAATACCAGCTGCAAGCCATGTTCGCTGGTCTCGCCTGCCTGTTGGTCGGCTCTGCACGGCGACTGCGACATCGTTGTGAAAAATAATAGAGCCGAGCGCAACGTGGCCAACGGGGTTACCGCAGGTGGTGAAGCCTACGTTTACCACGGCAGCTTTTGCATTTGGTTCATGGTTACAAGCCTGCCAGCGCAAGGTGAAGTTATCCGCGGCGATTTCTCCCTCGTTCAAAAGCGAGAGGTAGACAAGGCGGTAGGTCAATAGCTCCAAATCTACCGCACTGTCGTAAGGATATGCACCGTCCACAGCTATCGAAGGATAAGTGTCGGTCAAGTCCAAGCCTTCAACAGTTAGGGCAACGACGTTGAAGATACCATCGGTGCTGTCTTCAAAAACCTCTGTAACATTAACGGTGAGATTGTCGGCAATCATGCCATCCCAGCCATAAAGCGAGACATTATTACCTTCGCCCAGAAATGTTGCCACGAGGGTATTGAGTGCTAACTCACGTCCAATCAAAACGGCATTATTATCTGCATCGCTGCCAACATGAATAAAGTGAAAAGCAACATCAGTGCCTGTTTCAGGATTACTTGAGTGCAACAGAACCACACCATGTCGATAGGCTGGGTCTTCCGCGGTAACTTGGCTGAAGTGTTCCTCACCCCCGACTGCTACTTGTGGTGTGGTCAATGCCAGTCCTGCACCTATAAGCACGCCCATGCCGAAGCGTTGCAGTTTGCTGACGAATTCCTTGTTGACCAAACTACGCACACCGTTTTTAACATTGAGGGGGGCTTGTGCGGCCAACTGCACACTGCCCAACAACAACGCTGCTATCATTAATTTACGCATAACTAATGCTCCTATGATACAAAATTAAAAACTAATGCCCTGCTTTGATTGTTCCCCAAGTTGTGGACAACTTGCCTCTGCTACTCACAGCAGTTGCCCCAGTCTGTTGTCCGCTGCTGTATTCTGTGAATGCCTCATGCTGTAACGCAACGTAGCCAGCACGTGCTGCTTCACCATAGAAAGCAACCATCTTGCCAGTTTCAGGATTAAAGATCGGTGCACCGTGAATAGAATGTATAACATCTGCAGGTGGAGCACAGGTGCTCATGCCTATACCCACATTCCCCCAGCCTTTGGGGTCGGTAACCTTGCATGTGCGTTGTCGTCGCACCAAGCTGAATAAACTTTCTGGATGTGCTTCGTTTACACCATAAGCCACCATGTTCAGCTCTTTGCCGAATTCATCGATGGGGTATGGCACTACCATGATCGGTGTGTATCCCTCTCCTAATTCAAGCCCCTCGATAGTGAAGAGGTTGACGACAGTAAAATCATTGAATGGATCTGGAAAAACCTCGATGTCTGTTCTTTCCACACCATCTGCGAACAGCTGACCGTTGCTACCATATAAGCGCAAATCACCCTGCCATGCGTCGAGAAAATACATGTAAAGCCCAGCGAAAATGTGCTCGCCCTCAGGGGTATCCCCGATATACAACACGTGCCTTAGTGTAGTGCTGTCCTCCTGATTAGGAGTCATGTAGAAGACCGAGTTGTAAGACTCCTGCGTCATCTCCTCAGTCCATACCTGCGGTGCGTCAGCTTCGCCCTGTGCCTGCGCGGGCAACTGCTGTGCTCCTAGCAGCACACTACCAGCGAGCAGCAAGACAGACGCATGTTTCTGCAGCACCGTTCCGATTCCCGCTATACGCACATCAGTGGTCAAAAAACCCGTCAGCTGCGCCTTAGCCGACACCGCTGTCCCGCCGCCCAACAATGCAGCCAGCACAGCAACTTGCAACACCAGAAACCTGCTCATCGATACCTCCGTAGGAGAAATTAAACCCGACAGACCTGTGTGTTTACATAAACAACACGTGTATGGCAACAGCTAACTTAGGGCGAAAATTAAATTTTATACGGAACAGCACTCATAACAAGTGGGAGGAAATTTTTGCCGAGCAAGGCTCGTAGTTAGAGGGTGGGGCAACACAGTAAAAGTGCTGCTATTATCTGTATACGCTAAAGAAATGTGTGTATTTTATCGATAATATAAGTGTTGTTCGTAAATTTTAGAGGAGGCCACGATAGATAATCTAGCGTGGAAGTAAAGTTGATAAAGATACCCGCATGGCTGAATGAAATTATTATCACTATTACGAGTACTCTCGGTATCGAGCCAAGCCGACTGGTGAAGTTCATAATTACTTCAGTGTTACTAGTAGCAGCTATTGCAGCTGTTGTTGTGATAATATCTGTGCTGCGATCCTTGCTAAACCGCGACAAGCAGCCTAGCGATTACAACGCCGAAGCAAAGGCACGTGCTCTTAGTGAAGCCATTAAACCTACCAGTTCTGAATATGAACGCATGATCAACGATGCCATCGAGAATGCTTTGTTCCCTGTATTTAGACATATTAAACGTTTAGAAAATAAGGTTTTTCCCAAGTCCGAAGATACACAGCAAACAGGGATAGCACAGCATCACGAAGCTGTTTCACCATCAGTAAATACCGCGGCAGCATCGCAACTCTATGACGATGTTCAGGATGTTGTATTGCCACAGAAAGAAGCTGTTGTTGAGGAAAGCCAAGCTCAAGACACTGGCTTACATGTAGTGCCACCACCAGAAGAAGAGGTGGAGCACACAACTATAGCTCCAATTCAAGACAGCGAGCAACAAGAAGCATCACCATCAGAGGGAGATGCTGATACAATCGAAGACCAAGACACTAGTCAGCATTCTATGTCTTCACCAGAAGAAGATGAGGAACACACAACTATAACTCGCATTCAAGATGCAGGCTAACATGCAGTGCCGCTCAGTCATATCTTTAGCCAATAGGTGGCTGGTTGGTGCAGAAACGTCTCAAGCTCAATACCATCACCACCAACTAATAGTGTGCGGGTAGGCTTGAATGTGTCGGTGAAGGCTGCCATGCCTGCCAACTTACCTTGACGTAATTGGTGACAGATCAGACCGCAACGCTGCATGCGCTGCCAGCGTAGTTTTGCCTACCTGCCGTGCCCCCGCTACGACTTGAAGGAAACGACGCGGCTCATTGAGGCGACGCACTAACTCATGCATTTGAGGGCGAGCGTAAGGCATTTCTTGTAATTTACTCATCATATTGAGTAAATTACCTCAATACTTTGAGTAGTGCAAGGAAGCATGCAGCTTCTGCTAAAAATTACAATTGCAGTGTCTACTGCACGTAAGATTAGAGGCGATGTTTTTCTATCTGGTAGCCATTTTGCCGCAAAATTGTGGCAAAACTGTCGGGATAGTCAAAGAGATGTGCCGCTCCAACGTATATCAAGCACGTTTGGCCATGCTTACATTTGTTTTGCACAATTCCACTATCGAACCAAGCTTGATCGCGAATAAATTTTTTCATACGACCACCTTCAGTGACAATTTTATCCAGTTGGTCAAGATCACCCTGTAACCAAGCTGTGCGCATATCTGCTATCTTAGTTTGCAGGCAAGGGACACCACCACAGAGAATGGCTTTTTTTAGATCGTTTATATCTCCGATTAAAGCTAGTATCGCCTCCCTTAGGAGTCTTGGTGGTATATGCTCGTCAAGCCCGATCATCCTTTTGCCACTATACTCTCCAAAAAGATTGATCTGAAGGTCTAGTGCTAGCTTTTCCTCCTCTGTGTTAGTAGCGACCAGCTCCAGCATTTTTGTGCTGACATCTTCGACTGTCATGCGATCGAGTTTTTCCTCACTGACAGCGGGCAATTGTTGACGTAGTGCCAACCAGTACTGCTCTCCCAACTTGCTGGCCAAGCTGTGACCTGTTGGAGCATTGCTTTTTTCCTCCTCTTGCAGCTTACGCATCATTGCTTCCGTCGTCATTTCCCCCACATAGATATCTGCTGCTGCAAAGGCGGTGATGACTTCCTGACTAAGATCAGCAAGACCAACTCCAATATGCATTGTCCCTAACATATAGTGCTTACTGCCATCAGGAGCGGTAACATCGTAAAACGGCGGGCTGCTAACTTCATCGTGATTAGCACCACACTGCAGCAAAACAGAAGCAATTACCAAAATAAAAAACATTGACCTAATCATCTTAAAACCTCACAAACAAAATACATTTTTGATATTATATAAAAAATAAAATATTAGTCAACACTTAATTTTGTTTGTATATTGTAATAAGTTATTAACATATTGATTTTAAAGTGTTTTATGCGCAAGAGGCCAAATTAGCACTTCACCTTAGGTAACTTAGGATAGCGAAATACTCCCAAAAATCGTGAGTAGGATCATATTCCCTGTTGATCTATACTACCATCTGGCTTGGTGGATGTGATGAGCAAACATGTTACGAACAGTTTGCCTGTATCGTCATCTTCACCCTTGCAAGCGATTTCCTGAACGTCATCAGGTCAACGATACGTATGTTTTTTCGTAATCACCGAACGCGGCATAGACATATGCACGGTCAGCAGTTGTGGGGTTGTGTCCCCTGTCAACATGTGCATAAAACGAGCACTAGGCAAATACAGGTGCTCAAGCGTTCATAAAACCCCTCTAAAACACACTAAAGCTTACTCTACCAACGACCACAGCAGTTTTATGCCGTCGTTCATTTAACTAATGTTTTATGAACGCTGTTCCGCTTCTAATGCCGTCTACAGAGGCTATACAGGTTACCTCTGGTATTTCTTAATAACACAACAACAGCAAAAAGAGTGCTGTTGTTTCTTAAATAATAACACAACAGTAAAATTGTTGCTGTTGCTTGATTAAAATTTGTGCAATTAGCCTTGATGCAGTGAATTACGCGGTATGATGTAGCACATGGTGGAGTCCCCGTGTGTCTTTGTGTTATCTTGTTGTTTTACCTGCTTGACTTTAATGGGATAGTTATATGGCTAGGAAGAAAGGGGCGATGCAGCGCAGGCGTGTGAGTGGGCATCCGCATGATGATATTTTTCAAAAAATCTACAAAAATAAGGAATTTGTCAGGGAAATTGTTGCAATAGCTTTTGATGCTGAGGATCTGAAGAAGCTTGACTTGTCCAGTGTGAGAATCAAGGAAAGTGCGGCGAGGAACATTGCTGGCAAAAGTCGCAGGCCTGACCTCGTTATTTCTGTTGAACTAAAAGGAAAAGCAGATGAACCACCTGTTACCATCTGTATAGTTTTTGAGTTCAAGGCGCATAGAGCACATGACGTTATCTTACAGATCAAGGAATATCACACTGAGCTGTGTCGTCGCACGGGTGGCATCGTCATTCCTATCGTTTTGCTGTGTTGCGAGGACGAGAGTTTCGACCCACCAAGTGACTACAACAGCTGGGTATTCAGAAACAGAGGGATACCTGCAGCAGTGCAGTCGCTCTCACATCTCAATCCTAATTTTTTCTGTAAAATCATAAACTTACACAAATTACCCGAAAGTGTTCTGCGGAGAGCCAAGTCTACCGCTGTTGTTATCGAGGCTATCCGCCGTTTTTGGCGGGCAACCGAGGACGATGTAGTATTATTGTTGGAAAAAGCAAGGCAAATTCCAGCTGTACATAAAGGTATTGTGATGATTCCATTAATAGATTATTATGAACATACCGATAAGGGATTTGGAAGGAAGGCGTTTGACCGAATTGAGCGAGAACACTGGCCAAACCTACACGAAAAGGAGAGGCTTATGCCAACAATAGAGTTTAGCCTCGACAAGGCGGAGAAGCGTGGCATCGAACAGGGGCTTACTGAAGGCATCGAGCAGAAGCAGCGGGATGCTGCCGAGCGAATGTTGGCACGGGGCATGCCTGATGACCAGATTTGTGATGTTCTACAGCTCAGTGCAAAAGAGCTAGCCGATATCAAGCGTGAGTTGAAGCGCTGACTTTGCCGCCAGCAAGAGATTTTAGCTCTACAGCGCTACTACGAGTTGCAAACCTGCCAGCTTGTCATTCAGTAAAGGCATGACAGAGAACGGCAGCTTAGTTTGTTTGGCAGTGATTCCAGTGATACGGTAGTGAGCAGAGCTTGGAGTCACTATTTCTGCAAAAGATGTGGCATTTGCCATGACTAAAACAATAGACCCTTATAGGAGTGTGTGACCAGCCATCACGTGCCTCCGGCAAAGCAAAGTAAGCCTGTGATTAAATCTTTCACTATATATCTCCTTCTCCTTCTTTTAGGCACAGATAGATGACTGCCCTAATTTGTTGTTGATTGAGGTAAACGTGAATTGTATGCGTTGATAGATTCTCAACGTAGATATTCACTTTTCCATTGTCCACTACCCGTCTTAACCGCTCGCATACCTCCCTATTGCTGTTGGCGAACAGGTATTGTGGGTGGCGGGGGAAGACAGAGCCAGCTACCCAGTCATGGATCTGCCGTGGCCCCGGCATGGCGAAGTAGGCGATCCAGATGAAGCTAAACATCACGATTACACGCTTGGTACGCATCAGTTATCGCAACCCTCGACGATATCCCAGTAGTTGTCGAGATTTCTTCCATGATCCATGCACCAAGCGTCTCCTTCGCCCCCGGCGGGTTTTGTTACGTCGGTAGCACCGGCTACACCAGCTGGATCTACGCAAGGGTTAACTGCGGAGGTAGCTACGCCATCCGCTGGTTGTCGAGCATCTCTGCTAACAAGTGTGCCATTGCAGCCGGGAAAGATGCGTTTGCCCGCTGTTATGTCGGAAGGAGCATAAGAAATTGCTAGAAAATCATTTTCCCGCCCGCCAGCCATCCAATAGCTGTAGCGTGCTTTGCCGCAGTTAGCTAAGCGAAAACCAAGCTTGTTTACCCCGCAACTGCCAGCTCCAACGCCCTTGTGATAACCATCCGACGATGACAAGTCCTTCATGTCAGAGCCGCCCCACTTAACTTTATCTCCGTCATAATAGCTTTCATATTCAATAGAAAAAGATTCTTGCAAAGTAAAGATAACCCCCAGATTAGTCTTCGCCTCCGCCTGTCTTGCGCGCGCCCGGAAGATGTTAAAGCGAGGCACTGCGACAGTTGCCAAAATGCCGAGGATGGCCACCACGACCATCAGTTCTAGCAGCGAGAAGCCAAGCGGCTTTCTCATCCAATTTTTATAAGCACTCATTTTATCCTCCACCATTTATGAAGATTTACATAAGTCACTAACTTTAGTTCTCTATAAAACAGTTCGGCGTTTTTTTTTTGCCATTAGCTTTTTTTTAAGTACTAAAAATCTCAACAGGTTATGGCTTGTTTTTATCTGATCCTATAGCGGCATAAGGGTAGGCAACTGGTGTGGTTTCTTCCCCGTACTGTTGATAGGAACACACGGGGAAGGCAGGTGTGTAGTGCTGACTACTGGAAAAGGTGGAGATTTATGGCATGAAGGCAGGCAGGAGCACCTATACTACCAGCTATCTACCACCTAACAATGCCACCGGGAAAGCTTTCAAGCTCAAGTGCTTCCAGCAGCTCTGCGTGCAAATTTGGTTTGATAAGGTCTTGACACTCGTGCCACAAGAGGCGGTCATCCTTAGTCCATCAGGACTTTTTTTAGTGGATAACCGTTTCGGGACGCAGAAAAACACGTCATAATTGACGTGATCAACAACTGCAAATCCCACGGAGGTTTATTTTATTCACATTTTGTTTACAATATGTAAGCTTTTTGTGCCCTAATTAAACTAGGGAGTGGAAGGTTGAATCGTGGCTGGAAAAATTTCAACAAAAAAAGACCGAGCAACTAAGATTAATGCTTTCATGACTTCTCCTTGTTTAATGTTTTTATTTATTTTGGTTTTAATCCGTCTGCTGTTAACGATCTACAGACGCGAATCAAGTTGTCTGTTTGATGTGGTGTGAAACTAATCTGCAATTCATACTGATCTGAATTATCGATAAATATACGATTACCGATATTGTCATCGACATAGCGCAACAGTATGCGACGACAAGCCTGCCATTCAGAATTTGCGAACAGGCTGTGCGCAGGTGACGCGCCGTTGAACAACAACTCCGGGCCAGGACAGGCAAAGTAGGTAAGCCATGCAAGGCCTACCCACAGAGACTTGCGTTGCAGCGCATCATTCACAGAATTCCGTAATGTCCCGGTAGTTGAACAGATTGCGAGCTTCCTCCATACACCACGCGTCGCCATCAGGAAAAGAATCAGCCCCGGAAGTATAACCATTTTGTGTTAGATCGCACTTGCCTTGAATACTGGTTGCGCCAGGTGTATCTGGGGCTTTCGGGTCTGGGGGAGTGTTTCCATTGCAGCCGGGAAAAACCCTCTTGTCACCCACCACATCAGAAGGGCCATAAGCAATAGAGAGAAACCCGTTCTCAGTTGCGCTAGATATGTAGTAACCATAGCGTGCTTTTACGCAGTTAGCGAGTCGAAATCCGAGTTTATTGTTGGCATCAGCGGGGAGACATTTGCTAGAACCACCACTGAAATAACCGTCCCTTTCAGCGGCAGAGTTCATATCTGTGCCGCCCCACTTTGTCCCGTCGCCATCGTAATAGTTTTCGTGCTCGATCGAGAAGCTTTCCTGCAATGTAAAAATCATGCCAAGATTAGTCTTCGCCTCCGCCTGTCTTGCGCGCGCCCGGAAGATGTTAAAGCGAGGCACTGCCACAGTTGCAAGTACGCCAAGGATGGCGACCACGACCATCAGTTCTAGCAGCGAGAAGCCAAGCGGCTTTCTCATCCAATTTTTATGAGCACTCATTTTATCCTCCACCATTTATGAAGATTTACATAAGTCACTAACTTTAGTTCTCTATAAAACAGTTCGGCGTTTTTTTTTTGCCATTAGCTTTTTTTTAAGTACTAAAAATCTCAACAGGTTATGGCTTGCTTTTATCTGATCCTATAGCGGCATAAGGGTAGGCAACTGGTGTGGTTTCTTCCCCGTGCTGTTGATAGGAACACACGGGGAAGGCAGGTGTGTAGTGCTGACTACTTGACGGCAGGAAGGCAGGCAGGAGCACCTATTACCCGCTATCTATCGCCTAACAATGCCACCGGGAAAGCTTTCGAGCTCAAGTGCTTCCAGCAGCTCTGCTCGCAAATTTTGCTTGATAAGGTCTTGATACTCGTGCCACAAGAGGCATCCCCTTGCTTTGTGCCACCTTCTGTGGTAAGGTGACGGTGGTCGACAACGAGGACATAATGAAAAAGATACTTCTGCTTACCATCATCCTTCTCTTCTGCAGTGCCTCCAAATTTCCGTCGTCACACTCCATCGCCGAGCGAATAGCTAGAAAGGTAATATTGGGTCTCGATCCTAAAAGGATTCTCCGTTATAAAATGGAAGTGATATTTGACCTTTACCCCCTAAACAGACCGACGAATGCACTGGAATCAGATGATATCCCTGCAAACGTGCGGAAGATATGGCGGAAGGCAAAAGTTGACTACCTGAAGGAGATGGTAGAAGATTTGCCGTTAGATTAGGGCTGCCTCGCCTCACTCATTCGTTGCTCCCAATGCTCTGCGCAGTAATCCCGCTATTTATATTACCCAAAATTCCGCCGGGGAGGCTATCAAGCTCAAGTGCTTCCAGCAGCTCTGTTTGCAAACTAGGCTTGATAAGGTCTTGATACTCGTGCAGCAAAAGGCGAGTGGCTTCAATAAGATCGTGTTCAGAAATATCTTCAGCTGAGTACTGGGCGAACAACATTCCTTGTTTTGTTGCCATTGCCGTTGCGTGCACAAACTTTTCTGCCTGTTCAAAGTCAATTTCCAGTATAAACTGTGTCTTTAGTATAGTATCTACATAGAGCTCGTCAAAATGCTCCTCGTCGTTGCGCAAAGAACTAACAATATCTGCATGTATATCAAATACAGCATAGATCTTGGCATTAAGTAAATTATTATTCAGGTCGGCAAAAATTTCCTCATACTCTTCGTTTTGTTCAGCTTCCATTAGCGCAGAGGCAGTCATAGCTTTATATGCAAAAACACCATTATCTTGGCTTTCTAGTTCCGCATCTATACCATCACTTGCTTCTGGATCAGCTAAAGACATGATATTAGCAGCACCGAATATCTTCTCAAGAGCACCTGCATCAAGGCCAGCCTTCTCCCCCGCAACCTTGAAGTGCTGATAAAGCACAGGAGCAAGGCTATTATACAGATAGAGCTGCAACGACAACTTACCCTCTCTCAATAACTTAAGTTGCATTTGTGCAGCAAACACGGGCGCAGACGCTGACATTGCCAACAAAAAAACTAACAATTTCATTTAATTACCTCATAAAAGCAAACAAAGTATAGTTTTATTACATTTATTTACAATTGTCAAGCTATAGTTTTATAACTATGTAGACTTACAATAGAATTAGGGACAAACCACCCTTGCCATGACTTTAGCCAAACCGCCCGGTAACATAGTCTTCCGTAGCACGAATGCGGGGTGCGGTAAACATGATGTCGGTCTTATTGTATTCAACCAGCTTGCCTTCGTAGAAGAAAGCGGCGCAATCAGAAATGCGTGCTGCCTGTTGCATGTTGTGGGTGACGATGACAATCGTATACTGTTCACGCAGAGTGGTGATTAGTTCCTCAATTTTTTTAGTCGAGCGGGGGTCAAGGGCTGAACAAGGCTCGTCCATCAAAATAATTTCCGGCTCCATAGCGATTGCCCTTGCAATGCAGAGACGCTGATGTTGTCCGCCCGACAAGGCAAGGGCTGATTGTTGCAGTTTGTCCTTGACCTCATCCCATAATGCCGCTTTGCGCAGCGAAGTCTCCACCGCCGCGTCGATTTCGCTGCGCCGCCGCACACCTAGAATACGCAAGCCATAGGCAACATTTTCGTAGATCGATTTGGGGAACGGCGTTGGTTTTTGAAACACCATGCCCACCCGGCGGCGTAGCGAGATAACATCAAGTGTTTCTTGATTAATTTCAAGTTCATTAAGCTTAATACTGCCCGTCACCCGTGCCTGTGGCACGTTGTCGTTCATGCGATTGAGACAGCGCAAAAACGTTGATTTGCCACATCCCGACGGCCCGATTAAGGCAGTTACCTGATGGCGCGGCATGGCAAAAGAAATAGCGAACAAGACCTGATTTTGACTGTAAAAAAAGTCTAAATCTTTGACATGCAAAATCCAATCGTCAAGTTCCATAACGTAAGCGTCTTTTTTCATGCTAAAACCCACTGCTGACACTGTATTTTTTGCGCAAATAACTTCGCAACCACACCGAACTGCCAGTCATCAATAAGACAATTACTACTAACAGAAGGGTAGAAGCATACACCAACGGCTTGGCAGCCTCAATGTTTGGTGATTGACAAGAAATATCGTAAATATGAAAGCCAAGATGCATAAACTTACGATCGAGATGCAAAAGAGGAAACGTGCCATCGATCGGCAAACTCGGTGCAAGCTTCACTACACCTGTAATCATCAGCGGCGCAACCTCACCCGCAGCACGTGCCATCGCTAAAATAAAGCCCGTTAAAATACCCGGTGATGCCGCCGGCAACAACACCCGCCACAGTGTCTGCAAGCGTGTTGCCCCAAGTGCCAGCGACGAGTCACGAAATGCACTCGGAATAGCACGCAGTGCCTCTTCCACCGCCACAATCACCACTGGCATAGTGAGCAGACCGAGACTGAGGCTTGCCCATAGCAGACCTCCCGTGCCAAAGGTTGGCTCTGGCAACGTCTTGGCAAAAAACAATTCATCAATGCCACTACCCAAACCATAAATAAAAAAGCCCAATCCAAAAATACCAAACACAATCGATGGTATGCCGGCAAGATTATTCACAGCAACCCGCACCAATTGCAAAAAAAATCCGTGTCCAGCATAAACACCGAGATATATTCCCGCCAGCACCCCAAAGGGAAAAGACGTAATGCTCATAATAAAAACTAACAATACCGTGCCAAAAGCTGCAGGGAACACACCCCCTTCCATGTTTGCCTCACGTGGCTCGTCGAACAACAACTCACCAACTTTTTTCGCATAATGCACAGTTTTAGCAAAAATACTCATACTGCTAGGCTGATAGAAGCGAATTATGTCAGAAAGACGAATGCTTTTTTCCTTACCATCTGTGGTAATAAACAAAGCACGATAAGTGTCGAGTTCCTGCTCCAATGTCGCCACCTGCTTGTTTTGTGCCTCAATCAGATATTGGTAACGACTAATGCTCTCCTGATTGACAGGCGTATTTTTTTCTTCAGCCCACAGTTGATCGTTATACGTACCCACCAACGTGTGTATTTGATCAATACGCTCAGACAATTCTTCTATTTCGGGATGCAGCTCTTCGGTAACAAAATAGTTCTTGATGTGAGATGGGTTATTTTCAGCAAGATACCCGATAAAATTACCGTATTCAACTCGCTCAATGACATAGATGTCAGGTGGATAAGAAGTTTCATCCACTGTGTCGGCAGTTATCCACTTGAAATCATGACCGCTGACATCGCGATTCGCAGTCTTGAGTTGCAAGCGATACAACTTGTCGTTACGCCATTCTTTTTTGATAATCTCGCCAGCAATAACATCACCGCTAGTAGTCACAATACGAACAACATCACTTGGCCACAAAGCACTCAAGCCATTGATAACAATGATGGCGAAGAAGCCCACTGTCATCAGCATTACCAACGTCATACCTGCAGCAGTTACCCATACCCAAGGTTCGCCGGCACCCCAGAATTTTTTTTTACAAATTGCCATAGCGCTTTCTCAAACCAGTGCGCACCAATTCCGCCACGGTGTTGAACATAAAAGTTAACACGAACAACACCACCGCACACAAGAACAGCGTGCGATACAGCGTGCTGTTGACAGGTGCTTCGGGCACTTCTACGGCAATGTTTGCTGCTAGTGTGCGCATGCCGTTGAACGGACTAAAGTCAATGATGGGTGTGTTGCCTGTCGCCATCAGCACAATCATCGTTTCGCCCACTGCACGTCCAAAACCAATGATTGCCGCGGCAGCAATGCCCGGACTTGCCGACGGCAACACCACACGCCAAATTGTCTGCCAGCGGCTTGCACCAAGTGCCAACGATGATAACGGCAAGGCTTTGGGAATGTTGTCGAGACTGTCTTCTGAAATAGAAAAGATTATCGGAATTACGGCAAAGCCAAGCCCAAAAGCTATGATAATACTGTTGCGTTGATCGTATTGCATTCCTACTACATCGTAAAGCCACGTGCTGAAATCGCCACGAAAAAAATAATTTTCCACTGGAGGAGTCAAGTAATAAGCACACAGTGCCGCTACTGCGACGACTGGCACAAGAATCATAAACTCACGCTGTCGTTCAAAACGTTCTACAAAAGTAAAATTACGCAGCTGTGCCCACAAAAATAAAAACAGCAAAAAAACTAGCGGTAAGGTTATGATACTCAATAAAAAAGTGACGAGAAAATTTTGCAAAAAAGGCGCAAGCCATAACACAGCAAGAAATCCAATTACCACAGAAGGCAACGAAGCGAGCACCTCTATAGCAGGCTTGATGAAGGCTTTGAAGGCTTTGGAAGCAAACTGACTGGTGTAAACCGCGGCAGCAATCGACAGTGGCAACACTAGCAGCAGGGCATACAGAGTGCCCTTGAATGTGCCAAAAATCAGAGGCACAAGGCTTAGCTTAGGCTCGAAATCATCTGTGCCACTCGAAGACTGCCACACGTAAGCAGGCTGAACGTAGCCCTCATACCAGACGCGCTGCATCAAGGTGGCAAAGCTGATTTCTGCGTGCGGTGCGTCTATACCCCACAGAGCAGCGGTTTTGAAGGCATTAACTGTTACCAACGCATTGTCACGCGGAGACAAGGCAAGCGTGTGCCGCAGTCCTTCTGTTGCAGGAATATAACGCACCGTTGCCGCATTGGTGAGAACGTGCAGTGCCAGCCCGCCACGAGCATCGAGGGCGGCAAAAAATTTGCTGCGTCCTGCTTTGCTGAATGCTTGCACCGCTGCTGGTAGCGAGGCGAAAGTTTTGAACCGCACCAGCTTATTGCCCTTTGCCGCTTGCCATGCAGACAGCTGTCCTTCTGTGTCACCGACAATGAAGGAGTTGTCGCCATAGACGAACTTAAGTGCCGTCACCGCGGTAGCACTAACTTTATTACTAGTCATGGTGCTGCCGCCGTCTGTGTTTATCTTGATGAAGGTGACTTCACCCTGGGCGTTGCCTGCTACTACTTTTGTAGCATCAGCACTAACATCGAGTGCCGTCACCGCGGCGAGACGGAAAGATAGGTCGAGTTGCTGCTGCTGCTGTTCGTCGTCGCTGACACTGAAAATATCGTCGGCTTCCTCCTCTTGCACATCTTCTGCAGGAGGAGGGGAGGTGATGGTAAGTCGATCGTTATCAACTGCGAACAGAATGTTTTTCTTTCTAATGGCTGCAAATTGTGGTGAGCGGAGAAGCTGCCGTTGATACAAGAGCACAGGCGTGGCATTAACATCAATTGAACTGATCACACCGTCGCTCCACACTAGAGTGTGTTGTGCCGCGCGCTCGCTTTCCACTGCCGTGATGGTGGCATTGCTGGCAGGACGCAAGCGATAAGTGCTCTGCACGCTGTGCCCGTCGATGTTATGCACCGTGACACGACCATGTGTTTCGATGCTGTATATCGTCTGGAGGTGCTCGTCACTACCAGCGGCAAGCACTGCAGACGAGGTGGAGAGGCGCTGTTCAGCTAACTGCTGCACACCCGCGGAATAGAACAGCGGCAATGCCACTGTGGTTATCAGCAACAAAATGCCAACGGTAGCGGCAATCACCAATAAACCACCGCCCTTGATGACCCACGTGGCACACGCGTCGGCAAGGTGCGCAATACGTGTGCGGCGACCAGTATAGTTAGCAACTGTTCCCATACCGCAAGTATCTTTCAATAACGATTACATGCTGATCGGGCGGATTCTAGCGCAATGCTCGTATGGCGTCAATTTGTTTTTCCAAATTTCTAGGTGATTGCGTATACCATACCTAAAGTTTATTTGGTAAATACCGATAGTATGGGTAGCAGAAAGTGGTGGTGACAATGGACAACGCTGAAGAAATCGGTAGGAGCATACAGCTGCTAGTAGAATGGGTACATCACTACGGCGGTACTATTGGGCTGGCGGTATTGTTAGCCACGATAGCATTACTTCACGCGTTGGCCGTTTTCGGTATATTTTATGCGATATTTAGGCTAGTCCTCTCTGCAAGGAGCACAAAAAAACGGGTGTAGTCTACGCTGCTGTGTCGCTGCTGACCAAATCAAGTGCTGAGGAGATGGCAGATTGGAAACTAGGTTATGGCACTGACAAGGATGGAGTTAGTCGCAACAGATACAGAGCTGTCTATGTGCGGTACTAAAGAAGAAAATAGGTCAGCCTAACTAGCCTCTGGTTCTGGAATTTTGTTGATTGTCGTGGGCACGCTCTCGATCGCCGGCGTTGCTGGCTGTTCTTTAGTCACAGGCACTTCGAGTTCTTTGAAAGCCAGTACTTTAGGCATGACGCGGCTGTCCCATGAACTGTTGGCTCTGTTATAGCGCTCGACGGTCTGATGCAATGATTTGCCTATCGATACGTAGTGCTCGGCAAAAACAGCAAGACGATCGTGCAACTCCTTGCCAAGTTCGCTGATTTCACGTGCCTTCTCGACTACTCGCACCTGCTTCCACATCAACGCAATCGCTTTCAGCAATGCTAACAAAGTCGGTGGAGTGACAATTACCACCTTCTTGTTAAGTGCCCACTCGATCAAATCAGTGTCGCGTTCCAGCGCCGGCAAAAAAGCAAACTCTGGCAATACCATTACTACAAGATCGGTGGTGTTCAGTAATTGCCAGTATTCCTTGCTTGACAGGTCTTTGACATGTCCTTTGACCTGTTCGACGTGACGGATGAGTGCTTGCTCCTTTTGCTCCTCGTTGTCCGTATCGAAGGCCTCCATCAGCGCGGTAAGCGATACTTTGGAGTCAAGAATGACACGGCGATCTTCGGGCATATTGACGATGACATCGGTGCGCAAACGCTGACCTTCAACATCGAAGCTGTCCTGCACACTGTAGTCAATGTCTTTGCGCAACCCTGATAGCTCCAGCACACGTTCCAGCTGTATCTCTCCCCAACGACCTCGCACGCTTGGTTTGCGCAGAGCAGATGCTAGCGCCTGTGCTTCCTTGCCCAAGTAGCGGCTTTCCTCAATCATCTTCGCCATCTGTTCCTTGAACATCGAGGCATTGGCAATACTGTCACGGTCAAGGTGTTCGATTTTTTCCTTCAGCGGGCGCACAATCTTGTCAATTTCTTCTTGTCCCAGCTTGAATAGCTTGTCAGCATTGCTTTGAAAATTATCACCCTGTGTCTTCAGTGTGTCGGCTGAGAGGGAACGGAAAGCATCCTTGAAGCGCTGCTCTAGAGTGTCACGCTCATTAAGCTGCTGCTGTGCGGTGTCAAGCTTGGTTAGCAGCTCGCTCTTCTCCGCCATCAACCCCTGTATCTTCTGCTGGAGCTCGTCGCTACGCTCCTTCCACGTTGTCTTCTCTCGCTCGATGCGCAAGTTCAAGTCACGTGCCGCGGCGAGGCTTTCCTTGAGACCTGCGCATTCATCACGCACACGGCCAAGTGGTTCAAGCTGATCCTGCAGGCGTGCTAGATTGCGTTGGTTATGGTCGAGATTGCTCTGCAGCGTGGCATTAACTGCCGTCAGTTTCGCCAACCGTGCTGGGCTGTCCGACTTACGCCACAACGCCAGTGCTGCCACCAATATCAGCATCATCGCAATGACTATAAGCAACAATGCCGTCATCATCTCCACATCTCTCTCCTCTTGCAGCTACCTACTCATTATCGCACAGGTTGAAGCTTTTAGTAATCCGAAAATGGTTGCATCGCTGCTCATGGAGGTATAGAAAGCACGATGTGTTTGGTTTTTTTGTTTAATTTCATTGATAAGGAGTCTAAGGTAATGAAATTTTTGATTTTGCTAATGTTGATGTTTTCCTTCCAGCGTGTTGAGGCAGGGGGGATTGAGAAGGTTGCTGTGTCAAAGACACGCTGGCTGCAACGTTTTGCCTCATCAAACAGCGTGGTGCAGAAAGCACTAGAGGGTGGCTCGATGCTCACACTGTGCCTTAGCTTGGTCTTGTCATCATGCTCATTACCCGACTACTACAATCCCAATCGCAACCCTGAGGCAGCAGAAAGTCAGTCCCTCAACAGCAAGCCAGTCGAAGTTGCCCCGCCTATCGAGCTTGCTCCCCCCGAAGCTTTTCAGCCTGCAGAAAGGGAGAATCCATATAGAATAGATGTTCACTACCTGAAAGGCTTTGGTGGTATCAGCCAAAGTGACATAGATGACTACATGTTGGCAAAGGACAGCTTGCCTGCTAGCTTTTACAAGGATGTGTTGATTCACTACCGAAGTGGGGATAACAATTTCGTTGGTGTCGCCCAGCTCAACAGCCACGCTGACAATACGGTGCGTGTTATCGACCTCGGTACTGGCAAGGTGCGGGACACCATCAGCACTGAACGCATCGAGGGCATCTACGTCTTTATGCACGAAAACTACGGCGACCACTTCATTAAATTTTCCGCCATGCACCTGCAAGAACTGGAGGGTGACAGCTTTGGAGAGCTAGGTTGGGCAACCATCTACGCCAAGACCCGCATTATCTTCAGCAGTGACTATCAAGCAGTGCGGGTCTATGGGGTGCAAAAATCTCCCGGCAAAATTTTCAAGCTGTCTGATGCACAAAGATTCCGGGGATTTGTGCATAGCGACCATATCATCAATCTAGATGGTAACTGAGATAAGAGCTTATCTGGAGCATCTCGTGACCAGCTGTACCTGTCACGAGTGCGTTTGAAACTGAAATATGTAGATGCGGTATTCCTACTGCCATCTATTAATTGGGAGGAGACGGTGACCGCTGAGGAGACGTGAGCTGCTCAACGTAATTTTTTAGTGTTACGGCAGATTCTTGTATCGAGATCAGCTCTTTCTCCACCGATTGCCTTAGGGATTTTTCTAATGCCGCAAACTTGTCTTCCAACATTTTAACGAGGACGGCAAATTGCTCATCACTCATAACTGTCCTCCGTCTATGGTCACAAACCATGCAATCTGAACCTTACCATCAGGCTACCTCAATGCACATAAAGCGAACGTTGAGGAAATCGAACCGCAAGGGCAGGCTGTAGTCAATCGACCGCATACAGCGTTCAGACTTATTACCTGAACAGCCGCAAGCCACCATGCTTGTCATGGTGGCAGTTGACAGTTTGGTACCTCACCTAGACAAGATTATGTTGACAGCACGCACCACCTTGAGATAAAAGCCCCGCAACGTTATCTGCGTTTAAATTAAGGGAGGGGGTTATGTTGACACGTGGTGTGGTGCTTGTTGCCGTTGCTGCCTTTATGTTTACGTTACCTGCTCGTGAGTTAAGTGCCACTTCGCATCCATCGCGATGGGGGCAAAGGCTCAAGAGTGTTTTTGACCTGCGGGACGCGAGTCCGCTGGACAAGTTGAGAAAATTGAGCATTGGCACGGCACTTGTTGCTATGCTAGGGTGCTCGGCGCTTGTGATTCATGATTTCGTTAGTGATAATCGTGTAGTGCAGTCAGATGTCATGCTCGACACAATTATCAGGTTTGATGATGATATTCTCGGACGCACCTTCCACTACAGCGTCGGTGATAGTCATTACTATGGTGAAGCACTGGAGTGGAATTATCCGTATAATAAAATGCTGCTGTCTTACTTCTACGAGAATAGGAAGGTACTCGTTCCAGTGGAGTATCTGCAAGGTAAAGCCATCATGTGGCACGATCATAGCCACGCAAGGGTAGCTTTCATCGACCCTGACCCTAACAACTATCTTATGCATGGCAAGGTGATGAAGGTTTTCGACAGTGACTACTACTATGTCATTGCTGATGCACAAGAGGATCGTGATGGGGTTGTATCATCTCTTGACGAGCGCCGCATGGTCTTCGTGCCGAAGAAACTCATTACCGCTATTGAGCCACCGCCGATGTATTGAAGTGGCGGGTGCATAGATGAGTATTATTGTGTTGGATTGGTATCAGTAATAAACCATTTCCAAAGCCTCGCTTGAGTATTGAGCGATGAAGCGGTCGAGGGTTGTGGCTTGTTGGTTGGATAGCGAGGTAAATTTTACCCCGATGCCCTTATCTCTTTGTGTTGCTACGCGGACGAATTCACCTTCAATCACTAGTGGCTGGTGTGCTTTATCGAGAAAAATGTTCATGCTGACGATTGTGCCTTTCTCGAAGTTAATTCTTGTTGCCAGTAAAACTCCGCTGCGAGAGATGTTGGCAATGCCACACTGGTAGCGCGTATTTTCCCAGACAAATTCAACCCGACCAGCAATTTTTACCCGCTCATCCACACGTGACTGCTGTTTGAGCAACGTCCTGATTTTTTTGATGAAAATTTTGCGTGGCAGCGGCTGAAGCACGAACAAGTCAGCACCAGCTTCCAGCACACGCTTCTCTGGCACACCTTCCACCTGCACGCTGGTTGCGACCAGCAAGATGTCTGCAGTCGAAGAACGGCGACGAAACTGATGGATGAGATGGAGGGCATCGACAACGTTTGTGTCAAGGTTGATGATGATGAGGCTGATGTTCTCTTTGATCGCTAAAGCTGCAATAATTTCAACAGCTTCTTGCTTATCGGCAGCATGCAGCAATGCCTGTGCCGATGCATAGCTGTGCAGTGCTTCGGCTCGAAAGCCCATCTCGCGAAAGCCTTTTAAATCAAGGTGTTGTGCAACATCACGCCCGTCGATATTCAAGATTCCGATCTGCTTACTCATAGCTAGCCCCTCCCAGTCAACATTCGGCAGTTGACGGAATTGCTTTAGTTTGCCAAAAAACTATCATGGGTACGGAACGAGTAAGAATTGACCAGTTGCTGTTAGAACAAGGCATGATTGCCTCGTTATCGCTGGCACACGCCAAAATTATGGCGGGGCAGGTCTTCGTCGAAGAGGTCAAGGTTACCAGTCCTGCGCTACGAGTCTCACGTTCAGCCACACTGCGTGTCAAGGCAAGCAAGCGATACGTCAGTCGTGGCGGCAAAAAACTTGAACTCGCCCTCAAAGACTTGCGGGTGCAAATAAAGAACAAGCAGGTGCTCGACATCGGCTCTTCGACAGGAGGCTTCACCGACTGCTGTTTGCAACATGGCGCAGCAACAGTGATCGCAGTCGATGTCGGTACAAATCAACTGGCGTGGAACTTGCGCATTGACCCGCGGGTGCAAGTTTTTGAAAAAACCGACATCCGCACTTTTGCGGGGCAAAATTACCAACATAGCGACCTCGTGGTCGCTGATGTCAGTTTCATTTCGCTGACTTCAATCTTGCCATCAGTATTTGCCAACCTGCCGCACGCGGAATTTTTAGTGCTCGTCAAGCCGCAGTTTGAGTTGCCACGCCACCTAGTGCCACGTGGCGGTGTTGTGCGTGATAATAAGCTTCGCAATTATACACTGTTGAGAATTAAAAATTTTTTCAAACAACACGGCTATGGAAATTTTGTTTCTATTGATTGCAGTATCTGTGGTACTAAGGGCAATCGGGAAATTTTTTGTCACGCTAAAATGGTTGCAAAATGACAATGTTCTCTCAAAACAAGCCGAAGGTTATTGTTATTCACACGGGTGGCACGATTGGCATGGTGCAGGGCAAGGATGGCGTGTTGCGCCCTCTGCAAGACCCACAGACGCTGTTGCGCTCTCTGCCTGAACTTGCTGACATCGCCGAGCTTGAGCTGCGTGTGCCGTTCAACCTTGACAGCAGCAACATTCAACCGTCGCATTGGCTACAGCTGGCACAAATTGTGCGTGCAGAGCAAAATAACTGCGTTGGTTTTGTGATTTTGCATGGCACTGACACGATTGCCTATACTGCTGCGGCACTCTCATTCTTGCTTGCCGACGTGACGCGGCCTATTATTATCACTGGTGCACAGCGACCGCTACGCATGTTACGCACCGATGCCCGTACTAACATCATTGATGCGGTGGAACTGGCAACCAGAGATATTCCTGAAACTGTGGTGCTGTTCAACAACAAGCTATTGCGCGGCAATCGTGCTCAAAAAATTAGCAATGATCGCTACAGTGCTTTCCACTCGCCTAACTATCCGCCACTCGGACAGCTTGGCTTGCACGTGTCACTCAATCACGAACATATGCAACGAGAACGCAAAATTTTTTTCCCCACACCGCATTTTGAAACAAAGGTGTTATGCCTAAAACTGCATCCTGGCTTTGATGAGACACTCTTTGATATTCTGCCACCTGCAAACTTCAAAGCTATGATCCTGCAAGGCTTTGGTGCGGGCAATATCCCTCTCTGTCCCCGCATGTTGAAATGGCTTGAAGCACATAGCAAAAGCGGTCTCGTTATTGCCATTGCCAGTCAGTCACCCCGCGGTTGTGTTGACCTATCTCTCTACGAAGGCGGACGTGAAGCACAGGCACGTGGGGCTATTTCCTGCCGCGACATGACTATCGAGACCAGCCTCATTAAAATGATGCTGCTACAGGGCACACGTTCCGATCGCACAGAAATTGAAAAATTGTTTACGACATCGCTGGCAGGTGAACTCAATGAACAACGAGCGCACTGAAAATTCTTCCGATGACTGCCCTCTTCTGTATTTTCTTCAGTTTTGTTTTAGAATATTGTGCAAAACTGAAGAAAATGGCAGTGATGTTGATACTTTTAAAGTAAAAAAACCTTTGCTGGTTATGGTAAGTATGTGGCTCGAAGACCCATCCCTTGCGTATTTTAGTTCTTCGTCTTCAGTTCACAAGAATTCATATGGTTATGGTAAGTATAAGGAAACACTCGACGCTACTCTAAAAAATCGTTGACAAGCTATGCAGACTGAATTAGATCACTCCTACTGTCTATTAGGCTAACCACTTTTGTGTGAGGGTATCCTGTGATGCGAAATCTGTTTCTGGCTGTGTTTCTAGCACATGTTCTGTCGCTGGCAAGTGCCAGCGCTACACCAACCAAACTGCCAATTTTGCGCACAACTGCCAAAAACCTGTCATCGTCAACTAATAATGTCGGGGCCTGGCTACAGAAACTACCCCAGAAAGCACTGAAGGGTAGCACCGCAACAGCTGCTGCTACCCTCATCGCTTGCAGCAGCTTGATGATGATTGGCTGTGATCAAGGCACGCGATTGCTTGAGGTTACCGATACAGAATACGTCGATCCCATAGATGAAAACGCGGGGCAATATGTCACCTTCTATATCGATGACATTCTCTACGAAGGCTACTGGGAGCTTACCCCCGACGGTCAGCTACTAATTGAAATCGATGATGGCTACGACAAACTTGTGCTGCTTGAACATATGACCGGCCAAGTGATTAACAATCACCACGACATTGGTGCTGAAGTGCGCGTGTATGGCTTAAGAAATGGACACGAAGTCGACAAATATGGAGAAGTAGTCGAGGTCTACGACAACGGATTCTACATTATCGAGATCGATAAGATAGTATATGTCCATAACAATCAAACCGTCTATACTACTGAAATCTTGCTCGTTAACAAAGCTGTTTTGCTAGAGGACGGTGGGTTTGAGTTTACTGACGATATCTAATGGTAGCCTAGACTAACTTGAAACCACCAGCACTTAAGGTTGAAAACCTTACTAAGGTTTACGCATCCAAAACTGTAGCCTTGCAAAACATAAGTTTTGAGATTGCCGAGGGGAGTTTCTTTGCTCTCCTCGGCCCCAACGGTGCGGGCAAATCAACCACCATCGGTATCATCACCAGTCTCGTCACCCGCACTGCGGGACAAGTGAGCGTGTTCGGCTACGACCTCGACCATGACCGCACAAAAGTGAAAGAAATGATCGGTGTCGTGCCACAGGAGTTTAATTTTAACATTTTTGAAAAAGCTGAAGATGTCGTAAGAAATCAAGCCGGCTACTTTGGTCTGTCCCGCAACGAAGCTAGTGAACGCAGTGCCGAACTGCTGAAAAAACTCAAACTATGGTACAAGCGCCATGCCACCTCACGCAGTCTTTCAGGCGGCATGAAGCGCCGCCTGATGCTCGCCCGCGCCCTTGTCAACCGCCCCCGCTTGCTAATTCTCGACGAACCAACCGCTGGTACAGACATCGAAATACGCTACCAAATGTGGGACTTTCTCAAAGAGCTGAACGACAGTGGCACAACCATTATCCTCACCACCCACTACCTCGAAGAAGTTGAAAAACTATGCGATCACGTCGCCATCATCGACAAAGGACATATCATCGAAAACGCCAGCCTTAACAACCTGCTCGCAAAACTACGCAGCCAATCGTTCCTCGTTACCGTTGAAAATGGCTTCACAGAAAAAAACACACGACCACTGCCCAATGGCACAGAGGCATATAAAATAACCAAAATTGACGATCATACACTGGAAATAAACATTACCGCCGTTGATATGCTCGGTGATGCCCTTAATAAGCTGAGTGCAGCTGGCATCAAAATTAAAAATATCACCAACAAAACTAACCGCGTCGAACAATTATTCCTCAACATAACCAGGGGGCAATAACGACGATGGGATTCAAGCGCCAATGCTTCGCCCTCTACACCTTGATGCGCAAGGAATGCGTGCGTATCATCAGAATCTGGAGTCAATCGATCATTCCACCTGCCATCACTATGACGCTGTATTTTATCGTCTTCGGCAAGCTTATCGGCAACAAAATCAGCATGGCAGAAGGCTTCTCCTATATGCAGTTTATTACGCCGGGACTGATTATGATGAGCATTATCTCCAACTCCTACATGAACGTCTGCTCCTCCTTCTTCAGCCTCAAATTCCAAAAAAGCGTCGAAGAATTGCTGGTCGCCCCCATCAACAACTTCTGTATCGTGCTCGGTTTCGCAGGCGGTGGGGTTTTTCGCGGCCTGCTAACGGGCACAACCGTCTGCATCATCTCTCTGCTGTTCACCAAAATACAAATCCATAGCTGGCTCATCATCATCACCTTCTCCGTCCTCGCAGCCCTGACCTTCTCACTCGGCGGCTTCCTCAACGCCCTGTTCGCCAAAAAATTCGACGATATCAGCATCATACCAACCTTCATCCTCATCCCCCTGACCTACCTCGGCGGCGTGTTCTACAGTATCAACTCCCTGCCCGAAATATGGCAAAAAGTTTCCCTTGCTAACCCCATTCTCTACATGATAAGTGGTTTTCGTTACGGCTTTCTCGGTGTCAGTGACATGAGTGTCTACACCGGCTTCGCTATTCTTGCTTCCTTTGCCGTTGCGCTGTTCCTCCTCGATGTTTTTCTGCTACACAGAGGCACCGGCACCAGAACTTAACTACATAGAGGACACCACCATGAGAAATTTTATCCTCACGCTACTGCTCTGCATCACCCTTGCCTTCAACAGCACCAATGCCTTGCACGCACAGGGCAACAAGGGCAATCGCATTGCCAAAGTTTTGGGGATCAAAGAGAGTAGCTACACCTTGTTCCAACAACTACTGCTGACAACAGTGTTTGCCTGCACTACATTTTCCTGTGGCACAGTGAAGCCACATCTCTATACAATCGGCATTCTCAACCCCAGCAGTGCCATGCAAGCTGAGACCGTCGCTGACGAAATGCTTGCCATCCAGCGTGATTTTGATTCAGAAGTAGAAGACGACCAGCAAGTCATTCGTAACCACGTCTATGTCGTCAAGCCAATCGAGCATAAGATTATCCTCGCTGAAGTCGTCAAAGAAGCGGATAGAACTATTAACATACAAGGCTACGCCGATAAATACGAACTGACCATCGACCCTGAGGCAATCGAAGGCTATCTCATCGATGACCACCCCAACGTCGGTCGCGTCGTGAAACTAACGAGTAACGCGGTCGGCATCTCTCATCTCAACGGGATCGTCTTCGCCGTCTACAACAATGGTATCCATGCCATCAAAATTACCGGCAAAACTGACCTTGACGGCAAGCAAGAAAAACTACACGAAAAAGACGATGCTCCGCACGTTCGCTATGCCTACGAATATCAGCTGCAATAAAACTTGACACTGCTTGCTCGATGTTTTAAACCCACCCCATCGAGATTTCATCTATAAACTAGGGTAGGAGCTATGCAGATGAGAAGCAGTGTTTTGGTGCTCGCATTAGTGGCGTTGTTCGGCCTAACTACGGTAGGTCACGGCAAAAATGTGCGTCTGCTCGACGCAGCTCAAAAGCGAATAGCAAGCCTGTCGCACGGGGCAAAGCGGCTATTTGTCAATGGAGATGGTGATTACGCCTTGTTGAAAAAACTCTACGTAGGTGCAAGTCTTGCGATAATCGCTTGTACCCAAATGTCCTGCGGTGGTGGTGCTGCCTTGCAAGGAGTCACACAACAACAGCAATATGTCCGCAGCCCTGAAGAAATTCTCGGTCGCCATGTACATTTTGTCGCTGATGGACGTGACTATGTTGGTCAAGTGGCAGAGTCCACCAACACCAATACAGTCGAGATCGACCTCTACGACGGCAGCATCATGGAGATAAAGACGAGCGAAGTGCGGGGCCTGCATATCGAGGAACATCACGATGAGGGGAGGCAGGTAAAACTTAACAGTGCCGAAGAAGGTCAAACATTTCTGCATGCTTATGTAGTTAAAGTCTACGACAGTAATTATTATGAACTTTTCGTCGGTGCATATTATGATAATGCTGGCGAACTGCAGTTCACGGAATTTCCCTATGTAATTGTCACACATTTTGACAATATTGTTGAGGTCTTTGGAGAACCATTCGATTGAAAATTTTACTGACCAACGACGATGGTATCAATGCTGAAGGTCTGGCCACCGCAATTGCGGTGGCCGAAGCGCGTGGTAAATTTCTTGCCGTCGCCCCATTCACAGAGCAATCTGGCAAGAGCCACTCGATTACCAAAGACGAACCACTGCGCTTGCGCAAGATACGAGAACATGTCTACGCTCTTGGCGGCACACCCGCTGATTGCGTCAAGTTTGCCCTGCACGAACTGCTAGCAGGCACAAGCCCTGACCTTGTCATTAGCGGGATCAATCACGGTGCAAATCTCGGTCAAGACACCATTTATTCAGGCACAGTCGCCGCAGCAATCGAGGCTGCCATGAACAATCTGCCTGCCATAGCGCTGTCACTCTGTGGTCTACCACCCTATCACTTCGACACTGCAGAGGCGGTGCTACGTCGTATTATTGAGAAGTTTGCCACCAGCGTGCCTGAAGGACGTGTCCTCAACGTCAACATTCCCAACATTCCCGTCGATGCTATTAAAGGCATGCGCTTCGCCACGCTCGGCACGCGCCACTACGAGAAAAAATTCTACCAAGCACCCAACCCGCGCAACATTCCCTACTACTGGATGGGCTGGACTTTCGGTGGCTTTGACGCAAAAACCCACGGCAGTGACTGCGTCATCGTCGATGGCGGCTACGTCAGCCTCTCAATTCTCAAGCCATCAATGCTCGATCGCACTATGAACGAAAAATTTACCAACAAGCATAGCTTGATCGATTTTTGACAGCACTAAGCTACACACGATGCCAAAAAAAGAAATCCCGTATTAAGGCTAGCGTTTGTTTGTATACGTGGAGGTCGTTCCCAGCGTTGTTGCAAATAATTTCTGGCGTTGAGTGAGAGAGATGCTAGATATTGCTGTTGACCATTTCTCAACATCCCAGTGGGGAATTATTTTTCGGAAACTCTTACTAGATTTGGTTCGGATTACCTTTTTTTCTAAACGACGCTGTGTTTGAAAGAAGATGCTGCTGTTTTTCAATCTCAGGCAGCAACCGACCTCCGAGTGGGTGATTGTTGTGACCCCCTTATTCACTTGCACGAACTATATTCAAGGACGGGGTTAGCACCGTGTGCATGGGGGCACGAAGCGGCTTTGTTGCATAACTCAGGGCAGGCATGTTTATATCCTATAACCCTTTAGCAGTAAGAATTTTATAGGTGTTACAAAGGTAATGCCTGCACCACGCACAAGCCCATAGTGTCCACAGAAGTTGACAATGGTCAGGTGCAAGCAGACCTGCAAACCATTTCACGCCAATGCTTCAGCTGGAGCTAGGAAGCGACAAAGAGCATGCACACATGTGTGCATGGTGCAGCAGGATGATTGCACCTGACCCAAACGAGAAGTCTGCGAACATGCAGGGGAGGTGAACGCTCCCCACATAAAAGTGCTATGATAACAGCATGTTATAATCAACGGAACTTATGCAACAAAGCCGGTTTCACCCCCAACACCCCCACCAACTTTTTATAAAAAGTTGGATCAAAATTTTTTAGTTATTTATTAGGATAACAAGATATAATCATTGATAAAATAATGACAAAAGCAGTTATGCAACAAAGCCAGGCAACTTGGTGTGGTTTCTTCCCCGTGTGTTCCTATCAAAAGCTAACAAAAAGCAGGACAGCTGCTACAAGCAGCTGTCCAAAAATACACTCCCGGAAGGGAGTGACGGTGAAAGACAAGTTTTATAGGGAGGGGCAAATAGACTTGAAGATCACCGTCACTTCCACCGGAAGCGACACAGAAAGAAGGGTCGCAAAAGCGACCTTCTTTCTGAAGCCTTTAATAAATCAATATAATGATGTTGTTCGGTAATTGTTTGGGCAGTAAACAAAATACCTGTATTTGCTGGGTTGGTAGTAGGTGTTGTTGAAGCGATAGTTACCCCACCACAGGTTGGGAGAGTGAGCGGAACGATAATACGGCCGATAGTAGCTGCGCCAATAGGTAACCGGAGAGGAGGAGCTATAGTTGTTATAGCCGTAAAGGAGCGGGCGATTGTTGTTATAGCGATATCCACCACGATTGTTGTTATAGCGATATCCACCACGATAGTGCCTATAATGGCGGCGATGATGCTTGCCATAACGGTAGCCATACTTGTTATTACCATGACGGTAGCCATGATAACGCTCACGTTTTCCATAGCCACCATAACTATAACCATCTAGGTCATGCTGGGTTGAACGACGACGACCATACTTATGGTCTCTCGCAATGTGACGCAGATTGTGCGCTAAACGAGCACGATCAGAGCGTCTGCCCTCGCCCCACACGGAAGCCATCCGCTCACCACTGAGCTGCTCTTGAGCAAGATCTTGGTCAAAGTGCCTGACTTCCGCCTTAGCACCCGCACGTAGCTCACCCTTTTTATCGACTGGCACGCGCACCACCATGCTGCTAGGGAGGCTTTCATGCTCTGCCTTAAGTTGCCGTCTGTCATCGCTGGGAAAACGATCAACATCGTTGAGATCATCAAGGAAAACCGGATGATCACGCCGTTCATCGGAACAACCGACCATTACCAACATCGCCAGTGCAACAGCACTGGTAAGATTCCTTACAGAAAAAATAACACACATAACCAAATCCTCCTTCGTTAATAGGTAACAATACCACAAGTTGAGTAAATAACAGAATCAAACAAGGTTTTTCAAGTAAAAAATTAAATTATTTTTTAACTATTTATTAATATTGAACTATTTTTTCTGATTATTAATGTTGACCAGATAGCCAACCATGTCACTGTAATCAATAGCATTGTAGGAGTCGATACTCGCAGCAAGAGAGGGTATGTCGTTGTTTGTGCTACCGTTTATCCGTATTTGGGCAGCGATGATACGCAGCCTGTTCCAGCGGTACTTCTCTTGTGAATAGGCAAGGAGTGGGGTGCGGCGGGCGGTTTTGAGGATACGACGGCAGGCATCGAGGGTTTTCAGGTCAGTGCTCTGCTCCATGCAGTTCCAGACGAGCAGCGGACTGGCAGAAGAAGGATATATCGTGCGGTGGTTGTCGGTGGTAGAAGCCAGTGCCCGTGCCTGCCACATGATACGCTCACGAATGACAGTCGCAAGAGGGTTGTCCGGCAAAGACAGGCCAATGAAGGCATTGTAGGCCGACAGAAAGCAGCCGTGCTCGTAGCTGTTAGGGTAGTGCCAATGAGGGACAGTTCTCTCTCGCAACCAAAGGGTATCCCATGATAGCAAGAGACTCCAGTGGGCACTAACAAGTTTCTGTTGGGTAAGTAACTCCTCCCAGCTAGACATACTGGCACGCCAAATCTTGCGCCAGCTAGCTTGGCTGCAGTTGGCAGGAGTCTTAACAGCAGACTGTTCCCTAATCGCAGCCATTAAGGATGGCTTGAGCTTGGTGTCGTCCCAAAAAGCGAAGGTTCTTAACACTGGCAACCACTTTTTGGAGGAGGCAAGTGAAACACTCATCTTGTCTACCAACGCTGCATCAGCACGCATAATTTCCATCGCGCGAGAGTAGTCCTGATTACGATGATATTTCATAACACTTCGCAAAGCGTCGCTTTGATGACGGTGATATAGATAGTAGCCCGCGGCTGCCACACCAAGAAAAACAACCGCGAAGAGCATAAAGGTCAGTGGCGAAGAACTCTTGCGTGGCTTGGATTCATACTTTTCGTAAGCACTAATGAGGTTTTCCTTCGCTACTGTGCTGTGAAAGATGCCGACCATCTCTGGATAGTGTTTCTTAAGCTCGTCACGGCGGCGCAAGTAAACCCAAGGCCCTGTATTGCCGCTGATTTCGTCGTTGGTGCTGCATTTCTTGTTCTGATATAAACTGACGATCTCAGCTAAGTTGTGCGGGCCGAGAAGTGTCTCTTGGTTACGACGCAGCAGATAATACTTGTTGCTCATACCTAAGCTACCTCGCAAATAAGAACCGTGACGTTGTCACGCCCTCCACGGGCGCAAGCCTCTTCGATAAGGAGAGAGGGGAGATGATGCACAGTGCGTTTGTTGTCACGCAAAATTTTCAAAATCTTGTGATCATCGACCATGTCCGATAAGCCATCGCTGCAGAGCAAGAAAATCTGCCGTGCTGCGACGGGAAGACGATAAATATCAATCTCAATGGTGCGTGCTAACCCAACTCCTCTGGTTAACACGCTCTTCTTAGTATTCTGAGGTACAGCAGATGGATCAAGCCAACCGTGATGAATAGAACTGGACACGTTGTGATCGATAGTCAGCTGAAACAGGTGGTCATGAGTGAATAGGTAAGCCCTGCTATCACCACAGTGAGGAATAAATACTTGTTGCCCAACAAATTGAATCGCAGTCGTAGTTGTACCCAAGCCACTTATCTCGCGGTAGCGTTCGCCAAAGGAAAAAATCTTGGTGTTGATGTCCTCCAACAAAGTGGCATATAGATCAGGCACTAGCGCCGCCTTCATGCGTGCTTTGCGTCCTTGAATAAAACGAGCAAATTCCTGAATGACAATACCAGAAGCAACATCACCACCCTTACGCCCTCCGATACCGTCAGCAACAACCCCTGCCTGTGCCCGCTCGTCGTAAAAAATACTATCCTGATTGTTCTTCCGCACCAAACCAACTGAGGTCTCTCCGAACATTGTGACGGTAGTCATAAGTAGATGTCCTGAAAATTGGCTTTCGTGCAGAAATTGTTTCCAATTGGGAACATTTTTGCGTACACTCTAACTGTATCCTCAAGTTACGCAGGTCGCTCAGTATGGCAGCAACACAAGCTAAGGCAGCGGAGACAGCCACGTGCGCGCAATGCACCATGATGTCTGCTCTTGCCGACCATGTACATACTATAGTCCATCGGAAAACTCTGGCGATAATCGGCATTGTCTTGATTACACTTTCTCCTTTATATGGTACGGCAATTGCCCAAGAGAGTATACACAAAAAGGCATTAAAATACTCGAAAAGCCTCAAAGCAGGCAAAAAAGCCTTTCAGAACAAGGATTATGTCCGAGCACAGAAACACTTTCGTCACCATCTACGCCGCTACAAGAAAGACTACGACTCGTGGAACTACTTGGCTGCATCCTACTATCATCTTGGCTTACCAAAAAAAGCATTGAGATATTTAAAATATATTTATAAGAAGACAAAATTAAAATCTTTCAATCTTCTTTACCGCGGTTTGGCTTTGAAGACCTTGAAAAAAAACCCTCTAGCCATCAAAACGCTGAAGCGAGCGATTGATTTTCATGACAGCTACAGCGAGCTTGCTACTTTTGAGCTAGCACTGCTACACTACCATGCTGGCAATATCAGTGAAGCTCGTAAGTGGGGTAAGATATACCGCAAGCGTCATAGCAAGGGCATGTATGCTGCCAAAGCCAAACAAATGCTAGACAGCATCGATTTGGGTCAGCAGCTGAAGGATTTGGAGGGTGTTGAGAAACCCAACTTGACGGAGTCAAAGTTCAAATACCACCATCTATCGCTGTTTAATTTTCCGCATTTTTGGATGCTACAGGTCGGTAACGAGGCTTTTGATTTCACAGGTAAGCGTCCTGATTCGGGGCGCAAATTAACTGACCATCGCAATCAAGTGTTTGGCCTTTTATCTAACTTTGGTCTGGGTCTAGGGCCATTTCGTTCTAATCTTCTCTCGTTCTGGACTGCTTACACTTACATGCAAAAATGGCTGACCAATACTGGACGGGTGCGGCTCTTTCTCGACAAGCCTTCGGACATCAAGTATTTTCCTTTTCGTTTTGATTTGCTGGAACGCACACATAGGTTATCGAGTGCGCTAACCTTTAAACCACACGCACAGGCAAATCTCGGTCTTTATGGGGAGATGTCTTATCGGGTAATGGGCAGCAATCAGTTCTCTGACCCTGACGGATTTGAGGCGTTAAAGGGCACGATCCCGCTCTCTTACTCGATTCTGATGATCCCGTGGATCGGTGTTTCATACCTCACATACTTCAGAAGCTTCGTCTACGCCTACATAGAAAAGACCGTTGACATGTCTGACTCCGATTTCAGCAACGTAACTTTCGGTCGCTCTGGGTCAAGCTTGCTCGATTATTTTTACCTTAGCTGGGGGGGACGACAGATTTTTACACTAAAAAAATACGACCTTTCACTAGAGCTGGATGTGTTCATGACACAGTATCTGTTCAACGACTACTGGCTTGACTTTACCCGCTTAGGAGGCGCAGCGAAACTCAAAATGGGCATCCTATCAAAAATCTATTTAGCAGGAAGATTTGGCTACATGAAGGATACATACGCAACTGATATTATTAAACTTGGTGAATGTGGCCATGTAACCGGTGAAGATCGTATCCTTAACAAAAAGAGTCCAATGACATGCGATAGAATTGACACTGCCATAATGTTTGAGTTCAGCGGTAGTTTTGACCTTTCTCCCACCAAACGAATCGAACTGCAAGTTGTGCGAGTAGAAAACGTGAACTACATACTGCAAGAATATCAAAGACGAGAGACAAAATTCAAACTACATCTTACTTTTGCTTTTCCTTCAGCACAAAAGACACTTAGTTACGTGGATAAATTTTCCGATGCAGTTTATTTAATTGGAAAGGAAGACTATGGCTATATCAGGTAAGCACCAAAAAGTTATCCGCGATGCTTGGCAAGATGAGCGTTATGTCTATCTAACGGGCGACGGTCTCGATATTCGTTTTCAAACCAGAATCGTCGATGTTCAAGACGAGCGTCTTGTTCTCAACAACAATGTAACACCTGAACACCTCAAACAATTTCTCAAATCGCGCAACTTCTATGTGCAAATTTTTTTGGTAAACTTCAGAGCTGACTCTATCGATACAGACGGCAAAAACATTTTGATTCCACTCAAAGAATCTCTCAACATTAAGGAAACAAGACAGAGTGTGCGTAACGAATTCTTCCCCCATCGCAAAGAATTCTGCAAGTTTATCAATCCATTCGACAATAAAACACCGCTGCGTAAGCGACTAATGGATCTCTCCGAAGATGGCTTCTCGCTTGTAAGCTTTGTCGAGACCAACCTGTTTAGTCTCGGCTTAGTAATAAAAGATATTGCTTTTTTTAGCGAAAAAAAAGACACAAAGATGACACGCAATGCCGAAGTCAAATATATCAAGACTCTGGTGGACATCAACGGCAAGCGTCACGTGCAAGTCGGTTTTGAATTTCTGAAATAAATTTTGTTTTTAAGAGTAAAATCAAGGTGATGATTGGCGATAGAAACGCTCGACATCTATGAGCAGATGGATTTTTTCGTTTTCACGAGCATAGAGCTGTAGCAGTGCTTCCAGTGATTCTATTTCTTTGAGCGAAGGAATTTGTAACTCTGTGTCAGTTACCGCACTGATCTTCCACGGTTCACGATATTCGTCGAGATTAAGATCGGCAAACGCTTCAAAAAAACTCTTATCCTCTTTAAGATAAGATAGTTTGGAGTTGGCATACCACGCTTTTTTCTGCCAGCCATCTATAACGCGAGCAACATTCATTAATCCTCCAATTGCCACAGCAGTTGGGACATTGCTGTTCTTCACTTTTCCGAGTAAGTAATGCCAAAGTGTCCAATCTAAAACGTTGCGTGGCCCAGAATGGAATACACCCCACATATTGTTGAATTTGTGGTTTTCAATCGTAATATCATCTCTCAAGAAGAGAAAATACATGTTCTGCACATAGATATTGAACAAGGCGTAGGTCAACGATAGTGCCACGGTATTTTTGAAACGCCCTTGAATACCATTAGCAGAACTACTAAGAGCCATTGCTCTTAGGTATGCACCTAGTAGGTTATCTAACGAGTTGAGCATAAAATTCTTACTAGTAAGTGGGTTGATGTTACGATCAAGGTGTGATTTAGTGTCGGTATAGCGAGCAACGATGAAGTGGTTGATAAAGTCAATACTTAACAGCAGGTCTTTCCGAGACTTCATGTTATAGAAGGGAATGAATTTTTTCCAGCTGCTAGTAACAGCACGTGAAGCAGCATTAAGTCCCCAAAAACTTACCGGTATTGCGACGATATTGAACATGTTGTTGTAGATACGGTTGTTCTCTTCTGCAATATCTAGCAACAGTAATGACCTCTCTGTCTGAAGACTTTTAACCCCACGCACACTGCGCATCAGGAAGGAGAAGGACGCAGTTACTGAAGCAAGTGGCACTACCGTCGGACGAATTTTTTTGACCAGAATGCCAGAGGCGAACAACGCACCGTATGCAACTTGTGACCACGCTTCCGTCCGCCTTACGTGTGTACGTCCCCAGCTTGGGTGGCAGAAGGCCGCCAACAAGTCGAGGCTGTCCTTTTTCGTATAGCTGTTGAGCAGTGACCACAGTACAGAGCGATATTCTTCGATCTCAAAATCTTGGCCATAACAAGCGTTATCCCGCACCTCTTGTTGTGTCAGCGACCAGTCGACGTAATTGCGATCGACGAGGCGGGCAACTTTATAAACAGTATCGGCATCGAGGTTATCAATATATTTTTCTATATCGTTGCCAAATTCAAACATAAAATAAAACTGCAAAGCACGTAAATTTGTAATCTGACCTTTGTTGAGAATAATTTCTTTGTTTTTGATAGTCTTGATTTTGATCTCACTAATGCTGTTGCTAAACTCATCTACCCGTGCCATCAGTACCCGCAACTTGCGGGCAAAGTCGAACTCAAGCCGCTGCTGCACACCTTCATGATGCCCATTAACGAAGGCTAGATCGAAAAGCTTGCGGTCAAGTGTTTGGCCGCGTAGATCAAATTGCCGCATGCCCCGCCAACGCAGCAGGGGAAATTTCTCATAAAGAAGCTCTAAACGCTGCCGCGGGTAGCCAAACTGCATCTCCTCCAGTGCAATCGGATAGATTGGTGGGAAGGCCAACTGCTTGATACGCCCGACATCACGCGACCAAAACGGCGGATGTTGCCAGTTGCGGCTGCGTGGTCTGAACCAACTACCCCGCCGCAGAATATGCTTGATAAACATCAACTCATAAGAAGCTCGCAACAGTGTACGCATATTACCTTGCCAACGCAGTACAACGGTGTTGCTCAGGTGCGCTTCTGTCTCTTGCATAGTCTGTTGTTGTACGGTTACTTCGCCCCATGCCGTGCTGCTAAGCTGCGGGCAACTGTTGGGAAAGTGAACCTGCGGGAAAGTTTGGTGGGCGTAGAAATACGCCATCTTTTTCTCCAATGCCAACGACCTTGCCAACATGTGGGCGCGCATCTCACTCCGCAACTTACTGCGTATCGTCTGTGCACCACCCACAACACTGCCGTAGTGTTGTGCAAGGTCTTCCCTGATGCCCGGTTGCTGGCATACCTTATGCATTGTGCGCAAGGAAAAAGCTGGCGGCAGTTGCTTAAGCTGCAAGCTATCCTTTGCTTGCAGCGGCAAAGCAAGTATGAAAAGAACATACAGATGTGCGTACAGTCTTTTCATTTTATGAGTAAGGCCATCTTTCTAGTAGTTATTTACAGTTTTATTGAAATTTCCTTAAAGCTTCAAAGGAATAGATCCCCGTGCGATGCCCATCTGAAAACACAATCAACAGTGCATACCGCCCAACGGATCTTATCTCTACAGGACGGACATGGTCATCCGTCTGAATTTTGTCAGCCGCGGCAGATTTCTGCTCCACACACGCGGCACATGGGCAGTTGCGGCGCAGGGAAACGACATCATACAGTCGTTCCGTACCATCGTCCCAGACGATCTTCAAGGTGCGATCGTCGTATTGGGCGATTTCCCGCGGCACACTCATCGTTGCCCCTTCTCCCCTGTCTGCCAGACAAGATGAAAGTTCTGCATCGTAGCGTTAGCAGTAGTAACTGTTGTCAGCTGAACTTCAATCTGATCAACAGCTTTTCGATACGCAATAGCACTCATTGAATTTGGATACTGGCGCACAATAGGAATGCCACGATCAGATGTCAAAACAACATTTGTTTCCAGTGGAATTTTACCCAGCAAGGGCACGTTTGCCTTGAGTGCCAGCTTCTCCCCGCCGGCGCTCAAAAAAATATGGTGTTCCTTCTGGCAGCCATCGCAGATAAAACTGCTCATCGTTTCGACAATGCCTAAAACAGGAACACGGGTGGTAGCAAACAGCCCCAGCGCCTTCTCCACGTCTAGCAGAGCTACATCTTGCGGGGTTGTTACCAGCACTGCACCGCTGATTGCCACTGCTTGCGAGAGTGTCAGCTGAATGTCTGAAGTGCCGGGCGGGTAGTCGATGATCAAATAGTCGAGCTTGCCCCACTCGACTTGTCCAAGAAACTGTTTGATTACCGCAGCAGCCATCGGCCCGCGCAGGATGTTAGACTTTTGTCGTGTCTGAAACATAGCAATTGAGATGACCTTGACCCCGCCCAACTGCGGTGGTTGCACAGGGCTGGTGCTGTTTTTAGGATAAACGACTGGCTCGACACGCGCCGTCATCATTGGAATCGAGGGGCCGAAGATGTCGGCATCTAGCAGCCCTACCGCCAGCCCCTTGTCGGCAAGGGTATAAGCGACATTGACCGCGGTAGTTGACTTGCCCACCCCGCCCTTGCCACTAGCGATTGCCACAACACGATCGACGGCCGCGAGATTAGATTGCGTAGTGTCGGCAGCAACACGATGGGAAGCAGCGCCTCCGAAGGGCTTGCCTGCTGTCTTGGTGGTTGTTCCAGCGGAGATCATGGGTCATCCAACCGACTTAAACGATTGTTAACAGAGAAAAAATAGAAATAAAAGCATTAAAAATTTTTATTTAGGATGTTTTTATCTGTAGCATCCATTTCAGGCACATCGAACTCACGCAAGTAGGCGGCGCTGAAGATCAGCTGCTGATGATTGTGCAGCGTTTCCAGTAACTGCTTGACACTAGCGACACGATAAGGCTCACCTTCACTGCTTACCAAGAAAGGATAGGCCTCGGCAAGCTCAAGTTCTTTCTCTCCCCAGCCCCACTTTGCCAGCTGTTTGCTGGCATCTCGCCCCGATTCATAAGAAAACTGCCAGCCTTTGATCGTGCCTTCAACGATGAATAAACTGGTAAAGAACAGTGCAAGCTTGCTTCTGAAGATTTTGCTGAAGGCTGCTGTCCTCTCCTTCACTGCTTGTTTGCGGTGCTGCTGGTAGTCAAAGTCCGTGCCCTTCTTCGCCGCCTTTTCCATTGCTTTGTCAGCACTTTTTGTTGCCATGCCTCTAATTACCTCATCAGCTTTCCCACTAAGACTCGTTTTATGCAGCTTGAACATCTTGGTAAAAGCCAACCTTACTGCCTTCGGAATCAATACAAATGCCAACGCACCAAAGACAAGCACCACCACTGTCCCAGCCGTATAGCGTAGCACCTTGCCCGCCATACCCTTCGCTCGTAAGTTGCCTACCTCTGGCAAGGCACTGAACACCAGCGGCTCACCTTCCATATTCTCAAAAGGGTTGAAGCAAGCCTGCTTCTCCGTATCCACCTCTAACTGCTGATGACAGAGCTGGAAGTGATACGTTGACTCGCTCTCAACAATATTTACCCTTGTAAAACTAAGCAGATAGCCATCATCAGTCACCGTGCGTGGCTGCGCCGCAGGCACATGCCTGCCACAACCGACACCGACGATAACAAGCGCTATCACTATAAAATTACTAGTTTTTTTAGCCAACGACATGAAAAGTCCCTACAAATACCTATTAATTATACTATAAACCATTAAAAAACGCAATTATTAAATACTTACTTCACCAGTGCCCACGAGCCTTGATACGTATGTTTTGTTTTAGAAGTACTCTCATAGTGCTGGTCACGAGCTTTCTTGTGTCGAGCACTGTGTTTGCACACGTTGGGGTGGGTTCGGGATGGAATACCGACAGAGCGCTCAACCGGTACACGTGCGGAGGAGGTCAACTTGAACGCGAGCGACAATTGTTTGCTGACGCTCAACCGGTACACGCGCGGAGGAGGTGATCGCGGTAACCTAGGCAGTTTCGTTGGTAGCGCTCAACCGGTACACGCGCGGAGGAGGTGTATCACCTGACACCTCCGATTCAGATACACCGAGACAAAGCAGGGGTGGGGTGTGGGAACATAGCCAACTTCACACACAAGTTGGTAGTGTCCAAGCAGTGTGCCAGAAGGCACGCTGCCAATCTTTATTACTTGGGATTGGGGGGGGGTAACATGGCTTTGTTGCATAACTCAGGGCAGGCATGTTTATATCCTATAACCCTTTAGCAGCAAGAATTTTATAGGTGTTGCAAAGGTAATGCCTGCACCACGCACAAGCCCGTAGTGTCCACAGAAGTTGACAATGGTCAGGTGCAAGCAGATCTGCAAACCATTTCACGCGCATGCGACAGCTGGAGCTAGGAAGCGACAAAGAGCATGCACACATGTGTGCATGGTGAAGCAGGATGTTTCCTCCCAATCACAAACAAAATGCACGAACAGAAGGGGGATGGAGGGAGCGAGAAAGCGGACAAAGAGCCGTGCGAAGCGGCAAAGAACCGTCCGAAGCACGAGAGGGGGGTGGAGGGAGCGAGAAAGCGGACAAAGAGCCGCGCGAAGCGGCAAAGAGTCGTGCGAAGCACGAGAGGGGGGAACGACCTCTCGTATACATAAAACTTCCTCGTATAAAAACAAGTTGAGTGCTACGGCAAGCATTGTTACCCTAACATGTTCCCTTTGCCACTCATTGGCAGCTGGTTAATGACTCAATTTTCAGTGGGTTAATCGAATGCATTATGAAGTTCTTCCTAACGGCACAGAGATGCTGATCACTGAAGATCATCGTGTCCCGTGTGCCGCGTTGCAGGTGTGGGTGCAGGTTGGTTCACTCTGCGAGCAGAAAGATCAGCACGGCATGGCACACTTTATCGAACACATGCTGTTCAAAGGCACAAAAACCAGCAAGGTAGGGGAGTTGTGGAAAAAGGTCGAGGGCTGGGGTGGCAACATCAATGCCTACACCGATTACGATCGCACCGTCTATCATCTGACTTTGAACGCGGCACACATGCTGGATGGTTTAGCGGCACTGCACGATGCCATCTATCACAGTGAGCTGAGTGCCAGCGAAATAGCCAGAGAGAAAGAAGTAGTGTGCGAGGAAATCAATCACTACCGTGACGATCCTAACGATCGTCTGTATGAGGAAGCACGACGACTGGCTTTTGGAGAACAAATTCATCCCATTCTCGGCGATAGTGAAGATGCCGTGCGTGCCTTTGACTACAATAGCTTGCACGATTTTTATAGCATGCATTACGTGCCTCGCAATATCTCCGTGACTGCGGTGGGGGCATTCGACCAAATGGCAGTAAGGGAAAAAATTGCCCAGCTGTTTGGGTCTGCTCAAGACAACCCTGTGCCGCGGGTAAAAACAGCAACAATCCCCTTCACCACTGGGGTGCAGAGCACAGTGCTGCGTGGTGATTACCGTAAACCACGCGTGCTGCTGGCGTTGCCTGCCCCCTGTCAGCACGATGTCGATACGTTTGCGCTCGACTGCGCGGCATTCGTACTGGGCAGCGGTGACGCGGCACGCCTCAACCTCCAGCTGCGTGATAAGCAACGTCTGGCATCGGCAATTTCTTGTGCCAACGCCGCGTCATCTCGCTGGGGTATGTTTGAAATTGCCGCCCTTACCGAGATTGACAACATACCAACGCTGATCGCAGCAATGGTCAAGGAAATACAGCAGTTGCATCACTCTCAGCCAATTACACCAGCAGAGCTGGAGCGTGCCAAAGCCAATGCCAAAGTTGATTTTGCCTCGCAAAACGAGACCGCGGCTGGCCTCGCCGATAGCCTCGCACATGGCTTGACTACCCCTTGGAAATATCTGTTCAATAATTGCTACTCTGCTTTGCTGGAAAAGATTTCACCCGCACTCGTGCAGCAGGCATTGGCACGTTGGTTAAATTTTGAGCAAGCAGTAATCGTCTGTGCTGTAGCTGAGGATGCACAGGTAGACGAAGCAGCATTGACAGAGAGTTTTCACCGCGCACGTGCAACTGCAACCAGCAAACCAGCGGCAGCACGTTCGACCAGCAAACCAAGCACAGCCAGACAGGTGCTGCAACTCCGTGAGAACGTGCAGCTTATCCATCAGCCGAGTGAGAGTGAGTTGTTCAACCTCATCGCCGTAACGCACGGTGGAGTAGCACTTGAAAATGCCAGCAATAATGGTATGCACAGTGCAATCGCGGCGTTGTTGGGACAGGCAAATACCAACTACGATCACCAGCAATTGACTTTAGAAGTCGAGGGGCGTGGGGCTGCACTCGGTGGCTTCTCCGACACAAATTCTATCGGGCTACATTTGCAGTGTCTCAAGCAAGATGCCGAGCATTTTTGCAAAATTTTTGCCACCTGCCTGCTACAACCACGCTTTCCCGCGTCTCGCTGGCAAACGATTGCCGCGGAGATTGCCGACAGCATCACCTTGCAGGAAGAAGACCCATTTGCCTTCTGTATGCAAAAATATCGCGAGGCAATGTTCGCAGATCACCCATATAGCATGTCGCCGCTGGGAACTGACCCCAAAAAGTTTGAACCCCACATGTTGCTGCAGCGCTGGCACGATTGTCGCCAAAGAGGTGCATGGGTGTTCGCCGTCAGCACGGCAATGGCAACAGAAAAGCTGCAAGACATGCTGCACGAGGCACTGGCTGACTTTGATCCACCCGCACATGCACCAGCAATAACAAAGTTGCCAGAACTGAGCACCAACCACGAGCACCACTATCCGAAGGCGCGGGAGCAGTGTCACATCGTCTACGGTTTGCGAGGTCTTGATTGGCAAGACCCACAACGTGCTGTACTCGATGTGCTGCTGAAGGTGAAGGCACAGCGTATGTTCGACACCTTGCGTGAGCAGCAAGGACTTGTTTACACGGTAACGCCAATGCTAACGCTTGCTGTCGGTGCAGGCACTTTCGGTATTTACACCGCCTGTGCACCAGACAAGGCAGAGCATGCGGTAGAGGCAATTGCAGCCGAGTTGCGACAAGGCAAACCTCCTGCTGCAGAGGAAATTGAGCAAGCACGGCAGTTCCTCGCGGGCAATTGGAATACAGAGATGAGCAGAGGCGATCGGCAAGTTATGCACATCGCACGCATGGAACTGTTCGGTGTCGGACACAATAACCTCGACACCTACCCACAAAAAGTGCAAAAGGTCAGTGCGGCAGACATCGCGGCACTAAGTGCACGTCTGTTACCCAACCAACCGCATGTTTGTATCAAAGTAGGCTAGTTTTTAACTGCGTTACACGTTTTGTTTTTTATTTTGTCTTCTGCTCGTGCGGGTGGCGGCTTGGCTGAACTTTGTTGCATAACTGCCCTTACCATTTTTATCAATTATTCTAGATAGTTAATCTAATAAATAACTAAAAAAAATTGATCCAACTTTTTATAAAAAGTTGGTGGGGGTTTGGGGCGAAGCCCCCTAATCCTTTTAGCGGTGGTGATTATGAGTTATGCAACAAAGCCGGTTGACTGCGCACGGTTTTTTTGTTGGCGGTCAAAGATGCGGGCTATAATCCATCACCTAGCAGTGATTTGACAAGCTATGTCCTCTGGGGCTTCTGCAGGCACGTTCGTGCGTGCCTTAGCGATTTTATCTACCGTTGCAGCAATAGTAGTTGCGTCGGTAAACGGCGACATAATGTATGATTTCAGGGCTAGAATTGGCTCACCATAGTCTGTTTGGCGATAGGAATCGACTGGTGACAATAGCGCTTCGTCACCGTTTTCATAGAGGTAGCTAAATATTCTGCGGTTGTAATCGTTGACCGCAAGTAGCTCGCTACTACGTGTCTGGTCGTAATATTCGCTATTCCAGTCGATTTTGACAGTATCTGGATAAACGCGAAACAGTGTGACAAAACCAAAGTTGTGTGGATTGAGAATGACGATACAGCCAAGCTCTTTTAGCCGCTGGCGTAACAGTAGTGCCATCGCGGTCAGATGAGCGACGATGACACGCAAACCCTGCTTGCCAAACAGCTTGAGGTTGATCAAGCCACTCAACACACCGCTGCCGGCACGTGAACCTTCTAGCGTTTGCATACCCGGTCGGTACTTACCGAACTGAAACAAGTATGACATCTGTTCCTGTTGGCGAGACAGCAGTTGCAGATCTTTTTTATCTTTGAACAGCACTATACTGGAAATATACGGAGCGAAACCAGATTTGTGAAAATCAATACCAATACTGTCGGCAAGATGTAGATGTTGGATGTTGGTGCGTATTTTTTGTAGGGCTGTGTTGAGTTTAGTACTAAACGCTAAGGGATTAGCAGTAAAATCATAGTCGTTGAACACCGACCAGGCCCAACCTGCTACCGCATCAGCATGCACGTGAATACGATAGGGTAGCTCGAACTCCGCGATCAACTCGTCTCGCAGTGCTACTATTGCCGCGATGTCATCTAGGCCGAATGCATCTGTCGTTCCCATCGTTGCAACGATAGCGGCAATTTTTACCCCACGCTGCAGAAGTTCACGTAGGCGTTGTCGCAGTGTGTCGATATGTATGGCGTTATCATCTGTGGTAGGAATGAGTACGACGTTGTCTGCACCAATACCGAGCCAACTACTGATGCTGATGCGTCCGTAGTGACTGGTGTCGCTTGTTACCAACACGGCTTGTTCCCGAAGGCCGCGACGCGTGGTATTGGGCAGGGCTTTTTCAAGACCGATACGCACACCGTATAAGCTTGTTGCCAGTCCACCAAAAGTTGATAACCCACCACTTGTGTTAGGATCATAGCCGATCATCTGCGACAACATTGCCGTCAACTCAACTTCTGCCAAGGCGATACGCTGGCTGTATTCGTCCCAGCCGATATTAGCGTTGTAGAGTGAAGCAAGCGTGACCGCAGTTAGCGCGGTCGTTGTCGTCGGTGGCACGACATTTCGCTGTGTGTCTGGATGCGCGGGATTAATCAAGCCCTCGCAGCGAGCGATGAGTTCAGCGGTAGCGTCCTCAACACTAATACCATTATCTGCTAGGGTTGCACCTTGTGCCGCGCTATAATCGAGTTCAACGCGCTTGCCAAGCACAGGCTGCGTGGTTTTTTTGGCAGTAGCTCCGCGCAATGCCCGCGTCATTTGTGCAATAAGCAGATCGTCACTTGCCGTGTCTGGCAACGGGTTAGAAAACGCTTGCCGCACCGTCTGCAAAATATCGCCATAGCTATTTGCCATCAGTAACTACTCCGTAAGAAGCCAATCACCGTGTCAATCATAGCATAGCACCACAAGCTGGCCAAGCACGGAGATACTCATATGGATAGGGCTTTGTTGCATAACTGCACTTGCCATTTTTTATCAATTACTACAGCTGGTTAATATAAAAAATAACTAAAAATTTTTGATCCAACTTTTTATAAAAAGTTGGTGGGGGTGTGGGGGGCGAAGCCCCTGACTTTCTCTTCCACCCAAGGGGTTCAAAGGGGCGCAGCCCTTTTGTGGGGGAAAGAAAGGGTAATAGCCCTTTCTGGGGGCAAAGCCCCTTAATCATTTTGGGATAGGTGGCTCTGAGTTAGGCAATAAAGCCTATAGATAGGGTTCAGGGAGCAGGAGATCGGCAAGTTCTGCACACGGCACGTATGCCTGTATCAAGCTAGATGGGCAATTTTTTCAGCTGCTGGCTAGTACTTTCTGCAGCGCTAAAGTTCAACGGTAAATAGCCGACACCACAATGTATAATCAACTTAGGGAGGTATTAGAGATGCGTATTGTTCTTTACATTGCCATACTGTTCGGAATTGCTGGCTGCAATGAAAATTCAACCGAGTCACCCTCTGATGAGGGTAAAAGTGATACTCCCAACAACCCTAAACCATCTACCAAACCTTCTGATGAGGATGATAAAAATCAACCGTTGCTGGTAGTCCAAATCAGTGCTGGGCAATACCACACCTGTGCCTTGCTCAGCGACGGGCGCGTAAAATGCTGGGGTGGAGATACTGCGGACGACGACGAAGATGGCCGAAATACCAGTGCCCTAGGAACAGAACAGGGTAGCGGGAAGGAAAACATCGGAGATGGGAAAAAATGGAACAAAGAAACAGGGCAGCCTGAAGAAAACAAGGAAAACGAGATGGGTGATAATCTCAAGGCTGTCGATCTCGGTAGCGATGTCAAAGCTACCGCCATTAGCTCTGGAGGCTACCACACCTGTGCCTTGCTCGATAACAACGCGGTGAAATGCTGGGGAGTAGGGGGAAGGGGACAACTAGGTCAGGGCAACACAGACACGTTGGGAGATGAGCCGGGCGAGCTTGGCGATAGCCTCAAACCGATAGATCTTGGTTCCGGTCGTACTGCCAAAGATATTATTGCTGGGTACTACCACACTTGTGCCTTACTAGATAACGACGCGGTAAAATGCTGGGGTTACGGTGCTTTTGGCAGATTAGGGCAGGGCAACGGTAAAGACATCGGGGATGGAAAAGACGAAATGGGGGATAACCTCAAACCGATCGCTCTCGGTAGCGATGTCAAAGCTACCGCCATCAGTGCTGGAAATACCCACACTTGTGTCCTTCTAGACAACCAAAAGGTAAAGTGCTGGGGCGGCGGACAGCATGGGAAACTCGGTTATAACAGCGAAGATCCTCTTGGAGATGCAAAAAATGAGATGGGAGACAATCTTCCCATTGTCAATCTTGGTGAAGAACTCATCGTTGTAGCGATCGGTGCTGGAGCAAGTCATACCTGTGCCTTGCTAGACAGCGGGGCAATGAAGTGCTGGGGGTACGGAGAAAGTGGTCAACTTGGCCAAGGAAATACCAAGCGGTTGGGGGATGGTAAGGATAAAGATCTTAACCAGAGCAATAAGAACGAAATGGGCAACAAGCTCAAGGTCATCAATCTCGGTAGCAATGTCAAAGTCAAAGCCTTTGCTCTTGGGACTGGACATACCTGTGCATTGCTCACTGACGGAACGGTCAAGTGCTGGGGAGGCAACAGCCACGGCCAGCTCGGTCAGGGACACACACGTCATCTTGGAGATGAAGCGGGAGAAATGGATAGTCTCAAGCCTATTGATCTCGGTAAGGATGTCAAAGCTACCGCGGTCACTGCCGGATACCTACACACCTGCGCCCTACTAGATAATCATAAGGTTAAATGCTGGGGCAGCGGAGCAGGGGGACTGCTCGGTCAAGGCAACGAGGATAGTCTGGGAGACGAAGCAGATGAAATGGGCAACCTCCCCTACGTCGATATCCTAGGCTCTGAAAAATGAGGTAATACTGAAAGTTGTAGAGGTGAGCGTTCCTCTTTTTACGAGAGGGGGGTGGAGGGAGCGAGAAAGCGGACAAAGAGCCGCGCGAAGCAGCAAAGAGTCGTGCGCAGCACGAGAGGGGGGAACGCCGGCTTTGTTGCATAACTCAGGGCCGGCATGTTTATATCCTATAACCCTTTAGCAGTAAGAATTTTATAGGTGTTGCAAAGGTAATGCCTGCACCACGCACAAGCCCATAGTGTCCACAGAAGTTGACAATGGTCAGGTGCAAGCAGACCTGCAAACCATTTCACGCCAATGCTTCAGCTGGAGCTAGGAAGCGACAAAGAGCATGCATACATGTGTGCATGGTGCAGCAGGATGATTGCACCTGACCCAAACGAGAAGTCTGCGAACACGCAGGGGTGGGGAGCTAGGCGTGCCTTCGGGCACGCCTTTGGCAAAGAGCCGCGCAAAGCGGGGAGGGGAACGATCCCCACATAAAAGTGCTATGATAACAGCATGTTATAATCAACGGAACTTATGCAACAAAGCCGGTAACGCCCTCTCGTATACAAACAACCATCCCGCTCAGTCTTCTGCTTGGGTTGCTTTCTTGCGTGTAGCACGAGCTTTGATGCTGCCGATCACGCGCCCGACGATATTTGCTCCGACCAGCACAGGAATGATGATACCCCACTTTAGCAAGGCTGGCTTTGTCGCCCACTTTTTTACACCTTCGGGTAATTTGGCAACTGTTTTCGATTTTCCCACTGCGTTAGCAGCTTTAGTTATCCAATCATCAGTGCCTTTGATCTTGCTGATAAACTTGTTAACAAGGATTATGGTTGCGGCAAGGTACATGCCAAACGAAGGGATAATCAGGGCGTAAGCATCTTCAATACTTTCTGCATCGCCGTAACTTTCGTTAAACTTAAAAACTTTGCCCGCTGCAGAAGCATCCTGATAGAGTGCTATCGGAAACAAATAGCGCCCCAGAGTGTAAAGACCTGTGCCGAAGCCTTTTTTATTTTTTTCATCATGGTCAACAGCAAGGCCGGCTTCACGCAAAGTGATGTCAAGATTATCAGAATAGAAAACCAGAGTATCAGACATCGGGTCATAACCATCACCCGTACCTCCAGTTAGCCTGCCATACGTTATCGTGTAAATCAAAGCATTGAGATTACCCATCGTAATTTTGGCAAGGAAGGAAGTGTTTTTGTTCTCATGCATGCGTTTCCAAATAAGCTTAGGGTTGTATTCGTTGATTGAAATATGAGTGCTGGTAACATCGTTATCCGCTAGGAAAGCACGCACCACCTCTTCACTTTCTTCCTTCAATTCGCCAGAACCAATTTCTTTGTTCCATAACATAAGTTTGCGTGGAATAGTGAAAAAACTCCGCAGCTTATCGGTCATCGGTTTCTCATCACCACGCGATACCGTAATTGCCTGCATTTTATCTTCAAGTTGCGGGTCGTTTGCGATCATGAGGTCGATCTTTTCCGACGAAGTAGCGGTCAGAAAGATCGCCTGCCTAACCTTAACTTCACCTTCTTCTGTTGCTGTAAGATGTGACGGCGGAGAACGCCGCGACGCACGGCAAGCGCCAAGCACTAGCACCAAAATAATCACAGACCTGAACACAGACAAGCACATGCGACCACGCCTAACAAAAATCTCACAACCGTCCATAGCTGCGTCGGTAACCTGAGGCAAAACTTTACCGCGTATCACCATACTGGACTTGATGTCCTACTATGCAAAAAATCTCAGCAATGCCCTGTTGCCACGGCAGAATATGCACACCCTCACGTAGTGTTGGTTGGGTAGTGCGGCAAAAGATGTAGGGCTGATGGTTGGTTATTTTGCGGCTCTTGCGCGCTAGACGGCGAATGTCGGTGATGTCAGGGTCAGTGGAAGATTTTATCTCTATTGCTAACACTTGTTTGCCTTTGGTGGCAACCAAGTCAATCTCTGTCTGCCCTCTGTTGTCGGAGGGAAAATAGGAGAAGCTGAAGTGTTTACCGCGTGCGGTGTTTGCCTTGATCGCTTCGAGAATGACAAGATGCTCGAAAAAACGACCAAACTCGTAACTGCTCGGTTTTAGTTTGACATCGAGGCTTTCGGTCGCTGCCCGCGCCACACCAGAATCAAAAAAGTAAAATTTGGGGCTGCCTGCTTGCTTGTGTCGCTCACTACGGTGATAACTTGGCAACAAGAAACCAATCAAGGTGTCTTGCAGCAACACAAAATATCTATGTGCAGTCTGGCGTTCAACCTGTGCTTGCCGTGCTAGACGTGAAATGTTCAGCACTGTGCCATTCGCCTGTGCTGCCATCTGCAAAAAACGCCAGAACGGTTCAAGCTTACGCACCAACCCCGCGGCTTGAATTTCCGTGTATAGGTAGGTATTGACATAACTCGCCAAAAAATTACGCTGCTCATCATGATGCTCCCGCAAAGCCACTGCTTGTGGCAACAGACCAAAGTTGATCGCATCCTCTAACGCAAAATGATCACCAAGCTCCAACGCACTGAACGGGTGTAGCTCATAGGTGAGTGCCCGCCCTGCCAGCAGATTGCTGTTGCTAGTCCGTAACTTAGCTGCACTAGAACCAGTCATGGCGAACTTGATGCCGTGCTTTGTTATGCCCAGTTGCACTAGATCTAGCAATTTAGGAATTTTCTGCACCTCGTCGATAACTATCCAGTTGTTGTCACGCTGCACCGCATTCGACTGCTGCCAATCCTCCAACAAACGATTCGGATCACGCAAATAGCGCAACTCCAAGCGAGGATCGAGCAGGTCGATCCAAAAATACTCCGTAGGCGGAAACATCTTGCGCAACAGTGTCGATTTGCCTGTGCCACGTGCCCCAAACAGAAAAAAACTCTGTAATTTGGAGATGTTAAGATGCCTGATGACCATACTATACAAATTACCCCCCTTTTTTGTCACACATACTACACACTAAAGCACAACCACCTATAATACAAGGTTTTTTTTAAGCAGTGCTGAAAAATTGACCTTGACCTCCCACAAAGCAATGGCTACCCTATCATTGTCATAGCAAGAAGCTCTCCTCCAGCCATCATGATAATTAGGCCAAAGATGGAAATGTCCAAAATAAAACCCCAAGCACTGCGTCGCGGTAGCCGAGTCGCCGCTATCACACTCTCTTGGGGGTGGCCCCGGAACCATTCTCCACCGTTACGAGATAGGCAAGCAGCAATTTGAAGAAGAATTTGGCGTAACGGTTATCGAGACAAAGCATGCCTTGCGTCCAGCAGATTGGATTGCCAAAAATCCTAAAGCTCGTGCCGACGACTTGATGGCAGCCTTTGCTGACAAAAGCATCGATGGAATTATCTCAACCATCGGCGGCAAAGATTCGATTCGTATCTTGCCTTACCTTGATTTGGACATTATTCGTAAAAACCCCAAGGTTTTCATGGGTTTTTCGGACACTACCATAACGCATGCAGCCTGCTTTAAAGCTGGCATTATCTCGTTCTATGGCCCCTCGTTCATGGCAGGATTTGCCGAAAACTGTGGCATGTTCCCCTATATGGTGAACTCAGTCCGAAGCACTCTCTTCTCCACCGCACCTATCGGTAGCATTGCCCCAAATCAAGCTGGATGGACGGTAGAGTTCCTGCCGTGGGAAAACCCTGCAAATCAGTCAATACGTCGTAAATTGAATCCCAACGAGGGTTGGAAATTTCACCAAGAAGAAGGTGTTGTAGAAGGCCAGCTTTTCGGTGGCTGTGTTGAGGCCTTAGATTGGCTACGAGGCACTGACTATTTTCCTTCTGCAGCTGATTTGCGCGGTGCTGTGCTCTGCCTCGAAACCTCAGAAAACGCACCACCACCCTCATTTCTGATAGAGTTCAGCCGCTGCCTCGCAGCAATGGGCATACTAGAAGAACTCGGTGGCATTCTTCTGGCAAGACCCGGCGGCAGTGTTGACCCCGACACTTTTCATGAGTATAGCGCTGCTCTCTGTCAAACTGTCCGCGAGGAGTACGGTCTTAAACACCTACCAATTGTCAGCAATATGGACTTCGGTCATACCGAGCCAGTGTTTGTCCTGCCACTAGGCATGAAGGTACGTATTGATTCCACCCGGCAAGAAATCAGCATTGACTCGGCTGCAGTGATAGATGCTTGAATAGTGTTATGAGACGTTGGTTTTTAATATGGGGAGGGGAACGCGGCTTTGTTGCATAACTCAGAATCACCACTGCTAAAAGGATTAAGGGGCTTTGCCCCCAGAAAGGGCTACTGCCCTTTCTTTCCCCCACAAAAGGGCTTCGCCCCTTTGAACCCCTTGTGTGAAGAGAAAGTCAGGGGTTTCACCCCCACCACCCCCACCAACTTTTTATAAAAAGTTGGATCAAAAATTTTTAGTTATTTATTAGATTAACCAGCTATAATGATTGACAAAAAATGGCAAGAGCAGTTATGCAACAAAGCCGCGTTCCCCTCCCCGCTTTGCGCGGCTCTTTGCCGCTTTCTAGCTCCACACCCCTGCTTGTTTCGGCAGATTAACATTTGTGTGTCATCAATCTCATTCACTCACAGTGCTCGATACAAGAAAGATCATGGCCATCATTGTGCCAACTACAAAACTCATATCTAAGGCTCGCGTCATACAAAAGTTAGTGGTGTCCGCAGAAGTTGACAAGGAGGCGGGATAGGTCATCACTGCGAACCATTTCACGCGAATGCGACAGCAGAGTCATGGTGAAGCAGGATGACCTATCCCGCCTCCAACCAAAAATATGAGAACAGAAGGGGAGGGGTATGGGGAGGGGAACGCTCCCCATATAAAAAACAAACCCGTTTGAGAATTTTGTTCGATGTCAGGAGTAAGCACTCTATTGCACGCAAAAATCTATCACGCGTGTGCGCAACTCAGCCGCTTTCTCGACGAGCAGCAGATGCCCTGCTTGAGGCAGCAAACATAGCTCGACAGCAGAGATTGTCTGGGTAAAAACTTCCGCTGCATGCGGATCGATAACCCGATCTTCTGTCCCGTGCAAAATCAGCGTCGGACAACTGAGCTGGGCAAGACGGGCGCGGCTGCTGAAACCACTGATAGCCTTATCCTGTAACGATGCACTAGAGCCAGTGTCGTGTCGCTGTTGCCACATCTGCTTCGCCATCGCCGCCAGCAAGACACGGTTGTTGTGGTAAAAATCAGCTGCGACATAGTGCTGCAACGTTGCCTGCACCGCCGCTTGGCTATCCCAGCGGCGTTTATCCCGCAGCCGCGCAAAGCTGTTGTCGCAAAAACTAGAAACGAGCACAAGACACGTCACCTTCGCAGGAAAATCCAACGCCAGCAACTGAGCAACTGCTCCGCCCATCGATATGCCAAGTAATGCAGAAGATGTAATTTCGAGATGCTCCCAAATGGCAACGACATCAGCACACATATCGTCCAACGTAAATGGACTGGTGACGGACGAACGACCAACCGCACGATTGTCAAGTGTAATTACCTTGAAACCTGCTTGCACAAGTGCCTTGCCAAGGCTACGAAAATCCGTGCAAGGCCGACCATAGCCGTTGATTAGCGTTATCGTGCGGCGTGCCACTGGATACGACCAGCACTCGTAGTAAATGCGCACATCATTGTTAACAAGGAATGGCATTAATGCCTCCCAAAACCAAACCTCGTACAAAAGCTCTCGTATTTAGATGATATGGTCGAGGTTGTTGCTTCGCTTCGGTGCTCTTTGCACGCTTTCTAGCTCCGCCCCTGCCTGATGTGTGCCAATTTTTGCTCACTGCAATTATCGATGAGGCAGATCACAGGCTCTACAGAGCTTGTAAATACCTTCAGTAAAAGTCCTAAAACTGGAAGATTTGTTCTCCTTTAAAGAAAGAAGTGGGGCGATTGCCCTTGATCCGGAAATTTTCTGATAAGCTCCGTCAGTAATTTTACACAATTCTTCCGATGGGTTTTGAATACTGTCTGGCTCTCGATATTTTCTTCTATTGCTATAGGCGATAAGATTTTTCTTATCCAAAGCTTTTTCCACTGCCGTTAAATCTCCAAAATACCAACTCTCTAGTTCATGGCAAGCAATACGAATAAGTAAATTTGACGGATCACCTTCGCATTTGCTACAAAGTCTTTCTTTAAGCTCTTGACAATTTTCTGCATCCTGATCAACAAGAAGCACAAAAACACTGTCTGGCCTAAGCCACCCCTTCAAGCGGTCGTAGAATTTTTTTTTCCAAATCCTGCTTTCCCTGAAAGACTATGTACTTGACATCTACTTCTTTGTGATTGTCAAGAAGACGAGGGCTCAGTCCTTGAAGCAGTTCTTTTTCTGACTGACCTTCCAAAAAAAAACAAGATTTTTCATTGAGGATCAGCTCCTTCAAAGAATCCTTCATTCCAGAGGTGACCCATCTTAGCCCCGTTCCGCATATATTCTTTGATTTGCCTATTTTCTTTGGCACGCTTGATCTCCGTGTAGCCAGAAATTTTTTGTAACCAGAAAACTTCTTCCAGTTTAGTGGCGTTTAAAAAATCTGGTGAGTGAGTGGACACAAAGACTTGCCCACCACAATCAGTGTAGGCTCTAAACTCCTCGGCAATCTCACCCAATAAACGAGGGTGAAGCTGGTTTTCATGCTCTTCAACACACAAAAGAGGGTGCGGAACAGGATCATAGAGCAGGGTTAAATAAGCCAGCATCTTAATAGTGCCATCTGATACAAAGCGAGCTAGAAAAGGATCTTCAAAAGAACCATCTGTAAACTTAAGCAAAATACGCCCCTCTTCCGTCTGCTTGGATTCAACTTTGGAAATTCCTGGAATTCGTTCAGATAGCTTTTTAGTAATTTTTGTAAAAGTTTTTGGGTGTTGCTCATGAAGATATTCAATCACCTGAGATAGATTCTCACCCTTCCGTGACAGATGCTCAGCATGTCCCGCCTCCTCATCAGGATGTGCCCCGCTGATATGAAAGTCAGAAACGTGCCATCTTTCAATAAGATTGCCCAAAGCAACGGCCGCAGGAAACCATTCAAACTGGGCAAGACCTTTAATAGCAATAATATTTGGAGATTTTAATGTTTGTTCCTCACGTTTTAATTCAGACACTTTTGTTACTTCATCCATTTCATTGGTAACCGCCGTGCCCTTGCCTTTGGAAAAATCAAGAAAATGCCAAGGTTGCCCTCGCCTTCCGCGACGATATTTAAGCACTTCACGTTCAACCACAGGCTTGCCATTTTCTTCTGAAATGTTCAGCGTGTAGGTCATTAGCTGCTTGTCTGGTTTAGGTCGGAATTTTATCTCGATCTCGATAGCACCAGCTGTGTTTCTGCTACTCACTTCCTTAAAACCACGACTGCCTCCCAGTTTTGTTAATGCCGTTGTCACGTTAGATGACATGGCATCCCTGAGAAAACCAAAAACAGAGTGGATTTGCCACTCCCATTAGAACCTATAATGACGGCAAATCTAGGAATGTCCTTCATCGTAACATCTTTGAAGGCACGAAAATTTTTTATGCGTATCTGCTCAATTTTCATAGGCAATTACCCAAGCTTACATCTGACCACACCAGCAATTTACACTAACAACTGTTGAGTTTGCAACCAGTAATCATAGGTATGTGGAGTATCACCTATGGTTAGGGTAATCTCACAGTGGCAATCCACAACTTTCTGTCGGTCATTCATATGAGATGAAAAATCAAGAACCGTTGTTGACGTGTTTTTCCTGCGATAGCTTAACGCGAGTGAAAGGGTTGAAGCGGCGCTTTGAATTCCACGTGCGGCGTTTGATGGTAGCAGGAATATGCACCAGCGAGCGCACACTGCTGCCAAGCTCGAATTCACTGCGGTAGACTTCGCCCGTGCGGGCAATATCAGTTGTGTTGTAAAGCTCAACATCACCTTTGCGAGCTGTACGCAAAATCAAGCCACGTGGCAAATCAACCTTAACCGCAGCGAGCTTTTTATTCCGCACATAAGGCCACTCTTTCTTGGTCAAAATATCAAGATCAAGTTGATCGAGATAACTGAGGTAGTTCTTCTTGGCAATAATCTCTTTGGCAAAATCCGTCCACAACGGCAACGCACCTACACCACCATATACCCTGATACGCCCCCGCCGCATCGTCTCATTGAGATCATAACCCAGATAGGACGAGATAACATAACTGTTCGACGGATCAAGTGGCTTATGACGTTCGACAGGATAAGGGAAAAAACCCGCAAAGTAACTCGTAGTAAAATCATTAGTCGTGCCCGTTTTGCCAAATGCTGGTATTCTAACATAAATTTTGCTGTTTTTTTGTTTTTTAACTTTTGCCGCCGCACTGTCTTCCGCTGCCGCCGTGTCGAGAGTCAAATACAACTCACCCCGTGCTCTCCTTCCCGTGCCGTGCGTAACTACCTTGCTTAAAATTTCCTGCATTTGATCGGAATTATCCCGTGAGGAAATAGTCGTAACCGTCGGCTTTGCCTCATATAACACCGCACCAGAACGATCCTCAATACGTTGGATAAAGTTAAGCTGGTTATCAGGGCCATTTTCGTAAAAACGATATATCTTGCCGTCAATGAAAGTCTGGTAAAGCTTGGAAACCTCAGCCGTCGTCACATCGTTAGTGCCAAGTGGATACGACAGCACTGGTTCTAACGACGAAACCACCCCCATACGTTTGCTCAACGCCAACAAGTAATTCAAACCTGCCGAGATGCGAAAATCACGATGCTGATAATAGCGATACAAGTCATAACGACTCTCCTGTGCCATCACCTTCTGGTAGTTGCTATCAACCGCAGCGTTGAGTTTTTCCAGCAAATGCACCGCCAAATACCCATCGAGACGTACATCACGCTGCGTAATGCCAGCTGCACTGAGCGTCGGATCACCGCCACCCCAAATTGCCTGCACATCCTGCCGATGCAAACGCCGACCAGTAACTCGGCGGTAGTATTCCAATTCCTCAATAGTTGTTTTATCGTTCGTATAACCTTCAATTTGTAAAGGTAAAAAATATCCCAGCTCAGGCCGTGTGCCACGTGACGGCAACACCCTAAAGCGAGCTAAGCGCTCACGAAAAGACGCGTCACGCACCGAACTACCACCTGCATCGGCAATCGCACTGGTAATCGCCAGCCAGTCTTCCTGTAACGCATCTGCCGCGGCATTGAGACGAGTTAAGTTGTTGGCCAGCAAGTTGATACGGCGTTTGCTTTCCCGCACGCTCATTTCTTCGTTTTCTTCGGAAAAAAGCTCTGCCAAGCCACGCTGGTAATCCTCACCCCACCAGATTTTTTTCAAACGTCGCCGCACCTCCTCCTGCTCAGCAAAAACAAGGTCGGGCGCAAGGTCACGAATAGCATTATCCAACTGAAACATCTTGATGCCGTTCGGCTCTAAACGCACACCGAGTGCCTTAGTCATCCGTCGATGATAAATTTTTGTCGGCTCGCCCGGCTCTGGCATGAGGTCGAGAAAAGCCATCAACTGCTTGAACTGCTTGAAATCTAGCTTTGACACAAGGTTGTAAGCAAGGGAAACCGATGCGAGGTTCTCAGACATAATCCCCGCCCACAACATCGAGACATCCTGATAAGGACTCGGATGGTCAGGACGCGGCGCATAAAATCCCCCCTGATACGGAAAAATCTGCCGCTCGTTGTCGAGTTGATCGAGCACCGACCAACCCAATTGCAGCGCAGCATAGTAAACTATCGCCTTGAAAACCGAACCGGGAGGTCGTTTTGCTGCTAACGCACGGTTAAAACCAATCGTGTTAAAGCCAGACACCACTGCACGCACATTGCCCTTGTCGATGGCAATCAAGCCACCGTTGATAACCGGATACTTGTGTAACTCAACCACCGCCTCATGCGTGCTATCGTCGTAAGCCTTAACTTCAACAAACAACACATCGTCCTTACGCACCGTCTGCAACAGTTGCTGCAAATAAAAATGATAGCCATCCTTGTGTCCCTCTGGCAAATCGAGCAAGCGCGCATAACGCTCCAAAGACTCACGTGGGATTGTGCCCTTTGCCAAACCAAAATCAAGGCTAATCTCCTCTTCGCCCTTTTTGCTTGCAATATCAATCACCTTGCCATAGCAAAACTGCTCTAACTCTAAGCGACGCAGCGATTTAAAGCGTGACTTGTCCTCTGGCTGAAAGCCTTTCAGAATTGTCTCCAGCCGCGATAAATTGCGGCGTATAGCGAGCTGTGCCGTTTCCTGCAAAGTGCTATCAATGGTGGTAATAATACGCAAACCCGCATGGTTCAGTTGAGCGGCATTGTCAAGACCAAGTGCATCGAGCAGTTCACGATGCCGAAACTGCTGGCGAATAGTGGACACCAGCGACACCTCGCCACTACGAAACTTGCCGCGGTGGTAAGGAATTGGCTTGCGCAACGCCTCCTCGAATTCCTTCTGCGCAATCCAACCCTGCTCATACATGCGCCGTAACACATAATTCTTGCGCTCAAAAGCATACTCACGTGCCTGCTGCCGCGCTTCCTTCGTATACTTGATGAAGGGGTTATACTTGCTGGGGCCTTTGACCGAACCCGCTATAAACGCCGCCTCGACGAGGTTCAACTCCTGCACCTCTTTGTTGAAATAATACCGCGCCGCAATGCCAATGCCATTGCCGTTGGCGGCAACGTGAAACTGATTGAGGTAGAACTCCATAATCTGCCGCTTGTCATACATGCGCTCAAGCTGCAACGCCCCGATAATCTCACGAAATTTGCGCGCAAACGAACGCTCCCAACGACCGAGAATGTTCTTCACCGTCTGCTGCGTAATAGTCGAGCCACCCCGCCGAAAACGCCCCCGCTCAACTCCATCAACAAACGCTTTGACGATCGCAACAGGATCAACACCGTTGTGCTGGTAGAAATTCTTGTCCTCAGAGGCGATGATTGCGTTAATCACATAGGCAGGCACATCGCTAATCGGCACATAACGACGATGCAACTCCGCAAAAAAACTGCCGATAGGACGCTCGCCATCGGCAAAAAAAATCGTGGTCTCTTCATTCATGCGGGCAAGGATAGTGGACTTTTGCAACTCGCTGGTATCACCGACATGCACCTGCACCCAGATGACCAAGCCCATGCCAACAACAGTAAAGAAGCCCGCGACACCAAGAAGAAATAGCGCCGCACAAAGTTTAGCTAAACCACGTCCTAGATTCGCGAACACAGCTGATACCAACTAGGAGGAAGGAGGTTGGTGATGCTGATCATGCGGCAGATGATTCTGCTGAGGCTGAGGCTGATCCTGCTGATGGTGGTTCTGTCGCAGCGGAACAGCTCGTTTTTTGCGCAATCCAGCTCGTTCCAAATCATCGGGAAAACTAGACTGGAACGAATACTCCCGCACCGTCTTGTCGTTGTTCCAAAAGAACTTAAGCTCTTTGACATAACTGCGACCCACGATGCGGTAGTGGTAAAGACCATAGCTCCACGTCTGCACACCACTGGAATTGCCCACCATGAAAGGCGTACCCAGCACCATTAGCACGTCCTGCTGGCTGGACTCTTCCTTCTTGATCCAACTGAGATCGGCGGGGAAATTACGCCCTTTGGTAACACAAGCAACCGCACCAACAGCAAACAACACCACATTAAGTCTACTCATCAACACACCCACAAGCTAGCCACAGCAACAACAAGTATCTTAATGCATAACCAACACAATTACCAGTGTCGTTAACTACAAGCTACAAGTGCAGCTGTCGGTCAGCTGCAGCCTGCTCTGCTTCAGAAGTCACCTCTAGCACCCTCTCAAGCGGTCGTGTGCGCAAAATATCCTGCAACTGAAACCCTACCAAGGCCTTAGGCACCCAGAACAACGTCGCCAACTCGGTAATCATGTTGCGCCGCGAATCAAGCTCGCCCAACTCCCGCCGCAACATGTGGCGCGGAGCCAACAACTCCAACACAAACAGATACTGCTCAAACTTAGCCAAGTCTTCGTCAATTTTGCCCAACTCAGGGAAACGCTCCCGCTCACCCTGCAACAGCACACGTGCCAAATCAGACACCACACTCATCCGTGTCTGCGGTTTAAGGTCGCCCTTCTTAAACTGAATGCAGTATTGACCGGGCTTCACCCGCAAAATACGACTCAAACGATCAACAATCCCAGCCGACTGCGCACTGACGAAGGAAAAAAAGCGTAACACCTCTGGCAAATACAACGGCGGGACAACAAACTCACATTGCTTGTGTAAAGACGCAACAAAATCTGTACAACGCTGCCGCACCATCTGCACCCGCGGCGCATCTATCTCTGCAATTTCCTTAAAACAGTCACGATAACTGCGTGCCTGATTATACTCGTAAAGCGCCTCATCAAGACCAACACCGCCACTGACGATGTCGTAAATCAAGGCAATCTCAACCTTCAGCGTGGCTGCAAGCTTTTCCAGTGCAAACACCGAACGCACGTTCTTCTTGCCGCGTTTCCAGTGGCTGCAATCAGAAGGGTTAAACCCTAAAATAGCACCGACTTCCTGATCATGCACCTTGTATTGTTTTCGCTGACTGAGTACCTTCTGGCAAAACTTGAAAAGCTGCACCGAATGAGGAAACTTGGCGGCTTTGGCAATCTTCATCTTCCTCCCCCCCTGTAAGGCGGCTCAAGCCAAAGAGACTTGCAGTCTCAAAGCCATCACCAGATAAACACATGCCATTTACTTCAATTTTAACTTAGCTAAAAACAACCGTCAAGTTATCTAGCTATTTTTTTTTAAAACAGAATTATCGTTTTAGGAATTTTTTGGATAACGACGTTAATTTTGTGAGGTTCTTGTTTGTTTTTCAAAAAAAATAAATTTTATCTTCGTTTTGAGCCAAGAATAGCTTCTCCGAGAGTAAACCCTGTTAACAACTTAAAAAGAATAAAATAGGCACTCAACAGCGCGGCACTTGCAATTGCGACTTCGTGTGCGGCAAAGCGTTCGTTCAGCGCAAACAAGACATCGGCAGGAGCAGGAAGCATATCGGTAGTGGCATAATGTGCCACGGTGGTTGCCACCAGCAACGACACGGCAATGATCAACAGATCACAGCACCATGCCAATATACTAAGCAAAAATCCAAAGCGCACCTTTGGCACAGTGCGGGTAGAAAGCTTATTGTTGGTAACTTTGGCAACAGCTGGTACAGAAGGTTGCCTGTGCGTTGGCGTGCGTTTTTTCTTGTTAACAAGGCTACCGAGACCGATACCCGCGGAAAGGGCTTCGATCGCGGTGGCATCAAGCTTGTAGATTCTTGTATCGTGTTGCGTGACACTGCTGTCGCTTACTTCTATCTCCATATCTGCCATTATAGCAGCGACTAATTCACAGAGACAAGTTTTTGCCCATACTGGCAGAATGATAGTGGCAGTGTGTCGTTACCTCAGGTGCAAAGATACCGGGACTGCATTGCCCTGAACACCTGTTGTCGCAGTGTGTGGAAGTGTGGCACAAGGCGAGCGTTGATCGTTCGGTTGGTCAGCAACACGCTGTAACTGCCTTGTTGTGGATCGAGCCAGAAGGACGTGCCTGTAAAGCCGAGATGTCCGAGCAGCGAGCCATGTGCTGACAACACACCATTTGCACCGCGCTGCATCCCGAACAGGCACGAGCTAGAAAGCGGCATGGAGCTAGAAAGCGGCATGGAGCTAGAAAGCGGCATGGAGCTAGGAAGCGGCATGGAGCTAGGAAGCGGCGAGGAGCTAGAAAGCGGCATGGAGCTAGGAAGCGGCATGGAGCTAGGAAGCGGCATGGAGCTAGGAAGCGGCATGGAGCTAGGAAGCGGCGAGGAGCCGAGCGAGCCACGAGCAAAGCGAGTGTGCGGTGTGGTGGCAAGCATGATGCTGTTCTTGCGCAAAATTTCCTGCCCAACTCTATGTGCGAACAAAGTGCGTAGGTAGGTAACGAGATCATCTCCGCTGCCAAACAGACCAGCATGGCCACTGATTCCACCGCAGGCAGCACAGTTTTCGTCATGCACCTCGCCTTGTAACCAACGCTCTCGGATGTAGCAGTAAGCGGAAGGAATTGCCCTGTCCTGTGCTGCGGGGCGAAAACCAAAGTGTTGGCGGGGCAAGAAACGCAACTGTGTTTGGCAAAATTCTGTAAACAAAGTGTCTAGTGATTTGTTTTGCCAAATTTCCAAACAGAGACCAGCAAGAATGTAGTTAAGATCGCTATAGTGTGGCTGTCTGTCCTGTAACTGTGTCGCACTGCGATTCAGCATGGCGATGGTTTTAGCCGCGGAAAGGGTGTGTTCCTTGCCCAATGTGCCAATCCAGAAGTTGCGCCACGCGGGTAGACCGCTGCGATGTGAAAGCAGATCGACAATGCTCAACTGTGCTAGCGTGTCGCTCAGTTTGTGCGTACTATCATGCAACAACGTAGCAATTTGGGCATCAAGGCATAGGTCGCCTGACAGTTCGGCATTGACGTAGAGTGGCAGAGTCACTAGTGCTTTGGTAAGGCTGGCGAGGTCGAAAACCAGACACGTATCGGGCTGATGGATAAAAGTGTAGCGCGGTTGCTGCTCACACAGCAGACCACAGCTAGCATAGGCATGGGTGAAGATGCCGCGGTGTAGCTGTGCCTGCAGTAGTTCGGAGAGCGTGTCGGTCATCGCACTAGCTCATTGTAAAGCAACCTCCGCCAGCTCATGTTTGCAAAATGTTGGCGGAAAGGCTACAATAGCTAATTACTACTGTTATGTCGATCAATTTGCACTGAGGGATGCCATGCGGTTATTTTATGTAGCTTTTGTCATATGTATCTCTTTCCCAGCTATGTCACTTGGTTTACCATCGGCCGAGCATAGCATCAGGCTTCCTGAATTACCCGAACACGAGTCGCTTGCGTTTTACTATTGGCAAGTCATGACCGCCCACGAACATGGACGGGTGGTGATTAATGAAGACGGTGCGCCCGTCAAGATACATTTTGCCGTCAAGATTTTCGCAAGCGAAGAAGATGCCGTCATCGTCATCAGGGACGCAAGTGATCACAGCAACTGTGAACACTTGACAAGCAGCAAGCTCAAGCACTACAACAGTCCCAGTGGACACAGCGTCATCTTGAAAGATAGAATTCGCAACACAGAAGGTCAGGAGTTCGATCTCTACTGGAAATATAACCCCAACGAAGAGGATCACCATCTGCACAAGTTTACCATTTATTTGCCAGAAAGCACCCGTGCCCACCCGATTAATTTTCTTTCCTTACCCGCAGACAATCCCAAAGAACGACCCGACATGCCTCAAGCAAAAATCGCCGCGGACTACTTTAGTGGCACTAACCCTAACTGTGATTAGCAAAACAGCAAAGAAACACCCAAAGAAACATAAAAACATGCTACTATAGCGCTAGCGTGATTTTTTATTGAGGAATTGCCTGTGTTCTGCCGATTAGCAGTGTACAAAGCAACCTCATAAAGAGAGACAAGCATGATTAACCTTTTACGCCTCTGCTGCCTGACGCTGTTCTTCTACAGCCAGAGCGGTTTTGCCCTCAACTGCACGCAACTAAAGCACATGATTGCCCTATATCTGAAGATGCATTTCAAGTTCGAGCACTTCGACGATAAGATGTCGCAGCGCACGCTGCATAATTTTCTGCGCAGCTGGGATCCGGGCAAAGCTTACCTGTTGCAGAAGGACGTGGACAAGCTCACCAAAAACTACAGCACAGCACTCGATGACCAGATTCTCAAGGGAAGCTGTCAGGCACTCGATGACATCGTTAACACGTTCTCGATGCGCTTTCACAAGATAAACAGCAACATCAACAAGATAATCAATGCAAAACACGATTTCAACCTCGACGAATACATGCTTATCGATCGCAAAAAAATCTCCTATGCCAAGAACCAAAGTGAACTGAACGAACGTTGGCGCAAACGCATAAAATTTCAGTTGTTGCAACTTAAAAGCTCGCTAACCGATATGGACAAGGCACGGCGCAAGCTTACTAAACGCTATCAACTGGTGGCGTTACGACACAAAGAGCTGGACAGCAACGATGTCTACGCCTCATTCTTGAGTTCTTTTGCAACGGCGCTTGACCCGCATTCAGACTACCTTGCTGCCGAGCAGCTGGAGGATTTCCAGATTAGAACACGGCTGTCGTTGGAGGGCATTGGGGCAGTGTTGCGTAGTGAAGATGGCTTTACGGTCATTCAATCACTGGTGCACGGTGGTGCCGCGGAAAAGTCAGGGCAAGTGAAAGAGAACGACAAGATTATCAGTGTGGCACAGGCAAAGGGTGAGAGCACTGACATTATCGACATGGATTTGCGCGAGGTGGTGAAGCTCATTCGGGGCGAGCGGGGCACGAAAGTGCGGTTGACCATTTTACGTGAGGGGGAGAAAGGCACACAGCGTCTGCTGGTAACGATTGTGCGAGAAAAAATCAAACTCAAGGATCAGGAGGTAAGTTCCAAAGTTTATCAGATTAAAACAACAAGCAAGCATAAGAGCCGGCTGTATAACATTGCGGTAGTTGATTTGCCTTCTTTCTACATCGATTTTGAGGGAAGACAGAACAAGCGCAGCGATTTTAAGAGTTCGTCCCGTGATTTGCAGCGTGAGTTGGTTAAGTTGAAAAAACAAAAAATAGACGCACTAGTGCTAGATTTGCGTAGCAATGGTGGTGGCAGTCTTGACGAGGCAATCAACGTCGCTGGCCTGTTCATCCCTTCTGGCCCTGTCGTACAGGTCAAAGCAACGGACAGTTCACCCAAAATACACCGCGACGAGGACGGCATCACGTGGTATAACGGCCCGCTGGTTGTGCTAGCCAATCGCCATTCCGCCAGTGCCAGTGAGATTGTCGCGGGGGCGGTACAAGACCACCAGCGCGGCATTATCGTCGGCGACACCCATACCTTTGGCAAGGGCACAGTGCAAAGTCTTTCTGAAGTCAGCCGTGCCATTGGCGCAGTGAAGGTTACTATCTCCAAATTTTACCGCCCATCAGGCTCAAGCACGCAGTTGCAAGGCGTGGAATCAGACATCGTGCTTCCCTCGATCGCTAACGAGCTAGAAATGGGAGAAAAATTCTACGACTATGCCCTTGAATGGGAGCGCATCAAGCGCACAAAATACACTCCGCAGCAACGCACCCTTCCCTATGTGCCTCAACTCGCCACGGCAAGTGCCCAGCGTATCAAAAATACACCGCAATTTCAGGAAATTATCAGTAAGATAGACAAGTTTAAGAAGCAGACAGAAGAACGCACCCGTGTCAGCTTGAAAGAAAAGCCAGTAGAACAAGAAAAATCAAAAACAGAAAAAACCAAAGTAGTTACCAGCACTCCCACACCAACAGCAGACAACCAACAGGACGAACTGCGTGAAGATGTCTACCTACAGGAAGCACTGAAGGTTGCTGGCGATTACCTCAGACTGCTGGTGGGGACAAAGCTAATTCCTACCACCATCCCTGCATTGCAAGCAAGCACCACTACTAAGGGCAGCAAGTAAGACTTTGATTCGAGTTACGTAGCTGCCTCGACTTGAGCTTTAGTCTATTTCTTCCGCACGTTCACGCAACAGTGCCGCTGTCTCTGTATGTCCATTCTGCTCGGCAAGCAGCAGAGCAGTATTTCCATTTCTGTCTTGAGCCTCGATGTTGGCACCGCGGTCAAGCAGCAGTGCCACTGTCTCTGTGTGCCTACCCGCCCACATCAGAGGAGTATTTCCATGGCTGTCTTGAACCTCGATGTTTGCACCGCGGTCAAGCAGCAGTGCCGCTGTCTCTGTGTGCCCACCCAGTACAGCTTGCACCAGAGCAGTGTGCCCACTAATGTTTTCAGCCTCGATATCTGCACCGCGGTCAAGCAGCAGTGCCACTGTCTCTGTGTGCCCACCCCACGCAGCATGCATCAGAGCAGTCCACTCTTGGTTGTCTTTAGCCTCAATATCTGCATCGTGATCAAGCAGCAGTGCCACTGTCTCTGTGTGCCACCCCCGTGCAGCAAGCATCAGAGCAGTAAGTCCACCCAATGTAACAAACATCCAAACAGTAGATCCACTCCGTATAGCAAACGGAGCAGTAAGACTACCCTGGTCTTGAGCCTCGATGTTTGCGCCGCGGTCAAGCAGCAGTGCCGCTGTCTCTGTCTGCCCACCCCATGCAGCGAACATAAAGGCAGTCCGTCCATCCCTGTCTTGAGCCTCAAGATTTGCACCGCGATCAAGCAACAGTGCCACTGTCTCTGTATCTCCTTTCCATGCAGCATACACCAATTCGGACAATACATCATTACTGCGAGGCTCTGTAAGCATAGGCATACTTCGAAACTCTGTAATCCCATAGCTATTCTGGAGAGACGGAGACTGTTCCACAGATGGGGCAGACACCAGTGCAGTATGTTCATCCGTATGTTCATCCGTCTGTTCACCCCTAATACCGTGAGCAGTGGGAGCTGCCCTGATGAAGCGTTCACCATGAGTAGCTCCCGCTTGCTCCAGAAGTATGACTATCTCCTCTTTAGCAAACAAAGTCGCTTCATCCAGTGGAGTCTGGCCGTATTCGTTAGCAACGTTTACCTGCGCATCGTTTCTGATTAGATACTCGACAATTTCAGGTGAGCCATCCACAACGGCCTCATGCAACACCGTGTATCCTCCTGATAAGAGGACAGAGTCCACATGCAACCCATGTTCGTCAAGAACATTGGCTAAAACATTTGCATCTCCCGCCTTGATAGCCTTACTAACAGCCACTCGGATCTTTGCTGAAGGCAACTTCGGAGTTCGCGCTGCCAGCAGAGGAACTGTTAACATGATGGACAACATCAACAATACTTTCATTATACCTCCAGGAAAATTCATACACTAACCGCATACGACTTATAGCTAAATAACAGAAAAACTCAAGAAAATAATTAAAGCAGCATACCTATAGGGTCAGTACTGGCCACGAGGTCTGTTTATCTCCCGCTAGCCCTGTTGTGGTGGTCAAGGCAAGGAAAAGCGACTTTGTTGCATAAGTTCCGTTGATTATAACATGCTGTTATCATAGCATTTTTATGTGGGGATCGTTCCCCTCCCCGCTTTGCGCGGCTCTTTGTCGCTTCCTAGCTCCCGCTCCCCAAACACAAGTCGGTGATGCCCACAGTAAGGAGGGTGAGGGGGGGCACAGCCCTTATCTGTATAAAAACTCCCCTTTATTATCAATGAGTTATTAAAAAGTTGTTGATTTTTTCTTTCAAATCATTTAAAACCTAGAGACTGACTGAAAAATGTTAACCTTTTAGGATTTTAGTAAGGAGTATGTCATGAAATTTTTGGTCTTGTTAACAGCGCTGCTGTTCATGTGGGGTTGCCCTGACGGTAGCACAGGAGAAGAGATGGAGGTTGAAACTCGCATCACACACAACCAGTTTCGTAATGAACTGGGTCAGTTGGAGATCGGTTATGATTCCAACGTTGCAGGTGCAAGTTTTCAATGTCAGGTCAAGTTGACCGGTGGTAGCAACGAGCGCAACGATCAAAGTTGGAGCACTTGCGCTGGCAACCCGTTGCGGATTCCAATGAGCGTTGGTGAGCGGCTGGAATTACAGGTGCGGGCAGTTACAGCTGACAATCGTGTCGATGTATCACCACGATTGTTCACTTACGTGCATAGCACTGGCACTGGCACTGGCACTGGCACTGGCGTGTCAAGCTTGGTACAGCCACCTGTGTTTCAAATTGGTATCGCCTATGAGTTTCAGGTACCTGAAGGCATGCACATTACGCAGTATGCTAGCAACAACAACTATCAAGGTGCTGGAATTGAGCTCGTGCGTCTGCAACAAGGACAAGACTACGACTATCTTGGCAGCTACCCGCTACAAGAACTTGGTGGTAAAGGTTGCAGCACCTACGCACAAGGTATCGTAGCGCTGAAAAATCCGAGCGGAAGGGTTTACAACTACTGTCGTTCTTTTCTCGACACAGGCACTTTCTTCGGCATGTTCAGCAGCAACTATGCTCGCAATCACATTGAGGTAGCTTCTAACAATCACTTCAATGGCTTGCAAGCTAACAGCAGACCGCAATCACGCCTGTTGGTGCAAACTTATGGGCCACAAGAAGAAGCGATGATCAGGAACAGGTTTAACGACCTGTGCCATCCTTCACGTGTCATCAAACCTGTCAGCCGTTTTCACGGTGTGCCAATGGCACAGGGGTTCTGGTTGGCGGATGAACTAACTGTGCGTGACACCTATGTCTGCACAGTGAAACTTGGCGGCCTGTCTGGTGGTTTCTATCAAGTTGGTGGCTTCACGGCACTAACTCGTATCAACGATAGCCACAGCAAGGTTGGCTGCAGTGAAGGCAGCTGTGGCAGCTATGCAAAGTTCATCTCTGTGATCTACATGGAACGTATCGGTGGCGAAAATGGTATCGACCAAAACTTCGCCCGTAACTTCCAACAAACCCTGCTCAACTCACTGCGCAGGAACAGACCGTAAGGTATAGGAGTTGTCCACCCTCCCTTGGGCAACTTCAACGGCGATGTATCACGACCTTACCGTGATACATCGCCTTTTTTCTATCAGACATTTTTTTCTCAACACCTGAATAAGAAAACAGCAACGGCCACACAAACACCTCCCAGCCCATGAATTGGTTATGCGATTATGCAAGATACGCCTGAAAGTTGTGTTTCTCAGCCGAGCTGACAAAACTAATCTTGATCAGCTGGCCCGATGTAAAACTCACCTGTGTCTTTGTAGAAACCAATTTCAGTGCGATCGAGGAAGTCGATCAATTTACGGTTAGCAAGACGCTTGGCAATGTCCAACGCACTCTCGCCGGCGTTGGTTCTGAGACGCAAATTAGCCCCCTTGCGCACAAGCCAATTGACGAGATAGGCATGACCACCCTCGACAGCAAGGTGCAAGAGGTTTTGGCTAGCATCGGTGGTTTCACTGATGTCAGCATCTATTTTGATAAGAAAGGCAAGTGCAGCAAAGTTGCCCTCTTCCGCGGCGAGCAACGCGGGGGTAAAACCACCAGGCCCGACAGCTTTGAAGTCCGCACCCGCACTGTAGAGCAACTCCATCAAATCAGTATAGCCGAGATACGCAGCGTGATGTGCAACCGTCCAGCCGTCGCGTTCAGGTTCGTGTAAAAGCGACCTGTCACGCAGCAAAATTGCTTTGACACGTGGCATGTCCAAATCCCAAACTGCCTGCTGCAACTCGGTAAAGCCTTGTTCGTTAAGAACAGCAGGAGCACGGCGTGGAGCGTTGTCAAGAAGCTCAAGTAACTTCGCGTAACCGCTTCGGGTTGAATTCCTCTCTACTGCCAACTTATGTGCCGCTTCTATTGTTCCCTCAGACAAACCGAGCTGCAGCAACACCTCGACTGTCTCGATATGCATGCCGAGTACTGCCAACTGCAACGCATCCATGCCAAGATGATCGCGCCGGGCAGGATTTGCTCCCATCTCCAACAATCGTTGCACAGTTGTTGCGCTCCCCATCAGCGCGGCAAGCGTCAACGGCGTGTGGCTGGAAGAATAAACCACCGCATTGATGTCTGCCCCCTTCGCCAGAAACATCTCAAGCTCTGCCTTCCTGCCATAGAAAGCAGCGTGATGCACTGCCTGCCAACCACGTTCGTCCTCTTCATACAAAATACGACGGTAGTTCCGGCCGCTGAGCAGCAGTTTGACAATTGCTGCTTTTCCCTGTGCCACAGCCTCCTGCAACAGAGTGCGTCCTCTAACATTACGGTGCAAACGCTCAAACTGCTCGCGTGGTGTGAATAGCGGTCTACTCACCAAACACCTAAGCAGCCAATTGCTGCACACCGTCAAGTAATTGACGCGGGGAGTGAGCTTCGGATGCACCTGTGGCATAAGGTGGTCATATACCAAACGTCGCACACGCAAAGCTTCAGCATCACCTAACCCCTCGGCCTCAGCAATATCAACAGGCATAGCACTAGCAGCGAGCAGACGTGCAATCACTGCAGGATGATCCCAAAACTCGGCAGCGTCAAGCGGGGTACGACCAAGGCTGTCGGCAATTTCAACCTCAGCCCCAGCCTCTAGCAACTGATGGACGAACAGCACCTTGCCACTGCGAGTTGTCAAGTGTAGCAACGAGGTGCTGTGTTCGCCCACGACCGTGTTGACATCGATATTTTCTTTTTTAAGCCACTCGGTAAAGCCACGCGCATTATCTGCTGCGAGAAAAGCATTTAGCTTGTGCTCGATGTGCGAGTTGGCAACAGTGGACAATGCTGGTGGCATGACAAACAAGGCGGACACAGTTGTCGGCACAAGCACTAACAACGCACAAAACAGTAAATTTCGCATAACTTTCTCCACAAAACTAAACCACTTTATACCTAACCACCACCCGAATCAATACAAGCGGCTTTTGTTTGTATACGGGGAGCGTTCCCATTGTTACGAGAGGTCGTTCCCCCGGCTTTGTTGCATAACTCAGGGCAGGCATGTTTATATCCTATAACCCTTTAGCAGTAAGAATTTTATAGGTGTTGCAAAGGTAATGCCTGCACCACGCACAAGCCCATAGTGTCCACAGAAGTTGACAATGGTCAGGTGCAAGCAGACCTGCAAACCATTTCACGCCAATGCTTCAGCTGGAGCTAGGAAGCGACAAAGAGCATGCACACATGTGTGCATGGTGCAGCAGGATGATTGCACCTGACCCAAACAAGAAGTCTGCGAACACGCAGGGGAGGGGAGCGAGAAAGTACTCAACAAAGCATAATACTTATGCGTAACTCCCGTGCATGCTGCGCAAACTCTTTGCCGCTTGCTCGCTCCCCTTGCTCGCTCCCCTTGGCGAGAGCCTATCGTGGTCACAACAACCCTAGCACGCAAGAATAGGCATGGGTGTATCGGCAGCTTCAAAGGCAACACTTCCACTTAGAATTAGCATCAAGGCAAATACAAGAAAGCTTATGTCCAGCACTATACCTTAGTGCATGAAGCGAGCGTTACAAAAAAATGGCGTAGCGAGTATGGATACGGGCTTTGGTTTTATTTTAGGCACAGTGCTGAACTTATGCTTTCTCATATTTGTTACGGGGCTTAAAACATACAGGGTTTCCCCCCTCCTCCTCACCCGCCGACCGTACCCCGACTCAGGGAGGTGGTGAGGAGGAGGGGGAAACCCTGTACTTAACATAGAGACAAAGAAGGGGTGGGGCGTGGGGAGGGGAACGCTCCCCATATAAAAACAAACTCTAAAAGCAGCTGACAAAAATTAGCGTTGCTCAATCGCCGTAAAGTTACGCTTACGCGCTCCTGTGTAAATCTGCCGCGGCCTGCCGATTCGCCCGTCGCCTTCGAGGTGCATTTCTTTCCAATGCGCAATCCAACCCGGTATTCTGCCGATGGCAAACATCACGGTAAACATATCGAGAGGAATACCGATAGCACGGTAGGTGATGCCAGAGTAAAAATCGACGTTCGGGTAGAGCTTGCGCTCGATGAAGTAATCATCGTTCAAAGCGTGCTCTTCCAACTCTTTGGCAATGTCGAGCAGCGGATCGGAACGGTTGAGCTTGGCCAACAACTTGTCGGAAACTTCCTTGATGACCCTCGCTCTGGGGTCGTAGTTGCGATACACACGATGCCCAAATCCCATCAGGCGGAAGGAGCTGTTCTTGTCCTTCGCCATGCGCACGACTTCCTTGACATCCAAGCCCTCGTCGTTGATTTTCTGCAGCATCTCGACCACTTTTTGGTTAGCACCGCCGTGTTTCGGCCCCCACAAGGCGCAGATGCCTGCCGCGATTGAGGCAAACAAGTTGGCATCGCTCGACCCAACCAGCCGCACCGTTGATGTTGAGCAGTTCTGCTCGTGGTCAGCGTGCAGGATGAACAAGATATTCAAGGCCTTCACTATGTCAGGATCGATGATGTATTTCTCCGACGGCACGGCGAACATCATGTTCAAGAAATTGGAGCAGTAATCAAGATTGTTATCAGGATAGATGACAGGCTGCCCGACAGACTTCTTGTAAGCAAACGCAGCAATGGTTCGGATTTTAGACAACAACCGCGGGATAAGTCGCTCAAGCTGTTCAGGGTCTGCGGGGTCAAGCGAATCAGGGTAATAACTCGACAGCGAGCAAATCATCGATGACAAAATCGCCATCGGATGTGCCGTCGAGGGGTAGCCGTCATAGAAGTGCAACATGTCCTCGTGTAACAGCGAGTTGCGAATCAACAAGGTACGAAAATCAGCCAACTCCGCTTCCGTCGGTAAGTGCCCATAAATCAGCAAATAGCTGGTTTCCACGAAGGTAGTGTTGCTAGCAAGATCTTCGATCGAATAGCCACGATAGTTGAGAATACCCTTCTCACCGTCAATGTAGGTGATGGAACTCTGGCAAGCACCTGTGTTGCCATAACCAGAGTCGAGCGTGATCAAGCCAGTCTTCGCCCGTAGATCCCTGATGTCAATCGCCCGTTCCTGCTCCGATCCTTCAACAATCGGCAGCTTGAGTTTTTGATCACCTGCGCTCAATTCTGCAAATTCCACCCGACACTCCTCACCAACAAATAAAAAAAAACCGCAGGTGATGCTACCTGAAACAAAGACATTTGGCAAACATTCTTGTTATGATAATTCCTACAGGGGAGAATTGTGTCATGACTGAAGAAAAAAACCTGCCAGCTACCGATATTAACAACACCAACGAAGGCGAAAAAGTAATGCCGCTGTTCGATCACCTTGCCGAACTGCGCACCCGTCTAATCGCCTCGTGCATCACCATCTTCGTGCTGTTCCTGCTGTTCTTGCTGATCGCCGAACAACTGCTGGCCTTCCTGCGTGCTCCTCTCGAACAGGCATTGCCTGAAACCAGCAACGCCCTGCACTTCACCTCACCGTTGGAAGTATTCCTCGCCAACCTCAAGGTTTCCTTCCTCGCGGCACTCGTCTGTGCCTGCCCCGTGTGGCTGTTCCACTTCTGGCGTTTCCTCGCACCGGGCTTACTGCAAAAAGAACGCCGCTACGTCTTCCCCTTCATGATTAGCTCGATTGCCCTATTTCTACTCGGTATCCTGTTCTGCTTCTACGTCATCCTGCCACTGGCACTCGATTTCCTCATCACCATCGGACTAAAAGTTGGCACACCCATCATCACCGTAGCCGATTACGTCTCAATGCTCGTCATCCTCATCTTCTCCTTCGCACTTATCTTCGAGACCCCCCTCATTCTCGTGCTACTCGGTATTCTCGGCCTCATCGACAGCTCCGACCTACGTGCCTACCGCAAACTCGTGCTCGTCGGTATCGTCATACTAGCCGCACTGCTCACCCCGCCAGACCCAATTTCCCAAATCGGCCTCGCCCTGCCCGTATACGGCATGTACGAGATAGCAATTCTAATTCTTGCTGCGCTTGAGAAGAAAACATAGGCTTTTTGACTTGTAAGCTGCTTGTTGCATTTTGTTTTTTTACGAGAGGTTGTTTGTTTTTATACGAGAGGTCGTTCCCCCCCTCTCGTGCTCTCCCCCCCTTCATGTGCGCGAATTTTGTTTGGGATTGGCAGCGTGCCTTCTGGCACACTGCTTGGACACCACCAACTTATGTGTAGCACGAGCAATATCTTTGCAACATCAGTGTACTCATGATGAGTTTGTCAATGTTTAGCACTATGCCCATACCCCAAAATCAAACCACGTATCCATGCTCGCTACGCCGCCTTTTTGTAACGCTCGCTTCGCGCTGCTCTTTGCCTCTTCCTTGCCCCAGCTAGTTTCATGCGTTCAGGTATAGTGTTTGCTACGAGTTTTCTCATATTTGCCTTGTTGCTGATAGCTAAGTGGAGATTTTGACATCGAGGCTGCCAACACCTATGTCTATTTTTGCGGGCGGGAGCTTGTTGCGTCCCCGATAGGCTCCCGCCAAGGGGCGCAAGTTGGAGCGAGCAAGCGACAGAAAGCCAGCGCAGCGACACGCAAGGGAGGATGTAATGATGATCATGCTTTGTTTAGCACTTTCAGCAGCCTCGATGTCAAAATCTCCGATTCAAAAACACCGAGACAGAAGGGGGGTGGAGCTAGAAAGCGGCAAAGAGCCGTGCGAAGCGGAGAGGGGGGAACGACCTCTCGTATACAAACAATCACCCCGCATATTCCACCTATTTCGCCCGAATGTGTGAATCAGTGGTTACCCCAAAGTGAATCTCGGTGTCTTCAGAACCAGTGACATCGGTGATGCTCCACATGTTGTTCTCTTTGAACAGCGTCACGGTGTTGCTCGTTGCCACCAGTGGTGGCTCATCATCAGGAGCAATGTCCTTGCGATCGTAGTAGGAGATACGAAAGGTAATTTCAACCTCCCGCGGCGTGCGGTCACGGCGAGTGACAATGGCGAAACTGTCAAGCTCGAACTTGCGTTCGATGAAGGCATTGGTAATCTCCTCGTCGGTTGCCCCCTCAAGCACAGCACGCAACGCACCGCCAGTATAGGAGAGCAGCGTTTCACGTTGTTCGAGGTCGGTCATGCTAGTAGATACCTCGACGTATCTTTCCAATACCTGCACCGCAGTCATGCTCTCACGTTCAGGTTTGCACCAAGTAAAACATGCAGTCATGACCACTGCTAGCAGTAAAATCTTGGCAAAATTCAAGACGATCCCCCTGATAATTTTCGGTTGTGAGTGCGGATTGTTTGCTGTGGCAAGCGTTTAGAAATATAGTCCGGCTGCTTGTGCTTTTTGCGTGAATAATCGTAAACGTTGCCATGCACGGGCGAGTCCACCACTCCAAGTGCGAGTGCATAGCTTTTGATATCTGGTTGTGTGATATGCCGCAACACGAGGTTACGTCGTTCGCTCAAGAAATCAAGATCGCTGTTGATACGATACAGTTTGTCATCACAAATCAGCACTGTTGTGCCAATAGCAATAGCAAGTCGCACCACAACCAGCTGGGTGCGCAAGTAATCATACTGCGACAACATTTCCTGCGATCTTTCCTGTCCCAACACAACCCGCACGTCAAGTTTGCGTATAGCTGCAAGATAAAGTGCTAACGAAATATCGTAGTCAGACATGAAAGAGCTTACCAACCACACCCGTTGCTTGGCACTGGTAATCGCAGCAACTACCTTGTCGCTCAATTTATCAAAACCCGCAAAACGCTGCACAGGACGCACCGCTAATGCCGAACCACTAACCATAACGCACATCACGATGCTCCACAGCAACCTAATCATGCTTCAGCTCTGATAATGAAAGCACTAAAACCATCCATTGCATCGTGGTTGCCGGGGTATATCTGCAAAATGTTGCGGCGTGTCACGTAACGTTTGTAATAATCAGGCAAGCGACTGACGGGTGACACTAAAGACATGCGCTCGCCCAGCGCCCCTTTGACATATTCAAGCACAGCATTCGATTCCTCCAACTCGAACGAACAAACGCTGTAAACCAACTCGCCGCCTTGCTTGAGCCAAGCAAAAGCCCTGAGTATCATTTCTCGCTGCAACTGTGCCATCTGCTTGATCATCACCAGATCCTTATGCCACTTGCCCTCTGGATGCCGTCGCAATATCCCCAAACCTGAACAAGGAGCATCGAGCAAAATCTTGTCCACCTGCTCCACACTCGTCCACTTAGTAATGTCTTCTTCCAAAAAAGTCACTCCCTCATGCCCCATGCGTTGCATAGCTTCCTGTGCCAGCTGTAAACGTCTCGCACTCTTGTCGATGGCAGTAATACATGCCGCACCGTCCGATAATTCACAGAGATGTGACAGTTTGCCACCCATCCCGCAACAGAGATCAAGCACCGTCTCGTCCGCTTTCGGATTGACCAGAAACGATACCAACTGTGCAGCCTCATCCTGAATGGTATAAAAGCCCTGTGCAAACAGCGACTCCTGCTCCAACTGTGGAAAGCTGCGCAGCTTCAAGCTGCACCGCAACGGCCGACGTTCTGTATGCAAGCGTTCCTCTTTCAACAAACGGCTCTGTAGCTGATATGAGGGCAAACCCCGACGCGTGTTGACCCGCGCAAACACAGGTGGTACACGGTTGTTGGCAGAAGCTATCTCCTCAGTGCGCTCGTAATTGAACTGTGACAGCCAGCGATTGATCATCCAGCGCGGATGGGCATACTGCAACGACAAATACGCCGCAGGTTCTTTGTACTTGTCTGGCTTGGCAAAATACTCGGCACGCCGAGCAATCTGACGCAGGATACCGTTGACAAATGAACAGGCGTTGGCTTGCCCCTTCTTCCTGATATACTCAACACTCTCATTGACCGCCGCCCGATCTGGCACGCGATCCATGTAGTAAATCTGATAAGTGCCGAGAACAAGTGCAGATCTAACCTGTGGTGTAACTTTTTTTAAATCACGATTGGCAGTGTTCTGCAATATCCAAAACATTTTTGAATACCAGCGCAAGCTACCGTATAAGAGCTCCTTGACGAAGTTTTTATCTATTTTTTTGATATTCTTGGCGTGTTTTTCATAAAGATAGGCGACAGCTGCTTCTGGCTTGCGGTGATGATCCATCACTTCAACAAAAGCATCCAGTGCTACCTCACGCACAAACAATAACCTCGCAGTCAAAATTCAAGCTCGCATTGTTAGTGTCGGAAGACAACGCCGCCTTGCATCACACCTCACGACGGCTTCTTCTATCGTCTCATATTCAGCGGGGGATTTCACGGGACAATCAGGAGATGGACTTGTCTTCCTGCCAACGTGGGGAAGCCTCTGCTTGTGCCGAATGCGCATTATCGGTGGTTTTTTCTGTCATTTCAAGCAGTTGCTTACGTAATTTTTTCACATCAAGTGCCTTCCGCAACCATTCGTAACCAAAAAAAACTGCGGTAAAGCAAATCCCTACCACGAAGGCGAGAAACAGTGCTAACGAAACGTTCATACTAATTGTCTGATCAGTAACTGGCACTCTTACGATCAGATCGTGATTGTTGTTGATAGCAAAATAGACCCCCGCACCCAGCAACAACACCGCGGCCAACAGCTTTAGCAGCTTAAGGAGAAAACCCAAGCTTTATTCCTCCACATGCGGCACAGCATTTTCTTCACTCGCGGCACTGCCATCCTCCGGCGTGCTGCTTTCATCACTGCCAGCTTCTTTAGTAGAGGCAGAACTGCCAGCTTCTTTAGTAGAGGCAGAACTGCCAGCTTCTTTAGTAGAGGCAGAAGCACTCTCGTTTTTATCAATCGAGTCACCTTCGCTTGCGATAACATCAGCTTCGCTTGCGATAGCATCAGCTTCGCTGGCAGTGCTTGCCTGTGTCTCTTCATTAGGCTCGCTTGTGACTTCGCCGGCCGTATCCTCGTCCGCTTCTGCAGAACTTGCAGTCTGCACATCATCGTTGCTTGCGGTTTCCGTGCTATCGCTTGTCTCCTCGTCCACGGGGCTTGTGTCAAGCATTGGCACATAGTCAGCATCTTGGTCACGACGAGATTTCTTTTTCCTGCGTCCGATCTTAGTATCACGTATTTTCGAGAAGGCATCGGCCATACGGGTTTTTGGCTTGGCAGTGTCTATGTATTCCTGCAAATCGTCGCCTTGCAGGTTCTGCAAGCGGGCTTTGCGGGACAGGGAGAACCGGCGTTCTTCCGAATCGACAGCGAGCACCACGAAGTCAAGCATATCGCCTTTTTTACAGACATCCTGTGGTTTTTCAAACTCGGTATCAGACAACTCACTCTGATGAATGAGGCCTTCAATGCCATTGCCGAGTTGGACAAACACACCGAAATCGGTAACCTTCTCGACCTGACCGCTGGCAATCGAACCTACAGGGTATTTTTTAGCAACTGCGATGAAGGGGTCGTCGGTAAGTTGCTTCACACCCAACGAGAATTTGCCCTCATCGACATCGACTTGCAGCACCTTAGCTTTGATCGAGTCACCTTTGCGGTAGAGATCACCGGGGTGCTTGACTCGTTCTGACCAGCTGAGATCGGAGATATGCACGAGACCATCGATGGATTCACCCACACCGACAAATACGCCGAAGTCGGTGATGTTGCGCACCTCGCCTTCCAATACATCCCCAACCTGATACTTGGTACGGATAGCTTCCCATGGGTTAGGTTCAGTTTGCTTCATACCAAGACTGATACGGCGAGCATCGGAATCGACCGCTAGCACCACGACATCGACATCATCGCCTATTTGCACGCACTTAGAGGGGTGCTTGATACGCTTTGACCACGACATTTCGCTGACGTGAATGAGACCTTCAATGCCCGTTTCCAGTTCGACGAAAGCCCCATAATCGGTCAAACTGACCACCCGTCCACCGACCCGTGAATTGATTTCATATTTCTCTGACGCAGCAATCCAAGGATCGGGCAGTAGTTGTTTGTAACCCAGTGAGACACGCTGCTTGTTGGGGTCGTAGCTTAAGACCTGCACTTTGGTTTCCTCACCCACCTCGAACAGCTGCGAGGGGTGATTAATGCGCCCCCAAGACATGTCGGTGATGTGCAACAGTCCGTCGATACCACCAAGATCAACGAATACCCCGTAATCGGTAATGTTTTTGACAATACCAGTCAGCACTGCGCCTGGTTGGAGATTTTGCAGTGTTTCACTGCGCATTTTCTCGCGATCCTGCTCAAGCAGCACTCGCCGACTGAGCACGATGTTGTTACGTTTCTTGTTAAATTTGATGATGCGGAACTGATACTTGTTGCCCATCATGTGCTCGAAAGTTTTGACAGGGCGCAAGTCAACCTGTGAGCCGGGCAAAAACGCTTTCACCCCAACATCAACCGACAGACCGCCCTTGACCCTTGATACAACCACCCCGTCGATGATTTCGTCGTTCTCATACGCTTTGGAAATACGATCCCAAGCTCGCATAATCTCAGCCCGCTCACGACTGAGTACCATCTCACCTTTGTTGTTTTCAAAAGTGTCGAGATAAACCTCGATGGTATCGCCAACCTCGACAGACACCGCCCCCTGTGCATCCTTGAACTCATGCAAAGGTATCTCGCCATCGCACTTGTGCCCAATATCAACTGCTACTACATCATCAACGATACTGACCACACTGCCCTGCACAATCGTGCCTTCCCTGATGCGCAACCCACTGCCCTCGTCAGCCGCCAGCATCTGGGCGAAATCACTGTTCTCCATCTCCTGCTGCCGCTGTGCATCAGCCTCGCCGCTATCATCATCTTCCCAGCGAATCTCGTCGATGCCGGCTATTCTCACCTCGCCGCTCTGTATCACGAAGACCTACCTCGACTCACAAAAAGTTAAAACGCACCCCGCCGAAAAGCGGACGCAACGCGTATAACACATATTAACTCCACATGTCTAGGAATAAATCTTCAAGCGGGCTTTTCAGCTCAATTTACATAGCTACCCAGCTTTACATAGCTACCCAGCGCGGGGAGAAAATCTAAGGGAATGCACTGGCACAAAAAAACCTTGCATTGCCCCGTGCCTTGAAGTAACCTCCCCCATCGAATGTTTGGTGGAGACGGTTTCCTTGTATAAAAAACGCCGACGGCTGTTGCCACGCCGTAAGAAATTTCTCGATCCTGACGTGCTGATTGATTATCGCCGTCCCGACATTATGAAACGTTTCATCACCGATCGAGGCAAGATAATCCCCAGTCGCATCTCAGGGGCAACCGCGGCACAGCAGCGCAAAATTGCAAAGTCAATCAAGCTCGCTCGCTATCTGGCACTGTTGCCATACACAGTTTCACATCGCACTGAGCGAGGCTTTACTGGCGAAATGACAGCTGCCGCGGCCGCTGCAGGCGTTTCCGATCGATGGTAGGGTGAGTGATGGCACGACGTTGTGATTTGAGTGCAAAAGGGGTGCAGAGCGGGAATCGCGTCTCGCACGCCAAGAACAGAACCAGACATCGTTTTTTACCGAACTTGCATCGCAAGCGTATCTGGTCACCTGCATTGGGAAGGTTCGTAACTCTACGAGTTGCGGCGGCAACACTGCGAACAATCGATAAGGTTGGCATTGACAGCTTTTTGACTAAAAATGGAGGCAAAAAATAGTGGGAAGGGGTGATAATCGCCGCACACTAAAAATGCGCCGTCGTATCGGGCAGAAACGCAAGAAAGAGCAACAGCGCGAACTTCAACTGGCCGTTGCCGCGCAAGGTAACAAAGCCCCGCCGCCACCCAAAGCTCCCGCGGCGACAAAACCAAAAGGCGATAAAGTAACGATCAAGCGCAGCGGTCAACGCAAAACTGCTGCCGCGGCACAGGCTAAATAAGGAACATAAGCATGGCACACCACAAATCAGCGAAAAAACGCATCAAAACCAACTACAAGCGACAACTCCGCAACAAGCAATACCTGTCACGGGTGCGCACCGCGGTGAAAAATTTTCGCCTTGCTACTACCAGCAAAAACATCGATCAGGAGAAACTTCAAGCTGTGTTTCGCACCGCACAGTCCCTACTGGCACGGGCATGGCGCAAGAAAATTATGCCCAAGAACACCGTCGCCCGCAAAACCAAGCGCCTACACCTACTGCTGAAGAAGGTTGTCCCGCAATAACCTCACACAAGACCAACCCACAAAACCAAACCCCGTATCAAGTTTATACGAGTAAACGTTTTTTGTACGTGGGGAGGGCAGTTCCTCCTGCCCCCGTGTGAACTTTTGCGAACACCACCAACTTGTATGTAACACAAGCAATATCTTTGTAACGTTAGTGTGCTCATTATAAAGCTGTCAATGTTTAGCACTGTGCTCGTATCCAAACCAAAAACCCGTATCAAGGCTCGCGGCTTTTGTTTGTATACGAGATCGTGCTCTTCCCCCCCGCCTGTATCGGAGCTTAGCATAGGTGTTAGGGTGGGTTCGGGCTGCTCACACCTCCTCCGCGCGTTACCAGCTAAAGCTGGCAGCCTAATCGTCTAACCTCACCTCACTGCCTATTTGTGCGTAACAGCTTGCGTATCACTGCATAGATGGAGGCAATAATGCCGCTCAAAACCAAACACATTATCATTCCTTTCTGCAGAAAATCCTCCTATAAAGTGGTTGTTGTAGACATGGGTCAAAATAGCCAGCACCCCTCTGATTGCTTTTCTGGCATTGGCAACATTAAGTAGTAATATCAATCAGTTATCTTTTTTTTGCCTGCTGTGCCCCACAGCAATCAGAAAGCAAGCAGCGAGAGCACCCAGCATGTCCCTAGCTGACACGGCAGATGTCCCGCAGCAAGAGGCGATCTGTGAGATATTTTTGTCTGAGCACGCTTGCAGAGATGAGCTGAGAGGCAATGTAAGTGACTGATCTTATTGATATTTGTTGAATTAGCTCAGATTTAGCCCTTTGGTCGCTGTTCTCCTCGTAAGGTAAAGAGGGACTCTCGATTATTTACTTGATTTTATATTGTTTTTATTGATATACGTATAATTGTTATGGGTAATTACTTAATTTTTTTTGGAAAATGATTATGAAACTATCATTGATATTGACCAGCCTACTAACATTTACCCTGCTAGCAACTCCTCTCAAGTTGCCCTCAGCAAAGATCCGTATGGCTGTCAGTAAGGCTATCCGGGCGGGGGATGCAAAAGTTTTGGCTACGGTGCTGGCTGAACATGGACTGCAGGTAAATTCTGTACTTTGGGCCGGAGGATATACGGTGTTGCATGATGCCGTCGTTGGGGGGCCGCCCAAGATAGTAGAGTACCTGCTCACGCACGATGCTGAAGTAAACGTTGCCAACGAATACGGCAACACCCCACTCGATGAAGCAACCGCATTTGACAAGACAGAGACAATTGCACTGCTGCAACAGGCAGGAGCTAAGCATGGCGAAGGTTTCCGTATCAAGGCAGCTCCTACCGCTACGGAAGATCATACTCCGGCAAATAGACTGAATGCTGATTTACACACTGACGCGGAGGAGGGAAATACAGAGACAGTTGAAATGCTACTCGATCGCGGAGAAAACATTGAGGCTACAGACACATATGGACAGACTCCGCTGATGATTGCTGCGTGGGGAGGCAAGACAGAGACAGTTAAGCTGTTGATGGAACGCGGAGCAAATATCGAAGATAAAGACAATGAGGGAAAGACTCCTCTGCATCGTGCTGCGATGGAAGGAAATACAGAGGCAGTTGAGATGTTGATAGAACGCAGGGCAAACATCGAAGCTAAAGACAATGATGGACTGACTCCTCTGCATCATGCTGCGAAGGAAGGAAAGACAGAGACAGTTGAGCTGTTGATCAAACACGGAGCAAACATCGAAGATAAAGACAATGAGGGAAAGACTCCTCTGCATCGTGCTGCACGGTATGGAAAGACAGAGACAGTTGAGCTGTTGATCAATCGCGGAGCAAAACATTGAAATTTTTCAATTACTTAGCTAGCAGACTTCCTTGTAATCAGTGATTCAGACCAAAACGTAGCAATTGCAGAAACGTGGAACAAGGCAAATTAGAAGGACAGATCTTCTTCAAACCTGGAGAGAGAAATCGGTCATCTGGTAGATGACTAACCCGTCCACTGCCACGAGAGCGTTGCCGGTAACAATAACGCGTTCGGTGTCTATGCAACAGGTGGTCATTTTTTCCCGACTTCCGCATGTTTTTTGTCTAAGGCATCGAGCGGCAAATACTTTTTGCTGCCGTTGTTTTTAATCACACCCTTCACAGCGCTGGATTCTTGTCTGTACCTTTATGATCAATCTGACAATGCTGTCTCCTCCTCAGTTTATATTTTCTGCAACATACTCCTCTTGCTTGAGAATTTGCGCAATCGTGTGATGATGCCAGCCCTTCCCCGCTGATTAGTGGGGATCTTCATGGTATCCAAGCACCTAGAGATTGCCGCGATGCTCGTCCCTTCAGCATACATCTTCTTTGCTGGCAGCGATGGTTCTCTGCTCTGGTAGTGTAAAGATCTTGCCACCGCTCCGATGCTTGCCGTAGGTGAACCATCTATCATCATGTAGCATGCTGGTTGCTTTTGGGTATGGGCAAGGAAGTTACATAGAGCTCTGATGTCATTGATAGCTGTGGATTGAGTGCAGATTTCGCACAGTGGCGTGTTGGGGGAAGCGCTCCATCGGTATGCCATCCCGAACGCACTACAACAACATGCATGAACAAAGTTCCCGATACAAGAAAGCTCGTGATCAGCACTGTGCCAACTAACAAAAAGCTGTGAGCATTCATCCAGTCATCTGCGCAAGCAAATTAAAAAACAAAATGCGTCAGCAGATGACAAATCAAACATGCCGATAGCCATCGATAAACACCGCCATCAAAAAGGCAGACAACGCACAACCTACGCTGTAGAGAAGTTCCGACTCGTGTGCATCACAGCGAAGTTCGTAGAGTGTTTTGCGACGACGATCTCGGTCGCTCTTCCGTTGTCTAAGCCCTTGATGGCTAACAAAACTATGCACACTAGCTATGATGGGACTAAAAGATTCAGACACACCCATACCGCGATAGCCGTCTTCCTCTTCATCACCAACTGCCTTGCCCTCAACGCGGCTCTCATCGCTCTCCCTGTGCATCGAAGCATAGGAGATATGTTCGAGACTCGTCACCGAGCCAGACACGACTGCATGAATTTTGCGCAATGCCTCGTCGTTGCATGCTTCCTGATCAACGAGAAGCTCATTGCTGTCAGCAACGCCAATGTCCGCAAACAACTCCGTCTGTGTGGAGGCACGACGTGGACGCAGCGAACGAATCTTGTCCTCAATCGTCGCAGTAAGACTATGCCGTACCCACGAACGCTGTTGCCACGACTCTTCGCCCGTGTGCAGTGGTTTGTTGCCTCGCTTGTGGCTCTCCACCATGTGTGCCACGAACGTGCAAATAGAACAGGTAACGTTGAAGATAAACTCCGCTTCCGCACGACTCGGCTTGGTCTCACGCTGCACATGTTCATGCACGTATTCGATCACCATGACCATTGTGTCCGCCAAACCGCTCGGCAACAGCTCTTGCAACGCACTCACACCGCGCTTCTCGTCACCGCTGACCTGCAATACCACCTCTTGCAAGGCTGCCAAGGCATAACGCACTGCAGCCCGATGATCGAACGGCTCGCATATCAAGCTAAACAAGCCGCGGGAAAGGTTATCTGCAGGTTGCCCGTACTTGCCTTGTTTCAGCAAGATGACAGACTCGCGATGAAATTCGTGCAGCAAACACTTCATTTTCAAGCTCCTCTACTACTAACGTATAGCTTCAACTCTCCCAGCTTGAGACGTAAGCGATGCATGGCTACCGTCACGCCATTGTTGATCACCGCCATGTCCAGCACCCGCTCCGCGGGCACAACAAAACGTGTTACCGCAATACGAGCCGGCAACAAACTCCAACTGCGGGTATCAGCCGTCTCAGTTGCCGCAGCATAAACATTGAAAGCCACTCCAGCCAGTGCTCCAAACCTACTATGCACCTGATCGGTCAACATGCCCTTCGCGATCAGTCGTGTCACTTGCTTCGCCGTCAAGCGCACACGGCGGTCTTCAAGTGCCGCCTGTGCCACCTGATCAAGATTAAGCATCTGCTCAGCGGCGATAAAACGTTCCGCTTCGCCCTGCTGCCGCAACATTACCCCGCTGCGACCATAATCAACATGCCGTGCCACGACAACAGGAAACGAAAAACGCACCACCTGCCGATCGAGCGGAAACAAAAACTCCCGCGCCTCTTTGCTAGCAATGCGACCAAGCTGATGAATTACCGCAACTTCAGCCTGCCGCTTGCCCCTCTGCCGTTCCATACGAGTAAGGCTCTTGCGCAACGTATGCTCAACGCGCCGCTTCGCCTTGTAACTCATGCGATACAAAGCCAACGCAACTTGCCGCGGCATCTGCGCATCGTTGAAAATTTTAAACTCATCCTGATAAAGCTGCCATGCCTTGTGATAATCGATAAAGGCACTGTCAACATTGCCATCGACTTCGTGAATCATCGCCGCCAGATAACGGGCAAAAGCATCTTCGTTGTAGCGGTTTTGCGCATCGCCATGCCCGCGGCTGATAGCATGCAGGCGCAGATTGATGCGCCGCGCCTCGACCAGTGCCTCCTGCAGTTCGTTGGCACTAAGATAAGACATGGCCAGCATGGTGTGGATAAAAATTTTCTCGTAATCCTCACCGCGGTATTCGGTTGTATCGCTGCTGACAACGAAGGACGCGGCCGCTTTGCTAATACTAGTGGTGTAAAGTTCTTCCACCAATTGTGCAGCACGGAAGAATTCCCGCCGTGATTTCTTGAGACGACCGAGACGATCGTAGAGCATCGCTAGCTCAAGATGGTAGAGAAGGCGGTTGCGGTGCTGTTGTTTTACAGACGAGCTTTGCAGTTTTTGTAAGGCAAGCTCGTAACGCCCTGCCTCATACAAACCTCTGACCTCCCGCATGTGATCGCTCCACGAGAAGCAACCACTGACAAAGACGAAAAGCAGCGCAGCCTTCACCACTTGGTATCCCTGCGTTTGAAACGTTTTTTGATCAAATGCTTCTTGCTCCACTCGATTTCGGAGGTTTCGAGATTGGTCAGCGTCAGCACCACCTGATAGGTCACCGTTTTCAATCCACCCCGCACGTGCTCCTGACTGGAAAGCGTGCCGCCGAAGAGATAGTCGATACCAAGCTGCTGTCCAGCCTTTGCCCGTGTCTTGGCCGAGACCGCCCCGCTCTGCTGGTAGTTAAGTTCCTTGCGTAGGCGTTTGCGCTTAGCAATGTTGATAAAACGTACCTGACCAGAGTTGATCAGCTCATCACGCACATAATCGGTCAACGCCTTCGTATCGATATGCTCCGCTGTCTTATTGCTGAGTTCATCGACTCCAATCACTGGGCGGCGTTTTTTCGTCGCCTTGAAGCGATGCAGCCACGGCTTTTGTAATACCGCTGCGACCAACGCCTCTGCTGACTTGCGGGCATCGGTCTCGTTCCAACGCTCATCGACGATCTCTTGCGCCGCAGGGTCGCTGTATTCTGCCTGAAACTTGGGCACACAGGCAGACAAGGCCAACAACAACATCAACAACTTGCTCATAACAAGGTAGCCTCCAGTAATTTTTCGTGTCATGTTCAGTTACATTTGCATTATAGTAGATTTACCCGATAATTGGCAATGATTATGCCCTATGACCAGAAAGGCAAACCTGTGACCAGCACGACCACACTGCAAGAAAATTTTCGCCGTGTGCAAGCCAAAATCTCTACGCTCTGCACCAACGCGGGACAGGAGCGAGCAAGCGGCAAAAAGTTAGTGAAGCTACCGCGGCTCATCGTGGCCAGTAAGGGGCGAGATGCTGAGGCTATTGCCACCTTGTATGCCCAAGGGCAGCGAGAGTTTGGGGAAAATTTTACCAGCGAATTGGAACAAAAAACTAAACAGTTACAGCATCTTGCTATCAATTGGGTCTACATCGGCGTGCTGCAATCGAACAAAATTGCCCGCCTCGTGCGTCTCTGCGACGAAATCCAATCGCTCGCCTCGCACAAGCATGCCCGCTATGTCGAGCGCTACGCCGCCCAGTATGGCAAGCAGCCATTTCCTGTCTATCTGGCAGTCAACATTGGCAACGAGCCGCAGAAACAGGGGTTCAGTGCTGCAGAAGTCGTCGCGGCGGCAAAGGAGATAGCCCACAAATGCCCCCACCTGCAGGTCGAAGGCATTATGACTGTGCCACCAAGCATTTACTGCGATCGCGACTGGCAACAGCCGCCACCAGCTTACCACGAACTGCGCCGTCTTGCATCCTGCTGTGGGCATGGTAAACTCTCACTTGGCATGAGTGCCGACCTTGCCCTTGCCCTACACGCAGACACGGATTGCGTACGTATCGGACGAGATTTTTTTACGGGTAAGCCTGATGACAAGAGCGAGCTAGAAAGCGAGCAATACAAAGAACGGCGTGGCAAGGAACTTCCACGAGCAAAGCGAGTGGACAACTGAGACATGTCCCGCGGCAACGGGGCTAGAATTAACACAGGAGAGGTGTATGGGACATACTATCAACGGCTTGGCTTTCGTGCTCGATCTTATCTTCAACCTCGTGCAATTATTGGTGATTGCTTCTATAATTATCAGTTGGTTAAATGCTGACCCCTACAATCCCATTGTGCGCACCATTACCAGCATCACCGAACCAATCTATCGCCCGCTGCGCCGTTTGACGAGCCGCATTCCTGGCCCGATTGACTTTGCCCCGCTGGTTTTGATTCTGATCATTGTTTTTTTGCAGAAGAGTCTGATACCATACTTAGTAGAACTAAGCAGAAGCTTGAATGACCACAGGGAAGTAATTGACCAGTTACGACGCTGAGAAATGAACCTTACCATCAAATTGCTAGTGCTTATTGCCGCTGCAGGACTTTTCTGGGTTACTGCGGTGCATTCGTATGAGGCTTACAAGCGGCCTGACTCCGAAGTGCGCGAGCCACCGTTGATTAACCTCTCGTCCCGCACCGTTGCCATGTTGTTTCTTGGTTTCAAGCAGGTCTACGATGATTTTCTCAGCATCTGGGCAGTGCATTATCTTGCCAGCCCTAACCCCTCTATCTACGATGTTGATGCACTGGAAAAGATGCTTAAAAAAATCGCTCTTTCACGCCAACGACGGGAAACAACTTACATTTTTTCCTGTTTCGTGCTGTCGCAACTCGGTCGCCCGCAAGCCTGCCCGCCGATTCTCGAAATCGGCATGGAGGTATTGCCGGGCAGTTGGCGCATTCCGCTGACGATGGGCTTTATTTATACTGAAGATCTCAACGACCCACGCAAAGCTGCCATCTACTACAACGTCTGCTCGGAGCGGGAGCATTCACCCAGTTACATCAAGAGTGTAGCGCGCAAGCTGGCACAACGAGGCGGGACAACACTGGAGGCACTAGATAGCTCAGTAGCGGAAGTACTCGGTATTTCTGAAGATTCTGATCTATATAAAATTTTAAAAAGAAAATACAAAAAAGAAAACAACGCTAATACTGAAGAGTATTGAAACGGAGGGTGTCTTGGACTCACAATTTTTAGAAGTTACCAACGTAACTAAAACTTATCGAGCCGGTGCGTTCAAACGCAAGGTGGCAGCTCTCGATGGCTTGACGATTGCTTTTCCGCTGCAAAAATGCACGGGCTTGTTCGGTCACAACGGGGCGGGCAAGACGACCTTGATCCGGCTTATTTTTGGCATCAGCAACCCAACTAAGGGGCATATTACGCTCGACGGCACGGAGATAGAGCAGATAGATCGCAGTCGTGTCGGCTATATGCCTGAAGTTGACAAAACGATCAATGTGCTTACCCCGTGGGAAATTCTTTTAAATCACTGTGCCATCTTTCGGGTTGAAAATCCAAAAGAACGAGCAACAGCAGCACTGCGACGTGTCGGCCTGCTAGACAGCAAGAACAAGAGATCACGGGAGTTGTCCAAAGGCATGGGGCGGCGACTGGCGTTTGCACAAGCGGTCATTCACGAACCGAAGTTTTTGGTACTGGACGAGCCGTTTTCTGGTCTTGACCCATTGGGACGGGCCGAGATGCATGGCTGGATCAACGAACAGAAAACAAAAGAAACAACAATTATTCTCTGTTCGCACGAACTAAAAGAAGCGTACGCCCTCTGCGATGAGTTCAACATTATCAGGAAGGGACGACTGGTTTACTCGACTATCAATGCCGATACCGAGACCGAGCAACTGGTGCATGCCTTCGTGCTCAAGGTGCGTGCCGTCACCGTCGATGCACTCGCACAATTGCAGGACGACAAGAAACTCCCCGCGTGGCAAGAGGTTGTCCAAGAAGAAAATCAGGTGCGGGTGTGCTTCGCGGCTTACGAACAGGCAGCCCCGTGGCTAGCAGCACTGGGTAGCGGTGGCTATCAGATTGTGGCATTCAGTGATGGTGGTGACCATCTTGACTCACGTGAGGATTTGTTAAAATTTTTTGATCTGGGAGAGCGGGTAGCATGAAATCCATCTACATTATCGCCAGAGAAACATTCGTGTTGCTACGGCGGGATAAAATTTTTCTGCCCATGATAGTAGTAGGCCTATGTCTGGTTTTTTTCTCCAGCATGATGCAAAACTCAAGTGCTGACGAGTTAGTAAAAGTTATGTTCAATATGGGCACAGCAGGATTTTTCTTCACTGGCATCATCATCTGCCTGTTGTGGGGCATCAAGTCCATCTGTGAATCACGCCGTGATGGTTCAATCGAGTTACAGCTGGCTGCACCAGTAACACGTAGCCAGTGGTTGATTGGCAAGTATCTAGGTTTATGCTGTTCGCTATTGCTGGTGGGGGTAGTCTTATTCGCCGCGTTTCAGCTCATGCTCTATCTCGATTTCAAGGACATCATGACGTGGAAACAAGTGCTGGTGTTTGTCTATCTGTTCATCGGCTGGATGGTCTTTGCCGCCATCTGCACCTTCTTCGCCACCTTTTGCAATACGCCCACGGCGACTTTCTCAAGTTTCTGTGTTTGGGTGACAGGGATGTTGAGCGGTGTCATCGTTGCCACCATTCCACCCCGTAGCGAGGACTCGATGCTTGAATCGTCCATCAAGGTGGTCGCTTCGTTCTGGGATTTTCAACGTTTTAACCTCGTCGATCACGCGGTTGAATACTGGGGAGTCGATACCTTCCCACCGCCATCTGACCTGCTGTGGTTCGCTGCCTATGGGATCGCCGTCGTGGTGTTGCTGCTATCCGCGGCAACGGTTATTTTCAGCTACCGTGATTTGGTTTAGTCGTGCTGGATAGTGTTGAAGTAGAACTAGAAGCACACATCAGGCGCGAGAAAGCCAAAGCCAAACAGATGCGCCGCACTCGCTGGTGGACACAAAAACGCACCGCGGCACAATGTTTCTACTGCCACATATCCTTGCCCCCCGATCAAGTGACCATGGATCACGTCGTCGCCCTCAGCCGCGGCGGACATTCCACCAAGAGCAACATCGCCACCGCCTGCCACGCCTGCAACCAAGACAAGAAAGACCGCAACATCGTCGATTATCTTTTGCCTTAGTTTTTTAGTTCACTGACCTTCAGCATAATACCACCATCTGGCTTTGCTACCTCCGCTTGGTGTGACTTCTACCCAGACCAGTGCTTGGTTGTGTGCCGCGGTGCTGTTCCAACTCACGTCGTAAGTGCCCGTGCCAAAGATATGATTGTCCCCCCATGTCACATCACCACCAGCATAAGTTGCCCAGCTATCACCACCATCGCGGCTAGCCTTGACTCTGGCATTCCCATCTGTGCCCTGGCTGTCGTCCCAACTAGGTAGCGTTACCTTGACCTTGTTGTTGCCTGTCCCACCCTGCGCAACAGTAATGCCATCGATGTCGGGGCGTGATGTGCTATTAGTTGCACTAATCGCCACGCGTGTAATGCCGTCGATGTTCAACCCAATTTTACAGCCGCTAGTGTAGCTGGCTGTGCCACCGTTGATAGCAAGTGCCGCAAAAGTATCAGCACCTCCAACGATTTCAATATCGATATGCTTGCCATCTGAAGGTATGCGGCGTGGCCTGTTATCAACCCCTTTTACCGCTCCCTCCTGAGCGAGATGGAAGAGGTGCAGACCACAACTTCCGCCATCTGCCACGCTTACCTTAATGTGTCGATCAGTTCTGATCTGTGGCACGTCAATAGGAAACTGTCCCCCCATAGCATTCCCGCCAATACTCAAGCCATACACATGCCACCATGTCTTGTCGTTGCTGTTATTGGCATCTGTCCCCGCTGCACCAACTTTGAGCAACACTCGCTCTTCATGCACAGCGGTGGAAGTTACGCCGGGATCGAAAGAAGCGCCGTTCCAATTTGGACTACTCTGCATTGTCCACGACGCACCACTATCACCTGACACATAGACAGCTGAAGCAGGTGTATTGGTAGACGGCAAGGTCACCGAAATTTTTTTGCTTTGGATATTCATCTCTATGCCAACCTTATACCCTGCCGCCCTGTTCTCGTCAGCCGCAGCAGCCGCTATCGCTGCCCAATCGGTTGCCGTTGTTTTGCCATCTTCGCTGTGCTGCAACTTACAATTATCACCCGGCACGCCCAGCACAAACATGACAGGAAAGCTCTTCGTCGTTGCGTCGGCCGCGATTACTCCGTCAGCATCACGGGCAACCACATTGCCATTGAGTGTGTAGAGACTGGCATTGCTGCACCCTTGCAGGCTCAATCTGCCGCCGAGAGACTGTTGCCCAATCTCTTCGCCAATCTTGAATTGCAGTGGAATGTCACCAGCAGCGGAACAACCGTTAGGATTTTGACACTCTTCACTTGCGTCTTCTCCACCGATAGTCTTCAACTCAACTTCTTTAGCTTCGACGTTTTTGGCCTCGATCTCGCCCGTAGCAGAAATCTTACACGCACCCCAGTCGCTGACTTCCCAGTCTTTGTCGCTCAGATCAACATCAATACTGGCCTTGCCATCCTTGCCGAATTCGCCTTTGATCTCAGCCGTTTTATCAGTGCCACAATCAATCTTCAGCGTTACCTCAATACCTTCCTCAATCTCGGTAACTGCCTTGCCGTCCTTCATAAGTTGCAACTCGACCTTGCCCTTGCCATTGTTGATCAGACCATCGTCGCCTGACATACTAAAAGTATAAATGCCCTCTTCAGTGCCTTGTTTGTTCTCATCCTCGCCCTTGTCATTACAAGCGACGAAAACAACCACCCCCAGTACTACCCCCTGCAATATCCTGAGCAGCACACTGCCTCCTTTCACCTAACCCATGTCTAAGCATACCATCCCACGCAATTATTTTAGCACCATTGCGACGCTAATAAAATTTTTACGCAAAAAATTTATTTTTGCTTTTTTAAAATAGTATGATAGTAAAAGTATGGATCATAAACTTTCACTATGTTAGAAAAAAATAGAAACCGGAGTGCAAGGTGCTCGTTCCTAACCAATACTGCTACCTCAATCGCAGCGTGCCGTTACATGGCATGGAGCTAGAAAGCGGCAAAGAGTCCTGCGAAGCAGAAAGCGGCAAAGAGTCCTGCGAAGCAGAAAGCGGCAAAGAGTCCCGCGAAGCAGAAAGCGGCAAAGAGTCCCGCGAAGCAGAAAGCGGCAAAGAGTCCCGCGAAGCAGAAAGCGGCAAGAGGCCAAGCAAGCGAAGCGAAATAGTCTTGCCACCCCTGCCACCTGCACGACTAGGTAATCAGAATTTTCTGCAGGACATGGGCATCGCCTTGCCCTACCTGTGCGGGGCGATGGCTGATGGTATCAGTTCTGTCGATCTCGTCACTGCCATAGGCAAGGCTGGCATGCTCGGCTTCTTCGGTGCAGCAGGACTTGAACTTACCGCCATCGAAGACGCAGTTATGACCTTGAAAACCACCGCGGCGCAGCAAAACTTCAAGTTCGGCTGCAACCTAATCCACTCGCCCTTCGATAAAAAGCTTGAAGCAGAAACCGTCGAGCTCTATCTGCGCCATGGCATCGACATCATTGAAGCTTCAGCTTTTATGGGTGTTACCATGCCACTAGTCAGATACCGCACTGCAGGCTTGCACAAAAATTCTGCAGGCGAGATCATCGTTCCCCAGCGCATTATCGCTAAAGTTTCACGCGAAGAACTGGTACAGAGTTTCTTCTCCCCACCTCCCTCCTCCATGCTCAAAACTTTGCAAGCACAAGGAGCAATCACTGCCACACAAGCAGAGATTGCCACCCAAATACCGTTGGCTGATTGCATTACCGCCGAAGCCGATTCAGGTGGACATACCGACAAACGCGCCCTTGTCGCAATTCTGCCTGCCTTCATTCGTATCGCGGAACAACTCGCCCCTCGCTATCCCCAACGTCGGCTCTACGTCGGAGCTGCAGGAGGGATTGCCGAACCCCGCTCCGCCCTTGCTGCCTTTAGTATGGGTGCTGCTTACGTCGTCAGCGGCTCGATCAATCAGTGCTGCGTTGAAGCCAACACCTCCACGACAGTGAAAGAACTGCTAGCCCAAGCACGACCTGCTGACATCACGATGGCCGCGGCTGCCGATATGTTTGAGATGGGTGTTCAAGTGCAAGTGCTGAAGCGCGGCACGATGTTTCCCATGCGTGCCCAGCGTCTCTACCAACTCTACCGCAATTACGACAGCATCGCTGCCTTGCCTGCTGCCGAACAAAAAAATCTTGCCACTAATTTTTTTCACGCCCCACTCGATAAAGTATGGAAAAACACCGCAGCTTATTTTAAACACCGCGACCCACAACAACTCGACAAAGCCACCCGCGACCCCAAACACCAAATGGCACTGCTGTTTCGCACCTATCTCGGCAAGTCCTCCCAGTGGGCACGACACGACGACCCCGCCCACCGCCTCGATTTTCAAATCTGGTGTGGCGCAGCAATGGGTAGCTTCAACGCGTGGGTCGCCGACAGCTGCCTCGCACCGCTAACGCAACGCAAAGTCGCAGACGTGGCAATGAACATTCTCTTCGGTGCCGCGCTGCTGGCACGCCTCAACATGCTACGTCTGCACACACACGCAGCCTTACCTGACTGGCAAGTGCGGCCGCGTCCACTGGGTGAGATAGAGATGTTCTTGCAAGCAACATAGGGTAGTAAGAACAGTTAGGCAAAGCAAAGTCGGCCGCGGCTCTTTGCCGCTTGCTCGCTCCACCCCCTCTTAGTGAGATAGAGATGTTCTTGCAAGCAACATAGGGTAGTAAGAACAGTTAGGCAAAGCAAAGTCGGCCGCGGCTCTTTAGTTATGCGAGGAGGCGTTCCCCCTCCTCGCGCTCCTCCCCCTAGTGTTCACGAAGTTCTGTGTTGAGGTGGGATGAGTCATCCTGTTCACCATGTCTCATGCTAAAGCATTCGCGTGAAATGGTTCACAGTGATGACCCATCCCACCTCCTTGTCAGCAATTGTGGACATAGCTAGCTTGTGTGTGCTGCAGGCAATATCTGCATAAACATCAATGTACTTGCTGCGAGTTTTCTCATATTTGCCACGGGTGCTTATAGGGTAAGTGGAGGTGTCAGGTGATCATATCGACAGAGCGCTTATCCGGCTTCGCCTGACTCTTTGCCGCTTGCTAGTGACATCAAGGCGTTTTTGCGCGGGTGAGTTGTGCGACATAAGTTGACAGCAGGTTGTATGCATGTATCATATCTTAGGTTGTCTTTTAACTAAGAGGAGATTATCCGATGACTATTGAACTTCCCCAACTTCCCTATGCGATGGACGCACTCGCCCCGCATATTTCGGCGCGCACGCTGGAATATCACTACGGCAAGCACCATCGCACCTATGTCACCAACCTTAACAAACTCATAGCCGACACCCGTTGGGCGGACGCACCGCTAGAAGACATTATCAAGCAGTCGGATGGCGGCGTATTCAACAACGCGGCACAGGTTTGGAATCACACCTTCTACTGGAATTGCCTCTCGCCTAAAGGTGGCGGCGAACCCAAAGACAAGACCGCAGCGGTATTGGCAAAGGGTTTTTCTTCTTTCGAGGAATTCAAAACACAGTTCACGCAAAAAGCGATAACGCTGTTCGGCTCTGGCTGGGCTTGGTTGGTCAAAGGCGCAGACGGACATCTCAAAATCGTGCAAACAAGCAATGCCGGCACACCGTTGACCGACACAGGCTTGACACCGCTGTTAACCTGCGATGTTTGGGAACATGCCTACTACCTCGATTACCAGAACGCTCGTCCTGCATATCTCGATGCTTTCTGGCAATTGGTAGATTGGGCAAAGGTCGAAGAACGACTTGGCGGCTGAACCACGCCGCATTCTACGCGAGACTGGCATTACCTTCGGCGATCTCAACGTCGGCACATACAATGCTATCACCGACGTGGAAGGCGTGCTAGTCGGGCATGTCACACTTGCAACAGGCGATGTCTGCACAGGTGTGACTGCCGTGTTACCCTGCACCGATATCTGCACTGCTAAACGTGTCAGCGGCGCGTCCTACACCATTCACGGCAACGGACAGCTGACAGGCAGCGATTGGCTCAACACCTGCGGTTTTCTAGAAACACCGGTTATGCTCACCAACACCTTGAGTGTCGGAGATGTCTACGCAGGTGTGGTGCGTTACATGGTGAAGGAATACCCGCAAGCCTGCGATGTGTTGCCTGTGGTCAGCGAGTGCTACGACGGTTATCTGAACAACATCAGTGCCTTGGCAATTACCCCCGACCATGCACAACAGGCCATTCGCAACGCACAGGGCGGGCAGATTGCCGAAGGTACAGTCGGTGCGGGCACAGGCATGTGCAGTTATGATTTCAAAGGCGGTATCGGCACAGCGTCACGGCTCCTGCCGGAACTCAACTATCATGTCGGGGTGCTGGTCAATAGCAACGGCGGACGACGTGACGAACTGCTCCTGCAAGGGCGCAAAGTCGCACCGCTAGTCACCACGCCTGTGCCACCGCGCATGCGGGATGGCTCGTTCGTGTTTATCGTCGCCACCAATGCACCATTGCCACACCTGCAGTTGTTGTTGCTGGCTAAACGTGCCACACACGGTTTAGCGCGCACGGGCACTTGCAGCCTGAGTGGTAGCGGCGAATTTGTTATCGCCTTCTCGACTACCGCCTATTTACAGCAAGATAATGATACCAGTCGCACCTTGCCACCCGCCTGTCTCGACCAACTCTTTCGTGCTGTTGTCGATGCTAGCGAAGAAGCAGTGTGGAATTCATTAACCACTGCTGACACAACCCACGGCTATCAAAACCGGGTGCTGCATAACGTGCCACACACCACACTGCTGTAGTTGATTGCAAGCTTTTGTTAAAAAACTGACAAAGAGTTAACGCAAAATTAAAAAAATAGTTATGATACTGCCATCGTTTTTTGTCTAATTTTTTTGGAGGAGTTTGGTGATGCGTTCTGTGATCGTTTTGTTCTGTCTGTTGGCAAGGAAAAAATTACCAGTAATATCTTGCTGACAGTTGAAGGATAACTTATTGAGATTACTATCATTCCTGAAGGTGAGGAGGAAAATTCTGGAAGAGACAATGCAGAAAAAAAAGATACGACAGTGATTTCCGCATTGATGAAGTCACATTCGCCCCCCTTGTCTGCTACGGAATCAAAACATACTTGCGACATCTACACCGCATCCACCACTAGGTCGATAATCCTGTGATGGCTGTTTCGGCTGTGGATGAAATCAACACATAACTCAAGGAAATTTTTACAAAAATAAAAAAAGCTAACGGCAAAAAAAAAACGACGATACACATTATGAGAGAGAATACATTTAATATACACAAAAAGAACCCTAGCCATGAAAAAAATGACCGCAGGCTTCAGTCTTATCGAACTAATGGTAGTGGTTGGCATCATCGGCATTATCGTTGCGATAGCCTTGCCGCGTTATCGTGCTCACGCCGTGCGTGGCTATCGCGCTGAAGCACGCACCAATCTTGGACAAATAGCTACACTGCAAGGTATTTATCGCTCCCTGCACAACAAGTATGCAAGTATGCCGACTGTCGGTTATGTCGGTAGCGGGGTCACTAATTGCTCTGACATCTATTTTGATAATGATTTAGGCTTTCATTTGCCTGAGTGTGAAAACACCCGCTATGGCTACACAGTGACAGGCGATGCTGTGCAGTTTACCGCGATAGCCCATGCACCATCGGATGCTGATGAACGTTGGGTATACGGAAATTGTGACGGTGCTGGTGTAACGCAATACGGCAAGAGCCAAGGCGATGTAATCGTTGCTACGCATGATCTTGATGTGCGTGTCTGTCGCAACATTATCAAGTATTGTCCTGACAGCACTACTACTGGCAACGTTGCCTCCCCTTGTGGCACACCGCCAACAGCACCACCATTGCCTACACCTACGCCAACGCCAACTCCCACACCAACACCTACGCCAACGCCAACGCCAACGCCAACGCCAACTCCCACACCAACGCCAGCACCGTGTCACAATTCATGTGTTGATGCATGCGGAGCTTGGACATATGGCAGTTGGAGCATGTGGTCACCCTCCACAGCCAGCAGGTGTGCGGGGACAAGCTTCACACAGAGCCGCTCACGCAGCAAGAGCAGAGGCTGCTCTAACCTCTGTGCGGGCATAAGTTGCCCAGTAAACGACACCGACAGCAACTCTCGCCCTGCAACTGGTACTCGTTCCTGCGTTACACCAACACCGTCGCCAGCATGTCCACATGGATATGCGTCAAGCGCTACTGGTTGCTCATGGGATTGCTCTGCACGCGGCTATAATCTGGGAGGTGGTATCGCTTATGAAGGTAGGCCGCAAAATATGCCACCCCCGATAGGTGGTTGTTACCTGTGCTGTTGTAACAGCTGTCGGGGGTGGACCGATGCTTATGGTGAATGCGGATCGAAAACTTGTGAGGGGAAACTAACCGGGTGTTATGGATGCAGTATTTAATAGAGGTACTATTGATTTCCGTGCTTATCGTGTATTTTTGTGGGTTTAATTTTTAAGCAGGTGATACTGCGTAAGATTTTATTTGCCGGGTTTGATGTGTTGATAGGATGGACTTATGTATGTAAGAAAGACCACTGCTGGCACGACACACGGCTATCATAGGGTGCGTACTGCACCACATGCCACACACTGTACTGCTGTAGCTAAAGCAAACCAGTCAACTTTCGTCTCAAGCCTAGCGGTTACTCTCCCACACCAGCATTGTTACTCAGGCAACCTCCAAGTGAGTTTGTTCCCTGCTATCACAGCATGACCACCGACTGGGAGCGGGTGCAACGGCTGCCCATGCCCAAAGGTATCGGTAGTATAGACAGGACAACTGACCCTCGACTTGAACTCGGCATGCAGATCAGACATCTCACCTTTTAGCTTGTCGAATCGTCCTAGAACTATGGCTTTAACACCGTCCAACATTCCACTTTGCTGCCATTGGTTAAGATAACGCATGACACGAAAAACGTTCTCACCGATGTCCTCGAAAAACAAAATATAACCAGCCAAAGACTCCGGCATATAAGGAGTAGCGATGAGGTTAGTAAGCACAGAAATGTTACCGCCGAAGAGCGTGCCTTCCACAGACGAGTCAGACTGCGACACAGCATCAGATGCACTGCCATCTGGCAGCAACTTCACCTCTATCTCACCGCTAGTGGTCTCACCTGACATTATCCCCAGCAGAACCTGCATCTCATCGCTATCCAAGTCATTCCAAGTGTTAGCGGCTGGCATCGCACCATTAATGCCCACAAAGCCTTTTTTCGTCCATAACGCACTGTGGAGCGCGGAGATGTCGGAATAGCCGATGACTAGCTTCGGACTGTCTAGTTCGTCGTAGGGAATATACGACAATAGGTCGGATGTCCCGTATCCGCCGCGTGCACAGAGAAGATTTTTACAATCTGGATCTGTCAGAGCCCGCACTAAGGCTTGTCTCCTCTCCTCGATACTTATATCGCCGGGAAGAGAGCTGGTAAAAAGAAAGCCCCGTGCTAACATCTCCTCTAACCTGTGATAAAATTTCTCCCCAGGTACGTTGAATGCTGGTGCTATAAGCTTAACATTCACCGCCGCCCTGAGCAGCTTTCCTCCCTTCTGCTCAATCTTTGCTGTGATGCTAGACTTGCTAGCACCAGACACACTGCTGAACAAGGCAAGTGTCACAGTTGCCACTGACAGCATGTAACTCATGAACTCCCCCCTTTGTTAGGTGATACAAACCACACGGATATAATTCAGAAGGACGTGATAGGCAAGTGGTACTGTTAAAGGCTTAAAGAAGAGAAAGACAATGGCGTGTATCGTCCCTACATCGCTTCCAACAGCACCATAAATTAAGCAGACGGTGGTGTACCACACACTGCTGTAGCTAAAGCAAACTCGGTCGCTGGGCAGCAACAGTATGAGAATTAGTCAATTATGACCTTATTATGCCAAAATACTCTACTGAATCGCCGCGACAGCAGCCTTAGCCTTTAAGAACAACCTTTAGTGTTTTGCTAACAGAGTTCTCATTAGTATCATCACCATCAGGATCAACTGTAACCATTATCGAGCATTTACCATCAGGAGCACTCGTATCATTGGGGGTGCCTGACTCAAACATCACCCGACAAGTGTCAGTGCCAGCTCTGCCTTCGTCGATGTCGCTGCAGCCTGCCCCTCCAATCGAATCTGTAGGTAACTCAGGGTGATCCCCATCCGTATCAATAGCACATGCCCACGCCCAGATGTAAGTAGGTTCTTCACCAAGTTCAGTACCCATACTAGCACCTGAACCACGATCGTATTTTGCAGTGAGCTCATTTGCCGTACCAAGTACCCATCCAGCAGCAGGAGCACCAGTAATAGTCACGCTAGGAGCAACGTCTCCTACTGGCTCTGGAGCAGTGCCTTCTGTCTCTGCAGCAGCTCCAACATCAAACGCTTCCGTCTTGCCTGTTACTTCCGTTGCATCGTCACCTTCGCCCCATTTAGCTGTTACAGTGACTACACAACCCTTGCCAGCCTCTATACCATGCTCAAAAGTAGCTGCCCCAGTAGCTAGAGTTGCTTCGTTGTCTTTAGCTAGCTTGTCTAACTTTCCTGCATCATCTTTGCCAGCACAGTCTCTGTTCCAAGTCAAGCCAGCTTTAGTGGCATCTTCATCAGTGGCAGTCTTATCACCCACCATAAGCTTAACGGTTATGTTCGCTCCGGCTCTTGTCACAGTAAGCTTATAGTCACCATCTCCACCATCTTCTTCATCACCATCATCAGGGCAGCCACTCAGAGCGAGCGCAGCTAGAACAATCCACAAACCCCTTAAAAAACCAACTCTAAACGACATGATCTCTCCTCCAAAAAAAATATTACTTTGAAAAGTTAAACGACACAGTAGATATTTTACCACTTCTCGGAAACCAACTCTACGAGTATTTCCAGTTTGCTAAGAAGATTCCGTAACGGACGTTTCCGGGAATTTTGTTTGCTATCGATAACACTCACAGCATCTACACAGGAGCTATGGCTAGTCTTCTGCTTACCGCACCTGCTTTCTCTAAATCACCTGTTACTGATCCACCTGTCAAAGCTAGAATATGAGCGAAGGAGTACCGTGCAGATGAGCTGGTCAAAATTACAACATGGGTGAAACAACAACGCGGTGAAGATGCGGCAAATGGTCATTTACTGGTAACCGCTCAGCTGATTGATGTCGGCTCTTTGCCTGCCACGAAGAGCATGGCACTTTATGTGGACATTGCCTATTATTTATTTTGTTGGGGGTGGCAGCCACTTCTGGTATAGCATGGAGACATGGAAACCGACCTATCAGCTGACGCGATAACCGCAGAAGCACCAACAAACATTGCCTTATTGAAATACTGGGGCAAGGATGACGTGGCACGACAGTGGCCAAGCAACGATTCCATCTCGATGACCTTGACGCACTGCCGTACAATTACAAAGACACAAACAAGCAATGGCGACGATGATGAAGTTTACCTGCATGAAGAAAGATTAACCCGCACGGCTCAGCACGGCCCAAAAATTTTTGCACAGCTGGATTTTTTGCGCGCAACCTGTGGCTTCACACAAAATTTACGGGTAGAAACACGCAACACCTTCCCGCTCGCTTGTGGTATTGCCAGCAGTGCCAGTGGCATGGCGGCGTTGACAATTGCGGCACTCGCCTGTTGGACGGGGCAACACAGTTGGGCCGGATTGGCGGCGGCAGGCTGGACGCGGGAACGCATTGCGGCATTGGCGCGGCAGGGTTCGGGCAGTGCTTGTCGCAGTCTGTGGGGTGGCTTGGTACATTGGCAGCGCGGTGCCGCTCCTGACCAGCAGCACGTTTATCAACTTGAGGACGAGAATTACCTGCGCTTGTGTGATATAATTGTAACCCCTGCAATTGAGGTAAAGGCGGTAAGTTCAAGTGCGGGACATGCACGAGCGCACAGCAGCCCCCTGTTTACTTTGCGCCGCGCAGGATTGCAGGAACGCCAGCAATATCTGTTGGCAGCATTGGCACTGCGGGACGTGGAGCGACTCGGTAGTTTAATCGAGCAGGAGGCGATGGAGTTTTGTCAGATAATGAGCACCTGCACACCGCCGCTCGTTTATGCCAGCGAGGAGACCTTCGCCTGCATGACTTGGCTACGGCAGTGTCGGCAGCGAGGAGATTTTGTGGCATACTTTACAGTTGATGCTGGTGCGAGTGTGCATGTGTTGTGTGCCGCGTCCGCAGCTGATAACATTACCGCGGCCATTCGCCGCACTTACCCGCACTATGAGGTAATTACAGACCGTGTGGGCAGCGGGCCGCGTTTAAACGGAGCAACGCAGTGATCGACAACAACACCGTAGATGCCTGTCCCTCAACAGCTGTGACACAGGCAAGGCACTCGGCTTGTGGCAAAGCAATTATCGTTGGCGAGCATGCCGTCGTATATGGCGCACAGGCGGTGGCCATTCCCGTCAAATCATTGGTAACCGAGTTGATCATGACCCCAAGCCGCCAGCATGATTTCCGTCTGCTACTCGGCTCGCTACCGCTCAGTCGCCAACACTTGCAACATTTGAAGGACGTGGTGTTCGATGCGTTTAAGGTTTTACAAATTCGTCCGTTTCCACTGGCAATTAAATTTCGCTCGAACTCGCTGATGGGCGCGGGGCTTGGCTCATCGGCGGCATTGAGCGTGGCCTTGATTCGTCTGCTTGGCGGCTGGGCCGGACGTAAGCTTACCGATTTTCAGGTGGCACGGCTGGCTAATTATCTCGAACTGCGTTTTCACGGTAACCCTTCAGGGCTTGACACCACAGTGGCTGCGTGTGCTGCACCAATTCTCTTTCAAAAAAACCGCTTACCACAAAAAATAAACATCGCCCCGATCGCAAACGGTCGTTACCCGTGGCGGTTTGTGTTAATCGACAGCGGGGTGCGTGCCTCAACGTTAGCCATGATTAATCGTGCCTTGCCTTGGTTTCAGCGAGAACGGGACAGCTTGAAAAAATTTTCGTATCACGCCAGCACCGTTGCTGTATCATTGGCACGTGGACGTTTTGCACCAGTGGCAGAGGCAATGAACAGAGTTGACGCGATGCTGCGCACTGCAGGTGTTACTACTGCGCACCTGATTGAGATTATTGAAAATGTCAAAGCACTTGGCGTGCCTGCGGCAAAGTCAACTGGTGCTGGCGGGGGTGGTTGTGTGCTGTCGTTGTTGCACCCGCAGCAGGCACAGACACAGTTGCAAAAAATCAAAAACATTTACGGCACAGAGCGTGTTTATGAAGTCATCCTCTGAACACAAGCAAATCAGCATTGCCTACAGCTCTGATAGCGATGATGCATTCATGCTGTTAGCGCTTGAAAACCAAAAAATTGCGTGGGGTGCTTACGATTTTACTTTTTATCGCGGCGACATTCAGGAACTCAACGACAAAGCCATGCAGGGTGAATTTGATGTCAGTGCCATCAGTGCCGCGGCTTACGCCCGTGTTGCACATTATTATCAGCTCCTCGATGTCGGCACGAGTGTTGCCAATCATGCGGGGCCGATTGTCATCGGCAAAGAGAGCAGCGACGATTGGCAACAGCTGCGCGGCAAGCGTATCGCCGTACCTGGCACAAACACGACGGCATACATGGCCTTGCGGCGTATTTTGCCTGAGTTTGAAGCTGTGCCTATGCATTTTTTGCGCATCATGCCTGCAGTTTTAAACGACGAAGTCGATGCGGGAGTGGTAATTCATGAGCTACAGCTTACCTATGCACAACAAGGCTTGGCTTGCCTGCTCGATCTCGGTACGGTGTGGCGAGAACTTTACGACCAGCCCTTGCCGCTTGGCTTGAACGTAATTGCGAAACGCTTGCCGTGGAATGACCGTCATCAAATTGCCGCGCTGCTGCGAGCGAGTATTAAATATGGGCTTGAGCATCGGCAGGAGACTTTGCAAGCTGCGACGGCAAAAGCAGAAACGAATATCGGCGTTGAGTTGGGCGATGTTTACATCGAGCGTTATGTCAATGCACAGACGGTGCAACTCGATGACGAGACAAGGCAGGGGCTTGATTTTTTATTACAAGGCAAGCCTGTGCTGGAGATGCCGGCGCTCGCGGCAAAGATGCAGGCGGGTGGGATGATGACACGGGAAGAGGCGGTCTATCTGTTTGAACAAGCCGAACTGCTTGACGTTATGCGTTTAGCCGATACGGTCAACCGTGAACGCAACCGCGAGCATGTTTATTACAATGTCAATCGCCACATCAACCCGACCAACATCTGTGTGTTGAGTTGCAAGTTCTGTTCTTTTTCTCGCAAACCGGGCGAGGAGGGGGCATTTGCCTTGTCGCATGCCGAAATTCAGCAGCGAGCACAGCAGGCATTGGCACAGGGAGCTACGGAGGTGCATTTAGTCGGTGGCTTGCATCCACGTTGGCGTTATGAAGACATGATTGGTTTGGTGGCGGCGGTCAAGCAAGCTGCCCCTGCTTTGCACATCAAGGCTTATACGGCGGTCGAGATTGAATGGATGGCACGGCGCGGTCGCAAGAGCATCGAGCAGGTGTTGCGTGACTTGCAAGCTGCGGGCTTGGGGTCGTTGCCGGGTGGCGGGGCGGAAATCTTTCACCCTGAAGTGCGGGATAAAATATGCGACACGAAGGTCGATGCCGAGACGTGGTTGCATATTCATCGCACCGCGCACCGCTTGGGTTTGCGTTCTAATGCAACGATGCTTTACGGGCACATTGAAAATTACGCTCATCGGGTCGATCACATGTTACACTTGCGTGCTTTGCAGGAAGAGACAGGTGGGTTCAATGTTTTCATTCCGCTGGCGTTTCAGCCGCATGGCAACGAGATGGGCATCGACAATTATACCTGCGGGGCGGATGATTTGAAGACCATTGCCATCGCCCGTTTGCTGCTGCATAATTTTCGCAACATCAAAGCCTATTGGGTTATGTTAGGGGCAGAAATTGCCCAACTAGCACTGCATGCGGGGGCGAACGATCTCGATGGCACAGTTGAGGACGAAAAAATTTCGCTCATGGCTGGTGGTCGCGCGGGCAAGGCTTTGCCTGAACAACGGCTGACAACGATGATTGCCGCGGCAGGTAAGACGGCGGTGGAACGTGACTCGCTTTACCATACCTTGCGGGTCGCAGCTCAGCCGCGGGAATATACTTTGCAGGCTGATAACTTGCAAATTAAAGAACTGGCACACAGCAGTTTGCTGGAATTAGCGGAGCGGCTAAGACGTGACAACTTGCTCAGCGCAAGCCTAACAGAATGCTTTGGTGCTGCTGTCGTTGAACCAAAGCTGCGGGTGGAAAATTTTAGCGATGTTGACCAGCGTGTGCTGTTCATCGAGCGACTGCTGACGTGGCGGGGTAAGGCGCAGCTCAAGCATGTGCATGTCATTGCCGCTGCGCAAACAACCGCGGTCGAGTGGTTGCGTGCCTGTGCCTTGTGTCGCTTGGTGCTTGGCCGAGATGCAGAGGTCATTGCTGTGCCCGCGCCTGAACAGAGTGCTCATGCTGCACTCGACAAACTACGCATCCCTCTACGCTTGTGGGGGGCAACTGGTGTGGTGTCTGCTACTTGATTTACCCTTGCAATCGCTGACAGTATGGGTTCGATGCTTGTATCCTGACATAGGAGTATCTCTGATAAAGCTTCCTATACACTTGCCTCGCGAGGATATAGCTGCGTTCTGCCGACGTTGGAAAGTTGTAGAGTTGTCCATCTTTGCTTCAGTTCTAACTCCTGATTTCAACGACGACTCGGACATCGACATTTTGGTAAAGTTTGCCAAGAATGCTCGCCGAACGTTGTTTGATGTTGTCGATATGGAAGATGAGCTGCAGGCTATCCTTAAGCGTAAGGTTGATTTAGTGATGAAGGACGGGATCTCGGCTAGCAAAAACACGCACAGAAAAAATGCCATTCTGAATAATGCAAAGGTGATCTACAGTGAGAAAGCCGCGTGACATTAACTCGTTGCGTGACATGGTAGCGGCTGCAGAACTTGCCTTAGAATTTCTTGACGGTGTTGCGGAGGAATATTTTCTCAATGAGTGCCAAGACACAGGCTGCTGTGGTCAGACAACTTTAGATAGTAGGAGAAGCAGCAACAAGGATCTCACCTGATTTTAGACAAGCACATAGTGAAATTCCTTGGCGAAGGATAGTTGGCATGAGGAACAAGCTTATCCATAGCTACGATGACATTGAGATGGGGCTTGTCTGGGAAACATGCCACGATAGTCTAAGGCATCTCCTAAAAATTATCAACACGCACATAAAAGACACCTGACTTTACATCCACCCATTGTTTTGCGAAGAAGTAAATATTTTATTAAACTTTCGCAAGAAAGTTTAATAAACAAGAACGACCAACGCATGGAGGGCGGCTGTGTGAGGATTAGCAAAGCCTGCTGACAGCTAGCAGAGCCGTCATGGAGAAAAACCTAGAGTAACGGTAGAGAGATCATTACCCATCTCGTTTGACTCGTCTCCCAGATCGTTGCCATTGCCATGTCCGAGTTGCCCGTGTTCTCCTTGTCCCCAACATTTGACGGTATTGTCACCCAACAGAACACAATTGTGTCTATTCCCGGTAACGATAGCTCTAACGGTGCGACCATCACCAAATTTGATAGCTTGGAGTTTGGCCATCTCATTTCTATTATCTCCGAGATCATCTTTGTTGCCCTGACCGAGTCGCCCATTGATACCTATCCCACAGCACTTCACCGTGTCATTATCCAGAAGAGCGCAGGTGTGCTCCCAGCCAGCAGTGACAGTTTTGACAAGGCGATCTTTTCCTAAGTTGATAAGACTGAGATTATCTCCCATCTCATTCGGTTCATCACCAATTTTCCTACTCCTACCCTGACCAACTCGTGCACCCTGTCCAAGCTGCCCGCGGTTTCCTCGCCCCCAACACTTTACCTCGCCACTGCTATGCAGCAAAGCGCAGGTATAGTCACCTCTAGCACTGATTTGGATGGGATGTGTTAAGTTTGAGGAGGTAGATTCAGGCTCTGTTCCGAGCACAGATTCAGGCTGTGTTTCAGACGAAGGCGGGGGGGTAAGAAGAGGAGGATGTGTTATCATCAGCACCCGATGCCGAAGGATCTTCGCTTCCTCCATTATTCTTATTACAAGCAACAACGAGAGTTAAAGACAACAAAAGCAAGACATTGCGCATAGTTTACTCCCAAAATATTCGTTAACGTGGTGGGCAAAGAAAGTCACAAGCAATCACAGCAAGATTATCGGAAGGTTATTCCTGAAAAGTTAATCAAGATTACTGTGACTTCCCCAGTAAAAATGAAAAATCTAACTATTTAAGCACCTATAGATGCTCAGACATGGAAGTCAGGGCAAACTACGCATCCCTCTACGCTTGTGGGGGGCAACGGGTGTTGTTGCCTAACTCATTACTGTGGTGCAAAGTCTCGTAATCACTCTACCGCGTTAAGCAAATCAGCAATCAAATCATCTGCATCTTCAACACCGATTGACAAGCGCATCAGGTCGCCGCTGATATTAAGTTTTTGCTTGCGTGCTGCGTCAATGTGCGCATGGGTTAAGGTTGCTGGGTGGTTGACGAGCGAGTCAACGCTGCCAAGACTGGCGGTAAATCTAAAAATTTTTAATTTGCGCACAAAGGTGCGAAACTTTTCTTCGCCACCGCACAGCCGTGCTGCAATCATGCCGGGGTAGCCACGCATCTGTCGCTGTGCCAGCTCATATTGCGGGTGTGAAGGTAAGCCGGGCCAACTGACCGCATGAAAGTGAGGGCTTGCTTGTAAAGCAGAGGCAATACGAGCCGCGTTTTCCTGATGTTTTTCCATGCGCAATTGCAACGTCTTGATACTGCGCAACAGCAGATATGCTTCAAGGGGTGAGTTAACCGCACCAGTGGCAAATTGCAAAAATTTAAGTTTTTCATCGAGGTCTTGTCGTTTAGTAATTACTGCCCCGCCGACAAGATCGCCATGCCCACCGATGTATTTGGTGGTTGAATGCACGACTATATCTGCACCCAGTGCGAGTGGATTTTGGAAAATAGGCGAAGCAAAGGTATTATCTACTGCCACAAGAATGTCACGCCCCTTGACCAAGTCCACCAGTGCAGCGATGTCCACCAGATGCAGCAGTGGATTAGTGGGGCTTTCGACCCACAGCAGCCGCGTGTCAGCACGCAGTGCCGCTGCCACTTTCTCTGGTTCACGCATATCAACAAATTCAAACTGCAAGTCGCGGTCACGCAGCACCTCTCTGAACAACAGCTCGCTGCCGCCGTAGACATCTTCTGTGACTAGCACATGGGATGAACGCGGCAATAGTTGCATCACTGCGTGAATAGCCGCTACTCCAGAGGCAAAGGTTGCCGCACTACTTCCTCCTTCAAGCAAGGCAAGGGCTTCTTCGAGTGCTGCCCGTGTTGGATTGCTGAGACGTGAGTAAAGCCAAGGCTGCGGCGTGGCAAACTCGTGTTGCAAGTAGGTTGTGGACTGGAAGATGGGGGTAGTCACTGCCCCTGTCGCTGTTTCTGGGTGTTCGCCACCATGCACACAGACAGTTGCTGCTTCAGAAGCAGTTGGCATCGTCATGGAAAATTTCCTCCGCGGTTGAACATAGCAGCACCTGTATAGCGTATTTCAGCCCGACGGAATGCAAAAAAGTGCACTTGCCCCGACTAAGGCATGGCAATTATAGTATTTTCATCTATTATATCAGCATACTACAAAAGATAGTGAAGCATCGCAGTATAAATGCCGATGGAAAGAGAGGAGGGATGTATGGTGGTCAGAAACAAAAAACGCAAACAAGCCTTCAGCCTTGTCGAGCTGATGATGGCGGTTGGTATTATCTCTATCCTCGTCTCGTTGGGATTGCCACGCTACCAAGCTTTCATCGCTAGAGCTCGAATGGCAGAGGCAAAGGTAAATCTCGGTCATATCTCTTCGCTGCAAGGCATCTACCGCTCGGAATGGAATCGATACGGTGATCTGGGTGGTGGTGTCGGCTACGTCGGGGCAACACAGAATTGCGGCAGCAGTAACTTCAATAACCCACTTGGCTTCGCTCCTGATGGCTGTCAAGACTTGCGCTATGGCTATACATCGACTAGCGGAGGTGATTTTACCGCTACCGCACTAGCTGGTGATGGGGTGGAAATCTACCCCGGCTGCACAGGCAGTAAAGATACGTGGCAAGTAACAAACAGCACCCTGAAAGTTAAACAAGTGCTGAATATCGTTATGCACTGTGAGTAGGAAACGCCCACGGTGCAGTTACTACAGCTGCCTGTATCGATGCTATTTCAGAGACCAAAACATATAACAGCAGCCGCGCGGCCGGGCCAGGCTTCGCACTCATAGGCATTGGTTTGGCAGCAGGGTGATTGAGAACTGAATACTGTTTCATCCTCCTGCGCAGCACGGCACAAGAAGATGTCAGCCTTGCCGGGCCAAGCGGCACAACTAAAACCCTCGTCACAACATTGAGCCGCAATGTCATTAACCACAGGCGGTTGTGGGTCTGGTTCTGTTGGCGGCTGTGGCTCTGTTGGTGGTTGTTGAGGAGATGTTTCCTGACATACATCAGCACGTCCCTGACCCGCACTGCCACACCACTGCCCGTCATCTTTACTATAGCAGGAGGTGCGATAACGAGCATCAGGATTAGCATAGCTAAACCCACAGTTGCGATATCTGCATCCTGTTAAGCAAGTATCGGCGCAAGGATCATCAGCACAAGTATTTGTTGTCGGTGGTTCAGTTGTGGGAGGCTGAGGTTCTGGTTCTATCGGTGGTTCTGTTGGGGGCTGAGGCTCTGGTTCTGTCGGCGGCGTGCCGGGCACACAGCCGGCGGGCGAACTCTCGTATTTGTAGTCATCGAGGTGACAATCGGAGAAGCTACCAATTTCTCGCGTGAAATGCTTCTTATACAGCCATATCAGTCCCCTAATATCGTCGGGCAGCAACTCAATGCTCGTGCCATGCGGCAGAATTGGTGGATAATTAAACACCTCACGACTAGATGCCATCACCGACGCAGGCTGGTTGCCTTTACGTCCTGAAATGCTATCGCCACTAGTGGCGTAGGTATCTGCCAAGCCAAAAACATGCCCCATCTCATGCACGAGGGTAAACATGAACTCAGTGTCAGTTGTCAGTTCGTCTGCGGTGTTGCCTGCATCATAAACGGTAAGGATAGGCAACTCATCCACACTGAGCGACACCGGTGGTAGCGGTAACATGTCCGTACGTACCGAAATACCAAGATACTGACCCTTGATATTATCTCCATTATTTCCCGCTTCAAAAATAATTCTAAACAACACATCATCCCAAGGCACATTGCCGGTGTTGAAATCATTGACAGAATAGCGATAAACTTCAAAATCATCGACAATAGATTGGCTCAATTGTAAGTTACGCAGTGGCTGTAGCCATGTTTGCAAAGCTATGGTAATCGCTGCGGAAAAATCTTTTTGCACAGTTGATGCGTAGGGAATATGCCATGTATCATCATGCACATGTTCGATGAGCAGATTAAGATATTTGTACTGCCCGCTATTCTCGTGTTCGAATGCCATGAACGATGGTGTCGCATGCGGTGTCTCATTGCCACAAGATACGCTTACTAAAACCACAACAATAAAGCCAACCACACGTCGCATCATCTTTACCCCTCAGCACCCTCTTATCGGTAAATTTTGCTACAATGATTAGCTTGCCTATCTTTTTGCAAGTAAATTCAGATAGTTATATGTGAATATTGCAACTATGCTGCTGCCCAGACAATGCATGAAGGTGAAGTAAAGATAACGCAGCTTGTGCATTACCTATTAATTTTTAAACGCAGAAAAGAAGTAATAGTAGCCAGTTGAGCCGCATCAGAATGCACACGGTGTTGCTGGCACTAATCTGGCCTACTTTTCCTTATTTGGTAGTTTTTTCACTCACCTACACATCATTAATACAGTCTTGACATTATATTAAAATATGATATACAATGCAGTGTTTGCAGTGCATATGCATTTATTTGTTATACAGAGGATAAAATATGAGAAGTTTTATTTATTTCTTGTTGTTTTTTGGTGTTGTCACAAGCAGCGTTTATGCCAGAAAAGCTGTCAAGGTAAGTAGATTAGATTTGCTCAAGGATGCCACCTACCAGATGCTCAAGATTCCTGAATTCAAAGGAAGAATGACTTGGGCAAGTGGTGGTGTTGCGATGGATGAGTTTATCAATTACCTGAGTGTGCATGAGACAAAAGTTTACAACCTCTATGATTCTGAACGAGGTCTACGCCTAAGTCTGGGAAAAGCACTAAACGACGCAATGAACCGTGACATTTTTAGCTTGCCAATCAAGGCAGATGGTAAACTGGTTTCCAAGTATTTTCGCGGTGCAAAGCCTGATCTTCAAGCCATTATCTCCACAGTGATTACTGACCCTGAATTAAGTGCTAAAATGCAGTGGGGCAGTGAAGGACTGAGTATGGATGAGATCATGGCCGCGGTCACAAAACTTTACCCAGAGGTTCGCACTCTGTATGTGCAGGCTTCAGACAATAAGAATAATTCTGGGCTTCGCCAAGCCTTAGGAAGGGCACTGGATGAGGAGATGGAGGGTAGTGTTTTTAGCTTGCTAATCAAGGCAGATGGTAAAAATGTTAAAAAGTATTTTCGCGGTGCAAGGCCTGACCTTCAAGATATTATCTCCACAGCAGTGATTGCTGACCCTGAACTAAATGCTAAAATGCAGCGGGGCAGTGAAGGACTGAGTACGGATGATATCATGGCTGCGGTCATAAAGCTTTACCCAAAAGTTCACACTCTGTACGTGCAGGCTTCAACCAATAAAACTGAACTTGGATTTCGTGTTGCCTTAGGAAAGGCACTGGATGAGGAGATGGAGGGTAGTGTTTTTAGCTTGATAATCGATGCAGATGGTAAAAATGTTAAAAAGTATTTTCGCGGTGCAAAGCCTGATCTTCAAGCTATTATCTCCACAGTGATTACTGACCCTGAATTAAGTGCTAAAATGCAGTGGGGCCGTGAAGGACTGATTATGGATGAGATCATGGCCGCGGTCATAGAGCTTTACCCAAAGGTTCGCACTCTGTATGTGCAGGCTTCAGCCAATAAGAAAGATCATGGACTTCGTAGAGCCTTAGGAGAGGCACTGGATGAGGAGATGAAGGGTAGTGTTTTTAGCTTGATAATCGATGCAGATGGTAAACATGTTCGCAAGTATTTTCGCGGTACAAAGCCTGATCTTCAAGCTATTATCTCCACAGTGATTGCTACCCCTGAACTCAATGCTAAAATGCAGTGGGGCCGTGAAGGACTGATTATGAATGATATCATAGCCGCGGTCACAAAGCTTTACCCAAAGGTTCGCACTCTGTATGTGCAGGCTTCAGCCAATAAGAATGATTCTGGACTTCGTGTCGCCTTAGGAAGGGCACTGGATGCGGAGGTGGAAGGCAGTGTTTTTAGCTTGTCAATCGGTGCAGATGGTAAAGGTATTCACAAGTATTTTCGCGGTACAAAGCCTGATCTTCAAGATATTATCTCCACAGTGATTACTGACCCTGAATTAAGTGCTAAAATGCAGTGGGGCGGTGAAGGACTGAGCACGGATGAGATCATGGCTGCGGTCACAGGACTTTACCCAGAAGTTCACACTCTGTACGTGCAGGCTTCAACCAATAAGACTGAGCGTGGACTTCGTATCGCCTTAGGAAGGGCACTTAGTGGAGTAGATGGGGTAGTTGCTCGTCATTATGATAAGGATGGCGTAAGATATTTCTGGAAAGAGTAAGAACTGCAACCTTTAGCAGCAACTAGCTAAGTAAACATTAGAAAAATACGGAGTAGTGGTCTGACTTACACATGTTTTTTGGCATTGTTGCACAGATTTAGGCATGGTGTTTTGCGCCGCGTTACCTATTAATTTTTAAACGCAGGAAAGAAGTGGTAGTAGCCAGTCGAGCCGCATTTTCTTTGCTGGCCATTGAGAGTAATTTCTTTGTTCTTATGCTGTGGACAGTAGCAATAAAATGGATGCCCTTGTTCAGCTGTATGCACCTCCATGCCCGCACCGTCACGACAGTCAGACGCTTGCGCATAGATATCATCCAGCATAGCGGTAAAAGTTTTGCCGCTGCTGCGCAAATAGTTGGCAATGTAGTATTCATCATCTTTGAAACGTCGGTCAGGTATGCGTTGATCGTTGCGTCCCGCCCGCTTAATACTGCGTTTTTCCGGCGGAAAGCACATGTTGCCATTGCCAGCGAAACAGCTCAGCGGGATGCGCACGGTGTTGCTAGCACTAGTCTTACCGACTTTGCAGTAAGGCGCAGCATTGCTGGTGAAGAAAGGCGAGTCATACTTGTTATCCTTCACACACCACTCGACGAACTGCCGCAAGTAGCCATGCTGAGTATCCTGCCGATAACACCTGCTCTCCTTCGTGGGGTCGATTGACCTGCTGCCTGTAACATCTTTCAGAAAACACAACCACGTATCACTGTGACTCTGCCATGCCAGCACAATTTCAGAAAAAACAATAGGGGCAGCCCGCAGCGGCTGCTCGTTGACTTCTGCAACACTAAACTCCTGCTTGGCAGTGCGTAGCCGATAAAAAGCCTGCGGTAACGGCAAATTCCCTGGCCCCAACGCACCTTTCACCTCAATAAACATACCTTCTGGTGAAACGTTAAGAAACACGGCATGATCGCTCGCAACACTGCGAAGATTCCCTGAAGGCAAGGAGGTCAGCTTGCAAGCAGACAACAGCACTGTAAGGAACAGCAGTCTCATTGGCACAATACCTCCATCGTCTGTGTCATGTCCTCTACCTCGATACGCTCATGGCAAGTTTTATCACGCCACTTCAGCTTCAGCCAAAACACCAGCGGTGGTAGCTTGATGCCGTGCGACTCAAACTTAGACGTATTATCTTCCAACTTCAGCGTAACTTCTCCTGCATGTCTCAATTCAATGTCGCTTATCTCAACCAAATACTGCTCACTAAATTCCAACAACGGATACAAGCCACCATCGATGGTGGCAAAGCTCAATTTGACTGACAAAACCTCTTCTACTGGTGTCACAGGATCTATAGCTATTAGTTTCTTTTCTTCTTCGGTTTTCTCTGGTTCTACTTGTTTTTCAGAATATTTGCCCGTTTCTTCTTTGCCTGTTTCCTCGTTCTGGATTGGCTCTTTACCTGCATCTTCGTGCTGATTAGGGTCTTTGCCTTTGTCTTGCTCTGTTGCCGTGCCAGTCTCGTCATGGCCTTTGCTGGGCTTGCCCTTAACCATGGGAAGAAAAGAATTGGGAGAACTCTTCTGTGGTGGCAAATATGTTGGAGTCGTAAATGGCATTGGCTGCTCCGATTGTTTGCGTTGCTTCTTGCTTGCCGTGCAGGACAGCAGCAGTGCCAGTATCAGTAGCGGCAAAATATGCATCCCGTCTCCCTCTCAGAGCAATTCTTCATGCGTGTTTTCGGCACGTTGTCGCTTAAGTTTAGCCCTAAGTTGATGGCGGAACGGAATTACGCGGTCAAGATTGCTTTCCCCGCGCAACAAAGCCAGCACACGGTCGATACCAAGCGCGTTACCACAAGCAGGCGGCAGGCCGCGCTGCAACGCCGCATTAAAATAAGCATCACGCGGCACGGGCGGCAAACCATGCTCACGTCTGAGGCGAGCAAACTCCACAAAACGCCGAGCATTTTCTGCCGCATCAACACACTCCCCGAAGGCGTTGCAGACCTCTATGCCGTCGAGATAAACTTCAAAACGCTTGGCTCGTCCGCCCTCAACCTGTGCCAGTGCCGCTTGCGACGGAGGATAATCGTAGAGCACAACGTTGCCCAATTCTCGCAGACGAGGCTCGATACGCTCAAGCAACACCTTGAAAAAGGCTGTATGAAAATCGTCGTCAGCCTGCACCGAGTGGCAACCTTTGCCTAGTGCCTCACGTGCCAGCTGCGGATCGTTGTCGTGCAAGGTGATACCCGCGAACTCAGCAAAGGCCTCGTAAACTCCAATTTTGTGTAATTTAGGCAGTGAGCCTTGCCCGTGGTGACGAAACAACTCGCACAACAGCTCGGTGGTGAAGGCAATAAAGCCCTCAAACTCCGCCCCCGCCTCATACCACTCCAGCAATGTAAATTCGGGGTGATGCCAGTCGCTGTGTTCACCGCCGTTGCGAAAACATCTACCAAGTTGAAAAATTTTCGGCAGTGCGTGACTCAATATCTGCTTCATATGCAACTCTGGACTGGAACGCAAAAACTTGCGTTGTCGTCGTCCACGTTCATCATGCCACATGGTGCTAAAGTAACGCAGGTAAGGCTCGCCACCGGGACAGGTGACCAGCAGCGGGGTTTCGACTTCCAGAAAACCGCGGGACTCGAAATAATCTCTGAGGAAACGGAAGACCTGCGCTCTGAAGCGTAGAGCTTCGGCACTCGCAGTCACGTGATGCTCCCCTTCAGCTGGCTAGCATGGGAGGTAGTTGCAGGTTACAGTTCAGTGCCTTTTCTCGCAGTGGCGTAACGATATTATCTAGTAGCTTGCCGCCCACACCACTCGTATCGTCCAGAAACGCACTCTGATAAGTGTCGATAAAGTCAAGTGCATCCCGCAACGACTCCTCACTGGCATCCTGCACCGCCGTATCCACCGCCTTGCGTAACCAACCGCCAAGATCTTGCAGATTAGTGCGTGCCTTGATGCCAAGCCGCAGGCAGTCGTTGTAGATTGTCAGATGCATGTCAGCAGGTAGGTTCTGTGCGTTGTCGCTGGCAAAATAGCTGAGCGAACGATATGCCTTGCGCCACTCGCCGTTCTGCTGTGAGGCTCTGACCTTTACCATGATAGCTTGGTAGCTTTTGCGCGCTTTTTCCTGTTGTGCCAACATTTTTTTCTGTTTGAGGATAAACTGCGGGCGGGTCTTTTCCTTCAGAATCACCAGTGCCTGCAACAACATGTTGCGGCTGACTGGCTCCCGCACGTCGATATCATTGCCAAGTGCAACACTCAAATACTCAAACACCTGATGACAGGGATAATCGCAGATTCGAGCAATCTCGCTAACCTCCCACTGCGTGCTACTGTCACCTCCAGCAACGAGGCTGGTAAGTGCTTGGACGAATTCAAGCATACAAACTCCCCCCTACAGTTAGGATACGGACTTCTGATTACCTCTGAAAGAATTTGCTTACACTACCAGCTTACCGCTCGTCGCGCGGGAACGCAAAGAGCAATTGCCGATAACAGGTAGGGTGCTGATTCTATTGAAGAAATCAGATCAGGTACGCAGCTCGCGGCGCTTCCTCATCATACGCCTTTTCTTGCGACCGACTTTTCTCCGCCCTTTGGGGTGTTTGCGCTTGTGTCTTGAACCGTGCATGCTTACCTTACTCTCATAAGCGGGCACTATTATGGCAGATCTCTGCTCGTGAGGCAAGAGATAATTTTGCTAGCTGCTCGTAAACTGCTGTGGAACTTGTTTTCCGCCCTCCATCTGTCAGAAATGTGCGAACTCAGGTAGAATGGGAAGGGGGTGGTGGTAATTTTGTCGCGGGGTGTTTACGTCATGTCGAGAAAGGATAGAAAGATCAGAAACGCGGTCATCGAGCCGTTCAAGCAGTTCAAAATCGGGGTCTACATCGTCGTCACAACCTTCATCTTCATCGTCTGTGCTGGCTACCTGTTCATGTCCTCCTTCTGGCAACAATACCAACATGTCATGAGTATCTTCGAGGTTGTCGATCCCAACCTGCAATGGGAGGTGATTACCAACGACGTATTTTTTGCCAACATCATAAAAGTTTCGGCTTTGTTCCTGTTATTTATGTTGATTACGATGGCAATGATCTTTAAACTTACCCACCGCTACTACGGGCCGCTGGTGTCGATTGAGAAGTTCGTCGATCAGGTGGCTGACGGTAACTACAGCAGCCGAGTTTCGCTGCGCAAGAAAGACGAACTACAGCGACTGGCCAACAAACTCAATACAATGGCAGAGAACATTGAACAACGCCACCGCACCAGCAGCCGACCATCAGCCTGACCTCTACTCCTGCACCAGAACCACACTGGCCGCGCAACTGCACGGCCACGGGCACAAATCTTGCCACGCACACAGCCTGTTTTCCTATCTCTATCGCAACACTCCTGCGCAACTGCCACACGCGGTAAGTGCTTGCATCTCCCGTCACTGGCAAGCCAAGCTGCCAACGCTTGCGAAAGTTGCACAATCAGCACAGGACGGCACGGTCAAGCTTTTATTACAACTGCCGGACGGATTGCAGGTTGAAACGGTTATCATCTGCGAGAAACAGCGCCTGACCCTGTGTGTCTCCACCCAAGTCGGCTGTGCACAACGCTGTGCCTTCTGCCAAACAGGGCGTATGGGCTTGTGGCGTAACCTCAGTGCGGGGGAGATCGTCACACAATTTTTGTGCGCCCGGCAATGGCTCGCGCAACACCACCACACTCTAGCGGCTTTCAGCAGTGCCACTGACATTACCAACATCGTCTTCATGGGCATGGGCGAACCACTCGACAATCTCGATGCCTTGATTGATAGCATTGCTATTTTTACTGACCCCTTCGGCTTGGCACTGGCAGCACGCCGCATCGCCGTGTCAACTGTAGGCAATCCCGCAGCGCTGCGTCGTCTGCTCAGCATTTATCCTTCGCTGCCGCTCGCCTTGAGCGTGCATGCTGCCGACCCTAGCTTACGCTCCCGACTCGTACCTGCTAACCGCAAGTGGCCGCTCACACAAGTGTTGCAAGTGCTACACGACTTTCCTCGCAGCAAGCTGCTTATTCAATACACCTTGCTCGCAGGCGTGAACGACTCTGACCGTGATGCCATTCTGCTCGCTGAACTGCTGCAAGGTATCCCCGCCAAGCTTAATCTTATCGTCTATAACCCAATCGCGGGTGGCACGTTCACCCCCTCAAACCACACAACGGTAAAAAAATTTCAAAATCTGCTCTTTCAGCAAGGACGACGTGCCATGATTCGCTTTAGCAAAGGGAACGACATCGACGCGGCCTGCGGGCAACTGTGGGTGCAACAAAAAACACAATGAGACTTAATTTTGTATACGAGAGTTTTTTGTTTTTATGCGGGGCGGTCATACGGAGGTAGCGCGCCCCCCAACAGCCACTGTGCGAAATCTGCTAAAATTCGTTGGGACAAGGCGGATACCGCTTCGTCGGGCTGAAGTGCTCCTCCAAACCTTTTAAGCGCTAAAGACCTGCCTAAAACTTGTGCAATCATAGTGCCTCAACAGAGGAGTGAACTCCTATAATATCAATGCCTTAGACAAAAAATATGTGGAGCTCAGGCTCAGTGGGATGCACACGGTGTTGCTAGCACTAATCTGGCCTACTTTTCCTTATTTAGTAGTTTTTTCACTCACCTACACATCATTAATACAGTCTTGACATTATATTAAAATATGATATACAATGCAGTGTTTGCAGTGCATAAGCATTTGTTTGTTATACAGAGGATAAAGTATGAGAAGTTTTATTTATTTTTTGTTGTTTTTTGGTGTTGCCACAAACAGCGTTTATGCCAGAAAAGCTGTCAAGGTAAGTAGATTAGATTTGCTCAAGGATGCCGCCTACCAGATGCTCAAGATTCCTGAATTCAAAGGAAGAATGACTTGGGCAAGTGGTGGTATTGCGATGGATGAGTTCATCAATTACCTGAGTGTGCATGAGACAAAAGTTTACAGCCTCTACGATTCTGAACGAGGTCTACGCCTAAGTCTGGGAAAAGCACTAAACGACGCAATGAACCGTGACATTTTTAGCTTGAGAATCGATGCAGATGGTAAACTGGTTCACAAGTATTTTCGCGGTGCAAAGCCTGACCTTCAAGATATTATCTCCACAGTGATTGCTGACCCTGAATTAAGTGCTAAAATGCAGTGGGGCAGTGAAGGACTGAGTACGGATGAGATCATGGCCGCGGTCATAAAGCTTTACCCAAAAGTTCGCACTCTGTATGTGCAGGCTTCAGCCAATAAGACTGAACATGGACTTCGCCATGTCTTAGGAAAGGCACTGGATGAGGAGATGGAGGGCAGTGTTTTTAGCTTGACAATCAATGCAGATGGTAAAGATGTTCGCAAGTATTTTCGCGGTGCAAAGCCTGATCTTCAAGCTATTATCTCCACAGTGATTGCTACCCCTGAACTCAGTACTAAAATGCAGTGGGGCAGTGAAGGACTGATTACGGATGAGATCATGGCCGCGGTCATAAAGCTTTACCCAGAAGTTCACACTCTGTATGTGCAGGCTTCAGCCAATAAGACTGAACATGGACTTCGCAGTGCCTTAGGAAAGGCACTGGATGCGGAGATGGAAGGCAGTGTTTTTAGCTTGCCAATCGGTGCAGATGGTAAACTGGTTCACAAGTATTTTCTAGGTACAAAGCCTGATCTTCAAGCTATTATCTCCACAGTGATTGCTACCCCTGAACTCAATGCTAAAATGCAGTGGGGCCGTGAAGGACTGATTATGGATGATATCATAGCTGCAATCACAGAACTTTACCCAAAGGTTCACACTCTGTATGTGCAGGCTTCAGACAATAAGAAAGATCATGGACTTCGCAGTGTCTTAGGAAAGGCACTGGATGAGGAGATGGAGGGCAGTGTTTTTAGCTTGCCAATCGGTGCAGATGGTAAACAGGTTAAAAAGTATTTTCGCGGTGCAAGGCCTGATCTTCAAGCTATTATCTCCACAGTGATTGCTGACCCTGAATTAAGTGCTAAAATGCAGTGGGGCCGTGAAGGACTGAGTACGGATGAGATCATGGCTGCGGTCACAGGACTTTACCCAGAAGTTCACACTCTGTATGTGCAGGCTTCAACCAATAAGAAAGATCATGGACTTCGTATTGCCTTAGGAAAGACACTGGATGAGGAGATGGAGGGAAGTGTTTTTAGCTTGAGAATCGGTGCAGATGGTAAACTGGTTCACAAGTATTTTCGCGGTGCAAAGCCTGATCTTCAAAATATTATCTCCACAGTGATTGCTGACCCTGAATTAAGTGCTAAAATGCAGTGGGGCAGTGAAGGACTGAGTACGGATGAGATCATGGCTGCGGTCATAAAGCTTTACCTAGAGGTTCACACTCTGTATGTGCAGGCTTCAACCAATAAGAGAGATCATGGACTTCGCAATGCCTTAGGAAGGGCACTGGATGAAGTAGAGGGGGTAGTTTTTTCGCGTAGTACGGGTGGTGTGAGATATTTCTGGAAAGAGTAGGAACTGCAACATTTAGCAGCAACGTCTTTAGCTGCGATGTTTGCCCTGTGTTCTATCAACAGCTTAACTGTCTCTGTCTGTCTGTCTGTCTTTCCCTCCTCCGCGGCAGTGTGTAAATCAGCATTCAGTGTATTTGCCGGAATATGACCTCCCGTAGCAGTAGGAGCTGCCTTGATACGGAAACCGTCGCCATGCGTAGCTCCTGCCTGTTACAGCAGTGCAACTGTCTCTTGCTTAGCAAATGCGGTCGCTTCACCGAGTGGGGTGTCGCCGTACTCATTGGCAACGTTTAGCCAATACCGCGAGAGGAGGTGTGTGTTGCTGACAGCTCCGATTTTTAAACATCGAGACAAAAGGGGGGGAGAGCACGAGAGGGCGTTCCCCCCTCTCGTATAAAAACAAACATCCTATACACACAAAAACATTGCAACATTAGCTATTTTTACGTAGAATAAATACCTCATGGGTGTGGGGACAGCGTGAAAGCCAGTAAAAATGCGAACGGGAAGCATACACCTGTATTTGTCGATGGGGTGCGCTCGCCTTTTGTCAAGTCTTTCGGTGCATTTGATGGTATCGATTGTCTTGAGCTATTCAGTCGCACTGTTGCCGCACTGTTGCGCAAAATAGACATTAACCCGCATGAGATTGACGAGATAGCCGCGGGTATCGTTGTGCCGCAACCCAAAAATCCTAACGTGGCACGCGATGCGATTATCAACCTTAACTTACCACACCGCATTCACGGCTCGACTACCAATCGTGCTTGCACCAGCAGTTTACACACCATTGCCACCGCCGCGGCGACGATTGGCAGCGGGCAACCAGTCGTTGCATTGGCAGGCGGGGTTGAGATGCTCAGCAACGTGCCCATCGTTTATTCGGAAAAAGCGACGAAGTTTTTGGTCAGAATTAGCCGCGCCCGCAGCAACATCGAGCGCTTGAAGCTGCTCAGCCAATTGTCTGCCAAAGACTGGATTCCCAAACCACCCTCGTTGCTCGAACCACTAACTGGCTTTACGATGGGCGAGCATGCCGAGCAGATGGCACAGTTAAACCGCATCCCGCGTGCCGCACAGGATGAATACGCCCTGAGCTCACATCAAAGAGCTAGTGCAGCACGCAAAGCCGGCAAATTCGCGACAGAGATATGCCCCATCTGGACATCGACAGATTACAGCAAGGTGGTTGATGCCGATAACATCATTCGCGACGATGCGGAGTTGGCTTCGTTACAACGTCTGCGTCCTGTCTTCGATCGCAAGTATGGTTCGATTACCGCGGGTTCTTCTTCGCCCCTGACCGATGGCGCGGCGGTGACGATGATTGCCGATGCCCAACGTGCTCAAGCTCTTGGTCTTACGGCGAAAGCAAAAATTCTTGATTTTGTGTTTGTCGGCGTTGATCCTTACAAGCAATTGCTGATCGGCCCCGCGGTCGTGATTCCACAGATATTGCGGCGCAACAAGCTAACGCTGAAAGACATCGACCTCGTCGAAATACACGAAGCCTTTGCTGCACAAATTTTAAGCTGCCAGCATGCACTTGCTTCTGCAGATTTTTTTGCTGAACATTTCGGCAATGGCAAACCGTGTGGCGAAATTCCCGCCGACAAGCTGAACGTCAATGGCGGAGCGATTGCCATCGGGCATCCGTTTGGTGCGAGTGGGGCGCGCTTAGTCACAACGTTGGTCAACGAGTTGCAGCACTGCGACAAAACTCTCGGTCTCGTCGCAGTCTGCGCAGCAGGTGGCATGGGTGGTGCAATGCTGATCGAGCGGATGAGCTAATACTGGAGTAGCACATGGCGAAGAAAAATTTTCACCTTACAACCACACCTGCCAATGTCGCGGTAGTGAAGTTTGATGCCGCTGACAAAATGAACATTCTCGCCACGCAAGTGCTTAAGGAACTTGAAGTACTGCTCGATGCAGTTGCCGCTGATGGTAATTGTCAGGGCTTGGTATTTATCAGTGGCAGAGAGGATCAGTTTATCGTCGGTGCTGATGTCAACGAGATTGAAGCACTTAGCACCCCTGAACAGGCACATGCGAAATGCCGTGAGTTCGAGGGTATTTTACGCAAATTTTCTCAATTAAAAATCCCCACAGTGGCAGCTGTGCATGGCCCCTGTCTCGGTGGCGGTCTTGAACTCATCCTGTGCTGCACCTACCGCATTGCCAGCGATGCCGAAATTACCAAGTTCGCCGCGCCAGAAATCAAACTCGGTCTCATCCCCGGTGCGGGTGGCACACAGCGTTTGCCACGTTTGGTTGGCATTAGCACAGCACTTGATATAGTGCTGACGGGGCGCAATTACCCTGCACGAAAGGCGGCAAAAGTCGGACTAGTCGATGCCGTTGTGCCACGCGCGTTGCTTGAGCAGATTGCCTGCGATTATGCGTTGCAAAAAAAACCGCTCGCGAGCACCGCAAATGCCAAGAAAAACAAAAACATCAAGCAACTGCTGCCAGAGATTGCGCTCGAAAAAAACCCGTTGGGACGCAAGTTCATGGCACGCAAGGCGCGTGAGGCGGTGACACGTGAGACACGCAGTTTTTACCCCGCAGCTTACAAAGCGTTGGAAGCGGTGTTCGAGGGGATAGAGTTGTCGCTTGACAAGGGCTTGGAGTTGGAGGCACAGCTGTTCAGTCAGTTGATTGGCACGCGAGAATGCAAGAGCTTGATACACCTGTTTCACGCTACGACGGCACTGAAAAAAAACAACTATAGCAAGGACGGCAAAGCTAAATACGGCGATGCCAAAATCGAGCGGGTGGGTGTTATTGGTGCGGGGTTCATGGGCGCAGGCTTGGCAACACTGTCAGCAGATCGCAACTTCAACGTGCTTATCTCCGATCCTGATGCCGAAGCAGTGGGTAAGTTGCTCAAGCATGCCAACGGTTATTTTGCCAAAAAAGTGCAGCGACGACGGCTGAAAAAATTTCAGCAAACGCAGAAAATGGCGATGATTACACCCGGCACAACGATCGCGGGCTTCAACTCCAGCCAGCTCGTTATCGAGGCTGTCTACGAAAAGCTGGATCTCAAGCAGCAGATTTTGCAGACCTGCGAAGAGCAGCTGGCTGACGATATGATTTTTGCCTCCAACACTTCGGCGTTGTCGATTGCTGACATTGCGGCGAAGGCAAAAAATCCCGAACGAGTGCTGGGCATGCATTTTTTCTCGCCTGTCGAAAAAATGCCGCTGTTAGAGATTGTCGTAACTAAAAAAACTGCACCTTGGGCGATCAGCCGTGCGGTTGAATTCGGCCAAGCTCTGGGCAAACAAGTCATCATTGTGCAGGATCAGCCCGGTTTTTACACCACGAGGGTGCTAGCCTTTTTGATGGCAGAGGCATTGCGGATCTTGCTCGAAGGCTGTCCGATCGAAGAGATCGACAAGGCATTGACGGATTTTGGCTTTCCCGTCGGCCCCATTACGCTAATCGACGAGGTTGGTATTGACATCGGTCTGCACGTGCTGAACACCCTGACCAAGCACAAGCTAATGGAAGCACCACCAAATCTCGACGCACTGCCCGCGCAAGGCTATCTCGGTCGCAAGGCTGGCAAGGGGTTTTTTCAATACCATGACGGGAAAAAGCTCGCGGCCGATGCCAGCATTTACAAGATGCTGAATATTAACAAAAAACAAAACACCGACACCGAAATGACGCAGGATCTGATTGTCGATCGTTGCTTGCTGTTGTTTGTCAACGAGGCAGTGAAGTGCCTTGACGCTGAAATTCTCGCCGCTCCTCATGATGGCGATGTCGGAGCTGTGTTTGGTCTCGGCTTTCCCCCCTTCTGGGGCGGCCCCTTCAAATACGTCGATCACGTCGGCTGCAAAGTGATTGTACAAAATTTGCACACCATGCAAAACAAATACGGCCAACGTTTTGCTCCTGCAAAGGGTCTCGTCGCAATGGCTGAACGCGGCGCAAAATTTTTCTCATAAAAAATCGCAAAAAACACATTTCACTATTGACTGGCCAGTCAAAGGGTGGTAAACATATTTCCATCTTCAAGTTAAAGTGTTTGGGAAAGTAAAAAACGGGATGTTAACCTCCTCCCCGCTCGCCGTGGCGTTTACCTTTGCTACGTCCTCCGCCTCGGCAGATTTACGCACAAGCATCATGCCATCGTCCCCCCATACTAAGGATCTAGTTTGTACATATACGAGAGGGGGGGAACGACCTCTCGTGCTCTCCCCCCTTATGTTCACATACTTTTGGTTTGAGGCGGGCTAGGTCATCCCGCTGCACCATGCACACATGTGTGCAAGCTCTTTGTCGCTTCCTAGCTCCAGCTGACGCATTCGCGTGAAATGGTTTGCTGCTACGCGGCTCTTTGCCGCTTTCTAGCTCCACCTATCCCGCCTCCTTGTAAACTTTTGCAGACAACACAAACTTGTGTATGGCGAAAACTTTGATGCGGGGTTTGGTTTTGGGAGTATGGGCATAGTGCTGGTCATGAGCTTTCTTGTATTCGCCTCGGTGCTAATAGCTAAGTGGAAGTATTGCCTTTGAAACTGCCGAAAGTGAGCAACAAAGCATAGTACTTATGAGTAACTCCCGTGCATGCTAGGCTTTCTTGTGTTGAGCACTGTGCATGAATAATAAGTGTGTCATCAACCTCTTCACCCGCCGACCGTACCCCGACTCAGGGAGGTGGTGAAGAGGTTGATGACACACAAATGTTAATTTGCTGATATAAAAGGGGGGAGAGCACGAGAGGGGGGAACAACCTCTCGTATAAAAATAAAAATTACTGAGCTTGTCTTTGTTTTTCGTAAAAATCGCCCGTGAAGCCGGGTAGGTAGCGTTTGATGATGTCCATGTTATCGGTAATGGATGGGTTAGCGAGTGGCAGCAAACGCAATGCGTCGGTCAGCCACGCACGATGTTGTCGCAAGTCAAGGGCAAAGGAGTGAAAGTGCAGTAGCGGCAGTGCCATGCTGTGCATGCCGACGAGATGCATTGTGTCATTATCGTCATGCCACCAGACGGGGCCGCCAGAGTCGCCAAAACCGATACGGGTACGAAAATTAGTAAATTCGAGCAGGTCTGATTTCAGGTAGTCTTTTTTTATTCTTACCTCTGCTTTGCGCAGCACGCCAGCCTCTTGACCCAAACGCCCCATGCCATAGCCTGCAATAGTGACGCGACGACCACTGAGGTCAGTTGCTGGTGGGGGAATGCGATAGGCCAGCTCATAGGGCAACGGTAACGGCGACTCAAGTTGCAGCAGTGCAATGTCTTTTAGCTTAACACGGCGGGGTAAAGGAAAGAGCAGCGTCTCCCACAGCACCACCATTGCCTTGCCACTGATGAAGGAAAACGCAGTTGCACTGTTCAGGTAGGAACCGGGAGCAATCCACGACACACCTTCACGGCTAGCACCCCAGCTCTTTCCATTCGGTAAAATTACTTTGTTGTGATAGCCGACAGTAGCATGCACGCGCCATGCTCCAACGATGCAGTGTGCCGCTAACAACACCTGACTGGGGGTAAGCAGTGTGCCCGAACAGCGTGAGTAGCGGTAATTATCACCAGCACTGACCATTATTGAAACATGTACGGTGTAACGATTGAGCGGGTCACTGCCGTGCATCTCCGCACCACCAACCCGAACTTGTGCGGCCTCCTGCTTGCCACACGCGGCGATTAGCAGAAGTGTGGTGAGCACGACAGTTTTCACGGTGAAGTCCTTTTTTCTGCATCACAGGGCAGAGAATTTTCTGTAACTAGCCATGTCAGTACCTTCTCGACACGCGGCAGCGTCTCGTCAGCGCGGTGCATTTCTGGCGACAAAACGGCATCAACCGAGTCGGTGGCTTGCTTCTTCCCCTCCGCTTCAGTAGCAAACGCAGTACCGATAAGAGCCGTGCCCGCAATGCAGGTCAATAGGGTTGCCCGTCCGACTGCGGTGTTACGAGTTGCCACCCATGTGGTAAACGCGGCAAGACACACCGTCGCGGTAGGAAAAACTGCGTAGGCAACAGTGGAAAACGTGTAGCTCGTATACACCGACTCCGTCTGCACGGCACGACGGAGATCGTCAGCATTAACCGTGCGAGGCGTGAGCAGCTGTGTATCACCACTTGCCTTCATGTCCAGCAAACCAACCGAGGCATTCTCCCCAATAGCAAAATCCTTGCGGTAGACGCAGTATTGACCGTTTTCACGCTGCTCGGCAAAAACAATCGCCAACGCCCCAGCTTCGTTGTCAGTAACAACATAGCGAGCATCAGCTGATGGCTTATCTCCACAGGCAGATGCCAACAACAGCAAGAGCAGTACCAAGCATAGCCTATTTCTTACGCAGAAACTCATGCTGTCCTCACCAAAAATTTCGTCACAGAAAAAAATTTTGATAGCAACAAGGCATCCCCCACAAAACTTGACAAGCTGGGTCGGCTTGTAGCACAAACCATCAAGCACGGCAAGCATAAAATCCACCAGCCATCGACCGCCGTTGCCGCGGCAAAAATCAGCCGATAGCCTGTAAGAATGTGCGTAAATCACCTTCAAGTGGATAGCATTTGCCATTCCACGAGGGAAAGCGACGTAACAAGCCTGATAGAACGCGGCCAGAACCTACTTCAACACAGATGTTGCAGCCGAAAGCGATTGCCGCTTCAATGCTAGCAACCCAGCGGACAGGATTGCTGATTTGCTTGACCAGAAACTCTGGTTGGTAAGGGATAATCTCGCCACGGTAATTGGAGATGACAACGCTGTCGTTGTCGATAAATTCTGCGTCCATAATTAATTTTTGCAGCCGTTGCTCGGCGGGGCGCATCAGACGTGAGTGGAAAGGTGCACTGACAGGAACTTTGATGCGCTTGATGCCCTCTGCCTGCAACTGCTCATCAACAGCACGTATAGCGGCAACCGTGCCTGCAATAACCACCTGCTGTGGGCTGTTGTGGTTGGCAATGTCAACTATTTCTCCTGTCTCTTCCCCAACGCGCTGCACTACCGCAGCCACCTTATCTAGCTTCGCACCGAGTACTGCTAGCATCTCGCCCTTGCCAACCAGCTCCTGCATCACTTGCCCACGCACTCTGACCAGTCGGCTGGCGGTCTCAAGTGTCAGCTTGCCGCTAGCCGCGAGGGCACTGAATTCGCCCAAACTGTGCCCCGCATGCAGCGTAGGGCGAAAGTTTGCTTCGCGCTGCAGCACGGCGTGATAAGCCATGCTCACCGCAAACAGACAGGGTTGTGTGTTCACTGTCTGCATCAGCTGCTCACGATCACCCACCAGACACATGTGCCTGATGCGCATCTGCATCAGGTCTTCAATCTGCTCAAAGGTCTGCGTAGTGTAGGGAAAATCTGCGAGCAGCCGCCGACACATGCCCGTATACTGCGCTCCCTGACCGGGATACATAGCAAGCACTGTGCCACGACCATCGGAAGTCATCGCCATACTCAGCTGGGTTGCTCGAAATTATCCGCCTCTGTCTTCGCCTTCGCTTCCGCCTCCATCACTTGCCGCCCGCGGTAATAACCACAAGACGGGCATACACAGTGTGGCATGCGCACCGCCTGACAGTTAGAACAGAGCGAGTAGCCACGTGGACGCAAGAAGTGATGCGAGCGCCGTGCGTTGCGGCGCGAACGTGAGGTTCTTACCTTAGGGACTGCCATACTCAACCTCCTCTCACAAACAAGAGTGCGACTTTACACGATTACACCGCCTTACTGCAAGCTTGTAGTATTTCGTCAGCTGTTTTTCGCAGATGACGGGTCGATGCTCACTGCTTTTTGTTAGCTTTTGAGGTCTATGGCATGCCTGCCGTTATTTTTTAAGGCTCACGAATTTAGTATAACAATCTGAAGGGACGGGTCGCTCCGCGAGCCTTTTGCCGCTTCCTAGCTCCATACATCCTCGCGCGCTACCGGCTAAAGCTGGCTTCATTAGCCGCGACATCATTAACCGCGATATAACACACATCGTCGCGCGCTACCGGCTAAAGCTGGCAGCCTAATCGTCCAATCTCATCCCACATCAATGCCTATTTGTGCGTAACAGCTTGCGTATCACTGCATAGATGGAGGCAATAATGCCGCTCAATACCAAGCACATCACCATTCCTTTCTGCATAAAATCCTCCTATAAAGATGGTTGTTGTAGACATGGGTCAAAATAACCAATACCCCTCTGATTGCTTTTCTGGCGTTGGCAGCATTAAATAGTAATATCAAGCAGTTATCTTTTTCTGGCTGCTGTGCCCCACAGCAGCCAGAAAGCAAGCACCGAGAGCACCCAGCATGTCCCTAGCTGACACGGCAGATGTCCCGCAGCAAGAGGCGATCTGTGAGATATTTTTGTCTGAGCACGCTTGCAAAGATGGGCTGAGAGGCAATGTAAGTGACTTACCTTATTGATATTTGTGGAATTAGCTCAGATTTAGCCCTTTGGTCGCTGTTCTCCTCGTAAGGTAAAGAGGGACTCTCGATTATTTACTTGACTTTATATTACTTCTATTGATATACGTATACTCGTTATGGGTAATTGCTTGATTTTTATCAGAAAATGTTTATAAAACTATCATTGGTATTGACCAGCCTGCTAACATTTCCCCTGCTAGCAACTCCTCTCAAGTTGCCCTCAGCAAAGATCCGTATCTCTGTCAGTAAGGCTATTCGGGCTGGAGATGCAAAAGTTTTGGCTACGGTGCTGGATGAACATGGACTGCAGGTAAATTCTGTAATTTGGGCCGGAGGATATACGGTGTTGCATGATGCCGTCGTTGGTGGGCCGCCTAAGCTGGTAGAGTATCTGCTCACACACGGTGCTGAAGTAAACATTGCCAACGAATACGGCAACACCCCACTCGATGAAGCGACCGCATTTGCTAATAAAGAAACAATTGCACTGCTGCAACAGGCAGGAGCTAAGCATGGCGAAGGTTTCCGTATCAAAGCAGCTCCTACTGCTACGGGAGATCATACTCCGACTGCTGATTTGCACACTGCCGCGAAGGAGGGAAATACAGAGGAAGTTGAACGGCTACTCGATCGTGGAGCAAACATCGAGGCTACAGACGATGAGGGACGGACTACTCTGCTGATTGCCGCAGAAGAGTCTGGAAAGACAGAGACAGTTACGCTGTTGGTGGAACGCGGGGCAAACATCGAGGCTACAGACGATGAGGGATGGACTCCGCTGATGCATGCTGTGTGGTGGAAAAATACAGAGACAGTTGAGCTGTTGATAGAACGCAGGGCAAACATCGAAGCTAAAGACATACATGGACAGACTCCTCTGCTGCTTGCCGCGTGGCGGGGAAATACAGAGACAATTGAACTGCTACTCGATCGCGGGGCAAACATTGAAGCTACAAACAATGAGGGAAAGACTCCGCTGATGATTGCCGCGGAGGAGTGGGAAAAGACAGAGCCAGTTAGGCTGTTGATAGAACTCGGCGCAAACATCGAAGCTAAAAGCAATGATGGACGGACTCCTCTGATGCTTGTCGCACTGTTTGGAAATACAGAGACAGTTGAGCTGTTGATCAAACACGGAGCAAACACTGAGGCTAAAGACTCATATGGATGGACTCCTCTGCATCTTGCTGCGAAGGAGGGAAATACAGAGGAAGTTGAACTGCTACTCGATCACGGAGCAAACACTGAGGCTAAAAACGATATGGGATGGACTCCTCTGAGGATTGCCGCAGAGTGGGGAAAGACAGAAACAGTTGAACGGCTACTCGATCGCGGAGCAAACATCGAAGCTAAAGGCAGCTATGGACTGACTCCTCTGGTGATTACCGCAAAGTATGGAAAGCCACAGACAGTTGAACTGCTACTCAATCGCGGAGCAAACATCGAAGCTAAAGACACATATGGACAGACTCCTCTGCTGATTGCCGCGAAGAAGGGAAAGACAGAGATAGTTGAACTGCTACTCGATCGCGGGGCAAACATTGAAGATAAAAACGATATGGGATGGACTCCTCTGACGCTTGCCGCAAAGTGGGGAAAGACAGAGACAGTTGAACTGCTACTCGATCGCGGAGCAAACATCGAAGCTAAAGACAATGAGGGACGTACTCCTCTGACGCTTGCCGCAGAGTGGGGAAAGACAGTTGAACGGCTACTCGATCGCGGAGCAAACATCGAAGCTAAAGACATACGTGGACGGACTCCTCTGATGATTGCCGCAGAGGAAGGAAAGACAAAAACAGTTGAGCTGCTACTCAATCGCGAAGCAAACATCGAAGCTAAAGACAATGAGGGACGGACTCCTCTGACGCTTGCCGCAGAGTGGGGAAAGACAGTTGAACGGCTACTCGATCGCGGAGCAAACATCGAAGCTAAAGACATACGTGGACGGACTCCTCTGATGATTGCCGCAGAGGAAGGAAAGACAGAAACAGTTGAGCTGTTACTCGATCGCGGAGCAAAATCTCACTTCTAGCAAGATACCCTCCTTCAAGGTATTCTCAGGAGTATCTTTGCCATACTTTAGAACTACCTCTGCACTTCTAGCTTTTTTATCCGACTCACTAGAGTCGTATTTGATATCAACTATGCCAGCAATTTTAATTTGTCTTATAAACCAGTCAAAAAAATTCTTGCGAGATTTGATGTGAGAGGGCTTATAATCGTTTTTGCCGATTCTTACTTTCTTATCCTCTGGTGGAATAATGACAATGTCTATGTCTTCGGAAAATCTGTCTATGATGCCGAATCCCTTCGACAGTGATAAACACAATACCTGAGCGCATGAAGCGAGCTGGAGCGAGAAAGCGGCAAAGAGTTTGCGAAGCGAGGAAGCGGCAAAAAGTTTGCGAAGCGAGCGTTACAAAAGAGCGGCGTAGCGGGGTTTGGTTGGTGGTATAGGTATAGAGGTTGCGTGAACAAACAGCTCTGCGATACTTATTGAGGTTGGAGATGGAGTGTGGGTCGCGATGAGCATCGTTCACATCGTTGTGCTGGGAATTTTGCAAGGGGTGACGGAGTTTCTGCCCATCTCCAGTTCGGCGCACCTTATTCTTTATAGCACGCTGTTAGCACAAGAAGACTTGCCACTGCTGCTGAATCTTGCCTTCCACAGCGGTACACTGCTGTCGTTGCTCATCTATTTCTGGCGGGATTGGCACGGACTGTTGCGGCATGAGTTGCTTGCCCGCCGTCGTCCGCACCTTGCTCTCTGTCTCGTCGTTGCCTCTGTGCCCATTGCAGCAGTTGGTTTGCTAGGGCAGGAGTTAATTGCCGCTTATCTGCACCACGCCGCTGTTGTTATCGTGCCGCTAGCGTTAGTGGGAGTTGCACTGTGGTGGTATGATCGTCGCTGTCCACAAAAGCTCAATGTTGAAACGCTGTCGCTGCGTCATGCCGCGGTGATTGGCTTGTGGCAAGTGTTGGCACTGGTACCCGGTGTGTCTCGCAGTGGGGTTACGATGCTCGGTGGACGAATGTTAGGACTGACACGGCAGGCAAGTGTTAAGTTTTCCTTTCTGCTCGGCACACCAGTAATGTTGGGGGCATTGCTGCTGAATAGCCGTGAGCTGGTGGTATTTTTGGTCGAGCCAAATTTTTTGCTCGGTGTGCTGGTCAGTGCTGTCACTGGATTGCTTGTCATCAAGCTGCTGCTAAGCTGCATAGATCGTATTGGTTTCGGAGCGTTTGCCGTCTATCGCCTCGCGCTAGCAGGCATCATTACCCTGTGGTTATTGCATGGCAATGGCTGAAGCAAGTATTCCTCAGCATGATCGCGAACCGATTGCTGCCCTTGCCAGCGGCACTAACCGCGGGGCGGTGGCTGTCATTCGTGTTTCTGGAGACGAACTGCTACCGTTGCTGGCCAAAGTTGTGCGCAAAAAAAAATCACACTGGCAACCGCGTCAATTTTACCTCTGTCGTATCGTCGCTGGCATAGACATTATCGACGAGTCTCTCGTTGTCTACTTCCCCGCGCCCCACTCCTTCACGGGTCAAGATGTTGTCGAAATTAACTGTCATGGCGGACAGTATGTGCAACGAAAAATTCTTGCCCTCTTGCACGCTAATGGCATTCGTCCTGCCACTGCGGGAGAATTCACCAAGCGTGCCTTTCTTTACGGCAAACTCGACCTTGCCGCCGCGGAAGGCATTGCTCAACTGATCGCGGCCGACACCGAGACACAGTGGCGCGCAGCACAAAGCCTCGCTTTTGGTGCATTTCATCAGCACATCGACGCATTGCGAGCTGAGCTGCTGCAAGCATTGAGCTTGCTCAACGCCTTGATCGATTTTCCCGACGAGCGGGAAGCACAGACCGTGCAGCATCAGACAATCGCTCAAGCTCTACATACCGCGCAGCAGCAAATCAACTTGCTATTAGCCAGTTACCAGCAAGGACGTATTGCCAAAGACGGGCTGCGCTTTGCCCTGATTGGCTTGCCGAATGTCGGCAAATCATCACTGCTCAACTTATTGCTAGGCAAGGAACGTGCCATTGTTACCGACCAGCCGGGCACGACGCGTGATTATCTCGAAGACACGCTTTTACTGGAAGGAAGACTTTTTAAAATCATCGATACCGCGGGTATTCGCAGCAGCAGTGACAGCATCGAGCAGCACGGCGTGCAAAAGACAATGGCACTGCTAGCAGATTGCGACCTTGTCTGTCGTCTTGCCAGTGCGGAAACGCCGCAGGCACGTCCTGAAGCGATAGGGGCACGCAACATCGTTGAGATTATCAACAAGTGCGATCTTTCCCCCGTGCACGCAACACCACAAACACTGCTCATCTCATGCAAGACAGGGGCGGGTATCGACGCGTTGCGGGCGAGGTTGGTGGCAGAGTTCGATGGCAACACTCCCGCGGCAGATGGTGCTTTCATCAGTTGTGAGCGCCACTACCACGCACTGCAACGTGCACACACAGCACTACTTGCTGCACAACGAGAACTGCAAGGCAAGGCGTATGAGGAGTGTGTGGCTTTTGAGGTGCAGCAAGTTCTTGCTGCAGTTGAAGAATTGCTGGGCAAAGTTAGCAACGACGAAATTCTCAATAACATTTTCACACAGTTCTGTATTGGTAAATAAGGATCTGTTCACCAACTAAATTCTAGCTGCATGTTGAAGCTAATACGATTATCCTCTGGAGCGAGACAATCGCCAGCAGCTATCCTGAAGTTTGCATTACCAAAATCTGCTACAGTGTTCATGCCAGCATCGGTGATGACACAGACGTATTGGTTTTCCAGATGACTCTTGCTCAAGACAAGTTCAGCCTTCTTGGGAGAAAACTCGTATAAAACATCTCTGTCGGTCTTGCACTCCAGTTTAATTTTGCCCTCGCTGAGATCGGCAACAGTCTTACCGCGGTCTCCGCACATACTGCCCCTTGTCACTTTAGGCGACCCCACGGCATCAACGGTCTTTACATCGACCAAAAAGCCATTTTTACAGTCACCCGCCTTGATTTCGCATTTGAGCCAGTACTTGCTGCCGTCATCTTTGCTGTAAAGGCAGCCATCACTACCCTCATCGCAGTTGGCACTGACACTGACAGTAGACAAATACCTATCATCTTCGATTGGATCAGGGGTTGTGTCAACGCTCGTATCTGTTGTGCCGTTTGGGTCTGTTGTTCCGTTTGGAGCTTCCACCTTGTTCAAATCTGGAGGTTCACTGGGATTGGGCGTAGGGGGACATTTAGTATGTACCTCTCCCTTTGCTGCAGTATCCTGCGACAGACAGGTACCGGTCACAGGAATAGAAGGACTTGGGTTGCCCTGCAAATTCAAGCGTGGTGCTCTCCTTTCGGGACGCTTGAGACAACTGCCCAGCATCACGAGCACAACAACAAGCACAAAATTACCAGCTAACTTCAGCACAGCCACCCCCTTCCAGACATGCTATCGGCTGGTCAGTGCAAAACTTTAGCTAGTGGGTAAATTTTTCCCGACAATTCAGGCTAAACACCGAGGTAGAGGGACATGCCCCGGCTTTGTCGCAACCATCACCAGCGATAACGCCACGAACACACATAAGAACACCCATCTAAAAAAAACACCCCAACCCAAAGGACTCACCACGAATCCAAACGGTTTACCTACAACTACATCTAAACTTACATGTCTAAACAAACGATTGGGGGCATTTATCCTGCACAAACGTAGTTTGTCAAGTTATGAGTATTGCGAAACAGTGACGTTGCCAGAGGTGCTCAGGCATTGACTAAAATAAAATTTAGCAATTATTTCAATAAATTACATTAATTTATTGATATTTTTTTATACTATGCTAAAATTATCTATACTTTAGGGTCGTTATAGGTATGAGTAAACACCTCTGCATTGTTCTTGTTTCGCTATCTGCCTGTGATGATAAGCCTTCTGGCGATGCGCACCGTATCATCAGCAGAGTGGGTAAGGGAGGCACTGTCACCGCGCTTTTTGCAACTCAGCAAGCGAATGAGCAGTATTGTGTATATCAAAACGAGCTAGCAGCCAGCGTTTTACAACGCGACCCCACATCGGCCTTTGCTTTTAAGACCACGACTTTGTTGACAACTCACTCTGTCTCTAAAAGCAACCTTGTGGAGGCTCTGCTGTTAGAATCTGGCTATACGAGTCGTGCTTACAACACTGCTACGTCGGCGTTATATCCGCTAATGCTGTGTGGTGGCTCTCTGGTGAGCCTGCCAATTTTACGCCAGAAAATGCTACCAGCTAGTATTGCACTGTTGTCGTGTGGAGCAACCGCGCTGTTTATCCGTAAAGCCGTATTTGCACAAGCAGAAGGTGAGAAAGTTGCTCGCACCAGCATTGAGCAACTACTTGAAGATGGAACACACGATAACGACACAGCAGTGCGTCAGTTGCCGCGGGTGTTGCCGTGGCTAGTGACGGAAAATGCTCTGCCCTGTCCCTCTGCAAAAAAAGTTCAAAGGGAAGCAACCAAATGAAAGCGTTAGCTATCACTATTGCTCTGCTCTGTGCATTGGCATGTGGTGTGCCTGAACAAGCAAGGGTAAAAATCAGTGGTGGCACGGCGGTTGACGGTAAAGACCATATCAAGCGTTACACGGCGCATGTCGCGTTGCATGTTGCAGTTGGTGCAGCCGATTATCGCGTATCGAAATGCTCTGGTGTGCTGCTTACGCCACGGCATGTTTTACTGGCGGCACACTGCATGGTTGGAACTTGGCGAGCACGTGTCACGCTCGGCTATGACGAAAAAATTTCACTGACACGAGGAGAGAAGTTCTACGCACAGCGGCGTGCTGTTGCCTACGTGTCACCACGTTCATATCTCAACGGTGCAAACAGTATGTCTTTTATCAGCCGCGGGGCACTACAGGTAATTATCGAGAAACTGCTTTTCTTCAAATCTCGAAGTTTTATCCTCAAAGATATCGCCCTACTAGAACTCGATAAGCCGTTTGATTTGCCTTATGCCATTGACTACCGTATTCCGCCGAGGTCACTCGATCTCAGTGGCAAGATGGCGCAATTATCTGGCTACGGTATCGGCGATAGTAACCAGCCAAGCGGCAGCTTGCGCAAAGCTAAAGTCAAGATCGGCAAAGATTTTCAGCGAACCGATATATTCGAGTTCTCCGATGCTTCCAAGCACATCAATTTTGGTGATTCTGGCGGCCCTGTCTGGTGGCATGATGAACAAGGACAGCTATATCTCATCGGTGTCCACGCACTGGCACTGCCATTACTCAAATACCATTCTTTCGCCACAGACATTCGTCACCATCAGCAATGGATCGACAAGGCCCGTCAGCTGCTTGAAACAAGAAACGCAGTTATCACACCAGCAATGGATGCCATCAAGCGTTATCTGCCGGGCTATACGGGTGACTTTTACGAAGCACATCGTCAGGATTAAGCAAGCATAGTGTAACAAATCTAGCGAGCTGCCAGTGCTTCCTTCTTAATCGTCAGCACCCTGCGCAACATTTCTTCTTGTTCAGGCAGGAGCAGAGCAACTTGAGCATCGTCTTTAAGCAATTCAAGTGCGGCTTTCTCGACACGGGTAAGTTTGTGCAAGTGAATAGCCTTGCCTCGCAGTGCCGCGGCTTTTTCTGCAGGCAACTCGGACGCGGCAATGGTTGCACATAGAAAACGAATCAATTCAGCTACACTGGTGGGTGTTAAGTTTCGCACACCTCTCAGGTGGTCGCTGACCACTGAGTGACTCAAGGATGTGTGCATTGCTATGCGATTGCTGCTCAAGTTTAAGGTGACCAAGATCTCTCTGATAGCAGTCACAGACGAGACATCGAAAATTTTTACATCGTCCCACGTAACACGAAAACGGGTGAGCATAAGATGCTCGTCTCTGATGGCAAGAGCTCGCTGCACATGTTGCTGCATTGTCTGACTGAGACTGCCGATATCTTGCTGCATCTCGTGCAAGGCTTTTTCTACCCGCAGTGCGGCGTTAAACTTGGGTAGCAGCACCTTCAGCTTTTCCACCGTTGCTTGTTTTGTCGTGCCAGTATTAGCAGGCTCTTCCACTAGTGTCTTTTTTATTTCATCTTTTATTTTTTGCTGCGAAGTATCGCTCATAAGATATTCTCCACGCATAAAATCGTTGAACATGGCGAATCCAGTTCCTTCATTAAAAGGCAATAGCCAACCACCTTCATGCAGCGTGTCGATAATTTCCAAAAAAATCACACGTGATGACTTGTCGTAAGCAGTTATGCGCTCCCAGCTTGTGCTATGCCGCAAAGGTGTTGTAGTTGCGCTGTTGCGCTTTGCTAACACTTGGTTAACACGCTTTTTCCATGTTGCATCGAGCAACTGCGGCTTTTTGTATAGGGATCGCGCTGTGCGCTCAACACGTAGTGCATGGTCTAGCTCACGAAAAACACCCTCTATCTGACGTGTGGCTTCATCCTTGCCATGTTGCTGGGCAGTTTTGCCCTCAATGAGAGTCTGTTCGACGAAAACTCTTATTTTGGCCACAGTGTTGTCGGTGATAGTTTTTTTACCAAGAATGTGTAGAACTAGCTGAGCATGATTATGCATGAAGGTGTTCTTTCCGTAGGTCACACCAGTAGCACGGAGAATTTTTTGCAACACAGCCGTGGAGGTGACCTCGTAATTATCAAAATCATCAGCAGTTACCCCATACTTTTGTAGCACGGTGACAATTTGACTGTTTCTGCCTTTTGGTTTCAGGCGAGCGACTGCTGCAGCAATCCCCTCTTCCCTTACCGCAACTACGTCCTCAACATAGGCTGTATAAAAATCATCATCTTGCAGTTTGCCCGCGTCTGTCATCTTCTGCCATCCAACCACAGCTCTCTCTATCTTAAGTATTTGCGGCAACCTATCGATCAATTCGTGATGATACTGATTCCTATAGTTTTCCAGCGCGGCACTGTCAATCGCCTGCCGTAATCCAGCTTGCAGTTTATTGAGAAAAGCAGCGCTTAAGATCCGCTCACCCCGCAGATGACGTTGCACCGCGCGAACCTGTATGCCGCTCAATTTTGCCAGTTCCGCCACCCCGATACCAGCAACATCGGTTATCTTGATTATGGTTGCCATCGATGTGGTGCGGTAATCGATCAGATCGATAGAGGTCAACCCGATCTTTGCCAGCTCTGTGGCATAAACTTTAACCCCGTGCTGCGCTATGTGGTGTGGCACATAGCTGACCTGTTCCTCGCACGCTAGCAACAGCAACAATCCTGTTCCCAATGCTACTTTCATCATACTATGACGATAACATGTTAATATCACAACAAATTACCATATAAATAATCAGCAAACACTAACATAATAACACAATTTTTATGATATTCAATAGTTATTTCAAATATCAAGCACTGGCTATGGCAGGTGGCGAGAAATTTTCGCTAATGATGGTCAACAAGGTGTCGGAAAGAAACGGCCAGCGGGAAGAGGCGATCAAATCACGCGGGAAGGTCGCGAGAGCAGGATGCACGTAGCGCAGATAATCGCCCTTGTGGGTAGCTAGGGTTAGTTTGGCGAAGCTGCCGATTGCCTTGAGTTGGCGTTGGAGCAGAAGTGCCGCCCAGTGCTCGTCGTTGCTCGCAACCATAGTCGCGGGGAGCTGCTGCTCGATCCTGCGTCGTCCCGCGGCGAAAAGTTCTAGCCGTGTTGTCAGCGATAACGGCATGTAACTGTCGAAGCATAGCGAGATAAGATCATAGAGCGGTGAACCGATACAAGCATCCTGAAAGTCGATTACCAAGATACGGTCAGCGTTGATCATCAAATTGCGAGAATGAAAGTCCTTATGCACAAAGAAGTCGGAATACTGCGCCAAAAAACTGCTGACCGCGACAAAATCACGCTGAAGTGCAGCACTATCAGCTGCCGAGAGCGATAGCTGCATGGCACGATCGAGAAACATGCTGCGAAAGAAGTTAAACTCCTGCAGATACACCTCCTGTGTAAAACACCGCTGTGTCCACACGCTACTGCTCTCCTTCGGGATCGTCAAAAAATTCGCAGCGATGTCAAAGCAATGTGAAAACAGCTGCAGGTGATCGTCGCTATCGAACGCCTTCTCCAGCGTTCGATCGCCGCAGTCCTCGATAATCAACCCATCTGGGAGCGTCGCCACGATACGTGGGTAGGAAATTCCCGCAGCATCGAACACCGCGGCAATGTCGGTCCACTCGTAGCAGCCCGCCGCAAGCTTCACCGCATCGGCAGGTGCTAAAGCCATCAGCACAAAGGTGCGCTGCGGGTCGGCATGCACACGATAGTAACTGCGATCAGATCCATCACCCCCAAGTGGTGCAATGTTGGTGACAACATAGTCCAGATACTTGTCCACCTTACGATAGAACTGACCCTGCATGACAATAAACCCTGCTAATCCTGTAAGCCATATTACCTCAATTAGGCCGCCAAGACAGCATTATTTTCACTCAGAGACACAAAAATTTACCGAAAATGGAAATTTACGCTTTCAAGTAGAAAAAAAATACACTCGCAAACACTTGCTCCAGTTGCTTTAGCACGATTTTTTGCCGCAGGTGATAGCAATTCACCCCGACATCTGGTCTTCTAATTAGATCAATCACTTCACAAGCACGAGGGAGAAAATGAACGAGAAGCAATCGCTGCATACTGCGGGGAGAAAAGTAACCGCAGCACTTGCTGCACTGCAAGAGCCATCTTTGCCAACAGACAATCACCATCTTAAAATTCCATCGTTGTGGATTCGGGGGCATTACTTTTACTGCGACGGCGAAGCGCTGAGTTTTCGTCATGCAGAGCGCAAGCTATCGTTGCTCAAAGCTTTCTTGTTGGCAAAAAACTACCGCCTGAACCGTGAGCAAGTTATCGCACATGTCTACAGCGAAGGACGTTGGCATCACCATAGCAATCGCTTTATCGACTGCCTCAACATGAACATGCTATGCACTATTAGCAACACCCGTCGCCAGCTCTATATCTCCTTCGCCCACCTCTACCCCGGCATCAACTGGCTGTCCTTCAGCCGAGAGGCTAAAAACTGGAAACTACTGCAGTTCAAAGAAGATTACGTGCTAGCACAACTGAACGCCAAAATGTATTGAGCCGCTGAGTTTTTTTTCATCTGCTGGACACATTTTGTTTTTATACGGGGCGGTCGTTCCCCCCGCCCCGAAACCCGGCTTTGTTGCATAACTCAGGGCAGGCATGTTTATATCCTATAACCCTTTAGCAGTAAGAATTTTATAGGTGTTGCAAAGGTAATGCCTGCACCACGCACAAGCCCGTAGTGTCCACAGAAGTTGACAATGGTCAGGTGCAAGCAGACCTGCAAACCATTTCACGCGAATGCTTTAGCATGAGACATGGTGCAGCAGGATGATTGCACCTGACCCAAACAAGAAGTCTGCGAACACGCAGGGGAGGGGAACGCTCCCCATATAAAAATGCTATGATAACAGCATGTTATAATCAACGGAACTTATGCAACAAAGCCCCGAAACCCCACCCCCCTTTTGTTCGCGAATTTTGTTTGGGATTGGGAGGAAGCATCTTGCTTCACCATGCACACATGTGTGCATGCTCTTTGTCGCTTCCTAGCTCCAGCTGTCGCATTCGCGTGAAATGGTTTGCTGTGATGTTTCCTCCCAATCCTTTGTAAACTTCTGCAGACACCACCAACTTGTGTGTGGCAGCGCGGGACTTGATACGAGGTTTATTTTTTGTAGTTGGCACAGTGCTGATCACGAGCTTTCTTGTGTCGAGCACTGTGTTTGTACATGTTGGGGTGGGTTCGGGATGGCATACCGACATAGCGCTCAACCAGTACACGCGCGGAGGAGGTGTGAGCAGCACGAACCCACCCCAACACCTATAGATACGCTCCGGGACAAATAAGGGGGGTGGAGGGAGCGAGAAAGCGGACAAAGAGCCGTGCGAAGCAACAAAGAGCCGTGCAAAGCACGAGAGGGGGGAGCTAGAAAGCGGCAAAGAGCCGTGCGAAGCACGAGAGGTCGTTCCCCCCCTCTCGTATACAACACATAAACTTGATACTGGCAGTGCAAAATTTCCTAACAGAGAAGAAAAACAAAATGCAGACTAAATTTCATAAATTTTAAACCGATATTTATCATGTAAGAAAATTTTACTTTAGTTAGTCAGGAAAATTATTTTGCAAAAACAAAGCAAAGATCCACAGTTGATGCACTTTCAGCGCGACTTGGAAGAGGCTAACAAGCTTATTTTTATACGTAGTTATGCTGCTGCGAAGGAAATTCTTGCCCGCTTATTAGCTGAGCACAAGACAAGTTTGCTGCTGCATCTGCGCTATGTTGAGTTGGAGATCAAGCTTGGTGCGATAGATGAGCTACGCAGTTTCTATCAGCAGCAGGAAAACAAGCTGGTGCAAGAGGCGGGGAAGTTGATGATCGAGCAGTTCAGCGGTGAACATACCCCGACGATGCTGATAAAACGTTGTCGGGCATTGATCAAAAAACATGGCGAGTCAGCTTTTGCCTGGTACGGAATTGCCTTCAATCAAGAACGCATGGGCGACTATGAACGAGCCGTGTCCAGTTATGAGAAGAGCATAGAACTCGATCCTGACTGGTATCCAAGCTACTTCGGCTTAAGCCAAATCTGTTACCAAAAACAGGCATGGCAAGAGGGTGATTCTTTCTTTCACATGTTCGAGCAGATTGCCCCTTACAACGTTTACGGCAATTTTGACACACACCGCAGTCTTTACGGTGATTTTTTTGCACAAGGCAAGTATGACGAAGCACAAGAGGCAATCGAATGCCTTGTGCAGTGGTGGCGAGAATCGCACCGCAACTGCCCGCCAGAAATTATGCTCTACCGCCGCTTGAGCCGTGCTCGTGTCGCCGCCGCCCGCGGGGATGCCGCCCGTGCTAAAGGTGATGAGGAACAGGCACGTACCCAGATCGATGGCTTTGTTAACGACCCTAACAACAGTGATGACGCACTGCTGTTTGTCGTTGCTGTGTGTAAGGAGTTCGCCCTGCACGATCGTGTTTTTGATATTTACACGGAGCTGTTAAAACGAGGTGGCAGCAATCCAGACAATGAGCTAATACAGGAGATCGGCGATTTTTACCTCAGTGCAGGACATGCAGAGGACGCTATCAAGCTCTTCGAGCAAGTATATGAGGAGCACCCCGACAACGAAAATCTCAGGCTGTGGCTACTTATAGCACGTTTGCGGGCACAGAAGGTCGATGTCGAAAACTATCTCGCCTGTCGTGAAAAAATGCAACAGATGGTGAAATTATCTGCCGATCGTCTCGATTTGCTCAATCTGATGAACTCCATGCTGGCACGTTTTGACGCTGATGCTGAAGTACATCTCCAGCTGGGTATGTTTTACGCCGAGATCAAAGCCAAAAAGAAAACTCGTTTTTACTTACAACGCATGTATCAGCTCGACAGGCATGGCAGTGCTGCCAAGCTTACGTGGGCGGCATTCCTGATAAAAAACGAGGCCGTTGCCGAAGGACAAGCAGTGCTGGCGGAAATCAAAGCAGTGGACAAATTTCCACTCGAACGACAGGTTGAATTTCACTCACTGCAAGCCGCGGGGTTTGCCGCTCAGAAAGATTTTAACCGTGCCACCGAAGCAATTAAGAAAGCTCTCAGCCTTAACCCATGGCATGTATCATCGCTCATCGGTGAAATATATTACCTCACCCATCTCTACTATGAGCAGCAGAAAATAAAAAATATCGATAGCAGTGTCGTCAATTTGAGTGAAAGTTTTGATTTTGAGCCAAATGAATTTTCAGAAACAACAAAACAAATTCTATCAAATAAGCTATACTATCTTGCCTATACCCGTGCTCGGCTGTATTTTTTGTATCAGAGAACAGAAGAAGCACAGCGTAGTTTGATCATAGTTGGCTGTGTTTTCAATCCTGACAAGGCTTTACGCGATTTTACAAGATTGCTGAATACTAACTACGACAGTGCTTTGATTTACTACGCACTGGGTATTTTTGGCAAAGAGTGCTGGCAACATGAAGTTGCCTGTATGTGGCTCAATCTTGCCCTACAGCGTCCCGACCTTACCCCTGATTTGCGGGGTGATATCTATCTTGAGTTGGCTGACTGTTACGTATGGCAGAACCTAGAGTTGCCAACCGCAATCGAATACGCACAGTTGTCGTTAAAGCACTCGTTTGTCAACACAGAGAGGGCATTGCGCATTCTCGGTCATGCGTGGTTGCGTCAGGGACATATGGACACAGCACGCAGTTATTTGCAACGCATCGACAGTAGCAAAATAGATGACGAAGTGCTTTATCTCAAAGGATTGCTTGAATACCACAGCGGTGACGAAGCGCAAGCTTTTGCTATCTGGCAACCACTTTTGCAGCGTGAGTCAGAAAATTTACGTTTTCACAATATCAAGCAAGAAGTGCTGAAGTTTTACGGACAAAACACCTCCACGAACAAGGCCAGCTAAAAATTTTTCAAAAAAAACTTGACATAGATGGATAATTATGGAAAATAGTGTTCAAGTTAATCGTTTACTAGTCGATGTAGTTTGAGCTTGGTGGGTGCCTATGCTGATGCCTATCACCGCTTCTCTGTGGTCTTGTATTAACTATATGAAGGGGGAGGGTCGTATGAATCTCTGTCATCATTGTCGTGCAAAGGTAATGGTCAGGAAACGTCAGTTCAGTGATCGTGCTTGGGCTGCGTTGGTTGACTGGGGGGAGGTGCGCTCCGAGACTATGGGCAAGGCACTCTGTGACGATTGCTACATTGAGTTACGTGAGATCCTCATCGATCGCACGCACGAAATGGAAAAAATTGCCCGTTAATTTTCAGCTCCTCTGAGACCACAAGTATGAATATAGGGGCTGGGTTATCGTGGGGATAATATGCCTCCCCACCCCCTCTTTGCTAAAGCTTTGTATTTTTGTGCCGAAGCACCTTGCGAAGTTTTTTTGAAGGGAATTAGCATGTGTGGCGCAAGTCTCTTGCTTTTAGCACTGGCATTCTTTGCGGGGCAAGTATTTGCCACTGAGGGCTTGAACATCGCTGAAGGTGAGCGTTTCGAGTATCCAGAGCACAATTTTTCCATCGTGCCACCAACTGGTTTTGAAGTGCAGGATAACGCCGGCGGAATTTTTCTCAACATGCGTGAGCAGCATCGGCGTGGCTTGACGTATCGCCGTAACATCCAAGTGTTTTGGAGCAAAGGCTACCGCTACATCGATGATGCCGCGGCGAAGAAGCTGGCAAAAGACATCGGCCCCAAGTTTTCCAAATACAGCCCTTCGATCAAAAATTATCAGGTTTCAAGGCACTCTATTGTTGATATCGTGGAGCGTAAGGCACTACTGTTCTACAACAGCTACACTATCGATAAAACAGAGATAGCACATATCGTTATGCTCATCTCTGGCAGCAAAGAACACTATCTTGTCACTTTCACCGATTTGCTCAAAAATTACGAAAAAAACGAAAACAACGACCCCTATAGCAATCTGTGGTGGGATTGTTTTACCTCGATTACCGTTGAAGGCAAGCCACCATATCGTTATCGTTACTACGTTTTGGGGGGTGGAATTCTTGCCTCCTTCTTGCTGATAGGCTTGCCCTTTTTGCTGTTCAGAAAACGCAGCTCAGGACGTTACTACGACAGCTTTGTGCATGAGTCAACCGACCAGCAGGAGATGGTTGAGGTTGTCGATGATGATGATGATGACGATGACGATGACGATGATGTCGTCATTGAAGATGATGATGCTGTTTAGTTTTATTTTTCATCTACTTGTCACATTTTGTTTTTTTCATCTGCTAGCGCAGATGACGGGTCGATGCTTGCTGTCTTTTTGTTAGCTCCTATAAAGATGGTTGTTGTAGACATGGGTCAAAATAGCCGGTACCCCTCTGATTGCTTTTTAGTCTCCTTCAGCATCAAGTAGTGAAAGCAAGCAGCGAGAGGCGATCTGTGAGATATTTTTGTCTGAGCACGCTTGCAGAGATGAGCTGATGGGCAATGTAAGTGACTTATCTTATCGATATTTGTGGAATTAGCTCAGATTTAGCCCTTTGGTCGCTGTTCTCCTCGTAAGGTAAAGAGGGACTCTCGATTATTTACTTGATTTTATATTGTTTATATTGATATACGTATACTCGTTATGGGTAATTGCTTAATTTTTATCAGAAAATGTTTATGAAACTATCATTGGTATTGACCAGCCTGCTAACATTTCCCCTGCTAGCAACTCCTCTCAAGTTGCCCTCAGCAAAGATCCGCATGGCTGTCAGTAAGGCTATCCGGGCGGGGGATGCAAAAGTTTTGGCTACGGTGCTGGCTGAACATAGACTGCAGGTAAATTCTGTCCTTCGGGCCGGAGGATATACGGTGTTGCATGATGCCGTCGTTGAGGGGCCGCCTAAGCTGGTAGAGTATCTGCTCACACACGGTGCTGAAGTAAACGTTGCCAACAAATACGGCAACACCCCACTCGATGAAGCAACCGCATTTGACAAGACAGAGACAATTGCACTGCTGCAACAGGCAGGAGCTAAGCATGGCGAAGGTTTCCGTATCAAGGCAGCTCCTACCGCTACGGAAGATCATACTCCGACAAATACACCGAATGCTGAATTACACACTGCCGCAAAGTATGGAAATACAGAGGAAGTTGAGCTGCTACTCGATCGCGGAGCAAACATCGAAGCTAAAAACATAGATGGATGGACTCCTCTGCTGCTTGCCGCCGGACTTTTTGGAAATACAGAGACAGTTGAACGGCTACTCGATCGCGAAGCAAACATCGAAGCTAAAAACATAGATGGATGGACTCCTCTGATGATTGCCGCAGAGTGGCAAAATACAGAGAAAGTTAAGCTGTTGATGGATCGCGGAGCAAACATCGAGGCTAAAAACAATAAGGAACTGACTCCTCTGATGTTTGCCGCACGGTATGGAAATACATATATAGTTGAACTGCTACTCGATCGCGGAGCAAACATCAAAGCTAAAAGCAGATATGGATGGACTCCTCTGCTGCTTGCCGCACGGTCTGGAAAGACAGAGATAGTTGAACTGCTCCTCGATCACGGAGCAAACATCGAAGCTAAAAACATAGATGGATGGACTCCTCTGCTGCTTGCCGCCAGACTTTTTGGAAATACAGAGACAGTTGAACGGCTACTCGATCGCGGAGCAGACATCGAAGCTAAAGACATAGATGGATGGACTCCTCTGATGATTGCCACGAGGTGGGGAAAAACAAAGACAGTTGAACTGCTACTCGATCGCGGAGCAAAACATTGAAATTTTTCAATTAATTAGCTAGCAGACTTCCTTGGAATCAGTGATTCAGACCAAAACGTAGCAATTGCAGAAACGTGAAACAAGGCAAATTAGAAGGACAGATCTTCTTCAAACCTGGAGAGCAAAATCGGTCATCTGGTAGATGACTAACCCATCCACTGCCACGAGAGCGTTGCCGGTAACGATACCGCGTTCGGTGTCTATGAAACAGGTGGTCATTTTTTTCCCGGCTTCCGCATGTTTTTTGTCTAAGGCATCGAGCGGCAAATACTTTTATGATCAGTCTGACAATGCTGCCCCTCCTCAGTTTATATTTTCTGCAACACACTCCTCTTGCTTGAGAATTTGCGCAATCGTGTGATGATGCCAGCCTTTGCCCTGTTACTTGGTGGGGATCTTCATGGTATCCAAGCACCTAGAGATTGCCGCGGTGCTCGTCCCTTCAGCATACATCTTCTTTGCGGGCAGCGATGGTTCTCTGCTCTGGTAGTGTAAAGGTCTTGATACCGCTCCGACGCTTGCCGTAGGTGAACCATCTATATTCTGTAGCATACTGGTTGCTTTTTCGGGGGGATTTTGTATCTAAGGCATCAGACTCCTGACATATGACTTAGAGCACGAAAACTCATTGGCAATAGCCCGCATTGAGAGGCGATTTTCGAGATATTTTTGTCTGAGTATGTGTTTGGGTATGGGCAAAGAAGTTATGTAGCTCTCTGATGTCGTTGAGAATTGTGGATTTCGCACAGTGGCTGTTGGGGGAAACGTTGCCAACGAATACGGCGACACCCCACTCGATGAAGCGACTGCATTTGTTAAGCAAGAGACAATTGCACTGCTGCAACAGGCAGGAGCTACGCATGGCGACGGTTTCCGTATCAAGGCAGCTCCTACTGCTACGGGAGGTCATATTCCGGCAAATACACTGAATGCTGATTTACACACTGCCGCGAAGTGGGGAAAGACAGAGACAGTTGAGCTGTTGATAGAACGCAGGGCAAACATCGCAGCTAAAGACGTTGCTGCTAAATGTTGCAGTTCCTACTCTTTCCAGAAATATCTCACACCACCCGTACTACGCGAAAAAACTACCCCATCTACTCCATCCAGTGCCACTCCTAAGGCGATACGAAGTCCATGATCTTTCTTATTGGCTGAAGCCTGCACATACAGAGTGTGAACTTTTGGGTAAAGTTTTGTGACTGCAGCCATGATCTCATCCATAATCAGTCCTTCACTGCCCCACTGCATTTTAGCACTGAGTTCAGGGTCAGCAATCACTGTGGAGATAATATCTTGAAGATCAGGCCTTGCACCGCGAAAATACTTGTGAACATATTTACCATCTGCATCGATTCTCAAGCTAAAAACACTACCCTTCATCTCTTTATCCAGTGCCACTCCTAAGGCAATACGAAGTCCATGATCTTTCTTATTGGTTGAAGCCTGCACATACAGAGTGTGAACTTCTGGGTAAAGTCCTGTGACCGCAGCCATGATCTCATCCGTGCTCAGTCCTTCACCGCCCCACTGCATTTTAGCACTTAATTCAGGGTCAGTAATCACTGTGGAGATAATAGCTTGAAGATCAGGCTTTGTACCGCGAAAATACTTGTGAATACCTTTACCATCTGCACCGATTGACAAGCTAAAAACACCACCCTCCATCTCCTTATCCAGTACCCTTCCTAAGGCACTGCTAAATCCATATTTATTCTTATTGGTTGAAGCCTGCACATACAGAGTGTGAACTTCTGGGTAAAGTCCTGTGACCGCAGCAATGATATCATCCGTACTCAGTCCTTCACTGCCCCACTGCATTTTAGCATTGAGTTCAGGGGCAGCAATCACTGTGGGGATAATATCTTTAAGATCAGGCTTTGTACCTAGAAAATACTTGTTAACCAGTTTACCATCTGCCTTGATTAGCAAGCTAAAAACACTACCCTCCATCTCCTCATCCAGTGCCATTCCTAAGGCGACACGAAGCCCACGGTCATTCTTATTGGTTGAAGCCTGCACATACAGAGTGCGAACCTCTGGGTAAAGCTCTTTGATCGCGGCCATGATCTCATCCGTACTCAGTCCTTCACTGCCCCACTGCATTTTAGCATTGAGTTCAGGGGCAGCAATCACTGTGGAGATAATATTTTGAAGATCAGGCTTTGCGCCGCGAAAATACTTGTTAACCAGTTTACCATCTGCACCGATTGTCAAGCTAAAAATGTCACGGTTCATTGCGGCGTTTAGTGCTTTTCCCAGACTTAGGCGTAGACCTCGTTCAGAATCGTAGAGGCTGTAAACTTTTGTCTCATGCACACTCAGGTAATTGATGAACTCATCCATCGCAATACCACCACTTGCCCAAGTCATTCTTCCTTTGAATTCAGGAATCTTGAGCATCTGGGAGGCGGCATCCTTGAGCAAATCTAATCTACTTACCTTGACGGCTTTTCTGGCATAAACGCTGCTTGTGGCAACACCCAAAAACAACAAAAAATAAATAAAACTTCTCATACTTTATCCTCTGTATAACAAACAAATGCGTATGCACTGCAAACACTGCATTGTATATCATATTTTAATATAATGTCAAGACTGTATTAATGATGTGTAGGTGAGTGAAAAAACTACCAAATAAGGAAAAGTAGGCCAGATTAGTGCTAGCAACACCGTGTGCATCACACTGAGCCTGAGCTCCGCATATTTTTTGTCTAAGGCATTGCTATTATAGGAGTTCACTCCTCTGTTGAGGCACTACGATTGCACAAGTTTTAGGCAGTTCTTTAGAGCTTGAAAGGTTTGGAGGAGCGCTTCAGCCCGACGAGGCGGTAGAGGTGCTTGGCTACGGGGGACGCGGACATAGGGATACCATACAGATCACCGCTTGTGATGCGGCGCAACCGCGAGAATTATGTCTCCGCAAGTGCTTCATGCAAAACATCATAACTCGCCCGCTCGCCTTGCTGCAACCGATAGCGATACATCAGTTGCCGACCTAGCGTATACGTGATGAAGCAGATATCCAGATGTGCCTTGATACGATCGCCCTTGCGATGGAATATAGGACGCATCTTGAGGTCGTGTTTGCACAGACGAAAAGCATCTTCGATCTCCCACAAGCGCTTGTAGTCGGCAATTACTTCCCCAGCTGGCTTCGTCGAGTTGGTAATGTAACCGCTGAGGCCATCCCAAGCCGCATCGTTATCTGCCTTGTCCCAACGCATTTTAGCAGATTTCGCACAGTGGCTGTTGGGGGACGCGCTACCTCCGTATGACCGCCCCGTATACATACAAAACATGGTGAAGCAGGATGCTTCCTCTCAATCCCAAACAAAAATTCGCGCACAGAAGGGGGGTGGAAGGGAGAAAGAAAGCGGACAAAGAGCCGTGCGAAGCGAGGAGGGGGAACTAAAAAGGTGACCGAAGCCACCTTTTTCTCGTATACAAAACAAACTCGTTAGCGTTCAATACTATACTTAACATCGATGCACATACCCGCGGGCAGCTTGCTGTTGATAAAGAAAGTGTGAGCAGCTTTGTCATCACCACGCTGCAAACTATCGCTGCTGATATGCCCAGTTTGTCCTGAACGGCTGGGATTCCAAGCAACTTTGGCATCGAGATAGTCACCATTAAAAGCAACATGCCGTCCCTCAAGGCTGCGATAGCCACGTAGGAAAAAACTACTGCGCAACATCGAAGCAAGATCACGTGACATTTCCTGCAGCGGCAACGCGTAGTCTTCCATTGTGATCGAGGCATAGCGGTTGACAATTTTTTGCCCCTGTGAATCGCTCCAGTCGATAAAGGCACTGCTGCCGCCTTCGATGTTGAGCAAGGCATAGACACGGTTGTTGCCCTTCTCCGTCAGCATTTTTTCAACGTTGTAGCGTATATCTGCTGTAAGATCTTTGTCTGTTACAATGACAAAAGCACGCACACTATCCTTTGCTTGCTTGCGTTCAGCACCAGTAACTTGCTTTAAATCCGTTACTGCCTGTGCAAACTTTTTTTCATAATCAAAACTATCCTTGTATTTAGTAATAGTCGCCTGTGGATATGAGGAGATATGCAATGTTGTTACGGCAATGCTCCAATTGCTGTTGATGATATGTTTCAGCATTGCTGCAAGCGCAGTAGATAGTTTTTGCCGTGACTCTGCCATCTCAGCGGTGTCATCAATTAGAAAGACAATCTGCAAACGATCACTGGCAGTGACATCAGCATAGAAAGACTCGGTATACATTGTCGTAGTGGCGTTGGGCAGCTGCGTCGAGGCACTAAGCGATAGCTTCTCTCGACTCTCAGCATTGCCATGAGTATAGATATAAGTTTCTTCTTCCCCGTTTATCTGGTCACCATCGCCACCACAGGCAGCTGACAGCACCAGCAACAACAAAACTCGCAGCACAAACACACGTCCTCCTGATAACCTGATAAAACCATGTGCATTTCCACCATCGGCATGGATATAGAAAAAATTTAGCTTTTAATGCTAGCAAAAATTTTTTGCTAAAGCAGTGGGATAATTATGCCTACAACTGCACAGCTAAGGCTGATAGCTGTAGGTAACTTTGATACTGCTAGTATCAGTAGGCAGAGTGGTTAGAATAAACATTTTTTTGCCAACAATTCCGTATTCATTTTTACCAAGAGTTCTATTTTTTTCACCATCAAAAGTGATTACAACTTCCGAAACCTCATCATCGTGCTTTTTTTGTAGTTTATACTTGTATTGCACAATGGCACTGAGATCACTGGAAATAGCCTGGAGAATGGCATCATAGTTACCTGTATCGTATGGTTCATAGCGAGTGAAAATAGTTTCGCCTCCCTCATCACGCCATTCAAGAAACTTATCGTTTTTGCTTGCATTTAAAAACCCGTAAACTTTAGCAGTTATATTGGGAATTCTGACTAAACTGAGGAAATCGTAGAGATCCTGTATCTCACAGCCTTGATCAATCTCGCTCTTACTGCTAATACATTGATGATCTTCATTAGTGACAATCATAATTCCTATGGCTGAATCTTCACGCACAAGATATTGAGGGTTATTGTCGTCGCAAGTATTATTTTCAACAACAGGCATGCCTTTTAAGCCTCTGATTGTCATGTAGATTACTTGTTCAGCATTAGCTGGCTTTATGTCATCAATGGCTTGACGATAGACATTTTGGTAATCAGGAGTTTTGGCATTGATGATGGCTGAAAAACAGCTGGTCATGTCCGTGCTAGCGATACCTATTTGCCAATCCCGCGCCTTGATATGTTTGAGTAAAGATTCGAGTTTACGAGCAACTTTAGCACGTTCCTCACTCATCGAATCAGAGTTATCAATAATAAGTAAGATATCAAGTTTATCCGTAGCCGAAGCATTATATGCAAATGTTTCGGTAGTTAGTTCGCCACTAATATTATCAGCATCGAAACCACTGCTGAGATGTGCTTGCTCTCCACAGTCAGCTAACAGAACAGATAACATTAGCACAGAGTAAATTTTTCCCATATTAGAACCTCAACCAAATGCTGCCACATGCATAATCGACACATAGTTGGCAAAAACTTAGTTTTGCTAAGATATATAGCAGTATCTCTCAAGAATTTTGCAAACTAAGCCGACATTAGGATTAGTACAGGGGTGGATAGACAGGCAATGATTTACTATTTTGGCTATGGCTCAAACATGAATATGGTCTCTCTAAAAGCCAAGGGAGTCGAGCCAATTTTTTCCGAACCAGCAGTGCTGAAAAACTGGCAACTAGTGTTCAATGTCTGTGATTTTTTCCGCATCGAAGGTGGCACAGGCAACATTTGCCCAGCAGAAGACAACGAAGTGCATGGTGTCCTACATCAATGTCACGATGGCAATTTGCAGCGTCTCGATGAACTCGAAGCTTACGGCATCTCCTATGACCGTATCGAGGTAGAGGTTACCGGCTACAGTGGTCAGCGGCACAAAGCTTTTGCCTACACTGGCATGCCAGATAAATTAAAATCTGGACTTCAGCCTTCCCATCGCTACCTTAACATCATGATCGATGGGGCAAAAGCGATGGAACTCGACGATACTTACATCAACAAGCTAAAACTCACCGAAGTGCGACCTGCACCAAGTTACGGGCCTTTTGTATTTCCAGAGGAAAATTTTAGAGTTTTCAGCGCGGCAGAACTATCACACTTGCCACATCATACCGCGTTTGCAGGCGCAGTGTTTGATATGCAAAATGCACGAGAAGAACATGCCTACCTGAAGAAATTTTTTAGTAGCAAAGACATGACTGTCTTTTTTCTCAAGCGCATGGACATCAGCAGCGGCGAAGAAACACTCGAATACGCCACCGAAGTTGGGTTGTCAAATCTACAAAAACGCTATCTTAACGCCTATTTGCACGAATTTAAGCGTGAGTATAAACTTATCGGACGTATGAATTACCGTATTGATCTGTCCTATCGCTCACCCAAGCCACATCTTGATCTTGAAAACCCAAGTCGCTCAGCCTCATCACGCGTAATTTTACAGACGGCAGAAGTTGCCAACGATATTCTTGGGCATGAAAATCTAGGTTTTTTGTCCAGTGAGCGTGGTCTTGTGCCTGCCAACACTTTTCCTGAACGTCTGCCACCCTACTTTGACCCCTGGGAAGAAACTATCGATAACCTCGCAGTGCATTACAGCTCGTTGCGTTTGCGCCATGTTGTCGATGCTATGCCAGTGCTGCGTGCCGACTATAACAAGCTTGATGACAACTGTCTCGTACGTGCCTGTGCCTTGCTCTCAATCTTATCTCATGCCTACTGGTATGTGCGTTCTTATCCTCCCGCACACGGCTTGCCCATACAGTTGTACAAGCCATGGAAAACTGTGCAACAACGTTTACATCGCCCCATCGGGGTAATGCACTACGTCGATCTGATTGTCTACAATTGGCAGTTTAAGAAAAAAGATGGGGAAGATAACTTCGACTTAGGTAATCTTGATTTGCTTTTTCCCACTGTTAACAACCCTTCAGAACAAATTTTTTATCTGACTCAGCTAGAAATTCTTGCACATTGCTCGCCTATTGTTCCTGCAATTGTAAGAGCACAAGAAGCTATCGTTCAAAACGAGTTGGATGCTTTGAAGGAATCCTTGCATGTTATTATAGATTGTCTTAAGAAAATCGTGCGTAAATCGCTCTTCAATATCGATCCTAATCACTACAGTAAAAACTATGTCAGTCAGGTTGTTTGGGCAAAAACAGTTGCCCCTTTTGCCGTGCCTTTCCGCCCGAAAGTACTCGGCCCTAGTGGAACATCTTCACCTATCTTCAACATTCTTGATACATTTTTTGGACGTATGCATCATAAAACTTTTCTCGGTAAAGAGATCAAGGCACTGCGCACCACCTACCCAGTTTTTGGCAGAAATTCATTGACGCAGTATCGCAAATTTCCTTGCGCGATTATGTTAACCGTGTCGATGATCCAACACTAACTAATCTTGTTTACGAAGCGGTTGACATTTATGCAGGTGAAAATGGTTTTCTCGGCCGGCATCGCATGAAAGCCTTTGGCTATTTGGAGATGGCTTTTAAAGTTGGCAGAGATATCACTATTGGTGGCTTTGCTGGCAAATTCAAAGATAAAGAACACGAGCACGTTGATTCACAACTCGAATCGGCACGACTGGAACGCCTCGAAATATTTCCCAATGAGTGTTATTTTGGCCACATCAAAGCAGTAGGGCAAACACATAGCGGCGCAACTGATAATGTTAAACATGTTGTAATAGATGTCGAAGGTCTTGGTGTGAGATATGAGCCGGGTGATCGCTGCTTAATTTTACCTGAACATAGTGAAGCACTGATTAATGCGACCATGCAAGCACTGCATGCGAAAGAAAAGGAAAAGAAAATTGCTCTCTCTGAAGAATGGCAACAAGCAATCAAGTTACGTTATGGCTATGCCAATGCACAAAAATTGCCCTTGCAAGTTTTTCTCCGCTTTGCCCAGCTGCGTCCTGTATCTTTGCGTATTGCACGAGCACTGCATGTAGCAAGTAACAGTCGGTTTCTTGCCAAAGAAATTCATAATCAAACTACTGCACGTTTTGAGCTATGGAATTTACTCAACATGCTAACTAGTGATGGTTTTGATCCTCGTACATTGCTTGACAGCAAGCCTAACGACCCAGCCTATCTTGCTAAGATTGTGCCACCAGAAAATTTTAAAAACTATACTATTGCTTCGGCAATGGATGCCAGTGAAGGCAATAGTGCCAGTGAAATTCATCTCACTGTAGGTGTCATTAACTACGAAGATAATGGCAAAACTTGCACTGGCACTAGCTCTGGATTTCTTGCTCATAGTCTTGGACGCACTGAGCCAATTTCATTCAGAATCGAACATCCGCCCCGCTTTAGTTTGCCCACCGACCAGCGCACGCCAATTATGATGATTGCAGGCGGCACTGGCGTAGGAGCGTTTCGTTCTTTTATTCTTGAACGTATGAAAGATCCACAAGCTAGTGAAACATGGCTGCTGTTTTTTACACAAGGACAGGAATATTTTTACTACCAAGATGATTTGTTGCATGCTGTTACCAATGGTCGCCTCAAACTATTTGTTAAATTCTCTGCTGCAGATATTGAGGTTGATATAGAAAAAAGTGCAGCTGATGGGCGTAAGTTTTTTTACCAGAAAGGAAAACATGGTCAAGTCAAGGAATTTTTTGCTGACAAAAAACACAGAAAAACTTTTTGGAATTTTTTACAACAGAATGATCCCGCACCGCAAGTCTATATCTGTGGACGCACACGCTTCGCCAAAGCTGTGCATGAAGCACTACAAGATTTGTTTTATCATCATCTGCAAGGTAGTGAACAGGCACGACGTAAAGAAGCGACACAGATGCTGGGACGGCTGTTTGCCAATGGGGGATTCAAGCAGGAAACTTTCACTAATGCAGTCCCAGTGCCAAGCAAAGAAAAACTTATCAAAGTTTCTGAACTGGCACAGAAAAATGACCCAGAGGGTGAGTGTTGGCTGGCAATAGACAGCGGTGTCTATGATCTCACTGAATTTCAGCACATTCACCCCGGTGGGCATACTATTTTGCGCAGCTACTATGGTCTTGATGCAACAAAAGGCTATTTGAAAGCACATCGTCGTCTCGATATCGACACAATGCGTGATATTTACCGTGTTGGTCGTCTTTACCAGCCAGACTTCAAAGGCAAAGCAGTGGATGGCAAGTCTTTGCACAGTATCTATGGCTCATGGGTAGCAGCGCTCTACACTCTGGTTGAGATGGAAAATAGCTTTATGATTGATGTATCTCTGCAGGATTTTAGTTTAATTTCCACACAAGCAAAAGAATTACAAACTCCCTATAAAACAGAAAAAGCTATCGATACTCACAATCGTTTCATAGAAAGTTTTCTTTTGCCGCTGACAGATGTTATTATTCCATCATTATGGGAAACTACAGCGGTGCTCGGTAGCAGCAAAAAAATGTATAGCGAGCTGCAGAAAAAAATTACCGCGCTTAATGGTTCTGCTGAAGCACAGGCATGTAGTGACATTACTCAGGTTTTGCAAAATAAACTTGATATGCTGATTTCTGCTCCATCTGGGAGTGCAATGCAACAGCATGAGTTACACCATTTGATTGTAACTCTTGATACTTTTGCTACCCAAGATAAAAAGTTTCTTGCCACACTCAAGCAGCACTTGATAACGGGAACTGCTTTATTTGAAGGTAAGCTTACCAAAATTGAAGAGCATGTCTTAGCTTTACGTAAGATTTTTATCGATATAACTGCAACAATAGAAATTTTTTGGGGTGAGATGACTGAGCACTGTCAGACTGCTGGGTGGTTACCACAAGATAGCGCAGCTGTGCCATTGAAAAAACGTGCTGGAGGAAAAAGAAAATTATGAACGCAAACAACATTATTAACTGGCGACTGAGTGAGACAATTTTATGGTTCTGGCAATGTGGTAGAGGAATTTTGACAGCGTGTCGCTGATAGATGTCGCAAGATTAGTGAAGCACAGGAGATAGTTGATGACAGTTGAAGGTATCATAAACTGGTTGCTAGTAGAGACCTTGCACCTCGATAAAGCGGAGGATATTATCTGCGAATTGGCACAACGTCTTGAGCCACTGGTGAAAGTTAATCGTATCAGTCTTGATATTCACACCGTGCATCCAGAGGTGTTTGTGCAAAATTTAATTTGGAAACGTGACAGCGGTATTCAATCAACTCTACTATCTCACAAACAAATAAAATCACAACTATTTATTCATAGTCCCGTGGTAAAAATATACAATGGTTCAGACACCATTAGAATGAAAATCAACAGCAAATCAACAAAATTTCCTTTAGCAAAGGAACTAGCGGCACAAGGTTGCACTGACTATATTATTTTTCCCATGCAGTATACTCGTGGCGGCAGGTCTTACATCTCCTATACCACTGACCAACCCAATGGTTTTAGCGATGCAGAGATAGAAGTCTTAGAGCAAATTCGTCCCGCGTTATCGCGGCGACTAGAGATTGAATTTTGCCATTTTTCAACCCGTAGCTTACTACAGACTTATCTCGGTAAATTAGCCGCATCACATGTGCTGCAAGGAAAATTCAAACGCGGACACGGTGAAACCATCGATACTGCCATCTGGCTGTGTGATTTACGCAACTATACGAGCATGGCAATGAGTTGCAGTGAACACAAGGTAGCCGCGGCACTTGATATGTTTTTTGAACTTGCAGCTGACACACTTACACAATACAAAGGTGATATTTTAAAATTTATGGGCGACTCAATGCTGGTAATTTTTGATGACAAGGATAAAAAAGCATCCTGTCATAAAGCACTTGAGGCTTCTCTAGTGATGATAGATAAGCTGTGCCAACAGACAGAGACATGCATCGAAGTTGGTATCGCCATTCACGTCGGCAGTGTTGTATTTGGCAATGTCGGTAGTTTCGGGCGTTTGGATTTTACCATTATTGGCAAGGAAGTTAACTACACCAGTCGTCTTGAGCCTTGGTGTAAAACACTCGGTGTGCCGCTGATTATGAGCGATAAATTTGTCAAAACTGCCAACCTTGACAACGCTCGCTGTCTGGGTGAGTTTACGCTAAAAGGCTTCCCCGGCGTTGCGCCACTCTACACTATTCGTTAGTACATCCCAATCTCTTGCCTTTTTGTCATCTGCTAACGCAGATGACAGGTCGATGCTCGCTTCATGCAATCAGGCATAGTGCTCGCCACAAGACAAGCATGGGGGAGGGGAAGGCCAAACAGCCCTGTATCCTCTTAACCTACTGAAATAAAACAGAAAATCATTTTTTATCTAAAGTTTTACCAAAAAAATCCGACAGAGCCAATGCATAGAGATGATGTAACTTGGAGGATACCATATGAAGACTTTACTTGTTTTTTTGCTGGTAGTTGGTTGTAATGCCGGTGATTTTTCTACCACAGTACCTCAACCTGATAAGTCTTCTGACGGGGGAGATTTGAAAGCAGCAGGTGTTGTCGCAGAGGGCATGAACTACGAGGGCGATCCAATAGTGCTCAAAGACCAGCCAGATGAGAGCTATGCTCTGTATACAAAAATCAGCAGCAAGTGGCAAGCAAATGTCGTCACTCCTAAAAATGGCAGTCACGAGTTAAACGGCACGACACGCCGTGAGCTGGTAACGATTCAAAGTCTCGTTGCTACGCGGCAAAATGTGCAGAGTGTCAGCCAGATAATCCGAGATAAGCGACCAGCATTTATCCGTCGCCAGCCGGGACAAAACTCTAATACGGCAAGTGAGAGCTTAGCACAGGAAAATCGCGGTATCCTTGACATCCTTCTGGTAATCGACAACTCTGGCTCGATGAGCAATGAAATCGCAATGGTGAGAAACAACCTAGGTGGTATTCTTTCCCACGTTGGTGACAGCAATTGGCAGATTGCCATGGTGAAGAGCGATCCACATCGAAACTGTGCAGTGGAGGGACGCATAATGTCAACGACTAGCACCTATAACGATGCCTACACGCAGCTGCTGACCTTCAATCTTGAGGGTGGCTCAGAGCACATGTTGAAAAAAGTGCGCTGGGCGCTGGAAGGCAAGAGTGGCTCGCAGTGCGATGGCAGTTGGCTGAGAGAAGGCTCAACCGTCGCGGTCATCGTTGTCAGCGATGAGGCGCATCAGTGCCCTGATGAGAATGTTTGCTCGTTGGATGCTTATCGTAATTTCGTCGATGCTTTCGGGCACGACATTAAAACTTACGGCTTTACCGTTTGGAACTCTACCAATCAGGCTATTTTTGACGAACATGGTTCAGTTACTGGCGACTACTTAGCAACACTGCAAAAAATTTCCGCCAACATTCAGGTCAACTTGAAAGACATCTTCACCCTTACCGCAACCCCTGATGGCAAATCGATGACGGTGAAAGTCAACAACACCGACGTGCCGAGTTGCAACGACATACTTACGAGTGGCTGCTACAAAGCTGTCAGTGCCGCTGGTGGAAATGCCGTCCAGTTTGTCGGTTACACGCCGCCGCGCAATGCTGATATCGACATCGACTATACCTATGGTGGCATTGATTTTGAAACAGAGTGGACATTGCCCTACGATCCTTTTACCGATGTTAATACGATGACGGTGACCGTCACCAAAGCAGATGGCACAAGTACAACGTTGGTAAGAGACACAGACTATACTCTTAGTGGGCGTGTAATCAGAGTTTCTTCAGAGAGTGTCTTACCACAAGGAGCAACCCTCCGTGTTGATTATCTTGAAAACAAAGCTTTGCTAACTGCATTTACCCTGGATGATGCCACGGGGCGTTTACACGTCAATGGTGCAACGATTGTTCCCAACACAGTTGAGGTGAAAATCAGCGACGGCAATGGCAAAGTTATCAAGACGCTCACTAGCGGATTCAGTTTCGACGGCACAACGCTGACTTTTACTGATAAAAACCAAGCACCTGCCGCGGGTATCTCTGGCACAGTGCATGCGCAAAAATTCACCATCGCCTACAACTATCATCACGGGAAAAAGACGAGCTACAGCTTCATCGAGCATCATGAACATCTTCCCAGCAGCACACTGAGCTGTCATAACGAGACACAAGACAACAATGTAAACTGTGTTAGCGACAGCAGTAACAACATAATAAGCTTTACCGATGCCGTTCAGTTTGCTGTCGGTGACGTAATTATAATCAACGAGCAACTTCGACAGCAAGGCAATAACTTCTCCCTGCATGGCACGGGCTGGATACAAGACGAAGCGGTGGAACTTGAACTGACTGGCAAGGGTTCTTGCACTGTCCAGTCACGCTTTATCGTTAACGAGATGATTATGTTGGAAACAATGACCGCTGCGGATTGCTCGTTCATGCAATATCTGCAACTCGATAAAAAACAGATGGTTGACTACACCTATAGTGTATATACCCCTGAAGCTGAAGATTTTTTGCAGATGGATAAGGGTTTTTTTAACAATCATTACGGCAAGTATAAGTTTGAATACTGGGAAGTGCTGATTAACAACGAGATCAAGCCCCCAGACGAGTTCACCATAAAAGATTACAGTGTAGTATTAGATAAAGAACTGGGCAAAAACTCTACGGTTGGAGTTACGGTATATCTTTATCACGCGCTCTAGGAGAGCAAAGTTTGCCGCGAGCTACAAGGAAAAAATTACACGGATATGAGGCATAGCACAAAGTAAAGCAATAAAAACAGCAAGATATTAAAATTGCTGATTACAAAATAATTGTGTATATTTTTAAAACAATTCCGATAAGAAGTTAGCAACTTATTTTGGTAGGTACTTGTTTTATGGCTGTCATGTTGGTAAAAATTCTTATTTTGTTGGTTGTTTCAATTAGTTGCAATGAGCACACGCCTAGCTTTACTCAGGATATCGTTGAGCCACAACCAGAGCCGCTGCGCCCACCTGACCCAGTTGTCGTTGATGGGCTGGATAACAACAGCGGCGAACCTCGTGTGATTAGCGATGAAGAGCGTGATGACTTGAAAATAGACCCTGAAAGTGCTGTCGCGGGGTTGACCCGCAAATTCAGGGCAAATCCTTCCCATAGCGGTGAGGTCACGGTTGATTTTCAAAATACCATTGTTGACAACACCTTAGAGATGACAGCAGAGATAGTCGGTGAAAGCAGGGAGTTTAAGCAGCTTGTTCGTCCTGTTTACAGTTCAAGGTTCAAGCAGACAGGCACATATGGTGATGCAATCGCAGAAAGTTTTGCTCAAAACGAAAAAGGCATTCTCGATATTTTGATGGTTATCGATAACTCTGGCTCAATGGAAGAGGAGCAGGAAAACATTGCACAAGGACTGCCAGCATTGTTGAACTATGTCTCAGGCAGCAACTGGCAGATTGCCATCACTTCTACCGACCGCAGAGAATGTATCCGTAGTATTGTAACACCTGACACCACCGATTACGAGCTAGTGTTCGCTGAAACAATCAAGAGTTTGGGCATCAACGGGTCATCAAGGGAAGAAGCTATCTTAATGACCCAGTATGGCCTACGGGGTGAATGTCAGGGAGAAACTACCGCGTGGTTGCGAGATAATTCAAGTCTGGCCATCATTATTGTTACTGATGAAGATTATCAGTGCTACAAGAGTTTGACTTATGAAGAAGATAATAAAAGTAGACCAAGTAAATTTGTTAAATGTTACAACAAACGTGATAGTGATGAAAAAAAGTTATCTGATTTTTATCGGCCTATTGATGAACTTTACAGTTACTTACAACAGATACGTGTGCTCGGTAGTACTGCTAAAATTTACGGCATTGTCAATCCAAATGAGGATGACAAATCTGATAAATTGCTACAATTAAGTAGCAATTGGTTTAATAACTGGCGTAGCAAGGATGGCACGCGCGAGCTTTTCGATCAGCAGGCCGATATTTTTTCTGATCGTGCTGGCTACGACACAATTTTGCAAAATATCTCCGCTGACATTAGTGTTATTCTCAAGGATCAATTTATGTTGCAACATGAGCCAAGTGCCGGCACTATGGTCATTAAGATAACAACTGATGGAATCACTAAAGAACTGCATCCTGACGAATATATGGTAAAAGAGAATGTTTTGACATTAAACTACAAGCCAGAAAAAGGTGTGGCCATTGATGTGCAGTATGCATATAATGCCGAACCAGATGTCAAAGAATTTACCTTGCCACAACTACCCTTGCCCGGCAGTGTCAGCATTGAAATCGACGATAACGGACAGCTAATGACAGCAGACCCTAGCTTATACATGCGTGTCGGTCAGCAAATAAAATTTCATTCTGCACCGCCCAAAGGCTCGACACTAACGGTTAGCTACAAAGAAAACCGACCACTGCGTGCATCGCTGCAACTCGGCAAAGGCAGAATTACTGAACTCCTCGTGACCGTAGACGACGAAGTAATCGATACCTACACACTCGATCCACTAACGAACTTGATTACCTTCGCTGAGGATGCCTTGCCAGCAGAAGACACAATAGTGAAGGCGGTTTACGACGCTATCCTTGAGGAAAATTTGAGCTACCCAATAGCACGGCATGATGCATTGCTTGACGACAATAGTACCTTGTGTTTCAGCGCCGATGATCCGCTACTGAACATACACTGTGAGTGGCAACACATTGAAGGCAAGGATTATATCGTGTTTGATACAGGAGAATTTATAGTGGGACGTGCCATTGTCGTCCGGCAACTGCTCGACATCGACACTAACAACATCAAGCTGCAGGAACACTACTTGCCAGAGACCATCAAACTGCAAATTGGCACAGAATCCTGCTATGCCTCAGACCTTGTGATCGAAAACAACACTATTATGCTCGACGAACACCTTGCTCAATCTTTATGCCCATCCTTGAGCAGTAACCAGCAAATCATGCTCAACTACGACTACATCGACCTGCGGCAGACATTTAGTGTTAAGAAGGAGTTTTTCGATGCCCACCCGCACGAATATGAACACTGGGATATTAAAGTCAACGGCGAAAAAGTTGCAGACACAGACTTTAAGGTTGAAAACCACACTGTCAAATTCGGCTTTCGCTTGCCTCCCGATGCAGTAGTAGAGGTGAAAATTTCGCTCTATTAAGGAAACACTTGCTTGCTAGCACCAGCTTTGTTGCACACCGTAACTGTCATAACATGTTTAAATAACATAGTTTTTCTCTTCTCCCCGATGGTCGTGGCATGTCTTTCGGAGAGTAAATTTTAGTATTGACATTTAATAATATATTTAATATGGTGTTAGTTTTTTTTATCCTAACACTAGGAAATGGTATGAAGTTACTTATTTTTTCTTTGATTATGTTATCAGAACATGCATTTGGTGCAAAAATGCCAAATCATAGTAAGGTGACAGATCAGGTATCAAAAAGGGTGATTGGAAATAAGTTGTCAGCCTCAGCGCTCGCTACCGCAGCGACAGCTGGGCACAGTGAGATGATCGATCTCCTCATTGAAAGGGGGGCTGATATTGAAATAGGTCGTACTATTGAAATAGGGCGTACTACTAGTCCCTATTATGCCGTGCAACAAGGCGATCGAGATCGTCTGAGTCTGACGCGTAATGCAACAACTCTTGATCTTGACGAGCTTTTTGACGCGTTGCCACTTCTCAATCGTACCCTAATACTGGCCGGGCTAGTCATTGATCTTGATCATTTGGATAGTGGCATGGGTCAAACATTGGTGACGATGAAGATAAAAGCTTTGGAAAAAGACCACCCAAAAAAAGAAGAGATATGGATCACCATGAATTTAATCGCGTCAATGGACTTCGATATGTATCTGCCCACCGTATCCCGTTTATCCGCGGTTGACATGCGTGACTCTGCTGATGAGTTCGCTGTGAAAAACAAGAAATCTCGCATTCACATACGAGACAAGAAGACCGGCAAAACTGTGACTGCGCCTGTCATTGATGATAAAGGCGACAGTTCTTTTTTAGCCGTAAATGTGCTAATGGATATTAGCAACTTGTTTTATCACACCAATCGAAGAGATATACTTGAGGATCTTAACAAGCTAGATTGGCATGAGACGAGAGAGCTTGTGCGCAAAGTAAAGCATAAGTACTTCTTGCACTTATTCAATGCCGGCAACCCGCGGCTTGTCAAACGGCTTGACGGAAAAATAGCTCAGAGCGTACTGGATATCATATTTAATAATTACCTGAGGTTAGATATCTTGAGACTGTTCGTCATAGACTCTCCCCAATATCATAACTTTGCACCTGAAAAACTGGCAAGGGTGACTAGGCTAAGGGAGAGTGTGGCAGAAATGCAGGCAATAGATGCTATGTCCTACTCGCAAGAGCGAGGTGAGGCAATGGCGGAAAAATTAACTGAGGTGGCGTAACTCTGAATACTATTCTACCCCCACCGAAGCACATCTAACAGCACTAGAGCGCAGCAAATTGGGAAAATCATTGTTACAGGATCTTACTCCATCTACAATTTATGCCTTGTTTAGGATCAACAGTATCACCCTATAATCTACCAAAAGCAAAGGCAAGGTCAGCTCGGCTAGACAGGCTTGATAAAGAATTACAAGCGTTTCTCTCACACAAAAACTTATGTGAAGACTGCTAATCACCCACATCCGGCTGCATGGCTAAACAGTTGCTTTTAATTCTTGCAGCCCTTTTGCTAGAAGCTCCAGAGCTTGTTGCACATAAGGAGCTGATGCGGTGCAGCTAATCCTGATGTGTCCATCAACTCCGAAAGACTCGCCCGGCACAACCATCACCCTGTGCTTTTCTAGCAGCCATTCCGAGAAAGTCAGTGCGGTTGGATAAGACGTGCGCACTAGCCATGCGGGTAGCTGCAGAAAAATATAAAACGCACCATGCGCTGGTGTAAAGGTAAGTTCTGGCAATGCATCACGCAATAGCTGTTGCGTGTTTTGTAATTTTGTCTCGATTGTATCGATCATCTGCTGCATAAGCGGCTTGCCTTGTGTAATAGCAAAGATAGCGGCTTTCTCGGTGAACGAAGGCAGACAGGTGGTTGAGTGGCTTTGTAGTTTTTTGATGTTAGCGATAATGTCCTTGTTGCCCAACGCATAGCCAACACGCCAGCCCGTCATGGCAAAACCTTTCGAGAGACCATTGACAAGGATCGTTCGCTCCCGCAACTGTGGGCAAAAATTGAGGATGGAATAGTGCCGCCGCTCAGCATTGAAGACCATATACTCGTAAATCTCATCACTGATAATCCACCAGTCTTTGCTCTGCAAGTAAGCACCGAGTTCTTCGTAAGCCGCACGACTCGGCACATGCCCCGTCGGATTGTTGGGAAAATTGAGCACAATTGCTTTGGTGCGGGGCGTGGCAAAACGCTCTAGCTGTTCAGGACTAGGCAGCGGCTGCTGGGCATCATAGGGCACGATGACGGCCTTCGCCTCACAAACTTTACTCTGTTCGATATAACTGACCCAATAAGGTGCAAGCAGCATGATCTCGTCACCGCGGTCGAGTATCGCCATGAAACTGTGCAGCAGTAGTTCCTTCGAGCCACAACCACAGACAACCTCGTCTGCTTCGTAATCAAGCTGGTTCTCCCGCTTATACTTAGCCACAACTGCCTGTCGTAGCTCGGCTGTGCCACCCGCAACAGAATAGTAGACATGACCAGTGGCAAGCGTTGCCATCGCCTCTTGCACGATGACAGATGGTGTCGGCTGTCCCGGCTCACCCGCGGCGAGATTGTAAAAGCGTATACCTTGTGCGTGTAAGGCGCGTGCCTTTGTATTTAAGCCAATGGTCAGAGACGGGCGTAAATCACCCATGCGTTGTGCAAAACGCATAACACCCCTTAGCGCAAAAAAAGAGCTGCAGACCCCGTATATCGGGAACCCACCTTAAACTAGGTGGGTGTCACGGCTAACGCTTTAGGCTTCCTCCTAGTCCTGCAGACAAAGGAGGCTCTGCACTAAACACAGGCGGAGGTATGCTCACCACGCAGACACCAGACCCCCAATAAATGCTTATCGGTTCCAACGTATGAACAGGTTCTGCAACCCGTCTTTCATTGTTGCACAAGTATCTTAACTTGTCCACGCAATTTTCATTGTGCCGCGTGGTTTATTAGTCCCCGTATTTACTGATTTTAAAGCTTAGCCGTCCGCCATTTTTGTGTTGCGAAAAACGTTTACCCGCGTCGGATTCAGCATCGAGGCGTTGTCGAAAGACAGACAAGTCAGCACCTATCTTCACAATATTGTGAGCATAACGATCGCTTAATAGCGTTAATTCAATCTCTGCTTGGGCACTCTCCCATATAGCCGTGAAACCACCATCCGCGCCGTCAGCAAAATCAATATCGCCATGCAAGGTGCGCATCTGTTCAATTTTGAAGACAAAACTGAGCGGCCCGCCATCGATACCATCTTGCATCGGACTAATACTTATCCCGATGCTGTTGGTCAAGAAAAACAAGTAGGAAAAATCAGCACCCTCTCCTGCCCATGCTTCGAGATCAGCTTGACGGAACAGACCTGTCTTGACCAAGCCGAGATCGCCAACACCAACTCTCGTGCTAAAAAAAGGCGACTCAAATCCCATCCAATGCAGGTGACTGACAGCAAAACCATCGGTATCATCTTCAAACTCAAATCTACGCGTATCGTAATGGTCAGCGAACAACAACCTGGGAGACCTAGTAGTAAGCTCGAAGCTACGCATATCGTAATGGTCGAGTCCCAGCACAGTCAATGTCATGATTTGTTTGTTCGCCTGCCCGTAAGTTTTGCCGTCGTGCAGAAAGTAGTTGTAATATAAGTAAGCATTGAGTTCTTGCAAACGACCCTCATCCCCATTCAACGTTGTCAGCCAGTGCAGATAGCCAACCGATGGTTCAAAATCAGTGCTGCTGCCGTTATCAGCCAAAATCGCCTTGCCGGCAACAAACCCATGGCCGGGGTGAGAGCCACTGCCAAGTGACAGTTCTTTCATCCGTGCCCCGTAATTACTAGCAAGCCACAGATTGCCAGCCTCCGCTTTGAGACCAACAAGACAAGTTGCCGCGGCACAGATCAACACGGTAAGCGCTTTTTGTAGAGGACGACCAACCTTCTCCGTTATGTGAGACAAGCGAGCAGCTTGCACCGACAACGACACGCACAAGAGCGATGGCAGCAGCAGCCTACTAAACATTTTCTCACCTCAAAACAGTTCACAAAGTGCTTCACTAGCTGTGACATAGCAAAATTTTTTGCAATTGGGTAGATAAAATGTCAGACACTTTCCCGCAACGCTTGCACCCGCTCGATGATCGGTGGATGCGAGTGATACATTGCAGAAAACAGCGGGTGCGACAACGGCATCGACTTGCTGTCGGCACGCAGCTTGAGCAGACCAGCAGCAAGCTGCTCGCTATCTCCCGTTGCCGCGCGTGCGAAGGCATCGGCAGCAAATTCATTGCGACGAGAAATCAGCGAAGTAATCGGCTGCAGCAAGAATTCAATCAGACCAAACCACATGAAAAATACCGTCAAAGCCGCATAACTGGAGATACCGCTGAGCGAGAAGGCATGATAAAAGCTCTCTTGAGCGATGAAAATGTCGAGCAGAAAGAAAATTATGCCCGTCATGACGAAAGAACGCACCAGCTGCCAACGAATATGGTGTAACTTGTAATGCCCTATTTCGTGTGCCAACACTGCTATAATTTCTTTATAGCCAAGTGTGTTTAGCAACGTGTCGAAGAGTACGATGCGTTTTTTACCAAACACACCCGTGAAATAAGCGTTGCCGTGCGAAGAGCGTTTAGAGGCATCCATGACGTAAATCGAGTCGGTCTTAAAGCCAACCTTATCCGCCATCGCAAAGATGCCATCACGCAACTCACCTTCCTCGATGGGGCGAAATTTGTTGAACAGTGGGGCGAGCACACTCGGATATATCCACATCGTCAGCAAGCTGAAGCCGAAGATAAACATCCAACCGTAGAGCCACCACCACGTGCCTGCATGCATCATGATGAGCAGCAGTGCGGTAAGCATCAGTCCACCCAGTACGATGCCCAGCGACGCACCCTTGAGCAAATCGAGCACAAAACCCTTGCGTGTCTGGCGATTGAAGCCATGTCGTTCCTCAATATAAAACGTGCGGTAATAACTGCCGGGAATGCCGAGCAGCATCGACATCAAGCCCAGCGTGGCAAAAAATGCCAAACCGCGCAGCAGTTCGTTGTCGTTGCCAACACAATAAGCCGCAAATTGTTCGGCAAAACCAAGACCACCGACACAGAGAAACAGCAAGAGCAATAGTTCCTGTACCCAACCATGCACTGTGCCAAAACGATGGCGGTCGAGCGCATAACGCAGGGATGCCTGCATGTTCTCTGGCTCAATATTCAGAACACGCGCAGCCTCTGCCTGCCGCGTTGGGTCAGAGTAAAAGTGCTTGTTCAAGGTGGCAAGGGCATGTTCAATACCATGCTTGACGAGGTGCAGAACAACAAATAAAACGAGCAGAACATGCATATACTAAAGCCTTCCTGTGAAAATGCCGACATGTCACCTGCAGCGACACTGACCACAGGTAACAACATGACTGGTTCATTATCTCACCTAGCCACTCTATCAAGGATATGTTTTTTCCTACTGTTGAGCAACATCTTTGCAGGCTGCCCGCAACACAAAGGGACATACAAGACAGCTGAAGCAACCATTGAACTAGGCACATATCACCTCCAGCCGATGCCCTCAGTGCAGTTGCTGCAGGATTTCGCCCCTGAGTACCGCCTCGTGTCAGCGCAGGAAAACGGCTACCTCGTCAGTACTGACACAGGCTTGAGTTATATTGTCGATGGTGCAGGCAAAGTAACACAGCTCGACAAAAGCGACACCACCGTTAGTGAACCTACACGGGTCTTGGCGGCAGCAGACGATGCCGTATGGCTAGTGACAGCAAAGAGACTCAGGCATAACAAAGGGCAAGACGGTATCGCCCTCGTGGGTGACAAGGTGCGGGTGCTGTGGTTCGGTGCGCGGCAAATTTTGCTGTGGGGTGAGTATCAACGCCGCTCTGATGGAGGCATGGATAGTGGTTTGCAACTTTACAGTCTCGATCCCAGCGACAGAGTGAAGGCAACATCGCCAATTAGTGTAAATAAGATAAAAAATAATAATGCAGCTTTCGTTGATGCAGAAAAATTTATTGCTGGTGGTGTTATCGAGCAGGGTTTCTGGTTGTGGACGAGAGACGGCGGTTTGCTGGTTATGCGTGAGCTTGACAAAGGTTCATACAGTGTGGAAGCGCGCACAGTTATTTCTTTTCCGCGTATCGATGGCAAGGTGTTCAAGGACATCGGCTTCACGCTGCACACAACAGCAGAAGAAATTACTCCGCCAGAATATGTGCTCGGCCTCGCCGCAGGTGAGGGCAACCGCGGCGCACTGTATATTGCCGCCAAGACACCTTAAAAGTCGCGTTGCAAACTCAAGCTAATAGTGCTGGTGTGCAGCGGAATGTCTCTGGGCGTTGGCTCTTCAGCAAACAAAGTCAGGCCAAATTTCTTGTAAGTATTGATGTCATTGAGATGTATTGCGATATGCTCACGACTAGCAGCAAAAACGACACTGGTATTAATGTTGAGTTTTCTGCGCGCCGATGCCCCTATATTCCATGTTTTAACAGTTGCACGGGTAAACTCTGTGCCGAGGAACTGCGTATTGCTAGCATAGCCAAGCCTATTCCACATGGCATAGCCAAGAAACCCGTTGATAGTCAGGTCAGCAGAAAGCGGCAGTTGTAACTCCGCCGTTGGCAACAGTGACATGACAGTGTGAGAGATGGAGAGATTGCTGAAGGCAACCCTTTGCATGGCAAGTCCGAAACCGGGCATAACCTTTGCGTTTGTGGTGTAAAAAACTTTGACACCTGTAAAGGTGTTGGCATAGGAGGAGTCAGCGTAAAGCCCGTCGATGCCCAACGAGCCCGCTCGCCGATAGCCGAGATGGTAGCTCAGCAGGTAGCGCTCCAAGCGATAACTCAATGCCAGACCGCACTCAACTGCAACCCCAAAGTGATTGAGCGAGTCAGCCTCCCTGATATTGCCATCAGCACGCAAATGTGGCACAAACGGGTCAGTGTTACTTAGTGGCAAATACAGGTCACGAAAGGAAATCATGCCTGTGCCAAAGTAAAGTGCCACGTCAACTGGCTCCGACACCTGCTTCGTAATCGGCACTTCAGCTTGTAACATACTAGAACAAAAGATAAAAACAACAACAACGACGTATTTCAACATGTAACACCCACTATCAGATACAGCTTCATTATACAACAACATTCAGTTTGGCTGCCAGAGCCAGTTACTACGGTATCATGCAAGATGCGTTCCTGTTACTATTTTTAAAAAAATTATCGACATATTTTATTTTTATTGATATCATCGACCTCTATGTTTAATTTTATTCGACTAAAAGAATGAAGTTTTCTCTTATTTTATCAGTATTTTCAATACTTTTCAGTGCCTGCGGGGTTGAACCGGCGGCGGTGAGCAAAGTATCGGACACAAAAGCAACGGCAAGCTCGGCCACGGAGGTGGTCACAGAGGAACAGCGCGAACCTCTAAAGGAGAGGCCACAGATGGGAGTAGCCACCCCTATACTGCTGTTCTTGTCCTCTGCTGCCATCGCGGGCTGTTTTTTCTGGCTGCAAAAGCACTGTGCGAGCAAAATATATCAGCGCATTGCTAGACCAGATTGGGGTGCAGAGGACTGGCACAAGTATGCCAATTTCATACAAACCGAATTTGGCAAGTTCTCCAAAAAATCCAACCGCAGCTACGACGACTTCGATAGTGGCTTCGACGATATCTTCAAGGATTTTGAGGATCGTGCGAGAAGAGAATACGACTCTGTCTTTGGTGAAGGAGCGTGGGATCGTAATGTTGGCAGCGAAGACAGTAGAACATGGTACAGCTCGAAACGTGAAGGTGGCAGATGGGAGCATAGGCAACAACGCAATAGCCATCAACGAAACGGCGGGCATCAGCAAAGCAGCGTTAGTCATACATATAGCGGCAGAGACCCCTATAAAGTGCTTGATGTGGGCAAAGATGCTACTCCAGATGAAATTAAAGTAAGGTATCTCCAGTTGGCGAAGCAGCATCACCCCGACAAAAATCCTAACAACAAAAAAGAAGCGGAAGAAAAATTTAAGGAACTTGGTGCTGCCTATGCAGAACTAAAGAGACAGGGCAAGGCTTGAGGTTATGATGATGAAGTTTAAAGTTATCTTGACAGCTTTAGTGATAGCATCGCTGCTGTCTTGCGGACAGCACGAAGCGCCACACAGCAAGACACTCGACTACCGCAGTATGGAGCGGCAGCTGTATGTTGCGCCGGGCAATGACGGAGGTTTTTGTGTTTATGACCGTCACCGTAGTGGCAAGGTAACACTCGTTACCGCGCAAGGGGCATTGAGTGCCGAGCAACTGGGACAGTCGTTAAGCTATATGAGTTACTGGTCACAAGCAGCAAGTTCTGCGTTGCCAACTGCATTGTCAGCGTACGTTTCGGTCAGAGTTTTGCAACAAACAACGGGGATTTTTGAGCAAAGCATGGCTGATAAAGCTATCCGCAATGTAGGGAAAGTCAAATTTTTGCGAGTTATTATCGGCGGGCTGCTGTTGGCTGGTGCGGCACACATGGTCAACGGTCTGTATCGCATTATCAAGGGTAACTATGAAGGCGAGCGCTCTGGTGCAATCGCTGCACAGTTTTTCTTCGGCTGGATGCCGTTTAACTTTCTTGTCGAAGACATGCAACGCCGCGGACGCGTGGAAACACTGGCTAGCGAGCATGAGCAGCATGGTATCAGTGAGCGCAAAATCAACAGAATTATTGAAAAACTGGGTAAAAAGAAACCTGCCTTTCCAGACGCTTGTCAGCAAGTTGGAATGAAATAACCCCCCTGTAAAAAAAGAAGTGGGGGCTTTGCCCCTTTGAACCCCCACCAACTTTTTATAAAAAGTTGGATCAAAAATTTTTAATAAGTTAAGGGGGTTTGCCCCCTTAAAATCCCCCGTTTTGGAGGAGGGAGGCAAGATCTATGGGAGAGAGAAGGTATCTCTAAACCATCTGCATCTCCCGCAATTTCGCACGCCCTTCAGTACTGAAGTAGGGCAATGGACTACCTTGTTTCAAGCGTGAAACCCTCTGCCGCAAACTGGCAAGCGTAGCATTCACCACCGCTGGGGTGGTGGGATTTTTTTCTTGCACAAAATCAAACCACAACGGCGCTGCCGTGTTGTAGCAATAGTTGACGATCGCCTCACAGTCGAGCATGGTATCAGGATGCCACGGGGGTAGATGGTTCTCAACCAGCACCACAGTGTTAGGCAAGTGTTGTGTCGGCAACAAATTGTCCTTGCTGCTGGTATGCATGGTGACGAAATGCACATTGCGGTCAAAACGCCACGCAGCCGCGACTGCCAATGACCACAACGGCCCCGGTGTTGTGTTATCTTTTGAAGCCAACACCCGCCCACCAATACGTGCACCACTGCTAATCGCTACGAGTTTTTGCAAGTCAACACGATCAAGCACGGTGTAGAGGAATTGCTTGTGACCCGTGCCCCATCCACGCTGATAGAGATTGAGCACTACTTGCAATTTGGCCAAGCGTTGTGCCAACGAGCAGAGTTTGATGCCATCATCAGTGACCTGTCGCCCTGTGCCCTTGCAACAGCTGAACCACGTGTGACTGGCCGTCGCCAGCACTTCACTCTTACTAAGTCCCATGAAAGGAGAACTTGCCTTGTGATTGCTGAGTTCATTCATTAGACAACGACGTAGAGTCATCGCAACTGGCGAAAGTCGTCGCCGCGTAGTTCGTAAAAATCAGTAATCTCGACCAGCCTTGAATAGGTGCGGTCGCCGACCGCCATGCGCAGTTCTTTGATATTGTAATCGGGGGGGCGCTTGCTCTCTTCACCTGTGTCGAGCGGCACGTTGAATGAGCCACGCTTCACTGTTTTGGGCACGGTTAGACGATAGTTAGTCGAAGCAATCACCGTGCGGTTGCGATTGTAACGTCCCATAATCAGCTGGTCGAGAATGTTTTTTTCCCACTCGCTGTTACGCCCTTTGCCAATTTCATCGATCGCCAGCACATCTACAGCAATCAACGGTTCGAGTGTGCTCAACTCGGAACGATCACTGGCAAAACCATCACGCAAGATCGACAGCAGTTGAAAAAAATCAACGAACCGCACGTTGATGCCCCTCTCCACCAACTCCCGTGTCAACGCCACCAACAGGTGCGTCTTGCCCAAGCCCACTGGCCCCGACAACACAAGTCCTCTGCTACTCGCAGGGTTGAAAATCTTCAGCCACGCACGCATTGCCTTGAGGTGTTTTTTCATGTCGCCGCTTAAGTTGGTGAAATTATCCAGCGTTGCCGTGGCAAAACGGGCGGGAATCGCAGCCCGATTGATGCGACCAATCACCGCTCCCGGCAGGGGTTTCTTGCAGGCACGGCTCACGCCATCGACAGTTAGCAAGTTGCTGCCGACACACAGCGGGCAATGCACAACACAGGGGCAACGCTCGGCACGAGCAAGACCACCGTCAGCTTGCATCACATAGCCTGTGCCATTGCAGCATGGTTGCTGATAACTTAGTGGACAGACACGTTTCTGGGTTGATGTTGCCACTCACTTGACCTCATGCACTTCCGCATCATTATACAAAAGCAATTGTCGGAAAACAAAGATCAGTGCTACAAAAATCAATGCAGCGAGTTTGAGGAGTGTAAAGTGCGTGTTTTAATCGTTGGCAGCGGCGGCAGAGAAAGTGCCTTAGCGTGGAAATGCAAGCGCTCACCGCTACTCACTGAACTGTTCGTTGCACCCGGCAATCCCTCGCTGCAACCGTTGGCACGCGGCATCGCTACAGACATCAAGGCGCTGCCTGCGTTTGTGCGGAGCCATAGCATCGACCTCGTTATCTGCGGGCCTGAGCAGCACATTGCCGCGGGTCTCGCGGATGCGTTGCAAGCACAAGGAAGCGCGGTTTTCGCCCCTTCGCAGGCTTGTGCCCGCCTCGAAGCCTCGAAAAGTTTTGCCAAAAAAATTATGCAGCGAGCAGCAGTGCCAACCGCAGCCTGGCAAGCGGTCAGCAACGCAGATACCTGCAAAGCCGCAGCACTAGCACGACTGCACGACGATGGTGGTGTTGTCCTGAAAGCCGACGGCCTCGCGAGTGGCAAGGGCGTGTTCGTCTGTCGCACCGCAAGCGAAGTCGAACAGGCTGTGCTGCACCTGTTCTCACCCGCTTTTGCCGCATCTTCCGCATGTGTGTTGGTCGAGGAATTGCTGGAAGGACGAGAATGTTCGTTTTTCAGTTTTATCGGCGCGCAGCCGACCGCACATCTCGGCTTTGCCGTCGATTACAAGCGTTTGCACGAAGGTGATCGCGGCCCCAACACAGGTGGTATGGGCAGCTACTGCCCCGTCACGTGGTTGCCACACGATGCCGCAGCAACAGTAGTCAGCACTGTCGTTGAGCCGTTGTTGCACGAGATGGCAGCACAAGGTATGCATTATCGTGGCTGTCTTTACTGTGGCTTGATGTGGACAGCGAGCGGGCCGCGGGTGCTGGAATTCAACGTGCGCTGTGGCGATCCAGAAACCCAAGCAATGGTGCTCAGCGACAGCCGCGATTGGCTGGCAATGATGGCCGCACAAGCAGGGCTTGAGGTTGCTATGTCTGTGCAATCCGCCCCACCGCGTGCCTCAGTAGCAGTAGTACTGACCTCGCCCAACTATCCCTTCGGCAGTAGCAATGCCGAAGAGCAGGCACTATTGCCACGTGCTCTGTTCGGCAACACAGATGATGACCTTGCTGTGTTTGGCGCGGCATTACAAACAGCAGATAGCATGCATCTACGCACGTCGGAAGGACGAGTATTGACCGTTACCGCCGCCGCAGACTCGTTGCCTATGGCAAGAGCACGTGCTTACGAGAAGGTTGCGGCAATCAAGTCGTGTTGGACTGAGACACGTTTTCGTAGCGATATTGCAGCCAGTGTCGAGTAGAATAGAGAAAGGAATGGCAAGAGAGGAGATGTTATGAAAATTTTAGTTTTATTAGGCAGCAAATCTGATTTGAAAGTTGTTGAGTCTGGCATAGTTATTTTGCGGGACTGGCAGTTGGCACACTCGTTGCGGATTGCATCAGCACATCGTAGTCCGCAGTTACTGGCAACGGTGGTCGATGAGTTCACGCAGCAGGGTGGGGCGGTTATCATCTGCGTTGCCGGCAAAGCCGCACATCTGGCGGGCACTGTTGCCGCCCGCACGATATTGCCTGTTATTGCCGTGCCCCTCGCCAGCACCGAGACCGCAGGACTTGACTCACTGCTGTCAAGCGTGCAAATGCCCGGTGGTGTGCCAGTTGCAACAATGGGGTTTGGCAGTCATGGTTTTGCCAATGCTTGTCTGTTAGCAGGACAAATTCTTGCGTTGCAAAACGACAAGCTCAAGGCAAGGGTAGCTGCTTATCGTCGTCACTTGCATGACGAGACAGTCGCGGCTGACAGTCGTTACAGCGTTAAATTTAACCCCTCTTGATGACTGCACAGGCTGCCACGGCTGCGTTTGTCGATGCTTTTGCACAGGGGTTACTTTGCCTGCACCCTACCGATACGCTGATGGGCTTGACTGGCCACAGCTACAATGCCCTTTGCGCTTACAAGCAGCGACCGCAGCAGGCTGGTTTTGTGCATCTTGCCGCCGATTTCGAGTCCGCTTGCCGTTGTTGGCAACCATTGCCTGCGGGATGGCAACAGCGTTTGCCTCAACTTTGGCCTGCGCCACTGACTGTTGTGTGGCAAGCAGCAGACATTGCACATCAAGGTGCGCAAGACGGCATGCTGGCAATACGTGTGCCGCGTTTGTTACCACAGCACACGTGGTTTGCCGCTTGCTTGCGGGCATTGCAGCTAATACCTAGCACAAGTGTCAATCAACACCGCGAGCCACCCCTGACATTTGCCACTGCGGTCACACACGTACAAGGCGATGCTCGTGTGCATGTGCCTGAACCGCTGCTGCACGAACAAACAAGCACGATTGATACACCTTCAACGCTAATAAAATTACACGACGACGGCAGCTGGACGCTATTGCGACAGGGGGCTTTTGTTTTTTAAGCTGCTGAACGCAGCTTAGTTTGTATACGAGAGGGGGGAACGACCTCTCGTGCTCTCCCCCCTTCTGTTAGCATGCTTTTGGTTTGAGGCAGGATGACCTATCCCGCCTCCTTGTAAACTTCTGCGGACAATACCAACTTGTGTGTAGCACGAGCACTATGCCCCAAACCCCAAACTAAACTCCGAATCAAGGCTCACGGCTTTAGAGGCTTTGAATCTGTGGTAGTTGCGGCAGCCAACATCTATTATCTATCTTTGCGGGCGGGAGGAAAAATTATAAGTATTATGCTTTGTTTGGCACTTTCAGCAGCCTCAATGTCAAAACCTTCGATGCAAAAACACCGAGACAAAGAAGGGGGGTGGAGGGAGCGAGAAAGCGAACAAAGAGCCGTGCGAAGCACGAGAGGGGGGAACGACCTCTCGTTTACAAACAAAAACTTGATACGGGGATTTATTTTTTCGTCTTGCGCACATCAAAATCTTTATCAGCACCCTGCATGATGTAAGTATCGGTGAACGGGTCGCCAGTTTTGGGATCGTATTTTTGCTGATAACGATACATCTGTTTTTCGTCGATGACAGTTATCTCAGCACGAGCTTTGTTGCGTAAATAGCGAGGTGCATTGTGTTTGAGTGCTACTTTGTTGAATTTCGCACGAGCTTTTTGCAAATCTTTAATGCCATAGCGATAGACAAGGGCAAGATGAAACATAATCTCATCACTTGCGCCAACATCAAGTCCATCTTCAAAAGCTTCAATTGCATCTTCAAATTTATTGCGTTGATAGTGCGCGATGCCAAGACCGAGATAAGCAGCCTGACAATCATCGCAACGCTCGATAACTTCTTTGAAAGTTTCCTGTGCAAAAAAGGCATTTTTATTACGTAAATATAGAAAACCGAGATTCATCCCACTGGCAACTTCTTTGCTTGAAGCATAGAAGGCTCGCTTAAAAATGGCAACGGCTTTGGCAAAATCACGTTCGTCGCGGGCATTGTAGAGAGTGCAAAGACCAAGAACGTTTTGTGCAGCAGAATTTGCTCCATTTAGTCGTAATACTTTATGAGCATAAAAACGAGCACTGCTATACTTTCTTTCCATGAATAAGGCACTAGCAAGCAAAGTCAGTAATTTTTCATCACCCGGTTTTGCTGCAAGTCTACCTTTTAAATTGCTGCTCGCAACTTGCCAGCGCCCCATCGCGAGAATATCATTGATAGGGTCATCATCAGATTCATAGCTAAGATCAAGCCAAGCACTGCTGCCTTTGTTAGCGTAAGCCGGCGAATTCTTGCCACCTGCCTTGATGACACGATAATCATCCGTTTTAAAAAGAGTAGTGCAGCTAATCGAGAAAACAGCAACGGCAATCAAACAAAAAAACTTCATATCCTCACCTCACTTAGAGAACTGAAAATAGGTAGAATTCTCTAGATTTTGAAAATCAAGGGCATTTTTAGCCAGCCATGTTACTTGATCAGCAACCATCGGTGTAGCTTTGCCTGAACGTGCCATCTTCATTGAAGTATCGTGTGCATGGCGAATAGTGTTTTTGATGGCGGTGATCATCTTACTTTTTTTGCGCACAAACGGGTCAACTATGTTGCCTGACATGGTATCAGCGATATTGATTTTTTCCATATTAACGAGATATTTTTCGCCAAAACGCGCTAACTGATAAAGGGCATTAACACAGATATTGCCACGATTGAGTTTGCATACTTGCTGATAGGCAGCTTTACCACCGTTGAAAGCTGCATATTTATGCTGCAAATATCCGTCGATATTTTTGGAACGTAATACTTCGTTCTCATCAACGGCGGGGACAATTATGCGTCGTGCCTTGACCAGTGCAATCAATGCCAGTGCGTCGTTGAAAAAGTGCTTACGTTGTGCGATATTGCGTTCTCGCGCTATTTGTTTTTCCAACAGCAACAGCTGTTGGAAATCTTGAGGCGCAACTTTATCCAATCGTCTTTTACCAATAGTCAAAGTTACTTTGTAATAATAAATTCGCCCCAAATTATCGTTTGCTGCGATATTTGCCGTGATAATGTCGTTGATTTTTGCCGTTGCATTTTTGAGACTACCGTGTCTGAATTCTAACTCAATTGCTTGCATAGCAGCATTGGTGCGCTGTGCTGTGGTCAGTTGCGATGATTTTTGTAGCAGTGACAACTCGCTGATAGCTGCGTAGAAGTTGCCTTGCGCTTGATACAGATCGATGAGTTTTTTCCTGATACGTGGCTCATCACGATCACTTGGATAAGCTTTTAAGAAGCGGTTGTAGAAATAAACGGCATGCTCTTCTTCTGCCATGATGCCTGCATAATGCCCACCCTCCAGCAACGCTTGACGAATATGTTTAGCTTTAGGGTAGTTTACCGCATAGTCGGTCAGTATTGCAAAAAATTTCTTGTATTGCTCGGTTTTTTTATACAGTCGCTTCAATTGCCATGTAACAAAATCAAGTCGTGGCAAGTTTTTGAAAGTTTTGTATTCAGCAAACTTGTTAATTGCAACTTTGTTCTGTCCCTTCTGTTGGGCGATAATACCTTGCTGCAATAATGCTATAGCTAATCTGTCATGCACGTCACCACGTTTGAGTGACACGTCAACTTTTCTTTCTAGCAAGAGACGAGAAATTTTTTCCAGTGACTTCCAACGCTGTTCAACTTCATACCAATCAAGGAGATGCGCCGAAGCTTCTTTTGCATAAGTGTGGTCAGAATCAGCCACAATTGCCTTATCCCATAACACTGCGGCAGTGCTGTTCTTATCCGCAGCAATCAGCAATAAACCGAGATGGGCTTTGCTGTTCCAATTGAGTTTAGTTTGCAACCTATCGAATTTGCGATACATGCCACGCAAACTGCGGTAATCGTTGATATGCTGGGCTGGAATTGCCAACCTTGCACTAAAGCGTGGTTTATAGCTGTAATTGAGGTAAGTGCTTTGTGAAGCAATGGCGTTGTGTAGATATTTTTCTTTTTGTGCCGTATCCTTGACCAACATCATCCATGTCGCGGCACTGCGATCGTGGGCATTCATTTTTGCGTAAGCAGTAGCAACTTTCTCATAGACATCTACTTTTTGGTCAGGATAGCTGATTACTAAACGTTTAGCGATGACGATTGCTTGCTGCTTGCGCTTAAGTGGATAACGTGTTGTTTGCGCTTTATCGAGTTCTTGCATAACAAACTTGACCTGCAACTCTTTAAGATAATCTCCCGACAGACCACCGAGAGGCTCTTGCACCCCTTTTTTAGTGGCGGCAAGATAGTCACGTTGCAAGCGACGTAGCACATCGTCGAAGTACATGCTATTACGAGCTTCGACGGTGTGTAGCTTGGCAAGCAACAGATACTGCTGGTAAAGTTTTTGGCGATATTCTTTGACTTTTGTGTCTTTGGCCAGCTTATAGTAAGCTTCGATTGCCCGCCTGTTACGCCCTTGATACCAGTCGCTGATGGCAGCGCGTTCAATCAACGCTCTGGTCTCCTTGAGATTGCGAAAATTTTGCAGTTTGAGCGGCGGCGTGTTCCAATCTTGTTTGTTCCCACTTGCTTTGCGCCACAACTTAACACTGAAGACTAGCAGTTCGTGCTTGTGTTTATCGGACAGTGCAGCAGCTTTTGCGGAAGCTTTGTAGAGTGCGTTAGTAACCTTTGATCGCTGGTGTGGCACGGCCATTGCTTCGCCCAAGTAAGCAACGACAGCTACGTTACGATCGCTAGAACGTTGATAACGACGCAGTTCGCGCAGCTGTATTGGCGAGTGGTGCAGGGCAACCAACAGCTGTGCTTTATGGCGAATTCTTTTGGGCAGCAAATTGTAGTCACTCTGGGCAAGCTCAGCAACAATGGCATGTTTGGTTGCTACTACACCAGCAAGAAAGTAGCGTGCCACGTGCTTGTGATAGAGAAGATGAGCAACGGTTTTCTTGCTCTTGGCAAGTGGCAGAAGCTTGTTGGTGATAGTTACAATGCTTCTGCGACTTGCCTGCAACCTATTGCGCAACCCCTGTCTTTGCTGTGCGTTTTCTAACTTGCCATGCAAGGCTTGTACGTAGTGATTCTGCAACTTGACGTAAGCTGTGAACAATTCCGCCAGCAGCATCTTTACTTCGTTTTTCTTGGCACTACGCAAGTTTTTCCTTAACTTACTGATTGCCTTGAGATTTTTCTTCACCTGAGCCTTGCCTTGCTGCTTGGAAGCGTTTTCCAGCAGCGCCATATCCAGTAGCGGGATGTTGATTATCCTGTCACTAGCAAGCGGCAAAACAGGTGTAATCCTCTCATTCTTGACAGGCCAGTTGAAGCCTGACAGCATGAAGGCAATTGAGATCAGATACAGAAGTTTCAATTTCCTGTCCCCTTTAGTTGATAACCCGCGAAAACTTTTTCGCAGAGTAGACAGTACAATAACCGTTCCAGCTGAAATTATTGCTAAAATTCGTGCAAAAGTTGCTAATTCAGCTAGTATTGTCAATTTTTTTGACACTACAACTTGCCCCATCTCTCTTCATTTCACTGCGCTTCTCTTATCGGCATATGTCTTGTGGATATTGAGTATGTCGTGAAGCTAATGCCAAAGAAAGTGTTGTTATGATAAGGATGGGGTTAGCGGGCGTGAGAAAGCGGCAAAGAGGCTCGGAGGTAAGTAATGACAGTCAACGTAGCAGTAGGGCGCTTACGGCTCAAGTGTGCCGCTGGGGTGCGGCCAACGAAAAGCATCGCACGGCAGGCATTGGCTGACATGCTGCGCCCTTGGCTGACCGGGCGCTTATGCATCGATCTCTTCGCAGGTAGCGGAGCGGTTGGCATTACGGCACTGGCTGAAGGTGCAGCAGGTTGCCTCTTCGTCGAGCGAGACCGACAAGTTTTGCGCACTTTACGAGATAACCTTTTGATTTTACATAAGAATAATTTGGCAAGAGATAATTACAGCGTAGAAGTTGTGCCCCAACCAGTTGAGTATTTTTTGCAGCACTATACCACTGCAGAGCAGGTCTTCGTCTGGGCTGACCCCCCGTGGAGCGAAACCAAGTGGCGACAACTCCTGCCAGCACGCCTGCAAGTCGGCCGCGGCAGCTACCTTGCCATTGAGTCACAATTGCGACACACCCGCATCACACCGCTGGCATGCACAGGTTGGGTGGTGCAAAAACGCAAGCACTATGGTAACACAGCCATCGAGCTACTGCGCAAGGAGTAAGCACATGCAGGACAAAGTTCTATACCCCGGCACGTTTGACCCCATCACCTGCGGTCACCTCAGCGTTATCGCTAAAGCCACCACCGTCTTCAAACACGTAGTTGTCGGAGTCAGCACCAGTCGGCAAGGCACACTGCTGCCCGCGGCGACTCGTCTGCAACTCGTGCAAGAGAGCTGTCAGGAATTTCCACACATACAATGCGAACTCTACGACGGCTTGACCGCCACCTACGCCGAACAAATCAAAGCTAAAATTATCCTGCGCGGCATTCGTTCGCTGCTTGACTTCGCCCCCGAACAAGCAATGGTAACTGTCAACAAACACTTCGCCCCAAAGGTCACTACTATGTTCGTAATGGCAGACAACCATCTTGCCCACATCTCATCAACACTAGTGAAAGAAATTCACGCCGCAGGCGGTAACCTCGCTGGCATCGTGCCACCCTGTGTCATCACTTGCTTGAAAGGTTACAAGAAAAAATAGTTGGAAAGTGAAGATAGGCAAGGTGCTTAAGCATACAACGTGAAAGGACAGAACAATTGCACAACAACACCAACAACATACCCACAAACGAAAAAAAAATCGCGGCGATGTTCAATACCATTGCCCCACGTTACGATTTTCTCAACCACTTGCTGAGCCTAAGACAAGACTATCGCTGGCGACGTAAACTCGCAGCTCGCATTGCCGATCGTGCCAATCTTAAACTGCTCGACGTAGCCACGGGGACAGGCGATGTCATTGCCGCCTGCATGCAAAACAAAAAAAATCCACCCCACTGCACAGGCATCGACATTGCAACAAATATGCTGAGTCGAGCACACACCAAACTCGACCCCAGCGTCAACCTACAGCAAATGTCTGCCACATCACTGTCCTTCATCGACAACTCCTTCGATGTTGTCACCATCGCTTTTGGATTGCGCAATGTCAGCGATCAACGCAAAGCACTACAAGAGTTTCACCGCGTGCTAAAAAAAGACGGGCAGCTGCTAATTTTAGAATTCTTCAACCTCGAAAGCGGCTTCTTTGCCCCGTTTTTCAACTTCTATTCCCGCCAACTATTACCCCGCATCGCTTCTCTCTTCAGCGACAAAGCAGCTTACCAATACCTGCCGCACAGCGTTGCTAACTTTTCCCGCTACCCAGAACTCGTGCAACTCGCTGCTGACTGCGGCATGCAACAAGGGCAACACGATTTTTTTCTGCACGGTGCAGTCGGCTTGCTACAATTTTACAAGGGTAACACACAGTGAGCATTCTCGACCTCTTCACCATTGGCATCGGCCCCTCCGCTTCGCACACCGTTGCACCCATGCGTGCCGCACGCCGCTTCGTGCAACACCTGCACACAGCAGCTAAACTTGCTACAACCACCCGTATCCAAATTACCCTGCAAGGCTCTCTCGCCCACACAGGACGAGGACATGGCACTGACAAGGCATTAATACTAGGTTTGCACGGTGCAGAACCACACACAGTCGAGCCTGATTACCTGCGCCACTATCACGACACAGTAGTGCAAAATAAAAAACTCGCACTGGCTGAAGGACAGGAAATAAACTTTGATAGCAAAACCGACCTCCGCTTCGATTTTCAAAAAAAAGCACACAACACGATGATCTTAACCGCTTACGATCAACACGGACAGATTTGTAGCGAAAAAACCTACCGTTCAACAGGCGGAGGCTTTATTACCCAAACAGGCGAGACACTCCCCGTGCCACCCACACAACCCTATCCATTCACCAGTGCTGCAGAACTAATCGCACACTGTGAACGCAACGACTGCACCATTGCCACACTGACCCTCGCTAACGAACATACCCTGCACACACAACAACACATCGATGCACAACTAGAAAAAATTCTTGCAACTATGCACGCCGCTATCCAACATGGCATCCAACACGAAGGCTATCTGCCCGGCAAATTACGTGTCAAACGCCGTGCCCCTGCACTTTATCGCCGTTTGCAAGGGCGCAAAGAAGAAAACTTCACCCTTAGCCCACTCGACTGGGTCAACCTCTATGCTATTGCTGTCAACGAAGAAAACGCTAGCGGCGAACGTGTCGTCGCGGCACCCACCAACGGTGCCTCAGGTATCATTCCCGCCGTGCTCGGCTACTACGAAAAATTCTGTCACGGCACAAACCTCGCCGGCAAAAAAGAACTGCTGCTAACCGCAGGCAGCATCGGTCTGCTCTACAAAATGAACGCCTCACTGTCTGGTGCAGAAGTCGGTTGTCAGGGCGAAGTCGGCACAGCCTGCTCCATGGCCGCCGCTGGTCTAACTGCTGTGCTCGGTGGCACAGTGCAGCAAGTCGAAGAGGCCGCCGAAATCGCCATCGAACACAATCTTGGCCTAACCTGTGACCCCATCGGTGGGCTAGTGCAAATTCCCTGCATCGAACGCAACGCCATGGGAGCAGTGAAAGCCATCAACGCCAGCCGCCTTGCCCTGCAAGGCAGCGGCAAACACAAGGTCTCACTTGATAGTGCTATCAAGACGATGAAACAAACCGGCCTTGACATGAAAAGCAAATACAAGGAAACCTCCCGCGGCGGCCTTGCCGTCAACGTTACCGAGTGCTAGGTTTTTTTCTTCTGCTGGAGCATTTTGTTTTTATGTGGGGAGCGTTCCCCTGCCCTTCTTTGTCTCAGTGTTAAGTACAGAGTGCCCCCTGCTCTTTGCCGCTTTCTCGCTCCCCACCCCCTCTGTTCGCTAATTTTGTTTGGGATTGGGGTTTAAATCTTAACCCTCATAGATCATCAAACTTGTGCGTTTTCTTAGGGGGCATCATCTTGTTTGAGTAAAGCGTTTTCCACCTGTGTGAAACCGATTACCGCATCAGGTGTGCCGTCATCAAGATGCTTGACCACAATGTCTTCGGGCAAAGATTTTCGGCTGTTTGCAATAAAAGCAAGCTCACCTGTCTCGCCACCTTGATAAGAAAAAACAAGCTGAGTGTCTGGCGAAAAAGCTAGCCCTGTGCGCACGAACTCGCCTTCACGATAATTAACCAGCACCCCTCTGTAAGCTTGGTCACCGATAGACATGCTGTGGTTGATCAAATTGCTATCCGAACGGTGTTGCTCCACGCGGTGCCAAGGCACAGTGGCCGAAGAACCTTCGGAAAAGTAACTTCCTGTGGTCTCTTTTCTAATCAATGTTTGGATAACGGCAACCCCAACCCCAACAACAAAAAGTCCCGTTATAAGCTTGTCTACATCTACGTGCATTCCACCCTCTTTCGTAACCATATGCACTTCCCCTTCTTCATCTATCAGATACACTCGACTTTCGGTAGGAAAACTAACCACGATGCCGCACCCCGTAGTGCCAACAGTCCAGCAGAGCGACAACGCAAAAGCCCCTGCCGCCATAGCCTTTTGCACGGGTGAGTAGCCACCATCGGCAGGAGGCACAAACAGCCCTGTTGCCTTGCTCTGCAGGGATACCAGACCGCTCCGCATACGCTGCAGACCCCCAACCTCAGCCATTTTGCTTACGATGGGATTACCCTTGCCAACCAAGTGCTTGATCCCTTTTGCACCATACAGCGCATCGCCAAAGGCAACGAAGGCGACAAGCAGACCAACCATAACACCTTGCATTTTCATAAGACACTCCTCATAAAGTTTGTTAAAAAACAACGACAATTTATATAAAATACACCTTAAATTTGTCAACAAAATACTATTCTCTTAAAAATTTTTAAAAATTAGACAATTAGGAGCGTGGAACTAGAAAGCGGCAAAGAGCCGCGCAAAGCGGGGAGGGGAACGATCCCCACAAACAAACTCTCACATAAAAACACCTGACTAATCGCTGTTTTGCAACGACTCAGCCACAGCTTGGTGGACGATTTTGCCGTGTGCAGTATTCAGCCCTCGGCGCAGCGGCGTACTGTGCTTCAGTGCCGCCTCAAGACCAAGATCAGCTAGCATCTGCACGTAAGCAAAAGTAACGTTGGTGATAGCATAGGTGCTGGTGCGAGGCACGATGCCGGGCATGTTGGTAATGGCACAATGCACAATACCGTTGTGGGTGAAACTGGGCTCAGTGTGCGAAGTTGGACGTGAGGTCTCGATACAGCCTCCCTGATCGATGGCAATATCTACGACGACTGAGCCTTGTTCCATCGTGTTGACCATCTCGGCAGTGACGAGCTGCGGAGCTTTAGCTCCCGTAAGCAACACTGAGCCGATAAGCAAATCACATTCACGCACGGCAGTGGCGATATTGTCCGTGTTTGAGATTAAGGTGCTGATATTATTGCCATAAATATCATCAAGGGCGGCTAAACGACGTTGATTAACATCTAGCACAGTAACTTGTGCGCCCATGCCGACGGCAATTTTGACTGCGTTGCTACCTGCCGTGCCACCGCCAATAACACTGACACGGCCGCGTTGCACACCCGGCACACCACCGAGCATAATGCCTTTGCCACCGCCACTTTTCTCCAGCAAACGTGCGCCGAGTTGCACTGACATCCGCCCCGCAACTTCGCTCATCGGAATCAGCAGAGGCAACGAGCCATCATCAAGCTCAAGCGTCTCATAGGCGATAGCATTGACGTTCTTCTGCAGCAACATCTCTGTCAACTGTGGTTCTGCCGACAAGTGCAGATAGGTAAAAAGTAGCTGTCCTTCCTGCAGGTTCTTGTATTCGGGAGCAATCGGTTCTTTAACCTTGACAATCATATCAGCACGTTGCCAGACCTGCACTGCTGTAGCAACAATCTCCGCTCCTACTTGTGCATACTGGGCATCGCAGACACCTGAGGCAAGACCAGCGTCCTTTTCGACCAACACTTGATGCCCGCCTCTGACCAACGTGGCAACACCACCTGGCACCAGTGCTACACGGTGTTCACTCTCTTTTATCTCACGAGGGATACCGATAATCATCTTCCACCTTCCTAGGTATTGCGTTCAATACCAGAACAATATAGCAGAGCTGGTCACTTATTTAAAGATCAGTGGCAAGCATGCAAACAGGCATCCATTAGGTTAAAATGAGAATATGCAAACATCCTTTTCCCAAGGCATTTCTCACCGCGTTTTTGAATCTCCGCCACAGCGTGGCTTTGCCCGCCATTTGCTGTGCGACATCGGAGAAATCCACGAGCAGCACTCAGCTTCTGAGAGCAACCGCAGTAAAAACGCACTCTATGCAGCACTCGCCCGCTGGCGCTGGCAACTACCACCACCTGTCTATCGCCACGAGCAATTGCCACGTCCGCTGCATCTTATCTCTTCTTCACCGCCACGTTTGCGCTACCATGCGGAAGAACGTCTGCTTGACGCGACACTTGATTGGAGTTGTGACACTTTTTGTAACTTGCCCTCAACTGCACAAGCGGGGGATATGATTGTTTACAAGTCGCTGGCAATGCTGAAGATTATCGAGCAGTGCGCTACCAGTGCGCAACTTTTCCTCGTCGGCACAGCTGTCCCTCGTGATGTTTACATACTAATCGGGGTAAAGATGTTCAGCAGTGGTGTTTTCAGTGTTGCCGCCTACCGCCGTTTTTTACAGGCAAGCGGCGAGCAAAGTGACCAACTCAAACTACCCGCCACTAGCAACAAAAACATTGCCGCACTACTTATTCCCCGACCAACACGTCCGCTGCTTACCCCCACCAACCCTCTCAACCAATGCCTTACGCTGTTCGCCAGTGCCAAGCAAATTCCAGAACTGCTAACTGATTCACCTACGCCAGAGGACAAGCACACTCATGTCTGGCAACGCCGCAACGAACACGACATCATCGACATGGCGGCTGAATTGCTAGATTAAACTTAAGTTTTTTTTATGTGGGGAGCGTTCCCCTCCCCATACCCCACCCCTGCTTTGTCTCGATGCTAAGTATAGAGATGTCCCCCTCCTCTTCACCACCTCCCTGAGACGGGGTACGGTCGGCGGGTGAAGAGGAGGGGGACATCTCTATATGTTTTAAGCACCGTAACAAATATGAGAAAGCACGAGTTCAGCATTGTGCCTGAGCGCATGCAGCGAACTGGAGTTAGCAAGTGGTAAAGAGCCTTGCGAAACACGCATTGCAAAAAGGTGGCGTAGCAAGCATTTGATACTGGGGTTGGTTTTAGAGGGTGGGCATAGTGCTAAATATTGACAGCTTCATAATGAGCACACCAATGTTGTAAAGATACTGCTTGTGCCACACACAAGCCTGGTGTTGTCCGCAGAAGTTAACAAGGGATTGGGAGGAAGCATCCCAGCAAACCATTTCACGCGCATGCGACAGCTGGAGCTAGGAAGCGACAAAGAGCATGCACACATGTGTGCATGGTGAAGCAGGATGCTTCCTCCCAATCCCAAACAAAATTCGCGCCCAGAAGGGGTGGAGCTAGAAAGCGGCAAAGAGCCGCGCAAAGCGGGGAGGGGAACGCTCCCCATATACAAACAACATCTCGTATAAAAACAAAACCTAACTTGACATCTTGAGAATAGGACTTATGTTGCAATTGAGTTGGTTTGGTTAACTTTTTTGGAGATAGGAAAATGTTAGTACCTAGCAGTTTTTTTGAAAAAAATTTTTTCGATCATTGGTTTGATCACTGGCATGACGATGAGGTAACGCGCTTTGTGCCGAAAGCAGGGATTGCTGAACGGGAGCAAGAGTTTGCCTTAAATCTCGACTTGCCCGGCTTCAAAAAGAACGAGTTGGATGTCGAGGTGAAGGACGATCAGTTGATTGTCAGAGGTGAACGATGCAAAAGCGAGAAGCACAAAGAGGGTGGTTATCTGAGGGAAGAGCGTGCCTTTGGTGCTTTCGAGCGCAGGTTTGTGTTGCCGCAAAGTGTTGTTCGCAACAAGATTGCCGTCAATTACAAAGATGGTGTCTTGCAAGTGACGATGCCTAAACGCGAGGAAGCAACTGCAAAACGGCTTGAAATCAATGGTTAAGCGTGCCGTTTACGGCGATGCTGATGTCGATGCTATGCGTTTGCAAGGCAGGCGCGTAGCCATCATCGGCTATGGCAATCAAGGGCGAACACAAGCATTGAACTTGCGTGACAGCGGGGTGCAGGTGACCGTTGGTTTGCGTCAAGGCAGCGCGCAGCGGAAAGTGGCACAAGCAGAAGGATTAGAAGTCGATGACATTGCTACCGTTGTGAGTGCTGCCGATGTGGTGATGTTGCTTGTGCCTGATGAGGTGATGGGCGAGCTTTATGAACAAGAAATTCGTGCTAACCTCAAGCCAACAGCCGCGTTGGGTTTTGCCCATGGCTTTGCCGTGCATTACCGTTTGTTTGAGCCACAGGGAGCTGTGTTTATGGTTGCCCCGAAAGGCACAGGGGCGGCATTGCGCACACATTATCTTGATGGCACGGGCTTACCTTCGTATGTTGCTGTGTATCGTGATGATGATCGTGATACGTTAGCACTGGCATTGGCGTATGCACAAGCGATTGGTTGCACAAGACGCGGAACTTTTCGCACAACTTTTAAAGAAGAAACCGAAAGCGATCTGTTTAGCGAGCAGGCGGTGCTCTGTGGTGCGCTGGGTTTTTTGTTACGACAAGCTTTCGAGGTGTTGGTTGAGGCGGGTTACGATCCACGACTGGCTTATTTTGAATGTGTCACCGAAGCTAAATTGGTCTGTGATCTATTGGTCAAGGAAGGCTTCGCGGCCTTTGGTACAAAAATTTCTAATACCGCCGAACTGGGTGGCTATATGGCTTGTGAGAAAATTATCGACCAGCAAGATGTCAAAGCCAAAATGCGCGGCTTGCTGCAAGACATTCAAAGCGGTAAGTTTGCCCGTGATTTTATTGCCGACTACAAGAATAATTTTCGCCAGCTAAAAAAATACCGCACCGCACTGCAAGATCACCCAATCGATAAAGCTGGCAATGAGGTGCGGGAGTTAACAAAGTCTTAGTGTTGCAAAATTATCTTTTTACTCGTGGCACTGCTTGATAATGCCGCCTGCAACGTTAGTAAGTTCTCTGTCTTTACTCATTTTCCAAGTATCCGTTGAACCTGCGCATCTTGGATAGATGAGATGGCCAGATTGCAGCGGGTGTGTGCCATCGTTTTCAGCTAAGTCATCACCTGAATCAGAACTCGTGTATGTATAGCGCAGTTCTTCGCACTTGGTGGAGCGAAAGCCAAGCTGGTTCTGTTTGCTTGCTCCGGTGTTAGTGCAGTTATTGGTAGTATTGCCATTGCCCATTATCATACTACTATGATGGGTGTTATATTCGAGATGGTAACTCTGCTGTAACGTGGCAATAATACCGAGATTGGCCTGCGCCTCTGCCTGCCTTGAGGTAGCAATAAACAAGCGGTAGCGCGGCAGAGCGAGTGTGGTAAGAATACTGACAATCGCTACCGCCGCCATCAATTCAACGAGACTGAAGGCGACAAATTTATTGTTAAACTTTCTCATATTGATCACCTTCTCCTTTGCATACTAACCTTCACAAGTCGAGATGATATTAGGGCTGTTTGTTAGTTCACGCTTATCGTCGATCGACCACTGGTCGGTTGAACCACTACTACACGTGCCGGGGTAGATTTTTAGAAGTTGCGAGCCATCATTCTCTGCCTCCCCGCCGCCATTAGTAGGACTGTAAGTGTAGCGTAGTTTTGCACAATTAACGACGCGAAAGCCAAGACCGTTCTTCGTATTAGCATCGGTAGTACAATCGCCAACAGCTGCTCCTTTTCCTAAATCGAAAGTGGTAGTGTAATACTGATCATACTTAAGCTGATAAGTCTGTTGCAGCGAGGCAATGATACCGAGATTGGCCTGCGCCTCTGCCTGTCGCGAAGAAGCGATGAATAAACGATAGCGCGGCAAGGCAAGTGCTACCAATACCATCACTACCGCCAGCGCTGCCATTAACTCAACGAGGCTGAAGGCGAAGATTTTTTTGTGTTTTGCTGTCATGTGTGCTCCCTTTAGTCGGTGCATTTTTCTATGGCATCAATTCTATGTTTGAGTTTACCTGTTTTCTCCATATCCCAAGTATCAAAACTTCCAGAGCAACCGGGATAAATGAGGCGGCTACCAAAAGCTTTGTTAGCCGCAATATCATCGCCTACCCTAACGCTATAGTAGGTGTATCGCAACCGCGAGCAGTCCTCAACACGGAAGCCGAGAGTATTCGTCTGAGCTTGTGGGCTGTTATCACACTTTCCCTGAGGAAGCTCTCCCAACCCCATAGCCATTCCTAGGTGATATACGTCATCCCCCCAACCCCTTCCTTGTGCCTTGAGGTTATAGCTCTTTTGCAATTTATTAATAATCCCAAGATTATGAATTGCTTCTGCCTGTCTGCCTCTAGCAATAAAGACACGAAACCGCGGCAATGCCAGCGAGACGAGAATACCAATCATCGCCAATACTGCCATCAGCTCGACGAGGCTGAAGGCGAAGATTTTTTTTCTACTCATGTTGTATCTGCTCCTTTCTCTTGCTCTAGCTAGTTAGCGCAATCTTCTACAACATCTGATGTGTTTTTGAGTTCTCCATTCTTATGCATCTCCCATTCATCTTGACTACCAGCACCGCTGCAGCCGGGGTAAATCAGGTTACTGCTGCTAAGCCCGTTGTTAGTAGCTTGATCGTAAGATTGCCAACCAGATCTAGCTGTGTAGTCATAGCGTAAGCTATCACAGTCCTCGACACGAAAGCCCAAGGGGTTTTTCTTGTTAGCATCTTGGCAATTGTTGTTATTTGAACCGTTACCCATCAGCGTACCACCGAAATACATCCTATCCCCCAGCCCCAACCCTTGTGCCCTGAGGGTATAACTCTTTTGCAGTTTATTAATAATCCCAAGATTATGAATTGCTTCTGCCTGTCTGCCTCTAGCAATAAAGACACGAAACCGCGGCAATGCCAGCGAGACGAGAATACCAATCACCGCCAATACTGCCATCAGCTCGACGATGCTGAAGCCTAACCAACGAGTACGTGTTGTCTGGCGCATTTTGTTTGTTCTCCTTGCTCCTTTGCTTAGTACCTATCGGCATTCTTGCTGCTGACCTTTAAACAAGTGCCTAGTTTTGCTATATTGTTGCGATATTGACGCAATTAACATGTAGAAGATGGTATAAAATCTAATGAATCTGCCAAAACATGTGCCGCAACAGTGCATAATAAGGAATAAAAAGCAATTATATCAGATTGTTGCAACTGTTTAGTTGGCATTTACATAACAAGTATTTGGTAAAGCCTGCTTAGACATCGCAGCCCTACCCCAGCAGAGGAGGCTGAGTTGAGAACTAGACAATTTTCAGCTTCGCTTAGCTCTTTGTCTGCTTCGCTCGGCTCTTTGTCCGCTTTCTCGCTCCCTCCACCCTCTTCTATAGAGCTAAGCATCCTACGCATCCCACCCCGACCATGCTACATCCTCTCTATTGCAATACTGATGCCGTCTTGGAGGCGGAACTACGCACAGCACAAAAAAATGAAACAAGGCTTGCAATCCCGTTTGCATGCTGCTATGTTCCCCGGACAGTTATCTGCAATTCTACAGTTTGGGGGGTGGGGCGATGTCTTCTTACCGAGATATTTTAGCTAAGGTGCGGCTGGCTTTTCCCAGTCCTGTTTCGGATCGGGTGCATGACAGCTATTTCGTGCACAGCATGATGCGGGCGATGGATGAGGTCGATGCGTTGAAGAGCAATCGCCCGATTTTAGGCGAGTATACGGCACTAGATTACGAAGCAGCACTGCAATCGAACTTGAACGAGTCGGGGATGAGCATTGAAGAGGTGACCAGTGAGTTGGTTGCTTATTGCAATGGCTTGACGATCCCCGGTCATCCGCACACACATCACAATGTGATTACTCCGCCGACGATTCCATCCCTGATCGCAATGTTGATAACTTCCGTCTATAACCCCAATGTCGTCTGGGATGAATACAGTCACCGTGTTGCCCTTGCCGAAGTCGAGGTCGGGGCAATGATGGCGCGCTTGATCGGCTATAACACAGAACATAGTGGTGGCCTGTTTACTTTTGGTGGCACAGGCACAACTCTTTACGGCATAAAGGTTGGCTTGGAGAAGGCTGTGCCCGCAGCCAACAGCGACGGCATAAAAGAAGATGTAACTTTAATTGGCAGCAGTGCAAGTCACTACTGTCGTTACAATGTTGCCAGCTGGCTGGGCATCGGTGCTAACAATCTTATCACCGTCAGTGCCGATGCCCGCAACTCGATGAACCTCGATGAGTTGCGGGAAAAACTGCACTCGGCCTTGCGCAGCGGGGCAAAGGTTGCCGGTATTGTTGCAACAATGGGGACAACCGATGCCTTCGGTGTCGATGACCTCGCCGCAATCGTCAAAATACGCGACGAGATGGTCGAGGAATTCAAGTTGCCCTATCGCATTCACGTGCATGCCGACGCAGTGATTGGCTGGGCGTGGTCGGTGTTCAATGATTATGATTTTGAAAATAACCCACTCGGTTTTCGCCCTCGCACCTTGCGCATGCTGGCGACGGCACGGCGTGATATTCATCATCTGCATCTGGCGGACAGTGTTGGTATCGACTTTCACAAATCTGGCTTTACTCCTTATACCTCAAGCATGGTGCTGTTCAAGGAACGCAACGACTTATCGCTGCTTTCTCGTTCGCAAAAGCAGATGCCGTATCTCTATCAGTTTGGTGAGTATCGTCCCGGCATGTATACGCTCGAATCTTCCCGCAGTGGTAGCGGTGTGATGGCAGCCTTTGCTAGTCTGAAGTTGCTCGGCAAGCTTGGCTTCCAAACACTGATTGGACATCTGGTAGAGATGACCCAGCTATTACGTGAACACCTTGTCGGTCAAGACTCGGTGGCTATCCTCAACCGCGATAACGTTGGTTCGGTCACTGTCTTTCGTGTTTACCCTGATGCCGACGATGTGCTGCGCTTGCTCGAAGCAGAAAATAATGACGAAGCCTACCGTGACAAGCTGTTACAGAACAATGACTACAATCGCGCGGTATTCAAGTGGATGCATGATGAGGTAATGGCCGCTCGCGGTGGCGGCGTGCTGTCCTTGACCGACTGCTATCAGTTGACCAGCTACGGTGAGCCGATGTTGGGCTTGAAGTCCTTCATCATATCTCCTTTCATCGAGGACGACATGATCGAGGCGGTGGTCAAGAAAATCTCTGAAGCACGCAAAAGCATCGCGGCGAATTATGGAAGCGGCAAGAAAGCTGGTTGAATTGCCGAGGCAGAAAAATTTGCCCAGCCCCTCTAACTATTTAGTTGTGCCCTGATACACTGTCACTACTCCCCCTTCTCGTACAAAAAGCTAAAGAAAAAATCCTGTCTGCCGACACGCAGATGTATGGTTTTACTAGGAGAGAGGGAAAATGTTTAGCAAGGTACAAATGTTTGTTATTGTTGGTTTTTTATTTGCTTTTGGCTGCAAAAACACAGGAATCGACCATAGTGCATTGGATGATGATGGGGACAGTCCATCTAGCCCCTGGGCAATGGTTGACCTGTTTCTACTTGAATCCGATGATGCAGAAGATGAGGGTGAAGTCATGTTAGTGCTATCGGAACATCTCACCCAGGATACCAACGTAAGTGGCGTGAACATGCATTTCTCCGCCAACGGCACACTCGAGTTCGCAGCCCCAGACAGTAACAATGAAGCAACGCTTGAGGATAACAAGGTGCTGATCAGCAAGGTTAATATCAATTTCGTCAACGGTGTCGGAGATCTCGTCTGTCCCGATAACCCCATTGTTGCTGACCCACTTGTCCGTGAGAGCGAATACGGAATTATCTTTAAAGCCACAGACTTGGCTTGTGCTGGCAACAAAATGGTAGAGATGAATGCAATTGCCCTTAACATCCAGGAGCTAGCGGGAGTTTCTTCGCACGCTTGGCTGGAAGATCATAAAGAAGTGTTGAAAACAGCAGATGCATTCTATGAAAAAGAAAAGAGTGCACTACGCAAGACAGAAGATAAGGGCATCAATGATGCCATCGACAACTTTCTTATCAGGCGCAAGATGTTAAAAGGCTACGATGCAATGCATACAGAGCTGGAAAAACAGCGAAACCTTGCAGAAATGAAAATGCAAGTAAAGAATGCAAAGAAATACAAAGACAGTGACAAACACATCGTAATTCCCGCGACCTTGAATGCTTTCCTCGATATCCGAGTTAACAACCGCGTCATTCCTGATGATAGTACTGGCACAGGTAGAGATACCGATCTTATGCTGCTAAAGGAAGCAATGGGTAATGCCGCGGCAAAGCTTTTGCAATATGATTATCTGTTTCAGTCAGATACTGACTTCGCTAGTGCTGAGACGATGTCTAAATATGCTAACATAAAAGGTCAACTTCCGAGTGAAGTAAGAACTCACATTGAAGCGATTGAAGATAACTTTGATCAACTTAAGTCAAATACTGATCGTGTATACACAACTGCCAGCAGTGTCTACAATCCTATCAGTGAACGTCTTGCCTGTATGAACCGCTTCCTCAATGAGCAGCAAGCCGCGGGAGAGACGTGTGAGAGTATTCTTGGAGAGTTTTACAACGGCCTAACTTCTCTCTCGTGGTGGCAAAGATGTAGAAGATGGTGATGTGTTTATTTTGCTAACCACAAGAAAAATCATGCTGGCAACCAATATTCACGACCTTTGCAAAGATTATACTATTAAGATGGATAAGTTCAATAAGGATGGCACATCTCTAATCAGAGAGGGTGTCACTGACATTAAAAATGCATCCATTGAAAGCATGGAAGACATGGTAAAAAACTATGGTAAGAACGACTTCCGCGCTAAACTGTTGCAAAATAACTTTTATGCTGCTGTGCCTGTCGTTACCAAACATCCAGAAAAGGCAGCTGAGCTGGCAAGGGCAGTTTCTGTAGCACACGATGACATCTACAAAAAGCGTCAAAAAGATTCTAATTGGCAAAGGTGGCTAGGTTGGATATATACAGGTGCTGCGATTCTTGGTCTTGTGTCAGTTGTGCTGTGGCTGATCCCACCCGCGGGGGCGTTCGTGACAGGGGCGACATCTCTACTTGCGGCTATAGCAGTAGGCGCAGGTGGGTTTCTCGCCGTAGGATACGCAAAAGACTGGTTTCACGAAAAAAATGACTACGGGAGACTGGAAAAAGCTATCTATAGCGGCGGACAGGACGATGTTGCTGGCCTTGCTGACACAATGCAAGAATGGAAAGAATCAAAACGTATGGCTATCTGGGAGGGGATTTTCACGACTGTTGGGGTTGGTGGTGCACGTCGGATTATCACTGACCCACGTGCTTTGCGTACTGCATATACAAGAGCAAATATAGGACAAAAGTTGAAGTCTTGGCACGAAACACGCAAAGCAGGTAAGGGAGCCAGACAAGCGGCTAAGGCAGCAGCTAATACAGATGAAGCTATCGCGGCGCAACAGAGGTTGAAGGATAGATTAGCTAGTTTAAGGGCTAGTTCGAAAACAAATAAAAAGAACTTAAAAGAAGCCAAAAAAGCACTCAAGGCAAATCCGCATAGCACTGATTTAAAGAGAGAAGTTGAAACCTTAGAAACACTAAGAACCCAATTTTCTAAAAATCGTTCTGAAATGCTTACCGAGTTGCAAGCAACACAAGGTCTTCGTGGAAAGGTTATCCAGGGTATCAAGAACAGATCTCGAGCATTAGCAGCGGGAATACCCAGACCTTTCAAACAAGGAAAAATAGTGGGAACAGCAGAAGAAGCAAAGGGTTTCTTCACCAGAGCTAGAGAAGAAATTTCTTCTTGGCCGAAAAGTCTTTTCGAGTCTAGAAAAAAAATACACGCGCTTAACAGAAGCGCATGGAGCTTAAGGAATAATACAAAGGAAATTAATAAACTTGCAAAAGAAGTCAGAAACGCTGGTGGAAAGTTTAACTGGAGGCTCAACAAAGACGGAACGGCAGTTTACAAAGCAGATGGAGCAGCACATACTTACCTACTGGCTAATCCAGAAAAATTGCCAGAACGTGCTATGCTTGTAGAAGACTTCAAACTAGGGGCAGATGGACTTTGGATTGCCGTCTGGGGAGCTGACAAAGTAGATAAACTATTTGGTGGTAATAAAGGCAAAAGAGCTATCGAGGGTAGGATACCAGGATTCGTGAAGGATAGGCTTTAGTTTGTTCTAAACGAGGCGAGAGCTGGTAAGTTCCAGAGAAAGTGCACCTGCCCTCACCCTACCCACCCACGTTTTTTAGCTAGTACGCGTTTACTGCGTGGGTCAGCTACACGACTACGATTAGCTCTTACTTTTGTCGGTAACGGCTGTTCAAAGCTAGCATATTCGTCAATTCTCATACCTACTGCCTTAGCTGCGTCAGCTAGTTGCAGGTCGCAGCTTTCTCTGAGCTGCTTCAAGACAACAGCACGGGCAAGCTGTGGCTCAACCTCTATCGGATAGTAGTTCTTGCTTCGCCTTCTCTTTGCTGTAGGTAAGGTAAAGGTGTAGTCGGGGTCACAGACACTCTCTAACCAGAGGTTAAGAGCTTCTGATGCATTATCTAAGGCCTCTGACAACGTGTCGCCTTCAGTAAAGCAACCATCTAGGTCAGGAAAACTGACACAGTAGCCCCCTTCTGGTTGTTTGGTTAGCTTGGCGAAATATCTCATTTTTGCTACGCCGCTTTTTTGTAACACTCGCTTCGCGCGGCTCTTTGCCGCTTTCTCGCTCCAACTCGCTTCATACACTCAGGCATAGTGCTATCTGGAGTCTACCAACGCATAAGCCTTTTATGTGCTGAACTTGTTACCATGTACTGGGACAACCAAGTTCCTGTGTCCGGGCTTACCCATGACGTGATGGCTACCCTTCTGCCTCAATATAAGCCATCCGTGTTTTTTCAGCAACTTGATCATTTGCTTGCCACTGAGCGGCACGATGCATCTCCTATGTTCAAGCTCGTGCTGGCTCTTCCGCACAGGTGCGCAAATAATTCCGCACTTCTAGTTGCAAGCGTGCCGAGAGATGGAGGTTGGTGCTGCGTTGTTTGGTGTCAGCTTCGAGTTGGAGCAACTCCTCTCGCACACCGAGACGAGTAACTTCGGGGAGGGCGTTGAGCACGGTGTCACAAGTTAGGGTGTCGGTGTTGAAGAGAATGTAGGCAATATCGCGCTCACGGCGTTCGGCAAAAATTGCTGCAACTTCTTTTGCTTCAAGGTTTGCGATGCTCTCGAAGGGCAAAAAGTGATGTCGTAACTCGTGCAGCAGCTGCGGTTCATCCTGTAGTGAGGCCAGCATCTGGTAGGAGTCGTCCTTGCTGAGGTTGCTGATTACTGCACCGAGATAGCGTGCGGTTTTAGGCTCATCCATGTGTTGCTGGGCAAATTTTTTACCTTTGCTGTCGAGAAATTGCAACAAGTTGTCGAGGTCGTCTTCGCTAACGAGGTTGATTGCCTGCAGTGCCGTCATTAGTTTTTGCTTTTCGGTGTCAGAATCACACAACAGCATAGCTTTACTGACTCGCAGCGGCGACAGACAAGATAGCAGTGCCGCACGTAATTCAGCGGGAATATTAAACATCAAGCGTAAAATTTGCTCGCTAGAAAGTTCTGCCAACCAACTCGGATCTTTCAACCGCAAGCCCAACGGACTGCGGGCAAATTCAGCCGCGGCGATATCACGATAAAAAGTGTGCAGTGCCCGCTTACGCAAGTCACGTGCTCGTGCCAGCATGTTTGACTTCAACGACAATGCTGTCAGCTGCTTGAGATGCACAACCTTGAAGTCAGCAATCAGCAACTGCACGATGTCATTCTCAAAACAAAGCAACAGTGCTAGCACTAACTCCCGCTGCACCCGCTCATCCATCCACGCAACCAGCACTTGTGCGGGGGCACTGCTACGCAAGCTGTGCATGATTTCGATTTTGGTGTGGCAATCACTAAATATTTTCATACGACACTACCCCAACCCATTAAAAGTTTTTGATTGAGCTTTTTACAAAAAGCTCGTGGGGGGGTGGGGGTAAAGCCCCCAACTTTCTCCCTCTGTTTTGTCTCGATGATTTGAGGATTGAAGGCGTTGGCAACTGAAAAATAAAAAACTAAGCTGTGTTAAGCAACTCAACACAGCTTAGTGCTGACCAAACTCCGCGATAATGCCATCGTCGGTGTTAGCACAGTTTTTCAAACCTTCCTTCAAATCTTCGGAAAACATTTTGTCAGGCAACTTGTCGCAGTGCTTTTTAAACGACTTGCGGCAATAGTAGACGATGATGCCCTCAAGCGTCGCTTTATTCCAAACATTGACACCAATGTGTCCGATAGGAACATGCTGAATATGGCCAAGATTATCCCACCAGTCGACGACAAAACCCTGCCTCCGCTCGGACTTGAATGTCAAGTAAAGGTCATCTTTGTCGAAAGTTAGGTTTGTGCCGTATATGGGGGGGCAGTTCTTTTTATCAGACGGTACCATGAAGTCATCATAAGCACCTCTATCATTGATAGATTTCCACCACTTGTTGAGATCCTGAACTCCAGAGACACCTGTGCCAACGGATAAGCCACCAACTATCAGCACTACGGGTATGCCAATACCACCAGTGATAAACCCTGTGGCGACACCGCCAGCGATACCGCCAGCGACTTTGGCGAAACCAATCCATCTTCCTTCATGCGGCTTGGTCTGGCGGGTCTTGAGGGTTAAGCGCAGCATTTTTGCCTCGCCTGAGCTGCCACGTGGATCGAGTAGCGGACGTGGCACGAGAATAGCTATCTGGTCGCGGTCGAGCTTATCACCATAATCGAAAGTTACTGGCGGCCCGATAGATGGATGGGGAGGATGACCAGTGCCGCCTTGCATGTAGCCGATCAACTCGGCATTGAAATTAGGAACTTCCACGGCAAGGTTAAAACCACCCTGCCCCCACGGCAAAGTAATGTGCATGTCAATACGTCCGCCGCCCGGTGTCACAGGCATCACATGCCCCTTGCCACCTTTGCCGAAATCCACCTGCTCAACACCTTTGATGGGGTCGATTTGCCCAACTTGCTCAACAACCTTGCCGTACTGCTGCTGCTGCTGCGCGACCACAACAACCTCACCTTTGCCGACCGCACCTTTGCCTCCGCCGTGATAAACAGCGGGGCTTGCCATTGGTGCAACGAGTGCCACCCAGATGACCCGACCGTCGAGACGGTCAGTGGTTTTGCAGAACTGAATACCGTTCATCATGGCAAACTCACTGCACTGACCGATAAAGAGGTTGGCAAAGCGATCACTTGACACATGCACCGCCCCGCCACTATTGAAACGAATCATAGGTGGTGGCTGGTTCTCGTAACCTTCAAGATACTTAACCTTGATGGCAAGTGCTTTGTCGGCGAAGAGATTGCGGGTCAATTGCATACTATCAGGCGTATGTGGCTGATAGCGACAGAGCGAGCTGTCGCCTCTGTTAATTGCTCCTGTTCCCTGTCGTGTAGATTCAGGGATCAACTCGTAAACAAGGTCGTCAAGACGGCTAGGTGATGGATAAGGCTTGTCCCCACACCTAACACGTGCATCCACCTCCCATGCAGGCACCTGCTGCTTGTCCCGAAACGACAACGTCGTGACCGCAGCGTAGGCCAACAAATTGCCCGACGCATCCTCAACCTCTGTCTTGGGAGTGGAAGACCTAACCCCCAACTTGCAACTGGTCAGACCCACAATCACCGCTAACAGCGCCATCGCCCTGCCGTAACTCATGATATCCCCTCGTTATTTTGTCTCCAAGCTTCCCGCAGACTCTTATCGTAAGCAAAGACGGGTTTCATGATTCCATTTTAACAGATTTTTGCTCCAAAAGGAGAAATACACCTGCAACTTTACTAACCATCCAATCATCGCCGCGGCTAACACACTAAGAAAAAACATGTCTACATTGTTTTTTATGGACAAAAACAAAATACAATGGCATCTTGTATCCCGACTTGTGCTGCTCGATGGAGGTGATGTTATGTTGTGTGCAAAGGACGTAATGAGTGCAGATGTCGTGTGGATTACCGCACAACACACGCTCAACGAAGCGTTTGCGACGATGACTCAGTTCAAAGTTGACCATCTCCCCGTTGTTGAAGAACAAAGGTTAATTGGTCTTATCTCCAAGAAAGATCTATTTCAACAAGCAGTCGATGGGACACAGACTGCCGAGCAAGCCGTCGTCGGAGACGCAATGCAGCGCAATGTCTTCACCTGTCCTCTACACAGTGCGATAACGAAGGTAGCACGGGCGATGCTGCAGTTTCGCCTCGATGCCGTACCTGTCGTCAGCCGCAACGAACTAGTCGGCATTATCACCGCCACCGACATTCTTGCCTGCTCACTGAGGGTGAAGGCAAGAATTGCTTAGAGTTTGTACGCGTGGAGGCCTGAGCCGCCGTCAACTCAACAAGGCTGAAGCCTATAAAATTAACTCTGCTTGAGTTGTTCATATTAACCATGCTAGTCAGCACATTGTTTTACGACATCACCAATATTAACGGGTTGACCCACAGCTCGTACCCCACCACCGTCCCTGCACCAGTTACTAGCTATTGGGCACATATGCCAACTATCGATTTCCGCGCAGTTCGGATATATTTTTATGATCACCTATACCATTATTGTAGGCCTGCCAAAATGGAGAGGGGGAAGGAGATCCGAAAGCAAAGTAATTGTAGCGCAACGCGTTACAATCTGGCACGCGAAAGCCGAGCGCGTTTTTTTGTATCGTGTCGTACATTTGTCGTATTGGTTTCCATTCCCTCCTAGCCAACCTCGGAAATAAAGATTATCGCCTAAACCAAGCCCCTGCATCTTAAGGTTATAGCTTTTCTGCAACGTGTTGATATGAGCGAGATTGTGAACAGCTTCCGCCTGCCGCCCTCTAGCGACATACAGACGATAGCGTGGTAGTGCTAGTGCCACTAGAGTACCAACAACAGCCAACACTGCCATCAGCTCGACTAAGCTGAAGCCAAGCAAGTTCTGACAACACCTGTCTCCGATCTCCTCTCTTCTCATACATACACCTCTGCAGCACTTATCGGCATTTTACTGCTTGTACCTTATATTAGGTTGGCTGGCGTTGTTGCCTAATTCTCTATTAAATGCAATATATTGATATTACACCACTTTTACATGTGAAGATGAGACGGCATCCCCTCCCCGCTTCTTTGTTTCGATGTTAAGTACAGAGTATGTTTTAAGCACCGCAACAAATATGAGAAAGCATGAGTTTAGCACTATGCATGAGCGCATGAAGCGAGCTAGAAGGCGAGCGTTACAAATAAGGCGGCGTAGCGAGCATGGATACGTGGTTTTATTTTGGGGTATGGATATGGTGCTAGACATTGACAAACTCATCATGAGTTCACTGATGTTGCAGAGATATTGCTTGTGCTACACATAAGTTGGTGGTGTCCAAGCAGTGTGCCAGAAGGCACGCTGCCAATCCCAAACAAAATTCGTGAACAGCAGGGGTGGGGTTCGGGGAGGGGAACGCTGGCTTTGTTGCATAACTCAGGGCAGGCATGTTTATATCCTATAACCCTTTAGCAGCAAGAATTTTATAGGTGTTGCAAAGGTAATGCCTGCACCACGCACAAGCCCATAGTGTCCACAGAAGTTGACAATGGTCAGGTGCAATCATCCTGCTGCACCTGACCCAAACGAGAAGTCTGCGAACACGCAGGGGTGTGGAGCTAGGCGTGCCTTAGGGCACGCCTTTGGCAAAGAGCCGTGCAAAGCGGGGAGGGGAACGATCCCCACATAAAAATGCTATGATAACAGTATGTTATAATCAACGGAACTTATGCAACAAAGCCGGGAACGCTCCCCGTATACAAAACAACCGCCCCGTATAAAAACAAAATGCGCCAGCAGACGAAAAAATCTTACTTACCCTTCAGTTGTGGGAAAAGAATCACATCACGGATAGAGGGGTTATCAGTAAACAGCATCATCAAGCGATCGATCCCAATACCAGCACCAGCAGTGGGTGGCATGCCAAACTCAAGCGCACGGATATAATCTAGATCGACCTCGCAGGCCTCCTCATCGCCGGCTAAGTGCTGCAAATTTTGCGCACAAAAACGCTCATACTGGTCATCATAATCGTTTAGCTCGTTGAAACCATTGGCTATTTCTCTGCCACAGATGAAAAGCTCAAAGCGATCGACCGCGCCAGCATCGCTATCGCTGCGCCGTGCCAACGGCGAGACCTCGACAGGATAAGCCGTGATGAAGGTAGGCTGCTGTAGTTTATCCTCCACACAGTTGTCAAACACTGCAACGAGCAGATGGGCAGCCGAAGACACGAGTTTCTTGTCCACCGTAATCCCCCGCTGCTGCAACCAAGCGTGTAGCTTGGCCGCGTCGTCGAGATCCTCGTTAACAAGATCGGTGTGCTGCAGCACAGCTTCCTTCATCGTCAAGCGAGCGAAAGGCGGTGCGAACGAAATTTGTTGCCCACCGCAGGTGAAATTGGCCGCATCAAGCTCAAGTTCAGCACAGATGACGGCAAACATCTCTTCAATCAAGGTCATCAGTTGGTGGTAATCACAGTAGGCTGCATAGAATTCAAGCATAGTAAACTCTGGATTGTGCTGCGTAGAAATGCCCTCATTGCGGAAACTACGGTTGATTTCAAAGACACGCTCAAACCCTCCGACGATGAGGCGTTTCAGATACAGCTCTGGCGCAATACGCAAAAACAAATCCATGTGCAAGCTGTTGTGGTGCGTCTTGAAGGGGCGAGCTGTTGCCCCACCAGCAATCGGATGCATCATCGGAGTCTCAACCTCCATGAAGCAGTGGCGATCGAAAAAAGCACGGATAACCTGCATAATACGAGAGCGCAGCAGAAAAGTTTGCCGTGTCTTGGGAGTCACAATTAAATCGAGATAACGTTGCCGATAGCGAGTCTCGACATCGCTCAAGCCATGAAACTTCTCTGGCAAGGGGCGAATGCTCTTAGTTAACAAGGTCACCTGCTTGGCTCGCAGCGTCAGTTCGGCGGTTTTGGTTTTCATCGCCGTGCCACGCAACAAGACTATGTCACCAACCTCCAGTAATTCTTTGCAAATTTGAAAATTCTCACCAAGCTCTTCTTTAGCAAGAAAAGCTTGATACCGATCGCTGCCATCTTCAAGCTGAAAAAACGCAGCCTTGCCGAACATGCGCACCGCTTTGATTCGTCCTGCCATACTGTGTTCAACATCGCTGGCGGCCAACTCATCTCTGCTCTGCTCGGCATAACGCTTCCGAAACTCCGCCGCGGTCGTATCACGTGCCATCCCGTGCTTGAAGGGAGCGATACCCTGTGCCTTGAGGCTGTCAAGTTTGGCACGGCGCGCAGCAATCTGCTCGTTCTGCTCACGGGGATGGAGTTTTTTTACTTCGTCAAGAATCATGGGCAATGTCCTTGTTAACAATGCAGCGGTGCAAAAAAATCGAAATCAAGTTATACTTAACGCACCAAATTCTAGCACGGAGTTGTGCTTTTGTCAGTTCATTTTCGTGTCTACCCACAGTCGATCGTCGTCAGTGGCAACACCTATACACATCGTGAGTTGCTCAAATCGCTAGGCGGGCGTTTCGATGGCAATAGCAAGGCGTGGCGGCTATCTAACACCGCAGAAAACCGCACTCGTCTGCAGGAACTGTGCGATGCTTGTGGCGGTGGCGAACTGCCGTGTTTCGTCACCGAGCAGGACGAAGCGGAGAAGAGCGAACTACAGCAAATCATACCCAGCGAGCCTGCTGTGTCCGAAGGTGGACTTAGCCTCGCCGACCTGCTTGAACGTGCCGATACAGGGCTGCGGGAAAAATTCCCCTACCCCGTCTGGGTGGTAGGCGAGGTGCAGAATCTCGGTCGCAAGGGGAACATCTACCTGCAACTCGTAGAAGCACAGGAAGGCAAGCATCAAACCTTAAGTGTCAGCGCAGTGATTTGGAAAAATTTTATCAAGCCAATCGAAGAACGCTGCGGCATTGATTTTTTGCAAGACGGACTGCAAATTCGCTGCCTGTGCGAGGTGCAACTCTACCGCGAGCGAGGTTCACTGAGCCTGCGGGTGCGTGAAATAGATCCGGCCTTCACACACGGTGCATTGGCACTGGCACGTGAAAAACTGCTGCATGAACTGCGAGCCGCCGGCAAGGACAAATTCAACAAAAGCCTCACGTTGGCACGTGTACCACAGCGTATCGGGCTGATAACAGCAACTGGCTCACGTGCTTATGGGGATTTTTGCGACCAATTGCGTGCCTTGCAAGTACCCGTGCAGGTGCTCTTTCGGCCCACTCCGATGCAAGGCGAGGATGTTCTCAGGGAAGTGCCGCGGGCGATCGCGGCACTGAAAGATTGCGATTTGATTGTCATCACCCGCGGCGGTGGTAGTGCTTCTGACCTGCGTTGGTTCGACAGTGCAGAGGTTGCCGCGGGAATTGTCACAGCCAGCGTGCCCATCGTCGCCGCCATCGGTCATCACGAAGATCTGTGTGTAGCGGAAGAGATAAGTTTCATGCGCCAAAAAACCCCAACCGCGGCAGCTGACTACCTTGCTGAGCTGTTTGCTGAACTTGAGGCATTGTGCCAAGCTCTACGCACCGAGCTCAGTGCAGCTTTGCAACACAGCTGGCAGACGGTGCAGACACGCTACAACACCGCCAGCAGCAGGCTGAGCAGCACAGCCCTAGCATGGCAGCGGCGGGGCGACACACATCTGGCAGAAAGGGCCGCGGCAATCATCATTGCTGCACAGGAAGGCTTGCAACGGCGACACAACCATCACCGCGACCTCGCCACCATACTATACGAACAGGCACCGCGACAGTTAGCCACGCACAGTGCTGCCTTGCAAGAACAGGAAAAGCGATTACTAGCAGTTGACCCACGCCCATGGTTGGCGAAGGGCTGGGCAAGAATTTACGCCGCCCGCGGACTGGTGAAAAGCGTGACACAGGTAGCGGTGGGTGAACAGGTCAAAGCAGTGATGGGTGATGGAAGACTTAAGCTACAGGTTGTCGAGACAGAAAAATCAACCAACAAAGAGGAATAATAATGGCAGAAAAACAGCAAAACTACGAAGAGATGCTGATGGAAGTGGAGGCAATTATTACCGAACTGCAGTCAGAAGATTTGGAACTCGACCGCGTCGTCAGCAAGGTCAAGCGTGGCCACACGCTGCTCACCAAATTGAAGCACAAGCTCGATGCAGTTAGCTTGCAGATTACCGAGATCCGTGACGGCGGCACGTTGGCAGAGGAGTAGGACTAAGTAACCCCGGCTTTGTTGCATAACTGCACTTGCCATTTTTTATCAATTATTATAGCTGGTTAATATAAAAAATAATTAAAAGTTTTTGATCCAACTTTTTACAAAAAGTTGGTGTGGGGTTAGGGGGTGAAACCCCCAACTAAGCCTCATTTATTGCATGCAGGAGCTTCTTGCTCCCATAAAGCTCAGCGGATCAGTGCGATTGGGGAAGCGTGGTAGTTCGAGACGAGGTAATTTGAAATCAAAGTTGATACGATTGCAGCGTTCGTTGATGAAACGCGCGATGTGGTTCATCTGTGAGCGTATCTTAAATGCCCACTTGGGGTCGGACGAGTATTTGCAGTTCATGCCGGCCAGCGATGCGCCACAGTCCTTGATAGAACAACCGCCGCGGCGCACATAACGCTTAAAATGTTCAGCTGGCGAGCAGGACTTGTGATAGCGACCGTCGGGCTTGAGATACCAAAACTTGATATCCTTGAAAACTTGGTTGAAGCCTTGAGAAAACGACTCGAACTTGCTTGCGTTACCTGTGCGACCATCAGCGGCATTCCACCCCCACAGGTTGTATTTGCTTTTGGCGATGCACGATTCCCCCCACTTTGATTCTAGTGCAGATAGTGACAGAGCAAAGAGCGGGTTGATGCCATAGGCATTCTTGGCCAGTGCGATACCACGCAGCAGGTCGTTGATGTCACCCCTACCTGTTGCGACTGTCACATATCTCTTGCACTTTTGATCATATACTTGCTTGGGTTCTTTTGAATAGTTAGTTTTACGAAATGGCGATGATTTATTGAGATTTTTCTTTTGCAGCAAGTAGTCTCGTAAAGCATCGATGGTCGCCATCCGGTGAACGGTAAGCAAGTCTTCAGTATGAACATTGCGGTTACAGGGAATCCCATCGCCATGCAAAGAGCAGCTGTATGTAGTCTTGGCATTTTGATCTTGTTCAATGCCACAAGCTCCAATGATGAGCACAAGGGCATAAAACAGCGACCAACAGCAAAATCTGGTTGCCATAGCTGTTACTCCTCTACTACGGCGCAGCCAGAGATAGGCTCAGCCTTAACATGGTTATTGATGTAAGCGGTAATGTCATTCATGTGTCCGCGAATTAGCTTTGCCCAGTTGTCATCTTCCGCATAGCTGCAGTTCATGCCAGCCAGACTAGCTCCACAGGCTCGGTCTTCCTTAACATCATTGCCGACACAATGCACGCGTTTTCTGTCCCCACACTCGTGGTAATACCTACCCGTGCCGGCAACGGAGTCGCGTGCCGTCAAATAGTTGTCCCTGATTTTCCTGAACACAGTGTTGAAACCGTTGCCATACGAACCGAAGCCCGTTGCCTTATCAAAACTATCGCCGCAGCGATTGGCAGACGTGCAATAGCCGCTATTCCAGCCCCACAGGTTGTGCTTGTAACGTCCCTGACTGTTCGTGCCCCAGCCTGATTCGTGAATTGACAACGCAAGTGCGAAAACCGGATTGATCCCGTATAAGTGCTTGACAACCTCTAAGCCCCACATCAAGTCGTCGAGGTCGCCGCGGCCGTCATCTTCCAGCTTGAAAGGAGTATCAGCTAACCTCTTGCTGAGCTTCTTGTTCAACACGTACTGACGCAAAGCATCTATCGTGGCAGCATCTGCCTGCAACAAGTTCTTGCTGTAGATGTCACCATACTCTGACTTCAGTACTCCATTAGGCAGTTCCTCCGTGCCACAACCACCACCTAATATCATAGCTACTATCAGCAAGAAGCTACGCATACCGTTCCTAAACATGTCTCTAATAAGTAAATTTTAACACTTGCCCCCACAGCGCGTCTGCAAAATTATTATAAATTACTGTAATTACTTTATTATTAAGAAATTTCTATAGTTTTACCAAAAAAGTGACGATAGGGATGTGCAGATCGTTTTTACACTGGGCAAGGGGGTTTATGATGGCAAGGTTAGTGTTAGTTTACATGGCGGTCATCGGGACAGCATGTAGCGCAATGGAAGTGTCGTTTTCCACTGCTAGCAACAGCGATGATGCTTTGAAGCAGGCAGCGGAATTGTCGGGTGGTTTGAATCTCGTGCGTGATGGTGCGAGCACCGAGCTGAGCTTGGAAGAGAGTTTTGTGCCGAGCAAAGTCGAAAACCGCAAGCTCGACATCTTGATGGTGATCGATGATTCGGAGTCGATGCAGGAGCATCGTGACGATCTCGCCGCCAATCTCTCGCATCTGTTCACTTACGAGGGACTTGCCAACAGTGACTGGCGTATCGGAGTTATCTCCAGTGCACGTGACAGTCTGCTACGACAGCCCTTCATAACTGCCGCTAATCAACAGGAGTTTGCGGAGCAGATCAAAAATCCTGACAGTGGGCACAGCAGTGACCTCAATGTCGAGCGTGTGCTGCATAACGCTTCCCGTGCCATGCAAGGTGATGCTGGGCGCAGCTGGCTGAGAACGAATTCCATCGCCGTAGTGCTAATTGTCACCAACGAAGACCATCGCCAGTGTAACCAAGAAACCGAGTCCTGTTCTGACGAAGTAGCCTACTCTTTGCAGAATTTTTACGAAGAACTGCGTGACCTCAGGCAGCCACAAGTCACCGCCAAAATTTACGGAATTTTTAGCAATGACGAAGACCGACGGGTGAATTTTCTCAATCAAATAGTGCTCGAAGGGGGGGACAACGGCTCGCTCTTTACCTCGTGGAAGCCACTCGATGAAGATTACAGCGAAGTGCTGCAAGACATTTCCAAAAACGTTGCCGACACCCTGCAGAGCACTTTCACACTGCAACAAGTGTATAGCGGTGGAAACACGGCGGTAGTTGTCAATACTGTAGATGGGCGACAGACAACACTAAGCGAAGACGAGTATGAGATAACAGACAAAACACTGAGCATCTACGAGGGCTTGCTCGACAAGATGAGTGACGTTGATTCAGTTACGGTTACCTACACTTATCTGGGGGAAGAGTAGTGTGTAGTGACCAAAAATTAGGCAAAACATCGGCAGTGCGAAGATCGTAGACAGCTGCAGTGCAGCTCACGCGTTGAAATTACAGGGTAAATTGGCCGGTACGGATAGTGCACCTACCCTAATGGCCGCACGAAAAGCGGTCGCGGGGATGAACGTGGTTGTCCACTTTGGTCAACTGTTCGCAGCTGGCCATCAAAGGTTCTTCCTGAATTTCTTATCAGTTGTAACTCATCCTTTTATTTACCAATGCAACTGCTGCAATCCCCGCTTCACTCAATCCTCTCGGCTCTTCGCCGCTTCCTAGCTCCTTGCCGCTTTCTAGCTTCCCCCCTCCCCGCAGCGGGAAATTTACTCTTCCCAAACCGTTCTATCGGCTTTAGAATGCTACCCTTTGAGGGTGGAACAGGATGAGCAAGCAAAAAAAAACATATTTAAGCAAAGTCGATGCCTTCCAGCTCAGTTTTCTGCTGCTGGCACGCTGGATGAAGCGCAACGCACGTCAAATCACTATCGTGGTCGCACCGTTGGTAGTGGTAGTCATTGCCGTCATTATCGGGCAGACATACATGAAAAGCCAAAAAAACAAACGTTTAGCCACACTTGCCACCATCAACCGCGTCTACGATGACGAACAGCAGGCAGCCGCTGAGCGCAGGAGCAAGTTGCAGGAAAAAATTAAAAAAATCAATGAGCTAGAATCTAAAAAAGCGAAAAAGGGGAAGCAGGACAAGTCCGCCGAACTGAAAGAGCTGGAAACACAGCTCAAAGCGATCCAAGCTGACCACAGCCGTTCATCCGAACAGTATCGTCAGTTCTTCGCCACCCACCAAGCCTCACCCGAAGGCTGGGCGGCCGCAATGTCTGCAGTTGGAGTCGCCCTCACCAACAAGAAATATGACACAGCACAAGAACTGCTGACCACCATACTCAAGCACTCGACTAAAAACGATTTCTACCAAGTGCAGGCACGCCTGCTATACATCAAGCTGTTGGAAGAGCAAGGCAACATCGAGCAAGCCTTGACAGAGACTGAGCAAATCTACCGGCTCGCTCCTAAAGATTTCAAACCCGAAACACTGCTCATCAAAGCCCGTCTGCTGCTGGCACAGAAACAAAACAGTGCCGCACAAGCCGTCTGTGAGGAAATTATCAAAGATTTTGCCGACAGCCGCGCCGCGGTCAAGGCAAGAGCAATCAAGGTGCTGTTAAATTGAGAATTTTATCTGTCATTCTAATATATTGTCTAGCATACCCTGCAATCGCGGTTGTCCCCCATGATCGTCGCCAACACGTGCAGCGTTTTACGCATCACCCGCAACGCGTGCTGATGCTGAAGATGGCGACGGCACTAGACCGCACCAAACCTGTCGCGGCGTTGAACAATGCTGGCATAGCCTTTGCCGCGAACAAAATTATCGGTGATGGTGACCACAATCAAGTTGTTGCCTACACTCATACAGGCGAACGCAGCTGGTCTTTCCCCACGACACAACCACTTACTGTGCCACCGGTAGCTATCGGAGAATCCGTCTACTTGGCACTGCAATCAGGCAAACTGTTTAATCTAGACCACGCTAACGGCAAACTACGCTGGCAGGCACAGCTGAACAGCTATGTGTCAAGGCCACTGGCCATCGCTTCAGCAATTATCGTTGCGGCGACTGCCTCGCAACATCTTTACGCCATTGATGCCGCGAGTGGCAAACCCTTGTGGCTTTACGACAGCGAAAGCAACGCCGATGTCATCGTGCAAGGTGCTGCGCCTCCCCTCATTGCTGACAAAACCATCTACTACGGCACCGCGGAGGGCAAACTCGTCGCCCTCGACCTGCACAGCGGCAAACAGCTAAAATACTGGTCACCCGCTCCTGCTGCAGGGCGCTTTCACGGCATTGTCGGGCAGCTAGCACTGCCTACCCCCGATAAACTAGTCTTCAGCACCGCGGCAGGGTTTGTCGGTGCACTCGACCCTCGTAACGACAGCAACCAACTCAACTGGCAACACAAATTTTCCGCTATCACCACCTCCATCTGTCGCGGCGACACCTGCTATCTCGGCCTTGCCAAAGGCGAAGTCGTAGCACTCGACAACCGTGATGGTAGCGTGCGCTGGCACAAAAAACTCGGCTGGTCGCCAACCTACATCGTCCCGTATAGTGACACACACCTTTACGTGAGCGGCAGCGATGGCTTCATCACCAAACTGCGCATCACGCACGGTAGCCGTGTCTGGCAAGAAAGTCTCGGCAGCTCTATCTTTGCCCCGCCTATTTTGCAACGCGGCATGATTTTCTTCAGCACCAGCATGCGCAATGTCTACGCCTATCGGCTTTAAGTTACGTGGCACATTATTGAGGCTAAACTCCAGCTGCAATCTTGCACAATCCAGAGGATAGATGACCCTCTGGAACAGCCGCCTGTAGATAGACCTGAGCGAGACCAAATTCTTTCTCTTGATGTAGCTGATAGCCTCATTGATTTGCTATAACCGCCTGTTTTTACTTATATTTTCTGCTTACTTGAGCTGTTTTTGCAACAGCTGAAGCTGCCTCTTGCGACTTTTTTCTCTTGTTTATCTGTTGATAAGCATGATTATGTTAATTGACGAGAAAGGGAATATTCACTTTTGCTTATAGGAGAGTAGAAAATGAAAGTACTTGTATTGTGGTGTGTGCTAGGGGTGGTACTGTTTTATGGCATTATGACTGTGCCAAGAGGTTATGCTCAACTACCGTCTGCTAGTGCTAAAGCTGGAGCACTTGTCGCTGAGCGTAGCTTGATTAGGGGCATACTGGCGGGTGTGTCGTTGCGAGCAATAGCTGCCAACTGTATGGGGCGGCTTTGCAACAAAAATCCTAATGGCAATGAAGAACCTAATATCAACGAAGATCAAAACGTTGGATACAACAAAGCCACAATAGCACGGAGCCTGGCCAGAGGAACATTGTCATCGCTCTATGGTGCTTATCTCAGCAAGAAGGAAGAAGAAAAACTCTACTACTACGTTCATGACGGTGAAAATCACATCGGCTGGCTGCTAGAGAAAGATAAAGACACGTATATCTTTGAGCGTTATAGCGATATTGATGCACCATCGCTTCTCGATGGCAAGCAATACTTCAAAATGCCAAATGACCTTGAAAGCGAATGGTTTATGTCTGGCCAACAGGACATCGTGCCTAGCCATGCCATCATGGGGCAACTGTTTTCTACTGCTTATCCCCTTTTCGTTTATGAATTAACCGACGCAGATGGAACGAGGCTGCGTGTGCAGGTAGTGGCAAGATTCAAGGGGGATATGTCTGCATATAATAGAGATAGTAAACATTTTGGCTATCCCCCCCGATACGTGGCTTTGATAACACACCGCGACGGACTGGAGTTGGACGACCACCGCAAATACTTTAGGGTAATACGCAGCGAGAAAATGGAGCATAGGCAGAGGGAGCCGTTAGATGAAACGTCCGCTGAAAAAACTACCGAGGCAACTTCAGTGCAACCCTGACAACTGGAGCAAGATGGTCGTATTGCGTGTCTTCTTCGTGTGAATACCAACGCTTGTAGTAAAAATAGTTGCGCAACACAAGCTTAACGTAGTTGCGTGTCTCCCGCCACGGAATTTTGTCAATAAATAGCATCGGATCTGTGTCGGGAAAACTTTTCATCCAGCGATTAACAGGCGTTATGCCCGCGTTGTAAGAAGATAAAGTATACACCGTGTCCTTGTATTTATCCAACAGCCGATGCAGGTAATGCATCCCCAGCAGCACGTTAGTTGAGACATCAAAGAGATTGTTTTTAGAACTGCGCACTGCACGCTTGATGCGTTTTTTCTCAGGTGCCGAGATGTATGATTTTTTCAAACGCAAAGCCTCGTGGCGTGCCGTGCGTGGCATAATTTGCATCAAACCACGCGCATCAGCAGACGAACGTGCACGTGGATTGAACACACTCTCCTGTCGAATCAAAGCCATTGCCAAAAATGGATCGACGTTAGCTTTGCGTGCATAGGTAAAAATTTCGTCTTCAAAACGCTTGGGGAAAAGAATTTTCTCACTGCCTGCCGGCAACAACTCCCGATAACTTCTGTCAATGGAGGTAAAGGTTTTGATTGCCTCATGCCAATCACCCGCGGCATGTAACAGCAAGGCCTTGACATACATTTGAGCGTTACCTGTTGCAGGTTGCTCTTTGATTTCGCAAATAGCCTCTTTGCTCATACCAAGCCGCAGCAAATAAAGCGAGCGTGCCACCTGCACCTGTGCCTGACGATCAAACGGATCGTAAAGCATGCGCTCTTCAAAAACAGCTCGTGATAGAGGCGCAATAGGAATTTCTTTGTTGCTGATCTTTTCTAACATGTGGTGTGCCATTGCTCCGTGATAACTGGAAAAAAACTCCCGCTGCAAACGCGACCACGCCGCTTTTGCAGCAGCCATGTTGCCAAGTTCCAGTGCCACTCGCCCCTGCCACAACAACGCAAATCCGAGCAAACTCTCCCGTCGCATATCACGCGACAACGCCTCCTGACGCTTACGCAAACGCAGCAGCACATGCTCGGCCTGCTCCCACTGTGCCTCAACAAGCAACAACAACGCCAAAGACTTCAAAGCTGTCTCGTGATGCGGACTATACGGAAAATGCTCAATATGCTGACGATAAAGACGACGCGCCTTCACAAAAAACTTCTGATGCTCCTTTACCTGCGCCAACGCAAACAACACCGCGTCAAGTTCAGCACTAGCACCTTGCTTCTTTGCCTTGCTGCGTACTTGCTGCAACAACGACGTGGCTTTGTGAAAACGATCACGATAACGATGCAACTCGGCCATTCTTATCGTTGCCGCCGCCCAACCAGCAAACTTGTATTTTTTGTGCATCAAGCCACGCAAATTACGCCAAAATTTAAGCTGACTAAAACGACGATGCCGACGATAGCACTTAGCAACACGTAAAGCTAACTCTTTGAATTTGCCAAGCTGTAACTTGCTCTTGCGTAAAACAGCATAAGCAGCACCACACTTTTTATCCTCCAACAGGTAGGTAATGCGTGGCACAGTAGCAATCTGGGCACGTGGCATGATGCTGTGGAAAGCAATTTTGAGATTAGGAAACCCCTGTAAATGTGGCATGAGTTCGGCGGGAAATTTTGTTTTATTTTTGTGTAAAATGCGCAAAATTTTCATAAAAGTATAATACTTAAACTTGCGTGTCTGGAAAGACGAGATCCACGGGATTGTCTGCTGCAACTCTGTAAATGTAAGTTGTTCTTTGTTAGCAAGAACATCTCGCAAAATTCTTCTAGCAGGACAGCTGCGGGTTGAAAACAACTCGGTCAAGTTGTCAAGCTGGAAAAGATGTTGATATTTTTCTAGTTCATACACCTCTTCGAGCAAATAAGGAGTCATAGCATGCACAACATGATACTGTTGTAACTTTTGCAAAACAGACGCACTTATGGCTTCTTTTTCGGTGATTTTCTGTGCTTCTCGCAAGGCAAGATAGGCCGCGATTGTTTCCTGTCCAACCAAATCATGAGCAAGGTTATCAGGGACGTAATCATGCGGACTAGGAGAATGTTTAAGGGTGTTCAGCCATTTCTTCAGGCCTTGATCAAGTAGCGGCGCATTGTCATGTGCTGCAGACGCAACCGCGGCAAACAGCGATACATTGACAGCTAGCAGGACAGCAAAAAAAGGCACAGGGTTACTCTGTATGAAGGTTCTCTATCTATGACAACATATCGGCGTAGGCTTGCAAATCTTTAATTGCATCTACGGTTCATTAACTGGAAAGCCCCAGAAATAATTAAAACACTCCCTCAGCTGCGGGCCATAGGCAATCAGATCCTTATTTGGAGTTTTAGCAAATAAACAGCTTCTCTCTAGCTGCTGTCCGTTCTTATCAGTGTAGCGATGGTACAAAATACTGCATTTATGCGTCTCACCTACACCACAAGGCCACGTTCCTGTTTTGCCGGGGTTACACCCATACATCTTTACTAGCTGTTGATAATTTGGCCACTTTTTACGACATTTGTCGCGTTTATCCTTGGCATAATCCCTAAATGTTGCTGGAAAACTATCTTTCTTGTAATACACGCCATAATGACTTTCGTAACTGGGGCTACCGCCCATCAGCAACGGTTTACGCATCGTAGGGGAAGTGTTTAACAAGTCATCCAACACCCTGTAATCATTCCAGTGTTCCTGCTGAGCATTGGGAAGATTTACAAACATATCTGGAGTAAAAAGAAAATTGAGACAATCGTTAGATTTAGCACAATACGCCGTTAACCATGTGTATAGTTTCTCATGTTCAGACCAAGCCTCATCAAATTTTCTATTCCGCAAAGAAATAATTCTTTTCTCATTTTTTGACCATTCTTTATAAAATTTAAAAGGATTAACCGAATATGTAATCCGAAATCTCGCCTTTTCTTGTTCAGACCAAGACAAGTCGTCGTAGAGATTATTAAATTCCTTACAGTATTGTGGATAACGACCACTACGATCGAGCATCCACTGACTGTTGGAATAGTTGCCAGATACAGTGTATGGATGACTACAGCGTGTTGCCATCGTGTTAAACAGTCGGCTAAAAGCTAAGTTGACATATGGCAGCAAATATATGTCACTCAGAAAAACATCCTGCAAGCAAGTTCCATCACTCAGCATAATCTGTCCGCTACCCTGACAATATGGACATGGCTGGCGCAGCTGTTCCGTGTTGCTCGTGGGGCATTTTGTACCGGGACGCAGACCAGCAATTACGCATGTTCTGCTGCGACTGCGGGTTTGCAGCAAATCAGGCGGTCGAGTAAGCGAAGACACCGCGGGACAACTGGCATTGTTTAAGGGCGACCAGTCACCCCACTCCTGCCATGCTTCACAGGCCTCAGCACATGTTTTATAGGTCACCGTTGTGGCAATAGTAGCCTCGCAATCTTTCGTGCCGGCAACATCTATGCTTTGCTCATCACGCATTTTACAGCTTGTTGTGTCAACACAGGTAGCACGGCAAGTTCTGAGGCGTTCTTGCCGTTGCTTAAACGTTTCCCCCTCGCATACTTCGCTCGCCTGTTTTTGTCCTACAACTGCATGCCAACCACCCCAACTACAGCCAGCTGCACACGTCGTTTGTTTAGTCCCCACCACATCGTTTTCTTCTGTTTTACTAGTCAGACATTTCACCTCAGCACAGAGACCCGTGCAAGTGCGCGCACCTGTGCGCTGTTGCTTAAAATCTTGCCCCTTGCACACACTATCCGTAGCTGGTAGCCACTCACTCCAATTCCATGCAGAACAAGTGGCACAGGAAGTTTTGCACGTAACATCTTCGCTTCCAACCTCAAGTACAGGCGCTGCAATTGGCTCTGATGTTGGCTCTGATGTTGGCTCTGATGTTGGCTCTGCCACAGGCTCAGCTGGCTTCCTCAAATCATCTGTTTGACCTTCAAATACACCGCTTCGGCAACCAAGTATGAGCAGAAAAATAACTAAAACACGCATCCCATCCCTCCGCACACTAATATCGGCATGCTGATATTTTTTCTTTAAAATAAACCCAAAAATACCGATACGCTTGTTGAGCGACGGAAAATCTTACCGCACAGGAGATATAGTATGAAGTTATGGCTGGCTAGCACAGCTCTCGTATCTGGCATGTGGGGCTGTCTGGCTGAACGTCCAGCCAGACCGCTCTCTACCTTCAGTAGCAACAGCGGATCATCGCTATGTTCCATTACTAACGGAGGCACATCTATCGAGTTGCGCGGTGATGGTAACGTCCCTGCAGGTTTCGTAATCGATGCCGTCGCGGTTGAAATTGAAGAAAAAGGAAGCGGAGAGTGGAAAAACAACACGCAAGTATTAGGAAAATATAAAATTTACACCGCGCAAGACAATGACAACCACAGCATCACGTTAAAGTGGACGGAGGGTGGCTCAATGTCAGTACTCAAGCGCATCGAGCACCTCAACATTGAACGCAAAAGCGACAAAAACAAACAAAATCTATACACCTACTACAGCAGTCACAACGGCGAACATGGCACTGCTCCAACATGTATTTGACTGAGAAGCAAATTACTCCTTAATATCTGTATATATCAGTTATCTCCAAGATTTTTCAGTCTTCGCCACATAAATCAGAACCACCTCCGCCTCCAAACTCCCCCCCTGCTTTATCGCTACTTTTTTAGCTGATACATTCGTGTCTATTTGCCGCATTTGAATTACACTAAAAGTAAGTATCGATACCCGTTATGAAATTACTGAGGAGAACTAGTACCAGTGCATATGTTGATGATCACCACAATGCTTGTTACACTCATGGCTGCGTGCAAGATTAGCTACGAAATGCCATCACATACACAACAGAACTGGAAGCTAGTAGGGGCCAATTCACCCGACTATATGCACTCTGTACTCTATCTGCTAGCTAACAATACTGTTGTGCACCAGATATTCTATATCGGACGAGCGAAGAATGGTCGTGCGCTATTCGCAGGACGCAACCTTTGGTGGGTAGAAGATGCACCGCAGGTCTCTCTATATGATTACCAGAGACAGGTGAAAATAAATCCACGCATACAGCATCACACGAAGGTCAAAGAAGCGCTAGCTGGTGGCTCAGCATTAGAGATTATTGCTATCGACCAGATTGATGTTTCTCCCTATAAGCCCTTATTAGCAGAGTCTTATCCCTTTGCAACAGCCAACCCACCTTTACAAGTTGTCAGCTACATACGTCGAGCGGGGAAAAAACTGGCACGCCTAAAGTCTATCACTTGCAAGGGACTTCTCACCGAGATTGATAAACAAAAACGTGGCTATGCACGCACTAACTGCAAAACAAACGGAATACCGTTATTTATGCCAGTCTTCAACCCTGACACGGGCAAAGCCTACGGCCTACTGTTCAACAACACACAGCTGGAAACTTTCAGCACTAATTTTATCCGTTGGCTTAAGGAACTGCAAGGCTTACCCGTCAACCCCGCAGATAAGCAACCTACTGCTTGGGGCAAAATTAAAAATAACTAATACACAATTAGAAACTTGCGTAATGCAAATTACTTATTAAGCATGTTGTGAACTTTGCCTTTGCTTAGCTTAACACGATGTGCAATTTCGCTATATGACAACCCTTGCAGGCGGAGTTCACGCACATTACTAAGTAGCTCTGCCGTTGTCTTTTGTGGTCGGCCGAGTTTTACGCCACGTTTGCGTGCCGCCTGTAAGCCTGACCTGACTCGTGCCACAATGGTTTCACGTTCGATCTCGGCAATCTCAGCAAAAGCCGCTAGCATAGTGCGACGAAAGGGGTTGTCGTGTCCGAGACTCAGCACTGGCTGAGTGACACTGATAAAGCCAACGCCATAATCGTCAAGCTCCAACAACGTGCGAATTGCATTGCTGGCACTGCGGCTGAAGCGGTCGAGGCGATAAACAACGATCGTGTCGATACGCCCGCTGATAGCAAACTTCATCAAGTCGCGGTAAGCAGGACGGTTCTGGTTGCAGCCAGAGTAGCCCTCGTCCTTGAAGGTATAAATCTTGCCCGGCTGTGTATCTTTCTTAGCCAACCAACTCTCGACTACTTCCTTCTGGCTGTGCAAGTCCTGCCGATCAGTTGACACACGGTAGTAGACTGCGATGTTTTTCATTTCGCCGCCATCAAAAAACAACTCGCTAAAATCTGAATTATATCATACACTTTTAGATATGTGCGCGGTAGTAGCAATTTTAGCCATCAAGAGCAAGCCCCAAGACTTGCGGGCGCGTGCCTTACAACTTACACGGCTAGTACGACACCGCGGCCCCGACTGGAGTGGCATTTATGCTGATGCACACGCAGTGCTAGCACATGAGCGGCTCGCCATCGTTGATGTTGAGAGTGGCGCACAGCCATTACAGAGCGATAGTGGCAAGGTGCTCTGTGTCAACGGAGAGATCTACAATCATCAAGAACTGCGCAGTTTTTTAAGTGGCCAACATAATTTTAAGACCGCATCCGATTGTGAGATCTTAATCTACCTTTACGAGGAGCAAGGCGTTGATTTTTTGCGGGCGCTGAACGGCATTTTTGCTTTTGTGCTTTACGATCGTCAACACAACAGCTATCTCATAGCCAGAGATGCGATTGGGGTTGTGCCGCTCTACTACGGACATGACGACGAAGGCAACCTCTACGTTGCTTCTGAGTTGAAAGCTATCGCTGAGGTCTGCACAACGGTGCAAGAGTTTCCACCGGGGCACTATATGCTCGATGGCAAGTTGCGCTGCTGGTTCAAGCCAGGTTGGATGCGGCGTGATTTTTCCCAAACACAAAAATACACAACACCCAAGCGTTTGCGCATTGCCCTTGAGGATGCCGTGCATCGCCAACTGATGTGCGATGTCCCTTTTGGTCTGCTCATCTCTGGTGGCGTTGATTCATCGATTATCGCCGCGATCGCGGCACGGTTTGCCGCCAACCGCGTTGAAGACGGCAGTACAGCATGGTGGCCACGTCTGCATTCGTTTACCATAGGCTTGCCTAATGCTCCTGATATTGAGGCAGCCCAAGCAGTGGCAGAGCATATCGGAACGGCGCATCATGCCTTCACTTTTAGTGTGCAAGAGGGGCTAGATGCTCTCGAAGATGTCATCTACCACCTCGAAACATTTGATACTACAACGGTCAGAGCTTCTGTGCCGATGTATTTGATGGCACGCAAAATCAAGGCAATGGGCGTTAAGATGGTGCTGTCGGGCGAGGGTGCAGATGAAGTTTTTGGCGGTTATCTGTATTTTCACAAAGCCCCTAATGCCCATGAGTTTCATCTTGAAACCTTGCGTAAAATCAAAACACTACATCGTTACGACTGCTTGCGTGCCAACAAAGCGATGGCCGCATGGGGTGTAGAGGCACGTGTACCCTTCCTCGACGTAGATTTTCTCAATCGTGCCATGAACATGCACCCACAAACCAAGATGCCCAGTGGCACACGTATGGAAAAACACATTTTACGGCAGACATTTGCTGATTATCTGCCACATGCCATTGTCTGGCGACAAAAAGAGCAGTTTTCTGACGGTGTTGGCTATCGCTGGATCGATGCCTTGCAAGAGCACGCCACAGCAAAGATTACCGAACAACAATTCACCGCTCGTGCCAAAGATTTTCCCCAAAAAACACCGCGCACCAAAGAAGAATATCTTTATCGACAGATTTACGCACAATTTTTTGCTGAGCATACTCTTAACTGTGTGCCACACGAGCCAAGCATTGCCTGCTCGTCAGCCGCGGCACTAAAATGGGACAAGCGTTTTGCCGACAATGCCGACCCCTCAGGGCGGGCGGTGCGTGATTTGTTTCATGACGCATAATAGGTTAGTTTTTGTCAGTTGCTAGCGCCGGTAGAATTGGAGACAAGCGCATTAGATTTACTTGTAGGAGATGCAGGTGCAAGGAGAAAAAATCGACCTCTGTGCCGTGTTACCAGTTTGCAACGAGGAAGCAAACATCATCGATGTCGTGGCAGAATTGTGTGCGACACTTGCTGCTATTCCGACATTGACACGAATTGCGTTGCTGATTGTCGATGATTTTTCGCAGGATAACGGCATTGCCCTGCTCAAGAACTGGTTTCGTGCGCAGCAGCCACAGGGCGTTAGTCTGACTTTGGTTAGACTGAAAAAACAGCATGGCATGAGCATTGCCTTGCTGAAAGGCTTCAAGTTGGCAACGCAATGGTCGCCGCACTTGACACTGGTAATGGATGCAGATGGACAGGATGATCCGCAGTTCATCGCCTCGATGGTGGCACGAGCAGACAAGCCTGACATCGTCTTTGCCTTGCGTGGCAAACGCAGTGAATCGTGGCCGTTTCGTTTTTGCTACGCCACCTTCCAACTGTTGATGTGGCTCGGCACAGGCCGCAAGGCGCTCACCAACCAGTTCTGTGTCATGCGCACGCCAGTGCTTGCTTACGTCGCGGCATCTAGCCATATCGATTATCTCGGTGCCATGCTCAACGCTTCGCCCTTCAGTCGCGACGCATTGACCGCGGCACGCCGACCACGAGGTGGCGGAGAATCCAAATTCAACTTCCGCAGCCACATGGTTACCGCACTCACTATCATGTCATGGCAGCCGCATCTACTCGTGCGCCTGCATCGTGTCACCCTGCTACTATTGCTTACACTAGGCATCTTTGCCGTCAGTACGGCCAATTTTCTCCTGACCGCACTTTTAGTATCGTCGGCTGTCCTTGCCCAACTGTGGTGGGCGAAGATGAATGCAATTTTATCACGACGTGCCGACAGCCAGCCGTTTGAATTTGACGAGCAAGTTGAAACAGTCACAGCTGATGAGGAATTTCTCGCCCTAGGGTGACAGGTATTTTATTTGCCATGTATCGTCGGCGTTGCGCTCGTAGAGGACACGTTCATTGAGACGTTTTTTGTCCGAGATGTAGAACTCAAAACAACGTGGAATCAGAGCATATCCTCCCCAGTAGGGCGGGCAAGGGATAGAAGTTTTCCCCGCGGATTTTTTTTGCTCCTGTGCGAATTTTTCTTGCAAACTCTGGTAAGAAGGTATCTCACTGCTTTGCACAGAAATGGATGCACTGATTTGCTTGGCTAAAGAGCGGGAGGCAAAGTAACGTTGTGATGCCTCTCTACTTAATTTTTGCACAGTGCCTTCAATGCGTATCTGGCGTTCGAGTGGTTGCCAATAAAATAGCAGCGCGGCACTAGCATTCGCAGCCAGTTCTTGTCCCTTGCGGCTATCGTAATTCGTGTAGAAACTAAAAGCTTCCGCAACTAGCCCTTTGAAGTAGACGATGCGCAACGAAGGACGTGCATCAGATGTTGCCGTTGCCAGTGCCATTGCCGGCGCGTCGAGTGCTTCAACCTGCATTGCTTCTGCAAACCATGCCTCAAAGTGTTGGAACGGATCAAGCCAAGTTTTCATAATCTCGCAGTAGTCGAAAAAATATCTGATGTTCGAACTTGTAAAAAAACAGTCCTTTCGCTACTATAATACGAAGGAATCACGGTCTAGTTTAAAACATTTTTTGAGGAGAAAGTCAATGATTAAGCTTCTTTCAATGCTGATGGTGATGTTCATGTTATCCTCTTGGAAGGACATCGACGGCAAGATCACTGTGTATGCTGACTTCATGCTCGTTGACGAAGATGGTCGGCATGTCACGATCCCAGCTGGCACACACATGGCCGAGTTCAGCATCAAACCCAGCAAGGACGAGATCGAGTTGGAAATCAAAGACATCGACGGCGACGACGATAGGGACTTTGAGTTTGAGATTGCTGGCCTAAGCAAAAAGGACTTCTACAAGGAGAGATTGGAATTGCATTTTCCTAATACCGATGGCGATCGTGAACTGGACACAAAAATGGTGATAACCAACACACTTCTAGCTAAAGGCCCCCTGACATCTGCTTTCTACCGCTGCCGGGAACATGGCTCAGCTATTCGCTCTTACCGCCCCGTTGTCTTTTATCATGCCAAGCGTGTTACCCATGTCGCTGCCCAAATAAGCAGCAACGAAGATACGCTGGCACTGTTTGAGGCAACCAAGCGCTCTAAAAAGCAAAAGCGTGAGATAGTATGGACTGGCGAGTGCGGTGGCGAAATGCCAGAGAATCTTGAGGATGTCGTACCCAACTGACTCTCAATCAGTTTACCAGCTTAAGTTGCGGTAGTCATAGTTATCCTCCTTAAAAACACCGCGGCTTTGTCGTGATGGCCGCGAGCACTCGTTGGGTGCCGCGGCCCTTGCTTGCTTATAGTTTTATGCACGCGTTTTTTTAGGAACCGCTGCCTGCTAGGAGCAATGCTCCGCTGCGATAGTGTTGCACGCGCACCGCGAACGCAGAGATCGCGAGGTATGGCGATGTTTTCTTCCTCGTCGCAGACTGGCAATACCGCTCACAGATATAAATATCACAAAAAATAATTCATACCTAACCACATAAAACTTTAGTAAAATTTTTAAAAACTAAAGCAAAAAAAAACGGTCGATGAGATATACGTAAGGGTATGATCATGTTGAGCCAATAGGTCTAGGTATGGGGAAAAGAGCAGCGGGGTTTAGCCTCGTCGAATTGATGGTGGTTGTCGGTGTGATCGGCATTCTGGTCGCACTAGCAGTGCCACGCTATCGAGCCTTTGTCGTGCGCGGGCATCGTGCCGAGGCGCGTGTCAACCTCGGACAACTGGCAACACTGCAGGGCGTTTATCGCGGTCAACACCTGAAGTATACCAGCATGTGGAACGTCGGCTATGCTGGCAGCGGGGTGAACGATTGTGGCGCACATCACTTTGACAATGCACTAGGCTTTCAACTCAACGAGTGCGAAAACTCGCGCTATGGTTACACGGTAAGCGGCGATGCCGCACAGTTTACCGCGGTAGCCTATGCGCCTTCTGATGCTGAGGGGCGCTGGGTTTACTCAAACTGTGACGGTGCAGGTGAAGCACAATATGGTGAGAGTCAAGGTGATGTGCTGGTTGCCACGCACAATATGGATGTGCGTGTCTGTCGCAACATCATCAAATTCTGTCCTGAGAGCACCTCTGGTGGCAGCATGCCTTCCGACTGTGGAATTCCACCAACACCACCTCCGCCACCTCCACCCCTACTGCCTCCACCACCTCCACCCCTACTGCCTCCGCCGGTGTGTGAAAATTCCTGTGCATCTGCCTGTGGAGCTTGGACATACGACAGCTGGAGTGCGTGGTCTCGCCAGCGACGAGCAGCGAGTGCGCGGGGGTGAGATTCGCGCAGGCACGCAGTCGTGATATGAATAGGACTTGCTCTAACCTTTGCGCGGGTGTCACTTGTCCTCTGGTTGACACCGAAGCTGAAGACCAGATCGCGATTGGCAGCAAGCCGTGTAGCATGACACCACTGCCGTGTAACAATTCCTGTGCGACTGCCTGCACATCTTGGACATACGACAGCTGGAGTGCGTGGTTGCCCTCTACAGCCAGCAGATGCACAGGGACAAGCTTCACGCAGACACGCACTCGCAGCAAGCGGCGGCCCTGCTCTAACCTTTGCGCTGGCGTAAGTTGTGCGTCGATCGCTACCGACAGAGCCAACCGCCCCGCAACTGGTATCCAGCCCTGCGCAACACCGACACCGACACCGACACCGACACCAACACCAACACCAACACCGGACTCATCCGGTGGCGGAGGTGGTGGAGGTGGTTGCTTCTGTCCAGTGGGACATACCATGACCTATATTTATAAGCTTGTCGGGTATAACATGGAATGGGTGTGCAATTGCATAGGCTCCACCAACAATCGTGGCGACGCTAAAAAACCTTACTGGGAGATAGAGGCGGCCGAGCATGCGGGGGAGTGCAGTTCCTGCACGAGCGGCGGCGGAGCGCCGGGCTACACGAAAGAGTGCGCCGGTCGAACAGTTACGTGTTCCGCTAACGAAGCGGCACGAAACCAAGAGGCGCTAGACCGAGGCGCAGATCCGACACCAGCAGCGACTACTCCGCCGCCGGTTACATGTGGCGATTGCTACGACAATGGCGGCAGGTGGCAGCAAACCTGCATTACAAGAACCGGTGACAAGTACTGGCCGACGTGCGGCCCCTCCGCGACACCAACAACTACGCCAACATCAGCGCCAACACCGAGCTGCCTAACGGTAACGGACACCACTTGTGAAGAGTATTACAGAGTAAAAGGAAGCTGCCAAGAGTATGGTTGTCAAGAGTACTACAGGACAAAAGGAAGCTGCCGAGAGTACGGTTGCCTAGAGTACTACAGGACAAAAGGAAGTTGCCTAGAGTACGGTTGCCTAGAGTACTACAGGACAAAAGGAAGTTGCCTAGAGTACGGTTGCCTAGAGTACTACAGGACAAAAGGAAGCTGTAGAGAGAGACAAAATGGAAGTTGTGTCCGTTGGAATTGGGTTAATGGCGGATGCAAGACGAGAAGCAGCACCTGTAGCAGTTGGAATTGGATTAACGGCGGATGCAAGACGAGAAGCAGCACCTGTAGCAGCTGGAATTGGATTAACGGCGGATGCAAGACGAGAAGCAGCACCTGTAGCAGCTGGAATTGGATTAACGGCGGATGCAAGACGAGAAGCAGTATATGTAGCAGCTGGAATTGGATTAACGGCAGCTGCAAGAGGACAAGTGAGACTAGCAGGAGGGTATGCAGCTGACAAGGGCGGAGATGCCTGCGGTTTGCCACTATGTTGAGCAACACATGCAAATTACGGCAAGTATCAACCGCGGCGAAGAGCAACTGACAATGGTTGAGGTTGCTGGTATCATCAAGAGTCAGTATCATGTCTGGCATGGTGATTGTGGAGATGAGTGGTGGGACATGCCTGAGTGGGCTGAGCAGGAAATCGACTTCAACAGTGACAAGCCGTTGCCGCACATCCCGCATCCCCATCCGTAACCTGAGTGCTGCCCGCGAGGTGCGTTGTGAAGGGTGATGACGTTTATACTGCTGCCTGCGCGGCACTTGCCACAATCGAGCAAGCAGGCGGTGAAGCAAGGCTGGCAGGCGGTTGTGTGCGTGACCGTCTGCGCGGCGTTGCACCCAAAGATTACGACATTGCCACAACGACGTTGCCGCGGGAGACGGCACGTATTTTTCAGGCTGCAGGCTACAAGACTATTCCCACTGGCATTAAGCACGGCACGATTACCTTGCTATCCCCTGCGGGTGCAATTGAAATCACTACCCTGCGCAGCGACATTGAAACCGATGGTCGGCATGTTACCAAAATTGCCTTCAGCAAAAGTTTTACTGATGATGCGGCGCGGCGTGACTTTACTGTCAATGCCATGTTTGAGGATCGGCACGGCAAGGTTTACGATTTTTTTCAGGGACGCAGAGATTTGCAAGCCAAGCGGCTTGTCTTTGTAGGCGAACCTGCACAGCGTATTGAGGAAGATTATCTGCGCATCATGCGCCTGTTTCGTTTTCAGGCGCAACTTGGCTTTGAGCCGCAGCAGAACGCACTGGACGCGGTGCGGGATGGTTGTGGGGGCTTGGCGAGCATCAGTCAAGAACGCATTACCGCTGAGCTGCTGGCAACACTGAACATTGCTGACATAAACACGGTGTTGCAGGCAATGCAGGCTTGCGGCGTACTAGTGGCTATTTTACCAGAAGTCACCGCGACACTGCCATTGGCAGAGATCAAACACAGTGCCGCCATCGATGTCCACTACCGCTGGCTAGCAAGACTGGCACTGCTACTGCGTGAGATTGCCACGCCTCAGCTAACGGATACGCTGCGTCGTCTCAAGCTTTCCAATCAGCAGCAGCAGTTGGTATTGACCCTGTTGCTGCACGTGCCGCACATCACAAAGTTGCCCGCACGTCGTTCAGCGATGATGGCCTTGCTTGACGACATTGAACGCAACACACCCAAGCATGCCTTCCTGCAAATATGCTACCCCATCTGGAAACTGCGTAGTATTGAGGGTGAGTTTCACACTAACCTTGCTTTGCTGCACAACTGCGAGACACAGTTCGGAACATTGCGGCGGAAGGCGTTGCCGCTCAGCGGCACGGACTTGATGCAGGCTTTCGCACTCAAACCCAGCCCCGCGGTGGGTGAATTGCTGCAACGCTTAAAAACGAGTTATCGCGATGGCGAATGGCAAACTCAAGCCGAAGGACTACCTCTGGCGGGAAAACTTCTGTCCGAAAAGAAGTAGGCTGGCATGCTCATATCTTGGTTACCCAGACTAAAATAGTGTGAATTTGCCTACCTTATGTCTGAAACCAAGCCTTGACCATACCCCCTCACATATCTTTGATAAATCATGAAATAAAATCAGCTAACTAGAAAAAATAATAAAGAAAAAAGTAAAATAGTCGATGAGTTATTTGGAGGTTAACTTTAAGTTGTTTTTTTTAATCTTAGGTAGGGTGTGATGAGAAGCTTTATTCGATGTGCTGCGTTTAGTAGCATCGTGGTGTTGTTGGCGAGCAGTTGCAAGACCATGCATGGCAAGGACGTTGATCCTGTCAGTGATCTAGAGCGTGCTGTGTCTCACGACGGAACAGTATTATTCGCAGTGAATGCTAGACCAAGAAGAATCTGCATGTTTAGCTCAACGTATAACTCTCAATATCACCATCATAAGGATGCAAAGTTGGTGACAGTTAAGGGAGCGATAAGTGCACCACAACTTAAGTCAGCGCTCCGTTTCATGGGTTATGGCGAGCAACTCATTACCACTCTTGGTGTTGTTGCTTTTTCTGCTGCTGCTGCTGCTGCTGTTCCAGCGGCTGGCACAGTTGTAGCAATCACAGTACTGGTAGGTGGCACCTTTGGTTATCGTGTCATCAGGGGGACTATGGAGGGAGAAAAATACGAAATCATCGCTGGCCGCTCAATAGTTGACACACTCTCTCTTACTATCTTTTCTCCTCTCAACGAATACTTTCACCGCAGCGGCAGGCTAGAGGCGGTCATATCTGACAAGCAAGAAATAACTTTTACCACCAAGAGGATGGGAAAATTGCTTAATAAGTTAGCAGCAATAGACCCTCAATTTCCTCGTGGTTGCGATCATTTCAAGGAAGGCCTGCAACAACATTAATGCACGCAACCGTGTGCAGGACAACGAGGTCTGCATAACCCCATGCAGACCTCGCTATGCCGTTTTTTGTAACGCTCACTTCGCAAACTCTTTGCCGCTTTTTCTCGCTCCAGCTCGCTTTATGTGCTTAGGTGCAGTGCTTGCCCATGCTTTCTTGTATTTGTCACGGTGCTTATAGATAAGTGGAAGTGTTGACTAAGCCTATTGTTGCATCGCCACGATGTGATTGATGACAGGCTTATGCACGACTTTAATTCCGCATTGCGGCAAGATATGTAGCGAACTGCGATCGTGGTAATCTTGATGATAGTAAACACAGCGCACCGAACCGAGATTGATGAGACGCTTAGCACAGCGTACACACGGTAAATGCGTGACAAAAACATACTTATCCTGTGCTCTGGGTGTGTCACAGTGAATGACGGCGTTCTCTTCAGAGTGCAGGCAACCACAGTTGCCTTTCTCGTCGCGATCACAACAGTTAGGCAAGCCACATGCATTGCCGTTGTAGCCAATGGCCAGCACCTTGCGATAATCCGTCGTGGTGATAACCGTGCCAACCTGCAAACGTTTGCAGGTTGAACGCCGCGCAAGATGTTGCGCAAAAGTGAGAAATATATCCTCAAACACGGGACGTGTGCTATGTGTAGTGTTCATCTTATCGTCTGCACCGTCAAGAGATTGCTAGCTGCATGTCCAATTGGCGACAGCGAAATAGTAACGAAGATTACCAAGTCGCCGTTTTTAAGAAAGCTGTCCTTTTTAAGTTGTTCACCGACGATGGTTAATACCTCGTCAAGCGAGGGAGTGGTATCGAGCAAAATACCATACACGCCGCTGACGAGACGCAGACGGTTGAGGATGGCACGCTCAAAAGCCACCGCAATAATTGGCACGGGCGTGCCGAAACGCGACAGACTCAAGACCGTCTTGCCACTATGCACGAGGCAGACGAGTGCTTTAGCCTTGACACGTTGTGCCGTACGCAAGGCAGAGGCAGCCAATGCGTCGTATTCGCTACGAATAGTTGGTGCTTGCTTATTCCAGTTGGGTGTAACGGTGTTCGACTCGACATCGGCAACGACATCGTAGACGAGACGTAAGGAACGTTCAAAATAACGACTCGTGCACAGGTCTTCGGGCAACACGATGACATCAGTACCATCGATGACGGCATTGGCAATGTCGGAAACTTCTGCACGTGTCGGTGCAGGGTTATAGCGCATCGAGCCAAGAATTTCGCTGGCGGTGATAACTAGTTTTGAATGGTCGCTGCACAACTGGTTGACTTCTTTGGCAATCATCGGCACGGTAGCTGGGTTGGTGGTCAAGGCAATCTCTCGTCGTGAGATCAACACCCCATCGACCTCTGTAATCAAACGCGGCAGCTCTTGGTAAGCCTTCAGGGTGTCGATTTTCATGATCATCCAAGGGGGTATCGTGCTCTTCTGATGCAAAAAAGTGCGGAACTTCTGCACCTCCTCCCGCACCGTAATGCCGGGAATAACGATAAAATCAATGTTCTGGTCGAGAAATTGCTCGATGTCAGCAAGCATCAAATCGCTTGCCTTAAGGTCTTTATTAGTGCGAGGAATCTTGATCGGTGCATGCGGATAAACCACCTCACCTTGTGTCACTTCCGCAGTAACAACATCTTTCTGCACCGTCAAACACTTCAGCATGACATCGCCCGTGCCCATATAAATAGTCGCATCGGGTGCGAAAAGGCCTTTCCACTCGTCCGTCTTGATAACGAGATCACCACTTTTGCCACGGCTGCGCGGCACAATGTTGATTTTTTCGCCTATTTTCAGTTGGTGGGGCTGCTTCAACTCGGATACCGTCGCCCGAATTTTCAGAGCAACATCAATCATTATGGGCACACGCTGCTCACCTTGTTTACGGCTCAGTGCCTGCAGAAACTTTATACTGCTGGTCTTCGTGCCCGGAAAATAAACCAGCCGCAAGGCATCGCAATGCGCCCCCGCCACTGTAGCCGCGAGTTGTTCATCGACAACATCGTGAGAAAACGACCAGATAATTCTAGTTCGCACGTCACACGGCGGTTTGAAATCCATCTGCATCGCTCACTGTTACTGTTTCAAAATAGAAGTTCCCATCGTAATGGGTGTATTCTGAGAAGTCGTAATGAAATTATACGCGTTAGCAAGAACTTTGTCGAACACCAAAATCACCGTCGAGCCAAGTGTGAAGTAACCCAGCTCATCGCCTGCGGCAAGCTGCACACCCGGCTCAAACTTGGTATGGTGCGCATCACTATATTGCTGCGCCGCGGTGACAACCATGTTGCTCACCCCAAGTGCAGCCACCATGACAACAAACAGCTGTCCGCCTGTCGCCGTGTGATGAATGCGGAAAGCTTTGCGCTCGTTACGCACATACAGACGGGTGACCGCAGTGCGAAAACCATGCTGCACAGGCCAGGTGTCGCCGTAAATCCAACGCAACGTTTGCAACTCTCCTTGCAGCGGACAATGCACGCGGTGATAGTTGTGCGGGGCTAGGTAAAAGTTCATATACCAAGCAGGCTCGAAATTAAATTCAATCTCGCCTTCACCATAAATCAATTCCCGCAATGAATAGTAGTAGCCCTTAGCTTGAAAACCGAGAATGCCAGTTGGTGCTTCCGAACAGCTCAAGAAACCATCGACTGGAGCACAAATATCGCCTGTAATAGGACGAGCATCTTGCTTGAGCCGACGTGAGAAGATGCCCTCGATGGTCTGGTAGGCATCTATCTCATGCTCAGCTTCCCGCATATCGATGCGAGTAATACGTACAAACAACCTGAAAATCTTGCTACGCAGGAAGTTTGGCCACCTGATGACGAAAAACTTCCCCATTAACAAGGAGATGAGCCGCCGCGGCAGAAACTGGAAAATAAAAACAATGAAACCCACCAGAGACCCTCAATGCCACCTTAAGAGGTAATAGATTTTCCATCTTTTCGCAATGATCAATGTAATTTAAGACGAAGTTCAGGTTTAAGCTGAACAGCCAGTCAGATTGTGACTTTTCCTCGTAGTTTTTTCACAAAAGTTGAACTTTAGCATCGAAATATGATACTTTAGAAATAGGTGAGGTGAAATCTTAGCAAAATGTCCGAGCATACTGAGGACTTACACGACTAACCAACCGGGTAAACTAACTTGACACAAAGAAACGCAGCGCGGGCGATGCGTCCCGCAGGAATCGCCAGCGAGAGGGCCGCCAGAGTGCTTGCCTGCTCTATCTATGAGCAGCTATGCAGTGAGGGCTGTAGCACAAGAGACGTAATTTCTGTCTCGTCACAACTGATCTCGCTAGTCACCGCAAAAATCAAAAACGGAGAGCAGAGCGGCACTGACTAGACCGATACCGCTCTCACAGTTCTTTCCCTACGTCATGTTATGGCAGACCTCCGCCATCGTGCGTAAACCGAAGGCACAGCTGCCTTTATGCGGATAGCCAGTCGCTTTGCAATTCCATGCCGTGCCCGCCACGTCGAGATGCACCCATGGGGTAGCCGAGACGAAGCGTTCGAGAAACCACGCCGCGGTAATTGTGCCAGCCTTGACATTCGGGGCGGTGATGTTCTGCAAATCGGCGTAAGTGCCCTTCACCTCTTTCTTCAATTCAGGCCACAGCGGGAGTTGCCACAGTGGTTCACCTACTGCGGAGGAAGATTTCAGCACCAACTCGGCGGATTTGCGGTCGTTGCTCATCAGTCCACCGCCATTATGACCGAGTGCGTATATGACTGCGCCTGTCAGGGTAGCAATGTCGATAATCAGCTGTGGTTGGTAGTTCTTCACCGCGTAGCAGAGCACGTCAGCCAGCACCAACCGTCCTTCGGCATCGGTGTTGAGCACCTCAATAGTGGTGTTGTTCATCGCAGTGACAATGTCGCTGGGGCGGGTAGCCTTGCTAGACGGCATGTTCTCAACTGCACCAATCAAGCCAACAACACTGGTGGGCGGCTTCTCTTTGGCCAGAAAATACATTGTGCCAATCACCGCGGCTGCACCTGACATGTCGTATTTCATCTCAGCCATGCCGCCGCCGGGCTTGAGGCTTATCCCGCCTGAATCGAAGGTAACACCCTTCCCAACCAACGCCACCTTACGGCTTGGGTCTTTGCCCTCGATCTCCAGCACAATCATGCGCGGCTCGTTGATGCTGCCCTGTGCAACAGCTAAATACGAACCCATGCCGAGTTCACGCAATTGTTCAGTGCCGAGCACCTTGCAGGGAATGTTAAGTTCCGCAGCCACACCAGCAGTGAAGTCAGCCATCTTCTCAGGTGTCAGCCAATTCGGAGGTAAGTCTTGCAACGTGCGGGTAATCAAGATTGCCCGTGCCAGTTCGTGGGTGCGTTTGATCTGCGCGGCAGATGTTTCGCCAAGAATCTGCACCTTACTCGGTAAAGTCACCTCCTCTTCCTCATCGTCACCGCAGACAATATGGGTGTGGTTGAACTTCATGTCGTAAAGTCCCATCACCATACCATCAAAGATGGCAAGTGGGTCAAGTTCTGAAGCACAAATGACGACATGCTCAAACTTGAAGTCAGCCAGTCGCCGTGCGGCATCAAGCCCAATCTGCCGACCCTTTTGCGGGATTGAGGTGTCGAATTTGGAAATCGGAGACAGCAAAAAATAGTAGTCATCGATCTTGAGCAAATGGCTGCTACCATGCCCACACCAGCGATCGGCCTTCAGTGCCGCAGCGATGCGTTCAGAAAAATCGGCAGGCAAAGCCGCGGTGTCCACCTGTGGTAGCTTGCCTGTTGCACATGTGGTCGGCACGATATGCAGCGCACCTCCAACTAAGCTACCCGCGGCCTCCAACTGTAACTTATCAAGCCAGCGAAAAGTACGTGGCATCGACTCACGCCATGAATTATCCTTCGTCATCTTTCAGTATTCCTTCCTATCCAGAAAACACAAAAAACCATTGCACCTGCTTACCAAGTATTAGTGCCCTTGTCTAGAGGGTTTTTGGTCAGCTGAACACAGCGGCTAGATCTCACACATCAAAAATTTTGCCGGGATTGCAGGTCGTGTGTGGGTCGATACCTTGTTTGATGATGCGCATCAACTCGATCTCCAGTGTTGAGCGGGACAGGGCAAGGTAGTCTTTTTTGCGCAAGCCGATACCGTGTTCAGCACTGATACTGCCATGCAGTTCTCCGACTAGCTGATGCATCTTGTGATCCATGCTCGCAATACGCTCGGCCGCAGTAGGATTGTTGCTGGCAAAGTTGATGTGCAGATTGCCGTCGGCAATATGTCCGAACACCACCGTCTCGATGTCTTGTGCAGCATCAGTAGCGAGACGCTTGTGCATCGTGCTGAGAAATGTGCCTATGCGCGGTGGCGAGATGGAAATATCGCCCTTTTTTAGCAGCTTGTAGGTACTGAGTGACTCGCTGATTAGCTCACGGTAACTCCACAACATCTGCCGTTCCGCCTCTGACTGGGCAACAACACCGTCTTCAGCCAGCTGGAGGGAGAAAACTTTGCTGACAAAACGCTCGACCGCATCCAGCTCGCCATCTAACTCGATCAACACCATCCCCGACGATTTTTTCTTGAACAAGGGCTTCAAACCCTTGTGTGTGTTCAGCACTATGCGATAGGCATTGTGCGAAAAAAATTCAAACGTGTGCAAAATTGCAGAGCTGAGATGCGACATCTCCAGTATGCGCAAAACATTATCGAAAGCATCGACGGAGAAACACAGCGTGGCAAGCTTTGTAGGGCGGGAAACGAGTTTCACCGTTGCCGCAGTGATGATGCCGAGTGTGCCCTCTGCCCCAATAAAAAGCTGCTTCAAATCATAGCCAGTGTTGTCCTTGCGTAACGAACTGCCGAGTGGCAAGAAACGCCCATCAGGTAGCACCACTTCTAACCCCAAAACCTGCTCTCGCATACCGCCATAGCGAATAAACTGCGTGCCACCAGCATTGGTAGCGATGTTGCCGCCAATGTGCGAACTGCCCCGTGCTGCAAGGTTGATGGCAAACATCACCCCCGCCTTCGCCGCGGCCTCCTGCAACTGCTGCGTCGTCACCCCAGCTTCGACGACCGCAAACATACCCGTGCGGTTTACTTCCCACACCTTGCTCATGCGCCCTAAAGAAATGACGACTTCACCCTGCTGCGCAACCGCCCCACCGACCAAACCAGTGCGTCCGCCGCTAGGCACATACGGCAACCTCTCACGATGACAGTAAGCAACTACCTGCTGCACTTCCTGTCGCGTCGCAGGCAAAACCACCACCGCGGGGCGAGGCTCGAACTCCTTCGTCCAATCCTTGCCCAAATGCTGCAAATCCTCTGGCGCACGACGCACATTTTGTGCCCCCACCACGCCCTCAAAGTAAGCCGATGCCTGCGAAATCAAATCAGTCATCTCACCCTTATCACTAGTGTAAAATATAATTATATCTATTTTTACCAAAATTCACAAGCTGACACCCTCCAGAATTTTTTAGCAAAAAAATTAAAAAATAATTTAATTTTTCTTAAATTTATTCACAAAGCTCCGATGGTGGTATGTGTAAGCTGCAAGGGAGGGAAAGAACGATGCAAATATTGCTGATGATAGTGTTGCTCATGTCGGCACTTAGCTGTGGTGTGGATGAATTCTCGGCGCGTTCGCCTTTCGCACGCGGCAGCTTCGGGGGAGAGGTTCGGCCACCAGTGGACTACTACCGGTCATTGCTGGCCGCTCGCTTCAACGCTAGTAACAAAAGTACTCCACACGGCAAAGTTTTCTTAAATTTTAGCGGCGGCGAAGTTTTTAGAGGATTTGATAAAAAAGAATCTTTTCTTCCATGTAATAAGAAGGTTGTTATCAGCTCAGCTTCAATCGGGATGGGAGAACAGGAAAGTATCTATGACGAGTTGGCAGAATTTTTTAACGCTGAAGACATACCACTGGATTTGGTGATGGACGAGCCGTTTGAAGGCGACTATTCGACTGTGCATATCGGGGGATGGTATCACTCACTAGGCTGTCGTGGTCAGCCCGTGCTCGGCTCTGCACCTAGCGATCATGGCAATGTCAATCCTGCCGACATCGGTTTTGTTTTCAACGCCGAGTTAGAGCTGCTAACACCCGCGATTGCGCACGTTATCGGGCGGATGATTGGCTTGCCGCTACAAAATCAAGCCGACGATACCATCATGGGACGACACATAGATAACAACACACCGCTGGTGCTTAACGAACAGGCGCGGCAAATTTTACGCACACAGCGCACTGCCGCGGCTCGTATCGCCTCTGACGAGCTACCGGGTAACGTGTTCATCAGTGCTATCGGCTCGGTACTCGACGAGATAGAACAAGACGAAGTGCTCGACATTAGCATGTTACAAGCAGAACTGCTCCTTATCGTGCCTGAAGAAGTAAAACTGACAGGGTTAGCGCGGAGCTTGACCGCAATTCACATGTTGGGACTTGACGGCTACGATTTTAAAAAAAGCGGTAAGTGGGGCAAAGTAAAGGATGTGCTTACCGATGTGCTCAAAGAAACCGTAATCAAAAGTGTAAAAAAACCAAATGATGTGGGTAACAACGTATCCTCGTCGATCTCTGACGTGCTCAATGATGTTTTGGGGAACAACAAGAACGATAGGCAAAATATACAGAATCGCCACTTGACTGAATTACCTAATCTTGCGGTGTTGCTTGAACTTGACAATCTGATCTCACCTGCACAACTGTTTCCAATACTGCAGGTACAACGTCAATTGATTGAGCGCGATTTTAGTGGAGCAGAATACGACAGCATGCAATCACTGCTTAAACTCGGTTATTTCCAGCGTCTATCGGAATTGCCTTAGCTGGCTTTTCTTTCTAAAATCTTCTTTTGCCTAGAGATAGTATGCTTCAACTTTTTTAGAATTTGTATAATTCTGCCGATGTGTTGTTGGTAAACGAGGAGACACGACATATGCAGGCTTGGTGGGAATATTTGTCGCAGTTAGATATTGCTTGGCTACGCTATGGCATTGCCCTACTTGTAGTGGCAATAGGCTACGTCGCGAAGAAAATTTTCACTGGCGTAATTGTCACAAAATTAAAAAAATTTACAGAAAAAACAGAATCTGAATACGATAATCTTCTTTTGCAAGCAATAACCGCACCTACAGGCATGTTTTGCATTGTTATTGCTGTTTATATCGCATTGTTGATTTGTAAACTCCCCTCCGTAGCTAATGAGCACTTGGGCGGTGGCTTCATCACAGTAGTCAGTATTTTAGTATTGTGGTTGTTGATACGACTCACTGATCTTGTCGTGATGCTGTTAAACAACAAGCTACGCAGCATGCATGACGATATTGCCCTACAATTTTTGCCATTGTTGCGACGCGGCTTGCGTGTTTTTATATTCATTACAGGTAGTATCTTTATCATTCAGAATATCGGAGTTGATGTTGGTAGTCTACTTGCTGGTCTTGGCATCGGAGGCTTGGCAATGGCATTGGCAGCACAGGATTCGTTGGCAAATTTTTTCGGCTCGCTGGTATTGTTAGTCGATCGCCCGTTCAAAGTCGGTGATTGGATTACAGTCGGTGATGTCGATGGCGATGTTGAGGAAATGGGTTTTCGTTCGACTCGTATCAGGACATGGCACAAGTCATTGGTGACCTTACCTAATAAGATACTATCATCAGCAAACATCGAAAATTGGAGCAAAATGAACAAACGTCGGGTAAAGCAAAAATTGCAAATCACTTACGACACACCAGCAGAAAAAGTGCAGCAGTTTGTGCGAGGGATCGATAAAATTTTGCGCGAGAATAAAGATGTGAATCAAGATTTTATGCTGGTAAAATTTACCGAGTTTCAAGAAAGCTCGCTTGAAATTTTTATCTACTATTTTACCACTACTATCGCTTGGGTTGAGTACCTTGAGATACGGGAAAGCAACAACTGTGCCTTCATGGATCTCGCTGCAAATATGGGGGTAAACTTTGCCTTCCCAACACGCAGTGTAGAAATAAAAGGAAAACTACCATATTAATTTTTGCTGAGACTTACCGATGAGCTAGGTGTGCAATAACTATCACACTGCTTGTATCATGATACGTTTTTTATTTATCCTATCTCTGCTATACAATGGCTGCTCTGGCGGTGGGGCTGACTTTAGTTCAACAAAACCAAGTACTGACCCCACAGAGGTTGGCCCTGATGGACTGCTGACCATCGACACCCGCACTGGTTCACGCAAACATTTGCTTAATTTTAAGACCAGCGGTAAACATGAGTTTGGTCGTTATCTTTCAGAATACGTACTGGTAATAAAATCAAGTTCCGAGTCCTGTGTGCGCCTCAAGGTGCGGCCAGCTGAAGAAATTGGCACGCCAGTTAAAAAAGATTATTTCAAGAACGATGACCCCGGCGCAGCTAGTTGTGGAGCTGGTGGTGGAGGAGGAGAGGAGCACGGAGCAAACCTTGCTCTGTTGCCAGATATACCAGCAAATGTCCATGCCCCGCAAGTGATTGCACTGCCCATGAGTGATGCACATCGTAATTATCTCGATACAATTCCTACAGATACAGGGAGACTAGGAATTACCTCATCACCTGAATTGTGCAGTATAAGTATTTTCAGAATGCCAGCGAAGCGCATCAGTCGCGGGCCAGGGGACACTGAGGGCAGTGAATACACCGTTTCTAAAACAGGACGCTTGCTCGTTGTCAGTGAAGAAAAGAGAGTGCGTATATGGGTGGACGAAGAATATGGTAACCCCTGCACTGCAGTTGGGCAAGTTTCCGGTGATTTTGATGCAATTAATTTTACTGAACAATCACTGCCAGTCACCGATCGACTGTATATGGCACACTTGCGTAACCTTGCTGCAGAAACTGAGAAAGCTTACACACGACTAAGCGATGCTTTTGGTGAAGTCAGCGATGTTGACGACAATGACTCAGTTGATTTATTTCTCTCACCCGATATGAACCGTTCACATTTCAACGGCATGCCTTCTGATAGAATTGATAGTTTTAGGGCAACATTGACCTACCGCCCTAATGACCTTGCTCCGTTTGATTCTCAACGCAATTCTACCAGCAACGAAGGCGAGATTATCTATCTCTGGGTACCAGACCCCGCGGGGATTTATACTTATGGGTTTCTGGCAAGTGCTAATTCTTTGGCAAGTAATTACAGCAAAGGCTATGTTGCAGCACAGTTGATGAATTTGATTATGCTCAATCACAAGACAATTGTTGAGGACAGATTAAAAAAAGAAAAACACTGGTTGATGGAAGCTCTTGCTCTGCTTGCTGCTTCTTACGTTAGTGGCAATAACTTTGTCTTTCACCAGTTGGCACAATATCTTACTTCTCGCCCACAGACAATTAACCTTTTTGCCAAGCCGGCAAGTAGTTATGAGAATATCATATCTGACGAAGAGAGACAAGGCATGCTCACCATGTTTGCTTGGTATATGCACACTCGTCTATGTGGTAACGAAGTGAAAATTTGTGATAAGCTGAAGAGTTTAGTCGATACTGAGTTAACTGGTAAAGAAAATATCGAGAACACTTTTGGTGTCAGCATAGACCAGCTGCTGCTTGACTTCGGTATTAGTGTTGCCGCACATCTTGCTGATGACCCAGCAGCAGTGCGCGGCTTGTGGGATAAGGAAAACAGCGGCACGGAGGGCATAGCCAAACCACTGGAGATGCCACTGTTTGATGATAATAATCTCAACGCAACCGAAGTTTCACCGCAAGATCCGCCGCTAACAGTTGAACTTGCCAATGACGGACAGACTTTTTTATCAGGTGATAGTAGCAGACCATCTGCTTCAGCTTGGGATCGCACACATGCTAGCCCATTTCCAAACCTCAGCAATACACTTTATCAAGTAGTATTGCCAGACAGCGATATGGATTTGAAGCTAGTAGCAAATTCCGTGACGTATGTCTTGGTTACAGGTCTTACCGCCACCAGCACCGATATTGTTGCCAACTTCGGCAAAGGATTACAAGTAGTTGTTATGCCTCTTGGTGAGCGTGATTCTAACTTGCGCAAGGTGCATCAAGAAAAAGTTTCAGAACTAGGGCACATGGATGTGCGGACGGTAAATCTTACCGATACAACTGACCCAACACAAACTTATTACAACGATCCGCCTTATCCACAAGATACGATGCAAGAGTGGACATTGCTGGGGGATAAAGAACTGTGGATTGCTGGCTCGATCGACAACATCGCACTCAACCCAATGACCGTTGGTGATGCCGATGCCTACAACATCAAAGTCGATCCTTGTGCCAACATCAGTTGCAGTGCCACCGATGAGTTTTACCTGCTGGTGCAAACGAAGGTGCGAGATTTTCCCAGTCAGCTCGTGCCCTTTACCCTAGCAACTACTACTGATCTTAGTATTTTCAAAGGGCGCAACATTTGGGCAAAACTAGAAGATCTCGATGCTGATAATGTCCAAGCTGCGGGTGATGCCGTGCTCTGTCAAGCAACTAGAACTAGTCCCGGCAGGTGTGCTAACGGGCGTATCAGTGGAGCAGCAACGTTCGATCCCAGTCATCAAAACAGCGGCGGATACGACTTGCCGATCGACAACTTTCTATTTGCCAGCCGCCCTTTTTCTGATGCGATGCGCTTCAACAACGGTGTGCTTGCTTGTGAAGAGCGCAGTGGTTTTCGTTCTTTTTGCCCTGACGAAGCGGCGCGTCAGTTTTTCAATTTCAAATGGAATCCAGAAGCCGAGGCTAATTCTTTTACTTTTTACACGGCTGACGAAGATGCTAACTTCTCATCAAGCCTCGAAGCACTCGGAAGTGAAGATATCGAAAACTTGCAGAAGTTCAAACGCCTGTTACCTAACGCCCCCTTCGATGACGACGAAGAAGATGGGTTGGAAGCCTGTGGTGCAGTAGGTCTTGATGAGGAAAACGACTGCCGCAAGAAAAACAGCGGCCAATTGAGGGCTGCAGCACAAGAGATACTGAAAACAAAGCGTTTCGTCTGTAATCACGATGAGGTCGGTGTCGATTGCGGGACGATTTACAGCGATGTTGGCAGCTGGTTTCCAAGTGGACACTTCGTTAATTTGAAAAAAAGCCAACAAACCTGGAATACCTATTATGACCCCGCCTTTGCCAAAGGCGCACGCGGCCCTTGTGTTGGGGAGCAGCAGACTTCACCACCTACTGGCTTTCCTTGTTCACTCGATGCAGAGATGCGCACAGATGACATTCGCTACCAACTCAATGTCGATGCCGATCGTATCCTTCCAACTGGAGAGGCGACACATTGCGACGGTACGTTCGGCGAAGACTTTGATGTCTGTATCGATCCAGTCACGATTCACAGTGCTACTGGCAGCGATGCCCTTCTCTATACATATCTCTACGATAGTCCTGCAACCACGCGAGTGCGAGAACGTTGCCCGTTTCACCTTGCTCATAGCCGCGGCGAGGTGATCGGTAAATCCAACCGCCTACATTATATCTGGTTCAGAATAAAAAAAGATGCACCTACCTTCGTCAACCTGATGGTTGGCGGGCTGAACAACAGTCAAGGACGCTACTTGCTGCGAACCAAGATCTTCAAACATAACATGAACAAATGCCAGTGAGACATCACAACAGACAGCGTGCCCCCTTGTCCAGGCCCTCGTAGCAAATGATTTCAGCACGAGGGGTAGGGGTAACATGTTGCCTGAGCTGGGCGGCAAGATAATGCGTGATTGTCTCAATACTACTCTCCATTGCTGGCAGAATGACAGCATGCTGGCGTGGAAAAGTTGCCGCAAAGTAACCTTGACTGCTTTCATAAGCCATGCTGAGACGCTTACCACGCTCCGTAACATGTTGTGAGTTGAGAAAATGCATGTTGCGCGGCAGAATTTTTTGTGCAAGGTAGTTCTCTAACGGCTGGCAATGACCACCATTTTCCCGCACTTGCACACGACCGAAGTGTCCGTGCAACAAGCGCTGGCAGTTGCCTTCATGACCGGGCAAGCCGTGCGTGTAATGGAAACAAAACCCATCCCGCGCCTCGCTCTCTCGCAAGCTTGCAGTGATATGCAGTTCCTCGCCAACATGCTGCTGCAGCATAGTGTTCAACCACACGACAACACTATCTCTATCAGCGCGTGGTGCTGGCAACTGCAGCACTGCGGCAGGAGGACAGGTGTAAGTCCACGCACGTTCTGCTTCCCCCAGCTGCCACGTCTTGCCTTGCCGACGCACGGAGGGATGCGTCGGCACAAGCAAGCGGTGATCGAGACGAATACGCACGAAGTTGCGTATTTTTTGTTTTAAATCCTTAAAATCACTGACAAAATAATTATGATCGCCGTGTCCCTGTGCCTGCACATCGAGATACCACGATTGTCCGACGATACCATGTTCGTGATCGAATAAAGCACAGTCGATGGTATCGAGTGCGTTGATAAAGATTGTGCCATGCTCAAACATAAATTTACTTTTGCCTCGTTCACAGACAAGGTATAATCTATTTTTATGTTTTTGCTAAGCGTGTTACTAAAGAGTTTTGCAGCTGACGGGTCTATTGCTCGCTGTCTTTTTGTTAACATGCCGTAAAGAATTCGGGGCTGCTGTGTGTGCTAGACAGTGCATGGTACCTATGTTTTACCTCCCGTGCGTGATGAGGGTCGCTTGCGCCTCTTGGCAGGAGCCTACCGAGGTCGCAACGACCCTCACCCGCAAAGATGAGCATCAGTGCCGCAGCCTCGAATTCTTTACGGCAGCCTCTAAAGCCGCGAGCCTTGATACGGGGGGTTTGGTTTTGGAGGTAGTGCTCATTACAATGTTGCCAGTGATAAGCACTATACCTGAGTGCATGAAACGAGATGGAGCGAGAAAGCGGACAAAGAGCAGCGAGAAAGCGAGCGTTACAAAAAGGCGGCGTAGCGAGCTTATATCGGGGTTTGGTTTTGGAGGTAGTGCTGCTAGCTCCCGCTCCCCACATACAAACACAAACCTTGATGCGAGGCTTGGTTTTTGGGTATAAGTATAGTGCTAAACATTGATAAACTCATCATGAGCACACGGATGTTGCAAAGATATTGCTCGTGCTACACACAAGTTGGTGGTGACTGTAAGAGTTTACAAGGGGTTGGGAGAAAGGATCACAGCGAACCATTTCACGCGAATGCGTCAGCAGAGTCATGGTGAAGCAAAATGATACCTATCGACCCAAATAATAATTCGCACACAGAAGGGGGAGGGGGTCGGGGAGGGGGAACGCCTCCTCGCATAAACAAGCTACCCCTTTGTGTTGATCTCGATGGCACGTTGATCGCTAACGACACAACCTGGGCCGCAGTGCGTCTATTTGTGCGTCAGCACCGTTGGCAAATCCCGTTGCTACTTGCTTGGCTACTGCGGGGGCGAGCTTACCTCAAGCAGCAACTTGCTGTGCGTGTGCAGCTGGACGTAGCCAGCTTGCCCTACAACCACGCCGTGCTGCAGTTAATCGAGACCTACAGGGAACAGGGCAACCCCATCTACCTCGTCACCGCCACTGACCAGCGTGTGGCACAGCAGGTTTGTGCGCACCTCAATTTCTTCACCGACTGCTACGCCTCCGATGGGGTACGCAATCTCCGTCACAAGGCTAAGGCGGCACTGCTCTGCAAGAACTTCGGCACACACAACTTCATCTACGTTGGCAACAGCCGCGATGACCTAGCCGTCTGGCAACAGGCACACAGCGCCATTGTCGTCAGCAATAGTAAGCGTCTAATCGCAGCCGCACGCAAAATCAGCAACGTTGTGCTGGTATTGGCCTCTGGCAAATAAAACCAACGCCATCAAACGAAGAAAATCACCATCACGCGGAAATCGGGAACAGCAAGCTGCACAGAGCAGCCATTGTGCGGTTTGACTTTCTCTTATTGTGTGTGCTAGAGACCTGCCCTTATGTTCGAGGGCAGGGTGCACCTTCGTTATCGGCTCTATACATGTATTTTTTGGTATAGTGCGATTGCACAGGCGGGGATTGTCTCGCTGCGCAGTGTTCCTCCACCAATATCTGCGGTGCGAGCTGGACACACCGCTTTCCTTGCACAGCTTATCAGAGGTGGCGCAGCACTTAATGCTACCGATGTGCGCGGTCGTACTGCAGCACACTATGCCGTGTTGCTATAAAGATAGGAAGGCACTTAAGTTATTGCTTGCCAACGGTACTGATCCCAATATTGCTGATAACGACGACAAGACACTATTAGACTTGGCTAATACACACGCAGATGGAGAGATGCACTCTCTTCTGCAAGACGCGGGGGCATAATCTTCGCAACCTGCAAAAATTATTCAGCCTGAAGACACAAGTAAAGAAGAAGTAATTGAGCATGTTGCAAAAGACTTGTTTGAAGCTGCTGCAAACAACGATCGTGCTGGTGCTAAGCGTTTGCTTGCAGATGGTGCGGATGCAAGAGCAAATAATGCAGAGGGTAAAGTGCCTTTTGATATTGCAGTTGAGGCACAGCACCACGCTTTAGCGGCGATTTTGTTGAAGGCTGCAGCAGGCATTAATGGCAGAGATGAGAAGGGCTGGACTCCATTGCATTGGGCGATTGTAGCCGATGATTGGGAGTTGGTGGATGATTTTTTGCACGAGGGTGCAGATATTTTTGTTGATCGTCGTCAAACCGCTATAGAGATGGCAGAGCGAATGCAAAGCAAGGCAAGGTTTCTTGATGCTGTCGTCGCAATACAAGGGTCAGTTGTGGCTGGCAGAGAACAGCTCATTCTAGCTGTGAAGATGGGACATACAAAGACGGTGGCACTGCTGCTCGAACAAGGTGCAAACGTTGATGCTCAAGACAAAAAGGGATGGAGTGCTCTGAGGCATGCTGTGTCATTTGGAAGGACAGAGATAGCTGAACTGTTGCTCGAACACGGTGCAAACATTGAGACCCAAGACAGCTATGGATGGACTACTCTGATTTACGCTGCATCAAGTGTAAGGCCAGAGGTGACAGCGATGGCACTGCTGCTCATGCACGGCGCAAACATTAAGGTTGAGGACAACGCAAGCAAAACTGCTCTGAGGCATGCTGTAAGATGGGGAAGGCCAGAGACAGCTGAGCTGCTACGCGCACACGGTGCAACATATTGATATTAAGTATAAGGTAGGGTGAGGAGAAGCTGGAGCGAGAAAGCGACAAAAAGTCATAAACTATTGCAACAATGCTCCAAAACAGCGGAAGCTGGAGCGAGAAAGCGGCAAAAAGTCATAAACTATTGCAACAATGCTCCAAAACGGCGGAAGCGAAAACTAAATCTATACCACGCACCGTCAGCAGGCGTGTGGACGCTCCACAGCACAATCAATGCCTTGCCTTTGACATAGGAGAGAGGCACTTCACGCCATTCACGCGAGTCGGTTGAGTTGTGGCGGTTGTCACCCATCACGAATACCGAGTTTGGTGGCACTTCATAGTAATCGCTACCCAGTGGCCAATTATCGTAACGAGCCATGCCGTAGCGAGGGGAACGGTTGAACATCACCCAGTGCTCGTTATCTCCGTCGCCCTCACGAAACAGGAGTTTTTCTTCTCTGTTGTCGTAGATGTCTTCGAGAATACGGCGATCAAAGTTGTGGTCGTGGCGCGAGCGTTTCTTGCCGTTGACGAAAACATAGCCATCCCTAAGGTTTATACGGTCACCACCAACTGCCACCACTCGCTTGACATAGTCGATGTCTGGGTCGGCAGGGTAGCGGAAGACGATAATATCGCCAAGCTGCGGTTTGCTCCACGTGAAGGCAGCAATGTCGGTGAAGGGGATCTTCAGATTGTAGGACAGCTTGAAGGCCAGCAAGCGATCGCCTACCTTGATGGTCGGCTCCATGGATGGCGTAGGCACGTGATAAGGGGAGGCAACTGTCCAACGAATCGCAAAGATAATCAACACCAACACCAGCAGTGATTTGATATTCTCAAAACTAAAAAACGCTGGCTTTGTTTTTTTATTTTTTTCCAAGAGCAAGCCTCCGCCAGAAAAAAAACATAAACACCGAGCCACAACCTGCCGAAACCTCAGTGACAGAAGAGGGCGACGTGGGCAAATATATCGCAGTTGTGCGAATTTGCACAGCACTGCTCGTGCTGGCGAGCAATGTGCGTTTGGAGAGACTAGCAGAAGGCAAATACCGTGTCGAGGTTATCTTTGCCGCCACTGCCAGCTCGCCCCGACAGGCAAAATCGACCCTGTTCACATCGAGGGAACGGGCAGAAGCGGCCTATTGGCACTACTTGCTCAACAAGGCTACGCTGTCTGAAACAAGTAACAGTGGTGCTAGTCCCTCGTCATCAGCACGATAATGTGCGACTGTCCCGTTGTTTTTCTTTAACCTCTGCGGGGGGCGACGCTCAATACCTCTTTGTGGTGGTGAGGGAAAATTCGCAGGACGCTTTATAGTGGAGAGATGCTCGGAACTAACGATAAAACGCACATCTCTGGGAAAATTATGCATCTGATCACCGACAAGGGAGAAGGCATAGACCGTGATAGCGTAATCGCCATTACTGAAGATCACATTCGGCTCACCGTAAAAAGTTGTCCCCTCTGGCAAGGCCGCTAGCAGCTGATCCCCGCCATCATTGTTGACAGGGCGAGCAAACTCTGCCGCAAATGAAACATAACGAGTGCCATAATCTGGATGCGTGCCAACCAGCGCACCTGTGATGGTCTCATGATCAACCGTCTCATGCGATGGGTGACCGATGTGACGCACCTTGAGTATCTTGCCGTCAACAAGATCAACTATCCGCACGAAGTCCTTACCATCTCTAACTTGGATAACCATCATGCCATCGTAAAACTGCGCCGGCAACTTCTCTTTGCTATCCTCATAGGCTGTGATGCTTTCGTAGGTAAGGCCGCGTGATGCAACGAAACCATCGCCAAAGAGTTCAGTTCTGATGAGTCCAGACTTACTGCTTTGCACTTCAGGAGCTTCGGACACGGCAGGTGCTTCACCTCCTGTCATTTCTGGCGATTGCGTCACACCTCCACATGCCAATGTAGTGCAAAATACCGCAGCCATGCTAACCTGCAACAAGGCCTTAACCCGCGGCGATACCCCAACGCGTTGCTGCCACCTGATTAGCAGTGTTGCACTACGCTGCTTGAGCGCACTAACCACACCACCACTGCCTGCCTCGACATCGACTCCAGTTGCCAATGCCAGAGCCACCACAAACGCAAACACACTCGCTCTTTGCATCGAATTCTCCTCCATAAATTAACAGAGCTGAAATTTTCAATGTTTACGAACCTATACCTGTAATTTTTGTTTTGCAATAATTTTTTTTATGTTTTTAAAATAATTCGCGTCAGAAAGAATCAGTGGTAGATGAAGCGACGTTTGGAGGTGAGTTGACGGTAGATATCGTCGGACAGTGTCGCCCCGTAGTGTTTGATAACGTCAGTGGACAGCAGTGCTCCGTAGTAGCCCGCAACGGGTAGCGGCAGGTTGCCAGTGATGCCATAGAGAAACCCTGCGGCAAACATGTCGCCAGCTCCTGTCGTATCAACGACATCTACAGAAATGGGCGCAATTTTGAATTGGTCGCCTTTATTGCCAATCAATGCGCCCTTTGAGCCGAGCTTAATGACAGCACACTTGTTGAGCAACTGAATGCTGAAGGCAGCTTCCTGTGGGGTGTGATTGAACAGTGACTTTGCTTCTTCCTCGTTGGCAAAGATGATGTCAGCATGATTCTTAATAATATTGACAAAATCTTCGCGATAGATTTGTACGACGATTGGATCGGAGACATCGAAGGAAATAACCGTTCTCGCACTCTTGCCAGCGGCAATGGCAGTGCCCACCACCTTCCGCCCTGTCTCGCTAAGCCACGTGTAGCCACAGAAGTGGAAGATGCGGGAGAGCGAAACATATTCGAGCACGGTCTCTTGCTGCGAGCCAAGCAGGGATTCGCCGAGATCGGCTGCCATTGTGCGTTCGCCATCTCTGGTGACCAGACAGATGCAAACCCCTGTCGGGTAATTGTCCCGCACCGCCAGATCACAATGCACGCCAAGTGCCTCAAGCGTTGACTTGATGCGCTCGCCATCTTCATCATCGCCAATTGTGCCGATGAAGGCAGTTTTTTTGCCAAATGCAGCCAGTGTCTTGATAGTGTTCAAGCCCGAACCACCAACCACCGTGTTCTTAATTCTACCGCGGAAACGGTCGAGCATTTCCCGCCGTTTCTGGCCATCAATGGCACTGCCAATACCCTTTGGTAAGCCAAGTTCATCGAGTTCATGCTCCTCGACCTCAATGGTATAATCGATCATCGGATGGTCGGTGCAGAAAACGTCGAACTGCTTGGTGTTCACGGCCCTTCCTCTCCCTCGTTTGCAGGTGTATCGGTGGCTAGACCGCTGCTACGATAGAACAAACGCCAGTAGTGATAGGCCGACCACCACGACAGCAGCAGTGCCACCCAAACGCTACCCATGCCAATAACCCGTAGCGGAATGCCGAGCACGGTCTTGTTGATTATCAAGCAGAAAATCGCAATCCACAACGCCCCTGTTTTCCACTTGCCGAGATTATCGACAGGCAACTGCAAGCCACGCTCGCTCGCAACACTGCGCAAGCCACATACGGCAATCTCACGCACGATCAGCAAACCACCGAGCAAGGCTGGCAAGCGTGCTGCACTACACAGCAACAGCAGCATCGCCACCGCCAACAGCTTATCGGCGATAGGATCGAGAATTTCGCCCAGCTTAGACGTGGTATTGAAACGACGGGCGAAAAACCCGTCGAAGAAATCTGTCAACGCCGCTAGCGAGAAAAACACCGCACATATCAGATCGGTGACGTAGTGGTTGATGGGAAAGATAATCAGCAGCAGCGGCACACACAGGATACGCAGCAGCGTCAGGTTGTTCGGCACACTGCACACCCGCATCCAGCTTGATTTCAAAGATTTACCTACCACCTATCACTCCGCCGCTTTATAACGATATTAATGTAAAAAATAGAACAAGACAAGATTAGGGTGTGTTTTTTTGTCATCTGCTGACGCAGATGACTGTGTCTATGCTCCCTGCTTTTTGTTAGCTTTTGAATTTAGGGTAGTTGCGGCTGCCGTTTGTCTCATACAAAGCATGATACTTATGTGTACCTCCCATGCATGCTCCGCTAACTCTTTGCCGCTTGCTAGCTCCACTAACTCTTTGCCGCTTGCTAGCTCCACTAACTCTTTGCCGCTTGCTAGCTCCACTAACTCTTTGCCGCTTGCTTGTGCCCTTCGGCAATAAGGATTAGCAGCGTGCCTTCTGGCACACTGCTTGGGGTCACAACAACCCTAGCCCCAAAAATAAACATAGGTATCGGCAGCCCCTGATCAGCACTAGCACTATAACTGAGTGCATGAAACGAGCTGGAGCGAGGAAGCGGACAAAGAGCCGCGCGAAGCGAGCGTTACAAAAGAGCGGCGTAGAGGGGTTTGGTTTTGGGTGCTGGCATAGTGCTTGTGCCACACACAAGCTTGTGTTGTCCGCAGAAGTTGACAAGGGATTGGGAGGAGGCAGCCCAGCAAACCATTTCACGCGAATGCGCCAGCTGGAGCTAGGAAGCGACAAAGAGCTTGCACACATGTGTGCATGGTGCAGCAGGATGCTTCCTCCCAATCCCAAACAAAATTCGCGCCCAGAAGGGGGGTGGAGGGAGCTTTGTTGCATAACTCAGGGCAGGCATGTTTATATCCTATAACCCTTTAGCAGTAAGAATTTTATAGGTGTTGCAAAGGTAATGCCTGCACCACGCACAAGCCCATAGTGTCCACAGAAGTTGACAATGGTCAGGTGCAAGCAGAACTGCAAACCATTTCACGCCAATGCTTCAGCTGGAGCTAGGAAGCGACAAAGAGCTTGCACACATGTGTGCATGGTGCAGCAGGATGATTGCACCTGACCCAAACGAGAAGTCTGCGAACACGCAGGGGTGCGGAGCTAGGCGTGCCTTCGGGCACGCCTTTGGCAAAGAGCCGTGCGAAGCACGAGAGGGGGTAACGCTCCCCGCATACAAAAACAAACTCTTGATACAATCAGCCATCGCGTTTATATTTCTCCCTCTCGATTCGCAAACACAGAGAACACATGACTGCACCGCTTGTCTTTTACCCGCTCGCAGTTCTGATCTTAATCGCCTCGATCATGGTGGTTGCTGCACGTTCGGCTATTGTCAGTGCCCTATTCCTCGTGCTCGACCTCTTCCTGCTGGCCTGTGTCTATGCTTCGTTGAACGCACACTTTCTCGCTACCATTCAACTGCTCGTCTACGCAGGCGCAATTCTCGTGCTGTTCCTGTTCGTCATCATGCTGCTCAACGTCGATCCCGATACTAGCAAACGTCGCTTGCATTTACCCGAAACCTTCGCCCTGCTCGTCGCACTCGCGGTCTTCGGTCTTGTTGGTCTGCAACTTCTGCCCGAACAACTCGACAGCATCGCACAAGTTAGCGAGCAAAGTGCCATCCAGACTAGCAACACCACCGAAGTCGGTATGCTGCTGTTCACCTCTTACCTATGGCCGTTTGAACTTGCTTCTTTCTTAATCCTGCTGGCAATGACCGCCAGCGTCGTCATCGCCAAAAAACCACGCAAGAGTGACAACACATGAGTGCTGAACACTACTACTGCCTCGCTATCCTAATGTTTCTCTGCGGCACCGTAGGACTTCTGCTGCGCAAAAATATCATCATTGTGCTGATGGCAATCGAATTGATGCTAAACTCCGTCAACCTCGTCTTTGTTGCCGCGGCACGTGAATTCAACAATCTCGACGGACAGGTAATGGTGTTCTTTGTCATCACCATTGCCGCATGCGAAGCTGCCGTTGGACTGGCAATGGTGATCGCCCTGTTTCGTAAATTCGGCACGATTCAGAGCGAATTTTACCGACTACTACGAGGATAAAACTTGCACCTGCTCTTTATCATCATCCTGCTGCCTATGCTCGGTGCAATCGTCAACGGACTGCTGCTGCGCCAAGTGCCACCCCGCCTCTCGCACCTCACAGGCGTGTTGCCACTGCTGGCCGCCTTCATCGCCGCAACTATCCTCTACGCTGACTTCATGCGCGGCAACGCTACCGCACAGGTATTGGTCGCCTACGACTGGCTGCGGGCTGGCAGTTTTTCCGCCCCCCTCGCACTGCGTATCGATCAACTCTCCCTGCTGATGCTACTCGTCGTCACCGGTATCGGGACACTCATCCACATCTTCGCAGGTGGCTACATGCACGAAGAAAAACGCACCAGCCGCTTCTTCTGCTACCTCAACTTGTTCATCTTCATGATGCTGCTACTCATCATGAGCGAAAACCTACTGGTCATGTTCATTGGCTGGGAAGGTGTCGGCCTGTGCAGCTACCTGCTTATCGGCTACTGGTTCACCGAACAAAATAACGCTAAAGCGGGAATGAAAGCCTTCATCGTCAACCGTATCGGCGACATTGGATTTTTACTTGCCATCTTTCTGACTTTCAAAACCTTCGGCACAGTGTCCTTCACCGCCCTGCAAGAGCAGTTCAGTGTTGCCAGCATAGCAGGACACCAACACGAAATTTTTCTCATCACTCTCTGTCTCTTCATCGGCGCATGCGGTAAATCCGCCCAACTACCGCTGCATGTCTGGTTGCCTGATGCGATGGCGGGGCCGACCCCTGTGTCGGCACTGATTCACGCCGCAACCATGGTAACCGCGGGAATTTTTATGATTACCCGCCTCAACTTTATGTATGCACATGTGCCCGCGGTAATGAACATCGTCGCCACTGTCGGCGCAGCAACCGCACTGCTAGCGGCAACCATTGCCATTACGCAACACGACATCAAAAAAGTGCTCGCCTACTCGACCGTCAGTCAACTAGGGTTCATGGTCATGGCCTGTGGTGTCGGTGCTTACAGTGCAGCCATCTTTCACCTTGTCACCCATGCCTGCTTCAAAGCTTTGCTGTTTCTCGGTGCCGGCAGCGTTATCGTTGCCACGCACCACGAACAAGATATGCGCAACATGGGTGGGCTGCTGCCACGCATGAAAATTACCGCCGTCTGTTTCCTCATCGGCGTGCTGGCAATTATCGGTTTTCCCGGCCTCGCAGGGTTTTTCTCCAAAGACGAAATTCTCTACCTCACCTATCTGCACAACCCAACCCTGTGGGCTATAGGTGCAATCGCGGCTTTTTTCACCGCCTTTTACATGGTGCGCCTCTTCTGTCTTGCCTTTCTCGGCACACCGCGTCACGACCACAGCCGTGCGGCCAAAGAAACCAGCAGCATCATGTGGTTGCCACTGGCAGTGCTTGCAATTTTGAGTGCCACTTCAGGCGCACTTGGTATTCCAGCAGTACTAGGTGGCAATAATTTTCTACACCACTACCTTGCACCAATTATTGCCACTGCCGATCATACCACTCACAACCACACAATTGAATTGGCACTGATGGGCGTGTCCACCCTTGCCATGCTCGTCGCCGCTACGCTCGCCTTTCTTTTCTACCGCAACGGCTATGGCCATCACGCACAACTACTAGCACGCATTTTGCGACCGCTATACCTGCTGTCATTCAACAAATACTGGCTTGACGAACTCTACCAAGCCATCTTCGTCACCCCCGCACGCAACCTTGCCTTATTCACCCACCGCGTGCTCGACGCAAAAACTATTGACGGGATCGTCAACGGACTTGGACAAGTCACACTTTTTACTGCCGCCGCCACCAGCTATAAAATGAGTGGCAACCTGCACCGCCACGCACTCGTCTTCGTGCTGGGCTTGGCTTGCGCGGCAGTTATTTTGCTGTTTTGAGGAGATACAGGCATTGCTTGCACTTATCGACACACACCTTCTGACAATTATCGCCGTGTTTCTGCCCGCCATCGCGGTGCTCGGTATTGCACTACTGCGTAGCCCACAGGCGGCGAAAATCTTTGCCTTCGGCATCTCGCTATTAATTTTTGTCGGATCACTCTACCTCTATCAACAATTCGATGGCACAAGTGCAGAATTGCAGTTCGTCGAAAAATACAGCTGGTTTCCTACTTATGGCATCAACTACTTCGTCGCCGTCGATGGCTTGAGCCTGCTACTCATCATGCTTACCGCCCTACTGACACCCTTGCTCATTCTCAGCCTGTGGCACGCACAACAAAACCAGCGTGCCCTGCTCGCCCTGCTGATGTTCCTCACCAGCGGGATGCTCGGCGCGCTGATTGCCTTCGACCTCCTGCTGTTCTATATTTTCTGGGAAATAATGCTGATTCCGATGTATTTTATTATCGGCATGTGGGGTGGCAAAAACAAACTTTATGCCACAACAAAATTTTTCATCTACACAGCCAGCGGCTCGCTGTTCATGCTTGTCGCAGCAATTGTCCTTTATGGCTTGCACTACCAAGAGTTTGGTGTTTTTTCCACCAACCTGCTTGATCTCTACCAACTGCACGAAACAAAAACACTGCAATACCTGCTCTTTCTCGGTTTTATGCTCGCCTTTGCCATCAAAATTCCACTGTGGCCGTTTCATACTTGGTTGCCCGATGCCCACACCGAAGCACCTACTGTAGGTTCAGTTGTGCTGGCGGCAGTGATGCTGAAGCTTGGCATCTATGGCCTGATGCGTTTTGCTATCCCACTCTTCCCCCAAGCGGTGATCGACTGTGCTCCCTTCCTGCTCGGCTTCGGAGTTATCGGGATCATCTACGGCGCACTAACCGCATGGGCACAGCAGGACGCAAAAAGAATGATTGCCTACTCGTCTGTCTCGCATCTCGGCTTCGTCGTCGTCGGCACGCTGTCGCTCAGCTTGAGCGGCGAACAACTTTCAGAAATCGCCCTGACTGGCGCACTCTACCAAATGATCAATCATGGTATCAGCACGGGCGCACTGTTCTTTCTCATCGGCACAATCTACGAACGCTGCCACACTCGCATGATTGCCGATTACGGCGGACTTGCCAGCTCAATGCCCATCTTTGCCACCATGCTGATTATTGCTACACTCGGCTCGATCGGCTTGCCCGGCACAGGCGGCTTCGTCGGCGAATTCTACATTCTACTCGGTGCATTTCAGGCACACCCCTTCGTTGCTGTGTGTGCTTCCTTTGGTGTCCTGCTCGGTGCAATCTACATGCTATCGCTCTGTCGCCGTTTGCTGTTTGGCAAGTGCAAAAATGATAATATCAAAGACCTCAGCAAACTCGAAGTAGCTTACCTACTACCTCTGATTATCCTCGTCATCCTCACTGGCATATTGCCAGAAATTTTCTTGCAAAAAACTAAACCATCACTCCAGCACCTCGCACGAAATTTCTTGAGTTACCAACTAACCAGCAAAGAAAATATCACCACCCATTCACCAGCTACACTTGCGGAGCAAGACAAATGAACATCCCCACACTTGGATTGCCGTTCTACCTCTACACTCTGCCTATTCTTGCCTTGCTTGCTGGCTCACTGCTACTGCTGCTGTGCGCGGTCAGCAAAATACTACGTCACCCTGCGGTAATTTTTATCTGCACGCTCGCCTTCATCGTCGCTGCATTGGTATCGTGTCTGCTACTGCCACAACCTGATTATCAAGTTTTCGCTGGTGCTTATGTAGTCGATAGTATCGCACGCTTTGGACAAATCCTCGTGCTTACTATCGCGCTCTGTATTCTCTGGTTCGGGAAAGAATCATATTTGCACGCGCAGTTTTTGCGCGGTGATGTCTGCTCTATTTTCCTCATCACGCTCAGCGGTATGATGGTGATGGTTTCCAGCTACAACTTGCTTACTATCTTCGTTGGGTTGGAAATTTTCTCGCTCGGAACTTACGCGCTCATCGGCTACATCAAGCAAACGCAACCGGCGCAAGAAGCCGCGATCAAATACTTCGTGCTTGGCTCATTCGCCGCCGCTATCCTACTGTTAGGCTTTGCTTTTCTTTACGCCGCGACTGGCACACTCGACCTCAACGCCATGCTTGCCAAATTGCCTGCCAACAACAACCTCGCCGTCGTTGGCAGCCTGTTCGCCATTGTCGGTCTTGCCTTCAAACTCGCCCTCGTGCCTTGCCATCTCTGGACACCCGATGCCTACGAAGGCGCACCCACCGCGGTCACGGCATTCATGGCAACTACTGCCAAAGCTGTAACTATCTTGCTGGCGGTGCGTTTTTTAAACAACATCACCGAACTAAACAGCCTCTGGCTACCAGTGCTGACATTATTTGCCGCACTGTCAATGATAGTTGGCAATGTCATGGCATTAGTGCAAAACAGCCTCAAACGTATGCTTGCTTACTCTTCCATCGCCCACGGTGGTTATATTGCCATTGCTCTCGTCGCACTAGGTACAAAAGCTGATAGCCAAATGCTCAGCAGCACCCTCTACTATCTCATATCTTACTGTATTATCTCCATCGGCACGTTCGCCCTCATTATGCGCATGGAAAACGAAACCCGTACCAACATTCAACTCGAAGACCTGACCGCCTTTGCCAAAACCCATCCCTACAGTGCGGCAGCCCTTGCAGTATTCATGTTCGCCTTCGCGGGAATTCCACCTACACTCGGTTTTTTTGCGAAATTCTTTGTCTTCAAAGCAGGTCTCGAAGCAGGTCTCTACACCCTTGTCATCATTGGTATCATCGGCTCGGCTATCTCTTTCTATTACTACCTGCGTGTCATCCTTAACATGTATTTTGTCCCCAGCACCACCACCCGCTCAGCTCGTGAAGGCTCTTTGCCGCTTTCCGCTTCGCAGGACTCTTTGCCGCTTTCTGCTCCGCAGGACTCTTTGCCGCTTTCTAGCTCCCTACAACTACACAAAGCACACGCCACTACAGCTATATGTGCCATCGCACTGCTTGCCACCCTGCTACTCGGCATACTGCTACCTGCATAAGCAATTACAAAGTGGCTAGTAAGTTACTAGTCTGAATAAGAAACCAACAGCAGGCTAATATAACAGAGATAATAAAAGACTTTGATCTTAGTTGTTTTAGGTGCGAGTCGTTACAAATTTTCAAATAAGGTATGGGTTAGAACTAGAAAATGAGCCAAGAGGTTACAACCAAATTTGTGCATTCTTACTGTATCAGCAAAATTGTAATAGTTGAGGTAGCAGAATATCCAGATGAAATTTGCTAACCCAGTAGCTCACTGATTAGTATCAATTGTCACAATACTCCACAATATCTCGGTAATTAAATATGTTTCTAGCCTCATCGAGACACCATGCGTCACCGCTGCTAAATGAGGTGTCACCGCTATCTTTGTTAATCGAGCACTTCATTTGAATACCAGTAGCGCTAGCAAAAGCAATGGTAACGTTAACTAGCGCACCAGAGCCGTCACAGCTTGGAAACACACGCTTTTCACTAGCTACATCTGAAGCAGCATAGGCAATAGCAAGAAACTCAGTTTCATCTGCTCCTGCAATAAAGTAGCCGTAGCGTGCCTTATCACAGTTGGCTAGACGAAAGCCGAGCTTGTTTGTTTTACATACACTGCTACTTGCACCAAGGTAACCATCACGAACAGTACTAAGATTCATCGGTGTTCCTCCCCAGTTGGCACTGTTACCGTCATAGTAATGCTCATGATCGATGGCAAAGGCCTCTTGCAAGGTAAAGATAACACCGAGATTACTTTTCGCTTCTGACTGTCGTGCTCGTGCTTGGAAGATGTTAAACCGGGGCACTGCCACAGTCGCTAGCACACCTAGGATAGCAACTACTACCATCAGTTCTAGCAAACTAAAACCGACTATCCTACGGTAGTGTTTACCCAGAAGATCTTTCACAGTGAACTCCTCGCTTACAAGCGATCGCTTAACAGAACTATCGGATATCACGTTAGAAAATTTAGCTATTCCTGACTTCCGCACCTAGAATTTGATTTTTTGTTTGTTTGATGGCTGGCTAAAAGTTACCCAAAAATCACTTTTTACAGCAGGTTAGCGTATAGCCGCGGCTAATACGGTTGACAATTATTTTAATTAATGTTTTGATTGCTTTAAAATATTACACATTGATGCGTAATAAAGGCAACAAATACTCGTTGCTTACTATGATATAAAAAATCAGATGAAGATTACTATGACGCTCTGATAGCTGGCAACCTACAGGAAATAGTTTGGCTATTACGGGAAAATGGCGACATGTATGCAGCAGATGAAATGGTGCGGATTCTTTCGGCTCAGGCAGGTGGTGGTGACAGAGGGATAAGGTATAGCGGCACGTCGATGGCAACTCCACACATCAGTGGTGTTGTGGCTTTGATGCGGCAGTATCGTCCTATACTTGATTCTACTTTGATCAAGGGTATGTTGCTTAGCAATGCCAAGTATCTCATACGTTCTGATGGTGTGCGTTACGGGGTGACGGAGCAGGGCGGTGGTCGGGTTGATGCCTATGATGCGGTCACGGCTGAGGTTATTTTTCAGCCGAGCACGCTATCGTTAGGGCAGACGACAGTTGCACATCGCAAGAAGATTACAGGCAGTTTTCGGGTTGCTAATCTGTCTGAACGTGACTTGCGTTTGGCGGTGCGGCCGCAAGTTAGTGCCCACTTGTCTTTTGTGTTACCGTCACAGATTGAGATTAAGGGCAAGGCTGAAACTCGTGTTGATTTTACTTTGAAGATAGATGCAGAGGCATTGACAGAGTTTTATACTAACTTAGATGGTTTTATTGAATTGCACGAGGGTGACAGGCTAGTTGCTAAAATGCCTTTGTTGTTAGGAGTACAAAAGCTATCCCGTGTAGCTTCTTTATCTGCGGTTGTTGCGGCTGATTCAACTGATGATGCTTATCATGCTGTCATTGATATTGAGCTAGAGAATCGCGGTGCACGTGATGGCGAGGTGTTGATGTTTGAGCTACTGGGTACGGATACGCGGGCACAGCAGCATGATGATATGCGGCTGCGGGGCGACAATACTTGTGACTTGCAATCGGCAGGTTATCGTTTAGTAACCACTAAGGTAAAGGGTAAGGAAATAACGGCGTTGCAGTTTGCGGCGAAGCTTTATCATCCTGTGACCACTTGGCATGCGTGTGAGATAGTTGTACAGTTTGATCATGATGCTGATGGTATTGCCGATCAAGAATTAGTTGGGCGGCAAGCGCATTGGGGACAGTCTGCTTCGGTCTTGTATGATGCCCATAAGATGCGTGCTTTACGGATGAAATATGAAAAGAAGGGCACCGCGCATCAGGGTTATTCTTCTGCAAAAATTTCTTCTTTGCCTGTTATGCATTATAATCATTCAACTGTGTTGGTAGTTGCGGTTAAATTGAGCAAGATAGACAAGGCTGATAACGGCGCGCTGCACATCAAGTTAGCTGCGGTGCGTGCGAACAGTGGCACGACGGTATTGGCTGATGTTGTATCTCCGAGTGGTTATTTTACGAGCAATAGGAGTGCTGCGGCAGCAAGCATGCCGGTATTGCCTACGGATGATTTTCTTGATCACCACATAGACAGTTGGCAGCGTATCACGCCAACGCTTGATGGTATGGGGTTTGGGCAGATTCCCGCACATATTGTTGTGCCATGAGGTGAGACGACCAGAGTATCGCTGATCAAGGGTGGTGATCCTGCGGCACAGTTGATTGCCTACTTCCCGCACAATGCGGTGACGTTCTCGCCTTTACGCACTGATCGACAGAGCGAGGTTATTGCGCTGTCTTATCTGCGTCAGGAGTAGTTGCATTGTGTTGTGGCTATCCACACCCGCCTGCACCCCAACATGGGGTGCAGGACTTATCAAGCTCGTGCCAGATAGCTTTGTTTAACAACTCAACCACAAGCTTGGCGTGTTTCTCCTGTTTTCCGCATAAGAATATCCTTTTGTCCTCTGCTACGCTTCACCTATGTTAACGGCCGCGAAGCACTAGTTACTTATCGTTGCCATCGCGGGCCGTTCGTCTCTACTCGAATGCTGCTGCGTTAAGTAAATTGCACGACAAAACAAAATCACTAGTCTAATCATGACCTTACTGCTCTTGACTGGATCGGACTATACCACCAAGAGACCAAAGTAAAGGATCATTTTGACGTTACTTTTATTGTTTTTATGTTTTTTAGATAACTTAAAAAAATTTAATATTTTAAACTTGACATGTGGATATATTCTATGCTAAAAGAATCAGTGCAGAGAGTTCTGTTATAGTAGGGATAAAGTGCTTAAATTTATAGTAAAATATACAATCATTGCAGCTTGCATCGCTCAACCTGTCTGGGCGAAGGGCAGCCGGCATTTTCTCAATATTGCTAAACAGTCATCGCTAGCAAAAAACCTGTTGCCATTTAAGAGTAGTCCAAACAAGAAAGAGTGGCAAAAGCTAGCAAAGCTAATAGATTTGGGCGAGCAGGCCATGTGGGGGAGAACATACGATTCATCTCATTGGGTAAATCCACAAATACTAACAAGAACAAAGGCATATTATATGAGTTTTTTAGGGGGATTAACTAGTCACTGGCACCTGGAAGCTATCGGAGCTCCTGAGGCTAGACAACTTATAAACAACTTGCAGCAAGCTGATTTTCATTTTTATCCATCTCCTGTAGTAATTTTCGATGAAGATGGAGATTTTTCGCGTAGTCTCTTTAATAAAGGTAAAAATACAAAAATAAAAAAATCTCTACGGGTTACTGACAATGTTCAGGTAGACAGACCGAGAAGAAAAAAACAACAAAAGCAAGAAGAAACTGACCATGCGATGATGGTTGCGCACCTCATCGCGGGTACCGAGCCATTTCTGGGAACAAGTGCCAATGCTGAGATAGCAAGAATCATAGATGCCCGTGGCGTTCAGGATAAACAGGCTTTGCTTAAAAAGTTTGTAGATAAACCAGGAATCATCAATGTTTCGCTGTCCTTACCCACACAACAACCTAGAAAGATGAAGAATTTTTTATCCGACATCGGGGAAAAAACGCTTATAATTAAATCCGCAGGTAACAATTTTGCTAAAAAAGAACTAGATACAATCGGTAAGCAACTAAAGATTGTTCAAAAATATCTAGATGTGCCAAGGATGCTTTTGGTGGGTAGTACTGACCCTGATGGCTTTGTCAGTGATTTTTCTAATTCTAATAATTATGTCGTTGTGACTGCTCCGAGTTCTAATATGCGTTATCGAGCTTACAATGGCTACAGTAAAGGATTTTTCGGTGGCACAAGCGGTGCTGCCCCGCTTGTCTCAGGAGTGTTAGCTGATGTCAGAAGTATCTTGCCTGAACTAACGCGTACCGTAGCGGTAGCTCTCTTACAGAGCACAGCTATCAAAACTGCCACCAACGAAGTTAGTGATCTGAACGGTGCTGGTGTAGTCAACCACTACAAAATATTAAGAATAGCACTGCGTTTAGCTGCCGATGGCTACAATGGGGAGGAGATACCAGACAATTTTCATAACTATTTGGATTTCAGTGACGAAGTAGATGCATTACTTACTGAAAACAAAATCACTGAAAATAAGCGTATTGCTCGCAATAATTTAAGGCTTTTCTTAAATTTACGACGTATTTTCTTTCTTGACCCAGATAACTACACAGTTAGAAAGCTGCTGGCTAGTTTCTACAAAAGATTAGATTTGGACAAACAGGCTTTACATTACGATATACCAGCGCAAGTGGTAAAAGATGAAACGGTGAGTAAGAAAATTGTAGAGCGAGCAATAATGGGCAATTACAGAATTGTTCGCCCTAATCCGCACGAGGATAGCTTTATCATTGACGAGACTGTAAGCAAACTTACTGAACAAAAAGACATCTCACCTCAGGAAGCACTCAAGCACATATTAGTAGCATCTGAAAACACTGACCATACTACAAAGATAGAAAATGTGCTTGAGGTAATGTCTTTGGTAATAGAAGAAACAGATGAATATGCCAAAATACTCAAGGCTATCCTAGCAACTGAAAGTCCAGATCAACCGTATACTGCTCAGGAAATAAACGATATTTTGCGCAAACAAGGCATTGATAAACCACTGGGTAATCATCTGGATGCATTCGCTATTCCAGATCATAGTACTCGCAGAAATGAAGCTATAAAAAATGAAGTTTTGCAAATAATTAGCGAAGAAGATCCAGAAAAACCTTATACTTATCAGCAAATAAGCAAGTTACTCAGTAGCAGAGGTATTCACATGCACTATCAACTAGCTGGATCGTATGCAACACGTATAGCAGGTGATAGTAGGCAGAGAAAAGCTCTTTATCGAGAATATAAACTAAAAGTGAACAACTACTTTGATAGCCTTATATCTGATCCACCTCAAGATTTAGGATATGATCTTTTTGAGAGTGTCTTGTTTGATGGATTTAAGGATGAAAAAAAGTTTCTGCAAAACTTCATATTGATAAGCATTGTGCAAAGTTTGTTAGCAAAAAAAGCAGAAATTCTCGCTGCGGGAATGTCTCTCTCACATAAGAAATTATCTGACTATCTTCAACATCTACAAGCACTGGACACAGCTCAAGCACGTGAAGAATTGCGTAAATCATATCACCGCTACACATCACTAAAGAAGATGTTAGAAAATATAGTTAAAGAAGATTTTATAAATTACACATATTTTATGAAAGATCCAGAAGGTTTTGTTAGAGAAAAGACGCTCCAGTATTTGGATCTATATTCAAATTTTATATACTATGGAGCGTTTGAACACGGCAGTTTTCTAAACACCCCAACAGTACATGAAATAGCAAACATTTTGACATATATTGCTGGTAAGATGAAAACAGAGCAAGACAAGCACACAGAACTGTTGTACACATTTGCCACACAGCTTCTTATGCATAATCTTTTTTATGAAGAAAATGGGGAATTATTTTTCTCTTCTGCAAAAGAGGAAGAAGCCCTGGCAAAGGCAATTAACCATCTTTTGGTGGCTGGTTTTGCCATTTTTCGCAATTCACCCGCGCATGATCTGCTCACATTAGCGCACATAATTGAAAATGAGAAGAGAGCAGAGTGGGACAAAAAGTTTGGTAAAAATAAGCAGTAGCTTTCTTTTTAGATGAAGATAGCTTGGTTTTGACTGCTCCGCCCGCCAAATAATTACCCCATCTTCATTCAGCTAACAAAAAGCAGCAAACCTCGACCTGTCAGCTGCGAAAAGCAGCTGACAACATAAAAACGACCCCGTCCCGGTTCGAACGGGAAACCCTCGGCTTAGAAGGCCGATGCTCTATCCAATTGAGCTACGGGGCCTACCCCCAACCCCCTTCAAAGGGGGCTTAATTGGGTGGATACAATTGATCTTTCTGCTAGCCAACCTCCCGCACATTGGAAATGCAAATAGCTAGTTGCTCCTTACTATCTTTGCCCAACACCCTCCAAAGAGGGCTTAATTGGGTGGATACAATTGATCTTTCTGCTAGCCAACCTCCCGCACATTGGAAATACAAATAGCTAGTTGCTCCTTACTATCTTTGCCCAACACCCTCCAAAGAGGGCTTAATTGGGTGGATACAATTGATCTTTCTGCTAGCCAACCTCCCGCACATTGGAAATACAAATAGCTAGTTGCTCCTTACTATCTTTGCCCAACACCCTTCAAAGAAGGCTTAGTTGGTGGGTACAATTGATCTTTCTGCTAGCCAACCCCCTTCACTCAGCTGCGATCAGTAGCTGAGAAAATTTTTTCAACTGCAAATCTCACCGCCGCTGAAGGTGGTAAACCCTCCTTTGTTATGCGCTCGGACACCTGCACCAACAAATCAGCGTGTTGAGCAAACAAGTGCTCGTGACACACACGGGCCAGCTCTGTTTTAAAAAAAGCAACCTCTTGTGCCACACGCTGGCGTTGCAACGCACCACTTGCCGTGCGCTTGCTTAACAACTTATCTATACTAGCACATAATTGATCAAGCCCTCTATCCTCAACAGCAGAAGTCAGCAAAACTTCTGCATGCGTCTCTCCACTGCTCAAGCGCAATGCCTGCTGCAAGGCAGTGTGTGCTTGTTCAGCCAGAAGGCGGGTGCTGCTGTCGTGCTTGCTGATGACAAACACATCGCTCATCTCATTCAAACCTTTCTTTAAACCCTGCACCATGTCGCCTCCTCCGCCTGATAACAGCGTGACGACAACATCAACACTGTGCCTAACCTCAAAATCACTCTGCCCACTGCCCATTGTCTCAACTATTACCGTGCGATAGCCAGCCAGCTCACATATGCGCACCATCTCCGGCAACAACACATGCACACCTCCAGCTGCCAAGCGCCCTGCTAAAGGTCGCACGAACACCTCTGCGTGTGCAGCAAGCTTGCCCATGCGTAGCTTGTCACCAAGTATGCTCCCCTTACTGCGTGGGGAGGCGGGATCAATTGCAAGAACAGCCAGCGGCCCGCGCTGTTGACGCAACAAATGCAAGCCCAAGACATCGATCAACATGCTCTTACCTGCACCCGCTGCACCCGTGATGCCAATTCTTGTTGTCGCGGGCTGTTCCTTCGTAGCGGCACGCAACAAGGAAACAATAAAATCACGATCCTGCTGTCGTGTGCTTTCTACCCGCGACAACGTCTGTGCCAACACTTGTCGCTCGCCGCGTCGTAAAGCCTCAAGCCAGCTGTGCAGTTCAGTTGCCATCGTTCAACAATACCTGCATGACTCGTGCTGCACACACAGGCAAGGCCGTGCCGGGGGCAAAAATTTCTCGCACCCCTGCCTTGCGTAAAAATTCATAGTCCTGCGGCGGAATAATACCGCCCGCCACGACTGCAATGGTGGTTTCCTTTAGTTCCTCCAGCAATTGTGGAATCAGCACCTTGTGTCCTGCAGTGTGCGTTGAAATGCCGATAACATGCACGTCGTTCTCAATCGCATGCTTCACTACCTCTGCAGGTGTCTGAAACAGCGGAGCAAGATCAACATCAAAACCAAAATTACTGAAAGCCACCGCGATAACATTCAAACCCCGATCGTGCCCGTCCTGTCCCAGCTTGGCCACCAAAATGCGTGGCTGCCGCCCTGTCTGTTGGGCAAACTGCGCAATCTGTGCTTGCACTGCCTTAACCTGTGCGTCATCGCCGTAATTATCAAGATACATGCTTGAAGCCGTCAATGTCGCCTCTGGTTGATAACGTCCAAAAACATCCTCCAGCGTCGCCGTCACCTCACCCACCGTCGCTCGCTGTCGTATTGCCTCTAGTGTCGCTGGCATGAGGTTAGTGCTTTTATTAGCTGCCGCTTCCCGCAAACGTTGCAAGGCACTGCTGACCGCTGCTGCGTCTCGTGTTTTTTTAATTTTCTGCAACGCCCGCACCTGTTGGTCACGCAATGCCGTCGTGTCGATGTCCCGGAAAGCAAGCTGACCTTCATCGTGCTGAAATTTATTTACGCCAACAACTACTTCTGTGCCCCGATCGATCAAGGCTTGCTTATGCACGGCACTCTGCTCAATTTTATTTTTGGCATAGCCGCTAGCAATCGCTGCCAGCATGCCACCCTGCGCATCGATGTCGGCGATAATTTTTTCGGCTGTGCTTTGCACCTCACGAGTCAGGCTTTCAATCGCATAACTACCCCCCAGCGGATCAACTGTGTGCGTTATGTCCGTCTCGTGCTGCAAGATAAGCTGTGTATTGCGTGCCACCCGTGCCGACTCTGCCACAGGAATACTGACCGCCTCGTCGTAAGCGTTAGTGTGCAACGACTGCGTGCCACCCAGCACGGCCGCGAGTGCCTCGATGGTCGTGCGCACGATGTTGTTGAGCGGCTGCTGCTGTGTCAGAGAGTAGCCAGAAGTTTGGCAATGGGTGCGCAATAGCGAAGATTTTGGGTCACGTGGCTGGTATTTATGCATCAACTTTGCCCACAGGGTGCGCGCCGCCCGCAACTTGGCAATCTCCTGCAAAAAACGCATGCCGATGGCAAAGAAAAAAGACAACCGCGGTGCAATACTATCGACTGCAAGCCCGCGTGCCAACGCGGCATCAAGATAGGCACAAGCATTGCCGAGCGTAAACGCCAACTCCAGTGCCGGATCAGCTCCCGCTTCCTGAAAATGATAGCCACTGATGCTGATGCTGTTAAACTTCGGCATTGTCTTGCTGAGATGCTCGATGACATCGATGGCAATGCGCATACCTACTGCAGGCGGATAAATAAAAGTATTGCGCACGATGTATTCTTTGAGGATGTCGTTTTGAATCGTGCCGCGCAAGACCGCGGGCTGAACGCCTTGCTCCTCTGCCGCGACGATAAAACAAGCAAGAATCGGCAACACCGCCCCGTTCATAGTCATCGACACACTCACCTGATCGAGGGCAATGCCATCGAACAGCACCTTCATGTCTTCGACCGTATCGATGGCCACGCCTGCCTTGCCGACATCGCCTGCTGCCCGCAGATGATCGGAGTCATAGCCGCGATGCGTCGGCAAATCAAACGCCACACTCAAGCCCCGCTGCCCGCCGCGCAACGCCTCACGATAAAAACGGTTTGATTCTGCCGCGGAAGAAAAACCCGCATACTGCCTGATAGTCCAGGGGCGACCACGATACATGCTTGCATACGCCCCGCGTGTGTAGGGGGCAACCCCCGGCCACGACGGAGCAATGCCTTGCACATCTTCAGCAGCATACAGCAACTGATAAAGCACACCACTCGCGTCAAGCACACGCTCGTCACGCTGCGCAGCGGTCAGTTCATGCCATTGTCGCTCGTCATCACGCATGCTGCAATTCTAACAGACTTTGCAGTATAATTGAAACAAAGACCTGATGTAGACCCTTGCCCAGAGATCTTGTGCTTGAGGAGCACACGCTGGTTGCCAAAGTACGAAGACAACTCCTACCAACACCTTAATCAACAGATCTATTCTTTTGTTTTGGCTTCTCGCATCATCTTGTCAACTGAGGTCTCGGCCGCGAACACTAGTTCATCTCGACCCAGTGCTTGTGCCAAATTCTCCAACTCTGTAGTGTGAAGCCTAATGAGGTAGGTTTCCTTAACAGCTTTTTGCCTATCGACACTTGCCAATGCGCGTCCGCGCAATTTTCCCCCATGCCTGCCGTAGTGCACCAGCGTAAGGAAGCTCGTCACCGTGTCACTCAGTGTTACAGCAAAAAAATCAGCAGTGGCTTGCTGACGTGTTTTAGCATTTTCTATGCCCGCAGCCCATTCTGCCTTATCTAGTTTTGCTGTAGTATCGGCCCATAACTCCTGAATATAGCTTCCGGCATCAATATCCGAAGACAATTCGTAGATACGTCCGAACATCTGTCCCGCAGCTGTGTCGTTATTATCTGCTGAATACAAACTGCGCACCTTTTCGTCAGTCAGTTCACCAAGAGCCTCTTTCTCCATTAGTTGCTCAAGTATCTCACTGCCTCTACGCAACTGATTGGCACGCATCATCAAGCGGGAATCAACGTCTTTGCTGTCCATACGCAGCATATGTGCTTGTTTTTGCTGAAAAATCAGCTTGCCCAGCTCATCCAAGTGCTGCTTACCGCCTAGCCTTGCGACGATCGCTTCAGCCAGACCATCAACCAAAACCTTACGCTTCTCGACGAACGGCCGAACATCACGTGCCGATGCTGCGCTGCTAATGGCAAGCATCATGAATATAATAATTCCTTTAGCAATAGGCATTCACACTCCTTGCGGGAGGATTTCCTTCAAGACTAGTCCTGTTCTTTCTGCGCAGCAGCCTGCTTCTGTGCAGCAATCCGTGCCAACACCTTGCTCAACTTGTCGATTTTTTCCGTCTTGACCTTTCGTACCCTCTCACCCATTCTTGCTAGTCTATCGATAGGTGTCTCGGCAGCAAGCAGTAGGTCGTCCAGATCTAACGCCCGTGCCAAACTCTCCAATTCTTTGTAACTAAGAGTATCGATATACATTTCCTTGACAGCACTTTGCATATCAACACTTGGTGCCGCATATCCATTAAACTGTTCTCCAGTTTTGCCTAACTGCACAAGCATCAAGAAACCTACGACAGTTTGTTGTTGTGATGTAGCAAAGTAATCAGCAACGGCTTGGCGACGCACATCGACATCCTCGATTGCTGCTATCTCCCCTACTTTATCCCGCATTGCTGTAATCTTATCCCACATTCCTTGAATGGAACCCCTAACATCATTATCCGAATAGGCATCATAGATACCACCAAAAACATGAGCTACCACTGAATCCTCGTTGTCCCTGACAAGAAAACTACGTGCTTTCTCATCAGTCAATTCACCCTTAGCCTCCTTCTTCATCAAGGTCTTAAACATCTCGTTGCTTTCACGTGACTCATCAATGCGCCACTTCAGGAATAGCTCAAAATCATCCTCGCCCATATGCAGTATATGCGTTTGTTTTTGCTGAAAAATCAGCTCACCTAACTTTCCTAAGCTCTTCGGATCAGCAAACTTGGCAGCAACTGCCTCAGCCAGGCCTTCGGTTAAGACTTTATGTTGTTCAGCTAGTGTCACAACACCTCGTGATGATGCCACACCACTGATGATAAGCATGCCCAGCAGAACAACCCCTTTAATATTAGACATTTGCACCCCTTACAAATCTATCCAAACTAACCATACATAATATGCTATATTCAAAAAACAAAGTCAACTAAAATTTTTTGTTGACATCAATAATATTTTTGAATACTAGTTAGTAGTCGAGGCTGTTGTTAACCAAAGGAGGGGCAACCATGTCACGTATCATTGTTAAGCTTCTAATAATAATAATGATTGGCTGTTCGGCCAACCCTCAAGACCAGCAAGTTGGTGAAACACGTAGTGCTAATGCTATTTTGCGTATTATTAAACTTTGGCGTGATTTTGTTAAATACATACCCGTTAAAAAAGTTAAAAAAATACCTATTTACAAAAAAATAGAAGAATTTGTAACACCACATAAACGAGGGTTTAAATTAGAACCAGCATTAGAAATAAAAAATCTTAAAAAAGAAATGAAACAAGAGCTGAATAAATCAATAGACGTAATAAGGCAACATAACGATTTTCTAGATAACAAGCCAATAGTTATGGGCATAACATTGGATGATTTTATAAAACAATCTGAAGGATTAGAATCTTTTAAAAAAATTTTGATTCATTAAACGAAATATTAAAATACAAAGATAAGAAGGTAAATGAACTGTTAGAAAAAGAATCAACCCTTACTCTTGATGAGCAGAATCTCTTGGATTTGCATGACATGACTGAGGAAAAGGAAATTTCTGACTTACTAACTGAATTGCAGGATGAATTCAGAATATTGAGCGATAATTTTATACTTAGAACAAGTGGTCATATGGTAGAAAGAGCAGAAGTACAACAAATATTATATATTTTAAGCAACAAGAAAGACGTTGAAGTTTTAGATTTTTTTGCCAACACATTATATACTGATGACACAGTCAAACTCCACTATGTAAATGATTTTTTAAATGATATAATAAATGGAGTTGATTTTGATGAAATAAGAGGTAAATTCAGAAGGAGTGGCAGTGATTACGACAATTATAGTGATAAATTCAAGATAGTAGAAGGTAGCCCTAGCTCTGACTACCAAGTAAACCAAATAACGGTAAAAAATATGTATGATGACAACAATAATTTTATTGGAAAAGCTAGAGCCTATGTCTGCATCACAGGCAGTAAAATTATTTTTCATTCAATCGCAGAGCTGTTGACGGATGCACAAAAGAGCTACATAGGTAGAGTAGGAAACTTTTGCAGAACAGCAGCCCATCCACACACATAAGCCTGCGCTAGTCACAGCGCAGGCTTAATGCCTAGCTACCTCGAATAATCATCCTCATGCTTGTTTGCGGCAAGAACTTTTGCCATAACATGCTGTTTGCTTATGACACAGGACACTGCAGATGCAGTCATTGAACGGGGTATTAGCACTGGACAAGCCGTCGGGCCTGTCTTCTGCTGCGGTGGTGCGGGAGGTGAGGCGAATCTTGCCGCAGCGGGTGGCAATTGGGCATGCGGGCACGCTCGATCCACTGGCACAGGGTGTGTTGCCGATTTTGTGTGGCACGGCGACGCGGCTGCAGGATATGCTGCACGAATTCCCCAAAACTTACACGGTGACAGCTGAGTTTGGCTACGAGACCGACACGCTCGATAGTGAAGGCGAGGTGGTAGCTCGCACGGAGTGTCTGCCGACAGAGACAGCTATACAGCGTGGTTGTCAAGAATTTACGGGTGACATAGTGCAAATACCGCCGCTCTACTCGGCCATCAAGCTGCATGGCAAGCCTCTCTATTACTATGCGAGACAAGGCTTGGCTCTGCCAGTGGCGTTGCCAGACTTGGCACGGGCAGTGCGTATTTTTAATTTTGTGCTGTTGCACATGCGGGGACGGCAAGCTGTGTTGCGAGTTACCAGCACACGAGGCACGTATGTGCGCAGCTTGGTAAGAGACCTCGCTCAGCGTCTCGGTAGTCTCGCAACAGTAACGGCACTGGTACGGGAGGAGAGTGCTGGCTTGCAACGCAGCAAGTGCTTGGCGTTGAACGAACTTAACGCTCAAAATTTTAGCAAGCACCTCCTGCCTATTGCATGCTTGCCTTTGCCACAACTGCGAATTGCCGATGCTGTCACTTGTACCAGACTGCAAAATGGGCAAATGTTGCCCTGTCCTGTGCAGCTGTTCACGCAACCGAGAAAAAAATTCCTCCTTGCTGACAAAATAGGTGAAGTGTTCGGCATTGGCACACAACAGGGTGATAGCACTTTGCGCATGATTCGGGGACTAACAGCTACAGTTATCTGATATTCTTTTCCCTCAACTTCCTACCCAAATGGGGAGTTTTAAGGGAGAAAACGAGAACGAAATCTCGTTTTCATCCCCCGACTTATTAAAAATTTTTGATCCAACTTTTTATAAAAAGTTGGTGGGGGTTTGGGGGGTGAAACACCTAACTATCCCTCCTCCTTTCACAAGGAGTTCAAAGGGGATAGGTGGTTCTGAGTTATGCAACAAAGCCAACTATCCCTCCTCCTTTCACAGGGGGTTCAAAGGGGCGAAGCCCTTTTGTGGCTGGGAGCTAGGCAAAAATGAGCGTTATAAATGTTAACCTGTTGATTTTATTTAAAAAGAAGATATTTCTTTCAAGTTTATCTAAAAATAAGCCGATTAAGGGAATGGAACTTTGCAGTAAGATGAGGGCTATGAAAGCGCAACTTTCTCCAACTCCTTCGCTGGTGCTGGCGGTGCGGCATGCTGATGGTCATCGTTCTATGTATCGCACGGCACGCTTGCCAATTGTGGTCGGGCGTGGAGGCAATAGCAATCTTGTCTTGAGCGACAGCAAGGTGTCACGGCATCATTTGCGGATCGATTATCGCAGCAATTGCATCGTTATTGAGGATCTTGGTTCAAAGAACGGCACTTACATCGACGGCCGCAGAGTTCCGCCCCGCAAGCTCATCATGGCCAATGGCCACATCACTGTCGGTCGCACACGTATTGCGCTCAGTCTCGACAGTGACAAGGTACATGGCAATGTTGAGTTGTTGACCAACAAGCCCAAGCCGAGCTCGCCAAGCAAAGAGGCCGAGACGCGCATTGATCTCGGTATGGCAAGGCATCCGCAGCTTAAGATCGAGCCGTTGCCACATTCAGCGCGCAAAATTATCAGCCACAGCATGTATCAGAAGTTTGCTGAAATTGCAGCACAAAAAGACATTGCCGCGGCTTTGCAAACGCTACGTCGCAAAGCCATGCATATCTTGCCTGTCATCAAAAATATCAACTACCTCTTCTTTAGGAACAACAGTTTTTTTCTTGAAAACTTTACTGCAACGGCTAACTCGGAATTTCCTACCGTCTATAATATCGTGCGAGACGAAGAGCGAGGCGTGTTGCTGAAAAGCGTTGGCGATCTGGAGATTGTCAAAAAAGCAATCATCCCCATCAAAAGTTGCAGCAATATGCTTATGCTAGTCGATATAGATATTAACCGCAGACTGTCAAGTCAGCAAATGGAAAAACTACTTGAACTAAATACACTCATTGACTTCTGTGCCGCAGCACTTGAGTCTTCGCTACTGCGGGATGAGCTTAACCAAGTGTTTGTCAAAATGTTAGAAACTATCGTCGGCACAGTAGAAGCAAAAGATACCTACACTTATGGGCATTCCGAACGTGTCTGTCGTTATGCAACAGTTATTGGCGAAGAAATGCAGCTCAGCTCGGAACAGAAAAAAAATCTCATCGTCAGTGCCCTGTGTCACGACATTGGTAAAATTGCCATTCCTGATGCCATTATCAAAAAACCTACACGCTTGAACTTCGATGAATACGAGGACATGAAAACACATACCAACGTCGGCGCGGCGATCGTGCGCAATATCCCCGACGTGGAAAAATTTATTGGTGGCATCAAACACCATCACGAAAGATGGGATGGCACTGGCTATCCCGACGGTTTGCGGGGTGATAATATTCCACTCTTCGCTAGAATTATTGCCATCGTCGATGCTTTCGATGCCATGACTTCAGGACGCAACTACATCGGCTTTGTCGATAGCGATGTCGCTGCCGACCGTCTCGTCACCGAAAGCCGCGAACTGTTCGATCCAGAAATCTTGCAAATCTTCGCCACCGCTTGTCATCAAGGACGCATTCGCAAAGAACATGACACCTGCATGCCTGCTGCTTGAGTTTTTTGTGGGTTACAACGAGATGATGGTCAGAGTTTAATCTCAACGTTGATATTCAAATTTGTGCTATCACACTCTCTATTTTCGTTATAAATAAGTTCATCCTTAAACGCTTGCTTGTTTTCATCCACTGTATCATTAGCACAGTCGTAAAGTTTTTGAATGACTTCTTGAACATTGTCACTAGTATTCTGTATAGCACTAACTGCTTTATTGTAGTCACCAAGATTGCTATTGAAACACTCCTCGAATTTCCAATTATGATCATCTGACGTGAAAGCATTTAGCAATCTGTTTGCATCGGTATAACCAGATGGCAACAGCAAAATATTTGATCGCCCCAAAAAACAACCATTGTAGATATTGATCTCCGTTGTCTCTGGTTCAGGTTCTACAACACACTCACAATTTGTTGTGTTTAGCCTACCCTTGCCCATGCATTCATTCACATGCTCCTGCTTACATGCACCACACTCACAGGTAGTGCTATTCCATTCTTTTTTGCTGTTTATGCAGCTACTTGCCTTACAGACACAGGCATTGCCCTCAACATTTACTTTTTTGTCACTGTCACCACAGTGCTTACACTCCTGCCCATCTTTGTAGTAATTTCTACTACCATCACAGACACACACACCCATCGCGTCGAATTTTTGACCTTCGCCTTTACACCACTCACATGTTTTGCTCTCTTTGTTTTCTGTAAAACATTCGACATTCTCGCAAAGGTCTGGACAGTTTGCTGTGCGGGAGCGAGACTTGACCGTGTTCGTTGGCGGTGCAGTGGAAGAAGATTTTACCGGGCACTCTGCTCTGGCTTCCCAAATGCTCCAATCATCCCAAGTGCAACCTTCTGCACAAGTTTTTTTGCATTCTGGCTCTGGTGGCTCTGTTTCTGTTTTTAAGATACAGCCACTTCCGTCTTCGTAGTAATTTCTACCATCACAGATGCACGTACCGTCCATGTGTTTTATCTGACCCTTGCCTGTGCAACTACATGTCTTTGTTTGCTCCTTACTCACACTAATGGGACATTCCTCGCCACACAGTTCTGAGGGACAGGTTCTAGTTTGTGTTTGTTCTCCTATAATATCAGGGTTTGATCTCAACGGTGTATTGGTTGGGCAAGTCTTACCCGCAATCCCGTCACTCCACTCGCTCCACTCACCACAATCAGTGTCGCAGTCAATTTCCTTTGTGCCTATTCTGTCTTCTTCTTGTGGAGCGGGAGGGGGGCAACTGAGACCCTCCTCGTCGCACTGTATAGTTCCTGTACTTTTTGCAATAAATTCTTTATCCTTGCACATGTCACTTACTGCTGGAATCCAATCTCCCCACGACTCTGTACAATCATTACACGTAGGTATAATTTTACAAACTCGTGTGCCATCCTTCTCTTTAACTAACTTCTCTCCTTCGCTGCACTGAACACACTTACCATTCTTCTCATAGTAGCCCTTATCGTAATCACAATCGCACTTATCTTCTGTAAGCTCCTCTCCTTGATACATTGTCCCTTCAAGAAGCTTCTCCATCCCTGTACCTTCACACCACTCACATACAGTGGTGCGTCTTTCAATGTTTTCAGTAAAACACTTCAGCCCTGGTTGAAGATTTTCACATGTTCTAGTTCTGGTGCGTGTTTCTATCTGTTCTGACAACTTAGGTTTAGTAAAAGAAGCTGGATCAGGGCACTTATCTGTTGACAATGTCCACTCCAAAAACATGTCCCAACTGCAGTCGGCACATGTTTTTGGAACTTGCACTTCTACTTCTTCTTCTGCTACTTCAATGCACTGTCCATCTTTGAGTTCCTTGTCCGCTGGGCATTTTGTGCAGGTATTGCCTGTTTTGTAGTAACGCGCACTCTCATCACATTTGCATTTCTCCGTGGCTGTCCCTTTATTGACAATTACCTGTCCCGTACCCATACAGTAAGCACACTCCACAGTCTTACTGCCTGTATTATTAATCTCACTGCAAGGGGAGCAAAGCTCTTTCTTATTGCATTCTCTTGTTTTTGTTCCAGAATAGGTGATAGAAGATTTATCAAAAGATGTATCATCACATTTATCTTTTGTTGACCAACTCCAGTTGTCACTCCATTGAGTGCAATGATCTTTGCATTCAGTAGTCTTAGTACCACTAGTTTTATCGCCCATTACTGTTCTAGTTTCTGCACACTTAATACTTGCAGAGCAATTAGAACAATCACGTTCATACGTTAACTTGGGTGTAAATTCCGAGTTACTGCAAACATCACTAGCTAGCATAGATACGCTTGTGTATTGCCCCCAATCACTGCTGGGATTGCTCCAGTCTACATCACAACAGTCATCGCAAGGTGTAGGCTCACATGTCCATACACCGCTAACCTGCTTAAAATTGTTACCAATAGGACATTCCTCACACTCGTCACCGTCTCGGTAGAAACGTTTACTAGCATCACATACACAAGTTCCGCCGTCCCCAGGCACCTTACCTTCTGGGCAGCCACAAGGTATAGTTCTTGTCTCAGTATTACTGGTAAAACACACCGCGTCGGCACAGAGGTTGTTGTTGCAAGTTCTAGTTCTACTACGGTTATCTATTACCTCTTTAAGCAACTTAACACCAAAATCAATCGACGTTGGGCAACTCTTCTCTACTCCTCCTACTTCCTCTACTTCCCATGCTCCCCATTCACCCCATGTCTCACAACCTTTACTGCACGAGTTGCAGGTTGGCGAAGTTGGAGGAGGTGGGTTTGTTGTCTTCGTGACCTTTTCCTCTTTAGTTCCAAACACCGATTGCCTGCCAGTGTTCTTCTTTTTACAAAATGAGTTTGGACAAGCACGGGGGCAAGTTCTCTTTTCTTTGCGTGTTTGCTCAAACTCTTCCCCCTTAGGTTTGGTATTGCGTGGTGACCACACTCCTTCAGCCCCTGAGACGGGCTGCCATGCATTACAGTAGGGTGAGTTATCTACTTCTTGGCAAGGAGTAACTTTTGTGCCCTTTAACGTGCGTGGTTGCGTTGTTTTTGTGCCACAAGCCGAGCAATCATCACGAGGGCAAGTGCGTGTTCCGCTCCTTGTTTGCGCTACCGATTCCCCCTTACATACCTCAGCGGCATCTTTCTGCGGCAACCACTCCCCCCAACTATAAGCATCACAGGCAGTGTTACAAGCAATTACTTTTGTGCCATTAGCTGGTTGATTCTCAGTACCTGTTGGCTCGCACTTAATTCCCGTGCAGAGACACTCAGCCTTATCATCGCAGGTGGAAAAACACTCGCGTGTCCACTCCCGTGCTTGTGTGACTGGCTTGTCCTTGCATTGACTGCTCTCTGTGGGTGACCAGTTGCTGTAAGACTTTGCCTTGCAACCTGTATTGCAAGAAGTTTGGCACGGAGGTGGTGGCTCAGGGCAGTCTTTAGTGCCATCAGCCTCTACTTCTTTTGTCTCGGTCACTTGGCACTGCACGTCAGGACAAGTGGCCACACAAGTGCGTGTCCTGCTCTGCGACTGGTCAAATTCTTTCTCCTCACAGAAAGTATCTGTAGAAGGTAAGAGCACACTCCATGCCCCGTAATTTCCACAAGCTTTCTCACAAGACTTCAGACAGATTGCTACCTGAGGTAATTCTCCCGGAGGAGAGGGAGGGGGGGATGGAACGCTCCCGATAGCGGGATCGACGAGGTGACTATCTAACTCACCATCAGTGCAAGCCCAAAAAAGCAGTATACACAGTAAGATACGCATAGAGATACAACTCCAACCGAGCAAAACATACTCGCTATCTTCTCTATCGGCATACTGCCTGTGCATGCTTAGCAATTAGTTGATAAAAGTTTTGCAAATGCGTAAAAAACATCAGAAAGCTAAAGAAGCGAAGAAATGTTCCGATAAGCAAGAAGAGTCTGGTTTTTTTGGACTTTTAAGGAGGAATGTCATGAAGTTACAAATGTTCTGTGCCACAGCAATAGCTTTCGCTGTCTGGGGTTGTGAAGGACTGCTCGATGAACAGGCTGGAGAGACACGCGACACAAACGACGGCGTGGCTGATAGTCAAGCCAGCTACCGCGTAGGGGTCAAGATGGCAGATAACAGCGATATACTTAAAAATGTTAACCTGAAAATCTTCTACCACAGCGACAGTGGTATTCCTACCGGCGTGTGTGTGAATGGTTTTGAAGGCCCACAAGAGGCTCGCTACGTGAAGTTAGAAAAGCGTGGCACTGGCGAGTGGAAAATTGATCCCGATAGTAACAACGTAGATGGAACTTACGACCGCTACCAACGTGCAGACAATGCTGTGCCACTTGACATTACCTTGCATTGGACAAAAAAGAGAAGTGACATCACGACCAACAACATGGGGAATGCAACTGGCCGCCTTGAACGTCTCACCGCGAGCTTAAGCAATGGCACATCGTATGAGTATCATAACGATGCCGACCAAAAGTCTGGCCTTACCAAAGGTGAGCTGTTGTCTGATACGCCTAGTAACAATCTTTTCGGTGATTGCTCTGGCTAAAAACTCTCACCTCACCACCGCGTGCTTGCGTGCAAGGCAAGCTGTGGCTGTCCCATGGCGGACAGCTGCAAGTGTGGTTGAATGTGCCAGTTTGAACTGTGCTGTATGCCGCGCCAGCGGCCACGGCTATCAAAGTTAAAATCGTAGAAATAATAGCCGATTAGCGCACCAAGCAAGCCGCCTGCGACGACATCGCTGAGGTAGTGCTTGCGTCCACCGACACGTGTAACAGCAGTGAAGGTAGCTACCAGATAGGGAAAAAGCCAATGATAGCCTTGGCGGTAGAGGTCGGTGGCAACGAAGCTCGCCCACGCAAAAGTGAATGCCGCGTGCGCACTGGGAAACGAGCCACGATCAGATCTGTCAGGCCGCGGCCTGTCGATGAGCAGCTTCATCAGACCGCTGATGCCTTCTTCCATGCACAGCACCTGCAGTAACACGTAGAGCTTGCGGTGTTCATCAGCACTAAAACCTGTGTTGTAAGCCAACGCAGCACTGAGTGAAGTCAGCCACAGCATAGCATCGCCGAGTTGGTACAGTTCCCGCGAAACCCGCAACAGCTCAAAATCACGATCAAATGTCGGCACGGTGCGCCATTTAACGACAGCAAAATCACCCCCACTCTGCCTGAACATCAGGTTAGCTACCGCGGGCGCAAACGCCAGCGTCTGCAACCAGCTGGGCGAAGTCGAAAACAGGCTCGTCTCCGCTGACACTCGTGTGGAGCTAGAAAGCGGCAAAGAGTCGTGCGAAGCAGAAAGCGGCATGGAGCTAGAAAGCGGCAAAGAGTCATGCGAAGCAGAAAGCGGCATGGAGCTAGAAAGCGGCAAAGAGTCGTGCGAAGCAGAAAGCGGCATGGAGCTAGAAAGCGGCAAAGAGTCGTGCGAAGCAGAAAGCGGCATGGAGCTAGAAAGCGGCAAAGAGTCATGCGAAGCAGAAAGCGGCATGGAGCTAGAAAGCGGCAAAGAGTCGTGCGAAGCAGAAAGCGGCATGGAGCTAGAAAGCGGCAAAGAGTCATGCAAAGCAGAAAGCGGCAAAGAGTCATGCAAAGCAGAAAGCGGCAAAGAGTCCCCACGAGCGAAGCAAGTGGGCAACAACATCAACAACAGCAGCCATGTTCGCAAGTTAGCAAGCATCACAATCCGACAGAGTTGCGTCTTGTCTAGCACAGGTCTGACAGCTTGGCAACATCGTTATTAGAATGATTGGAGCATATTGTGTTGACATTTTTAAATGTGTAATGTTAATTACATAACTGGTACGGTTTATTTCCTTAGAAAAGGAGATGAAGATGTTAAATTTTAACTTTGTATCTAATTTTCAGTTTAAAATTTTTCTGCTGAGCATGACTGTGCTCGTGCATGGTGGTTGTGCAGAACCATTCGGCTTTGTGCAACATGAGGCAGAAGAAAGTTTGCCGTCACTGGTGAGCGAAGCTGCTAAAGCGCTGGTACATATTACCGTTGGTGGGGAGGTAGAAAAGGGGCACTACAGCAACGAAGAACTGCTTGAACACTACTATGGCTACAGCCAGCAGCAAGAACTTGCACTCAAGTTGTCTCGTCGCAAGGAAGGACTTGGCTCTGGATTTTTCATCGATGTGGAGAAGGGCTATATCGTTACCAACCACCACGTGGTTGATCCTGATGAGTTCGCTTTCCTCAAACTAAAACTGGCCAACGGCAAAACCTATGACGGTGAGCTTATCGGGCGAGATGCTGCCAGTGATGTGGCAGTAGTGGCGGTAAAGGATGAGAACTTCGACCGCAGTGGCTTGGGGCAGTTACGCTTCGGCGACTCGGACCTGCTACAGCAGGGCGACACGGTCTTCGCTTTAGGAGCACCAATTGGTTTCGAGAGGACGGTCACCGCGGGGATTGTGTCAGCCCTCAACCGCTACTCGCAGCGCATTGGCGAGCAGATTCAAATCGATGTCGAGACTCAGAGGGGCAACAGCGGCGGGCCGTTGCTGAACATGGCTGGTGAGGTGGTTGGCATCAACGCTTGGTTGGGTTACGCCAACGATCGAACGCGGGATAATGATTACTATGTAACAACCGTCATTGAATTCGCCATCGCCTCTAACAACGCACAGATGGTAGTGCAGGAGTTGCTCGCTAACGGTGTTTACGATCGCGGCAGAATTGGTGTTGAGTTCCAGTCGCTGCCTGTGGCAATGCGCGCGTATCTGCAACTCGACACTTACCCAGAACTGGCAGATGGCCGCGGCGTATTGATACATAGAGTGGAACAGGGCAGCCCCGCGGCCAAGGGCGGGTTACAAGTTGGCGATGTCGTCTTTGCCATCGGTGAGCGACGGATTGAAAAGACGGGTGAGCTAAGCGAAGCTATTGCCAACGCCAAGCCCGACACCAAGCTTGCCATTCATCTCCTACGCCGCGGCAGAAAGGGGGTGGTCAACGTCAAAGTTGAACAGCGGCAAACAGATGAACATAAAAGCCCACTTGCCAGCAAAGAACATATCTCTGGCTGGGGGCTGAAAGTTGCTGAAATCCTCAAGGACTCGACTTTCTATCGCCGCACAAGAAGAGACGGTCTGCTGATACTGTCATACCCGCGCTATTCAGGGCTTAGGCGCGGCGACTTCATCGTCACGATAGATGGCGTGGCTGTGAACAGCTTGGCACAGTTCAAGCAGTATCTCGAAAAACGTGAGGAAGTGTTGCTTTACATCGAACGCAAAGCTGGACTCTACAGCTATGTGCTTTTGAAGAAGGCGGATGAGGGAGAAAAAGACGCGGATGCCGACACGCTCTAAAAAACTTTACGTCTGCCCATACACTCTGCTAGAATAGCGGTTAGCGCGTATAAGCGCGCATATTTCTATTCAATTTAAAAGAGAGGATTTAGTTATGGCTGTATTGGTTAACAAGCAAGCCCCTGACTTCACCGCGGAGGCGGTAGTGAAGGGCGATTTCAAGCAAATTAGGTTGTCGGATTATCGTGGCAAGTATGTCGTGCTGTTCTTTTATCCGCTCGACTTTACCTTCGTGTGCCCGACAGAGCTGCACGCTTTTCAGGAGAAGTTGGACACCTTCCGCCAACTGAATACAGAAGTGCTAGGTGTCTCAGTTGACAGCGCACATTGTCATCATGCATGGTTGCGCACCCCCAAGATCTCTGGTGGTATTCAAGGAGTCACCTATCCGCTGATTGCGGACATCAACAAGACCATCGCACGGGACTACGACGTGCTGTTGCACAACGCAGGCGTGGCACTACGCGGTGCGTTTCTCATCGACAAGGAAGGCATTGTGCAGCATCAGACGATCAACAACCTGCCACTCGGACGCAACGTCGATGAGTTAGTGCGCCTGACCGAATCACTACAGTTTACCGAAGAACACGGCGAAGTCTGCCCCGCCAACTGGCAAAAAGGTGAGAAGAGCATGAAACCCAACCAAGAAGGCTTGAAAGAGTATTTCGGCAACTGAACCACGCATGACGGTGGACAAAATCGCACTGGTCAAGGGGGAAGCTACACTTCCCCTGCTGACACGAGACAACTGTCGTTTGGTCGTGCGGGCCGCCTTTCTTCCTTGCCTAGTTCCTCCACACTGCGAAGTCACTCAGCTCGTAGGATGGTTTGAACCTGATACCCTTTCCCCACAAATGGTTGAGCATATAGACGGCAACAACATAAAAAAAATCGCGTGGCAAAAAGCCAATGGCTGCATGATCACGGAAATTATTGCCAACAATCTGCAAGTAAGCTTTTCCTGCCGTGCCGTATTGCCAACACAATCGCCTATACCACCACCATTACCTGCGCCGGCGGGAAAACGCACCCTGCACGTGGCACTTAGCGGAGCGCACGGCGATGTGTGGCATGATGGCTATCTTGCTCACTATGCTGAAAATGGACAGGTGTTGAGCCTGCTAACTGCGACCGACAGCGCACGTCTGTTTGTGCCACAAACTCCCAGCACTCAGCAAGGCATTGAGCCTGACGCAGTCGAACTACCCCAGCCTGCACACTACCGCAGGCTATGTTTGCGGGCACATCTTGCCTCTGTATGCCGTTGTCACAGGCTACAGGGCAAATTTATCCTTGCCCTCGACGACACTTCGCTGGCAGCAATGCTATGCGTGGTACTGCTCAAGAGTTTGCACGACATTGAGATCGTTGCAGAAAAAGAACTTACACCCGCATGGGTGCGTCTGCTGCAAAATCTCGGCATGCGTATTGTGCAAGACGAGCCTGTGCTTACACTGTCATCCATGAGCAAACTTGTGCCTGCCTCTGCGGTAAGGCAAATTGCACAGGACATCAACAGCCAAGCAGCAGTAATTCCCGCAAAAGTATTGAGATAGGATTATTATTGTAGCAGAAATCGGTAGGCGCGTTCGTAGAAAGAGTCGTAATCCTTGTAGCCGGCGTTGATTTCACGATACATGACCGACCTGCTATCGGGGTGGTGTCCCATCTGAAATCCATGTCCTAGTTCGTGCAGAAAAAGTGTGCGTAACTGCCGTTTATCCTTGTCGTTGTGGGAGCGGTAACGCTTTTTTATGTAGTTGCTGTCAAACTCAAGTTCCATCGTGTAGATGTCCTTGCGCACCTTGTACGGCTGGCTCAGAAAACCGCTGCGGCTGTTCAACTTTGAGGTTCTGAGCCACCTTCCCCAACCGAGCTTGTCGTCCCTGCTCAACAGGCCACGTGTTAGCGCGATGGTCGAGGTCTCGCTGGCACTCAAGTCGCCCTCCCTAACCAAATTGAGATAGGATGCATTGAAACGGTGATTGAAATTGCCAAATAACTCTCTAAAAATACTCTGATTTTCCCCTGTAGCCGGCCTGACCACAAAGTAATACTGCTTACTGGTAGAGACAAAAAAACCATCTCCACAGGAAACGAGCAGCGCAACAGCGAATGTCAACCACAGATACCTCATAATGCAAGCAGTATACTTTACTTTTAGCGAAAAGTAAACCATTTTTTAAAAAAATTAATAATAATATCCACTTAACATCAATAAAATGGCTGGTTGCTGTTGAAGTTGCGTGTAGTGGTGCAGGTTTGATATAATTTAATCAGGTGCTTCAGCCAGCATCTCTCTTTACTTGCCAGAGCATTTTTCATCAACATAGAGACCGACAGAGGTGAGTTTTATGGGTGTAAGACACGCGTGCTGTATCTGTATCTTTTTCACCGCAGCGAGGTAGAGCATGGGAGGCAAGGCAATGCAGGGGCAGGCGGATCTTTTTCCTGAAATTGTGGGGCGCAGTGATGTATTGAGGAAAGTGCTGGATCTGGTGGCACGTATCGCTCCTTCTGACAGCGGTGTGCTTATTCAGGGTGAAAGCGGCACAGGCAAGGAGTTGATTGCTGCCGCGGTGCATCGCCTCTCGGCACGCAACAAGCAGCGGATGCTAGCGATCAACTGCAGTGCTATCCCAGAAAATTTGCTGGAATCAGAGCTGTTTGGGCATGAAAAAGGTGCGTTCACGGGAGCTGACCGCACACGTCGCGGCTATTTTGAGCTGGCTACAGGTAGCACGGTTTTCCTTGATGAAATCGGCGACATGACAATTCACCTCCAATCAAAGCTGTTGCGGGTATTGCAAGAAAAGAAATACATCAGGCTGGGTGGCACAGAAACAAGAACTGCCGACGTGCGCATCATTGCCGCTACCAACGTCAACTTGGAGGAAGCAATTCAGGATGAGGGTAAGTTTCGACTCGACCTCTACTATCGCCTCAGCGCCTTGCCTGTGCATCTTCCGCCGCTGCGGGAACGCAAAGAGGACATCGAAGAACTGCTGCTAAATTTTTTGAAAATTTATAATCGCAGTTGCGCCCCCAAGATCTCGTGTTTCTTTCATCCCGCGACGATTGCTTTGTTGCGTGACTATGCTTGGCCCGGCAACGTCCGCCAACTACAAAACCTCGTCGAGCGTCTCATCCTTACCACTGGCGGGGGTGAATTGCGCATCAATAACTTGCCAGTGGAATTTCTCCACACGCAAAAGTTGCCGGCACTGCCGCCAGCAGCGAGCGTGGCTCTGCCAGTAGCCGAGTCACGCTGCGGCGCGAGTGCTTTTGGCGAGCCGGGCTTCAAACTAAACGAGCATGTGCAACATCTCGAAAACCAATACATCCTCGAAGCCTTACGCAGCACAGGCAACAACAAAAACAAAGCCGCCCGTATTCTCGGCCTAAACCGAACCACATTGGTGGAGCGCATCAAAAAACGCCGCCTTACTGCTTAAGTTCTTGTTGTTTCCTGTGCTACGCACAGACTTTTTGCCGCTTAACTCGCTCCAACAAAAACAAAGCCGCCCGTATTCTCGGCCTAAACCGAACCACATTGGTGGAGCGCATCAAAAAACGCCGCCTTACTGCTTAAGTTCTTGTTGTCGCCTGTGCTACACACAGACTTTTTGCCGCTTAACTCGCTCCAACAAAAACAAAGCCGCCCGTATTCTCGGCCTAAACCGAACCACATTGGTGGAGCGCATCAAAAAACGCCGCCTTACTGCTTAAGTTCTTGTTGTCGCCTGTGCTACACACAGACTTTTTGCCGCTTAACTCGCTCCAACAAAAACAAAGCCGCCCGTATTCTCGGCCTAAACCGAACCACATTGGTAGAGCGCATCAAAAAACGTCGCCTTACTGCTTAAGTTCTTGTTGTTTCCTGTGCTACGCACAGACTTTTTGTTTTTGTCATCTACTGACGCAGCTGAATGGATGAATTGCTCGCTGTCTTTTTGTTAGCCTGCCGTAACCCGGCTCAGGGAGGTGGTGAAAAGGTCGGCGACACATAATGTTAGTTTACTGAGATCAAGCAAGGGGGTGGAGCGAGAACACACACAATAGAACCATGCGAAGCACGAGAGGGGGGAACGACCTGGCTTTGTTGCATAACTCAGGGCAGGCATGTTTATATCCTATAACCCTTTAGCAGTAAGAATTTTATAGGTGTTGCAAAGGTAATGCCTGCACCACGCACAAGCCCGTAGTGTCCACAGAAGTTGACAATGGTCAGGTGCAAGCAGACCTGCAAACCATTTCACGCGAATGCTTCAGCTGGAGCTAGGAAGCGACAAAGAGCATGCACACATGTGTGCATGCTGCAGCAGGATGATTGCACCTGACCCAAACGAGAAGTCTGCGAACACGCAGGGGAGGGGAACGCTCCCCACATAAAAGTGCTATGATAACAGCATGTTATAATCAACGGAACTTATGCAACAAAGCCGAACGACCTCTCGTATAAAAACAAAAGCTCCTCACATACAAACAACCTAATCCAGCTGTGCATCGATCCAACTGAGAAACTTCTCTGAACCCGCGGTAATCGGTAGCTTGATAACACAGCAGGTTTCGTAGCTGTGCAACGCTTTGATTTTATTTTCAATTTCAGCGAACAGCTCGTCTTTTGTCTTTATCAACGCCGCCACCTCCTGCTCCTGCTCAATCTTGCCCTGCCAGCGATAAGTGGCAGTAATTGCAGGAAAAATATTGACACAAGCCGCAAGTCTATCCTCAACCAGCTGTAGTGCCACCCGTTTTGCCTCAACATCGTCAGCGAACGTCGTATACACCAAGCAGTAACCCATCCTCTCCTCCTCCATACAAATAAATAACATCCAAGCCAGCTGCGGAAAATAACCCGCAACCCCCTATAATAGCTTGTATTAACACGTTTTAGCCATCAAAAAAACTATTTTTTGATTAAATTTATATTGACAAATATTATTTACAATGTTATCTATAGTGCGCACTATAGATGGGAGGTGTTTTGTTAATCACGCTTTCCGTTTACCGATGGAGAGAGAAGGTAAGCGGTGGTGTTTGAAAATGAGGTGTTACTATGGCTACTGTATCATTTAGACCGGGCGATACGCTCAACATTGTGTGGTCGGCGCTGCACCAGACCCCGCTGGGAGCACAGGAAATCGAGTCAAGTTTTTCCTTTTCTTACAGCGAGTTGCTGGAACGTTTGCGGGCTGGCAGCGATGGACGTTCACGGCGTTCTGGCACGGAAGGAGCACGCTTCAGTCGTGTCGTGGCATTGGCGACGAACGCCATCCACAAAGGGTGCTGGTCAACAGGCGCAAGCATCGATCGGAGTCAGGTTTTCACTCGCATGATGGCGCAATACAAAGAACTTGACCAGCGAGAACATGCCAACATCACCATTAATGCTCGTCGCTCGCTAGTGCGTCTTCACAAAAACAGTACCTCGTCGCTGAACAATCGGCAACGGCGGGATTTAAAGGACATGCTCGATGCCATTGGCATATAGCGGAGCAACATGATAATGCAGATTGAAGGTATCGACCACATCGGGATTGCTTCCAAAGACCCCGCCAGAACACGCTGGTTCTTCTCCACCGCCTTGCAGCTAAGGTTGCATGGCGAGGAGAATATCACCAGCCAACACATCGATACCGTTACATGGTCATCCACGCACCAGCAAGCTAGCCAAGTCCCACTCATAGAACTTCTTATTCCCTCCTCTTCTGAATCCACCGTGGCAAAATTTCTTGCTAAACGAGGTAGCGGATTGCATCACCTATCCTTCCGCGTGCAAAATGTCGATCAAGCACTTCACGAACTGCGCAGCAAGGGTGTGCGTTTTGTCACCGACACACCCCAGAGCGGCATCAACAACAGCCGTATTATCTTCATTCATCCCCACTCAACTGGCGGTTTGCTGATTGAGTTGTCCAGCAGATAGCCACTCAAGCCTGAACAACCTCCAGCATAGGCAACAAAAATAACGCACCAAGTGTGCTATAATCTAAGTTATCGCACGATAAACTGGATCGCACATGCAACACCAGCTGGGTGGCTTCTGTTTTTTTCTTTTTTTGCTGGGGTTGCTAGTTGCACTCGATCACACCCAAGACCGCTTAAGCACACACTACTGGCAAAGCACTCGCCTGCAGACAGAATTACAGCATACCTTGCAACATGCACAGCGTGAAATGCAGGTCGCGGCCACTAAATTGGCAAGCGATAGAAGTTTCATCAAAAACGTAACTTGGAAGCTAACGCACTCCGCGCAACAGAGTATCACCGCCGCCATCGCGGGCGAAGAGCACTGGCAAGTGACAGTATTTGAAAAGAAATGCGCTGTACTGCACGGCATACACAACACCACCGCACAAGAGATGTGTCGCAGTATGCGCCGCGGGCAGGCAAGTGCTTTCACTAGTCACGAACCGCTGCAACTCGGCTATCTGCATGCCTTTACCACCGCAGCAGGAGCAGTGCTGGTTACCCTGCCCCTGCAAGAAAAGTGGCTAACACAACAGCCATCACTAGCAACGCTGCGTGCCACACTGCCACCCACGCAACTTGCATTGAGCAGCGTTGCCAATAACCATGCTGCAGTGCATTTTGTCTACATACAAGACTATCTCAACCATCTGTTTGAACATGCACAACGCTATCAGGAGTTACTGTTTTGGTCACGTGTCCTGCTATACGCAGCACTGGTTGTGCTGTGCGTCATGCTTTACTTTCTCGCTCGTAGACAAGCACATGCTATGCAATGTGACCTGCAACATCTTGCTGCATGGAGTGAACAGCCAACCGAAGGCGGCTTGTTGCAAATTAAAGTTGAGCATGCACTTGTGCAACGTATTCTGCATAATTTCGGCAGCATGTTGCAGGCACAACTGCACTACCTAGCCAGCATCAAGAAGCAAATCACGGTCAAGAACAGATTGCTGGCACGCCTGAGTAAAGAAAATCACCACGTGCGTGACACATTGGCACAACAGACATTGGCACGTTCTGTCATCGATCAAGCCGCGCACTTCAACACTTACTTCATCGCCAACAACATTGCCATCAGAGACAACGCACAGGACTTGCGGACGGCAATCTTTGCTGTTTACCGCCAACAACTAAAGCCATTACTACAATTGAGCAGTAGATGGCGACAGGAATTCAACCAGCGGCACGTCGCTGATTTTCTCGGAGCTTATTACAATGCTGAACAAGAAAATTTTCTGCTGCGCCTAGAGAAAGACATGCGTCAGCTAGCAACACTAGCAGAAGAAACTTACACGACCCTGACAAGCACACTACACTTTACTAGACAGCTGAGCAGCCGCACCCGCAACATCCTTACACCGCTACAGTTTTGGGAACAAGCACTTACCGAATATACCACCCCGCTTGAAATAAACTTCACTACCGTGCTGCACAGAGCACAGGAATTAACAACAAAAATCGTCGCTCCGCGGCGGATAAAATTCAGCAATCACTTCGCAGCTGACTATCAACTACTTACCGTGCCTTCAATGCTTGTAGCTGCCTTCTATCATCTGTATCAGTTTTTTCTGCCCGAAACACAAGCGTGTGTAGAAATTAACAGCCACACATCTCTAAAAAACAAACAGCTGTACGTTACTGTTAGCACGACCAGTAGCACTGCAGATAAATACAGCGTCGTCAAAAAATTTCATCTCGCCCAAGCGCGGCTGATTTTGCAAAAATACCACATTGAAGTGCTGCTCTCGTGGTTGAATAACTCCCTCGTCGTATCCACAAACAACAACACTAATGCTGCTAATCACCACGAAAAACATGCGAGTAGCATAAGTGACTGAAAAACTAATTAATCATGTTGATAAAAGATGGCGACGTTCTGATTTTATCAAAATCTGAATCTTCACGGGCGTGTTCACGTAGAGTTGCATCAAGTTCGATAGCTTTTTGTAGTGAGTAAATCGCTTCTGCGTTGCGACTGAGCAAGGCATACACGCAGGCTTCGTTGTAGAAAGCGGTTGCATCAAGAGCATCGAGGGAACGTGCTTTACCAAACATCTGCAAGGCCTGCTCAAATTCTCGCAAACGATAACGTGCCATGCCAAGTGCGCTGTAAAGACTGCTGTTGTAGGGATCAAGCACAATCGCATTCTCATAGGCAATTGCTGCACGCCGATAGTCACCGATATACTCTACCCAAACATCACCGAGTAAACCGTAATAAATAGCATTGCCAGGTCGCTCGACATTCAACTGCTCCAGAAAATTAGCAAGTTGGTGAAATTTTGCTTCGCCCCGATACGCTTCGACAATAAGCTCAAGCAGCGTATCGTTGTCAGAATACTGATCAAGCGCAGACAAAAAAGCTTGATGAGCTTGTGTCTCATTACCACGTCGCAAGTAGATGATGCCGAGATGCATATTGATAACCGCAACTTCAAGCTGTGAGCTATTTTTTGCCGAAGCCAGCAAGTCAACAAACTCTTGCTGTGCCTCTTCCTCTTTGCCCATATACATGTAGGCAATAATCGCCTTGTTGCGGCGCAAATCATGGTTGTGTGGATCGCGACTGAGCAAGTCACTATAAAGCTGCCACGCCTTCTGGTAATCTTCAGCATTCATGTGTAGTGCCGCAAGATACTGATCGAACAAGCGATGCGGGACTTGCACCCGCCATTGCTCAAGAGCAACAACAACCGCCTCTTGGTCACCAGCATATTTCGCATCGATCATAACGATGACATAGGGGATAACAACTTCATGCAACACACCCTTACTGTGCAATGCCTTTTGCAGCAACGTTAGGGAATGATCAAGCGTGTCTTCGCTAAGAAAAATTTTCGCCTTAGCTAAAAAATACCGCCAGCTGCGCTTAATCGTGGAGCGATAGGTAAATACACGGAAAACTTCCTGTGCCTCATCATTTCTGCCAACGACATCGTAAATATCTGCTAACGCAAGGTAGCCAAGCTCGGAATTGGTATCAAGCGCCACCGTCTGCTGTGCCAACTTCAATGCCTGTTCTAACAGCCTGTTCTGCGCTGGCAGCAGCAGAAAACGACGCAAATAGACGTTAGTCAGCAAGTAGTGGTGATGCACAGATTGCGGATTACGCTGTATTTCTCGGACAATATCCGCCTCCAGTGCGGGTAAATCCTCGCCATTAGCCATCCACAGCCGCTTCTCAAGCTGCAAGGCATCCTCTGCCTTAAGCTGGCTCGCAACACCCCCTAAAGCGAGAATTAATGCCAATGTTAAATACAAGTTACGCAAAACATGCCTCTCCAGCCTCTACTTTACTGATCGACAATAATTCATAAAACTTTAGATAAAATTTGATAAAATACCCTTATTTCTTCAAGTTTTGGCTCTAATAGACTTATTTTTCTAGTTAAAAATTAAGAAAATACAAGTTGTTTCCGATCAAAGAGGTATGGAGACTATAGCAATAAAAAATTCTAAATTTCTCAAAATATTTACTGCGACAGTATCTATTATCATTTTATCTTATTCAACATACGGTTTTTACAGGATTTATGCAGAAGACACGCATGGTGTGCAGCAACTTAAGATGACAGCCTTCACCGATGTTGAGAGGTTGCAGCTGCTAGCTGATACCAGTGCGGCGATTGTGCAGGGCTATTATGTCGATCAAGCACGGGTTGAAGCAGACGCATTGCTAGAGCTGGTGATGGAAAAACTACTGGAGATACAGGTTGTTAGCATCGAACGCACGTCTGCTGGACACTGGCAGCTGCACGACGGCGGGCGCACACTGGAAGTGCCGATGGTGAAAGATATGCAGCACTTCAGCCAGACACTGCTCGATATTGCCGCATGGCTAAGCAAAAATGCAAAATTTACCCAGCGTTATGGCCTACAGGAAGCTGACGAAGGTGTATATTATTTGCTCAACGAGCTGTTGGCAGAGCTTGATAACCACAGTGCGTTGCTGACCAGCGACGAATACAGTGAGCTGAAACAGGGCACAGAGGGAGAGTTTGGTGGCATTGGCATTCTCGTCGGCATTCGTGATGACCTGCTGACAGTGATTAAGCCATTGCCTAACAGCCCCGCCTCACGCGCAGGCATTCAAAAAAGAGATCGCATCATCAACATTGACGGGCGCAATACTTTTGAGTTTTCACTTGATCAGCTCGTCAAGCACATGCGTGGCGATCCAGATACACGTGTGAATCTTTCGCTATTGCGCCGTGGAGACATGTCTCCACGGCAAGTGCAAATTCGTCGTGAAGTTGTGCAAGTCGATTCAATTAGCACCCGTCGTTTACGGGCGGGCGATTTTCCTGTTTTGTATGTGCAAATTGAAAATTTTGCTACCCGCACTGCGACAGAGCTAGAGACTGCGCTCAATAAATTCCGCCGCCATGTTCCAAAGCGTTATGGTGTCGTGCTCGACTTACGCGGCAATCCCGGTGGCTTACTCGATCAAGCTGTGCAAGTTGCAGATTTGTTCATCAGTCACGGACGTATTCTCAGCACGACAGGGCGGCGGGAGGAAGTCGAAAACGCTAGCTATACACGTGGTGAAACGGATTACCCGTTGATCGTTCTTATCGATGCGGATTCCGCTTCTGCCAGTGAAATTGTTGCAGGTGCGTTGCAGGATCAGGAACGTGCCTTTATCGTTGGGCAACCGAGTTTTGGTAAAGGTTCAGTGCAGACGATCTTTGAACTGCCTTATGGACAGGCACTTAAGCTGACCATCGCCCGCTACTTCACCCCTACAGGACGTAGCATTCAAGACACTGGCATCTATCCGCACATTTGGTTACAACCAGTAATACGGCAGGACAACAACAGTAATTTACGCGGTGCTTACCGCTATCGTAACGATACACACAGCAATGCACAGGCGCAAAATTTTACGCGCTCTCTCTACCTACGTGATGATGCTGAAGAAAATAATTACGAAGAACAGCAAACTGAAGACACAGAACTTGACTTATCGCTTGCATGGCTGGCGCAAATTTTGCACAAGAATCGCTATGGCAGTGTTTTTTCAACTACTCTCCATCATCAGTTGCCACCACAAGTGCAAAAAAAAATGCAACGTGACAACACAGAAGTCGAACAGTGGCTACAGCAACAACACCAGATAGATTGGAGCAGTGCCACCACAACACAGGATGAATACAGCTTACAGCTGAAACTCGACAATCACAAAACCACAATAGTTGCTGGAAAAATACTTGATGTTGCTTATTCTTTGCGTAATCTCTTACCTACACCGCTGGCACGAGTCTCGCTGTTTGTGCGTGCTGATTTTCATAATTTTAAAAGTGAGGAATACTTGCTGGGAAAAGTTATTGCGCAGAAAAATGCTGTGCTAAATTTTAAAATTCCTGCGGCAACGCATCCCGGTGTTTATCAGCTTGAAATCGGTGCAGCTCTCGACGGCATCGTGCAACAACACAGTGTGCAGCGTTTTCACCTCAAAGTCTTGCCGCCACAGCCGCCGGTACTGGATATGGTTATCAGCCTCGAAGATGAGCATGGCGGGCAACTCAACGGCAAACTCGAAGCGGGTGAATATGGTGATGTGGTCGTTGCTATTTCCAACAACAGTTCGATCGTTGCCAGAGACTTGACTATCAAGGTGCTAAACCTCGCCGGTCGTCAGTTGCATTTACTCAAAGCACAACAGCAGTTGCCACTGCTCGCCCCCGGTCAACAGAAAATAGTGCGTTTCCCGCTACGTGCCACCCAACAACTGTTCTCTGCTACCTTGCCACTGGGTGTATCACTCAACAGTGCTAACCTATCCCAAGCGGTGAAGAAACAGTACACACTTGAAGGTGCGATGTAAATTTTTTACAACGATGAAGTTGCTTGAGTGATTCACACAATGTTGAGTTGCCAGCACAACCGCCTTCCCTGTGCCTGATGATGTTGGAAAGCGGTATGCGGTACTGACTGCGGTTGGCTTAGTCCCCACTTTTGCACGAGGGTGATTACCATGCGAACATCGACTTACATTCTCTCGATCGATCAAGGCACGACTAGCACGACTGCTCTTCTCATCGACAAGCAGGGCAGCATTGTTGCGCAGGAGTGTGTTGAATTGCAGCTTGATTATCCCCACTTGGGCTGGGTGGAATGTGATCCAGAAAAGATTTGGCAAGCCACTCGTCAAGCTATCGACAAGGTGTTGCGCCAGATACCAGCAAGGGCAGGCATTGCTGCACTTGGTATTACCAACCAGCGTGAAACCAGCATTATCTGGGATCGACGCACAGGAAAAGCAATCTATCCTGCCATTGTTTGGCAGTGTCGGCGCACAGCAGACATGTGTGCAACTCTCAAGCAGCGTGGGGTTGAAAAGCTTGTGCGGGAAAAAACAGGGCTGGTGCTCGACCCCTATTTTTCCGCGACTAAGATTGCATGGGTTCTCGATCGGGTGGAGGGGGCACGGGAACGAGCTGAGCGCGGTGAGCTTGCTTTTGGCACTGTAGATACGTGGTTGCTGTGGAAGCTGACCGCTGGAAGTGTGCATAAGACCGACTATACCAATGCCTCTCGCACTCTCCTGTTCAACATCGATACCCTAACATGGGACGAAACTCTGCTGCGTATCTTTCAAATTCCTTCCGCGTTGCTGCCAGAAGTCTGCCCCTCGATGGGTATCTTTGGCACGGCTAAAGAAGGGCAGCTGGCTGGAATTCCTGTTGCGGGCATTGCTGGTGATCAGCAAGCTGCTATGTTCGGACAACTCTGTTTGCACGCGGGAATGGCGAAAAATACCTACGGCACTGGTTGCTTTCTCGTTTCACACACTGGTTCGCAGCGGGTATGTTCGCAGACAGGACTGTTGACGACACTGGTTTGCGATCTGTCCTCAACTCCTGCTTATGCACTGGAGGGCAGTGTCTTTGTCGCGGGGGCTGCTGTGCAGTGGTTGCGGGATGGGCTCGGCATCATTGAGAATGCCGCTGAAGCAGAGGCGGCTGCCCTTCAAGTTGATAACACAAACGGGGTTACCGTAGTGCCAGCTTTCACAGGGCTAGGTGCACCATATTGGGATGCAGCAGCACGAGGAGCTATCTTCGGCCTTACACGCGGCACTCGGCGTGAACATGTTATCCGTGCTACGCTGGAGGCTATCGCTCTACAAGTTGCAGATGTTGTCACTGCTATGGCAGCCGATACGGGAGCAAAACTAAAATGTTTGCGTGTAGACGGTGGTGCGGCAGCGAATGATTTCTTGATGCAGTTTCAAGCTGATATTCTAGGGATACAGGTAGAACGTCCGCGCTGTATCGAAACGACTGGACTAGGGGCAGCTTATTTGGCGGGGCTTGCTACTGGCATGTGGCAGGATATTGCTGAACTCGAAGCTCAGCGCACAGGTACGCGGCTGTTTTCGCCACAGATGAAGGCAGAAGAACGCACCAGCAAACTCACCGAGTGGAAAACTGCCGTGCAACGGGTGCTCTTAAGGCATAAACGCACTGAACAATAGGAGAGGACATCAGGATAGTCTCTTTTAGGGATAAAGTATTTGTTGGGGATAAATCATTTGTTTTCTTCCATTTTTGTCCACCAGGATGTGGTAGACAACACTACCTTCTTTACTAACACCCATCACCTCATAAGGCTGCCCTTCTGTCCCAAGCTCTTCAGAAGATATGATTGAAGGGTTACGGAGATTTGTTTGTTGATGACTAGCATAAACGATGATGAGGCCACCTAGCACTTTCTTCCTAAATATTTTGAAATACTCAGAACGTTCCAACACACTACGCAGAACTGATTTTACCCCGTAAGCTAAAGAGATACGCAATGGATCTAATAGCAATACCAAATGCCACTCTAACATCATTGGTCGCCAACGCAGCCACGTCTCTCGCCATTTGTCATCTTTATTTTCTTTGTCATCTTTGTCATCTTTATTTTCTTTGTCTTTTTTGTTTAACCTGTTGCGTAACCTACTTTCTTCTATATACCTGTTAAAGTCGTCCCAGCTAGGTATTTTTGTAATAACTATCTGTTTGGTATCGCAGGGAAATTTTACCTGCGAGTATTTTTCATGCTTGTAGTGGGGAAAATTAAGCAATAAGTTGCCATCACCATCTGTGCCGCAAGATATATTTTTTGCATCCATGAAGTCAATTGGATTGCTAACAAACTCTGCATCGTGAGAGATTATTACAGATGTATTGCACTCAGGCTGAGATTTGTATAGATAGTGTCTATACGCGCCATATGCGCCGATGTGTTCCCTTTCTATACGTTCTTCTCTCACAAACTCTAACTGATCAGCACATCCCACAGGGACATCCACCTGCTCTGCCTCACTAACATCATCTTGAGTGTGTCCGTGTTCAGTCCTTCGCAAGACACAAGACGCGATACCAAAAGCTAGCAGAATAACTAAAATTCTCATCTCACTATCACAAGTGTAGAAAATACGAACAACTTACCACAAGCATAATCGGCTGTTTTGGCCTTTACTTGAGCCAGTCAGTGAAATTTTTGTAATCTTATAAATTAATTAAAACTTTGTGCAGAGATCAAGCTGCTAGTGGGCAACATTGTCTCAGTGCTTGCGCTAAAAAACAGTTGCATTCGCTACACCAAAGCTATAGAAGGACAGCTGCATGACTAGGGAAATACCATGACTGCTACTATTGACACCCAATTCGTTCATCCTGACATCGTTCAAGAGGCTCAAAGCCTTGTAGATCAGGCTTGTAGTGCGTTCGAGGCGTTGGCGGCTGGAACTTGTCGTGGCAGTGAGTGGACAGGGTTCTTCGACTATCCGCAGCGAGCTGGTTTTGAGCTTGATACACGGATCAAGGCCGAGCTTGGCAAGCTGTCGTTCGTTTACGATCATGTGTTAGTGCTAGGTATCGGTGGTTCGTTTCAAGGCACGCTGGCAGTGCATGAAGCTCTGTCACACAGCTATCTGTTGCCGACGGACAAGCCAAAGCTATCCTTCTGTGGTTGCCATCTTTCGGAAACGCTAACGCTTGAATGTATTGACGCTCTTGATCGCAGCGAGCCTGTTGTTGTTGTCATCAGCAAAAGCGGCACAACGCTTGAAACTGCCCTTGCCTTTCGCATTATCAAAAGTTATCTGACGCAACGTTTTGGCACAGCAGATGCACAGACACGTATTATCGTTGTCACCGATGCAGAGAAGGGCACGTTGCGTGCCTTCAGCCGTAAACACAATTGTCTTGCCTTTCCAGTACCAGATGATGTCGGGGGGCGGTATTCGGTGCTGACTGCGGTTGGTTTAGTGCCGCTTGCTCTGGCGCGATACGACACCGATGCACTGCTGCGCGGCGCGGCGAGTTTTTTTGCTGCACCGCATGATGCACAAAATCTTGCAGTGCAGTATGCTACTTTGCGCAGTGCTTGCCATCAACACGGCAAGCTGATTGAAGTGTTGTCATGCAGCGATCCTAAGCTACGTGCCTTTGCTGACTGGTGGAAACAGCTCTTTGGCGAGTCAGAGGGCAAAGATGGCAAGGGTATCTTTCCCAGCACAATGCTGTTGACCACTGACTTGCACTCGCTTGGACAGTATTTGCAAGACGGCAAACGTCATTTGCTGGAAACCTTCTTAACCATCACCTCACCGACACATGATGCACGTGGCATTGAACGTCGCTTGCGCATTCCTTCTGACGATGACGATGGCATTAGTTTTGCCGACAACAGGTTGATGCAAGACATCAACCTTGCTGCGGTGCAAGGCACGCAGGCAGCACATTTCAAAGGTGGCGTGCCCAACATTAACATCACTGTGCCGCAGCTCGATGAATTTCATCTCGGCTACTTGTTTGCCTTCATGCAAACTGCGTGTGCGCTCAGCGGTGCACTGTTAGATGTCAATCCTTTCGATCAGCCGGGTGTAGAAGTTTACAAAAAAAATCTGCGCCAGCTTGCTGAGGACAATGCACAATAACCCCACCCTCTCTTTCAGCACGATACAAGAAGCTTTCGTGCAGGGTAGTGCCTTTTTGCAAACTCAGGCCTCACCAACACTCGACATCGAATGTCTACTGCAATTTGTGTTACAAATGCGCAAAGAGCAGATTTACATACACTTAGAGCAAACATTAACACACACACAGCAAGAACAACTGCAAGCACTGCTTGTGCGTCGTCAACGCGGCGAGCCAGTTGCTTATCTCATTGGCTCGAAAGAATTTTACGGACGTAATTTTCATGTCGATCGGCGGGTGCTTATTCCCCGTCCAGAGACAGAACAATTGATTGAGGCGGCAAAAAAACATCTCCCTGCGGATGAAGAACTGCACATCCTCGACATTGGCACAGGCAGCGGTTGTCTTGCTATCACGCTTGCGCTTGAATTCAAGTACAGCCATGTCACTGCATGGGAACTTGACCCTGACGCACTAGAAGTCGCACGGAACAATGCCCAACAGCTTAGCTGCAACAATATAACCTTTGTGCAACATGACATGTTTGCCAACCTGCCACAGACTGCAATGCACTTTGATCTCATCGTTGCTAACCCGCCCTACATTTTGCCCTGTGAAAAAGCATCTCTGCCAGCCTCTGTGCTCAACTACGAACCACACGCGGCACTGTTCACCGACCAGCACGGATTATTACACTATCAACGCATCATGGCCATTGCCCCACACCTGCTGCATGTAAATGGGCTGCTATGTCTCGAACTCAACCCCAACACCGCACAAGCGACAGAAGCAATTTTTCTTGCTCAAGATTTTAAGACAATTGCCAAAGAACGTGACTTGCAAGGTCTCGTGCGCACACTGACATTGTGCAAAACCGTTTAGCGCGGAAGCAGCGCAAAAAGCAAAAATAAAAGCGCTGAAAAAGAACCAGCACCGAGATACTCCTAAAAGTTGTGGATTGCCTGAAAGAGGGATGCATCGTATCATTAGTTGGTAGCTTTTGTTTTATAGACAAAACACTGCCTGTGTTAATTTTAAAATTTCACGATGCTTTACTCTGCCAGTGCACAGCTTCTAACCCATGTCTTTTACGATACTGCTCGCGTAAGGTATCTATCTTTTGCCACTTACCATCTAAATCCTTGTGTTCCCACCACCAGCCGTTAAATCCAGCCTGAACAGCCCATGCGCAAGCTTTTGAAGGGCTGCTATAGAGTTTACCGTTGACATCGATTTCGCCGTTGCTAGTAATACGCCCCCAGATGAATTCACCTTTGCAAGAGAAACGCCAGTTATCACTTGCTTTTACTAATCCATCTGCTAACAAGTCAGCAATGGTAATTCGTTTTGTCCGACGTGCAATAACTTCTCTAACATCACTACCTTCTTGCTGTGACTGAGCAGCGTCTTGCAACAAATTGTCATCGGTAGTGCACACCTCGTCACTGATGGTGAAAGGAATCCTGCCCTCTTCGTCTTTTATTGTCTTGAGATAGTCAATAATCTGTTGTGTGCTTACCCTTATATTAGGATCAATCTTTACCCGTTCTTGTTTGAATTCTTTTTTGATGGCTGCGGCTAGGGTATCGAACGGCTCAGCTAGTAGTGACCAAAGTGCATCTTCAATATGTCTGTTGATCATATGTTCTCGGTAAAATCTTTGTATACCATTGTTTTCTAAGCAATCACGACTGATGAGAGCAATCAGCTTGTCAGCTAGTTCTTCACTGTTAAGACCGTCTTCAGTATCAGCAGTTTTTATTTGCAAAGTCAGAAATTTTTGTTCTTCAAACGAAGTGCCGGCATTGGAGTTATACATTACGTACTTGTTGCCATTGGTCAGCACACCCCATTGCACACCCATTGTTCCCATGTAGGAACACATCTGTTTGATAATTTTGCCGTCCTGTAAATTACTACCGAATGCTTTAGCCTCAACCAGCAATAGAGGCTTTTCGTCACTACCACGAGCGAAGAAAGCATAATCAACTGGTTCATTATACATTTTGTGACGAAATTCGCTTCTTACTGTTGTAAAATCACTAAAGTCCCAACCGAGACTTCTGAACAAGCTGTTGATCAATCCTTGCCGTGTATCTTGTTCACTTAACTTCATTGAACTTTTCTCTATTTCCAAAATGCGTTTCTTTAGCTTTGCTAGTGTTGCCAACAATTCTTCTCGTACTACAGACATTTCCAGCTCCTTAATTTTTTTATAATCGAATCTAGATGATTAATCATCTATGTTCCTTGCAGAGTTCTATCACTTTCATTTTTTGCCTTCTTCCCTTTGCTGCAACAATTACCTCCGCATTGTCTGGCAGGTCTGTGATTTGCGGACACATGCCTTTGGCAAACCTCTTTTTTTCCTCAGCGGTCAAAACCTCGCCGGTGCAGCCAATCAGCGTTAATATTAATAGCATCATCGCAATCATTCTATCCTCTTTCTTCTTACTTCTTCTTTCTTATCGGCAGAGGTGGTGTTTTCTTTACCAGTGGCTGAAACTCAGCTTCAACAACATGCCTTCACATCAGTAGCACTAACCTGCGCAACAAAACCACCAAGTGGGAGGTAGAGATCAGTATAGTTACTTTTGGGGATAAAGCATTTGTTTTTTGCCTTTTTTGTCCACCGTGATGTGGTAGATAAAACTGCCTTCTTTACTCACACCTATAGCTCCATAAGAATACCCTTTTGTTCCAGACTTTCTAATAATCCCTATTCCTGTGGGGTTACGGAGAGTTGCTTGTTGATGATTAGAATAGACAATAGCAAGACCACCCAGCACTTTTTTCCTAAATGTCTTGTAATGATCAGAAAATAGAACACCATAGCCACGTATAAGATGCTTAATTGCTCTTATGCCGTGAAATACAGAAATAAACGCTGAATATTCGAGCTGCCGAGAAAATTTAGCCCACCACGATTTATCTGCTTCGTAGTATTTATCGGTGGAGGACTTAGCTTCTTGTAAAGACTCTTGCATAAGCCTGTCAATATCGCCCCAACTAGGTATTTTGGCAATTACTATCTCTTTGGTGTCGCAGGGAAATTTTACCCGCGAGTATTTTTCATGCTTGGAGTTGGGAAAATTAAGCAATAAGCTGCTATCAAGATCTGTGCCGCAAGATATATTTTTTGCATCCATAAAAGTAATTGTATCACTACCAATTTCTTGATCATGAGATATGGTAACAGATGCATTGCACTCACGCTGATATTTGTATAAATAGTGCCTATGCTTAATGTATGCACTGAAATCTTCTATAATATTTTCTCTCACAAAAGATAACTGATCAGCACACCCAACAGGGACATCTCCCTGTTCTACCTCACTAACACCATCCTTAGTGTGTCCTTGTTCAATTTTTTGTACGACACAAGATGCTGTGCCAAAAGTTAGCAAAATAGGCAAAATTAGCATCTCACCATCCTAAATTTAAAGATTACAAACAACTTACCACAAGCATACTCGGCTATTTTTTCTCTTACTTTAGGAGATGGGGTAGGATGCGAGAGCGTGATCTCTATTTTGTGGAGGACTGGGCAAAAATTTGTTAGCTATTTTAAAGTGTTGCCGCGACATCTTGGCTAGCAAGCATCAAGATCGCGCCAAGCTGAAGTGCTAATAGGCTTGCCCAAACACACACGGCAGGTGGAGAAGAACGCTGATGCGTGGAGAAGAACGCTGATGCGTGGAGAAGAACGCTGATGCGTGGAGAAGAATTGTCCTCTCTGAATGCAGGGGGTAGCCCCGACATGCTGCCTGTTTGGTTTGAGAGCTGGGCTGGATTTCCTCAAAAGCTATTGCTACACGCTATAGAGCGGCCGAGATAGTTCATGTAACTCATCCTTGCTAGATATTGACAGCACCAGAACAATGATCACATGGATATTGTAATCATTGGAAAAATAGCCATTCTCCCACACAAAACTCATAAGGTATATGAGTTTTTGTGCATGGTCAGCGACCGTTATTCTGCATTACATCGGGTAGCTAGAGGGCAGCTAGGGCTGTTCACAGCACGTCAAGCTGCACAAGCTGGGTTTGATGCTCGCAACCACCCCTACTATGTGCGCAAGGGCTTTTGGGAGAAGGAGCATCGCGGGATTTACCGCTTGAAATACTTCCCCTACGAGCCTAGCTCCGACTATGTTCTATGGTCGCTGTGGTCATGCAACAGAGATGGCGAACCACAGGGTATCTACTCCTACGAGACAGCACTAGGCATTTACGGACTTACTGACCTAGCACCAGCGAGAATCTCCATGACCGTTCCACCTGGATTTCGCCGAAGCTCGCAGATACCCGACGTTCTCAGGCTGCACAGGATGAGGCTTGATGCTAGCGACTGGAAGATAATTGAAACCTACAAAGTCACCACACCCACTAGAACGCTGCGCGATGTCATCTTTGCAAAGCACATCTCCGATGAATTCATCCAACAGGCAGTACGAGAGGGTCTTGAGCAAGGAATCTACCCTCAGCATGAACTTAAACGATACGGTTTACTTGACCTAGTAGAGGACTACCGATGAGATACAAAACCGCTGGTGATCTAAGACAGGCGATCAATGCCCATCTACGCTCGATGGCAAAGAAAAAGGGGGTGCCTGTGGAACGCTTGTATCGCCATGCCGCGTTTGAACGTCTGTTAGCTCGTCTTTTCAAATTGTCACCCCTATGGAATTTGAAGGGCGGTTATGCCATGGAACTACGCTTTGAAAATGCCAGAGCAACCAAAGACATTGATCTAGCAGTAACAGAAGCACAGGTGAACACGAGAAGAGACGATTACATATATGATTATCTGCACAAGGCACTATCGGAGGATCTGGGGGATTTTTTTTCCTTCAAGATGACAAAGAAATCTATTTAGCTATCTGCACCTCCTTACGGTGGTATTCGTTTTCATGTACGGGCTATGCTTGGTGAAAAGCTATTTTCTGAATTCAACGTCGATATGACCATAGACAATATCAAAGTACGTCCATTTGATGAGCTTACCAGCAGAAACCTGCTTGCCTTTGCTGGTCTCGATTGTCCTGACTTACCTTCTATTAACATAGCACAGCATTTTGCCGAAAAAATTCATGCTTACACCTATAGTTATGGAGAAAAAACAAATACTCGTGTCAAAGACTTAGTCGATTTGGTCTTACTTATCAAGAACAGTGCCCTTGACAAAGACAAGGCGTTGGATGCTCTACGTAAAACTTTTGTCACACGAAAAACACACCAACTGCCAGCAAGTCTGCCAGCCCCACCCTAACAGTGGGAGGAAAAGTTCGCTGACTTTGCTGCCGAATGCAGGCTAGAGATGACAATGGAAGGTGCTTACCAACTGGTGCAAAACTACTATGCTGAACTGGGAGTAAAGACATGACAAATGGACGAGAGGGATATGCTGTCTGGGAAAACACAATCAGCAAGTGGAATGACTTGCAAGCTGTACGCACCGTCAAGAAATTGCGCAATCTGTCACTTCTACCCTCCGACAGCGATGCTTTCAACATCTGGCTTGAGCAGAGCGACGCACTGACATTTCTAGCAGAAAATGCCAACGAAGACTGGATCGTTATTTACTGCACTCTGCAACACAGCTTTATCCACGGCGTGCTTGTCCCCAAGGCTATCCTGAACCCGCCTGACATTGATGATCTATTGAGTTGGAACGGCAACGCCTACAGTGGCTGGGGGATGGTTACGTCGGGGACAAATGCGTGGATAGAGCCACCTCTCGAAAATCTTGCTAGTGAAACCCTGAAAAAAGGGGAGCAGTTAGTGTTTATACGGGATTTTGCTGGAGTAGATGAACACCCTACTTATGTGGAGCTACTGCAGAAGTTAGTGCATGTGTGTGAAATGCACTTCGTTGAGGAATTATGGGCATGGTGCAAACTGACGCAAGGCAAGAAAACGCCTGTTGCTCGCGTAGCTTGGGACAGAGGGCATTGTATCGTTCTCTTGCACAGGGATATTATTACTACATACGCCTCCCTTTCTAAAACGACTCTTGTGCGTATGTTTGATTTCCCTAGATACAATCCGCAAAAATTTATCGGTTGGCACGACCTTAGCCCCAAAAAAATGCCAGCAGAAAACAACATTTACTACGATCAAAGACTAATGCATGGCTACGCAAGCTGTAGCAAAGGAGTTCAGCTTGCAGAGATTGCAATATCCAGCAAAGAGATTGCTGACAAAAATTTTATTTTTAATCGCAACAAAAAGCATAAGTATGAAAAATTTATTGTGCTTGACTGGAAGAACAGAAAAATTCACGAGGTTTCCTGCGCTCCTGAAACTACAGCAAATTACTTCACTGCCTCAGAAATGCCCTTTGAACTCTCACCTGCGTTCTTTGACCAAGAAGTTCTATTGAGATATAAGTCTAACAGCAAAAAATACAAAATAACCGAAAATAAAATTAGCTGTCGCGGTGCATGGCAGTTGTCCTATGACATTAATGCTGCTGGTCAGGTTTATGCCTATCTTCTTGATTTAAGGCAAATTCCCAGCAAAGAACAATCTTATTGGAGGTTATTCAATGAGAATCCTCTGATAACCAACCTTAACCAGAAGCCCCTACAGCTCTTGAAAGAAACTATATCGGAATCTTCTTTTAAGGCACATTTTTTTGGTAGCTGGGAATTCAATCCTGGCTTGCTGCAAAGCATGAAAGGTTTGCTGATAAATCTGCAATGTTCATGGTGGAAAATGTCTTCGTTGGATACTTTAGAGCATCTTAACTATCCAGCAGCAGATTCCGAGGATGAGTGGAAAAAAGAAATTATTGCCCTTGACCAAGTTCTTGTCGAGGGATTGCAACACAAATGGCTACGCAGTAGGGCAGAAAAACTTGGCTGTAGTGTTTGTAAAGACTGGAAATCTCTCAAGCTTCTTGAGCAGTGTCTGATCTACTCAGGTGTTGGCGAAGATCGAGCAAAGCTGATCATCTCTCCTCTGCGCAAACTTCATACCTTGAGGAGTAAGTCATCACACACAGAGAGCAAGGATATCGTGGAGCTGAGCAAGCAGGCGATTAGGGAACACGGTAGCTACCGCAAGCACTACGAGCACCTCGTAGATACCAGTCGTGAGACTTTTCTGGAACTTATCGACAGAATACGCTAGCCCTACCTCCACATCTACCTGTGGATTCCCACTCTTGACAGGAAGAATTACGAGGCATAGGCTGGTATGGCTATGGAGACACTTAACCACAATGTCAGCAATGTTATCCCCTTTCCGCACGTGGACAGACCCCTACCTGTATCTCCGACTCCTAAATTCGATAGAATCTCTGAGCGGGCGGCGAAGCTTGCCAAGCTGTCTAACTATCCGTGTTCATTCGACTTTGAGATTTATAAGCGACTAGAGACGAGGTTTGGAGAGCGTCAGCCACGGGGTGGAGTGGTATTTCAAAGCCCTTTTAAGCTGGTCAACAGCCACAACACTTGCCAGCAGTGCCTTTATGCTTTTGAAGTCGATACCTACGGGCGAGGCTGTATTCACAACTGTGTCTACTGTTATGCCAAAGCTGAACTGACAGTGCATGCCTACTGGAATCGTCCCTTTCCCATGCCTGTTGACATAACCGAAATCTGGAAAACCTTCTACTATGCCCTTGAAACCGACAAAAAATCCAGATGGCGAGAAATGATAGCAATGCGTGTCCCGTTACGCATCGGGTCTATGTCTGACTCTTTCATGGTGATAGACAAAAAATATAAAGTTACGCAAGAACTGCTAAAAATCCTCAGTTACTACGACTACCCTTATATCATCTTCACGCGCTCGGATTTGATTGCTCATGATGAGTATTTACAACTGTTGCGTCCTGATCTTTGCTCGGTGCAGATGAGTATCGCTTCAACCAACGATGAGATGAACCGTCAGATCGAACCCGGAGCACCAAGTGCTAAGCGGCGCTTAAAAGCTTTACAAAAACTTGTGCGTAACGGTTTTTGGACAACAGTGAGGCTAAATCCGTTTTTCCCCATCTATCCAGATGGTTATTTTACCGATCCCAACTTTGATCGCAAAAATATGCCAGTTCCTTTCAATTACTCTAGCTTTGACATGGTCGATGAGATTGCAGATCACGGTGTGCCAGCGATATTGGCTGGTATAGTTAGGCTGTCGAGCTTTTCTCTCAATCAAATAGAAAAAGCTTGCGGGCGCAACTTGCGGGAGTTTTACCGCGACGATACGAAAAAGACTGCCATCTTTACCGAGAAAAAATCTCGTGATTTTCACTATAGCGATGCGGAGATCAGAGCATACTACGAACGTATCCATGCCAAGTGTATGCAAAGAGGCATCCAGTTTACCACCTGCTACATCGGTAATGGCGAAAATCATTTTTGGAAAGATCAAGACCTATGGTCTAATAAAAAAGATTGTTGCAATGCCATCGATCGTGTCGAGCAGTTTGCCAAAACAAAAACAGCCCGTGACATCAGTTGGGATGTAAGAATAAAACACACTAACAACAAGTGTCTTAAGCCTTATAACAAAGACACTCTGCATCGTCCTCTAAATCATCGTGACTAAAAAGATCTACACAGGTATCAATATCAAGTGGCCTATTTCCAGAGAAATACTCGCGGGGAGAAAATCTATTGAGACACGGATTTACCCCATTCCCTCCAAATATCTCAACCAAGAGATGTTGCTGATCGAAACTCCCGGCGCACAGGGTAAATTCAAGTCTCGTGCGGTAGCTATCATCAGGTTTACCAAGTGCTTCAAATACCAAGACCCTGAGTCATTTTATGCCGATTATCCCCGACACTGTGTCGATAAAGACTCACCTTGGGCATGGCAAGACAAGCCAAAGTGGGGTTGGCAAGTCGAAATCGTTAAGACTATCGACCCGCCTATTCCTTTTTTGGGCAAGAAGGGCATTGTTTATACTAAAAATATTTTGCTTTGAAATTTTTTGGGCGGCAGGTGTCTGTTGCTGCAGTAAGTATCAACTTCGGCAAAAAGCGGCATTCGTCAGCAGAAAACTCATGAGATGTGCAATTTTTGTGCAGACATATCGTTGCCAATTACAGGAAAATTTTAAAATTTGTTCTGAATATCTTTGCCAGTTTCATTGCCATTGTCTTACCAATCTTGCGCTTGCCGTTCTCGATGGCGGCGATGGCTGACTGGGAAGTTCCAATTTTTCTTGCCAACTATGTCTGGGTGAGTTCGTCCCGCAGTCTGAAGCCCGCCAGAATGTTGCCTGTCTTGGAGAACTTTTGATCGAGGGTGGCAAAAACTTCGTCAGCTGGAACGGAACGGTCTTCAACGCGATAATCTGTCAATATCTTTCTCAACCCGTCGGCTTGTGCTTTCGGCACTAGGTAGACGCTGGGCTTCCTCGTGCCAATTTTTACCTCAATACAGGGCTTTTTCGCGGCTTCCGACATAGATCACTCCTATTATTTTATCCCTACCGTTTTCTCTCCACACAGCCACGTATCGATAAGTGAGGTGGCAGTGGTGGATGCCACGTCCAAGCTTGGAATAGTTTTGCTCCACTCACCTCGAACAGGGCCGCGGTGTTCGATCTCACTCACAAGTGCCCGCACCCTCCGCTGTATTCCCTCAGGAAGCTTACGCAACTGCTTGCTGGCACGTGTTGTAAATTAGACCGACCACATTCCAGTAAGATAGCCTGTGTCGTGCTATATGTCAAATTATACCACACAGACAGCTGAAAAAGTTCGCTGTCGCAGATCAATCAGCGGCTTCTGGCCATCGAGAAAGGGATTGAGGAAAACGGCGGTGCTGCACACAACCTGCATCTGATAAAGATTCTCCGTGGGCATGTAAAGATAAACCAAAGCGGGGCTGGCAAGTCGAAGTTGTCAAAACCATCTCTCCACCAGTACCTTTTTTGGGCAGGAAGGGGATTGTTTATACCAAGAATATTTTGATTTGAGTTTTTTTGGACACAGACTAATATCAAGCGGCCTTATCATATTTTTTGTAAAGTTTATCAAGTTTGCACTTTTCTTCGTCACTGATCAATATACTACCTAGTATCTCCGTTACAGTGATGAACGTAATTTTCTTGCCTTCATCTCGTAAAACCTGAACCCTATATTCCTCATCGGTTTTGGTGAATTGCCATGCGACAAAGATGCCTTCTTTACCTCTACCGAGGGAGCTGCAGAGATGTTTAATTGGATTCCTACCGATACTTTTGCGGTGATTTTTAATTTGCACAGGGATAGAGCCTTTATTTGCCCAACCATCAATGCCACCATCACCTGATTTTTTAGGATTACACTCCCAGCCCATGAAATCACAAATTTTCTGAGCAAAGGTATGGCCACCCATTTCCAACCACTCTGTCGCAATGCGTGGAACGTTGAGCAAATTAAATTCAGGACAGTTAGTTATTCCTTTAAGTCGATCGCTAATAACCCGTACTGCCACAGGTGATACATCTCCTGTAATAAACTTGCGATTGAGCTTAGCAGACACAACTGCCGTTGTGCCTCCCCCTCCGAAACAATCTAGCACCACATCACCTTCGTTTGTGGAACATGCTATAATACGCTGAAGAATAGCCTCTGGCTTCTGCGTTCCATAACCAATTTTTTCTGATTTCAGATGAGCCATCCTTGGGATGTCGTCCCACAAATTGCGCATTTTATCATCTCTCACTAGATTGTCGCCATCCTTTTCCAATGGTTTTATTACTCGCCAATTTCCTTTTTTATTTATAAAAGCTAGTCCCTCTTGCCTCTTTTTTTTCAGTGTTTCCTCTACATAATCACCTTTTGGTAAATCGTATCCGACTATTCCGTTGTTATATGTCTTGTAGCCATGGTCTGATTTTTTTGGTATATATGTCTTTATTCTCATTTGATTCTTGATGGACTTAAATTGACTGGATTTTGAATACCAAAATATTGTTTGGGTGTCTGTTTGAAAATACTTATCTGGTGGTCTTCCTGGAAGATCGGCTAGACACACAATTCATTAACAAAATTTTTCTCTCCAAATACCTCATCTAGCATGACCCGCAAGCGGTGGTTAGCGCGCCAATCACAATGAAGAAAAATAGAGCCAGTCTCTTTCAAGCAACAATGAATTAACCTAACCCTTTTCTCCATCCATTCAATGTAGGCATGAATACCTCCCTTCCAACGATCATCGAAAGAACGAAGCTCATAGCCGTTACCCCAGATGATCTCATAATTTTTGTTGGAGAAAAAAAAGGCGGATCGATATAGCACACATCAACCGATGCAGGTGGTATGTCCTCCAACCAGTCTATGCAATCTCCACAGATAACATAATTCTGGTTTGGATCTATTCTTAATCTCTTTTTTTCTGATAATCTAGTATCCTCACTTACAGATGATTTTGTTGCCTTTGCGGGAAAATCAACGATTCATTTTTTTCTACGCTCCTTTTTCCTCTCCTTCGCACTCTCAATACCGAAATCAGCAAGAAATGCTCGCCAACTTTTATTTGCCCTCTCATCCTCTTTGATGAGCTTAGCAAACTCTACAGTATACTTAGCTACATCGTGATTGAAATCGAACACACAGAGTTCTTTGCCGTTGGTGATAACAACATGGAATTCTTCACCGACCTTATCAGGATGTAGATAAGAGTTAGCTCTGTGATCATATTCCTCTCGCAAGTCTTCTTTGTCAGTGACAAACAAAGCCCACGGATATAACTCCTGACTCCAAGGCTAAAAATCTGGTGATTCTTTGACCTGTTTAGAGGCAACAAATTCATCTTTAAGTCCCATAACAACTTCAAGGAAATGCTTACCGAGCTCCTTTTTCTGCCTAGCGGAAAATTTCTTTCTGCAAGAGTCAACCTTGCGTAAAAACTCCTCAAGCTGGGCAAGACGTAGCTCCTGTTTCCTCTTTGTCATATCGCACCTATATGTAATACCTTGATCTTAATTCTAATATCGGCATGTGCTTTTGATTAATTTAATTCTGATTATAATTTTTTCTCTGATAATTTTAAAATAAATAAAAAAGTGAAAGTAATCTGGTTAATACCACTGACTTGTAACGCTACCATGTATGAGTGGCTGGTTTCCCCTGACACAAACCATATCTGCTACAGAAGTACTAAAAGGTTGACTTTTTCTGTATTAGTGGGGGGACAAATTTTTTCAATTTCATCATGGAGGTGGCAATATGCCAGTTGTTTTTTCGATCGAGGAGTAAGATCCGAGTTGGCGGGCGAGTGATTATTTTGTCAGCAACAGGACGCTCACGGGTGTGGAGCTAGAAAGCGGCAAAGGGCCGAGCGAGCCGAGCGGGATTTGTAGATAATGCGCACACTGTTTGAGAACAAGATTGTCAGCAGGGAGCAAATAGGCAGCCAGTTCTTTCCCAATGTCTCTAAAGACACGGTGAATAGACGGTTGCGCAAAATAGCGGGGGGCTGGGCTTGATCAAGAGAACGACGGCTGCCGTGGGGCGCAGGGTGATTGCGGGCTACTCGCTGACACAACGTGGCCTTGCCAAGATCAAATCAACGCTCCCCTACGAGGTAAAACCAGAGCTACACGCAGTGAATACCCGCTGCACGACATCGCCTTGAACAACATTCGCAAGGAATTCGAGGCTAAGCCCACAGTGCAAGGCTACTATACCGAAGAGGAAGGTGAGATCAAGCCAAGCAAAAATTGCACCAGACAAAATAGATTCGGAAAAAAATGCCTAGCTAAGCTGATTGTAGCTAACCTTTTGAAATACTTCTTATTTCTGTTTTTATTAAACTATTTTGTAAAATTTATCGATACAGCAATTGTAGGAAAGTATTTTGTTAGCTGGAAAGGTTGGCATGCAAAAGTTAAAAACAAGAGAGCGTGTTGCTATCATTAAGTCATTAGCGGCAGGGGTGGTACCGCGTGTTGGCTTGCAACACATTCAGGTGGGCAGGAGTGAGGAGGTTGCTGAGTTAGAAAAGGATCTCGATGATGTTAAGGACGAGGCAGCGGCGATAAGATTTATCATCGGTGAGTATGGGTCGGGAAAATCTTTTTTGTTGAATCTCGCATCAGCAACTGCACATGCAAAAAACTTTGTCACTATGTCTGCAGAATTATCTGCAGAAAAATTACTATATTCCAGCGATGGCAGATCAAGGTTGCTTTATTCGGAGTTAGTTCTCAAGCTAGCGACAAAGATGCGTCCTAACGGAGGTGCACTACAATTGATCATTGAGCGCTGGATTTCCAATATCATTGGAGTGCAAAAGGATGTTCCTCGTGACAAAATTCACCAAGAATTAGCACCGCTGCGAGAATATCTACCAAGTTATGACTTTTCGACGATAATCTGTGAGTACTACGAAGCCTATATGAGTGGTGACGATGATAAGCGTGATAGCTGTCTGCGTTGGCTACGTGGGGAATATGCAACAAAAACAGAAGCAAAAAAATTCCTGCGAATAAACACCATCATAGATGACAAAAACTACTATGAATATCTGAAAATGCTAGCAAAATTCATAAATATGGCTGGGTTTGCTGGTTTGTTGATTTGCATTGACGAGATAGCTTGTCTTATGCCTCTTGTCAAACTCACTAGAGAAAAAAATTACGATAAAATACTCGGCATCCTGAACGATTGCCTACAACAAGGTGCTGTGTCAGGACTAGCTGTTATGTTTGCTAGCACCTCAGAATTTTTGGAGCACAAGCAAAAAGGACTTTACAGCAACACAGCTTTGCGAGGGCGACTGGAAGAAAATTCATTTGCAGATGACAAATACAAGGATTTGTCCGGCCCCGTTATTCGTCTATCCAACTTGAACCGTGAAGATTTAACCAAAGTTTGCAAAAAAGTGCGAGCTGTCTTTGCAAGTTACGAAGAAAGCAAATATCTAATCGATGACCAAGGCATCAAAGCTTTTCTGCTGTGGATTTACGAGCGTATGGGAGCGGAAGATTTTCTCACTCCCCGCGAAGCTCTAAGGAAATACATCCACTTATTGAAAATGCTAGAAAAACACCCAGAAAAAAAATGGAGTGACTTTATTACAAGTCCTGATAGCAATAAGTAAGATGGAGGTAATCCAGCTGCTTAAACAGTTATGGGAAAGAACGTGATTTCTAATATTCTTGAAACAATTACTTCTACACTAGGAGTTTCCAGCGAAACTGTAGCTCTTGCTCTTGCTTTGTTCGCGTCTTTTGTCTTTATTATTACCTTACTGATCAGCAAATACAAATACAACCGCATGGTATCCGAAGTTGCGGAGAAAAACAGCAATGGCAGCACTTGGAGAGTAGCCCCAACAAATATATCACCACCACCAAGCACATCTTCAACAAACATATCCAAATCAACAAATATAAACACATTAACACAAATGGCTTCAGCAACAAATGTAGCTCCAATAACAAGCCTAACTCAACCAACAGATATTGAGTTGCCTAATGCTATCATCAAACAGTTACAAGGGATAGTTGCCAATGCTGGCAAACTAAAAGCCTTGTTTACCAAAATTGATAAGTTGGATTCCATAGTATCTGATATCTGTAAATTGGAAGATCTTACAGCAAAAATCGACAGATTAGAAGTTGTAGTTGCTAGAATTGAGAAACTACAGCTACTACTCTCTCCATCCCAATACGACAGCGCACCACAATCTGCAGCACCCTCTAAACCCACACAAACACACCTGCTACCATCAAAACCAGTACTGCCACAAGTTTCACATGATGAATCAATTAATCGAGAGATATCGCTTGTCGAAGACAATGATCTTCCCAAAGATCTGCGTGGTTTTTTTGAAACAATAATAAAAAAACGTGTTTGGGAAGAAAGCGAAATACGCGATGCTGCACTAAAAAACGGACTGATGCACAATATTGCTAATGATATGCTAAATGAATGGGCTGACAAAAAGTACGGTGACAATCTAGTGACCGAAGAAGGAAGACAATTCATCGTGCGTAGAGATATTTTTAAACCAGACGAGGATAATGATGCTTGATCGATTACATAAGGATGTGCAGCGTGCAATTTATAAGCTAGATTGGAAAAATTTCCGCCCTATTCAGGAACGTGCGATTAAAAAAATTATTGATACAAGCTCAGATGTCATTATCTCTGCACCAACAGCAAGTGGTAAGACAGAAGCTGCATTTATCCCTATCTTATCGTTGACTGCTGAAGAAACTGCACAAAAAATGGCAATAATGTATGTCTCACCGCTCAAAGCATTGATTAACGACCAGTTCAAGCGTGCTTCTGAACTTTGTGAAGAAATGGATGTCACTATAACAAAGTGGCATGGTGATGCATCGTATACGAAAAAAAAGCATTTGCTTAACAACCCTAAAGGCATTTTATTGATCACGCCTGAATCGATCGAGGCTATGCTTATCAAGAGAGAAAATGTGGCAAGAGCATTGTTTCAGCATATCAAATTCATAATTATTGATGAACTTCACGTATTTCTAGGACAGGAGCGAGGCGAGCAGTTACGTTCCTTGTTGGCAAGGATCGATAATTTAACTGGATGCAGAGCTAGACGAGTTTGTTTATCGGCAACACTAGGTGATTCAGAAACAGTTGTAAAGTGTTGGCTCGCTGGCTCAAATGATGCAGGTATTGAAGTGATTAGTGACTCAGATAAGGATAAGGAAAAGATTTACTCTATTCAGGCATTTAATCACAATAGTGAGCTCACAGATTGTCTTTTCGATAAAATTAAGCATGGCTTGAACCTTATCTTTGGCAACTCCAAAAAAGTACTCGAAGAAAGCTGTGATGCAGTCAAAAAAATTGCCAAAAAAAGAAATTACCCAGATAATTTTTATATTCATCACGGCTCACTGTCCAAAGAAATCAGAGAAGAGGCTGAGCAAAAATTAAAAAACGAGCACAACCTGAGTGTATTCTGCACAAGCACACTAGAATTAGGCATCGACATCGGTAATGTGGACAAAGTCATTCTTCTTGATCCGCCATGGTCGGTAGCGGCATTCAGACAAAGAATCGGACGTAGTGGGAGAAAACAAAACATGCCTATTGACTTTGAGTTTGTTATCAATACAAAAGAAGGCATTCCTCTTCTCGACACTATAAAGCCAAGACTAGTAAAAGCAGTAGCACTTACAGAACTAATGCAAGAAGACTGGTGTGAACCAGCAGAGCAAGGGTTTAACGATTACTCCGTCTATTTTCACCAATTGCTGGCATACATCAGACAACGTGGCGGTGTCAATTCTGCGCAACTCTATGAACAGATAAATCAAAAATCCTTTTTAAATTCTCTAAATGACAAAGATTTTAATTTACTATTACAACATCTAGATAAAGAAAAAATTATTGAAAAAATAAGTGATGGCAGCATCCTGTTAGGTGAAAAAGGTGAGTTACTGGTTGATAATTACAAGTTTTACGCTGTGTTCAAGACTTCTGAACAATGGAAAATAAAACATAAAGGCAAAGAAATCGGTGAAGTTCCTTTCGGGTGCTTGTTTCATTGTCAAGCTGGCGACGATCTCCTGTTGGCTGGCAGGCGCTGGACAATCATCTCCGCTGATGAGAGAACAAAGCTGATTAACGTAGATGTAAGTCAAGGGCTTAAACCACTATTATTTAGAGGCACAGGTGGCATAGTTGCGCCAGAGATTCATCAAAAAATGCTATTTATCTATCGCAGCAGATTCGCCCCTGAGTATCTTTCCCCACCAAATAAACAAGCTATCAGGGAAGCTTTTGCGCACTTTGCCACATTAGGAGAGGAATATTCTAATTTTCTACCAGTCTTCATGGGGACAAAAGTACAAAACACTGTCAACATACTTTTGAAGAGCTTAGGTGTTCAAGTAGCTGATATGGGTATTGGCTTTGACTGTAAAGATAAAACAGCAGATGAAGTTATGGATATTCTGATCAAAAATAAAGACAGCCTTAACGAGGCTGAAAAAATTCTGCACGACACGCCTAGAGAAAAAAAAGAGTTCAAAAAATACGACGAACACCTACCAGAATGGCTTCTGAATCGCTCCTATATAGCTAACTTTTTGGATTTTAACAGAACTAATAAGTGGCTTGATAACCAAAACTGAAGACAGCTTGATTTCTGAATACTTGATCATTACAAACTCTGTGCAACAGATCAGTGATACCTTGCAAGCGGTAGAATAGTTTGCCTTCTTTGTCCCATTTCTCCCTATAAATGAGAACTAAAATACCGCATCTAACACAACTAATTTTGCCAGTTGCTTGCTAAAAAAACTGGTTATAGTCACGAAGGAGGTGCTCATTTCAAAGCGATTGAAGAAAGGTTGACTAGAGGTTGACTAGAGGTTGTCATTTTCCGCTATTAGTAGGGGGACTATTTTTCAACTTCATCATGGAGGTGCAGCATGCCAGTTATTTTTTCGATCGAGGAGTGGGTTAGATATCCAAGTTGGCTGGCAAGTGACTATTTTGTCAGCGACAGAACGCTCACGGGGATTGTCTTGGGTGAAAGGGATTTGCGGATAATGAGTTTGCTGTTTGAGAACAAGATTATCAGCGGGGAGCAGATGGGCAGCCAGTTCCGGCTTTGTTGCATAAGTTCCGTTGATTATAACATGCTGTTATCATAGCACTTTTATGTGGGGATCGTTCCCCTCCCCGCTTTCTCGCTCCACACCCCTGCGTGTTCGCAGACTTCTCGTTTGGGTCAGGTGCAATCATCCTGCTGCAGCATGCACACATGTGTGCATGCTCTTTGTCGCTTCCTAGCTCCAGCTGAAGCATTGGCGTGAAATGGTTTGCAGGTCTGCTTGCACCTGACCATTGTCAACTTCTGTGGACACTATGGGCTTGTGCGTGGTGCAGGCATTACCTTTGCAACACCTATAAAATTCTTACTGCTAAAGGGTTATAGGATATAAACATGCCGGCCCTGAGTTATGCAACAAAGCCGCCAGTTCCCCCCTAACATCTCTAAAAACACGGTGAGTAGGCGGCTGCGCAAAATAGCGGAGCTAAGCTTGATCAAGAAAACTACGGTTGCCGTGGGACGCGGGGTGATTGCGGGCTACTCGCTGACACAACGCGGCCTTGCTAAAATCACACCAACGCGGCCCACAACGACGCATCAACACAGAGCAGAAGGAGCTGTTGAATTTAATTACAAAAAACCGTTCGATGATCTGTTGATTTTAACAGAGGGTCAGGAATGGGGTGGAATATGGGAGTCGAACCCATGATGCTGGAATCACAATCCAGTGCGTTAACCGTTTCGCCAATTCCACCGCAGCACACTATCTCTCGCTATCATGCTTTTTTTAAATTTTTTGTCAAGGTTTGTGCAGCAGCCCCGCGCCGAAATTAGCCCTTGCTCTTGCGCTGATTTAGTGCTAAATCGCTCGGCATGGGTATCATTGGCGTTATAGTTTTTACTGGTATTTGCTGGCTGTTCTCCGCTGCGCGACGCAGTGTCAGTATGCACGTGCTTGTCTGGGGGCTGGCGATGCAGTTTGCCCTTGCCTTCTTGGTGCTCGGCATTCCCGCATGGAATATACCGGGTGTGTTGCAGCCGCTGTTTGCAGCATTGGCAAGCGGGGTTACGGCGTTGCTAGGCTTCTCGATGGAAGGCACTCGCTTTCTGTTTGGTGACCTTGCCGATGCCAAAAAATCTGGCTTTATTCTCGTCATACAGGTGTTGATGGTCATCCCGTTTTTCTCGGCGTTGATGGCAGTGCTCAACCACTGGGGCATTCTGCAAAAGATCGTCTACTATCTCGGCAAACTGATGCAAAAGACAATGCATGTCAGCGGAGCAGAGTCGCTAGCAGTAGCCGCGAATGTCTTTCTCGGCCAGACCGATGCGCCGTTTGTCATTCGCCCCTATCTCGCCGGCTTGACCCGCTCGGAACTACTGTGCTTGATGGTGGGTGGCCTTGCCACTACCTCTGGCACTATCCTTGCCGCCTACGTCGGTGTGTTGCAAAACGCTGTGCCCAACGTTGCAGAGCATCTGATTACCGCCAGTGTGATGTCTGCGCCCGCTGCTCTGCTTGCAGCCAAGTTGCTTATCCCCGAAACAGAAAACCCTCAAACGGCTGGCACAGTAGAGGTAGCCACACCCAACGACAGCTGTAACACCATAGATGCAGCCGCGACAGGAGCAAAAGAAGGTCTTTACCTAGCCGTCAACGTCAGTGCCATGCTACTCGCCTTCATCGGACTGGTGGCAATGCTCAATGCCATGCTCGGTGTGGCAGGAGATTGGATTAGTTTTGATGACTGGGGTATGGCACTTATGCCCGCAGGAGAAGACGCACAGCTGAGCCTGCAAATTATCTTCGGCTGGATCTGTGCCCCGTTTGTATGGCTAATGGGCATCCCGTGGTCAGAAGCACTCTCCGCAGGGATACTGCTGGGCGAAAAAATCGTGCTCAACGAATTTATCGCCTACTTAAGCCTTGCCCAAATGGGTGAAACACTCAGCCCCCGCACCACAATCATCATGTCCTACGCCCTGTGTGGCTTCGCTAACTTCAGCTCAATCGGCATTCTCATCGGCGGAATTGGTAGTCTCGTGCCCGAACGCCAGCATGATGTCGCCCGTCTCGGCATGCGTGCACTGTTCGGCGGCACAATAGCCTCCATGATTACCGCTGCTGTCGCGGGGCTGTTTATTTAGAACATCGTGCTGAATAAAGAAGGCAAACTTTCCGTAACTGACTCAGCAAAATCACTTAACCGAGATAATGTGCAAAAACAGATATGAGGTAATGAACGTGCCCGCAGTTTTTTCCATCTTATGCATTTCCTGCCAAAAAAGATCAGCATCAGCTTGGTCGATAACCCCTTCAGCGACGTAAACTGGCAATGCACCCTCGTAGAGTAGTGTTAACGAACGCCACAGGTCGCTGCCCGGCTGAGCGATTTTTATTTCTGGTTCGATTGCTTCCAACTTAAAACCGCCCTTGCTGATCGCACGTGGCAGGAAACGACCAATTTCTAGATTTGCACCGGTGTCACAAAAATACTGGCGACCGCGAGCAATAACTTTCTCGACAGCAGGATTCGGTGGCGAAATATGCCAATACGTGGTGATATCACTAACTAACAGCTTGCCTCCCGGCTTCAGCAAGCGCATAAATTCAGCCACTACCCGATCGAGGTCAGGCATGAACAGCAGCACCATCTTGGTGAAAATAAAATCAAACGACGCGGCAGGCAACTCGATGTTATCCAATACCCCCTGTTTAAGCGTGACATTAGTAATTTTACGTGCAGTGAGCTGCTGTTCAAGATGATGCAAATAATCCGTGTTGCGATCAAAGGCAGTCACGTGCCCTTGTGTGCCAACCCGCTCGGACAGGTCAAGGGAGGCAAAGCCGGGGCCGCAACCAGCATCAAGCACCCGTGCTCCCGTCCCCAGCCCGCCTCTTTGCCACAACGCATACGCCGCGGGAGACCACAGCCGATACTGAAACCCAAGCCGCTCAATCTCACCCCTGAACTTCGCCAAAACGTAATCGTTGACACTCATGATACACCTCCTGTGCCCCGATATAGCACACGATTAGCATTTGCGCATAGCCCCATATGCTTGCCTTTTACCTAGCTTGACAGTAGCACAGAAAATGTTTAGTTATAGTGTCGCGCGTTAATTTTTTTAAAATTATACCAAAGACAATGACAACACAGCGATCAAAGGCTACACCACTGCTCAACAATGCTGAATTGGGCACGTTGATTTTTATCGGCTCGGAGCTGATGTTCTTCGCTGCGCTTATCAGTGCTTTCTTGATAATAAAAGCGGGGCGGGGGGAAGCATTTGTCCTGCCATCGCACATAACCCTACCAGTGCTGGCCACAGGACTGAATACAGGGGTGTTGCTGCTTAGCGGTTACTTTTTGCACCTCGCTGCGCTAAAATGGAGTAAGAGCAGGAGGACAGGGGAAAATTTTTTTCTCATCGCGATTATCGGCGGGCTGATTTTTGTCACGGCACAAGGTTACGAGTGGGTGAGGCTGCTCTCCTATGGCATGACAATGACTTCAAGCATTTTTGCCGCCTGTTTTTTTCTGCTCGTCGGTGCACATGCCCTGCATGCTGCGGTGACGGTACTGGTGATGGTTTTTTTCTACCTGCGACGGGAGCACTTGACACTCTTCAACTTGCGGGCACTGCGTCTGTTTTGGTTTTTTGTGGTGGGAATATGGCCGCTGCTTTACGGATTAGTATACTTCTGACATTAACGTGGGTGGCTACACCACTATTGGCTTGCAGTGTCTGTGGCTATGCTAGCGAAGAATCACAGTCGGCGTTTATCTTGACCACCGCCTTGTTGAGTTTTGCCCCGCTGACGTTTATCGGTGGTGTGATCTGGTATTTGAAGAAAAAATCTGACTGATAGCTTACTTTAGCACAGGACTGACGATGTGCAAGTTTGCCTTGTTGTTGTTTATTTTCGTGCTTGCTTGTGGCAAGCAACCGCGCTCACCACAGAAACACGAGGAAGTTGCCAAGCGTAACGACAGTTCCTTAACATGGCCTATGTCTGAAGCACAGCAGCGTTTGCGTGATTACCTGCACACACACCCACAGCACCGCACGTTGCTCAGCGATGTGCGTTTACTGCTCGATGCGGAACAAGCGATTATTGCGGAAGAGCGGAACGCCGCACTGTTGATGCTGCAACGTGCCTTTGCCGCCACGCAAGGAGCAATGCAAGCGCACACGCTCGGCAGGTACCTGCAGACATTGGCTGACATGCAGGTGAGACCACAGCCATTGTCTTTTTACCTGCAGCAGGTGCGCACACAGCTCAGTTACGACAACAAGACGCTGGCAGAGGTTATTACTGAGCGCTTGCAAGGACAGTTGGCATTGGCGCGCGATGACTTTCAACCACCACATGGGTTGGGGGACATGTTGCAACAAGACCCGACTCTAGAAGTGCACGCAGAGCGTTACTGCCAGCCCAACGCAGACCGATTACAGTGGCAACAACTGCTCGTATCTTTTGATGCGGCAACCAAGATTTACTGGCAAGGCTTGACTTCTGCCTGTCTCGATCAAATGGAGCTGGCTTTAGAAAACTACGAGCTTTATCTGCAGCACACAACAGAAGATGCCGCGTCCAGTCGGCCGCAGTTTATTTTGACAGCTGCTGCGGGACGGGTTGTCGCGGGTAGACGGCTAGCAAAGAGTCGTGCATGGCAGGCACGTGCCTATACCACATTGGTTGAAGTATGGCAACGCCCGGCATTTATCGCCCATACCGACCTTAACATGACACGTGCAGCGTTTTTGTTACGCAAGAGTAATGATTTTTTGTGGGCAGCACGCTCTCTTGCACTGCAAGCTGATTACGAGCAGGCAGAAGCGTTGGCACGAGAAGTTTTTCCCGCGGTCGCTGAAGGTCTGCAACTTGCTGAAGATACACGGGAGAAGTTCAGCGCGTTTGCCGCAGAAGCGTATCACGTGCTCGCCTTTCACATTGCAATCGAACGACAGGATTATCAACAAGCAATTGCTTACAGCGACGCTGCCCCGCAGTATCAGCTCTCGCAAAAGTGGCGAGAGCACACCATGTGGCACAAAGGTCTCTACCACTACTTAGCACATGACTGGCAAAGTGCGGTGACAGTATGGCAAAGAATGTTAGAGCAGTTTCCCGCTTCGCCGTATAAAGCACAGCTGCTGTTTTGGTTGGCACGAGCTACACAACAAATACAGGGCAAAGTCGAGTCGGAGTTGACTGCCGCGACTTTACCAACACAAACGGAGACCTATCTTGCTCGTCTGGCGGCAGAACATCCGCTATCTTATTACAATGTGGCGGCTGCACAGCACACAGTCTGGTATGAGCGACATCAAATACCGCATCTAAAGAAGATACTGGCAGCACAAGCAGACATCAACATTGACAGCTATCGTCAACACAAAATATTCGGCAAAACATTGCAACGTGTGGAAATTCTACTCAACTTACAACTGTTTTCGCTGGTGCAAGTGGAGTTGCAAGAGTTGGAAAACAAACTCGCCGCCCAACAAGCAGATGGCATGGACAACTTGGATTTACGCCTTTATGTGAGTCGGCTTTATGCCGCGGCAGAGAATTATATGCGCGGTATCATTTTGACGACACGGCAAGCCAAAAAACAAAAAAAACTGTGGCAAGCAAGGCCTGAGCAGTTGCTTATCTATTATCCACGTCCATATCTGGACATCTACACTCGCGCTGCATGCCACAGCAATCTTGAGGCAGCACTACTGTTGGCGGTGTCACGGCAAGAGTCAGCCTTCAACGCCAACGCACGTGGTGGTGCGCAGGAGTTTGGCTTGATGCAATTATTGCCCTCTACGGCACAAAAAGTAGCAGAGGATAACAGTATTGCCATCTCTGACCCTGCGATGGAGCTACTGACACCAACGATAAACATCAAACTCGGAGCACTCTACTTGCGCAGTGTTGTGTCCCGTTATCCAGACAACCTGCCCGCAGCAATCGCTGCTTACAACGCCGGCGAAGAGGCTGCCGATGCCTGGACACAGCGTCGAGCACACTCTGACCCACTCGTATGGATTGAACTTATCACCTTCGACACGACTCGCACTTACGTCAAACACGTGCAACGCAACTTGCAAGTCTATCGCTATCTGTCGGTTGATTAGTAAGCGCGAGGAGACGAGGAAGCAGAGCTACTTCCTCGTCTTGTAAAGCACTTAGTCACGTTGCAAGGTGACGAACAGGTATTGTCCATTGCGATTGAGGTAGAGGACTACTTCTTTTTTATCTTTGAGGTAATCCGTAAGCCACGCTAGTCCTTGCACTTCGATATTATCGACAGCAACGATTACATCCCCGCGTCGCACATCGGATTTGATGTTTTGACTGCTGAGCACGAGAATGCCGCGATCGATCATACCGCTCTCGTTGTTGCTTTGCACTTCTTCAAGGCTTAAGCCCCATAGAGTAGCAGTAGTCTTTTTGGTTTTCTCCTTCATGTTAGGAGCTTTGCCCAGTTCAATTTTGACTATAAGACGCTCGCCGTCTCTGAGATAACTCACCTCAACCACTGTGCCGGGCGGGTTGAAACCAACGGCATTGGCCAGTTCAAACGGAGTGGAAACTTTTTGTCCATCGATGGCAAAAATGACATCACGCACCTTAAGTCCAGCTTTTGCTGCGGGGCCGTCATCAGCTAGCTGGGCAATAATTACTCCTTGTTCGCCTGATTCTACCTTAAAGAATTTGCGTTGATTAGGCGCAAGCTCTTGCATCACGATACCGAGATAGCCGCGCTCAAACGCTCCGTTATCAACCAACTGGTAAGTAACTTTTTTGACGATTTCCGATGGCACGGCAAAACCAAGACCGTTGTAGCCACCTGAGACAGAGTAGATTGCCGAGTTGACCCCGATTACCTGTCCTTTAGCATTGAGCAAGGGGCCGCCGCTGTTGCCGGGGTTGATTGCTGCGTCGGTCTGAATAAAATTACCCAGCGCCGTCAAGCCACGTAAGTTACCACGCTGCAAGCCAGAGACAATACCGAAAGATACACTCGCCTTGAAGCCAAACGGTGCGCCCAAAGCAACAACAAAATCGCCTGTGCGTAGGCTACTGCTATCGGTCAACTCAAGCCAATCAAGCCCTTCACGATTAAAATCCTTGTCCACCACTTGAATGACAGCGATGTCAGTGTTCTCATCCGCACCAGTGACAAGACCTTCGTATTCCTCGCCGTTAGCCAACGTCAGTCTGATATTTTCGCTATCCTTGACGACATGAGCATTAGTAACAATGTAGCCGTTATCAAGATCTACAAAGAAGCCCGATGCCGAAACCGTACGTTTCTCGACCCCCTTACGCGGCGGATGGAAACGACGCGGCCCGCCGAAAAAATGCTCAAACAGGTCTGGCGTAGGATTAACCCGCACCATACGCGTCACAGTGATGAATACCAGCCCCTTCTCCGCCTCTTGCACTATGCGGGCAACACCTGCAGAAATTAATGTAAGAGGGTTGACCTCCCCTATCGTTACTACTTTGTCATTTTCATCGAGACATTTTGTCCCAAGGCGCATGTATGACGCAGCATCGGTGGACGGACACGGCATTAAGGTGTCCTTATCAATCTTCGGCGGGAACTCGTAAGACATCAGCCCCATTGCCAGAGCTGTCATTATCAAAAAGCACTTGAAATTTAATTTAAAAACTAGCATTCTTGCTTCCTCCTGCGTATAAAGAAAACTACATGCTAGCCTTATATCATGGTTTTTTCAAAAAAGCAATACTTTTATAGTAACCCCTCAGGATCATGGTGATAAACTGCTACTGTGAAGTTATCATCCCTGTTTTTGAGACTGCCAACCCTTTGTCTCACCTCTTTCCTGATCGCGGCAACTGCCTCTTCCGTGCTACGTCCTTGCATGAGTTTGTTAATTTCCGCACTAGTAAAGAGATTCCAGACCGCATCGGAAGCTATCACCAACGAGTCACCACTGGTGAGATGCCTCGTGGTCGTGTCAACCGTTGCCTCGCCAAAATCATCAGTCATCGGGACACGCAAGGCTTTCTCGACCAAGCTTTTGTCAACACCGTCTTGCACATACTCATCAGGTGTCATGTAGCCATGCACTACTTTGTCCCACGTAAAATTATGGTCTCTTGTTTTGAACATAATTTTACCGTCACGCACATGCAGGAGACGTACGTCGCCGACATGCGAGATGGTTGCCAAGTTGCCCCTGATTTCAACCCCAGCAGCACATACACCATACTTTGGCGAGATGCTAGGGTTATCCAGCACATGCTGGTGCAAGCTGTTGCGCACCTTGAGCAAGGCATCGGCAAGCAAACTATTAGGTAACTCGTTACGTAACGTATTGATGGCCACCTCTGTCGCCATTTCACCATTGCCACCCGTGCTAATACCATCAAAGACCGTCAGCACGGCTCTGTCAGGCGTGTGGAAAAGCACAAAGCCATCCTGATTGACATCATATTTCAGCCCCGAACCGAGATCCGAGTAGGCACTGAACTCCCCAAAAGTGCTGTGGGTCTTGCCATGCACCAGCCCGCTACGATTCTTGGCGAAAGCACCGCTCAACGACGAGGTAAACCAATTGTCCCCATGCACTTCATAGGCATGCTTCTGCCCTAGCACAGACAGCCAACTCTTTATCCGATAACTTTTGTGTGCCAAGCTTTCAGTAAATACACCAAGCCGCCCCTTTATTGCCCGCAACACCAACGTCGATTGCGGTGCTGTGGCAGGATCTTCCCGCTCAACGCTACAACTTGTTATCAGTGCTACAACAAAAATAACCAATAAAATCAACTTACTCACAATCTGCTCCTCCGTATCCACGATCTACAACCTTAAAACGTCTCTCCCGTAGTTAATGCAAAAGATGTGCCAAAAATAAAATTATTAAAAATATAAAAATTTCAATGAATTACAATCACTTAGGCGTGGATCGTCGTTGTCTACAGCCTAGACGACGCAGTCGCCACGTATACAGTGCGGCTTCGAAGGCGATGGCAAGAGTCATTTTAGATTTCCCCTGTTTGCGGTCGGCAAATACAATCGGAGTCTCCCGCATCGTGCATCCCGCGAGCGCAGCACGGTGTTTAAGTTCAACCTGAAAGACATACCCGCGGCTTTTTACCTCAGCTAGTGTGAGTTCTTCAAGGGCACAACGACGAAAAGCGACAAAACCTGAAGTCGGATCATGCACTTTGAGATTGAGCAGCGTGCGCGCGTAGAAAGAACCGAAACGACTAAGCCAACGCCGCAGCAAGCTCCAATCACTTGTGCCACCCCCTGCGATATAGCGACTGCCGATGGCTACGTCGCAATCGTCGAGCAATCTCAGCAGTGACTTCAGGTAGGTGGGATCGTGCGAGAGGTCGGCATCCATCGTTACGAAGCAGTCGAAGTCACGTGCCAGACCCCACGCAAAGCCTGCAAGGTAAGCCTTCGCCAGCCCACTCTGCTGTGGCTGTGCGAGCAGAAATATATTTTTGTGGCACTGCTGTTGGCGCATAATTTCTGCGGCTGTGCCATCATCACCACGATCATCGACAAATAGCAGTGCCGCTTGCGGGGTGCAGGACATGATACGCTTGACAAGCAGAGCGATGTTGTCCCGCTCGTTGTAAGTCGGACACACAATCAGAGGCTGTGCTGGGTCACGCATGTTTTTTATTGTTCTGTGCGGTTCAAGCGATTAAATACACTAACGTTGTATGTTGTGCAAGAAAATGATAAAATTGCGTTCACCTCAAAATACAGGTGCATCATATGGCTGCTCCCTTGCGTGAGCTGAAGGTTCTCGATTTTTCAACGCTGTTGCCGGGCTGCTACACTTCAATGTTGCTTGCCGATCTCGGTGCGGAAGTCATTAAAGTTGAGGCAAAGCACCGCCCTGACATCCTCAAAGAGATGATACCACGTGTCGGTGACAGCTCAGCTTGGTATCAGGTGCTAAACCGCAACAAGAAAATCCTTGCTCTCGACCTTAAAGACAGCGACGATAAAGAAATTGCACGACAGCACATAGCCGACTGCGATGTCTTGCTCGAAGGCTTTCGACCGGGCGTGATGGCACGACTGGGGCTTGACTACGAAACTTTACGCAAGGATAAGCCCGACCTTATCTACTGTGCACTCAGCGGTTACGGCCAGACAGGCTCTTACGCACACAAGGCAGGACACGACATCAACTTTCTCGCACTCAGTGCTATCGGCTCGCTCGGTAGCAGCGATGCCTTGCCATCGCTGCATGGCGTGCAGATTGCCGACATCTGTGCAGGCTCGCTCTACGCGGCATTTACCATTCTCACTGCCATGCTACATCGGCAGCGCACAGGCGAAGGACAGTATATTGACGTGGCCTTGCTCGATACCTCGATTGCGCTTGCATCTGTGCCTTTGTCTAATTATCTCACTACAGGCAAGTTGCACCAACCCGATGGTGAGTTGTTGAACGGCGGCGATCCTTTTTATCAGCACTATCGGACTAGCGACGGACGTTGGTTAAGTGTTGCCGCCATTGAGCCGCAGTTTCGCAAAATTTTCGCGGCGACGCTCGACTTGCCTGCTATTGACGACAATGCACAGCTCAAGGAAATTATTGCGGAAAAAATAAAAACCAAGACCCTTGCTAGGTGGCAAGATATTTTCGCCAATAAGGACTGTTGTGTCGAAGCGTGTCTGAACGGTGCAGAGCTTGTTGCACACCCACAGTGTCAGGAGCGGGAGATGATCGTTGCTGTTCCTGACGGGCAAGGTGGCACACAACAGCAAGTTGCCCATCCCATCAAATATTCGACGTTTACCCCGCGCTATGCACATACAGGAGGAACACATGCAGTGTAACGAGGCTTATATTTATGACTGGGTGCGCACCCCAAGAGGGCGCGGCAAACGCAGCGGGGCACTGTATCGTGTCAAGCCCGTGCAGTTGTTACAAGTTTTGCTCAATGCCCTGCAACAGCGTAACGATCTTGATACGAGTTGTGTCGATGACTTGATCATCGGTTGTGTTACCGCGTGTGGCGATCAAGGCGCGAACATCGCTCGCATCGCGGTGTTGTTCAGCGATTGGCATGAAAGCATTCCCGGTTTTACGCTCAATCGTTTTTGTGCGTCAGGCTTGGAAACATGCAACATTGCCGCAGCCAAAGTAGCCGCTGGTTGGGGTGAAGCCATCGTCGCGGGCGGGGTTGAGTCGATGTCACGCATGCCCATCGCGGCAGATGGCGGGGCGTGGTATATCGACCCTGAAGTCAATCGCAAGCTTTCTTTTGTGCCACAAGGTATCTCGGCGGACATCATTGCCACACTTGCTGGTTTTACGCGCCGACAACTAGATGAGTTTGCCGCCGTTTCGCATCACAAAGCACACCAAGCAAGCAGTGCGGGATTTTTTCAACGTTCGTTGATTCCCGTGCATGACGGTAATGGCAAGCTGTTACTCGATCGTGACGAGATGATTCGCCCTGACTGCAATCATGAAGAGATTGGCAAACTCAAGCCTTCGTTCATCGGCATCGGTAAGCTAGGTTTTGATGATGTGGCACGTTCTCGCTATCCGCAGTTGGAAAAAATCGCACACGTGCATCATCCCGGCAATTCTTCGGCAATCGTCGATGGCGCAGCGTTGATGTTAATTGGCAATGCAAACATCGGTAAAAAACTCGGCTTGCAGGCACGAGCACGTATCATCAGCAGTGCTTCGGTTGGTTCTGAACCGACAATTATGTTGACAGGCAACCCCGCGGCGACTCGCAAAGCTCTGGCAGCAGCAGGCTTGAGCCTCAAGGACATCGATCTATTTGAAGTCAATGAAGCATTCGCTGCGGTAACGCTACAATACTTGCGCGAAACAGAAGTAGATGCGCAGAAACTCAACGTCAATGGCGGAGCAATTGCGATGGGACATCCACTCGGTGCAACAGGCACGATGGTGCTTGGAACACTGCTCGATGAGCTTGAACGACGGAATTTGCGCCGCGGCTTGGCAACTTTTTGTGCGGGGGCGGGGATGGCAACTACAACTGTGATCGAAAGGGTTTAGGGGTAATTGTGGGTTTTACCCCCACCCACCCACGATCTTTTTGTAAAAAGCTCGACCAAAAACTTTTAGTAAGTTAAGGGGATAAGCCCCCTTAAAATCCCCCGTTTGGGGAAGCAGGGAAGAAAGTTGGATCAAAAATTTCTAATTGGAAGGACAGATATGAAAACGAATTTCACCACCCACGATAATGTGGGCATTATCTCTGTCGTCAGTCCGCTGTTCGAGACAAAATTCGTCGCGGCATTCGAGCAGGCGGTGAAAGATGCTGTAGCTAGCGATGTCGCGGCAGTAATCCTAACTGTGACGGGCAAAAATTATCCCGCTGCCTTTGATGTCAAACTGTTGTTAAGCGAAGATGTTTTTCCGCTCAGCAAACGTTTTGCCCGCAGTCTGCGCACGCTTGAGATGCTCGACCGACCGTTGATTGGCACAATGCCTGGCGATGTGCAAGGCGTTGGTTTAGAAATTTTGCTCGCCGCGCACGCACGTGTGGCCTTGCCTAACGTGCAAGTCGGCTTTCCCGAAGTTAATTTTGGCCTGTTCCCCGCACACGGAGCGATGCAACGTATGGCACGGCTACTGGGTATTGAGCCGGCCCTGATGTTTTTGACGGGCAGCAGGACAGCAACTGTAAAGGCTTTGGGGCTTTGCCGCACACTTGTCGAGACTCAGGAAGAACTACTACCACGAGCCACAGCACTAGCAACGCAGTTAGGTGAGAATGCCCATCAGCCTTGGGATCGCCGTGAATTCAGATGGCCACTGGCAAGTCCTAACAGTTTTGCCGTGACAAAAATATGGATGGCAACATCTGCGATGATTTTCAAAAAAACTGGCGGGCGTTACCCAGTTTACGACACGATTGCCAGCTGTATTTACGAAGGAACGCGCTTGGATTTTGATTTGGCCTTGACGAACGACTTGTATCATTGGCAACGCTTGCTGCGTAATCCTGCGACTCGCAACATTATCAAGGTGCAGGGTATCATTCGGCCGCAGATAATGCAGCGGGCGACCGCGACAAAAACACCAGCAGCACAGACAGTCGGTGTCGTCGGTGCAGGCATGATGGGCGCGGGGATTGCAGTGGTCTCTGCGCTGGCAGGGTGTCGAGTGCTGGTACTCGATCGCGATGCCGAGCTTGCTGCCGCGGCACGGCGGCGCGCGGAGAGTTATCTACAACGCCAGCAGGAAAGAAAAAAAATGACGGCAGCACAAGCGAAGGAAGTGCTGGCAAGGCTCTCCTGCACGACTGAGTACAAAAGCTTTGCTGACTGTGATCTTGTTATTGAGGCAGTTTATGAGGATCGTGCCGTCAAGAAGGACATGATTGCACGCATCGAGCCGCTGTTGTCCGATAGTGCTGTGTTCGCCTCCAATACTTCGACGCTGCCGATAACTTCGTTGGCGGCTTACAGCACACGCCCACAAAATTTTATCGGGCTGCATTTTTTCTCGCCCGTTGAAAAGATGCAGTTGGTGGAGATTATCAAAGGCAAGGAGACGACGCAGGCGGCGATTGATTTTTCTTTCGCGTATGTGGCGAAATTGCAAAAAGTACCGATTCTCGTCAACGATGCTCGTTCTTTTTATACCAGTCGGGTGTTCATGACTTATTTGTGCGAGGGCATGGCCTTGTTGCGAGAGGGACAAAATGCAGTGATAATCGAGCACGCGGGGCGCAGAGCAGGCATGCCTGTTGCACCACTGGCCTTGACGGATGAGATAAGCTTGAGTCTCGTGCAGCAGATTTTTACGCAGACACAACGTGATGGTGCGGAAGTGCCTGCCGCAGCACAAGAGGTGATTAGCGTGATGCTGGAACAGCACGACCGCAGCGGCAGAAAAAGCGGACGTGGTTTTTACGATTATCACGACAAGGGCAAGCAACTGTGGTCAGGTGTGCGGGAGCTCTTTCCGCCCACAACACAACCGCTGTCAGTGGAGACTATGGCACAGCGCATGTTGAACGTGCAGGCAAACGAGGCACAGCGGTGTCTCGACGAAGGCGTGGTACAAAGCGCTGACGATGCCAACATCGGTTCAATTCTCGGCTGGGGCTTCCCGCTCTTTTATGGTGGTGTGTTACAGTATCACGAAGATCACTCTCTATAAACGATTGTGGGCAACACAGACTTGTTGTGTGGCAGAAACACTACACCCCCAACAAAACACCGCATTAAGGCTTGTGGCTCTAAAAGCTGACAGGCAGTAAAATACAGATGAGCTAGTTCCAGAACACACCAAGTGACGAGGGGATTTTACATCCCTACCTTAGTCTTAAATCTCAATTGTCTGTTCCGTGCTGTTCACGCAACAGTGCCACTATCTCTATATGTCCATTCTGTTCGGCAAGCAGCAGAGCAGTTAGTCCAATTTCGTTTTGATTTGCACCGCGATCCAGCAACAGTGCCACTGTCTCTGTATCTCCTTTCCATGCGGCATCCGCTAGTGCGGGCGATACATCATTACTTAGAGACTCTATATTTGCACCGCGATTCTGGCGATGTGACCGTACGTTGCCCATCAGTACAGCATCCATCAGTGCGGTATGTTCATCCGTCTGTCTATCCCTAATGGCATAGGCAGTAGGAGCTGCTCTAATACGGAAGCTTTCACCATGAGTAGCTCCCGCTTGCTCCAGAAGTGTGACTATCTCCTCTTTATCAAACAAAGTAGCTTCATCGAGGGGAGTATGGCCGTATTCGTTAGCAATGTTTACCTGTGCATCGTTTCTGATTAGATACTCGACAATATCAGGTGACCCATCCACAACTGCCTCATGCAACACCGTATATCCTCCTGCTAGGAGGACAGAGTCCACATGCAAGTCATGTTCGTCAAGAACATTAGCTAAAACATTTGCCTCCCCAGAACGGATAGCCTTACTGACAGCCACTCTGATCTTTACTGAAGGCAACTTCGGAGTTCGAGTTGCCATTAGAGGAACTGTTAACATGGTGGACAGCATAAGTGATAACGCTACGTTCATTTTAATTCTCATTATACTCCAGAAAATAACAAAATTTAACTACGACTTCTTATGTATAAATAATTAGTTACACTAAAGTAAAGCAAAAAATACAGTTATTAATTCTATAAATACCACGCCCTTTATTTCTTATCTTGTAAGGTGCTGACATTAAATAAATTTCTTTACTCTTGCTGATTTGATCATGCATATTAGCAAGGCAGATTTAGGCAACTGAAAAACGCAATTATTTTTTTGACGGGCTGGAGCTAGGAAGAGATAGCCATTGTTCAGAGGTGAGTTCGTGGCTGATATTTAGTTTTCCGCTGCGGATAATGTTTTCGGGCACTGGGTGGCGATGGCAGTTTTTGATGCGATAAACCTTTGAGTAGTAGCTGACATATTTGCCCTCCAGTCCCTTGCAAGCTTCGTCGATGGGGATAACATCTACACCGTGAGTGATGAGCACAGTATCAGTTTGTGCAAAGGGCATGTCTTTCCCTGTTTTGATGGTTTTGAACTCCTGCCAGTTGACGGAAGTGATGCTTGCACTTTGCTTACCTCTATCTCGCACGTGTTGTTGATAAGCTTCCCAGTTGGGGAACAGGCGTTTCTGGCAGTTATCCACGTAGTAAATATCGACGTAAGAATGCGTGATGTAACGTCCTTGTAGCGAGCGACAGAGCTTTTGCGGGGAAATTTTTTTCTTCTGCTTGCTCGTGTCAGCGAGTGGAATACCACGTATGACCGCAGCCTCAACTGTCTGGAAGACCACCCCGCGACGGGTCAGCGTGTAGATTTCTTCCTGCGAACTGATTGTATGACGTTGGCAGCCTTTCACCAAGAAGACGTGCTCGTAGTAGGAAATATATGCCCCGTCGTATTTGCGGCATAAATCCACCTTTGTCGCTGCGGTTGAGAGCAAGAAGACTGCTAGCAACAGCAATATCCGTAGTGCCATACCTAACCTCATCACCAAAATCCTGTATCAGTCCTAATTTCGGCACAAAACCAGAATACTTTACAAAAAAATACAATGAGAATCACGCCAAAATAAATACAATCACTTCTCAATTGTAATCACAATGAGTTATAGCTAGGGTGGAGCTAGAAAGCGGCAAAGAGTCGTGCGAAGCAGGAAGCGGCAAAGAGTCGTGTGAAGCAGAAAGCGGCAAAGAGCCGTAAGCGAAGCGGAGGTTATCGTGTTGCCGTCAAATCTTACTGCTTTTCTCGACTTGCTGCGTAAAGATAACCAGCTGGTCGAGGTTGAGGCCGAAGTCGATGCTCGCCTAGAGATTGCAGAAATACATCGCCGTGTCATTGCCGCAGGCGGCCCCGCACTGCTATTCACGAACGTCAAGGGCAAAAATTTCCCTGTAGTCACTAATCTTTTTGGCAGCGAGCGGCGAGTTGAACTGGCATTCGGGCGTGACACGCTGGATAACATGGAACGGCTGGTGCAGTTGCTGCATACGCTACCGCCGCGGATGGGGGACTTGTGGCACGAACGTCGTCTGCTAACACGACTGTTGCGACTTGGCACGCGGCGTGGCAAGGCAAGTCTGCGCTGTCTAACCAACCCTGATGTGACGATGCTGCCCGCGCTGACCAGTTGGCATAGTGATGGCGGTGCGTTTCTGACTTTGCCACTGGTGCATAGCCGTGATCTCGTCAACGGCAAAGACAATCTCGGCATTTATCGCATGCAAATCTACGCTCCCGATGAAATGGGCATGCACTTTCAGATTGGCAAAGGTGGTGGTTATCACCTGTATCAGGCCGAGCAGCTAGGGCGAGAATTGGAGGTCAACGTCTATCTCGGCGGGCCGCCTGCCTTAATTCTGGCGGCAATTGCCCCATTGCCAGAGAACGTACCAGAATTTTTGCTCTGCTCGCTGTTGTTGGGACAAAAATTACCTTGTGCAGTCAATGCACACGGCAAGCTCGACTTGCTCAACAGCGTTGAATTCTGCTTGAGCGGGGCGGTGCCTGCTGGTGTGCGACGCAGCGAAGGGCCGTTTGGTGATCACTATGGCTACAATTCTTTGCGGCATGATTTTCCTGTGTTTCGGCCGCGGGCGTTATTTTACAAAAAAAATGCAGTCTTTCCAGCAACGGTAGTAGGCAAGCCGCGGCAGGAAGATTTTTTTCTCGGCGATTATTTGCAAAAACTGCTGCTGCCGCTCATTCCGCTGGTCATGCCGGGCGTACGTGATTTGTGGAGCTATGGTGAGACGGGTTATCACTCGCTGGCTGCTTGTGTGTTGCGCGAGCGGCACGAACGTGAAGCGTTAAGCACTGCGTTTAGAATTCTCGGCGAAGGACAGCTGGCACTGACAAAATTTCTGCTGTGTGTTGATCAAGCAGTTGATTTGCACGATTTCAAAGCACTGCTGACCCATATTTTACAGCGGGTTGACTTCAGCACTGACCTACATATCTTTGCACGCACCGCGATGGACACGCTCGACTATAGTAGCGCACAGCTTAATAAGGGTAGTAAGGGCGTGTTGATGGGGCTGGGTGAAGCACGGCGCGCTTTGCCCACTGTCTTGCCACCACTGGATGAGCGTTTGGTGCAGAAACTAGGCATGTTTTGCCCCGGCTGTCTCGTTATACAAAGCTATACACATGCTGAGCAGCCGCAGATTTACGAGAAAATTCTTGCTCAGCAAACTCTCGACGAGTGGCCACTGCTGGTGCTGACTGACGACGTAGAACGTGCCTTGCGCTCGACGGGGGCTTTTTTATGGACAACTTTCACGCGCTTCAATCCCGCCACCGACATCCATGCCCGTCATATTGAGCACAGCCAGCACAAGCTTACCTATACGCCACCGCTGCTAATCGATGCCCGCCTTAAGGCATGGTATCCGCCTGAACTTTTTTGCGACCCTGACACAAAAAAACTGGTCGATAGCAGATGGAAGAAGTACTTCCCCCATCACGATGTGGCAATGGGCGATGGCGATACGCTTTCGGTTTAGCCATAGTGTTTAGTTTCGCTTGCATGATGCCGAGAATTAACATGCGGTAGGAATTAGTTTTTTTGGCAAACATGGTATATGTTGCCGCTAGGGGTTATGCCGATGCTAGAATTGACACGCAGCAAGTTGCTAAGCAAGAAGCCGTTGCGCTATCTTTTATTCGGAGGTGGCTGCCTGCTGGCGCTGCTACTCATTACCTACCTGTATCAGGCAGTGCTGTTGCCGTTTGCGCTCGCGGCGCTGCTTTATTTTTTGCTGAGCTCGCCTGTCGATTACCTTAGCCAATACCGTGTGCCCCGCAATCTCGTTATCATCACCATCATTTGTGTGGTGCTGCTTGTTGTTGTGTTTGTCTCAATTTATTTTTTACCTATATTCTACTCGCAGATGTTGAATGTTTTACAATCGATTCCCAACGCCCTGTTGCGCATACGGGCACACTGGATTCCTGTGTTGAAAGAGCATATTTTAGCACTTGATTTTATTGATGCGACACAGCTTGACGTTTGGCTGGATGAATTGAACATCATTCCGCAAGTCACTGCGGGTATTCGCCAGACTCTGAAAGGTATTTGGATGTCAACGCCCGGTCTTTTCAACACGGTTGTCAACATCGTGCTGGTGCCGGTGATTGCTTTCTTTTTGCTCAGTGAAAAAGGATCGTTGCGGCAGAAAGTAAAAAACGTGATTCCAAGAGATCTGTTGCCACACATCAATACGGCATTGGTTAATATCAGCAGCACGTTGCGTTCGGTGCTGAAGGGGCAAGCTATTGTCGCCGCGATTTTGGCACTACTTTATATCATTGGCTTGTCGCTCGTCGGGCTTAAAGCTGCTCTTGCCATTGGTCTTGTCGCGGGGATCTGTCGCATTGTGCCTTACTTTGATCTTATCGTTGGTGGTTTGCTGAGTGCGCTGGTAATTATTTCTGATTTCAGTGGCTGGGGACAGGCGCTCGGTGTGGTAGGAGTTTTTGTTGCTGTGCAGGCTATTGACGGTGCGTTTATTACCCCTCGTATCATGGGAGACAAGGCGGGGCTGCATCCCTTGTTAGTCATTCTGTCGGTGTTGAGCTTCGGGCAGTTGTTTGGTTTTTGGGGGGTGTTGTTTGCCATTCCAGTTATTGCAGTGGTCAGAGTTATTATCACCCAGATAATTCCACTTTACCAAAAATCAAAACTCTACGATCCTGATTAAGAAAACTCTCTTACCCGCATGCACATAGTCTGACAAAAACTTGTTCTTATGCTAAAATAAGTAAAGGATTACCTTGCTGATGAAGGAGTGGGTTGTGTCTTTTAGTATTAAGCATTCGCTGTTTTACGTATTTTTCTGCTTGTCATCGGTAGTGTTGTTAACTTTCTGTAGCGATAGTAACAATAACAGCGCTCAAAATGACCCTAGCGCGGGGACAACACCTGACCCTACACCTTCGCCAACGACAACGCAAGACACCACAACAAACGAGCCTAATTACAGGCTCACTCCGTCTGAAATAACTGCAGGCTTACCGTTTAGCTTCGAGATGACTTCGGACAATCCTTATCTGCTAAGTTTGAACAACTGCGGGGCAGATACACTGCTTCTGCAGGGGACGTGGCCTGACGCAAAATCAGCTACCACGCATATTGAAGGGCAGGATGGCGTGAAGTTGAACAACCTCGCTATTGTTGACACCAGTGGCAGTCCTACCATTACTACAAATTGTCAGCTCAAAGCTACCGTCAATAGGGGTAAAGCTGGCGAGAAAAGCACCCTTATGCCACTAACAATCAAAGCAGGGACGATTACACTCAGCAACGCTAAAATGCTAGCAAAAAATATTGAACTAGAGGCAAATGGTGTACCAAGTAATGAGTTTTCCATTTTCGTTGTCGGAAAGAAAGAAACATCTACTCCCAGCGGTGTAAGTCTCACTGAATACAGGTTCGTTGCTTTGTCCATGCCACTGACCAAATCAGTGCAAGATGGCAAGTTAGCAAGTAATGTCGAGCTGTATGTTCCTCCTCCTCACTCACCACCTATTCCTACACAAAAAATATCAGGATTTGAGACAGGTGATTACCTGATCAGCGTTGTTAGTTATCGTGCTAGAGGCTTCGATCCCAATAGTGTTGAGTTTTTGCACATCAGCGCAATCAAGGCAAGCAAGGACTAGGTTTGTTTTTCATCAGCTTGCGTGTTTTGTTTTTTACGAGAGGTTGTTCCCCCCCTCTCGTGCTCCGCGCGGCTCTTTGCCGCTTTCTCGCCCCACCCCCCTTTTGTCTCGGTGTTTTTGCATTGGAGGTATTGACATCAAGACTGCTGAAGTGCCAGACAGTGCATGCTACTAATACTTAACCTCCCGTGCGTGCTACGCAAGACTTTTTGCCGCTTGCTAGCTCCCGTGCTTGCGCCCTTTGGCGGGAGCCGGCAGGGTCGCAACACCCCCTCACCCCCAAAATAGGCATGGGTGTTGGCAGTCTTGATGTCAATACCTCCACTTAGCTATGAGCATCGAGGCAAATACAAGAAAGCTTGTGACACACACAAGTTGGTGATGTCCGCTAAAATTTGCAAGGGCTTGATAAGGATCAGGCCTGCAAACCATTTCACGCGAATGCTTCAGCATGAGACATGGTGCAGCAGGATGCTTGCACCTGACCCAAACGAGAAGTCTGCGAACACGCATGGGTGTGGAGCTAGGCGTGCCTTCGGGCACGCCTTTGGCAAAGAGCCGCGCAAAGCGGGGAGCTTTGTTTGTATGCGAGGAGCGTTCCCCTCCTCGCGCTCCACCCCTTCTTTGTTTCGATGTTAAGTACAGAATATCCCCCTCATCATTCACCCGCTGACCGTACCCCGACTCAGGGAGGCGGTGAATGATGAGGGGGATATTCTGTATGTTTTAAGCACTGTAACAAATATGAGAAATCATGAATTCAGCACTGTGCCAACTATAAAAAACAGTCTTGATGCTGTGTTTATTTTCGGTAGAGAGGTTAGCAACTCGGATAATGAGCACAGAGTTGAAGCAGTTGGGGGGTCATGGTATTCTTCACCCGCCGACCGTTAGCCGTCTCAGGGAGAAGGGGGAGAATACCATGACCCCCCAACACTTTCACTCGTGGACATGCAGGGGTGGGGCTTGGGGAGGGGAACGCTCCCCACATAAAAATGCTATGATAACAGCATGTTATAATCAACGGAACTTATGCAACAAAGCCGGGAAACGCCTTCCCTGAATAAAAATATCCCTCATCCTACTTTTGGAAAAGGCAGCCCGCACACTGCCGATTGTGTCCTAAGGGATTACAGTTAGAATTACTGCCGAAGGCTGCTACTATATCGTCTTTTAGCCTCCAATCAGCCTTCTTTGCTTGCACCCCTTCCGCCGGCACGAGCTTATCAAACTTTTTTGTCCCGAACAGACTTGCACTTAAGTAGATTTTAGATTGTCTAGCTACCGATCCCTTATTTCTGTGTGAATAACCAACACCCACACCGATATAACCCATACCAAACATACGCTCAAACATGTTCCAAGAAGGATCAGTAGTTCTCACATAGATGCTACTAAAACCATACACTCTATCTATTGGAGCGTTATCAGGCAGATAATACTCAAAGGAGGACATCCTGGGATCGTTAGGCGTTTTAGAGTGAGGCTTATTGAATAAATACGAGAGGCAATCCTGCTCTATCCTACCATTTATCACTCTCTTGATGTTAATTTGAGGTGGCTGGTAACCATTCTTGTTTTGATCGATAACAGTCTGTATAGCATACTTTATATCCTTATTTTTGGTGGAAAACTTCGTTCTATTCAAAAGTATGTCACTGTGTGCTACGCTGTAGAACTTTCTTGATCCTGTGTGCTCCTTTACAGGCTGCGGTTTAGCCGGTGGAGGCAAACCACTGACAGTTGTAGGGAGCATTTTTAAAGAATAAAATATGCTTAAAAGAATTATGGCATAACAAACGATAGACAATGGTTTCGAGACTGTAGCAGGACACCGGCCGAATCTATTAGTTCTGGGCACACTCTTGCAAAAAATAAGATAGAAGAACAGCATGACATTCACAACGGGAACTAAACACAACAGTGCCCATCCATCGCCGTGTCCTCGATCATGTAAACGCTTTATTATCAACACCAAACAACTCCAGATCACCAAAGCAAAAAATGCAGCAAATACGATAACTTTTAAGATATTTGGTAAAACGGCACTTATGACAACCAACAAAAAAGCTAGAATTGGTGACAATATAATAAGTAAAACCACTGAAACAACATACTCAGATGCAGATATACGTCCTTTATTACTTAAAAATAAATCTTTGATATTTTACATCGATACGACCAACTTATTCAGGTACATATCGGCACTACAATGACAAAGTTTAGCAAACTGCCAAATCTATCTTTAAAAATAACAATTATTGTGTTTTTATATGTTAAAATAAATGAATAATTTAATAATATTAAATTGAAAAATAACTTTTTGAAAAAAAGAAGTTAACATACTGATTCTAACCACGTAGCTGCACTAAAAAGCGAGATATTCCTGAAAATAGAGGACATCAAAGTCTATTCGTAATTATCACTTACTAGCCTCTACATACATGCGCCATGGAGCAGGGTAGCCTTCAACGGTGGTGCGTTTCTCGTCGCACACAAAATCAGCGAGACTGTCAATATCTGCCCACGCGGTGCGTCGCTGTTCGGTGGGGGAGAGATAATCCTCGTAAAAAAAATTAATGTTGCGAAAATTCGTGCGTTGCAGCCAGTGTGTGAGTGCTTGTTTGGAGGGTAGATACCAGATGCCTGTAGCTCCCGCGTAACGACGGGCAGGCAATAGTAGTGTTGGAGTTGAGCTGTTGATGCCTTGACAATCGATTAGCACCCGTCCACCTTTAGCAAGGCTGCGGTGAATGCGACGTAGAATAGCGACAGGGTCAGGGTGATGGTAGAGAATACCGAGACAAAGCACAAGGTCGAAGAAGACGGGGTAGTTGTCAAGATGTTCAACGCCGAACGGTTCAAAGTAAATGTTGTCTACCTGTGCATAGCGTTGCAAGAAGTGAAAATTAAAATAACAGCGGGGGTTGGGTTCAAAACCAATAACAAGAGATGGGGTGTGTGCAGCGAGACGAAACATAAAATAGCCGTTATGACAGCCAATGTCGGCGATTTTTTTGTTGTGCAAGTCTTGTAGTTTTTTTTCAAACCGCTGCCATTTCAAGTCACTACGCCACTCGGAATCGATGTCGATGCCAAACAGCGACCAAGGCCCCTTTTTCCACGGTTTAAATACTTGGCAGTGTTGCCATAATGTTTGCCGCTCGTCTGTGTTCAGTTCTGCAGCCGTGCCGATGGTAACTGCTGCAGTGTGAAAATTCTTGTGTTGAGCAGAGCGAACAGGCATAACAAAGATGTCTGAGTAAGCGGGCAACTGTTGCTTGAGCTTGCCGATTACTTGGCTGCGAACACTTTGCAGTGTTGCAGGAGGTGAAATATAATCCGGCTGCCTCTTGTCAATCAGGTGTTCAAAATACATCTTGCTAAGTAAGTAGTTAGTGCTAGCTCATCACAAAAACTTCAATTACTAATGCCCAGAAGGGGAGAAAACTTGCATGTAGAGTTGCTGCACTTGATAGAAGTTGTCCTCGTTCAAAACCACCTTTTTACCTCGCAATGCAACCGTCATCGTTACACGATCAATATCGTTGTTAAGGGCAAGAATTCTGTACAAGTTAGCCTGCAAAGTTTCGCCATCAGCATTCGCTGCGGCGATGCGAGCCGCAAGTTCGTAAATCATGGCTTTAGTCTCTACACCGAGTAGTGCCATATCTCCCCCACCATCAACTATAGGTTTAGCCAGTGCTTCTATTTGCACCGAGAAACCTATACTTTCGGCAAGAGTGCGAACAAGTGCGGTGGAATAAGGATCGTCACCTGCTTTGCTCAGCTCTTGCAAAGCACGCGCGATATCTCTCCGACCTGTTTTTTTCCGTTCTTCTACCCGATTCAACAAAGATTCAGTGCGCATGCCATGCTTCTCAAGATTCCTGCCGAGACGGATCAAGAAGAGCGAATCTTTGCTGCCTTCGATTACGAATGCCTCTTCACCAACCAGCTTGCGCACGTTTTCTATGTAGAAATAAACCGCGGCAAAGAGGTTAGCCTTGTCTAGGCGGGCTTGTTCTGTAGCATCAGCGTGTTTTAGCTCAATCGCACCATTGCCTGCTAATTTGACTATTTTGCGCAAAGGTACGCTTATTTCATAGCGTGATGCCTTTCGCAGCACCTCAAGCAATGCCTCTTGTTCATGTAACATTACTCTCGCTTGCATGAGTGGCGGCAGTGCCCGACCAAAACGTTCGGGTGAGACCGCCATGCCATCCAAGACAATGCTGATACTGCGCAAAGACTCAGCTGACGCACGATCGAGCTCCATCGTTGCCAGTTCCTGTGCCTGTATCTTGGCTAACAGGCGTGGATATGTCGTGCGTAGCCCCGCAAACGTCCCTACATGTCCCTGTGCCTGTATCTTGGCTAACAGGCGTGGATATGTCGTGCGTAGCCCTCCAAACGTCCCTACATGTCCCTGTGCTGCAGCGACCTGTGCGCTGATGAACAACGTGCTAACCATTGTCAATAGAAATTTATTCATTATAACTTAACTCCTTAAAAATAAACAGATTTTAAGTATATATCATATTTAAATCAATAATTGAAGTGCGGATAATATTTTACTCGTGACATTGCTTAACTACGTTGTTAGTACCGTCGTGTTCCAATTTCCTCTTCTCATTGATTGTCCATTGATCTAGTTTGCTGCTGTCACAGTTGGGATAGATTTCATTTTCGTTGCTGTTGGCTAATCCTGAAAAAGTACTATTAGAAGCACCTGTAACGGTATACTCGTAACGTGTCGCATCGCAGTCAGTCATGCGAAAACCTAGCTCATTGCGCAAACCTGACCCGTCTACGTTGGTGGCGCAGGAGTTAGTACACTTGTTCCCCCCAACGCATGGCATATTAGCATGCGTCTGATACTCAGCGAAGTAGCTCTGCTCCAGTGTAGCAATGATGCCGAGATTGATCTTTGCCTCTACCATACGACTGCGGGCGACGAAGAGACGGTAGCGCGGCAAGGCAAGGCTGACCAAGATGCCCATAATCGCCGCCGCCGCCATCAGTTCGACGAGGCTAAAGCCCAATAGCTTAGCTGGTTTGTTGCGCTTTTGCTTCACTCCTAGCTCCTTTAGTCAGAACACGCTTTGATCACACTTGTATGGTGATTCAATTTTCTTGTGCTAAGTATTTCCCACCGATCTTCCTTTGCTGGATCACAGTTAGGATAGATTTCACAGGTGCCATCACCGTCGCTGCGCGCACTGGCGCTTGCACCACTGGTAGCATAGAGGTAACGCAAAGCATTGCAGTTGGTGACACGAAACCCTAATTCATTTTTGGCCTGCTCGCCAGCGGTGGTGGTCTCACATTTTTTCGTCCCCATACCAACACACCCCATATCCCCATTTATATTCCCATACTCCTCAAACTCGGCCTTATACGTCTGCTGCAAGCCATAGATAATGCCAAGATTGATCTTCGCTTCCGCCATGCGGCTGCGTGCCATGAACAAACGGTAGCGCGGCAAGGCCAGACTGACCAAGATGCCCATAATCGCGGCCGCGGCCATCAGTTCGACAAGGCTAAAGCCTAATACTTTAGCTGGTTTGTTATGTTCTTGATTCACACCTTGCCCCCTTAGTCACTACATGCTTTGATCGTTGAGCTCGTATGACTCAGCTTTCTTTCATCACTAATCTCCCAAAAATCCCTAACACCAGGGCATGGTGCTGCACAGCCAGGATAAATTTCCGAACAACTACCAGCATGCAAACTACTTGCATTAGCACCAGCTACTTGCTGAGAATAGTAGCGATATTTCAGCTCCACACAGTCGGTAACACGAAACCCTAGCTCGTTCTTAGCCCATTCACCAGCTCTATCAGCTCTACACCCATCTGTCCCATACCCCATTCCACCAGGTATACTACCATACTCCTCAAACTCAGCCTTATACGTCTGCTGCAAGCCATAGATAATACCGAGATTAGTCTTCGCTTCCGCCATGCGGCTGCGTGCCATGAACAAACGGTAGCGCGGCAAGGCCAGACTGACCAAGATGCCCATAATCGCGGCCGCGGCCATCAGTTCGACAAGGCTAAAGCCATGTATAAACCTACCTCTTGCCATAATATCCCCTCTCACTGCTATATCGGCATTTTCGTGACAATGCGGTAGTTTTTTGTAAGTTTTAGATAAATTTCAGTGGGTTAGATGGAGCGAGAAAGTAGCATGGAGCGAGACAGTGGCAAAGAGCCTAGTGGCCTAGCGGAGCTAGTCAAGTGCCACAAACAAGTCACGCCGCAAGCGTCGTGCCAACTCAGCCCCAATGCTAACTACTGCTGCGGTGCGCGTCTCTTCGGACTGCACAAACCAACGTGTGCGTGGCACTTCCTTTTCGGCAAAGACAGTCTGATAAGTACTGTCAAGACGATAAGTTGTGTTGAAGAGGAGCTTACGTTGTTGCAAATCCCACAACTCGACTGCCGCGGTCAGCTGTAGCTGTGCGTAGGCCGATGAAGATGCTACGGTGCTGTCACGCAGATGAATGCGCAGCAGCTGCTCGGCATCATGGTAAGCAGCAAGTCGGCCACTGCGTGCCAACATTGCCTGCACCGCTTGCCAAATATGCTCGTGCGGGATATGGCGTGCCTCTGTGTTGTAGATTGCCTCAAGTGCGATCTTAGTATGCGCGGGGGAATGCAAGTTAGACAAGCGATAAACACAGCTAGCACAGAGGCATATTAACAGCATAGCTGTTAATATGCCGACCTTTTGCCGCTTTCTAGCTCCAAGCAACAGTGTGGCTGCTACTATGCCGACTTCTTGCCACTTTCTCGCTACTACGGCCTGACTAAGGCATAGTCTCGGCACGCATTTTTTCCAAATCTCTGGCAATGATGACAAGATTGCTCCTGACGGTATGCAGATTCTCTGCCTGTGGATAGAGCGTCAATGCCTGCTCCAAGTAAATCTTAGCCTCGTTGAGGTAAGCAGCCCGCGTGTTGCGATCAGTAATCGGCCCCGCTTTTTGAAAGGCAAGTGCTGCACGTTTACGCAGGTCATGCACCGCCTTGTTGCTGATTTCAATGAGTTTTTCCTGCGCAATCTGCAACAAAGGACTATCCTTCCCTATCGTCGCAATTTTTTTAATTGCACTCTGGTACTCTCCCTGTGTAGCAAGAGATTCGGCCTCCAGCAAGGTGTTGTCACCGCGGCGAAACAAATCAGTGTTTATCTCTTGCTCAACGTGCGATGCCGTTCGCTCGCTCTGCGCACCGGGGATGGTCAGCAAGGTTTCTAAAGCATCAAGATCAGTGCGAAAACGCTCTAGCCTTGACTGCAACAAACTCTCCAAATCACGATGGAAATCGCTGTCGCCAACATGCATCGCCAGCACCTTGGCGACCGTAGCGAAAAAACGCGGATAGTTGAGGAAGGGGTTGGTGTTCAACGCCTGCAAGATGTCGAAATTGTAGCGCATTGCGGCTTCCTGCAGCGACACACCCACCTTGCCAGCCACCTGCTCCAGCACAACAATGGCTAACAACGCCTCCGCCACCGAATCAGGGGCGGGCGGTATGCCCGCAGTCGCTACCTGCGCCGCGGCTTCCTCTGCCAGCCGACCACCAACGAGATACTCCCACAAATACCGCTCAAACGCCGTCTCCTTGCTCGGCACTTGTGCCTCCATCGCCACACTGCTCGGCGGCTGTGCTCTGACCGGCTCGGCAGGCGGCAACTTGGTCATCGTCTGCGCACAAGAAAGCTGTATTATCAACACTATACAGGATGTTAGAAAAGAAAACTTAAGCATAATTCACCATACATTACAGTAAAACTTACACAACGCAACCATCATACCAAAAACACGAAAATTGTGCTCGGAAAAGCAAAAAATCGAGAGCCTTGCTACGTTTTTTATACGGGAGCACAGACCCATCACACAGACAGTACAAGTGCCGCGGCAATCTTGTCTGCGAGCGCAGTGCAAGCAAGACGTTGTTGGTTAGTTGTATCGCGCTCACGCAAGGTCACCGTCTCGTCTGCAAGCGACTGGGCATCAACAGTGATACAGAAAGGTGTGCCAATTTCATCGTGGCGAGCGTAACGTTTGCCAATCGATTGATTGTCGTCGTAGCAGATATGCAGCTGGTGTTTTTTCAGTTCCCGTGTAATGCTCTGTGCCAATTCAACCTGCTGTGCATCGTTTTTAATCAGTGGCAACACCGCCGCTTTGTAAGGTGCGAGGCAAGGGTGCAGCTGCAGAAAAACACGCACCTTCTCTCTTCCTTGTTGATCAACACCCTTATCTTCCCGATAAGCATCGAGTAGCAATGCCAGCACACAACGAGTCAAGCCTGCCGACGGCTCAATTACATACGGTGTGTAGCGCACTCCCTGCTTGCCTGTCTCAGCATTGACCTTGTGCGGATCGAAGTAGCTGAGCTTCGCCCCTGTTGCCTTCTGATGGCTATGCAAGTCGTAATCCCCCCGCGAAGCAATGCCCTCTAATTCGTCCCAGCCCCACGGGAACAAGAATTCAACGTCGTAGCAGTCCTGTGCGTAATGCGCCAACTCATCGCGCTCGTGCTGTCGCAAGCGAAAAGATTGTTCACTGTTGGCAAGGGCAAGATACCAGTTGAGGCGTTGTGTTTTCCAAAACTCAAGCTGCTCTTGCCAGCTATCGGGAGCGATAAAATACTCAAGCTCCATTTGCTCGAATTCACACGAACGAAAAATAAAATGCTCGGTAACAATTTCGTTGCGAAAAGATTTGCCAATTTGAGCAATGCCGAAGGGAATTTTTTGCCCTGTCGTCTGCATGACATTAACGAATTGCACAAACAATGCTTGTGCCGTCTCTGGGCGCAGATAGATGGTGCTGCTGCGGTCGAGTTTTTGTAGCCGTGCTCGCACTTCTGCCAGCGTCAGTGTTTCGTCGTGCATGATGTCATGCAGCAATTCCGCCTGCGGATCGATGGGGCCGAGGTTGCTCTGAAACATGAGATTGAAACGCCGCTCAGCGCTCAGGGTTGGCGCACCGCAATGTGGGCACACATAGCCGCAGTCTGCCACTTGCCCTCGCAACTTCTCGCCCTTTTCGCTTCGCTCACGGCTCTTTGTCCGCTTTCTAGCTCCACCCTTCACATAGGTGACTGTCTCACCAACGGGCTGCTGTGGGGCTTTGTCGGCACGAAAGCGCTGCTTGCAGTTGAGGCAATCGACGAGTGGATCGAAGAACCCCTGCACATGCCCTGAGGCCTCCCAAACTTTCGGGTGCATGACGATTGAAGCATCGAAACCAACCACATCGTCACGGCTATGCACCATCTGCTCCCACCAGCAGTTGGCAATGTTGCGTTTCAACTCCACCCCGACAGGGCCGAAATCATAGGCAGATTTCAAACCACCGTAGATTTCGCTGCTCTGGAAGATAAAGCCACGGCGTTTGCAGAGTGAAACTATTTTGTTCATGAGGCCATTCGCTTCGCTCATGGGTATACTTTTTGCTCGCTTTCTAGCTTCAGACAAGTGTGCCCTTTCGTGGGGGAAAAGCTACTATGCTACTTAAGCAAGGAAAATTCAAGGGGTTGCTTGTGCAGATGCTCCTCCAAGGGGAATGTGACTCATGCCAACATTGCCACCATAAAAATAAGCAATGATATTAGTTTATTATATTAATTAATAAAATTTTATTGACATTATATATTAGTTTATGATATAATAAAGCATGGATGGCTGAATGTTCGCCACCATGTCTTATATTTATTGATAAGGAGTTGAAAATGTTAAGGTTTTTTGTTTGGTCATCATGTTTGCTCTTGTTGGCTTGCGGAAATGGGCAGGTAGCTAAGACAACTTCGGTTACTAATGGTAGCTTAGTGCTGGGCGTCGTGCCCCTAAATAACGGTGACACAGGTGATTCCCGGCGTTATCGCCTGTTGCTTTGCAAGCATTTGCCTGAATACAACACACAAGTGTTCGCTGATACGAGCAAGTGTCGCAGTGCTTTGCTCACCCAAGACGGCAAGGAAGTCGATCTCATTGGTTGGTTGGCACAGCCAACCAATGCACATTTGGATTTGGATGATGCTAAAATGACAGATAGGTCTGTGGAGATAGGGTTGTCGCCCCTTGCTCTTGTGGGTAAGAAAGTTAATAATCATAATCACTATGTTCTTCCGCAACCAACAGGAATGAGCTGTAGGGGTTCTTCGCCGATGCAAATAAAATGCGACGTAGCTGAATACAGCCGCACTGACCTAATGACCAGCCAGAACTGGGGTAACATCTACGCTAATAATTTCCGCAACATCACGAGCTTGGAAAAACGCGGCGACGTGCGTGCCATCCTAGTGGCAATGGCAAGGTTCTTCACGCTCAAGGTTAATGAAAGTGCCTTACAGCTAGAAACTCTCTAGCAACGTACTACCAAGTAGTTGCAGCTTTTATTTACGTCGAGGACAAAAGTCGCGAGGCTTGAAGTCCTTGGCGTTGAGCACCTTGTTTGTGCCATGCATTGCTTTGACGACAATTAAACCCTGACTGAGGGCATGCTCAATGACTTCGCTCTCGTTGCCGTCTATCTTGACGAAGGCAATGACCCCATAGATACGTTTGTGCTTGTGATGGGGCAGTAGGGTAGTAAAGCGCATGAGAATGCGAGCGACAAACCTGTCGATGTCATCTATGCTCAAGGTCGTCTTGACCTCGGCTGGCACCGCGATGTCGCCGTCGGTGGCCAGCACATCTATCTCCCAACTGCGATCGTCGGGTCGCACTCTCGTGCTAAGAATATGTGCCTGTCCATTAAGGTGCTTGCTAATGATGGCACTTAAATCACCCGCAACCAGTTCCTCGACAATCTTGCCCCAGCGGTTGTTTGCCCCGCCGATTTGCTTGCCCAACTCCTCTAGCTGGCTGTCAACTTTTTGTGAACGCTTCTCCTGCCGCCGCTCAAACTCCTTCGCCTCAGCCCTATCTTTAGCAAGTTGCCGATCGAAATCCTCCGATCGCTTCTTCGCCTCAGCCCTATCTTTAGCAAGTTGCCGATCGAAATCCTCCGACCGCTTCTTCGCCTCAGCCTTGTCCTCCTCCGACCGCTTCTTCGCCTCAGCCCTATCTTTAGCAAGTTGCCGATCGAAATCCTCCGACCGCTTCTTCGCCTCAGCAATATGCTCCTTCAAGATACGATTGCTATCACGTAGCAACGCTCTGATCTCAGCTATGTCGTCATCCTTGCTTTTGTGCTTGTCTTCTGCCATTGTCGTAGCCCCGTAGAAATTCAGCCTACCAAGCACCAGCATAGCATGAGACTCCCAGAGACGTAAATGTTATCCATGTAGGTGACGTTTGCAAAGTGAAACGACTTTGTTCATGAGGCCATTCGCTTCGCTCATGGGTCTGCTTTTTGCTAGCTTCCTCGCTCCAGACATGTGTGCCCTTTCCCTACAGGTGAAAAACATGATGAGAGTCAAGCAAGTAACATCGCTTGCAAGGGGCAGACAAAGTGCCCTTTCCCTACAGGTGAAAAACATGATGAGAGTCAAGCAAGTAACATCGCTTGCAAGGGGCAGACAAAGTGCCCTTTCCCTACAGGTGAAAAACTACTATGATACTTAAGCAAGGAAAATTTAAGGGGTTGCTTTCACATGCTCAACGTTCAACAACAGAATCAACAGCAGGATTACAAAGTTTCCGACATCGGCCTCGCCGATTTTGGCCGTAAGGAAATCACCATCGCCGAGCGAGAAATGCCGGGCTTAATGGCATTGCGAGCTGAATATGGCGAGCAGCAGCCGTTGCGAGGCGCACGTATCGCTGGTTGCCTGCACATGACAGTGCAGACCGCGGTGCTGATCGAGACGCTCACCGCACTCGGTGCAAAGGTGCGCTGGTCGAGTTGCAACATTTTTTCCACCCAAGACCATGCAGCAGCAGCAATAGCCGCCAGCGGCGTGCCCGTCTTCGCATGGAAAGGCGAAAGCGAAGAGGAATACTCGTGGTGTATCGAACAGACACTGAGGTTCGACGATGGACAGCCACTCAACCTTATTCTTGACGACGGTGGCGACCTGACCGAGCTAGTTTTTACGAAGTACAAGCATTTCCTCAAAGACATCAAGGGGCTTTCCGAAGAAACAACTACAGGTGTGAACCGACTTTACCAGATGGCTGAAGAAGGCAAGCTTCCCGTGCCCGCCATCAACGTCAACAATGCCGCAGTCAAATCAAAATTCGACAATCTCTACGGCTGTCGTGAGTCACTCGTCGATGGTATTAAGCGTGCCACCGATGTCATGGTGGCTGGCAAGGCAGCCGTTATCTGCGGTTACGGCGATGTTGGCAAAGGCTGTGCCCAGTCGCTGCGGGCACTTGGTGCGCGGGTGCTGATTACCGAAATCGACCCCATCTGTGCCTTGCAAGCCGCGATGGAAGGCTACGAGGTGGTGACGATGGAGCAAGCCGCCCCCGTCGGTGATATTTTTGTTACCGCGACTGGCTGCTCCGATGTGATAACAGGCGAGCATTTCGTGCAGATGAAGGATCATGCCATCTTGTGCAACATCGGGCACTTTGATTCCGAAATCGACATCAATTGGCTCGAACAACAGCAGGACATCAAAAAAATCAACATCAAGCCGCAAGTTGACAAGTATATCCATGCTGACGGGCGTGCCTTGCTTGTGCTGGCTAGCGGCCGCCTCGTCAATCTCGGCTGTGCCACTGGTCATTCTAGTTTCGTTATGTCCACCTCGTTCACCAGCCAAGTGCTTGCACAGATAACCCTATGGCAACAGCAATTACCCGCGGGCATGCACGTCTTGCCCAAGAGCCTCGACGAAAAGACTGCAAGTCTGCACCTCGCACAACTCAACGTTAAGCTAACCAAGCTTACCGATGCGCAGGCTGAGTACCTCAACATTGCCGTCGAAGGGCCTTACAAAGCAGATTTTTATCGCTATTGATTGAATGTGTTGGCATTGCTAAGTTACACAATGGTAGAAACGTTATTTTTATCCTAAAGGGACGAACATGGCAGTTTTGATTTTGATTTACCTCTTTGGTTTTCTAGCGTTGGGTGCGGCGTTATTTTTCACCCGCAAAGTTTTAGCGATTGCCGTTGAAGACGGTAAACTAGCTAAAATCTCCCGTGCCATCGAGCAGGGGGCAATGGAATTTCTCTTCCAAGAATACAAGTATGTGACCTTGTTTGCGCTTTGTTTTGCCGCGTTGATTGCCTTTGTCATTCCGCATGGCACGCAGACGGCAATTGCCTTCCTTGCGGGGGCGTTTATCTCAAGCCTGTGTGCTTTTCTGGGTATGAAGATTGCGGTGAAAGGCAACGTGCGCACGACAATTCAAGCACAGATTGGCTTGGCCGAGGCGTTTCGGGTTGCATTCAACTCTGGTGCAGTGATGGGGTTCGGCTTGACAGGCTTAGCAGTGCTTGGTCTCGTTACAACTGCACTTATCTTCAGTAATTTTTTCGATGACCCGCGGCAAGTGATGGAAATCGTCTCTGGCTTCGGGCTGGGTGGCTCGACTGTTGCCTTGTTCGGGCGTGTCGGAGGTGGCATTTACACCAAAGCTGCCGATGTCGGGGCGGACTTGGTGGGCAAGGTTGAGAGCGGCATTCCCGAAGACGATCCCCGCAACCCTGCGGTCATCGCCGATAACGTCGGTGATAACGTCGGCGACATCGCCGGCATGGGGGCTGACCTGTTCGGCTCGTGTGCCGAAGCAACCTGTGCTGCACTCGTCATCGGAGCGGGTGTTGCCACTATTGCACAAGGATTGGGTGCACTTTATTATCCAGTGTTGATTACTGCGGTCGGCATACCTGTCTGCTTATTGACGACGTATTTTGCCAAAGTCAAAGACGATGCAACTAGTGTTGAACCGACACTCAAGAAACAGCTGTTTATTTCTACCATCATTATGTCGATTGTCATGACGATCGTCACCAAATTGGTGATGGTGGAATTTCCTCTCGCGGGTCAGGTTGTCACACCTAATGCCGTGCTCATCTCGTTGCTGGCAGGCTTGTGGGCGGGCTTGTTGATTGGCACAGTGACGGAATATTACACTTCACATGCTTACAAACCCGTGCGTGAAGTGGCTGAGGCATCGAAGACTGGCTCGGCGACAAACATTATCTACGGCCTCAGTCTCGGCTACAAGTCAGCCGTCGTGCCTGTTATCGCCATCGCAGTGGTCATTTATATGGCATGGACGCTGGCAGGCATGTATGGCATTGCTATCGCTGCCATCGGCATGATCTCAACCATTGCTATCGGCTTGACCATCGATGCCTATGGCCCTGTGGCTGACAATGCAGGTGGCATTGCTGAGATGGGCAAGTTGGGGGCAGAAGTGCGAGCCCGCACCGATACACTTGACGCAGCAGGCAACACGACCGCGGCAATTGGCAAGGGTTTTGCGATTGGCTCGGCAGTGTTGACTGCATTGGCACTGTTCGGCGCATTCTTGACAGTTGCTAATATCAGCACCCTTGATTTACTATCACCGCTTGTCTTTGCGGGGCTGGTCTGTGGTGGGGTATTGCCGTTTTTGTTCACCGCACAGACGATGCGTGCTGTAGGGCAAGCGGCTTACGCGATAATTGAGGAAGTGCGCCGCCAGTTTCGCGAAAAACCCGGCATTCTCAGCGGTACGGAAGAACCCGACTACCGCAGTTGCATTGCCATTGCCACTACGTCGGCGATACGTTTGATGATTGCACCCGGTTTTCTTGTCATGTTCACACCGCTTATTTTTGGTACACTGTTCGGAGTGGAAGCCCTTGCAGGTTTGCTGGCGGGTGCATTGGTTAGCGGTGTGGCGTTGGCTATCTCTGCCTCGAATTCAGGCGGTGGTTGGGACAACGCTAAGAAATACATCGAAGCTGGCGCACATGGCGGCAAAGGCACAGAGGCACACAAGGCCGCGGTGGTCGGCGATACCGTAGGCGATCCCTTCAAGGATACTTCAGGCCCTTCGCTCAACATTTTGATGAAGTTGATGGCGATTACTAGTTTGGTGTTTGCTCCGTTTTTAATCAAGGCACATCAAGCACTGCTAAATTTGTGGGGCGGATAAACGGTGTTTAAAGTCATGATCGTTTTTTATGAACAAAACCTTGTGATGCGCGCGGGGCCTGCCGAGCTTTACGTCCTTGCCGAACATGTTGCGGAGCTACACAAACTTAAAGATACGAGTGCGTTTGCTGCTTATTTTCGTGACAAGGCACTGGTGAACCGCCCCGCCCGCAAACTTTTCTCTGCATGGCTACACAAGGAAAGTGGACTGTGGACACGCATCTACCAAGCAGTGCATGACAAGACCGATGTATCGTGAATACCGCGATCTTTCTTGATCGTGACGGCGTGCTAATCGCTGACCGCGGTTATGTCTATCGCCGTGCTGACATTGTGCTGCTCGACGGTGTTGCCAAGCAGCTGTATGAGTTGAAACAACGTAGCTATCTGCTAATTGTAATTACCAATCAGTCAGGTATCGGGCGTGGTTATTACGGGCATAGCGATGTCTTCGCCGCACACCGCGTTCTGCAGGCGTTGCTCGCTCCCGCAGGTGTGAAGCTCGATGCTTTTTACTACTGCCCGCATGTAGCAACCGATGCCTGTGCCTGCCGCAAGCCCGAACCACAACTGTTGTTGCGTGCTATGCGTGATTTTCATGTCGATGCGACACGCAGTTATTTCGTCGGAGACAAAGATAGCGACCTCGAATGCGCTCGCCGCGGCGATGTGCAAGGCGTGCCTGCGCCGTTGGCAAATTTGTTAGCGTTGTTGTAATAATTTTATCCTCTTTTTCCCCACCTTTTTCCCTTTCTTCCCTTCAAAAGAGGATTTTAAGGAAGAAAACGAGACCAATGTCTCGTTTTCAAGCCCCGACTTACTAAAAGTTTTTGATCCAACTTTTTACAAAAAGTTGGTGGGGGTTTAGGGGTGAAACCCCTGTGGAGGAAAAGCCCCTGACATGCTTACCTCCCAACTCTCTCTACCAGCTAACTTTTTCTTAAAGTTTTTAGAACTAACTCCGATAAGCAGGTGTCGTTGATTTTTAAATTTTACTTTGAGGTGGCTTAGTCATGGGTAAGTTTACACGGTGTGTTTTTGTAGGGGGTAGCTTTTTCCTACTGGCGGCAGGGTTTATTGCCTGCAAAACTCTTGTTCGGCAATCTGTCAGTGACATAACGGCAATTAGTGACAATCATCTGACCTTAGGCATTGTACCAATTCAAAGCGATAATGGTATGCAGGCCTACCGCATGTTGCTCTGTAAAAAATCCGCGGCATATCCAAGCAGCATGCTTGAAGACAAAAACCGTTGCCGTGTGGCACTGTATGACCGTAGTGGTACAGAAGTTGCTTTCTTGCCCAACACGTTCAGACGTGATTTCGGCGCAAAGTACAAAGGCTATGCAAAAAAAGCAACGATTATGTCCCTAGCCATCATTCCTTTTGCAATAGTGGGAGCTAGAGCAGGAGCGTCGCGACATGCGAAAAAGCTCAATACAAAGCTCAATACTATGAAGATGGATTTAGACAAAAGTGGGAAGATGCCAACTGCAACCTTCACTGACGACCTTATCCAAAAGGGATTTGGTGACGATGGCTATCGATACTACGAAGAAGCATATGATCAACAATTTGACTTGCTTATGAAAGAATTAAGAAGCGATAAGAATTTGGCGAATAAAGAAGCTACAATTGATCTTTTAGAAAAGCACAGGTCGATCGGGGCGACCCTAGAAGTAGCATCTGAACTAAAGATAGAGGAAGATAGCAGAAAATTGGTCGATGAGATTGCAGGCATGTCTCCCGATAAGAAAGTAGCACGCCTTGCTGATCTTGAAAAGGAAATCAAAGCTTTGAATAACGGCGTGCTACGTCGTAACGATGATGGCTCATTCGTGAAAGAGTTTGAGAATTTGCAAGATCGCTTAGCACAGCTTATCGAAGACTCTAGATCTTCAGTTGATTCTTCTGATTCTATAAATCTGAACATAGACATCGATGAAATAGAGCGATTGAGCAAATCTTACCGCGAGGACTTATTACGATACGATGAGTTCATTGCTAAGACAGATATACTGAGACAAAAAGAAAATCTTGACGTTTGGTTGCGTAGCACAGATAAAAAAATTGCTGGTCTTAAAGACATGCTGCTAGGGCAAGAAATGGCTAGGCTGCGTGGCTCTGTGGAATCAACTAAACTAAATGAATTAAGAGGAAGAGATACAAAAATAGGAGCTGCTGGTGGTGCGGGATTAGCTGCGGCAATCATGCTTGCTATCGACAAATCTATCTGGGGCTATGCTGATCGACAGGTAAGCAAGCACTGGAATCAGATTTTTGTCGAAAACGATGATTTTAAGGATACACGTCGGGTGAAGGACGTAAGGTTCATCTTGCAAACATTGGCAGATAGGTTTGATTATGTTGTCAGCCAAAGAGCATTGCAACTCGCTAACTGAGCAGGAACTGCTAATCAGACTCTTGCAACAAATCACTGGCCAACAGCGTATCCGGCCCTTGTCTCGCACTCAGCAACTTAACTCGTGGAGCTAGAAAGCGGCAAAAAATCGCGGAACGAGCTGTCATAACAAATCACTGGCCAACAGCGTATCCGGCCCTTGTCTCGCACTCAGCAACTTAGCTCGTTCCGCCAGCTGTGCATAGGCAGTGAAGAACGCAGGCGTTACAGCACGCAAGGCAAGCAGGTGGGCAGCGATCAAACCACACAGCACATCGCCACTGCCAGCTTTGGCAAGGCTGTTGTCGCCACTATCGCAGACATAAGCAGGGTCAGCTGCATGCGGTGTGAACAGCAGTGGGCAAGCACTTTTGTAAACAAGATACAGACCCTGTGCCACAGCAATGCGTTTTACCTCTGTGCATAGCTCAAGTGTATGGGGGTGAGGTGTTTTTGCTGTCATCATGCGCTCCCATTCACCGGGGTGAGGCGTGAGCAGTATGCCCTGCTTAGCTTTGCGTTCTAACACACCACTTACCGCGGCGGCATCGATGACGACGAAACCACCCTCATCAGTATATTTTTGCAAAAATTGCCAGAGCTGGTCGTCAATAACAGTATCAACCGTGCCGGGGCCGATGACGATAACCTGCACCCGACGCGCGGCGACGAATTTTGCCAACTCGGCGCTGTCCACCGTGCCATCGCGAAAAAAATATTCGTAGACCAACTCTAACGGCAAGCCTTGAGGTTGTTGCTCGTCGCACTGGTCGAGAGCCACTGACACCAGCCCCGCCCCCGCACGCAAAGCAGCCAGTCCACTCAGTAGCGGCGCGCCATACTTGCCTTGACTGCCGCCAATAATCAGCACATGACCGCGTTGATACTTGTGTGCCGTGCGAGGCAGTGCGGCAAAGGGGTTTGCTGTCACCAGCGGTTCAGAGTCAACCCAGTGCAGTTGCGGCGGATGCTGGTTCATTGCCTCTTGCACACAGTGCGAGGGAAAGCCAATGTCAGCCACATGCACGGTGCCACACAAAGCACGACTTGCGGTCAACACGTGTGCGGCTTTGCGTGCGCCAAAAGTTAGCGTCACGTCCGCTTTGATTGCTGTGCTGGAGCTAGAAAGCGGCAAAGAATCATGCGAAGCAGAAAGCGGCAAAGAATCATGCGAAGCAGAAAGCGGCAAAGAATCATGCGAAGCAGAAAGCGGCAAAGAATCATGCGAAGCAGAAAGCGGCAAAGAGTCAGGCGAAGCGGTGTCCCCGTCCGTTGCCAACCCACTCGGTATATCGATCGCCAGCACTTTGGCATCAGGCATGGCATTAACAGCAGTGATAATTTCTTGCACAGTGCCACGTGCTTCGCCCTGCCAACCCAGCCCTGCGATGCCATCGATGACAAAAACCTTTTGCTCAGCAAATTTTGTCAACATACCTTGGCGGTAAAGCAAGTCTGCGGCTTGTGTCTGTGTCACCGCGGTGTAGATGTGCAACTGCTGTGCTGCCAGTGCGCTGCTCGGCTTAACATTGAGCAACACTACTTCGGGCTGGTATGCATGCAACAAACGTGCAGCTACCAGTGCATCACCACCGTTGTTGCCGCTGCCGACGAGAATAATAATTTTGTGTTGTGCCGCTCCGTGTTGCAGTGCTTGCGCATGAATTGCTGCACCTGCACGTTCCATCAACAGCAGTGCGGGCATCAGTGCGCAACTAGCAGTATCTACTGCTGTAGCCAGTTGGTGTGACCAGATAGGTTGGGTAGAGATGTCGTGGCTAAATGACTGTGGCATTGCTCAGGATGCGTGTTGCAGCAAATGTTCAAAGATGTGGCGCACCAGCATGTCGGTGCTGAATTTTTGTCCGACCGAGTTTTCCCAGTAAAGCAAGCCCATGTTACTGAACTGCGGGTGGAATTTTGTCTGTTCCTGTTCCTGTTCGGCAAATTCAGCGATGACAATCAGATTCAAGCGCAGATGTCCCTCGTGATAAACAAGCCGCGCTGTCGCACGGGCAAAGACAACGTCAGCGGCATCTTCGCTACGCAGAAAAACCTTAATTTTGCGGTCGCCGCGGCTGCTATGAAAATTAAAAATCGCCGCACAGCGTTGCAGCTCTTCCCACAATTCTCGCACCGCCGCAGCGGTGATCTGCACTTGTCCCGCGCTGGCTTTAGTCTTGCTTTGCTGTGCTGCCAAGTGCCGCAGCCACAAGTCAGTGCTGTTCATCGCTTATCTCCGTGCAACCACTGAGTGTTGGAAAACCTGCTTCAAACAACGCACAAACCTGCTCGGTCATGCGCTCACGCGGCTCGGCTTCGGTCGTGCGTTGTGCTAGCTCATGCTCAATAGCCTGAAAAATAGCGGCAATAATCGTGCGCAGGAGATCGTTGTCACTGCCTTTATCTTGCACCTGTGCGAACACTGCGCTAAACCAGCTGTGCAAATAGCGATACTTGACCGCAGGCGATGGAGTCTCTGACCAGCTGTGCAGCACAAAGCTGACTATGCGGTGCAGATGATGTGCGAGAACTGCGCCAATGGTGTGTGCATCACTGAAGTCAGGTCGCACACACGAAGAAGAAGTGCTTGTGCCCGCGTAAAAACCAGCAACTATGTCAGGCGTGATAACCTTGAAGCTGCGATCGGCGAAGACAGGGTTAGCGATGTCACGGTTATAGCCAAAGCATGGATAAGAGATAATATCAGAAGGGTTCTCACCTTCAGCGTAGAAGGCGAAGAGGTCAGCCCAGCCTTCGAGAAAGGCTTCGAGGCTGCGTTTGGTGGCGTTGTGTGGTAGTCTTGGGTGGTGTTTATCCCCTCCCATACCCTTGTCCGCCGCGAGGTTCATCTCCCACTTCGGGCGAGTAGCAAACTGCACATGATGCGCAAACTCATGGGCGATGATAAACGCTGACTCCCACAGACCACGGCCGTAAAAGTTATCACTGTCTGGCAGCACTGCCAGTGACTTGCTGGCAGGGTAGTAGATGATGTTGCGATACATCAGTTGCTGCTGCAGTTCGCCCTCCTTGTCGGTATAGACGGTGCGGAAGAACGGCATTACCAGTAACGACATGCCGGGCAAGTCCTGTCCTATGCTGCTAGCAAAGAAACGCTGTGCTTTCTGCAGATGCAGGGCGGTGACCAGTGCGACACGCTCAAAGCTCTCTCTCGGATACTCCTGCTCTGTGTCGCAAATACGCAACATCCCACCACTTCTATTGATTTTTGTCCATTTCACAGGAAGAAAATCACGATCGAGGCAATACTGCCCCTGCTTGCTATAAAAGTGACAGCGACGCTGGTAAGTCTGCCCGTATAAGGCACTGTCAATCAACTTTGTACGCAGCGATTGCTGCGTAGCATCGAGATCAAGGGGTTGCTCGAAGTCAGTCAGGTAAATCTGCGTCGGCCTGCTATCATCTGTGCTGCTCTGCCTTGCTTGACAGGCATCGTCGTAGAGAAAGTAGCGATTGGACACCACAGGCTGCAGCTCTGGTGGCGGTTCGGGTGCAGTTCGTGTCGGTCTTTGACATGAACACAGCACAGCTGCGATAATGGTTAGCATCAGCAAAAAGCGATTGACATGTCCGATGGCAGAGAAGATAATCAGCGGTCAACTCGGTATCTGGTTGATCTCGAAGCGGCCATTATGCATACAGAGACATCATAACACAAGGAGAGACACGTGGCACGAGTATCTATTGAAGATTGCCTCACCAACATCGAAAACCGCTTCGTGCTAGTTGCGGTTGCCTCACACCGCACCCGCCGCCTCATGGGGGGCGCTGACCAGCTGGTCAGTTCCAAAAACAAGGAAGCGGTCACTGCCTTGCGTGAAATTGCCGAAGGGCGTGTCTTGCCTCTCTTGCCCCCGCAGGAATCCGAAGCTAAGGCAGACGCAGAGGAGAAGTAGGCTAGGTCGGAGAATTGCTCAAGCGTTCTTCCTCTGGCACAGTCTGCTCATACCAGCGCACGAAAGCTCGCCCATCGATAGACAGGAAACCTCCGACATTTTCCCGTTCTTCGGTGGTAATGCGTAGGTCGTTCTGCTCCAGAAAATACTGCAGCTGTTCTATCTCCTCAGTTTGGTCGTGAAGATAGAGAATTTTTACCCGGAAATCCCGCTTGATGTCACGCACCAGCAGGTGGACGTAATCGAGATTGCTCACGTAATAGACGACCTTGCCTGACATGCTTAACGCTTGCGGTGGTTTGATTGGCATCATCACGCTGTTGGAAAACAGCACGTCTTCATAGTCGGTGTTTGTCCGCACATAATCACCCAACACCACATATTTGAAATCAGGCGAACGAAAGAAGTGTGTCAACGGGTAACGGTCGTAGATTTGCAGATAAACATAGAAGACAGCTCCTGCCAATGCTAATGCGGTCACTGCATAAACATCAACCTTACCCGCGATCTGTGCCACCACCAAGCGTGCCGACTTGCCTCGCAATTGCAAAATCAAGAGCGGTAACACGACAAAACTTAACGACAGCGCAAAGCTAAATTTCATTGCCGAAAAGACATGATTCCAAGCATGGTGCAGAAAAAACAACGTATGTAGCAAGCATGGCACGAAAAACAGCACATAAGCTGCGATGACGATGCGATCGAATTTTACTGCACTTGTTGTGAGTCTATGTCCACGCCAGACAACATAGAAGGTCGCATAAATCAGCAACACACCTGTTAACCCATAGCCCTCCTGCAACCAAGTATAGAGAGCACGTATCAGGTAATGAAAATAACCTTCAGGGTGCTGCCCAATGCCAGTTCTAAATTGCAGTGCGGTCACAAGGTTGTAGTCGGTCACTGCGTCACGGCTACTGGCAAGCGTGGTGAAAAGGCTCTGCTCGCTGAAATACAACACTTGCCAAATCCACAATGCCAGTGCCACCAGTACAGGGGCAAAAAATGCAAAACTACGAGCAACAAAACGCAACGTTGTGCTAAGCGAACGTGGCCAAACAATTTCCCTGTGCAGCAGACGCAACACGAAGACAGTCAGGGCGACAAACAAAAACAGCCAATCGGTGAACGCTCCGTAAAATAACAGCAGCGGTTGCAATATCTGCACTGTAACTCTCACCGCACGAGAGGTCTTTGTCATGCGTAGTAGTTCGAGAAAAACAAAAGCCACATAAGGCAACAACACCGCCGAATCAAAAGTATAAAGCATGTGATGCCAATACATGCTATGGGCATTGTGAAATTGAATCAGTGCAGGAATACAGGCGAGCACCGCAGCATTGACGTGATCAAAATTGATGTGACGTAAAATTAGAAAGACAGAAAAACACAGCAACAACACTAGCAACAGATGCGAGATGTAGTTGTAGGCGATGATGGTAAGCAGTTGTTTGCTGCGATCGCCAGCAAAATTATCGACCAACCCACCGCCAGATAAAGCACTGAAAAGCAGATATACGGGCAATATCGCCCCAGAGGGATAGGCAGGGTAGAAAAAACGCTGGTCAAAATCACGAAACTCAACCGAACGCGGTGTATCGAACAGCGCAAAACGTAAATTCCAAGCACCTTCCTGCAACCAGTTGTTGACGAAAACCAGCGTGCTCGCTGTGTGCCACTCATAACGGGTCTTGCAGCCTTCGCAGAGATTAAGTGAGCCTTTCGAGTAGGTCGCATGCAGGTTGTATTCACGTAATGCTACGCTATTGAGAAACAGCAAGGCACTAAAGAAAGCAATCAGCAGCAGGCAAAGCAGCGTCCTGTTGTTAGGGTTTAGGTCACCGAAGGAGATCATGTGTGCCCTTTGTGCTTGTTATGTAGTGGGTACTTCTCCTACAATTTTACCACCCTCCTCGCTGTCGGGCAAACAGCTGACAACAACCTCAGCGATGTCTTTCACTTCTACTTCGTCCTTCTTGCCTAGCGCGGCAACCCCGTCACGCACCATCGTCATGCAGAACGGACACGAAGTCGCGGCCGTCTGTGCCCCACTATCGATGATCTCTTGGGCACGATTTTCGTTTATTCTCGTACCACTTGTCTCTTCCAACCACATCCGTCCTCCGCCAGCACCACAGCAAAATCCCTTCTTCCCTGACCGCGGCAACTCAACGTAATTCTCCTGCGGCAAAGCCGCCCGTGGCTCGGCAACCACATCGTTATGCCGTGCCAGATAGCAAGAGTCATGCAACGTGATTTTCCCTAGTGCGGCACTTGCACCCTTGTCCATCGTAATTTTTTTGTCTTCCACTAGCTTGGCGATAAACTGGCTGTGATGCAAAACCTCCTGTGCTTGAAAACCGTAATCAGGATATTCGTTCTTCAATGTATTGAAGCAATGCGGACAGCCCGTGATTATTTTTTTGACGTTGTATTTTTTGAAATTCTCAATGTTTTCCTCAATCTGCATATTGGCAAGGTACTCGTTGCCCAAGCGTCGTGCCGTATCTCCGCTGCACTTTTCCTCGCAGCCGAGAATAGCAAAGGACACTCCCGCTTTCCGTAAAATTTTAACGATGGCACGCGAAACTTTCTTGTAACGCTCGTCAAATGACCCCGCACAGCCAACCCAAAACAAGTAGTCTGCCTGTTTCATATCCTTCAGTTGTTTAACGTCCAACCCCTTCGCCCAGTCAGCACGAGTAGCACTGCTGAAAGCCCACGGGTTAGAGTTGGTTTCAAGATTACGAAAAGTATCGGTTAGCTGTGGAGGAAAGTTGCCCTCTGTCAAAGTCAAATAACGCCGCATATCGACGATGGGGGCAATATGCTCTATGTCGAGCGGACAGGCTTCAACACAAGCACCGCAAGTCGTACAAGCCCACAGCTCATCGTGCGTGACGATTTCACCCAGAAGCGGACGTGGTTCTGCTTGTTGTGTGTCGAGCGCCGCGTCCTTGAGATGGTTAATCATCAAGCGCGGGTCAAGTGTCTTGCCTGTTGTCGTTGCGGGGCACTGCTCGGTACAACGCCCGCACTCGACGCAGGTGAAACCATCGAGCAGCTGTTTCCACGTCAACTCATGCACTTTGCTTGCGCCAAAACTTTCCGCCTCTTCGTCGATTTTCAGAGGACGTAAACGCCCGCTGCTATGCCTGCTCTTGAAGAACATGTTCGCCCACACCCAAATCAAGTGCTGATGCTTGGAAAAAGGCAGATAGATGAGAAACGCAAACAATACGCCACAGTGTGCCCACCACAAGCCTTGATAAGCAAGTTGCCACCCTTCAGGCGACAACAATGTGTGCAGCGGCTGGGTAAGGTAATAGGCAAAGAACAAACCCGCCCCTCCCTTGTCGTGCAGACCGAGCACCAACAAAGCCGTGCTGACCAGCGCAAAAATCAAACCGAGAATGATAAAGGCATCGAGTCGTGACGCACGTGCTAGACCTTGCAAACGTGGTGGCGGGAAAAAAATACGCCGCGCCACTGAATATATGATCGCCGCGGCAACGAGAAAATTACCCCAATCCTGACTGACAAGAAAAAAACGATAGAGCACACCCTCGCCGAGCATGTCACGCATGCCATAGCCAATAATACCTTGTGCTAGCGTTTCCAACGTGCCCAGTGACACCACCAAAAATCCGTAAAAAATAAAGTAGTGCATGATAGCGGCTTTTTTGTCGGTCAGCATCTTCGGCTGTAGCAGCCCATTGGCAAGCATGTATTTGAAGCGGGTCAAGGGTGCGTCACTGCGCACGTCCTCCTCGCCCTTGCCGAGTTGCATAAACCTGATATTGTAGCGCAAGCGATAGCAAAAAATACCTAACGCCGACAACAAGAGTAAAATAAAAACATAATTATGTAGCAACATCACATTACCTCATGATACCTAAGATACGTTTCGTGACGAATACGTGCAGCCTGTGCGTTACTGCACACATCAACCACCTGCTTAATGTAGTCTAAATAACGCGGATCGGTCAATGCCTTGCGCATCGCCCGTGCCGCACCGTATTGGCTGCGATACTCGGCTACCAGCTGTTGCAAACGTGCGTGCAACAACTCACGCATGCGACGACACACCTGCCGTGCTTCGATTGCCACCTGTCCCTGATCCACAACCTGACGGCGCAGCTCATGCCTGCTGCTTGCAAACTCCACGTCTTTGTCTAGAGTGTGCGGATAATTCATCCTGAAGTTCCTATACTGACGATATTTTTAGCTGTGCTGCCAACTCTTTGCCGCTTTCTAGCTCCCACGTCTTTGCCTAGAGTGTGCGGATAATTCATCCTGAAGTTCCTATACTGACGATATTTTTAGCTGTGCTGCCAACTCTTTGCCGCTTTCTAGCTCCCACGTCTTTGCCTAGAGTGTGCGGATAATTCATCCTGAAGTTCCTATACTGACGATGTTTTTAGCTGTGCCGCCGACTCTTTGCCGCTTTCTAGCTCCCACGTCTTTGCCTAGAATGTGCGGATAATTCATCCTGAAGTTCCTATACTGACGATGTTTTTAGCTGCGCTGCCGACTCTTTGCCGCTTTCTAGCTCCCACGTCTTTGCCTAGAATGTGCGGATAATTCATCCTGAAGTTCCTATACTGACGATGTTTTTAGCTGTGCCGCCGACTCTTTGCCGCTTTCTAGCTCCCACATCTTCGCCTAGAGTGTGCGGATAATTCATCCTGAAGTTCCTATACTGACGATATTTTTAGCTGTGCCGCCGACTCTTTGCCGCTTTCTAGCTCCCACGTCTTTGCCCATTGTCATCTGATAACTCTGCGGAGGTAAGCATCTAATAAATTCCTGTGTTTTTCAAGTAAATTTGAACGGCGAATTTCTTCGAGGATGTCCTCACGGTAGCGCTTGTTGACGCGATAATCACGCTGCAACTCGATATAACCGCCAATTACTGGCTGCCCGTGATAACGATCGCCAGAAATTTTGCGCCGTCGCTGTCGGCGTGCTGGCAGGCGTTGTCGTGTCGCCGAACGTGTGTGACGCAACAGACGACCCGCAAGATCGGCGTGTGACTCCGCCATTACAAACTCCTGTGCCTCACCACTGGCAACCGTTGCCTGCATTGCCTTTACTGCGTTTTGTAAGCGTTGTGCTGCCAGCGGCGAGACCGCTTGCAACTGCTGCACTAGCGGCTCGGCCGCACTGATGTTAGTGTTCTGCCGCATGCGTGTAGCTGCCCAGCCCTGTTGTAACTCAGCCTTGCTGCGCTGTACGGCCTTGTCGAGATAAGTCGAGATGCGTGTCTGTCGTTGCTGCATGGCTCGTAACTCTTCCCGTGCCGAATTGAGCACTTGTTGTGCTTGCTGCACCAGCTGCTGGTAATGTGCATCTTCAGCCGCTTCCAACGCTTCCAACCACTCTCGATACGCACCGACCAGTACGGTCAATTCATCCCTTGCTGGTGTCGGCGCAAGGGCGGGCAACTGTGCTAACCCTTTGCGAAACGGCTCGTGTGCCTCAATCTCCACCCAACGCGGCGGTTGTCTTGCTGCCGGCAAAGCCTTGACTCGCAGTTGCCAGCGCTTACGCCGTTCAACTAAAAACCTGTCCAGACGCTGCACGTATTTGGTCACTTCCCGATCGCCACGGGCAATTATCCACGACAAGTGCCGTGCCGCGGTAAAAAAATCACGATCCCGCTCACGATCGTTGAGAATTTCATGTTCCAGCAAAAATTCGTTTAATTTTTCCAAAACCAAGGCCAGCTCTCTTCTGCGTTGCAAGTCTTTGTTTGTTTCTAGTTCGGTAAGCAAGTGTGCCATCGTCATGCGATCGAGTGCATCAAAAAACGGCGAAGTGCTGGCCGAGTCAACCGCGGCACGCATTGTCTGGTTGATTTCAGTCATAGCGATGCTGCTATGCGGCTGGGTTAATTTTTCGTCAAGCATTGTTTTTACTTCTTTTAATTTTTCCAGTGTGCGGCGGTAACGTCCCCAAGCACTGATGGTATTGATTAGCAGCGGTGCACTATAGCCTGTTATGCCGTTACGATCGGTTGCTGCGGCAACTAGTTCGAGTTCGGAAAAATCGCTTTCCATATAGGGTTCGGGCACGAAGCTGTAAGTGGTGGTATGCTCGTGTCGTGTGGTAACGATGGTGTTGATAAGTTCTTCAAATGTGCCTTCTTTCGTGGTGATGAGCAGTTTAACGCTGGCAAGTGGTGCTTCTGACGTTGTGCTGATACGCAGTGGCAGGGGAACTTCGTCGGAGTGTGGGGTGTTGATTTTTTGCTCGGCGGTGAGTTTGAGTTGTGGCGCACGACTTGCATCAACGGTGATGGTTGCCAGTGCCGCGCCCGCGGCGACGGAGTTGATGTGCAAGGTGCTGCTGCGATCGATGCTGAGGGTGACAGCATAGCGCCCGCGCTCAGTGGGTTGCGGTCTCAGCTGCACCTCTTGCCACACTTCGCCTGCGGTGCGCAATTGCATCACGGGGTTCTGTATCAGGGCGATGTTCACGACCTCGATCAGTGCCAACTCATGCTTAGACAAGGCTACCTGCGGCGGCGAATTTGCCTGCAACTCGAACCGCTGCTCTCGTGTCGGTAACACGGTCAACGTTGCCTGCTGCGGTGCTAGTGCGGCAAAGTAACGATAGGCAGGCAGCAACTGCTGCTGCGACAGGTCTCCGCTCCAGGCTACCGTAACACAGGCAAATAACAGCAATGCGGCTCGACCCGCGGCATTGAGTAGGCGACGCATTTCAAAACGCACAATTTTGCTTTGCCATTGCCGCAGAGGAGCTTGCCATGTCTGATAAGCCTTGTTGTCAGCTAACATAGCATAAGGGGCGGGTGTGGTCGTTGCGTAATCGCGGTCGAGTGTCAGCAGCATGGCAGTGCGGGTAATTTTGTCATCGTGGCGACGAAAACAGCCTAGAGTGAGCAGAAAAATCAGCGCACACAGCAGTGTATGCACAAGCGGCGAAGGTTCATGCAGCACCTGTGCCAATGACCCCACCAGCAAGGCGGCAAGTGTGCTGCTACCAAGATGCAGCAGCCAGCCCAAGACGTAGGCGGTAAGCTTGATGCGATTGAACTGCTGTATTTTTTTGTTAATCACGTGTTGGTAATCTTGTCGCTGTTGCCCTGCCCTTACCAAGTTAATTCAATTGAAGTTTTTTTTGTCAAGTTTTTGTTTCTCATCGCCCAGTCCTCTTAGTTCTACCCACAACTTTCAGGGGTATATCGTATCTCGGAAGTTTTTATGATTAAAAATCTTTAGTCAGAATGATGATTAGACGATAAAAGGGTGGAAATATGTTTATAGCATGGGGTCTTGGCTACCTAACACGTTATAATTGTAGAAAAAAAACTGATTATGTCTTAATATCACGGCGGGAGTATTTTTTGGCTACTGTCCCTGAAAATAACAGCAACAGCTTTGCTGTTATTTCAGCTGAAGAGGATGTTAATGGCGGGAATAAGAAACCCTACCACAGGTTCTTGCTCTGGATGTGGGTTGCATCCATACCGCTAACATTCGTAGGTTTAATACTGACCTGGGCTTTCCATAGCCCGCTTTCTTCTAATCAGGGGATAACCAGATACCTAATGATGCTAGCTACATTAATATCAGCATCATCAGTAATTTCTACCGTTGTCAGTCAAATCATTGGTATCATTGCGCTATGGAGAAAATGGCATGGAGACACGTGGGAAAATCAACCTCCACTATTGCAAGCGGCAGGAATTTTTACCGTGTCGTTTGCAATTTGTTGGCTCCTGCTTGTAGTAGGTGTCTCCCTCGGCGTGGTACCGGTGCCGCAAAAATTTGATTTCTTCTTGTTTGAATGGCTAATATCTGCCTTCTTCCACATGTACTTCGGTGTATTAGTGTGCTTCTCACTGTTTGCCTACGTCGCTCTGATTCCACCAGTCATCTTGTGCGCACTGATAATATACAACAAGAAGGTATCCCAGCGAACCATTCATATCCTTACTGCTGTGTCTACATTTGGCTGGATGATTATCAGCTTCATGGGCATTATAATGTCGGTGGCATAAGCTGGTGGTTTTGTGGTGCAAAGCACAATCAAGATGGGTAAAAACTGGAGAATGTACTGGCGTGAATGAAATCAGTCACCCCGCCAGCTGACCACTGCTTGACTGATCAGTAACTATTTAATTTTATTGGCATAGCTAAAGTTTCTTCTAAACATACCGATAACATACTTACAGGGTGTAAGATTAACCTAAAGAGGAGGCGTGCCATGTGTGGCTCGGAATACCTATGTGTGATGTTTCTCATCTACCTCTGCACTTGGTATTTTTTCAAGATGAGCTAGGCGATGGCAGCAGTCTTGCTTGTAAAATCCACTAGCGCTCACCGCGCTTCAGCCCCCTCCAAGTGATTGTTTTTTTGCCGCTAACATTGACTATTCCAGGGTGGACATGATGATAGCCTACAGTTTTACAATGACAGTACTTGGGATGGAAGAGAGTGCCTCCAACCTACTGTATCTTGTGTAAGAGTATCTCCGCCGGTTGAGGTTTTTAGAGATAAATTTATAACTATTTGATATTATGTGTTAATTAGCAGATTTTGTTATGCAATAGGAGTGATGGGCGGAGAAATTCAGTTGTTGCAAATTTTGCAACAACTACCGCCGACGGAAAAACCTACCAAAAAGTTGTAGATACCTTGTTGGTGATGGTAGAGGAGTCTGTTATTGGGATATGTAGCTATTGCTGGCTTTCCACTCAGGCAATGGGGCAATTACAAAAGGAACGCCAGACAACAACTGGATTCCATTTTCCACCGAGATTATCTCTTGTTACTTTTTTTGTAGGAAGAGCATGACTACGTCGCACCAGCGCTCGTATTTTTTCTCCTCGATAATTGTTGGTGGAACCCCACGCACACCTGACCAAACACCTTCTAACTCTTTACTGGCATAATAGGGCAAAGAATTGCGATCGAGGATGGTGGGACATATCTCAGGCATCCTCCGGTCGCTCCGAATAGAATCATAAAGATTATTCGGATCATACTGATTGGTTAGATAATCTAAACCAGATCCTTCTGCACACTTTTTAAGTTCGTCATCACTACCATCCAGCATAAGCAGCCCAAAGGGTGTATATCCAGCGTGAGTACTAACATAAATGTCAATACTATTGTGTGCCAATAGTACCCGCGTCATTGCAACATTCAAACTTCCAGCTGCGTAGTGTAGGGCAGTGTACCCATAGTAGTCCTGCTTGTTTATATCAACAACATCCAGTAGTTCTTCCATTTCACTATTCTTGTTGTGATCTCTCACTGCCAGCATAAATTCCATCCATTTACAAGTCTCTGCGATCTCCTGCTGATGTTTATCCTTTGCTGTTTCAAGGCCATCATTGCTATAAAGGAGTTTAGCTGAATCTTCTGAATCGTAGATATCTTGAGCAGTGAATACAAGCTTGTTTGGGTTTGTGATCGTATCTTTGTGATTATTACTTGACAAAAACTCCAAAAGCTCGTCATACAGTAATGGTCGATGTTTTTTGTTTGCGGCTGCATAGTGCAAAGCTGTGTTGCCTAATTCATCTTTCTGATTTACATCTTCATCAGAAAAATGAGAGAACATGTCCTTTGAGAGAATTCCTTGTTTAACCTCAAAAATCAGGGGATACTTGGGTCTACAACCGCCGCTTTCTACCTCATACACATAATCGTAAGGACAATCACAGGCTGATGTGGAACTACCCTCAAAACGCCTGCTATAAAGCCATCTGATAGCAGCTCTATCATCCAGAGAAAGTTTAAGCGTACCATCACTAGCCTCTACAAAATACCAATCTTTATTCATGACTGAAATAGGCTGTGCACCTATAGTACTAGAGATGCCACCAGTGCTTACATTAAGTCGATGATGAGTACAAGGGTCTTTTCTACTATCTCTACTATCAACATAAGTATCTCCTAAACCAAATATATGTCCCATTTCATGAAGTATCGCAGTTGATTCGTAGTATTCATGTAGCCCAGTTGCCCACTGATGTGGTTCAACCTTTCGTTTATCTCGGAATATATGTATTTCAGGATTGCTTCTCTTAATATAGGCGAATGATGCCACAGACTTGCATGACTCGCAGTAGAATACGATGGACAGATCAGAATCTTGTGGGTCAATAGTTTTAATCTCAGTAGTTGCAGTGCAGGAAAGTCTAGATTTATCAGTGGGTATCGTGCTTCGTAACTCCAGATTTATATTACTTTTGTCAATGATACCAGCCCTATCTTTTAGTGGTTCCAGCCACACCTCAAAAGATTCCAAAATTTTATCTTTGAGTTGCGAGAGGTGAGTATCAGTAAATTGACCATCACAACGGTTATTATCTGAAAAGCCATAGAAGATATTCCAATCTCCATGATCATTGTAATGCACCTTATTTATCAAAGCATATTCATCAATACTAAGCTTCTGTTGGTTACGAGCATCATCCTGCTCCAAAGTGACGAATTTCGGCTGTGCCGGCTCTGCTGGCTTACAAGATACACCTATCACCATGGCGGTGATGGCAAGCACAAACACGCACATGCCAAAGACCTCTCGAAAAACAGATGTGCTCATTTCAGCCTCGAAAATAACAATTCACCTACACAGATGCCTATCGGAGTTAGTTAGAGAAACTTTAGTGTTTTTAAAATAACTTTAAAAAAGTGTATATCTACAGGTTGTTAATTTAACAGTGGTGGGTAGACAAAGATACCACCATCAATATCTGTAGAAAAAAATTCTAAATCCCCATAAGTAGTACCTAACAACAGGTTGCCGAGAACTCCCCGGAATTTCAAATAAAACGTGGCTGACCACTCGGTTCTGAGGAAATGCTCTGTCGGGTTGGTAGCTAGGAAAATCACTGAGATCAATGTGAGTCTGGATGCGCTGACTTTTAATCAACAACTTGTCCTCATCCCTACGCGGGGTGAGGACATTTTCGGTGCAGCGGCGTATCGAGTGGAATACAACAGATCACATCACACAAAGCACTTGGAATGATGTCACTAAGAATGTATATCAAATTTTAACGAACTGGTTATGACTGTCCGTTTTTTGGGGCAACTCCACTTTGCAGTCACGACTCCTACGAGGGCTTTACTGGATATGGCGAGAGCCAAACGTCTGCAAGAAACACTAATCTGGCCAACGGTAAGAGGAGCTGTTGATAGAGGAATGATCAAACCTAACGATGAGAAAAAGATTAGGAGCACATTCTATGACGAATAAAAAGCATCTGATCCCTGACACTCTACTAGCATAACCCTTGCTCTTTGTTTCCCGCTTTACCCAGATTAGTAGCAGGTGGTGATGCTATCTTCCCGTGAGCAACGCGGACGGGTGATACGTGGTGCGGTACTGACTTTCCACGACGATCCCGCCGTGGTCGGGCGACAACGTGCGGTTCAGTTCTACCGTCGGGGTGCAGTTGCGATTGCTGGGAGTGGGCGTATTGTCTGGCGCGGGCCTGCTGTGCATCTGCCACAGCATTTCTACTCCCTGCCATCCGATGATCATGGTGAGGCACTCGTATTGCCGGGCTTCATCGATGCCCATATCCACTTTCCCCAGCATCGGATGCTGGCCGCACCCGGCAAGGATCTGCTCGACTGGCTAAATCGCTTCACCTTCCCGGAGGAATGCCGTTATGCCTCAGCGGCACACGCTCGCACTGCAGCTGAGGTCTTCCTCGACCGTCTTGTGCAACATGGCACAACTGCTGCGGTTGTTTTTTCTACCGTGCATCGAGTTGCGACTGAGATACTCTTTACCGCGGCTGAGCGCCGGCACGTCGCGATTATCAGCGGCAAGACCATGATGGATCGCAATGCCCCGCGGGTGCTGTGTGATGAGCCGAGTTCTGGCGCACGCGACAGCGAGGAACTGATCGAGTGCTGGCACCGCCGCGGTCGGCTGCGCTACGCGATCACCGTGCGGTTTGCGCTGACCTCGACCGAAGCACAGCTGCGGGTGGCTGGTGCTCTTGCTGCCCGCCACCCCGACTACTATGTGCATAGTCATCTCTCCGAGAGTAAGGGTGAGATTGCACTCGTGCGGCAGCTGTTTCCAGGGGCAAAGGACTACACCGATGTTTATGACCGCTTCGGCCTGTTAGGTCGCCGGAGCCTGTTCGCACACGGTGTTCATCTCTCGGAGCGCGAGTGTGCGCGTCTCTCTGAGGCGGGTGCTACCGTCGTGCATTGTCCGAGTTCAAACAGCTTCCTTGGATCGGGGCTCTTCGATGCTAGCTATGTTGGTCGCTCAGATCGCCCGGTGCGCATCGGGATTGCTACCGATATTGGCGGTGGCACGAGTTATTCGATGCTCCACACCCTCGGCGAGGCGTATAAGGTGGCGATGCTACAGGGGCGGACACTGACCGCACACGAGCTCTTTCACCGCGCGACGCGCGGCAACGCGGTGCACCTCAACCTCGCTGATGAGATAGGAACTCTTGATCTCGGACGGTGGGGGGACGTGGTGGTGCTCGATCCGACTGCTACGCCGGTGTTGCGTGCGCGGCAGGCACTATCAGATTGCCTCGAAGACACTCTCTTCTCCCTGATGATCCTCGGCGATGACCGTGCAGTGCGAGCGACCTACATCGCGGGGCGGCAGGCGTGGAGCGCATGACCGTCAGATACGTAACAGACATGAGGTGTTGACTGTGGAGAGGAACGGCAAGAGTGCTTGGTGGCATAGCTGAAGATCAACCTACTACCAGAATAAAGCCAATAAGCTCAGGGTTAGAACCGAGGTATTCGAGTTTGAAGCCGAGAAGATACTGCGCCAAGTAGCGGAGAACGCCCCAGAGTTTCAGAAAAGCGTTGCCGACGACTCGGCTCGGAAGAAAAGTTCTGTTGGGTTGGTAGGCGGGAAAATCTCTGAAATCGATGTCAAGCTGGATGAGATGACTTCTGAGAGACAACGGCTCGACAGGCGATTGAGCTTCCTACTCGAAGGCGGTAACATGGAAATAGCACAGTCTTTCAGAGATAAGTATATGAAACAATTTTCAGCCCTGAAAAGTGAAGAGCGGGAGTTTAGCGGCAGGAAGAGACAGCTCCAGTTACTACAAAAACAACTCAAGGAAGCACAAGGTATTGGTAAGAATGGGTGGCTAGATCACGTCGCATGGGTGTGGACAAAATATGTCCCTCGGTTGATAGAGTGGTCTGTGGTTGCCGAGATGCAGAATTCGCACTCAATCAGTTATTCTTAATGGAATTAAACAGTTACACCACATCTTCGTTTATACCTGAATGTGTACTCAGACAAAAATATCTCGAAAACCGTCTCTCAATGCAGGCTATTGCCAGTGAATTTTCGTGCTCAAAAACACACATCCGAGACCAGCTGCTGAAATACAACATCCCCTTGAGGAAGCAGGGTAAGCACAAAAGCAGGTGGTATGCCTATGGTAATCGTAAAATCTGCGGCAAAACTATTGACCACAAGGGCGAGCTACGCACCATCACCACCATCAAGCAAATGTATAGCGAGGGGATCAGCACGGCAGCCATCGCTCGGCTGCTGGACACCATGAAGATACCCACCAAGCAGCAGGGCAAAGGCTGGCATCACCACACGATTACACAAATCCTCAAGCGAGGAGGTGTGCATGTGGAGGCGCACAGGCACAGGGCAGCGAAGGTTAGCTACCATCGGGCACGGGGCATCACTCCTGCATAGACCATTTTAACTGCCTCGTGCTAGGCTATGTATAGTGGTGCAGACAACGAGTGAAAGGCAGACATGACGAAGCAACAACGTGAGAGGCAGCACAGACACCAACGTAAGGTGCAGAAAAAACAACGCAGCAAGACTGTTAAATCCCAACAATCCTATCCACACGATGCTGTTTTCAAGAGAATTTTCAAAAATCCTGAATACTGCCGTGCTTTGATGCATGTTCTGCTTATGCCCAGCTTATACACTATCTTCAACTGGCCGTTGGTGAAGATTCGCGAGAGTGTCGCAACGGGGGCAAAGGGTAAGGAGCGCAGGGCAGACATCGTGATGGAAGTGCCTTTGTTGAACTCAAACTTCCACATCATCATCACGATTATCTTGGAACACAAAAGCTATCGTGACAACAACACCGTCCTGCAGATGCTTGGCTACTACAACGAGATTGCGCAGGAGTCGGGCAGCATAATTCTTCCCATCATCGTAACCTGTTGCAAGGACAAGCAGTCAGTCATTCCCTCTGACTATCTCAGCTGGGCACTGCAAAAGCAGGGTGCGCCTGAAAAACTGAAGAAGTATTTCAGGAAATTTCCCAATTTTAACTGTCTTTTAGTGAACTTACATGATTTATCCTATCGTCGCATGCGGCGAGGAGGCGAGGAGGTAGGTTTGGCACTGTTCGGCATGCGTAACTACTGGGAGATGAACGATAAGGTCGTGGGCGAGATTATCAAAAAAGCCCGCCTGTTAGCCCAGCAGCGGCGGTCGTTTGTCTTGAGTGTGCTAATAGATTACTATGATTGTGCCGATAAAGGGTATGACAGGGTAGGGTTCGCAAGGGTCGAACGCCTGTATTTTCCAAAGCTGAAGGAGGAGGAGAGACTTATGCCAGAGATGGAATTCACCTATGACAAGGCCGCCAAGGCAGACAAGACCGCCAAGCAAGCCATGCGTAAGGGCAAGCAGCAGGGCAAGATGGAGATGGTTAAGCGTCTTTTGCAGGCAGGTGTTGATGAACAAGCAATCTGCGAGGCCGCCCAGCTTTCAAAGCTGGAGTTGACACAGATCAAGCGCAATCTCGATTAGAAGTAGGCAAAAGTTGCATTTGGTAATGCCTCATTCCTACCATAGTAGAGTCGTCCAAGAGGCCTCCATCTAGCGCACTGATAACGAAGAAACTGGCAGGAGAGAAGTTGTAGACTTCCTAATGGCAAAGTCGCTATTCAGCTTGTAACACAAGTATCGAGGAACCTCAGGTGCTTCTTATAGGGGGCAACTCCAGTGACGGATGAATTGATCAAGCGGAAGCTGATGCTAGGAACAAAGTTGATTGACGAACCGTTACCGTGACTGACATCCAACAACATACAGAGAGATTGAGCAACAAGACTATCGGCGAGGACGAGGTCTTGTGTGACATTTTGTCATGGGCGAAGAACTGCCCGAAGTGGCAACAGCACGCACTGCAACACCTCTATACTGGCCAAGAACTAGGTGAAGACGACATCAAGGAACTTACCGAACTATGCAAGTGTAGCGAACAGAGCGACACCCCCCCCGATCCAGCAAGGCCTCAAACTATCAAAAAAACAGCCAAGACCGTAAGAATCAAGAGCATTCATGGTGTTGAGAACGTGAATGCTCTTCAGAGTGAGAAACACTTAACCTTCTGCAAGGAGGGCGTGACGGTGGTGTATGGCGATAACGGATCGGGCAAATCTGGCTACGTGCGTATTTTAAATAGCGCATGCCGTTCTCGGACACCTGCAATGAAGATATTTAGCGATGTCAGCAAAGCTGATTCGGGTGAGCAAAAGTGCGTTATTGACTACATCGTCGGTAACGAAAATAAGAGCAAGAACTGGACACCTGAAACTCCCAGCGACGAATTTTTGTCTAAGGTCAGCGTGTTTGATAGTAAAGCAGCAAGTGTGCACGTTGACAAAGCCAACAATGTTGCCTACAAACCGTTTCCCCTGCTCGTGTTAGAGCGACTGGCTGATGCCTGCCAAAAGATCAAGGATCATATAAATACAGATATTGAAGCCCTGGAAAACCAAACGCCGAAGTCCATCTCCAAAACGCAGTGTGGTAGTGGCACTGTGGTGAGCAAGCTACTTGCCGAGCTCAATGAAAAAACCCGTGCTGAAAAAGTGCAAGCCCTTGCTACACTTAGCAAGGAGGATAAGAAGCACCTGAAAACATTGGAGGATGACATCAGTAACGACCCTCTCACAATGGCACAGAAGCTAGACAAAACGGCGCGTCGCCTGAACGAAGTCAATCTCAAGTTTAATGGCCTGCAAAATGCCGTTAGCGACGACAAAATTGCAAAACTATCTAAGTTGGGATCAAAATATGCAACAGCACGTGAAGCGGCTAAAACAGCTGCTAACACGCTATTTAAAGACTACCCATTGCCAAATGTTGGCTCTGAGGTGTGGAAAAAGCTTTGGAATGCGGCGAAAGAATACTCGGAGAAGCACGCATATCCTGACCAGCCTTTCCCCGTGGCATCGACAGATAGTCGTTGTGTCCTCTGTCAACATGAGCTTGACGATATAGCGGTAGCACGATTGCAAAGCTTTGAAGGCTTTGTGAAGAATACAACCAAGCTTGAAGAAGAAAGGACAGAGAAAGCATATCAAGATGCTCTTGATAAAATTAGAGCATCTGACGTGTCGATTAAAGAGACTTCTGATATTGTAGATCTACTACGCGATGAAAACGAAGAACTAGCTAAACTTGCTCACGTTTCAGCCATCAAGAACAAATGGAGATTGCGTGCTATCCTTCACAGCAACAAGCAGGAGGCTAAAGAGAAGCCTCTACCCTCTGCAGGTAATTGGCCATCGGAGGCAATTTCTCGTCATGCTGAAGCCTTACTGAAACGTGCTGTATCGCTCCGAACAGATGACAAATCAGAAGAGCGCAAGCAGATGCACTCACAGCGGGATGAACTGAAAGATCGTGAGTGGCTTGCAACAGTGCAAGAAGATGTTGTCGCGGAAATTGAGCGTCGGAAAAAGCGCAAGACGCTTGAAAAGTCCTTGGAGGACACCAAAACGCACAAAATTACCACAAAGAGCAGTGAAATTGCTGAACAGCTTGTTACCAATGCGCTTTGCGAACGCTTTCGTTCCGAAGTTAGCAAGTTTAATGCTAAAGGGCTTGAAGTAGAACTACGTAAAGAAAAATCGGAGTATGGTGCTCCTCTTTTCAGAATTTTTCTCACCAACAATAAGCAAGAAAAGGTGCATACTGGGGAGGTGCTGAGCGAAGGCGAGCATCGTTGCGTAGCTATAGCTGCATTTCTGGCCGAGCTTGCAACCAGCGAGAGCAATTCAGCAATTGTTTTTGATGATCCTGTATCATCACTCGACCACCCTTATAGAGAGAGGGTAGCAGAGCGACTTGCTGAAGAGGGAAAGCATAGGCAGGTAATTGTGTTTACACATGATATTGTTTTTCTGTCTCTCCTTAACGATTCCTGCAGAAAAATTACTACTAATTTTAATTGTTGTGCTGTAGCTCGCACGACTAGCAGCACGGGAGTTGTGCAGCCAGACCCTCCTCTTCGTGCCCAAGCAGTTCAAGATGTCATTAAAAGTATGCTGGAGCAACTAGGTAACGAAAGAGTTTTTTATGAGAGAGGCAATCAGGACAAGTGGGAAGATACTGCGGACAAACTTCTAAAGCGTCTGCGAAAAACGTGGGAGCGAGCTGTCGAGAAAGTTGTCGAGCCAGTTTTGCAACGTTTTTCTAATGAAGTAAAAACAGCGGGGTTAGTGAAATTAACCGTTCTGAGTGAAAAAGATTGCGAAGTAATGCGCGATGCATTTTACCGACTTTCAAAGACAGCACACAGCGATGCAGACGCTATGAACAAACCTACCCCAACACCTGAAGAAATTCAGAAAGAGATAGACAAACTGCAAGGCTGGTTCGATAACATTAAAGCCCGCCAGAACAAGGTAGGGAAGTAACAACGTAGCTTATTAGCTAATAACATTACTAATGCTTCATCTCCCACACGAAAAATCTGCACGGCAATATACAACGCATTGAATTTAACAAATTATCTGCCGACAAGTTTGTCAGGGTAATCACTAAAACTGATGGCAATGGCAAGCAATTTAGCAAGAAAACAGCGGCGAAATGCGGCAACCAATCGCACTTTCAATGCCTTTCTCGATCATTTGCGTTCAATCGCAAAAAGCGAGTATGAAAAGGGCAAACTATTTGAGCTGGCCATGCGTGACTACCTGCGTCAATCACCCGAACACGACTTCGCCCATGTCTGGTTATGGTGTGACTGGCCGGAGCTTAGCAAGTATGGTTTCACAAAACAGGACAGTGGCATTGATTTAGTTGCGGAAGAAAAGGGCACAGGCAAAATATGGGCAATACAGTGTAAATTTTACCGCGAAGATATTCACATCGACCGTGAGGCTCTTAATAGTTTCCTCGCTTCTTCACGTGGTGAACCGTTTGCCGAGCATCTGATTGTTACGACTACATACAAGTGGGGCAAAAATGCGAAAGACATCTTGCAAAGGCAGGGCAAAAACTGCCGTGTTATAGACCCCGCAACACTTGAAGTTGTACCCTTCAATTGGTTTAGCGATGGTCATGTTGAGCAACAGGAAACACGCAAACCACCATACACTTACCAGTTGAGTGCCGTTGCTAAAGCTAAAAAACATTTTGCTGATCATGAGCGAGGCAAGTTAATCATGGCTTGTGGTACAGGCAAAACCTATACATCACTACAGATTGTTGAAGAAATCACTGCTAAGCATGCAAATGTACTCTTCCTTGCACCATCAATATCACTTGTATCTCAAACACTGCGTGAGTATGCTTATGAGTGTCAAGACGAGCAGCGTTATGTGATAGTCTGTTCTGACGGCAAAGCAGATCGTGATAGCGATGGCTATACCGTTGCTGATCTGCCAATTTCGCCTACCACTGATGCTTCAAGAATCGCTGATATTTTACGAAAAAAAGTAAACACACGCACGATTATTTTTTGCACCTATCAATCACTTGAGCGCATCAAAGAGGCACAGGAGCAGGGTGTGCCGAGGTTTGACCTCGTTGTTTGTGATGAGGCACATCGTACTGCTGGTATTGATAGTCTGGAAAAAGAAGGTAATTTTTTTACCTCAATTAACAATGCCAATTATGTCAAAGCTGCTAAGCGTCTTTACATGACTGCGACACCACGCATCTATGCTGACAATGCAAAGAAAAAAGCTGATGAAGCTAGCATTGCCCTTGCTTCAATGGACAATGAGAAAATTTTTGGCAAAGAGTTCTATCGACTTGATTTTGCTACAGCCATAGATGCTAATCTGCTTAGTGACTATAAGGTTATCATCCTGACTATCAGTGCCGCGTATGCGAATGAGCATTTACAAGAAGGACTTGTTGGCACTGATCTTGCACTTGAAGATGCGGCCAAACTCGTAGGTTGCTACAAAGCTTTGCGAGATCAAGGAGAAGAAGATAAAGGCATAAAACTTGGTAGTGCAGTAGGATTTGTTAACTCAATCAAAGCCTCTAAGGCTATCACAGCTAGCTTTGCTAACGTTGTGCGATCTCTTGATGCACAAGAAAACGATGGCTTTACTTGCGAGACACAACATATCGATGGTACAGACAACACTATTGATCGCAATAAGAAACTTACATGGCTGAAGGAAAACGCGGGGTATACTGACAACAATGAAAAAATCTGCCGTATTCTCATGAACTCCAAATGCCTAACCGAAGGCATTGATGTGCCAAGTCTCGATGCCATTTTGTTTTTGCAACCGCGTAAATCACAGGTAGATGTTGTGCAGGCAGTAGGTAGGGTTATGCGCAAGAAAGAGGGCAAAGATTGTGGTTATGTTATTTTGCCCGTAGTTATCCCTGAAGGCACTGACCCTGTTGCCGCACTGAACGACAACAAGACCTACAAGGTTGTTTGGCAGGTCTTGAATGCATTGCGTTCACATGATAAAAAGCTAGAAAATATTATCCAAGATTCACACCTCAACATAAGTAAACCTGACAAAATAAAGATTATCGGTGTTGGTTCGGTCTGCGAAAAAGCACAGGTGAGCACTTCCGATATAAATACTGGCTGGCAATATAATCTTGCTGACCTCAGTGAGAAAATATTTGCTAAAACAGTCGATATATGCACTGATCCACTTTACGATAAGAAATGGACGAACAGCATCGCTGAGATCACTAAAACTGTCTCGTCTCGTATCAATGGCTTACTAAAAACCAAATCAGAGATAAAGAAAAAATTTGCCAAGTATCTGCAAGGGCTAAAAGCCGTTATCAACAATGACATCAAAGACGAAGATGCGATGCAGATGCTAGCTGAACATCTGGTCACTAAACCAGCTTTTGATAGAATTTTTAAAAACTACAAGTTTTCTGATCACAATCCTATCTCAAAGTCGATGGAGGTAGTCCTCACGAGCCTTGATGCCTATGGCTTCCGCAACGAACTCAAGGATTGCGAGCAGTTCTATGACAGTATCACTGATCGTCTTGAGCGTATAGATAACAGTGCGGGACGGCAAAAGATCATCGAAGACATGTATGAAAGCTTTATCAAAGGTGCATTCCCTAAAGTTGCTGAAAAGTTAGGTGTTGCCTATACGCCTGTCGAGATTGTTGATTTTATTTTGCATTCAGTTGAGCATATCTTACAGCAAGAGTTTAAGCGCGGGCTCAGCGATAAAGGCGTGCATATTATCGACCCTTTTGTGGGCACTGGCACATTTATTGCTCGTTTGCTAACGATAGATGGATTGATCAAAGATAGTGATCTCGTCTACAAGTTTCAGCAAGAAATTCATGCCAATGAAATTCTGCTACTGCCCTACTATATCGCGTCTATCAATATCGAGGAAGCTTTCCATAACCGTAGTGGAGGTGAATATCAGCCCTTTCAAGGCATTGCCCTTACCGATACTTTTAATCTCGATGAGCAGATGCATGGCGATGAACCGATATTTCATGCCAACAGTCAACGCATCGCTCGCCAAAAATCGACAGACATCACCGTAGTAGTGATGAACCCTCCCTACTCAGCTGGTCAAAAATCAGAAAACGATGCTAACAAAAATACTGTGCATCCCTGCTTAAGAGCTAATATTCAAGCTACCTACATGTCAAGATCTGATGTTACCAATAAGCAAAATCTGCTCGACTCCTATATCAAAGCCATTCGTTGGGCTAGCGATAGGATTGGAGACAGCGGCGGTGTTATTGGTTTTGTCCATAATGCTTCGCTTCTCGATGAACGCAGCACACAAGGATTGCGGAGATGTTTAGTAGAAGAGTTCGATGCCATCTATTCTTTTCATCTGCGAGGTAATCAACGAACCAAGGGTGAGTTGTCACGTAAGGAAGGTGGAAAAGTTTTTGGACAAAACAGCAGAACACCAGTGGCAATTAGCTTTCTTGTCAAGAAGCAACATAGTACTAGCAAGGAAGCAACTGTTAGTTATCACAACATCGGTGATTATCTCAGTCGTGAACAAAAGCTAACAAAGATTGCTGACTATGGTTCAATTACAAATATAGACTGGCAAGAAATCACTCCCGATAAACATGGCGATTGGTTAGCTCAACGCGATGAAGGTTATGAAAAACTATCTGTGCTCGGTGATAAGAAACAGGGCGGGGGAATTTTTGAACTGTATAGTCTTGGTGTGGCAACTGGTCGAGATAGGTGGGTTTACAACTATGATCACGGCATGGTAGCGGCAAATATGGCGGAGATGATCGGTGTTTATAATGATGGGCTTGACGAACTGGCAGGAAAACATTTGACTGCACAGAACATAGATAAGTATATTGAGCTTAATGAAAAAAAGATCAAATGGTCACGTGAGTTGAAGAATGATTTGATAAAGGGCAAAGAGGCTGTTTTCTCACCTGCCAAGGTAAAACTGTCCATCTATCGTCCCTTCACTAAAAAATATATTTACTACTGCACGATGTTCAATGCAATGCATTACAAGATCGCTAAAATCGAGCCCATCCCACACAATCTTTGGCTATGCACCAGCGGTATCGGCGCAGAAGAATTCAGTGTCCTGATGACTGACTCACTTCCTAACCTCGATTTTATCAACAAAACACAGTGCTTCCCACGTTTCTATCTTGACAAAAACGGCAAACAGCGGGAGGGAATTAGCGACGCAGCTCTGCACAAGTGGCAGCAGCACTATGGCGACAGGAAAATCAGCAAGGAGCAACTATTCTACTACATCTATGGCCTGCTGCATGCTGAAGATTATCGCGCCAAGTATAAGCACAACCTCACTAAAGACTTGCCACGTATCCCGTTTGCTGCTGGCTTTGAGTTGTTTGCCGACACGGGGCAGAAGCTGGCTGAGCTGCATCTCGGATATGAAAAACAGCCGCAACTTCCTGCAGTTAAAATTTTGTATCGTGGACAGGAGACACGTTTAGAACGCATACCAGCCGCTAGCCTGCGAGTGAATAAGAAGATGAAGGTCGCTAAAGATCAGCGCAGTATCGTTTATAACGATGACATCACCGTTACAGGCATTCCCGCAGAGGCATGGCAACATCTAGTCAACGGCTATGCTCCCGTGCGCTGGATAGTCGAGCGTTACTATCGCAAGATCGACAAGAAAACTGACCTGCTCGATGATGCCAACAGCTATAGCGATGATCCACGCTACGTCTTACGCCTGCTGCTAAGCGCTATCACCGTCGGAGTGGAGACGGTGCGTTTGATCGAGAAGCTACGTGGCAAAGAAACAGAGCGACGAATGGTAAATGGGTAGGGACAAGCGGGATGTTTGAGAGAAGCTTAACAATCAAGGTAACAGAATGAAGATCATAAAATACAGAGTACGGAAGTATAGAAACATTTGGGACTCAGGCGATATTGAAGTTGATAACCAGATAACATGTTTTGTCGGTCAAAACGAGTCTGGCAAAACGGCCTTGCTAGAAGCTCTCTACTCCACTAATCCAGCTAGCAATGACAATCCATTCAATGATACCCACACTGCCTTCAACAGTGACAACGATTATCCGAAGAGAGAAGTATCAAAATACTATGGTGATATTGATAGTGGCGAGCAGAATAAGACCGCTGTTGTAGAATGCGAGTGTGAGATTGATGACGGTGACTTAGAGAAAGTATGCAAAGAATTTGGATCCAATGCTTTAACTGGCAAGTTATTCACAGTTAAAGCTTTTTATAATAGACCTCACGAGTTTGAAGCTAATGATATTGAAGTTGATGATCAAGCGGCTAGAGAGCATATAGCTAAAAATCAAGAATTACCGCGTGAGCTTAAGGATAAACTTATGGAGGCTAAAGATTGGAATAAATTTTGTGACGCATTTATTAATACAGAGCAACATGGTGTGTTCAGTAATTTATTTGAAGTGATAAGTCATATTCAGCAACAGGGAATTTTACAATATATTCTTAGAAATGTCGTCTGGTCGAGCACAAAATTTCTCTACTGTAATGACTATTACCAAATAAGAGGGGCTGAAAATCTCGACAAGCTGCTTCGACGCAAGATAGATAATAAAATGGAAAAATCTGATTATCTCTTTCTTGAGTTAATGGAAATTGTCGAGCTGCACCTAGATAAGATGATAGGGTCGCAAGATACAACAAACTTTAGGAATAGGTTTAAAATGCCGCTCAAAAAGGCTGGTGAAATAGCTACGGAGGTTATCAACAGGAGTTGGTCACAGAATAGACATCTGCAAGTGACATTTGATGTGAGAAAAGCAGAACAAAACGATCCAAAAGGTATGCAAACAGGGACAAATATGTGGATCGATGTGTATGATAATAAAGGCAGCGATGTGCCTACCCTACTCAGTTCGCGTTCAAGTGGTTTACTCTGGTTCTTTTCCTTCCTTGTTCGCTATGAATATGCTAAGCGGAGGCAGAATAAGGAAAAACTAATCTTGCTTCTCGATGAACCAGGACTTTCTTTACATGGAAAAGCACAGGGCGACTTGCTTAAATATTTTGAAAGTAATTTTTCCACTACCCAGATTATTTATACAACACATTCTCCATTTATGATAGACCCACAAAACCCACAGCGTGTTCGTACTGTTCTAGACTTAAATTCTGATGATGCTCAATTGATCAAGGAAAAAACTAACGAGAGGTGTGGCACTAGAGTTTTTACCAATGCAACCAAAGTGGACAAGCTTAGCTGGCTTCCGTTGCAGAGAGCACTTGGATACGAAATTCAACAAACATTTCTTATCTCGCCTAATTCCTTGATTGTTGAAGGAATTTCTGACCGGCTAATCCTTCAAGTAATTTCCACTAAGCTTAAAAATGAAAACCGCACAGGGCTATCTGATGAATGGTCAATTGTACATGTGGGCGGCATTGGAAATGTTCGAGCATTAGTGACGTTACTTGCAGCGCAGAAAAATATGAACGTTGTTGCGTTACTTGACATACAGGGAAAGGACGAACAGGTTATTAAAAAATTATATGAAGATAGGCTACTGGAAGAGAATCATCTGCTGACATATGCCAAATTTGCTAACATCAAAGATGCTGACATCGAAGATATGCTCGGCCATGATTTTTACATCAACCTTTTCAACAGTGCATTTGGAGAAAATCTTCCAAAGAAAATTAATATCAAAGACTTATCAAAAAAATCTTCGACAACAAGAATAGTAAGCCTGATAAACGGGTGGTTAAAAAAGAATTCTTTGTCTACAGAAAACTTCGGCCACTATGTTCCAGCACAATACCTGGTTAGAAATATTGGAGAGATGTGGGAAAATGTAGCACCTGAGACTAAAGATAACTTTGAAAAACTTTTCGATTGCTTAAATGGTTTGCTGGCATGAAAAAGCCCTTACAGCTTCCATAAATATCTAAAGAAAATACAAGCCATAGACAAATACAATCCTCATAGGAACTGCGACTGTGTAAAAAGGGATAAGGTCAACCACATGACCTACCCCTCACCCCAAAACCTCAATCGGTATTCTCTCTTGAATCACCTTCGGCACGATGGAGAGGCCGATCTGCGAGCATTTTTCAAACACCGAGTCGCTGTTGCCGCCTAGTAGCTACGATGTCCCCAATCTTTTAGCATAATATCTTGATAAAAAAGGATAAATGCCAGATTTTGCTATTGCCAAATACGGACTAAGCAGTATTGCGTTGAAATTAATGCTTGACGTATGGATTGGCAGTTAATACCGTGCACTTAAGCTGATTGGGAAGACATAGGGTTGGGTGTGCTAGGCAACATTAGGAGGCTACTATGGTATCAACAGCGAAGAACTTGGGTACTGAACAGTTCCGCATCACGGCAGAGGACACACCGAAAACCTATCGCATTTTCATGCAGTATCCTGTCGAGGTTACTGAATGCTGGGCAAACATTTCGGAGGGAAGAAAGATCGATGCAGGAGTCAAAACCAGTGTCGGGGAGATTCTGGAGGGGACACTCTTTAAGATGATCGGCGATGCGTTTCTGGCAGATGGGGCAGTGACGGAAGATCCAAGCTTACCTTCTGGTTTGAGGCCGATTCGGGGTGCATTGCGATCTGACAGTCTTCCAAAATTGGAGCAGATAGAAATAGCAGCGTTGAAAGCTAGGTATATAGCCCATCTTGCAGAACAGCAAGGTGCGGATAATATATCAGGTGGGCACGCCACCTCTGGTATCATACCCACTAGCATTGCCCTAAAAGCCAAGGATATGCTTATCAAGGCAACTGAAATGATGCTATCCTCAGGAAAACTTGTTGGCCAAGACGACGTGTGCCATGTTAGAATGTCTACACTGTTCCAGATAGATCGTGTAGAACGAAAAAAGGAGAGTTAGTTGTGAAAATTTTGGTAGTATTGGCTTGCTTGGCTCTAGGGTCAGCGGCTTTGGCTGGTGGGCATGGAGGCGTGTTCTCCAAATCACGTGAGATTACCGCTCCATCTCCCAAAGGACATGGGGGTGTGTTCTCTAAACCACGTGTAGTTACCTCCACAGCTGGTGGTGGAGGCGTATTCGCTCCAGTAGCTAACTAGAAACACAGGACTAGATGATACGACGGGGAGACAGCCTCTCCGTCGTATCTTACTTTGAGGCACTACACGTTACAGCGAAGAGAAGCTAAATAGCTCTTTCATCTGCGTATCGACATCCTTTTTCTTTACTAGACCGTTGTTTACCATCCCTCGTAGGATTTCTAGCCCAATTAGAGCTCTCTCTTTGTCTGGCAGGCGAGACATAGCCGCGGCCATTTCAAGATTCCAAGTCACATTGTTGCCAAACAGCGACTTTTTCTTCTTATATTTAGATGCGAGCAATGCATCAAGGGCTTCGCTAGAAATAGAGGTTAAGGCTTTATCCAAAGCCTTTGATCGGTCATCACGTGGTGCAATTTCAGTGTGAGATATAACCTCAGCAAAGAGTGTCGCGGGGTGAGTGCTAAGGAATTCTGCCAGCTTTGCCAGCAGGCTTATTGAGACCCCGTTGGGGCCGATAAGTTTCAGATTTTCTCGTTCTAAACGCTTTAGGTAGCCTTCGCTAATACCTATGGCAGCAGCCAGTTTTTTCTGGGTAAGCCCTTCTCGCTCTCTAACAGCCTTGAGCGTGCGCCCAAAGCCTAGCATTAATTCAGCTGTCATATTCATTACTTACAATTCCAAGAAAATTTTTTTCAAAAAAACACAAAATTTCTCTAGACATATAACTTGTTGGCAATATATAGTCTCCTGTGAGTTTAGATAAAGTAAACTATTTATACCCAATGAGTAGCCGCTCACAGGAGCAATTACTACGTGTAGAGTATAGCCGATGTTTGTAAGAATTGACACCCATTTTTTTATAACTGCTTGTATAGTAAGGATATTTTGCTGGTTTGCTCCGTGCGTTAGCACACATCCCACAAAGAGTTTGGAGAGGAGTTCTGTAGCTATACGGAGCCAGCATTCAGAAAAAATGACTAGGCAAATGGGATTTATATTAGGTTTTTATGTGCGCCGTATGAGGGGCAAAGGGGGCATATACTAACATGTTATTCCTAGCCGTAGAGCTTTGTTTCTTGGGACATCAACCATCAATACGGGAGAGATCAACATGAAGAAGTCACAACTAAAACCCTGGCTGAACGAGGATGGCAGCGTTAAATCCAATGCCGAAATACGGAAGGCAGGCCAGCAATGGCCACCAAGCGTGTGGCAGAAATACCTTGCTACGCTTGAGGTGGGGCGGCGAGAGGAAGATTCTATTCTTCCTCCTGCTGAAATGGACATGTTTTCGGCAGAAGAGCGAATTAGCTTGGTGTTTTCTATGGCAGAGGAGGAAAGCTATCCTCTCTTCAAGATCGTGCTCAATGCCTGCATTCGTGAGCTTACCACTAGGCAGAGAGCCATCATTATCGGCCGCTATTGGAAGGGCAAAACAATCACCGAAATAGCTGCAAGCATGGGAGTTAGTAAACAAGCCGTGTCCAAAACCATGCAGAAAGCGATGAAAAATCTCAAAGCGAATCTGACAGATATTTCGTTCCAAAGGCGGGTCATTTTCGTTCATAAAATGACAACCCTACGAGAAGGACAAAAATTTATGGAAGTAGATGGAAGTAGACTAGGGTAGGCGGAAATTGGACGAAAGTTGACATAAGTTGACCAAAAACGGCGGTTTTCACAAGAGGGGGGTAGACAAACCCTGTCTTAGTGGAGGGGGAAGTTTTTTAATCGCCAACTTTGGAGGTGCAACATGGCGTTAAAATTTTCGTTGGAGGATCAGATTATCGCTTGCTTGTTATTGAGGAAACTGAGAGCCAGACAGCGGCAAGCGGTGACGCTGAGGTTTTGGCATGACTGCTCGATTTTCGAGATTGCAAGGTCGCTAGGGGTGACCTGGGATGAGGCGGACAGGATGATCAAAGATGCGCTCGCCAGATTGAAAGAGCAGTGCCTGGCGCATCCACACTTCTCCAGAGCATTACCAATGGCAGAAAGGGGAATAGCCTAATGCAACACAAGAACGAAACGCTTGTTCTCGGTTGGCTCGACCCGCGGAACAACAGCATCATGCACGCTGGAGTAGGCTTCTACAATGCAACTTATGGCGAGTATCTGCTGAAGATCGACGAAGAACCGTGCGAAAAACAATACTATCTCAAGCCTTGTACTTGCGAAGGTGAACGCACGAATTATCGCATGGAACTGATCATTAAACACAAAAACGGCAAATTTTTAAAACGTCAACGTGTCGGCACGGGCTATAGCACTGATGGCTGCGTATTCATCAACTATGGCTCGAAATTCAAAACACTCGTGCTTTATTTAAAAGGAGAATGATCATGAGACAAAATCTTTGGAAAATTTATCTCTGGGTGTGCAGCGGTGCACTACTGACTTTGCCTCGCTCTGCCTTCGCATGGGGTGGCAGCAGTTTTGAGAGCAGAATTCGCTCGTTCACCGACAGCTTGATGTCGGTGGTCTTGCCCGCGGTGGCAATTCTCGGTCTGCTCTACGCGGCCATGCTCGCTATGGGCGGCGATGAAGGAGCGAAGCGGCGCATGGTGCTAGTGGTAATTGCTAGCGTGGTGGGATTTCTCGCCCCGCCGATTATTCGCTGGTTTCAATCTGCGGCAGTGGGGTGAAGTGATGTCAATCAACACGGCAACGGTGCAAAGAAACTTGGATGCGAAACTTAAGATCGGCAACATCGAAGCACTTGACCTGCTCATCGCTTTGATTTGCGGGGCAATCATGAACCTGTTCTTCGGGGGCACAGCATTAGAACTGCCGCTGGTGATTGGCGTGCCTGTGCTTATTCTCGCGGCTTGTTACTTCGGTAAGCGAGGCAAGCCTGAAAAGTTTTTGCCTCACCTCCTGCGTTTCTATTTGGAGACAGGATTTTTTTCAGCGGGAGAAGAGCCAGCCAAAGTTTTAGCGATGAGGAGGAAAATCTATGCGTAGCTTAGCAGCGGAGCTGGATTTCTGGCATTTTGATGGCAATTTAATGGTGTTCAAAGATGGCTCGCTCGGTGCAGGTTTTCAGCTGGCAGGCTTTGACATGACTTGTGCCACAGAGGAGGCAATCAATCAGCTGAATAGAGGGTTAGAGAACATGCTCATCTCTGCCGCTGAAGGTGTGCACTTGCAACTGTTCTATCAGCTGACCCCGAATGTCACTGAACTTATAGATAAGCATCAACAGCTGTCAAGCTCTGTCAGTGGTAACTACCGAAGATTAGCTGAGGCACGAGTCGATTTCTATCGCAAGAACCAAACTGAAGGTAACTACTTCGTGCCGAAAATATTCTTCTTCGTGCGTAGCAAAGCCTTCGCACCACAAAGACAGGGCTTGTTTACGCGGGAGCGGGACTTTCAGCAGCTTAGCAAGCAGGAATTCGACAATCGCAAAGCTAAGTTCTTGCGGGAAGTGAAGGGCATTGCTTCAGCTCTTGCTACAACAGGACTTGCGCCGCAAGTGTTAGGGCAGGAAGAATGGTTCAAGTTATTGTTTGAATACTTGAATTTTGATCGCACCGAAAGGATTGGTACAGCGTGTTATCGTGAGCCACAGAGTTGCCTTGATGCCTCTGTTAGCGAGCAGTTGACCTTGAGCGATTTAATCTGGAACAAGGAGGCGGTCACACTTGGCAACTACAAGTTTCGCACCATTAGCTTGGCTACGTTGCCCGAAGGTCAGACGTTTGCGGCAATGGCTAATGTGTTTGCCTCTGTGCCGTTTCACTTTTGGTTGAGCCAAAACATTCACCTGCTCGATCAAACGAAGGAGAAGTCAGCTCTCGAACTTAAGCGGCGCATTGCCCATTCGATGGCTTCTGGAAGCAAGAACGTTAGTGATTTGGATTCTGAAAACAAACTCGGACAGATTGAAGGTTTGCTGGCAAATTTACTGGCAGGCTCTGAAAAGCTCGTGTCAGCGGATTTCAACGCTATCATTTGGGGTAATAGCGATAGCGAACTGGATGACAAGAGCGATGAAATTCTCAAAGCTTTTCGTTTGCTTAATCAAGCAGAAGGTTTGCAAGAGACGTTAGCAGGCAAGGATGCCTTCTTGAAATCCATGCCTAGCACTTGTCAGGGATTGCGGCACAAGAAGATGAAATCCAGCAACGCTGCACACCTGATGCCTGTCTTTGCCAGTTGGACTGGCAATCCAACACCTGTGTGCCTGCTGCCAACAAGAGATGGGCAACTGTTTTCATTAGATCCCTATGCAGAACACTTGCCTGCATGGAATGGCATAGTCTTCGGCAGTTCAGGCAGCGGCAAGAGTTACACGGTTGTTCAGCTAATGGCGATGTTTTACGGCAAAGTAACGAAGGGACATCGCCCGCGTATCGTGTGGATTGACAACGGCGCATCTTCCCAACGCTTGATTGAAGTGCTCGATGGCGAGTTTTTAGATTTAAATCTTAACTCTGGCATGTGCCTTAACATGTTCGACTTAAAGAAAGGTGAGACAAAGCCAAGTCCTGACCGCATGCGCACACTGTTAGCGGTGCTTGAGATGATTCTTAAAGACGAAGACAAACAAGCACTCGACAAGCGATCTAAAGCCTTGCTCGAAGAACAGCTGCACAAGGTCTATGCCGCCGCAAAGGGAAAATTACCAACATTATCTGATTTGAAGTTGTTGTTGGATAGACACGAAGATAAGCAGCTGCGTAAGTTTGGCGATGTGCTTTACAGCTGGACTGGCGCGTCGGCTTATGGGCAGTTGCTTGATGGTCAGACGAATGTTGAGTTGTCGAAAGACTTAGTGTCTATCGAGGTGCAGCAGTTAAGTAATTATCCAGACCTCAAAGATGTGCTGTTGCTGCTGTTGACCTCGTACATTCAAGATGTTGCCTCGTCCGACATTGAACGTGAGTATCTGCTCATCATCGACGAAGCCGAACGTCTGTTTCAGTCTGAGCTAGCTAGGCAAGTTGTCATCACCTGTTATCGCACGTGGCGTAAATTCCGCAGTGGTATTTGGTGTTTGAGCCAAAACTATAAAGACTTCATGGCAGACAAGGCTCTGCGTGATGCGCTGATGACCAACACCACCAGCGTTATCATTCTGCGGCAGAGCAAGATCGACTGGGACGATTTCCAAAAGACTTTTGACTTCAACGCTACACAAATCGAGCGCATCAAAAGCCTAACCATCAAAAAAGGCGAATACAGCGAGTTCTACTACCTGCAGGATGAAAACGAGGCAATACTACGCCTTGTGCCTGAACCACTAAGTCACTGGTTTTCCACCTCTGATGCTAACGACAAGCTGTTGATCGCCCACACGGAAAAGCAACACCCAACACTGAGCAAGCTAGAGGTGCTCGAACTACTTGCTTTTGGGGAGGAGAAGAACAGGAAAGAGGAAGTCAGGGGCTTCGCCCCCGAACCCCCTTTTGGGGGAGGGGAAGAATATGGGGCTTTGCCCCAAACCCCACAAGCTTTTTGTAAAAAGCTCGACCAAAAACTTTTAGATAGAGGTAACGATGCGAAATAAAATTCTTGCTCTGCTGTTGTCTCTACTTATTGTCTCATCGCCAGCTTACGGCTTTTGGGGTGATGGTGGGGCAGGCTGGGCACAAATTCCCTACTTGGCAAAGGTGCTTGCCGAAAATTACAAACGCTATAAGCAACTTAAGATCATGCTGAAACAAGCAAAACAATCTGACAACTATTTCAGAACCGTTCATCAGGGTTTAGAAAACATCACAGGACTGATGGACAGCCTGCCCATAAGAGATCGAGGAGTACTTAAGGAGTTACGCAGTTTTAGTGGCTCACTGAAGACAATTACTAAAATCTATGGCCGCGTGCCACGCTCACCCGAAGCAGCACTGCACAGGTTACACGATCAAACCGCCGCCGAATCGTTGCAGATGGTCAACTCGTTCAAAAGTTATTCAAAAGCACAAGAAAGCAATTCACGTTCACTCAAGATTCAGAGTCAATCAGCTTCTCCTAAAGGGGCAGCACGAGCAACTGCTGTATCGAACGCGATGATTTTGGAAAGCATCAATCAACTGATACGTCTACAAAATCAAAGCCTGAAGATGCAGAGCGAACAGCTTGCCATGCTCAACAGGCAAGATAAACACAAGATTGCTGCTTATCAGGAGGTTGACAAGGGGTTAGGCAATGCTTTCAAGAATTTCAAACGACAAGATAACTTGGTGAAGTTTTAATGTTTGAGCAATTGGTCAGCGTTGCCAAAGATATTCGCGGGGAGATGCTCGACCTCTACTGGCTGTTGCTCGCACCTGTCGTGCTGCTGCTGATAGTTTTAGAGTTTTTCAAAGCACAACGGGACAGCATAGATGTTGCTGATATTTTTCGGCGTGTGGTTGTGTCTATACTGTTGCTGCTTTCTTTTGAATACACAATCAATGTCATTGGCTCGCTTGGCAATGGCATTGTCGGCAAGATCGACAAGAGCGTTGATGTTTGGGAGGTTTTGAAGAACTTAGGGCCGAATTACAAAGATGCATCGAGCGGGCTGTTTGATTTAAGAGGACATATTCTCTACACGCTGGCACTGCTTGCTTACCTCGTTGCCTACTTGGGATTTTTTGTCACCGAATCACTGGTGCATTTTGTGTGGGTGGTGCTTTACACCTTATCGCCCTTGATGATCTTGGCTTATGTGGCAAAGGCAACCGCTAACGTCACCGTGAATTTATACAAGGGTTTGGTGAAGGTAGTTGTTTGGAAAATTTTATGGACAGTGCTCAGCGTGCTGCTGTTGAAATTGGCGATGGAGCATCAAACTAGCAACATGGAAGATTACTTAGCGGCAATCATCCTCAACCTGTGTATCGGGCTGAGCATGCTGTTTATTCCTCTCGCAACTCGCTCGCTGATTAACGATGGACTTGAGATGGCTGCGTCGGGTTTAGCACTTGCGCCTGCAACCGCGGCGGTGAGTGCCGCGAAGATTTATGCCAAGCAAGCTGCTAGACAAGGTGTAGCTAAGACTTGGGGTGCAAGTCAGCTTGTGGCAAGACCAGTACTAAATCAGGTGGGCAGAGGGGTAACAAAGTTTCGTGAAGGTCTAGGAAAATTTAAGTGAACAGTAAATTAAAAACTTTTGATCCAACTTTTTCTCTTTCCCTTCAAATGGGGGATTTTAAGGGGGCAGATCACCTTAACTTATTAAAAATTTTTGGTCGAGCTTTTTATAAAAAGCTCGTGGGGGTGTCGGGGGCAAAGCCCCTGAGCATCTACCCCAAAGTATCAATGAACAAGGACATATCAATCATTTTGGAGAAAATATCTTTATGAAAAAATCTAATTCATTGCGGGCATGGACTGACATCAACGCACTGCTACGCACACACAAGCTGATCAACCTTGGCTTAGTTACGGTTTGTGTTCTACAGGTATTTATTATCGGCTGGATGTATGTTGCTGATCCGATTGTAGTTATTAGGGAAGGGAACAAGCAACAGTATCATACTGGACAAAGGGCAAACTTGCCCATCTCGGAGGAGGCAGTAGAGGAGTTTGTTAGAAAGTTTCTGCGCATCCGCTATGAGTGGGACAAGCTAGACCCGCAAGAGAAGCGGCAGAGCTTAACGCCAATCGTTACAACTGGCTTGCAAAAGAAATTATTCAAATTACTTACGCATCTCAAGAACAAGGAGTTTCAGGGCAAAGAGACCTCACAAGCAATTGTTAACGTCGATGTCAGTGTCACAAAAGAAAAGGTAGTGGTTAGCTTCGATAAGCTCTTGCGGCTTGCAGATGTGCCGATACCTGTGCCAACAACGCTGTCGCTACATATCATACAGGGCACGCCTAACACTTGGAATCCCATAGGGCTGCTGATCAACGGCGTAATTGAACATCAGGAGAAATAATGAAGATTTTTGTTTTGGCATGGGTGTTGTTGTGTCTACCTACAATGGCGATGGCAAGTGGCATCAGAACGGTGCAAGTTAACGCTAAGAAGATGCAGCTCATCTATCTAAAGATGGGCAGGGCTACGGTGTTGCGTTTCACGTCAAAGCCCAAGAAGGTTGTCATCGGCAATCAAAATTATTTCTCGGTTGAATTCATTGACAACGACTTGACTATTCAGCCATTGGGCAAGGTGGAGACCAATTTGTTCGTCTACACGCCTTATCGCACCTATGGTTTTATTTTGCGGGTGTGTAGTAATTGCCGCTCTGATGATTTGGTCTTCGTGAAGTGGAAGTCAAATTATCGCGGGCCTGTAACTATAAAGAAGGTGCGAAAATGAAGTTTATGGCAAGGATACAGGCCTTCTTCCTCAAAGAAGAAGGTGGCAAAGAAGTTCTCGACCAAAAAAGATTTTTTGGTGTGATGATTTTAATTTTGGCGATTGGAGCTTTGGTTATCTTTTACTCCAACATGAGCAGTGATAGTAGTGTCGTGGTCAATTCCAGTGCGCCAATCGAGGCAGGCGATGTTGCCGAAACTAAGGGGGCTATATCTCTCTCACAGAAGGTGAGCGGACTATTGCAGGCATCGGAGCAGCACAGGCACGTTGCTTCGCCCAAGCAGCAAGCAAAGCCTACGAACAAGAAGATCAAATACAAAGCACCGCAAGTTATTGAGCGAAAGGACAGCTTCACTAGTAAAATGCCGCTTGGCACTAATCTTATCGGCAAACTGTTGACTTCCATTGACACGAGAGAGAGCGAGCAACTCTATAAAGTGCTGCTGCCTTATGGCGGCAAGGGCAAGCATAGCAGTATTCCGAAAAACACAGTCTTGTTCGGCACAGTAACTTATCCCAACACAGGCAGGAAGGTATTCATGCAGTTCTCAAAGGCATTGTCGCCTGATGGCAAGGAGGTTGAGTTGAAAGCGCAAGCTTTGAATGCAAAGGACTACTCGCCAGGGCTTGAGGGTGAGTTGCACAGCGGCGCAGCAATGCGTGTTGCGTCAACTCTAGGGCTGACAATGGTTTCAGCATTCACTAACACGCTCACCGAAAAACAAGTGCTGGGCAGTGAAGGTGCTGTTACCCCTAAAGCAACCACTAAAGATGCACTTTATCAAGGCATCGCCAAAGCAAGTGAGATGGAAGCGCAAAGACAGATGGCAGAACTCGGCAATGTGCAGGCATACGTCACTATTCCAGCAGGTAGAGAGATGATCGTCAATCTTTTAGCAACTTATAGGAGCGAATGATGAGTAAAGCAAAAAACGGTGAGGCACTAGAAAACTTTGTGCTCATGCTGCTGTATTGTTTCTCTAGCATAGGGCGTGTGTGTTGGTTTGGTCTACGGCGTATTGACTTCAAGGATTTAAACACGTTGTCATTTTTTCTCTTGATCAATGGCATTCCCCTGCTGGTGCTGTTCGGAACGAGACACTATCAGGAAGCATTGAACCTTTCTTTGCCGCTGATGGGTGTGCTTGCGGTGATTACACTGTTTGCTTGTGGCTTCACCCCCTTCAGAAGACACGTTATCTTTCAAAAAGCCATCGAGCGAGCAGGTTTGAAGACGGCAACAGGCGAAAAACCGCGGGTCAAGGCGATTGTGCCAATCGGCGCACATCGCTTGAAGGTGATCGTCGAAACTTGCGGTGTGGGCATCAACAAGTTTCAGGCACAGAGGGATAGCCTGACGGCTGGCTTTCGCCAGAAAGTTGAAGACATTGCGCATGGCAAGGATATGGGCAAGGTTGAGATCGTGCTATGTGAGCGTGACTTACCTAACATGGTCAGCTTTCCCGAACTCTATAGCCACATCAAAGAGCCGTATTCGTTCATCGTCGGACAAAGCATCAATGGGATAGTGACACAAAAGATTCAATCTCTGCCTCACCTGCTTATCTCTGGTGCAACGGGCGGCGGTAAGTCGGTATTCTTCCGCTCGACCATGCTGTCACTGCTGAAAAGCTCGCCGCACATTCAGCTGTATCTTTTGGACATGAAGCGTGGCGTTGAGGTGAAAGAGTTTGCCGCCTTGCCTAATGTCAGGACAGCAGCAGATGAAACAGAGGCGACCAACATTCTTGAGGCTCTCGTTGCTGAAATGCATCGCCGCTATGAAATTTTAGAAAACAACGGGCATAAGTCGATTGACCCCGAAAGAGATAAGCTTGATCTAATCGTCGTGGGTATAGACGAAGCAGCGGCATTGTTGGGCAAAAGCACCAACGAAATAGCCCGCAACTGTATGAGTGAATTGGCTCGTCTTGCGAGAGCAGCAGGCATTCACCTTATCCCTTCCACTCAAAAGCCAGTGAAGGAGGCAATCAGCACGGAGATATTAGATAACTTAGCGGGACGTATGACGTTCAGGATGATCTCAACCGCTGCCTCAAACGTAGCAATGGGCGGCAATTATGCACAGAAACTGCCCGCAATCAAAGGCCGCGCCGTGTGGAGCAACGGCAGCGAGCGAAGACAGGTACAAGCACCTTACGTTGATGACGAATTGATAGAGGCAGAGCTGGAGGTGATCAATCAGGAATTCAAGGATGGCATTAGGCAGAATTTTAGTCAACTGTTAGGGACAGGGACAAGTGGCAAAATATCGCAGGTAGAAAACCATGCTCAAAGCTAGGATGAAAAGCAAAAATGTTGTCTTGTGCAATCGAGACATGCGCATAATGCGTTTGTTGTTCGAGAGCAAGGTTATGAGCCGTGAGCAGATCAACAAGCAGTTTTTCCCCACTACATCCAAACACACGGTAAATATCAGGCTGCACAAAATTATGTGTCTTAGCCTGATAAAGCGCAAGCCAATCGCGGTAGAACGTGGTGTCTTTTATGGCTACTCACTAACGCAACGAGGCTTGGCTGAAATCAAACCAACGCTGCCGTATGAAATGAAGGCTATGCGCTCGTCAAGTGAATGTCCTCTGCACGATATAGCCCTGAACGACATCCGCAAGGCATTTGAAGCCAAATCAGCAGTGCAAAGTTACTACACCGAGAATGTCATGCAGAGCTGTGATGAATACCACGATGATAAGAAGTTTCAGCCATTCATCAAACTGAACAGTGACGCAATGGTAGAGATAGACACAAGAATTGGGGTGCTGAATTTGGCCATAGAGTTTGACGCAACGCACAAGAGCAAGCGCCGCTATAGTCAAAAGGTCAATGATTACTATGTCGAGCATGGGGTTGACGGTGTACTTTACATCTGTGCAAACAAATACATTCTGCATGCTCTGCTGGGGATAGACAAGGAGGTGTCAAAACGCCATGCTTGCGACCCTAAATTGTATTTTGCGTTGCTGGAAAATGTCACTGGTGCAGTTGGTGAAATGGCGTTCACGAATGTGAACAAGGGTATCTTCTGTGTGCGCTAGGGACATGCAGGGTGCTCTCGCTCCCTACGATTCGGATACGATTCGGCTACGATCAGGCTACTCTAAGCCATCGTAGGCAGAACTTTGTAAGTGCTTGATATTACTATTTGATACGGTGAGGAGGTGAAAAGCAATCCAGAGGGATATGAGCTATTTTGACATGTGTCTTCAATAACCACTTAATTAGGAGGTGTTTCATGCAGAAGGTAATGGTGATGTGTTTGTTGGCGAGTGTAGTTCTCGCCGCGAGTTGTGCAACGTTGCACAGGTCTATGCTCACAGGCATAGGTGTAGGGATTGGCACGGGAGCAGTGGCAAGCATGGCAACAACGGGTGGCAAGGGCGCAGTGAAGGGTGCGCTCTTCGGCGCGGCGTTGGGTGCAGCGAGCAGCTACCTGATCCACGGTGTGCTGCAAAAACGTGACGCAAAGACGAGGCAACAGACGCTGCTCAACCTCGATAAGTTTGCCGTCTCTGCACCGACAGGCGGGCGAAGTATGCAGGACTTTCGGCTATCAGCTCCTGACGTAGATAAGGAGTGCTTCGATTGGGAAGTGAGGGGCAATCAGCTCGTCCAGCAACATTGCTTGTGGACGATCCGCGGCAATGCCGCGTGGTTGCCAAGCTCAAGGGTGCGCAAGTGAGCACAAAACGGAAGAGTGATGTGTGCAGGGTGCTGTTGGAAAAGGAGCAAGCTAAGCTTGTCGCTGAGCTGGTCACGAAGCTGAAGGCTGACTTCTGCAAGGTGGACAGCTCGAAGCTGCTGAACCTGATCGTGGCAATTTTCTTTCAGAAGTATGCAGCGCAGGAGTATGACCGCATCGCCGTTAAATTCTTCGACAAACGCGGCTATTTGCGAAATCTCATAAACGATACCTCGATCGAGAATATAGACGAGTCTATCAAGGAGTATCTCGGCAAGAGGCAAGCCGTGAAGGGAAAGAAACGCAAACCTAAACAGACCGCTTCCGTCACATCACAGTGACGGAAGCTCGTAACGGAGCTTGCCTGTAATTACATCATGAACTAAAATTTTCATAAGAAAGGGCACGAAATAACAAATGAAAATCTGGGAAGGTTTTGTAAGAAATGTGTAAAATTTAAAATATGGGAGTGTTTCAGCAAGAAGCCTGGCGGTCGGAATGAGAGGGATAGTAAATGCAAGGATTGTCTTAGGTTGGAGCAATCTCGCCGCAGAAAGAAAATGCGAGCCAAAAGGCACATGGTGATAGATGGTGAAAACTTGGTGGTTGAAAGCGAGGTCATCGGTGATCCTTCTAGGGTAGACTGGAACACTGTGGCCAGAATTATCTTCGATGCGTATAATAATAGGAGGGTAAGAGATGTATAGAAAAAAACTAAATTACAAAGAAATGAAGGCACTGGTGCTGAAGGTCGTGGCTGATTGCCGCGACCTTGCCGCAGAGCACATCAGAGGCTGGCAACCAGTCAACGAAGCATGGCCAACTATTGAAGGGGCGGTCTACCTACGCTTGTCGGATGATACGCAAGTAGCCGTTGAACGAGGATCACTAGAGCAGCAAATTCACATCGCCATATCTGAAGCAAAATATCGTTCAGAGCAGGAGCGGATGAACTACAGGATTACAGAGTTCTACATCGAGCCTGGCATTACAGGCACGCATGGCAATCGTCCAGAGTTTATTAGATTGCAGAACAATATCAGCTGCAAGAACCACAGCTTCGTTATCTTCAAAGAAATTTCCCGTCTGGTCAGAGACCTTGAGATTTGGAAGCGGTTCTTCAGGCTATGCCAAAAATACGACTGTGAGATATGCATTCGTGGGCTGCCGTTCAATCCTAACGACCCTGCGTCTATTCTGCAGCTTGATCAGTTAGCAGCCTTCGCTGAATTTGAGTCTCGCACGACCTCAAAGCGCATCAGGGAAAGCAATCACTCTGCCATGCTCACTGCGGGGAAATTCAACAGCTATTTTCCACTGCTGGGGTTTGATGCGCTCAAAAATGAGCGTGGCGAATACACGGGTATCTACAAGCCTAACAAGGAGGAACTAAAGCAGGTGGAGTGGATCATGTCCTCGTTCCTGCGCGTGGACAGATACAAAGCCCTGCTTGAGCTGTGTAAGGAAAGGGGCATCAAGAGTAAGCGGGGAAGAGAGTTCAGCAGGAACAACATTAGAAGTTTACTCACCAACCCCCGCTACATCGGCAAGTGGTATCGCAACAAGCGCAATGCAAGCAAGCGGCAGAACAAGCTCATGCCCTACGAACGCTTTGCAGAAGTTGAGCTAGGGCATGGCTGCGTCATAGATAAAGGTCTGTGGCGGCAAGTGCAGGATAAGGTTAAGGAACTAGACGAGTCGCGAGCACAGGCGACAAGGCACTGTTATCCTCTTTCTGGATTGCTGGTCTTCAGTGATGGTTCAAGTTTTGCGGGCAATAGTGCTTGGGGCAATACTTGCAGATCGACCTACTACTACAACAATGCCAACAAGATCAGGGTAAGAAGTGAGATATTCGAGGCCGAGGCCGAGAAGATTTTGCGGCAAGTTGCTGATAATTCGCCAGCGTTTCAGAAAAGTCTGGCCAACTACGCTGCTCGCAAGGAGAATTCTATCGGGATAGTGGCAAAGAAAATCACCGAGATAGACGTACAGCTAGATAAAGTAGACATCGAACGGAAAAGCCTAGACAAACGCCTGAACTTTTTGCTCGACGATGACGATCTAGAGATGGCGCAATCATTCAGGGGTGAGTATAAGAGGAGGTTTTCGGCTCTTAATGGCGAAGAACAAGAGCTTGAGCGCAAGAAGAGCCAGCTTCAGCTACTGCTAAAACAGCTCAGGGAGACACAAGAGACCAGCAAGCACAGCTGGCTAGAGCAGGTCAGTGCAGCTCTGGGATACATCAGGAAGAAGGATTTGGTCTCGCTCAGGTCTACTTATCGGCAGATATTCAAGAAGATCGTTGTTCGCCGCTTGGATACGGCCAAAGTTCGACTACAATTCTTTTTCAAGAACTTATCCACAGCCAGTTGCATGGGTGAGGTAACAAACTGCATGTCGGCAAGTCGAGTGGAGACTAGGAGGGTCGAACTCCTGACCTTTGGAATGCAAATCCAACGCTCTACCAACTGAGCTAAGTCCCCATACTGGGGGGATATAATGCGATAAATTTTTCTGAAATGCAAGAGGGGTACAACGATGAAAAAAACAGCAGCGGTATTCGGTTTACTTTTGTTAGGTGCTTGCGACGCTAACTGGATTGGCAGTGGTGGGGAAGGCGGGCATCCTCTCAAACATAGTTTTGCAACAGCTGCCACGCAGAACCGTGTGCCTGTGCAATTGTTGCTAGCTACGGCATGGCTTGAGTCACGTCTGACAGCAAACGCCGCGGGGGTGGTCTACGACAGCGACGTGCGCATCGGCGCACAAAACGCACAGACAGCCTTCGGTGTGCCACACCACAAGCTCGCACCTTTCAGCCACGAAGAGGAAGACTTGACACAGCTCGACGCGCAGGTTGCCGCCTACGCACGACTGGTGCGCGCTCATCTCGATGACAACAGCATTGAGCTAAACACAAACGTCAACAACAAAGAACATATGCTGGCTTGGGTGCAAGAGTTGGCACAGTTGCAACGCACAGGTGATAAGTATCGCAACAACACCCGCTCGTTGTTTGCTCTGGAAATGCTGGCAGTGCTGAACAGCGGCTTTGAATGGCGCGATCCAACTACAGGTGAAGAAATAGTGCTGCCTCCTCACCATCAGCGGCTCGAACGGATGCAAATTCCTTACCCAGCGCAGCAATTCTTCAATCTTCGCACCACCGCAGCACAACTTTACCAAGCACACTGGCTGTTACCGACACATCCGCAGGTGATAAGAGACAAGAACCAACCGCGGCGCATACTCGTTACGCACTGCCCCTTCTCCCTCTCCGCCTGTCTGGAATTGCAAAATACCAAGCGAGCCGATAACGGTGTCGCCCTGCAAGCACACTATATTATCCCCGCCAACAACGATGTCATCGATTATCCCCTGCAAGTCGCCCATCACGATCTACAAGTGACTGTCACCGCTCCTGACGGGCAACCAGAGACACAGCCGGACAAGATTGTCATTATGTTAAGTGGCAGCTCTGGACGCATTGTCGATAACGTCAGAGTCGCGGCCGACCCAACTTGGCAAAGCGGCTTTCAGCTGGAATGGCTCGGCTACATGGTTAAAGAACTCTGCACCGCACATCTTGGCCTACGTAACACCACACATATACAGAATTGCAGCAATCCACAACACGCCGACACAAGGGTTGAATTACGCGTCAACCAAGCGGGGACAAAAGCCAACCACCGCTGGGGTGAGATTGCTGACTTTGATCGCAACATCTACGCTGCCTATCTGCAACAACCACAAAGTCTACAAAAGCAGTTTGTATGGCTCGATCAACGCACCAACGGCAAATACGGTCGCGGCGAAACGATAAGATTTTCCTTACCTAGCCACGGACGCAACTGGTACGTGCTGGAAAAACTCGTGCGCTGCCCCAACAACGGCAAGCTTCTCTACGTACCCGTGACGCAGCATGAGAGCAATGCTAGTGGACAGCAACAGTTCAGCGTTATATTTTACGATCGCGGCCCCAACGGTAACGGCACGCAGTTTTTGCGCGCCAAAGTCTTCAAGCAAGAAAAACTACAAGCATGGGCAGTGGGTAGTTTGAAAATTGCCGATTACGATCAAGAGGCTGATAGCATCTACTACGAAGGCTGTGACGCGTAGCGAGGAGGACAGCCCTCCTCGCAGCAGGTGGTTTAGTAGCGTTGGTTGAGTAATTTGTGAAGTCTCTCTTGCTCTTGGGGCGTAGGTGGTTGCAGGCGGCTGCGGGGAATATAAGTGATGCTGTTTGGCACTTCTGCAATTTTTTCTTCCACGAGGGTAAGCGCGTAGTCACCATCCACAATCGTGATGGCGTGCCCCTGCTCCCCGTCAGCTGGCCTTGTTCCTTCAAGAAACTTCATGTTGATAAAACCGCTGCTCGATGAAGGTGAGGCAAATTGGTTACCGAATAATTTGCTTTTCCAGCTGAACCACTCGGTGCGACCGTCGTCAAGCTCAATGGTATAGCGGTAGAATGACATATTCTCGTAGCAACCCACCATAGCCGTGAACTTATGAGAAGAGCGACAATCTCGCACCTTCATAATGCGAGTGCTGATTGCGGAGGTAAATGTTCCATCTCTCCCTCTACTATCACGCCAAGTGCCACCACCGCTTGATTTTTGTTTGGCTTTGTCGAAATCTTCCATAGTGGGCAAGATGGAACGTTTTAAATCTTCCGTTGGGGGGAGCTTGAGACAACCCAACGCGGGCAACGACTGTCCCCCCACCAACGATACGGCTAGAAGTAAACGAAACAACATGACATCCTCCTAAAGTTAAAACCAAGCCCATCTTTTTTTTTAATCAGATAAATTAAGCATGTCAATAGTTATTCATGAGAAAACCAAAAAACAACAAAAGTGAGTTTTTGAATAAAAATAAATAATTTTAGCAAGTTACAAGCCTTATCTTGAATTCTATCTATTAACTTATCTAGTATGAGGCTCGTTTCTTAAATTATTTATGTGTGGTCTTGTCTTGTTTAAGAAGGTTTTGTTGCTATTGAGTATTGTTGGCTGGCAGCAAGCTGACGCAACTGGTTTGAGCTTACGAGTGAGAGCCACGCTCAAAAATTTACAGAAATTCCCGCACGTTGTGCCCTTACCTGCAGCACTCGGCACGGCAAGTATGCCTGTCAGCTTGCAGGAGTTCGCGGAGCACCTCAACACGATAGCCAGCTAGCCTGTTTCCCAGAGGTGCTGCAAGGAAGTGTGCTCACCGTACCACCCTCAGAGGAGAAGAATGGATGAGCATTATTAGCCATACACTTGCCGATGTGGGTGTCGAGATCTCGGTAGCTATGCCATTAACCCCGCGGCACAGTCCCCGCTACGAGTCTCTGCCTCTTTGTGATTTTCCAAACACCCCACCCTTGCCAAGTAAAAATTACGCAATATCAGATAGAACAAGCTTACCTACTACACGTGCAACCAAACCGAGTCATGCAACTTGCACAAGCTTGCTCAGTAAAATCAGTCAGATACAAACATAAACTAAAAAGAAAAAACACACAGCCGATACGTTACCAAGAGTAAAATTTGTTGTTTTTTACAGAGGAATCAACATGCGTGTCTTAGTTCACTCACTGGTATTTTCTATGCTTATGGCTACGGCTTGTAAGCCAATCGCGAGGACTTCGGAGGCTTATGAAGAAAACGAACGCAAGGAGAAAATGAGTTGGAAGAAGAAAGTTTTGATTGTCGCTGGCACTGGTTTAGCCATCTTTGGTGGCTTTAAGCTTGCCAAGCATCTCGACCGTATTGTAGGACAGAAATTACTCCAAGATATAGAAAATAGTGCGTTGCTTAGTCGTCATGGAGCTATCCTAAAGAATTTTAAACTGGAGTATGAGAGGCTGCCTTTATATAAAATGACTGCTCCTGATGGCAGTGAACACTGGCTACTGGGAACTATGCATACGACAGGGCTGAGTATAGACGATCTTCCTGCAAACTCTAGGGTTCTCAGTGCCTTCGAGGAATCAACAACCTTTCTCCCGGAAAGCGAAATAGACTCGGCATGGAGATCGGCAAAATTATCTATACACGCCGCTCGTGAGCAAATGCAGAATATGAATGTAAATTTTAATTTGCATCAGGCACTGGGTGATGAACACATGCATAAATTAAATGATGAACTCTCACAACTCTTAACGCAAGTTAAGTCAGAAGTAGGGATTGGTAGTAACACAAAGGAAATACAGGAAGCAGAGAAAACAATTTCTAGCATTAAGCAAATGCTACCTAGCCATGCACTCGGTACTCTAGATTTCATATCACACAACCTGTCATTTGGTAGGCAAGGGATGGAGATGGATGTGCAACTGCTACGCAAGGCACGTGAGATGGGGAAAAAAGTTTCAGGTCTGGAGAAACGGGGTGAAGGCGTAAATGCATTGATTACAAGCAGCAGTACGGCAAGTCCTGATGACCCCGCGGCAATAGAGAGATTGAGGAGATTCATCGATGCAGGTGGTATAGACAACCGCACCAGAGAGTATGACGAAATCCGTGCTGCCTATGTCAGTGGCGACATAGACAGGACTAACAAGTTACTTTCTAAGGTAATGAGTGATGATGTAAAAAAAATCCTGTTAAGTGATCGCAATCAAAACTGGATCAAGCGCGGTAATATTCAAAAGAATTGCAAACAAGGAAAAAAGTGCATGGTTGCCGTTGGCTTGAGTCACTTAGTGGAAGGAGACAACACACTGGTAGAACTGCTGACCAAGGAAGGGTTTAGGATAGAGAAGATGCAGTAGATGATTTATTTAGGGGCTGTTTAGATTTTTCTGCTTTGCAGAGAAACTTAAACACACCCTAGTGCAGAAAATCAGCCAGCACCATATCAAAAAACCGCTGCACCGACGCGATAGGGAAGTCTCGCGCCAGTTCTTCGACGTGAGCACGACACAACAGTTGTGCCGCAGTGGTTTGGTCGATACCCCGTGTAGCAAGATAATAGAGATCAGCCGCAGCGATGCGGGACGAAGTCGCCCCATGCGAACACTGCACATCATCAGCTTCGATTTGCAGTTGTGGCTTTATGTAAACCGCACACTCTTTGCCAAATAACAAGTTCTTAGTCAGCTGCTCAGCATTAGTGCGCTGTGCCTGCCGCAGCACACTGATGTTGCCCGCAAAAATACCCCGTGCCCGCTCTCGCACGATACCACGCACCCTTTGCTGTGTCGTGCCCTCAACATCGAGATGCCTAATCTGTGAACAGTTGTCGAGCACCTGCTGCTTCTTACCCAGATACAGCGTGCGAAAATCACAGTGCGTACCCTTAGCAAGTTGCTCAATGTTGCTATCGAGACGAGCTAAGCGTGCGCCATAAGATATGTTCAACAAACTGAGGCGAGAATCTTGCTGCTGCTGCCCCTCGACCGCACTAAAATGGTAAGCACCTGTGCCCTCGTGCTGAAATTTTGCCAAAGCACAGTCTCCCCCCACACCAACGTTGATGACAGTGCGCACTACAGACAAGTAGATGTCCTCCGTCAAACCATAGTGTGACTCGATGACCCGCAACTTGGCATCGTTGGCAACATCAATCACATTGCGGCTGAATAGCGCATTGTGCGCAGCTCTCGCCCCGTTGACGAAGATAAGGTGTAGTGGTCGGTCAAGTTTTACCCCCGCGTCAACATGCACGTAGATGCCATCGTAAAAACATATATCATTCAGAAGTTGCAGATAATCTTCACTAGCTTGCAGCTGTAATGCAGAAACCACCCCACTACTAATTGCCTGCCGCAAGCTCAAACACTGCACACCCTGCGGTAACGGTGCACCCTGTGCACTAACGAATTCACCATCGGCAAACACACAGCAATACTCGCCATCGCCTTGCAACGCGGCGTAATCAGCTGAAGCTAGTTTGCTTTTTCCCGCCACCACACCCAATTCTTCCGCAAGCAAGGGCTTGATGTTGGTATAGCGATACGCCTCGCTGCGCAACGTCGGCGGCGACAACTTTTGCCAACGTTTACGCGCGTCGGTGCGAAACTGCTGCAGCCAAGTTGGGTCGTCCTGTGTGCGTGCCAATGCTGGAGCAATGAAGCTAGCGTTGTCAGTTGCTGCGGCTGAGGATGTTTTCATAGCCTTCGTTTTCAATGCGCAGTGCCAAATCGCTGCCACCACTGGCAACTATACGTCCCTGCTGCAATACATGCACGTGCTGGGGAGTGATAAAATCCAAAATACGGTGATAGTGAGTGATCAACACAATCGCATTGTGCTTGGAGCGCAAACTGTCGATTGTCCTTGCAACGACCTGTAAGGCATCGATGTCAAGTCCCGAATCAACCTCATCAAGAATCGCCAACTGTGGCGCAAGCACAGCCATCTGCAGAATTTCGTTGCGTTTTTTCTCGCCCCCAGAAAAACTCGCGTTGAGGGGACGATAAATAAAACCCTTGTCCATATGCAACAGCCGTGCCTTCTCCTGCAGCAAGTCGTCAAAATCGAGCGCATCGAGCAGCTCGCGCCCCTGTTCGGCACAGATAGCGTTGTAGGCTGAACGCAAAAACACCGCATTGCTCAAGCCTGCAATCTCGGTGGGATACTGAAAAGCAAGAAATACACCAGCCCGTGCGCGAGCATCGACATCGAGATCGAGCAAATCGAGTGCCTTGCCCGCAGTGTGGTAAGTCACCCGCCCTTTGACTACCTCGTAGGCAGAGTTGCCCGCCAGCACTCCTGCCAATGTGCTCTTGCCAGATCCATTAGGCCCCATGATGGCATGCACCTCACCCTTGTTCACGGTGAGGTTGAGGTCACGCAAGACCACGTGCCCCTCGACACGTGCCTGCAGGTCGGTGATCTTCAACAGTGGTTGTGGCACAGTATCCGTCGTCGTCTCCTTACATGAGAAAGCACGATAGCACTTCCAGATCGAACTTGGCAAGCCAAGCGTTCAGCTAACTTCTTCTTCGTCTGAAACACCACGCCCTGAGGTGCGCATCTTCTCAATGCTTTCCTTGTAGCGCACGCTATGCCGGCACCAAGGGCGCAACTCCAGACGACGCTTGGGTATCTGCTCGCCTGTGCCCTCACAAATGCCGTAAGTGCCATTCTCGATTTTTTTTAACGCATAATCGATCTCTGCCAGCAGCTTGCGATCACGATCCAGCAACCTGAAGGTTAGGTTTTGCTCGACCGTCGCTGAAGCAAGATCGACCTCGTCCATCATCTCATTCTTGTCGAGATGAATGTTGCCGCTGACCACAGCCTGCTTCGCCTTGTCAATAATGTCTTTCCGTGCCTCTAGCAGTTTATGCTTGAACTCGTCCAGCTCTTGCTGCGTCAACGCTTCAGTATCATTATCCATAACCGTTACCTACTTGTCTCCCAAATTCAACATGTTATTGCTTTCGTATATTATCCGTCGTCCTCGTCGAACAGGCAAGGGAAGATTGTTGAAAATAGCATAAAAAGTCAAGAATTTTTGTGTAGAGGCAGCGGATTAGTCGCGCAATAGAGGCTGTTGCGAGGTGCGGCTGAACAGGGACTTGATATCGCTGACGAAATTCAATGCCTGCAGCGGAGTCGTCTGGTAGATGTTAATTTTCTCAAAGCGACGTGCCAGAGTCTGCAGCAGCTGATTGTCTTCGTGCGTAGCACTCGGCAGGTAGCCATTAGTGGCAGGCAGCAGCGTGTCACGGTTCTGCTGCAGTAGTTTTGTAGCACGTTTCAACACCGCGGCGGGCACACCAGCCTGTCGCGCCACCTCAATACCAAACGAATTGCTACAGGAGCCGGGGATGAGTTTGTGAGTGAACCAGCTGTCTTTCTGCACCTCTGCCTGCATCGTTCTGATACCGTTCAGTTTCGTCGTAGCAGGCACGAGTTCGTGAAAGTGCGTTGAAAACAGACAAAAGCAACGCACATGCGCTAAGTTTTCTAAAATCGCCTGCGCCAGTGCCAAGCCATCGGAAGTTGAAGTGCCGCGGCCAACTTCATCGACGATGACGAGGCTGCAAGACGAAGCTTCACGCAAAATCGTAGCGGTCTCGCTCATCTCCACCATGAAGGTAGACTGCCCCGCCGTGATGTTGTCAGACGCACCGATGCGCGTAAAAATGTTATCAAACAACGGCAGCGTGGCATTAGTCGCAGGCACATACGCTCCACTCTGATGCAGCACAGCACACAGCGCAACCTGACGCATCGCCGTTGATTTGCCACCCATGTTGGGGCCAGTAATTAACATTGTCTTCGCATCACGAGTCAGTTCAATGTCATTGGGCACGAAACGGTGCGCACCGAGTAGTTTTTCCACCACTGGATGCCGACAGCTCTTCAATACAATGTCATCGCCGAGTTGCGGGCAACACCAGTTTTCTTTCACCGCCGTGAACGCATGGCTTTGCTGCAAATCAAAATCTGCTACCGCTTTGCTCAAACGCAACAACGGTTGATGATAGTGCCGTAATTTTTCCAGCAACTGCCGATACAGTTCTTCCTCTTTAGCAATTGCCTGTCCGAGCGCACTGTTGAGGGCATTGTCAAGTTCAACCAGCTCTGCAGTCGCATAACGCCCGCAGTTAACCATGCTTTGCCGCAAGGTAAAGTATTCGGGTACTTTCGCTATCTGTGCCTTGCTAACTTCGATCAACAACCCCAACTGGCGATGTTTCTTGACTTTTAGGCTGGGAATATCACTTGCCTGCCGCAACTGCTGTTCGTAAGCACTGATTTTTTCTTCACCCCTGCTGGCTAGTTCGATATGTTGCCCCAACTCCCGATCATATTGCGGACGAAAGACCTCCGTGCCAAATCCCAAACGACCGCCACGTTCTTGCAACGCTTCATTGAGCAAGTGCTGCACCTCTGCCAACGCTTGCTGATCCTTACCCAAAAGTGCCTTAGCGTGTTCTTCCGCCAGAGTGTTAACTTTAGCTAATGCCATGCACATCGCCGCTAACTGCGATGGTTGTGCACTGCCTCTGAATACCTGATTGCTCAAGCGTTCAAGGTCAGGAAAACCCTGTAAAAGCTTGCGTAAATCGTTCAGCTCCTGATAGCCGCGCTTGACCAGTTCGGTCACCGCATCCAACCTTGTCTTGAGACGACGATGACTGGTGAGCGGATGTGCCAATGCATAACGTAACAGCCGTGCCCCCATCGGAGTCAGGGTGTTGTTGACCACACTGTAAAGACTGCCCTTTGTACTGCGAGTTTGAATGGTGATGAACAGTTCCAAGTCACGAATGACGTTGGCGGCCGGATCCATTTCCTGCTTATCGAGCAGTGGCTTGATGTGGAGAAAATTATCGGGCTTGAAATAATTTTGTTGCAGATAAAGTGCGAAGGCGGCGAGGTTGATGCGCGCAGCATTATCTTCCGCAAAAGGTGCGAGCATGCTCGCGGCAAAAGAAGCCTGCAACACCTGCTCACGCTGGTTGCTGTCGCTCACCACCATCTCTGGCAAAGCGCTGAGCAACACCGCAGTGGCAGGCAGGTTGTCTTTGATTTTCTGATGCTGAAAGGTGCGGGCGAGAATTTCACGCGGAGTATTTTTGCACACAAAATCAAAGGCCAGCTGTGCCTCAGCCAGCGTGCCGAGACGCAGTTCGCCAGTGGAAACATCAGCCAGCAGTACCGACCAACGCCGTGTCTGCGGGTCTTCGTACAACGAAACAAAATAGTTGGGCTTGTCGTCGTCAAGACCATCAAGATCGTTGTGCAAGCCGGGCGTGATAATTTTGACGATTTCACGTCCGATAATGCCATCGCCCGCCGCAGTGGTGTGTGTTATCTGTTCAGCGATGGCAACTTTAAAGCCGTAATCGATCAGCTTGCGACAGTGCGGCTTGTAACTGTGGTGCGGCACACCACAGAAAGGCACCTTCTCGTTACGATTGCGGTTGGTCAGCAAGATGTTCAACAGCGGGGCAACGGTCAAGGCATCGTCGCCAAAGACTTCGTAAAAATCACCCATGCGAAAGAACAACACCGCATCACCGCATTGCTTTTTCAACGCAAAGTATTGTTGCAACATCGGGGTCATGCTTGCCTCCTCCTCCGCACAAAATCATTGCCCGGTGAAAGACAAAAGGCAAACGCACTGACTTCGTTGTCAGGAAACAGTGCTGCCAAGTGCCGCATCGTTGTTCCGCTAGTAATGACATCATCGACAAGCAAAATTTTTTGTCCCGCAACCTGCGGCAACATCAGCTTAAGTAACTTCTGCGGCAAACGCGGCAGACGATACAGTTCGCGCTGCCGTGCCTTTGCCTGTTTGCGCAAACGCCAGTGTGTGAACAGCGGAGCTTCGATAAGTTTTGCCCCCGTCTGCTTAGCGAAGTGGTGAGCAAGCATCCATGCGAGATCGTGCCGTCCACGCAAGCGACTCCAAAGACTCGACGGCGCGGGAACGATGACTTGCGATTGAGGTAGGCATAGCTTGCGGTTGAGCAAGTGCAACACCGCCTGCCGTGCTCTCAGGCTACCCTCGATTTTCACCTGCAACACGAGATCACGCAACGGCGGCACGTAGGGGTAGAGTGCGACGGCTTGCAGGCTGGGGGTAAGTTCACAGCTGTAGTTCAGGGCACGGCGATCGAGCTGTGCCTGACACGAAGGACAGATAAGGCTGCTGTTATTGTAGCACAGCAGACAGCGAAAACGCGCGTCGTCATTGCTCGGCGACGTGGTCAGCTTGTGGCCAGAGTGTGTCGAATTCATAGTAAGAACGCACCTCACGGCGAAAAATATGAATGATTACTAGCCCATAGTCCATAGAAATCCACTCACCGCGGCGTTGTCCCTCTATCGCCAGTGGATGCAAGGCAAAGGTTTGCCACACCTGTTCCTCGATCGCACCGCTAATGGCTTTCGTCTGACGCGTATTAGCACCGCCGCAGACAAATTGGTAATCACAGACACTCGACAGCCCGCGCAAGTCAAGCAACAGCGGCTGCTCCGCCTTGCGACTCAAGGCTGCATGCCACGACAAACGTGCTAATACCAAGGGATTAACCTCAGCAACACTGGTATCTTGCTGTTGAACGCTAAGTGCCAAAACTGTTCTCGCTGTCTGTGAAAAAATCTGCGACCACCGCGGGCACGTTCTGCAACGCTTGCCCCTGCCGCTGGCATTCTCGCACCACAGTGCTGGATATATTAAGCAATTCTAACGCTAATAGATAGACCGAAAACTTAGCATCTGCATAACGCTCACGCTTTGCGTCCCATTCAAGGGTCGTGGCGAGGCTGTGGGCTAATTGCTGCGCACTGTCCTCAAGCGAGGCTGCCTCAGCTCGATGTGCGACGATGATGTCGCAGCAAGCAGTGATTTCTTCCACCCTTTGCCACTCCCGCAAAGTGCTAAACTGATCCTGTCCGAGCAGCAGGGCAAGGCGTTGGCGGTTAAATTTTTTTTGCACCACCTGCAACGTGTTTGCTGTCAATGTCGGACGTGGCAGGCGTACTTCAAGGTCGGAGACGGTAAGGCCCTTGCCCTCGAAAACAGCTTGTGCCAACTGCAACCGTGCGTCGAAGTCAAGCAGTGTGTTCTTGGGCACAGAGGTTGCATCGCGCAACGGTGCGGAGGTAGGGCAGACCAGCACCTCAGCTTGCGGAAAACGGGTAGTAGCAAGCTTGACACAGAGCAGATGTCCGTTGTGAGGCGGGTCAAATGCACCGCCGTAGATGATAAGGTCGGGATCGGGAAAACTATTCACGAGCTTGTTTCCAGAGTTGAAAAATTCTCTGTTGCAACGCCACACATGCACTCGTCTCCACCGGCATCGGCACGACATCAGTACGCATGCCGTCGCTGATAATATGCTCAGGCTGCTCAGCAGTCTTGCCACGCACGACAAGCAGTGCTTGTTTGTGCCGTAAGCCTTCATTGTAGGCAGTGAGTTGGCGTTGTAGGATCTCGAACTGCTGTGCCAGTGGCTCGCCATCCGTATCGATGCAGTAGATGATGAGCTTGCCACGCAGCAGGTGCTTGAGAAATTTTTCGCCCTGTGTGCTGGTGAGGGCAGGGATTTCAACCACAGTCAGCGGCTCGCCAAAAAAATCTGTGTCCTGTACGCTGGGATCGCAGATGCCAATTTGCGGCGTGCGAGTAGTCAGCGGATACCCATCGATCAGTGGTCGAGCAGAACTAATACGGCTGAGCAGAGTGGATTTGCCCGCATTGGCGAAGCCAACGATGCCAACATCGAGTGGCAAGCGATAGTCAAGAGTGAGAGCGAGATACTTGCCTTCCTCGCCTTGCGTGGCAGTCTGCCGCTGTGAACCAGTGTTACCATGACCGGGCTTGCCGCCAGTAATGAGCAGTTGCCGCGTAGTGTCGTTGATTTCGAGCAGCAGATGCCCGCGCTCACGATCGAGCACCAGTGTGCCAAGCGGCACGCTGACAATCAGGGATACGCCCTCTTCGCCCGTTTTACTGCCCTTGCGTCCGTCTTTGCCTGCCGCAGCACGTAGAGAAGATGATTTGATGTGTCGCAGGTCATCGAGGCTTGCCTGCCCGCAAAAATAGACATCGCCGCCCCTACCACCGCTGCCACCATCGGGGATAGCGCGTTTTCTGGTCTTCAGCTTGCGGAAACTGACGATGCCGTTACCGCCCGCACCAGAATAGACTTCAATGTTGAGTGTGTCGACGAGATTTCGGATCATGCCCCAGCACTGACGACGGTAACCCGCTTGCCAGATTTGCCAAAACGCTCGAATGTGACCTTGCCATCAGTCAAAGCAAACAAGGTAAAATCCTTGCCACATCCAACACCGGGGCCAGCACGAAAAGTGCAGCCCACCTGCCGCACGATGATGCCACCTGTCCTAATGCTCGAGCCGCCGAAGACCTTGACACCACGTCGCTGGGAGTTGGAATCACGCCCGTTCTTACTCGCACCACCTGCTTTCTTGGTTGCCACCCGTCGCCTCCGTTAAGTTTCAACGCGTGAAAGAAGCATACTAGCAAAATATACATCTTGCACGCAAGTTTTTTCTACGAGGCTCTAGCCTTCATAAGCAAACATCCAGCCATAAAAGCTATGGGACTCTTCTCCAACACGTTTGCGGCTGACATTGGACTTCACCCTAGTGTATAGGGAAGGTATGTGAACTCCGACTCCATCCTAGAAACTCGCACAGTCACGGTAGACGGGAAGACAGAAACACTCATCTTTGCCAAGTGATTGTATAGAACAAGGAGAGTGCCTTGCGCTCAAGTTTTTTCTACGAAGAGGGTTATCTGCCACTCCCCTAGCTCTGATCCCCCGCGATTTTAGCTCAAACTGACGTTGTGGTAAATTTCCTGCACGTCGTCGAGGTCTTCGAGATGATCGACAAGCTTAGTAATCGTTTCCGCCTGTGCCGCAGTAACTGTGACAAGGTCTTTGGCCACATAAGTCAGCACTTCAACCTGCGGTGGGATGTTAAAACTTTCCAGTGCTTGCCGCAGTTCGGCGAAAGTTTTCGGCTCGCAACTTACTGCCAACGTATCTTCTGCTTCTTCAACATCATCAGCACCATGTTCGACCGCACGGTCCACAAATTTATCGTAATCCTTGATCTCACCACGTGGATAGATAAGCAAACCAACCCGATCGAACATCCACGCCACTGAGCCATCACTGCCGAGATTGCCACCGTGTCGAGTGAAAGCATACCGCACTTCGCTGACGGTGCGGTTAGCGTTATCTGTCAAGCACTGCACCAGAAAAGCACTGCCCGCAGCAGCGAAGGCTTCGTAAACTTTTTCGCTGTAATTACTGCCATCCGCACCCCCCGCAGCCTTCTTGATGACACGGTTAATGTTGTCGCTCGGCATGTTCGCTGCCCGTGCTTTTGCTAACACCAAACGCAAACGGGAGTTGCTGTCGGCATCCTCACCGCCAAGTCGCACCGCAACAGCAAGCTCTCTGGAAATTTTAGAAAATATCTTGCTGCGCTTAACATCCTGCGCACCCTTACGATGCTGAATATTTTTCCACTTACTATGCCCTGCCACCTACCCCAAAACCCCCTTCAAAGGGGGCTTAATTTGGTGGATACATGAAAAAGTAAACACACCTAACCCCCGCACAAAATACTTGAATTCAATCACTCTGCCACATCCTGTTTGACCAAAACCACTTCAAAGGGGCTCAGTTCGGTGGATACATAAAAAAGTAAACACACCTACCCACCGCACAAAATACTTGAATTCAATCACTCTGCCACATCCTGTTTGCCCAAAACCACTTCAAAGGGGCTCAGTTCGGTGGATACATAAAAAAGTAAACACACCTACCCCCCGCACAAAATACTTGAATTCAATCACTCTGCCACATCCTGTTTGCCCAAACCCCCTTCAAAGGGGGCTTAATTTGGTGGATACATAAAAAAGTAAACACACCTACCCCCCGCACAAAATACTTGAATTCAATCACTCTGCCACATCCTGTTTGACCAAAACCACTTCAAAGGGGACTTAATTTGGTGGATACATGAAAAAGTAAACATGCCTACCCCCCGCACAAAATACTTGAATTCAATCACTCTACCACGTCTTGTTTGACCAAAACCACTTCAAAGGGGGCTCAGTTCGGTGGATACATGAAAAAGTAAACATGCCCACCTCCATATTATCTCACCCCTCTATCAGACCACCGTGAAAATTGCGATCGCCGTAAGCTTGATCAATTTTGTTGACCGCAGGCCAGAACTTGCGCTCATACAAATACGACAGCGGATAAAAAGCAACCTGCTTGCTATAGGGACGTTCCCAGCTATCCACCATGCAATCGGCCAGCGTGTGTGGCGCACGTACCAGCGGGTTATCGTCCCGCGGCGATTCACCGCGCTCGATCGCACTGATCTCGCCGCGAATAGCAATCATCGCCGCGCAAAAACGCTCGATTTCGGCAAGGCTCTCGCTCTCGGTCGGCTCAACCATCAACGTTTGTGCCACAGGCCAAGACATCGTCGGACTATGAAAACCATAGTCCATCAAACGCCGCGCAATATCGCTGACATCGAGTCCTATACCTTTAAACGGACGACAGTCAACGATACACTCATGGGCAACGAGACCATTACGACCCCGAAATAAAATTTCGTAATACGGTGTAAGTCGCATGGCAAGATAATTAGCATTAAGAATAGCAATCTGGGTAGCACGCTTGAGTCCCGCACTACCCATAAGTTTCAAATAAGCCCACGAAATCACAAAAATACCCGCACTACCATGTGGCGCAGAAGCCAGTGCATAACTCGCCTCTCCTGCGGCAAGAGGATCTGTAGGCAAATACGGGGCAAGATGCTCTGCCGCGGCAACAGGGCCAACGCCCGGCCCGCCGCCGCCGTGCGGAATACAAAAAGTCTTGTGTAAATTGAGATGCAACACATCAGCACCGAAATCACCGGGACGGGCAAGACCAACCAATGCATTCATGTTTGCCCCGTCAAGATATACCTGTCCACCATGTGCATGCACGATGTCACACACCTCAACAATGTTCTCGTCGAACACTCCGTGCGTTGAAGGATAAGTAATCATCAAGGCGGCGAGTTGCTCGTGATACTGTTTTGTTTTAGCGTGCAAATCAGCCGCGGCAATGCTGCCATCACTGTCACAGGCGACCGCGACGGTGCGCAGGCCAGCCATCGCTGCACTTGCGGGGTTCGTGCCATGAGCCGAAGCAGGTATCAGACACACGTCACGCTGCGCCTGCCCCTGTGCTGCGTGGTAATTCCTAATCGCCAACAAGCCCGCCAGCTCACCCTGCGAGCCAGCATTGGGCTGTAGCGAGACCGCAGGCAAGCCGCTGATTTCCGCCAACATCTGTTGCAACTCGGCAATAAGCTGCTGATAACCCTGTGTCTGCTGTGCAGGTGCATAAGGGTGCAAGGCACTGAACTGTGGCCAGCTGACAGGCTGCAACTCTGCCGCACTGTTCAACTTCATTGTGCATGAGCCAAGCGGAATCATCGACTGCACTAGCGAGATGTCCTTGCTGACGAGACGGTTAGCAAAGCGCACAAATTCTGTCTCAGTCTGATAACTGTTAAACACTGCATGCGTCATGAAATCCTGTGCGCGCCAAGTCTGTGCCTCTGCTTCTTGCACGGCTTGCTGCTGCAAATCTTGCCAGTTGAGCTGGTGCTGTGGCACGAACAATGCCACCAGCTCTTGCACGTCAGCATTAGTGGCTAAGGCGTTGAGCGTTATGCCGATCTTGTCTGCAACATCGGTGCGCAAATTGATGTGCTGCTGATGTGCTCGTTGCAATACTTCTTGGCGCAGCGACGCAGGCATGGCAATGGTCAAGGTGTCAAAACAACTCGTGTTGATGATGGTGCAGTCTAGCTGCTCCGACTGTCTGCCGCTTACTAGCTCCAGCAAAGCCTTACGCAACAGCAGGGTCAACATGTTGATATGCTTTGCTTCAGCACGCAGACGCTCAGCGCCTTGATAGACGGCGTAGAACGCAGCAATAACCGCAGGCAAAACCTGTGCGGTGCAGATGTTGCTGGTTGCCTTCTCACGGCGAATGTGCTGCTCCCTCGTCTGCAGTGCCATGCGTAACGCACTGTTGCCATGCATGTCTTTGGTTACACCAATGAGACGACCGGGTACGTTGCGCAGCAAGGCCTTGCGTGTTGCCAAATATGCAGCATGTGGGCCGCCAAAAAACAGCGGTAAGCCAAAACGTTGCGTCGAGCCGATAGCAATATCGGTTTCGCAAGCGCCGGGCGGTGGCAACAAAGTCAAGGCAAAAAGGTCAGCACTGGTGATGGCAAGAGCATTGACTTTGTGAAGCTCGGCGTTGAAGGCAGCAAGGTCAGGAATTGTGCCATCAGCACACGGATACTGCAAAATTCCGCCGCAAAAAGTACTGTCAACACTAACCTTAGTGTGTTCGGCAACGACCAGTTCGATGCCACGCGGTGCAGCTCTCGTCTGCAACACAGCAAGTGTTTGTGGAAAAAGTTGGCTGTCGGCAAAAAATTTACGCCGTCGGTGGCGATGGTGACTGAAAGCCATGTTCATCGCCTCCGCCGCGGCGGAACTCTCATCGAGCAGCGAGGCATTGGCGATTTCAAGCGCGGTTAAGTCCATCACCAACTGCTGAAAAATGAGCAAGGCTTCAAGCCTACCTTGTGACAACTCTGCTTGGTAAGGTGTGTAGGCCGTATACCAACGCGGATCTTCGAGTATGTTGCGCGCGATGACCGCGGGGGTGGCTACGGGGTTGTAGCCGAGTCCAATGTAGTTCTTGGCACAGACATTGCGGTCGGCGATGGACTGCAACGCACCGTGCAGCTGCGCTTCTGATAACGGTTCAGCAGCGCGCAAGGACGTGGCCTGATCGAGCAACGCCGCGGGCAGTGTAGCACTGATAAGTTCGTCGAGTGATGCATAGTTCAACGCCACGAGCATTTTCTTGCTGTCTGTGTCACCAACACCGAGATGACGACTGCTAAAGTCGTAGCGGTGGGGCATTAGCCTTCTTCCTGCACAAGATATTTCTGGTAGCTGAGGGCATCGAGCAAGTTGGCAGCCTCGTCGCTAGTTGCTTTCACTTTGATCAACCAGCCTTTGCCATAAGGGTCGTCCTGCACAATCTCTGGATCTTGCAGCACCTCATCGTTGACGGCAATGACTTCTCCGCTGCGAGGCATATAGAGGTCTGAGACGGTCTTGACTGATTCGACTGTGCCAAAGGACTCTTTGCCAGCAAAGGTGTCGCCAACGGCAGGCAGTTCGAGATAGACAATGTCACCTAACTGCTCGACCGCATAGGCACTGATACCCACACTGAACTCATCGCTTTCGTCGGAAACCCATTCGTGATCTTTGGTGAAAAAGAGATGACGGGGAAATTCCATAACTACTGCTCCTTGCTCTTCGCCTTGTAATGAGGTTTGTCAACTATAACTGCCTTGCGGTGTTGGCCGCGTATATCAACACAAAACTTATCGCCTGTCTGCATATTCATATCCGTCAACAGTGCCAGTCCGCCGCAGCCCCCAACACTGGGTAAAATCGAGCCGCTGGTAACCCGTCCGCATTTTTTTTTGTCAACCATAATCTCCATGCCAGTACGCGGGTAACCACGCTCACGCATTTGGAACGCGACCAGCTGCCTTTTTTTGCCTTTTTGTTTTGATTTTAGCAAAGGTATTTTGCCAATGAAATCCTTTGTATTTAATTTTACCACCCAACCCAATCCAGCCTCGTAAGGGTTGATATCAACATCGATGTCGTTGCCATAAAGAGGAAGACAAGCCTCGATCCGCAACGTGTCTCTCGCTGCGAAACCAACCGCGGTCACGTCAGCATCACCAGAAAGCAACTCCTGCCACACCTGTGCAGCAAGCTCACGCGGCACATATAACTCATAGCCATGCTCGCCCGTATAGCCTGTGCAAGCAATGTAGAAGGGCGGACTGGAGTCCTGTGCAACGGCAATTGCCATGCGTGCCAGCGGCGGCAAGTCACAACGCTCCCGCAGTGCGGCAAGGCATTGATCGCTAGCGGGGCCTTGCAGGGCAAACTGGCAATAGTCCTGTGAGCAATCACTGACTTCGGTCGTGGCAAGGTCATGGTGCGAAAAAATATGCTCAAGACACTTCTGGGTATTGGCAGCGTTGACGCACAGCAAAAAGTGCGTCGCGGTCAAGCGGTAGAGGATAAGGTCGTCGATGAACCCGCCGCACTCGTTGAGCATAGCGGTATACTGTCCCTGTCCATCCTGCAATCGCTCGACATCGTTGATCGTCAGGCGCTGCAGCAGTGCCATGGCTCCCTTGCCCTTGACCACCAACTCACCCATGTGACTGACATCGAACAGCCCGCAATGCTCGCGCACCTGATGATGTTCGTCCAGTGCCGAACGATAGCGCAGCGGCACTTGCCAATCACCGAAGGCCATCATCTTTGCGCCTAGCTCAAGATGTGTATCATGCAGAGGCAGCTGCAAAGTCATCTCCTATCGGTCATGAAGAGTAGTTACATTTGCAAGAATACTACGACAGCTGCCTTATGGGAACAAAAAAGTGCACAACAGGGTGTGCTTGCTATTGCGTGCCCTGTTCAGCTTGTTTGAGGTAACTATCCATTTCGTTAAGTGATTTCGTTAGTTTTTCGAGTTCTTCTCTCTCTTGTGTGTTCTCACCGGCATCAGCAAGCTTGACATCCACATAATCGAGCAATGCTTGTCTCTTATCCTTCCAGGTACCTTTAACAGCAACTTCCCATGCTTGCAGATCTTCCCTAAAGCGAATGCTTTTAGCTTGCTTCAAAACAATAGCGACAAATCTTGCTTTAAGTGAAGATTTTTGTCCTCCGACACTAAGTCTTATTTCTTCTTTTTTAGTTATCATCATAATATGACTACCCCCGCTTTGTCCCTTGGGTTTATCAAACCCTATTTCTTTCAGAGCTTGTATAAGCTTAGTTGTATTATCGATACTTTTTCTGTCTTGTAGCACCTGATTATTAATCTCAACAAAATTACTAACAATAGGGCCATAAATGGCTTCTTTTTCCTTTTGCTCCCTCTCCTCATCCGCTTGCGCCTTCTTATCCTTGTTGTCTTTTTGTGCCTTCTGCTTGGCTTGCCTTGCAGCCTCCGCTTTCCTCTCCTTCTCTGCTTCGCTCGATGCTTCAGCTTCTGCTTCAACTACAGCTTTCTCTTGTGCCGTCTGTTCCTGCACAGTAGGTACAACCTCTTCTTGCACAGGAGGTGCGACTTCTTCTTGCACAGTAGGTACAACCTCTTCTTGCACCTCAGCTGTTACCTGATACTTGCCTTGGTAGACAGCAAGTGCTGCGACAAGAACCTCAAGTTCTTCCTTGCTCAGTTCATCCGTAACACCGATCTTATCTATGCTCTCCTTATACACATCTAGCACTCTCTCTACTGCTAGCATTGGTCTTACTCCAACGGTGCAGGCGGTATGCGCACATACCTGCAACAACTCTTCTTCGCTGAGTGCTCGCTCACCGCTAAGATACTGCTCAAGTAAGAACTCAGCTTGCTCACTATTTTCCGCCAACTTCGCCAGCAATAGTACATACATGTCTGCATGCTGTGGGTCGCTACTTACCTCAGCTATTATGTCCTTGACGCTAATACTTATCTCCCCTAGCTTCAGTAAGCTAAAACGTGAAGCCTGCCCTGTTGCACGATATTTTGCAATTTCCTCCCAGCCTATGTTCTCCAGCGCCATCCTATTTTTAAGCTGCGCTATAGCTTCCGCTTGGTTGGCTAGCAATTCCTCAAGGTCGGTCAGATCAGCTCTGACAATCTGCACCATTGCCTCCGACACCTCACCGCGCTGCTGTTGCAGCTCCATTTGTTGCAGAAATTCACGGTATTTAGATATTAGCTGCTTCATAGTCAAACCATCAGCTTCCAGCTCCTCTGCAGGAGAAGACTCGGTGGGTGCAGTCTCTGTCTGAGTGGATTTTTTAGCTTCAACTTCTGTAAACACTGCAGTTGCTCGTTCCCAAGCACTGCGCACTGCTTTTTCATCAACTCCAAGACTGGTGAGACCCGGCATCATCTTGTCCGAAAGTGTGTTCAGTCGCGGCACACGCTTAAACGTGACGTAATCCCAACATGCACTGATGCTGATGCCAAGCTTTGCGCAAAACTCCTTTTGCGCTAGCGAGCTCCTTACTATCACTTCTTTCAGCAACAGGCCAAATTCCATTGCCGCGGCTGGCAGCTTCTCGCTCGTGCTCGTCGTCAACTCACCCGGCTCAGTGTTTTCGACCTCTGTATCCACTTCAGCAGCCTCTACCTCCTGTGTATACTGGACATACAACTCCTGCACAGCATCACCTGTTTCCACGGCAGGGTGGCCGATACCTTCTTCTGGTAACAACGATCCTCCCTCTGGAGAGCTACGAAGACCTTCGTCTTTCATTATCCCTACTATTTCTGCAGGAATTGCCTTGATTCCCTCCTCTTGAATAACATCAGCAAGGTAGGAAGCATAACTGCTCACTGCCTCTGCATACTCTTCAGAAACATTGTCTGCAATTTCCAGTGCTGTCCCGTTACGCAGTGCTGACCCTAGTCCCTGCTCCACCGCTTCATCGTAAGCCGAGCGAAGCTCAGCGACATCTATGTCCTTGAGATCAAACTTCTCAAGCTCAATAAGCAATTCCTCCCTCTCGGTTATGGTTGGAATGTAACCTTCTTCCGTCGCACTGGCGAAGTTGGGAATACTATTCAATAGGGTGGGATTCCATTGCGGTGTTTTGTTAGATGCAACTATTCTTAGGAGTTCAACAGCGAATGAATTATTCCTGAGTACCAACTCACTAGTGGAACGCACAATGGCTGTTGCAGGCATGCGAGCCAACGCTGTCTGAACAAAGCACGCGAGTATAAGTGAAATAGCAAGTGTCCTCATCTTTTTTCCTTCCTATGTAAAGTCCTTCGTTAAAACAAGCCTGCACAGATCTTTCTACAAGCCACGCATCACCTCTCGGTAAATTTCATCTAAGCGATCGTCCAACTGCTCGGAATACTGCTCTCTCACTGCGGCAATTTCCTGTTCAAAAGCGGCTCTAGCCTTCTCCAGTGCTGTTTTTACCTCTTTTTCCACACGTGCTTGGCGCTGTTCATCTTCAACTAGCCACTGATGTTCAAGTTTTTCTATTAACTTGCCCAGCAACTCATGCACACTAGGTAACGGAGCTTTTTCCTGCAGCTCTTGCAAAGTATTGAGCATATTTTCGATTTCTACAGGACTCATGCCTGATGGAGCAGACTCGCTTGCCACCTCACTTGACGGAGTAGGGTCAGCTTCAACAACGGCTTCTTCCTCAACAACAGGCTCTTCCTCAACAACAGCTTCTTTCTCAACAACAGGCTCTTCCTCAACAACAGCTTCTTTCTCAACAACAGGCTCTTGCGCTGTAACAGGCTCTTCCTCAACAACAGCTTCTTTCTCAACAACAGGCTCTTGCGCTGTAACAGGCAGTTCTTGTGTCACGGCTTCACCACCAGCCAGAGCCCTCGCTTCCTTCGCCATCTCCTTTGCTTCACCACGTGCCAGACGTGCTTCCCGCCATGCTGTTTCCAGTTCCTCCGCCGATACTCCGATTTTGTCGGCAAAACCAGCGTTTATCAACTGCTTGAATGTTGCTTCGTTGGGAAAGCCTTTGTACCTTTCATAGAGGCTAAAATTATTCTCTAGAGATTTAAATTGTTCTTGGGATAATTCTCCGCGGCTGTCTCGTATTAAGTCATTAATCATTGTACTGCGTTGATCGTAACCAGCAGCCTCCCGCTTTTTCTTGAGCAATTTGCCAAACCTTCCAGCAACTTTTTCTTTCTCCCAAGCCTGCTGCGACAGATTCCAAACTTCCCACAAGGTTTCCCTATCCACAGCAATAAGTTCCGCATAACCAGCATCGATCATTTTTTGCATGTAACCACGTGCCGGCAGCGACCAAAAATTTTCATGATTACTGATAGTTTTATCTCCAGCAGCTAAACCGTTGCTTTCCAGCTTTTTGGTCACCCATGCTATCGTTGGTTCGTTGCCATCAGGTTTTGTGCTCGCACTTAAGCGTGCCTGCTTGACAAACTCACTATAGGGATGAGCAACTGAAGGCAACCTTTCTTGCTTTGCACGCTCAACTTTTTTACGTTCTGGTTTTTCAGCTATTGTTTCAGGCGCAGGAGTAGCTTCTGCCACAGTTTTTGCGGCGTTGATCTCTTGCATTAACTGCTCAAGCTCTTGTGGCATAGCAGTTTCTGCATCGAATCCCTGCAACAGAACCTCTATGTCATTTGTTATCAATTCTGTTTCCGCTAACAGTCTCAGTACACCCTCCCAATTACTCCTTTCTTCTGGAGAACTTCCCAATGAGCGCGCAATCTCGTCAATATCGCTAATATACGGAGATGGTGAAACACGCACCGCTTCTCCTCCAAATCCATCCTCAACATTAGGATAAGTTAGCTCTACTTGTTGCAACCCTGTCATCTGTGCCGTCAAGCCACCAAACAGGCCAGCGTGTTTGTTCTTTGCTGCTTGCAACTGCTGGGAGAAAGTCTCCAAATCTGTTCCATAGAAGGAAAATAGTTTCTCCAGCGCTTGGGGAAAATTATCTGTTCCTTCCAGAGCTTCTTTGACCACAAAAGCATGTGGTAGCTGAAAAAGCTCCTTGTCTTGCTCTAGGTCGATATGTGTCACATGCTTGATTTCATAAGGCCGCTTACTCGTGACAGTTTCGTAAACAGAAAGCAGTGTAGGAGTGTGGGACACCGCGATGTAAAGGTTAAGTTCACTACTTTTTAACAACTGCTTGTCATTTTCGGTTTGCGGCGTAAGGTTAGTATGGATGAACGTGCTTATCTCATCAAAGGTCACCACTCTCTCTACCTTATGGGCTGGAGTAAGTATCCCCCACTTATCATCACTACTACTAAGATTTTTATACATAATCCAAGCATTATTATTTTTATCCGCAGCCAACATCCCCAGAAGTGCTGACCCCGCGTTTCGGGGAAGCTTTTGAAAGAGGATACGCCTGCTTGCCTCAGACAATGCCATTCCTCCCGGTGCTGCCAGCACCTCACCACTCGCAAAGATGGCGCTAAAGCTAACAACCATCAAAACCAACAAAATTCTCATTGTATCCTCCTTGAACACCACAACATACGTAATGTCTACCTATATCAACATATGTTGCGTGATGTCAATACAATTTTAATATATAAAGTAAAATTTTTTAAAAAAATTGCAATTGACACCACATTTTTCAAGTGTTAAGCACCACATGCTAGAAGTGATAAGGCTATTTGGTCTTGTGTGTATTATTTTATAAGGATAAGACGTGAAAAAACCAATTATTTTAGTTTGTTCCATGATCGTTGGCTTCTCAGGCCACGCTTGGGCATACGTGCCAGTGGCAAAGCGTATGCCAACTGTAAAGAATCCTGCGACTAGTCACGTAAAAGTGCCCGATGCAGGGCCTAAAGTTAAAAACCCTAGACTCAACAGAGAATTACACGAGGCGGCGGGCACACACCGAACGGGAGAACGCCATTTAAAGCCTCTTCTGGAGCATACCCCTATTCTGTGGCAGCTGGTGAATCCTCTAGATGGCAGTAAGCACCTGATTATGGGCACTGCGCACCGCATGAACGTATCACTGCGAGACTTCCCTCCTGAAGTACAGGCGGCTATAGTAAGTGCTGACACTCTTATCGGCGAGCTGTCTCCAAGTGACAAGGGTAGCAGTGATCGTAGTGCCTCAAAAGTTGTGTCTACTAGTAAGTTTACCAACCCAGTCCTCTCATATTATCGGAAAACAGCTGAGGATGACGACCTTCCTACACAGCTGGGGGAAAAGCACTGGCGAACATTGCAGGGTATGTTCAAGGACAGAAAGGCAAATCTCCATAAAGATGTGCTGCACATCGGACTAAAATATCAAGACGCACAGACTGCTATTAGTGTAATCCGTGCCCTTGCGTTGCAAGAAGCCTATGCTGACAACTCCAACCCTACATATCCTACCCTTGACGCGCAAATCGCGGATAGTGGCCTAACCGCGGGCAAGAAGCTGGTTGGCTTGGAAACACCTGCAGAGCTGGAACAGAGTGTCAAACAATACCGCACGACAGCAACCGAGCACCTGCAAAACTTGGATAACAAAGGTGATATGTTAGTGGAAATTCTGAAGAACATCATCGACAAGGGAGGTATCAATTACCTCCGCGACAAGTTTTTGGAAGCACGCACAGCTTACCTTGATGGTAACGTTCTTAAGGCACTCGGACTACTACATCCTTTCGTCCTTGACCCATACTATGATGAGATAATACTCGATCAGCGCAATCTTGCTTGGATCGAGGGAGGAAAAATTCAGGATCTTTGCTGGGCTGGGAACAGGTGTTTTATCTTCATTGGCTTTGCCCATCTGTTTAAGGATAAGCACCCGCTTATCAAGCTACTACGTCAACAAGGCTTTGAAGTTACTGCGATTGAGCCAGCCGAGCTTGAGCTTGAACAAGATGGCCACGTTCATACCGAACTGCTGAGGACAGCGGACTGACACGAATCTTTGCCCCTGCACGATTACCAGCTAGGTGGAAGGGCTTTACTGCTACCCTGAGGCGAGGAAATTACCCGCATGCAAGAGGGCACAAGCTCTATCCTCACCCTGTGCAATATGCGCATTCAACTGCTGAGGTAAGGGTATGATTTCATGTAGGTTTTGAGGGTGTTGATAATTTCACTGCCGCGGCTGGGGTTGAGCGTGCCGTTGCGTTGCAGCCTCTCAACCTGCTTGAGGAAACTGGCAACCAGCGTTTTGCGCGGGTAATTACGGCTTTCGAGCAGTTCGGTTATCGTATCGCCTTCAGTAATTTTAGCAATGTCGTAGCTGCCATCGTGCGTGACGGTAACCTCAGCTGCGTGTGTTGCACCGAACAGGTTGTGCTCACTGGCAAGGCTCTCTTGGTATGCGCCGACAAGGAAAAAACCAAGATAATAAGGGTCACTTGAGGGTGAGTGCAAGCCGAGCACGGATTTGATTGACTTGCAGTCGATAAACTGAGCAAGGCAACCATCGGAATCACAGGTAATATCGACGATGTTAGCCTCATGCGTTGGCTCTTCGTGATGGCGAGATAGTGGCATAACGGGGAAAAGTTGTCCGATCGACCACGCATCAGGAATGGATTGAAAGACAGAAAAATTGGCGAGATACTTGCTGACAAAACGCTGCTGCAAAAATTTAAATTCAGCCAGCGGGCGTTTCTGTAAAGACGAGAATGACAAGGCTTTGCGGCAAATTTCCTGAAAAAGTTCCTCGCCACAGCCACGTGCTTCGAGATCGAGATAGCCAAGATTGAACAGTGTAGCTAGTTCTTCGTGATACTCGATGGCATCGTGGTAGTATTCGGCATAGTTCTTTAGATTAATGTTGTCGTAGATGTAGCGTAGCTCAACCAAACTGCGGTGTACCTTGTGTTGATCGGCCTGCATCCAGTTGGAACTTGCCGTTGACGGAGCTTGCACCTCACGAATGTCGGTGACGACCAATGAATGATAGGCGGCAATAATTCTGCCACTTTCCGTGACAATATCAGGTGTGGCAACGTTTTCCTCTCGGCATACCTGTCCGATAACGTAGACAGCATCGTTGACGAACTCCTGCAAGACATAGTTGGCACTGAATTGCGACGAGGTCTTGCTGCCATCATAGTCAACCCCAACCCCACCACCGATGTTTAGGTACTTGACTGCAGTAAAGCCCATGCGCACAATTTTGCTATAGATGCGTGCCGCTTCCTTGAGGGCAGTTTTGAATTTCTTGATCTCCGTAATCTGCGAACCAATATGGAGATGCAACATCGACACCTTATCGACATGTCCTTCTTGTTGCAGAGTTTTCAGGCAATCGAGTAGTTCGATAATTGTCAAGCCGAATTTTGAGTTAGAACCAGAGCTGTTTTCCCACTTGCCTGAACCCTTGCTGTACAGACGAGTGCGAACACCAATCTGTGCCGTAACCCGCTGCTGCCGCAGCTTGCTCAGTAAGATTTGCAACTCGTCGGGGCCTTCGATGACCAGCACGGCATTCTTGCCCATCTCGGCGGCAAGACAGGCCATCGTGACGAATTCCTCGTCCTTGAAGCCATTGCAGACCAGCAAGGCCCGCTCCGACAGAGGATAGCTGAGAGCCGCAACCAACTCCGATTTGCTGCCCACCTCCAAGCCGTAATCGTATTGTGCCCCACACTCGATCACCGCGTCGATGAACTCACGCCGCTGATTGACCTTGAACGGAAAGACCCCGAAGTGTCTGCCCTTATAGTCGAACTCACGAATTGCCCCCTGAAACGCCTGCTCCAGCCGCAACAGCTGCGAGGCAATGATTTGCGAGAAACGGATAATCAGTGGCGGATGAATGCCACGCTGCCTTGCTTGGGTAACGACATCGTGCAACACCACCGCCTGTTCACGTGAGCCAGTCGGGTAACACTCGACGAAGCCACGATCGTTGATGCCGAAATATCCAGCACCCCACTCGTCGATGTTGTAGTCACGCCTTGCCTTGTCAATCTGTGCTAAATCTGGCACTGCTCGCTAACCCCCAACGCTTGCCATCAAAGCCCCAGCCATGCAATCTATCTCTTTCACCATGTTTTGCAAACTTCATGTTGCCAACACCACTACCCTAAAACAGATAACCAACCTTATGTGCCAGATAGGGACAGGAGGTCATACGGAGGAGCGCTTGCCCTCACCAGATAAATCGGGGGGGGTAATAAGTTTAAAACAATCATAACATTAATTAAAATAACTGCCAACCAAAATCTTTTTATTGCAAATATTATACTCTGCATCTCCGCTAACTATAACTATTTGTTATTTTAGAGAAAATAATGTGTTGATATTGTCATGAATTTGTTGTATATTACTAGCATGTTGAATGTTTATAATAAAAATGAATAAATTCAATTTGTTAGCCATTTTTACGCTGAGCCTTGTGTTTAGCGCTGAAGCTGCTGCAACTAAAGCGCAGCTGCGCTTTAGTAAGGTGCTGCGTGCTTTAGATTTGCCCCTCTCAACGTTGCAGTTAGTGCATGTGGAACAGCTGCTACAAGCAGGCAAGGCAGTGAGCATCAGTGCTTATCAGCAGGAAATTGTCGATGTTGGAGTGTTAGGTGGTGAAGAAGTTGTAGCAACACTGCGTAATATCCTCACTGCGCAACAGCAAGATGATATGGGAGAGCTGTTACAGCTAACAAAAGAGGGTGAGATTGCTCGACGTGAATACTTTTATGAGCATGACAAGCAGTTCTTTAGCATAGAACTGCGCGTAGAAGATGCTGCTTGGCGTGGGCACAAGGGAAAATTGGCAGAGGCTTTGCAAGAGGTCTCTGCAGAGATTGAGCAGTATAACGGTGAGGATTCTTCGGTCAATATTTTATTGCGCCTCAGAGAGAGAATATCAGCACAAGGCTCTCTAATGCTACGAATTGGTGATCATCTCAGAGGAGACTCATTGCTCAGCAAGGTGGTGATGCTGCAGCAGATAGAAGAACAACTTGGTAACAGTGATACTGATTTCCAGCTGCTGTTGCAAGCGCTCAGAAGAGAGGCAGTAGCAGAAGAGCTCTATGAGCAGAAGAGCAATGTCTACAAAGAACAAGTGGCAAATCAAGTGGCAAAGATAGTAGCGATAAAAAATAGTGAGATAGTTACAAGGACGGTAGCTAAACACGGGCAGCTCAAATTTTACAGTTATCATGATCTTAAGCCTGAAGCTGTATACAAAAACATTGATGACATTGAGGCAAATGGTTTGTTGACAAAAGAAGGTGTTGCTAACTTCATCGTCACTGGTCACACCAAAAATGGCGTTGAGGAAAGAATAGATCAACAGACGCAGGCGGGTAGCTATAAGTTGTCGGTTGAGTCTTCTTTGGCAGATGGGGTGACGGACACCAACATACGCGATGTACTGGTGGTAGCATTCAATTATCGGAAAATAAAACTAGATAGGATATCTGGAGAGGCACGTAACAACATTGAGGCTTTAGTGAAAGTAGATGGAGAAGGAGAAGTGCTTCTATTTAGTGATAATGTTTTTCAAGAAAATTTGGCAAAGGCATTGGGTATGGTTGAAGGGGGCAATTACATCAACCGTAGAAACTACCGCAAGGCAGCGGCCAAGATTAGACGAAAAGGAGAAATAATTGTTGATTCAAAGCGATTAAAAACCTTTCAAGATAAGCTGGTTGAGCTAGAACAAGAGCTAGGTAGTGATGATAAAGGAGCAGTTGAAAGCAAAATTAAGCATATCTTTACACTGGTGGAAAATAGTATGACTAGAACGTTGTTGTTAGTTTATCTATACCGTTCTCTGAAGGGTTATGAAGGGTATGAACTATATGTTCATAATTTGTTTAAAGAGCCAGAGATTGAGTTTGCGATATTGCAACGCTACGATGAGCTATATGCTCTCTATGAGCTGCTACAGCTAAAGGATCTGAAGGGGCATTGGTCTGACAACCTCGGCGAGGCAATTGGTGTGAGTAGCAACACACTCAACAAGTTTATCGAGAAGAGAGAGATCAGTGAAGGAATTTACAACACGATTGAGGAAAAACTAGCTGAGTTAAGTAAAGCAGAGAAAGATGAGTCAAGTAAAGCAGGTAAACTTACACTAGAGCAGAAAAAAAACTTTCTGAAATGGCTGGAAAGTCATATAGTCCAAAGAAAAAAATATGAGAAAAGAAAAAACGATACCTTTGAAGAAGTTACCTTAGCACTTGCTGAACCTAAATGGCAGCAAAGTATTACAGAGATGATTGATGCTGCAAGTGAGATAACAAGCCAAAATAACAGAACAAAAGAGAATGAGCTAGGTAAGATATACAGTGCACTATTGCTAGCTGCACGAGAAGCTAACGACGATAAAAAGCAGCAGATAAAAGAGTTCATGGAGAATGAGCACTTCACGGAGAAAATAGTGCAAAGAGGTCATCTATACGCCCTGTTCACCGACTTGAAATTGAAAAAGGAAGGTAGTTGGCTTGACAACCTTGGAGGGGCAATTGGTACGAGCAGTAAGCCACTCAGCAGGTTTGTTGATGAGGGAGTGATCAGTGAAGGAATTTACAACACGATTGAGGAAAAACTAGCAGAGTTAAGTAAAGCAAAGAAAGATAAGTTAAGTAAAGCAGGTAAACTTACACCGGAGCAGAAAGAAAACTTTCTGAAATGGCTGGCAAGTCATATAGACGATTACAACTATAGAGCGAAGACAGCACTCGCTGATCATGACTGGCAGCAAAGTATTACAGAGATGATTGATGCTGCAAGTAAGCTAACAAGCCAAAGTAACAGAACAAAAGAGAATGAGCTAGGTAAAATATACAGTGCACTGTTGCTAGATGCACGAGAAGCTAACGACGATAAAAAGCAGCAGATAAAAAAGCTCATGGGTAATGAGCTCTTCACTGAGAAAATAGTGCGAAAAGGTCATCTATATGCCTTGTTCACTGATTTGAAGTTGTCAGCGAAAGGTAGGTGGCTTGGCAACCTTGGAGGGGCAATTGGTGCGAGTGGTGAAACACTCAAAAAGTTTATCAAGAAGGGAGAGATCAGTGAAGGAATTTACAACACGATTGAGGCAAAACTAGGTGAGTCAAGTAAAGCAGAGAAAGATAAAAGTGAACCAGAGAGGATTAGATTACAAAAGCAGAAAGAAAACTTTCTGAAATGGCTGGCAAGTCATAAAAGATAAAGAAAATATGATACCTTCCATTCAGCTAACAAAAAGCAGAGAGCATTCATCCCGTCATCTGCACAAGCAGATGACAAAAATCATTCCCTCCATGTGTCAAATACAGTTACTAAGGAAGACATTATCTCTATCTCTTTGTCCATATTTTCCAGCAACATGTTCTTTTCTCTTGAAGAAATCATACCTCTATTCTCCCTACCTAAGGTGTGCTGTGTCAAGGCTTGCTTGATGCTTTCTAGTTCTGCTTCAGTTGCTATTACGGCAGCATCTTGGACGGTCAGCGCAGCAAATCGTTCTTCATCAACACTTTTCATGGCAGCACGTTGTCCCAGTTCCTTGCCGTCTACCTCCATGTAGGCCATTATCACCTGCAAGCGCAGCCACAACGGGGTGCCAAATGGCAGCAGCTCTCTGTCCATCTTTCTTGCTAAACTCGACACCCTCTGTTCAAGCTCTCGCTGCACCTTTCGCTTGGCTTGCAATTGTTCCTGTATCTGCCTATGCTTTTCGCGCTGTTCGTCTTGCTGGGGCAATACAGTAGTTTTGTTTTGCTGTGGCTCTTTGCCAACAGCCACAAAATATTTTTTTCGTTCAGATTCCATTTCTGCAGCAACTTTTACTAATATGTTGCGAAGCTGCCGAATTTGAGAGGGTTTAGTGCTCCTTTTTTTGCGCTTGGTATTTTTGTTTTGCATTATCGTAGGCTTGGGTAGATCTTGTAGCGTCAGTGCCAGCGGCGCAAATATGCCATCACCTTCGGCGCTTTTATTACTCACTAATTCCTGCAGCGCTTGCAAGAATTCTCCGTCGGAATTTAATCTTTTTGCAAGTATATACACAAAACTTTCTAACTGCAAAATAAGCGGTAAAAACTGTGCTAGCTGTGCAATAACTTGCTTATTTTCACCTTCATAAGATCTCAGTAGGGTTTCGATTTTTTCCGCACTGACTAAGTGGCGCACAGCCTCTATCTCTTCGCTACTAAAAGCTTCTTCACGTTGCAATTTATCAAATCCAGACGAAGTAAACACATACTCGCGTAGTTGTGTCTCTGTTAGTCCAGCTCTAGCCAGATGTGACACTACAAGGCTAGCAGGAATATACCATTCCGAGTATCTCATTATTTGCCTTGCACCAAGATATTTCCAGCGGCCAGTAGCGTTGACGGCATGCTCGATTGCACGCATCAGGATTGCACGCGGTGATTCGCCATCCAATCCAGCGTGAGGATGATTATTTTCAGTTAGCAAATTGTCGTCCAAGAGCTGCGCAATATCGCTTAGTAAAAGATTTTTTTCAACGAGATGCGGCAAGTCAGCAACAAAATTATCAATGTGACCAACCAACTCGTCGTCCTGTAATGTTTCACGATAAGTTTGTAGTGCAGTAGTTATTGCCTCTGTGTTAACACTCTCACCCATAATAATATTTGTGATAAATTGCGCCGCAGCACGCTCATCTTGAGGATAAATAAGTTGTCCAAATGTAGGCCAATCTAAACCAATTGTCTGTATGAACTCACCTAAGACATCTATAAGTACTCGGCTTTCACGCAGTTGTGACCATGTTACCTGCCATTCTTTTTGCATGTTGAGGGAATGCAACGCCACACTATCACGCAGGTTAGCGACATTTATTTTTACTAAGTGAGCAGCAGTATCTGGGTCATTAACATAAGATTTTCCATCTATGTTGTAATAGTTTTCTATCATCTCAATCAGTTTGCTGCGCTTAATAATGTCAACAAGATGCACATTTTGTTGGAGCTCAATATCATCATTTTCTGTAATCGATTGTAGCATCTCTAGCTCTAACTTATCCATAATACGCGATAATATAAGCTTTTTATCTAAAGCCATTTCCCTAACAAGGGCAACTTCGTTGGCACGCATAGGTATATTAAGCTGGGGAAACTCTGTGTAAAAAACACGCAAATCATCAATTGATTGCCGCTCGTACTTGTCCATGCGTCCTTGCAAGAGGTCATAAATATCTATCATGCACATACCTTCACTCTCTCGTGAACATAACTTACGCTGCGCCTGCACCGAAACTTTCAAGGCTTGCCGCAAAATATTTTTTCTTGCTTCATCGTCAAATTTGACAACGCCAGCAAGCCCATCACCACCCCATTTCCATTTAAAACTACCTAATTTCGTCGTCTTCTGCTTAGCTACATATAGTGAAGTAACACGTGCCATCTCCTCGTAAAGTTCTGTAACCAAACTGTCGAGATCTACCTCGCGGTTGTATTGCAGCTCCATGTAGTCGTGGAGCAAGTCAGTACGCTCACGCAGCACACCATTCATCTCAACCATCAAAGCATCCACATGATGTTTAACTTGAAGCTTGTCTTGGTCGTACACGGGTACCATCAGCATAGGCAGAATGCGAGCACTGCTAGCAATCCTAAGTATATCTACAACTAATGATCGCCGCACAGCCACATTATCTAAACCTCGTGCTACAGCACTAACAGCAAAAAAACACAAGACAGCTGTAATTAATACCTTCATAACTCATCCTTTTGTTGTTATTTTTAAAATTCAATAAAAAACCTTATCATAATTTATATATAATAGATGAGATTAAAAAATAAAACTTCTAAAAATAAATATGAATAACACAACAATATTGTTTGTATCACCTTTCTTAAAGACAAGTCAAGAACTTTACTTAAAAAGTTAAAAACACGGGCGGGTGCGTGTGTTCAGGGGCGAAGAAGAGCATAGTTAGTGTGGGGATGAGTGAGTAGCAGATAGTCTTTATGCTTTACGGGGTAGCGGCTACGAACGAGCTCTTTGTTCTCCTGCTAGTCAACAACTTGCGACATGCTCTGCCCCACGCTCAGTCAACACGCGGACGGGCGAGCGGCTAAGATGGAGCTAGAAAGCGGCAAAGAGTCGCGGCTGCTGTTACTCGCAATATGTTCTATCCCACGTTCAGTCAGCACACGGCCGCGGGGCGAGCGGATAAGCTGGAGCTAGAAAGCGGCAAAGAGTCGCGGCTGCTGTTACTCGCAATATGTTCTATCCCACGCTCAGTCAACACACGGCCGCGGGGCGAGCGACTAAGATAGCCGCCGTAGACAAGGAACGGCTCGTAGACCTCCTCGATAGTCTTGCGTTCTTCGCCGATCGAAGCTGACAACGTATCGATCCCGACAGGGCCACCATGATGTCGATCGCGAATCGTGCAGAGGATGGCACGATCGACACGATCGAGACCACCGCCGTCGATTTCAAGTTGCAGCAAGGCATAGGTGGTAATCTCCTGAGTGATTTCCTTGCAACCCGCAACGACAGCGAAATCCCACACACGCCGCAACAGGCGGTTGGCAATGCGCGGCGTGCCTCGTGCGCGGCAGCTGATTTCTGCACAGCCAGAGGCATTGATGGGAATGTCCAACATACGTGCCGCACGTGTCACAATCTGCTCAAGCTCCGCGGCTGAGTAGAATTCAAGCCGTTCATGAATACCGAAACGACTCAACAACGGCCGCGACAGCAGCGATACCCGCGTCGTTGCCCCGACCAGCGTAAACTCCGCAATCGGCATCTTCAACGGTCGCGCCCCTTGCCCCTGCCCAACGACGAGATCAAGAGCAAAATCCTCCATCGCGGAATAGAGGGTCTCCTCGACCGTCTTAGGCAAACGATGAATCTCATCGACAAACACCGTCGTGCGCTGCTCAAAACTTGCTAAAATTCCTGCCAAATCACCTTGCTTTTCCAACCCCGGCGCACTGGTGGCAAAGAAAGGCAAACCCAACTCGTTAGCGATAATACGGCCTAAAGTCGTCTTGCCCAAGCCCGGCGGGCCATGCAACAAGACATGATCCATCACCTCGTTGCGCAGGCGGGCGGCCTTGACGTAGGTTATCAGGTTGTTCTTCGCCCGCTCCTGCCCCGGATAATCGGCAAAAAACTGCGGTCTGATTTGCTTGGTCGTCTCGACCGCAGCATCGTCTTCCGTCCGCTCCGCGGCAGTAAAGCGCTCGACTTGCACCTCTCCGCTCACTGCTGTACCTCCTGTAAGCTGTGTGCACTGTGGGTCAACATCTGCAACGCCTGCCGCAACAACACCGCAGTGCTCTCACCCTGCTGCCAATCAAACCCAACCAATGCACTACGCACACTCTTCTCCACAAAACCCATGTTGAGCAAGGCCGACACAACTTCTTCCTGTTTCTGAACGTATGGCGCAACTTGCTCAGTCGCCATCGGTGGCAACAACGCCTGCAACTTGGGCAAGCGGTGCTTGATTTCTAACGTCAACTTGCGAGCTGTCCTTTCACCGACACCCGATACCTGCATGAAGACACGGTGTTCTTCTGCCGTTACCGCCTGCAAAATTTCGGCAATCGTCAACGCCTCCAGCAGCAGCAACGCCAACTTCGGCCCTACGCCGCTGATGGTCGTCAATTCACCGAAAAACTCCCGCTCCCGCTGTGTGCCAAATCCGTAAAGACACAGCCCGCTGTCCTTCATGTGGGTAAAAATCCACACCTCTGCCTGCTGCTGCTCAGCGAAAAAATCCACCGTGCGTGCCGCACACAACACCTGATAACCAACCCCTGCGGTCGTTTCGAGCACGAAACCACCCGGCACTCTCACAGTCGGCTTGCCCCGCAATTGGTAAATCATGACGGTGCTTCTTCGCTATGCAGCGAACGAAACTCTTCAGTGCGTTTTTGCAAAGACGCAGTCATATTTTTTATATCTGCAGCATTGCTGTTTGATTTTTGTAAAACCTCAAGGTCTTTTTTGACCGCGTCAACGATGCAATCGATCATGTTGTTGAAATTACGCATCACGTATTGCAGCTCGTCCTTCTCTCGCACACGAATATGCCCGTTCCAGTGCGGCGACTCGAAGCGTCGCATGTTACGCACGAGATTATACAGCGGCCCAACGATACGGTGTGTCACGGTGATGGTCAGGTAACTAATCAGTGCGATGTTGACCAGTGCTGCCAATGCCATGACACCGAGAATGGGCAGCGGCAGAAATTCTGGAATACGCAGAATGCGGAACACAAACAGCGGATAGAGAATGATAATCGTTGTCAGCGCAGTCGAGAACAGGCCGACCGTCACCGCTAGCCACATGAAACGAAACTGAAAATGGCGGTTAATCAAGTAGAGTTTTTTGCGCATCGCCCCCCCTAAAATGCTAGCTGAAAATCTTCTCCTTTATTCTATCAACATGATCGAGTTTTTCCCATGGAAACTGTGCGCGCCCAAAATGTCCGTAAGCAGCGGTCTCCTGATAGATGGGACGACGCAAATCGAGCACACTGATGATGTCCTTCGGTTGCAACACAAAAATTTCCCGCACCAGCTGCGAGAAATCGATCTCACCCACCTTTGAAGTGCCATAGGTGTTGACATACACCGACACTGGCTCTGCCTTGCCAATCACGTAGGCAATCTGCACCAGACACTTGCCACAAGTACCCGCGGCAACCATATTTTTGGCGACGTAGCGTGCCATGTAAGAAGCAGAGCGGTCAACTTTAGTTGGGTCTTTGCCCGAAAAAGCCCCGCCTCCGTGCGAGCCATGCCCGCCATAGGTATCGACGATGATTTTGCGTCCCGTCAAGCCACAGTCACCGAGCGGCCCCCCGACTACAAAACGTCCCGTTTCGTTGACAAAAAAATCCCTGCACACACTGAGTAGTTCCGCAGGAATGACCTTGCGAATACACTCCTCGACGACGAATTCTTTCAGTTCGTCACGGCTCACCGATGGATGGTGCTGGGTAGAAATGACCACCGAGTCGATGCCGACCATGCGGTCATCTTCATAAATAGCCGTCACCTGACTTTTAGCGTCGGGGCGAAGAAAATCTGGCTTGCCGCTGTGCCGCTTGGCGGCGAGGTCGCGCAACAACTGATGCGAGTAGCTGATTGTTGCGGGCATCAGCTCTGGTGTTTCCTCACAGGCATAGCCGAACACCATGCCTTGATCACCCGCACCCAAACCTTGATCTAGCCCGCTGCCCTCATCAACTCCGACAGCGATGTCCTGCGACTGCTCCTCGATTGCCACCAACACCCCACAAGTGCTAGCATCAAAGCCTAGTGAGAGATCGTTATAGCCGATGTCGGCAACCACACGCCGTGCCAGTTGCCCGTAATCAACCCGTGCCGAACTGCTCACCTCACCTGCCAACACCAGCAGCCCTGTCTTTACCAACGCTTCGCAAGCCACCCGTGCCTGTGCGTCCTTTGCCAACAGCGCGTCGAGCACCGCATCGCTGACCTGATCACATATTTTGTCAGGATGCCCCTCGCTCACCGACTCCGATGTGAATAAATACCTGCCTTGCACCCTGCATTGCTCCTGTATCTGAATCCAAAAACGCTACTATAATAGCACAAATACAAGAGATTGTAGATATTTATTTTCGTTCCATGCGAGGGTGGCAGCACAAAAAAGCTAAGCGCAATCAAAAAGCTTGCACAAAGTGGCAATGTACCTGCTACTAGAACAAGCATCTATGGTTTTGGGCTTCTAATTTTTTACGGAGGCTGTGATGAACACAAGATTGTTGATGCTTGTGCTCTGGGTGATGATGGCATGGAGCGGGGTACTGCAAGCAGGTAAGTATTCTCTGATTACCAGCGAGGCAAGGAATGGGGTAACGTTGCGGGTGATCATCGAGTCGCAGGCACTGGACAAGATTGCCCCCGACATGTCTAACTACTTTAAGGAAATTCTTATCGACCAACTGGCTCGCTTCGAGAATCCGCTGGAGGCACACATAGACCTATCTCGCCTCTACTTCATTAGCAACTCAATCACTAACCTACATATCGAATTTGACAAAGTGTTCAAAGAGAGAGAACCTTCGCCGCAAAAAAGGGAAGAGTATGAGAGCATGATGACTAGGTTCAAAGAATACGACCCCTCCCTCTCCACAAGCTGGGAAGATCGACAGCTGATGGCGCAAAAGTTGTTAGCCCAAGCAGTAGCCGTCTCTACGGACGTAGCTGAGTCCTTGTATAAAGATACAGCCTTTCGGGACGCTTTTGCCACCGAAGAGTTGCTGCGCGGTATTGACTTGGAAAACTTTTTTGCTGCTAAACGCCAAGAATTTAATAACACTGAGGTTGTGGCGGTGGAGGAGGCTCTGCAAGAACTGGAAGCGATTTCTGTCACGCGAGCCAAGGAAATAACTAGCGATATTGCTTTTTTGGCCAAGCTAAGCAGTAAGATGGAGCGGGTAAAGTATGCTTTCCAGCACGCCGTCCACGCATCGCTGTTTAGCAAATTACTGGATGGTACCGATGAAGCGTATCCTTCGCTGATGGATAGGGGACTCTCACACCAAGATGATCAACGAGTCTCCCGCATCGTAAGGGATATTTGGATTGCTATCTACCGTCAGGAGTCTGCGCAAAACTGAGGTTTTGAAGCTTGCCTAAGCCAAGCGCTAGTTGACCCCAGAACTGGCCATCTGTGGAGTATGGATGGCCAAAAGCTGAGACACTAGTCCTAACCAAAATGCCGCCTCACGCAAAAGAACTGTAATATCAATGTATTGTGTCTTATAGGAAAACCACCCGATAGTATTGCAAGTTATATATTGACTTACTTACTTGTTATGTTATATAAGTATCAGTATTGGAAGATACAAGTATTACTTGTGGACATATATTGAAGCAAGGCAGGAAGTTTCTTAACTTACATTCTTTGATGAATAACAAATAGTGGTTGATTATGAATATTATGAGCTTGCAAGCTATCTTCACTTTCGTTCTATGTTTCTGTTCTGCACCCCCGGCAATGTCTATGTACATGCTAATGCAAGCGCAGATGCAGATGCAAGTGCCGAGGCAGCGGCAGCTGTCTTACTTGGGTGGCTGGGGAAGAAATAGCTTGGCAGGTTATTTTCACCTACCAGACAACGTGGTCGCTGTTTTGCGTCGCGGGGATACTAGTCAGCGTCTCGCCCATCGCATTTTATCTGAGCTGTATGATAGTGACATCACAGCTGATGACGTGCTTGCCTTGACAGCAGGACAAGACCTTGCTGGTGTAAATGCGGCAAAAAGAATATCTGTTATTAGAGACGTTTTCTCGACGTACCAGAGTGGGATTAGAAAAAAGTTGCGTCCTCCGTTACCAGAAAGTGTTGTTTATACTTTTGCCCATCTCGAAGCAGAGCTTAATAAGATAAGAATGGCACCTGCATTCAAAAAAGTTTTCAAGGTTGAAGTTTTCAACGCAGATGGCAAATTGGTAGTCAGCTACCCAGATATATCTATAGAAAATATGCGGGAAGCTGATGCCAAAGTATTGCGTAATGCAAATAGTCTTACATCCTATGTTGTAATGAAGCAATTGCGTTTTTTTGAAAGCGGGGCACGGGGCGACTATTTGCAGCCACTAGATATTTTTGATAAAAAGGGCAAACTAAAAAGTTTGCGAAAGCTGCACATACGTGAAGCGAGTGAAGACTTACACATCTCACCAGAAAAAATTAATCGCCTCATACACGCCCCTATCACACAGATTCACACGGAATATGGAATTTTCCCGCTACATTTTTTCTTTCGTGATGCAGCTATTCCTTAAGAAGGAGTGATAATGAAAATAAAAGAAAAAATAAACAGCGAAAACCCATTGCTACCTCTTACAGACGGAGATTTAGCCAATAGCCTAGAAAAAACTGAAAAGATCAGTATTACTGCACGAGAGGTAAGCAATTACCGTAACAAACTTGGTATTGCGTCTTTTGCTAAGCGCCGCAAAGACGTGTTGATTCCTATCGTTAGGGATATGATTGCGAAGGAAGATGCCTTTACACCTTTGATGGATACGGATATTGCTGAGCATTTGCGCACAATTGATGTGCTTTGGTCAGCAAAAGAAGTGCAATTGTTACGTCAAGAACTTGCTATACCATCATCCCGTCAGCGCAAGGTTAACGCGGGGCGAAGTGCGATTACCTTATTGATAGAGCGTGATGATACTAGCTCCTTGTCAAACAGTGAAATTGCACAAATTTTGACAGAAATGGGCTACATATCCAATGAAAGGATGATAAGAAGACATCTCATCGCAATTGCTGCTTCCACTTCCCGTGAGCGTCGTAGCAATTATATAAAAGATCTTATTCGGCAAATAGTCGCAGCAGAAGAAAAAACACAGCCGCTAAGTGTTAGAGAAATTGTCGAGCGTTTGTGGGAACACAATATATTCTTTTCAGAGCGCTACATTCAAATCTACATCAAAAACTTAGGTATAGCTCCCTCCAGTCAGAGAAAAGTATAGTGATGTCTCTGTACTGGCTTAAATTACACTTGACCGCACCTAGTTTGTTTTTTTAGACTGCACTGTTCTTGCTGAAAGTGAACACAAGTTGACCACCGAACTGACCGTAACTGTGCCGGGCAAGGTTATGCTGTGCGGCGAGTACGGCGTGCTAACATCTGGGGCACGGGCACTTGCGTTTGCCCTCGATACCTATCTTGAAGTCTATGTGCGCTATGGTACGACCGCACGAGATTCGCTGACCCTGCACTCTAACCTCTGGAACGCACCGCGACAGGTCGATGCCAAGACCACCCGCGACAACATGCTGGTCGATACGGTGTGCGAACTCATGCCCTCTGGCGAGCACTCGGTCGAAGAGATACGTGTCAACTCGCATCTGAACCCCAGCTACGGCTTTGGTTCGTCATCGGCACTGCGCCTTGCACTGGCTTACATCGCCTATCTGCAAAAACTTGGCGGGAGTCTAATTGTGCCGCAAGCTAAATGTTGGCAAATCGCGGGACAGGCGTTTGCCCTGCAAAAGAAAAGCCAGCAACTCGCCTCTGGTTATGATGTTGCCACGCAGTTCGTCGGCGGAATCGTCGATTACCACAGTTGCAGCGGCGAGTGGCCAAGCTACCAAGACGTACAGCCTATGCAAGCATCCGGCTACGAAAACCTACACGGCAACCTCGTGAATTTCGTGCATATCTTCATCGGCGGCAAAGGGGCAGACACCACCACCGTCATGCACGACACCAAAAACTGGATCGACGCTCAAGGTAACTTACCCATGATAACAGCTTCAAACCCACTGAGGCATGCTTTTATAGACACGCTACGTAGCCTGAACGAGGATAGCCTGCGCAACCTCAGCGAGGCAATGGCACAGTGGCGCAAGCTGTTTTCCACCTCACCCCATTTCCCCCGCCACATCGCCCAAGCTTTGCAATCCATCAGCTGGCAAGACCGCAAGTGGAGTTGGAAAACCAGCGGTGCAGGCGGTGAAGATGCCCTCATCGTTGTCGGACACAAGGAAGACATCACTGCCGTTACCGCCTGCCTTGCCGAACTAGGCTGGCGACGCTTCAACTACAATGTCTCCGAACGTGGCCTGCAACTACAGAAGATTTGAATAAGTTTGTTTTTTCAGGTGCTTACCGCATTTTGTTTTTATCATCTGCTAGCGCAGATGACTGTGTCGATGCTCGCTAAAGCTGCTTTTCTGTAACGCTCGCTTCGCGCGGCTCTTTGTCCGCTTGCTAGCTTCAGCTCGCTCCATGCACTCAGGCATAGCGCTGGTTAGGGTCTTGCCGTATGTGCCAGACAAAGCATGATACTTATTACGTCCTCCCGTGCGTGCTACGCAAGTCTTTTGCCGCTTGCTAGCTCCTCTTGCTTGTGCCCTTCGGCAATAAGGATTAGCAGCGTGCCTTCTGGCACACTGCTTGGGTCGCAACAACCCTAGCCCCCAAAAATAGACATAGATGTTGGCAGCCACGATTACCCCAAATTCAAAGCATCTAAAGCCGCAAGCTTAGATCGTGGTTTGGGTTTAGGGGGTGTAGGCACAGTGCTTGTGCTACACACAAGCCTGTGTTGTCCGCAGAAGTTAACAAGGGATTGGGAGGAAGCATCCCAGCAAACCATTTCACGCGCATGCGACAGCTGGAGCTAGGAAGCGACAAAGAGCATGCACACATGTGTGCATGGTGCAGCAGGATGCTTCCTCCCAATCCCAAACAAAAATCAGCGAACAGAAGAGGGGTGGAGCTAGAAAGCGGCAAAGATCCTGCGAAGCAGAAAGCGGCAAAGAGCCGCACAAAGCGGGGAGGGTAACACGGCTTTGTTGCATAACTCAGGGCAGGCATGTTTATATCCTATAACCCTTTAGCAGTAAGAATTTTATAGGTGTTGCAAAGGTAATGCCTGCACCACGCACAAGCCCATAGTGTCCACAGAAGTTGACAATGGTCAGGTGCAAGCAGACCTGCAAACCATTTCACGCGAATGCTTCAGCATGAGACATGGTGCAGCAGGATGATTGCACCTGACCCAAACGAGAAGTCTGCAAACACGCAGGGGAGGGGAGCTAGGCGTGCCTTCGGGCACGCCTTTGGCAAAGAGCCGTGCAAAGCGGGGAGGGGTGTGGGGAGGGTAACGATCCCCACATAAAAGTGCTACGATAACAGCATGTTATAATCAACGTAACTTATGCAAACAAAGCCGGGTAACGCTCCCCGAATACATACAACCAACCTGTATAAAAACAAATTTCTTGCACAATACAGCTGTCTGGCGTATGCACTAACCTATTGCTCATGCACGGAAGGTAAGGCATGCAGCCAACAGACGTTAACAATCCCGACTACTACCATCGCGTTGTCGATTGCCAGTGGGCTTGCCCCGCACACACCGATGTGCCTGAATACATTCGTCTCATCGCACTCGGTCGCTACACTGACTCGTACATGCTCAACCGTGCCTCAAACGTCTTCCCCGGTATTCTCGGTCGCACCTGTGATCGTCCTTGCGAACCTGCCTGTCGGCGCACCCGTATCGATGCCAAGCCCGTCGCCATCTGTCGCCTAAAACGTGTTGCTGCCGATCTCAAAGGCGATGTCAAAGCACTCTTGCCCCAAATTCCTAAACGCAAAAACGGCAAAAAAATCGCCCTTATCGGTGCAGGATCAGCCTCTATGACCGTCGCTAACGACCTTATGCCACTCGGTTATCAATGCCACATCTTTGAAAAATTCTCCGCCGCGGGCGGCTTGATGCGCACCAACATCCCTGCCTTCCGCCTACCCGCCGAAGTTCTGCAAGAAGAACTTGACATGATTATCGACATGGGTGTCACCATCCACTACAACCACGAAATAAAAAGTTTGCAAAATTTTCTTACCACGCATGACTTCGATGCTGTGTTTATCGGTAGCGGTGCACCTAAAGGCAAAAACTTACAAATGGCAGGACGCAAAGAAGCAAGTGCCAACATTCACATCGGCATCGAATGGCTCGAATCCGTCGCCTTCGGACACACGACCAGCATCGGTAAAAACGTCGTCATCATCGGTGCAGGTAACACGGCAATGGACTGTTGCCGCACCGCTAAACGCATCGGTGGCAAAAACGTCTACGTCATCGCCCGCAAACCACGCAACCTGCTGAAAGCCTCTGAATGGGAACTCGACGATGCCGAAGAAGAAAAGGTCGAACTACTTTTAAACCACGCACCACAAGCCTTTTTACTCGACAACGGCAAACTATGCGGCACAGCATGGGAAAAAGTCGAGTGGCACGAAGACACACAAGGCAAGTTAATTGCACGCAAAATAGGCACAGCAGAAATTCCCTGCGACGATGTCATCCTCGCCATCGGCCAAGATAACTCCTTCCCGTGGATTGAACGCGACATCGGCATCGAATTCGATAAATGGGACATGCCTGTCGTCGATCGCCAAGCGTTTCAAAGCACCCGTGACGGCATTTTTTTCGGCGGCGACGCAGCCTTCGGGCCTGAGAACATTATCACCGCTGTCGCACACGGGCATGCGGCGGCAATTTCAATTCATCAACACTGCCACAACCAACCCGTTACCCAACGTCCGCCACAAGGCGCAAATCTCTATACCATGAAGATGGGCATGCATCAGTGGCGCTACAGCAACGACTACAACCAACAGCCCCGCCAACAGATGCTACATGTCGAGCTTAAAAAACGTTTACAAAAACTTGAAACCGAAGTCGAACTCGGCTTCAGCGCCGAACAAACCAGCAAAGAACTTGAACGCTGTCTCAACTGCGATATCCAAACCCACTTCACCGCCTCGCTGTGCATCGAATGCGATGCCTGCATCGACATCTGCCCACTACACTGCCTGACCATTACCGATAACGCCGACGAAGAGGCAATGCGCAATAAACTCACCGCACCCGCCGAAAATCACGACCAAAGCCTCTATGCCTCGGCAGAATTGCCGCAAACTAAACGGGTGATGGTGAAAGATGAAAACCTCTGCATTCACTGTGGACTATGCGCCGAACGCTGCCCAACTGCAGCATGGGATATGCAAAAATTTGAACTGGTCATTCCTTATGCTGGCTGAACGCAACCCCATCAGTATTAACGATTTCACTATCAAAATCGCCACACCCAACGGCACTGGCTCGGCAAGTGCTAACAGCCTACTGGTGCAAGCTATTTTCCGCATGGGTGTGCCCATCGCAGGCAAAAATATCTTTCCCTCCAACATTCAAGGACTGCCAACTTGGTATGAAATCAGAGTCAACAAAAGCGGCCATCTCGGACGCAAAAGCCACTTCGACCTAGTCGTCGCCATGAACGCCCAAACCTACACCCAAGACATGCGCACCGTGCGGCAAGAAGGTTACCTGCTTTACGATACAACGTGGCCACCCACACAAGCAAAAGTTAACCGCACTGACCTTAACCTACTCGGTGTGCCCTTCGCCGAAATGACCAACGCTCACTTTAGCCAAGCACGTGAACGCACGCTGATGAAAAATATCTTCTACGTTGGTGTCGTTGCCGCCCTGTGTGCCATCGAAATGGACATTATTAAAACTCTGCTACAAGAAAAATTTCAAAAAAAACAAAAACTTCTTTCCTCAAACTTCAAAGCCATCGAGCTCGGCTACGACTATGCCCAAAAAAACTTCTCCTGCCCCCTACCCATCCAACTAGTACGTATGAATGCTACACGCGAACAAATACTCATCGATGGCAACTCCAGCGCGGCACTAGCCAGTGTCTACGCAGGGGCAACGGTAGCGGCGTGGTATCCAATTACCCCCTCGACTTCCCTGCTCGATGCTTTCCAAAACTTTTGCCGCAAATTCCGCCAAGATAAAGAGGAAGGCAATAATTACTGTATTTTGCAAGCCGAAGACGAAATGGCCGCACTTGGCATGGTGCTCGGCGCAACGTGGAACGGCGCACGTGCCTTCACCGCCACCAGCGGGCCTGGCATCTCACTGATGTCCGAACTGATCGGCTTTGCCTACTACGCCGAACTGCCAGCCGTCATCTTCAACGTGCAACGTGTCGGCCCCTCAACAGGCATGCCTACCCGCACCCAACAGAGCGACCTGCTTGCCTGTGCTTATGCCTCACACGGCGATACCAAACACGTGCTGGTCTTCCCTGCCGACCCAGAAGAAAGCTTCCACCTCACCATCGCCGCCTTCGACCTTGCCGATATGTTGCAAACACCCGTGTTTGTGATGATGGATCTCGACATCGGCATGAACGACTGGCTCTGCCCCCGCCTCAAGTGGAACGACAGCTACCAGCCAGAGCGGGGGAAAATTCTGCACAAATTCGATGCGGGGGAAAAATTTTTTCGCTACCACGATCGCGACCAAGACGGTATCTGCTATCGCACCCTGCCCGGCACCAATCCTGCGGGGGCGTTTTTTACCAGAGGCTCAGGACACAATAAATTCGGAGCTTACACCGAAAACGGAACAGAATACCAAGAAGTGCTCGACCGCCTACAACGCAAACACGAAACCACCAAAGACTACCTGCCGCTGCCGCTGCTTGCTTACGAAGACGATCTTGACATCGCAATCGTCACCATCGGTAGTTGCCACGAAGCCATCATCGAAGCTAAAGCCATGCTTGAAGAACAAGACATCGAACTCAACTACATGCGCATCAAAGCCTTTCCCTTCCAAAAACAAGTGGCTGCCTTCCTCGCAAAACACAAACTCAACATTATCATCGAACAAAACCGCGACGCACAACTGCACACCCTACTCATCACCGAAACACCACTAACCAAAGACAAACTCCACTCACTGCGCAGCTACAATGGCCTACCCCTCACGGCAGAGTTTGTTTGCGAAGGGGTGAAAACTGCTCTAGCCAATCACGCGTAAAAAAATTCATCTGCTCATAAAATTTTTCTAAATTTTTTATAAAAAAATTTGAGATTAATTTTCTTGTGATAGTGCTAGATTTTTCGTTCAGATCCTGATAGTTTGTTGGCAGGGATTTCTTTTTTTTCTATTTAAACTCTTGGGTGAGGGATCTGTAATGCAAGCGGGGTTGTGGTGCTTTATCCTACTACTGGTGCTGTTTTCCTCTTCTCTGATGGCTAAATCCGACGGTGCGTTGCTCAGTCATGAGCCGTTTTCTTACCGTTTGTATGTTTCTGATATTTTTCCTTGGATTACTGGCAAAAAGCAAGGTGCAGTTGGGGCGGAAAAAAACGAGATGGGAAGCGAACTGGAGCAGTTCTTGCTGACAGCAAAGACACGGGTAGCACTTGCTTTCTACGGAGTTTCACGACAGCCATGGCTTTTGCAGACGATCGCCAAGTTACGGCAGCGTGGTGTGCAGGTGCTGGCCGTCGTCGATCAAAAACGCGGCGCAGTGGGTGATTGGATACCAGAGAACTTCACTTATTCGGGCACGGTGGAACTGCCACAATACTTAGGTGCAGAAAACATTATGATCGATCTCAACAATTCGGGACGTTACCCACGACCGACGATCATGCATCATAAGTATGCGGTTTCCGATCGTGAACGTGTTTGGTTTGGCACAGCCAACCTCTCGCACACAGGGGTCGGGGCAGAGTATAACGCCAACGTTGCCCTGAGAATCGATTCACCACAGGTGGCATCATTCTTCAGCAACGAATTCCGTCAAATGTTTGAAGAACATCGTTTCAGCAAAGCAAAATTACAACAGACAGGGCCGCGGGCGGTGATTTTTCCTGATGGAACAGAGATGTCCGTCTGGTTTTCACCACAGGATAACGTCGTCAACAGTGCTATCATCCCGTCGCTCGCTGCGGCAAAGGAAACTATCGACATTGGCATGTTCTACCTTACGGAACGCACGGTCGTGCAATCGCTGTGTGCCGCGGTAGCACGTGAGGTGAAGGTTAGAATTATCGTCGATGCGGTCGCCAATTCACACCCATCTTCACCCTACTGGGATTTGCTTCGTTGCGGAATAAGCATCAAGGTCGAGAACTGGGGTGGCAAGATGCACATGAAAACTGCTATTATCGATGGCAAACAAGCATTCAACCGCGTGATCGTTGGTTCGATGAACTGGTCGAAGTCAGGCAATACCCGCAACGACGAAAATCTTGCGGTCATCGAAAACAACCACCAGCTTGCTCAAGAGTTGAGCTCCTACTTCAACAAGCTGTGGGACACGCTGAGCAACAAAAGCCAACGTCGCAAGATTTTTGCCGAAGGACTGACCTCGATCAACTCTTGCTTCGATGGTCTCGACAACGATCACGATGGCAAAATAGACGCACAGGATCGTGGTTGCTGGCATAGGGACAGCTTAGCAGTGGCACGGTAATCGCCTAGATTCCCGTTGCCTGATCCCACACCTGTATCTGTAGGCGTGTGCTGTAGTTGTAGCAATATTCTTGGCACAAGGCAAACACACGCCGCTCGCTTTTCTGCAACGTAGCGAGCGTTTCTGCCGCAGGCATCAGCCACACCCGTGATATGTCAATACCATAAGGGTCAATATACTCTGCTTTGATCTGCTCTACATCTTCCCGTGTACTTACAACAAACTTAAACACAGCCTTAGGATTGCGTACAAACGCTTGCAGTGCCACAACGTTGTGGCGTTGTGGGCGAGAATTGCCGCTGTTTTCACCTTTAGGGCTACAGTTGTATTGTGCGACACAAGCATCAAGGTCAGAGGTTGCCACCAGCGTGGCATTGGTCTCGATTTCGACCACGGGGCGGACGCACTGTGCAAAAAGATAGGACAGAAACGCACTCAAGGCCTGTTGCTGCAACAGTGGTTCCCCCCCCGTCACCACGAGGTGTGCATTGGAGGCAAGGTGTGCCAGCCAGCCCTTAGCACGCCAACTGTCAATAATATCCGCAAAAGTAAGTGCTTGCCCCCTGCGCCACACATCCAGCGTATCACAACGCCAACTCGCATCGTCCCTGCCGCACAGCAGATTGCAGTGCTGTAAGCGCAGAAAGACCGCAGGACAGCCACTACTACGCCCTTCGCCTTGCAGAGAGTAGAACATCTCGGCAACCCGCAATTTTTCTGTTTCAAGAGAAGAAGTATGTGTGCTCATCGCCACTGAGGTCAATTACCCTGCCTACTAGATCGTATTGACAATTCGTCTAAATACCTTGCACTATAACGGCCACAACACCTACCTACCACCTATAAAAAAATAAATACAATCCCAATTCGTGGTTTTATGCCTATCTATCTAAAGTAAGCTATGCAGCTCGCTTTCTTCCCAAATGTCTTGCGTTATTGAGGTGTTGTATAGCATACGTAGATTATCAAGAAGACCGTTGTCCACAACGCTGGCCTGAGATAAGTAACTAGTTACTTTATCTCAGCAAGTGAGCGGCAGAGATATCAACTCCGTCGCTTAAACTTATTCCCATTCAGTGAGCGTTTACAGGAAGTCCCTTCGGTGTGAAATTATTCGCGGCGCGATAAAGTGCCACGGCAATATCTTTGATGTTGTATTCGCTAAGTACCTCACCAACAATTTTTCTCCCCACAACCTCTGCACTTGCCATCAGACGCACACGCCCATCCGTGCTCTCGGACGCATTGACAATCCTCCGCATAATCTCTTTGACGGTGTCCAGATCGTTCATCTCTATCGCGACCTCTGCCGCCTGCTTGTGCAACGTGACCACCTCTACAATTTTCGTATCATAAGGCTCGATATCACTTGCAAGCACAGCAGAAAAGCGTCGTTTGCTAGCCAAACGCTCCCTCTGTAGCTCACTCATGTCACGCAACACCTTGTTGCAGTAACGTGATGACTTCTTGGCTTCCTCTTGCAATAGCTTGCTCAATCCTGAGAGGTTGACATGCATCGCACCTGCTTTTCCCCCTCGCGAAAAATGGCCAGCAAGAACACGAAAAAACTGTGTCTTTGCTGATAAAAACTGTGTCTTTGCTACCGGCTGCTGCACTTCAGAGCCACAACCTACCGCCACTACCGACACGAGTAACGCTAAAAATTTCATCGCTTCCCTCCTTAAGCAATTTGAAATATTATTTTGCTGCATTCTAAATACTTTTGTCAGAAATGTCAAGATCAGAAATTATCCAATTATACCAACACCAATCTTGATTTTCTGCGAAATTATTGATTACGAGATTACAGCTGGGAATGTCGATAACAAAAAACCTGTCAAACAGACGTGCGAAGGGAAAAGCGGAAGTTGGGGAAAACTACTGTTCCACAAGCTTTTAGGTTGACACCCTCTCGTTTTTTTGGGATGAGACGGCATCTTGGTGGGAAAGTACTGCGGTGCTTGTTTGGTTTTGTTATCTGGAGTGAGGTTTAGCTATGAGACGTTTTGCTTTGTTCGTCGTTTTGCTGTGTTTTGCTAGTGGTGATGTCTCTGCACAGGGTGCATTGCGCAGGCAGGTAGGTAGCATGGCAACGCAGGTTAAGAGTTTTCTTGCTCCCAACACCGAGCATGGTCTGCGGAGTGCAATCGGTGGTTTGGTACTCATAGGTGCTGTTTGCTCGGGCTGGTCAGGCTGCTCGAACCACACCTATGAAAAATCGCCTGTAGCTCGTGATGCCAGTTCAGAGGCAACCCGCAAAGATGCAGAGGTAGCCGAAGCTGAACGCAATCAAAGCATGGAATTACCTTGGTGGGATGCTAACATACAAATATACAAAGGAGCAGGTGTCTGGCAGGATAATCAAGGGAACAAAGGCGAACTGGAACTTTCCCTTATGGAGCAACAAGTAGCAGGGGAAGAGTATACCTGGCTCACCATCAAGGATGGGGAGGATGAGGAAAATCTTGCCTTCTCCAGAGTTGATTATGAACTTTACACAATTGATCAACTTCCCGCACCAATGGGTGAGGCATCTTTTGATGACGAAGGGCAAATGACTTTAATCTTCAACACAGATAATAGTTTAAGGCTAAAGATGTCTTACGAAGGTGCTAACATCCTCTCCCTCTCTGCCACGTTAGAAAAAGAGGATGGCGTAATAATGCAATGGCATGCCAAACTGATAGAAGAGAAAGTTAAGGTAGTGACGACTGACTAGACTGTCAGTCGCGGGTAATAAGCACTACAACACGGTGTGAAAGATAATTTTCTTTTCCACAGGGTCGTTGTCGAAAGCAAGACGCAATGTGTTGATGCCGGGACGTGGTGTCAGGATGAAGTTTAACTCAGCGTTGCCGCTTGTTGCAGGCTCAATGGCACTGTTGTTCAAGCTTACCTGCACGGAGTTGTCATGCTCATCCGTCAGGATGATGTTGAGGCTAACCTCCTTGCCCAAAAAAGCACTGCCGTTTGTACCGCCGTCCAGCAAGACACTAAACCGCGGGTCTTGCCCCCAAGCAGCACTGCGATCAGGAAAACCAACTGGTGGTGGTGTGCTGCCCGGCTCAAGTCCAACCGACTCAGCCCAGAGGTCATTCACCGTCGCAGGATCAAGATAGGGATTGGAACGTCCCCCCATACCTTGCAGATAACTTTGCAGAGCGCGGCCACTCTTCACTTGCTTGGCCTCAGCTGCGGTCAATGATTTCTGTGGCTCAAGGGCAATCCACAAGAAATCTGGGTGCTGATGGTAGCTGTCGCCGATCCATTCGCCCCCGACAACATCACCGAAATCATCTATCTCCAAAATATAGGTATACACCTCTTGTTTTTCCGTTAAGTTAGGATAGTTGCTTCTCTCTGTATCTTTCAAAACTTCTGCGTAAGTAATGCGCATCTTGGTGTAATAAAAAGATGTAGCTGCACTGTTGAATGGGTAGACATTGCCTCGCTGTTTTGTGTAGCGCAATGCCTCTGCTTTGCTGATAAAGCGTGACTCTGGCTCGACATAATACTTGAACAGCGGATAGTTCCACACCTGATGGTAGGCCTCCTTGTCAAAAACAATCGTCTGCTCACGTCGGCCAACCCAGTTGGCAAGGGCAAGGTGGAAAGTGCCCGCATTAACATCTTCGCAAGCACTGAGATGCGGCGAGCCTACTCGTGTAGGTGGGTTCTTGATGCATCTGACTTTGCCGTTGCTCAGCATAATTTTGCGAAATCCCGCGGGGCAACTCGTGCCACCGCCAGTGCTGATGGCATTCTCAACTATGATATTACGACAACGACTCCCACCGAGGATGCGTGTATACACGTGCAGATGTACTTCTGTCAACAAAGTCTTGATGTTGGCAGGTGTAAAACGCACGCCGTTGCGGATCACCTCAAACTGTGGCTCACGATGACGCTGCGAAGCTCCCGCAAAACCGTTGCAATGTCCTGTCCAATTGCTGCCTCCACCACTATGATAGCGTCCTTCCCAGCCTACCGCAGAATCACCATCGCGGGAGGGAAAAGCTTGGTCATACTTGTGCAAGGCCGACTGTTCGTTGCCATTAACCTTAAAAAAAACATGTGCCGTGCCACCGTTACGATACGGATACCAGCGTCCTGTGTAAGGCTTCTTGCGAGCTTCGCCACTATCGGGCAAATCCTTAAATTTTTTGACAAAATCTTCGTCCCAGATATTGTAGAAAATATCTGCCTGCTCGCCCACCTCGACGACATTGGGTGCTTTTGTTCGTGAGGTTGGCGTTATCTTGATACAGGAATAAGTTCCCGTTAACAAAAATAAAAACAGCAAAAAATGGCTGAACTTAAACATACTTCACGCGAAAATGATTCCTATCAACAAGTATACTCACAAACTAAGCGGAGGGGCAACATCGCTGCTTTTTAAAGACTACGATGCCTTTCTTTCTCTGGTAATCTCGTTATCGCCGAGAAAGGCAACCATCTCAAGGGTGGAGAGGCTTGATTTAGTGCGGGAAAAAGAGGGACGACGGCCACGTTTGCGTGTGGGCTTCGGTGCAAAAATTTTGATGTCATCACGCACGGTGAAGGTGAGCCATGAACGGAAATAAGGCTTCAAGCCTTCAGAGTTTTGTAATGTGTTCAGTGTGGGCAGAAAGTCTTCGTGGCCTCTAAACCTGTCCAGTACTTCGATAAAATCTGGGACAAGAACACGTTGATTTATTTCAGCAACAACTAGATAGAGTGCCGCGAGATGCCTGAGCAAGGACTGTTCAATCTCGTTTTGTAACTTACGTTTTATCGCATCAGGATCTGGCGGCCGAGCAAGTAGTTCATCGGTAAAGGTGCGTAAAAACAAGAGCGAGCGTTCGGGATGGCGATACATGTAATGTTGAAAAATAGAGCGCATGATTCTCTGGGTAAAGTAATCTCCACCCAACACCCACGGCAAATTATGCAACATGTACTCCAGCGACATCGCTTCGCTCTTGCGATTGAAGAGCAAGAAAAACAGATGATCAAGCGCTGTGTAGCCGAAACGACGCATGATGCGGTTGAAAAATTTCTTACCCATCTCGGTGTAACTCATCGAGCCAAAATAGCTGAGCAGCGACAGCCTGATAGCACTGCTGTTGATACTGCTCAACGACAACAACCATGTTGCAAGATGATTCCACAGCAGATCTTGGCTGGAAATCTTCCCTTCCCCCTCCTCACCATGCAAACTGCGACCTAGCTCACAAATAAAGGAAACACTGGTGGCAAAGATACGCTCGCCATGCTCAAGTTGACTTATCTCGTCAGATAACGCCACTTCTACCAACACCCAGCAAGTGCGGCGAAAGTTTTCTTGACTACACAGCTTAGCGATAAAAACACGCACGGCCCTGTCATCACCCGACCATGTCAACCACACCAGCAAACTTTCTACCGTGCGTTCTGCCATCGACCACGAGGATGCGTTGTTGCAGAAGGTGACCGCAAAGTGCTCGATAATCGCATCCTGCTCTGCAGTGTCTAAACGTGCAATAACACGCCGCACATCCTTGCGCTGCAACACGATGCCACGATCGATCAACATAAAAGCATCCTGCAGCGAAGTTATGCGCGCCCAGCTTCTTCTGATGGAAATTACCTTACCCATCAACCAACCTTTCTTTCTCCCCCAGCTGCCTCAGCTAACCTTTCTATGTCAGCCTTAATTTCAACGGGGAGGTCGATAAACTTCATTCCATAACCAGTCGGGTGATTACTACTGTCAGTGTTGAAGCGCATCATCTCCGCAACAATATTGAACGGATAACTCAAGTCGTCCGCTTTAATCGTCAGCTTGATTTGCTCACCCACCTGAAAACCCGGCGCTGTGTTCTCGACTTCGGTTTCAACGAAAATTCCTGAGGCAGAGATATTTATCCCACCAGAGATAACTACTCGCCCGTTGTTATGGGCTACCACCCTTCCTCTGATGCCAACACGTGCCATGCGTTGCTGATTCCCACTCTGCTGTTGTGGTGGCTCTACCGCCGTCCTCATTTTTTTGTTTGGTGCTGGCGAAGATGAAGATGGAGGTGGGGGAATAGAGGCTGCACCTTCCCCGCTGCTGCCAAACACTTCCGAGATGCTGCGCCAGTCTTCCCAACCATCCTTGAAAATGAACGCATTATGAGCGATCATTTTAATAGTGAGCAACTGCCGCACCTGAGCATCAGAAAAAGGCCCCATCTGTTGTCCCGATTGATAAACATACCAACTGAATTCACTCATAGCACCACTCTTCAGGTTGTATTACTCTTCGGTCAAAAACCTAACTACCACAAAAGCACTGTTTTATACTGTCATACCAGTTTTCGGCTAAATATGAATATATCTTTAACGTGATTGGAAAATATTAATTTTTTCTTTAAATATCAGGAGGTTATCTTTGAAATTAGTATGGTACTTGTTTCTGGGCATGTTGCTAGGCTTGACCAGCTTGCCGCTTAAGGCACTGGAAATAGACATAAAACGCAATCCTGATCAGCAGGAATGGCAGTATTTTTTGCGTAACGGACTTGAATTACAAAAAAATATCTGGGAAGCGCAGCAGCGTCAGGGGGTCGCTTTTGCCGACTGGTCGTGGGGATGGCGCATCTTGTGGCTGAAGAGCTGCGAACAAAGCCAGATGCAACACTGTGAGGGGATCATGACCGCGGGGCTTAACGATGCCGCACTAGTAGTCAGGGCGGAAGCAATTACCCAGCTTGGCTTGCGGCATCAAAACAGCCGTAATAAGGCGGTGCTGGACAAATTGGCACAGGCGGCACGTGAGCCACGCAACTTCCGCAACGGTAAGACGATGTTTATTCATCAGAATATCAAGTTAGCACGGCATCGGGTTGCGGGGCCAGCTCCCACTGCCCCCGTATCCCAAAACTAAACCCCGCTACGCCGCTCTTTTGTAGCGCTCGCTTTCTTGCTCGCTACCCCGTTAGGCCCGGCTTTGTTGCATAACTCAGGGCAGGCATGTTTATATCCTATAACCCTTTAGCAGTAAGAATTTTATAGGTGTTGCAAAGGTAATGCCTGCACCACGCACAAGCCCGTAGTGTCCACAGAAGTTGACAATGGTCAGGTGCAAGCAGACCTGCAAACCATTTCACGCCAATGCTTTAGCTGGAGCTAGGAAGCGACAAAGAGCATGCACACATGTGTGCATGCTGCAGCAGGATGATTGCACCTGACCCAAACGAGAAGTCTGCGAACACGCAGGGGTGTGGAGCTAGGCGTGCCTTCGGGCACGCCTTTGGCAAAGAGCCGTGCAAAGCGGGGAGGGGAACGCTCCCCACATAAAAGTGCTATGATAACAGCATGTTATAATCAACGGAACTTATGCAACAAAGCCGTTAGGCCACCGCCAAAGGGAGCGAGCTGGAGCTAGCAAGCGGCAGAAAGTCTGCGCAGCAGCACGCACGGGGGATACGCGTTAAATATAATGCTATATTTGACCCCATAAGCCGCTTAAACTGCGCCATCAAAAGCTAACAAAATACAGCAAGCATCGGCCCGCCAGCTGCGTAAGCAGCTGACATCATTGCCAATCGTTGCCCATGAATACTCGTGATTGTAGTTCAGCCGACAGCTCGGAGACCGCGATAAAGCCAAAGTCTGACTGGGCAAATTCGCCACTGATAGTGACCAATAGTACCTCGCCTTGACCAAGTGTGTGCACTGGAGCGGAAGAACTTTCAGGCTGTGCGTAGACATTTGTCTCACCCATCGTGTAACGCACAACACCGCCCTCGCCACTGAAATCAGCTGCAGGCATGTCGCCCCCCCCATCCATGTTTGCACCAGATGCTGCGTCGTCAGCCAAGCCCTCTTCGTTATTCAGCAAAGGATTTTCCTCAGCAACGCTGCTGTTTTCGCCACCGATTTGGTTGTCAAAAGAGCCACCTTCGTTATCCATGCCATATTCCTGACCAAAACCCTCCTGATTGCCGATGTTGTTGCCAACCTCGCCAGCAGCCGTGCCGCTAACCTCTAACTCTTCCTCGTCACCCTGAAACAAAGAACACGATGACATTCCAACTGCCAGTGCTAGTGCTAGTATTACCCTGAACATATTTTCCTCTCCCTCAAACGATGAACCTTCACCCTCCGCATCGTCACTTGTGCCACAATCCTTAATTTTTTCTTGTGCTCGCCAGCAAAATGTGCGACACATCAAGTGGTTTGTTCTTTATTTTTAGGATATTAGACTTAATTTTATTAAAATGAAATTTTTTATTGAAATTTTAAATAATTTATCATATTATTAACTATTATATTATTTTGTTGAGGAGTTACTAACATGAGAGTTTTATTATTAGTGTTGGCAACGCTCTGTTATGCATGTGGGAATTTTCCGCAGGCCAACAGTAGCAATGTGGGTGTCGCTGCATCTCACCATGGAGCGCTTAGGTTACAGCGTCTCGCACAACGCGCCTATGTCGTGCGCAATAAGAAGAGTTTTATCAAAGTATGTGCCACGCTGTGTGCCCCGCCAACTTTGCACACTGCCAGCGGCATTGCCACAGAGACTTCGGCTTTGAGCTTGAATAAGAGGCTTGATGACTTCCATACCGACATACTTGTCAGTCGCCGCAACCTTGAGGCACTTATCACCAAAATGGACGACAGAGGCGATATTTTACGTCTCAATACCAAGTTTCAGAAGATTGGCAGTGCACTTAAGAAGGAACTAGGCTACACAACAGAGGGTGGCTCGTTGCAACTTGGTGTCGATCTTAACAAGATTCCTGACCCTGAGCTGGCCAAGTCTATCCTGAAGCAGTTGCAAGAGATAAACATGATGCTGTCAGCGCCCTTGCGCAGCGTAGAAAAAGTATTGGACAACTAGCACCTACCTATCCTTCAATGCCCGCTTGATGTCGAGATCGGCTTGGCGGCGGCGGGCAGTCTCGCGCTTATCGTAGAGTTTCTTGCCTTTGGCGAGCGCGATCTCAACTTTGATGTGCGCACCCTTGAAGTAAACCCGCAGTGCTACAATAGTTAGGCCACGTTCTTGCACCATCTGGCGCAAGCGGGTGATTTCTCGTTTCTTGAGCAGCAGCTTACGGCGGCGTTTTTCTTGGTGGTTGGCATGATTGCCGAAGCTGTAAGGGCTGACATGCATCTCCATCAAGAAAGCTTCGTTATTGTCGATGTCCACCCAGCTGTCCTTAAGGTTGCCGCGTGCCGCACGTAGGGATTTTACCTCTGTGCCTTGCAAGACAATTCCCGCTTCCAGTCGATCCATGATATGGTAGTCGTGGAAGGCTTTACGGTTGCTAACTAATGTTTTATCGCTCATCGTGAATTATCTTACGCTCGGCAGACCGATCGGCCGTGCCGACTGTGGCAAACGGCTCGACGTATACCTGACACAAAAATTTCGTTTTCTCAACCGCTCGCAGTGGCAACATCGCATCACAACGGCGGAACTGCTCGTCAATGCACGTCGCCAAAAAGCCTCGCACCGCCTCAAACTCAACGACTGCATTACTTTCAGCTACCCAGTACCGCCACCGCCCCTGACCTTGCCCGTTATCTATCATGATAAATATTTTACCGCAGTGCAGAAGCCCAGTGGCATACCCTGCCAGCCCAACGGCCGTGCTCGCCTGCACAATTTGAAACGTGCTGTGCAACGACAGCTGGGCAAAAATTTCAGTCCCGTGCATCGGCTCGACCTCGAAACCAGCGGCATCGTCATCTGCAGTGCCGAGCGTGCCGTTAGCACCGCATTGTTGCACATGTTTCAGCAACATACCATCGCCAAGCAATACCTTGCCATCGTCTCCCCCCCACCGCCATGGCAACAACACGAAATCAACGCCCCCATCGGCAAACCTAGCACCAGTGCTATTCGCATCAAGAAATGGGTCAATGCCGACGGCAAGCACGCCATCACCCGCTGCACCGTGCTTGACCGCCAAGATAACGCGGCCTTGCTACAGGTCGAGCCGATTACAGGACGCACCAACCAAATACGAGTACACCTCGCTTACTGTGGACATCCCATACTCGGTGATAAGCTTTACCACCCCGACGAGCGCGTTTTTCTCGATTTTTTTGCGCACGGCCTCACGCCTTATGTGCTCAACGCAGTCAGCTACCACCGTCTCTGTCTGCACAACAGCAGGCTGCGTTTCATCCACCCTTGCACAGGACAGCTGCTCGACCTGCACAATCCCTTCCCACCAGAATTACAGCAGTTTTGGCAGGCAAGCCGCGAGCATGGATACGGATTTTTTATGTCGAAATCAACAGTTGCAGAAAAGTCAGCACGTCATGCTGTTCTGACAAACGCCATGCAGCTTTAGTTTCCTCCGTGCCAACCTTGACGCTGAGATCACTCGCACGCAAAGCGATAAAGAGTTCCTCGTCGGTCAGGTCATCGCCGAGTGCCACAATCGACGCGTCGGCATCCTGCATGCAGTTTTTGATAAACCAGCCCGCGAACGCACCTTTGCTGGCTTCAATTGCTTTCGCCTCCACTATTTTTTTGCCATTGGCAACGGTCGCAGGAAAATTAGCCAAGCCAAATTCAAGCTCTTCGGTTAACTTGCGTGCCTGATAGCCGGCATAGAGCGCGGGAGAGTTGCGATAGTGCCAGCATATCGAGTAAGCTTTTTTTTCAATAAAACTACCCGGCACTCGCTGGCGATAGTATTCCATCATCTGTAAAGCAAGAGGAAACCAGCCGTCCTGTGGTGAGGTAACCAACGAGTGCCAGCGTTTTTTCTGACGATCGTAATACTCAGCCCCATGCTCAGCCGCCAGTGTAAAGGCTTGATTGGCAAACTGCTGCCACAAAAAACGCCGGCCACGTCCGCTGATGATGACAACCGCAAAACCTTGTTCTTGCAGTGTCGTCAAAGCTTGCAGTGTATCGTGGTCAATAGCCGCCTGTTCGGGGCGAGGCTGAATGGGCACGAGCGTGCCATCAAAATCAATAAACAAAAAACAACGGCTGTGTGTTTTTATTTTTTTTATTTTTTTTAGCAGCTGGCTGTTTTTGCGCAGAGGAAAATTTACGTCTTCGACCAGCTTTGTGCTTTGTCGCTCACTTTTAAGTAGGTCTGTCATGAACGAGCAAGCCCACTCACTACCAGTGTAGTCTTGCAAATAATCGAGCATCTGGGCATTGCGAGCTGCGATTATCTCAGGGTCCTCCTGAAGGGCATGATGCAGCTGTGCCACCGTTTTTTCCACGTTCCAAGGGTTGATAGCGATGGCGTTGGACATGATTGACACTGCACCTGCAAATTCACTCAGCAGCACCTGCCCCGGATGTTCCGCTGTCTGTGCTGCCACATATTCAAGAGCAACGAGGTTCATGCCATCTCGCTTGCTAGTAATTAACAAACAGTCGGACAGCTGGCACAAGGCGAGTAGTTCGTGAAACTGCAGCGAGTTATAGATGTAGTAAATCGGCACGAAATCGGCTTTGCCCCAGTAACCGTTAATGTAGCCAACACGCCCCTCGATATTTTCTTTCAGTTGTTGGTAAGCAGGCACATCGGTGCGGCTGGGCACAACCACCTGCATCAACGAGACCTTGCCACGATAGTCGGGATAACGCTGCAAAAAAGCGTGAAAAATATCTAGCTTGAGATCGATACCCTTGATATAGTCGAGACGATCGACACCAAGAATTATTTTTTGGTCACGAAAGCGCCGTCTATAGCCAGCACAAATTTCCTTCACCCGCTTGCTGCGGGCAGCCTTGTTAATCGTCAGCGTGGGAATACTGACAGGATAGACACCGAGATTGACACTGCGTCCCTTAAAATGAATACGATTGAAGCTGGTATTGATGCCAAGCACATAATGCAACGTCTGGGTGAAGTGCATCAGATAACTGTAATCGTGAAAACCAATCAGGTCAAAGTCGAGCAAGGCATGCAGGATTGTGCTGCGAAACGGCAGTTGCCGAAAAATTTCATAGCTGGGAAAGGGCACATGCAGGAAAAAACCCACCCCCTGCCGCTGTCGCTTGAGACGCAGTTGCGCCGCAACCAGCATGAGATGGAAATCATGCACCCAGATGAGATCGTCACTAGCACTGGTCAGCTTCAACAGGGTCGCGGCGACGAGACGATTGACCTCTTGATACTTCTGCCACGCATCAAAATCCCAACTGACAATTTGGGTCTCGTAGTGCAGCAATGGCCACAACACGCCGTTGCAGAACTTATTGTAATACGGGTCGTATAGTTCGGGAGCAACAGTCAGTGGCACGATTTCAATGCGATCGCTAATCTTCAACGATGCGGCAATCTCCGCGGCATCCCACTGCTCGGTGGTCAACCCCAGCCACAGGATCGGGCGTTGGTAATCAACCCCCAACAACGACGACACCAGCCCGCCACTGGATATGACAAACTTGCGCTTGCGTGCATCATAGTGCGCTGGCAGCCTGTTGCTGACAACTACCCATCTTTTTTCCGTGCTAACCATCATCTGCTAGGGTTAGCACAATCGAGCTGGTCAAGCAAATTTGTTTTTGCATGCCACGTGCTTCTATGCCGCGCAATCTTTTTGCGCCATCAAATTGAATGCACAAACACGTTCACTTACAGGGGAAAATTTGTGATCACATGTTAGTTTTTCTGTAACGAGCTGTAACGATAAAGGAAAACATCACACACACAAAAACGATAATACTAATAAACTGTGAAGTTGAAAACATGTTCTCAATTACCCAGCCACGGTAATCGCCGCGTAAGTATTCGTTGGCAAAACGCAACAGCGCGTAGCCACCCGCACCACATAGTCCTGTTGCACCCGTGCCAAGCCATCGCTTGATTGGCTTGTGGGCGAAATAGCACAGCAAGAACAGGAGCAAGCAGAATGCCGCTTCAAACAACTGTGTCGGGTAACGTGCTTGGCCATCGTCGAGATTAGGAAAAACCACCCCCAGCACGCTGTCGGTAACGATGCCATAGTCATCGCCGTTGAAAAAACAACCGATGCGTCCAATACAAACCGCCAGCAATAACACTGGCACAAAACAGTCTAGCAACTCACGCAGCGGCAGTCTTTTGATCAACACGTAAATCAAGCCGCAACCAAACGCAACTATCACCCCACCATAAAGTGTCAACGACCCCAACGTCAGAAGCTGTGCGGCACAATTTGTCACTCCCTGACACGGATCTTCGATAATGATCGATAACCCGCGTGCTCCTAGATAACCGCTGAGATAGCCGATGAGGTAGAGGTTGGTGATGTCTTTTTTACTGCTGTGTACGCATATCTGCGACTGTAACTTGAGCAGCACCCACAACGCGACCAACGCCGCCAGCAAAAAACAAAAATACCACGTCGGCAGGACAAAACCATGCCAGTCGATGAGAATGGGATACACCGCGTCTTCCTTTGCACTGGTACTATCTTGTGTTGCAAGGTAAGTTCTATTCTATCTTGCCAGTGGTGCTGTGCCAAGAGCTAAGACACTCTAGTGCGGCACGCACACCATCGCCGAGCACGAAGTCATGCTGGCACTCGTGCAAGGCAAGTTCAACCGCACTGATTGCCGTCAGCAGATCGAAGACATCGACGCAGCCAAGATGCGCAATACGCAACAGTTGTGTCCGCATCTTACCCTGTCCCGCGGCGAACTGCATGCGGTAGTTTTTTCGCAGTAACCCACACAACTTAACGGCATCAACTGGTGTGCGCAGCGCAGTCACGGAATTGGCTGGATGCGTGCGGGCAAAAGGCAGCAACTTAAGTGCCGTACCCGCTGCACGACAGGCACGCGCAAGCGCGGCGTGACGTTGTTCCAACAGTTCAGTGCCCGTATCGAGCAGACGATCGAGCACGTAATCGAGCGCAACGATAGTGTTAATTGCAGGCGTGAAGCGTGACTTGCCGTCTTGCTGGGCACGCAGTTCGGCATCGAGATCGAGATAAAAGCGCGGCCGTGCCGAAAAATTACGCCGTGCCCGCTCAGAGAGAAAAGCAAAAGCCAATCCCGGCGGTAGCCCCAAACCTTTGTGCGAGGCCGCGACGACACAATCGATGCCCCACTTGTCCATATGCAGTTCGTGCGCAACCAGACTGGAGATAGCATCGACAACAATCAAGCACTCAGGGCTATGCTGGCGCACCAACGCGGCAATCTCAGCCACAGGATAATACACCGCGGTCGAAGTCTCGCATGCCTGCAGGAAAAAAACCTTGATGCCCGCGGCCTTGCCACGCAGCAAGTCTTCCAGTTGCTCAAAGTCAGGCACACCGCCCCATGCAAAAGTATCAGTGATGACCTCACAACCGTAAGCCTGCGCAATTTTTTGCCAGCGCTCGCCGAACTTTCCGCCATTAAGCACCAACACTCGATCATGCGGCACAGTCAAACTTACCAGTGCCGCCTCCATTGCCCCACTGCCAGAAGTTGCCAGCAACACAGGCAGTGATTCGGTGCTGACTAAACGGGCGAGTTTGTGACGGCAGTTTTGAAACAGCGCCACGAAATCTGCCTGCCGATGATAACAGCTCTCACCTAGACGCTGCTCGACTTCACGCAATAACGGAGTCGGCCCCGGACAAAACAGACGTTCACGATAACTAAACAACATGTGCTAACCAAGCATGGGAATGGGTAGATATAGGACAGTAACACACTGCTGTACAATATACCACATCTTGCGACGAACATACGAACAATGATACCATTAATGATGGTGTCATTGTAATATCTTTAACCGAAATCTACCGCGCTGATGCAACAGGGGAATGCCCCTAAAACTATAAGTTGTGCTTTATTTTAATTTTAAACAAAGAGGAAACCAATGATAAGACTAGTACTACTAGCTATGGTGTGTTGTTCTTGTGGTGGGTCAAGCGAGGTCTGGCTCGACGGCTACGAGCGCGGTGCAACTATCACTAAGAGGGTGGGTGAATTCTTTTCCTTCGGTATCGAGAAGAAAGGCAGTACAGGTACCCAGTTGTATCAGATTAGGATATTTATTATGGATAGTGATGGCAATGAAATAGACTATGCCATTATGTCTTGGGATAATCCCATTTTAATTAACTTTACAACAGAGCTCTTCTTACCCAAAGATCTACCATCAGGAACGAAGTTAGTGGTAGAAGGGTTTGGGGCATCCACATCCTACAACATCAAGAGCACACCGGGGCCGTATATGTTCAGTGCACCGCCAGAGTTCATCTCCCTTGAAAGTATGCCTGTGCAACTGCAATGGAGACTGTCCTACAATACATAATTGCAGGCTGGCGATACGATCACGTGGCATATTTTTAGAGCCTTTGGTACCCCTCCATATTCTTATCTATCTTTTGAGGGAGGCCCTAGCTCCTACTACGGCGAAGAATCAGTGCCACATACTGTGAGCGAGGCAACAAAAACGGTGCTTATAGGCGTAGATCCTGAGCCCCCCTCAAACCGTGACGAAGAGAGCAGCTGCAGTATCTTTGTTGCCAAAATCACCAGAGCTGGGAAAGATATCTCAGTAAACGCAGCTCCTACTCGTAGTAGCACAGATTGCTAAGCTTGATCTCTCCAACTGTCGTGGTTTTTTAGACACTTAGAAAATGCAGCAGATACACACACTGGATGCGCAAATCAGTTGCCAACGACAAAGTTCAAAATTTTATTTTTTACAAAAATTTTCTTAATAATTTTGCGATCAGCCAGTGCATTGCGCACACTTTGATTGGCAAGAGCAAGCTCTTCGACACTAGCTTGTGCACAGTCCTTGTCAACCTGCAAAGCGAGACGATGCCGACCGTTAACCTGCACGGAGAAGGTCACTTGCTCGTCACTGACCAATGCAGGATCAAAAGCAGGCCACGCGGCTTGTGCTAGCGACTGCTCGTGCCCAAGTCGTTGCCACAGTTCTTCGCAGATGTGCGGGGCATAAGGGGCAAGCAGCAGTAGGAATTTTTCCATCTCGGAACGCGCCAGCTTGTGTGTTTCCTTCGTGGCAACATTCATAAATTCCATCATGTGGGCGATAGCAGTGTTGAAACGTAGCTTCTCGGTATCGTCAGTCACATCAAGGATTAATTTGTGCAACGCACGCTTGATTGGCATGCTTATTGCCTTGTCATCGGCAGCAAACTCGGTAGTGGTGAAAAAACGCCACACTTTTTTCAAAAAACGTTGGCAGCCAACGATGCCGTTGGTTTGCCACGGCTTGGTTGCTTCCAGCGGCCCCATGAACATCTCATAGAGACGCAGCGAGTCTGCACCCCATTGGGCGATGACATCATCGGGACTGATGACATTGCCGCGACTTTTAGACATTTTCTCACCGTTCGTGCCCAAGATTGTGCCTTGATTGACCAGCCGTTGAAACGGTTCAGTGGTTGAGACATGACCGAGATCGAAGAGCACCTTATGCCAAAAACGGGCGTAAAGCAGATGCAACACCGCATGTTCCACCCCGCCGACGTAAAGGTCAACTGGCATCCAATGCTGTTCCTTTTCCTTGTCCCATGCCTGTTGTGTGTTGTGTGGGTCGATGAAACGCAAATAATACCAGCACGACCCCGCCCACTGTGGCATCGTATTGCTCTCCCGCCGCCCGCGCTTGCCGTCCTTGTCATAGACCATGAACTCCTTGCAACGTGACAAGGGCGACTCACCCGTCTCGCCCGGCCGAAAATCACGCAAGTCAGGCAACAACACAGGCAGTTCGCTCTCCTCAACCAGCACCGCCTTGCCTTCGTGATCGTGAAACAGCGGGAACGGTTCACCCCAATAACGCTGTCGTGCAAACAGCCAGTCGCGCAGCTTGTAGTTGACCGTGCGCCGTCCGCACTTGTGCTGCTCTAGCCAATCGCACATGGCGTTGATTGCTTTAGAAGAAGACAGCCCATCGAGAAACCGCGAGTTGATGCACACACCATCACCCGTCCACGCCTCTTGTGCAACGTCAACATCCCCGCCACTGATGACACAACGAATGGGCAAGTCGTGCGTGCAAGCAAACTGATGGTCACGTGCATCGTGCGCAGGCACAGCCATAATTGCTCCATGTCCGTAAGACATCAGCACATAGCTAGCGATGTAAATCGGTACGCGCTCGCCGTTGACAGGGTTCAACGCATAGCCACCACTGAACACACCCTGCTTATCACCTGCTGCAGCACGGTCACGTTCGGAAGTGCGCAACGCCTCCTGCACATAAGCATCGACCACACGGTGCTGTGCAGACGAACAAATACGTTCTACCAGCGGATGTTCTGGAGCAAGCACACAGAAAGTCGCGCCGAACAAAGTATCGGGACGCGTTGAAAACACAGTGAAACTCGCTTCGTCATCATCGGCAAGCGCAAACTCAATCTCTGCACCGTGACTTTTGCCAATCCAGTTGCGCTGCATCTCCTTGACCGACTCAGGCCAGTCGAGTGTGTCGAGGTCAGCAAGCAGGCGCTCGGCATAATCGGTAATCTTCAACACCCACTGACACATGGTTTTTTTGATAACCTCAAATCCGCCCACCTCCGACTTGCCATCGATGACTTCTTCGTTAGCCAGAACTGTGCCTAACTCTGGACAGAAGTTGACGAACTCCTCTGATTGATAGGCAAGCCCTTGCTTGAACAATTGCTGAAAAATCCACTGTGTCCAGCGATAATAGGTGGGATCAGTAGTGTTGATTTCCCGTTCCCAGTCGTAAGAAAAACCAAGTGCTGTCAACTGCTCACGAAAACGCTTAACATTACGAGCCGTTGTCTCTGCAGGATGTGTGCCTGTCTTGATGGCATACTGTTCGGCAGGCAAGCCAAACGCATCCCAACCCATCGGATGCAAGACATTGAAGCCGCGCATGCGTTTGTAGCGAGCAATAATGTCGGTAGCAGTGTAGCCTTCAACGTGACCAACGTGCAGCCCATCGCCTGAAGGATAGGGGAACATGTCGAGCACGTAGAACTTAGGCTTGTCTTGTGCAGCAGCGGTGCGGAACGTGTTCTGCTCTTGCCAGTGCTGTTGCCACTTGCGCTCAACCAGCGCCGGACTGTAGTCCTCCAAACGCTTCCCCTCGTTCAGTTGATTGTCGGACTGTTGCCCTGCAACTGCAACCAGCTGATGAAAAAATCCATAATCAAAATTGCCACCAAAGAGATGACCACCGCCCGTGTCGTTGCCATGCCAACCCCCTTAGCCCCACCCTGTGCATAAAAGCCACAGTAGCAGCCGACGGAAGAAAAAATTGCCCCGAACACCAGCGATTTCTCCATACCTTGCCGCACGTCAAGAGGGCTGACAATCCACGGGATGTTATCAAAAAAAACACCGACATCAACATCAAAAACATACACCCCGACAAGGAACGACACGACGACACCACTGACGATGAATATCCCCGTCAAAAACGGCATCATGATGATCGAGGCGAGAATGCGCGGCGAAACAAGATAGCCGATTGGATTGATGGCCATTACGTTCAAGGCATCGATTTGCTCGTTGATACGCATCGTGGCAATCTCGGAAGCCATCGCCGAACCCGCACGAGCAGTGACTAGAAACGAACCCACCACCGGTGCAAGCTCTTTAGACAGGGCAAAAGCCGCAGCTGCCCCGATCATCGACTCTGCGCCGAAAATACGGAAAATCTCGCCCAGCTGCAAGCCAAACACCGCGCCGACGATGCCACCCGCGAAGACGACAATGCCAAAACTGCGATTGCCGACAAACTCCATCTGCTTGACAAGCAAGTAAAGACTAATCGGCGGGGTAACCATCTGTTTCAGGCTCTGACCCATGAAATGCATTGCGCGTAACACAAACAACTCTCCAGCTACCCAGTTATTTTACCTTGAAACTCGATATTTTTGAACACAGATGTGTCCAAGCATCATACCAAATATGAGAAAGCATGTGGCAAGCACTGCGCCCACCTACTTCGCACGTTTGGTTTTTATACGGGGAGCGTTTGGTTTTTATACGGGGAGCGTTTGGTTTTTATACGGGGAGGTCGTTCTGCCCTCCCCCTTCTTCTATTGGGAATAATAGAAGAAGGGGGAGGGGAATGGATTACTGTACTACTGGTTTACTTCACCAAGCTGTGAAAGCCGATTTCCCCGCCCTCGATAATGTTGACGACCACATCTTTTTGTGCGTGTCGGTTGCCATCATAGCCTTGGAAAAATACCGCCCCTTCGTAGTTACTAGTTGCGGCAAGCTCGTTCTTAATGGATTCGCTATTCAGGTTTTCAGTGCGCTTCATCGCCTGAACCAAAATGCGAGCAGCATCATATCCCATCGCCGCAAAGCCGTCGGGAGCAACACCATACGCTTGAGTGTAGCTGGCAATAAATTCTCGCGCCGCATCACTTAATTGTGCATCAGGAACCTTCACCGAAAAGTGCGACGAAAACAGTGCGCCTTCTAGGGCTTTAGCAGCATCCAAGAGATCCGGTTTATCCCAGCCGTCAGCCCCAATATAGGTGGTGTCAAGGCCAAGCCGGTCTCCTGTATTAGCTATTAACTGCACCTCAGGAGTGAAACCAGGTATAAAAAAGACATCTGGATTAGCTTCTTTGACCATCATTATCTGAGCATCGACATTGCCAGTGCCGCGCTTGTAAGAGTCAGCCAGAACCACCTGACCGCCAAGGGCAATAAAGTTGTCGCTGAAAACCCGAGCCAACCCTTCTGAATAGACATCGCCTTGTTGGGTAAGCACAGCCGCAGTCATAGCACCTAGATCATTATAAGCTACACCAGCCATTACCTCACCTTGCACGTTGTCGGTAAAAGCCGCCATGAATATGTAGTCGCCCGCCTCGGTAACAGCTGGGTTGGTTGCCCCAGTGCTAACCAGTGCTATCCTATGGCGCTGAGCAACTCTTGACATAGGTATTGTTACGCTGGAATACTCTGCCCCAATCATGCCAGCTATCCCGTCCTCAACAATCAGTGCCTCTGTAACACCAAGATTGTATGAAGGATCGCCGAGATTGTTTCTAGGCAGCAGCACTAGCCCATTGCCATGCACTCCGCCAGCATGATTCAGCTGCGCGATAGCTAGCCTTGCACCGTTTACACTAGAATTGAAGTCTGGCCCGTGGTAGCTCATGCCAATCTTTACGTCAGAAGAGCCACCATCTGTAGACAGCACTTTTCCAACCTGCTGACCAAGATCAGTGTCACAACCAGAACTACAAGCTACGACAGCAGCTAAGCCAATAGTCAAAGCAGTCGTGACTATTTTGCCAGCACCTTCGGTCATCTTACTCACACCAGGTAGCTGACTAAGCCTGGTGGCAATCCTTGCAGTCGCATCGCCGCTGTTTGCAACTGCACTGCTGTGAACCGTAAGCATCAGCGACACGGCACACAAAACACTCGAAATCCTTCTCATCGTACCCTCCCTAATAAAGTTGAACAAAACTGCCATACCATGGACAGTGAACCAGCGTATAAAACACATTGCAGATGCTTTGCAAGCCCTTTTTTGTTTTTTTGTTTTTGCACATTTTACGTATTAAAGGGTATCCATTCCCTCTCTAAGTTACGCCACGTAAAGAGTGGTGACCTGTATGGTATCCCTATGTCAGCTTCCTCTGCGGCCAAGAACCACTAACGCCTTGTCGGTTTACGTTGCTCCTCCAAACCTTTTCAAGCGCTAAGTGACTGCCCAATATTTGTGCAATCGTAAAACACCAGCAGGGGAGTGGATTGCTATAGTATAAATATGTTAGACGAAAAACGTGCGGAACTCAGGAGAGGCTGATGGGTTTAATTACTGCCAGCCCAAAACTCGAACAAACCAACAATAGCAAGTTATTGAGGACGTGGTGGTCTTTGTCGGCTGGCCCTCTGGCACGCCAACGGATTTTTTAACCATTTTCGCGTGACAGACACAAAGATGGCTGCTTGCCGCTTCCTCGCTCCATCCGACTCGCCCCTCAGACTGACACACCTTAAGCATTATGTCTTAAAAAAGCGGCTGACAAAAAACAAGATGCAATAAGCAGCTTAAAAATAAAAATTATGGAGCTGTGGTGATACGAACAGCCTTGTTATCAGCAAAATCGATCGTTCCGTCTTTTTTGATGGTCGAGACCAAGCCTTCAAGGTAAGTGCCGTTGTCGTCCGACCGCTCGACCTTATACTTGGACAGCACCTTCAATGTGCCCTCAGCCTGACCGCTGAAAAAGATAATATCAACAGCATCACAAGCATAGATGAGAAACTTGTCACCCATGTGCGGGGTTTTAATGCTTCTACTAGTGCAGGTTAAAGCATGTGACTTTATATACTCCACAGCTGCACCGTCAAAGATAACATGTTGCTCACAACTGAGATCATTGGCACGGTGTATGCGTTTGTAAATATAAACATCACCTTCGCTAAACACCTTGCCATCATTGATGTCTTGACTCTGATAGCGGAGCTTGTCAAGATCAGTCTTGGCATTTACTTCAGCATAATCACTACATTTTTCTTTGATAATCTCCTCATGTGCAACTTTATGGTGATTGCTCGTGCATCCACTCGCTTCGCTCGTGGAGGCTCCTTGCCGCTTGCTAGCTCCTGCATCGACTTGAAACTTTACCTTACCTAACACAACATCGAAGAAAGTGCAGGTGTAAACGTAGGGCGCGGAAGCTTTCGGGGTGATGGAAAATTTAATTTCATCGAGATAAAACAAACGTGGCTCGCCCTTGTAGCTGTCGATAATGACGTTATCAATACCATCGATCAACTGCGCCTTGTCATCGCTGCTAACTGCATAGCTGTGCTGCGGTTGGCGCAGTTTCATGTTGTGCAGTTCTAACATCACGACACGATTGTCATTTTCTTTGACCAGCACGACACCATCTTCAATCTGTAGGTAAAAATCAACCCCATGCTGCGTATTATTAGGCACAACCAACTCCCCATCGCGCGGTGTCGAAAACGGCTGCAACTTGCAAGCAACAATAAAGATTAACACAAAATACTTCACTGACAATCCCCCGTGCTGTGTTCCATCGCTAGCATTCGACCCTGCACTAACTGAAGATTGTGCAATGCCGTGCGATTGTCTTTGCTACCACTAATAAAATCAGACTCTTGCAACGCTTTTTTGAAAGCATCCACGCCTAATTTTGCTTTCCAACAATGTTGCTTCTCTTCAGCTGAAAAGACAAGTCCAACCGGCAAACTGATACGTGATGCATTGCCCGTATCCCACAAGAAATGTCCATACTCGATTGCCAACGTGCTAACAATTTGCTTGCGCACCTCCTCATCCAGCTGACTCCAAGCAGAGAAATAAAAGCCAACGACATACCCCTGCTCGTTGCTAGGCAATTTTTCACCCTCAGTCGCACTCGCTGCAGGCTTTGCTACCTGCTCACGACTGAGATAGGCATACACCTTCAACTCACTTAACTTGACTTCCTTCAACGCATCGATGTTGGCATTGCCCACACCATCAGCATTGTCTGCACCATCGGCATTGCCCACACCATCAGCATTGTCTGCATTGCTATCATCTGTCTGACCACCATCATCTGTCTGATTACCATTATCTGTCTGATTACCATCATCTGTCTGCTTACCATCATCTGTCTGCCCCTTCTTGCCCCCGCCCTTGTTCTTATCCTCATCATGTGCAGGGTGGTGATGGCCGGGGCAAATACTGCCCGGATACTGTGCGCAAGGGTCGGGATCACCCGCAGGCTGTTGCTTACAGGCAAAAGCTAGTAAGATGAGCAGCAATCTTAACACGAAAACACCTCCGTGCTATCTCTCGGAATTCCATGGTGAAACCTTAGTCAGCAAGATGCTGGGGAAAAAAGAGAAGGAACAAGGATTGTTCTTCATGTGAGGAGGCGTTCCCCCTCCCCAAACCCCTCCCCTGCGTATTCGCAGACTTCTTGTTGGGGTCAGGTGCAATCATCCTGCTGCACCATGTCTCATGCTATCGCATTCGCGTGAAATGGTTCGCGGTGACGATACACCTATTGACCCAAACGAAAAGTATGAGAACAGAAGGGGGAGGAGCGCGAGGAGGGGGAACGCCTCCTCGTATAAAAACACGAGCTCTCGTAAAAAAAGAGCAGGCACTAGGCCTGCTCTTTTAAAATAACTGTGATGAACTAGCTCGACTTAGTTGCCGAGAGCCAGTGCTTGTGGGTTAACTCTGTGGCCAAAGAAATCAGCAAATCCAGTCAGCAGTGCTGGCAAGTCCTTGACAGTGTTATCACTCTGCATACCTTCGGAAAAGACCTGACTCCAGTGCATACTTGTCTGCCGATCAGCATAACCAAATACCGACTTGTCGAGATCAGTCATGGTGACCAAAGCTACACCAGCTGCACCTTTAATGGCAATATTCTTGAACCCTTCGTAGCTTACACCAAACATAGTGTATTCCCTAGTTGCTCTGGCATCAAACAATGCCCTTGATGCTGCTTGGATGCTATCTGCAGGTGCATCTTCTTTGCGCGCAGCCTTTTTAGTCAATGTCGTCATTTGTCCTTCTACGAAGCCGAAGCCTTCGTTAGCACCAGCATCAGCGATAACTTTTTCATAGGCATTTATTCTCTTGAGCTTTGGCAAACTCTCAAGGTACTCAAGCGAGTTCTTATCCAATTTTTCCATACTACCTTTAAAAGAACTTAGTACTTCGCCGGCATCATCCTTCTTTACATCAAGCAGCTTATCCAAATCTTTTTGCAACTTCGCGATGTGATCTGCCTCCTCGCCAGCCTTAACTTTTTTCATGCCTTTGAGTAGTCTCTCTACTTCTTTCAGACCGTATAGATCATTAGCATGCTTTACTATTTCTATCTGCTCGTTGATAGCCTTTTGCGCACTAATACCTACCCCATATGTGCCCTCTGCAAACTTACCCGTCTGATTCAAATGGTGAAGAAGCCTAAGTCGTGCTGTAGGAACTATGACCCAGTTAGGAATCGCCCATGCTGTACCCTTTTGGAGCAACCCCAAACCAGAGGCTGGTGCTTTTGTGATCCAATTAAACACCTTGTTGTCAAATTTTTCCCAACTCTTAAACTCGCCCCATTTCCTTCCAAGTGGCTCAGCTATTCTATCATGAACCCATCCTCTGTTGACCCACTTTTTGCCCCACTTAAGAAGACCACCTTCGCCTCCTCCCACAGGAAGAATGCCTTTGGTAGCACCGGGACCAAACACAGCCGCCCACACACCGACACCAATCAAGACAGGCACAACGAAACCTTTGGCATAATCTGTATACTTGGTAGCAAAATCTCGCTCCAACTCGTCATGGATGAAGACGACTTCGCTGCCTGTGTCATCCAACAGTGCGGGACGACACCTGTTGTTGTCCTCAAGCATCCATTTCGGATATGATGCTGACTTGCGGCAGATGAGCAAACGGTAAGCCTGTGCACCATTGCTACTCTCTACCGGCACCATGCCTAAGGTTAAGTTGCCATCACTAACTGCCTCCAAGTCGGACACTGGCCCCCTTGCTACCGGCTTACAGGCAACAAATAGTAGCAAAATTGCCATCAAACCCACGCTACGCATAACACACTCCCCCGATAAAATTGTTATCCTCATACGACTGCTACACCTATCGGCAGTCTCGATCAGGACTTTAGGTATCTATGTAAATTGTTTCAGAGACGTAAACAACTGTCAAGCCAAGCAATCATAAGCTTTGCGAAAAAATCTATCTTAGCCCTTTTTTTTCAGTGAGTTATTTATTAGAAGATAGGTTCTGCAAATAAATTTTGTCGCTAAGCAATATGTTCCTACTACAACCGCAAACCCCGCAAGAGGCATTGCCCCTTGACCCCACGAGCTTTTTGTAAAAAGCTCGACCAAAAACTTTCAGTAAGTTAAGGGGCTTCGTCCCTTAAAATCCCCCATTTGGAGAACTAGGGAAGGAAGAAACAGAGGAGAGATGGTAAGGGTAGTTATGCAACACCAAAAAATTACATCAAACGCCTGTATCTACCCCCAAGGGTAAACAACAACTCGGTAATTTCCTGCAGCGTGGCATATTTTACCGTATGCATCAACTCGGCAAAAATATTGTCGCCATTCAAAACTACCTGTTGCAATTTTTGCAAGGCAATTTTTGCCTGTTTTGCATTGCGCTGTTTGAACACAGCAAGGTCAGCTAGTCGCTGGTCTTTGGTTGCAGGTGTTGCTCTGATCAAGTCAGTTTCAACCCGCGGTTTCTTTTCTGCTGTGTCGTCAAGAAACGTGTTAACTCCGATAATGGGCACTGCTCCTGCGTGCTTAAGCTCTTCATAATACAGGCTTTGTTCCTGAATTTTGCTACGCTGATACTGCGACTCCATCGCGCCGAGCACGCCACCACGTTCGGCGAGTCGCTCGAATTCTTGCAAAACCTGCTCTTCAACGAGATCAGTCAAGTATTCGATAAAATACGAGCCTTGCAAAACATTTTCGCACTGATTAATCCCTAACTCACGATTGATAATCAGCTGAATCGCCATTGCTTGTCGCACGCTTTCCTCTGTCGGCGTGGTCAGCGCTTCATCAAAGGCATTGGTGTGCAGCGAGTTGCAGTTTTCACACAAGGCCATCAATGCCTGTAAAGTAGTGCGAATATCGTTGAAGCTCATCTCCTGTGCATGCAATGAACGTCCCGATGTCTGCACGTGATACTTTAACTTGCAGCTATCCTCATTAGCACCATAGACATCACGCAAGGCAAGTGCCCAAATGCGGCGCGCCACACGACCGAGCACGCTGTATTCGGGATCGAGACCGCTGCTGAAAAAAAATGATAAATTAGGAGCAAAATCATCTATTTGCATGCCACGAGCTAAATAATACTCAAGATAAGTAAAACCATTGGCAAGCGTAAAGGCCAGCTGTGTCACAGGATTAGCCCCCGCTTCGGCAATGTGAAAGCCAGAAATAGATACGCTGTAGTATCTTTTGATGTTTTGGGCGACAAAATACTCCTGCACATCACCCATCATGCGCAAAGCAAATTCGGTTGAAAAAATACAGGTGTTCTGTGCCTGATCTTCCTTCAAAATATCTGCCTGCACTGTGCCACGCACCATCTGCAAAGTCTGGGCGATAATTTTTTCTTGCTCGGCAGCACTTAACTCTTTGCCGTCAGCAGTATGCTTAGCAAGTTGCTGGGAGATGGCGGTGTTGAGATACATAGCAAGAATTATCGGCGCGGGGCCGTTGATGGTCATGCTCACACTCGTATGCGGAGCGCAGAGATCAAAACCTGCGTAGAGTTTTTGCATGTCGTCAAGCGTGGCCACCGAGACCCCCGATTCACCCACCTTGCCATAAATATCGGGGCGTGGGTCAGGATCGCTGCCATACAGGGTCACGCTGTCAAAAGCCGTGCTCAGGCGCTTGGCAGGAGAGGCAGCTGATAAATAATGAAAACGCTTGTTGGTCTGCTGCGGACTGCCTTCGCCCGCAAACTGCCGCTGTGGGTCTTCCTGTGTGCGACGAAACGGCATAATGCCTGCGGTGTAAGGAAAACTGCCCGGCATGTTTTCCTTGCGCAAATAACGCAACAATTCGGCATCGCTGCCATAGCAAGGGCGCGCCACTTTGGGTAATTTGTTTTCTGTCAGTGAGACAAAATGTGGCACGGCGGTAATTTTTTTGCCGCGCACCGTAAAACTTGTCTCTTCCTTCTTATAGTCAGCATCGAGCTTATGCCACTCATCGATGCTTACCTGCACCGACGCGGGCAGCTGAGCACCGAGCCTTGCCACTGCCTGCTGCAACTCGGCACGTGCCGCGTCCGACAACGTGTCGTTGTCCTGTGCTACCCGCAAGCTGTCCCGCTCACGCACCAAGGCACAAAGCCGCCCGCTCTCACGGTGATAGCTGCGCACCGCCGCAGCGATATCGAACAGATACTGCTGCCGTGTAGCAGGCAACAGCGATGCACGCTGGCTTGATTGCAAAGCTGTGGAACTATTATGGTGCTTATATTCATCACGGTCAGGAAAAAGTGTAGCGCAGATGCGTTGGTAAAGACCGCTGACCCCATCATCGTTGAAGCGACTGGCAATCACGCCAAACACGGGATAATCACTGTTCTGCAGGCGCTTGCCGGCAAAACGGCTGCGTCTAATTTGTGTGCGCACATCACGGATGGCATCGAGTGCTTGTGGTCGCTCGAACTTGTTAATGGCAATGAAGTCGGCGTAATCGAGCATGTCGATTTTTTCCAACTGGCTCTGCGCACCGTATTCAGGGGTCATCACATAGAGGCTGCGGTCGGAAACTTTCACGATGTCGGAATTTGCCTGCCCGATACCGCTTGTTTCAACGACGATCAAGTCAAAATCTTGTGCCCGCAACAGCTGCAAGGCTTCCTGCAAAAAAGCTGTAATCTCGCTCTGCCCGCCGCGAGTAGCAAAGCTACGCACGAACACACGCGCATCACGAGCACAGTTCAAGCGCAGACGATCGCCGAGCAACGCTCCGCCCGTCTTGGATTTAGTCGGATCGATACAGATGACGGCAAGGCTGAGATCTTTGAAATCTGCCAGAAAACGCGTTAGAATTTCGTCAATCAGCGAGCTTTTGCCGGCCCCACCACTACCCGTGACACCAAGAACAGGGGTTTTGTTAGTCCGCGGCGTGGAAGTTAGAGGCAATGCTTGCCGTGCTTCGAGCAGGGTCAAGGCACGGGGTAAGCTGTCGCTTGCCTGTGCGACGAGATCGACATCGCTTGCCTGCAGCATGTAGCCAATAATGCCGTCAAGCCCCGCGGCTTGCCCGTCTTCGGGACTGAAAATCTTGCTGATGCCACGCTGTTGCAAAGTGGCAATCTCCTCTGGCGTAATTACCCCGCCTCCACCACCAAAAATTTTGATGTGCTTGCCACCCTGCGCATCGAGCAATTCCCGCAGGTAAACGAAGAATTCGTTATGCCCACCTTGATAGCTGGAAACGGCAACCCCATGCACGTCTTCGCACAGTGCAGCACGGGCAATCTCGGCCGCGGCACGGTCATGTCCGAGATGAATGACCTCTGCACCGCGATGTTGCAGCAGACGACGAAAGATATTGATACTGGCATCGTGCCCGTCGAACAACGCTGTTGCCGTCACAAAACGCAGCTGCTGCTGTGGCACGTAAGCACGCAGCCGCTGCCAGTCAACACTTGACATGCTGAACTCCTGTCTTCAATTGCTGTACTTTTACAAAAAATAGACAGTTTTTTCAAGGTGCAACATAGTCATCGTTGCCACATTCGTTTTTGTGCTCGCCTTCTTTTTCTTCAAAACACACCTTGAAGTATCTCCGCCCCGCAACACTCTGTGAGCTGTAACTTCTGCCACCGTTAGAACTGAAGACAATCCAGTTCCAACTGCCACGCCAACCATCCTTGCCACCACTGCCTGCGTCAATTTTGTTAAGCTTTTTTTGCTTGGCGCTATTGTTAAGCTTAATCTCTATGTAAGTATCACGTGCCCTAACAGAAAACCAGTTGTCTTCACTGTCGTTTGAAATCGTAGTCCAACTACTGCCAATTGCAAACCACTGCTTACTAGCACCAGAGCCAGTATGTCTTAGTGCTTGCCAGCTCAGACTACCTCGCCCCCTGTTATTAGCATACACTGTGTATATTCTACCTATTCTATCCTTTGGTAAACTTAACTGCCAGCTTTTTTCTTCGCCGTTAACGAGTCTCGGATTATCATTGCCAAGTGACAATTTAGGAATGTAAAAATAGGCGATTAGATCTACGCTAGTGTTGTTGTCATCATCATAAAAAACAAAGCGTTCTCTATACAAAACAGGATCTCCATACTCCAGATATTCATCCAAAACTCCCCCAGTCGTCAAGCTGAAAGAAAGTGCAGCTGACTTGCTTCCCGCGGCCACTGTGCCCCTAAAGATAGCTTCTTCACTACTATCAGGTATTTGCTCTACTTGCCGGCCGTTATATTCAGCTTGCAACCACTTGATTGCTTTACTGCTATCTGATTGCATGCGCCAATTCAGCGGTGCTGTGCCCTTGTTATGCACATAAATACTAACCTTGCGCTTTTCGCCGTTAGTGAAGGCTATCGCCTCCCTGCTACGTTCACGTTTGTTGTCCTCGCTAATCTTAATCTCCGCCTGCATAGGCATAGAGGGTGCAGGAGGATTGGGCACAGGATTAGGGGCGGGTGGGTTAGGTGCAGGTGGATTAGGTGCAGGATTAGATACGGATGAACTTGGCATAGGGGTTGGCTCTTCCTCTTCTTCTTCAGGCGGCTCAGTCGGAGCGACTTCGGTAGTAAGGGGCTTCGTGATCTGTTCTTCTGGCAACTCATCTTCATCTGGTTGCTCCACTTCTTCCATATCATCAACAGTAATACTGGTGTCGATTATCCATGAAAAAGTGGTGGGCATCTGTTGCGTAATACCAGATATATCCTTGCCCTTAGCACAGATCAGATGGTGATTTTCAGGAAGTCTGTTGTGCTTGATTGTCTGTGTAAGAGGGATGAATTCACCATAATCAGCACTGGCGCAGGCTGAACTTCCTCCCTTAGCGGCAGCACCTGTAAGCAGTGCGTATTTATACGTAACTGCACCGTTTTTGCTCGTAACCCCGATGTTGATATTGACACTGTTGTCCTTAATTTTCGGCAAGTTCTCCAAGGAAACGCTGACCGCTTCGCCCTCTGGTTCGGTAACTCCATCGGCATTAAAATACGGAGTATGGTAGTTACGGTCGTCGGCACGACAAGCAAACAATAAGAAAAGTATTGTCAGAGTAAATCCTCTCAACTGGCTACCTTTCAATGATGAGGTGGCTTATTGCTATGATCAGGGCACTCATTATTAGCATTTACATTGCTGTCAACAATACATACATAAAGCCATCTGACACTGGGGTTAGGTTGATCCTTATAAGTTGCGCCACCGTTGGACTTAATTCCTATGTGCGTATGTTCACCATCACTGGGGGGCTTATTATCCTTCCGACCTTTAAGCCTAAGTTCAATATAAAAGTCCCCCCCGTTGGGTGGGTTGTGGGGTAGTATATTAAACCTGTTGTAATCAATATTAACGTTTCTCCAATACAAATTGCCCTTGCCTCGTTTCTCAATGTACATTTTTTTCTTATCATAGTCTCCAAGTTGGATAGACAGCTCCCACGTATGTTTGCGGGCGGGACTAGACTTTTTCAAGCTAAGACGAGGAATCAACAGATGCACAGACACGGTTGCCGACTCACTGACTCCCGTGTTTCCGTTTTTGAAGATAAGCTTTGCTATATATTCAGACGTTTCAACGCGCTTACCGTTCACTTCTTTTACTGCTAAATAATCAGCACCAACTCGATCATCGTCGTCGAGAGCTAAGCTTATCTTAATCGGTGACGACACGCTGCTGGCAGCTAACACACCACTGAAACTAATAGCACTACCTATTTTAGTTTCCCCGTTATACTCCACACTCAACCAACCAGCATCCTGTGCATCTAATTTTAAACTCCAAGTTAAATCGGCATCGCCTGTATTATGAACATAGTAGGGGATGGCATCCTTTTGACCGTGTGTAAAAGCATGTGACAGTGCGCCGGAGTTGTTGTTCTTTCTAACCTGCATCTTGGCCATCGGATCAGGTGCTGGCTCAGGTTCAGGTGCTGGATTAGCTGCTGGATCAGGTGGAGGGGGAGGCGGTGTTGGCACAATCACTGGCACAGTCACGGGGGGGGAAACTGTAGGGCCAGTAGGTGGAACATTGATTACTACCGTTATTGGCTGATCATCGTTGATTGGTTCTGTTACCGGATCATCGTCAACTGCCCCCTCAGCAGCACTGGTGTCAACCTTCCACGCATGTGTTGTTGCTGCCTGCTGCACAATACCTGCAGCATTTTTGCCCCGCGCACAGAGCAAATGCGCACCTTCAAGCAAGTCGCTGACGATAATGGGATCGGCTAGGGGGAAAAACTCGCTATAATCTGCCTCATCACAAGCGGTTACACCCGTCTCAGCCGTGGGGCCGCTGAGCAACGCATAGCGGTATTTTGTTGCCTTGCTCTGAGCTTTCCCCTGACTGGTGACATAAACATTGACGCTGTTGACGGCTGCGGTAGCTGCAGGCAAAGACCCCGGCTCAAAAGCAACACTGACCTGAGGTAAGGCATTGCTGGTGTTCTTTTGCACCTTAACCCCACCCTTGAGGTACTCAGGCATCTCTCCACTACAACTAACTATAATCACAAGTAAAATTGATGCAATAGGAAACATTCAGTACTCCGTCGCAAAATAATCTCACATATACTTTCGGAAAAAATAAGTAAAACTTTACAAAAAAAATTATTTTACGCTAAAGATCAAATAAAATTATGCCGATGGAGTAACAAGAGCGGTGATTTGGAGAAATATGGCAAGGAGAAACAGCGCCATGAAGCACCTACTTATACTGATATTGCTTGGCAGCATACTTGTTGCCTGCCCTGGAAAACCAAAAGTCAAGGTTAATCAAGATGGAGGCACTACACAGCTAGAACCACATGTTCAGTTTGTCGGCCCACCGTCTAAAAATTCAACAGAGACAAGCATATCGGTTGAAGTAAAAGCTAGCAACAACGCTACGAAGCAATATGCCTATGCTTTCATTGCCGGCACAGGTGACTGCAACACCCAGACGTATGGCACATGGAGTAAATTCAATATACCCATTGTACTAAATGCAACGCAACTCGGCAGCCCCGGCAAAAAAACACTGTGCGCCAAAGGAAAAACAACCGATGACGAAGAACAAAAAGTTCCAACACAATACGAGTGGACGTTAGTTAACACTGAACTAGCGCCAAAACCAGAACCAACACCATCGCCCACACCATCACCAAACGGCGGTGACGGTGGTGGTGACACAGGCGGTGGTGATCAGTCACTTGAGATCGACGATGCCGAAGAAGTTGTCACCTCAGATGGCCTGCAATTATCGCAAAACATATTAAAATTTGCCAGTGCTAATAAGGATACACAGGATATAGACATAACAAACACCAGCAGCAATAGCTTAAGTTGGTCAACAACAACCGAACACGAGGCAGGGTTACTAGAAATACGGCTAATTGATACATCACAAGAAAATGTGGCGAGTAAGTGGAAGATAATCAATAAAACAGATATGGAAAGCATCAGAAGCACACTAAACAGCAAAAGTAAGCAAACCCTGCAGGTAAGGCTTGCCTACCAGTGGAAAACTGATTACGGGGACGACAAGGTAGTAAAAATAAATTTCAGCGATGGCAGTAATAGTGCAGAACTTACCGTACACATTCTCGCCCCGCAGTTAGAAATTACTGCCGATGAGGATGAAAACATAACAAATGAGGACAGTGAAAGCCATGTCTGGCGGGTAAATTTGACCCCCAGTGCCAAAGAAAAGATTTTGAAGGTGAAAAATAGTAAAGGTGATCTTGATGTCTTAAAGTGGGATGTATTCCCCTATGCTTGGAAGCCAAACTGGTTTCACTACATCAAAGATGAGGAAGCGGGAACACTGACGCTACAACTTAAAGATGACTGCAAGCTCTACCCAGCAGCAACCGCAGATGATGAACTGACCTTTATTATTGCCTCCAACAGTGACAGTGCGGGGGTGCGAGCACGCAGTTTCGCCCTATTTAAATTTAACGCTAACCAAGAGTTGGAGTGGGAGGAGGAAAAAGAAAACGAAACAAAGGAGACTAAATCAAAAAAGGCAGAGTGGCACACTACTGACATCAGATATGTGGTAGTGAAATTTACAAATGAAGAGGGGACTTCCTGTCCCTAAAAATCTCTGAAGACAACATATTTGGCGGTGAGAAAGTTGAACATAAATACACTGCCTGAGGTGATAACACGTGCCCATAGCAGACCGGGCAGAATGAAGTGCAGACGGTTGAAGCCAAACACATCGACCAGCAGATACATACACAGTAGATTGATGACAAGAGCAAGCACAGAGGCGGTCAACTGATACCACCAAGCACGACTGGTGCTGCGGCCTTGCAAGTTAAAAACAAATTTAAGACAGAGTAGAAATTTCACCCCTGTCGCGACACCAACTGCTACCGCGGTGGCCAGCAGATAATTGATGCCAAGCCAATTAACACAAATGCCAAACACGGCAAGATCGCACAGGGTCGCAATACCACCAGCAACCAAGTATTTACAAAAATGCTTGATCGTAGCGGTGGTTACCCAACACGGCAACACTTTATGTAATTCAATTCCAGCCATCTAGCCTATTATATTACGTAAATTAATCAACTGCATCTAAATTTTGTGCAAGGTTGTGTCGATGGGTAGAGTCGAGGGATAGATTACCATCTATAAAGGTGTTTATCAACACGGTGGGGGAGATAATGAGAGCGTGTGCTATGAGGGGAAAATTTTTGCACCTAGTGCTGTTGTGTTACTATGCCGTAATGATAAGTGCCTGCCAACATCAGCGCACAACTGATGATGACAGCGAAGCACTTAAAACTGGTAAAGCAGGAGACTGTGAAGAACCACAGTTTGAAATGAAATACATACTTGGTGAGGTAATGCCAGCCTACATCGATCTTGGTATCGAAATGCAGCGGGAAAAGGGGCATGTTCGTGCTAGTTTTGGTAATGACGACAATTACGACACCGAAATACGTATCGATAAGCGAGAGGAGGGGCTGGTGGCAAGCATCTCTGTGCGAGAGGACTCAGACATGGAAAAAAAGGCGGAAGGCGTGATTATCAACCGTTATGGAACAAGCGATCCCTTTATGTTGGTTATTGAAAACGGAGCTAATAACGGCGATCCGCTTGAAATTACCATCAAAGCACGGGAAATGTCGGAACGTAAAAATCGCGGCATTGTCAAGGACAAAGGTGTTAGTGCCATGATGCCTGCTGAAAACCCCAAGTATCTGCAGGTTAGTAGCCATCATCGCGGTCTGATTGTCACTGAAGGTGGCAAGGTCAAAGAAAGATTTTTTATGAAAAACGGTACCCAGCGCGGCAAAACTATTACACCCAAAAAATTTCAGGATATTGCCGAAGATTATTTGTTCTGTCTCGGAAAACTTGAGCAAGACAAAGGTGGCGAAGAGGAAAATACGGATGAACAAAAATACGGCAAGTGAATCTTTCTGACCTAGTTGGCAAAAAACTTCATAAACACTACTAAGGAAAATCTGTTGTCTGCCGAAAGGAATGATGTAGAGGTTTAAATGTTAATTTATTTGTGAAGGGGGAAATTATCATGCATAAGGTGGCAATATTTGCCGTGTGTGTCACTTGCTTTGTGTCTGCCTGTAAACCACTGGCAAGACAAGAACCAGTCAGTGAAGAACAGTCAATAGCAGCTACATTTACACGCCATATTGATCAGGCAATATCATTGGGAGATTTTACCAAAATCAGAAAATGGCTTGACAACATGATTGAGAACATCGGCGATAAAACTAAAAATAGAATCGCCAGACTCAAAGTTTCTGCGGTGGAAAAGGTACTGCACCGCAAACTACTGCAAGGCGATAAAGCAACCATCAAAGCTCTGTTTGACTCATATATTGACAAGGATATAGCAGGAGTCAAAAAGACCATCACCAGCATTTCCAATGCTATCACGGATCAAAATGCTATCGCGGATAATAAGGTCAGAAAATATCTGAAAACCCTGAACAACCAAGTCTATGAGGTTCAAGCTGCGTGGAGAAAGCGAGAAAAAGTGCTCGAGTCCATCTCCAGCAAAAATAGTATTGAGATTAACTCAAGGACAAGTAAAATTTCTCCTGAGTATGACCAATTTAGCCTCAAGTACGAAAACTGGGCTACTGCTACCGAAACAGACCTAATACAGGCTCTCCGTACATATTCAATCAAGTCAGGCCACCCACGGCCAACAGACAGTTCCCTAGAAAACATCATCATACCTAAAGATATCAAAGAAAGTTTTGCCAAACTGATAGAGCGTCTGCATAAACCTTGGGAAAGTAAAAACTAGGGGTAAGAAATTCCTACCCTACACCAACAAAAACTACATATGGTTATGGTAAGTTTAAGCGGGCGCAAACAATCTCACTTGCTCGGTGCAACACACTTGCCATTGCTCGCATCGCTACGCACTTGACAGCCATCACGAAAGAGACAGCTGCGTCCCTCAGCCAGCACACCACTGCCGTTCAAGGTAACACTACGTGTATGCCAGAGGGTGTCTTTTTCTCGCACTTGCAGATTGTAAGAGATTTGTAACCCAGCCAGAGGGTCGAAGGGGTAGGCTGCTTGTGCTAAGTCAAAATTCTGCCGCGGCACAGTTTCGGTTTTGAGATTAGTGCAGTTTGGCTCGCATGCGATACAACCGTGAAAGCCGCCACCTGCATCTCGCTCGCCACAGAATTCGACCTCGTAATTATTGTTCACCTCACGCAGCAAACGCCCCACCTGACAATATGCGCCTCTAGGGAAAAAATATAATTTGTCACCAAACTCATTGCTGGCATTGTGATACAGCGGGGCTGCGCGGCAATTCAACTTGCCCACAACACTACGCCGCTGCAACTTGAAAGCTTTGTCATGCTGACAGACTTCATCCTGCGTGTTAACCCGCAACCTTGCCTGCAACACTGGTTGTGCAGCGGGAGAAGAAGCCACCTGTTCTACCTCTGGCTCAAAACTCACTACCACCGTCTGCACCTCAGCCGCGACACTGTCGAGCACGAAAGTAAACCGCGGTGTTTCAAGCGCTGGTGGTCGCTGCGGAATTGAGCGGTCTGGCAGGTATATTTTCTGTATGCACGCGGTCAACAATAACGCAAAAAAGGCAAGATAGGACAAACGTCACCTCCTGCCCTTAACTTCGGCATTAAGCTACCTTCGCTTTAGCTACCGTTCAAACTTAGGGACAGGGTAAAGGATAACGTGTATTGATTGCCTCGATGCCTTCCATCACTGCGGGCGGAATTTGCAACTCGGCACTATTGATGTCACTCGCTAACTGTGCGTCGGTGGTTGCACCAATGATAACGCTACCAACAAACGGCTGCCGCAACTGCCACGCAATTGCTGTCTGAGCTGGGTCACAGCCATGTTCTTTGCACAGCTTAACATAGCGCTCGGTCGCCGCTTGGCCGTTGGCATTCGTATATCGCTTGTAGCCTTTATACAACGTCAAGCGTGCTCCCCGCGGTCTCGCTCCATCGAGATACTTGCCACTCAACACTCCAAAAGCCAGCGGACTGTAAGACAGCAGTGGCACGTCGGCGCGGATGGCAACTTCGGCGAGATTGATTTCAAAACTACGATTGAGCAGATTGTAGGGGTTTTGGATGGCGACGATACGCGGTAAGTTTTCCTTCTCTGCCAGCCGCACACACTGCATCGTTCCCCACGCGGTTTCGTTGGAAACCCCGACTGCACGAATTTTTCCCGCTTCGATTTGTTCCTGCAACACGCTCAAGGTCTCTGCTAGCGGCACGCTAACATCGTCCTCGTCGTGCTCGTAGCCAAGTTTGCCGAAATAATTGCAATTACGGTCAGGCCAGTGCAGTTGGTAGAGATCGATGTAATCCGTGCCCAGACGCTGCAAGCTTTGCTCCAAGGCCGCCACAATGTTTTTTTTGTTCAAACGCACCTCGTAAGGGCGCATGCATGCTACCCAATCGCCCGGCCCCGCTACCTTGCTGGCTACGATAACCTTCTCCCGCACCCCGCGAGCACGCAGCCAAGTACCGATATACTGTTCCGTCAAGCCTTGCGTCTTCTTGTTGAGCGGCACTGGGTAAATTTCTGCTGTGTCGATAAAATTCACCCCCCGTTCCAACGCATAGTCAAGCTGCGCATGCGCCTCACGCTCGCTGTTCTGGTGTCCAAAAGTCATTGTTCCTAAACATATACGCGACACCCGCAACTGCGAGCTACCAAGCAGCGTATATTCCATGCCTGTTTCTCCTCATGTTTCAACCAAACGACCGCTGGAGACCGAGACGCAGAATCTGCACTCAATCCCCAATTGTCAATTAAATCAGATATATATATCACTTCTGCGTTTATTTCTGAAAACGTACTCAGGCAAAAATACCTTAAAAATCTCCTCTCAACAAGGGAAATCGCCGAGCAGTTTTCGTGCTCAAAAACACGGGTCAGCACACCTTGGCTAGCAAAGATACGCGCTAAGGAACTCGCCTCTACCAAGTACAGGCAACTATTACCCAGACTTGGAAAATAAAAGTAATGAAAAATAAAAAAATACCGATTACCTATGATGTAGAATTGATAATAGTCTCTAGATTTGTTCCTATGAAGTTAACACTACTAATAGTGCTGTCAACGGTGACTGCTTGCACGATCTTAACTAAGCGGCAGCGGACAGCGCAAGTTCATGCTGTTTCTGACGGAAAGCTGACATTAGGTGCAGTCCCAAGTGAGAACGAGGCAGGTTTATCAGTCTATCGTCTTATCCTTTGCAAAAACTTTTCTACCTTTGAAGCTTCTATGCTCACTAATGATAAAGTGTGTCAAGCTGCGCTAGTCGATGATCTCCAGAGAGAGGTTATCATCGTACCTGACAAACTACGACGCTCTTTTGCCACTAAGCTTCATGGGCACACCTTAGCCATCGCTGGGGTTGCTGCCCTTACCCTTGCCGTTGTTGGTGCCAGTGTCTACAAGTTGTCTTCCAAGGCCAGCAAAGGGGCAAAAGAACTAGGAAAGAAAATTGGTGTTGACTACGAGAAGCCGCTTGCTGCGCATAAAGACAAATACACTGCAGTCGTCGCTGACGTTGAGAAGGAACTGCAAAAGATCAAGGTCAGTGAAGGGAAAAAGGCAGAGTTAGAAAAGGTTTTGCACCAATCTCTGGAAACCGCCAACGAGCATCACCTGAATGAATTGCTGGCTAACATCAGAGCCATCGATGCTGAAGCAGCTAACAAGTTAGAGGCGGGTGTCTTTGGTGGCAGAGTCGATCCCAACATACTGGAATCATTTGCAAGCCGCGTAGAAAAACTCGATACTTCCTTTGCTAAAAAGCTGCGTGAAGCAAAGGTAATCAACCAACCGTTGAACGATGATGGTTTGCTATATTTCTCTACGAGAGCAAATAAAATGCTCGACATAAAAAACAAAAACATAGATTTAAATAAAAAGTTAAATAACCTACTAAATAAAAAAGAAATATCAGCAGATTACTTTGATGAAAACGAAAAACTATTTTTATTACAACTGCACCATAAGCTTTCAAACTTGTTTTCTGCGTCACTTTTGCACAGTTTGGAAGTTGAGAAAGATCTGCTGCTTAAATTGAAGAATAAGGAAATAGGTCTAGAGCATGTCCCCACTGTTCTCAAAGAGGAGATGCAGGCTATCACTGATAAATACACATGGAGCATAGACAACGTAGCTGAGTATCATCTCTCGGCAGGTGATGCCGTAACTAAAATAACGCAAGCTGCCCCGATAAACAGCATCAATAGCTACGGAAATCTGCTGCAATCGTATGAAATGGTTGGCAATTTGAGTTTTGAGGAATTCAGCCTGCTAGGCAAACGGGATGCCTACCGTAACGCGATGCACAACGTTGTCAGGCATGTAGGTAGTAGCTCACTAGAGGGAAATATAAACAACAGAGTCAGGCAACTTAACCTTAGGATAGCCAAAACCAGAGAGACACTACTCAACAGTACCTTAGATTCTGTTGAAGAAGGTCACTATGTTACCCGTGAAGTTAAAATGTGGTCTGAGTTAGAATCTGTGATAAATAAATCAACTAAGTATAGGCATGAGAGGCTTACCCTGATTAGACAAGAAATTGCCCGCTTTAGCCAGGATATAGCTGCAGACCGGAAAAAACTTAGCAACATGCAGGATACAGTCGAAAAGATGCGGGTGGAAAATGCAGAACGTAAAAAACTTATCCTTGAGCTTCACGATAAAGAACTACAAAAACTTAGAACCGCGGAGGAACAACTACGTAGCGGACGGGATGAAAAGTTTGCAGCACTAAGCAAGAACGCTGAAGCAAACAGGAGAAAGTGGCTTAGCTTAGGTGCTGGAGCAGGTGGTGTAGGTGCTGTTGTCATGGTTGCTATTGACAAATCAATTTGGGGATATGGGGAAAGACAACTTGGAGAACATTGGCATCAAATTTTCAGTGAAGAAGCCTCGTTTAATAATGCAACTCCAGTAAAAGATCTAAACGGTGTGCTAGAAAAATTAGCAACAGTCTTTGGCTTCAAGATAAACAAATCAGCGTTATCGTTAGCGGATTGATTTGATGTTACTCCAGATGTCCTAAAATTGCACCTCAGAGCTAACCATGCAACTGAACTAACTTAGGGCTGCTGTTGAAATATAAAATCCCCCTGCGCAAGCGCTCAGAGCGCTACGAGTCTAGGTGGCTAGCCTACGGAAAGCGGCGCAGCAGTGGAAAAATTGTAGACCACAAGGGCGAGTTACGAACCATCGCCACCATCAAGCAGATGTATGTTGAGGGGATGAGCATTGCAGCCATCGCGAGGTTCTTGGACACCATGAAGATCCCTACTAAACGGCAGGGAAAGGGTTGGGATTACCACACGGTTACCACAATTCTCAAAAGAGAGGGGCTGTATTCGGTAAAAAAGAGGCAAGGAGCTAGCCCAGAGATTTAGCTAGGAAGAAGCTTGCCCCTTGATGCTGTGGTTCTGGTGTTAGCTGCAACTAAGAGCCACCCGTTGGAAAGCGAGAGTTCAGTGCTGCTTGTGGGGGAAATCGATGTGTTGTCGGTGCAAAGAGGGGGCGAAGGCAGTTCAAGTGTCTCATTGTTGACTTTTCACCCATTGAAATCATTGATAAAAAACAACGTTTGCTGTATAATACTCGTATAGAATACGAGTATTATACACAATGAAAGTCGAGAAGTATTTTCTACTATACCAAATTGCCGCCGAGCAACAGGGGCTATTTACTGCTAAACAGGCGAAGCGGGCGGGATTCGATGCTCGCAATCATCACTACTATGTGACAAGGGGGGATTGGGAGAAGGAACACCGCGGCATCTATCGCTTGCGGCAGTTTCCAGAAGAACCATCATCAGAATACACGCTCTGGTCTCTTTGGTCATGCGACAGGAATGGCGAGCCACAGGGTATTTATTCTCACGAGACAGCACTGTGTATTTATGACCTCACCGACTTGAACCCATCCAAGCTAACAATGACGGTACCGCCTAGCTTTCGTCGCAGTGCAGAAATACCTGACATTCTCATTCTTCGCAGGGGCAAGCTCTCTCCAGATGATTGGCAAGCAGTAGACGGTTACAGAGTTACCAACCCTGTAAGGACTTTGCGGGATGTTATTCTATCAGAGCACATATCTGATGAGTTCATCCGCCAAGCCATTAGAGAGGCTATAGAGAGCTGGCTATGCCCCAAACACAAGCTAAGGGAATACGGAATACTAGCTTTGGCGGAGGGTTATCTGTGAAATACAAGGATGCAACAGCTTTGCGGCGGGCACTACAACACCATCTGCGACGTGGACAACAAGGTTCGCTGCTCTCGCAGCAGAGTGCCATTAGAGTTGGAGCTTGAAGATGCCTACATGATTGTTAGAGACTACTACGCCCAAATTGGTGTTCCTTAACTATGATCTCCTCGACATCAGCGGCATGAAACGAACTGCACGAATTGATCAATCGCTATCTCTCAGCAAACCGTTTAGATGCTCAAAAAGTTTTTTAAAACGGTCTTTGGTTTTAGACGATGCTTTTTCCCAAATTTCTTCAATGTTTCTAGCTAAATACTGTGCAGGAGCATAGTGATCGAAATCCTTTGGGTTCAAAGAGTGCTTTTTTAGATGAGCATTTATTAAATCCAACGTTCGTGTTGCAGATTGTTGATCCAAGTCTTTGAGTTCAATTCCATGTGGTAGTTTTTCTTTGAATGCATGGCTGAAAAGATCGATGTAAAAATCACAATCGAACATATCTTCAATGTCTGCATATTCTTTTTTGGCAAAGCTGGGTGAGATCGAGGTCGAGAAGCGACAACTCGACAAGAGGTTGAACTTTCTGCTCGAAGATGACGATCCGGAGATGGCACAGTCCTTCAGGGACGAGTATAGGAGGCAGTTTTTGGCACTAAAAAACGATGAGAGAGTGCTTATTGGCAGGAAGATGCAGCTTCAACTGCTGCAAAAACAGCTCGCAGAGAAACAAGACACCGGCAAAAACAAGTGGCTAGAGCACACCAACAAGGCTATCAGCTACATCAAGAAAAAAGATTGGCTCTCGCTCAAATCAACCTACCGGCAGCTATTCAAGAAAATCATCGTTCGGCCGCTGGAGCTAGAAAGCGGCAAAGAGTCTCCACTCGCTTTGCTCGTGGAGACTGAAAAAGTGCATCTGGAGTTTATTTTCAACAATCCGTCCACGCCTGATTACTCAGGTGTGGACACATTCTGCGCGTCGGCACGTCGAGCGACCTTTGAGCGCCAAGAGACCGAATTTTCACTCAATCCCAAAATTTTAATCAAATCAATTACTTGCATTACCTATTCATCCATTACCGAAGATTTACTCAAACAAAAATACCTCGATAATCGCCTCTCAATGCTTGACATTGCCAGTGAGTTTTCTTGCTCAAAAACACGAGTCAGAAAACTGCTGCTGAAACACAACATCCCCCTGCGCAAGAGATCAGAACGCTACGGCTCGCGGTGGCTAGCCTACGGCAAACGGCGGGTCAGTTGCAAAGTCGTAGATCACAAGGGAGAATTGCGCACCATCGCCACCATCAAACAGATGTATGCTGAAGGGATGAGTATTGCAGCCATCGCTAGGTGCTTGGATACCATGAAGATCCCCACGAAACGGCAGGGCAAGGGCTGGGATTACCACACGGTCACCGCAATCCTCAATCGAGAGGGTGTTTATGCTAAGGGGCGGAAGGATCAGGGGGAGCAAAGCCAGCATTATCGGCCTAGCCGTGGGCTAGTCACTTCCTGACTGTTAAGCACGCTTCGGGGCATAAGCCAACAACCATCAGGGCGGCAGGCTTCCAGTAGCGAGCGGGGCGATCAGCCAACTCAGGCACGCTTCCTTGCTCTACGAGGCTCGCTGTTTTCTAGCTCTAGCCTACTCACTGCGTTGCGGCTGAGCTTCGTGATGCTGCAAATTTCCGTAACACTCATGCCCTTTTTAAGCATGCGCAGCGCAACCGCCTCAATCCCCTCTTGCCGCCCTTCTTCAAGCCAACCCTCGCGGCCGATCTTGAGCTTGTTCATAAGTCTGTCCTTCGGTTTGTTAATAGCTACCACCTCGATATCCCTTAGCACAGATAAGCTGAAATCGCTATTGAATTTGGAGAAACAGTATCTAAAATGAGTCCAGCACATAAGCTTTATCTTGCTGGTATCTCTACAAGAAAACATCGAGCAACGTAGGAAAGTTTGCATGATGCAAAGATGCATCGCTGAAAATGTGACCCAATCTATGTTTGGCAATCCAATGCTTACCTAACCTCAAGAACAGGCCAACTCGACAAGATCTATAGGACTTTTTTGTTGCTTATTGGCGTGTGCATTAGTAGAGGTGGAGATGCAATGCCCTCGCTACGTAGTTTGTCACTGCTTACAACCTAGGCTACCGAAGGAGTTTCTGGTTAGCCGTCAATACTTGCACTCCATGACTTTTGAAATCTCCATCGTTTGTGACCAATGTCAGGCGTTGCTTGCGGCACAGTGCAGCAATGATCTGGTCATTAAAATCGAATTTTCCCGTGGCATAGTTGTCTAACAAGCTACTCGTCTGTATATCAGCAAATCCGCTCTCCAACCTTAAACATACAGCCACAATCTTTTTTACATGAGCAGAAATTTCTTCTGCTACTGGCTCAAATTCCTTACTGTCCCTAAAACGTTTAAAACTTTCCCCCGCAAAGTCTGATTGCTTCCACTTGACACGTGCATAGGTATTGATGAACTCAGAAATGACCAGAACATCGGTAAACAGCTGGCTTTTCGCCTTAACAAGGCGATCAAAAGCCGATGAATATACCGGCTCCCAATGTCCACCTATGTCATAGGGAGAAAAAATGTAAAGCCAGACATTGGCATCAAGAAACAGACAATCGGCAGCGGCGAAGCTATAGTGGGTTATGTTGTCTGGTGAACGCTTCAACTGTCTTCTGCCGCCATGACAGCCTGTCTATATTTTTGTGGGTCTTTGAAATACTGCTTGGCATTGTCAGCAACGGCCTTAATTAACTGCATATCGTCTTGCTCTACATCCTCAACCTTGAGTCGTGAGCGTATTTCTTCCTCGCTGAATTTTCCATACAGGCGACCAATAGCACCGTTCAGAAAAGCTGATGTTAGTAGTGTTACATCACGAAATGAAAGTCTGACACACTGGCCAGCCTCTAGAGCTGGAACAATGTGCTCGTAGAGCTTGTCCCCGTCGCTAGAGGCAACACATAGGCTATTGCCAACAACATTCGTTACCGATACCTTAACCTCGCTTGTCATTATCTCCCCCATCAAAAAAGATTGTCAGCATCCAACTCGGACTGAAGCACATAAGACTTGGTATCTGCCGTGTTGACCTCAAGGTTAACTACAGTCCCAGGAAATGGATATGGCAAGGTAGCAGCGGTTGCTTGCTGCCCATGTCTTTGCCAGTAACCAGCATCAGATACGATTCTAACGCATCCTTCGTTCAAATAGAAGAAGCGGCACAAAGATTTCAACCCCATTCCCCCTGGTTTACCATCTGGCTTAGTGGTATTGCCTTCGGTAGCCCATTTGATTGCTTCAACAGCAGAAAACTGAACACCCACACAGTTCTTTATATTTTGTCGCATACCGACCCCCAAATCAGCAATAGTGAAGTCCAAGCGGTCTTTCTTGGGGAAGAACTGACCACAGCTGAAAACACCTAGCTGTGTGCGGGAGTGAAGTACCGCATTACTGAAGATTTCACAGACATTTTGGCTGAACATCTTCCGCAGCCCAGCAGACATCCTTGGCATGCCTCGATGTCCCGACAAATCGTTACTCACGTAGTGAGAGAAGCTGATCTCATCACTAACACTGAACTGCTTATAGGCGATGGTAGTGTCCCACGTGTCAGGCAGCCTACCACCACCATGCTGATGAAAAAAACCGTTTTTTGACAGGATTTCTTTCACGTTATCCCTCATATTAATCAGCCTCACCGTGACATGTCTGCTCTCCAAAGCACGGATAACTGCCCCAAAGGGAGCACACATGTCGGCATCAATCCAGCTAGTTGCCTGCATGTCAACTTCAATCGAAGAGCGTACTCCCGCTTCGGTGTGAAGCTGGGATAAGGCAGAAAAGCCTGCCAAATTATGGTGAACGTTTTGAAGAGGGAATTTCATAGCCAACACACTACACTTTGCCTCACTCATCACATAGAGAATTCAAACAGCTGTCGATGATGGCTGTCAACCTCCTTGCGGGAGGCAATACCATTATCGACCAACGCCCGCAAAATTTCTACCCCTACCCATGCCCAGCTGCGTGCCTTCGGACACCTGCAAAAATGCATACAGGCGAGCGAGGGTTTCCCCAACAGCCACTGTGCGAAATCTGCTAAAATTCGTTGGGACTAAGGCGGATACCGCCTCGTCGGGCTGAAGTGCTCCTCCAAACCTTTTAAGCGCTAAAGACCTGCCTAAAACTTGTGCAATCGTAGTGCCTCAACAGAGGAGTGAACTCCTATAATAGCAATGCCTTAGACAAAAATATGCGGAACTCAGGCTTAGTGGGATGCACACGGTGTTGCTGGCACTAATCTGGCCTACTTTTCCTTATTTGGTAGTTTTTTCACTCACCTACACATCATTAATACAGTCTTGACATTATATTAAAATATGATATATACTGCAGTGTTATGCAGTGCATAAGCATTTGTTTGTTATACAGAGGATAAAGTATGAGAAGTTTTATTTATTTTTTGTTGTTTTTTGGTGTTGTCACAAACAGCGTTTATGCCAGAAAAGCTGTCAAGGTAAGTAGATTAGATTTACTCAAGGATGCCGCCTACCAGATGCTCAAGATTCCTGAATTCAAAGGAAGAATGACTTGGGCAAGTGGCGGTATTGAGATTGATGAGTTCATCAATTACCTGAGTGTGCATGAGACAAAAGTTTACAGCCTCTACGATTCTGAACGAGGTCTACGCCTAAGTCTGGGAAAAGCACTAAAAGACGCAATGAACCGTGACACTTTTAGCTTGCACATCAATGCAGATGGTAAAAGGGTTTACAAGTATTTTCGCGGTGCAAAGCCTGATCTTAAAGATATTATCTCCACAGTGATTGCTGACCCTGAATTAAGTGCTAAAATGCAGTGGGGTAGTGAAGGACTGAGTACGGATGAGATCATGGCTGCGGTCACAAAGCTTTACCCAAAGGTTCGCACTCTGTATGTGCAGGCTTCAGCCAATAAGAAAGATCATGGATTTCGCATCGCCTTAGGAAAGGCACTGGATGCGGAGATGGAGGGTAGGGTGGCATCTATACCAAAATGGCATGTTTGCCCATTGCTCCTCCCCTCGTAGCTAAATCAGACTGTCACGTCTTAGTGCGCTTCTGATCAATTCTCATGATTTCCTTCAGCCGGTCGATTTGCCTCTTGATTGCTTCTTCTGTGTGTCTCTGTAGCCCAGCGTTGGCACATATGCCATCCCCCATTATGTCGGCGTAATTCGTGATGTCATACACGACGAACAGCTCAGGCTCTTTGCCAGGTTGCGACTCTTTCTCTACAGACAGCGTCTTGAAGAGATGGGTCTCGTGCGAGTTGCCAATCTGTAACGAGTAGCTAATTCTGCCGCCATCGTTCTGCTTGCCCACCTTGATTGGCCACCGCGGGGTACTCTGGTTCGGGTTCCCTTCCTCCAGCCAGATTCTTAACCTCTCCAGATCATCGAAAAAATTAATCATAATAAAAAAACCTTATAAAGTAATAAAATCGTGGCGAATCCACACGTTACTAGCGACAATGTAATGTCTATTTCGTTTAAGTCAAGGCTATGTGCGCAAAAAAATTAGAGATGAGGGTGAAGGTGGCTCACTGCTCTTATTTGGTATAAGGTTTGCCATCAAAAGGCTAGCACAACTACATGGTAACACCGCTAATCTCAAGCGGGAATGAGGAAAAACCACAAGCGATCGCAGAACATCGGGCACCGTAAAAATGAAATAGAAAATCTTTCTCGCAAGAATTACAGTAATAGTAAGCATGATCAAGAGGCATTGCTGCGGGATCACAAGAGGGTAATGCAGCTATTGATGGAATCGGCTGGAGAGAAAGGCGATGAGGCACTCCCAGATGATAAGCACTCGGATAGGCCAGAAATAGTGTGCAAACCAGTTGACTGATCAGTGTGTGGCGATGTGAGCACTAGTTACTGCCCTATCAAGGGTAGTAGGGTCACTTTTATTGTCTGCACACTTTTTGCACAGCTACACTCATGCTTCCACTTTTGCCCGCAATGTGCTACAATTCCTAAAACTGCGAAAGGAAATAAGCAATGCAGCCCGCGTCTCATCTCGGTAGCAATGATCGTCGTGCGTCGATACAGGATTTGATGAGCATTCCGACTGCTAGTCGTTGGGCAAGTGAGCACTTGCGCAAGAATGTCACGCCTTCCAACATCGCTTATCTCATTCAGTATGGGCGTATTCGCAAGCTTGAGCATAACGGCGCAGCCGTCGTATCAAAGCAGGAACTTGCCGATTATTATCGTACCTATACGCAGCAGCGCAAGGCGAATTGGCAGGGGCATGATGCAAATTGGGCGTTGTCGTTTGCGGACGTAAAGGAGGCGGAGACGACAAAGCACGTGCATCGCTTGCATCCCTATAAGGGCAAGTTTATTCCGCAGTTGGTTGAATACTTTCTCGATGCACACACAGATAAGTTTAAGCGGCAGGTTTATTTTCAGCAAGGTGATATAATTCTCGATCCGTTTTGTGGCAGTGGCACAACTCTTGTGCAGGCGAATGAGTTGGGTATGCCAGCGATTGGCATTGATATTTCTGCCTTCAACACGTTGATTAGCAACGTTAAGGTCAGCACACACAATTTACATAAAATAGCAAAAATCGTCGCTATGCTCAGCGACAAGCTACAGCATCATGTTATTGCCTCAGGCATTCCTGCCTTTGAAGCACGTCTGGCACAGGAGTTAGCACAGTTTAATGCCAAGCACTTTCCTTCGCCTGAATTCAAGTATCAAGTTCGGCAAGGTGAAATTGACGAAAAAACTTACGGCCCTGCACAGGCGCAAAAGTTTTTGCCGCGTTATCGTAAGTTGCTGGCAGAGCACAAGATTAAGTTGTTGCAGACGAGCGGCAACAAGAATTTTCTCATGCAATGGTATCTGCGTTCCGTGCGCAGAGAAATCAACCTGCTGACTAAACATATCGCTGACATCAATGATGCCGACAGTCGGGCAGTAATTGCACTTATGTTGAGCCGCACAATGCGCTCGTGTCGAGCAACGACACATGCAGACTTGGCTACGTTAAAAGAACCGATGACCACAACTTACTATTGTGCCAAGCATGGCAAGGTGTGCCGCCCGCTGTTTTCTCTGTTTAGTTGGTGGCAGCGTTATAGCAAAGACACCTTGCAACGCCTTGAGCAGTTTGCTGAGTTACACACGGCACAGCCACAGCTCTGCCTCACGGGTGATGCACGCCACCTTGATATTCTCGCAGCCTTAAAAAACAAACACCAGAAACTTGCAGCTTTAGTCAAAAAACAAAAAGTCCGTGGTATTTTTTCCAGCCCACCTTATGTTGGTCTTATCGATTATCACGAACAGCATGCCTATGCTTATGACTTACTCGGCTTGCCGCGTCGTGATGCACAAGAGATCGGCCCGTTGCACAGAGGCAAGAGCAAACAAGCACAAGCCGATTATGTTGATGGCATTGCCGCGGTCTTGCGCAACTGCCGACCTGTCTTGGCAGATGATAGCGATATATTTCTCGTCGCTAACGACAGCCTCAACCTCTACGAACAAATTGCCACTCAAGCACAAATGCAAATTGTTGACCGTTTCAAACGCCCTGTGCTCAATCGCACTGAAAAAGACAGGGCAGCCTATTCGGAAGTTATTTTTCATTTGAGATTGCTATGACACTGACAAAAGCGCAAGTTGTTAACATTGAGGCAGTGATCGAAGATAGTTTGCGGGCAAAATTGGCAAAATACAAGCCAGAATCAAAGCACATGCCCTTCCACTATCGCTTGCTAGGCAAAGACCGCATGGCTTTGTTTTCTTTTATTCACTCACTCAACACGACTTTCGGCACATCTATCTTCGAGCCTGTTGCCGCCAAATTAGCAACGACAAAATTTGTTAAGGCAACCCCCCAATATGTTGCCGGAGATAGGATAAGTGCTCACGCTCAAGACAAAATCCAAGAGATAATCAACGCACTAACTACAGGTAGCGACCCTGATAAGCTAGCAGAAATTGAGCAAATTCGTTCTGTGTGTCAATCTGGTAAAATGCGTAACCTAAAACCAGTAAGGGTTGATCTGTGTGTAGAAGATGACAAAGTTGTTGTGTTCTTATTTGATCTCAAGACTGCCAAGCCCAACAAGAGCAACTTCAAAGACTTCAAGCGCACACTGCTAGAATGGTGTGCCATTTACTTAGCGCAAAACCCACAGCTAAACATTCGCTCACTGATTGCCATTCCCTACAACCCCTATGCCCCCAAGCCTTATGAACGCTGGACAATGAAAGGCATGCTTGACTTGCAGCAAGAACTCAAGGTTGCCGAAGATTTCTGGGATTTTCTCGGCGGCAAGGGTGCTTACCAAGAACTGCTGAACTGCTTCGAGCGTGTTGGGCTTGAACTTCGTGATGAGATTGACGCACGCTTCGCTTGCTTCGAGGGGAATTAGGCAATAGTTGCCGTTTGCTTTTAGGTGGTTGATAACTTTCTCTACTGCACAGTGCATGCTAACCACAGCTGCAACGAGCTGGCAACATGCCTTCTGGCACGTTACTTGAGTTGTAGAGCACAAGGCCGAACTGCGAGTTGTTGCCGAGATACTCATATGGATGACCGTAAGCAAAAATATGATTTTTCACCATGCATCTTGACAAGACAGATTACGTGCTTATGTTAACGATAAGACAGCCAAACAATGGGAGGGGCTTGTGATTGATTTGAATAAATAGGTTTCACGGTGGACGTAGATTCTAGTGCACACAACGAAGGCAACGGGCAGGAGATGTCCAGCTTAGATGAGACTGCTTTTGAGAAAGTTTCGGCAACCATCCTGCAGATCGTTGGTAGCACCGTTCCACTGGCCGGTGCGGTATCGGGTCTATTTCTGCAGTAAATTTCTGGCAAGCGGCTGGAGAGATTCAAGCTTTACATTGAGAAACTGCAAGGCAAGTGTGAAAGTTTGGAACAGCTTTGTCGCTCCCACGATTCGAGGCTTAATCTGGTGGAGGAGGGAATTCATCACGTGATGAGAGCATACTCGAAGGAGAGAGTTGAGCACATTGCCTCTGTTGTCGCCAGCGGCATTTATGGCAAGGAGAAGAAGGAGGCCGAGGCAAGCCAAATGTTGAAAATCTTGGCGGAACTGGAAGATGACCAGATCATCATTTTAGCAAGGCACTTGCGTAGGAATAAGTTTGATAAAGAGTTCTACGAGAAACACATCAAAGTGTTAGAGACAAAGATAAATTACCTCGGCGGTGGTAATAAGCGGGCAGATGATTCTGTAATGCAGAGAACGGCCAAGCAACACCTTGTTCGCCTTGAGCTTCTGCAGCCTATTTTCAAAAAGACACGCAAAGACGAGATGCCTGAGTTCGACCCTAGCACGGGCATGATCAAATCATCGGGCTACAAGTTAACTTGGTTTGGAAGTATGCTCCTTCGCTATCTTGGTCTTGCAAAACCAGGCGAGCTTTAGTTATGGATTTAATCTCCATGAGGTTACTTACATGAAACTAACAAATGTCAAAGTTCACAACGTCAGGTCGATCAAAGATGCTGACATTCGCTTGTCTGACTACTCGATACTTATCGGGGCAAATAATGCTGGAAAATCCAATATTATCTCTGCACTTCGTCTGTTTTACGAGGACGAAAAAATGTCTTTCAAAGAAGATCGAGACTTCCCCAAATTCGTTGTGAGTGACAAGGAGTCTTGGATAGAACTGGAGTTCACGACAACCAGCGAAGAGCAAGAAACTTTAAAAAATGAGTATAAAAACAAGGACAATCTTCTGAAGGTTCGCAGATACTTTCAAAGCAAAGATGTTGAGGTAAAAAAGGGACAGTCTAATATCTTTGCATATGAAAATGGTCAGCTTTCCAAAAGTCTTTTTTACGGGGCAAAGAATGTATCTCAAGCAAAATTAGGTAAGGTTATCTACATCCCCGCTATCAGCAAAGCTGGAGATAATCTTAAACTATCGGGGCCATCGCCGTTTCGTGATTTGGTAATGATGATTACTAAAGGAGTGATGCAAAATAGCCCATCGTTCAAGCAACTAGACGAAAACATGCAATCTTTTTCTGAAAACTTTCGTCAAGAGTCAAATGCAAGTGGAGCTTCTGTCAATAAAATTGTTTCGGACATCAATAATGAGATGGCTGGCTGGGATGTTAAATTCGGCATTAACATCAAAAACCTCAGGCCTGAAGACATCATTAAAAATCTACTAGCTTATAATTTAGAAGATGAAACATTAGGAGGCAAGCAAGTTGACCTTGAGTTATACGGTCAAGGGATGCAAAGACATCTTATCTACTCAATGATAAAGCTCTCTGCTGACTATGACAAGCCATCTTCTGCTAAGTCAAAAGACTTTAGCCCTGATTTTTCCTTAATTCTCTTTGAAGAGCCAGAAGCTTTCTTGCATCCATCCCAACAGGATGTTCTAAGCTGCAATTTACGAAAGCTAACAAAGAATAGTAACCAACAGGTCATAGTCACTAGTCACTCTCCCCATTTTGTCTCAAAAAACTTTGATGACATACCTTCGATCATCAGTGTTCGCAGAGATAATTATGGCGTAACTGATACTTGGCAGATAAAGCAAAACGAGCTGAAAGAAATGTTGGAAAAAAGTTCAGAGCAGATTAAAACTGCTTGTAGCGGCGAAAGTTATTCCGCTACAGAGACTGATATTATGGAAGAAGAATTTCGCTACGGAATATATCTTGATTCAGAAAGGTCGTCGCTATTTTTTGCAAAGCATGTAGTTATCTGTGAAGGGGCAACAGAAAAAGCACTGTTCAATTGTCTACTGGATAAAGAGTGGCCTGACCTGAAGGATAAACAGATTTACTTCCTTGATAGCATAGGGAAGCACAACATCCATCGCTTTATGGCATTGCTTCAGCAGCTAGGGATGCCACACTCTGTGATACATGATTCCGATAAAAAAAACGATGAACACAAGCGCATTAACAAAATGATCAAGAACAATAAGACAGATATAACAACGGGAATACATGTTTTTGATGTTGATCTAGAAGAATTCCTTGGTATTAAAATTAAGCGACGTGATCGCAAACCTCTCGATGTTGTATCTGCCTTTCTGAATGGCCAAATAGACAAAAATAAGATTGATGAGTTACGTCAGAAAGTTGACACAATAATTGGAGTGGCTGAGAATCACAAGTAGCTCAAAGATCTCCAAATCTAGATTTTTCCCTTGCTCTGGCAGTCATTCATATGAGTTGTGGATGGGACTATATCCTCTATTGATCAGTCCTCCTTACCTGTGTGCACTTTGCTGATGTCAAGACCACACCTGCCCCAAATTTGCTCTGGACACGCACACAGATGTCTTGCTAGAGTCCCTCTCTGGTCGAGTGGTCAAGTGTGAGGGCAGGGGCTTTGGTGTCGCTAAGCCAATTGCTTCAACATGTTGTCATGGAGGTTGTTATGCCATCTCAAGCTATCAAACCACTGCTGGTTACAAAGGAAAACGCACCTCGCACACATTACATCTTCTTGTAGTATATGACGGAGGTTACCGAGTGCTGGGTAAATCCCAGAAACTGCTGTTAAAGAGGCGTTTGTTGGCCAAAGAAGGACAGAAAAATTGTGCTTCCGTTGCTGGTATTTTGATATGTCCCAACGACCCTACTGCGTGCCTGCCTAACAGCTATATTCAGTCTGTTTGATACTGATGCAAGGTTATGGCTGCTAACTATCAGATAGGTGCGAAAGATTTTAAAGGAGAAAAGGAATGAGTTACGACAAAATGAATTTTGATACGGCAAAAAATCATGCAGAAAAGCGTGGATATTATTTATCCCGTGAAACGCACAATGGCAAAACACGCTACCACATAACAAGCAATTTCAGTGATTTTATTGACCGCCGTGGTACACATTATTCCTCTATTGCCTCAGCTATGCATGAGATGGATAAATGGCTTGTGCACACCAAAGGACGTGTCATTATGAAAGACATTAATGTCAACGGTTTTCCAAATGTGAATATCTGGCTAGAACCACGTTGTCTCACTTCTAATAGCTTTACAAACAAAACCAAAGGCTATCTTGTTTACAATGATGAAAAAATACCCATCGATTATGTTTGGATAACTGAAGATGGAGGGTGCATCGTGAGCACGCCGTTGCGTTGCTATAATATTGGAGACAAGTCAGCTCCATATGAGCTTTTTGTGTGGGCTTATATCAATGCCAAGAACGTGCAAGCGATCACTGCTGATCAGTTATAACGAGAGAATTAAAATGTTTAAAGTAATTATGCTATCTGTGTTTCTAGTGGCGATGAAGGTTGAGGTTGAACAGCTTGATACCACTGAAAATTGCAGTTCTCCTCCATATATTTGCTGAGTGGGTAAGATTGCAAGTCGGATCAGGGGGTGATAACTTTTTCATAGAATTTTTGCAGCATGCCAAAAGCTTCATCAAGTGACAGTGTCAGCTTGCATTCTGATGCTGACTTTGGGGAACAAGTTTTGCCACTCTATCGTAAAATGCTGATTAAGCAATGGTTTTTTGAACGTTACTTCTTGTCTTCAAGTTGCGGTTCCAAACGATCCAATACATAAACAAGAACCAATGCCATGAAGAGATAGGCTTTATGTTGTTTTTTTCTTTGGCGAGCTTATTAGCTTTGTCTATGATGGCTTCCATGGGCTTAGAGAAGATTTTGCCAATTTCGTTATCTATCTCTTCTAATTCTTCGTTAGAAGCATCCTTCATTAACTCAGCCATACACTCTTCCATATCTCATTCTTTTTTAATGAGATGGGCTGCAATGTGTGCCGTTGCTAGTTGAAAATAATGTTTAATATTATCGTCGCTCAGTTTTTCATTACTCATCTGCTTCATCTCCTTTGCAAAATAAAAAAAACTTGGCTCTTTCCAAAAATTTTTATCACTTTCTTGTCGTTGACGAAACTTTTGGAGTAACTTCCACCGCGAGCACACCATCATCCCTTGTTGGCAAGAAGTTTCTGCAATTCTTCGTCCAATAGATTAAGAAGATTCCGCAGTAAAAAAGCTTCATCCCTCGAATCAAGTTCGATAGGAACATCAATATCAACAGTAGTATTAGATATCAACATGATGGAAAGACTACCAACAGCAAAAATTGTGCCTGGAGTAAGGTCGTCTAGTAAAGCTAGCCCTATTTTGTTTAGCTTTTGGACCTCTTTATCGATGTAATCACGCGTCATGCCTGATTTTCTAGTATTAAAAAGGTTGTTAGCGTATAAAACACTAACAGCCCTGTTTCTTTCATGAGAAGGTGGCATTGCCTCTATTTTCTTCCATTCTCTAGCCATCTCTTTCGCTCTAGGGATAAGGTCGTCAACGTCAAGGAGTTTACTAATTCTTACATGAGCTCTTACACTACCTTTCAAGGCCCTTTCGTGCCCATGGAAAATTATCCCCAACGGTTCTGTTGCTTCGAAGCTGAAGGCAGTCTGTTGCATCCATAGACTCCATGCTGCACTTACTTTATGCAGCAGCTCCTCTATTGCTTTGAAGTCAAATTTATTCAAGTTTCCGAGAATATCACGGCTATCTGAGTGGCCAAACAAAAAGATAATCCGCTTACTTATCTCATGTAACAAGGGGGCATCAGATCTGTAATTTTTTAAAGAAACAAGCACATCTTCGGCAGAAAGGTTGTATAAAGACGGCATATAGTTGGCTAGGAATTTACCATCTACTTTCCCATCGATGACTTTAGTTTCAAAGATTTTAGTTTCAAAGACTCTAGTTCCAAAGACTTTAGTTCCAAAGGCTGCTCCGGCTACTACTGTGTTGTTAATCGGACTATCGTTCAGCAGCGACAGCAATATCGCTTCTGGCAGTTCGTTAAATGGCACACCAATCTCTTGCAAGAGCATTGCTCGCTGAATAGGCACGAGACTAGAAAAATGTCTGTGTATGACATTAGTATTGGCAACAGATTGTGTCGCAAAAGCAACAATAAACAAATAAAACATTAAAATTTTCATAATATTACCTCATCTACTTAATACAAAAACACTTTAGGATTGAATTTCAACATATATATTGGCAATAAGCAACAAAAAAATGTAAATATCTGATATTTTTAGTTAAAATAAGTTCATCTTGTTGGCATGTGTCCCATGTTCAAGTGCATTGGCCCTAGGGCGTGTTGGCAATTGGTTTGAAAGACTTGTCCATCAAGATTTACAGAAATCTGCTACCACTAAACAAAAATAAATCCAGGAAAATCACGATGCGCCACTGCAATGCCCGTGATACCAAAGATTGATAAGTCTATATCTTTGGTATCACGGGCATTTTATCTTCTTAATCCCATAGCATAACCACCTTTGAGAACCCATAGATATTCTTGTGTTGTAAATAATCGAGCTAGGAAACGATCAAACGCTAAGTGACGGCGTAGACGGTTCTTGTCTACAATTTTAACATCAGAAATGCTTTCTATCCGGTCATCAATTGCTTGTCGAAGAGACCCTGGGGTATTATATTTCTTATCTTGCATGTTTAGCCAGTATTTCTTGGCTTAAATTAAAAATTCCGTATCGCTCCATTTCCTTTTTTGGATATAGTCCTCTGGAAAGCCCCTCCTCTATAATTTGGCAAATAATTTCTTTTGGGATGTGATCTGCAAATATTACATCCCGTAAAGTTCTGGTTGGGGTTGTAACTCTGAAGCCTTCCATACTACGACATTCATAGGAACTTAGTTCTGCTTTGTGGAGAACAAGAATGGTTGGTATGGTAGTGTATTTTCTGAAGTTCAAGGGAACAGTCATAGATATTTTTGCTGGAGCTATATCGGAGAGATCATATACTGATAATGCTGTTTCATGAGAAATTACTGCTTGTACTTCGCCCTTCCTATTACAAGACCACAAAGACCACATAACATACTGCGATAACGGTGAGGATGGAAAGTTTTTGAGTCGATATATTCCCCGGTATTCTTTTTTCCAGTTATCTGTCTTTACATGATATGGGTGGTTTCGCTTATCGAACCCAGATTGCACAGCTTGGCGAGCAGTAAACAATCCAAGTTGTTCCTGTGCTATCTGATAGAGAGTGTCTTCACGAACTTTGTTCGGATGTTGTTTCAAGGCACAATCCCACACGTTATAGTCTTAATTGTTACGACTATAACACAAAATATCTGTGCTTTCAAGTAAAAAATCTTAATTTGTAAGATCTTTTCGTGCTCGTGCGGGAGTCGGGTTAAGCCGCCTCATCTTTCGTGGTAGTAAATTTCAGGCCGAAAATGGCCAAACCTAGTCAATGTCCTGTAGCCAAATCTCCCTTTTTTTGCACACAAAACCTGCAGATTAGACGGCATGCCTTGCTAGGCAAGAGCTACGCCAGCTACAAATTTGCTCTGGACACGTACCCATATGTGTTGCTAGAATCCTCTTTGGCCGAGTGGTCAAATGTGAGGGGCAGGGCTTGCTGACACCAAGCCAATCGCTAACACATTGTCACGGAGGCTGTCATGTCATCGCAAGTTCTAGAACCACTGCTGGTTACGAAGGAAAGTGTCCCGCGCACGCATTATATCTTTATGCAGTATCCTATCGAGGTGACCGAATGCTGGGCAAATCTCACCGCGAGCAAAGAGCTTGAGGATGGGGTGATCTCGACCATCGGCGAATCTCTCGCTAGTAGCCTGTTCAAGCTAATCAGGCAAGCCTTTGTAGACGATGGGGTTGTGGCAGAGGACGAGACCACACCTTCAGGATTGAAACCGTTGCGGGGAGAACTGTGTTCAAGTGAACTGCCGAAAGTAGAGAAACTCAAGGTTACCGCCTTGAAAGCCAAACATATCTCAGAACTCACCCATCACCAAAGTAGTATGGGTACGATAAAGGGCGGACACATAACCACAGAAAAAATTCCCCTAAACGTTGCTCAAGAAGCCCTCGATATGGTGCGCACCGCTACAAAGATGATGCTGGCAGCCAAAGAAGATGATAATAAAGAAGGCGATAGCTGCTATGTGCGCATGTCAGTTCTGTTTCAAATAGATAAGTGCTAGCAAAAATAGCTTCTTTTACCAGCTTCACATTTTTTAAATTTTGCAAATTTTTGTTTGACAGGTAGTGTCTGTTGATATTATTGTTTATCAAATGAAACATAAGGACTATTATTTTAGTCCTTATGCTAGGCTGCAACGGTTGCCACCCTTCAGCACAAGGATTCTGTGACCGAGACTGTGCAGAGGTAGAGGCGGGGGTGCAATGCCCCGCGCCTGCTTGCTCATAGCTTTCTTGAGGAGAAATCAACGTCCTAGCGGCTCTTGGCTGCCATTCTTTTGTTGACTCGCTGCGCCTTCTCTTCAAGATCTATGGGGTTTTCGCATGGAGGGAAGCAGTAAGAAAAAACTCGACCATCGCATATGGAGAAATCGCCAATACCAATAATATCCATACCCACAAGGATATCGGATTTACCTATATTCAGTTCCAACACATCGACGATATGACCAACTTTGCCTAGCACTAGAGTAACGATATATACATTGACCCTGCTAGAACCAATAACTCCCTTGACATCTCTTCTGTCGATGGGAATCAGCTTTAGCTCTGTTGCTAGCTGGGGATGTATCGCTGTGTTGGTCGCTCCAGTGTCCCACAAAGCTATTCCTTCACAGACATCAGCGGAAGGATCATAAGGATTGCCCACCCTGCACTTCGTTGTAATCGACTTCTGCCTAGCTGGATAGTATTCAGTGAATGCAGTGTGAGGTATATGCTTGTTGCCCAAGCTCAAATTCCCACACGAGAGTGGAAAAAGGCAACATCATCTTCCCTTGTAACAAGCCGAACCAGAAAAGTCCCCAAGGGGTGCTCTTTTAAAGTTGCATCTATAGCTTCCTTCTCGCTGCTATAGTCACCTAAAACCTTTTCCCCTTTGACAACCACAACCCTGCCCTCATATTTGGAAAGAAGTTCGTCCTTGTTCTCGTTGTAAAACTCAAATTCGCGGTCTAAATCGGCCATACCGACACACTCCTTAACACCAGCCCCCAACTTCATAAAGTCTGCCATCAACCAGTCAAAAAGTCAATTTCCGCCTCAACCCATCGAAAACTCAAACAGCTGTCGCTGATGGTCGTCAACCTCCTCGCGGACGGCGATACCACTATCGACGAGAGCACGTAAAATTTCCATCCCGACTCTTGCCCTGGCTTTGGCGGGTAGGCGGGCGAGGTTGGCGGCCATCTCCAAGTTCCACACCACGACGTTGCCAAACGGTGGCTTGTCTCGCCGTGATTTCACTGCCAGCAGTGCATCAAGGCTATCGCTAGCTACTGCCGCCAGCACCTTGCGCAATTCCCGCTCTCGGTCGTCACGCTGGGTAATCTGTGAGTGCGAGAGAATCTCGGCAAACAAGGTGGCAGGGTGCGTATTAAGATACTCGGCAAGCTTTGTCAGCATGCTAATCGAGAATCCTTGTGAGCCAATCAAGGCTGGATTCTCCTGTTCATGACGCTTGATCTGCTGCACGCTAACCCCCATACCTGTGGCTAACTCCTTCTGCGTTAACCCTTCCCGTTCCCGTACAGCTTTGAAGGTGCGGCCGAGGCCGATAGTAAATTCGGATGTCATATCCATTAGTTGTATATCCCTCCAAAAAAAATTTAATAAAATGTGACTTTTTTCTTTACAAGCTCAAAAGGCAGAGATACGTTGTCTACATAATTCAATTTAAGACTATTTTTATAGTCTTGTCAACTGCTGTTCTGGAGGGGCAACAGCGAGCGGGAGCGTTGCTGATGCCTACTAGTCTTTTCCACAAAAACATTAACCATCAATGGAGGAGAGCGACATGCGCAAGTCACAACTGAAACCATGGCTGAACGAGGACGGCAGCGTTAAATCCGATGCCAAAATACGGAAGGCAGGCCAGCAATGGCCGCCAAGCGTGTGGGAGGCTTACCTTTCTACGTTTGAGGTGGGGCGGCGAGAAGAAGATGTCCTCTCACCCGCTGAAATGGATAACTTTTCGGCAGAAGAATGTGCTGGAATGCTGTTTTCTATGGCAGAGGAAGAGAAGCACCCCCTATTCAAGGTTGTGCTCAACGCCTGTATTCGTGAGCTTACCACTAGGCAGAGAAACGTCATTATCGCCCACTATTGGGATGGCAAGACGATCACCGAGATAGCTGCAAGTACGGGAGTTAGTAAACAAACCATCTCCAGAACCATGCAGAAAGCTCTGAAAAATCTAAAAACAAATATGACCGATACTTCGTTCCAAAGGCGGATCATATTTGCTCAAAAAATGATGATTTCACGGAGGTAGACAAAAGCTGACAAAAGTTGACGAAAGTTGACGAAAGTTGACGAAAGCTGACCAAAATCGCCCAAAAACGGTGTTTTTCGCAAGAGGGGGGGTGACAATTTCTGCCTTAGTGGAGGGACAACTCTTGCTAACTGCCAATTTTGGAGGTGCTACATGGCAGCAAAGTTTTCGGTCGAGGATCAGATCATCGCTCGCTCGTTGTCGAGAAAGCTTCTGCCAAAACAACGGCAAGCGGTGATGCTGCGGTTCTGGCATGACTGCTCGATTTTCGAGATTGCAAGGTCGCTGGGGGTGACGTGGGATGAGGCGGACAGGATGATCAAAGATGCGCTTAGCAAGCTCAAGCGGGGGTGCATGGCACAGCCGCATTTCTCAAGAGGGGTGGCATGATGTTGAAAGAGGTAACAACCGTGTTTGATGTTTTCAAGGGAAGAAAAGGCAAAGATGGGCAAGTCGTGAAGCTGCGTAGCGTTGGCTGTGGCTATCGTATCCTCATTGCTTATGGGTTGCAGATCAACGGCTTCGCTTCTAACAGCCATGTTCTCATACCCGAAATGGATGTGCAGGCAGATAACGATTATGTGATCTATCATCGCAGTTCGCGTGTCAGAGGCTTAAGGCAGGTCGGGGTTGGCTATCTCATGAGCGAAGGCAATGCGGGGCTGATTCAATTGGAGTGGGATGTTTACGGCAACAGCGACATCTACCTTGACCTGTCGAGGCTGGCAGAAGAAAGGAGGGCAGCATAGCCTAAATCTACGCTGGGAAGATTTTAAGGGGAAGTTCAGTAAATCTTAACAGTGAGGTATTAAATGCAAAGCAAAGATGTAACAAAAACTGAAACTCTTACTCTCGGCTGGCTTGATCCACGAGACAACAGCGTTAACCATGCAGGTGTTAGCTTCTACAATCCCACCTATGGCGAGTATCTGCTGAAGATCGACGAAGAACCAAGTGAAAAACAGTATTTTCTTAAGCCCTATACCACTGAAGGCGAACGCACGAGCTATCGCATGGAACTGGTTATCAAACGCAAGAACAGCAAATTTTTAAAACGTCAACGTGTCGGCACGGGCTACAGCCGCAATGACTGCGTGTTTATAAACTACGGCTCGAAATTCAAAACACTAGTGCTTTATCTGAAAGGAGAATGATCATGAAAAAAACTTTTTGGAAAATTTATCTCTGGGTGTGCAGCGGTGGGCTGCTAACTTTTCCTAAACCTGTCTTCGCACAGCTTTGGGGTGGTAGCAGCTTTGAGAGCAGAATTAGCTCGTTCACCGATAGCCTGATGGCAGTGGTCTTGCCCGCCGTGGCAATCCTCGGCCTGCTCTATGCTGCGATGCTTGCTATGGGTGGCAATGAAGGAGCAAAGCGGCGCATGGTTTTGGTGGTGATCGCTAGCGTGGTGGGTTTTCTCGCCCCGCCGATCATTCGCTGGTTTCAATCTGCAGCGGTGGGGTGAGGCAATGGAAATTAACACGGCAACAGTGCAGCGCAACTTGGATGCGAAACTTAAAATCGGCAACATTGAAGCACTTGACCTGCTTATCGCCCTGATATGTGGAGCAATGATGAACCTGTTCTTCAGCGGCACGGCGTTAGAACTACCGCTAGTGATTGGCATGCCTATGCTCATCCTTGCTGTCTGCTACTTTGGTAAACGCGGTAAGCCTGAAAAATACTTGCCACACCTCATACGTTTTTATTTAGAGACGGGCTTTTTTTCAGCGGGAGAAGAACCAACACAAGCAGCACAGATGCGGAGAAAAATTTATGCATAGCCTCGCTAGTGAACTTGAGTTCTGGCATTTCGACGAAGATTTAATGATCTTCAAAGATGGCTCGCTCGGTGCAGGTTTTGAGTTGGCGGGCTTTGACATGACTTGTGCCACAGAAGAAGCGATCAATCAGCTGAGCAGGGGGCTTGAGAACTTGCTTATCTCTGCCGCTGAAGGTGTGCGCTTGCAACTGTTCTATCAGCTGACCACGAATGTCACTGAACTTATAGATAAGCATCAACAGCTGTCAAGCTCTGTCAGTGGTAACTACCGAAGATTAGCTGAGGCACGAGTCGATTTCTATCGCAAGAACCAAACTGAAGGTAACTACTTCGTGCCGAAAATATTCTTCTTCGTGCGTAGCAAAGCCTTCGCACCACAAAGACAGGGCTTGTTTACGCGGGAGCGGGACTTTCAGCAGCTTAGCAAGCAGGAATTCGACAATCGCAAAGCTAAGTTCTTGCGGGAAGTGAAGGGCATTGCTTCAGCTCTTGCTACAACAGGACTTGCGCCGCAAGTGTTAGGGCAGGAAGAATGGTTCAAGTTATTGTTTGAATACTTGAATTTTGATCGCACCGAAAGGATTGGTACAGCGTGTTATCGTGAGCCACAGAGTTGCCTTGATGCCTCTGTTAGCGAGCAGTTGACCTTGAGCGATTTAATCTGGAACAAGGAGGCGGTCACACTTGGCAACTACAAGTTTCGCACCATTAGCTTGGCTACGTTGCCCGAAGGTCAGACGTTTGCGGCAATGGCTCAGGTGTTTTCTTCTGTGCCGTTTCACTTTTGGTTAAGCCAGTCCATTCATCTGCTCGACCAAGCGAAGGAGAAAAGTTCGCTTGAATTGAAGCGGCGCATTGCCCACTCGATGGCTTCTGGAAGCAAGAATGTTAGTGATTTGGATTCCGAAAACAAACTCGGACAGATTGAAGGTTTACTGACAAACTTGCTTGCAGGTTCAGAGAAACTCGTATCAGCGGATTTCAACGCTATCATCTGGGGTAATAGCGATAGCGAACTGGATGACAAGAGCGATGAAGTTCTGAAAACTTTTCGCTTGCTCAACCAAGCCGAAGGTCTACAGGAAACATTAGCAGGCAAGGATGCCTTCTTGAAGTCCATGCCCAGCACTTGTCAGGGATTGCGGCACAAGAAGATGAAATCCAGTAATGCCGCACACCTGATGCCTGTTTTTGCCAGTTGGCAGGGCAACCCTGCTCCTGTGTGTCTATTGCCAACCCGAAACGGGCAGTTGTTTGCACTCGATCCATATGCTGAACACTTGCCTGCGTGGAACGGCATAGTCTTCGGCAGTTCGGGCAGTGGCAAGAGTTACACAGTGGTTCAACTGATGGCGATGTTCTATGGCAAGGTAACCAATGGGAATCGTCCTAGAATTGTTTGGATCGACAACGGCGCATCTTCCCAAAGGCTGATAGAGGTGCTCGACGGCGAGTTTTTAGATTTAAATCTCAACTCTGGCATGTGCCTTAACATGTTTGATTTGCGGGAAGGTGAGATAAAGCCAAGCCCTGACCGCATGCGCACGCTGTTAGCTGTGCTTGAGATGATTTTAAAAGATGAGGACAAGCAAGCACTCGATAAGCGATCTAAGGCTTTGCTCGAAGAGCAGCTGCACAAGGTCTATGCCGATGCACAGGGCAAAGTGCCAACGTTATCGGATTTTAAGGCGTTGCTTGACACGCACGAAGACGCGCAGCTGCGCAAGTTTGGCGATGTGCTTTATAGTTGGACGGGAGCATCGGCTTATGGGCAGTTGCTTGATGGGCAGACGAACGTTGAGTTATCGAAAGACTTAGTGTCTATCGAGGTGCAGCAGTTAAGTAATTATCCAGACCTCAAAGATGTGCTGTTGCTGCTGTTGACCTCGCACATTCAAGATGTTGCCTCGTCCGATATTGAACGTGAGTATCTGCTCATCATCGACGAAGCCGAACGCTTGTTTCAGTCTGAATTAGCTAGGCAAGTTGTCATCACCTGCTATCGCACGTGGCGTAAATTCAGAAGTGGCATCTGGTGTTTGAGCCAAAACTACAAAGACTTCATGGCAGACAAGGCTTTGCGCGATGCACTGATGACCAATACGACCAGCGTTATCATCTTGCGGCAGAGCAAAATCGACTGGGACGATTTCCAAAAGACTTTTGATTTCAACGCCACACAAGTTGAGCGCATCAAAAGCCTAACCATCAAAAAAGGCGAATACAGCGAGTTCTACTACCTGCAGGATGAAAACGAGGCAATACTACGCCTTGTGCCTGAACCACTGAGTCACTGGTTTTCCACCTCTGATGCTAACGACAAGCTGTTGATTGCTGAGGCAGAGAAGCAAAACCCAACACTGAGCAAGCTAGAGGTGCTCGAACTACTTGCTTTTGGGGAGGAGAAGAACAGGAAAGAGGAAGTCAGGGGCTTCGCCCCTGAAACCCCACAAGCTTTTTGTAAAAAGCTCGACCAAAAACTTTTAGATGGAGGTAACGATGCGAAATAAAATTCTTGCTCTGCTGTTGTCTCTACTTATTGTCTCAGTGCCAGCTTACGGCTTTTGGGGTGATGGTGGGGCAGGCTGGGCACAAATTCCCTACTTGGCAAAGGTGCTCGCCGAGAACTACAAACGCTATAAGCAACTTAAGATCATGCTAAAACAAGCAAAACAATCTGACAACTATTTCAGAACCGTTCATCAGGGTTTAGAAAACATCACAGGACTGATGGACAGCCTGCCCATAAGAGATCGAGGAGTACTTAAGGAGTTAGGCAGTTTTAGTGGCTCACTGAAGACAATTACTAAAATCTATGGCCGCGTGCCGCGCTCACCAGAAGCGGCACTGCACAGTTTACACGATCAAACCGCCGCCGAATCGTTGCAGATGGTAAACTCGTTCAAACGTTATTCAAAAGCACAAGAAAGCAATTCACGCTTGCTCAAGATTCAGAGTCAATCAGCTTCTCCTAAAGGGGCAGCACGAGCAACTGCTGTATCGAACGCGATGATTTTGGAAAGTGTCAACCAACTGATTCGCTTGCAAAGTCAGAGCCTGAAGATGCAGAGTGAACAGCTAGCAATGCTCAATCGGCAGGACAAGCACAAGATAGCCTCCTATCAAGAGGTTGACAAGGGGTTAGGCAATGCTTTCAAGAATTTCAAACGACAAGATAACTTGGTGAAGTTTTAATGTTTGAGCAATTGGTCAGCGTGGCCAAAGATATTCGCGGGGAGATGCTCGACCTCTACTGGCTGTTGCTCGCACCTGTCGTGCTGCTGCTGATAGTTTTAGAGTTTTTTAAAGCACAACGGGACAGCATAGATGTTGCTGATATTTTTCGGCGTGTGGTTGTGTCTATACTGTTGCTGCTCTCTTTTGAATACACAATCAATGTCATCAGTTCGCTTGGCAATGGCATTGTCGGCAAGATCGACAAGAGCGTTGATGTTTGGGAGGTTTTGAAGAACTTAGGGCCGAATTACAAAGATGCATCGAGCGGGCTGTTTGATTTAAGAGGACATATTCTCTACACGCTGGCACTGCTTGCTTACCTCGTTGCCTACTTGGGATTTTTTGTCACTGAATCGCTGGTGCATTTTGTTTGGGTGGTGCTGTATACGCTATCGCCCTTGATGATCTTGGCTTACGTGGCAAAGGCAACTGCTAACGTTACGACGAATTTATACAAAGGTTTAGTGAAAGTTGTCGTTTGGAAAATTTTATGGACAGTGCTCAGCGTGCTGCTGTTGAAATTGGCGATGGAGCATCAAACAAGTAACATGGAAGACTACTTGGCGGCAATCATCCTTAACTTGTGTATCGGGCTGAGCATGCTGTTTATTCCTCTCGCAACTCGCTCGCTGATTAACGATGGGCTGGAGATGGCAGCATCGGGTTTAGCTCTTGCGCCCGCGACCGCAGCAGTGAGTGCAGCAAAGATTTATGCCAAGAAAGCGGCTAGGCAAGGTTTTGTAAGAGTGTGGGGAACAAAACAACCAGCTACTAATTCATGGGATGGTCATGTCATAAAGGGAACGGGGAGGTTTGGAGAGGGTATCGGTAGGTTTAGGTGATGTTAAACCTTTGTGGGTTATCTTATTGTAAATAAAGAACAAAATAGCGTTGACTTTGTAATAAAAATTATGTATAACAGCGTATGTTGTTTGTATTTATTGAGGAAAATTATGAAAATAATAACCGTATTTCTTGTTGCCTTCTTTATATTAAGTGGTATTGCAAGTGCTAATAATTTAGCCAAAGCTAACATTGTTCCCCGCAGTACGCTGTACAAGTTACTTGGAACAGCACAAGCAAGTGCTGTGCACGCGGCTTTGAGTCGAGGAAAGATAGTTGTTGCTGCTTATCCTAGACCTGACCCCTATGACTACGACTTGCACATACTGGATGTGGACACAGAACACGATAAGCAAGGTGTTATCGATATTCTGAAAGCGGTAGTAAATAGACAAGAAGATAACGTCGGTTATATCTTTATCCCAAATGACAATGACAATATAAAACTGTTTAAGTATTACTACTACACTGACATGCGTCAAGAGTGGGTGGTGCTTGCTGATGATAAGCGCATGAATATGTCCCTAACCTTGGATGAGGTTAAGTACATATCTGCAGATTACTCTTTGCAGCAAGCTTTAGCAGATAATTTCTTTTATATGCAAAGGTACAAAGACAAAGATCAGTCATCGGTCAGATATTTGCGAGAGATTCGCTTAGCACTGAGCGGCAAGATACCTGAAGAGTTAGATGAGGAGATGCGCAGGCATAATTTTGGTGATACACTTATAAGGCATGAGTATTTGCAAGAACTTGTAACTCTTGTTGACGGCGACAGTATAAATCAGAGGCGATTGCAGCGGATGTTGATGGCAATTAAGGCAGAGATTGCTGCGGAAGAATTAGTTGTGCAACTGCAAAAGGGTGAACTTAGTAAGGAAAACTTTACTACTAAACAGGTCGAATACACAGAAAGAGTAGTAAGACTTAAGAATGCCAGTATTGCAGCAAGAAACAGGGATGTTCACGGCAAGCTGCATTTTTATGCGTTTAGGATTCCACGTCAGTATCTGGAGAGTTTGCTCAACACCTATGCAGAAAAAAACGACTTAAGTGAAAGCGCTAAGCAAGAGCTTGAGAAACAACTTTTTCGAGGTATGGAAGTAAACTTCAAGGCAGTAAAGTTTGGGCAGACTGATAGTGCCCGCCAGCTTGAGATTTTGCGAGAAGAGCTTAGCCATCAGGAATATGAACAATTGTTGCTAGAGCTTGGGAAGCAGCAAGAACCTCCTAATCGTACAGGTGTACGCCGCAAAAAAAACAAAAAGGGAGAACGAGAACCCTCAAAGAGGGTAAAGTCTATTATCAAGCAAATCAACATGGACAATGGTGATGTTGATGCAAGAATACATGAACAGCTGCGAGGTATTATCGATGTGCAAGTTCTTGCGCAAATAGGCGGTAAAGCTGAAGAATTGCTAAAAGAAGCAAAGATTCTTTCCCATGCCCCTAGCTTGGACATAGGCATGCTCGACACAGATTTTTTATACCCTCTGTTAGAAAAAGAAGATGTTGAATTTACAGAGATGGTTGATGGTAAGGGTAGTAATGAGACGGTAGTGTTTTTAGATGGTGAGGGTAAGGAATTTGAACTAAACGAAGAGACACTTAAGCTTGTGCGTGATAGATTTAAGGAGAGTGTTGGAGAATATACCGACTATCTTGATCGTCGCAATCGTCCCAGTGTGTCCTATCCAAAATTCAGTCGTGTTGCCGGAGGTCATAAGAAAGAGGCTGAAGTTACCGAGCCAACACCGCTTGAGGAAGTATGGCAGAGGTTACTCGATACTGTTCGTAGCGAAAGGAATGTAGGTGCAGTAAACACTAAACTACTAAAAGTGCTTGGCCTGCATGGTGCATATCACAACTCCATTAAGAAAGAGCAAATCACGTACAAGCGTTTTTCCAAGATAGAGACAGTGATTATAGACTTAAAGGATGGTGCAAGTAAAAAGGCACAAAAGCTCTTAGATGATATTTTGTGGGAGTTTATTGAGTTTACCCCAGTGATAGCAATTATTGAGCTAATGGCTGCTAAAATAGATGAGTATGGAGAGATAACTATCGATGTAGCTGTGGAATATGTTGGTAAACTCAATGATAGGGGTCCTAATAACAAATTAGAAAACCTAGCTATGATCTATGCTGGATTGCAGTGGTTGGGAAATGATGAGTATATCAGGCACTTTAAAAGTAAATTTGATGATAAGCAAACTTTGGAAAAAATTAGGAGGTATCCTGTAACATGGCAAATCAATGAGCTATGGCAAAGGTTATTAGATGCTGTTCGTAGCAAGAAGGATAGGTATACCTCAAAGAATGAGCTTCTGAAAGAACTTAGAATAAGAGATGCACATCAAAAATCTCTTGCAAACGGATACATTACACACACATATTTTTCCAACATAGAGGCTGCGATTGCAGAAGTAAGGAAAAAAACTGATACAACAAAAGAATCTCTGGCTGGTTTTTTGTGGGAGTTTACCAAGTTTACCCCGGTGATAGCTAATCCTCAACTGATGGCTGCCAAAATAGAGAAGTATGGAGAGAAAGCTATCGATGAAGCTGTAGAATACGTCAGTAGTCTCAGAGGTTCGACAAATGGTAAATTAGAAAACCTGATACTAACCCGCGCTGGGCTGCAGTGGCTGGGAAATAATGCGTATATTGAGTACTTTGAGAGTAAATTTAAAGATGATAAACAAACTTTGGAAAGAATTCAGAGACATTCGGTAACAGAACAAATCAACGATCTGTGGCAAAGATTACTAAATTTCATTCGTAACAATATGAATGAGGATATCTCAAATAAAAAACCACTAGAAAAACTTAAACTAGCAATCACATATTATGCTTCCCTTGAGAAGGCATACATTGCGCACACATATTTATCCAAAATAGAGGAAGTGATTACAGTCTTGAAGGATGGTGCAAATGAAGCAACACAAAAACTTCTAGATGAGAGTTTACAGGAATTTATCGAGGTTACCCCGGTGATAGCTAATCCTCAACTGATGACTGCTAAAATAGAGAAGTATGGAAAAAAAGCTATCGATGAAGCTGTGGATTACGCTCGTGAGGTCAGGCATGGTGGGAATAACACCAGATTAGAAAATCTGACGTTACTCTTTGTGGGGCTGGAGGAGCTGGGAAATAATGCGTATATTGAGTACTTTGAGAGTAAATTTAAAGATGATAAACAAACTTTGGAAAGAATTCTGAATCATCATGTAACAGAACAAATCAGAAATTTATGGCAAAAATTATTAAATACTGTGTATAACAATAGAAATATAGATACAACAACTACTGAATTTCTAGAAGAACTTAAACTAGCAAATACATATTACGTATCTCTTGAGAAAGCATATATTACATACACACACTTCTCCCACATAGGGGCAGCTGTTGCAGAAGTTAGGAAAGGAGCAGATGCAACAACAGTTAAGCTTCTGAACGAGATTTTATTGGAGTTTGTCGAGTTCACCCCGGTGATAGATAATCCTGAACTAATGGCTGCTAAAATAGAGAAGTATGGGAAAAAAGCTATCGATGATGCTTGGGAATACATTAGTCATGTGGGGACTAGTTACAAATTAAAAAACTTAACGATGCTCCACGCTGGGCTAAAGGGGTTAGGAAATAATGCATATATTGAGTACTTTGAGGGTAAATTTAACAATGATCGAGAAACTTTGGAAAGAATTAGGAGGTATCCTGTAACAGGGCAAATCAATGACCTATGGCAAATGCTGCTAGATACTACTCGTAGCAAGATGGGTGTAGATACATCTAATAGTAATCTAATAAAAAAACTTGACCTTAGGGATGTACATCAAAAATCTCTTGAAAAAGAATACATCACATACACGTATTTTTCCAAAATAGAAAAAACAATTACCTTCTTAAAGGATGGTGTAGATGAAACGATACAGGAGCTTCTAGATGAGATTTTGTGGAGCTTTGTCGAGTTTACTCCAGTGATAGCGAATCCTGAGCTAATGGCTGCTAAAATAGAGATGTATGGAGAGAAAGTTATCGATGAGGCTTGGAATTATGCTAGTGGTCTCAAAGGTTCAATAAACAGCAAATTAGAAAACCTGACACTATTCTATGTTGGTCTGAAAGAACTAGGAAATGATGACTATACTAGGTACTTTGAGCAGCGACTAGATAAGCAAACATTAGAAGAAATAAAGAGCAGAGCTTTGTAATACTTTAAATTAGGGTAGCTTGTTGTTCCATATGTCATAGAGGAAGACCCGCTCCACAGAAGCTAGCTATACTGCTGTCTGCTAGTGCAAAACAGTTTCTCTTTCACTTTGATCAATTGGATGTAGTTACAAGGGCTTCAGATGCTTTTACTTTTTTCTATCTGAAGCTGCGTTTTGAATCTTTATTTAATAAATATATCAATCATTTTGGAGGACATATCTTTATGAGAAAAGCTAAGGCACTGAATGCATGGACTGACATTAACTCGCTGTTACGCACACACAAGCTGATCAATCTTGGGCTGGTTGCAGTGTGTGTTTTACAGGTGTTTGTCATCGGTTGGATGTATATTGCTGATCCGATCGTAGTTATCAGGGAAGGTGAACATTAACAGTATCTTGCAGGACAAAGGGCAAACTTGCCCATCTCGGAGGAGGCAGTAGAGGAATTTGTCAAAAAGTTTCTGCACATTCGCTATGAATGGGACAAGCTAAACCCTCAAGCGAAGCGTCAAAGCTTATCACCTATCGTTACCTCTGCCTTGCAGCAGAAGCTGTTCAAACTCCTGACACATCTCAAGAACAAGGAGTTTCAGGGCAAGGAGACCTCGCAGGCAATTGTTAACGTCGAGGTCAGTGTCACAAAAGAAAAGGTGGTTGCTAGCTTTGATAAACTGCTGCGACTTGAAGGTGTGCCGATACCTGTGCCGACAACGCTGTCGCTGCATATCATACAGGGCACGCCCAACATCTGGAATCCGATAGGCTTATTGGTTAATGGCGTAATCGAACATCAGGAGAAATAAATGAAGCATTTTATTTTGGCATGGGTGTTGTTGTGTCTGCCTATGATGGCAATGGCAAGCGGAATAAGAACCATGCACGTTAACAACAGTAAGATGCAGATTATCAATCTCAAGATGGGCAGAGCTACGGTGCTGCGTTTCACGGCAAAGCCCAAGAAAGTTGTCATCGGCAATCAAAACTACTACGCGGTTGAATTTATCGACAACGACTTGACCATTCAGCCATTGGGCAAGGTGGAGACCAATTTGTTCGTCTACACGCCTTATCGCACCTATGGTTTTATTTTGCGGGTGTGTAGCAGTTGCCGCTCTGATGATTTGGTCTTTGTGAAGTGGAAGTCAAATTATCGCGGGCCTGTAACTATAAAGAAGGTGCGGAAATGAAGGTTATAGCAAGGATACGAGCATTCTTTCTTAAAGAAGATGGTAGCAAGGAAGTTCTCGACCAAAAGAAATTTTTTGGTGCTATAGGTGTGGCTTTGTTAACAGGGATTTTGGTTATCCTTTTCTCCAATGCAAGCGGTGATAACAGTGTCATTGTTAGTTCTGTTAAGCCAATTGAGGCAGGCAATGTTGACGAAACAAAAACATCTTTGCCTGTCTCTCAGAAAGTAAGCGGCATGCTCAAGGCATCAGAGCAACACGTGAGAATTGCTTTGCCGAAAAAGCAGGCGAAGCACACAGGCAAGAAGATTAAATACAGAGCACCGCAAGTTATTGAGCGAAAGGACAGCTTCACTAGCAAAATGCCGCTTGGCACTAATCTTATCGGCAAACTGTTGACTTCCATTGACACCAGAGAGAGTGAGCAGCTCTATAAGGTACTGCTTCCTTATGGCGGCAAGGGCAAGCATGGCGAGGGCATCCCAAAAAACACAGTCTTGTTCGGCACAGTAACTTATCCCAACACAGGCAGGAAGGTATTCATGCAGTTCTCAAAGGCATTGTCGCCTGATGGACAGGAGGTTGAGTTGAAGGCACAGGCGTTGAGTGCAAAGGACTATTCGCCAGGACTTGAAGGTGAGTTGCACAGTGGCGCAGCCGCGAGAGTTGCGTCAACGCTAGGGCTGACGATGGTGTCGGCATTCACTAACACGCTCACCGAGAAACAAGTGCTGGGCAGTGAAGGAGTTGTTACGCCCAAAGCTACGGCCAAGAATGCGCTGTATCAAGGCATCGCCAAAGCAAGTGAGATGGAAGCGCAAAGACAGATGGCAGAACTCGGCAATGTGCAGGCATACGTCACTATTCCAGCAGGTAGAGAGATGATCGTCAACCTCTTAGCAACTTATAGGAGCAAATGATGAGTAAAGCAAAAGATAATCAGGTACTGGAAAACTTTGTGCTCATGTTTTTGTATTGCCTATGTAGCATTGCACGGGTCTGTTGGGCTGGTTTGAAGAACATGGGTTGGGAAATGTGGTTCTTTGTGGTAATGGCAGCTGGTTTTCTATGGGCACTTATGTTTGATGACATAAACCATGTGCATAGATTTATTTACTGGCTGTTTGCTGATTCTTACCCATTCTACCTTAGATTGTTCTTGGGGATGCAAATGTCGAATCAATATCTGCTGCTGACGGGTATTTTCTTGGTCGTCTTTCTGTTCCTCTGTGGCTACAAGAATTTCAGAAGGCATGTTGTGTTTCAAAAAGCTATCGAACGAGCAGGCTTGAAGACTGCTACAGGTGAGAAGCCGAAGGTCAAGGCAATCGTGCCTATGGGTGAATGCCGCCTCAAGGTGGTTGTTGAAACATACGGTGTTGGCCTCAACAAATTTCAAGCACAGAAGGACAGCTTGACCGCTGGTTTCCGTCAAACAGTCGAAAGCATTGCTAGCAATACAGACAAGGGCAAGGTTGAAATTGTGCTGTGTGAGCGGGAATTGCCTAACATGGTTAGCTTTTGTGAGCTGTATGGACATATCAAAGAACCGTATTCGTTCATCGTCGGGCAAAGCATCAGTAACGTAGTGGTGCATAAAATTCAATCGCTGCCTCATCTGCTTATCTCTGGCGCAACGGGCGGTGGTAAGTCGGTATTCTTCCGCTCGACTATGCTGTCATTGTTGAAAAGTTCGCCGCACATTCAGCTGTATCTCTTGGACATGAAACGAGGTGTAGAGGTGAAAGAGTTCGCTGCCTTGCCTAATGTCAGGACGGCTAAAAACGAGAACGAGGCAAAGAACATTTTGAAATTGTTGGTGGCGGAGATGCACCGCCGCTATAGGCTTCTGGAACAAAGTGGGTATAAGTCAATTGATACTGTGAGGGATAAGTTAGATTTGATTGTGGTTGGCATAGATGAGGCAGCGGCACTATTCGGCAAAAGATCAGGTGTGCCTGCTCGTACGCATGTAGATGAATTAGCTCGTTTGGCCAGAGCTGCGGGTATTCACTTGATTGTTGCCACACAAAAGCCAGTCAAGGAAGCAATCAGCACAGAGATATTAGATAACCTGTCGGGACGTATGACCTTCAGGATGATTTCAGTGGCAGCTTCCACCGCAGCACTAGGACGAAACGCCGCACAAAACTTACCAGCAATAGAAGGTCGTGCCGTGTGGAGTAACGGCAATGAGCGAAAACAGGTGCAAGCTCCTTACGTTGACGATGAGTTGATAGAAGCAGAACTGGAAGTGATTAATCAGGAGTTCAAGGATGGCATTAGGCAGAATTTCAGCCAGTTGTTAGGGATGGAGAAAAAGGTCAACATGTCGCAAGCAGATAAACATGCGCAAAGCTAGGAAGAAGTTCAAAAATGTTGTCTTGTGCAGTCGAGACATGCGCTTAATGCGCTCGTTGTTTGAGGGCAAGGTCATGAGCCGCGAGCAGATAGGCAATCAGTTTTTCCTCGATGTATCTATAAAAACTGTGAATAGACGGTTGCAAAAGCTCATGGTGCTTGGCTTGGTGAAGCGAAAGCCGATCGCAGCAGAGTATGGTGTCTTTTATGGCTACTCGCTAACGCAAAAAGGTTTGGCTAAAATCACACCAACACTACCGTATCAGGTGAAGGCTGTGCGAGCGTCAAGTGAGTGTCCTTTGCATGATATAGCCCTGAACAACATTCGTAAAGCATTTGAGTCCAAGCCAACAGTGCAATGCTACTACACTGAAAATGTCCTGCAGAGCTGCAACGAATACCACGAGGACGAGAAGTTTCAGCCATTTGTTGAATTGAACAGTGACGCAATGGCAGAGGTAAACACGAGAATCGGGGCATTGAACTTGGCCATCGAGTTCGATGCAACGCACAAGAGCCATCGCCGCTATAGCCAGAAGATTGATGACTACTATGTTGAATATGGCATTGATGGAGTGCTCTATGTATGTGCGAGCAGATACATCTTGCATGCCCTGCTACGTATAGACAAGGAGGCATCAGAACGCCATGCGTGTGAGCCTAAATTGTATTTTGCGTTGCTGGAAGATGTCACTGGTGTGGGTGAGAAAATAACATTCACCAATGCGAACAAGGACATCTTTTGTGTGCGCTAAGGACATGCAGGGTGCTCTTTTTGCTTGCTGTCTGGGTGCTGTGGGGCACAGCACCCAAAAATGGATAACTGCTTGATATTACTATTTGATACGGCGAGGAGGTGAAAAGCAATCAGAGGGGGTAACGGCTATCTTGACATGTATCTTCAATAACCACTTAATTAGGAGGTGTTTCATGCAAAAGGTAATGGTGATGTGCTTGGTGATGAGTGCTGCGCTTGCAGCTGGCTGTGCCACAATGCACAAGTCTTTACTCACTGGTGTAGGGGTAGGTATTGCAACAGGAGCAGTTGCAAGTATGGCGACAAGGGGAGGCAAGGGCGCAGTGAAGGGTGCGCTCTTCGGTGCTGCGTTGGGTGCAGCGAGCAGCTACCTGATCCACGGTGTGCTGCAAAAACGTGACTCAAAGACGAGGCAACAGACGCTGCTCAACCTCGATAAGTTCTCCGTCTCTGCACCAACAAGCAGGCATGGTGCTCAGGATTTTCGGTTGTCAGCTCCTGACGTAGATAAGGAGTGCTTCGATTGGGAGGTGCGAGGCAACCAACTCGTCCAGCAACATTGTGTGTGGACAATACGCGGCAACGCCACATGGTTGCCAAGCTCAAGGGTGCACAAGTGAGCACAAAACGGAAGAGTGATGTGTGCAGGGTGCTGTTGGAAAAGGAACAAGCTAAGCTTGTCGCTGAGCTAGTCACGAAGCTGAAGGCTGACTTCTGCAAGGTGGACAGCTCGAAGTTGCTGAACCAGATCGTAGCGATCTTCTTTGAGAAGTATGCGGTGCAGGAGTATGGAAACATGACGGCAACATTCTTCGACAAGCGCGGCTACCTGCGCAACCTCATCAACACCGCCCAGATCGAGGACATCGACAAGTCCATCAAGGCGTATCTCGGCAAGCGGCGGATAGTGAGGAAAAAACCTTGACATTACATTTTTTACGTTATAAACTTCTGAAAGAGGGTTTACGATGAGGATTAGGACAGCAGACACGCTAAAGAAGAGGATGGCCGCAGCCGTGAAGCGCGAGCTGAAGGCGAGGGGGATGACTCAGGCCAGACTGGGCGAGTTAGTGGGGGTGGCCGTGACCCACGTTAACAACATCTTGAACGGCAAAGAGAAGGGGGTGAGCGTCCAGAGATTGTTAGACATGACGAATGCCCTCGGCTTGGAAGTTGACGTAGAAATCAGAAAGGGCACGAAATAACAAATGAAAATCTGGGAAGGCACTGTAGAAAGTGCAACAAATTCAAAACTTGGGACTACTTTAGCAAGAAGCCCGGTGGTCGGAACGGGCGGGACAGTGCTTGTAAAGACTGCCGCAACAACGATTACCGCCACAGGGTGAGGAAGGCAAAGGCTAAAAAAAGAATGGTCATTGATGGAGAGAATTTTGTAATCGAAAGCCGTGTTGTCGGTGATCTGGCGAAGGTGGACTGGGACACTATAGCTAGGATTATTGCTCATGCTTACAACAACAGGAAAGTGACTAATGTATAGAAAAAAGATGAACTACAAAGAAATCAAGGCGTTGGTGCTCAAGGTCGTGGCAGATTGCCGCGGCCTTGCCGCAGCGCACATCAGGAACTGGCAGCCTATCAATAGAGAGTGGCCGACGATTGAGGGGGCGGTCTACTTGCGCTTGTCAGATGATACGCAAGTGGCAGTTGAACGTGGTTCACTGGAACAGCAAATTCACATCGCCATCTCTGAAGCGCAGCATCGTTCAGAGCAGGAGCGGATGAACTACAGGATTACAGAGTTCTACATCGAGCCTGGCATTACAGGCACGCATGGCAATCGGCCTAAATTCATCAGGCTACAGCACAATATAAGCTGCAAGAACCATAGCTTTGTTATCTTCAAGGAAATTTCACGATTGGTCAGAGACCTTGAGATTTGGAAGCGTTTCTTCAGGCTGTGCCAGAAGTATGACTGCGAGATATGTATCAGAGGGCTGCCGTTCAACCCCAACGACCCCGCTTCGGTCTTGCAACTCGATCAGCTAGCTGCCTTTGCTGAATTTGAGTCACGCACCACCTCAAAGCGTGTCAAGGAAAGCAATCATTCTGCCCTGCTTACTTCTGGAAAGTTTAACAGCCATTTTCCGCTGTTGGGGTTTGACGCGCTCAAGAATGAGCGCGTGGAGTATACGGGCATCTATAAACCCAACAAAGCAGAATTGAAGCATGTCGAGTGGATCATGTCTTCGTTTCTACGAGTGGACAGGTATAAGATGCTGCTAGAATGGTGTAAGGAAAAGAATATCAAGACTAAACTTGGTAAAAATTTCACCAGAGGGAGCATCAGAAGACTGCTAACTAACCCTCGCTACATCGGTAAGTGGTATCGTAATAAGCAAAATGCTGACAAGCGGCAGAACAAGCTCATGCCTTATGAGCGTTACGCGGAAGCCAAGCTAGGGCATGGTTGTGTCATCGACAAGGGGCTGTGGCAGCAGGTGCAGGACAAGGTCAAGGAACTAGACGGATCGCGAGCACAGGCAACCAAGCACTGCTACCCTCTATCTGGTTTGCTGGTTTTCGCAGATGGCTCTAATTTCACAGGCAGTAGTGCTTGGGGTAATACGCGAAAATCGACTTACTACCATAACAAAGCCCATAAGCTCAGAGTGAGAAGCGAAGTGTTTGAGGCCGAAGCCGAGAAGATATTGCGGCATGCGGCCGACAACTCCACAAAGTTTCAGAAAAGCATTGTCAACTATTTGGCTCGCAAGGAGAATTCTATTGGCCTCGTAACAAGGAAAATCGCTGAAGTCGATGCTAGGTTGGGTGAGGTAGAAGCCGAAAACCTACAACTCGATAAGCGCTTAAGCTTCCTGCTCAAAGGTGACGATATGGCGATGGCGCAGTCATTTAGAAGCCAGTATAAGAAGCAGTTCGCCGCACTGAACGATGAGGAACAGGAGCTTGAAAGCAAGAAGAGTGAACTTCAGCTTCTGAAAAAACAACTCAAGGAAAGGCAAGATACCACTCGCTTTACTCGTGGCTCGGCTTGTTCGCCGCTTTCTAGCTCCCACAAAAACGGTTTTCTAGGGCAGGTCAACGAGGCTATCAGTTGCATCAGGAGAAAGGATTTTGTTGCGCTCAGGTCTATCTACCGACGGTTGTTCGAAAAGATTATCGTGCATCCGCTAGAAAACGCCAGGGTAGAGCTGGAGTTCGTCATACGCAATTTATCCACACCCCATTCTGAGTATGAGGTCGGAAATTGTCTGTCGGCACGTCGAGCGACCCCAGCAGGACTCGAACCTGCAACCTCGACCTTAGGAAGGTCTTGCTCTATCCAATTGAGCTACGGGGCCTAAGTGGCTGACCATAGCACAGCCACTCAACTTGTGCGAGAGTAGGTTGACACCTCTCTTGCCGTCAACATACAAAAACTGTGACGCTGTAAGGTTAGACTGCATGGAAGAAGAGAGACACAAGTTCCGTTTTTTCGCTGTTGCTGATGGCAATGAGGTGCATTTCGATGCCACCGAGCGCAAGCACCTGCATGTGCTTAGGGCCGCACGGGGTGACGAACTCGAAGCCTTTGACGGGTGTGGGAATGTTTATCGCTGTCGTCTGCAGGCGTTGACTCGCCATGCAGCACGTGCCACTATCATTACCACCCACCATGAGCCTCGCCCCTCGGCTGCGATCACTGCAGTGTTAGGGGCGCAAGCAGGCACGGTGGGTGAGAGCCTCCTGCGTAGCCTGACCGAGCTTGGGGTCGAACGTTTTATGATTTTTAGACATCATCATGATGCACATGGTAAAATACACTCGTCACGTGTGCTGCGTTGGCGTAAAATAATTATCAGTGCCTGCAAACAGTGCAAACGTGCTTGGCTGCCAGACATTGAGCTATCGCCTGAGTGGGAGGAGCTGACCAAGACGCTGGCACGAGACTTCGCTGTCAGGCTGGCACTACAGCGTGGCGGTGAGTGTGGTTTGTCTGACTTGTTGCAGTGTTCTCCGTCAGGCAGGGTATGCATATTGGTCGGAGCGGCGTGTGGCTTTAGTGCCGCAGAGCAAGCTGCCCTGCGCTCTGTGTCAGTCAAGTTTATTGATCTTGGCATGAATACGTTGCGCACGGAGACTGCCGCGGTTTTTTTCGCAGGCTTTGTTACCTTCTGGCAACGGGAGCGGTTACGATGAACAAGATGCGTCCTTTTTTTACGGCTAAGTTCGCCCTGCCAATCAGTATTTGGAGTGCGGCTTTTTCACTGGCTATGCTTGCCGCGTTGATTTTTTTCGTCGATGACGTGGCTTCTGTGCTGACGGTTTACTTTGAGCTTAACGCTGACCAGAAGTGGCAGATTATCTCCAAGTTCAAGACACCGCTGCTGATTGCGCTCAGTTCACTGCTGTGCTTCAATGTCGTTACGATTCTGCTCTGCACTTTCTATAGTTCTCGCCTGTTCAACATGTTGGACACCATGTTGAGATGGATCGACCTGATTCTTGTGGGCGAGGATCGTCGCCTCAATCCTATTTCCTTTTCGACTCAATCGGCTGCTCTGTCACGCAAGCTACTGCAGTTACAGGATGAGTTTGCCCACAGCCGCAACACCAGCAAAGAACTCCAAGCAGACCTGAAAAGCATCGAACGCTATCTGCACACGCTACAGTCAGCCGATACCAAGCCGCAGCCTCTGACCCTGCCAGCTGCGCCAGAGGTAGCAACACAACTCAACGAACTGGTGGCACAGCTTTTTCCTGCTACCACAGACAAAGCTCAGTGAATCGCTCTTGACAACGACATTCCAAACATCTACCCTACGCCGATGCCGCGGGGTGGAGAAGTCTGGTATCTCGTCGGGCTCATAACCCGAAGGTCGGCGGTTCGAATCCGTCCCCCGCAACTAATCCGGCCGCAATGCAGAATCAGACCTTACCGTTACGGATGGGTGAGGTCACGTTGTTAAAAGTAAACTGTAACTCCACTTTTGCCCTGTTCAACTGACAAACAACGACCTTCTTGAACAGCCTTCTGTAAATAGACTTGAGCGAAACCAACTCCTTCTTCCTGATGTAGCCGAGAGCCTCGTTTATTTGTTCCAGCCCGCCGTTTTTACTTGGTGCTTGAGCATCAGCGATTTGTTTTTGCAACATCTTAATCTGGCTTTTGCTGCTCTCAAGCTCTTGCTCCTCATTCTTCAGGACTAAAAATCTTTTCTGATACTCATGCCTGAACGACTCCGCCATCTCCTCACCACCTTTGAGCAGGAAGCTTAAGCGCTTATCGAGTTGTAGGTTTTCGGCTTCTACCTCACCCAACCTAGCATCGACTTCAGCGATTTTCCTTGTTACGAGGCCAATAGAATTCTCCTTGCGAGCCAAATAGTTGACAATGCTTTTCTGAAACTTTGTGGAGTTGTCGGCCGCATGCCGCAATATCTTCTCGGCTTCGGCCTCAAACACTTCGCTTCTCACTCTGAGCTTATGGGCTTTGTTATGGTAGTAAGTCGATTTTTGCGTATTACCCCACGCTTCACTTCGCTTCACTTCGCTTCACTCGTGAAGGCTCTTTGTATCGCTCGCTTCATGTTCGCGAGCTTATGTCCGCAAGCCAGTTAGCGGGTAGCAGTGCTTGGAGCTAGAAAGCGGCAAAGAGCTGTGTGAAGCTGTGCACGCGACTCGTCCAGTTCCTTAACTTTGTCCTAAACCTTTTGCCATAATCCTTTGTCAATAACGCAGCCATGACCTAGTTCAACCTCCGTAAAGCGTTCATAAGGCATGAGCTTGTTCTGCCGTTTGTCAGCATTGTGCTTATTGCGCTACCACTTGCCGATATAGCGGGGATTAGTAAGTAAACTTCTAATGTTACTCCTGCTGAAATATTTCCCCTGCTTACTCTTAATGCCTCTTGACTCGCACAGGTCAAGCAGGACTTTGTATCTGTCCACTCGAAGGAACGAAGACATAATCCATTCCACCTGCTTCAGCTCTTTCTTGTTGGGCTTATAAATACCTGTGTATTCCCCACGCTCATTTTTAACCGCATCGAAACCTAGCAGAGGAAAATAGCTGTTAAACTTTCCCGAAGTCAACATAGCCGAGTGATCGCTTTCCCTGATGCGCTTGGAGCTAGCAAGCGGCAAAGAGATAGCGAAGCTGTGCGTGACTCAAATTCAGCGAAGGCCGCCAACTGATCAAGCTGCAAAATCGAAGCTGGATCGTTCGGATTGAACGGCAGTCTACGAATGCATATCTCACAGTCGTATTTATGGCACAGCCTGAAGAACCGTTTCCCTCTCTCAGGCAATCCACAACTTTCAGGAGTATTCCCCCAGCAAAGACCATAACTATTTGATATTACTAATGTTATTTGCAACAGAGGCTTTTCCAACATAATAGTAGTAGCTAACGGATTGCTATACTCATACCGACAAGATAGCGAGACAGGGAAATTCAGCCGCAGTGAACAGGAGAATAACCAATGAAACGTCAAAAAGATGGAAACTTCCTTTACTCACCCTCTGATTTAGTGACCTTTCTTGAGTGCTCGCATACCACCTTTCTTGCCGTAAGTGGTGTTGCTCCATCGGAGGAGGATGACGATTTTAACCAGCTCTTGCAAAATAAGGGGTTTGAACATGAAAGAAACTACCTGCATCAGTTACAAACTGAAGGCAAGCACGTGGTCGAAATCGCAAAGGAAGGAGAGCTTACTAAACGAGTACGTGATAGTGCCGATGCGCTGCGTTCAGGTGCTGATGTTGTTTTTCAGGCGGTGTTACGTGATGGCTGCTGGCGTGGCGATGCAGATTTTTTGCTAAAGTGCAATGCACCGTCACAACTTGGTAATCACAGCTATGAGGTGCTGGATACGAAGTTAACACGCACACCAGAACCGAAACATATCGTGCAGTTGTGTGCTTACTCAGAACTGTTGGAAAAACTACAGGATTTGCGTCCAGTTAGAATGTATTTGTTAACTGGCGATGGTAAAAAACACAGTTTTAAGGTCAGTGATTTTTTTGCCTACTACCGTTGGGCTAAAAAACACTTCGAGGATTATCTGCAACAGTTGCCAGTAGAATCGTATCCGCAACCTTGCAACTATTGTAAACTTTGTCGCTGGAAAGCACATTGCGATGCCCGGTGGCAGCATGACAATCATCTGAGCCTTATTGCCGGTATGAGAAAATCACAACAGGATAAGCTGAACGCAGCAGGAATTACAAGTGTTGCTCAGCTAGCAGCAACACCAAATGATCATCAAGCTATAGGGCTGAATGCAGCTACTTTTGCACAGCTCAAAGAACAAGCATCTCTACAGACACACAAACAAACAACAGGCGAAAATAAATACACGCTACTTGACTCTTTAGAGGGCAAGGGCTTCTCACGTATGCCACCACCACAAGCAGGTGACTTGTTTTTTGACATGGAAGGAGACCCACTGTACCCACAGGGGCTAGAGTATTTGTTCGGTGTTTATTATCTTGGTGATAATCAGAGGGAAAATTTCAAAACCTTTTGGGCACACGATCACGAACAGGAAAAGAAAGCTTTTTGTCAGCTGATGGAGTTTTTAGTTCAACACCTTAAACAGCATCCTGAGGCTTTTATCTACCATTACAACCATTATGAAACAACGGCGTTGAAACGTCTCGCCTGCCGCTATGCAGTTTATGAAGAACAGCTGGACAACCTGCTACGGGCAGAGAAATTTATCGATCTGTATGTCGTTGTGCGGGAAAGTATACGTATTTCTGAACCAAGCTATTCTTTAAAAAACCTTGAAACATTTTACATGCCTAAACGGGCAGAATCCGTGGCAACAGCAACTGATAGCATTGTTGTTTATAACAAATGGCTGAAGACACAAAACGATCGCTACTTACAGGAGATTGCCGATTACAACGAGCAAGACTGTAAATCTACACAACTGTTGCGTAATTGGCTGCTACAAATTGCCGGCGGCAATGTCTCATTTATAAGAAATACCAACGATGAGGTAATGCAGGAGCGCAAGGAGTGGGAAATTGAATACGAGGAATTTTGCAAGCGCCTTGAATCATCTTCCGTCCTGTCGCAGGAAGTACGAGAGCGACTCATGCACTTATTAGAATTCCACCGTCACGAGGATAAATCACAATGGTGGCGACTATTCGCCCGCCGTGACAAATATAATCAAGAACTTCTCGATGACAACGAATGCCTCGCAGATTTGCACCAAGTAGGTGTACCGCAGGAAGAAAAAAAATCATATCTCTACACTTACTGCTTCCCGCCACAGGAACATAAACTTAAAGTTAGCGAGCAAGTATGCGACGCATCTACAACAGAAAGTATTGGGCGTATCTTTTCTTTGTGTGAAAAAGAGCAGCTAGTACAGATAAAACGTGGCAAGGGTAAGCAGCCCTTGCCAGAGAAGCTCTCAATCAGTGCTGGTATTCCTATCAATAGCAAGGATTTACGTAATGCACTCTATCATTGTGCAGAAAATCTACTTGCAGGCGAAGAGCTTGGTGTCATACAAGAGCTACTAGCTAAGGCACAACCACGCACAACCTTTGTTAGTGACATGCATTTGCCTAGTAAGGTTCTACATGCAGTGAGTGTCCTTGATCACAGTTATCTTTTTATACAGGGGCCACCGGGAACAGGAAAGACACAGATCAGTGCAGAAACGATCGTTGCTCTATTACAAAAAAATAAAAAAATTGGTATCAGTGCTAACTCACATAAGGTCATTCATAACCTGCTGGCACGGATTGAGAAGCTTGCAACGCAAAGGGGAGTTAGTTTTCGTGGTGTAAAGAAAGCAAGTAAAGATAATCCAGAAAGTCACTTTGATGGAAAGTTTATTGAAAATATAGAGAACACTGCGAACATTTCACCTGACTTTGATTTATTTGCCGGCACGGTGTGGCTTTTTGCAAATGAGAAATTCAGTAGCAAGCTCGATTATCTTTTTATCGATGAAGCAAGCCAAGTTGCCCTTGCTAATGTTATTGCCATGGCTGGTTGCACACAGAATATCATTCTAATTGGTGACCAGATGCAACTTGGTCAACCTGTGCAGGGTGTGCATCCTGGCGATGCTGGTTTATCAGTGTTGGAATTCTTGCAGGGTAAAAGTGCAACTATCGCCGCAACCCACGGTATTTTCCTTGATAAAACGTATCGACTTAGACCAAGCATTTGTAAATTTATCTCAGAAGTTTTTTACGACAGCCGCTTGCAAGCTGATGCAAGCACATCAACACGTTACCTTGATCTACAACATGCAACAAACTTGCCCAATGAAGGTATTGCTGTTGTACCAGTACAGCATGATGGTTGTGGGCAGAAGAGTGAGGGAGAAGGTGATATTATCAAAAATATTTTTCAACAGTTGCTTGGCAAAACATGTATTATCAAAGGAAAAAAACGAGAAATCGTGGAAGATGATGTGCTCATCATTGCACCGTATAATGCACAGGTAAATTATTTGCGTAGTTTGTTACCACAAGAGACAAGGGTAGGCACAATCGATAAGTTTCAGGGGCAGGAAGCACTGATTGTGCTGATTTCGATGACTACTTCCAGTGCGGAATATCTGCCACGTAACATTGAATTTCTCTTCAGCCGCAACCGTCTTAACGTTGCCTTATCACGTGCACAATGTCTTGCTGTTGTCATCACCAACCCTCAACTCCTTGCAACCCCATGTCGAACTGTCGAGCAGATGCAGTTAGTAAATAATTTCTGTCGGCTCATGCTAGAAAATCGAGTGTCAAACTAGCAGCATTAGCAATCATCGTGCCAGCAGACATTGCCAATTGGAGAGCAAAGATCAAGCATCCAAGATTAAATTCCACTAGGAACTTGACAATTGGAGTTTTGGCCTTACCTTATGGGTATGTAAATTTTCATTTTAAACTTGTATAAGGAATTTTAAACGTGAGTAAGAAAATAATTGGCACCAAGAGGGACGATAAAAGAAATATTTCTGCTGTAAGACTTGAGGGAAATAAGTTGTGCACCCCGATTGACTCCGCTGTTAAAATGGCTGAACGAGGGGAGATTGAGAATGCACATGCAGTTCACCCAGGTGGAGGCAGGAAGCCCTTTTTGCGGAGTAATCCCGATAAGAGCAAGGGCAATAATCTTGATGAAATGGCAGAAAAATGATGACGTGCTATAAATTAGCGTTAGCACCTTCTTAAGACCCATCCAGAAGTGAGCCTTGCAGACGTGGAAGCGACGAAGCAGCTGTAGCTCTTGGATTTTCCCATCAATGTGGGGCATCGACCCAGGCGTTAGAAATCCAGCTTCTCCCCCCGTCAGTTTTCTGGAAAGCTCCTCGGAAGAGGGTAAACCACTAGCGATGTGTTAGATAGTGGCTCTCTTTACCGTGGGCAAAAGCTTCTTGGTGGCATAGTCTGTAGTCACTCAAGAGCTGCACGGGCATAGTCAGGCCGACAATGCTCTTCGTTGTTCCTTCCTCACCTTGCTCCCCGTGTAAACCCCCTCTCGCTTGAGAATCTTCACCACCATATTGCTGTGCCAGCCATTGCCCTGCTGCTTGGTGGGAATCTTCATAGTGGCCAAGAACCTCGCAATGGCGGATGTGCTCACGCCCTCAGCATACATCTGTTTGATAGTAGCAACGGCTCTCATTTCAGCCTTGTGGTCTATGATCATGCCTCCGACCTTATCGCTTACCGTAGGTAGTCCATCTGCACTTGGGAGGTTGTGAGCGTCGTCTTAGGGGTATTTTGTAATTCAGCAGCTGGTCTCTGACGCGTGTTTTTGAGCACGAAAATTCACGAGCAATGTCCCGCATCGAGAAGCGGTCTGTGAGATATTTTTGTCTTAGTACGCCCTCAGAGATGGGCGGTGATGTTATGTAGATGCTTGATGTCATTGAAAATTGCAAATTGAGCATGCTTTCTGCATCGTGATGTCTTGATTCAACTCAAGCAGTGTGCCAGAAGGCTCGTTGGGCTGTTCGTATCGCTAGCTTTCTAGCTCGCTTACATGTCCACCGTTAAAGTAGTTGCTACAAGATTGCCAGCACTGAACATGCCACGATCAGCAGCAAAATCTACCGACTCAACCTCAAACTCCCGCTGCAATTTCTTAATGACAGGCAGCAATGTCTTTACCTCGTGCGTATTGCCTGGAAATGCCTCATACGTTATCGGTAACCCATCAGTAGTGATAATCAAGGCGACAACAACCTGTGTCTCCTTGAATCTGCAGTCCTTGCTAAAATCAAAAGAACACAACTCGTCAGGAGTAAAACTCTCAAAATACAGGGTCGTAATGTCGTAAAACAAAATGGGGATTTCAGAAACGCCGTAGGGAGTAGAAAAGCATTCTTATGCGGAAAACAGGACAATAAAGCCAGTCTTGCGCTTATTTTCGGGATTGGTAGTTATTCTTGTGAAAATCTTCCAAATAACCAGGAAAATATCTCTTGCTCATATTCATTTTTTCAGTTATCTGCGGATCATTTTCTTGTAATACTTGCAGCGCATTTTTGATCCATTGGCGATGATGCCGAATATCTATCGAGTACGTGTAAAATCGAGGCAAGTTAAGCATAAGAGCATGCACGCCGATAAGGTTCAGCTTACCCTGCTTATCACGCCACCAGACAGGCCCTCCAGAATCACCGTAGTTTACTCGCCGAAAAAAGTTAGTGAACTCCAAAAGGTCTGATTTTTCATAGTCCTTTGCTACCTTGACCAACGCTTTCCTAGCTTTGAGTGGCTTCTGTCCCATGTCTCCTATTCCATAACCGGCGATAACAACCTCTTTGCCTGTAAGATCTACCGTTGGTTCGGGAATCTCATAGTCTATGGGATAAGGCAAACCCAAAGGCTTTGCCAACCTTATAACTGCAATGTCGATGAGTCTAGTGCTCAGGGAACGAAAAGCAATCTTGTTCCAATAGATCCGCCTGAAATCCTTGTACCATTTAGAAAGATAGGACTTGCTGAGCACAAAAGACGCTCCTTCTCCTATAGCAGAAAACTCCCTACCATCTGCCAAAATCACCTTATTATCGTATCCAACCAAGACCTTCACCCGCCAGATGTTGCCGGCTATACAGTGAGTAGCCAACAGTACGTGACGAGAATCGAGCAACGTGCCGGAGCAAGAACTGGGGTGGTTTATGCCCTTCTCGCGATCTATAAACATCCTGACCATGACTGTGTAGCGGTTTATCGGGTCACTACCAGAAATTTCTCCCGGCCCCCCGACCTTAACCTGTGCCTGCTCACTACCAGCACAAGAAGACAAGAGAAAGTAAAACAAAACCCCTATTAATACACTACTTCTCATCGCCGCTTTGTTCCTCCTTATTGTTGGGAAGCTTCATCTTGGCAGGGCAGGGAACAGAATCCCTAGACTCCAACCAGGTCAAAATCTTTTTTACCTCAACCACACCCTCTGTAGAAACTAGATATGGAGATGCAGATAAAAGTCCATTAGTTTCAACCTTAGCCTGCTTATTAGCTTTTTTGTAAAACACAATTTGTAAGACACTAGCAACGGCAACAGGAAGACAACTAACCAGGCCAACTGTGGAGCTTATAGAACGAACTCTTCTGGACATCCCCCGCCCAACGAAGATCGTAAAAGCAAAAGCACCAATACACAGATAATCCATTGGGAATCTTACATAGTTGCCCACATCAGCAGCGCGATTGTACCATTTCAAACCAAACCGCAAGGCCAGTCGCAACTCCTCTGCCTCCACAGACCTTGGAGTCAGCAAAGTGCTTCCCTCTACTAGCTCAACAAGCTTAAAACCAGTACCATCTTGTTGCTCACCCTCAGATTTCTGTTCACTCTTAGGTGTTTGCAACAATTTGTCCTTGGCAATACTTTTCTCATAAAAACAATACTGGCCGTTCTCCATCTTGCAAGCAAGTGTAGCCCTTACCTCATTATTGCTATTGTCCCTAGTCACAACTTTTTCCAAGAAATAAGCAGAGTCACTGACCGGAGATTTGTGTTCTCCACAAGATAACAAAATTAAAAATAATAAAGCTACGCACCTAATCGGAGATACTCCTTAAGAGTCTTGGCTTGCTGTCCCAATCCCATTACTATAAGAAGGACAAGGAGCGCAACCACTGTATGCGTATTTCTTATAGGACAAATCCTGATATTAATGCAAACAAAAAGTTATAACCCCTTGTTATTAATACCATAACTATCAATATGTGCAGCTACCAACATTGTGCCCCCTACATACAATCCCCTCTCGCTTGAGAATCTTCACTACCGTGTTGCGATGCCAGCCCTTGCCATGCTGCTTGGTGGGAATCTTCATAGTGGCCAAGAACCTCGCAATGGCGATGGTGCTCACGCCCTCGCGATGCATCTGTTTGATAGTAGCGATGGTGCGCAACTCGGCCTTATGGCCTATGATCCTGCCTCCAACCTTGCGTTTTCCGTAGGTAGTCCATCTGCACTTGGGGGGTTGTGAGCGGCTTTGTTTCATAACTCAGGGCAGGCATGTTTATATCCTATAACCCTTTAGCAGTAAGAATTTTATAGGTGTTGCAAAGGTAATGCCTGCACCACGCACAAGCCCATAGTGTCCACAGAAGTTGACAATGGTCAGGTGCAAGCAGACCTGCAAACCATTTCACGCCAATGCTTCAGCTGGAGCTAGGAAGCGACAAAGAGCATGCACACATGTGTGCATGCTGCAGCAGGATGATTGCACCTGACCCAAACGAGAAGTCTGCGAACACGCAGGGGTGTGGAGCTAGGCGTGCCTTCGGGCACGCCTTTGGCAAAGAGCCGCGCAAAGCGGGGAGGGGAACGCTCCCCACATAGAAATGCTATGATAACAGCATGTTATAATCAACGGAACTTATGCAACAAAGCCGGTGTGAGCGTCGTCTTAGGGGTATTTTGTAATTCAGCAGCAGGTCTATGACACGTGTTTTTGAGCACGAAAATTCACGGGCAATGTCCCGCATCGAGAAGCGATCTGCTAGATATTTTTGTCTGAGTACACATTCTGGAATGAAGAGGTGGTGTAGCTATCTAATTCCATTAAGAATATGTGATTGAGTGAGGATTTTGCGCCTTGGCAACTACACTCCTAGATTTCGGCTATTTGCTGCTGCATTTGCCTGACTATAGTCAGGAGGAAATCATTAAAATGTATCCCAAGAGCCACCCCTACATGTTGTCGTTGCACTGCATCAGGGACTTGACCCGTGAAAAGGTGGCTAATTTTTTTCGCAGCAGCTTGATATTAGAAGTGGACGAAAGGCTGCGGCTGCTGGAGCGAGCAACTGACTGTTTTTCTAAATTCAACAGCGATTTCAGCTTGGCTGTGCTAGAAGATATTGAGGTGGAGGCGATCAACAAGTTGAGGGGCAGGCTTATGAAAAAGATCAAGATCGGACGAGAAGGTTGGGTAGAAGAGGGTCGGCAAGAAGGGATTGAGGAGGTTGCGCTACGCATGATTGAGAAGGACATGAGTGTCGAGGAAATTTGCAGCATAACGAAGCTCAGTCACAGCGCAGTGAATAGACTGGAGCAAGAAAGCAGAAAAGCGTTAAGCGGAGCAAAGAAGCGGCCTGATTTGGTGGGATCTCCTGACCTGTTCCCGCTCCTAAAGGCTGTTGCCCCTTGATGTCCGTTCCAAGTGGGACATCAACCTTGCCGTTAGAAGTCTAGACTCTCTTTCGTCAGTCTCTGCGTCAGTTCCTTTATAATAGTTCACTCTCCTACGCTTCTTCGGTTTTGGTGGGGCTGGGCGCATCGACTCATCATCGAACACGGTGCCGCCAAATATGGCGAAGAATAGCGCGATTGGGACTAGTAGTATACTTAAAGGGCACATGCTACCTCCTATTCCCACATAGTTCCTCAAACCTAAAGTGCCAGGGTTTATCTCGGCTATAGTACACGAGGATTGTGCGTGGTTCTTTGTGCCACCACAACACGTCTGCATCATCATCATGCTTTCTGTCCAGCTTCATTCTCTCACAGTCATCACATTCCCTAATAAAACGTACCGCCTTACAGACATCCTGTAACCTAGTCAGTGGCAATAGCACCCGCGGTTAGTGCCAATTGTAGCATTGCAAAGCTCATAGCACCTCCTTGTTAACGGCAAGTGCAGGGTCTGGCATAATTGCCTCCGCCTACTATCCTTATCGGCAACCTTTGCCACATCTTGAGTTATGGACTGTGACCAGTATCTGGAGTGACTCTCATGCGTGGGACTACGTAGTGCTGCATCAGCTCGTGACTTTGCCTTGTGGCATTGTCTACAAAACAGCTGATAGTTACTGATGTCGTTTGTGCCGCCACGAAACAGGTCAGAATAATCTTTACAACTAGTTGAACAAGGTATGACTCTGGCTACTCCTTTGGTAACGAAGCACGCAGCTACTTCTCTCAAACAGAAATCTTGGTACAGCTTGTAATCTTTTCTGCACTTACTAGCAGCAAAGAAATAAAACTCCTTTTAAGGTGAGCCTTCCCCACACTGCCGTCGCTACCTTTAACAATCCTACTGAATGCTAAATAAAACTCATGACGAAACCTCACAATGCAGTTAAGCATCAACCATATAGCACCTATTGGGAGATACTCCCAGAAGTTGTGGATAGGGTCATTAGCTAACTCTTTAAAAAACTAGTATAATTAGTTAGTTGTAGTAAGCATTAAAGTTAGAACAAATTAAGCCGAAAAATAGGCATCAGAGGTTTTGGTTTTTAAATTTTCATTTGGAGGCAATCGTGTTGTAGTCAAAAAACAGAGGTATCACGCACATAGTCACTTTTTGCCTAGTGCTGGTATTGTCAGGTAGTTGCAAAACACTGGGCAGCAGAACTCAAGCCGAACAAGAGGAACAACAGCAGCGTGGCAAACGGAAATGGGGCGGTATCGCGTTAGCTGTAATCGGTGCAGCTGCAGTTGGTTTCGGTGGGGTTAAACTGGCCAAGCTTCTGATGCGTTCAGATTTTGATAAGCAGGTCGATAACTACCTGAAGCTGATGAAAAAGCATGGACAGAACCCTGATGATGAGCAAATTGCTAAAGAACTAGAAGAGGTTGGAGATCGTATAGATGGTATGATGGCAAAGGCGGAAAGTGATGATATCATCAAGAGCTATAATGAAAAATTTGAAGCAAAGATGGAGACTCTTACGAATTCTAAATCATTCAGAAGGCTTGAAATAAAAAATCTGGAAGAAAGATTGGTAAGGTTGCAGGCGGGGGAACTTGATGAAGATCTACTTACTAAAGCTAAAACTTCTATGCAGTCAATTGTTCCTAACCCTAAGGATACCTACAAGTCGTTTGATGAGTATCTTGATGCTACTAAAAAGGAAATTAAAGCAAAGTTAGACAAACTTGGCGAACCAAGCTCAATCGAAGTCTTCATCAATCATACTTAAAGAAGAACAAGTAGACGAGCTCCGTGAATTGCGGGACAATTATGACAAAATAATTGGAGCTCAGGTAGATGAGTCTTTAAAATTAGCTAAGGATACTGCGATAAGTGTAGTAAAAGCGCAATTGGAAAAATTACGCAAAATGGGGTAGTTAAATAAACAAATTAAATCGTGCAAAATGGGGAAAGCTAGTCGTTGCTTTCCCCTTCTCTCACCAAAATCATTAAACAAAAATTATTTCTGAATAGTGAGCTTAACTTTCTCGCGCACAAGTGGCAGCTTAACAGTAAAGGTGCTGCCCTTGTTAAGCGCACTGCTGACATCAAGACTGCCATCGTGATCCTTGATAATGCCATAACAGATGGCAAGACCGAGACCGGTGCCATCGCCGGGCTGGCGGGTAGTGAAGAAAGGCTCAAAGATACGCTTGATATGTTCTTGAGGAATGCCAATACCAGTGTCGGAAATGCTGAACAAGCCATACTTGCAGTTGGTTTCCTCATCAATCTCTGTGCGTGCCGTAAGTGTTAACGTGCCGCCCTGTAACATAGCATGTGCAGCGTTTTGAATTAAATTCAGAAAAACTTGAATCAACTTATTCCGATCACCGAAGACAACGATGTCCCCTCCTTGATAATCTTCAATTACCTTTGTGTTGGTGTTGAAACTCACTTTAGCAAAATTTAGCGCCGCCTTGAACGCCTCAACTGCCGAGACTGACGAGCGTTTGTCGCCTTCAGTTGCACCACGATTCCGCGCAAATTCTAACAACGACGAGACAATTGCCTTGCAACGCTGTGTCGCCGCCTCAATTTCAACCACATCTTGGTAATGCGGCGAATCCTTGTCTAGCTCCTTCAGCAAAATCTGTGCAAAAGCCAGAATACCACCCAGTGGGTTGTTTATCTCATGCGCAACGCCACTTGATAGCAAGCCAATCGAGGCAAGTTTTTCCTGCTGCATAATCTTGTCTTGCAGAGTCTTGGTCTCAGTGCGATCATGATAAATCTGCACCGTGCCGGTAACTTCTTCTTTGGAGTTCTTCAACGGCTGAGAAGTAACCTCATAAAAACGCTCGCCGATTTGCATTTCCCAATTGCGAGTTGATTTGTTGCTAATCGCCTTTTGCATAGCACATTCAGGACAAGGAGTGTCACGACTAGCAAAAATCTTGTAGCATGTTTTGCCCACTACATCCGTAACAGGTAAGTCAGTAACTCTTGCCATCGCAAGGTTAGAACGGATAATCTTGTAATCCTTATCAACTAACATCAGCGGATCGATTAGTGCATCGATCGTCTCCAGCCATTGCTGCTTCAGATCTTCAACAAAACCGACTAGATTACGTTCTTCGAGTTGCGTTGCCTGCATCACAAGTCCCTAATGAGTGAAGGAAAGATTGTCATTATCGATGCTGTCACCCGTAATTTTTTTCAATTTTTGAAACAATACGTCTGGCTTTTCTTCAGGATTTTTCCACACCAAAGCATGAATAAGAACATCATCCATGTGATCGACAGTAATGATTTTCACTTCTCTCACCACCGTTTTGGGTAATTCATCGAGATGATCGCCGTTCTCTTTGGGAATAAGAATTTTGCGAATGCCACCCCGATGCGCGGCGAGAATTTTTTCTTTCAACCCACCAATCGGAATGACACGACCCTGTAGCGTAATCTCGCCCGTCATGGCAATGTCCTTGCTGACAGGTCGCTCGGTCAAGGCTGAGGTTAACGCCGTTGCAATGCAAATACCAGCCGAAGGGCCGTCCTTCGGAATCGCACCCTCAGGAATGTGAATGTGAATGTCCAGCCTTTGGTAAAAGTCAGAGCTGAGGTCAAGAAACTGCGCCCGCGAACGCACATAGCTGAGTGCCGCCTGCGCCGATTCTTGCATGACCTCACCGAGTTTGCCCGTAATAGTCAGCTTACCCTTGCCCGGCAACACCGCCACCTCGCAGACCAGCAGATCACCGCCCACCTCCGTCCACGCCATGCCTGTGCAAAGACCGATCTCGTGGTCAGTATGCTGCAAGCCGATGCGAAACTTGCGCGCCCCGAGATAATGCTGCACCGACTTAACCGTAATCGTCTCGATGATTTTAAAATCATGCTCATCCAATTTTGTCACCGTTGCCGTCTGTCCCGTAACTATACGCGGCATGTTCTGCTGACTTTCACGCTTGCTCAAATGACGGCGAGCAACCTTGCGACAGACAGTGCCAATCTCACGTTCGAGATTGCGCACCCCAGCCTCCTTCGTGTAATAAGTGACCAACTCCCGCAATGCTTGTGTGTGAAAACGCAAATTGTGCTTCTTCTCCAAACCATTCTCATGCAACTGCTTGGGCACAAGATACTGCTTGGCAATTTGAATTTTTTCTTCCTCCGTGTAGCCCGCAATGGAAATTATTTCCATACGATCCAACAACGGCTTAGGCACATTGTGCAACGAGTTAGCGGTAGCAACAAACAAGCATTTCGAGAGATCGTAATCAAGGTCGAGATAATGATCGGCAAAATTGCTGTTCTGCTCTGAATCGAGCACCTCTAACAAGGCCGAAGAAGGATCGCCACGAAAATCATGACTCATCTTGTCAATCTCATCAAGCAACATGACTGGATTGGAATAACCTACCTTCTTGATGGCAAGAATCGGTTTGCCGGGCATCGAGCCAATATAAGTGCGGCGATGCCCACGAATCTCGGCCTCATCCCGCACACCACCGAGAGAGATGCGAGCAAACTTGCGCCCCGTTGCTTTGGCAATACTGCGCGCCAACGAAGTCTTGCCAACTCCGGGCGGGCCGACCAGACACAGAATCGGGCCTTTGGAATTATCTACCAAAGATCGCACCGACAGATACTCAAGAATGCGATCCTTGACTTTCTCTAGCCCATAATGATCGTTGTCAAGCGTCGCCGCGGCAAAACTCAAGTCACGTATCTCCTTGATATACTCTCCCCATGGCAACGATAATACCGTTTCAATATAATTACGCACCACCGTAGCTTCTGCTGACATTGTTGACATCATTTTTAATTTGCGTAATTCTTTTTTTAATTTTTCACGCGCTTCTTTAGATAATTTTTTGTTTTTTATTTGGTTTTCAATTTCGTTAACTTCTGTGCGGCCGTCGTCGCGCTCACCAAGTTCTTTCTGGATGGCGGTCATTTGCTCATTGAGGTAGTATTCTTTCTGTGTCCGCTCCATTTGGTTTTTCACTCTGGCTTTGATTTTGCGCTCGACTTGCATGATTTCTATTTCAGAGTGAATATGGCTGTAAATTTCTTCGAGGCGTTTGCGAGGGTCGGTTTCGGCCAACAGTCTCTGGCGTTGTTTGAGACGCAAGTTGACGAGATGGGCAACAAGGGTATCAGCAAGTTTTGACTCGTCTTCGATCTGTTGAATGGAAATCAACATTTCTGGTGGAATGCGTTTGTTGAGGCGCACATAGTTATCAAACGAAAGACGCACGGCACGAGTGAGTGCCTCGCTCTCTAAACCACTAGAAGGCCGATCGTGTAAATGCTGTGCCTCAACCAGAAAATAATCTTCTTCGTTCACATAATTGATAATTCTAGCGCGTTTTTTGCCTTCCACCAGCACCTTGACCGTGCCGTCAGGCAGTTTTAGAAATTGTAGAATAGAGGAGATTGTGCCGACATCGTAAATATCATCAGCACTTGGGTCATTAATGCGGGGTTTTATCTGTGCGGCCAGCAAGATTTCCTTGCTGCCAGACATCGCTTCTTCGATGGCACGGATAGATTTCTCCCGGCCAACGAACAAAGGCACGGCGGTCGCGGGAAATACCAAAATATCCCGCAATGGCAATAAAGGAATTCTCACTACGCCGACACTGCGTTCAGAACCGGGCATGACGTGCCTCCCTCGCATACTGTAATTGTGCTTATAGAATTATTCTATCGCATCAAATTTGCAGATGCTAGGAAGTCACACGAGCTTTTTGTTGCGGGAAGGCGTTCACCCTTCCCTAACCCCTCCCCCTGCTTGTTTTTACAGATACAAGAAAGCTTGTGATCAACAATGTGCTTTTCTCTCTTTGCCACACTCCCCTGTCTAACTCATACCTTAAATTGTGTGCTTGGCAATGGGTACGGGGTTTTGGTTTTGGAGACGGATATGACAAAAAATTGACAAGGCAAAGACTGCTTTGTTAACAACGTATGGGGTGCAATTGATGTGGCTTTAGCAAGGAGCATGTCGGTATGAGAGCTATCTTTTTGATTTCAGTCTTGTTTTTTGTATTTGAGGGGCATGCGCATGGCTGGCTTCCCAATGTGTTGCGCAGTAGGCCAGCGTTACCGACTGTGGCGCAGGCTAAAAAACTTCTGCTACATGGTGCTACAGCAGCAATACTGAGTTGTACCCCGCTTGGCTGCGGTGTGCGGGTGCAAGAGCACCCAACCGCAGTGGTGCAGGAGAGCAAAGCAGCTTTTTTTGTCAATAAAAACGTCCACTTTCGCATCGACGGACGTAGTTATCGTGGGCGTGTGGAGCGGATTGCGGAGGACGAGAACGAGGTTGTTGTTATTCCCCGCTACGACTCCGAGAAAATCGTAGCTATTGAGGACATCAGCGGCGTGCGCATTGATCAGCACTGGCTGTTGTTCGAGACGGCGCGTATTCCTATAAAAAATCACAAACTGTGCTACCTGCAAGGCATAGTGGAGGCGATCTACACCGATGGCTATGCCGCGATCCGTGTTACACTAGAGGTTGATCATCCAGATCATAACAGACATCGGGTGGGATCGCCTTACGATGCCTTCTACCCCATCCGACAGCTCACCTTACTGGAGAACAAGCAGCAGCCTGAGATAATAGCTACGAGGTAGATGGTCATCAACTGGAACAAAAACTTGACAAAGAGGCAGTTTTCCTATAGTCCTCTCTGAGTCTGTTGATGAGGTGAGTTTTGATAGTTACGAAGGTAAAACCAGCTGACCTGCCACACCTGTGGCAGGTGCTAGATGGCAGTGGCAAGTCAGTCGGGCGGCTGGCATCGCAGGTGGCAAAGTTGCTGCTAGGCAAGCATCGCCCGCATTACGTGCCATATCACGACACGGGCGACCATGTTGTTGTACTCAACTGTGCACAACTGCAATTCAGCGGGCGTAAGTGGGAGCAGAAGCACTACTATTGGCATTCGGGCTACATCGGAGGGATCAAGTCCATCAGTGCTGCCGACCTGTTCGCCAAAGATCCGTGCGAAGTGCTGCGTCGTGCCGTCAAAGGCATGCTGCCCAAGAACAAACTACAGGCGAAAAGATTAGAAAAGTTAAAAGCATACGCTGGTGATGAGCATCCTCACGTGGCACAGTGTGTGGATGCCGCAGCTACGACGAAGGAGAGTGAAACTTGAGCGAGACACAGATACACGCCGCTACTGGCAAGCGCAAAACTTCAGCCGCACGCGTCTGGATGCGTGACGGCAGTGGCAAGATTACCATTAATAAGCGAGACTTCAACCAATACTACCTGCGTGACACCTCAAAGATGGTTATCATGCAACCACTCGAACTGACTGGCAACACAGACAGTTTTGATATCAAAATCAACGTCTGTGGCGGTGGTTTGAGCGGACAGGCAGGTGCAACCCGGCACGGAATTGCCCGCGTCCTCGCTGCCCTCAATCCAGAGTGGCGACAGGTGCTGAAAAAAGAAGGTCTCCTCACCCGCGATGCCCGCAAAAAAGAACGTAAACTGCCGGGTCAGCCGGGCGCACGGAAAAGATTTCAGTACTCCAAGCGGTAAGTTTTTACAGTGTGGCGGGCGGTGGTGGCTGTGGTATAATCTTACTTGTCTCCACCTTTTGCACAACGCGTGGCGGTATCGCGACGAACCACTGATATAGGGAGGTAGCTGTGTTTTCAGAACAAAAACGCTCGTCCGCTAGTAAAAACAAACGCAAAGGCGCAAACACGGGCGGTGTAGCAGTGACAATTCTCACCAGTGGGTGTCATTTTGAAGGCAAGCTCTACTGCAAGGGTGCGAGCCGTATCGGTGGTCGTATACAGGGCAAAGTTATCTCCGAAGGTCTGCTGATTATTGAAGAAGAAGCCTGTATCGAAGCAGACATCGTCGTCGATGAGGTGATTGTGCTCGGCAAAATTAACGGCAAGCTGCGTGCCAACAAACGTATCGAACTGTGCGAGAGCAGCCACTTTCAAGGTGAAATCATTACCCCCACACTCGTCATCAAAGAAGGCGCATGCTTCGACGGACAAGCCATCATGTCAGAGGCAGCGAACACCGGGCTGGACGCGGCCTTGCAGCGCGATCTGCCCAAGCAAACACACGAGCCACAGCTCAGCGCTGCCGAGCCGCAGCCGAGCGGCAACGACAAAATGCCCGATGTCTCCATTATCAACAGTGCCTAGTGGTAACAGCCATGCGCGTTTTATTGCTCATTCTCTGCCCTGCTTTCCTCGTTCTCGCTTGCACGCAGGAACAGCAGAACCGTATTTCCCGCAGTATTCAAAACTGGACGGGTGCAAACGGCGTGCTCGACATTCTCAACGGTGGCAAGGTCGCCTACCGCTTCATCAAAATTGACAAGATTTCCACTGCCGAATCAACATCAGGGGGCAATATCTCCCGTCCCTATCGTTACGGTTACGGCGTGCTTGACCTGAACCAAAATTACCTCGTGGACGAGAAAGAGCGTAAACTATACTTTGAAATCAGCGACTACTCGACCGCCTACGTTTTCTACGAAAACCCTTACCCTTACATCAATGATATGCCGTCACCGTAGCTGTATCTGGAGGACTGCATGAAGATTGACATCGTTGTGCCCTCAGTCGGCGAATCAGTTCGCGAGGGCATGATTCACAAATGGCTTAAACAAGACGGCGAACAAGTCAAAACGGACGACATGCTGGTCGAACTCGAAACCGACAAAGCAACCGTCGAAGTCGTCGCCGAAAACAGCGGTGTCCTCAAAATTATCAAACAAGAAGGCGAAACCGTCACTATCGGCGAAGTGCTTGCCACCATCGACGACAGTGCCACTGTCTCGTCACCTCCAGCGAAAAAAAGCAGTAAACCTCCCCCCAAAAAAGCCAAATCACGACCAACACCCGCGGCCACAGCCAAGTCAGACCCCAAACTCAGCCCCGCCGTGCGCCGTATCGTTACCGAAAACCAACTCGACCCCACACAACTACAAGGCCGCGGCAAAGACGGACGACTGCTGAAACAAGACGTGCTCGAAGCAACCACCAGCACTCGCCCCTCTCATGGAGACTCTTTGCCGCTTTCTCGCTCCACAGCACCAGAGCCAGCAGCACCGACAACAACCTCAGGCGAACGCCGTGTGCCGATGTCCATGCTACGCCGACGTATCGCCGAACGCTTAGTCGCCGCCCAGAACGAAACAGCTATGCTGACAACATTCAACGAAATTAACCTGAATGAAGTTATTACCTGCCGACAACGCTATAAAGACGCATTTGCCCGCAAACATGGCATCAATCTCGGTTTCATGGGTTTCTTCTGCCTCGCCTGCACACAGGCTCTGCAAGAATTTCCCGAACTGAACGCCTTCGTCGATACTAACGACGTTATTTACCACGACTACGTCAATATGGGCATTGCCGTCTCAACCCCACGCGGGCTAGTCGTGCCAGTTATCAAACACATCGAGACACTGCCCCTGCACGCCATCGAAGCACAAATCGCAGCTTTAGCCACCAAAGCACGAGAAGGCAAAATCAGCGTCGATGACATGCAAGGCGGCACATTCACCATCTCCAACGGTGGCGTATTCGGCTCACTGCTATCAACCCCAATCCTCAACCCGCCTCAAAGCGGGATACTCGGTATGCACAAAATTGCCAAACGACCCATAGTCGATGCCAATGACCAAATTATCGTTGCCCCCATGATGTATGTCGCCCTGTCCTATGACCATCGTATCGCTGACGGTAAACAAGCAGTCGGGTTTCTCGTGCGTGTCAAAGAACTACTCGAAGACCCAACCCGCTTCTTACTTGAGGTGTGAATGAGTCGGTTTGAAGAAAAGATAGTCGGGGGCTGTGCCCCCACAAACCCCCACAAAGAGGTATTGCCCCTTTGTACCCCTAATGTGAAGGGGAGGGGGAGAGAGTTGTAGAGAGAATTTGGGGCTTTGCCCCTAAAACCCCCCGAGCTTTTTGTAAAAAGCTCGACCAAAAACTTTTAGTGAGGTTGGGGGAAGAGGAAAATAGTTGGGGAAGAGAGTTGGAGAAAGAATTGGAGGCTTGCCCCCAAACCTCCACAAAGAGGTGTTGCCCCTTTGTACCCCTAATGTGAAGGGGAGGGGGAGAGAATTTGGGGCTTTGCCCCTAAAACCCCCCGAGCTTTTTGTAAAAAGCTCGACCAAAAACTTTTAGTGAGGTTGGGGGGGAGGAGAGGTTAGTTAGGTGAGCAGTTTTGACCTCATAATCATCGGAGCCGGCCCCGGCGGATACGTGTGCGCCATCCGTGCCGCACAACTCGGACTCAAAGTCTGCTGCATCGACAGCCGCGCAGAACTAGGAGGCACATGCCTCAACGTCGGCTGCATCCCCAGCAAAGCACTACTGGAATCATCACACCTATACCACGCAGCCCAAACAGATTTCGCCCAACACGGTATCACCTGTGCCAATGTCAAACTCAACCTCAACCATATGATGCAACGCAAAAATAAAGTAGTGCAAAAATTAACCAAAGGTATCGCCTACCTAATGCAAAAAAATAAAATAACCGTTGTGCACGGATACGCAAGCTTCATCGCACCACACAAAATCCAAGTCGCCCAACAAGAACTGACCGCACCACACATCGTCATCGCCACCGGCAGCACACCCATCGCTATCAACAGCGCACCCTTCGATGGTAAAAATATCGTCTCCTCAACCGAAGCACTCGAATTCACCCAAGTGCCGCATAGCCTCGCCGTCATCGGCGGCGGTGTTATCGGTTTAGAGATGGCCAGTATCTGGAGCAGACTCGGTAGCACTGTCACCGTCATCGAAGCCCAACCACGCCTACTCAGCGATATGGATGCCGATTGCGCTGACATCATCGGCAAAATTATGCAAAAACAAGGCGTGAAATTTCAACTCAACACCATGCTAACCGCCGCAACCCACAAAAAAAACCAAGTAGAACTTACCTACGGCAAACACACACACAACTTTGACAAAGTACTGATCGCCATCGGACGCAAAGCACACACCGAAGGTTTGGGGCTTGACAAAATCGGCGTGCCCTGCAACGCACGTGGCGAAATCGAAGTCGATGCTCAGTGGCGCACCACCGCCGACGGTGTGTATGCCATCGGCGACGTAATCGGCGGAGCAATGCTAGCCCACAAAGCTGAAGAAGAAGGTGTCGCCGTCGCAGAAAATATCGCCGGACATGCTGGACACGTCAATTACAGTGCAGTACCTGCAGTTGTCTACACTTTCCCAGAAGTCGCCGCTGTAGGCATGACTGCGGAGCAAGCAGAAACACATGGTTTGCAAGTAAAGACAAGTAAGTTTCCCTTCAGTGCTAACGGACGTGCCTTAGCCGCGGGTAATAGCGAAGGTTTTGTGAAAATTATCGCCGATGCCACAAGCGACGAAATGCTCGGTGCGCATATTGTCGGAGCGCAAGCTTCGGAACTTATTGCCGAGTTAGCACTGGCACGGGAATATCGTGCTAGTGCGGAAGATGTGGCACGCACTGTGCATGCGCATCCGACATTGGCAGAGGTTACTAAAGAAGCAGCGTTGGGAATTGCAGGACGGACAGTGCATAGGTAAGGTGTAGTGCAAGACACAAGTTTACATCACAGCATATCTTATCTTGAAAAGCTATACGAGTTGTATTGTCGCAACCCCGCTGCACTTACCCCTGATTGGCAGAGATTTTTCAGAGATTTTGCGCAGCAAAGAGATGTGGTGGCACGTAGTGGCAAAGCGGTGGCTCGCGGCGACCATGATAGTGCACGAGTTGAGGCAATGGTCAATCATTTTCGCCGCCGTGGGCATCTTTATGCACGTTGCAACCCTTTGAGCACATATAGTGAGTATAAGGCACATCTTGACCTGAAGAAATACGAGCTTGATGCTGTTGATGGGGCACAGGTTTTTTATCCTGCCGATCTTGCGGGCGTTGAAGCCGCGACGTTGGCAGAGATTGTTGATGTCTTGGATCGCAGTTATTGTGGCGCAATCGGTGTGGATTTTATGGAAATCAACAACGAAGAGCGTGTCGTTTGGATTGGACGCAGAATAGAAAAAAACCTCGGTCGCCCTGCTTTTAGTCGGGCACAACAGCTGCAAATTTTACGCAAGTTGATTGCTACAGAGGGGTTTGAGCGTTTCTTACATACACGTTATTTAGGACAGAAGCGTTTTTCCTTAGAAGGTTGTGATGTTTTAATTCCCATGCTTGACTTTCTGTTGACGCAGGCTGCTGAGAGTACGATTGCCGAGATATGTATCGGCATGGCACATCGAGGTCGCTTGAACGTGCTAGCGAATTTCATGCAGAAGCAACTTGAACATATCTTCACAGAATTTGAAGGCAGTATCGACTACTCGTTCGATATCGATGGCGATGTTAAGTATCATCTTGGTTTCGATGCTAGCGTGATGGTTGGGGAACACAAGGTTGATTTGAGTTTACTGCCCAATCCTAGCCATCTTGAGGCAGTTAGCCCTGTTTTAGAAGGCTATGTGCGCGGCCGGCAACGAGTGCGTGGTGCAGCACAGGTGTTGCCTGTGCTGATTCACGGTGATGCCTCGTTCACAGGACAGGGCGTGGTGTTTGAGACACTCAACCTCTCGAAACTCGATGCTTACAACACAGGTGGCACGATACATATTATCATCAACAACCAAATCGGTTTCACCACCGATCAGCACTGCGCTCGCTCTACAGACTACTGTTCAGACATAGTTAAAGCAATTCGTGCTCCTGTATTCCATGTCAATGCCGACGACCAAGAGGCAGCTGTGTGGACAACACAACTGGCTCTGGCCTATCGACAACAGTTCGCGCGTGATGTGGTAATCGACATTGTCGGCTATCGCCGTCATGGGCACAACGAAGGTGACGAACCCGCATTTACACAACCGTTAATGTATCAGCAAATTGCTGCACATCCGCGGGTTTTAGAAATTTACAGTCAACAACTTAGCGACAACAAAGTTATCTCGTCTGCAGAACTGGACGAAGAGAAAAGTGCCTTCAAAGCCAAGCTGGAAGAGGCACACAAGCGAGTCAAAAAACCCGCCCCGACTACCAGTGTGCAACCTAAACGCAAGAAAAACGCACCACAAGTAGACACCGCCGTCAGTAGAGAAGCAATTAATGCCGTGTTACAGAAAATTACCACACCACCAGCAAATTTTAATTTGCACCCAAAAATCGCTCGTATTTTTGAACAACGCCGTGCAATGAGTAGTGCGAAAGGCAAGATCGATTGGGCAACGGCAGAGTTGTTGGCAATGGCAACGCTGGCAAGCGAAGGGCGACATGTGCGCCTGTCAGGGCAAGATTGTCAGCGCGGCACATTTAGCAGTCGGCATGCAGTGGCAGTCGATGTTAAGGACGGCACATGCTGGTCGGTTTTTAGTGCCTACGATGATTTGGTGGAAGTAATCAATAGCCCCCTGTCAGAATTCGGCGCACTTGGATTTGAATTCGGCTACTCAATCGTTGACGAACAAGCCTTGATAATCTGGGAAGCACAATTCGGCGATTTTGCTAACGGTGCACAGATAATTATCGACCAGTTTATCGCCGCCTCAGAAGCCAAGTGGCGGCAATGTTCGGCACTGGTAATGTTATTGCCGCACGGCTATGAAGGCATGGGGCCTGAGCACTCTAATGCCCGCCCCGAAAGGTTTTTGCAACTGTGCGGTAACGGCAATATGCAAGTGGCAATACCAACTACTGCCGCACAATACTTTCACTTGCTACGACGACAGGCACGGCGCGATTGGCAAAAACCACTTATCATCATGAGCCCCAAAAGCCTACTACGCCATCCGCAAGTAAGCTGTGTACCTGAAACTTTCACGGCGGGGCATGTGTTTCAGGAAGTTATTGCCGATGACGAAGCCGATGCTACTAAAGTGACACGAGTCGTTGTTTGCAGCGGTAAAATTTTCTACGAACTTGCTGCGCAACGGGAAAAATTAAAACTTACCAATGTCGGACTGCTGCGTTTTGAACAACTGTATCCGTTTCCAGAAAAAACTTTTGTGCAAATAATGAACTCCTATCCAAAAGTTGAGGAACTTCTGTGGGTGCAGGAAGAACCACAAAACATGGGGGCATGGAGCTTTATGCGCCCACGTCTGCGGGCGTGTATGCCAAACTTCAAATTACGTTACGTCGGACGTAAAACTTCCGGCACAACTGCCGAAGGATATATGAAAGCACATACAATTGCCCAACAACGAATCATCGCTGAGGCGCTTACGTAGTTGCGGGAAGGAATTACAATGCAACTTGAATTACTTTTTGCTGCTGTTTTTTTGCACCTTGCATGTGCAACGACAACAGTTTCGCCGCAACAACAAACAATTGCCCCACCCACAGTAACTAAATCAGCAGCACTTATCGATGCTAGGGATTTGCACAATAGCCACTATGTTGGTATTTTTCAAAACGATCGTCTGAAAAAAAGCTTCCCCGCCGTAATGGATTTAGTAGTAAAGAGTGGCAAAGATAACAATTGGCAACTAAGTGGTGTGCTGCGTATCTATGCCCCAGCTGAAGAAGAGAGCAAAAGCTACCGCGTTATTTCATCTTACTACGATAGGATAGCCTTGCGTGACAAGGAGCTCAGCTTTGCTGTAAAACAACAGAAAATTCGTGTCGTAAAAAAAGGCAGATGGGAACAGCAAAAAATCTCTGCTTTTGTGGTAGTTTATGGTTTTGGACAAGGACAACTACATCTCCATAAACAAGCCCGCACGGATTTTAATTTACCGCAACCACCGACACAGCGACCGCTAGAGTTGTCTGCTTTTAAATTGCCACGCACAGAGTTCCCACAACGTGTGTTTGCTGAGCAAGGAACGGTGAAAGTCGAAACTGGTTTGTTAAACACTTCTAAAAATTTACTGCAAAGTAATCTGTTTGATGTCAATTATGCCAGTATCGACCGTTTCGGCATATACTATGGCGTGTTGCATCACGAACAACTCGACGCTTTTCAATACCTACGCTTGGCTTTTGTCGAGGACAGAGAAATGGGCACGACTACCGCGGTCAGCACGTTATTTTTTGCCGAGCCGCAGAGCAAAGAATTTACTGTCTATCGCCATCACGCAGGACGTGAAGTTATGCATGGTGTGACCCCGTTGTTGCTTGGCAATGAAGGTGAGAGCGAAGCATTCTTGTTGCTTAACCGCTGGGATAAGCGTGGCATAGGCGGCGTTTGGTATTCAAAAGCGCATGGACGTATTGGCAAGATTTTTTTGATGCGGGAAAGTTTCCCGCGTCTCGACACTAGCGCAACACTTGTGCCGAGCTTGCAAGGACACCGACAAGGAACACGATTTGGTTTTGAGTTGCAAGTGCATAACGGCGTTGCACAACAGACAGATAAGGTTTTCCCCGCGCAAATTAGCGGCACACTCAGCGATGCTTTGCAAGAAAAGAAGTATCAGATAACTGGCGGTAGCTACGATTTTTATCGTGGTATCGTAGAGCTTACTTATGAAGGTGGCTCAGTGCAGTATTCTGTATATGATAAAAAATATCAGCAAATTTTGCCATAAGACTAAGCAGGGATGGAGCTAGAAAGCGGCGAAGAGCCGTGCGAAGCACGAGAGGGGGGGAACGACCCTCGTATAAAAAGTCGGGGTGACTGGATTTGAACCAGCGACCACACGCCCCCCAGACGTGTACGCTACCGGACTGCGCCACACCCCGAAATAACAAGGAGATTGCCGTGCCCAGATGGAGTTATAGCAGAAAAATGAGACTCTTGAAAACAGTTATCTGTCTTTTCTTGTTGCCTGCTCCTGCAGCACAGGCGTTTATCTTTGGGCAACGGTTGCCCGAACAGGGGCTTATTGTCGAGAAAGTGAGGTTTTGGACACGTATCTTCGATCATTACGAGTCAACCGTCACACTGGTGCATGATACACGGCGGGTGCAGATGGTTGTTGATGTCGTCGATTTTCGCCATGCGCCGTATCGCACCGTGCCATCATGGTCGCAGCGCCAGAAGATTGTCAACAAATATGTCAAACGTTATCGCAAAGCTTTGTGGCGTTTTAAAAAACACCGTCTGGCAGCACGCAAATTCGGCGCAATTGAGAAACGATTGTATGATGTCTATCGTCATGATCTTATCCGCTTGCTGCAGGGCAAAGTGCGACTACGCTCGCAGTCTGGCTTGCGCGAAACTTACGTCACGGCAATACGACGTGCACAGCCATTTATGGCACACATGGAAGATATTTTTGTGCAACACCGAGTGCCCAAAGAACTGGTGCGTATAACTTTTGTCGAATCGATGTTTAACTACAAAGCTCGCTCAAAAGTTGGTGCGGCTGGTGTGTGGCAGTTTATGCCACGCACTGCACGAGAGTTTTTGCACCTCAACAGTCTAGTCGATGAACGCATTTCTCCCCTGAAAGCAACTCGTGCCGCGGCAAAACTACTGCGCCGCAATTATCGTTCGCTTGGCAGCTGGCCACTGGCAGTGACCGCTTACAATCAAGGTGCGGGCAGTATCAAACGCGCCGTGCGTAAATTGAAAACCAAAGACCTGAACGTTATTATCGCTAAATACCGTTCTAACTCATTCGGTTTTGCTGGGCGTAATTTTTACAGCGAATTTCTCGCGGCCAACAAAGTTTATCATAAAATAGTAGACGGCAAGAGTCACAAGCCAGTGTCCCTTGTGTCAGTGCGCTTACCTAAAAAAATCTCAACCGCAAGCTTGATTAAAAAAACATCACTCGACAAAAAAACATTGGGTAAGCACAACCCCTGCCTTAGCCCCCGCGCCTTCACGTCAAGACGCTTCATGAAATTACCCCCCTACTACGAAATATACGTGCCACGTAAAATGGCTGCAAAAATTAAAAGCGAAGTGCGAAGGATTTGATTTTATTCAGCTCAACAAGCAGCTGAATGGATGAATGCTCGCTGTTTTTTTATTAGCTAGCGAAGTGCATGGATGCACCTTTGTATAGCTGGCAACATTGCTGATCTTCACCACTTGAAATAATTGATAAAAAACAATGTATGCCGCATAATACTCTTATAGCATACGAGTATTATGCGCTATGAAAATAGAGAAGTATTTTCTGCTATACCAAATCGCAGCCGAGCAGCAGGAGCTGTTCACCACTGGCAACTTATTGGTCGCGGGTTATGCGCAAATTTTCCTGCAGACGTGTTGTTGTCTCCTTTTAGCACCGTGACCACACGTTTTGTTAACCGTGTTACACAGCTAGGTGGCGATGCCAGCAATCAGCAGGTAGTTGAGAACATTGCCGATGCCTTGACAGGTGCTAACCCCAAAAACTGGAGCGAAAAGGGCGAAACCCTGTTCAATTTCAATTTGCGACGCACTATATGCAGAAATTAAGGAAGTCAGCTGCTTGAAGACGCACAACAACGCCAATCTCGTGAGAATTTCCAGTCTCTATCGAGCAAACAGCGAACCAGTCGTGCGTGAAATAGTGCGTGCCGAATTGCAGCAGGACAAGCACAAGCTGCTACTAGAGCGTCTCTGTCGTGATCTCTCACACTTGCCCAACGAAGAAAAGAACAGCATCCTGCTTGCGATGCTCGAACGCATCAACAACAAGGAACGACCATAGCCTTCAAAAATCACGGGTGAGGCCAGCATCGGCAAAGCTTGGAGATAGGTTAGTCTCCGCTCAACTGCCTGAGTTTTTCCTCGTTAAAGCCCAAAGGCAGTTATATCTATCTTAAATAATTATTTATATTCATCATGTTATGCTGAAGAAATACATGAAACTTTACTTTTTAGTGGAATTAGCCGATACTCAGTGCAGGAGGTTGTTGTGAATAGGAAAACGTCGCTACAGGAGATGATGGCTGTTACTAGGCCAGGCGGGGTGTATCGTCGCTCCGACTTCGTAGATCTGTCCTCCAATGTTGACAGAGATCTCGCAAAGCTTGTCAACAAACGCTTTCTTCAGAAGATCCAACGCGGTATCTATCTCCGCCCAAAACAAACGGTTTTTGGACAAGCTATGCCCGATGAAAAAAAACTTCTACGTAAATTTCTTGATGACGACTGCTTTTTTGTTTACAGCCCCTGCATATTCAATGCACTAGGGTTTGGCACTACCCAACTCTACGACAAAATGATTGTTCTCAACAGAAAAAGACACGGTAAAATAGCAGTTGGTGGCCGCACTTTCTTTTTTCGCAGACGTAAAGAAGTCCCCCATACTGCAACAAAAGAATTTTTGCTGGTGGAAATGCTTAACTGCCTCTATGAACTTGCAGAAAACACACGGATGGTAATGGAAAATATGCAGAAAAAATCGCATCAGTTTAACACAAAAAAACTCAGCCGCACGGCTAGACTTTTCGGCAAAAAATCAACCCAAAAAACTGTGGAACAACTCTTACAAGGAAAGGTGTGTGTATCTTCATAATCACAAAAATTTCAAAGCTCTAGTTGAAATATCTGCGGCAAAGAACAACATATCCAACCCATATTTAGCCGAAAAAGACTATTGGATTATGCACTGCTTGCACAGCGCCTCCTGTCTTGGTTTGAAGTTAGAACTAAAGGGAGGAACGTCTCTTTCAAAAGGTTATGGCATAGTAAATAGATTTTCAGAAGATATTGACATTAAAATAGTTCCTGATGAAAAAGTGACAGGGTTTGTAGTGTATACAAACATAAACCAAGATAAAAAAATGCATCGAAAGTCCAGAAAAAATTATTTTGACTGGCTAGCACACAATTTGAGTGACAAAATTAATGGGATAACCAGTGTTACTAGAGATGAAGAGCTTGATGATAAAAAATACAGAAACGGCAACATCATGCTGATGTATAAATCACACTTCAACCCAGTAGAAGGAGTAAAGGCTGGTATACTTCTGGAAATTGGTTTAGACAAGACAATCCCAAACAAAAAAAAGGACATAACTTCATGGGTTTTTGAGGAAGGACAATCTATATTAGGAAATGCTATCATCGACAATAGAGCAAAAAACTTGCCATGCTACGACCCAAGATATACGTTTGTGGAAAAACTTCAAGCAATTGTCACCAAATACTCTTCATACAAAAACAGTGAACGTGATGGCAATCTCCCTGATAATTTTTTACGTCACTACTATGATATCTACTGCTTGTTAGGATTAAAAGAAGTCGTAGACTTTATAGATACCGAAGAGTACAAAAAATACAAGAAGGAGCGATTCCGAAGCCATGACACTGTCATCAAAAACTGCGATGGATTCAGCCTAAAAGAGATAGAAGAGCGAAAGGTATTCTTGAATCACTATCAGGCATCATCTACCCTTTACTATAAAGGACAGATACCACTTGATAAAATACTAAAGAGAATCGATAAGCATCTTCACATCCTTTAGTTTCTCCATTGACAGCTTTGCTCTCGATTGACCTGCCTCAGCTGGTCAAGGCGATCTACAATTAGACCTCACTAAGTTGTTTGAGCTTTTCCTCCTTTCACATTCGATTGCCATAAAAAACTACATCTCCTAATCGGAGGGTTGAGAGATTTTTTTAGTGGCAGTACTTACCTAGTTTTGTGCAATTTTTATTCGGAGACCTTGTTGTTTTTGCCTATCTCCCTCTTATTGGGGGGCACTCAAAAAATAAAACTAGCGGCGCAAAAGTTGTTGCAAGCGAGTTTGGCGGAAAATTTCATAATTACGTCGTGCTCCGCTTTTGAAAACTTCGGCACTACCGATGACGAGCATGTTCTTTTTTGCCCTAGTTATGGCTGTGTAGATGAGGTTGCGGTTGAGCATACGTGTGTGAGATTTGATTACGGGCAGAATTACTGTCTCAAACTCGCTGCCTTGTGACTTATGAATGCTGATGGCGTAGGCAAGTTTGAGTTCGTTGTAGTTTTTGCTGGGATAGACGACTAGTTTACCGTTAAAATCAATCGTCATATCGTCTTTGCCAACACCAAGCACATGGCCGATGTCGCCGTTGTAGACGTTGAGGGTATAGTTGTTGACGGTTTGAATGACTTTGTCCTGCACTTGTAGTTTATCGCTGTCACTGCCACGTAAACAATTGCGAATCTCGGTGTTGAGATGATCGATGCCAAGTATGCCGTTGTAGATAGGGGCAAGCACTTGTGCTTGGGGGAATTTTTGTAGCCAGTGTTTGATTTGTGCCACGATGCGATCGCTGTCCTGCTCTTCGTGGAAAATAAACTCCCGCCCGCCAATATAACCCTGATCCTTGCCCTGAATAATGAGATGCGCGTTGTGAATTATCTGTGACGTGCCGCTCTGACGAAAAATGCGACTCAGGCGCACCGCAGGCAGTGCTTCGGATTGCAGCACATCGTGCAAAAAATTCCCCGCTCCGACTGCAGGCAGCTGGTTGACATCGCCCACCAATAACATGCGTGCCTGCTCTCCACAGGCGGCAAGAATTGCCTCAGCAAGGGCAATGTCGAGCATCGAAGCTTCATCGACGACAATCAACTCGGCTTCAAGACGGTTCTGGGCATTGCGGCTGAACTCCTCGTGCTGCGGCTGCCACTCCAGCAAACGGTGAATGGTCTTCGCCTCCTCACCTGTTAGCTCTTCAAGGCGACAAGCAGCCCGACCTGTTGGTGCGCACAGCACACAGTTCAGATCAAGCTCGCGTGCCAACTCGACCACTAACCGCACGGTGCTGGTTTTGCCCGTGCCCGATGCCCCCGTCAACACCGCGATGCGATGCTGAAAGAGGTTTTGCACCGCCTGCACCTGTTCGTCGGACAGCTGTTCACGCCGTGCCGCCAACAACTGTGGGAGTTCTTTGGTAACCGAACGCACCTGCGCTGAGGTTGCCAGCATTGTCTCAATATACTTGGCAGTGTTAGCTTCTTGCATATAGATAGGCGCACGGTAGTGAGCAATCTGTCCGTTATTGCCAATTTTTGTGCAGACGAGAAAATTTTCCTCTTCGGCTTGTTGCCGGGCGGCAAGAAATTCAGCGTGAAACTCAGCCTGCGGCATTTTCAAATTTTTTTCCAATTGCTGCAACAACTGCCCTTCCGTCAAAAAACAATGCCCGCGCTCCTCACCTTTTTGCAAAAAATAATTGAGCGCACCACGCAGACGTTGCGTTGATTTCGGCTCAATGCCAAGCGCCAAACCAATCTTGTCGGCTGTCAAGAAACCCAAGCCGCGGATAGTGAACGGCAACCGATACGGGTCACGCTGCACCACCTGCACCGCTTGTTCGCCGTATTGACGGTAAATTTTCTGCGCCAGATGCAAGGGAATGTGATAATCGCCGAGTTCAGCAAATATTTCCGCCTGTTCGTGATGCTCCTGCCACTGGGCAATTAAGTTGTAGATCACCTTGCGGCTGATGTTCTTGATCTTGAGCAAGTGCTGCGGCTTGTCCTTGAGAATTTTCAGCGTCTCCGTGCCAAAGGCGGCAGTAATCTTGCGGGCGGTGCTCTTGCCAATGCCCCTGAAATTACCGCTGCTGAGGTATTTCTCAATGCCCTCAACCGTGCGTGGCATGGCAGGGCGCACTGCCTCGACCTCAAACTGCCGTCCAAAGCGAGCGTGCTCTTGCCACGCGCCACTGACGACGAGAGTTTCGTGCGGGGCAAGCATTGGCATCACCCCGCAGATGGTGATGTCGCTACCCTCGTAAACCGCCGCAGCCACCGTCCAGTCGTTGTCAGGATTGCGAAAAATTACCTTCTTGACCTCGACGGTAAATTTTTCCCTGTCATCGCTGGGAGCAGTTGTGTTACTAGTATGACGTTGATCATTCATTTGTGTTAAAATGTTAGAGGTGGCAGTTCAAATCCTAAACTATGCGTTCTTCGCTCAGTCCCTGCAGTGCGGTAGATTCTCCCCCCTCTGTTACCCATCGCGGCGAGCGCAGCAGAGAGTCTTGAACCGTAACGTATATGTTCAACAATTTTACGAGCAGGAGGTAGTCAGTGCAAGTGCGATTTTCCTTCAAGCAAGTGCCGTCGTCGGACAAGTTGAAAACCTACGCCGAGCAGAAAGTGCGCAAAATGATCGAAAAGTTTGTCACCAAGCCAATCGAGGCACATATTACCTTCTCTACCGACCGCCATCTACAGAACGCACACTGTGCAGTTAGCGGGGGTGACGGGTTCAATATACAGGCAGAAGCCTCGTGCGATGATGTCTACGGCTCGGTCGATAGCCTGATGGACAAGCTACGGGTGCAGCTCAAGCGCCAGAAAGAAAAAATCAAAAACCACAAGGCTGGTAAAGGTATCAAGGAAATTGTCCTCGACCTGGAAGCTGACGAAACTGACGAAACTGACTAGTACGTCGTGTATTCAGGTATAATAATAAGAGGGAAGCAATCTTTGCTGCCTAACCTAGTGTCAGATAGAGTTAGCTTGACTTAACACTGCAGCTAAGCACCGAGATAAGGTCGATTAAATGACAGATCGCACGGAAACTTTTGCCTTATCGCCGTTGTTGCGGGTGCGCTTGCTGCGCACAGCATCTCGTATCATGGAGCAGGATAGCTTCGCCAAACTGAAGGCACGGCTGAGCGACACCATCGTGCGTGACAGTCGTCGTCGCCCGCAGGCTTTGCATGAGTTGGAATTGCAACGTCTTGTCGAGGAGAAGGCATCTTTTGCCGCCATGCGAACAGTGTTGGCTAAGCTTTATGCCTACGATCGCAGTGTGCGTTTTAAGGCACAGCTGGTGGAGTTAGCGTTTTTGCACGGCAACAGCAAAGACGTGCGGGAGATGTTACAGTTTCTTTCCATGAGTGGCAAAGATTTTTACCTGCACATCAACGCCGCGGTACGGGAGCGTATACTGCTTCTTGTGGGTGGCGAAAGCTCGCCGTTGGCAGATATTTTGTTGTTGCACAGGAATAGCGAGACACTGACCGCGGCGGAGCGTCTTTATGTTTTGCGACTGCTGGGCAAACTTGATGTGCCGAGCGAATTGCTAGTTTATTTTGAACAGCACCGTGCTCTGCTACTCGGTGCAGCACAAGCACAGCATCTCGACATCGATGCACTATACCTAACGTTGGGCAAGGCAGCATTGCAGACTGGCTATCTCGACGGCTGTCGCAAGTTTCTCCACAACATCGACCCGCAGTCGCAGGCGTATCGCACGGCTTTGCGGATTCTGCTCATTCCGCCCGCGAAAGATGCTAGCAATCGTGTGTTGCAGAGTATTCTTGCCGAACAAAAGTGGGAGAACCGCCTGACTCTGCTCGACAGTTATCTCACCGATGCCGCGCACAAAAACCCACTCAGCGATCGGGATCGCCCTGCCCTCAATGCAGTATTGAGCGACCCGCTAGTGCTGTTGCCGAAGACAGCCGCGGCATGGACAGCTTTGTCGCAGCTACTTGTGCGTCATCGTGCTCAACTGCGTAACTATCCTGACCTGTATCGTGTTTTCATGCAAAACCGCGAGATTTTTCACGGTGCGGGACTTGATACGGCTCTGTGGTATGCTTTCCTCACGCTAGAAGCTGATGACGACAGGCAGCGTTTGTTGCGTGGTATCGCTCATATTCATCACTACGTCAACTGTGGTAGCGATAATGAGAGAGCGTTGTGGCTAGCGAAGACAATTCTCGTCGAACTCGGTGAGACAGAGTTGTGGCAACGCTTGCATGCAGAGGCGTTGCGGTTTGTGCGGCAGGCTAAAATAATCCCGATTGCCCAGCGGCAGAGAATGTTGAGTCAGCTGCAAGTGGCTTGTCACGGCAGTAATTTGGCGCTCAGCGAGGTGCGGGCTTATCTGCCGTTCAGTACATCGCGTTACGTGCTGACGGAATTGGAAACGTCGATGCGGGCGCAGCGGGCGCAGCGCTCGACTGCACTTGAGTTGGACATTATCTGGCGTAAAGCAAACCTTGCTCACCTGCAAAATCGCGACCTCGACCGCATCTGGGCATTGGCACTCAAACTTAACTGGGTTGATTTGTCTTGGCGCACAGCGACGGTGCTCAATGCCCGGCAGGCAGTGCATCCTCGTGTGCGCGGTGTGTGGCAGGCATCGGGCGAAAAACGCTCCGCCTACCCACTGTTGTGGAAGGAGGAGGCAGTTAAGTTTTGCACGGCAGGTTTTGCAGTGGATGAACAGAAATTTCTCATCGCGTTTTTTAACATTGCCGCGATGATTCCTGCGTTGTTTGCCCGCCTTGACCCGCAGGCACGCAGGTATCGACGACCCACGGGGCGAAATGACGAGCCACGCCAGCAGATTGAAACTTTTCTCAATGCGATCCCGCAGCTTGCACCGAGTGCGCACAGCTATTATTTTAGCAGCGATGGCATGCTGGCACGTAATCAGCAGATACCGCTGTTTATCAGAAACATGCCCGACACTGTGTGGAGCACGCTGTTCGCACGCTTGGCGGAGCGTCTGTCGTTGAACTTGTGGTCGTGGCGGCTGTCGGTTTTAATGGGATTGGTTGAAAAGGTGTTGCCGCGTTTCATTACGCGCAGCAAAATCACGACACGAGGCTTGCGTTGGTTGCGCAACCTCAATCCGCAACAGCGACATGCGTGGAATACGTTCGTGGCTACGGCAGTGCGCATCTCTGACCCACGTGCGGAGGAGTTGTTGGGCACGTTTCTCTGCCGCTTGACCACGTGCATGTATCAGAACCACTATCAGGCTTTGTTGTCTTTGCAGTTAATGTCTGCGCCTTTATCGTATATTTGGGGCTTAGAGAAGTTTATCTTGGCAGAACAGTATTTTCTGCTACGCAAGCAACTCGGATGTTTGCATCGTGTCAATGCACCGCAGTCGGTGGTAAAAATGAGCAGTATCTTGACTTAAAGGAGCGGTGATGGAGTTGTGGCTTGGTATTTATGGTGCGCTATTTGTTTTGGGAATTATCGCATACTGGTTGGTTAGCATGCCATTGCGGAACTTGATTACGGTTAGCACCAAGAAGAAAAAGCAGCGAGACCAGTGAAGTTTTTTCTGCTCAGCAGTAGCCTGCTACTTGCAACAACACTTACTACAGCAAAAAGTCTGCAGCAGGCAGGCGAGCAGCTGCGGGTTAAAAAGGGCTTGCGGGTTGATTTCGAGCAGCGAGTGCTGACCATTAGAAAAAAAATCCGCCGCACAAAGGGTGAAGGTTTTTTTCACCCCGACGGACGTTTTCGCTGGATAATTATGCACCGCGGCCAGATGGTGCGCACCTATGTCTACGACCGTAAGACAATCACCGAGTATTTGCCTGCAGAAAAGACCGCCAACGTTTGGAGCATTACTAGTGCTAAAACCGATGCAATCAATCGTATCATTGCCATGATTAAAGCACCGCACCAGTTGCCGCGTGATTATGTGGTGCAAGAACAGCAGCAAGGCAAACACAAATTACAGCTGTCGCTCGTGCCACGTGAAAATAGCGATATTAGCAACATCGCCGTTGACGTTGACCTGAAAGCTAATTTTATCCGCAGCGTAAAAATAAACTACCACCACAAGCGCTACAACGAGTTCACCTTCCGCAATCCGCAGCGCAAAAACATCGCAGCGGAAAAGTTCAAGTTTGCCCCACCTGCTGGCACAAAAGTTAATTATTTGAAATAGTGCAAATAGAACTGCCCCAACAAGAATCAACCGTTAACCAGCTGAGTGTGGTCGCCTCAAGATGAAGCCACTGTTCGGCTCCGAACAGTTTACCTAGACGGCCCGACTTTCGCATGATAATTTGTAACATATTGATATAATTGGAATAAGATTTTTTTCGAAGCGCTACAGTTGTTGGTGATGGTTAAGTTTTGTTGAGAGTGGAGGGGGGGATTTGAATTTGACCTTCCTGAGCGTACCTACTATCAAGCAGCTATATCAGCCTCCACCACCGGGAATGGTTATTTCCATGCAAGGCGGTAAAAAAACGCAAGCATAAACCTCGCATTTGGGAGGTATGTAATCTTTTTCTCGTGTGCCAGGGACGGATCTGCTTCTGGTAGTGGTGGTGTCACACTGTTTAAAACTGCATACGCTATCGCAATTTCTTGTGCCTGTCGAAGTCTGGTCTACCATCTCATTACTACAGGTGTCGGAAGTTGAAGGTGTCCACTCAGACCAGCTCCAAGCCGTGCAGCCTTCTTCGCATGAGGTGCTACAGCTCAGTGATGGAGATGTCGATGGTGCATGAGAAACAATTTCCCATTCAAAAAGAACTATAGCCCCCTCCTTCTCGCCTGCGGCATTTTCTGCAAGCGCACATAGCCTGTACTTGCCGACAGACAAATTACTCTCGGCAATGGTGGTACTCAACGCACGAGCATCGCTATAGGAATTAGCCTTGCAAATCTCCATCTCAGCAGCGGTGGCACTTGTATCGAAAAAGCAAGGGCAAGCAGCCCACCGGGCATTTGCGACGAAATAGCGATATGTTTGTGCTCCGTCATCACTGCTAACACTGATGTTGATACTCGTCTCGGTTGTTACTGTTTTAGGCAAATTGTCGAGATTTATACTAACAGGGGAATTGCTACCTCCAGCAGGACTAGGGGCAGCAGGACTTATAGTATCGTCAACAGTTGCATCGCCATCATCCACATAGTTCCTTGTTCCAAATTCAACATCATCGGCACAAGACACCCACAGCACTGCTATTATAAGTCTGACAAACATCGTTGTCTCCGTTGTGTTTTTAAGATGTTCACATAAACTCATCGACCGTTTTTTTTTTGCTTTAGCTGTTTTTTGTATTTTTGTAAAAAATTTTTATATGTTGTTGATACTGTATGGTTTTTATTTGGGTGTGGTGCTTTGTAGTGCCTATGAAAAAAGCAAAGCATAGTTATATTGACTACTTATGAAGATTAGCCGCTGAAGTCAGGAACAAGAATCGACCGTTAAGCAATGGTCAAAAAATCAAATCTGGGCGGCTGCCACTGGATAGTAGAACAAGCTGGGCTGGTCTAGTTCGTACAGGTGGCATGTTGTGTTGCGATACAATTGATGCACGAAGGCAGTGTTCACATCATGACCGGGCTGTGAGAGGGTGAACTTGCCTGTCACGTAAAACCCTAGCAGGCTCAAATCACCGAGAAAATCGAGTAACTTGTGGCGAGCGAACTCGCACTCAATGCGCAATCCTTCAGGGTTGATGATCTCGCGCTCATTGACTACCACTGCGTTTCGCAGCGAGCCGCCACGTGCCAAGCCCCTGCTGCGCATTGCCGCCACATCAGTGAGACAGCAGAAGGTGCGCGCTTGACAGATGTCCATGAAATCATCACGCCCATAACGAAAACTAACCTCCTGCGTGCCAATCACTGCGTTATCAAAACTAATGCGACAGTGAAAAGACAGGTTCTCAGCTGGAGTTAACTCGATACAGCTGTTGCCCTGTTGGTAGCACAGCGGTTGTTGCACCCCGTAACACTTGCGCATGTCAGGCAACTGTCTGATACCACAAGCACGAATCTTGTCCACAAAAGGCAAGGCACTGCCGTCCAAAATAGGAATCTCACCGCCTTCAACTGCAATCAGCAGGTTGTCGATGCCAAGACCAAACAAAGCCGCCAACAGATGCTCGACAGTTATAATCTTGTTGTCAGACGAATCACCCAGCACTGTGCAGAGATTGGTAGAAAGAACATGCTCAACGCTGGCACGAAAGATCGGCTGGTTGGGATGATCCATGTTGCGCAGCACAATGCCGGTATGCGCCGCAGCAGGTGACAGCACCACACGACACTGCTGCCCAGTATGTAGACCCGTGCCGCTGAAGCTGATTTCGCTGTTGATAGTTGTTTGTTTGCTCACTCTAGATGCTCTGCACCGGACGATACTAGGATTATACGGATTTTTATGTTTTTTTGCAAATACATGATAATAGCGTTCATGCCGAAACTCGCAACTCGGCAAGGCGTTTTTTGATCTTGTTACACAGTCGCTGCAAACGCTCGCGGTGTGCCCGCTCCGTCGCTCTGTTCTCCAACTTGCATAGCCAATCCAGCACACTACTCAAGTCATCACGTTGCAAGTGGGTGCGGATAATTTTTTCTACAACCTCTATCTGACTCGGATCTTTCTCAAATGCACGCTCATACTCTTGCGTGGCAGCATCAAGACGACCGCACTTTTCCTGCAACGCGGCAATGCGAACGTGCAACTGCGCCTGTGTCACTGGGTGTCTAGCTGCAGCGAGTTTTCTCTTCAGTATTTGCACACACTCACGGTCGTTACCCAAACGTGCATAAATATCATAGAGAATTGTCGATTTGTCCAACGGACTGTCAGCACAGTGCTTCTGCATAATCCGCAATGCCTCTTGCGGGTTGTTCTTGGAGTAAAGATGCACTGCAGCCAGCTCCTGTGCCGATCGGTAGGTGTCGGAAAGATTACCCCAACGCATAATTTTGCGCAGAGCGTCGATCACCCGTTCCCAGTCGAAGTTCTGGGAGTACAGCATCTTGTAATACTTGAGGGTAAGGATGTTCTTGGGGTCGATTTTGAGCAAATCACGGTAATACTTTTGTAAAAGTTGCTCGTCGGGAATTTTCTTCTCGTAAAGAGAGCAGATTTTTTCCATGCACTTCACCCGATCTGGCTGAGCACGGAAATCCATACACACCGCCTTGAGCACGTCAGCTTCGAGATACCAGTTGCCATCGATAGTGGACAATATCTTGAGGCGAAACCAAGCAAAATCAACCCCAAAACGCTTCACGATCTCCCGTGCCCGTATTGCTACCCGCTCGTGATCACCAAGATATTTTATTTCAATCCTGATCTTGTGCAAGAAAACTTCAAGGGCATCTTGCGGGCTGTTTTTGAGTTTATTGTCCAACAGCTGAAAAAGCGGTAGCCAGCACTCATGATCGGTCAGCAACTGCTGCGCCTCATGCTCCTGTGTTGGGGTAAGCTTGTCGCCCACATTGATAGACGCGACTGCCCTCTGCACTGCCGTTGCACTCATCATGTCACCTCCTTCTTCAAGCCAGCGATGATGATCTCGGTCACAGACTTGACGGTGCGGTCGTAGTCAAAGACAGCCGCATCAAATAGAAACTGCAAGCTGAACCCATCCACGACAGCAACGATGAAGGAGGCGTATATTCTTGGATCAAGCTCGCGGAACACCCCTTGCTTGATGCCGCTGCTGATCACTTCTGCCGCGGCGCTGCGGAACTTTTCGTAGTGACGGGCAACGACCCGCCGCACCGCTTCTTTCTGATTGATCTGTGTCCAAAAATCCATATTGACCTGATAGTATTCTTTCTTGGTGCGCAGAACATCGAAACAGACAGTGATGAATGCCTCTAGCTTGTGCAGCGGATCGGAAACTGCACTCATGCTCTCAATCAACATGTTCTCGATGTCGATGGCACTGCGATCAAGGATGGCCATCATCAGGTCGTCCTTGTTGAGAAAGTAATAGTGGATGATGCCCTTGCTCACCCCCGCGGTCGTCGCCACATCCTGCATGGAGAAGTTGTGGTAGCCATGCGTGATAATACAATCGACGGTAGCCTTGATGATCTGTTCTCTGCGCTGTGATGAGCCTTTTGTCCTTGCCATCTCATTCCCTCAAACACTTAACCCCTGATATTATCCTATCACTATACGACAAAACAACATATATTTGAACTGCTACATTTTGCGTCTTCTCCGCATCACCGTAAGTCGAGTTCAAGTCGATGCTGCACACCAGATACGCCATGTTGCTGCTTATGTCCACGCTCAGTTCCTGTGTGCAGTCGCTGCACAACGGTAAACTGCTCGTTACCGCGCCGCATGCAGCCACATTTGAAATCTTCAGGGTCATGTCCTCCTCCCCGCTGCACTTTGTCGCCGAGCAAACCGCCAGCTTCAACACTACCGCAGTCCTCCCCCCCGCCCGCTACCTGCTGCTCAGCGACTGCTCGCACACCTTCGTCACCATCAAAGCCGCAACCACCACTCGCCTGCAAGCTTACCATCTCGTCTTCACACCACCCCACAAGACAGCGGCAAACGCGACCTTCTCTGTGCAGTGTCAGCGCTTCACCACGACTTCCTCTCGCCAGCACCTGCGCAACAAGTTCTCGCTGCTATTGCTTACGCCCCACAAAAAACTGCTAGTTGGCACGACCCCACTCAACGTCTCTTACCACAACAGCAAGCACCGCCAGTTTGCTCTCGCTGCCCTGCAAGTTGCCTCCGCTAAACACAACCTGCGCTTCTTTGTTTTCTCCCGGCACGGTCTGCTGTCGGCTACCGACTCGCAGCTCAGCGGACGCTGGCTTTATCTGTTGCCGGGCGAATATGTGGTTGAATTTAATGGGATGCGCACTGCGGTCAAGTTGCGTCAAGGCGAGGAAAAAACAATCCACCCCGCCACTCTATATGTCTCTACCCCAAAAGATGTACTGCGTGCTACCGCATACATCAACGGCAACAGGGTTGTGCCTTTCAACGAGCCCCTGCCACTGCCTGCGGGTCGTGTCGCCTTACGCCTCATGCCCGCTAGCCAGCCACTACACCTGATGCTGCGCAGCGGAGCACGCACGGTTATCAATGCTCGCAGCCTGCGAGTCACCCCCGCCTGTCGTGAGCGTGGGCTTTGCACTAGCACCACGACAGTGTACTTATACCGTGATAAAGCAGACCTGCCGTTTTTGACCACCGCAGCCCGTGAGATTTTTTTCACTGGCAAGGCAGGGCGGGTGGGAGTTGAAGGCACACCTCGCCTGACCCACCTTCTGCCTGACCACCAGCGTCAGGCTAAATTGCAACTCGGCAGACTGCAACTCCAGCCACGTGTCATCTACAACACCACTCAGTTCAGCGACCTGCTGCGCCTCGAAGCCATTGCTCTTCCCCTGCAAGGACATAGCGATGACCTTAGCCTGACTAGACTCACAGAGTTACAACTGTTGCCCGGCCGCTATCGCCTTGCCCACTATGTCAGTTCCACCAACCACGCCAAGCCGCGCCAAAAACACACCACAATCTTCACCATCCGTCCACAGCGTACCCACAAGATGGCTATGCCAGTGTTCAAACTAAAACGTGTGGCGAGGAAGTGACTTGTTTGGGTGATTGCAATGACGGTGTGGTTGACTATAATGGCCACACCCGTTTTGGGCTTGAGGGTGTGAAAATGAAAAAAAAACGTGTGTTAGTAGCAATGTCAGGAGGGGTCGATTCCTCTGTCGCGGCACTGCTGCTCTGTCGGCAGGGTTACGAGGTAATCGGAGTTACAATGCAACTCTGGCACGGTGGCACGAGTGGCAAGGGCTGCTGTTCGCATACCGACATTACCGATGCACGACTGGTTGCCGATCGACTCGGTATCCCGCACTATGTTTTGAACTATGAGCAGGAATTTCGCACACAGGTGGTCGATTACTTCGCAGCCGAGTATTTTAAAGGACGCACACCCAACCCCTGCGTGATGTGTAACAGCAAACTGAAATTCAGCCACCTGATGCAGAAGGCGAACGCACTGCAGGTAGACTTGGTGGCGACGGGGCACTACGCGGGTTTGCAGGAGCAGGATGGTGAGTTTGTGCTATGCCGTGCTGCTGACAAGGCTAAGGATCAGAGTTATTTTCTCTTTGGCTTACGGCGGGAGTGGTTGCCACGGCTGATGTTTCCGCTGCAAGCGTTGAGCAAAACAGAGGTGCGTGTGCTCGGTCGTGAGGCTGGGCTGATCAATGCCGACAAACGTGAGTCGCAGGACATTTGCTTCGTCGGCAAGAAAAATTACGCTTCGTTCTTACAAAAGAACTACCGCGTGCCCGCCGCCCGCGGCAACTTCAAGACTGCAAGCGGTAAAGTACTGGGCAAGCATCAAGGCATGCATCGTTACACCGTTGGCCAGCGCAAAGGGTTGGGCTTGGCACTCGGCGAACGCCAATATGTGACAGACATTGACAGCCACAGTGGAGATGTGACGGTCGGCAGTAGTGACAAACTGCAGCGACGTGAAATTAGCCTGAGCAACGTGCACTGGCTAAGTGCTTGTCCTGTCGAGGGGGAAGCGGAAGTCGTCACGCGTTATCACGGTGCGGCGGTTGGCTGCACTATCGAGCGTACCGACAAGGACTGCCGTCTGCGTCTTAACGCCCCGCTGACTGCACCACCGGGGCAGGCGGCGGTACTCTATCGTGGCACACAAGTGCTGGGCGGAGGTTTCATCGCCGCAGCTCTTCCCAGCCTTATAACTCCAGCCACCACCCAAACAAAAATAAATACAGGAAAATCATGATCGCCCACCAAGATACCCGTGAAGGGCGCGGGGAGACCGTGCGAAAACTCGATCATAAGTGTTGCATAACGCTGCAATCAGCTGATTTTTCTGATCGGAGTGCAGACACGCATCTAAAGCGGTCGAGTTTCTCGGCAGGGCTGCCCCGTGCCAAGACAACGGAGGCTCGCGGTGGTAGCCGCAGCGGTGACTTTCCTCTGCAAAATAAGCAGAGGAAACGTCAACAAAGTACAGCAATGCGCGGCAAAACAGTTTCCATCGTTGGCCGTCCTAATGTCGGCAAGTCGTCACTGTTCAACCGTCTTGTCGGTTATCGCAAAGCAATCGTCTATGATCAGCCGGGCGTTACCGTCGATCGTAACTGTGCCGTAGCCGCGGTATCGCCCTTTCTTTGTGTCGATACAGTTGGTTTCAATGCCACAGATGACATTGCCGCGAGCGATCTTTATCTCGTAATACTCGATGCACACAGCGGCTTGCACCGCGATGATTGGGTGTTGCTGGATGGTTTACGTAAGCAAGGGCTACCATATATCTGTGCGGTGAACAAAGTCGATCATCGTGAAGACGAGTCGCGTTGTTTACCCTTCTATGAGTTGGGGGTTAAGGAACTCTTTGCAATCAGTGCCTTGCGACGACGTGGTTTGGAACGCTTGCGCACCGAGATCAGCGCGGCATTGTGTATCGCTCCTGCAACCCGTAGCAAACCACCGCGTAATGTTATCAGGATTGCGATCGTCGGTAGACAGAACGCAGGCAAATCGCTGTTACTGAACAAGTTGGCTGGCACGACGGTGGCAAAGGTCAGTGCGATCGCGGGTACGACGAGGGACAGTATAGACTGGCACTACCGCTTTGCCAGCAATTCCTACACGATGACGGATACCGCGGGATTGCGTCGCAAGGTGCAGCATACGCGGGACAAAATTGAATTTTTGAGCATGACCCGCACCCTACAGACCATCAGCGCGGCACAGGTAGTTATCGTTGTCATCGATGTCATACAAGGTGTGGTGGAACAAGATGTGCGGCTGGTGGCGAAGGCACTGGAGCATTGCAAACCAGTACTGGTCGTGCTCAACAAGTGGGACTTGTGCGATGACCGTTCGCCTGCCGAGCATGTTCGCATCTGTCAGAGCATCACCGCAGCCTTGCCGTGGGCTAATTACGTACCAGTTGTCACTGCGTCAGCGCTGACTAATTTACGTATCAGTGCCATCAAGCAGTGGGTAGCACGCTTGTGCGATGATTACCAAAAAAGAATTCCCACTGCAGAACTAAATCGCGCCTTTGCTGACATTACCACCCGCCACACTCATCGCCTCTGTCGTGGTAAAAGGCTACAGTTTTACTACGCAGTGCAGGCCGAGACCGAACCACCCACCTTCGTCATCATGTGCAACGCTCCCGATGCCATTGAAGAGTCATACCAACGCTACCTTGCCAATCGGCTGCGACGTGAACTGGGCTTTAACAGTGTGCCCGTGCGAGTCATCTACCGCCGTTGACCGCTCAAAAGCATGCTCATCGTCGTGGGTTTGGGGTTTCGGAGGGCAGTGCTGGCTATATTGTATAACTATATCAATATTTTATTTATTTTTTATTTTTAGCATTATATTTGTTGACAAACAAATATAATGCGTATTAATATAACGGAGGTTGGATAAATTATGAGTAACATCATGATTAGGATTTCATTATTAACAGTGTTAGCGGCAGGCTGGTGGACATTACCTGTTTTTGGTTGTGTCAAGCCTCCTACCCATGTCCACGACATCATCAAGAGTGATATCCGCGACAGCATCAAGAAGGTGAGTTCAAAAAGAGCTGATGGTGTCATGCGCTCTTACGAAGGAAGATGGAGCGACAGCCGTGGTGAGAGGGGAACGTTCGTCTCTGTTTTGCATTTATCGCGTGAGGGCTGGTCAGGTGGCTGTCTAGGATACTATGATAAGGAGAGTTATAGCTACACACTTCTTCTCAATGATGGTCGTCAACTAGAGTTTTCGTGGGTGATTAGCGGTCGTGATTTTCAGACAATAAAAAATACTGACGGGGGTGAGTTCGTGCTTTTAGGCGATGAAGGCATCTCCATGAGCATTAGTTATGTTGAGGGAGAGAGGATACGAAAGGGCAACATGTATTACCGAAAATCTAGCACTACTACCACCATCAGAACCGGCGACTATGAGTTGAGCCTTAGGTCGTATATGAAGAAACATTTACTTGTTAATTTCCTCCACCGCCTGCCAGCAGTGGAAGCGGAAGGCAAAGCCAGAATAACAGAAGGCGAGTAGACATCATAAGGGGGCATCAGCAACGGGAAAATTGTCCAACACCCTCCTCCCCACTCAAAAAGCCAACGCTGCGAAGTGAGTTAGGTTTTAGCAGCGTTACCGTGCGAATAATCTACCGACGATGATTGTTAAAATGGCTATGGAAAAGTAGCTACCACTTGTGAGGTATTTCTGACGTGATAAGATGGTTAAAGAACTTTCTGGTGTTGATGATTTATGTATGGCAAAGGTGGTTTCGGTATTGTCACCGTCATGGTGGGAGCGGTTGTGCTGGGCATCTTTGCGTTGGTGTATACGCAGAAGATGCAAAACCGCGCCAACTTCAGTCTGATTGCAGACCTGATGGCTTTTCGCGAACAGGTGATGACCTACTACCGCGATCTCGCTGCCAACCGTGCCAGTTGGGAATGCACGGTGAACAGCAACAGCAACACTCCACTACAACGCTACCTTGCTACTGGCAGTGCTTACGATCGTCCCTTTCCTACTCCAGTACCTGACCCACTTCATACTCCCACGCCGCTTAGCTCTGACCGCAATCTTGCCGTTTACGATGGTGATGGCAATTGCCAAGAAAAATTTGGCGGGGGGGGGGACTTTACGTATTCCAAACGGTGGATTGGGTCTTAGCTTAATCGCTAGTGCTGCTCCTAACTATTTGCCCGCTCCTGCAACTGGGTGCGGTGCTAGTCATTTTTGTTTGACTGCCACGTGGGAAGCCTCCTGTCTGCCGCCGTGCCAACCAGCTAGGCACGTATCCAGACGTGGTGTGAAGGTCAATCTTAAGCTCACCGCCAATCGTATAGTAATCAAGAATGACCTTGATGTCAGTTTTGAACTAGCCGACAAGGAACATAGCTTTTACATCGGCCGCACGGTGGCGACTGACTGTTCCGATGGGCGTGTTACTGGTTTTTTCCCAGGCCGTGCAACGGGGTTTGCACGTAATTGGGATGGCCCTGGTCTGCTCGTTAAGACCGCGCCTGGCCCCGTCGGTAAGGGTGTCAATGCCTATATGGGTGATGCTGCCGTTGTCAACTTTGATACCGTAACTGGTCTTGTGCAGTGTCATGACCGCCCGCTGGTTATTCCGCCCTGCTATGACATGAGTGACGACAGCTATACTGATGACTATGGTACTCCCAGAAGGCGACCACAGGATATAGTGAACCCTTTTATCAGTGGCACGGGTGCACCGGGTTACCGTGGCTTCCAGAGCAATCACGGTTTTGAGGGCATGCAGGACAGTTATTTTTTGCGTTGCACCAGTTCTTCAACACCCTCTCGTGGCATCAGTCGTTCCAACCGTGTTAACAGCAACAGTATCAAGGGCAAGTGTCCAGAAACCGAGGGTAATGGCACAACTGCGATCGCCTACTTTGATCCTTATACCGGCATCAGTCAGTGCTCGCATCCCAACATTTTGGTGGAGAAAATCGGGGATGAGATCTGCGAAAACTCCGACATCTGGTCTGGTGTGATTAATATCCGTGGTTCAAACTATAGTGGTGGTGTGGTGGGCACTTTTGAGTGTTCGACGCACAGATGGGGAGCAAGCAAAGGCGGAGTTGAGCCTTTCAACGCGGATTATCCGTGCGGTCTTGACGAAGCTGTCATTGGTTTCAGAAGCGGGGCGGGCGCAGATACTGGTCGCGCTTACCACGAATGCCGCGAAAAATCTGCAGGTACGCACGGTTTTCCTGGGCCTACGGGCGAGCATGGCGACAGCGGTGCTTATCTGTATTCGATTGACCCCCCTAGGGGGCGGGGGCCACCCGGCTACGATGGTATAAGTGAACCTAACTGTCCGTGTGGTTATTGATGCGAGGATAGATGATGACTGTTAGAGCTATCAGCGGTTTTACGCTAACTTCGGTGATGGTGGCGGTAGGGCTGTCTGGACTGTTGGCGGTGGCTGCAGCGCGTTTGATGGTCAATCAGATGAAAGGCTTCAAGATTCTGGAGTTGATCGATAAGGGCGATGCGATTTACAAATTCTACAGCAACCTGCTGCATGATGACAAGGTGTGGTGGTGTAGTCTTTACGATGGTGCTGAGACAGCCGGCGGAGCTACAAATTCAGCCCTGCACGGGTGCGTGCTCGCTAAGAAAGATACGCTTGGAGTAGCAGCTACCTGTCCCAGTATCGGTGGTGGAGGGGAGATGATTCTGAAGGGGCCGGACTGCAGTTTTAGCCCGCGTAAATTCAGGCATGTGTCTCGCTCTGGGGCTGAGCTTGATCTCCTCAATTTCATGAGTTCAAGCGTTGTCTTTATGCCTAGCGGTGGCAAAATTCTACGTGAGTCGCTGACCAGAACCGACAGCAGTGGTTGGTGGAATGTCAGCCTTAAGTGGGAGCATATGGGCAACCGCGCGGTCGATCTTGTCTTTACACAAAGTTTTGACGCTGACAAGTGGATGTCAGCCCCCGCGGCGGGTAAACGCTACCTGCCAGAGTTGAATTATCCGCGCGAGTTGCGGGTACGGCGTAGCGCCAACTATATCCCCGATGGCTGCGGTGGGGCGGCAGTTACTCGCATCGCTTTGCATACCGCGGGACGGAACGTAACCTGTGGTGAGGGTCTCGTATCAGGTGATTGTCGCTGGCGACCAGGGGGCTGTAATCAAATAGTCGGTGGGGTAGTGCGCAGTCAATCTAACACCGAGTGCAGCAGCAGCGTAGCTGGTCGTGTCTCGGTCACACCTACCGATTGCGCGGCACAGTCGAGTGTGATCACTCGTATCGGCTTCACCAACTGTGGGGCTGCAAGTGCGGGTATTTGTACCCCCTTCTCCTACCCGGACATTGTTCCTTGGGACAATGTCCAGTGTGCATTGGATGGTCAGGGCAAGATGGTAACTTACGGAAGATGTGATAGGGCAGCCGATGTTTGTAGTTGGGCTGACGATGAGGATGGCCCTTTCATTGTGGAGACCAACAACTCAGTCGTGGTAACCGGGATCAGTTCTGGTGGTAGTCTCGAATGTGGCACACTGATGGGCTATCCGGCGGGGCCTCTCTTGGGTGAACAAGGCCCGATAGGGGAAAAAGGCCCGGACGGCAGTGGCCCCCGCGGCCCTCCAGGCCCAGATTGGCAGGGGCGTGCCTATGGTAGCCCGAATTATGGTGTACCGTGATGGGAGGAAAGTTGTGCGCAATGGCATGACGCTGATGTCGGTAATGGTTGCAGTAGCTTTAGCGGGGGTTGTCGCCTTGGCAGTAGCACGTCTACTCGGCAACCAGACAAAGGCGATGACAGTGATCCGATTACGAGAACAGCGGGAGAACTTGCTCAAGCACTATAAGAACATCGTTGTTTCTGGTTGGGACGCAACGCGCGAATCCTGCGGTGGTGCTGTTTGCACGCGTCAACGGGGCGTTATTATCCCCGGTGGAGGTCTTTACCTTGCTGATGACCTCTATGATTACAACTATACTGGAGGCACGGCAGAGCGTTGGTGGCATGTGACTACGGAGAGGGTTGACTTGAGTAGTGGAGATATTCTGCAAGCGGACAGCTACGCCGCGGCGGAAGACATGGTGGCAATGCGAGTCAAGGTTGATTTTCGCCGCAAAGAACACCCCCTGATTAACTTTAAACTAGCTCCGCGTGAGGAAATTGTTTTTCTCCATCACAACACGAGCACTGCGCTTGATAGCAACAGCACCCAGTGCGAGGGTGGGCATCGCACTCAGATTGATGCAGATGGTTCGGCACTCTATGCGGGGGCTGGAGCATTGACGCAGTATGATTTTAAATCCAATTACAGCAAATGCAGCCAAGTTCCTTTGATCATCAACGACGAAACATGTGGCTCAGCTGATGGTAATCCCTTTGAAGCCTTGCTGGGTTTTTTCCGCGAGGATGGTGCTGAGACAAAGCCGCTGAGGGAGCAACTCGTCACTGGCAGCGGTATTTGTAGTATTAGAGATAAGGACTCTGATCGTGCTGAAATCAGGGGAAAGACGGAAAAACGCACCGTTGTCGCAAAAGACTGCCGCAGACAGGGCTATATCCAAGTAATAGGCGTAGACGAAGTTCCGGGATGTGTATCTAGTGCTAACGATCCCTGCCCTGGACTTATGCAAAGGGCATCGGACGGCATCTGGGTGGAGGCAGTTATGGATGACAATAGCGGTGATTGCAGACCCAGAAATCCCGACGAAGTTGACGACGTGACGCGTGACGAACAGCGTGTGGCGGCGCGTAGCGTGGGGTGCACGGGGGGCTGTGACTGCTTTCATAAGCATTATACACTAAAGACACGCATCGATAAAGGTATTGATGCCGACCCCGCTCGGTATAAAGTTATAGATCGTACTGACTCAGACGCTTGCCACGTCCTAAGACGCAAAGGTGTCCATTCTTACGTGGGTTTTACCACGTGGTCGGGAGTGCGGCACGCACTCGTCGATTTTGAAGATTCATACGGTGTCGGTAGAGGCCCACCAGGCCCACGGGGTGAGCCGGGTTTGGACAATGGCCCGACGGGGCCGCTGGGGCCGAGAGGACGTAGTTGCAGAAGGCCGTGTCCAACACCTACCCCGTAGGTCTTGGGGAACACCATCAAATGTCAAAAAGCCAACGCTCCCGATGCTATTGAAGAGTCGTACCAACGCTACCTTGCCAATCGGCTGCGACGTGAACTGGGCTTTAACAGTGTGCCAGTACGGGTGATCTACCGCCGTTGATTGTCATGATCATTATTATAACAATATGTTATCAACGATATATATACTTTTACCCACTCCACTCTATCTGTATAGTAAAATAAGGGACGTACGTAAATAATTTTGGTTTTTTCTTGACAATAATGTTTTAAGAATGATACATGTTTTTAGTTTGTTGTATCTTGAGGAATATATATGATATTAAGGCTATCTTTAAAGCGTATCTTAATAGTAGCAGCTTTTACAGCTATGTTGTTGCTTCCTACCCACCTTTCAGCGAGAAGTGCTAGGAGCTTTCTCAGTGTTGCCTATCAATCATCCATAGCAGGCAAGTTGCCACCCACCAGGCGTCCGCTAGAGATATTGACTGCATTAGAAATAACTATGTGGGGAAGAGAATGGCCGCGGACACACATTCAGCTTTCACCTTTTCGACTCAGTGAGAAAAAAGCACACTTGCTAAACCGCATCTCTTCATCATCCTCTGACGAGCATAGTAATCACCAGATGCTGACCAAACTATGGAATCTGGAAGCTATCGGTACCCCTGAAGCTAGGCAACTCGTGTCTGATTTGCAACAAGCTGGGTTTACCTTCCAGTCTTCCGAATTAGTGGTTTTCGATAGATATTCTGATAATAATTCCTTCCATGATCTGTTCTCCTCTGGAAAAATCCAGACATCGTTGCGACTCGCAGATGGCTACCGTTACCAACCAAGGGAAGACGACATAGACTTAGACGATGAGAGTCATGGCATGGTGGTTGCACATTTGCTAGCTGGTACCAATCCTCTGCCAGGGGCTAGTGCTGTCGGGAAAATATCAGCATTGGTCGATGTCGATAACTCAGTGTTTGTCGATGTCAATAACGCTGAGTTATATAGCAAGTACCTCGACTACCTCGGTATGCCAAGTGTTATTAATGCTTCTGTAGAAATTCTTGTGGGCGACATATTGTCTCATATCGGGGAAAAAACCCTGATTGTTTATTCCTCTGGAAATAAGTTCAGTTCGAGCTTCTGGAAGAGACAACGTGATCTGTCGAGCAGTAATTATCTGAGTTCCTATCAAGAAAAAGTGGGTGAGAGTATGCCGAGGATGATTATGGTGGGAAGCACCAATCCCGATGGGTTTATCAGCACATTCTCTATACCCAATGATTGTGTTGTCGTTACCTCCCCTAGCGGGATGTGTGTAGTTTCCTACAATGGTCACAAGGCAGAGTGGTTTGGTGGCACTAGTGGTGCAGCTCCATTGGTATCGGGGATATTAGCGGATGTTAAAAGTATCTTGCCAGAGCTAACAAGGGAAGCAGCGATAACTTTGCTACAGAGTACCGCGATCAAAACCGCTATGAATGAAGTCAGTGAGTTAAATGGGGCGGGGGTGGTTAATCACTACAAAATACTGCGGGTAGCACTACGGTTAGCTTCTGATGGCTATGACGGGGAAAGGATGCCCGATGAATTGCATGATTACATGGACTTCAGCAATGAGGTGGCTGATTTACTGCGTTCCCCTGCTAACGAGGATGATTTTTTCAAACTACGCAAAGCCTTCTTTCTTGCTCCTGAGAACGAGGAGGTGAGAATACAGCTCGCTGATCGTTACAGGGAACTTCAACTATACCAGCAGGCTTTATTTTACGATTCGCCGTCGCGGACAAGTCGGAATAAGATGATACAAGAAAGTTTAACCGATAGAATGATCGGTGGACTCGATGGGTCTGATGGTGCTACCACCCCCGTCCATGAAAAAAATCTTATCAGAGAGCTAATGCAACACAGGGTCGCTGAAGCTAAAGGTATCTCTCTTGCTGCTGCTGATAAGGAGGTTTTAAGGGTGTTAGAAGATGATAGCTATATTATAGATATTCCCGGTTATCAGAGTCTTGGAGATGTGTTTGAAAACGCCTTGCAGGAAAAGGATATGGTAGCAAAAAAAATACTGTCTATTATAGCTGACGAAAACCATATGCAACCATATACAGATCAAGAGATTAACGATAAGTTGGAAGAGTTGGGCATCATAGCTAATGTTAGTTCTTACCTGCGGATGCTCGGCGGCACCTCCGGTAAGATGGGAAAGGAGAAGAGAAGAGTTGAGGCAACTGAAAATGCCATCGTAGAGATTCTCAGCCGTGAGAGTCCTGATGCACCATACACTGACAAAAAAATCAGGGAGTCGCTGGAGAGCCAAGGTATCCAACTGAGCAGCTCGACGGTGGGAAGATATACTAAGGCTTTCGGCTGGTATAAAGATAACTGGGATAAAGATAGAAGGAAGGTATACGCCACAGTCGGAGGGCTTGTGGACGACCTTGCTAATTTTTTCCACACCTCCACCGCTGGTACTGATACTGGCTTGAAGTTTGCTGCAAAATTGGCAGATGCCTACTTCAAGGAATTGAGTGGTTATCATCAGTACTGGAAGGATTATTTTTTGCGAAGCGTTGCACAAAGATTGCTTAGTAGAGAGGTATCTCTTCCCATCAACGGGTTTCCCCACGAAAAACTGCCGGATTATTTTCCGCGTCTACAAGAAATGAAGCTGGATGAAGCAGCAATAGCTTTGCGCGCTCTTGCAGAGCGCTACTGGGCTTTAAGAAGTTTAATCTCTGATTCAGGTTCAATTGGTGGAATATCGGCATCAAAGTCAGCCTTTTTCCTAGGACTAGTGTTCTATGGCGAACTGCACACCAGCGGTAATCAATTTACTCAAAAAATAATGTTAGAAAAAGTATTGCGCTACGCCTATAATCATATCCATAACCTACGGCAAAGTGAGGAGTTGCAAAAAATCGTCGCCAAAGTACTACAGCAAGGCTTACAAGAAGTAGAAACGGTACAGATGCTGGTGCAGCAGCATGGTCTGGATTTGGCAAAAAACCCAAAGCTGCGAGATTTGGCAACTAGTGCCTATTTTTTTACAGTATTTACAGTACCAGGAGAGCCAAAAAGTATATGGATCGATGTCGATTTTTTTCTTAGTAATGCTGTTTGGGGACTTGCCAAAGGACGTATGTTGGAAAGATCCTCGAATTACCAACAGAATATTGTACTTAAAGACATTGCACATAAACTGTACGAGCAGCTGGCTAAATATAAGAAGAAATATGAATAGCCGGGGAGATACTTCTAAAAGTTGTGACTCTATTTGACTAATGAACCCGGGTTATGGGGAGGCAATGAGGTTGCGATACGCGGCTGCTTGCCGCTTCCTAGCTCCTTGCTTCCTCACGCGGCACTGGTTAAGTACTCGTCGGCATAGACGAGTCTTACAAGACAAAATTGTCCATGCTCCCTATCCTCAAAAAGCTAACGCTGCGGTACCGAGGAAGCCTTTCAGGTCGTTGTCGGTGAAGGAAAACCCAGCCCCGAAGAAGTAGTTGAGGTTGTTGCGCAAGGCGTTGCCGCCTTCGGCAAGAAGAGTGGGATCGTCAATGCCAGCCACAAGAGTAAGATGGCGTAAAAATACGAGCTTGGCATAGGCTTTGAAGTGTGCCACCTTGCGCACCTCACTGCCCTTGCTGTTCCAGTCGAAAGCTTCCAGCGTCAAGCGCAAACGGTCGTTGAGTAGATACAGGTCAGAAGCAACTCCGCCCTCTGATTCAAACAAACCAAACCGCAGGGCAATATCATACCAGCGATGCGCAAACTGCACGTTGAAACGCAAAGCTTTGTCGTCGATGATCGTTTCTTTCTGATACGAAACATGCTCACCGCCATCTTCCTGCGGGGTCGTATCCTTGCGTGTGACAGTGACCCGTTCGCCGAGATCAGTTACCCCGAAGAGGTAATACTTGTCCTGCCTCGTTCTGAACAGCAAGTTGAAGTAGTGTTGCGAACTCTCATCAGCACGCACCTCGCCGTGATAATCGACCTCGACCTGCAACCTACTCGCAGGCGATAGCACCTCGCTGACACTATCGAGTGTTCGCTCGATTTTATTGATGGTCTCATCATCGCTGAGCAACTTCCCCAGTGTGCCTTTGCCTTCTTGAAGATTGGTCGAGACCAGCTTAATGTGTCCCGCCGTTTCCCGGATGTCTGACATCGAGTCGTCAAACTTGGTCAGGATGGAGTGAAATTTTTGCCGCTCCTCCTCGCCCAACACTGTCTTTAACGAAGTGCTGACCTCTTCGAGATTGACAAGAATCTGTTCGAGATTATCCCCGCTGCTCGACACCACCTTCTCTATCCCCGCGGCCGCCCGCTTCAAGTGGGCAACTGTTGCCGTCACCTCGCCGCGATTTTCCTTCACCATGCCACGCAAATCAACCAGCAAGCCAGACAAGTCCTCAAAAATTTTCTTGACGCGATCCTGCCCATCTTCGGTAGCAAAAGAGCCCGCCAGCGACTGGGTAATTTTCTTGATGTCTTTGGCAATGCGTCCCATATAAGCGACGACCTCTTCAGCACTGAGGCTGTCATTAGAACTAGCCAACTCCGCGCCGTCTTTTGCCATCTCGGTCAAGGGTGAACGAATGATCTCAACATACTTGTCACCCAACAAACCCCGACTTCTTACCTCAACCACCGACTCGATGGGAATATCCACATCATTTTGGATTTCAAGCACGATTTTGGTTCTGTTGGTCAACAAGATAATCTTTGCTACCCGCCCCACTGTCACACCATTAGTTCTGACGTGCGTCTTCTCAACAATACCCTCAGCGTTCTCGGTAACCGTATAGTAAGTCTTGTAATCACCGCCACGGAAACTATTGGGATTCAAAAAGAAAAAGATAACTATGATGGCAGCACTTGCCAGCAAGATAAAAATGCCAACTCTGAACTCAACCCCAAATGGCCTCATAGCCATACTCCTATTGGTCACGTCCTTGTTTCGGAAAGTTTTCCCTTAGTCTTAATGAATCTTTATTTAAAAAGTGAAAAAATTACCCATATTTACCTAAATAGAACAGTTATTTAAATAAATTGCATCGGCCCCTCAACTTGTCCTGCCATGAACTGGCAGACGACGGGATCATGTGTATTTCTGAAGGTATCGGGGTTGCCTTCAAGCACAACTTTGCCCTTATAGATCATGATTATCTTGTCGGCAGTGGCAAGAGTTGCCTTGATGTCGTGCGAGATCACCACCGAAGTCACCTCTGGCAACTCGTCGTTGATCTTGACAATGAGGTTGTCGATCATCTCGGCAATGAGCGGATCCATGCCTGTAGTTGGCTCGTCGTAGAGCAGCACGTGGGGGTCGTTGACGAGGGCCCGGGCAAGCCCTGTGCGTTTTTTTTCGCCCGTCGAGAGCTCGCTCGGATAGCGTTGCAGCACGTCACCAAGCCCGACACGCGCGAGGCTTTCTTCGGCTTTGGTTCGCATTGCCTTGCGGCTTAAGCGGGTGTGCTCACGCAAAGGGAAGATGACGTTGTCGAGCACGCTCATACTGTCAAAAAGTGCCGAATGCTGAAACAGCATGCCGAATTTTTTGCGGTGCTGGTGCATTTGTGCCGTATTGAAGTCGGTAACCTCCTCGTCATCGACGATAATGCGACCGCTATCGGGACGCAACAAGCCGATAATGTGCTTGATGGTGACAGATTTGCCTTCCCCCGACCTGCCGATGATGAAAGTTATTTTGTTTTTTGGAATGCTTAAGCAGATTTCGTTGAGAACAGTAGTGTTGCCAAATTTTTTAGAAATGTTCTCGAAAGCTATCATGCCAGCCTCAGGTAGAAACTTGAATCCACGTAATGAGGACATCAAGACAGAGCACACTCAGCAGATTGGCAACCACACCAGTGGTGGTCGCCTCGCCGATGCCACGTGCGCCCCCTCTTGCATGCAAGCCACAGTTGCAAGCAACAGTGGCGATGATCATGCCAAAGAAGACCGCCTTGACCAGCCCCGCGTAAACATCCTGCATAACGATAAACTCCAGAATTTTTTCGCGAAAAATTCCCTCCGAGACATCGAAAATAAATCGCGAAGAAATATAAGAACCGATCATGCCGGCTAAAATGAAAAAAACACACAACACGGGCAACATCAGCGTCGAGGCAATCAGCAGCGGTTTCACCAGATAGCTGATTGGGTTAACCCCCATCGCCTCCATTGCATCAATCTGCTCGTTGACTTTCATTGCTGCCAGCTCTGCCGTAATCGCTGACCCTACCCGTCCCGCGATCAAAAAGGCCGTAATCAGCGGGGCAAGCTCTCGTGTCAAGGCAAGGCCAGTGGCACTGCCCGTTAAGCTTTCGGCACTGAACATACTGAAGATACTGCCGATCTGCAGACCGAAAACAGCCCCGACAAAGAAGCCAGTGATCAAGATAATTGGCAGCGACTTGAGGCCGATGAACTCCAGCTGAATGAAAATACGATCGAGACGCAGTGGTTGGCGGCAAATCTCTACCAATGCCTGCCGTAAAAAAATCGAAAACGCCCCCAGCTCGACGACTCGCCGCAAAAAAAACGCACCCAGCAACGCCACCGGCTGCGCCAACGTCTGCACTGCTTATTCCTGTGGCTTGTCAGTGTTATTGCCACTGCTGCTGTCGTCCTTGTCGGGCAAGGCGGCAGTGTCCTTATCCTTGATGCCCTTGCGGAAGTTTTTGATGCCTTCGCCAACTGCACCGCCAAGCTTCGGCAGCTGCTTAGCCCCGAACAACAGCACAACCACACCAAAGATAACGAGCAGCTCAGGAATGCCGGGAATACCCATCTTCGTCCCCTCAATTGCTCTTATATCTTAGCACAATGATAATTGCATTGCTAGTTCACATCTAGCTCCGCAGACTTTTTGCCGCTTTCTAGCTCCACCTCCACTTAGCTATTAGCAACGAGGCAAACACAAGAAAGCTTGTGACACACACAAGTTGGTATTGTCCACAAAAGTTTACAAGGGATTGGGAGGACGCATCCCAGCGAACCATTTCACGCGAATGCGCCAGCTGGAGCTAGGAAGCATCCTAAACAAAATTAGCAAACAAAAGGGGGGAGAGCGCGAGAGGGGGGGAACTAAAAAGGTGACTGAAGTCACCTTTTTCTCGTGATTAGCCCGGCTCTTTGCCGCTTTCTAGCCTCATCCTAACTAAAATCAAACCTGATCAGGATTGTGTGTATACAGCACTTCTATGCGAGAGGTGTTGGCAGGCAGGGTTGTAATAATGCGCAGAGTTTTGTTTTCAAGCACGTATTCGTTTTCCTCCAGAACTCTGCTATCGTCGCCGTAGGTGATTTTGATTTCAAATTTACGCCCGTCGTGAACGTGTTTAAGAATGAAGCTGCTTTGCATTGCGGTGTAAATGCTGCGGGAAATTCTTTGTAACGTCTCGGTGTAGTCGTCGGCATTGATCGAGGCATAGTGCTCGAACAGCGGCTCGCCGTCGCCGTCTTTCCACTGGAGAAATTTATTAGCACCGGGCAGGGTTGCAATGTTCGGATTGCTCATCTTGCCGTTAGCATTATCTCTGGTATCGATGTCGAGCAGGCCATAGAGCCGTGCCGTGGCATGCAGGGTGCGAATACTGTTTAAATAAAAATAAAGGTCGGTCAAGCCACACATGTAATGTTCGTTGCAGTTATGATCTTCATCGCTGACCAGCAGAATTGCGAGGGTAGAGTTATCTCGTAGCCAGCCACGTCTCCGGCCGCAACTGCTGACATCCCTTGCGTCTTTGCCGTGTGGCAACTGCATCGTCCTGATGTCATCGCTTTCCGCAAACAACACCCCCTCTTCTTGCAACTGCAAAGCCTTCTCCCAGAGGATGGTGTTCTCGCTGCCGCCGCTGTCATCATGAACACAGTTGCCTTGCAACGCCTGTATCACCTTCCACACTGCCATCTCATCACCACTGCCGTCCGTGCCTAGCCCGCGCACTGTCGCGGCAAACTCATCTTTATTGGCAGGCGTAATTATCTTGGCAACGCAATCACGTGCGTCAGTTGTGGTTATGGCAATCTGCCAATCGCTGTCCTTGACCTCCTCCAGCAATCGATCAAGCTTACCTGCCAAATTCTCCTGCTCATCGAGCATCGAGCCAGAGTTGTCCACCACCAATAAGATGTCGAGCTTGCGTTCAATGTCCACCGACGGGGTAAAAACTTCCGTGTGTGCCTCACTGCGGATAAACTCCGCATCAGCACTGAAGCCACTCGTGCCGCCGGGATACTTGTTACACGCCAACAAAAGCATAAGCACTATGTAACGCATGTTCACTACTGCCCCAAATAGAAAATCTACGCTCCTCCTATCGGCGATTTTTAGAAATAATAAATAAAAATTCTAATCTTCCCATATCTTGAGGCAAAAATTGCCGTCGGAATCGCTGACACAGCTAACATGCTGCTGTTGATCAGGATCGATGCTCAATGCCGCGGGAGTTGTGCCCGCTTGGATGTTTTCCCACAACTGCACGCTGCCACGACTGACTCGCACATGATAGTGCGGGTCATGGCGAAAATAGACATCGTCCAGTTGGGCAAGATCGCCCAGATAAGGCAAGGCTTGCAGCTCTGGGCGTTGTCGTAAGAAAGCGACAAAATTTTCGCCATAGTTGTCGATATTGCTGACTCTCGATGGCTGCTGATAAATAAATTCTCTCGCTAAAAATTTAAAGTTGTCGGGTTGCAAAACTTTTTCCACCGTCGGGTAACGGCGTTGCAGGGCCGCCAACAATCCGAACAGCCAGTTGTGGCGATAAACTTTTAAGTTGGTCGCAGTTGTGGTGGTAAAGATAGGCAACGCGTGCTGCTCATTGCGCTGTAGCACTGCTGCACCGAACACGTCGAGTGTTTCCTTAAGCATTTGGGTTTCCTTCCTACCTCCATAGTTTTAGCGAAGAGGAAGCCAGTCTGTCAAATAGAGAGATTCTCCCGAAGGTTGTGGGTGGGGGAGCTGCTGGCTTTGTCGCATAACTGCACTTGTCATTTTTTTGTCAATTATTATAGCTGGTTAATATAAAAATAATTAAAAATTTTTGATCCAACTTTTTATAAAAAGTTGGCGGGGGTGAAGCCCCAGCGCTCTTGTCTTGAATTATCTGCCTAACTATCTTCCTTTCTTCCCTCAAACGGGGGATTTTAAGGGGGCTACCCCGGCTTTGTTGCATAACTCAGGGCGGCATGTTTATATCCTGTAACCATCTAGCAGTAAGAATTTTATAGGTGTTGCAAAGGTAATGCTTGCACCACACACAAGCCCATAGTGTCCACAGAAGTTGACAAGGGTCAGGTGCAATCATCCTGCTGCACCTGACCCAAACGAGAAATTTGCGAACACGCAGGGGAGGGGAACGCTCCCCAAATAAAACGCTATGATAACAGCATGTCTTGACGTATTTTTCATATAATGTTATAGTAATTTGTTGATTAATTGTATAACTAGCTGTTATTATTTATTTTATTTGAAATTTTAGCGATGCCACGTAATTTATTTATAGCTGTAATTTTAAGCACTTGCCTGCAGCTCACAGCGCTGGCAAGGACACCGCGGGTAGTCTTAGCGCAAAAGTTACCGCAAGCAGTAGAGTTGCAGCAGTTTTACAGTTCCCTGCACAAGATATTGGGTAAGAAGTCGTTATGGAACAAGGCAGATGAAGAGTTTATCAATCTCAAGCCTCTGCAAGAATTTCTCAAGGGCAAGTCACTTGCCCCCAAAGTGCAAGAAGAGCTGGAGACATTTAGGGAAGAATACGCAGAGATACTCGGCAATGAAGTAGCTGTTGCCGACCTGCTCAAGTATAGCGAGTTGCAAGCACTAGCTGAGGGAGCTAGTTCAAGTGACACACAGGCGAATGACTACATAAAACTTGTAGACGATGCTATCAAAAAACTGTCAGTAAAGGATAAGCTCTATCTGTTCACCATCAAGCTAACCCTTGCAGATGGCACAGAGGTAACGTTGATAAAGCCGGGCATGAGTGTGCCGCATAACATTAGTAAGAGAGTGAGAGAACAAATTAACTCGCTGGAAAAAATAGCATTTGATCCTAGTGGAGTAACATTTAATATTCGTGACCAAAGTTTAGATATTGTGAAAAGTTTAAAAGTTGTGAAGATGGAGGTAAAACAAGTTAATTTGGGAGGCAATAATAAAAAGTATTTAGATCTCAATTATGGTGTAACTGACACAGATGTTCATCGTCATCTGGTTGCCAACGACTACCAGATGGTGCATGACATCCCTAACATAGACGGGGGAGAAAGGAAGGAGGTGTTTAGCAAAGTCAACAAGAATGGAGAGTATGAGGACAGCAATCATGCTGATGATGTTGTCACAGCACTCGCAGCAGTACATAAGAAGAACTATCTTGAGCGGCAAGCAAAGATAAATGGGTTAAACGACAGCGGTATCTCGTTGTCCTTACCGACCAAGCAGCAAGTAGAATTCATCTTTGCTGTTATAGAGTTCAGGGCCAAGGCTTTCGAGACTGAGCGGGCGAGGTTAGCTAAAATGTTATTTGAGATAAAGTGGTATGAGCACAAAACTAGCGATATGGATGTTGCTCAAGAACTACGTAGCAAGTTTGATGATAAGTTTAATAATTATACTGATGATGAAGTCAAGGTGAAGATCGAGCACCTGAGCGAAGAGGTGTTCTTAATGCGCAAAATTATCACCGCAATTCAGGCCGTGGAGGGAGAAACGCCCCAAGTTGTAGGACGCAGGCTTGGCTTGAGTCAATACGGTTATACGAGTCATATGAAGAAGGGGCTTGGCACGGAAGCTCTGGTGGAGATGGGTATTACCATCAATAATGAGTATCCTGAGCATGAGCATCAAACTTTGCATGCACTATTCGGCGACTTGCTGGATTTGAGAGATGAGGCCAAAGAGATCAAAGAGGCAGTGCAGTTGCTGCAGAAGGGCATCAACAAAGCTGGAGACTGGCAGGCATTGCAGTCAGCTATGCGAACAGGTGGAGAAATATCAGCAGCGAAATTCCTTAACAATTTAGCACTTGCTGCTACAGATGGAGCGGCAGCAAAACAGATTGAAGCAACAGAAAAGCGCATGGCTGAAGTTGTGTTGCTCTACAGAATTATCTCCGCAATTCAGAAGAAGGGGGAGTGGGCTACAACTGTAGCCAGCAAACTTGGCTTGGGTGATAAATACAGTTATACGAGTCATCTGAAGAAGGGGCGAGTGTTTGATTTACAGAATCTACAAGGAAAGATTAAGGAAATTAAAGCAAAACACGAAGAGAACACAGAACTGCACAACAACCTCAATGACAGCATAAAGCGATTGGAGAAAGTATATGATCCGGTGCAACAATTCCAACTAACATTCCTTAACATAATAAAGCCAGAGAAATCGAGTATAAGTGAAGCTGCTGCTAATAGAGCAATGCAGTTGCTGCAGAAGGGCATCAACAAAGCTGGAGGATGGCAGGCATTGCAGTTAGCTATGCGAACAGGTGATGCAAGTGCAGCAGGGCATTTCCTTAACAATTTAGCACTTGCTGCTATAGATGGAGTGGCAACAAAACAAATTGAAGAGACAGAAGATCGAATTGCAAAAGTTGTGCTGCTCTACAGAATTATCTCCGCAATTCAGAAGAAGGGGGAAGAAATTAAAGCTGTAGCCCGCAAACTTGGCTTGGCTTGGGGCTACAGTTATGTGAGTCATCTGCAGGAGGGGCGAGAGTTTGATTTAGAGGCGTTGCAAGGAAAGGTTGAGGCAATTAAAGCAAAGCGCGAAGAGAACACAGAACTGCACAAAAACCTTGACGACAGCATAAAGCTATTGGAGGAAGTATATGATCCGGTGCAACAATTCCAACTAACATTCCTTAACATAATAAAGCAAGAGAAACCGAGTATAAGTGAAGCTGATACTGAGGCTGTAATACAGTTGTTGCTCAAGAGCATCGGTGGGGTAGAAGGATGGCTGGCATTGCAGTCAGCTATGCGAACAGGTGATGCAAGAGCAACAGCGAAATTCCTTAACAATTTAGCACTTGCTGCTATAGATGGAGCGGCAGCAAAACAGATTGAAGCAACAGCAGAGCGCATGGCTGAAGTTGTGCTGCTCTACAGAATTATCTCCACAATTCAGGCAGTGGAGAGAGGAAAGTTCAGAGTTGTAGGCAGCAAACTTGGCTTGGGTAGGGCTTACAGTTATGTGAGTCATCTGAAGGAGGGACAAGTGTTTGATTTAGAGGCGTTGCAAGGAAAGGTTGAGGAAATTAAACAGACATATAAAGATGCAGAACTGCACAAGAACCTCAACGACAGCATAGAACTACTAGGAACAGTGTATGATCCGGTGCAACAATTCCGACTAACATTCCTTAACATAATAAAGCAAGAGAAACCGAGTATAAGTGAAGCTGCTGCTAATAGAGCAATACAGTTGCTGCAGGATGGCATCGAGTCTGCGGGAGGCTGGCTGGCATTGCAGTTAGCTATGCGAACAGGTGATCCAATTTCAGCAGGGAAATTCCTTAACAATTTAGCACGTGCTGCCTTGAGGGGAGAAGCAGCAGACCACATTGCAAAAGTTGTGCTGCTCTACAGAATTATCTCCGCAATTCAGAAGAAGGGGGAACAAGTTGCAGCTGTAGCCCGCAAACTTGGCTTGGCTTGGGGCTACAGTTATGTGAGTCATCTGCAGGAGGGGCGAGAGTTTGATCTTGATAAGTTACAAAAGAAGATCTACGCATTGAAAGACGAGTATAAGAACAACGCGACCATTACGAACAGTATAAAACTACTGCGGCAGCTGCGCGAACCTAAGCAGCTGGAGTTGCCGTTCTCACCTTAAGCATTGATCTCTCGCTGCATGCGCTTGATGTCATTGAGCAGCGTTTGCCATGGGGGAAGATTGTTGTCGCGCTCATAAATAAGCAACGTCGCGGGAGCAAGCTTTGCCTTGCAACCGTGCAACAATTGCAAAACCTGCGGAGGCACATCAGCCCCGTGCGTGTCGATGTGCAAGGTGTTGTCTAGCTCTGCACCGGCAAGATGCACCTGTGCCACCTGTGCCCAGTCGAGCGCAGCGAGAAAATCCTGTGTGGGGTGGCCGAGATTCTGCTCGTTAACCCATAAGTTATTGAGGTCAAGTAGCAAACGTGCTCCTGTCTTTTGCATAACCGCATTGATAAACTCAACCTCTGTCATATCGCTGCTGTTAAATTCAACATAATAAGAAAGATTTTCCAGCACTAAACTTTCTTGCAAAAAATCCTGCATATAAGCAACCCTTGCCTGCACATTTCGCAAGCTCTCAGCGTTGAACGGAAAAGGTAACAGATCGTGAAAACATATACCGTTATGCCGCTCAATACTGAAATGATCAGAGATGTGTCGTGGTGCAAATTTTTTGCGCAGCTCAGCGATTTTTTTCAAATAATCCGTGTCGATAGGATCAACCCCACCGATATTCATACCAAGACAGTGCAGCGTCAGCTCGTAATCAGCTCGAAGTTTTTCTAATTTTTGGTGATGCGCACCGGGCGTGAAAAAATTCTCCGCGATAACTTCTAAACAAGATAAAGGTGGGCGTGTTTCTAACAACGCGTCTATGTATTCCAGCCGTAAGTTTAAACCAAGTAGAAAAGGCGTTTGTATGCGAGAGGGCGTTGTTTGTATGCGAGGAGGCGTTCCCCCTCCTCGCGCTCCTCCCCCTGCTTGTTTCGGTGCTTTTGAATCGGAGTCTGTTAGCAACACACACCGGCTTTGTTGCATAACTCCATTTTTGGTTAGCCTGTCCCCTTTGAGTGCTCTTTTTATTTTTTTCTAGCTCACTGCTGTGGTCATTGGCATTCCCAGAGAGGAAAGTTTGTTGAGGATCATCGCCTTAATTTTGACTTCGGTCACCTGATGACTGTGCTTCCTGCTAAAAAGTGCTTCACCGAATCTCCCTTTAAACCTATTCATCTGGCACTCAATCAAACTCCTACGATGGTAGCCGCTACGCTCCTTCCAGCCAGATTTGCCACACCTCCTTATATCCAACAAAATCCTGTTCCTCTGCTCCAGCCCAGGATTCTCTCTCACTATTTCCGCACTCGCCAGCTTCATGTTTGGCTTCAGGTCAATCACAGCTGTGCCTCCCTTACCATCAATCAGATTAAAGCACTCCGTCGCCAGATATGCCTTATCCCCATAAACTTTGCCCACCTTACCCTCCATACGCCTCAGTAGGTTTGGTTTTCCACTCCCCTTGCCCGTATACTTTGAGACCAGTCTAATCAAACACCAGATCGACAGGCTGCCCTCTCATCTTCTCTATGCTCCTTCTGTATTCCACTGAGAGAAACTTCATTCTCCTGCACAGGGTAGTGTAATCTGGCACAGGCAGAGCAATTTTCATCAGCGCAAACAGTCCCCTGATAAATCCCTCTGCAGAACGGTAGTTGAGTTTATACAGTGTGAGTATAGTCAGTGCTAGCAGGATGGCATCGTTGCTATATGCCTTGGGACGACCGTTTTTTCCTTCACGGGGAGCAAACCAAGAGGTTAGCCTTTCCTTTGATACAAACAGCCGGATATCGCCTCGGCTGACAAGGTGGTTGTTGTATTTAGGCCAGTTGAGTGTTTTGTATATTTTTTTCTTTTTTTGTGCTAAGCTTTTCTTCACCGCGAGCCTCCGTTGGGGTGTTTTTTTATTTTATTACGGATGTGCTCGCTGTTCTATATCTACTTGAAATCACTTCAATATGTATTTGTTATCTTGTGGGTGTTGGCTTGTTCTACCCAGCCATGTGCTGCTTCCAGTATCTGCTAGGAGGACAGCTACCTAAATAAAGAAGACCTTCAGATGACTGAGTTATGCAACAAAGCCGGTTGACTTCCCTCAAAATCAAGGCGGGGCCGCTTCAAGCTGAATTTAAACCTAAAAACACCGATAAATCCGCTGCTTGGTCGCTATATGTGGAGCTTTTAACCAGAATCACAACACAGCCTTTGCCTCGTGATCATGGAGATGAAAAAACAGCACTGGATAGCGTTTTTTCTCTCTTTGCCACGACCCGAACAATCCTCAAGGAGAACAAAGGCTGCATAGCGTTTAGTAAGGTGGCTGTGCCAGTTTTGAACCAAACGATCAGGCCATTCACCGCCAAGTGGCATAAATCCTCTCTCGAAGGAGCATTCGATGACGAGGCAAAATGTCAAGAATTTCGTAAGGAGCTGTCCTTGCTTCAAGAACAGCTTCGCATATACACAGCAGCATTGGCTGACATAGCAGCTGTCGAGGACTTAACCGAATTGGAGGATAATAGTTGATAAATCATAGCAAGCACAAGGTCTTCATAAGTCACCACCATGACCAAGACCAGTGGTATAAGAACCGCTTGGTCGAGATTGGCAGGGGAGTGTTCATAGATGCCTCCGTTGACACAGGGGATATTTCAGAGACACTGAGCGACCAAGCAATACGTGAACGGATAAGAGACGACTATCTCAAGGACTCGACCATCACGATTGTTCTTGTAGGCGAGAAAACAAGGTACAGGAAGCATGCTGACTGGGAAATCTACTCCAGCATGTATGATG